>CAYFKJ010000003.1:375943-659140 GCA_964343605.1 uncultured Rhodospirillaceae bacterium
TTTCCATGAGCCAGCTTTCCAAGAAATGGATGGAGCTGACCACCCAGGACCTGGTGAAGCCCAAGTTCGTCGACAATCCGGCCGTCATGGACACGGTTTGGGAAGGCGACGACGTCGACATGACCAAGATCCCCTCACCCTGGTTCTATCCCGAGGATGGCGGCCGCTTTTTCGTCACCGCGGGCTTCCTGGTAACGCAGGATCCTGAGACGGGTTGGACCAACCTCGGTACCTACCGCTCTCAGGTTCTCGGCAAGGACATCCTGGGATCGCAGATCATCAAGGGCAAGCACGGCGACTTCCACATGAAGCAGTATGCCGAGCGCGGTGAATTGATGCCCGCCGCGGCCGTCGTCGGGACCGATCCGGTGCTGTTCCTGGCCGGCTCGACCCTGGTCAGTTCCCAGACCGACGAGTACGACATCGGCGGCGCCTTGCGTCAGCGGCCGATCGAGGTCTTCAAGTCCGATCTCACCGGCCTCACCCTGCCCGCCAACGCCGAGATCATCGCTGAGGGCTACATCGATCCCAACGAGCTGATGGAGGAAGGTCCCTTCGGCGAGTACACCGGTTACTATTCGGGCAACAAGGGCAAGGACTATCCCAAGCCCGTGCTGCGCATCAAGCGCATCCTGATGCGCAAGAAGCCGGTGATGTGGGCGACCACGGTGGGCAAGCCCATCAACGACATCCACATGATCCAGTCGCTCAACCGGACCGCCACGCTGTGGCACGATCTCGAGGTCATGCGCGTGCCGGGCGTCGAGAGCGTCTACATCCCGCCGGAAGCCTGCGGCCGCTTTTGGGGCGTCGTCTCGGTGCGACAAAAGTATCCGGGACACTCCAACCACGTCGGCAACGCCGTCATCGCCTCGACGACGGGGCACTACGGCCTCAAGGGCGTCATCACGGTTGATCACGACATCCAGGCGGACGATTGGGACCGCGTCTGGTGGGCGCTGTCCACCCGGTTCGATCCCAAGCGCTCGGCCCAGATCATCGACCGCGGGCGGTCCACGCCGCTCGATCCGGGCCTGCCCATCGACGCGCGTGAGATCACCAGCCGCATCATCCTCGATGCCTGCACGCCGTACGAATGGCAGAACAAGCCGAACGAAATCTTCATGGACCGCGGCGTCCTGCAGAAGGTTTCCGACCGCTGGAACGACTACGGTTTCGACGGCAACAGTCCGGTGGCCGACATGATCGACCGCCTGACGCGGCCCGAACCGCTCAAGAAGGCTGCCGAGTAACGCAAGCGACGTTACACGGAGGTCGTCACGATCGGGTGGCTGTCGGTGCGTACTTACCGGCAGCCGCCCGGTCCTCCCACTTCAAAGCTGGAAACAAAATGATACCTTTGGCCGCCGATCACACCCAACCCCGCGTCATTCCCGCGAAAGCGGGAATCCACTCCGCGGAGTATGGATTTGGCGTTCCCTCACGGAATTCATCCGCTCAGGTATGGATTCCCGCTTTCGCGGGAATGACGGCAGAAAATAGTTCCGTCAGCTATCGGTTCATCTAAAAGGAACAAGAGCCGGGCATGGCCGACAAAAAGGGAATTGTGATCATCTGCAACCTCGACACCCGGGGTGAGGATATCGTCTTCGTGAAGGAACTTATCGAGGCCAGGGGCCACAAAGCCGTGCTGGTCGATTTCAGCATGGAGGAGCCACCCCCCTTCCCCGGCGACGTAACCTGCGAACAGGTTGCCGAGCGCGGCGGCCTGCCGATCGAAAAGGTCCGGGAGTTCTACCGCTCCGACCGCGACACCGCGACGCAGAACCAGATCAAGGGGGCGGCGGAAATCGTCGACGACCTGCTTCGTGAGGGCAAGGTGCACGGCATCTTCGGCGTCGGCGGCGGCACGGCGACGTTGGTCTCGACCAGTATCATGAAGCGCCTGCCGTTCGGCATGCCCAAGGTCATGGCCTCCCCCATGGCGGCGCATCCGCGATATATCGATTCATACGTCGGCACGCGCGACATCACGATGCACCACACGGTGCTCGACATTGTGAAAATGAACCCGCTGTTGAGGGCCCAGATCACCAATGCCGTTGGCGCCGTCTGCGGCATGGTCGAAATGACCCAGGGTACGGACTTCCAGTTCGACAAACCGGTCATTGCCATCACCGGGTTCGGTTTCGGCGAAATGGCCGTGCAAACCGCCATGGGTATGCTGGAAGACGCTGGCTTCGTGCCTGTCGTCTGCCACGCCCAGGGCAAGGGCGATGCCGCCATGGAAGAGATGATCCGCGACGGCGCCTTTCACGGCGTTATGGATATCTGCATCGGCGGGGTCATGGAAAACCTCTACGACGGCAACCGCGATCCCGGTCCCGACCGGCTCATGGCGGCGGTCAATGCCGGTATTCCCGCCGTGCTGGCGCCCTGCGGGTTGGATATCCTGAGTTACGGCGGCCGCAAGGACAAACTGGAAGAAACCAAGGACCGGGTGCAGTACGTCCAGGACGCCTTGCGCGTGCAAGTGCGCTCGACGGCGGAGGAGCTTCGTCACGTCGCCGACGTCATCGCCGAACGACTGAACCAGGCCAAGGGCCCGTTCACATTCCTTATTCCGACCCAGGGCTGGTCGTCGCTGGATAAGGAAGGCCGAGAGATCTACGATCCCATTGCCGACGCGGCATTTGTCGAGCGACTAAGAGATAAGCTCGACAACAAGGAGGCGATCAAGGAAGTCGATCTCCATCTATACACGCCGGAGTTCGCCCGCGTGGCGGTCGACGAATTCATCGCGTTGTTCAATCAGGCGAATGCCGGTGGCCGCGTGGTCAACGAATAAACGTCGAGCCGATTGGAGCAAACCATGATCGTTCGAAATTGGATGACCAAGGACCCTCAGGTGGTCAGCGGCGATACTCTTGTCGCGGACGTTAAACGGTTGCTGCACGAAAACAATCTTCGCGCCGTTCCGGTCGTCGACGACGGTCGTCTGCGGGGAATGGTGACACGTGCCATTTGTCTCAGGGCCGCTGAGAACGTCACGCGTTCCCAGAATCCGCACGAGATGGATTACTTCGCCAACCGCTTGATGGCCAAGGACGTCATGGTGCGCAATCCGACGACGGTCAACGCCGACGACACCATGGAGCACTGCCTGAGGTGGGGCCAGGAGGATGGCATCAGCCAGTTTCCCGTCATGGAGGATGGCAAGGTGGTGGGCCTGGTTTCCGCGTCGGAGATTTTCCACCTCGCCGCCCGGGTACTCGGCGCCTGGGAATCTTGGGCCGGTATTACCTTGGCGCCGGTGGCGCTTGAACGGGGGACCATCGCCAACGTATCCAAGATCGTCGAGGGCGCTGGTGCGACGGTCGAATCGATTTTTTCGGTCGACAATAACGGCGACAAGACCAAGAGAAAGATCGTCATCCGCTTTCAGGGCGAGGATTTGGGCAAGATCACAGGGGCGCTGGAAACCGCCGGCTATGAGATCATGGAAAGCTGTGAAGCCGTGCATGGGTTTGGAAACGCCGCTTGAATGACTTAAGTTCATAGGCAACGAACGGAAAGGTAGGCGAACCATGACTACGCCTCTCGTCATCGCGCTGACCGGCGCAACCGGCATGATCTACGGCGTTGAGATGCTGAAAGTCCTCAAGAAGGTCGGCGTGCCGACCCACTTGATCGTCAGCGAATCGGCCGGCCGCAGCATCCAGATCGAAACGGACCTCACACTTCAGGAGGTCAAGGATCTTGCCGAGGTCGTGCACAGCAACAAGGACATGGCCGCCGCCGTTTCGAGCGGTTCTTTCCTGACCCAAGGCATGATCGTTGCACCGTGCACCATCAAGTCGCTTTCGGGAATCGCCAATTCCTACAACGAGAACCTGGTGACGCGTGCCGCTGACGTGACGCTGAAGGAACGCCGCAAACTCGTGCTGATGGTGCGCGAAACACCGCTGCATAAGGGTCACCTCGAACTGATGGTCAAGGCCGCTGATCTCGGCGCCATCATCGTGCCGCCCATGCCGGCGTTCTATCACGAGCCGCAGAGCATCATGGACATTGTCCACCAGAGCGTCGGCAAGGCGCTTGACCAGTTCGACATCGAGCACAACCTGTTCCGCCGCTGGAGCGGCGTTCCGGGGCGCGACGATTCCATCAAGGCTGTTAGTTAGGCGGAAATGTCCGCCCCCAGTGCCGACGATTTCTGGGACTTTTCGCTTCGAGTCTATGGGGCGCCCGGCGTCGAAGCCGCCTGTCTGGAGCTACAGGACGAGTTCGGTCTCAACGTCAATCTGATCCTCTACTGCTGCTGGGCCGGCAGCTTGGGCGTCCGTCTTGAAGAGACCGAATTGCAGGGCGTCATCGATGCTGTCGCCCAATGGCAAAATGCCGTCGTCCTGCCGTTGCGGAGCGTCCGCCGCCTGCTCAAGGATACGGCCTTCATGGGCGTCGACGAGGAGGACCGCGAAAGCGTGCGCAACATGGTAAAGGCGGCCGAGTTGCGCGCCGAAAAGACGGAGCAGATCATCCTGGCTGGCCTAATGGCGGATCGGGACGCGGGAGAGCCCGATTTGGAAATGATGAATGCCAATCTTAAAGTCTATTTCAGGATTATGGGCGGCGGAGAGGAGGCGACGGCAAGGGTCCACTGGGACATTGTTTGCCGGAATTCGGTATAAGCAGAAAACTAAACCTGGACCCCGGCATGCGCCGGGGTGACGCCGTGGATTTCGTTTGCTCTCCTCGTCATTCCGGCGGATGCCGGAATCCAGTCTTTTTTATTTGGCGCTGCAATAACTGGGTTCAGTACTCCGTTACCTCTTCCGTGAGGTTATCGACGATCATCAGCGTGTCGAAATAGCTGATTGACGGTTCGCTGCCGTGAATGTCCCGCACACGCTGGCGCCAGGTTTGATCGTGCGCCGCCTCCGCCGCCTCGCGGTTCTTCCATAGGTAAATTCCCAGCGATTCGCCCTCGCCGTCGAACAGGAAGTGTTTGCGGATCAAGTCCCCTTCCGCCCGCCATCGGGGCGCGACGCTGCGGGCGTCAGCAAGGACTTCCTCCCGCGTCATGCCAGGCTTGGTTTTGAAACGCACAATTTCACAGATCATGAGGCCTTCCCCATCAGTCGTCCCAATTCGATTCGATTTTAGGGTATGCGGAGATTGCCGCAACAAGCCGGCTTAGCGGAACCGGGCAATGTCGCCGGCGAGGATGGCGTAGTAGTCGGTCTTGCGGTGCGTCAGGAACTGCGTGAGGTTGCCTTCGACCGCCTCGACATTCTTGCGGAATGCCTTCTTGTCGATCTGCCGGGCGTAGCGCACGACGGCTTTTGTGACCGCGTCGCCGATATTTTCCTTGAATTTGTCGCCCAACGTCCGGGGGAAGACGAAACCCGGCACCGTGCCCTGCAAGACCTGGCAATCCGTCTTACTGAGACCGCCATTGCGTCCGAAGCACTGCACCAGCACGACGCACATTGTCGCGGCGGCCTCTAGGTCTTTTGCCGTATTGATTGTTCCGGCGCTGGCCGCCGTCTTCATGACTTGCTCGAACACGAACCGGGACATGGCTTCGATTTCGCCGTACACCGGGGACTTGCCGGCCGTATTCGTGGCGACGACTCCGAAGGTGTCGACGGTCTTTTCGAATTCTTCCATGAACGTGTCTTTGGAGAGGGAAGAACGTAAACCGTCTTCCTGACTCTTTCCGCCGAAAAGTCCGAATACCATGTGAAGTCTATCCCCGTTGCGCCACTTGTTATTACAGCCATCAATGAGCGCCTTGGACCCGCAGGTCAAGATGAATTTGACACATACTACTAACGCCCACGTGGTTTCGTTATGGAGCACAATTTGATCGTTGCCGTGGTAGAGTGAATTGCTTCCATTGGGTGCGGATGATGACGATCTATCGCGATCAATTGATGAGACGGATCGGCGGCACGATTTGCGGTCTCGGCTTTCTTGCGCTCGGGCTTTATTCGCTCACGGGCCTTCCCGCGACTTTGGAAGAGGCCGCGGCAAATCGGGTTTTCTGGTTTGGCGTGACAACCCTAATCGCGGGTATCGTCGCGCTGCCCGCATCCTGGCTGATCAAACGGGTCGACGGGGTTTGGTGCAGTCCTCCGAAGCGCTGGGGTTAGTCGGCCTCTAGCGGAAAATTCAGCTCCACCTTGACGTTGTTGGGATCGACGACAAACAATTGCCGCACATTCAGTTGGGGCACTTTCCGTTCATCGTAGGTAATGCCGAATTCTTCCAGTCGGGATCGAAATCCGTCGAGGTCGCTTGCCGCCAAGGCGACGTGATCGAGGGCCCCGGTGTGATCCGATGAAGCGATGACGTTCTTTTCGGATCCGATCAGATGAACGATCGGCTGGTCGCCGCAGTAAAGCCAGTGACCCGGAAAATTGAACGGGGGTCGGTAGCCCTCCGTCAACCCCAGCACGTCGACAAAGAACCTCCGCGTTGCGTCCAGTTCCGCGGTGCGAATTGAGTAGTGATCCAATCGATCGACCGGCATGAGCCCATCCGAGTTTGTTGCCTTGTCCAGAACCTTGCCCAGATATCCCGGCGAGGTCAAACGATGGCGGTATCCGGTGTTGGCTGCAGTGGCTGATATGGGTCAAAATAAGGCTTCCGCGGAAAAAGGATTGTTCCATGACGGCGAATCAAGCGCCTTTGGTTTTGTTGCATACGGCGTCGAGCAACGTGGACGCCTTTACGGCCTTGTTGGCAGAGACGGCATCCGACGTACCCGCCGCCCACGTGCTGCGGGACGACTTGCTGAAGGAGGCATTTGCTGCGGGGGAACTGACGGAGGACATTCGCCGCCGAACGGCGGAGACGCTGCAAGCCCTTGCGGAAAATGGCTCGGGACTGGTCCTTTGCACCTGTTCAACCATCGGACCGGGCGCCGACGATGCCGATGCCGAATCCCGGAAAAGGGACTTCGCACCGGTATTGCGGATCGACCGGCCGATGGCGGAGATTGCGGTCACCACCGGTGGCCGAATCGGCGTCGCGGCGACCTTCGATACGACGATGAAGCCGACCATGGACCTGATCGCCGATGCGGGGAGGCGCCTCGACCGGGAATGTAAACTCGTCCCCTACCTGTTCGCCGAGGGCCGGGCCCTGTTCGAAGCCGGCGATACGGAAGGCTACTTCGACGTCATCGCTGCCGGTCTGCGCGCCGCCGCCGCGGAAACCGATGTCGTTGTACTGGCACAGGCTTCCATGATGCCCGCCCTGGAACGCGCCGGCGAGCTGCCGGTGCCAGTCCTGTCCAGTCCCCGCTCCGGCCTCGACGCGGCGGTGGCCGTCTGGCGGACGCGGGCGGCTGCGGGCCAGGCGGGAAACTAGCGGAGCGGCGGTGCGTACATCAAACCGCCGTCCTTCCACAGGGCATTCAGTCCCCGCGGCAGAGCCATTTTCGATTTGTGCCCCATGGTCACCGCGTAGATCTCGCCGTAATTGCCGACCTGGGTGACGACGCGGCGGACCCACTGATCATCCAGGCCGAGCGGTTTGCCGATACCGGGTTTGACCCCGAGCAGGCGTTTGATTGACGGGTTTTCGCTGCTCAGCATCTGCCCGACATTCTTGGACGTGATGTTTTTCTCTTCGGTTTCGATGAGCGCATTCAGCACCCACTTCGTAATCCGGAACCATTCGATATCGTCGTCCCGCACCACCGGACCCAGCGGCTCCTTTGAAATTATTTCGGGCAAAACCACGAAATCGTCGGGTCGCGGCGCCGTCGTCAACCGAACCGCCGCGAGAGTCGCGCGATCCGCCGAGTAAAGATTGCAACGGCCCGAAAAAAACGCGGCTTTGGCTTCCTTGAAGGATTTGAACTTGATCAGGCGGATGTCCAGATTGTGTTGGGCGATGAAGTCCTGAATGTTGGCGAGCGAAGTCGTGTCGGTTTCGACGCAGATCGTGCCGCCTTTCACCTCGGTAATTTCGTTGATGGCCAAATCGCTGCGGGCGATGAAACCCTGACCGTCGTACAGGTTGACGCCGGCAAAATGCAGCCCGAGCGTGGTGTCGCGCTTCAGGGTCCAGGTCGTGCCCCTGATCAGCACATCGTAGGATCTATCCTGCAGCGCCTTAAAGCGAAGCTTGGCGCTCACGGGAACGAATTCGATCTTTTCGCGATCCCCCAATACTGCCGCAGCCAAGGCATGGCACGTCAGGCGGTCCAACCCCGAGCGGTACTGCAGAGTGACCGATTTGTGCTGGGAGTGAACCGGCGAAACGCCGCACTTGATCGTGCCCCGCGCTTTGATCGCGTCCAGAGTCGAACCCGCCAAAGCGGGTTCTGAATTGCCGGCCACGATTGACAATCCGATCAAGAATGGAATTAAGTATTTCGACATGGTGCGTTTCTCGTTTTTTTCTGGCTGGACTTAATTGAAACAGTAATATTCCGTCTGCATGGAGTGTTGCCTGAATTCTAGTCGTCAATTGTCAGTCGAAAAAGGTAATAGTTGAATAAATCGCATTTATTTGGGGCAGATACTATTGAATGGTTGAAATTCCTAGCCAAAAAATAGTTGAGCTAGTCCACTATACCCTTAGAGATAGAAAACCTTGATATAGAATCCATAAAATTGGAAATCCCGTGGACGTATATGCAATTCAAACTACTTACTCTAGAGTCGGAATGACATGGTGTTTTCCGATCCCGGGATGACGTGATCGTGGTTTGGCTTTCCAAATTGTCCGTTCGCCGCCGGCTGGTACTGGCTCTGTCGGTCATCGCGATGTTCACGCTGACGGCGGCCCTAGTTGCCACCTACACGTTCCTGAGCCATCGCGAAAAACTCCAACGTGTCATCGAGGGGGAGATCCCGACGCTTCTGATCGCCTCGGAAATGTCCCGTGCAGGCGAATCCATCGCCTCCAGCGCCGCCCCCGTCGCCAGTGCCAACAATCTACTCGACGTTCAGGCGGTAACCGAACAGGTTCTGGACAGATTTGCCTGGATGGATTCTCTGATCGCGGATTTGAAGCACAGGGGCGCCGATCCCCAGCGACTCACCCAACTGCAGGATGAGCGGGTCAAGGTCACCGAAAACTACCTGGCTCTCGAGGCGGCGGTTAAGACGCTGATTTACGTCAGGGAAAACAACAACAAGCAGCGTGCCTTGTTCTCGAAACTTATTCGAGAGCGGGCGAAAGCCGGCGTGGCGGGCTCGACCTCAAATACTGCGCTGGCCGAACTTCAGGTCATCGACAGGGCGGCGGCACTCCACCTTGCCGAGGCGCTTGTGGCGCCGGACAATTCGGGACTTGTGTCGGGTAGAAAATCATTCGCGGAGCTGCAAGACCGGCTGGCGGCGTTGTCGTCGACCTATGACGCCGCGGAGCTGGTGCGCATCAGCCGGGGGGTCAATGATTTCGCGGTCCAGGCCAAGCAATATCTGGAAGGCAGGGCGGAAGAAAAGCGCCTCACATTCACGGCGAACAATTTTGTCGACGGACATCGCTACCTTTCCGACCGGCTGAACGTCGCCGTCGCCGATTTGGTGCGGTTCCACCAGCAACGAATTGACAGGACGTCGGCAGCGGCCGACGAAACGATGGTCCTCAGCGGCGCCATCCTTGCCGTTCTGGCCCTGCTGAGCATCTCCGCCGTCGTCGCGGCCGCCTGGAACTTCGACCGCAGTATTGCCGGTCGACTGCGTCACCTTCAGGCGGCCATGAGGAACATTGCAGCGGGATCGCGCACGGCGCCGGTGCCGCAAGGGAAGACCGACGAAATCGGTGAAATGGAGCAATCCCTGACGTCGTTCGTCAATACCCTGAAGAAGCAGGAAACGGCTCTGGTGGACGCCAGGAACGAGGCCGTGGCCGCAAACCGCGCCAAAAGCAAATTCCTGACCAACATGAGTCACGAACTCCGTACCCCTCTGCAGGCAATCATCGGATTTTCCGAGATCATCCGAACCGGTGCCCTCGGCCAGGCGTCGCCGAAGCGCTACGCCGACTATGCGGCCGACATCCACGACAGCGGCAAGTACCTGCTCGATCTGATCAATGACATTCTCGACCTCGCCCGGATCGAATCGGGCAAGACCATCGTCCGAGACAGCGCGGTCAACGTCGCCTCCGCCGTCGAGGATTCCGTGCGGTTGCTCGAACAGCAGGCCAAGGACGCGGATATCGCTCTGTCCATGGAAGTTTCGCAAGGTTTGCCCAGCCTGCGTGCCGATCCCCGTATGTTGGTGCAGATCTGCACCAATCTCATCACCAACGCCATCCACTTCACCCAGCCGGGCGGAGAGATCGTTGTCCATGGCCTGGTTGACGAATTGGGCCGTCTCCAGTTGAAGGTGATGGACAATGGTCTCGGTATGACGCCGGGCGACATCGACAACGCCCTCGCGCCGTTCGAATACCCCGAGGACGAACGGCCCGACGACAGACTGGGGCCGGGCCTGGGCATGCCGTTGACCGCCGAACTCGTCCGACTTCACGGTGCGCTCCTGGACATTGACAGCAAACCCGGAACGGGGACCACGATCATTGTGACCTTCCCGGCCGACAGGGTTCGCCAAACCTCCCGGCCCAACCTGACGGTTGTGGACGGCGGCGGCACCTAAGCCACTCCGCTTTCCACCGAGCAAGAACGCCTCCCATGCAATTTTCCGCAAATCTCTCGACGATGTTCCAGGAGTACGAACTGCTCGACCGTTTTGATGCGGCCCGGCAGTCGGGTTTCAACGGCGTCGAAATTCAGTTTCCCTATGATTTTGAAGCCGATGACCTGGCCAGGGCGGCCGGTGATGCCGCCGTGGAACTCGTCCTGATCAATACGCCGCCGGGCGATTTGTCAGCGGGCGAGCGGGGGTTGGCCTCCCTGCCCGGCCGTGAAGCCGAGTTCCGCAGCGCTATCGAACAGACCTGCGATTATGTCGCGGCCCTGGGGATTCCCAGCGTACACTTGATGGGTGGCTGTCCGCCTGCCGATGCCGACCCGGCTGCCTGCCGCGAAACGCTTGAGGCCAACGTCGCTCTCGCGGCGGAGCTTTTGGGGCAGGCCGGCGCCAAGGCGTTGCTGGAGCCGCTCAACAATCAGGACAATCCCGGCTTTTACATGCCGACCAGCGAACAGTGCGTCAACGTCATCGAAGCCGTCGGGCACGCCAATCTGGGTCTGCAGTTCGACATCTACCATGCCCGGGTCATGGGCACGAAACCGGATGCCGAAATACGCGAGTGGTTCCGCCATATCGAACATGTTCAGTTCGCCGACGCGCCGGGCCGCCACGAACCCGGCACGGGTGACATCGACTTTGCCGCGGCGATCAAGGCCCTTCGGGAGCTCGGCTACAAAGGCTGGGTCGGGGCCGAGTACATTCCCAGCGGCAGCACGGAAGAGAGCTTTTTCTGGATGGCCGAATTCGAGGAATGGGGAGGCGTGTCGTGACGCTCGACGAACTGCCGACGCCCTGCCTCGTGTTGGATCGGACGCGTCTTAAGGACAACGCCGATCGCATGGCTGGGCGAATGACCGATCTCGGAGTCAGGCTGCGCCCCCACATGAAAACGGCGAAGTCTGCCGACGTCGCGCAGCTGGCGACCGCCGGCCATTTCGGCGGCATAACTGTGTCGACCGTTGCCGAAGCCCGCTACTTCGCCGAACACGGTTTTTCCGACATCCTCTATGCGGTGGGGCTGACACCGGACAAGATCGACGGTCTCGCCGCGGTCCGGTCGCAAACGGGCGCCCGCGTTACCGCAATCACCGACGATCCCGAGGCCGCCAGGGCCATCACGGAAGGTGCCGTTAGCATGGACCTTGTTTTACCCGTCCGCGTGGAAGCCGATTGCGGCGGCGGCCGCGCTGGGATCTGGCCAGATGACCCGAGGCTGGTGGAAACGGCGCAAATTCTTCACGAAGCCTCCCATACCGAACTCAACGGCATTTTGACCCATGCAGGGCAGTCCTATGCCTGCCGCACGATTGCGGACATTCGGGCGGTAGCCGAAACCGAACGGGCCATGGCGGTTCAGGCGGCGACTGCGCTCAAGGCAGCCGGCCTCCCCTGCCCCGAAATCAGCGTCGGGTCGACTCCCACCGCTGCTCATGCCGAGCACCTCGACGGCGTGACCGAAATGCGGCCCGGCGTTTACATGTTCTCCGACCTGACGCAAACGGAGTTGTTCTGGGGATCACACGAGAATATCGCCGTCAGCGTCCTGGCCACGGTGATCGGGCACAGGCGCGATCTCGGACAGATCCTGATTGACGCCGGCGGTCTTGCACTCAGCAAGGACCGCAGCATGGACGCCTTCGATCCGGAAATCGGCTACGGCCTGGTTTGCGACAGGACCGGCGCGAGATTGTTCGAGGGCGTATCGATTCCCGACGCGCACCAGGAGCATGGAATCCTGAGAGCCCGGACAGGCGGCCAAATTCCTTTCGACGATATGCCAATCGGCAGCCGCGTTCGCGTTCTGCCGGTACACGCCTGCATGACGGCCGCCATGTACGCGAGCTATCACGTTGTCGAGGACTGCGGAGAGGCGGTGGTGGCCGAGTGGGATCGGGCCTCGGGATGGTAATTCCAGGGAATCAAAAGCTGATCCGAACGGATTAATGCTCTAGGGTGTTGCTGGATATCCGGCGTTGGCGCCCTATTTATGGCGGGAGCGATAGTGGACCGATCGGATTCATGTAAAAGGGGGTGGAATGTCAGACGATTTTCAGCACAAGCACGTAGCGCAGGTTGCAGGCGTTATCGTTTTGGCGGTACTCGTGGTCGGCTTGTTCGGTATCTACGTCAATATGGGTTAGATCTCCGACACGTTCGTGATGACGTAGCCGCGGGCCGGTGGATACCTGGATTCGGCTTTGCGCCGGGCGCCGGCTTCGTCGTTGGCTTTGAACTCGATGATGTGGGTATCCGCCCATTTGTCGTCGAGATCCTTGTGGCGCTTGCCGCTTTCAAGAGCTTCCACAACCTCGGCGTTGTAAATCGAGATTTCAAAATCGGGCATGAGCCGTCTCCCCTGATTTCGTCTCTTTCCCCCTAAATCTAATATTGGCCCTGATTCCTGGGCGATCAAAGAAATCTTTTGAGCTCCCGACTAGGTCGATCTGGCGGGCGTTGCCTTACATGGCGAGACTGAGGCCGTCGTCGACGACGATCATTTCCCCGGTCATGAAGTCTCCGGCTTTCGAGGCCAGCATCATAAGGGCGCCGTCGAGGTTCTCCGGCACACCGACGCGGCGGCGCAGGAAGCGTTTGACGAAGGCCTGCCCCGGCTCGCTGGCGAAGTAGTCGCGGTTCATCTCGGTTTCGATGTAACCGGGCGCGATGGCGTTGACGCGGATGTCGTAGCGCGCCCATTCCAGCGCCAGCGCTTTGGTCAGTTGCGCGACCGCAGCTTTCGACATGCAGTAAACCGACAGTTGGCTCATGGCGCGGACGGCCGCTAGTGAGGCGATATTGACGATCGCACCCCCATGGCCGTGCGATATCATCCGCTTTCCCACCTGCTGCGCCACCATGAAGACGCCTTTGGCATTGGTGTCCATGACGTCGTCGTAATCCTGCTCCGTCATCTCCACCGCGGGTTTTTGCACGGCGATCCCGGCGTTGTTGACCAGTACCGACAGGGCGCCCAATTCGGTTTCCGCCGCATCGACGGCCTCGGCAATACTGGCGCTGTCGGTGACATCCATAGAGAACGCCATGGCGCGGCCGTCGAAGGCCGCAATTTCGTCGACCAGGTCCGCCAACCGGTCTGCCCGGCGGGCGCAGACGGCGACTCGCGCGCCGGCACGTGCCAGGGTCAGCGCGAAATGATGCCCGAGGCCGCTTGAGGCTCCCGTCACCAGCACGGTCTGTCCGTTCATGGAAAATGGGTTTGTCACTTGATTACTCCGCTTATTGCCGACGATTTCTTGACATCCGTCAAATCGGGTCCCTGAAGGGCCGCGCTTTGAGGATAGGGTGAGCGCAGCGCGGCGGCAACAGCGGGCGAATTAAAGTTGCCGCTTTGCTTGTCAGGGCGTTCACGCCCTCATACATTATTGTTCGTGAAGGATAATCTCCTTTGGTTCTGTTCGCCTGATGGATGGTTTTATGACCGCTTTTACCGCCCGGGTCCTGTTCTACGATGCAAATCCGGAAAGACCGCTGGACGCCAACGTAAAATTGCTGGCCCGCGGCTACCACTGCATGACCGCCGGCAATTCGGACGAACTGTTGGAATTGGCGCAATCCGAACATCCGGATGTCGTCATCATCAACACCAACCCGGGTGACGGCGAGGAAACCATCACGCTGGCTCTCAAGAACGTCTGGCGCGACCGTGCGGCGCCGGTGATCCTGATCGGCGATCGCGCCGATGTCGAACGCCGGGCACGGGCGCTTAACGAGGGCATCGCGGACTACCTGCCCCACGACTACCGCGACGTTGAGCTGTTCGCCAGGCTTCGTACCCTGGTGCGGCTCAACACCATGCAGGAAGAACTCGACCGGCGCATCGCGACAGCGGAGCAGTACGGCATCAAGGACACGGTCCCCGCCTCCCCCGACGTCGAAATCGACGACGAAAAACTCGTCGTCATCGGTGACAACGAATCGGCAAACGCAGAACTGACGGCGATGATCGGCGAAGATCGGGTGGCGCTCACGACAACGGTCGATCACGAAGTCATGTCGGCCCTAACCTCGAGCAATCACGACGCCCTGGTCATTTCCTATGATTCCTCCGGGCGCGATTTCATGCTGCTGTGCCAGGACGTGCGCAACAACTCGCGGCTCTTCAATCTTCCTATTTTGGTCGTCGCGGACGCTGATTGTTTCGACGATCCGGACCAGCCCTATGAGGCCGGCGTCAGCGATGTCATTCATCGCCCCGTCGACAGTGAGGAACTGCAGAACCGCATCGATTCGCTGGTTACCCAGCAGCGCTACCGCTACGCCATGCGCAAGGTGTACGCCGACACGATGAGGCCGATGACGACGGACGGTCTGACCGGTTTATTCTGCCATGGATATTTCCACGAAAACCTCGCCCATCAGGTGGTGGACGCCCAGAAATGGCACAAGAACCTCACCGTCGCCTTGTTCGACGTGAAGAATATCGCTCAGTTCAATAAGGACTACGGCTATGTCGCCGGCGACTTGTTGATCCGCCAAATCGCCACGATGATTACCGGATTGCTGCGGAGCGAGGACCTTTCCGCCCGCTACGGCGGCGATGAGTTCATCGTCGCCCTGCCGGAAACACCGCCCGAGGTGGCGGGGGTTGCGTTACGCCGCATCGCTTCGGTCATCGGCGCCACCGAGTTCGCCGTGGCCGACATGATGGAGGCTGTCCCGGTATACCTGCAGGTCGGCGTCGCTAGCGTCGAAGAGGGCGACACCGCCGAAAGTTTGATCGATCGGGCCAGAGCGGACCTCAAATAGGCGCTGGCCATGCATATCGACATCATCTCCGACACCGTTTGTCCGTGGTGCTTTATCGGCAAGCGGCGCTTCGAGCGCGCCGCGGCTGAACGGCCAGAGACCGAGTTCACGGTGTCCTGGCGCCCCTACCAGCTCAATCCGGATATGCCGGAAGAAGGCATGGACCGCCACGAATACGTCACGACCAAATTCGGCGGCGATGAAAACGCCCGGGAAATCTACGAGCGCGTCCGCCTGGTCGGAGAGAGCGAGGACATTCCCTTCGCCTTCGATCTGGTGCAACGCACGCCCAACACCGTCGACAGCCATCGCCTGATTCGCTGGGCCGAGGGCGCGGGCGTCCAAAACGCCGTGGTGGAGAAGCTTTTTCAACGCTACTTCCTCGAAGGCGCCGATATCGGCGAGGTCGAAGTTCTGATGGAAATCGCCGAGGAAGTCGGCATGGACGCCGACTTGGTCGGCGAACTGCTCGAGCGCGGCGATGACCGCGAAGAAATTCAGGCGGAGAACCAAAAATTCCGCGAAATGGGCGTCACCGGCGTTCCCTGCTTCATCGTCGACCGCAAGTACGTCGTCATGGGCGCACAGGAACCGGAGATGTTTCTCCAATTGTTCGAGTCCATGGAAAACGAAGCTGCCGCTGAAGACGCAGACGCGGCGGACGAGGAATAAATCCGCCGCTCTTCCGGTCCATGAGCATGCCGTCAGCCGGAAGCCCCTCCCTCCTTGCCCAACTCGACAACGTCGTAAGAACATTCGGTAACGTCAAAGCGCTGAACGGCATCAGTCTTGATGTCCATGCGGGCGAGGCCGTGGCCTTTCTCGGTCCCAACGGTGCGGGAAAATCGACCACGATCAGTGTGCTGCTCGGACTGCTGCGACCAACGAGCGGACAGGTGACGCTCTGCGGCAAACCGCCCTGGCGTCCCGCCGCCCGCCGAACCATCGGCGCCACGCCCCAGGAGACGGATTTTCCGCCGAATTTGTCGGTGACCGAACTGCTGACCTTGGTTGCCAGTCATTTCGACATGCCCACACCCATCCCCGAACTTCTGGCTGACTTCGACTTGGCGGGCTTGAAGGACCGCACGGCGACCAAACTCAGTGGCGGCGAGCGTCGCCGTCTCGCCCTGGCGATGGCCTTTGCCGGAAACCCGGAGGCCGTGTTTCTCGACGAGCCCACCTCGGGCCTTGATGTCGAAGCCCGACGGACATTCTGGAGTGCTGTATCCAAGTATCATAACGACGGCGGCACCGTCTTCCTCACCACGCACCACATGGAAGAGGCCGAGGCCCTGGCGGAACGGGTTATCCTGATCAATCAGGGCCGTATTGTGCAGCAGGGCCGCGTTGCCGACATCAAGGCCCGGGTGAACTTCAAGCGCCTGCGGTTCCACGCGGCGCAAATTCCGGACCTGGCAGCGTTTTCCACGGCAACAATGAACGACGGCTGGGTAACCGTTTCGACGCCCGACGCCGACGAATTGGTCCGCACGATGATCGCCGAGGGAGTGGAATTCCAGGAATTGGAGATCGAACCGGTAAGCCTGGAGGAAGCCGTGGTTAGCGCCTTGCGCGACCCCCTTTCGGGAGACGACGGCACATGACGGCATTCAGGCTGACCATCGCCCACGGCAAAGCGGAGCTACTTTCGCTGTTGCGTGCGCCGGGCTATCTCGTGCCGACCGTCATCTTCCCGGCCATGCTTTTCTCCTTCTTCGGTCTCAATCCGGCGCGCGAACACAGCGCCGCCGCTGCCGCCATATTGGCCTCCTGGAGCGTTTATGCGGTGTTGGGCGTCGCCTTCTACCAGTTCGGCGTGGGCTTCGCCCAGGAGCGGGAGATGCACTGGACGACGTATCTCAGAACCCTGCCCGCCGGCGCCGCCCCCCGATTGGTCGCCCAACTGGCGGTCGCCGTAATATTTGCAGTGGCGGCGGTCGGGGTCCTGTGGCTGCTTGTCTTCGCTGCCACGCCGGTCAACCTGAGCGGCGATCAGCTTGTGCGCCTCCTTCTGGCCTTGGCCTTCGGCGCCATTCCTTTTGCCGCGCTGGGCATGGCGATCGGGTTCAGCGTTAGTGCCAAGGCCGCGGTGCCCATCGCAAATTTGCTTTATCTGCCGATGGCGTTTGCCGGCGGGCTGTGGCTGCCGCCCGACAACCTGCCAACAGTAATTCAGGATGTCTCGCCCTATGTGCCGACCCGTATGTTCGGAGAAATCGTTTGGTCGATCACAGGCAACAGACCCCTGCCCGTCGCCGACGTCGCCGGCCTTGCCGCTTACGGCGCCGCCTTCCTGGCCTTTGCGGCGTGGCGCTACCAGACGGAGGAACGGAAGCGGTTCAGGTAGTTCACTCTGAGGCCTTTCAAACCCCCGCCGAATTAATTTCCGCCAAACGTCCCAAAAGATGATTTACGCCCTTGATGCGGGAGTCGCCGTCGGTCCAGTCGCGGCGATAGACGAGCTTTTGATCGGGGCGGAGCTTGGCGGTGCCGGCCTGTTTTGAGATGAACTCCACGAGGCCCGCCGGATTGGTCACGGCGTTCTCGCGGAAGGTGACAGTGGCACCCTTGGGACCGGCATCGAGCTTTTCCACCCCCGCCCGGCGGCAAAGCTGTTTGACGGTAACGATCCCCAGCAGGTGCTCGACGTCGTCGGGCAAGGGGCCGAAACGGTCGATCAGTTCGGCGGCGAAGGCGTCGATCTCGGCCCGCCCTTCGAGTTGCGAGAGACGGCGGTATAGGCCCAGGCGGACATCGAGATCGGTGATGTAGGTTTCCGGAATCAGGACGGAAGTACCGAGGTTGAGTTGCGGCGTCCATTGCTCGGGCGCATCTTCCGCCCTGCCGCCGCCGCGCGCGGCCGCCACGGCCTCCTCCAGCATCTGTTGGTAAAGTTCGATGCCGACCTCGCGGATGTGGCCGGACTGTTCCTCCCCCAGCAGGTTTCCGGCGCCCCGGATGTCGAGATCGTGGCTTGCCAGGCTGAATCCGGCACCCAGGCCTTCCAGCGACTGCATGACCTTGAGGCGCTTTTCCGCGGCTTCCGTAGGGATGCGCTTGGGCGGCAGCGTGAAGTAGGCGTACCCCCTGATCTTCGAGCGGCCGATACGGCCCCGCAACTGGTAGAGCTGCGAGAGCCCGAACATGTCGGCGCGGTGGATGATCATGGTGTTGGCGGTGGGAATGTCGAGGCCGGATTCAACGATGTTGGTTGAGATCAGCACATCGACCGTACCTTCGTAAAAAGCGTTCATCACCCGGTCGAGGTCATTGGAAGCCATGCGGCCGTGGGCGATGGCGGTTTTGACCTCCGGGATCTGTTCCTTGATGAATTTGACGATTTCGTCGATGTCGGAAATGCGCGGACAGACGTAGAAGGTCTGCCCCCCGCGGTAGTGCTCGCGCAAAATCGCCTCGCGCGCCACCACTGGATCGAACGGCAGGATGAAGGTACGGACGGCCAGGCGGTCGACTGGCGGCGTGGCGATCAGGCTCAGTTCACGCACACCGGAGAAGGCAAGCTGCAGGGTGCGGGGAATGGGCGTCGCCGTCAGCGTCAGGACGTGAACGTCGGAGCGCAAGTTCTTCAGTCGTTCCTTGTGGGCCACGCCGAAGTGCTGTTCCTCGTCCACCAGGACCAGGCCCAGGTTATCGAACTGGATGCTCTTGGCCAGGAGGGCATGCGTGCCGATCACGATGTCCACCTGCCCGGCCGCCAATCCTTCCTTTGTTTCCGCCGCCTGTTTGGCCGTCACGAAGCGCGATAGCTGGCCGATGCGGACGGGCCAGCCGGTGAAGCGGTCAGTAAAGGTCTTGAAGTGCTGTCGCGCCAGCAACGTCGTGGGGGCGATCAGCGCGACCTGTCGGCCTGCCATGACCGCGACGAAGGCGCTGCGCAAAGCCACCTCGGTCTTGCCGAAGCCGACGTCGCCGCAAACCAGCCGGTCCATGGGCCGGCCCGACGAGAGATCGCCGATAACGTCGTCGATGGCGCCCTGCTGGTCCTCTGTCTCGTGGAAGGGGAAGCGGGCGCAGAACTCGTCGTAGAGGCCGCTCGGCGGATTCATGGATTCGCCGGACCGGAGTTCGCGCTCGGCGGCGATTCTGATCAGTTGGTCCGCCATGTCCTTGATGCGTTTCTTGGCGCGCGACTTCCGGGCCTGCCAGCCGCTGCCGCCCAGTTTGTCGAGCTGCACCTCGGCGTCTTCCGAGCCGTAGCGGGAGATCACCTCGATGTTTTCCACCGGGATATAGAGCTTGTCGCCGCCGTCGTAGATCAGCAGAACGCAGTCGTGGGGCGCGCCGGTGACGTCGAGCACTTCCAAAGCCTCGAATCGTCCGATGCCGTGTTCGACGTGCACGACGTAATCGCCGGGCGTCAGTGAGGAGGCCTCGGCAATGAAGTTTTCGGCCTGGCGGTTACGCTTAGGCGGCCGGATCAGGCGGTCGCCGAGAATATCCTGTTCGCCGATGACGGCGACATCGGCGGTTTCGAAGCCGTGCTCCAGCCCCAGCACCGCCAAAGCGATATCACCGTCCGGCAACGACCGGACCGAATGCCAGTTGGAGATGGGTTTCAAGCCCTCGATGCCGTGATCGGCCAGCACGACGCTCAGGCGATCGCGGGCGCCTTCGGTATAGCCGGCGACGATAACCCGGACCCCACGACGGCGAAGGTCGGAAATATGGCCGGCGACAGCGTCGAAGACGTTGGTGTCGGGTTGGGCCCGTTCGGGTGCGAAATCCCGGCCGGGCTTGCCGCCGGCGTCGCGGATCTGCTTGCTTTCGGTGTTCAGGCTGACGGGCGCCGAGAACGGGGAGAACGCCGCGACGGTCCGGTCCGCGGTAACCGTTTCCCACTCAGCCGCAGATAAATAGAGCTCTTCCGGCTTCAGGGGGCGGTAGACGGCACCGCCACCCAGCGCCTCCCCTTCCCCCGCCCGCTGTCCGGTCACCCGGGCCTCGTAATAGTCGTTGATCGCCTCCAGCCGGGCTGAACGGGCTTCGTCGTCGTGGTGATCGAGCGACACGGCCGCACCGGGTACGTAGGCGAACAGGGTTTCCAGTTCCTCATGGAACAACGGCAACCAGTGTTCCATGCCCATATGCTTGCGGCCGGCGGAAACGGCTTCGTACAAGGGATCCCCCTCGCCCGTGGCCGCGCCGAAGCGTTGGCCGTAACCCGCCCGAAAGCGCGCGATCGCTTCGGTGTCGAGGAAGACTTCGCTCACCGGCTCCAGCGAGAAGCCGTCTTCGCGGCCCACGGTCAATTGCGATAGCGGGTCGAATCGCCGCACGGATTCGAGATTGTCGCCGAACAAATCCACGCGCAGGGGCATCTCGTCGCCGGGCGGGTAGATGTCCACGATACCGCCGCGCACCGCGTATTCGCCGGGTTCGCGGACGGTCCCGGTTCGTGAATAGCCGTCCCGTGCCAGGTACGCCAGCAGCGCATCTAGATCGACGTTTCCGCCGACCTCGCCGCGGAAGCTGGCCGAAGTCACGATGGCGCGCGAGGGAACGCGCTGCAGGGCGGCGTTCACCGTTGTCAGGACGATGCGAGGATGGTCGGGCTCGGGGGCGGCGGCCAATCGCCAGAGAGCGTCCATGCGCCGGCCTGCGATAACCGGATTGGGCGATACGCGGTCGTAGGGAAGGCAATCCCAGGCAGGAAACTCGACGACTTCGGTTTCCGGGCTGAAGAATTCCAGCGCGCCGGCGAGTTGCGCCATGCGGGCGTCATCGCGCGTGACATGGATGATGCCGCCGGCCGGGGCGGCTGATGCCGCCAGGATCAGGGCGTCAAGCCCCTCCGGTGCGCCCCCGACCTCAATTCGCTTGATATCTGGGGGTATATTATCGAATAAATTCAATCTCTTGATCCGGCAAACTTAAAGTTTTGCAGGAGCTTCATAACCGGGGTGTCATGGTTGCTCGGCGGCGTTTCCTTGCCGGTCACCCAGGCGAAGACATCGGGGTCGCTTTCCTCCAACAGGGCCTCGTAGGCATCCAGCTCCGTGTCGCCGAAATCCGACAAATGCCGATCCGCGAACGTGCCGAGAAGAAGATCCGTCTCCTTCAGGCCCCGGTGCCAACTGCGGAAGCGAAGACGCTTGCGGCGAACCTCAATGGCTTCATCCGGGGCGCTGTTCATGGTCATTTCTCCAACACAAAGGGCCCGCCACGAAAATCGGGGCGGGGTGCCAAGAGGATATAATGCGATTGGGTCGCTGTGTCAGCCCCCAGCGAAATTTAGCGCCCGGCATCGCTGGCGGCGGTCAGGACCATAAGCTAATCTCCCGGTGTCATGCGTCCCGAAATCCTTTTTCCCGTGTTCGCCCCGGTCACGAAATTGGCCGGTGTCGGGCCGCGCATCGCCAAACTGATCGAAAAGGCGGCGGGCGAGCGCATCGTCGATTTGTTCTGGCATTTGCCCTCAGGCGTTATCGACCGGCGCTTTTCGCCACGCATCGCTGAGGCGCCCGACGGCCGCATCGCCACCATGACGGTCACCGTCGATCATCATCTGCCGCCACACAACAAGCGCCAGCCCTACAAGGTGGTCTGCACCGACGACAGCGGTGAAATCACGCTGGTCTTCTTTCACGCCCATGCCGACTACCTGGAAAAGACGCTTCCCGTGGGAGAGCTCCGCGTCATCAGCGGCAAGGTCGAGCATTTCGGCAAGGATCTGCAGATGGCCCATCCCGACCATATCGTGACGGCGGAAGAGGCGCCGTCGGTCAAGACCATCGAACCGGTCTACCCGTTGACGGCGGGGCTGACGCTGAAAACAATCGGCAAGGCCGTTCGCGGGGCGTTGGACGAGGCACCCCGGCTGCCGGAATGGCTCGATGCGGCTTATCTCGAGAAACAGAAATGGAAATCCTGGCATGACTCGCTCATGAGCGTGCACGCCCCGCAGCAGGATTGGGAACTGGAACCCGCGGCCCCGGCCCGCCAGCGTCTGGCCTACGACGAGTTATTGGCCAACCAGCTTGCCCTGGCCCTGGTGCGGGCCAGCCTGCGCCGGCGGCCGGGCCGCGAGACCACCGGTGACGGCCGGTTGAGGGACAAGGTGAAGGCTGCCCTGCCCTACGAATTGACCGGCGCCCAGGTCCGCAGTCTGGCGGAGATCGCCGAGGATATGTCCGCCCCCCACCGCATGTTGCGTTTGCTGCAGGGCGATGTCGGCAGCGGCAAGACCATTGTCGCGCTGATGGCCATGCTGAGCGCCGTCGAGGCGGGGCGGCAGGCCGTCATGATGGCGCCGACCGAAATTCTGGCACGCCAGCACTTCGCCGGCATCGAACCGCTGGCAGAGGCCGCCGGCATTCGTCTGGCCCTGCTGACGGGACGCGACAAGGGGAAGGCGCGCGAGGCCCTGCTCGCCCAATTGCTGGCCGGCGAAATCGACATTCTGCTCGGCACCCACGCCGTTTTTCAGGAAGGCGTCGATTTCAAGGATCTGGCTTTTGCCGTGATCGACGAACAACACCGCTTCGGCGTGCACCAGCGCCTGGCCATTGCCGGCAAAGCCACCCAAGCCGCGCCGGACCTGCTGGTCATGACGGCAACCCCCATCCCGCGCACCCTGACATTGACCGCCTATGGCGACATGGAAGTCTCCCGCCTCGACGAAAAACCGCCGGGGCGGGCGCCCGTCGACACCCGGGCCCTGCCGCTCGAACGCCTGGAGGAGGTCGTCGCCGGCGTGACGCGGGCGGTTGCCGACGGCGCCCGGGTCTATTGGGTTTGTCCACTGGTGGAGGAATCGGACGCCGTCGATCTAGCCGCCGCCGAGGACCGCTACGCCCACCTACGCGGTGCATTCGGCGACCGCGTCGGGCTGGTGCATGGCCGCCTCAAGGCCGCCCAGAAAGATGCCGTCATGGCGGATTTTGCCGATGGTCAGCTCGACGTTCTGGTGGCGACCACTGTGATCGAGGTCGGCGTCGACGTGCCCGAAGCCACCGTCATGGTGGTTGAACATGCCGAGCGTTTCGGCCTGGCACAGCTGCACCAATTGCGCGGCCGCATCGGGCGCGGCGAACGGGCCGGGACTTGCCTGATGCTCTATCACGGCCCCTTGGGGGAAACGGCCAAGGCGCGCATTCAGATCATGCGGGAAACGGAGGACGGATTTCGCATCGCCGAGGAAGATCTGAGGCTGCGTGGCGCCGGCGAGATGCTCGGCACCCGTCAATCCGGATTTCCCGAATTTCGCTTAGCCGATCTGGCCGTCCATGCCGAGCTGCTGGCAGCGGCGAGGGATGATGCAAGATTGATCCTGGAAACGGAGCCGGACCTGGACGGCAAGCGGGGAGAAGCCGTGCGGGTTCTGCTCTACCTCTTCGAACGCGATGCCGCCGTTGCCTATCTAAGATCAGGATAGCGGCGACCAGAACTGACTTTGTCGCCTCAATTTCCGGTCTGAAACGACCACGACGTAACCGGCAGCGCCCTTTGAATCACGCTGTGCAATCGACAACGATTTGCCAGGCCCAGCGTCAAACCGTAGCGTTGGTGCGGTTTCAGCTTGCCGTCCACCTTGATGGCCATGACGGTCGGGCTCTTCCAGTAGGCGTTTCGGTAGCAGATCTCCCGGCAGGTCGCGGTACCGATACAGGCGCTGCGCGTCAGCATCGGCGTGTTGAACTCGACCTCGAGCTCGGTGATGTCGATCGGAACATTTTTGGCCCCGTTGCTCGGCGTCATGCGGACGACCTCCACCGCCACATCCTCGGGTAGTTCGACGTCGTAGAGATAGCTGAGCCAGCCCGTCTCGAGTTCCGCTTTCGATTTGTCCAACACCCGGCGGGATGCGGTATCGAGATCGTCGGCAATGCCCAGTTCCTCGAAAAACTTCATGACAGGGGGCAACCCGTGCGTATCCAGGAGATAGAACACGAAACTCGCCCCGACCGCGTAGGCGTAACGATTTATTTGCCCGCCCGTGTAGGCCACCTCCTCGGCGGGGATTTCCTTGTAGGAGCGCCAGTCCTGAACCAGGTCGAAATCGACGTTACCTCTCCGATGCTGATGGGCGGCCACCGTCAGGACGTCTCTTCGGAACGTCTTCTCCTCCCCGGCCAAGCCGCTACCGAAAAGCGACGCGAACCCTTCATCGATGAAGCGGTACCGTCCCTGCCGGCTGGCGCCGCGCGTGAGCTTGGCCATGGCGAGATGGGCCGATTCATGGGCGACGATGCGGATCGGGTGGTTGTTGTAGTGCGTGGTCTTGATCAGGATCGTGTCGGCCTGGGCACTGAACTTGGAATGCGGACCGTCGGTGAACAGCACCCGAATGCGGACCGGTGTGCGGTTGCCGAATACCTGATTGAGCGAAGCCCAAACCCCGTCGAACTTCTCCAGCGAATTTCCGATGGCGTCGAAAAAGTGGTGCGATTTGGTGTCTTGCGCGGCGACATGAAATGTCATCGTCAGCCCGATAGCCAGGGAGGCGACTGTTGTTACGAGTCTCGTCATTTTACCAATACCCATTTCCGGCCCCGCATCCCTCATTCGTCTTGTTCGCGTCGTCTCCGACAGCCGCCACCATGTCGTTTCACCTTTCCCTAGTACCCGTCGCCCGAAATCCTTCCGGGACCACTCCCTGCCCTAGCATACCGCCGCGCCGTGGGGTAGGTTCCTCCGAATGAAGCGCTTCCGATATTTTTCCGGTTTGGCCACCCCCCGTACGCTGCTGCGCACCGTTTTCGTGGTCGCTCTCGTCGGCGTCGTCCTTACGGCCGGACGGGCCCATGCAGGTTATTCGGAAGGCGTTCAAGCCTATGAAGCGGCCCGCTTTCAGGATGCGATACGGGAGTTCCGAAGCCTTGTTGTGCGCGGCCACGCCGGGGCGGAATTCATGATGGGCGTGATGTACTTCCAGGGCCAGGGCCTTGTTCGAAACCAATCCATCGCGGCAATCTGGTTCTACAAAGCCGCGCTGAAAGGTCACGCCGGCGCCCAATTGGCCTTCGGTTCGATGCATGTCAGGGGAATCGGCGTTTACCAGAATTTGTCGAAAGCCTACAAGTGGCTGACCTTGGCTGCGGAAAGCGGAGTCACGGAATTGGCCCAAAAAGCGGGCGACCTGAGAAAAGATACCGCCCTGCTGATGACGCAAAAGGAAATTGACGAGGCGGTGGCCGATGCCCGCGGATTTACGCCCATCAAAGCCGGGATCGTCCGCGAGTAGAGGTTAACTCTATTTGAGAGTTCCTGCATTGGCGGCGATACCCGTCCCATCCCAAATCTCCAACACCCGTCCTCTGTAGGACTGACGAAAACTGGGCTCC
Organism: uncultured Rhodospirillaceae bacterium; assembly: GCA_964343605.1. Taxonomy (GTDB): domain Bacteria; phylum Pseudomonadota; class Alphaproteobacteria; order UBA2966; family UBA2966; genus CAYFKJ01. The sequence goes on from CAYFKJ010000003.1 coordinate 401,664, forward strand.
CCTGCTAACGTATGCCGCGGCTTGTAGAGGGCGATGAAATGACCGCCCGGATTGGCTTTCGACCACTTTTGCACTGAGCCATGCGGCACCACATGCAGCGGTCGGGTCAGTCTGCCCAGAAAATGAAACTGGCCGTGGTATTTGCCGGCGACCGCTACCGGGTGGCCGGCCTCCTGAAGCTTGGCTATATGATTGGAAACGGCCTTTAGGTCATAGGCCGGCGCCGCCTGGGTCATGACGAACAGGTGGATCAGGATCACCGCCAGCGGTGAGAGCAGGCCGAGCGCCATGATTCCCCCTTGCATGCTGCGGAATCGGGCGGCGGCGGCGATGGCTCCGGCGGCTGCCAATGCACCCCCCATGACCGGAGACACACCGGCGGCCCAGCCGGGCAATCGGAGCAGGCCGGGAGAGTTCGAGGCCACCAAGGGCAACAGACTCAGCACAACGCCGAACAAGATCCACAGCAATCCGGGGAAGCGGGCATCGTACGCCATGGTCCATCGGGCGCCCGCCAAGCGATGAGCGGCCATCAGGGCAAGAGGCGGCATCAGGGGGATCATGTAGTGGGGCTGTTTGCCGCTGATCAGGCAGAAAGCGACAAAAGCCGGCAGAAACCAGACGACGGCCAACCGGAGCTGCCAGTCGAACCGACCCGGCCAAGTTAATCCGCCGCGCCACAGCGGCGGCCAGACCGCCCAGGGCAGCAACATGACGGGCAGAAGCGGCAGATACCACCACCAGGGCCGGCCATGGGCGAACGAATCTTCAACACGGCCCGCCGTCTGCCCCCAGAAAATCGCATTGGCGTAGGCCTCGCCTCCCGCCGCCGCCGCCGGGAGCGCCCAGGCCAGAGCGATCGCCGCGCCGAAGGCGATCGCCGCCGCCACGCCGGCGAACCAATACCGCAGATTTTGCCGGAATCCTTCCGGCGCCCACCACTGGACGGTGACCGCGACCGGCAAGGTGTAGAGCAGGATGACCGGGCCTTTGGCAAGCACGCCGAGACCGATTGCCAACCCCAGCAAAGCGAAGCCCGCGAGCTGCCGTCCGCGCACTGCCATCACCAAACCTCCGACGCCGACCGCCGCCAGCAGGGCGTTCCACATGTCGAACATCGTTACGGTGGTAAACAGCGACCAGAAAAAGCCGCCCAGCAACAACCAGGGAACGAGGTCCGCGATATCCGTGCGCCGCGGCCAGAGCTGCAATGCGACGAGGCGCGCCGCATACAGCGCCGCCAGTCCAGCCAAGGGAGAAACCAACCTCGGCCACCATTCGTTGACGCCGAACAGGCTCCAGCCGGCGTGAACGCTCCAGAACAACAAGGGCGGTTTGTGCGAGTACGGTTCGCCGTTGAGATGGGGGACCAGAAAATCCGAACGCAGCCACATCTCCCAGGCGGCGGCTAGGTAACGCGTCTCGTCCACCGGCAGAAGGGGCCGAGTGGCCAGTGCAATAACGAGCAGGATCGCCCAAACGAGCACCCAGCCCGACGCCTGCCACGTCCGACGGATCATCAGGAAGACCGATCTTCCACGGGTGGATCGGTTTGATCGTCGACGGTCACGTCGCGTCCGTAGTGGCGGTAGAGGAAGAGGCCAACGGCGGCGGAAACCGCGAACAGGGCGACGCTGACGCCGATCTGGGTTTCCGACGAGACGCTGGCGCCGCTGCCGATCAGCGCAAAAATTAGCGTCTGTGGGATGTACCCCAGCGCGGACCCGCTGATGAAGCCCAGCGCGCCGATACTCGATACCCCGGCGGCAAGGCAGGTCAGGAAATTGCTGCCGACCGGCAGCAGCCGTATGACCAGGGCCATGGCAAACGGGTTGCGTGCCAGGAAGGCGTCGATTTTCCGAATGCGCCTCGGGGCGCGGGCCAAAACCGCCTTTTGGCCAAGGATGCGGGCGTAACTGAACGACGCGGTACAGCCCAGGACCGTCGCGAGCAACGCCAGGCTGCCGCCTTCAATAACGCCGAAGGCATATCCGCCCATAAAGGAAACGATTTGGCGGGGCAGGCCGACGCCCGTAAACGCGGCGCCGACCGCGACGAACAGGATCTCACCCGTCAGTCCCTGGCCGCGAATGTTGAGGTCAATCCAGTCGGTACTGAGGGCCGACGCCAAACCGCTCTTTTGGACGGCGTAGCCGATGGCGCCAAGCGACAACAGCAGGATGGCGCCGCGCGCCAGCGCCCGGATGTCGCGCCTCTGCCTAACGCCGCCGTTGGTCAATTCAACCCCCGTCCCGCTCGATTACGCGAACGGTTTTGGCTCGGCGTTTTAGCCACATGACGCCCACCAGATCGACGATGCCGACCCCCAATCGGTTCCAAATCCCATAGTGCGAAACGCCGCCTCCGCGCGGACGGTGATTGACCGGCACCGAGGCGATCTCGCCTCCGTTCATGCGGAACAGGGCCGGCATGAAGCGATGGAAATGGTCGAAGTGCGCCATGGCCAGGAAAATTTCGCGGCGAAACAGTTTGAGCCCGCATCCCGTGTCGGGCGTATCGTCCCCCAACAGACGGCTGCGGACGCCGTTGGCGATGCGCGAAGACAGCCGGCGAATCACGGTGTCCCGGCGTTTGTTCCGGTGACCGCAAATCATGTCGAGTTGGGGTTTGGCTTCCCTCAATTTTAGCAGCGCCGGAATATCGGCCGGATCGTTCTGGCCGTCGCCGTCCAGCGTCGCGACCCAGTCGGCCGACGCCGCCCGCACGCCGGTCAGGATCGCCGTGCTCTGTCCCGCGTTGGCGGCGTGGGTCAGCACCCGGAGCCAGGCGCGTGCGGTTTGAGACTCCGCCAGTACCTCCGCCGTCCGGTCATCGCTGGCGTCGTTGACGACGATGAGTTCGAACTCCCCTTCGTTTGCCAGTGCCAAACCGACCTCGTCGACCAAATCGCCGATGTTGTCCGCCTCGTTGTGAACAGGGATGACGACGGAAAGCGATGGAGATCTTCGACGATTGCCGGGACCTGGGGTTTCTGTGCTGGTTGATTCCATGCTTTCCGTGACAAAGGGGCGCCGGACCCGGCAAATTGAGGCCCCTTATACCCCCGCCCTCACCGGACAGGCAATGCCGCCAAATGGATTGTGGTTTTGTGGGGGTTAGGCTGCGACGACGGCGGCAGTGTGGGCGTAGGCCTGTGCCGAACGGGCGAAGTCAACCGCATAAGGACTTGTCTGCTCTTCGCTGCCGGCTGTCTGTTCCAGCCTTTCTTCAGCGCGTTGCTCTTGCAGTTCAGCGCGGGCGGCCTGCATCTGGGCATCCGCCTGGGCGGCCACCGCGCGGTCCTGGCCGGAAGGTTCGGACGGCGCCGAGGCGGCCCGTTTGACGACTTCCATCTTGCGGATGGTGGCCTCCGGGTCGCCCGCTATGGGCGCCGTATCAATCGATACCTCACCGCCCACGGCATATTGGTGGCCGTCGGGACCGCGTTGGAATTCGTAGGACGGTCGCCCCGTGTAGGGCGCACCGGTGCGGGCGTGAGCCTCTTCATGCCGGCGGACTTCCTGATCGCGGGCTTTCAGCTCTTCGACCAGCTTTTCTTCGGTGGGCGTCAACTCGCCGGGTTTGCGGTTTTTCTCGCCTTGGGTCACCGATATGGAAACGCTGTCCATGAGGAGCACGGGTCCGGGGCGCGGCGAGGCGCCCTGGTGTTTGATGGGGTTGCCGTTGTGGCGTCCGAACAGCTCTCTCACCTGCACATGGTCAGCCGCATCGTCCCGCTGAAGTCGGGCCGGCAGGTTCGGGGTCGACGGGTAATATGCTGAGATTGCTGACATTTCGGCGAATTTTCACCGCGGGAAGTAAATTCCAAGTTAACGATTCAACGATTTTGAGAACCCGGTTTATGAGTGGATATTGCCTAATTTACATGCGCTTAGGATCAAATTTAGACACATTCAATCGATGGACAGTCTAATTATATTGGTCAATTGTCTAATTAGCGTTGATAAATTGTTAATACTCATTTAGACTGTGTAAATCTCATGGAGGGGAGTCCATGCTCACCAGTAAGGAATTGATGCATCGTGCATCGATCTCGAGAGCGACGCTGAACAATTACGTAACTCTTGGTTTGTTGCCGAGACCCGACGTGCGTCCAATGAATTCGCAGGACGGCCGGGCACCTCGAATTGGTTACTTCCCCGACGATTCCATAAAACGCATTGAAGAAATCAATCGTCTCAAGAGGGAAGGCTTCAGTATGTCTCAAATCGCCGACGAACTTGGCGGCAACTCCGATGGAGGGCCAGCTGCCAACGACGACGCGGCCCCCGTCCCCGCCGCCGTCCGAAAATCACAAGCCAATGTGTCGGTTGGCGGACCCTTGCGGCTGACGATCGAAAATGTCGAGCATCCTCTCTACCTGGTGAACAACAATTTTGAAATTGAGTGGTGCAACGAGCAGGCGATCGAGCAAATCCTCGGCTATCAAACGGCGACGTCCGAGGACATTACCGAGCGGAACATCTTTCGCGCTTTCGTCGAAGACGGTCCCCAAGCCCAGGCGGAAAGCTGGGACGAACTTATTCGCTTTCACTTGGCGCTCGCCAAAAACCGGCTGTCCAAGAACGAACTCGGGAAACTGCGTTTGCATGTCGGCTCGGATGACATGGCGAAAATCGATGCCATCTATGACGAGGCGGAGGCTCTGGGCCGGCTATCCCTTCACAGTACCGAGGTCAATCTGGCGCCGAGAGGCGAAAATCCGGACTGGTATGAGCTGCATGCGACCTTTTTCCGCGAAGGCATCGTTTTCGGGTATGTGCCGCGGGGGCAGGACAACAACGGCCTGGTCGCCCTGCTCTCCCGCCGTGAGGTCGTTATTCGGGATTTGCTGAAAAAGCGCAGGCCCTTCCTCACCCCGTTGGCCGTTCTCGTCGCCGACATCCAGGATTCGGTAAAAATATGCGCCGAGTTGCCGCCCGAGGAATACTTCGAGCTGATCAACGACGTTTGGAGCGCCATGGAGCCCCTGTTCCGGAAGTACTACGCCACGCACGGGAAGCACGTCGGTGACGGCATGGTCTCCTACTTTTTCCCCCAGCCGGACTGCAACTACCTCAGCAACGCCATGCGCTGCGCCTACGAGATGCAGCATGCCATGCGCGACGTCAGCCGCCGCTGGCGCGAACGCAAAAACTGGGGCAACGACCTCTTGCTCAACACGGGCGTGGACGAGGGACAGGAGTGGTTCGGAACCTACCAAACACCGACGCATCTGGAGTTCACGGTGTTGGGCGACACCATCAACCATGCGGGACGGATTAGCGATTTCGCCCGCGGCGGCAGCGTTTGGGCGAGCAAGGGCTTGATGGGTCGCCTGCCCCCGGAGGAACGGGCATCGATCCGCTTCGGCGTTCGGCGAAAAAACGAAATCGGCGAGGAAATTTTGGTCGCCAGCACCTATGCCCGGGTCAGCAACCTCATCGATCTCGAGGATCCCATCAACCGCAAATTCAGGGACATCGCCACCATGGCGGTGACCGAAATCACCGAAATACTGGAGTAGAAAGGACGGGGAACGATCTCGTTTCCGCCCTCTTCAGGACGCGTTTACCAGATCCTGCAGTCGTTGCCGGTCGAGTATGGTCAGGGTGCGGTTCTTGCGTTTGACGACTTCCGCCTTGAGCAGTTGTCCAATGGCGCGCGCGACGGTATCCGGCGATGTCCCCGCCCAAACAGCGATTTCCAGGTGCTGCGGCATCGCGGGCACCACCCATTTTCCGCCGCCCTGCGGGTCGGGTTCCGCCATCTGGAGAATTTCGGCGTAGACGCGTTGAATGCTCGTCATGGAACTCAAACCCACCACCCGTGAATTGAGGTCGCGGATGGTTTGAACGAAATGGCCCATCATCTGGACAGCCATTTCCGGATATCGCAGCAGGAAATCGGTGAATTCCTTGCCAGGGACCCTGGCCAGCAGACACTCCTCCAAGGCATAGACGGTGGCCGACCTCTCCTTGTGGTCGATGGCGGACAGTTCACCGAAGACCTCGCCGGCGCCGATGTCCGAAAAGGCGACCTCCTGACCGGATTCGGCGTGGTCCAGAACCCGGACAGAACCCTCGACGACAAAAAAGACGTCGGTGTGGGTGTCGTCGCGATCGAAAATCTGGGTCCCCTCGGAAACCCGTGACCAGATGCAGATTTCCTCGAGTCCGCTTACGACCTCGGTTGCGACGTCCTTCAAAAGATAGTTGCCGCTGAGTGTGCCGGCTTCCGCTCCCTGATGTTCTCCGGAAATTTGATCCGCCGAATCCTGCATTTCTCCCCCGAATTCCGGCCCGACGGCCAGTTGTTGACGCTCGGTATACGGCTCGCCGACGGAGACGGATCATAGCCTCCGTCCGTGAAAAAGCGATTAAAGTATAGTGACAATTTGGTTAGCGAGGAAGTTGTTGATGGCGGCTTGACGTTATCCGATCCGACGCCGCAGAGGACGGGAAGTATTGATCTGCTCCTCCAGGCGTTCGATCTCACCCTGGAACTCCGTCAGATTCAGCTCTAGCTGTTTCAGTTTTCCACTGACTTCGCTATCGCCCTTACCTTCAAGCAAATCTTCAACGTTTCTATCTAATTCATTGATTTTTTGGGATAAGCTTCGCGTCGTTCCGACCAATTTGCTGATGGTGTTCTTGATCGGTTTGATGCGCGTGTCGTAGAAATTCTGTTGCTGGAATTCCGCTCTCTTGTTTGCTTCACCGGCAAACCACAAGGCACCGAACGCCACCAACAAGGCCGTAAATGAAACAAGCGTCCCCAGCATCGTGCGACACCCCAATCCTTCCGCAAACGGTGTCTCTCAACATTCCGAATTTCTGCCCTATTTATCCGGGTCCAGAGTTCTCCGGTCAATCAAAACTCGGTTTCAATTCTGTATCACTTGTAACGCCAACGTTTCACACCCAGTTAACGGGTAATTCCGAAATTCAGGACCTTGAATTTGCGGAGCGAATTAACTTTCCAAGCGTTGAAAAGCGATCAGAGTTTGTCCAGTCTGTCCGACAAATGGGCCAGGCGCTCAGTCAGAAGGTCGACCTTCGCCTCGAGCTCCTTGAGCGCCGTTCGGCCGCTCGACTTTTCCAGTTCAGTCATGCCGGCCGAATTTGTCTGGACCGATCTGGCCATTTCCTTCATTGCGGATTTGATGGATTTAATGTGGGCGTCGTAAAACTGCTGTTGCTGAAATTCCGCCTTGCTGTTGGCGCCGCCCGCCAACCATAGCGCACCGAACGCGACAACTATCGCCAACGAAGCTATTACCATACCAATCATGTATTAATGCCAATCCTGTCTCGGGAAATCGAAGTGGTTGATATGAGCGCCCCAAGAATCCACCGGGCGGGGCGATTCGTCAACAACTCTTAGACTCGTTCAGATGCCTGCCGACGGAGCCCGACCATGGCGTGGATGGAGAGTGTGGTGACGACGATCGCGCCGCCGATCAACGCAGCGGGACTGGCGCCCTCTCCCGTCGCCAGCCAAACCCAGATAGGTCCCAGAACCGTTTCCAGAAGGAGCAGCAGTCCGACTTCCGGTGCGGGAAGGTAGCGCGGTCCGACCGTGATCAAGCCGAAAGAGACCGGCAGCACGAACAATCCCATAATAAGCAGCCAATGGAGTTGGTCCGCCGGTACGGACAAAGGCGCCGCCAGCCCCGCCCCGAGAACCAGCAGCGCGGCAAGGCCCGCCCCTGCAGCGGCGGCCGGAACCATGTTGATGTCCCGTTTCTTGCGTGTGAGGACAAATATCCCCGCCATGGCGAGGGCCGTCGCCAGCGCGGCTAGGTCGCCGACCCAACTCCCCTGCCCAAGACCGTCTCCAACCACAATCAGGATGCCGCAGGTCGTGGCGGCGATTGCCGCCAGCGTCCGACGGGGTGTGCGCTCCCCTAGTACTTTCCAGGCCAACACGGCGGCGAACATGGGCGAGGTGGCAACAATGATGAGGGTATTGGCAACCGTGGTGTGCTGTACGGCGAATACGAACATGATCGAACTGAGCGCGAAACACAGGGCGACGCCAAGGCCGGTCGCACCGGTTCGGCGAAAGGCCTTTATCGAGTTTCGCCGCTCCTTCGCAACCACGCCCGCCGCCAGCCCCAGCGCCATTAAAACGCCGCGCCAGAAGATCATCGACCATTGATCGATGTCGACCAGACGAATTAACAGCGTGTCCGGAGTCAGGATCAAAACGCCCAAGGTCGTGAGCACGAGACCCTTTGCGTGTTCGGAGTCAAATTTCATCAAAGCGATCCGTTTTGACACATAAATGTTGCCGAGGTGTTCCGGAAAGGGACAGCGAAAATGCTCGTATCATTCGTAACTAATTGAAAACAGACAGTAAATGCATCTTGTGGTGAAATTAATCACTGGCACAAGATTTGCTCTTCAGGTTTCGAGTTTAGTTGCACACGAACCATCTGTCTGCCGTGATTTTGGATACCGACCTCCTGGTATAGAAGATACTTGGAATGGGTTGCCCGAAATGGAAATTTGCGATATTCGACCCGCCTTCAAACGTTTCGAGTCTAATTGTCAATCGTTGAGTCTCCCCCCCGTGCGTACATTCATAGCCATCCTGTTTCTCGTTTTCCTGTCACCTTCCTTGGCGTCAGCCGGGTTCAATGAAGGCGTCCAAGCGTTCAAGTCCGGCGATTACGAAGCTGCACATCAGAACTGGCTGCCGTTGGCAGAAGAAGGCCATCCCAAGGCGCAGAACAACTTGGGCATCCTCTATCGGCGCGGTTTTGGCGTCGAACAGGATTACGCCACGGCTGCGACATGGTACCGCAAAGCGGCGGAGCAGGACTTCGCCAAAGCCCAGTTCAACCTCGGCCTTCTGTACAAGCGCGGGCAAGGCGTTGAGAAAAATGATGCCAAGGCCGCAGCCTGGTACGCACGCGCCGCGGAAAACGGTTATGCGCGGGCGCAGTACGTCGTCGCCTTGCGTTACGAGAAAGGTAAGGGCGTCGAGCGCGATCCGGTCGCGGCGCTCAAATGGCTTTCACTCTGCATCACCAATTCCGAAGGAAAATTGCGTCGGAACGCCCTCAAGGCGAGAAAGCGCGTGGCCGACGGTCTATCCGACCGAGAGGTCAAGGAAGCGAAACGCCAAGTTCGCGCCTGGCTGACCGGCTCCTAAGCTCCGGATTTCAGACCAGCTTACTCAGCCGCATCCTCGGTCGGATCGTCGGTGATCCGGACGACGTCGAAGGCCACGCCGGCCTCCGCCAGCATCTCTTTGGTTAAATTGTAGTCGGATCCCCAGCGGGATTCGAATTCGGGATCGTCCATGCTGGCGGCATCGACCACCACTCGCTCGATACCGACCTGGACGATGGCGCGGGTGCAGTCCGGGCACGGCGTGTGGGTAACGTAGATCGTGCAATTCTCCAACGCGACGCCGATACGGGCGGCGTTGTAGATGGCGTTCCGCTCCGCGTGTTCGGTCCATTTGTATTTGAGGGGCCGGGCATGACGTTCGTCGGCGTCGTCGTCAATATCCCTGGGGAAGCCGTTGTAGCCGTACGGACCCGGGGTTCGGTCCGCCTTGACGATGACCGCCCCGACCCGGGTCGAGCGGTCTTTGGACCAATTGGAGATTTCCGACGCCAATTTCAGGAATCTGCTGTCCCACTTGAGCGAACCGCTCATCGCTTGACCTTTCGCTGTGCTTTCCTCAGATCGTGATGACGATCTTGCCGAAATGTCCGGCGCCTTGCATATGGTGATAGGCGGCGCGGGCGTCGTCAAATTCAAACGTCCGGTCGATGACCGGCTTCAGGCTGTGGGCTGAAATCGCCCGGTTCATGCTCTCGAACATGGTGCGGCTGCCCACGTAGATGCCCTGCAGCCGGACCGATTTGCGCATCACGGCGACGGGATTGATCTCGCCGCCCGTCAGAATGCCGATCAGCGAAACCGTGCCGCCCAGCTTCACGGCCTCCAGGGAACGCTGCAGCGTGCCGGCGCCGCCGACCTCTACAACGCGATCGACGCCGCGTCCGTCGGTCAACTCCCGAACCTTGGCGTCCCAGTCGGGTGTCTCACGGTAGTTGACGGTGGCCCACGCCCCCATCTTTCCGGCTTGCTCAAGTTTTTCATCGCTTGAGGAAGTAATGACGACCCGGGCGCCGTGCATGACGGCAATCTGGAGGGCGAAAATCGATACGCCGCCCGTTCCCAGCAACAGCACGGTGTCCCCTGCGCGCAGGCCCAGTTCCACGAGAGCATGCCAAGCCGTTAACGCGGCGCACGGCAGGGTGGCCGCCTCCTCGAAACTCAAGTGCTCGGGAACGGCGACCAGGCCCTGCTCATCCAAAAGGGCGAAGTCGGACAGCACGCCGTCCAGAGTGCCGCCTAGGGCGCCGGCCAGTACGTCCTGATCGATCGGGCCGCCGATCCAGCGCTGGAAAAAAGTTCCGGCGACGCGATCGCCCGGCGCAAACCGGGTCACGCCGGGACCGACCTCGACGACCTCGCCGGCGCCGTCCGAATTGGGAACCCTGGGATAGGGAATACCGCGGGGCTCGGGATCCACCACGGTCATCAGGTCCCGGTAATTGATGCAGTTGGCGTGTATGCGGACCAAAACCTGTCCGGGGCCCGGTTTGGGCGTATCCGTTTCCGTGAATGTCAGGGCGTCGATGCCGTCTGGAGATACGATTTCGTAACGTTTCATGATGACCAGGTAGCCTTGTTGATTGCCGGCGTTTGGTTGGAGTGTGTTTCACCCTATCACCCCTCTCCGGTCTTGCAACGTCCTGCATTAACCGCGTATCCCAGCCGAGCCACCTAAGCTCCCAGGATACTCAGCCCCTTTTCATTTTCGAAAATTTGGGCTAACAGTCCGTCTGTTCGCTATTCAGGAACAAGGGTCGGCTCCATGAGCGTCGAAGAGCGCAGGCAGAACATCGTCGAATTCGTGCGACAGGAGGGTTTCGTCTCCATCGAGATTCTTGCCCGGCGCTACGCGGTCACGCCACAGACTATTCGCCGCGACATCAACGACATGGCCGACCAGGGCATGCTGGTCCGTCATCATGGCGGTGCGGGTCTGCCGTCGAGTGTCGAAAACGTCGCCTACGATACCCGCCGAATCCTGTGCTTCGAAGAGAAGCAGCGCATCGCGGCCTTGGTCGCGCGGCACATCCCCAATCATGCTTCGCTCTTCATCAATATCGGAACCACGACCGAAGCCGTGGCCAAGCAATTGACCGATCATGCCGGGCTCCGGGTCATCACGAATAATCTCAATGTTGTCAGTACGTTATCGCGCAATGAAGATTGTGAAATTATCGTCACCGGCGGCCTCGTCCGCAGCCGTGACAAGGGAGTCGTCGGGGAGGCGGCGCTCAACATGATCGAACAGTTCAAGGTCGATATCGGCGTGATCGGAATCAGCGGCATCGACCTCGACGGCGCGTTGCTCGATTACGACTATCGTGAAGTGCAGGTCGCCAAATCAATCATCACCCACTCGCGGCGCGTTTTTCTGGTCGCCGATCACACCAAGGTCGAACGCAACGCCTTGGTTCGGTTGGGCGACGTGGGCCAACTGGATTGCTGGTTCACCGATCAGCCGCCGCCCAAACAACTCGCCAAGGTGCTTGCCGAATCCGACACGGACGTACATGTCGCCGACTGATTTCAATGTTCATTTTCGCAAAAATCTAATCCCAAATTTTCGTTTGCGAAACGAATGCGTTCTGCCTAATCTGCTGCCTAACGGTGTGATAATCCCATCATGCTTGCATCGCGGAATTCGGGGGCGACATTGCCGGAGAGTGAACCCCAGGATCTATTGATCGTGGGCGGCGGCATTAACGGTACGGGGATTGCCCGTGATGCGGCCGGCCGCGGCCTGAAGGTTACGCTTTGTGAGCAATCGGATCTGGGCTGCGCCACTTCGTCCGCCAGCACGAAGCTGGTGCACGGCGGCCTACGTTATCTCGAGCATTTCGAATTCAGGTTGGTTCGCGAATCACTGCACGAGCGAGAAGTCCTGATGGCTTTGGCCCCTCACGTCGTGCAGCCGCAGCGCTTCTATCTGCCCCATGCATCCGGGTTGAGACCGGCTTGGTTCGTTCGGCTTGGCCTGTTTCTCTACGATCATTTGCAGTGGCGGAGGACATTACCGGGGTGCGAGAGCATCGACCTCACCCGCCATTTCGCCGGCGGCCCGTTGCAGTCGAAATTCACCAAGGGCTTCGCCTACTCCGACTGCCGGGTCGACGATTCGCGTCTGGTCGTCCTCAATGCCTTGTCGGCGGAAGAATGCGGCGCGGAAATCTTGACGCGAACGCGCTGCATGGGAGCTTCGGCAGAACAAGGAATTTGGCGGGCTTCCCTGAAATCGGAGGACGGCTCGGAGCACATCATCCGCTCACGCATTCTGGTGAATGCGGCCGGCCCTTGGGTTGCCCCGTTCTTGCGCGATAGCGTCGGCATGGAAACCTCGAAACCGGTGCGTCTGGTCAAGGGGAGCCATATCGTCGTGCCGAAACTCTACGGCCATGACGGAGCTTACATATTCCAGCATGAAGACGGCCGAGTGATATTTGCCATTCCCTTCGAGGGCGATTTCACGCTGATTGGCACTACCGACGTCGATTTTGAGGGCGATCCCGCTGAGGCCGGAGCGAGCGAGGCGGAGATTTCCTACCTCTGCGAAGCGATGGGTAACCATTTCGAAACTCCCGTCTCGCCCGACGATGTCGTTTGGTCCTTCGCCGGTGTCCGCCCCCTTTACGGCAACGGCACGCAGGACGCATCGACATTGAGCCGTGACTATCTGATCGATCTAGACGACGAGCGGTTCGGTGCACCCGTCCTTTCGGTGATCGGCGGAAAAATCACGACCTACCGGCGGCTGGCCGAGGAGGTCATGGAAATGCTCGAGCCCCACATTCCGTCATCGGGTGCGCCTTGGACGGAACACGCCCCCCTGCCCGGCGGTGATCTTGGCCGCACCGGCCTGCAGGGCCTGCGGGAGGATGTCGCGCTGAGATACCCATGGCTTGAAGAAACCTTGGCGGACCGGCTGTGCCGGTCGTACGGTTCACGCACCCAGGCGGTTTTGGGGAACGCCGAAGACCGATCCGATTTGGGCATGGATTTCGGCGCCGGCCTTTATGAACGCGAAGTCGCCTATCTCATGGCGCATGAATGGGCCCGGACTGCGGACGATGTCCTCTGGCGGCGCGGCAAGCTTGGATTGCGCTTGACCCTACGCCAGCAGCAGGATTTGGCTGCATGGATGGCGGCGCAGGAAATCGGCGAAGGTGCGAATGACATCCCAACCCCGCTGCTCGCGCGGGGAGGTTCGGCATGAAGCCCCTCGCGACGATATCCGGTCCTGCCTTGGGGGCCATCAAGGGCGTCTTCACCGATATCGACGATACCCTGACCACCGACGGCCGCCTGACCGCCGCCGCCTACGGCGCGATGGAGCGCCTGCGTGAAGGCGGGTTGATGGTGATGCCCATTACCGGCCGGCCGGCGGGATGGTGCGATCATATCGCGCGCATGTGGCCGGTCGACGGCGTGGTCGGAGAAAACGGCGCATTCTATTTTCGCTACCACGCCGATGACAGAAAAATGGAACGGCATTACGCGCTGCCGCCAGAGGTGCGGGCGGAGAACAGACGCAAGCTTGATGAACTCGGCGCCCGCGTACCCGAAATCGTAACCGGTTGCGCCGTCGCCGCCGACCAGGCCTATCGCGAAGCCGATCTGGCGATCGACTTCCGCGAGGACGTCGATCCCCTGTCCAACGAGGATGTAGAACGCATCGTTACCGAATTCGAACGGGCGGGCGCCACGGCCAAGGTGAGTTCGATCCACGTCAATGCATGGTTCGGCACGTACGACAAGCTGACGATGACCCGGACGATGATGGAGAAGAGCTTCGGCATTGATCTCGACGCCGAAAAGGACCGTTTCATATTCGCCGGCGATTCACCCAACGATGCGCCGATGTTCGGCTACTTTCCCAACTCCGTGGGGATGAACAATCTTCTTGATTTCGAAGGCCGTTTGGATGCCGAGCCGGCCTTTATAACCCAACGACGGGCCGGCAATGGCTTCGTCGAACTCGCCGAACTGCTGATGGAGGACGACTGAACTTCAATGGAACGGCACTTGTGACGGCTGTGTTCCGGCCTGTAGAGTCGGGACAAACATAAGTGAAGCCTGTGCTGTTCGAGGGGACGAAATGGAACAACAGGCAATTCGCAAAATCGCGGAGCGGCTCTGTTCCGGCCGCGGCCGCAAATAAATAAGGGAGGAAGACATGAGAGTTTCAGGACTATCAAGACGACTTCTGTTGGCCGGGATCGGGGGCATGACGGCTCTCGGGTTCTTGGCAGCGGGCCTGTCGCCGGCTGCGGCGGCGGACTGCCCGCGGGGCAACCTCGACAAACGCTTCTGCGACTGGAATGGCGACCTTGTCGCCGATACGCCGACCGATTCCGGCAAGTGGCTTGATCCCGATACGTTGGTGTTCTCCTATACGCCGGTCGAGGATCCTTCTGTTTACGAGAACGTCTTCACTGAGTTCATGGACTATCTCGCCAAGATGACCGGCAAGAAGGTGAAATGGTACGGCGCCGATTCCTATGCCGCCCAGGTCGAAGCCATGCGTTCCGGTCGTCTGCACGTCGCCGGTATCTCCACTGGCCCGACGGTGTTCGGTGTCAATCTGGCGGGTTATGTGCCTATCGCCATCATGGGCAAGGCCGACGGCCGGTTCGGCTATCGCCTCCAATTGATCACGCACAAAACCACGGACATCACGAAAATCGCCGATATGAAGGGCCGCAACATTGCCCACGTGACTCCGTCGTCCAACTCCGGCAACCAGGCGCCGAGAGCCCTCTTTACGGCCATGGGCGTGAAGCCGGACGTGGACTACAAGGTCAATTATTCGGGTAAGCACGACAACTCCATCATGGGTGTGGCCAACAAGGACTACGATGCCGCCCCGGTGGCCTCCAGTGTTCTTGACCGCATGCACGACAAGGGCGTCGTCAACAAGGATGACCTCAGGGTCATCTGGCAGTCCAAGCTGTTCCCGACAACCTCGTACGGCTATGCCCACAACCTTCATCCGGCGCTTCAGGTTCAGGTCGAGAATGCCTTCCTGACCTTCGATTGGACGGGCACGGCGCTCAAGAAGGAGTTTGGCAAGAAATCCGACCGTTTCATCCCCATCACTTTCAAGGAGCACTGGTCGGATATCCGCACCATTCAGGAAACCAATGGCACGGTCTACACCCAGGAATCCCTGGCCGGCCTCAAAGTGAAAAAGAAGAAAAAGAAGAAAAAGAACTAGACCACGCGTCGCGAAGCGCCGGGGCCGTCCGCGTCATTTGAGGCGGGCGGTTCCGGCGATCGTTTTAAAACGGCTGGTGTCATGCTCGAAATTACCGATCTCGTTAAACAATACCCCAATGGATTCCGCGCTCTTCATGGCGTCAGCCTGACGGTCTCCGAACCGCAGGTAGTTGCGGTTATCGGCTCTTCGGGAGCCGGCAAGTCTACGCTTATCCGCTGCGTCAACCGGCTGGTCGAACCGACGTCGGGGTCCATTAAGTTGGAGGACGAGGAACTCACGACGTTGAGCGGCGGCGCCTTGAGGCGGGCGCGGCGGCACATCGGCATGATTTTCCAGGAATACAATCTGGTCGAACGCCTGACGGTGATGGAGAACGTCCTGTCCGGGCGCCTCGGTTACGTCAGTTTCTGGCAGGCCTTCCGCCGCAATTATCCGCCCGAGGACGTGCGGGCCGCTTTCGAGCTGTTGGCGCGGGTCGGTCTCGAAGGCCGGCATGATTCGCGGGCCGACGCCCTGTCGGGTGGTCAGCGTCAGCGCGTCGGCATCGCCCGCGCTCTGATGCAGCAACCCAATCTCTTGCTGGTCGACGAGCCCACCGCTTCGCTCGATCCCAAAACGTCGCGACAAATCATGCGCCTGATCTGCGAATTGGCGCACGAACGCGGCACCCCCGCCCTCATCAATATCCACGACGTGGCGTTGGCGCAGAATTTTGCAGACCGGGTGATCGGCCTACATGAAGGCCGGCTTGTGTTCGACGGCGCCGCATCCGACCTGACTGCCGAAGTTCTCACCGAAATCTATGGCGAGGAGGACTGGAGCCAGACAATCCGCCGCGACGATGATGAGGGAGGCGATGGCGAGACGCCGCCGTCAAGCCCCGTATCCCACCGTACCGACGCCGAGGCCGCGGCCGGATGACGACACAATCCACCTGGCGTCCGCCCAGCCTGATTGAAAGCCCGATCGTCCGCTACAGCCTTTGGGGCCTGGCGCTCGCCTATCTCGTCTGGTCCATGGGCGCGCTCGAAATCGATTGGGAGCGCACGCTGCAGGGATTCCCGCGCGCCGGCGACATGATCGGTCGCATGTTCCCGCCCGATTTCAGCCGGTGGGAATTGTTGCTGCGCGGCGTGATCGAAAGCCTTGAGATGGCTTTCGCCGCCAGCGTGATCGGCATGATCCTGGCCATTCCCCTTGCTGTCTGCGGCGCGCGAAATCTGATGCCCATGCCCGTCTATCTGGTGGCGCGCGGCATCATCGTGTTGAGCCGCACATTCCACGAAGTCATCGTCGCCATCTTCTTCGTCAAGATCGTCGGCTTCGGTCCGCTCGCCGGTCTACTGACCCTGATCGTCGCCTCGGTGAGTTTTATCGCCAAGATGATCGCCGAGGATATTGAGAATATGAATATGGGCCAGATCGAAGCCATCAAAGCGACCGGCGCGAGCTTTCCCAAGCTGTTGCTTTACGCCGTTCAGCCGCAGGTGCTGCCCCGTTACCTTGGTGTGTCGATCTACCGGCTAGACGCCAACATCCGCCATTCAACCGTGGTGGGGATCGTCGGCGCCGGCGGTATCGGCATGACGTTGACCGCGACCTTTAAGCGCTACGATTACGATTTCAGCCTGGCCATCCTGTTGACCATCATCGCCCTCGTGTTCCTCGGCGAAATCTTCTCCAACTGGGTGAGGAAACGGCTGAGATGAGCACCACCGAACTCACGCCTCGGCATCCCGACATCTGGCGCAAGTATTCGCCCTCGGAGAGCCTCATTCGCTATGCCTGGTTCTTGGGCACCGTTTTCATTCTTGTCTGGTCGCTGCGGCATTTGGACATCGCCTGGGAGTACTTCCTCGACGCCCATATCCAGGCGGGCGATCTCGCGGTGCGAATGTACCCGCCGGACTGGGAGCACATCGGCTACATCCTCGACCCGCTTCTGGAGACCATCCATATAGCGACGCTGGGCACAGCCGTAACGGTCGTGATCGCCCTGCCCGTCGCCTTCCTTGCTGCGCGCAACACGACCTACAACGCTGCGACCTGGGCGATCGGCCGCTTCATCCTGGTGGCTTCCCGCTCAATCAATACCGTCGTCTGGGCGCTGATCTTCGTCGCCATCTTCGGGCCCGGCGCCATGGCCGGCATCTGGGCCATCGCGGCGCGCTCCATAGGCTTCACCGGTAAGCTGATAGCCGAGGCTATAGAGGAAATCGACCACGGCGCCGTCGAGGCCATCGAAGCCACCGGCGCTTCGCGCATGAAGGTGTTGCTGATCGGCGTTTTGCCCCAAGTCCTGCCGGTTATCTACGGCACCATCGTTTACCGTTGGGACATCAACATCCGCGAATCCACGGTCCTGGGCTTCGTCGGCGCCGGCGGCATCGGCATCGAACTGTATTCCTCGATCAACCAATTCCTCTGGCGCGAAGTATCCCTGATGCTCATCGCCATCTTCGTTGTCGTGGTCGTGAGCGAATTCGTTTCCGCCGCCGTCCGCGCCAAGATCACCTGACATGTCCGACGCCGCCGCGTTGGATTGCCGACCCAGCCTGGAGGGCAAGGTGGCGCTCGTGACCGGCGGGACCGGCGGCATCGGCCGGGCCTGTGTCGAGGCACTGCGGGCACACGGTGTACGCGTGAGTTTTACCTACGCCGACGGATTTGAAGTACGGCGGAACGTCGAGGACTATCTTGCCGAGGCGCCGGACAAGCTTCGCGCCCACCCGCTGGATCTTCGCGATGCCGGATCCATCGAACACTGCCTCAACGATGCCGTAACGGAATGGGGGCGCATCGACATTCTGATCAACAACGCCGCCGTCGGGTCGGCCACGGTGGCGAAATATGCTGACGATCCGGCCGGACAGGATACCGCCATGCTCAACATCAATGCCGACGGTACGCTGAAGATGTGCCAGGCCTACCTGGCATTGATGCGGGACAAGGTCACCGGCGGTCACCTCAAGATCATCAACCTGAGTTCGGTGGGCGGCGGGATCGGCGTGTTTCCGGGCTTTCGCCTCTCCGACGGCATGAGCAAGGCCGCCGTGGCGTTGCTGACCCGTCAATTGGCGGCGGAACTGACGCATCAGCCGATCGACGTTTTTGCTGTCTGCCCCGGTGCCACAAACACCGGCATGTTCCAAGCCAGCACGCTCGATACCATGAGCGCGGCGCAGCGTGAAGACTTTTTGGCGGCGCTTCCCAAACAGCGTCTGATCGAGCCCAGGGAAATCGCCGATATTATCGTGTTCCTCGCCTCCGGCTACTCCACTCCCCTTCACGGCGCCGTTCTGGATGCCTCGATGGGTCTCGGCGTAAGGCCGGGATTGATGACCGAACTCGACCATTGAGATTCCGCCCTCGACACCCCAAGTTCAGTGGAAGAATTTCAGCTCGTCGGGGGTGGGGTGTGGATTATGGCCGAACAAACCGATCAGACGACCGACAACGCCGGCGTTCGCGTTCCGCCGCCCTTGATCTGGCTGGCCCTGCAGCTCTTCGGACTGTCCATTGACTCCGCCTGGTTCAGGTTAAAACTCGCCAGTCCGGCGGAGATGATCGCGGGCGGGATTGTCTTCGCTGTCGGCGCATATTTCGCCGTCTCCTCCATTCCGCGGCACAAGAAGGGCGGGACCAATATCGAACCCTGGAAACCGACGACGACGGTGTTTACCGACGGTATCTACGGTCGTTCGCGGAATCCAATCTATTTCGGCATGCTGCTTGGCTTTGCCGGCATTGCCATTGGCGCAGGCAGCACCGCTTCTCTGGCCGTCCTCGTCGTTTTTTGGGCGATCTTGCAGTTCTATGTCATTGCCCGCGAGGAGCGATACCTGGAAGCCAAATTCGGACAGCAGTACCGCGACTACAAGAACACGGTACGGCGCTGGGTTTAGGATTCGTCAACGGACGACGGTCCATTGATGCAACACCCCTGATCCGGCAATCAGTCGTCCTCAATCCTCCGCGACCCGCTTTGATGCTTCTTCTTGGCGCTTTCGGACGGGTATTGGAAGCTTACCAGCTCGAGATCTTCAGTCAGCCCGTAGAACCACCCTTTGGTTGTTTCCACGGTTCCTTTTACGGCGACGCCAAGCAACGGTGAATACCAGTAAGTCGATTTCTTGCTGTAGCGGTGCGAGATACCTTCCTCGACAATCTCGAGTTTGTAGGTGAAGTACTGTCCGGTCGGAACCTGGATTACCTCGGTTGCAAGAACGTTGACTTTGAACTCCCAAATGCGATGAGGCGTATTTGCGTAGAACTTGACGCTGTTGCCGACCCTCAGTGGCCATAACTTCTCATGGCTCTTGTTGATTTCGACGATTTTGGAAGAGCCTCGGGGATTTCTCACAAACAGTGAGGTAAAAATAGC
The DNA here is from genome assembly GCA_964343605.1 of uncultured Rhodospirillaceae bacterium. Classification (GTDB taxonomy): domain Bacteria; phylum Pseudomonadota; class Alphaproteobacteria; order UBA2966; family UBA2966; genus CAYFKJ01. The sequence continues at coordinate 421,405 of CAYFKJ010000003.1, forward strand.
GTCCTTCGATCCCATTGAATCGACGCGCTTGTATTTGTATTCGAACTTGCCAACCGATTTGATCGTGGCCTCAAAACTTGACAGGTCAAATCTTGTACCGGGCGGGGGCGGTCTGAAATCTCCCTCGAGCGCCACCGCATCGGCACGGGCCTGCTGTCCAAATATCGATCCAACCCCCAAAACGGCAGTGGCCAGAAATGCCGACACTATGCCTATGATTCGGCCGCTAGATTGCATAACACTCCAACCTTTTCCCTGCTCCCCGTCGCCAATATTTTGAGACCTGATGATTTCAATGCTCGCATACAAAATGACAATTTTCCGTCAAAACCGCAACAAAAAGTTAATTGGTTCCGACAAGTCGATGATTAAACAAGATTTCCGATAGCGGAAGTGGCTCTGGATATTATCGCGTTATGAAATCAAATTTGATTTTCTCGGCCAAATTCCGTTGTCATGAGACTTCCGTTTCCCCCGATGCGGTTGAACGGCGATTACTACCCTTGTACGGACCGTATAACTTGCCGGGCAGCCGCCTGCGGCAGGGGCCGACGTACGTCGGAACGTCAATGCGCTCCGGAGGTCTCGTCATCAGGTTGCGGATAGTCATCTCCAATTCGTTGGTGGATATGGGTTTGGCCAGAACATGATCGGCGCCGGATTTGATAGCGGCCGTGATGTGGCGAACGCCGCCGTGATCCGTGGTCATAATGACCGGGATGTGGGGAGACGGGGTCGTCTTTGGATCGCGGAGGTATTTCAGCAACGCCACGCCGCCGGAGCCGTTCAGGGTGCGGTCGACGACGACGAAATCAACCACGGATTCTTCGATTTCGTGGCGGGCGTCCTCGCCGCTTGCCGCCATTGGCACGCTTTCGATGCCGATATTGTGCAGCATGTTGGCCATTAGGTGGCGGTAGCTCATATCGTCGTCGACGACGAGGACACGCAGGTCGGCGAGATTTTCACGGTTATCATTTTCCGGGGCCATTGCTTATCCCCTCCTTCCGGTCTCGGCTCCCCGCCCGATCTACCCTCCCCATAAATATTAGCAGGACGGCAATCCCGCCCCAGCCAAAACCGACTGAAGTTGCTGCGGCTTTTTGCCGCTCCCTGCCGGAGCCGTAATGCTGGTAATTTAGGAATCAAAAGGGGCCGGTCACCGTCGACCGACCCCTTCGATAAAATGGTGAGCGCGACAGGAATCGAACCTGTGACCGTCTGATTAAAAGTCAGATGCTCTACCAACTGAGCTACGCGCCCCTAAGGCGGGGGGAATGTATGTCCGGCACGGCGGTGGGTCAATAGCTGAACTTCAAACTCGGCGATTCTTGTGCGAAACTCCTATTCTCGGTAAAAAATCGCGTAATGACTGAAGATCAATCCAACAAAATCGCTCCGGCCGACACTCCGGCGGCGGCGCCCGCAAACAAGTTCGAGGATCCGCTTGTGGTATTCCTCGCTTATTGCGCCGTTATCTCGGTCATGGTCTTCATTTTCGATCTCTTCATGCCGCTTGGGGTTGCCGGCGGCGTCCCGTATGTCTGCCTCGTCCTCCTGGGTCTGCGGGCCAAATCGCCGGGCGTGACATTCGCTCTGGCGGTATTCGGCACGTTTCTCACGGTCGTCGGTTACTTTCTGTCGGAACCGGCCAGCACGCCGTGGATCGTGATGACTAACCGCGGGTTGGCGATCTTCGTCATTTGGACGACGGCGGTCGTGGTCTATCAACGCGCTCAGTCGGAACTCGCCTTGCTGCACGCCAACGAAGAGCTTGAAGAGCGCGTTTTTCGGCGCACCATGGAACTGCAGGAAAAAGCGAACGGCGGAACGAACCTTCGGACCGGCGCCTGAATTCGCCGGGCCTACGCGTTGCCGGCCAGGTAGTCCTCCCTGATCTCCCGTTTCAAAGTCTTTCCGGCCACGTTCCGGGGAAATTCCGGCAGCACGAAACAGTTGGCCAGACGCTGAAACTTGGCGCCGACCCTGGCGTTTGTCCATTCGATTAGATCGGCGGGCGCCACCTCCTCGCCGTTGAGCAACGTGACGGCGGCAACAGGCACCTCGCCCCATTTGTCGTCGGGAGCTCCGAATACGGCGACCTCCGCCACCGCCGGGTGGCCGACGACGACTTCCTCGATGTCCTTCGGGTATACGTTGACGCCGCCGGATATGATCATGTCCTTGATGCGGTCGACGAGGTAGAGAAAACCGTCCTCATCGACGTAGCCGACGTCGCCGGAGTGCAGCCAGCCGTCAATGACAGCCGCTTCCGTCAGATCTGGCCGGTTGTAGTAACCCGGCATAAGCAGGGGACCGCGGCCGCAGATCTCGCCGACCTCGCCCGCCGCGACTTCAGCACCGTTGTCGTCGAGTATCTTCATCTCCAGGAACCCCAGCGGGACGCCGACGGATCCGGCCTTGCGCACCGAGTCGCGCCGATCGAGGACGGTAATGAACCCCTCGGTCAGACCATAGAGTTCGTAAAAGCGGTCCGGCAGCACCTCGTTGAGTTTGTTCTTATATTCAAGCAGCAACGGCGCGCCGAGACTTTGAATCATCTGTAAAGACGCCAATTTGGCGGGATCGAATTCAGGATGGTTGAGCAGCGCCATGATCTGCGACGGTACCATGATGACGTGGGTAACCTGGCTGGCCTCGATCTCGTCGAGCATGCGCTTGGCGTCAAAGGCCTCGTGCAGGATGTAGCGGCAGCCGAGAAACATCCACGGCATGAAGTCGATCATGGCGCCGTTGAAAACGATGGCGCCGGCGTGGAGTACGATCGATTCCGGCGACATGCGGAAAGCCGAAGCGAACAACGTGCAATAGTTGGAGCGGACGTAGTGGCTGTGGACGATGCCTTTGGGCATGCCGGTAGTACCGCTGGAATACATGATGTTGTAGACGTCGTCGTCGCCGAGCTGGGGATCCGGCGGCTCCGTCTCGGGTGCATCGCCGACGAAATCCTCGTAGGCGCGGAATCCGTCCGGCGCCTCTCCCCCCGCCAGGATGTAACCGTCGGCCCCGATGTTCGGCAAATCGCCGCGGATGCGATCCAGCGACTCTGCGAACGATTCATCGGCGATGACCATGACGCTGTCGGAATCGGCCAACAAACCCCTGAGGCCGGCATCCTGTAAAAGCGTACTCACCGGGACGATCACGATGCCGGTTTTTGCGGCCGCCCAGTACATCAGGACAAGCTCCAACCGGTTCGTCATCACGGTCGAGACCTTGTCTCCCTTGGCAATACCGGCCGCCAGCAAGGCGTTGGCCAGGCGGTTCACCAACTTGTTCAGTTCCGCGAAGGTGTACTCACAGCCCGATACTTTCAGCGCGGGCAGATCGGGCCGGTATCTCGCATGTCCCGGCAGCAGTGTTCCGATATCGATGATCGCCTCCTAACCCTGCGAGCGACTAACGCGCCCCGCGGAGGGAAGTGTAGGACAGAATTCCGCGTCCGGAAATATTAGCGGTTGCCGCCCGCCAACCGCACCGCATCGGGATGCGCCCTCAGCCGCGCCATCGCCAGGACACCCAGCGCGGGACCGATGGCCAGGGGTGCGAAGGCGTACTGCCAGCCGACCAGATCGACCAGCGGCGGGATCATGTGAATGGTGGCCAGCGTCAGCAGAAAACCGACACAGGTCTGGGTCGTCACCATGGTGCCGAGGTAGGACGGGTTGGAGAGTTCGATAATGCAGGACGAGAACTGCGCCGAATCCGCAACGATGGCAATGCCCCAAACGATCACCACCACGCCCAGTATGATCGGACTGGCGCCGAACAGGAACCCGACGATGACCGAGCACGCGCCGCTAATCGCCATGGCGATCATCGTCAGCGTGGTACGCCCCATGCGGTCGGCAAAGAGACCGCCGAACAGGCAGCCGAACGCGCCGGCGCCGATCACGGCGAAGGTCATGAGGCTGGCGGCGGAAGCCGCAAACTCGGCTTCGCCTTGACCGTAGGTATGGAGATAACTCGCGTTCAGGAAGACGCCGATCCAGGCCCACATGGCGTAGAGTTCCCACATGTGTCCGAAATAGCCGAGATTAGCCAAGCGCAGCGGCTTGTCGGTCCAGGCGTGGAGCATGTAAGCGGGATTGAACGGTGGCGCCTTGGATCGCGCCGGACCGAGTTCGACGAAGTTGATCAGCAAACCGGCCACGACGGCCAGCACGGATGCGAGGCCGATCGTTACCTGCCAATTCACGCCGCCGCCGGCATTGAACAGATGCGGCGCCGCGGAGCCCAGCGTCAGGGCCCCAACCAGCAGGCCGACCAGGAATCCTGTATCGCCCTTGGCCCAGGTCGACACCATTTTCATGCCGACGGGGTAGAGACCCGCCATGCAGGCGCCGGTGATGAACCTGAGCGCAATGATGATTAACGACGTCGGTTCCAGCGCCAGCACGAGGGCGTTAGCCGTCGCGGCGACCAGAGCCGACGCCATGAAAAAACGCCGGGGATCGAGGCGGTCGGCAAGGCCGAGAACGGCGCTCGTCAGCGTACCGGCGACGAACCCCATGGCCACGGCGCTGGAAAACAGCGACGCCTGCCAGCCTGGCAGATCGTAGGCCTGTTTGAGAACCGGGACGACGGCCGTTGCGGAAAACCACAAGGCCAGCGCCAGCACCTCACAGAACGCCAACAGAAATACGTTGCGCCACTTGTGAGTTAGCGGATCGGCAATGACCTCTTCAGCGGCGCTCATGCTTCGGCGGCGGGCTGTGGATCGGTGAGAGTGCCGCGGCGGTAATCGTCGGCGGCTTTGAACAGTTCTTCGCGGGTATTCATGACAAAGGGACCCATGCGGGCAATCGGTTCGCCGATCGGTTTGCCCGCCAGCAGGAGAAAGGACACCCCCTCCTTTCCGGCGGTCAATTTCACTGTCCCTTCGCGCGCCATGATGCCCATGTCGCTGCGCTTGAGATGGGCTGTTCCGTTGTCGGGACCCGTCGCTTCGGCGTCGCCCTGGTAAAGATAGACAAAGCCGTTCCAGCCATCGTCTAAGGACATTTCGAACACCGTGCCGGGATCGCGCCGGACGTCCAGGTAGCAGATTTCCGTGGTCGTCTGGGCCGCGCCGGCCTGACCGGCGTATTCGCCGGCAATCACGCGCACCTTGCCACTCGGCTCCTCCACCTCGGGAATGTCCTCGGGCGGAATATCCTGGTACTTGGGCGGCGACATCTTAAGGCTGGCCGGAAGGTTGACCCAGAGTTGGTAGCCCCACAGCAGGCCCTCGGTCTGCTCCGGCATTTCGGAGTGGATGATGCCGCTGCCGGCAGTCATCCATTGCACCGAACCGTCAGTCAGCAGTCCCGACTGACCGGTACTATCCTCGTGCCGCATCTTGCCCTGCAAAAGATACGTTACCGTTTCGAAACCGCGGTGCGGATGCGATGGGAAACCGGCGACGTAGCCGTCGGGATCGTCGTTGCGGAATTCATCCAGCAAAAGGAAGGGATCGATATTGTCCACCATGGGCGTGCCGATGACACGGGTAAGCTCGACGCCGGCGCCGTCGCTGGCCGCCATGCCGGCGACAATGTGGTCAATGGTGCGTAGCTTGTCCTCGGCCATGCCGCCCCCTTTTGAACAAACCGTCTAAATGCTGCGGGAAGCGAAAGTCGGAATCAACCGAAACAGCCGATGCGGATACTTTCCGTGTCCATCATCATGATGAGATGCGTCTCGTAGACGTAGCGCGCCGCCGTGCCGATGCCGTCAATTACGACGCCGGCCCAGGACGGCGCCGAAAAACCGATGCCGGCCGCCAAAACGACGAGTGCGATGATCCAAATCTTCCGCATGGCTTGGATAATAGTCTTTCTCGATCAAACAGACAAATGCGGGTCGATCACGAATTCATTCCGAATCCGCCGATAAGGATCTAAGGCGACGATGCAACGCCGACCAGACAGGACAGTTCTCCATCGTCGAAATTGAGAGCGAAAGCCGTTTCCACGGCCCCAATCCTTAAACCGGCTCCCTTGAAAGCTGCTTTTATCCTCTCCTCAGTCATCCCCTCTTCGGCTTCCGCCGCCAGCCAATCCCACTGCAAAAATTTTCCCGACGGACTCAGGCATTGCGACAAAGTAGCGAGGGTATCCTCGTAATTGACCAGAAATCCACAAACGGACGAAGCGACAATCAGATCGAATTCCGAAGCCGGCATCGAAGCCCGAAAAGCTGCATCCTCGAAGCTACCGCAAACTGCCTTAACGTTGGAAATCTCCTTGCGCGCCAACACGCCGATCATTTCAGCCGATGTATCAACGGCAACGATCTCGCCGACGAAGGGTGCGATCTTTTCCGTTAGAGGTCCCGTACCGCAGCCAAAATCGAGCACCCGGCGGTTTTTCCAGTCGCCCGCACGGATATCCACATGTTTTAACAGTGACGAAAATGCCTGTTCGGCAAAGAACCGAACATCCTCGTTTCCGTCCCAACCGGCGGCATGGGCATCCCAGTTTTCAGTCATCAGATGCGCTCGATGTCGCCGGCGCCTTGTTCGTCGGCGAAATCGGCCGCGAATTCGCTCAGCGTTCCGGCGCCGATTGCCTCCCGCAATCCGGCCATAAGCTGCTGGTAGTAAACGAGGTTGTGCCAGGTCAGCAGGGTGTAGCCCAGGAGTTCCTTGGCCCGGAACAAATGGTTGAGATAGGCCCGGCTGTAATTCCGGCAGGTCGGACAGCGACATTCCTCGTCGATGGGCCGGGGATCGTCGATGTGACGGGCGTTTTTCATGTTCAGTTGGCCGCGCCGCGTGAAGGCCTGTCCGGTCCGACCCGAACGCGTCGGCAGCACGCAATCGAACATGTCGATACCGCGCTGCACCGCGCCGACAATATCGTCGGGTTTGCCCACGCCCATCAGATAGCGCGGCCTGTCGTCGGGTAGGCGGGGATTGGTGAAATCAAGTACCCGAAACATCTCCGCCTGCCCCTCGCCCACCGCCAGGCCGCCGATCGCATATCCATCGAACCCGATATCGGTCAAAGCGTCGGCGCTTTCGTGCCGCAGGTTCTCGTAGATGCTGCCCTGAACAATGCCGAATAGACCCCGGCCGTCCGCCGCCTGAAAGGCATCCCTTGAACGGCGGGCCCAGCGCATCGAGAGGCGCATGGACTCCGCGGCTTCCTCTTCCGTGGCGGGATAAGGGGTGCATTCGTCGAAGGCCATGACGATGTCGGAGCCCAACAAACCTTGAATTTCCATCGAGCGTTCCGGCGACAGTTCATGCATCGTACCGTCGATGTGGGAGCGGAAGGTCACCCCCTCCTCCGTCATCCGGCGCAGATCCGCCAGCGACATGACCTGAAAACCACCTGAATCCGTCAGGATCGGTTTGCGCCAGTTCATGAATTCGTGAAGACCGCCCAGCTTGGCAACGCGTTCGGCGGTTGGGCGCAGCATGAGGTGATAGGTATTGCCGAGAATGATGTCGGCGCCGGTTTCCGCAACGGCCTCGGGCGTCATCGCCTTGACGCTGGCGGCCGTACCGACCGGCATGAATGCGGGCGTGCGAATGGCGCCGTGGGCCGTCTCCAGCACACCCGTGCGCGCCGCGCCGTCGCGGCCGCTGACGTCAAACCGTAAAACGTCGCTCATTCCCTTACACCCTCGATCAGGCAGCAATCGCCGTAAGAATAGAACCGATAGCCCGTTTCCGTGGCGTGGCGATAGGCCTCGCGCATGCGCTCCATTCCGGCGAAGGCGCAGACCAGCATGAACAGCGTCGATTTGGGCAAGTGAAAGTTGGTCAACAGCATGTCAATGCAGCGGAAACGGTAGCCCGGCGTGATGAAGATGTCGGTCTCTCCGCTCCATGGCTGCACAAGGCCGTTTTCGTCCGCAGCGCTTTCCAGCAACCGCAGGCTCGTTGTGCCGACGGCGACCACGCGTCCGCCCGCGGCTCTGGCTGCATTGATCGCCTCCGCCGTGTCCGCCTCGATCCGGCCCCACTCGGCATGCATTTGATGATCTTCCGTGTCATCGGCGGTGACCGGCAGGAACGTTCCCGCGCCGACGTGCAACGTTACCAATGCGCGTCCAATGCCGGCCTCTTCCAAGTTATCCAGGAGTTCCGGCGTGAAGTGCAGGCCCGCCGTCGGCGCGGCCACGGCGCCCGGTTCATCGGCGTAAACGGTTTGATAGTCGACACGGTCGCGTTCGTCGCCGTTGCGTCCCATATAGGGCGGCAGCGGCATGGAGCCTTGCTCGTCCAGGATTTTTAGGAGGTCGTCGCCCGAGCGGTCGAACGCCACATCGACTTCGGGGCCGTCACGCCGGGTTACCGTCGCGTGAAACCCACTGCCAAAATCAACAGTATCGCCCTCTCGCAGCCGTTTAGCCGGTTTGGCCAGCGTCTTCCAACCGCCCTTTTCCGTGGGCTGCAGCAGCGTCAGTTCCACCTGAGCCTCGCCGCGCGCCGCCGTCCGGATGCCTTTGAGCCGCGCCGGGATGACGCGGGTATCGTTGAATACGAGGATGTCGCCCGGTTCGAGTCGCGACGGCAGGTCGCGCACATGGCTGTCGGCCAAATGCCGGCCGATGCACAGCATGCGGGATGAATCCCGAGGCGTAACGGGCCGATCGGCTATGGCCTCGCGGGGCAGTTCGAAATCAAACAAATCGACTTTCATGGCGGGGACTTACCACGAACGCCCCGCCGCGTCACCCGGATCAGGAGACGCGGAACGGCAGGGTCATGGGACTGCGGAAATTCGAAGATGACACCCAGTCGAAATTGCGGGTGCGCAGTTCATAGTCGGGCAGCCGTTCAAGAAAGCGCGTCATGGCGACTTCAGTGACAAGGCGCGCGAAATGGCTGCCGATGCAGAAGTGTTTACCCAGGCCAAACCCGAGGTGCCCCTGCGGCATGCGGTCGATATCGTATTTGTCGGGGTCCGGGAACTTGCGCTCATCCCGGTTGGCCGCGCCATAAAGCAGCGCCACACCCTCGCCTTCGCGCATCGTTTGGCCGTGCATCTCATGGTCTTGCGCCAGCACGCGTTTGAAACGTTGGGCCGAGGTGTTGAAGCGCAGGGATTCTTCAATCGCCTGGGCCATGAGCTCCGATTCCTCACGCACCCGCCGCCGGGCCTCCGGAAAATCGTGCAGGTTCAGGGCGAAAATGCTCATGAAGCTGGAGAGAGATTCGACGCCGGCGACGACGAACATGGAGGTCGTCAGCACCACTTCGCGCTCCGTCAGTTTATCGCCGTCGATCTCGGCTTCGGCAAGATGAGTCACCAGATCGTCCCGTGGCGAGGCGCGGCGGATGGCGACTTCCTCGGCAATGAACTCATTGAGCTCCTTGAAGGCGGCATCAAGCGAGGGATTGCGTCCCCGCGCCTCCTTGTCTGTGGACACCGACAGGACGACCTTGTTCCGCGTTTCCACGTGATCCCGCGCCGGCAGGCCGAGAAGCTGGAAGATGATGCCCACTGTGACATCACTCGAGAAGTCCGCGACGAAGTCGAAATCTCCCTTCTCGAGGATGCGGTCGATGGCGTGATCAGCCATCACAAGGGTGGGCTCCGCGATGTGATCGAGGTTTTTCTTGAGGAACGCCGCCTGCGCCAACGCCCTCAAACGGTCATGGCGGGGTGGATCCGTCGTGCCCAGCGTACCGCCCGAGCGGCCCGGGATTTCATCGATCAGGTTGCCGCGCGAGGAGGAGAATATGCGCCAGTTCTGTGCCGCCTCGACCACATCGTCGTAGCGCGAGAGAAACCAGATCCGGGATTTTTCCGACCAGTAGCAGGGATGCTCGTCCCGCAACGCCCGGTATTGCGCGAAGGGATCGGCGTCGATGGCCTTGGAATAGAGGTCAAATGGTTCCGTCACAGATTTCGATTCCCCCGACAGATTTCCCGATCACATTGCGCGCATGGCGGCCGAGGCCATTTCGCGAAGTTTCTTCTTCTGAATTTTGACGCCGTTGGCGCTTTCCGTCACCGGGAAATCCTCCACCGCCTGGATGCCCGCGGGAACCTTGAATTTCGCCATGCCGTCGCTGCAATGGGCCATTATCTCGCCCTGGTCGAAGGCGGCGCCCGCGTTTGGGATGACGAAGGCGAAGGCCCGCGTTCCGGCTTGCGTGTCCACGCCGACGACCTGGACTTTCTGCACTGAGGGGTGGGATTCGATATGGCTTTCGATTTCGGAGGGATTGACGAGAAAACCGCCCAAGCGCAGGGCATCGCCCATGCGCGCGAGAAAGACGAACCCGCCGTCGGACTCGCTATATCCGAGATCGCCTGTGCGAACGTATCCGTCCTCCGTCAGTACCTTTGCGGTGGCGTCCGGATCGCCTAAGTATTCCCGCATGCGGCTTGGTCCGGCGGTTTCGATCTCGCCGGAGGACCCGTGGGGCAGGATCTCGCCGGTTTCGGGGTCCCGGATGCGGACCTCGGCATCCGGCGAGGCCAGCATGCCTCCTGCCCTTTTGCGCTGTTCGGCATCCGATTGCGGGTCCTGGCGGGCGTAGAGCGCCTGCATTTCGCTCATGCCCCACAGGCCGGTCAGAGTCATACCCCTTTCCCCGGCCTGCTCCAGGATGTCGCCGTAGGCGGGGTTGAACGCCGCATATCCGCCGCTCTGAAAATGGGGAAAGGGCACATCACCCGCACCCGCCTCCATCAGAGCGGCGAACATTTCGTCCGAGCCGTTGGTGTGCGTGATGCGGTGTGCCGTCATCAAGCGCGCCGCCTCCGGGCCGGAAAAGACCGGCATGGTGACCATGGGGCGGCCTGACGCCAGGGTGGCCATGGCTTGGGAGTGACCGAATGTGCCGCACAGCGGAATGGCCTGAAGCAGCACGGCTTCCGGCGCGTCCCAGCCGAAGAACCTTGAGACGTCCAGAGCGTGGCGCGTAATGCCGCGCTGGTCATGAAGGACGAATTTCGGCGCCGCCGTCGTGCCGGATGTCGTGAACACGACCACGCCGCTGTCTTCCGTGGCGTGATCCGCAGTCATCTCCGGCTGATCGAGCAGTTCCGCATAGGCGATGATCCGTCTTCCGTCGAGCGCGCCGGGCAGCAGCGGCCGATCTTCGCCCTCGTCATAGAGAATGACGCTTTGCAAATCCGCCAGAAGCGAGGGTTCGACATCGGACAGGATGTCGAGGAACGGAATATCCTTAAATGCCGGCCACAGACACAATGCCTTGCAACCGGAACGCCCGACGATATCGCCGACCTCGGAGGAGCGAAACCGGGTATTGACGGATACCGTTACGGCGGCGAGTCGGGCGCAAGCGAGATGCAATGCGATGTAGGCGGCGACGTTGGGCAGCCAGAAACCCACCCTGTCGCCCTTGCCGATGCCGGCAGCGGCGAGACCACTCGCCAGTTTGCGACTGGTCGCTGCGAGCTCGGCATAGGACCAGGACTGGCCGCGATCGATCAGCGCCGTCGCACCGGGCCGGGAGGCGGCGTGAGCTTCAATCAGACTGGTATAGGTATCGGCCATGGAAGAAGAATATTATACGTCAGGCGTCCACTGGCCAATTGCCCCCGGTGACGTGATGGGGCAGGATTGGCCCAGCACGAATGAAACCAGATAACTGGGGGTGGCTGTGCGCCTTTTGATCGCTCTACTTCTGCCTTGGCTCCTTTTCTTCACCATCGGCCGGCCGATCTCCGGCATTATTTGCCTGATCCTTCAGGTCTCCATTGTCGGCTGGCTGCCGGCGGCGATTTGGGCGGTCTATTCGCTCAGTCTCTATAAAACCGATCAGAAAATCGAAGAAGCCCGTCTAGGCGACGATTGAGGTTTGTTTTCGGCATGGCGAAATGGAAGAACAACACGGTTTTTTCGACGATCTTGAAGATCCTGATCGTGTCGCTATTGGTGGGCTGGGCGCTGACCCTTTTCGACATCACGCCCAAGCAGTTACTCGCCAGCGTCGGCGGTACCGTGCAGCAGATTTTCGAAGTGCTGATCGGCCTGGTGGAAAGTGCGGTGCCCTACATCCTCTTGGGCGCCGTCGTCGTCGTGCCGATCTGGGTGATCATGAAACTCTGGGATGTCGTAAAAAGTCGACGTTGACCAAATCCCGTCGTCCCCTCCCGCACGGAAAATGACGCCGTCTAAAACTCGATGACGTCACCTTCCGAGGGCGCGGTGCAGTTGACGTTCGATCCCAGCATCCGCAGCGAATCCTGCATCTCCTCGTACTTGGCGTCGATGGCGTTGTCGTCCTGGTCAGGGTCGTGGTGGAACATGTAGAGCATTTTCGGTTCCGCCCTGGAGGCAAGGTTGGCGACCTGCCCGATACTGCTGTGACCCCAGCCGGTTTTGGCCGGATATTCCGCCTCCGTGTAGGTGGTGTCGGTAATCAAGGCATCGGTGCCGCGGCAGAAATCGGCCAGCCTGTCGATGTAGCCGGGATTGTGGCCCGGCTGGCCGTGCTGGAACATCTCGTTGTCCGTGATGTAGCACAGCGATTTGCCCGCGTATTCCACCCGGTAGCCCAGGCAATTGCCGGGGTGGCTGAGTAGGATCGTCTTGACCGTGACGCCGTCGAATTCCAGCGTTTCCTCACCCAGGTCGCGGAAAAAGACGCGCGCGCCGAACTCCCGGATGGTAATGGGGAAGTAGATGCCGTCCATTTGGGCACTCATGAGTTCCCGCATGGAGATGTCGCCGTGCCGAGCGCCGAGGATTTCAAACTCGTTGCCGGGAACATAGAGCGGCACGAAAAACGGAATGGCGTTGATGTGATCCCAATGCGGGTGAGAGATAAAGATCTTGGCGGTAATGCGCTCGCCCTTTGACATGAGGTGATCCGACAGCGACTTGATGCCCGATCCGGCATCGAAAATCATCATCGGAGCTCCCGAGAAATTCAGGCTCACGCACGAGGTGTTGCCGCCGTAGCGCAGCGATTTCTGACCGGGCACTGGCAAAGTGCCGCGAACCCCCCAGAACTTGGCTGTCATCGTATCACCCATCAGCGCGTCGACCTCCGAGATAAAAGTTTCGAGGTTGATCGGCTTCAGCAAGTACCCGTCCGCCCCCATTTCCTTGGCGCGAATCTTGTCGAACTCGTAGGTTTTGGCGGACAGCACCAGGATTCGGATGTTCGCCGAACCTTCATTGCTCCTGACCTGCCGAACGAGCTCCAAGCCGTCCATTTCCGGCATCATGATGTCGACCAGCAACACTTCCGGCGGGTCCGAAAGAATGCGGGTCAATGCTTCCTTGCTGGAGGTGAAACCCGTTACGTCGTGACCCGCCGCGTCCAGCAGCGCCGTCGCGGCTCCCACAATCTCCTGCTCATCATCGACGACGTAGAACTTCATCGTGTCGCTACTCTCATTTCGTCCGTCGAGGTCCTGTTAGCCGGGTGCATTATTCTGCCGTTCCCTACTGCATGGCATTTGAGATACTGTTGAAAACGTTAGTTAAATCACCGCCCAATGCCGTCAAGACCGCAATAATCGCGACGGCAATCAATCCCGCGATCATGCCGTACTCGATAGCCGTTACGCCCTTCTCGGACCCGGTGAACGCGGACAATTTTCTTCCTATCCGACGGCCGGACCGACAAAAACCAATCAACATGACCGCCCCCGCCGTCCTCAATGCTTAAGCCAAAGCTTAGTCCGACGGACGGCTTCTGTCACCGCACATCATTGAAGATGGTTAACACGTCGAGGCGGGCGGGAACCTTCATCAGATGACTGGGACAGGCGGTACAATCGCTGCTGCCGAAACCACGTACGGGAAAAATGACCTCGTCCAATTCACTCAAGACGGCGATCAGCCGGCATTCGTCGTCGTCGGGAAATGCCGCAGCAGCCAAGTCCGCGGAAGGTCCGGTGAGATGGTCGATGTGCCAATGTGTGGGCTTCTCCGTCAGCAGATGACGCCGGCACCGGGCGCGGATGCCGCCGGGCCCGCTGGCCGAACCGGCATAAACGTATGTCCCGCGGCCGAGTTTGGGATTGCCCAGGCGACGGATCCTGGTCGTCAAATCGGCCGACAGCCTTAACTTAAGAAGGTACGCACCCGGGGCGTTCGGCAGGACTTCAGGGTTTCGCACGAATTTCTTACGCCGGGCATTCATATTTTCGACATGATGGCATTATGTATAACACGAAAAAAATAACATAACATTTTGGAAGCAAATGATAAAAATTAACTTTAGAAATCTTCTTGATTTATATTGTTTTAAGCTTAAAATAATAATTGGTACTCGGATACTGATTTAGCGAAATTGGTGTTGGAAACTAAGGCGATCGGGAGAGAAATGATGAAGATATCGGTGATTGGCGGCGGACCGGCGGGGCTCTATTTCTCGCTCCTGATGAAAAAGGCCGATCCGAGCCATGATATCGTGGTTTACGAGCGCAACAAAGCCGACGACACCTTCGGCTTCGGCGTGGTGTTCTCGGACGAAACGCTTTCGGGCTTCATCGACTACGACCAGGGCACTTACGCCGACATCGTCGAAAGCTTCGCCTACTGGGACGATATCGACATCGTCTATGGCGACGAGGTCGTCACCTCCTCCGGCCACGGTTTCTGCGGCATGTCGCGCAAGCGCCTTTTGCAGATCTTCCAAAAGCACTGCGTCGCCGCCGGCGTAAAGATCGAGTACGAAACTGACATCACCAGTCTGGACCAGTTCGGCGATTCGGACCTGATCCTGGCTTCCGACGGTATCAACAGCTTCATCCGCGACGAGTTTGCCGATCATTTCAAACCCAGCCTGGATTGGCGCAAGAACAAGTTCGTCTGGCTGGGCTCCACCCTGCCTCTCGACGCTTTCACCTTCATCTTCCGCGAAAGCGAGCATGGCCTGTTCCGCGTCCACGCCTACCAGTTCCAGGCGGAAGCCAGCACCTTCATCGTCGAATGCACCGAGGAGACCTGGTTGAAGGCCGGGCTGGACAAGGCCACCGAGGAGGAAACCCGCGACTACTGCGCCAAGCTTTTTGCAGAGGACCTCAAGGGCCACGAGCTGTTACTCAACCGGTCGCTCTGGCGCACTTTCCCGACCGTGCGCAACGAACGCTGGACCCACGACAATGTCGTGTTGCTGGGCGATGCCCTGCACACTGCCCACTTCTCCATCGGCTCGGGCACCAAGCTCGCGATGGAGGACGCCATCGCCCTCTTTGAAGCCTTCAAGCTGCGCGGCAACGACGTCAAGGCGGCCCTGGCCG
This sequence comes from uncultured Rhodospirillaceae bacterium, assembly GCA_964343605.1. Taxonomy (GTDB): domain Bacteria; phylum Pseudomonadota; class Alphaproteobacteria; order UBA2966; family UBA2966; genus CAYFKJ01. Next base: position 436,599 of record CAYFKJ010000003.1, read on the forward strand.
AATACGAGGAAGGCCGCAAGGAGGAAGTCGCCCGACTGCAGAAGACCGCCGACACCAGCCTCAAGTGGTTCGAAAACACCGAACGCTACATGGACCTGGAGCCCCTCCAGTTCGCCATGAGCCTGCTGTCGCGCTCCAAGCGCATCACCTACGAGAACCTCGGCCGGCGCGATGCCGGGTTCATCGAGAAGATCGACCGCATGGTGGCGGCCCAGGCGGCCGAGCAAACGGGCCTCGACATTCCTACCGATCCTGCGCCGGTGCCCATGTTCACGCCCTTCAAGCTGCGCGACATGATTGTGCCCAACCGCGTCGTCGTCTCGCCGATGTGCCAGTATTCGGCTACCGACGGCCTGCCCAACGACTGGCACATGGTGCACTTGGGCAGCCGCGCCATCGGCGGCGCCGGCCTGGTTTACGGCGAGGCCACGGGCGTATCCGCCGAAGGCCGCATCAGCCCGGGCTGCACCGGCATTTGGAGCGACGAGCACACCGCCGCCTGGAAGCGCATCGTCGATTTCGTGCACGCCAATTCCGCCGCCAAGACCTGCCTGCAGATCTGTCACGCCGGACCCAAGTCGGCCACCTGTCTGCCGTGGGAGGGCGGTTACGACGTACCGCTGCCCGAGGATCAGGCCTGGCCCATCATGGCGGCCTCCCCCCTCCCCTACCTTGCGGAAAGTCAGGTACCGAGGGAGATGGACCGCGCGGACATGGATGCCGTGATCGCCGATTTCGCGGCGGCTGCGAAGCGCGTCGACGACGCCGGCTTCGATATGGTGGAAATCCACATGGCGCACGGCTACCTGCTGTCGAGCTTCATCTCGCCCGTCATGAACAAGCGCTCCGACGAATACGGCGGGTCCATCGAGAACCGCATGCGCTTCCCACTGGAGGTCTTCGACGCCGTCCGCGCCGCCTTCCCCGCGCAAAAACCGGTTTCCGTCCGCGTCTCCGCCACCGACTGGATGGACGGTGGCCTCACGGAAGAGGAGCTCGTGGCGTTGGCCAAGATGCTCAAAGAGCACGGCTGCGACGTCATCGACGTCTCCGCCGGCCAAACCTCGACCGAGGCCGAGCCGGAATACGGCCGCATGTTCCAAACGCCGTTTGCGGAACGCATCCGCATCGAGGCCGGCCTGCCGACCATCGCCGTCGGCGCCATCACCACCGGCGATCAGGTCAATACCATCGTCGCCGCCGGCCGTTCGGACCTCTGCGCCATGGCCCGGCCCCACCTCGCCGACCCCTACGCCACCCTGCATGAAGCCGCCCACTACGGCTTCAAGGACCAGGCCTGGCCGGTGCAGTACCTGGCCGGCAAGGATCAGGTCGAAACCCTGGCGATGCGCGCGAACGACGAGCAATCCGAACTCCGCGACGCCGCCAAACCCCCGCGCCCCGAGGATCTGCTGAAGGCGGCGGAGTAAGGAAACAAAAGAGAAAATTGGATTCCGGCCTGCGCCGGAATGACGGAAAAAACCAACCGTTATCCACCAACGTCACCCCGGACTTGATCCGGGGTCCAATCTATTTTTTGTTCGGCTGCCGCTAGGTCACCGCTAGTCCATCACCCCCTAGACACCCACCCATCACCTGCTACCATGCCCAAAAAATCCCGCAATGGTGGCATCAAATGTCCTGTGCATATCGGTACAAACGAGAAATCGATTTCGAAGAATATGTTTCTGAATGCCAATTTCAGCAAGATGAGAAAGAGTTTTTCCTCGCCAACGGTGATCAATGGTGTCGCTTCCACTTACCAATGATCGATGATGACGGCGTTCCAACGGAAAAAATGCGTTGGCCGGTTGATGGTATCGAGGAATCAGACTTTATTACCGAAATCCATTCCCGGATTGATGCCGCACAAGAATTGGAGTGCTGGTGCGACCTCTCCGGCATTGTTTTTCCAATGCCTCCGGATTTTTCGGATATTGGCTACGTCCGCCCCCTCGGCACAGTAGTATTTACGGATATCAACTTCCCAAATGGTACAGATTTCTCATACGCAACGATTGGGGACTAAAGCAGTTTCGAAAATTCAACTTTCGACAGAGACACATCTTTTGAAAATGCCAATTTTGGAAGCGGTGTGAGTTTCGAGAAAGCGAGGTTTGAAAAGGCAAATTTCGAGTCTGCAACATTCGGGGATTACAACCTTTTTTTCGAAACGACGTTTGCCTACATCGCAAATTTCAAACATGCGATATTTGGTGATGATTGTAGTTTTGGCCGAACGAAGTTTGGGCTGCAAGCGAATTTCTCAAACGCATCATTTGGACTGAACATTAGTTTCGTCGACGCGAGATTTGCTGGAAGCGCTTTGTTTATCGAATGCCAATTTGGGCAAGGCGCAGGATTTGCCGCCTACCAATCAGGTGGTGAGGATGAATCATGGAATTCAATGAAATGGACCAGTTTTGCTGGCTCTGAGTTTCTTCGCAGCGACCCTGAGAAGGGACTGTCTCCAAGTTTCTCAAATCGCCATTTCCTTGGCACAACGTCATTCAAAAATACCGTATTCCAAGATGCACCTAATTTTCACAACACATCGCTGAACCAAGATACGAGTTTTGACGGTGCTGATTTTCAGCGCACCGAGGGTTTCGATGCCGCCCGAGCATACAGAACCTTAAAGCGCGCAATGGCAGATGCGCATTCGCGAATCGATGCAGCAAATTTCTATGCCCTGGAAATGAAAAGCCTTCGACATGAACCTGAAACGAAATTTTCGGTAAAAGCGATGTCGTTGGCGTATGAACTGGCTTCAGATTATGGACGTAGCTTTGTTCGCCCCATTTTCTGGCTGTTCTATTCCCTCCTTCTATTCCTGGCCATATTTCAAACCAGTTCTGCAATACATGAAATTGAGTTTGAGGGAAGATCGTTGTTAGGCTTCGGCATCGAACAGATCGTCAGGCCGTTTGGGGTTTGGCCGCTGAATTATGAGAAGGCGTTGCAGGGCGTAGGTTGGGTGGCTGAATTGTTGGATGCCGCGCCGCTGCTCACGCGATTTCTGGCGACGCTGCAGTCGTTGATCAGCATTGGACTGGTGACGCTGTTTGTCTTGGCGGTTCGGCGGCGGTTTCGGATGGATTAGTGGGGAGGAAAAAAAGGAAATTGGATTCCGGCATGCGCCGGAATGACAAGGAGAGGAAATACCTGTCCACGGCGTCATCCCGGACTTGATCCGGGATCCAATTTGTTTTTGGTATGGCTGGGTACGTTTACGTTATGGCGAGCGGGCCGTTCGGGACGCTCTACATTGGGGTGACATCCGATTTGGTGCGACGGATACACCAGCATCGGTCCGGGGAAACCGGAGGGTTCACGGCGCGACATAGCGTAAAGACTTTGGTTCACTTCGAGGTGTTCGAGGGAATCGAGGATGCCATGGCGCGAGAGAAAACTCTCAAGAACTGGCGGCGGCAGTGGAAGGTCAACCTGATTCAGGAAAACAATCCGGATTGGCGGGATCTTTATCCGGATATCGTTAGATAAAAAAAGTACAAATTGGATTCCGGCCTGCGCCGGAATGACGGAAGAACTAACCGCTATCCACCAACGTCACCCCGGACTTGATCCGGGGTCCAGGTTGTTTATTTACAGCTTCCGCTCCATGTGGACGATTTCGAGCGGTTCGGCGCCTTCGCCGCCGTGGCTGAAGCGGCCGCGGCCGACGGAGGTGAAGCCGTGGCGGTGGTAGAAGGTTTCGGCGTTGAGGGTGGCTTCTAGGATAATGCGGTCGCTGTCGGTCTGGGCGGAGAGTTCGAGGCCGAGTTCCAGCAATTGCTCGCCGATGCCATAGCCCGCGAAGTCGGGCAGGATGAAGAGCCGCAGGATCTCGCCGGGGATGGCGTCGACGTAACCCACGACCTCGCCGGCGAACTCGGCGACGCGGATACGGCCGGCGATCAGGTTTTCGTGGAAGACGCTGGCCGGGCGGCCGTCCATCCAGCTTTTGATCTGGGCGGGCGTATAATGACCGGCACTGAGGCCTTCCACCGAGCGCGTGGTGACGCTGTGGAGCGTTTCCGCATCGGCCAACTCGCCGACGCGAATTTTGACGTTGAGCGCCACCGCTCTATTTGTCGGCGTCGGCCGCCACCTGCATTTTGATGATCTTGTCGGGGTCGTTGACCATGCCGCTGCCGGGTGCGCCCTTCTTGATGAGATCGACGTTATCCATGCCCTCGATCACCGTGCCCCACAGGGTGTACTGGCCGTTGAGATGCGGTGCGTCGGCGAAGACGATGAAGAACTGCGAATCGGCGCTGTCCGGGTGTCCGGCGCGGGCCATGGAAACGGCGCCCCGGACGTGCGGCGCATCGTTGAACTCGGCGTCCAGGTTCTTGCCCGAACCGCCCGTTCCGGTCCCGGTGGGATCGCCCGTCTGCGCCATGAACCCGTCGATCACGCGATGAAAGACGATGCCGTCGTAAAAGCCCTCACGCGTCAGTTCCTTGATGCGGGCGACGTGGTTGGGCGCCAGATCGGGGTGCAGTTCAATGACAACCCGGCCGTGCTCCAATTCGAGGTAAAGGGTGTTTTCCGGATCGGCAGCCATGGCTTCCCCCGCAGCTAGCAAGAAACAAAAAGTGAAAAGTGAGAGGAGACGTCTAATCATTGGGATACTGTGCTTTCATCGTCGTTGAGCGGGCACGTTAAGCGTTCGCCTTACGCTCCGCAACCCGTTTGGCCAGAGCATCTTTGACGTTGGCGGAGACGAAGGCGCTGACGTCGCCATCGAGGCCGGCGATTTCCTTGACCAGGCTGGAGGCGATGAATTGGTTGCGCTCCGAAGCCATCAGGAAGACGGTTTCCACATCGGCATTGAGATGGGCGTTCATGCCGGTCATCTGGAATTCGAACTCGAAATCCGAAACAGCCCGTAGGCCACGCACGATCATGTTGGCGCCGACGCTGGTCACGAAGTGCATCAGCAGATTGTCGAAGGTCTGAACCTCGAGGGTACAGCCATGCTTGCCCTGCAGCGGTTCAATCTCGCGGTTGACCATTTCCGCCCGCTCCTCGAGCGTGAACATCGGCACTTTCGAGGGATTGATCGCCATGCCGATGATCAAATGATCGGTGATCTTGATGGCGCGCGAGATGATGTCCATGTGGCCGTTCGTGATGGGATCGAACGTACCGGGATAGACGGCAATACGCTTTTTGCTCAAAGGGGGGCTCCTAGGATCGGGGATCGGTCATCGAAGTTCGGCGGTGCCGAGGCGCTCGTCAATCGCTTTCCAGGGCGGTATTTTCCTCTTCCCCGCCGTTGCCGTTTTGCGCCGCTTCGTTGCCACCATCGTCGTCTTCGTCTTCCGCTTCCAGGTGGGCGACCGATACGACACGCTCGTCCTCGGCTGTCTTGAACAACGTTACGCCCTGGGTGTTGCGTCCGGCCACGCGGATATCATGAACCGGGCACCGGATCAACTGTCCGCCGTCGGTAACCAGCATGATTTCATCTTCGTCAGCAACCGGGAAGGCCGCCACGACGCCACCGTTGCGGTTCGAGGTTTCGATATTGATGATGCCTTGCCCGCCTCGTCCGGCGATGCGGTATTCGTAGGCCGACGTGCGCTTGCCGAAGCCGTTTTCGGTAACGCTGAGGATGAATTCCTCGCGCATCTCGAATTCGGCCAGTTGTTCCGCCGACAAGGTGATGTCCTCGGCCTCCTCGCCCCGGCGCTGGGCATTGGACCAGCGCAGGTAGACGTCGCGTTCCTCCACGTCGATTTTTTCATGACGGAGGATCGACATGGAGATCACGTCGTCGCCCTTGGCCAGCTTCATGCCGCGCACGCCGTCCGAGGTACGGCTCTTGAAGACGCGCACATCGGTGACGGGAAAGCGGATGCACTTGCCGCCGCTTGCGGCCAACAGCACGTCGTCCTCCTCGCTGCACGTCGCCACGCCGATCAGGGCATCGGCCTCGTCCAACCGGATGGCGATCTTGCCATTGGCTTTGACCTGGCTGAAATCCGAGAGCGAATTTCGCCGCACGTTGCCGCGCGCCGTGGCGAACATGATGTGCAGTTCATCCCAGAGAGCTTCGTCTTCCGGCAGCGGCATGACCTTGCGGATGGTTTCCCCTTCCGACAGCGGCAGCAGGTTGACCATGGCCTTGCCGCGCGCCTGGGGCGTCGCCTGGGGCAGCTTGTAGACTTTGAGCTTATAAACCTGGCCGGCCGAAGAGAAGAACAGCATGGGCGCATGGGTCGAGGCGACGAACACTTCCGAGACGAAATCCTCGTCCTTGGTCGACATGCCGGCGCGGCCTTTGCCGCCACGGCGCTGGGCACGATAGGCCGACAACGGCACCCGTTTGATGTAGCCGCCATGGCTGACGGTCACCACCATGTCTTCACGCTGAATGAGGTCCTCGTCGTCGACGCCGCCGAAATCGCCCTCCAAAATTTCCGTGCGCCGGGGCGTCGCGAATTTCTCCTTCATCTCGACCAATTCGGTCCTCAGGATGCCCATCAGGCGTTCGCGGCTCGACAGGATGTCGAGGTAGTCCTTGATCTTTTCCGCCAATGCCGTCAGTTCGTCGGCGACCTCGTCGCGGCCGAGGGCCGTCAAGCGCTGCAGCCGCAGTTCAAGGATGGCCCGGGCCTGGGCCTGATTGAGCTTGTAGTAGCCGTCGACAATGGCATGGCTGGGATCGTCGATCAGCGCGATCAGGGGCTCCACATCACCGGCCGGCCAGTTCTTTTCCATCAGGCCGGCGCGGGCCTCTGCGGGATCCTTGGCGCCCCGGATGATGGCGATGATCTCGTCGATATTGGCGACCGCAATGGCCAGGCCGACCAGGACCTCGGCCCGGTCGCGCGCCTTGTTGAGTTCGAATACAGTGCGCCGCGTGATGACCTGTTCGCGGAAGTCGACGAAGGCCGTAATGCTGTCCCGCAGCGTGTGCATGATGGGACGGCCGCCGTTCAGGGCCAGCATGTTGACGCCGAAGCTGGTCTGAAGCTGGGTGTGGCGGAATAGCTGGTTGAGCACGACGTCGGCGTTGATGTCGCGTTTCAGCTCGATCACCACGCGCACGCCCTGGCGGTCGCTTTCGTCGCGCAGGTCGCCGATGCCCTCGATACGCTTGTCGCGGGCCAGCTCCGCGATCTGTTCGATCATGCGCGCCTTGTTCACCTGGTACGGCACCTCGGTGACGATAATGGCCTGGCGATCCTTGCCGATATCCTCGAAATGCGTTCGCGCGCGCATCAGAACGCTGCCGCGCCCCGTGTGGTAGGCCTGCCGCGCCCCGCCCGAGCCCAGGATCAGACCGCCAGTGGGAAAATCCGGCGCCGGGACGAGCTCGATCAGGTCGTTAACCGAAATCTCCGGATCATCGACGTAGGCACAACAGGCGTCGATGACCTCCCCCAAATTGTGGGGCGGAACGTTGGTCGCCATGCCGACGGCAATGCCGCCGGCGCCGTTGACGAGGAAATTCGGTAGCCGCGACGGCAGAACGATCGGCTCCTGCCGGCTTTCGTCGTAGTTGGGCTGGAAATCGACGGTTTCCTTGTCGATATCCTCCAACAGCGCCTCGGCGGTTTCGGCCATGCGGATTTCGGTGTAGCGCATGGCGGCGGCCCGGTCGCCGTCCATCGATCCGAAATTGCCCTGGCCATCAAGTAACGGCAGGCGCATGGCGAAATCCTGCGCCATGCGCACCATGGCGTCGTAGATCGCCTGATCGCCGTGCGGATGATACTTACCCATGACGTCGCCGACGCTGGTGGCCGACTTGCGGTAGCTCTTGTCGTGGGTAAAACCCTGCTCGTTCATCGAGAACAGGATGCGCCGGTGCACCGGCTTGAGGCCGTCACGAACGTCAGGCAGCGCCCGGCTGACGATCACGCTCATGGCGTAATCGAGGTACGAGCGGCGCATCTCCTCTTCGATGGTGACGGGTGCGATATCGTCCGATCCGGGACCTTCGGGATCGTCAGGAGGAGGCGGTGGAGGTGCTTGGGTTTCGGTCAAAAAATGGCCCGTTTGGGGGTTCCCGTTCCGAGCCTGTTGCACGCCTGAATGCAGTGCAAAAAACCCTGGAATATCAAATATATAAAAACCCCGATATGTAGGGGTTGCGAACGGTTCCAATATACCAAGTTTTGTGGTTTTGGACAAGCTTCGCAGATGCGGAAACCGGTACTTTACGGGCTTGATTCACCACACGCAAATACTGTATTTGGATCAAAGTATTTCGTCATATGGGAATGGTTTCGTGGTTAGGATAATTAGTGGGGCCTTGACCCCGCTTGTGGCCCTCATGGGCTTGGTATCGTGTGCCGGCAACGATTCGTCAAAACCAACCGAGATCTTCCTTTACGACGCGGACATCTCTGAGCAAAAAGCCGAGGATTTGCGTGTTCGGGCCGAAAAGACGATTCGCCTTGTTAGCGACTATCTCGGCAAACCCAGGCCAAGCGAACTTACCATCGACATCAACCATTATACCCGGCCCCACGCCATCCCCCACATCAACAAAATCAAGCTCAGCATCAAAGACCTGGGCGACACCAGGGACGCGCTGGTTCATGAAATCGCTCATATCTTCACTCCGAGTCAGTTCCGCTTTCTCAGGGAGGGGATTGCCGTTCATGTCGAATGGAAAATGCGCGATCAGGGCCTGAAAGCGGTACCGGTCGGCGCCAAGGCCGGAGGGCCACACAAAGCCTTTATTCATTACGCCACCCGCTACCGGGCCTTTCCCATAGACAAGAGTGCGGAAGAATTGTTTCCAGCGGTCTACAGGATGCCGAAGGATCAGGGCGGGTACGCGATCTCGTATGCGGCGGCCGGTTCGTTCGCCAGTTATCTTGTGGAAAGATTCGGCATCGGCGAATTCATGATGTTCTATGACGCCGGCGAAGAGTGTTGCCTGGGCGATAAATCCCTGTCCGATCACAAGGCCGAATGGTGGAAATCCTTAGTCCAGCAGATCAGAGAGGAAATCCCTCAGATCGTGGAGACATCTCCGGATCATATTCTTCTGGGCGGTCGCACGAGTGCCAAGATCGCCCGGGAATTGGCGGTGGAGCACTGCAAGAAGCACAATTTGAGCGCCGTTGGCGTCAGTGCTCCACCCGGAACGCGCAATTACTATTTCATGTGCAAGTGAGAGCTTTTCCGGAAACCGACTGAGTTGGAGATTTCCGGAAAAGCGGATTTGGATAGCGGTTAGTCGGTGCGGCTGGTGACCTCAAGCAGGTGGTAGCCGAATTGGGTCTTCACCGGACCCTGGACTTCATTGATGTCGGCGCTGAATACGACCTGATCGAATTCCGGCACCATCTGGCCGGGACCGAAGGAGCCCAGGTCGCCGCCGTTGGCGCCGGACGGGCAAGACGAGTGCTCGCGCGCCAGTTCGGCGAAGTCCCCGCCCTCGGCAATCTTCGTCTTGAGCTCTGTGCAGAACTCTTCGCTGTCAACCAGAATGTGTCTCGCGGTGGCTTGAGCCATCGTTTAATTCCTCTTCGAATGTTGTGATGGTGAAACTTAAGGCCGTTCATACCCGGAGAGGCGCGCGACTTCAAGCACTCAAGATTTTGGTCTCGGACCGCCAAATCTCCAGCAATTTCGCGTACGGCCAAATACCTGAGGTATCCGTTCTTGACCAGCCGATGCCGTCCGCGCCAGAATAACGGTAGGAAAACCAAATACTTAGTGCTTGTTAGTTGCATTCGAGTCAGAATTATGCCGGTACATGTCAGCAACGGACTTTCGGTCGATTACACGGACGACGGAAACGGCCCGCCCGTCATCCTCGTCCACAGCGGTGGCAGCAACAATCGGCAGTGGGCGGCCCTGATTGGCGATCTCAAACACCGCTACCGGCTTCTGGCCATAAACCTCCGCGGTATCGGCAAATCGACGCCGTGGCCGCTCGGCGAGCCCCAAACCATGAAAGATCAATCGGTACTCGTTTGCGCTCTTGCCGAAATGCTCGATGGTCCTGTGACTTTGATCGGGCACTCTCTCGGGGGCGCAGTGGTTATGGATGCGGCCCTGTCACTGGGGTCCCAAGTTCAAAAATTGATTCTAATTGAACCCAACCCCTTCCATCTTCTGGCCATGCATGGACGCGAGGAGGAATTTGCCGAAATCGTCGGAATTCGTGAACGGTTCGAAAAAATGGTGGCGCGGCAGGATTGGGATGCCTTGGGCGAGATGTTTATCGATTATTGGTTCGGCGAAGGCTCCTGGGCGCGCATGGACGAGCCGCGCCGCGTCGGCGTAATGTCGATCCTGCCGGCGCTCAACGACACTTGGGGGGCCTGCCTCGACGAAACGACGCCCGTGGAGGCGTGGGCGGACTTCGCCGCACGCATACTCATCATCACGGCCACCAACACTCGAAATACGATTAAGGGCATTCGGGAAATCATGTTGGACAAACTGCCGGGCATGCACCAGGTCGAACTTCCGGAAGGCGGGCATATGGCGGCCGTCGTTCGGCCCGACCTCGTCAACCCGGTGATCGCCGAATTCCTGGATGCCGACTAAGCGTGAGTTGCTCCCGCAGAGCTGTTTTCCAGCCCAGCCTTGCGCAGCCCCTCCAACAGGAAGTCCATCGCGCCCGGGCCGGAATCAAAGTGCTGAACTTCGTGAACGAACGTCTCCGAAAATTCCTTGTTCATACGGTAGATGTCGTCAAAAACGGGTTTGGCCTCGTCGCGACGGTTCATGTGGCCAAGTGCGGCCGCCAGGTAGATGCGCGCCCAAATTTGCGAATGCGGCGAACGTATGCTCTGGCGCGCCATCTCCGCGGCCTCCTCGAAGCGATTCAGTTGCAGGAACGAATAGGCCTTCAGGACGTAGAACGCCCACCTGTGCGGATCCTGCGGACTAAGCCGAATAGCCCTGTCGAAGCTCTCCAGCGCCGCTTCATATTGGCCGGAAAAGCACTGGACGAAGCCGAGGCCGTGATGGGCCTGAGCCGAATTCGGATTGATTTCCAGCGCGGTGCGAAGCTCTATTTCCGCCGCCGCGAAATCTCCGCGCGTCCCGTAGGTCCGCCCCAACGCGAAATGAGCGATGGCGTCGCGATCGTCCAGGCCTACCGCCTTGGTTCCGAGCCGGAGGGCTTCATCCAATTCAGCCTCCCGGTCGTCCACAAGCCCCATCAGGGCATTATACATGTGGGCATAGGCGGCCTGGGCGTAAGCCGGGGCGAATTGCGGGTCTATTTCGACGGCGCGCTCGAAATGCTCCAGCGCCCTGTCATGCCCTTCCTTGTCAAAGTGAAAAAGCGCTTCGACCCCCATTTGATACTGTGCCCAGGCGCTCAAGCTCCCCGCAGGTTGCTTGTGTGCCCGCCGCCGTTCTGCCGCCCCCAGTTCCGGCTCGATGGCGCCGAGAATGGCCGCCGTCAATTCGTCTTGAAGGGCAAAAATGTCGTCGATCTCGCGATCGTATTTGTTGGCCCACAGATGATCGTTGGTGGCAGCTTCGATCAACTGGGCCGTGACGCGTATACGTTTTCCCGACGCCCGCACGCTGCCTTCCAAGAGGTAACGGACTTCCAGTTCGCGGCCGACTTGCTTGAGGTCCAATTGCTGTCCTTTGTAGGCGAAGCTGGAGTTGCGCGCGATGACGGTCAGCCAGCGCTGATGGGATAGCCCGGTGAGAATGTCCTCCACCAACCCATCTGCGAGATAGTCGTGTTCCGGATCGCTCGACATATTGTCGAAAGGCAGCACCGCGATAGACGGTTTGTCCTGCTCGGAGTCCGCAACCGGACCCGCGGCGCTTGTCGGTAGGTGAGGAGCCGAAACCGGGTCCGGTCCCAGATCGATGCGGTATACCCTGACCGGCGCCGAAACGTTCTTTACGACGTGCTCGCCGAGATCTTCGTATTGGTAACGAAGCTGGTTGCGCACCTGATCGAAGACGCTTCCCGAAATACAAATGCCGCCATCGGGCGCCAAGGCCTCCATACGGGCGGCGATGTTGACCCCCTCGCCGTGGATGTCCTCACCGTCATCGACAATGTCGCCGAGATTTGCCGCCATGCGGAAATCGAGCGCGCTCTCGGCCAGGTCCCGTTGCATGCCGACGGCGCATTCGACGCAGTTTTCGACGGTTGGGAATTCGGCCAGGAAACCGTCGCCGGTATGCTTGACGATCTTGCCGGAGTGCTTGGAGATGGCGGGATCGATGACGTTCTCTTTGGCGGACCGCCAGGCCGCCACCGTGCCGTCCCTGTCGCGTTCAACGAGCCGGGTATAGCCGACGACATCGGCTATCAGGATCGCGGACAACCGCTTCTGAGCACCCCACTCGTTCACAGGTCAAGGACCTCCAAATCACGCAGGGTGACAGTATCAGCAATTGCCGAAAAAGCGAATATGGTCGGTGAAAATCCTACCGTGGATCGTGATGAGTTTAAGCGGATGCGATCTAGAAAGGTATCTCGTCGTCGATGTCGGGTGCGCTGCCGCCACCGCCGCCGAAATCGTTGCCGCCGCCGTTGTAGTCTCCACCGCCGCCGAAATCACCACCGCCTCCGAAGTCACCGCCGCCGCCGCCGCGGCTGTCGAGCATGGTCAACTCACCGTTGAAGGGGCGCAAGACGACCTCGGTCGAATAGCGGTCCTGGCCGCTTTGGTCCTGCCATTTGCGGGTTTGAAGCTGGCCTTCGATGTAGACCTTGGAACCCTTGCGCAGGTACTGCTCGGCGATATCGACCAAACCGCGTTTGCCGCCCTGGGGATTCCAGATTACGACACGGTGCCACTCGGTTTTTTCCCGTCGCTCGCCTGAATTGCGGTCGCGCCAACCCTCGCTGGTGGCAATCCTGAGGTTGCACAGCTTGGTGCCGTCATTGGTCGTCCGGATTTCCGGGTCAGCTCCCAGGTTGCCGATCAAAAGTACTTTGTTGAGGCTGCCCGCCATGATTTTGTTCCCTATATGTTCTCATTCGTGCTAGATTAATAGCACGATCTTGTGGTGCTTGTGTACCCGCAAATTCAGGCCTGCGGCACTATAGCCTCTGGACAACCAATTGCCACCATCACGGTACGAATAGTTTGACGAAAATCACCCGGCATCATTTATGATGGATCGTTTCCGCCCTCTACCGGGGCGATTATCCCGTTCTGAAGAGAAATACCGGCACGAATGCAAAAAACCATCTCCATCCGGGGCGCCCGTGAGCACAATCTGCGTGGCGTCGACGTAGAAATTCCCCGCGATACCCTGACGGTGATTACCGGCCTGTCCGGTTCCGGCAAATCGTCGCTGGCCTTCGACACGATTTATGCCGAGGGGCAACGGCGTTACGTCGAAAGTCTTTCGGCCTACGCCCGCCAGTTCCTGGAGATGATGCAAAAGCCCGATGTCGAAAGCATCGAAGGCTTGTCCCCGGCGATCTCAATCGAACAGAAAACGACGTCGCGCAATCCCCGCTCCACCGTCGGCACCGTGACGGAGATTTACGACTACCTCCGCCTACTGTTTGCGCGCATCGGCATCCCCTACTCTCCCGCAACCGGCCTTCCCATCGAAAGCCAAACGGTTTCCCAAATGGTCGACAGGCTCTTGGAGATGGAGGAAGGCACCCGGCTCTACCTGCTGGCCCCCATCGTGCGCGGCCGCAAGGGTGAATACCGCAAGGAGCTGGCCGACCTGATGAAACGCGGCTTCCAGCGAGTCAAGATCGACGGCGAGCACTACGAGATCGAAGACGCGCCGGCGCTCAACAAGAAGCTCAAGCACGACATCGAGGTTGTTGTCGATCGCGTCGTCATCAAGGGCGATCTCGGCAACCGCCTGGCCGACAGCATCGAAACGGCGCTCGAATTGGCCGACGGGCTGGCCATCGCCGAGAACGCGGACGGCGGGGAGCGCACGATGTTCTCCGCCAAGTTCGCCTGCCCGGTTTCGGGATTCACCATCGAGGAGATCGAACCGAGGCTGTTCTCCTTCAACAATCCGTTCGGCGCCTGTCCGTCTTGCGACGGTCTCGGCACGACGCTCGATTTCGACGCCGATCTGGTTGTCCCGGATGCCAACCTCAGCCTTAGCCAGGGGGCCATCGTGCCCTGGTCGAAGACGACCTCGCCCTACTACACGCAAGCGCTGGAGAGCCTCGCCAGACACTACAAGGTGAGCGTCCATACGCCGTTCAACGAATTGGACGAGCGCGCCCGTAATGCCATCCTGTTCGGTTCGGGCAAGGAAACGATCAAGATGGTCTACGAGAACGACAAACGGACCTACTCGACCGAGCGCCCGTTCGAGGGCGTCATTCCCAACCTGGAGCGCCGCTGGCGCGAAACCGATTCGTCGTGGATCCGTGAGGAATTGGGGCGTTTCCAAAGCTCCGCGCCCTGCGAGGCCTGCGGCGGGCAGCGCCTCAAGCAGGAAGCCCTGGCGGTCAAGATCGACGGCTTGCACGTCAGCCAGGTCGCGGCCATGTCGATCTACGGGGCCGGCGCCTGGTTCGAGGGCCTGAGCGAAAAACTCAACGACAAGCAATTGGAGATCGCCGAACGCATCCTCAAGGAAATCAACGAACGCCTCGGCTTCCTCAATAAAGTGGGGCTTGAATACCTCACGCTGTCCCGCTCCTCAGGCACATTGTCCGGTGGTGAAAGCCAGCGCATCCGGCTGGCCTCCCAGATCGGCTCCGGCCTTACGGGCGTGCTCTACGTTCTCGACGAGCCCTCCATCGGCCTGCATCAGCGCGACAATGCGCGATTGTTGGAAACCCTTTTGCGGCTGCGCGATATCGGCAATACCGTAATCGTCGTCGAGCACGACGAAGAAGCGATCCACGCCGCCGATCACGTCATCGACATGGGGCCTGGAGCCGGCATCCACGGCGGCGAGGTGGTGGCGGAGGGACCGCCCAAAGCGATCATGCAAAGTGCCGGCAGCCTGACCGGCCAATACCTCGTCGGGACCAAACAGATCTCCATCCCAACCGACCGGCGGCCGGGGCACCCGGGCCAGAAGATCAAGGTCTTGGGCGCGACCGCAAATAACCTGCACAAGGTGGATGCCGAGATCCCCCTCGGCACGTTCACCGCCGTCACCGGCGTTTCCGGCAGCGGCAAGTCCACGCTCGTTATCGAAACGCTCTACAAGGCGACCGCGCGGAGCCTCAACAATGCGCGTCACCACCCGGGCGCCCACGACGCCATTGAGGGCTTGGAATTCCTCGACAAGATCATCGACATCGACCAGTCGCCCATCGGTCGGACGCCGAGGTCCAATCCCGCCACCTACACCGGCGCCTTCACGCCGATTCGGGACTGGTTCGCCGGGCTGCCGGAAGCGGGCGCGCGGGGCTACAAGCCGGGCCGCTTCAGCTTCAACGTCAAGGGCGGGCGCTGCGAGGCCTGCCAGGGCGACGGTATGATCAAGATCGAAATGCACTTCCTGCCCGACGTCTATGTGCAGTGCGACGTTTGCAAGGGCCGACGCTACAACCGCGAAACGCTGGAGGTGAAGTTCAAGGACAAATCCATCGCCGACGTGCTCGACATGACCGTCGACGAAGGGGCCGACTTCTTTGCCGCCGTGCCGGTGATCCGCGACAAGCTGGTTACCTTGCAGCGTGTGGGGCTCGGCTACATCCACTTGGGCCAGGCCGCCACAACGCTCTCAGGCGGCGAAGCGCAGCGCGTCAAGCTCGCCAAGGAACTTTCCAAGCGGGCGACGGGCCAGACGCTCTACATCCTGGACGAACCCACCACCGGTTTGCACTTCGAGGATGTCTCCAAACTGCTCGAAGTCCTGCATACCTTGGTCGACACCGGCAACACGGTGGTTGTGATCGAGCACAACCTCGACATCATCAAGACGGCCGACTGGGTGCTCGATCTCGGCCCCGAAGGCGGCGACAAGGGCGGCCGGATCGTCGCCGCGGGCACGCCTGAGGAAGTCGCCAAGGTCAAGGGCAGCTTTACAGGTGAATACCTTAAGAAGGTGCTTGCCAAGGCCTCCCGCGCGCCGCGCAAGACCATCAAGGGCACGAAAAAAGGCAAGGCGGTCAAAGCGCCCCTGAAGAAAGCGGCAAAGAAGACGAAATCAACCAAAGCCGCGAAAAAACCGGCCCGGCGCAAGAAGAGCGCCTGAACGGGGGAGGTGCCGCTGGACCCGGACGCAAACGTCGAACGGCTCGAAGCCGTGCTGCGGGAAAAGCTCGCGGCGCATTATGGCAGCGGGACCGGCCTTTCTGGACTCAGGCAGCTCTCCATGGGGGCAAGCCGCGAGACATGGTCGTTCGAGGCGGTGTTGTCCGGCGGCGAGGAAGTTCCGCTTATCCTCAAGCGGGACCCCATGACGGCCTCGGCGGCCAGTCCGTTCAGCGTCAGCCGGATCACCGAGGGCAAGCTCATCAAGCTGGCCGGCAGTGCCGGCGTTGCGGTACCGGATGTGCCGTTCTTTCTGGAAGCCGAAGACCGGACCAGCGAAGGCTTCGTCATGCAACGGCTGGAAGGCGAGACGCTGGCGCGGCGCATATTGAGAGACGACGCATTTGCCGAAGCACGCACCCGTCTGGCCTATCAGTGCGGCCGGGCGGCGGCTCAAATCCATAACCTTCCGCTGGACCGGCTGCCGCCGCTCAAATCCCAGACCGTTCAGGAGATGTTGACGGATTACCGCACCGTCCTCGATGAATTCGGCCATCCCCATCCCGGTTTTCACTACGGCCTCCGCTGGCTGGCCGAGCGCACCGAACTGGCGGGTGAAGGCCATGGTTTGATCCACGGCGACTTCCGCAACGGCAATATCATGGTCGGCCCGGAAGGTTTGCGCGGCGTGCTGGATTGGGAACTGGCCCAGCTCGGCAACCCGGTCGGCGACCTTGGATGGATCTGTATTCCCGCCTGGCGCTACGGCGAGGAGAAAACCGTGGGCGGGTTCGGCGAGGTCGACGACATGCTTGAGGGCTACTCAGCGGGCGGCGGCAGTCCCGTCAGCCCCGAGACCTTGCATTACTGGCTGGTTTTCGGTTGTCTGAAATGGGGCATAATCTGCCTGCAATTCGCGATCGGCCATTTGAACGGCACCGACCGGTCCATGGAAAAAGCCGCCATCGGCCGCCGCGCCGCTGAAACCGAATACGACCTGTTGCAACTGGTCGATTGACGGCCTGCCAGGGAGAAAGGACCGATATGCCGATCGACCGTCCCGACGCCGCCGAATTGATCGAGGCCGTGTCCGAGTTTCTAGGAGATGAGATTGCTCCCCTGCTCGAAGGCCGGACCGCCTTCCAACTGCGCATCGCCCTCAATCTGTTGGCGACCGTGCAGAGAACCCTGCGAGAGGGCGGGGAAATGGATGCCGATGAACTCACGAGGCTACGCGAACTGCTTCAAACAGAGGGGAATCTGGAGGACCTGAACGCCCGCTTGGCGGAAATGATCGGCGCCGGCGATCTGGACGGGCGGAAAGAGGAGGTGTTGGAGCACCTGCGCTCGACGGCAAGGGACAAACTTCGCCTCGCCAATCCGCGCTACATGAAGTGAGCTCGCACGTGGGATCGGTGATTCCCGTTATTCGGTGGTCATCCCCAATCGGTCCAGCAGATCCCGGTCGCGCCCTTCTCCGGCATTGTCCGCGGTCAGCAGTTTGTCACCGCCAAACATGGAATTCGCGCCGGCCAGGAAACACAGGGCCTGGGCTTCGTCCGACATGCTTTCGCGCCCGGCTGAGAGCCGGACGTATGACTTCGGCAATGCGATCCGGGCGACCGCGACGGTTCGAACAAACTCGAGAATATCCTGCTCCGCATCATTTGCCGCTAGCGGCGTGCCTTCGATCTTGATCAGCATATTGATCGGCACGCTTTCCGGATGCTTGGGCATCACGGCGAGGGTGTGGATCATGCGGGCGCGGTCATCCCGGGTTTCCCCCATGCCGACAATGCCGCCCGTGCAGGTCTTCATGCCGGCGTCGCGGACATAACCCAGGGTTTTGAGCCGGTCCTCGAAGGTCCTGGTCGTAATGATCTCGCCGTAGTACTCGGCCGAGGTATCGATGTTGTGGTTGTAGTAATCCAAACCGGCATCGGCCAGCTTTCCAGCCTGGTCCTCCGTCAGCATGCCGAGGGTCATGCAGGTTTCCAGACCCAAGGATTTGACGCTTTCAACGATTTCAACACAGGCCTCGAGATCGCGGTCCTTCAACTCCCGCCAGGCGGCGCCCATGCAGAACCGCGTGGCGCCTGACTGTTGGGCCTGCCGGGCGGCTTCCACCACCACATCGGGCGACATCAGTTTTGTCGCGTCGACGCCGGTATCGTAATGGGCGGATTGGGGACAGTACTTGCAGTCCTCCTCGCAGCCGCCGGTTTTGATCGACAGCAGCCGGCTCACCTGGACGGTGTTGGGGTCGAAGTTCCGTCGATGCACAATTTGCGCCTGGTGAACGAGGTCGTTGAAAGGGAGAGCGAACAGCGCCCTGACTTCATCCAAATCCCAGTCGTTCCGCGGTTCGGTGATGTAACCGGTCGCAGTTTCGAACGGCGTGTCCCACGCCATTTCGGTCGTCGATGTCATGATACCTCGGCTTAGAGAGTTTGCTTTTTCTAGGCTCGGGATCGATCGATGTCAAATCCCACAAAAAAGGGGCGCAGACCGTTGCGCCCCTTTCTTCGGAACCGGCCGGTTCACATGTTCTGGTCGGTGGCCTGCCAATAGCGCGTATTGAGTTTTCCCACCATGATGTCGTGCTGGGAACTCAGGCACTGGCGCAGGGAAACGTAGCCGCCGAACGTGCGGCCCTGACAATCCTTGAAAGAGGCCTTTGCCTTCTTCCAGGCCTTCTCGTCTCCACCCTTGAGCCCCGCCGTATACTCGCCCCAGGCGGCGGCGCGGATTTTGTCGGACGCTCGTCCCAGCCTTGGCAGTTTGTTGGCGATCTGGTTGACGATCTGGGCGGCGGCGATGTTGACGCCGCCATTGTCGACCAGCTTATTGCCGATTTCGCGCAACGGACCGATGGCGACTTCGATGTCGCGGGCGGTTTGCGGTTTGGGATCGCCCTCGAACGGTTTGGGAATCAGGGAGACCATCCGGCCGATTTCCAGCACGGCCGAGTCATACCCGCGCTTGACCATCCAATCGACGTCCACGCCCATGCGGACGGCGTTGTGGCCGCGCAGCGCCGCGACCTTAAGCTCGGGATTGGGAATGACGACGCGGGTGCCGTCCTTGGCCTTGGCGACAAGTCTCACGCCTTCGCCCCCGGCGGTGTAGAACGAGGTGCCGGCGACCGGCGACATGCGCCATTTCTGCAGGCAGAACACCGTGGCTTCCGTCGAGCAGAACCCGCCTTCGCAGTGCAGCGGCAAGGCGTCCGCGCTGGCGACCAAACCGAGAATTTGCGGCGCCGCCAGAGCCGGACGGCCGCCGAATGCCGCCAGAGCGGCGAGAAGGCCGAGAGCTGTGAAAACACGAAGTCGGGTAAACATGGCTTGCCCTTTCGAGTTCAAATCTGTTCGCAGGATGTTCTCATGCCGAGATATGTGGGGTCAACGGAAATGGCTCGCTGGGAGGCACGATTGATGGGCAGTTTCTAGTTGCCCCACCCCCACCCAACCCTCCCCCATCAAGGGGGATGGCTATTGTTAGCTGGAGCTACTTATCAAATTTGTGTCCCTTCCCCCCTGGCGGGGGAAGGACAGGATGGGGGGGACAGCATTCGTTCAGATGATCGCGTCAGATTCTAAGCGCGACATATCTGGTCGCGGCCGTTACGCAACGGGCAGTTTCTTGCGGTTCCAGGCCGTCATACCGCCTTTGAGCACCTGAACGTTTGTGAAGCCCGCGTCGCGCAGCATTCGGGCGGCGCGGGGGGAGCGGTTGTTGGTCCGGCAGATGGTGACGATCAGGCTTTCCTTCGCATCGTTGAAACTGGGTCCCAAACCGGCGATCTCGCCTGCGAGTTCGCCCACAGGCACGTTGACGGCGCCGTCGATGTGGCCCAGCGGCCCCACGAACTCGTC
The DNA here is from genome assembly GCA_964343605.1 of uncultured Rhodospirillaceae bacterium. Classification (GTDB taxonomy): domain Bacteria; phylum Pseudomonadota; class Alphaproteobacteria; order UBA2966; family UBA2966; genus CAYFKJ01. The sequence continues at coordinate 456,586 of CAYFKJ010000003.1, forward strand.
GGGACCGCGCACGTCCAGGAGATAGGCGGATCCCGCTTCCACGCGGTCGGCCAGTTCCTCCGGCGTGATGGTTGGACCGAGGAACTTCTGGCGGATGAAGTGAAAAGCCACGAACAGGGCGGCGATGAACATCAGGGGCGTAAAATCTTCCAGCCTCACGAATAATCTCCGGAATTTGCTTTGGTCGGATGGGTGATTAGCTTATACCCAGCAGCCTTATACCCAATCGCGGATGATCGCGCTATGACGACCCCATCTCCCGTTCATATTATCGGCGGCGGCCTGGCCGGCTCGGAAGCCGCCTGGCAGCTTGCGCGGGCGGGCGTGGCTAGCGTGATCCATGAGATGCGACCCGTTCGCGGCACCGAAGCCCACCTCACCGGCGGCCTCGCCGAACTGGTGTGCTCCAATTCCTTCCGCTCCGACGACGCCGCAAACAACGCCGTCGGTTTGCTGCACGAGGAGATGCGCCGCGCCGGCTCAATCATTATGGCCTCGGCCGACAAAAACCGTGTGCCCGCGGGCGGCGCCCTGGCCGTCGACCGGGTGGCCTATTCCGATGCCGTCACCGCCGCCATCGAGGCCGAACCCTTGATTGAGGTCGAACGCGGCGAAATCGACGGCCTGCCGCCGGCCGATTGGCAATCCGTCATCGTTGCCACCGGCCCCCTCACCTCCGATACCCTGGCCGAGGCCGTGCGCGACCTGACGGGAGACGACGGGCTGGCTTTCTTCGACGCCATCGCGCCTATCGTTCATCGCGATTCCATTGATTTCGACATCGCCTGGTTCCAGTCGCGCTACGACAAGTCGAGCGACATCGGCGACGGCCGCGATTACATCAACTGTCCCATGGACGAGGCGCAATACACCGCCTTCATCGAGGCGCTGCTCACGGCCGAGAAAACCGAATTCAAGGAGTGGGAGAAGGACACGCCGTACTTCGAAGGCTGCCTGCCCATCGAGGTCATGGCGGAACGCGGGCCGCAAACCTTGCGTTGGGGTCCGATGAAACCCGTCGGCCTGACCAATCCGCGCGACCCGGACGTCAAATCCCACGCCATCGTTCAGTTGCGTCAGGACAACGCGCTCGGCACGATCTACAACATGGTCGGCTTCCAGACCAAGCTCAAGCACGGCGAGCAGGTGCGCCTCTTCCGAACCATTCCAGGCCTGGAAAACGCCGAATTCGCCCGCCTCGGCGGCGTCCATCGCAACACCTTCATCAACAGTCCCGAATTGCTGGACGGCAGCCTGCGCCTCAAAGCCGAGCCGCGCCTGCGGTTTGCCGGACAGGTCACGGGCGTCGAGGGCTACGTCGAAAGCGCCGCCATAGGTCTGCTGGCGGGCCGCTTCGCCGCCGCCGAGGCGATGGGAGAAAAACTCTCGCCGCCCCCGCCGACCACCGCCTTCGGCGCCCTCCTCGCCCATATCACCGGCGGCGCCGAGGCCAAGACCTTCCAGCCCATGAACGTCAATTTCGGCCTCTTCCCGCCGCTGCCCGAGCGCGTCCACAAGAAGGAACGCAAGCCCGCCATGTCGAAGCGCGCCCTTGCCGATCTGGGAGAGTGGTTAGATACCTAATACCGTCCCAGCACCCAGCGCCAGATGACCCGCGCCGTGCGGGGCAGCGGCATGATGTAGAGATCCTGAACGCTGGCGCCCTCGCCGGCGTGACGCAGCCTTTCGACGTACATGTCTCCGATCACCGCACTGAGCATCGCCGGCAGTGCCTTGCGCGGCACGTGCCGGGCTTGGCCGCGCGCGAGGACGAGGTGGTCGTCGATCTTGTCCATGACCTGGCCGAACGCGAGTTCACCGGACAGCAGGTTGCGGCCCCGTCCGCGCAGCAACGGCATCGTCTTCAGCGCGGCGATAAGACCCCAGGCGGTGCCGATGCGGCGGCCCGCCGTCATGGCGTTTGCGTCGGAAGCACCCAGTACGCCCAACATAAGCTGCGCCAGATTGGCGCTGGTTCCGTCGGCATAGGCTTCCAATTCATCGATGTCGCGGAACGGCTCGTCGTCGAGGTCGCGGGCGCGGGTGTCGATCATGGCGTGGAGGTAATGGCCGTCCAGGTCGAAAACCCGCACGGTCGTCGCCAGGGCGCGGGCAACGGGATGGTCATTCTGACCACCGGTCAGACCCTCATTGACCGCCTCGCGCCACCAGGCAAAGCGGATATCGCCGAGCGCCGGCTCCGTCACGGCGTCACGCACCCTCGCCAATTCATCGTTGAAGGCGATCAGAGCGAGCAGATGTTCCCGTAACCGGTTAGGCGCCGTCAAAGCCGCCAGATAGCGGTCGTAGTCATGCGCACGGGCCTGTCTCGCACAATAGGCATAGTCGTCAGGTGAAGCTTCGGAGGGCATAAAATGTGGGCGTGCCGCCTGCGGATACCAGATTTGGTAAAGTATAACACTTTTGCTGTATGGATACGTAATTAAGAATACTTCTAAATTAGGCCTTCACTTTTGTCACCAAAGCCCCTAGTTTTGCATATCATAGCCTGGGAGTCGGATATAGGGAGCTTTGGAACCACCGATTTCCGGCATTCAATGGGGGGGTCTTTCAACCCCTTGTTTACTTGTTTGGTTAACCAGATCAGTTGGGAGGACCTTCAAGTCATCTAACTCGATCGACGGAGGGAAAAGACAGTGGCAGCAATACTCACCTCGCTCAGAAACACCGTGATTGCGGGCTTTGTGCTCTCGGTCGTGATGTTCATCATCTACTATTCGAATCAGGGCTATTCATCGGCCGACTTCGGCCCCTATTTCTTCCGCTGGCTGCACGTCCTCAGCGGCGTCATGTGGATCGGCTTGTTGTGGTACTTCAACTTCGTGCAAATCCCCAACATGCCCAACATTCCGGATGACCAGAAGCCGGCCATCGGCAAGGTCATCGCACCGGCGGCGCTGTGGTGGTTCCGCTGGGGCGCCATGGCCACCATCATCACCGGCCTGATCCTGGCCGCCATGAACGGCTACCTCGTCGAAGCCATCACCATCGGTCTGATGGACGGCGTCGGCAAGCATATGTTCATCGGCATCGGCATGTGGCTCGGTACCATCATGTGGTTCAACGTCTGGTTCGTCATTTGGCCGAACCAGCAAAAAGCCTTGGGCATGGTCGAGGTCGACGCGGACGCCAAAGCGGCCGCGGCGCGGACGGCGATGCTGTTCTCAAGGACGAACACCATGCTGTCGATCCCGATGCTGTTTTCGATGGTCGCGGCGCAGAACCTCTACTAGTCGCCGGGACAATTTCTACACGATCGGCGGGGGCTTCCGGGCCCCCGCTTTTCGTTTGTGGCGGCTCAGGTGCCGGGAAATATCAGACTAGCCTTGACGCCTTTCCCCTCGGCGCTTTCCATTTCCAGGCGCCCGCCGTGGGCCCGCATCATCGATTCCACGATGGAAAGCCCGAGGCCGGTCCCGTCGATACCGTTGACCACGGCACTCTTGGCGCGGCCGAACGGCGAGAGAACCGTTTCCAACTCGTCCTCGTCGAAACCGATGCCGGTATCCTCGACGGCCACGGTGACGAAACCGTTGGTCCTGCTGGCGCTGAGAGAAATGGAGCCGCCGGCCGGCGTAAATTTGACGGCGTTCGACAGAATATTGAACAGCATGCGCATGAGGGCGGCTCGGTCCGCGTCCAAGGTTTCTGCGTTCGAAGGAATATCGGCGATAAAATTCAGATTTTTGTCCCCGAATTGATCGTCGTACATATGACGCAGTTCTTCGACGACCTCCGCCAAACGGATGGATTGGACGTTGAGTTCAAGTTCTCCGGCTTCGATCTTTGAGACGTCCAGAAGGTCGTCGACGAACTCCAGCAACAGGTTGCCGCTGCGGTACATGTGCTGAGCGTATTCGACGTACCGGCTGTCACCGACGGGGCCGTACGTTTGCCGCGAGATGATCTGCGAAAAACCTAAAATCGCGTTCAAAGGTGTGCGGAAATCGTGACTCATCTGGGCCAGGAAATCAGATTTTGTGCGGCTGGCGGCTTCCGCTCTGTCCCGTTCCTCGGCAATTATCCGTTCCGCCTCGACGACCTCCGTGACGTCCCTGCCGGCGCCACGGTAGCCCGCGAAATTACCGTCCAAGTCGTAAAACGGCTTGCCGCTGACGCTGATGTAAACCTTTTCGCCGTCCGGTTTGACACGGGAAAAACGGAAATCCGAAAACGGCTCCCTGGCCAACAGTTGTGCTTCGTGGGCGGCCATCGCTTCTTCGCTGACGTCGAGCAATCCTGTTTCACGCCTGGTTTTGCCATAATGGTCCTCCTGCTTCATCCCCGTCACGCCGACATTGTCTTCGGTGACGTTCGTGAACTTGAGGTCGGCATCCTGCTCCCAGTACCAATCCGCCGCTGCCTCGGCATAATCGCGAAGCCGCCCCTGGCTCTCTTCGAGCTTGGCTTCGGCTTCCTTGATGTGCGTGATGTCGGCTGAAATCGTCACGGTGCTGCCGTCGGGCAGAGTTTGATCGTAGATCATCAGCCACACGCCGCCCAGGCGCTGCTGCTCAAAAGGCCCCTTGGGATTGCGGTGTTGCTCCAATCGCTCGGAGAACCATTCGTCTTCGCGTCCTAAAGCGTCGGGGACCAGCTTATGTTCCACCAAGGCTCGGAGAAAATCCTCGTAGTAAACGCCGGGTGCGGCTTTGTCACCGATCGCCTCGTTGATGTTTCGGAATTCGCGATTGCCGATTACGAGACGGTCTTTGACATCCCACAGGGCGAACGGCTCGGAAAGCGCATCCACGGCGGCGGCCAACCGCTCGTTTGCCAGCTTCGCCAACTCTTCGGCTTCCACCTGATTGGTGAGGTCGGAGCCAATACCGATGTAGCCGAGAAACTCGCCGCCTTCATCGAACATCGGTTTGCCGCTCGATGACAGATATTGGAGTTTCCCGTTGGGACCAAGCCTGTCATATCGGAAATCCCTGAAGGGTTTGTGCTCCCTCAGATCCTGAAGATGACGTTGCCATTTCTCGGTCGTTGCGTCTTCGCCCGCGAGTTCTTCGCGTGTTTTGCCGATATGGAACGCCACGGGTACACCGACGATCTCCTCGACGCGATCCGAGAAATAGCTGAAGCGCAGATCCGGGCCCATTTCCCAATACCAATCCGACGCCACCTCGGCGAAATCCCGAAATCGTTCTTCGCTGCGCTGTAGGGCCTCCTCGGCGCGTTTGCGTTCGGTGATATCGGTCCGGATGCCGACCCGGCAACCGTTGGCCAATTTCCTTTCGTGGATCTCGATCCAGGTCCCGTCGGTCGAGCGTTGTTCGAAACGCGTCGGTTCATCGGACAAATGTGCCGCCATCCGCTCCGCGATCCACTCCTCCTCGCGGCCGACGGCATCGGCAATCATCCCGATTTTGGCGGATCTCCTGACAATTTTCTCGAACGGTGTACCTGGCACCAGCAAGGCGGCCAACTCCGGGAAAAGTTGCGCTTGCTTTTGGTTGCAGATGACAATTCTGTCGTCGGCGTCGCAAAGCACGAAGCCGTCCGGTAACTCGTCGACGGCTTCGATAACGAGAGCTGGGTCGAATTCAGGACGGGGGTCTCGATCCTTAGTCATGGATCATCCTAACTAACCACGACATCTACATATAACTGCTACATATAACTGCCGTTTTTATCCGCCCCCTGACATTCAACCAATTGAGATTAGCGCCGGTCGGGAAGTTAGTCACTACTCATAGGCTAATTGTTTCCGCCTACGCTACGGCGATGATGGCGGCGGCCACCAATCGTTCCTCGGAAAGCAGAACGTTATAAGTCCGTGCGGCGGCCCCCGAATCCATGGCGTCGACGCTGACGCCGTGCGTTTGGAGCTCGGCGCGCAGAGCTTCCGGCAGAAAAGCCATTTTCGCACCCGTGCCGATCAGCAGGAGTTCGATTTTGGGTTCAACGTCCCACAACGGATCGAAATGTTCGGCCGCCAACTCCCCCAAGCTGGCCGCAGGCAGCGGGAACGTCCGTTCCGCCGTCACCAGTATCGAGCCATCATGACGGGTGTCCGCAACGGTGAATCCGCCATTGCCGTAACTCCGGATCACCTGGCGGCCGGCCGGAATGAGAGGCGTGATGTCCATCCCCTCGCCTTTCTGCGTTAGGTCTGGCGAGCTATGAGCTCTCCGCGATTTCGCTGCCCTTGTCGGCTTCCTCCGCGTCCTGATCCGAGCCTTCGCCCCCCCGGCGGACACCGAGGTGCAGCAGCAGCGGCGCCGCCACGAAGACCGACGAATAGGTGCCGACGACCACGCCCCACATCATGGCGAACGTGAAGCCGCGGATCACCTCGCCGCCAAAGAAGAACAGGGTCAGCAGTGCCAGCAAGGTCGTAACCGAGGTCATGATCGTGCGGGCCAGGGTTTCGTTGACACTGCGGTCAAGCAACTCCTGAAGCGGCAGGGAACGATAGCGCCGCAGGTTTTCGCGCACGCGGTCGTAGATGACCACGGTGTCGTTCATGGAATAGCCGATAATGGTCAGAATCGCGGCGATGATCGAGAGATTGAATTCCAGCCGCATGACCGAGAAGACGCCGATGGTCAGCACCACGTCGTGGATCAGGGCCAGGACGGCGCCGATACTGAACTGCCACTCGAAACGGAACCAGATGTAGATCAGCATTGCCGCCACGGCGAGCAACATCGCCATGGTGCCCGCCTCGACCAATTCGGCGCTCACCTTGGGACCGACGAATTCCACGCGGCGGTAGGAGAGCTTGTCGCTGATTTCCTTGGCCAGTGCTTCCTTCACGGTGTCGACGGCCGCCTGCTGGGCCGATGAATCGCCGGGTTGGCGCTCAACGCGGATCAGCACGTCGGTTTCGCGGCCGAACTCCTGCAGGGCGACCTCGCCGAGGCCGAGACCCGTCAACGAACTGCGCATCTTGGCGAGATCGGCCGGTTGGTCCGATCCCACCTCGATCAGGATGCCGCCTTCGAAATCGATGCCGTAATTAAGCCCGACGCCGAAAAACAGGCCGACGGAAGCCAGCAGCAGCAACGACGACATCACAAACGCCATCAGGCGATAGCGCAGGAACTTGATGTTCGTTTGCTTAGGCACGAGCCGTAGTCGATACATGTCTACCTCCTACAGCGGCAGTTCGGTGGGGCGCTTGCGCCGCAGCCAGGTGGCGATCAGCAAACGCGTCAACGTGACGGCGGTGAACAGCGACGTGACGATGCCGATGGCGAGCGTCACGGCAAAGCCCTTGACCGGCCCGGAGCCGAATTCGAACAGGAGAATGGCGGCAATCAGGGTCGTGACGTTGGCGTCGATAATCGTCGTCAAGGCGCGCTTGTAGCCGGCGTCGACAGCGGCAAAGGGCGTCTTGCCCGATCTCATTTCCTCGCGGATGCGCTCGAAGATCAGCACGTTGGCGTCGACCGCCATGCCGATGGTCAGCACGATGCCGGCGATGCCGGGCAGCGTCAGCGTCGCCTGCAGGACGCTGAGTGCGGCGCCGATCAGCGCCATGTTGATGATCAGGGCGAGGTCGGTGGCGAGGCCGAACAGCCCGTAGGCCGCCGCCATGAAGACCATGACGAGGACGAAGGCGAGGACGCTGGCGATCTTGCCGGCGCGGACGGAATCGGCGCCGAGGTCGGGACCGACGGTGCGCTCCTCAAGAATTTTCAGAGGCGCGGGCAAGGCGCCGGCGCGCAGCAGCACGGCCAAATCGTTGGCCGTTTGCACCGTGAATCCGCCGGTGATGATGCCGGAGCCGCCGAGGATGGGCGACTGGATTTCCGGCGCGCTGATGACCTTGCCGTCGAGCACGATGGCGAACAGCCGCCCGACGTTCTTCGAGGTGGCGTCGCCGAATTTCTTGGCGCCGACGGAATCGAAGCGGAAACTGACGACGGGGCGGCCCTGGTCGAAGGTGGGTTGCGCGTCGATCAGCGATTCGCCGCTGACCATGACCCGCTTGCGCACGACGTATTGACGGGCCGGGCCGGTATCCCCTTCGCGGGGTTCCGCGTCCAGCAGTTCGGAGCCCGGCGGCACCCTGCCCCGCTGGGCATCGGCAACCGTTGTGGTCGTGTCAACAAAGCGGAAGACCATCTTCGCGGTCTTGCCCAAGAGGCGCTTGATGCGGTCGGGATCCTTGACGCCGGGGAGCTGGATCAAAATCCGGTCCTCGCCCTGGCGCTGAATGGTCGGTTCGCGCGTACCCGTCTCGTCGATGCGTCGTCGCACGATCTCGATCGATTGCTCGACGGCCGCCTTCTTGCGGTCGATGATGGCCGCCTCCGTCATCACCACTTCGATGACGTTTCCGTCGGCTACGCTAACATCGATGTCCTGGCCGCCGCCGGAGCCGAAGGCATCGGGCGCCAACGTATTCCCCAGTCCCTTGACCAGCTCGAGCGCCTTATCCAAGTCCGCCGGCTTACGCACGCGGACAAGGACCTTGTTGCCTTTGGATACGCCGAGACCGCCGGTGTAGCCGATGCGCGCCTTGCGGAGTTCGGCGCGCGTCGCCTCGACCAGGCCTTCCAGGCGTTCCCGCACGACCGCAGCGGTATCGACCTCAAGCAACAGGTGCGACCCGCCCTGGAGATCCAGGCCCAGGTTGATCTGCTGGTGCGGCATCCAGTCGGGCAGACTGTCCGCCGTCTCGCGTGAGACGAAATTGGGTAATGTGAAGATGATGCCGGCCAATGCCACGAAGGCGATCAGCACAATCTTCCACTTCGCGAAGTAAAGCATGAAATTGACCTAGTCGGACTTCTTCTTTCCGCCCAAAAGCCCGCCGAGACGGCTGCTCGTGCTTTGCGGCTCGTCGCTGGAGGAACTACTTTTCTTCTCGTTGGTGTTCGCCGGTTCGGATTTGCTGAGCACATTGGACAGCGTCGAGGCGACGATGTCGATCTTGACGTCAGGTGCGATTTCGACCGTCGCGCGGTCGTCCTCGTGAACCTTGGTGACCTTGCCCATGATGCCGCCCGCCGTAACGACGCGGTCACCGCGGCGCACCGCCGCGATCATCGCCTTGTGTTCTTTGACTTTTTTCTGCTGGGGCCGGATCAGCAGGAAATAGAACACGGCGAAAATGAGAACCAGCGGCATCAATTGCATGAGCATGCTGCCCTCGGCGCCGCCGGCGGCGGCTTGGGCATAGGCCGGAGATATGAGCATAAAAGCCCCCTTGAATATCCATGGGCGCGGTCTGGCGCACCGAAAAAGCTGCCGGACTATAGCGGCATGCCGGTACTTTGCAAACTATTGCTAAACAGCCCTTTACATAGGCAATCTTCAGGCGTCTTGAAAGACCCTCATATTGACCGTCCGTCCCTTTATGGTAGGTTCTCGCGCGCCGCACCAGAAGGACCGATATGAGATGGACGACGCCGATCTAAATGCTGCGCTGACGCGCATTGCCGACGCCCTGGAACGTCTTTCACCGCCACCGCCCGCGACGGCCGGCCTGGAGGGCGCGGACGCCTTTGTCTGGCAGGCCGAAGCTTGCGTGCTGGAACCGGTGGCGTCCGTGAACCGGGTTGAAATCGGTCTCCTGAAGGGCATCGACCGGGTGCGCGACATTCTGGTCGACAACACGCTGCGCTCCGCCAAGGGCCTGCCGGCCAACAACGCGCTCCTTTGGGGCGCCCGCGGCATGGGCAAAAGCTCGTTGGTGAAGGCCGTCCACGCTCAGATCCTGCAGGCCGATGTCGGCGACAAAGGCGCAGGCCCTCTGGCGCTGGTGGAAATCCACCGGGAAGACATTCCCACCCTGCCCCGCCTGCTCAAGCTGCTGACCGAGACGGACCGGCGCTGCATCCTGTTTTGCGACGATCTGTCGTTCGATTCGGACGACGCCAGCTACAAATCGCTCAAAGCCGTGCTGGATGGCGGCATTGAGGGGCGGCCGGACAACGTCATCTTCTACGCCACGTCCAACCGCCGCCACCTGATGCCGCGCGACATGATCGAAAACGAACGCTCTACGGCGATTAATCCGGCGGAGGCTGTCGAGGAGAAAGTCTCGCTCTCCGACCGCTTCGGGTTGTGGCTCGGCTTCCATGCCTGCGCCCAGGACGAATTCCTCGCCATGATCGACGGTTATGCGGCGCACTACGGCCTCAAGGTCGATGCGGAAACACTCAAAGCCGAGGCCATCGAATGGTCGGTCACACGCGGTTCGCGTTCGGGCCGTGTGGCCTGGCAGTTCATTCAGGATTTGGCGGGCCGGCTCGGCCAGACGCTGGATTAGGGGCCGGCCGGGGCCGGTCGAACGCGGTTGGGCGGAAACCATACCGTTGCCGTCGTGCCGGTACCGGGTTCGCTCTCAAGCGTGAAGCCACCGTTGTGTAATTCCGCCAGCGATATCACCAGCGGCAGTCCAAGCCCGGTTCCCTCCGTCGTTCGCGTCATGGCGCTTTCGACCTGACCGAATGAAGACAGCGCTTTCGGGATGTCGCTTTCGGAGATACCAATGCCGTCATCGCTTATTGAAAAGGCTAGACTGCCGTCACTCTGACCAAAACAGGCGAGCGCCACCGTCCCGCCGCTGGGCGTAAACTTTATGGCGTTCGTGAGCAAATTAAGGAGGATTTGCTTCAGCATTCTTTCGTCGGCAAACAGCAATTTGTCCTGTGAATCGACGGTGGCGTCGAGTCTGAGGCCACTTTCCTCGGCCCGCTCCTTCACCAGCCAGAGCGAAGTGTCGACGATTTCACCAACGTCGAGTTCGTCTTCTTCCATGTGCGCTTTGCCGGCCTCGATTTTGGATAGATCCAGAATGTCGTTGATGATCGAAAGCAAATGCTCACCGGCTGCCACGATATCGTGAGCATATTCGACGTATCTGCCCTCGCCTTGCTTCCCTAGGACCTGGCCCTGAATAACCTGGGCAAATCCGATAATGGCGTTCAAAGGGGTACGCAATTCGTGGCTCATGTTGGCCAGAAACTCGCTTTTTGCCCGATCGGCGAACTCCGCTTTTTCCTTGGCATTGACGACGTCGTTCTCAAGCCGTTTGCGTTCCGTGATATCCGTCCCGGTGCCGCGAAATCCGCAGAATTTACCCTCGCCGTCGAATATCGGATTTCCGCTAATTCGTGCATAGTGGGCTCTGCCGTCCTTTGACCGGAAACTGTATTCGAATTCCCGAAACGGACGATGGGCTTCGAGATCGGCCATATGTGCCCGCCATTGCGGATCGTGCCGGTTTGTTCCCGACAACTCCCAGCGGGTCCGACCGATCAGTTCCTCGTTCTCCAAAGCCATGTTCCCCGTGCATGACGCGAAGCGGAAATGTTCGTCAAGTTCCCAAAACCAGTCGGAACCCGATTCGGCGTAATCCCGGAGGCGTTGTTCGCTTTTTATCAGAGCCTCGGCCGTCCTCTTGCGATCGACGATTTCCAAGGCCAAACGGACGTTGGCCCGCTTCAACTGCCGGATATACAGATAAGACAGGGTGGCGATCAGGAGTACCAGGGCGACTGCCGTTATAACTGCGGCATTCCAAAGTTGCGATTTCGAGAACATCACGATCCGGCTGCCCTCGGCGCGCGACAACAGCCGATCGAGACGTCCGTTGCTTTTCAGTTCAGCAATGGCCGCATCAAACACCGCAATCAAATCTGCGTTTCCCTTGCGGAAGCCGAAGCCGGAAGGAATGGCCAAGAGCGTGATGGGCAAGGCCACCACGCCCGAAATGTTCTCGGAATGTATGGCGTGCAAACCTGTCCGCCGTGTCGTGATCATGGCGTCAATTTCGGACTGCTGCAGGAGCTTCATCGATTCGCCGGTACCCTTTACCACAACCGGTGTCGCCAAGGGGTAATGCTTGGCCGCCAGGACCTTCGATGTGCCCTTGCCGAACACGCCGATGCGAACGCCTTTCAGGTTCGGCCATTCCGCCGGATAGCTTTCCGACTCGCGCGCAAAAACGGTAAATACCAGATTGAAAGTGTGGTCCGAGAAATCGAACTGCTCACGCCGTCCCGGCGTGGCGGCCAAAGGGCCGACCAGGTCAGCCTCGCCTTCCCGCACCCGCCGCCGGGCTTCACGAAAATCCATCAACTCGATGTCGATGGTTCGGCCGGTTAGAGCGCTGATTTCACTGAGGATATCCGCTACAAGCCCAGCAGGTTTATCCTCCTCCAGGAAGAGGTATGGCCGGGCGCCGTCGGGACCGACCATTTTGAGGGTACGGTCGTGCGTTTGGGCTGCCGCATTGATGGCCCAAACGGAGGTCAACAGAACGCTCAAGGAAAGTCGGGGCAGTCTCAAATAACTGGTCGCGACTCCGAGAAACCGATTTACCCGGGGGGAAGGCATGCATTTGTATTTATTCCAATTTGCCCCGGCGGCGAACAAAAATCTCGCCGTTTCGCTGACTTGGGATTTGTTTCCTACGTCAGCCTGGGAATTAGCCGGCAAAGAGTCAGGGGTAGACTATTTCGGAGGGTCGGCCGCCTATTGCGAAGGTGAACTAGCCCGGCTGCCGCTGGGGCGATTTGGAAACAACTCTGATTTCCCTGGGGCCGCTTGATCCAGCCGTTAAATATTTAATTGGATCAACAGCTTGTGACCCTTTTCTAATCTCAAAATGCACCTGTGGACGGGTGACGCTGCCGCTTGACCCGGCCCGTCCGATCATCTGGCCCCGTTTGACGGTATCGCCGCGTTTGACGAGGATCCGGTCGGCGTGGGCGTAGGCCGTCATCCAGCCGCCCCGGTGGCGGATGAGCACGAGGTTGCCGAAGCCCCGCAGCTCATTGCCCGCATAGGCTACGACGCCGTTCTCCGCGGCCTTCATCGGTGTGCCCTTCTTGGCCAGAATATTGATGCCGTCGTTATAAAGCCCGCCGGCCTTGGCGCCGAAGCTGGAGAGGATCGGGCCCTTCACCGGCCAGGCGAACCGGCCGTCCGATCGCGGCGGTATCGCCTTGACGACTGCCCGCTTTTTCCGGGGCGGCGCGGCCTTATTCTTTGGCAGCGGCGGCGATTTTGAACTTGATTTCGGTTTGGCGGATTTTTTTGGCGCGACAGCCGCCACCTGCGTTCCGCCGGGCAGCCGAAGCTGCTGTCCCACCCGGATCGTATAAGGCGGCTTCAGGCGGTTGGCCCGCATCAGACTGGCCATATCGACGCCGTAGCGCCGCGAAATGCCGTAGACCGTGTCGCCGCCGACCACCACATGGTGGTTGGGCACCGGCAGTTTCAGGCGCTGTCCGACGCGCAGGATGAACGGGGGCTTGAGCCCGTTGGCGGAAATCAGCGCGCGAACCGAAATACCGTGCCGCTTGGCCGTGGCATACAGGTTCTCACCGGCCTGAACGACGGCGGTGCGGGGCGGCGTCACCTGGTTGGCCGCCATGTTGCCGGCCGCCCCCTTGTCCTCCACAGGCGCGGGAACCGAGCGCGTACAAGCCGCCAGCGCACAAACCACCAGCGCCGCGGCGATACCCTTTATCCACCGTCCCGATCTCATCACCGTCAGTTTAGTGCATTTGCAGGCGAAAAAAGAAGTCGTCAGTTCTCCGACGGCAAGCCGTCCACCAACGGCACGAATCGCACCATCAGAAGGCGTTCTTCCTCGAAGCCCTCCTCGGTACGGGTGATGCGGAAGATTTCCTGGCCCATGACCTGGTAGCCCACCGGCAGGACCATGATGCCGCCGACGCTGAGTTGCTCCTTCAGGGTCTCCGGCACCTGCTCCGCCGCCGCCGTCACCATGATGCGCTCGAACGGCGCCTGTTCGGGCCAGCCCTTCACGCCGTCGCCGTGGCGCGTGACGATATTGTGGAGCCCGAGCTGTTTGAACCGCAACTCCGCAACTTGCAGCAGCGAGCGGTAGCGCTCCACGGTGTAGACGCGGCGGCACAGCTTCGAAAGGACCGCAGCCTGATATCCCGAGCCCGTGCCGATCTCCAGAACCCGCTGGCGTTCGCCCAGTTTCAGGGCTTCGGTCATGAAGGCGACGACGTAGGGCTGGCTGATGGTCTGGCCCTGGGCGATGGGCAACGCGGTATTTTCGTAAGCCTGGTCGGCAAAAGCGGGCAGCACGAACTCCTCGCGGGGAATGCGTTCGATCACCGAGAGAATTTCCGTATCGCTGATGCCCTGCTGGCGCAGTTCCATGATCAGGCGGATGACGCGCGGATCCTCGTTCACCCGGCTGTCACTCCAGTATCTTGGCGAGGTTCCGCCGGGTCGCCTGGTGCGTAAAGTTCAGCCTTAAGGGTGTCACGGATATCCCGCCGTCGCGGACAACGCCGAGATCGGTCTTGGGATCCGGTTCGCCATGCAGGGGACGCACGCCGATCCAGTAATACGGCATGCCGCGCGCGTCGATGCGCTCATCCATCTGGAGATCGCGGAGATTGCGCTTGCCATGCGGGCAGACCCGCACGCCCTTGACCGATTCGGCGACGACGTCGGGGAAGTTGATGTTGATCATGACGTCCTTGGGAAAGCCTTCCGTCACGATCTTGCGCACCAGTTCCGGCGCGTGTTTCTCCGCCGTCGCCCATTTGATGGGATGGGGCCGGAGATAGGCCTGACTCAAGGCAATGGAGGGAATGCCGGCGATGCAGCCCTCCATGGCGGCTGCCACCGTGCCGGAATACGGCAGATCCTCACCCAGATTGGCGCCGCGGTTGACGCCGGAAAGCAGGAGGTCGGGCTTCTTGGTGTCCTTGAAAATGTGATTGACCGCCATGATGACGCTGTCCGTGGGCGTGCCCTGGACGGCGAAGCGGCGCTTGGACAATTGGTGCAGCCGCAGCGGATCATGCAGTGAGAGCGAGTGCGAGGCGCCGCTCTGTTCCGAAGCCGGCGCCACCACCCAGACGTCGTCGCTGATGGTCTTGGCGACACGCTCCAGCACCTTCATGCCGGGGGCGTTGACGCCGTCGTCGTTGGAGAGGACGACGCGCAGGCCGGGTATGGGTTTGGCGGCGCCCTTCTTCGACTTTGCCTTAGCCATTGGCGCTGATCACTTCCAGCCCGCCCATATAGGGGCGCAGGGCCTCCGGTACGACGACGGAGCCGTCTGCCTGCTGGTAGTTCTCCAGGATGGCGACGAGGGTGCGGCCGACGGCCAATCCCGAACCGTTGAGGGTGTGGACGAAGCGCGTCCCTTTCTCCCCTTCGGCCTTGAAGCGGGCCTTCATGCGCCGGGCCTGGAAATCGCCGCAGTTGGAGCACGAGGAGATTTCCCGATAGGCCTGCTGGCCGGGCAGCCAGACTTCGATGTCGTGGGTTTTACGCGCACCGAAGCCCATATCGCCGGTGCAGAGCACGACGACGCGGTAAGGCAGTTCGAGACGCTTCAGCACCTCCTCGGCGCAGCCCGTCATGCGTTCCAGTTCGTCGTTTGAATTTTCCGGTTTGGAGATCACCACCATTTCCACCTTGGTGAACTGGTGCTGGCGGATCATGCCGCGGGTGTCCTTACCGGCCGCCCCCGCCTCCGAGCGGAAGCACCACGTCATGGCCGTGTAGCGGCGCGGCAGATAGTCCTCGTCGATGATGCGTTCGCGAACCAGGTTGGTGAGCGGCACCTCGGCCGTCGGGATCAGCCAATAATCGTCATCGGTATGGAATTGGTCCTCGGCGAACTTCGGCAACTGACCGGTCCCATAAAGCGCTTCGCTGCGCACCAGTGCCGGCGGATTGACCTCAACAAAGCCGTGCTCGGTGGTGTGCAGGTCCAGCATGAAGGCGGCCAGAGCGCGTTCCATGCGGGCCAGGGCGCCGGACAGCACGACGAAACGCGCACCGGACATGCGGGCGGCGACTTCGAAATCCATCTGACCCAGGTCCTCGCCGATCTCAAAGTGCTGCTTCGGTTCAAAATCGAAGGTGCCGGGCTCGAGATGCTTGCGGATTTCCAGGTTGTCGTTTTCGTCCTCACCCTCCGGCACGTCGTCGAACGGCAGGTTGGGCAGGCCGGAAAGAAACTCGTCCAGTTGTTCAGCCAGCCCGCGCTCTTCGTCCTCGCCGGATTTGATCTTTTCCTTGAAATCAGCGACTTCGTCGATCAGGGCCTGTGCGCCCGCATCATCGCCTTGGGCTTTCGCCGCACCGATGGCCTTCGAGGCGTCGTTGCGTTTGGTTTGGGCATCCTGCAGGGCCGTCTGAACGGCCCGGCGCTGTGTATCGAGATCGAGGATTTTCGCGGCGTGCGGCTCCAATCCCCGTTTCGCCAGTCCGGCGTCGAATTCCTCCGGATTGTCCCGGATCCATTTCAGATCATGCATCGGCTTTCTGGTCCCCGGCCTTTTCGGCTTCTTCGTCCTCGTCTTCGTCTTCTTCTTCCTCGTCGCCGCGTTTCTTCTCAACCATGCGGGCCGAAATGATCGAAATCTCGTAAAGCAGGATGATCGGAATGGCGAGGCTGATTTGGCTCAGCGGATCGGGCGGCGTCAGGATGGCCGCCGCGACGAAAGCCAGCACGATGGCGTAGCGGCGTTTCTTCTTGAGGCCCTTGGACGACGCCATGCCGACCTTGGCCAGCAGCGTGATCAGCACCGGCAGCTCGAAACTGATGCCGAAGGCGAAAATCAGTCGCATGGAGAGCGAGAGGTATTCGCCGACTTTGGGCAGCATTTCGATGGGCAGTTCGCCCGCTGCGCCGATGGACTGGAAGCTGGCGAAGAACTGCCAGGCGACCGGCATCACCATGTAATAGACCATCGAGGCGCCCAGCAGGAACAGGATCGGCGTCACCACCAGGAACGGTAGGAAGGCGGCTTTTTCATCCTTGTAGAGGCCCGGCGCCACGAACATCCAGATCTGGCCGGCCACAACTGGAAAAGAAAAGAACGCGGCGGTGAAGAAGGCCACCTTGATGTTGGTGAAGAACTTCTCGTGCAGCGCCGTGTAGATCATGCGCCGGTTTTCCTCACCCTCCCAAATGCCCGCCAGGGGGGCTGCGAGAAAATCGAAAATGGGATTGGCGAAGTAGAAGCAGACGA
Organism: uncultured Rhodospirillaceae bacterium; assembly: GCA_964343605.1. Classification (GTDB taxonomy): domain Bacteria; phylum Pseudomonadota; class Alphaproteobacteria; order UBA2966; family UBA2966; genus CAYFKJ01. The sequence goes on from CAYFKJ010000003.1 coordinate 473,556, forward strand.
GGAAGGTGATGATGAACCCGATCACGGCGTACATCAGCCGCGTGCGCAGCTCGATCAGATGATCGAGCAGCGGCATCTTGCTTTCCTCTTCGACTTCGAGGTTCGGGTCTATGGAGTTCTCGTTCATGGGGCTGCGGACGATCGGCGGGAACGCGATCAGGTGTTGTCTTTGACGGCGGGTTCGGCCGGTGCGTCGGCCGCCGTCTCGACGGTTTCCTCGCTGACGCGGGCGTCAATGCCCATGTCGCCGGCGATTTCAGGCTTTTCGCTGGAAAAGTCGTCCTCGATGTCCGGCATTTCGAAATCGAGCGCACCCTCCGCCGTGCCGGTCGGATCGAGCGCTTCCTCCATATCGCGGGCAAAGTCGAGGTCGCCGTCGGCGGTCTTGGTGACCTGATCCTTGAGCTTGTCGAGTTCAGCCTCGCGCACCATGTCGTCTACGCCGGATTGAAAATCGCTGGCCAGCGAGCGTGCCTTCTTGACCCACGCCATGACGTTGCGCAGGACATAAGGAATTTCCTTCGGCCCGACGACCAGAAGCGTCACGACGCCGATAAAGAAAATTTCCGTCCAACCGATGTCAAACATCGTGGCGGTACCATCCCGGTTAGTGGTGAGCCCGATTAGGGGTTGAGAGACTGATTGGCGCGGCTGTGGCCGGCTATCCGGTCAGCTCTTGGCGGCTTCGTCTTTTTCCGCCTGATCGCTTTCGATCGACTTGTTCGGGTTGGAGCCGCTGTCGGCAACCTCTTCGTCGCCGTCCTTAATGCCCTTCTTAAAGGCTTTCATGCCCTTGCCGAAGTCGCCCATCATGCGGCTGATCTTGCCGCCACCGCCGAACAACACCAGAACGACGACCAGGACGATGAGCCAGTGCCAGATACTGAAAGCACCCATTTTGCTTATTCCTCAATAGTTTACGGCCAGTCCGGCAGTCCCGGGGCCATGGATTCGGCGGATAATCGCAGAATCGCCCGCCCGAAGCAACGACGTATCCCGACGATGACAATTTGACGCAACTCAAGCCGGAAAGCCGTAACCATGGCGGTTTTTCCATCCGGAGCACCAAACATAGTCACCGCGTCGGCGAAATACAATTGGGGGTGCATCAGTTCCCGCCCTCACATTCCGATGTCCGCTCAGGATGAAGCGCAATTTTTTCGATAAACCTATCCGGCCGCCCGCTCAGAGAGTTGTTGAGCAGCGTCCGGTTAGCATCTGTCGTATAGTCGACAAATTCCGATTGGACGAACCCTGATCCCGGCGCCATCAGATCGAGCATCTGCACCGGTGAGGCGCATGAAAAATCGAAATCCGTGGATGAAACACGCCTTTTATTCGGATTCGTATCGGTCTTGAAATGCACCTCGCCCGCGCCGAGGTCGTAAACGATGCTCCAACGCGTGCTGCCCTGACTGACTTCGCCGAGAATTCCGAAACCGCGGGTAACGGGATCTCCGGCTGCTGACGACAATAGGGCGCCACGCACAAAGCGATCCAGCGAGCCAAATCCAGGCATCGGCCCCTGGGTCCTGGCTTCTTCGGCTGGCAGCACGCCGGTTTTCTTGAACGTCTTGAGCGCCGTGAGCGAGTGTGCGTAGGTCGAATTGGCCAAAGCCTTCACCGGCATTTCGTCACCACGATGAATAACCAGCTCGCCTTCAAGAAATTCAATGACCGCCGCATCACCGCTGGAATCGGCGAAAAGATAATGGATCGGTGTGGTACTTACGGTTCGAAATTGCGCCGCAGACGAGACGACTTCGGCGACGGAGGCATTTGTGTCGAGGTGGTACTGAATCCATTCCAGGATGCCGACCACCGGTCGATCGTCATCCGGCGGGTATTCGGTTCCGTTCAACCACATCAGCGAGACCATCAACCCGGCTTCGTTCATGCCCGTCGTCGGGTTGTCGCGGCCGAATTGGTTGAAGGTAATGCTGCCGTACTTGGCGGTCCACGTGGCGGCGCCAGATCCCATCCAGCTTTTTTTGGCCGTCCCCTTCTTGTTGACCAGAACGAATCCTTCGCTGGAGTAGAAGTCGTAGTTGTACGCGACGACCGCCCGGCCCTCCTCAAAAAGGCAAACCGTCGTGCAGGCGGCTGCGGGCGCGCTGCCCAGCACCCCAGACCCATATACCGCAATGATCGCCGCGATACGACGGAACATGGCGTTTACCCTCCTCTGCCTCAAGAAACCCGCGCCTTCCCGTAGCCGTCAATCGGGCAGCCCCGCCAGTCGCAACCCCTCGGCGTAGCGATCCGTTGCGGTTTGCCCCTTGATCGGCACCGTCAGCCGGATGTCGCGCAACGTCGTACCGGGGGCGAAATCGAGGAACCGGTTCGCGTTCTCGCGCGCTTCATCCATTCGACCGAGGTGGGCGAGGCAGACGGCCGAGACACGATAGGCGCCCGGAAAGTGCGGGGTCAGTCGACGCATCTTGATACCCCAATCGAGACCCAGCTTATACTGCTCCGTAATTGTCGCCGCCTGGGCAATGTAGTTGAACCAGGCGGTGATGAAGGGATCACCCGGACTCCGACGTGCGGCCTCGGTGACATTCTCGAAACAGGTTTGGAAATCGCCGCTGTATCCATAAGTGCCCCCGAGGTGGGCGTAGGCGTCGGAATCATTGGGGTCGAGCTCAATCGCCCGCTGAAAGTTGCCGATCGCCTCCTCGTGCCGGCGGGCGTAAAGGTTCGCCAATCCCTGAGCGCGATAGCTGTAGGCGTTTGTATTGTCGAGGGATACCGCGGCCTCGCCGGCTTCAAGCATTATGCGAAGCGATTCCTCGCGGGGGCGAAGCCAGCCATAGAGAAAGGCGACGTTGCAACTGATCGAGCGAAGGCCGTGTAGCTCCGCTGAATCGGGATGGGCCTCCAACCCCTCCACCGCCAAGCGATAGACCTCCGCCTGGTCGTCACGGGAAAACCGCCGCAGATGCCACGTCCCGCGAAGAAAATATTCCCGGGCGTCGGGGTTCAACGTGACTTGACGGTGAGCGCGGTCGAGTTCTGCGGTAAGAAACTCCGGTCCGACAGCGGCCGTAATGTGCTCGGTGATCTCCTTCTGAACGGAGAAGATGTCTTGGTATTCCCGGACATAATAATTCGACCACACCTGGTGACCGGTCGTGGCGTCGATCAACTGGGCGTTCACCCGCACTTTGTTTTGGGACTTTCGCACGCTCCCCTCGACAAGGTATTGCACGCCCAGTTCCGTAGACACTTTTCTTGGTTCTACGGACCGGCCTTTGTATGCGCGCGTCGACATGCGCGATATGACGAAGAAAAGTTTGTTCGCCGAAAGGGCGCCGATGATGTCCTCCGTCAGGCCGTCGACGAAAAACTCGTAGCTGGGATCCCCTGACAGATTGTCGAACGGCAGGACGGCCAGTGAGGGCTTGTCAGGCAGCGGAATGGCGCCACTTTCGTTCTTAATATTGAGCCCGGTCAGGAGATCACCAAGGATTGTCGATTCCATATCGATCTCGGGGAACTCCCTGTTGAGGGATTCGAGTGCTTCCTGCAGGCGCCTTCCTTCCTTTCGGACATACTCCGGATGCGCCAGGAGTTCCTGAAGTACTCGCGCCTGCGTGCGCGCCAAACTGACGCGTTCTCCCGTTCGCCAGGCCTGAAATTCGGGGCAATCAGGCAAATCCAGACTTTCGAGAAAGGTGCCGTCACAAATGCGAGCCATTTCCGCCAAATGGTCTTCGGAATAAGGGTGGTAACCGTTCTCGGCGACCCTCTTAAGGTCGAGCACGTCGACCTTCGCTCCCTGTGCCTCGAATGCGACACCGTTCCGGTCCGCCAATATTCGCTTGTTCGTTGCGTCGTCGACCAAATTTCGCAGCTTGCTGAGGCTCCAGCGTAGTGCCCCGCGGGGATCGTCCGGCAATTCCCAGAGGAGAGAGCATAAACGTTCCCTTCTTTGCCGCCGGCCTGTGACCACAAGATAGGCGAGGAGCGCAAGGGTTTTCCGGGAACGGGGCAGTTCCAGCCGCTCACCGTCCTGAATGACCGAGACTTCCCCCAGAAACCGGATTTCCAGCATCCACCCCTCCGATCGGTGAAAAAGGTTAACTCAATCAGCAATTTGCGGGAAGGGCAGGCGAGATACCGCGTACGAGGCATATGCGCGGTGCAAAGGGCCACTTTCAACGAAATTACCACGCTCCCCACCACGATCGTTTACACGCTCGCGTGCGAGGTTCCGGGTGTCCCGGAAATAATGGCTTTGAAACAAATTCAAACGGGACGGCAAAGACAAATCGATGGGAGTACATCATGCAGGAAAGTATGTGGACACCGACCGCTTTCGGTTTGCGGTTCCGGCCGCTTCGGGAACGGGCGATCTTGTTGCACTGTTCCGCCTCGAACGGGGGACAGTGGAAAAGGCTGGAGGAAACGCTAGGGGCGGAGTTTTCTGTGTACGCCCCGGACCAATGGGATTGTGGGTGCGCCGAACCCTGGCCGGGCGACCGCCCCTTCGACCTGGAGGGCGAAGCCGAACCGGTGATGGAATTCATAGAATTGTCGCCGGCGCCTGTTCACCTCGTCGGACATTCCTACGGCGGCGCATTGGCGATGCACATCGCCGGTAAACTGCCAAACAAACTAAGCAGCCTGACTTTGGTGGAGCCTTCCGCATTTTACCTGTTAGATCAGGGCGGAACGGCAGACAGGTCATTGTTCGGCGAAATTCGCGATGTCGCCAGGTGCGTGAACGAAGCGGTTCTATCCGGCGAACACAGCCGCGGCGCGAAGTTGTTCGTCGACTACTGGAGCGGAAGCGGCAGTTGGGACGCGTCGTCGGGGAGGAGCCGAAGACATCTAATCGGGACGCTGCACAAAACGGTGCTCGATTTCCGCGCCCTCTTCGTCGAGGAAACGCGTTTAGCAGACTTTGCCGCGTTGTCTGTACCGACCTTTTTAATCGCGGGGGATCAGTCGCCCGGGCCAAGCCGCCGCATTGTCGAGCTGCTCGCCGAGACATTTCCGATTGTGAGCCGCGAAACGATCAAGGGCGCCGGCCATATGTCGCCCTTCACCCATGCGGAAACCGTCACCGAACTGATCGCGGCCTTTCTGCACCGGCACGCCGAAACTTCCCGTGATGCCGCCTGAAACTTTGCCAGATCTTAAAGGAGAGACCCCATGTTGAAACATGCATACAGCTACGAGGATTGCCTCAACCATGCTTACAAAAGCGCCTGGACCGTGGACGACTGCTTCCAGGGCCGGGATTTCGACCCCGACAGAAAATTCCTGCCCGACCGCATAGCCGGTGTCGACGACATCGGTTGTCTGAGTGCGGAAGAACAACTCAAGCTCAACCAGATCCGCGGCAACAGCTACTGCCACATCTTCGCGTTTGTGGAGGAATACATCATTCCCATGGTCATGGACCACGCCCGAGAGGACGTTTACGGCGACGAAACACGTCTTCGCTACCTGTTGCAGTTCGCCAGCGACGAGACCAAACACCAGGCGATGCTGGGGCGGGCCATGGAGCAGATCGAGGCCCGTCTTGGATTCAGTTGCGGCGTAATCCCCGGGCGCGAGGATGTCGCCGAGGTCGTGCTCGGCAAATCGCGTCTTACCGCGCTGTTGCTGACAAGCATGATCGAGTGGTTCACCCAGGCCCACTACGTCGAACACGTTCAGGAAAGCACGGATCTTGACGAACTCTTTCACGACATTCTGCGCTTTCACTGGATCGACGAGGCCCAACACGCCAAGGCCGATTCGATCATGATGAGCGAAATCGCCGACAGGATGACCGCGGAGGAGCGCGAAGCGGCCGTCGACGAACTTTTGGAGCTCGGCATGGCGATAGACGGCCTGCTGGCCCAACAGATCGAGATGGATATCGACGCGCTGGAAAGCGCTTGCGGGAGAGAGTTCTCACCGGAAGAGAAGGAGGAAATCCGCACCCACCAGCGGAGGTCCTATCGCTGGACGTTCATTGTCTCGGGACTGGAGCACCCGAAGTTCGTTGAGATCGTCAATCAACTCACCGAACAGGGCGGCGACAAAATCGCCGGCGCCGCCGAGGCGCTCGCCGCCTGAGACCTGACTCCAAATACGCTCCGGCGGTGATCGATCGCCGCCGGAGCGCCGCACTACAAGTGCGCTATTCCATGAAGAACACCAAGTAATTCCCGGGTTATACCGTTTCGCGGCACAAGCTGTAGTGCGATCCATCCTCAAACCTGCTCCGCCCCTTCCAGCTCCTCTGGAGTTCGTCGGACGCTCCGGCCGCCGTTGCCCCGGCGCGTTATCTGTTCTGAACCCGTGCCCTTAATAGGTACTGCGCGATGATCAGGAGCGTTAGAGACACGCCCAGCACCATTGTGCCGATGGCATTGACCTCCGGCGTAATCCCGCGGCGGATGGAGGAAAACACATAAACCGGCAAGGTGGTGTTGGCCCCGGCGACAAAAAACGAAATGATGAAGTCATCGAAACTGAAGGTGAAACTCAGCAGGAACCCGGCGAGGATAGCGGGGTAAATCTGTGGCAGCGTAACCTGGTAGAAAGTGCGCCAAGGCGTGGCGTAAAGGTCTTCCGAGGCCTCGATAAGGGTTCGGTCCATGCCGGCGATCCGCGCCCTCACCAATACGATCACCAGCGACATCGTGAACAGGGTGTGCGCCGCGATGACGGAGGCGTATCCAAGCGACAGTCTCGGGGGTTTTGCGTCGTCCGGCCACAGGGCGGCAACCAGCGGGTTCAGGAAGTCAAACACGGTCACCAGGGCGACCAACGTGGCGATGCCGATAACGATGCCGGGGATCATGATGGACACGTAGATCAAGCCATCGAACAACGCCTTTAGAGGACCATGCATACGCTGTAGAGCCAGCGCGGCCGTGGTGCCCATGATGCTGGAAAGGACAGCAGCCGATAGAGCGATGATCAGGCTGGTTGTAAGCGATTCGAGAACGAAGGGGTTGCTGAGTGCCTTGCCGTACCATTTTGCCGACAGGCCGACGATCTCGCTGGCGTGCCGTCCGGAATTGAAGCTGAAAAGCACGATAATGCCGATGGGCACATAGAGAAACAGGTAGACGGCAATGGCGTATATCCGCATGACCGGCCCCTACATCAGCGACACGTTGCGGCCGGATTTGCCGCCCATGACGAAACGCATATAGAGGCTGACGGTGATCAGCATGATGATGACCAGTGTGACGGCGACCGCCGAGCCGAACGGCCAATTCCTCGATTGAAGGAATAAGTCGACCATGGCGTTGCCGATGAAGAACACCTTACCGCCACCTAGAAACGCGGGTATTAGGAATTCGCCCATCAAAAGAATGAATACCAGCATGCTTCCCGTAGCCACGCCGGGCAGCGAAAGCGGCAGCGTCACCTGCCAGAACGTGCGCAGGGGCGAGCTGCCCAGGTCGCCGGAAGCTTCCAACAATCGTTTGTCGAGCTTTTCCAGCGAGACAAAAATCGGAAACACCATCAGTGGCAGGTAACCGTAAATAATCCCGACGACGACGGCGAACGGCGTATTGATCAGCCGAAGGTCCTCAATGCCGACGAAATCAAACAACGCCGGGATACCTCGCCCGCCGAGGAGAAAAATCCAGGCATAGGTGCGGATCAAGAGGCTTGTCCAGAAGGGAACGATCACCAGAACCAGAAGCAACAGCTTCCACCGGCGATCGACCACCACGGCAAGGTAATAGGCCAGGGGATAGGCGACCAGCAGACTGATCAACGTACCCAGCGGCGCATAACTCAATGTGTTGTTGAAGGCCTTGAGCCGTGTCGGAAGATTGGCGTATTGCTCGAAGGTGAAGCCGGCGGTATATCCGCCCACCGCCGACCGCTCCCCGAAGCTGAAAATGACGACGACAATCAAGGGCAATACAAGCATTACCAGAAACCACAATGTGGTCGGTGTCAGCAGTGCGGCCGTCAGCCACCTGCCGCTATGTTCATCCTTGATTGCCGCCGCCATTTTCCGGCTGGACCCCCGCCTTAATTAAGCCGACTTGAAGCGCGCCATGACCTCGGCCCGGGTTTCATCGGTCAACGTCTGCGCGGCGCCGAATTCCAGCTTGCTCATCAAATCCTTGGCCGGATATAGAATCGGGTTTGCTGCCGTCGAATCCGGCAACATGGCCGATACCCGGGCATCGCTTGAGGCATAGCCGTGGCTGGCAAACTCACGAACCTGGATGTATGGATCCATCAGATAGTTGATGAATGCGTAAGCGGCATCCCGATGCGGTGCATCCTTCGGGATGCAATAGAAATCGGACCAGATTTCCCCGCCGTCATTGGCGACGACGTAGTCCATTTCCGGCAGATCTTTGTTGAGTTGAAGCCCGTCCCCGTTCCAGCAGATCGACATCCAGGCATCGCCGCTGCGCATGCCGGGCTGGTAATCCGAGGTAATGGCGAAAAGATGCGGTTTCGAATCAATCAGCAGCTTCTCAGCCTTCGCCAGTTCCGCCTTGTCGATGGAATTGAACGAATACCCCAGGGCGCAAAGCGCCGCGCCGATGGTGGTGAGCTGATAGTCATGCACAATCGTATGGCCTGAACCCTTGCCCATCGTGACATCAAAGAAATCCTTGTGGGATTTCGGTGCGCTCTTGATTTTCTTGGTGTTGACCACAAAACCGGTGGTGCCCCAGTTTTTCGGCACGGCATAGGTTTTTCCGTTGACCGTCGCCGGATTGGCGAAAACCGGGTCCTGTGCCTTAGCGTCATAATTCGGCAGTTTTGATACATCCAACTCCTGGATCAGATCCAGCTTAACGTAATTGGAGATGGTGTAGTTCGTGGGAACGAAGACGTCCCAACCCGTGCCGCCGGCCTGCAGCTTGGCCAGCATTTCCTCGTTGGAGCCGAAGGCGTTGATCTGCACGTTGACACCGGTGGCCTTGGTGAACTCTTCGATGTTCACGGGGTTGTGGTAGTTGGGCCAGGTCGAGAACACCAGCTTGTTGCCGAGATCCCCATAGGCATGAGCTTTGCGCGGCGACAATCCGGGAACCGCCGCTCCCATGACCGCCATGGCGGTGCCAAGGCCGGTCACGCCCAGGAAGTGGCGTCGTGTAATCGTTCCCTTCTTGTAGCGGTACAACTCCTCCATAAACTTTTTCGCACTGATGGGTGCGTTGTCTTTGTACGATTTGGTCATGGTCAAACTTCCCCCTTTTCCAAGTCCGTCTTTTGATTTTCAGGCGCCGACTCGACGGAAGGCCGGTCCCGATCCGATGTTTCCTCAAATGCCAGAGCGGATGCGGCATCCCAGCCGATGGTGACGGCGTCGCCTGGCATAAACCCGCCGGACACCCCCTCCGCCTGTTTTGAAGCATGAATGAGAATGTCTCCAAGCTCCTCGGTTTCGACCAGGTATTCGGTCTGACCACCGAGGAAGATCCTGTTCTTTACCCGCGCGGAAATTTCCACGTCTGCACGGAACGGCACCGTGCCGTTGACCATGCCGATCTGTACGAGTTCCGGCCGCACGGCGAGTTTTGCGTCGCTTCCCTGGCCGGGTGCCACCGCACCTTGCGACACGCGGCCGCTTAAGACTCGCCCGCTCGTCAGTTTGATGGCGGCGCTGTCGCCACGGATTTCCACGACCTCGCCTGAAAAGAAGTTCGACTTACCGACAAAACCGGCGACATAGTGATCCGCGGGCTCATCATAAAGTTCTCTCGGACCGCCGGTTTGAACCACCCGCCCCTCGCGCATGATGCAAATGGTGTCCGACATCGAGAGCGCTTCTTCCTGATCGTGGGTGACCAGGACGAAAGTGATGCCCACCTCGCGCTGCAGTGTTTGCAGCTCAATTTGCATTTCCTGGCGCAACTTGCGGTCCAAAGCCGCAAGCGGTTCGTCGAGCAGCAAAACAGTCGGGTGGTTGATCAACGCCCGCGCCAACGCGACGCGTTGTTGCTGACCGCCGGACAGTTCCCAGGTTCTGCGGCGTTCATATCCGTCGAGCCGGACCAACTCGAGAGTTTCACTCACACTGCGCGCAATCTCACTCTTCGCCGGGCGCGGTTTCTGCTGCCTCAGGCCGTATCCGACGTTGTCAGCGACATTGAGATGCGGGAACAAAGAATAGTTCTGGAAGACCATATTGACCGGTCGTTTGTAGGCGGGCACGCCGACCACGGACTGTCCGCCAATCAGGACGTCGCCATTGGTCGGTTGTTCGAAACCGGCAATCATCCTGAGGGAGGTCGTCTTGCCGCAGCCGGAAGGGCCCAGCAGACTAAAAAACGAACCGCGTTGGATGGTCAGGGAAACGTCATCGACGGCCAGGATCTGGTCGAACCTTTTGGTAACGCCGCGAAACTCGACATCGAGTTCAGCCGATGGGTGGGCCTTAACTGTCAACTCCAACCTCCCTTAGCGGCGCCTACCCCTTGAATGGGGATTTTTAGATTTTTTATTATGTTAGTAGACTACCACCTAATCTGCCTATATACCTATCATTATGACAAATTAGGGCATATACCACATAAGGCATATACAAAAAGGCATAGGTGCATAATTGACGTATGCCGACGAGGCGGAGCGAATGACGGTCAGGGTCAAGTCAGCGGAGAAAACAGAGATCGGCAGTGCCGCCTGGATCGCGCTGCTTGCCAAGTGCGTCGACTCCATTGGGACCGAAACCTTTACGGACAACCTCGCTTTGTTCTTGAGGTCGGTGGTGGATGTCGATCACGTGGAAGCTTTCGCCTATCACCAGAACGAACGCCCCATATGCCTGTTTCATTATTTTGACGCTCGCAATCAGGCCATTTTCGTCGACGATTACCTGAAGGGACCTTACTTGCTCGATCCCTTCTACAAGGCGTGCATGCGCCGCATAGATACCGGCCTTTACCGTCTTCGAGACATTGCGCCGGACCGCTTCCTACAGAGTGAGTACTACCGCTCCTACTACATCCAGACCGGTCTGGCGGAAGAGATCTGTTACACCTTTTATCTGCCGAACGACGTCGCCGCGGTTATTTCCCTAATGCGGTCCGGAGAGCACGCAAGGTTTTCGGCCCGGGAGTTCCGCATACTGGACAGCCTCACGCCTATCATCGTCAGCCTCGCCCAACGGCAATGGCAGGACGTCTCGAACGAATTCGCGCCCGGCGGATCGAAGAAATCCCCAAAGCCCGAGCATATCGATATCGAAGAAAGGGTAAGCGATATGTTCAGCCGGCGCCTGACACCGCGTGAGACCCAGGTCGTGGCGCAAGTGCTGGAGGGGCATTCCTCGGACTCCATCTCCAAGAATTTGGGAATCACCGTCGGCACGGTCCGAATTCATCGCCGCAACATCTATTCCAAACTGCACATTTCCTCTCAACAGGAACTCTTCGCAATCTTCTTCAAGAACATCACGGCGAAACATTGAGCACGCAGTTGGTGAACGCCGGATAACAAACTTAAGCAGGGGGAACCGAAAAATGTCCGACAAAGCAAGCGCCGATAGCCGTCCGGGACGTCTGGCCGGGAAGACCACGATCATCACCGGCGGCGCCGCCGGCATGGGGCGGGCTGCTTCCCTTGCATTTGCGCGGGAAGGCGCCAAGTCGGTGACGATCCTGGACATTCAGGCTGAAGCCGCCGCGGAAACGATCCAAATGATCGAGGACATGGGAGGCACCGCCAATTTCATCCAAACCGATGTTGCCGACGCAACCCAGGTAGACGCCGCCTTCGACGAGATTGCCAGGACGGTCGGACAATATGATGTCCTGTTCAATCACGCCGGCACCATCACCGTAAAATCGCTGCACGAAACGACGGAAGCCGACTATGACCGTTTGATGGACATCAACGTCAAATCTGCGTTTCTGGTTTGCCGCCGGGCGGTCAAGGAAATGACTGAATTCGGTGGCGGATCCATCGTTATTACGGGTTCGATCGCCTCGGAACTCGGCTATGCGCTCGAATCGGTTTACTGCATGACCAAGGGCGCCGTCCTGCAACTGGCCCGCGCCATCTCAGTCGAATATCGTGATCAGGGCATACGCTGCAACGCCGTTTGCCCGGGCTTCGTCAAAACGGCTCATGGACTGCGCGAAATTTCTGAGTTGGACGAGGCCGGCCAGGAACGGGAGGAAGGCGCCCTCGCCGAAGCGCAGGGCAGGATTTGCGAACCCGAAGAGGTCGCCGCCGCCGTCGTCTTCCTGGCGTCCGATGAGGCCAGTTTCATTACCGGCAACGCCTTCTACGTGGACAACGGCTGGTACGCGAAAGGCTGATCGAGAATTCGAAGTCCCAGCCAGAACAAACGGTGCCAACAGGGCTAACCGTGAGGCCGACGGCAGCGCGAGGTCCGGATCTCAATCCGGTTCGGCGCCTTCCAGCTCTTCGGGGTCGTCCCATTCCGAAGGGGCGTCCTCGTCGTCCTCGTCGGAAGGCTTGGAAGCGGCGGCCTGGGCGCGGGCTTCGGCGACTAGGGCGGCCGGCGGGCGGGCGGACAGCAGGCCGGCGGCCTTGAGTTCGTCCAGACCCGGTAGATCAGCCAGTTCCGCCAGACCGAAGTGATCGAGAAAATCAGGTGTCGTGCCGTAGGTCACCGGCCGGCCCGGTGTCTTGCGCTTGCCCTTGGGCCGTACCCAGCCCTCCTCCATCAGCACGTCCATGGTGCCCTTGCTGATGGCGACGCCGCGGACTTCTTCGATTTCGGCCCGCGTGATCGGCTGGTGGTAAGCGATAATGGCCAGCGTTTCGACGGCGGCCCGGCTTAGGCGTCGGACCACCTGAACTTCCTTTTCCAGAAGGAACTTGAGGTCCGGCGCCGTGCGCAGAGCCCAGCGGCCGGCGACCCGGACGAGATTGACGCCGGCTTCAGCATACTTCTCCGTCACCGCTTCGAGGGCGGCGTCGAGGTCGACCTCGTCGGGCAAGCGGGCGCGCAGGCTGTTTTCGTCCAACGGCTCGGCGGCGGCGAACAGCAAAGCTTCGACCATGCGGACGTGTTGGGGATCGGCGCTCATCAGTCGTTAGTTTCCTTATCGTTATCCGGGCTCTCCGGCTGCCGGTTGTCTTGATCCACGATGCCCGTTCCCGGTGCCGCTTCGTCCGCCGCCCGGGTGCTGGCTTTGAGATATATGGGGCCGAAGGTTTCACCCTGCTTCAGGCTGACCGTTCCCGCCTTGGCCATCTCCAGGCTGGCGCTCAGGGTCGAGGCAAGCGCCGAACGGGCGCCTGGGCCGTGCCGCAGTTCGGGCGGCAGAAATGCCTCCAGGCGCTCCCAACTCGGCAGTTTGCCCAGCAATTCGCTGAGCCGCTTGAGGGCATTCTCGATGGTAAAGATGCGCCGGATGGGCAGGCTGATCTCGGCCTCGCCCTTGCTCTCCTTCTGGATCACATAAGCCCGCAGCAATTCGAAAAGCGTGACCTCGTAGGTCGAGTTGCGGATCAGGCGGATGCCCTCAGGCTGGCCGCGCTTGAACACGTCGCGTCCCAGGCGGTCGCGGGCCATCAGCTTGGCGCCGGCGTCCCGGAAGGCCTCCAGCCGTTTGAGCTGCCAGGTCAGGCGTGCGGCCATCTCGGGGCCGCTGGGCTCGTCGCCGTCTTCTTCCGGATCGGGCAGTAGAAGCTTCGATTTGAGGTACGCCAGCCAGGCCGCCATGACAAGATAGTCGGCGGCGATTTCCAGGCTCAGTCGCCGCGCCTCGGCGATGAAGGCCAGGTACTGCTCGGCCAGCGCCAGGATGGAGATGCGGGTGACATCGACCTTCTGGGTCCGCGCCAGCGCCAGAAGCACGTCGAGTGGCCCTTCATACCCTTCGAGGTCGACAACCAACGGCACCGCGCGGCTGCTCAAATCTTCGCTGTCGCTGCCGGGGGGCCAGGCGTCGGGGGTGAAGTCGTCGGTCAACTATTCAATCCAATAACAGTCAAACGTGGCCGGTCACGAGAATGACGAGATCATAAAGGAAGTTGTAGACGGGGAAAATAATTGCCGACACCGGGCTGAACCGCATACCGAGTTGCCCGGTCACCATCGGCACCAGGAATAGGGCCGCAATCAGAATGAAAAAACCGAAGCGCTCAAGCCGCGCCAACGGTATCGCCAGGAAATTCGGCAGCAGGCCGACGGCCACCCGGCCGCCGTCCAGCGGCGGCAACGGGATCATGTTGAACACCGCCAGAAGGATGTTGATGAAGATCGCGTGCTTCAGGTTCAGGGCGACCCATCGCCCGGCCTCGGACGGCAACAGATCGACGCCATGGAAAAGCAGGGCGGCAATCAGCGCCATCAACATATTCGATCCAGGTCCCGCCAGCGCCACCCAGACCATGCTGATGCGGGGATTGCGCAGCCTGTGAAAAGCGACCGGTACGGGGCGCGCATAACCGAAGACGAAACCGACCTGCGTGACGACGAGCAGCGCCGGCAGCAGGAAGGTGCCGATGGGATCGATATGCGGCAACGGGTTGAGCGTCACCCGCCCCATCCGGTAGGCCGTATCGTCGCCCAAGCGCCAGGCAATGTAGCCGTGCGCCGCCTCATGCAGCGTGATCGCCAGCAGGACGGGGATTACCCACGTCGTTATCTGATAGAAATCGATATCGACGCCGCCGAACATCAGGCCCCTCCGCCCATAAACTGGGAAAGGCGTGCCAACGCTTCTTCGACGTCGAAATCGGCTTCGGGCTCACGCCGGGCCGCCTGCGCCGTTCGCCAACGATCCTGGCCGGCCTCGGACAGGGGCGGCAGGCGGTCGGCAATCGACCGCATTTCATCGAGTTTGCCGTTGCAGTGAAGCGCCACGTCGCAGCCCGCCTCCACCGCAGCGACGGCCCGATCGGCGATTGTGCCGCTCAGCGCCTCCATGGAAAGATCGTCCGACATCAAGAAGCCCTTAAACCCGATCCATCCCCGGATGATATCATTGATGATGGTGGCCGAGGTGGTGCCGGGCGCGTCCGGGTCGATGGCGCTGTAAACCACGTGGGCTGTAATGCCGACCGGCATATCTGCCAGGGCGCGGAACGGGGCGAAATCGGTCAGGGTCAACTCCGTTCGATTCAAATCGACCACCGGTAGTTCCAGGTGGCTGTCGACGACGGCGCGGCCATGCCCCGGCAGATGCTTGATGACAGGCAGCACGCCGCCGTCGAGCAAACCGTCGCAAACCGCCCTTCCCAGATCGCCGACGATTTCCGGCGAATTGCTCAGCGCACGGTTGCCGACGACGTCGCTGGCGCCCGGCAGGCGCAGGTCGAGCACGGGCGTGCAATCCACGTCAATTCCCAATGCACTAAGCTCGGCCGCCATGAGACGGGCGTTGAGGCGGGCTGCCTCCCGAGCCAGCATGGCACCGTCTTCATAAAGATCGCCGAAGGTGAGCGGCGCGGGTATATCCCTCCAGGTCGGCGGTTTGAGGCGCTGGACACGTCCCCCCTC
Source organism: uncultured Rhodospirillaceae bacterium (assembly GCA_964343605.1). Taxonomy (GTDB): domain Bacteria; phylum Pseudomonadota; class Alphaproteobacteria; order UBA2966; family UBA2966; genus CAYFKJ01. The sequence continues at coordinate 488,971 of CAYFKJ010000003.1, forward strand.
CTCGTCGATCAGGACAGGCGCGTCTTCACGACCAACAGCCTCGCGCAGGTCGTTCACCAACGAGCGGACTTGATCCGGGCTCTCGCAGTTGCGGGCGAAGAGGATAAAACCGAGCGGCTGTGCGGCGCGGTAGAAATCTCTTTCCGCTGCCGCCAGAACGGGTCCGGCGCAGCCGAATATGGAAGCGAGGGGCGGGCTCAAGGCTTGATAACGAGGCAGGCGACCTTGCGCTGCTTCAACCGGTCACACAACGCCTTGGCCGCTTCGGGTCCGTCGACGGGGCCGGCACGCAGGCGGTGGAAAACGCCGCGCGTCCCCAAATCGGCACGCACCACCAGCGGTGTCAGGCTGCCCAGCAAACTGGTATTGGCCTTAACCAGACTCTGCCAGCCGCTGCGTGCCCGGTCCGGCGTCCTGTAGGCGCCGACCTGGATCAGATAGCCGCTTTGCAGGGCGGTTGGCGTCAGCGGCTTTGGATCGGCTTTCGCCACTTGATTCGGCTTCGGTTCCGGTTGCTTCGTCGCGACCGATGCCGGTGTCGCCTCCGGCTTCGGCTCGGGGTCGGGCTTGGTCTCCGCTTTGGGAGCGGCGGGCGGCTTGGGCGGTGCTTGCGTTTCAGGTTTCGCCGCAACTTGCTCCTTGGGTTCCGTTTGCGACGGCGCAATGGGCAGCGACTCAACCTTGAGCGGTTTCGGTTCGGGATCTGGTGCTTCTTCGGGCTTGGCCTCCTGGACGATGGCAAGCGGCTTTTCCACGACCGTTTCCGGCGGCGGCAGCAGCTTTTCGGCCTCCACGGTTTCGGGTTTGCCGGCCAAATTGTCGTATACGGTCTTGTCCCGGTGCGGCACCGCCATACCGCCCGGTTCGTCCGGCGCGACTTTGGTCGGGGCCTTGTCGGCCTTAATCAGCGGCGGCGCCATCTGAACGCCGCGCCGCACGCCCTGGTCGTAGGCGAACCAAAGCGCCACGGAGAAAACGGCGATCGTAATTGTGGCGAGAAAGACGATGCCGGCCTTGCGCGCCCCCGCTGAAGCGCGGGTCGATTGTTCGACAATGTCGTCGTCGATGTGACCCCGGCGCAAATATTCCGGCGGCGGATCGATATGAGGGGGCGGCGGCGTCGGAACGTCGGAAGCCATCTATCGCATCTCCTTCACGGGCACCACGCCCATCACCGCTAGTCCACTGGCGATCACGGTAGCAGCCCCGGTGATCAACGCCAACCTTGCACGCGTCAGGGCAACATCATCGGCGACAATGAAGCGCAAGGAAACATCTTCTTTGCCCCGGTTCCACAATTGATGGAAGCCAGCGGCAAGGTCCGCCAGATAGAACGCCACGCGGTGCGGCTCGTGCGCCGCCGCCGCCGTTTCCACGACATGCGGCCAGCGCGCCATCAGCTTGATCAGGGCGATTTCGTCCGGGTCGGTTAACCGCGCGAAATCTGCCTCGGCCAGACCAGCCTCGCTGATATCGCCGAGGGCGTCAGCCGTCATGTCGGCCACCGCATTGCGCCGCACCGACCAGGCGCGGGCGTGGGCGTACTGGACGTAAAACACGGGATTGTCGCGCGATTGTTCGGTCACGACAGCGTAGTCGAATTCCAGCGGCGCATCGTTGCGCCGGGTCAGCATGATGAAGCGCACGACATCGCGTCCCACCTCATCCACGACGTCCCGCAGGGTGATGAAGTTGCCCGCGCGCTTGGACATCTTAACCGGTTCGCCGTCGCGCAGGATCTTGACTAACTGGCAAATCTTGACATCGAGTTCGGCTTGGCCTTCGGAAAGCGCGCTGACAGCGGCTTTCATGCGTTTGATGTAGCCGCCGTGATCGGCGCCCCAGACGTCGATCTGGGTGGCGAAACCACGATCGTACTTGTCGTGGTGATAACAGATGTCGGTGGCGAAGTAGGTCCAACTGCCGTCGGATTTCTTGACCGGCCGGTCGACATCGTCGCCGAAGTCGGTCGACTTGAAGAGCATTTGCGGCCGCGGCTCCCAATCTTCGGGTTTCTTGCCCTTTGGCGGCTCGAGAATGCCCTCGTAGATCAGCCCGCGATCCTCCAGTTCTCCCAATGCCGCTTCGACCCGGCCGGCTTCCACCAGACTACGCTCCGAGGAAAATACGTCGTGCTCGATGCCCAGAAGCGCCAGATCGCCCCGGATCTGGTCCATCATGGCGTCGACGCTGGCAATCCTGAATTCAGCCAACCAGTCGTCCTCGGGCGCTTCACGCCACTTCCCCCCGTATGTTTCAGCGAGGGATTGCCCGACGGGAACGAGATATTCCCCGGGATACAAGCCTTCCGGGATCTCGCCGACCTCCTCGCCCAGTGCCTGGCGGTAGCGCAGATGAGCAGAGCGCGCCAAGGCATCCACCTGGGCGCCGGCGTCGTTGACGTAATACTCCCGGGCCACTTCGTAACCGGCTTTTTCCAGCAGCGCCGCCAAAGCATCGCCGATGACGGCGCCCCGTGCATGGCCGACGTGCATCGGCCCGGTCGGGTTGGCCGAGACGTACTCCACGTTGACTTTTTCACCCTTTCCGGCTTCAGACTGTCCGTATGACTGACCGGCCTGCAGAACTTCCGCGAGCCGCTGATGCCAGAATCCGTCCTCAAGCCGCATATTGATGAAACCGGGGCCGGCCACCTCGACGCTGCCAATCTCGTCGAGCGCCGATAGCTTCTCGGCCAGCGCTTCGGCAATGTCGCGGGGTTTCATCTTCGCCTGCTTGGCAAGTACCAGGGCGGCATTGGTCGCCACGTCGCCATGGCCGGCGTCGCGCGGTGGCTCTACGGTTACATTGCCAAAATCCAAATTGGCTGGGATCGTTCCGGCCGCCGACAACTCTTCAAGTTTTGCCGTAACAAGTTCCGTTAAATAATTGAAACAATTCATTTATGTACCAGCGTATATATCAAACAATCGACGGTGTTCCTCCAATGCGAAACGGTCCGTCATGCCGGCGATAAAGTCGCATGCGACCCGTGCCGTAACGGCTGAACCGGCTCCATCGGTCTGGTTGCGCCAGGTATCCGGCAGGCAGCCCGGTTCCTTCAGATAGAGGTCGAACAGCTCGCTGACGATGCGGCGGCCTTTGCTCATCATGCGGTTGACCTTGAAGTGACGGTACATGTTTTCGAACAGAAAAGCCTTCAGGGCCTTTTCCTGTGCCGCCATTTCCCCGGAAAACGCCACGACGGGCGCCGACAGGTTCCGGACTTCGGCGGCGCTTTGGGGCTTGGCCTCGGCCAGGCGCCGCCGGGTCTCGGCAATCACGTCGTTGACCATGGCCTCGATCAGGCGGCGGACGGCCTCGTGGATGGTCCGCGACCGGGCGAGATCGGGATACTCCTCCGCCACGCCCCGAAAGACCGGCCCGACGAGTTCGATATCCGACAAATCCTCGATACGGAACAGACCGGCGCGAAGACCGTCGTCCACGTCGTGGTTGTTGTAGGCGATATCGTCCGAAATCGCCGCCAATTGGGCTTCGGCGCTGGGAAATGTGGCAAGCTCCAGATCATGGGAGTCGATATATTCCTCCAGCATCTCAGGCAGCGGTGAGTTCGGATCGCGGGACAAGGGCCCGGACAACGGTCCGTTGTGCTTCACGATGCCCTCCAGGACCTCCCACGTCAGATTCAGTCCGTCGAACTCGGCGTAGCGCTGCTCCAGGCTGGTCAACACTTTCAGCGTCTGGACATTGTGATCGAACCCGCCGAACGGCTTCATCGCGGCGTCCAGGGCTTCCTCGCCCGCATGCCCGAACGGCGGATGGCCGAGATCATGGGCTAGGGCCAGGGCCTCGGCCAGATCTTCGTCCAGGCCGAAAACCCGCGCCAGCGACCGGGCGATCTGGGAAACCTCCAGCGAATGGGTCAGGCGGGTGCGGTAATTGTCACCCTCGTGCGCCACGAACACCTGCGTCTTCTGTTTGAGGCGTCGGAACGCGGCACAATGAATAATCCTGTCCCGATCCCGTTGAAAAGCCGTTCTTGTGGCACTTTCCGGTTCGGGATGGTAGCGGCCGCGGCTCATTTCGGGCGTACAGGCGAAAACGGCCGGCGGCGGCGGGACAAAGATTTCTGGGCGGTTCATGGCGCGGAAAGTACCCCTTGGACAGCGCCCTTTCAAGTGACCCCACCCCGGTTTGTCGATTAATTCCGATCCCTCAAAGATTGACAAACCGGGCGAATTTCCTACATAAGGAGGGCCATTACCCGACCAACGAGATTGGTTTTTAGGAAAGCCCGACATGTCCACCGAGACGACAAATCCGGAAACGCCCATGGATGTCCCGCCGCAAGGGGTTGGCGAGGTCACGATCAGCGACAGCGCGGCCAAGCGCATCAGTTTCCTTTTGGAACAGGAATCCAGCACAGATGCCGCCGTGCGGGTTGCCGTCAGCGGCGGTGGCTGCGCCGGTTTTCAATACGGTTTTTCCTTCGACGAAACCATCAACGACGATGACACGATCATTGAGCGGGACGGCGCCAGGGTGGCCATCGATTCCATGTCGCTGGGTTTCCTTCAGGGCTCCGAAATCGATTATGTCGAAGACCTTATCGGCTCGGCTTTCTCGATCAAAAACCCGAACGCCTCATCCTCCTGTAGCTGCGGGTCCAGTTTCGCCGTATAACCTTCTTCATGAAGATTGCGACCTGGAACGTCAATTCCCTCAAAGTCCGGCTTGAACATGTCCTGGCGTACCTGCGCGAGGAATCGCCTGACGTACTGCTGCTGCAGGAATTGAAACTCACCGAAGACAAGTTTCCCGAGCTTGAATTCGGCGATGCCGGCTACAACATCGCAGTGCTCGGTCAAAAGACCTACAACGGCGTCGCCATCCTCTCCAACCGCCCCATCGAGGACGTCCAGCGGGGCCTGCCGGGCAACGAGGCGGACGAACAGGCGCGCTACATCGAAGCCACCGTGGGAACGACCCGGGTCGCCTCGATTTATTTGCCAAACGGCAATCCGACCCCCGGAGAGAAGTTCGATTACAAGCTCGACTGGATGCGCCACCTGATCAACCGGGCCAAAACGTTGCTGGAGCTGGAGGAAACCTTCGTGTTCGGCGGCGACTACAACGTCTGCCCCATTGACGACGACTGCTGGGACCCCAAGGGCTTCGCCGACGACGCCCTCTGCCGCCCGGAATCCCGCGCCCTTTACCGGGAGCTCGTCTATCTCGGGTTGACCGATGCCTGGCGGGCCATCCATGGCGCCGAAGTGAGCTACTCGTACTGGGATTATCAGCGTGGCGCCTGGCCCAAGGACCACGGCCTCAGGATCGATCACCTGCTACTCTCGCCCCAGGCCGCCGACCGCTTACGCGACAGTCAGATCGACAGCCGCCCCCGCGCCAAGGAAAAAGCATCCGATCACACGCCCGTTTGGTGCGAACTGTCGGAAGCGGAAAACTAGTTCGATACTTTGAGTCAACGCCTCAACCCGAAGCGGCCACCCGTTCCTTCGGGAACCAGATGGTCGCCGTGGTTCCAACGCCGAGGTCGCTGGCGATCTCCAGGCCGCCGCCGTGGAGTTCGGCCAGCGATTTCACCATGGGCAGTCCCAAACCGGTGCCCTCATACCTGCGTTCCCACGAACCCTCGATTTGACCGAACGTCGACATGGCCTTGGGAATATCCTGTTCGGCAATGCCGATGCCGGTATCTGCGACGGTAAGGAGCATACGCCCCTCCCCGTCCAAACCGCAGGCGATGGTGACGCGACCGCCCGGCTCGGTAAACTTGACGGCATTGCCGAGCAGATTGAGCAGCATCTGCCGGACCATGCGGCGATCAGCGCGGAGCGCCGGCAAATCCGCAGCAGCGGCGACCTCAACGGTGAGGCCAGAATCCGCCGTCCGCAGGCCCGACATCTGGACGCATTCCTCCAGCGTATCGGCGATGCCGAAATCCGATTCCTCGATTTCGCCGTGACCCGATTCGATCTTGGACAGGTCGAGGACCGCATTGATCAAGCTCAGCAGGTGGCTGCCGCTGTTGTGAATATCGTCAAGGTAGCCTTCGTACCGCGTATTTCCGACGGGACCGAAGGTTTCGTGGCGCACCATATCCGTGAAACCCAGGATGGCGTTCAGCGGGGTCCGGAGCTCGTGGCTCATGTTGGCGAGGAATTCCGATTTTGAGCGGTCGGCCTGCTCCGCAGCGTGCTTCGCCGCCACAACCTCCCCCTCCGCCTGCTTTCGTTCGGTTATGTCGGTGGTAATGCTGAGAAGACAGTCAGCGCCTTCGATCCCGATTGTCACGCCGGAAAAAATCGCCGGGTACGTTTCGCCGTTTTTTGTCCGGAAGTCCGTTTCAAACCCACGGATGTAACCGGCTCGCATGATGGTTTCGATGACCGTGGAACGATGGTCCAGATTTACCCAGATATCCAGGTCCCGGGCCGTCCGGCCGATCATTTCATCTCTTGAATACCCCATCCTCGTCAGCAACGCCTCGTTGACGTCGAGATAGCGGCCCTCCTCCAGCGTCGTAATCGACGTAATGGCGGGTGTGGCGTTGAATATTGTCTTCAACCGTCGCTCCGACTGCGCCAGTGCCTCCTCGGCGCGTCTTCGGTCGGTGATGTCCTGGGCGAGACTGTAGAAGCCGACGATATCTCCATCGGCGGCAACGTCGGGCACATAGGCGACCTGAACCGAGAGTTTCCCCACCCGCTTGTACGTCAGGTCGGCCTCGAACGTCACGTTTTCGCCGGCCAGCGCGGCGATCATTCTCGGTCGGACAACCTCAAACGACTCGGGCCCGATAACTTGTTCGACATGAATTCCAAGGACTTCCGCCGGCTTTAGGCCGTGCCAGGCCCGGTAAGTGCGGTTGACGTAGGTGAATTTAAGGTCGGCATCGATATGAACGACGGCGGCGGGGAGCGAATCGGCGATCATGCCCAATCGGCGCTCATTTTCCCGGGACTGCTCGATGATCTTCTGCTGGTCCGCGATAATGGCCCGGAGGCGCTCTTCGTTCTCCCGATATTCCGCGACGGTTCTTGTAGGGTTCGCCCGGCGGTCAGCGCTCTCGCTTTTTGGGATTGTCGTCACTCCAGTTGCCGATCCGCCGCCAGTTCGCCAGCTCCGTGCTTGCGGTGAAGCAAGTTTACCGGCTGCGGTGAAACGGGCAAAGAATTTTGGAGTCCGGCAGGGCCGTCAGGATTATCGCCCCCACCTTGGGCGTCGCGACAATTCGGTTTGCGTCTAGATCAGGTGTTCAATCGGCGCCGCTAATCGGGAAACGCGGCTCGATACCCCATTTCGCCTGAGGCGCCATCCGGCTGAGATTGAGGAGATGTTCCTCTATCTTGTCGCTCTCAATTACGACGACGCTGAACCGAACGCCGTCCTTGCGGACCAGGTACATGTTGGGGTGTGCTTCCGTTTCCATGGTGACCTCCATGCACGGTAATAAGCGTTGATACCTTGTTCAGTTTGCGTAACGTGGAGAATAATGGTTAACAAAACGATATCGGTTTTGCCATTCAAGCGACTTGCTCGCGCGCCCTCATCCCGCCGGAATTCTGAAAAGGCGACGCCATGACCCCACAAGAGCCCCAAGAGTCGATCAGCGTTCAAATTGCCAACCAGATCATCGACCTCGCGAATTCCCGTTTGGAAAACGGTGATTCCGATCAGGATATCGCCTCCGGTTTGCGTCATGCCGCAGCCAATTTCTCCGCCTTCGCCTTTTTTCGATCATCCCAATTGCCCAAGGATCCCAACACGATGGTCGAGGAGTTCATCTCGCTGTTCGAACACTACCTCGGCGTCCATAAACCTCAGGAAGCGGCCGATCAGGGGTTGAAGCACCTTATTCAGCAGGCAAAGAACGAACTTGATAGCTAGGCAGTTCATGAGTTACCTCCGGGATACAATTTTCCGCTTGCCGGACATCAACTCGACACATGCTCCTGTTAGTTTCGGGATGATGAAATGCGGCCCGTACGCAGTAGGCGGCGGGAAGCCCGTTTCACCACATGTTGCCAGCTTCAAGGAAAGTGCTTACGCCCCGGTTCCGTGCGCCGTGGATTAGACGTTCAGCTTATGACGAAAAGTTTTGTTCTCCGCATCGCCAGCGCGGCGATTTTTACCGTCGTTCTCACGGGTTCCGCCAACAGCCAGATCTCGCCCGATTGCCCGAAAACAATCGCCACCATATCCAAAGGCATCCTCTCGCCCATCGTCGCCAAAACGATGAAAGAGCTTTACCGCGAACTGGATTGCCAGGTTGAACTGGTCGCCCTTCCAGGCCGCCGGGGCATCCACTACTTCAATGCCAAACGGGTGGACGGCGAAGTGATGCGGCTGGAGAAAGCCGAAGCCACCTACTACCGAAAATTTGTGCGCTCCCTGTCTCCGCTATACTCGCTAACCTTTTCTCTGTGGCGGAACCCGAACGGCGGCGAAAGAGCCGATATGCCGATCGGCTATACCATCGGCGTAATCTGGCAAGAGGATTACATGAAGGACAAAACCGGCCGCCGTTTTCACGATGCGACCAGCCTGTTCGAAGCCTACAACGACGGAAAGATTTCGGGATTTCTAGCCGCCGATATTTCGGTACGCCAGTTGATTGACAACGGCCAATTGCCGAACCGCCCGGTCAAGGAGAAAACCGTGTTGGCGGCGCCCATGTACCATTACCTGGGAAAAGAATACTCCCCGTTCATGGAGAGACTGAGTGCTTTGATCGAGTCGCGAAACCCGTTCGCCTACGTTTCGTCGATGCAGAACTAACGAACCAATTCGCAGGAAACAGGGTGCGGCCGCTGCTATAGTTCGTGTGTCAATATTCAATCGGGGGGTTGGGCATGTCGCTAAAACTCAAAATCGCCTTTGGCCTTTATATTCTGAACGCCCTGGTCCTGCTTGGCTTCGGATTGCGCTATTACCTTGCCGGAGAGTTGATGCCCTATCACGCCGAGATCCTCGGCGTGCAACCCGACGACCTGCCTGCGAACCAGTGGCTGGTCAACAATACGCTCTACCGGGCGGCCGGCGCCGGCATGCTGATTGCCGGCGTCGCGGTCGCCGTCCTGCTATGGCGGCCATTCCGCGACGGCCTGGCATGGTCGCGCTGGGCGCTATCCGGTGTGATCGCCATTTACAGCGCATTGTCGATCCACCTCACTCTGGCGATCCAGGCGGAAACATCGGCGGCCGTTCCCTGGCCTGGGCCGGTGGCGGGCCTGATCACGGCCGTCATCGCGTACTTTCTGACCTCGGACTTGAGCAAGCCCCAAGAAAGCTAATCTGCGTCCGGCCACATCTGGCGGGCAATGACGACATTTTGTATTTCCGTGGTGCCGTCCAGATACTGGGCGATCTTGGCCGCCGCCAGGTGGCGGGGCAAAGCCGTGTCCTGCCGTAAGCCGTCGGCGCCCAGGGCCTGCATGCACTGGCTCATGCCCGTAAGTGCGACGCGTGTGGCGAATTTCTTGGCATGTGCCGCCGCCAGAGTCGCATCGCCGCCGCGATCCATTGTCGCCGCGGCGTCATAGGCCATCAGACGGGCGGCATGGGTGTCGGTGGCGACATCCGCCAGTTGCCATTGCAGGCCCTGCATTTCGGACAATTTTTTTCCGAACGCCGTTTTTTGCGCGGTCGCGGTGACCGCTGTTTCCAGGCCGGAGCGCAGCATGCCGGCGCACATGGCCGCGACATTGATGCGGGCGATGTCGATGCCCCCCATTGCCGCCTTGAAGGCCTGCCCAGCCGGCAACAAAACGGCGTCATCGCCGACGCGACAATCTTCAAAACGGAAGCCGCCGGTGCCGAGCGCGTGGCCGCCGAGAATGGCGTAAGCTTCGTCGCGCAACACGCCGGGCGTCTTTGCCTCGATCAGAAAACAGGCGATACCGCGCCAGCCCTGCGAAGGATCGATTTGCGCGTAGACGCTTAAGAGGTCGGCGCTGGCCGCGTTGGACACCCAGGCTTTGGCGCCGTTCAAAACCCAGTCGTTGCCGTCGCGCTGGGCGGCGCAGGCTATGGCCGCCGCGTCGCTGCCGCCCTTTTCCTCGGTCAACAGGAAGGCGCCGAGAAGGTCGCCCGCTATCATGGCCGGCAGATAACGTTCGCGCTGCTCGGGGGTTCCGTTCCTCGAAATGTTGCCCGCCAGGTTGTTGTGGACGGTCAAGGAGAAGGTGAAGACGAAGTCCACCGCTGCAAGCTCCTCCATGATCCTCGCCATCGCGACGGCGCCGAGACCGACGCCGCCTTGTTCCCGTTCCACGAGGAGACCGCAAAGGCCCGCCTCCCCGGCGGCCTTGAAGGCCTCGCGCGGATATCTACGGTCGCGTTCCCACCCCGCTGCATTGGGTGCGATGATCTCGGCGGCGAACGTGCGGGCGCGGTCTATCGCCGCCATTTCCTCGGGCTTCAATTGAAGTCGCGTGTCGCCATCGTCAGAACCTTCGGTCATGCTGTCACCACTTTGTCCGTTTATTTTGAAACTTCCTGCAGTCGGCTCCAGATTAGTCGTCAAACCGGCGGGCATCCAGTTCGCCGAAACAACGAGGCAGCGCCCTGATGGCTTCCCAGACATCTGAACCACTCACTGCACGGCAGGAAAAGCGCGTGGTGATCGGCACGGCCATCGTCAGCGGAATGGGTTTCGCCGATATGATGGCTGTCAATACGGCGCTGCCGGTCATCCAGATCGAACTGGGCATGGACGCCGCCAGCGCCCTCTGGGTCGCTGAGATTTACCTTCTGTTCATCGCCTCCCTGATGATGATGGGCGGTGCGTTGGGTGATCGCTTCGGACGCCGCCGCATCCTGCGCTACGGCATTTACGCCTTCGCCGCCTCGTCGCTGCTTTGCGCGCTATCGACTTCCAGCACCATGTTGATAGCCGCCCGGGCAGTTCAAGGCGTCTCCGCGGCATTCACGGTGCCGTCCAGCCTGGCGCTGCTGAACGCCTGCTTTCCGCCGGAGCGCCGCGGCCAGGCCGTCGGCACCTGGGCGGCGATCAGTTCCTTGATGCTGCCGCTGGGTCCGTTGCTTGGCGGCGCGGCGGTCGATCTTTTGTCCTGGCAGTGGATCTTCCTGATCAATATCCCGCTTTGTGCCGCTGCCGTGATCGTGCTGCGCGGCGTGCCGCGACCGCCCTACGATCCTCCGGGCAGCCAGCGCCTCGATGTCCCGGGCATCCTGGGCATGACGGGCGGGCTTGGGACATTGGTGTTCGGCCTGCTGGAGGGCGCCCGCCGGGGATTTGACGACAACCTCGTCGTCGCTTCATTGACGGCGGCGGCAGTCATCTTGCCGTTGACCCTTCTCGTCGAAGCGAAGAGCCGGGAGCCCATGTTGCCTCTCTGGATGTTCCGGCGCCGTACCTTCGTGGCCGCCAACCTGCAGACCTTTCTGTTCTTCGCAGGTTTCCAGGGAGCAATGTTCCTGTTGCCGTTTTTCTACATTCAGGTATTCGGCTTCTCGGCTCTGCAGGCGGGCGCCGCCGGGCTTCCCATATCGGGGGCGATCATATTGCTTTCCCGCCCGGTGGGGAGATTGATGGACCGGATCGGTGCCGGCCCGCTGCTTGCCGCCGCGCCGTTCGTCGTCGCCGCGGCACTATATCTCCTGTCACAAACGCCCATGGACGGCGGGTTCTTGCGGGACGTCCTGCCGGCCATCGTGGTGTTGTCTATCGGGCTCGGGTTCTTCGTTACCCCCATCACGACGGTCGCCATGAACGCCGCCGGAGAAGGGAGAAGCGGGCTGGCTTCGGCAGTCAACAATACGGTCGCCCGCGTCGCCGGACTGATCTCCATCGCAATCTTGGGCGTTGTTCTGTCTTCGGGATTTGCCGGCCTTCTCACGCCGAGTCTCGGGCCGCTCGACCTCAGCCCTGAGCAAAGCGCGGCTGTCGCCGCTCAGGCCCAGCGCCTCGGCGCCCTCGTCCCGCCGGAAGGATTGACCGTCTCCCAAATGGAAGCGTTCCGCACCCTGGTTCGCGAGGCGTTTGCCGGCGGTTTCCAAAACGCCGTTACAGTCGCCGCCGCCCTCATGTTCTTCGCGGGCCTTGTCGGATTGCTGGGATTGCGGACGTTTGGGCCGCCGGCCAAGGAGAACTGATTCAGGCGCGCGCCTGCTTGATGTAGAACCGCAGGGCGGCGCCGCCCGGGCCGTAACACACCAGATCGTCGCTGGTGCGGATGTAGGCCCGTTTGAGCGACTTCAACACGGGATGGGTCTTGAGGCTGGTGGCGAGATGGGCCACGACGTTCTCGCCGGGCTTGATGATTCGGGGCCAGGGTTTGTTGTCGTGCAGCAAGGGTTCGTGAACCGCAACCTGGGGCGTTTCGAACCAGCCCGCCAGTCCCACCTCGGTTACGGTGACAGTGGTCTCTCCCTCATTCAGCACGTCGATGCAAAAACCAAACTCCGCAACCGCTTTCTTGCCCAGTTTGGCGAGGTCGCTGGGGCTGTCGCTTAAGGCGATGGCATCACCCGCAAAGGCGTAGGCAATCTTCGGCCGCACGCGGATCCGTGTGACGGGCTCCGCGATCACGGCGTCGTCAGTAGCGCCGCGCAGGAACGGCGGGCGCAGATTGCTCACCTTGCCTAGGAACGCCAAAGGCATTTGGACCGGCCCCTCTTGAGTTGCGTTCCCGATTTTAGCGTTCAGCTTGGCTCACGTCACGCACTGCGCCACGTGCGGCGCTTGTGGTCAAAGCCGCATAGGCCCGAAGCGCGCCCGAGACGACCCGGTTTCGTCCTCTTGGCGTCCAGGCCTGGGGACCCAGCGCCTCCATCTTCTCCCTCCGTTCCGCCAGTTCCTCGTCCGTCAAGTCGACGCTGAAGCCGCGGTTGGGGATGTCGATCTGGATGATGTCGCCGTTTTCGACCAGGCCGATGGCGCCGCCCTCGGCCGCTTCCGGCGAAATGTGGCCAAGGCAGAGACCGGCCGTCGCACCGGAGAACCGGCCGTCGGTCACCAGCGCCGTTCCCTTGTCGATGCCCGTGCTCTTGAGGTAGCTGGTCGGGTAGAGCATCTCCTGCATGCCGGGGCCGCCCTTCGGCCCCTCGTAACGGATGACGACGACGTCGCCCTCTTCCACCTCCCCGCCGAGAATGCCGGCGCAGGCCGCATCCTGGCTTTCGAAGATGCGGGCGGGGCCCGAGAATTTGAGGATTTCCTGCGGCACGCCTGCGGTTTTCACGATGCAGCCGTCGGTCGCGATATTGCCGTAGAGGACCGCCAGTCCACCGTCTTTCATGTGGGCGTTGTCGAAGTCGCGGATGACGCCGTTTTCTCGGTCGAGATCGAGATCCCAGCGTTTGTCCTGGCTGAACGCGGTCGACGACCGGACGCGCCCCGGCGCCGCCATGAAGAACGTCTTCACGGCCTCCGACGGATTTCGGCTGATGTCCCATTGCTCGATGGATTCACCGATGGTCGGCGTGTGGACGGTCGGGTTGTCCGTATGGAGCAGACCCTGTCGTTCGAGCTGCCCCAGGATGGCGTGGATGCCGCCGGCCCGGTGCACGTCCTCCATGTGAACGTCGGGCGCACTGGGCGATACCTTGCAAAGGTGCGGCACGCGGCGCGAAAGGCGGTCGATGTCCTTCATGGAGAAATCGATGTTGCCTTCATTGGCGGCGGCCAGCAGGTGCAGCACCGTGTTGGTCGAACCGCCCATGGCGATATCGCAGGTCATCGCGTTTTCGAAACCGTTGAAATTGGCGATGGAGCGCGGCAAGACGCTTTCGTCGTCCATTTCGTAGTAGCGCCGCGTCATCTCGACAATGGTGCGCGCGGCCTCCAGGAACAGTTCCTTGCGATCGGCATGGGTGGCGAGCACGCTGCCGTTGCCCGGCAGGGCGAGGCCAATGGCCTCGACCAGGCAGTTCATCGAATTGGCGGTGAACATGCCGGAGCACGATCCGCAAGTCGGGCAGGATTCCTCTTCCAAGGTCAGGACGTCCTCGTCCGAAACCCTGGTGTCCGCGGCATCGATCAGGGTACGGGCAAGGTCGAAGACCTGCTCGGTCCCGCCGACCTTGGCCGCGCCGGCCTCCATCGGCCCGCCGGTGACGAAAATGGTGGGAATATTGAGCCGCATCGCCGCCATCAGCATGCCCGGCGTGATTTTGTCGCAATTGGATATGCAGACCATGGCGTCGGCGCAGTGGGCGTTGACCATGTATTCGCAGGCGTCCGCGATCAGTTCGCGCGACGGTAGCGAATAAAGCATGCCGTCATGGCCCATGGCGATGCCGTCGTCGACGGCGATGGTGTTGAATTCCTTGGCGACGCCGCCAACCCTTTCAATTTCCCGCGCCACCAGTTGGCCGAGGTCTTTGAGATGGACGTGACCCGGTACGAACTGGGTAAACGAATTGGCGATGGCGATGATCGGTTTGTCGAAATCACCGTCCTTGGTGCCGGTTGCGCGCCAGAGCGACCTGGCGGCGGCCATGTTGCGGCCGTGGGTGGTAGTACGCGATCGATACGATGGCATTTGCCGGCTCCTGAATTTGCAAATATCGGAAGAATTCCCTTCGATTAGTAGCCCGGATTGCCCTCGCCAGACAAGCATCACGGCGCATTTTCAGCCGCTTCCGACTTATGCGTTTCGATATCCCTTGCCAAATCTCAACCAAGCCTAGAAATTGGCCCGCAATGTCCTTAAATAGAAAGGGCGATACGGCATTCGCTTTATGTCGGTGCGGGGCTGAATTAAAGTTCAGCGGGAATGAATTCTTATTGCGGGGAGCCAAAAATGAAATACGCAGCCCTTGTCGTGCTGGGAGTATTCGCCGCCTCCTCCGCTTTGGCGTTCAAAGCCGCCGATCTGGAAAAATTCAAGAGCACGAACGCCTGCGAGAAATGCGACCTGCGCAAGGCGAACTTGAAAGGCGGTTTGTTCCAGAAGGCAAACCTTGCCAAATCGAACCTTCGGGACGCGGATTTCAAGGGCGCCAATCTTGCCGGCGCCAATTTGACGGGCGCGCAACTGCGGCGTACCGACCTGGAAAAAACCAACCTGCAGGGCGCGCAGATGGTTTCCGCTGACCTCGTCGCCGCAGACATGGAAAAAGCCAATCTCCAGGGCGCCGACCTGACCCGCGCGGACGCCCGGGACGCGGACATGGACAACGTCAATCTTCAGGGCGCCAAACTCGATAAGATCGATTTGGGGCGCGCCGATCTGAAACGTTCGAGCCTGCAGGGCGCCAGCCTGATGGACGCCAAGTTAAACGGCGCAAATCTCGAGCGCACACTACTCTCCGGCGCCAATCTCCAGGGTGCGGACTTGAGCCGCGCCGATCTCGACCGGGCCGATCTGAGGGGTGCTGACTTGTCGGAGACCAACCTCAAACGCGCAAAATTGAAGCGGGCCAACCTGGGCGGCGCGAATTTGTCAGGCGCCAATTTCGAGGACGCCATCATCAAGTTGGCGAGATTTCCCGGTGCCGATCTGAGCGGGGCCAAGAACCTCGAACAGGAACTCCTCGATACCGCTTGCGGCGACGGGGAAACCAAATTGCCTGGAGGTCTAAAGATCAAGCCCTGTAACTGATCTGGGGTATTCACCCGATGGCGGTCGGGCTAATATATCACTACAATTTTCCTCTCGGTTCGCCCCCCTACGAATTGAATAAGCTCAACAGTATGGTGAAGCATGGCGCAATTTGACGAAACCGACCGCCGCATCCTCGAGCTCCTTCAAACCAATGGGCGCATGACCAACCGCGAACTAGCCGCCACCATCGGCCTGTCCGCCGCACCGTGTTGGCACCGCGTCAAGCGCCTGGACAAGCTCGGGGTTATCGGCGAATACCGCGCCGTTCTATCGCCGGCGAAGATTAACCTGCACATCAAGGTCTTGGCCAACGTCACGCTGACGACCCGCACGCCCGCGGCCCGCGACGACTTCGAAACGCGTATCCTAGAACTGCCGGAAGTATTGGAGTGCTACTGGGTCGGTGCCGAGCACGACTACAAGTTGGTCGTGGCCACGACGGACCTGCAAAGCTACGAGCGCTTCCTCCGCGACCAGCTCCTGTCGCTACCGAGTGTCGACAACGTCCAGAGCGAAGTGACGCTGAAAGAGGTCAAGAACACGACCGCCTTGCCGCTCGATGCTTTCCTCGGAAGGCCGCAGCAGGAAGACGAAGAAGAAGGAACGCCCCACGACGAAAGCCGGGTGGCTTAGCCGTCGACTATTCCATCGTCGCTCCAATCTAGACGGGGGTGGAAGGAGCTCCGCCTATAACCGGTCAAGCGCCGCCGACAGCCGTTCCCGGGTTTCCTCGGCATCGGCCCGGCGGTTTTTCTGCTCCTCGATGACGTGAGCCGGCGCCTTGGCGATAAAGTTCTCGTTGGCGAGCTTCTTGTCGATCTTGGAAATCTCCGACGACATTTTTTCGACCTCGCGGCGGAGCCGGTCGCGTTCCTGAGCCAAATCGATGACGTCCGCCAGGGGCAAAACGATGGTGGCCTCGTCGTGCACGATCTGCACCGTACCTTCCTTGACCTCCGCCGATCCGAGCTCTGCAGATTCGAGGCGGGCCAGGCGGTCGATCAGATCTCGGTTGGCGTTCAATCGGGCGGCGCTTTCTTCCGACGCGCCGTCCAGCACCAGCGGTATTTTCGAGCCGGCGGGAACATTGAGTTCGGAGCGCACGGCGCGGATTTGGGAGATCAGGCGAATCACCCAGTCCATCTCCCGGTCGGCGTCGGCATCCGCCATTTCCGCTGCCAGTTTCGGCCAGGCGCTGCGGATAAGCGGCGTATCCCTGCGCTCACCCATGTGCTGCCAAAGCTCCTCGCTGATGAAGGGCATGAACGGGTGCAGCAGCAGGATCAACTGATCCAGCGCCCAGGCGCAGGTTGCGCGGGTTTCCGCCTTGGCCGCCTCGTCCTCGCCCATCAGCAACGGCTTGATGAACTCCAGGTACCAATCGCAGAACGTCCCCCAGGCAATCTGGTAGAGCGCGCCGGCCGCTTCGTTGAAGCGGTATGTGTCTAGGGCGGTATCGACGCGCGCCGTCAGCCGCGCCATTTCGCCGACGATCCAGCGATTGACGGTGTGCTCGACGCCGCTCGGCTCGAACCCGGCAACCGGGCGGCATTCGTTCATCTCGCAGAACCGCGCCGCGTTCCACAGCTTGGTGGCGAAGTTCCGGTAACCCTCGACGCGGGCGGGCGCGAGCCGAATGTCCCTGCCCTGCGCCGCCATGGCGGTCAACGTAAAGCGCAAGGCGTCCGCCCCGTATTGGTCGATCAGTTCCAAGGGATCCATGATATTGCCCTTGGATTTGGACATCTTCTGGCCCTTTTCGTCCCGCACCAGGGCGTGGATGTAGACCGTGTGGAACGGCACTTCCTTCATGAAGTGGATGCCCATCATCATCATGCGGGCGACCCAGAAGAAAATGATGTCGAAGCCCGTAATCAGAACATCCGTCGGATAGTAGCGCGTCAATTCGGGGGTATCCTCGGGCCAGCCGAGCGTCGAGAACGGCCACAGCGCAGACGAGAACCAAGTGTCGAGGACGTCTTCGTCGCGCGTGAGTTCGGTCGCCGCGCCGTAATGGGAGTCAGCCTTCGCCTGAGCCTCTGCTTCGGTCTCAGCCACAAAGATTTCGTCGTCCGGTCCGTACCAGGCCGGAATCTGATGTCCCCACCAAAGCTGCCGCGACACGCACCAGGGTTGGATGTTGCGCATCCACTCGTAATAGGTTTTGGTCCAGTTCTCCGGCACGAACTTGGTCTTGCCCTGTTCGACGGCCTCGATGGCCGGCTTGGCCAAAGTGGCGGCATCGACGTACCACTGATCCGTCAGCCACGGCTCGATCACGACACCCGAGCGATCGCCGTAGGGCACCGTGTGGGTATGGTCCTCGATTTCGGCGATCAGCCCCTGGGCCTCCAGGTCCGCCACGATCAGCTTGCGCGCTTCGTAGCGATCCAATCCCCGATAGGCTTCGGGAATATCGCCGGCCTCAGCTCCGGTCAAAATTCGGGCGTCCCGATCGAGCACGTTGATGACCTCGAGATCATGCCGTTTGCCCACCTCGAAATCGTTGAAATCGTGCGCCGGCGTGATCTTGACCGCGCCGGAGCCCTGTTCCGGATCGGCATGCTCGTCCGCCACGATGGGGATGCGGCGTCCGACCAGCGGCAGCACGGCATGGGTACCGATTAGATCGGTATAGCGCTCGTCGTCCTTGTGGACGGCAACGGCGGTATCGCCCAGCATGGTCTCGGGCCGTGTCGTCGCCACAGTGACGAATTCACCCTCCCGGCCCTCCAGCGGATATTTGATGTGCCACAAGTGGCCGTCGATTTCGTGCTGCTCGACTTCGAGGTCCGAGATCGCCGTGTGCAGCTTTGGGTCCCAATTGACCAGCCGCTTGTCCTTGTAAATCAGGTTTTGATTGTAGAGGTCGACAAAGACCTTGCGAACGGCGTCCGAAAGGCCGTCATCCATGGTGAAGCGTTCTCGCGACCAATCGCAACTGGCGCCGAGGCGGCGCAACTGCCCGGTGATGGTTCCCCCGGACTCTTCTTTCCAGGACCAGACCTTGTCGATGAACTTGTCCCTGCCGAGATCGTGCCGGCTAACGCCTTCTTCGTCGAGTTGCCGCTCGACCACCATTTGCGTCGCGATGCCGGCATGGTCCATGCCGGGCTGCCACAGGGCGTCGCGGCCGCGCATGCGATGAACCCGGATCAAGACGTCCTGAAGCGTGTTGTTGAGGGCGTGTCCCATGTGCAGGCTGCCGGTGACGTTCGGCGGCGGAATGACGATGGTGTAGGGCGATGCGTTGGCCGGCGCTTCGGCGCCCGAATCGATGGGATTACCGCAGGCGAAAGCGTCTGAGGCTTCCCAATCCCGGTAATGCTTGGCTTCAATTTCGCGGGGCTGATAGGTCTTTTCCAGCATCGCGCTCGTCCTCACTATTCTCGTTGGCGAAGGCTGCAGTCACGCTGCCCGCCGGCGATCGACAAAACAATAAATTCAAAATGGAGGCGTCAAACGACGGACCGCGGTGGCAGCCGCCGCCCCGACACCGACACAGCGGGCCACAACCTAGTCTTCGTCGGCGTGACCTGCAAGCTTGGAGATTTCGCGTTCGACGGCGCGATTGACGATGGCTTCCAGATTGGCATCCAGCCATTCCTTCAACATCGGCCGCAGGAGTTCCTTGACCAGTTCCTCAAGCGTCCGGCCGGCACCGCCCAACGGCACGCCCTTGGCTTGGGTTACAGCGCCGGCAAACTGGGTAAACGCCGAAGCTGCAGCGACTGCCGTAACATCGGATACCAGCCCTTCCACGGCCGACAATGCTTCGGGCGTCGGTTCGGGCGCCGGTTCCGGTTCAGGTACGGGTTCCGGCTCAGGTTCCGGCGGAGCCGGAATTTCCGCCGATGCATCAAGATCCAGGATGTCCGGCTCTTCAGCTACCGCTTCCACCGTCAGATCGAGGACATCCTCCTCCGGTTCGGGTTCCGGCTCAGGCTCAGGCTCGGGCTCCGGTTCGGGCTCCGGTTCGGGCTCAGGCTCCGGTTCGGGCTCCGGTTCAGGCTCAGGTTCAGGTTCCGGCTCCGGTTCGGGGACGTCGAAATCCTCCTCCGGTTCGGGCATACCTTCGACGATGGGCTCCTCGGCGCCCTCTTCCTCGCCATCTTCGGAGATAATCCTGCGTATGGACGCGAGGATTTCCTCCATGGTCGGTTCTTGCTGGGTATCCGCGTCAGTCAAGTCTTCAACCTTTAATGTCCAGCATGCCTAGCCGCCACCCTACGGCAGCGCCCCTTGAAAAACCACACAAACCCGCCACAAACAAGAGATTGTTCCGATATTTCAGTAATTTCACCAATCATTCGTTAACGCTAGCCCCGAACCAGGTACCCCTGGCGCGGCGATAGTTCGCGTCGGGATCGTACAATTCGACGTTTAACCCCAAGCTTTCGGCGGTTAATCCGCCCATTGCCGAGACCAAATCAAACGACGCGACAAACTCGTCACGCTCCGCAACCACCAAGGCAACTCGGGCGTCCAAAAGCTCCTGTTCGGAATCAAGTACATCCAAGGTCGTCCTTGAGCCGACCGCCAATTCCTCGCGTACGCCCTCCAAAGCGATCGCCGCGGCCCGGACCTGCTGCGCACGTGCTTCCTTGGTGGCCTGGGCCGTTGTCAGCCGCTCCCAGGATTGCGTAACTTGCTCCCGCACGGAACGCAGGGCCTCTTCCACTTGGATGCGGCGCTGGCTGTTGGTGTGGCGGTCCTGGCGCAAGGCCGAATAGGCGCCGCCCGCCTGATAAAGCGGTACGGAAACCGAAATTCCGAGAAATGCAGATTCCGAACGCGATCCCCGCGCGGTGGCGTCGTCCGCCCGCGTCAGATCGCCGTTGAGCGCCACGGTGGGGTACAACTCACCCAGCGTGGAGCGAACGGCATGACGGGAAGCGCGTTCGTTGAATTTCGCCTGATTGAGGGTTGGACTGTTTTCGGCGGCCAATGACAAGGCATCGTCCTCCGTCGCCGGCATGCTGGTCAGGGGCCGCGGTTTCACGAGATCGCCGGGTACGCTGCCCACAACAGACTGGTAGGCGGCCCTGGCAGACGTCAGCGTTCCTTCTGCCTGAACCCGCTGCGAAATCGCCCCCGAAAGCCGGGCTTCCGCCTGAGCGACGTCAGTTCGCGTAATTTCCCCGACCTGGAACCTGTCGCGCGTCGCCTCCAGTTGCTTCTCTAAAACCTGCACATTGTTGCGGTTCAGCGCCACCAGGGCCTGGTCGCGGAGAACGTTGAGAAACGACGTGGCGGCAGCCAACAGAACCCGTTGCTCCGTGGCGACCAATTGAGCACGCCCGGCGCTTACCAAATTCTCGGTTTGCAGGGTCGTCGCCACCGTGCGGCCGCCCCGGTAGAGCGGCTGAGTCACGGAAAGCTCGACCGAATGTTGACCCAGGCCAACATCGCTGGTGCGGTGGGTATGAACGCGTTTGTGCCCTTTCGAGCCGGAAAGAGATACCGTCGGCCGCCATCCGGACAGCGCCTGCGAGACGTTTTCGTCGGTCGCCCGCAACGCCGCGCGCTGCGCCAACAACGTCGGATTTCCGTGATAAGCCGAGGCCAGCGCATCGGACAGCGTTTCAGCCGAGGCCGGCGCCCCGGCAAAGGCAGCCGCCACGACGGCGCCGCCGAACAGGGATCTGACGATTGATGAACGAGAATCGGCGAAATTCTTGCGTGCCGCGGCAAAGCGGGCAAATTCCCTTAAGGGATCAGACATATAGGTCTTCCTCTTTGTATGCCTTGCCGCGAAATTTCTGAGCGCAAAATTCGGCATTACCAATCGACCACGCTCTCGACGACGCAACAGGCCCACCACATCCCGTCGAATGACGCAATGCAGCAACAACAATTCAAACAACCCTCTCCCCATGCGGGCTCGCCCCATGATGCCTAGCCAAACGGCTTCATATGCGTCGTCTACTAGATATAGTACGTTAGACGAGCAATATTCGCAACATGTCCTGTTAAATTGGCGATTGTCCCGATCTGGGATTGGATTGTTTGGAATATCTGGCGTTTGATCCGTTCAAACGCAATAGGCCGCCGCTGAAATATTCAACGGCGGCCCACGCATGGCGAAGTCTGCGCGGCAATTACGCCGATTTGATGCCCTCCAGGAAGGTTTCGACCTCGGAGCGCAAGCCGTGGAAGCGCTCCGACAACTCCCGCGAGGCATCGAGGACGTTGCCCGAAGCCTGACCGGTTTCTTCCGAACCGCTCTTGACGGTCACGATGCTTTCAGCAACCTCCTGGGTGCCGCTGGCGGCTTCCTGAACGCTGCGGCTGATCTCGCTGGTCGCAGCACCCTGCTCCTCCACCGCCGAAGCGATGTTGGTGGCGATCTCGTTCATCTCCGAAATCGTCTTGCCGATGGCAGCGATGGCGTCCACCGCATCCTGGGTCGTGGCCTGGATGGAGCCGATTTGGGAACTGATGTCCTCCGTCGCCTGGGCCGTTTGGCTGGCCAGGTTCTTGACCTCCGAGGCAACGACGGCAAATCCCTTGCCGGCATCGCCGGCGCGGGCGGCTTCGATGGTGGCATTCAGGGCCAGCAGGTTGGTCTGATTGGCGATGTCGTTGATGAGATCGACCACCTCGCCAATGCGCTGGGCGCCTTCGGCCAGATCGCTGATCGTCTTGTTGGTGCTGTCGGCAGTGCGCACGGCCTGCTCCGACATTTCGGACGAATGGGCGACCTGTCGGCTGATTTCGCCGATTGACGACGACAGTTCCTCGGCGGCGCTGGCAACCGTCTGAACGCTGGCGGTCGCCTGCTCGGCCGCGGAAGCGACGGTAACGCTTTCATCCTGGGTCCGTTGGGCGATCTCCGTCATGGTCTGGGCGGAGGATTCCATCTCCGTGGAACTCGCCGCCACCACGCCGAGGATTTCCTCGACCGTGTCGCCGAAGCCGGAGGTCAGATTGTCCATGCGCTCCTGACGGGCCAGACGTTCGGCGTTTTCCTCGGCCTCGCGCTGGCGTTCCGCTTCCTCGCGCTGGCGCCGGGCTTCGGCGGCTTTGCGCTCCTCTTCCTCGAGGCGGCGCTTTTCGATGGCATTGTCCTTGAAGATCTGCACGGCTCTGGCCATTTCGCCGGTTTCGTCCCGTTTGTCGAGGCCGGGGATGTCGACTTCCAGGTTGTCCTGGGTGATGTGGTCCATCACGCCGATCATCGATTTGACCGGATTGACGATGGAGCGCGCCGTGAAGAAGACGATGACGGCAGCCAAGCCGAGACCGGCGAACAGCAGGACCCATTGCAGCGTCATCAATGCGCCGGCGTCCCTGGCGACGGCGTCGCCGTCGTTGGTCATCAGGAGTTTCTGGTTGTCGACCATGCCGCCGCTGCGGCTGCCGTCGGGTCCGGCCGGTCCTGCCAGCGTCGTCAACAACTTGCCGGCGCGCGGGGCCGCTTCAGTAACCAGCAGATAATTGGCCATGTTCCACTTCTTGGAGCCGCGAATATCGAACATCTTCGGCGGCAGAGGCGCGAATTCTCCCCGCATTTTCGACAATTCGTCAAAAGCGACGCTTTGCTCGGCCGTCAACAGATGAGCCGTGGACTGAATATTGGCGAACGCCTTTTCGTTCTTGTTCCAGAAGCCCTTGAAAACGTCGGCGAATTTGGCGTCCCCCGTCAGTAGGAAGGCTCGGATATTGGCGAGACCGAGGCCGAAACTGCCGCGGAAGTTGGCCATCTGCAGAAACAGGACCTTGCGCTGTTCGTCAGCGGTTTCCTGAACTTCAAGATCGATCATCTTCGTGATCAGGCCGACGATCTTTGCCGCACGGGGCGCCGCCTGCTCGACCAGCATCTTGGTGGCGGGCTGTTCGTCCACCGTATGGGCGATCGATTCGACTTTCTGCTGTGCGACTTTAAATTCAGCCAACACATCTTTGAAATTGCTCCATTTTTTTACATTATCGGGATTTGTCCACGTGGCCGATAATCGATCCATGTCGGCGGCCGTCTGTTCGATGTGTGACCACACCGCGGCGCGCTGTTTTTTGAAAACGGGATTGCCCGTAAGCATCCAGCCGCGCAAGGCGGCCAAGCTGGCGTTGATGTCGTTCATCACCGCCGAACTGGCGGCGGCCGTCGGCATGCGCAGATCGACGATCCGCGTCGTGACGCCCTGGATCGTGGTCACCTGGAACAGCGTGGCGCTGACGGCCAACGCGAGGATTAAGGCAACCGCGGAAAATCCGAGAACCAACCGGCCACGGATCCCTAGCGTTAGAAATTCACTGATTTTGGTCATATCGAACAACCCCAATAACGTTGCTACACCAACCGTCACGCAGGGTTGGAGCGGATGACCTATGAGTGATTTTGGTTCTGATCCCCCTCGAACCAAAGACCGCCGTGGGAATGGCAATCGCAACAAAGACGACTACTCGGGCAGCTGTTCCACCAAACTGCGTAAAAGTTATTTCAAAATTAGGACAGTAATCACAGTGCTGCAAATGTATTTATTTCAGTCAAATGCAAGATAAATTGCAGCAATTTCTTGCGACTGAGAATTATTATTATCTACAGGCTGGCCACGGCTTAACCACGTGCTGCGATCCGCTCAGCGCCTTTGGTGGAAATTAAAAGGAAAAACCGGGTTCCTCGGTCAATTCCGCCAATTTGGGCAGCATGGCGTCGAACAGTTCCTCTTCGACCAACACGCCGTCAATCCGGGAGACCTTCATGCCTTTGCCCACGCCGTCGCGGTCCACGACCGCCAGCAGGCGCCCGCCCTCGGCCAACTGCTCTTTCAGCGCCTGGGGGATTTTCGCCACCGCGCCACCGATCATGATGACGTCGTAGGGCCCCTGTGCCGGATAGCCGTCCTTCAGGTCGGCCGTCACGACGACGGCATTGTCGACTTCAAGCTGCGCCAGCAATTCCGAGGCCTTGGCCGCCATTTCCTCATCGCATTCCATGGCGACAACCGTTCCCGCCAGTTTGGCCAGAACGGCGGTGGAGTAGCCCGTGGCGCAGGCGACATCCAGGACGATTTCGTCGGGCCCGCATTTGGCGGCCTGCAGCATGTGGCCGAAAGTCACCGGCTCCATCAGGCAGCGGTTGGCCGAGATTTCGATGTCCTCATCCATGTAGGCCACACCGGCCAGGGCCTCGGGCACGAAACGCTCACGCGGCACGGCCATCATGGCGTCCGCAACCAGCGTATCCGTGACGCGGTTGGGTTGAAGTTGGTTGACTACCATGTGCTCACGGGCGGCGGCGTATTCCGACATGTTCGGGTCCTGATACTCTTGCTTGACGCCCCTGGGGCGTTCCAATTACGGCGGCATAATGGCCCTGCCGACACATCGTGGCAACGCCGAATTCATGTTCATACATCGGCTGGCTTGACCGCACAAGCCGGTCGGCCTATACACGCGGTCTCGAAAGTCTGATGGCGATTGCCGACAGCATTGAGGCCAGGTGGCGGAGTGGCTACGCAGCGGACTGCAAATCCGTGTACACCGGTTCGATTCCGGTCCTGGCCTCCACTTTTTCGCCCTCCTGCCGGAGGGACGATTTCCTAGCCGTGAAGCCGCAAAACGTAACTTGCCGCCACCGGTGAGTTCGGTATGGAGGGTCGGTTGGATCCACTCGTGCTCATCCTGGTTCTGACGGCGGCGGTTTTTCACGCCACCTGGAACGCGGTGGTCAAGCATGCCGGCGACCGGCTGTTGAGCATGGCCGTGGTGATGGGGACGTCCACCGTCGTCGCCATTCCCGTAATCATCGTCATGCCCGTGCCCGATCCGGCCAGTTGGCCGTTCCTGTTCGGCTCGCTGGTCATCCACACGATCTATTTCCTCACCCTGACGAAGGCCTACAACGTCGGCGATCTGTCGCAGGTCTACCCCATCGCCCGTGGTTCATCGCCGCTCTATGTCGCCGCCTTGGGCATCTGGCTGGCGGGTGAAGACCTGAGCCTCTACGAAATCGCCGCCGTTCTCGTCATCTGTTTCGGCATCATCAGCCTGTCGCTGGGCGGCGGCTTGCGGGGGCTGCAGCGGGCACCCCTGTTCTATGCCTTCGTCGTCGGGCTGACGATCGGCCTTTATACCTACTGCGATGGCCTTGGGGTGCGCAATGCCGGCCATCCCCTCTCCTACATCGGCTGGATGTTCTTCCTGGAAGGCATTCCTTTCGGCCTGTTTGCCGCCTGGAAACGGCGTGACGGTCTGGGACGGCAGCTCAAGCCCCTTTGGAAACGGGCCTTCATCGGCGGCCTGAT
Organism: uncultured Rhodospirillaceae bacterium; assembly: GCA_964343605.1. Taxonomy (GTDB): domain Bacteria; phylum Pseudomonadota; class Alphaproteobacteria; order UBA2966; family UBA2966; genus CAYFKJ01. Next base: position 514,784 of record CAYFKJ010000003.1, read on the forward strand.
CGGCACCGCCGCCTACGGTCTGGTGGTCTGGGCCATGGCCCTGACGCCGATGGCTTACATTGCGGCTTTGCGGGAAACCAGCGTCATCATCGCCGCCTTCATCGGCACCCGCCTGCTGGGTGAGGACGGTGGCCGGCAGCGCGTTGCTGCAGCCGCCATTGTCGCCGCGGGCATCATCGCCCTGCAGATCTCGGCGAACGGAAAATAAGCGCGGGCGCGAAAAACGTCGAAAAGACGAATTTCCGGCTTGGCGGAGGGCCTGGGCCTCTGTTATAAACCGCGCGCTTGCAACGGGACGCCAGTTCAGGCACGTTGCGATTTGCAAACGAGATGACGGTTTCCGGCGCAGCGCCACATGAGGGCCGCGCGCTGATCCCCGGTAGCTCAGTTGGTAGAGCAAGCGGCTGTTAACCGCTGGGTCGCTGGTTCGAGTCCGGCCCGGGGAGCCAATCACAACAGGGAGTTGGGACTAAAAACCCAACTCCCTGTTTCATTTTGGCCGGCCAATTCCTATCCGCTTGACCCCGTCCGGGGATTGTATGACCATCGTTTCCGCAGTTGAGGCCATATGGGGGAAGTTCGCCCAGGAAATTTGTGCGGACATCGGTTTAGGGGTAGCGGGATATTCGTATGAGCGATCTCGATTTCAGCGGGATTCGAGCTTTGGTTGCCGACGACCAGCCGTTCGTCCGCCACACCATCGTCCGTTTCTTGACGAAGCTCGGCGTCAAGGAAGTGCTTGAAGCGGAAGACGGCGTTCAGACCCTGAGCGCCATCGAGGAATCGGACGGTCCGATCGACATCATATTTTGCGATCTGCAGATGCCGGGACGGGACGGCATCGAAATCCTGCGCGATTTATCGGAACTCAATTCCGCGATGGCGGTCGTCATCATCAGCGGCGAGGACGTCGAAGTCCTGCAGGCCGCGGTCAAACTCGCCGACGAACAGGGTTTGAACGTCCTCGGCAGCCTGGAAAAACCGGCGACGGCCGAAAAGGTCGGCGACTTCATGCAGCAACTGGTGAAAGCGCCGGAAAAGAAATTCTACCGGCCGAGCGCCACCGTCGACGAAAACGATCTGAAAGCTGCGGTCGAAGACGCCCAGATCATCCCTTACTTCCAGCCCAAGGTGAGCATGGACACCCGCGAGATGGTGAGCGTCGAAGCGCTGGCGCGCTGGATGCACCCCGAACACGGCATGATCAGTCCCGGCGTCTTCATTCCCCTGGCGGAACAGCACGACCTGATCGATGCCGTGACCAATACGATGCTGCAGCAGGCCGTCGCGCAGTGCGTCGAATGGGAAGCCGAAGGGCTGTCGATCCAACTGGCCATCAACCTGTCGGTCAATTCGCTGGAGCAGCTCGATCTTCCCGAGCATCTCGTTTCATTGATCGAAGCGGCCGGCTTTACACCCGAACAGATCGTCCTGGAGGTCACCGAAAGCCGCATCTCCGATAACCCGACGGCGCTCTTGGATATCGCGACAAGACTGAGGTTGAAGCGCTTCTCCCTGTCGATCGACGATTTCGGTACTGGCTTCTCCAGCCTCCAGCAGCTTCAGCGCCTGCCGTTTACCGAACTCAAGGTCGACCAGGCCTTCGTGACAGGCGCGGCGGAGGACAAGACGGCGCGTTCGATCCTCGAATCCAGCATCGATCTCGCACAGAAACTCGGCATGAAGATCGTGGTGGAGGGTATCGAGACCCAGGCGGACTGGGACCTTGTGGCCTCTCTGGGCTGCGATCTGGCGCAAGGTTACTTCATCGCCCGCCCCATGGCGGGCGAGGACGTGATCGCCTGGCACGCCGAATGGCAGCAGCAAATAGGCTGAACCGGAACGTTCACGCCTCGCGTCGTATCCAGACCTCTTCGGACACCCCTGCGACGTCCTTGAGGTCCAGCAACTTCTCGACCAGCGAAGAATTCATAACCGTGCCGCGCGACAGCATTACCGTGCCGCTCGAGCTCTTCACATCCATCAACAGGGTCGAACCGGCCTCGATGTCCTTGATCGGCACGCAGACTTCGCGTTCCTGTGCCGGTTCCGCCGTCTTCGGCTTGTCCCGCAGGACGGAAGGCGAGGTTCCCGCCCCCCTCTTCCGGCGCAGCGCGGCGCTGGAAATGGTGTCGGGAATACGCTCCAGGCTGTAACGGTTGGCGTCCTTAAGTTCGACCGGGCGCTTCATGGCCCGGACGACCCGGCTCAACAGGGCCAGGCGCGAAACCGGTTTGATAACGAAGGCGTTGGCGTCCAATGCCAGCGCGGAGGCGACGAGATGGTCGTCGGAATGCCCGGTCAGGATGGCGACCGGCGTATCCCTGACCGCACCCGATTCGCCCGTCCTGATGCCCTTCAAAACGTGGAGACCGGTCAGGGGCTCCATATTGAAGTCGGTTATGACGCAATCGAACCCGCCGTAGACTCGGCTGATCGTGCCGGGCTTGACGGCGCCGGCGACCATGTCCCCGTCGGTATCGTTCTTGGCGGCGCGCGCCTTGATGAGTTCAAGCGCCTCCTCGCCGTTGATGGCGGCGGAGATGTCCTTCACGCCAGCCGAGATCAGGGCCTGCCTGACGATATGACGGACGAACTCCTGATCATCGACGACCAGGAAGTGAAATCCCTCCAAGCTGGTGATATCCCCGGAATTCAAGCGACCGCCCCCAAATGGACCAAACCGATATCAGACATCGCCATTGGAAACCTGACGGATGTAATTTTCAACCTCGGCAAATTGGGCGTCAATGGACGGCGCCAATTTTCTGATGGTGCTCCAGTCATTGGCAGCAGCGGCATTCTCGATATTTTGCAGCAGACTGATCAACTGCGGCGCTGCCGCTGACATGGCGGCGCCTTTGGCGGAATGAGCCGTTTCCTCCAGCGCGCCGGCATCCTCAGTCTTGATCTGCAGGTGCAGCTTGTTGGCCGTCTGCGAAACCGTATCCCAGAAGAATTCCAACGTTTCGGCGATGAAGATGGGATCGCTTTCGCCCATGATTTCCTTCAATCGCGGCAGATCGACCGGGGCTTGGTCACCGCCGGGTTCGCCGCCCGTGGAATCCATTCCTTCCCTTTGGGGTTCCTGGACAAATCCCGCGGGCACCACGCCGGGCATCCATCTCTGCATGACGCTTCGCAACTGCACCAGTTCCACCGGCTTGGCGATGAAGTCGTCCATGCCCGCATCCAGGCACCGTTCCGCCTCGCCCTGCAGCGCGTTGGCTGTGATGGCGATGATCGGGATGTGCGCGCGCGTGTGTTGTTCCGCCTCCCTTATTTCCGCACAGAGTTCGAAGCCGTCCATTTCCGGCATGTGGCAGTCCGTAAGCAGCAGAGCGTAATTCCGGCTTTGCCAAGCCGCCAACGCTTCGCGCCCGTCGGCCGCCACGACGGCCGTATAGCCCATACGATTGAGCTGACGCAGGATCACACGTTGGTTGGTGGGGTTGTCTTCCGCCACCAGGATCAAGGTGCCGAGTTCCTCCGCCTCCTCGACCGGCAGCGGTTCCATTTCGGCAAAGTCCGTCCGCTCCTCGACATGATGAACCTCGGGGCTCTCGCGACCGGCGGCGACGGCCACGGCGGTGAGGAAATCGGCGCGCCGCAGCGGACTGACGCTGACCCTCACCTGATCGGTTTTTTTCGCAACGTCGGTCATCATCCGTTCGGTGGTCATCAGCACGAAACGCATACCCGACAGCTCATTTTGCTCACGGATTTTCCGGCAGATTTCCTCCTGCCGGTCGTACGGCCAGGCGGAACCGATGACGATGATGTCAAACCCGCGATCTTCCCGGGCCGCCTTCCTCGCGATCTGGACCGTTCTTTCGAGATCACCCGTATTGTTGACGTCGGCCCTCCAGTGACGGAGGTAGTGGCGGAGATTTTTTCCGATCTCCTTCTCGCGCGTCACCACCAGGATCCTGAGGCCTTCGAGATCGGCCGCCCTTTGTTCTTTCTCTTCGTCAGCGTCGGCAGGTTGCTGGTAAGGCAATGTGACGGTAAACGTCGACCCTTCCCCGAGTTCACTCTCGACGCTGATCCTGCCCCCCTGCATGTCCGCCAAGTGAGCACAGATCGCCAGTCCAAGGCCAGTACCGCCGAAGCGTCGTGTCGTCGAGCTTTCGGCCTGAACAAAGGCGTCGAACAAGCCGGCCTGGGCATCCTTGGCAATGCCGATCCCGGTGTCCTCAACGGAGATTCTGATCGTCGTCCGCCCCGTACTTGTTTGGTCGGTCAGGACGGCGCGAACGATGATCCGGCCCGATTTTGTAAACTTGATGGCATTGCCCATCAGGTTGAAAAGGATTTGGCGCAGGCGAACGGGGTCGCCCAGCAGTGCTTCGGGAATGTCGGGATCGATGAAGATCGAAACCACCAGCCCCTTCTGCCGTGCCCCCGGCACCAGACTTTCGGCAACCGCCTCGACGGCATGGCAGACCGAAAACGGAATACTCTCGAATTTGAGTTCACCTGCCTCGATCTTCGAAAAATCGAGGATGTCATCGATGATCTGCAGCAGCGAAAACGCAGACGACCGCACGGTGTCCGCCATGTCACGCTGATTGTGGTCGAGCTTCGACTTGGTCAGCAAATCGAGCATGCCGATGACGCCGTTCATGGGGGTGCGGATTTCGTGGCTCATGGCAGCTAGGAAGGACGACTTCGCCCGCGCCGCCGCTTCGGCTTGGTCCCGCGCCACCTTGAGCTCCTGGGCCGCCTTTCGCCGCTCCGTGAAATCCGTCAGGCTGACGACCAGACCGCCGTCGGAAGTGGGGCGCGACATCACGTGGTAGTAATTGCCGTCCAACCCCATGACATCGCCGCTGCTGTCCTTCCCGGACATGAGCATATTGACCCAGGCTTTGGTTTCTTCCGCATCGTCCTCCTTGCCGTCCCGTCGACGGGCGCTGATGTCGCCTGCGAGTTCGGGTACGGTTGCGCCAATTTTCAGGACGTCGTCGTCGTACTCGAAGATGTCCTTGAAATGCCGGTTGTAGGTGACGAGCCGGTAATTCCCATCGAATGCCGCAATGCCCTGGCTCGCGGATTCGAGGACGTCGTTCAAAAGGTCCATCTGCCGGGTGACTTCGTCTTCGGCGTTCTTGCGGTCGGTAATATCGAAGTACCAGGCGAGTCGTGCGGGCTCCCCGACGTAATCGATCGGCATGAAAGAGGCGGAAACCCATATATGGGTATCATCCCGCCGCTTCAGTTCGACCTCGTGATTGGTGAGGGAACCAGTTTCCTGCAGGATTTGCTTCACCTCCTCCAGATCTTCCCGGCGGACGTAGTAGTCCTTCGGCGCCCTGCTGCCGATATCTTCCTCCGTCGCCCTGAAAATTTCGCGAATTCGCCGGTTGGAATATATCGTCTTGCCGTCGCTGATCCGGGAGACGGCCACGCCCAGAGGGCTGTCTTTCAACATGGAGGCGAAGCGCCGTTCGCTTTCCCTTAAAGCCTCCTCGGCGCGCTTTCTTTCCGTTATGTCGTTGAAGACCGCAACCGTTCCCCCGTCGTCCGTCGGCGCCCGCAGCAACTCGATGATGCGGCCGCTGGGCGTGTGGTCCTCAACCCAGCGAATACTGGTATCGTCATATCCTGCGATGCGTTCCTTCAATCGTTCTTCCGGATCGCCGGGACCGTAATCTCCCCTTTCCGCCCGGACCCGAAGCACATCCTGAAGCGGCGCACCCTGCTTGATCACGCCTTCGGGAATTTCATAATACTTCTCGAAATTGTCGTTGAAGACCTGCAGGACCAGATCCTTGTCGACCATGAAGATGCCGCCCGACATGTTGTCGATGGCGGAGCGAAGCTGGGCTTCCTTCGCTTCCATCCGCGCTTCCGCCAATTTGCGGGCGGTGATATCGATAAGCCAGAATATCTCCGCCGGCGCTCCCTCGTAGTCGACGGACTGTGAGTTCGTCAGCACCCAGATTTCCGAGCCGTCCAGCCGGCGCCTTTTCATTTCCAAGTCCGTAACGCTGCCGGTCTCGGCCACCTTTCTAAGCAATTCGTCACGATCCTTGGGATTGATGTAGGTTTCGTCTAAATCGATGTCCGACAGTTCACCTCCGTCGGCGAACATGTCGGCATAGCTCTGATTATGGTAGACCCGCTCTCCCCTACCGTCGTCCCGGACGATGGCCAGGGCGACAGGGCTGGACTCCAGGATGTCGCGCAGGCGTTTTTCGCTCTCCGACAGGGCTTCTTCCGCCTTTTTGCGCTCGGTAATGTCGGTGACGATGTTGACGACACCGCCGGACGGCGCCGGAGCCGTGTTGACCTGCAAGGTTTTACCGCTAGCGGTTGTGCGCTCCCAGCTCGTGGGTTCGGAGTCCACCGGCAAGGCATCCAGCCACTCGTCCGTCAGGTTGTCGGGATCACCCGGTCCGAAATCACCTCGTTCCGCCTGATATTTGTTCTCGACGCGGTTGGATTCCCCGACTTTGAGAAGGCCGTCGGGAAAATCGTAAAGCTCGCTGTACTGGGTGTTGAAAAGCACATATTTCTTGTCCTTGTCGACATACCGAATGCCGCTCGGCATGTGCTCCATGGCGACCCTGAGCTGTCCTTCCTTCTCCGCCAGCTCCGCCTCGGCCTGCTTGCGCAGTGTTACGTCCGCCTGGATGCTGACCACACCGCCGTCCGCCGTGACGCGTTCGCGAATTTGCAGCCAGCGCCCGTCCTTGAGTTGAAGTTCGAACTGACCCTCGCCGTCGCGCCGGGTGCGGCGGCGGCGGTTGTCGAACTCATGATCCGCGAACTCGCTGACGGCGACGGCGCCGCGAACTCGGTCGAGCTCGAACAGATCGCTGGCTTTGGCACCCTTGCAGGCTTCTTCCTCGCTATAGCCGTAGAGGTCGCGGAACTGGCTGTTGCAGATAACCAGTCGCTCGTCGGCGTCGTAGTGCACGAAGCCTTCCGTCATGGTTTCGATGGCGTCGCGCAGCTTAATTTCCGCCGCCGCCGACTGCTCGCTCGCCAGTTGGAGTTCCTCGGTGATTTTCTTTTGTGCTGTAATGTCCGCCTGAATGCTGACCACCCCCCCGTCCGGCAGGATCTGGTCGTGCACCAGGATCCAGCGGCCGTCCTCAAGCTGCTGTTCCCACGGACCGGTTTCCTGCTGCGCCTCTGCACGTGCCCGGACATTAAATCCGTCCATCACCGAGCGCAGCTGCTGACTAGTGGTGCCGCTTTGGATATCGAGATCCAACAGGGTCTGTATGTTGGTGCCGGGCTTGGCGTCCTCTTTTGAGTACCCGTACATTTCACGGAACATCTTGTTGCACAGGACCAGATTGCCTTCCGCGTCGTAATGCACGAACGCCTCCGACAGTGATTCGATCGACATGCGCAGACGCGCATCGGCCTGCACGATGATCTCGTTGGCGTCGAGCAAATCCGCCGTCCGCTGCCGGACCCTTCGGTTGAGCGCGCGATTCCACAACAACACCCCCAGGATCAGAACCGCACCTAGGATAAGCGACGCCATCACGATCTGCTGGTTGGTGGGTCGCCAAGCCGGTTCCTCAAAGACGATCCAGCGCCGCCGGATGGCCTCACGTTCGGTCGGCGAAATCCTGGCCAACGCCTTCTCGATGGCGCTGTGCAAGTGGGGCCAGTCATTGCGGGAGGCAAAGCTTAGCTGCTGCGTGAAAGCCGTCTGACCGGCCACCCGAAGGTTGGTGATCTTGTCGAGCTCCATGAAGTACGACGCGAGCGCGACATTGACGATCATCGCGTCCGATAGCCCGACCGAAACCTTCCTTAGGCCGGTCAAGACGTCAAAGTCGGGATAATAACCAAGCTCCGGATAATTGCGCTCGAAGTAATCCCGGGTGCCGTAGCGGGGCACCACGGATACGCGCAAACCCACCAAATCCTCCGTTTGAAGTTGTCTCGGATCCTCGGTGCGGACAACTATGACCGCGGGACTGCTGAAGTAGGGTTTGGAAAACCGCATGTACTCCAACGCTTCGGGGTTTCGTGAGGCAGCCGACCAGACATCCACCTCACGCCGTTCGGCCAAGGCGACCGAATCGCGCCAATGCTGGGTCTGCATGATTTCGAATCGGACGCCAAGTTTCTGTTCGATCAAGGCCACGTAGTCGGCGGCAATGCCCTGGTATTTCCCATTGTCGCCGAAAAATTCGAGCGGCGGCGCACTAGGTCTGGGTGCAAGCCGGATTACGGGATGTTCGGCAAGCCAAGCTCTTTCGGCGGGCGTCAGGAATTCTGACGTCGTCTCCGACTGCGCCGCCACGACATCCGGAGTTGCGAGAGCCGCGGCAATCGACAGTACGACACCTGCCGACAATTTCTTCCAACTGGAGCGAAGAGGCGCAAAACTCATTGCTCGCCGGTGCCCTGCGGTAAATCGGAGATAAAGGCGTCGACCGCCGCAAACTGCTCGGTAACCGGGCCGATCAGGGAATTGATTTCCGCCCAATTCTTCTCGGCCGCCGCTTCCTGAAGCTGCAAGAGTAGATCGGCAAGCGGCTGGGCTGCCGCGGAAGCCGCCGCACCCTTGGCCGCATGCGCCTCCTTGTGAAGGATTTCCGATGCCCCGGAGTCAATATGTTCATGCAGGCGCGCGGGTACATCCGCCACCGTCCGCCAGAAATACCTCAGAGTGTCCGCGAGATAAGCCGGGTCACTCTCATCCATCATTTCTGCGAGAAGCTCGAGATCGACCGGCTGCCCGGTTCCTTCTCCGTCAGCCGTTTCCTTTCCGAGACCATTTCCTTGTTGCTGCGGCATGCCTTACCCCCTGGAACGCCGACCCGACAAACGCCTGAAGCAGGAACAATGCTATCAGATATTCGCCAATCAAGTCATGGCGACGGTTTGCCTGACAGTCCGGCATTGGGTTACCGTTTTTCCTTTGTGGAGGGATCGGGTATGGCGGATAAGAAAAAACGCGGCGGCTTTCATCACATGGCGATTGAAGTTTCCGACATGGAGCGCTCTATTGCGTTTTACAGGAAACTCCTGGGCCTGCGTCTGACCGAACGCCATGAAGCCGGCGAAATCGAGGCCATCCCCGTGGCGCTGACCTTTCTCAGATCGCGTGATAACCATCACGACTTGGTCTTGGCCCACAATCCCAACAAAAAATACCGCCGGAGAACTCCCGACGACGATAAAGAGGGCCTGCCCGGTTTCCATCACTTCGCCTTCGAGATGCCCGACCGCCAGGCGTGGCTGGAGCAATTGGACAAGGTCAGGACACTCGGACACGAGATCGTCCGCGGGCCCGTTGTCCATAGCGCTTATCAGCCCCGCGGCGAAGGGTCCTGGGGGGAGAGCGAATCGTTCTACATACTCGATCCCGATGGGCACCGTGTCGAGATGTTCTGCGACATGTGCACGATCGAGGAAGACGGTAGTTACACCGACGCCTACGGCGACAAAATCGAGGGACCGACCGCAGAGGAAGTCTGATCTCGGCGCGACCTAGCCATGTCTACCGCGAAAAATGGCGGGCGCCGCCGTCGACGTCGATAACCTGGCCAGTAATGTAGCGCGCCCTTGGCGAACTCAGGAACGCCACCAGGACGGCGAGATCCTCGGGCTCGCCAATATAGCCGACGGGGCAGTTTGCCTCGACCCATTCGCGCTGAATCTCCGCGGTCGGCATTAGCCGCACATCGATCTGCTCGGAATGAATCCGGCCGGGCGGAATGCAGTTCACCGTCACGCCGTCGCCGCCCACTTCCCGGGAAATCGCCTTCGCCCAAATATGCACGGCGCCGTTTGGCGGCATCGCGGGATTGATCCCCGCCGGTTCGTCCGAACCCGTCAGGTTGATGACCCGGCCGAATTTCCGCGCTCTCATCCCCGGCAGGAATGTGTGGGTCAGGCGGCGCACGGCAGTGAAGTTGAGCAGCATGGCGCGGGCCCAGTCGTCTTCGGTTCCCAATCCCTCGATCCCGAAGGCGCCGCCGGCGTTGTTCACCAAAATATCGAGGTGGCCGAAATGGTCGGTGATTTTGGCCTCGACACGTTCGCCCATCCACTCGGAGGTAACGTCCTCGACGATGACCAAGGGCCGTTCATGCCCCTTGGCGGCGATCCCGTCGGCGACCTGTTCCAACAGGTGATCGCGCCGCGCGAGAATAGCGACCCTGCACCCCTCCTCCGCCAGCACCTCGGCAATGGACTTGCCGATTCCGATGCCCGCGCCCGTGACCAGGGCGACTTTGCCGCCGAGCTTTAGATCCATTGATGCCTCCCAGGATTTCCCCTGAGTTCATCTTACACATGGATTTCGGCGTGGGGAACGTGGCGTCGAGGTTGGAAATGTCGGCGCTGTCGCGGGGCTATTTCAATTTGGCAAAGGTGACGAAACCGTCACACTCGCCTGATGCATCGAACTTGGCCTTTCCTTTTCCGGTAGCGGGATTCAGTTTTCCTTTCATGCGAATCATGACGGCGCCGTTGGCATTCCAGGAAATACCACCATCCGGCCGAACCTTGCCGCTCAGCGAAAAATTGTAGCCTCTGACGAAAAAGCCGGTGCTCACCTTGTTGTCGATGATGTCGAAATCGAAGGATTCGGTGGTGCAGGACGTGTCGAACGTGCCCCGCCAACGGCCGTCGGCGCTTACCGTTTTCTTCGGCGGAGCAACAGCCGGCGCCGTCGGTTGTACCGCAGCCACCTGCGGTGCAGCGGCTGCTTTGGGTGGCGCGGGAACGTAGGGCGTACGCTTGCCGGGAATCTTGTCGACGAGCGGGACCCCGGCGCCGCCCTTGATCCAGGCTATTTGGTGGCGGCCGTACTGGCGTCTTGCCGCCCGGGTCATCTTGTCATCCAGATATCCCTTGACCTCGGCGAGATTGATCTTGCCGTCGCTGTTGCCGTAGCCGGACTTGTCGGCATCTCCGTACATGGCGTCCAGCAGGTGCTTGGTGAACAATCCGTGCTTGGCCTTGGCGTCCCACGACGCCACCTGATCACCCTGTGCGGCCGTCAGAACGGTCATCGGGCTGGAGGTGACCTCGGCAATTCTCGGCGTGATCGTGATGCCGGAAGTCGACTTGATCAACATGCCGTTCTGGCTGTCGCCAGAGAAGCAGGCATCAAGGAAAACGGTAATCGACCTGGCCTTGAGTTTGGCGAGATTACCCAGCAGGGTGTCGAGCGGATAGCCGTTGATCTCCGGCGCTTCCGGATCGGCGTTCACGGGAAGCAGGTATCCCCTCTTGTCCTTAAGACCGGGAACGCCGTGTCCCGAATAGAAGACGACGATGTCCGAGTTGCCCTTGGGATCGAGATAGCGCCAGAGCTTCCCCTCTACCGTACGTTCATTGCCGAAGGCTGCCTGCATGTCGGCCTGGGTGGCGTCGCGCAGATCGATAATATTCTCCGGATCGAAATTGAGCACTTCGACGACGAACTGACGAAACGCGCCTGCGTCATTTCCGGCAAAGTCGACGTCGGGGATCCTGCCCTGGTAGTCGGTGTTGCCCACAATGACGGCCACACCGTTTTTATTGACCGGTTCCGCCAAGGCGGTCAGGCTGCCCAGTAAAAGAAGAAGAGCGGTGACGAGCTGCGAACAAGTGCCGAATACGGCGCGGCGGTACATGAGATTTCCCCCTGAAATCGCCAACCCCTAGGTCGCACTACCACCAACTTTATGAGTTTAGCAGATATTGGCCGAAAATTCGAGCAGCGGGCGCTATCGTCGCTCGTTTTCGCTTGATCTTGGGGTGGCCTTGGGGCGCACTGTCTTGCCATCGGTTTAGCGGGTGTGGGCGCATGAATTGTTGGTTCCGGCAAACGTGTATTGCGGTGGTCCTGTCGGTCGCCGCCGGTCCGGGCGCCAACGCGGAGAATGCGGATTATTGGCCGGGGAAAAATTGGGACACCGTCTCGCCCGAAAGTGCCGGATTCGATCCGGCCGCCCTGGACAAGGCGCAACGCTTCACCACGGAGAATCTGCCCCACATACGCAGTCTGCTCGTTGTCCGGAACGGCCGGATGGTGTTGGAGAAATACTTCGGCGGGGCGGATGCCCGTACGCAAACCGATGTTGCTTCGGTTACCAAGAGCATCGTCTCCCTGCTCTTCGGGATCGCCGCGGAGGAAGGCCGGCTTGGCGGCCCGGCCGCGACCCTGGGCACTGTGTTCCCCGATTATCTGAACGATGTCCCCGATCCCTTGACGCGGAACATCGATATGCATCAGATGCTGTCGATGACACCGGGCTTTCGCTGGTCCGACCGGGGCGAAGATTACTGGACTTGGCGCTTCAGCAAGAACCGCCCGAAGACCACATTGCATCTGACCAGGGAAAGCCCGCCGGGCGAGGTCTTCAACTACAATACAGGCGTCGCCCACGTCCTGGGGTTTGCCATCGAACGGGCGACAGGCTCCTCCTTGCTGGACTACGCCAACCGGAAACTGTTTGAACCGTTGGGCTGGACGCAAACGGCATGGGAGCGGGATCCGAAGGGCGTTTACACCGGCGGCAACGGTTTGTCCCTGTCGGCACGGCAGATGGCGAAGCTGGGTCACCTTCTGCTACGCCATGGCAAGTGGGAGGGCCGCCAAATCGTGCCCTCCCACTGGATCAGGCGGGCCACGGGGAACCAACTCAAACGGATCAGGGAAATCGGCTACGGCTATCTGTTCTGGATCCGGGATTTCGGCGGTTGCCGCGGATATATGGCGTGGGGCCGGGGCGGCCAGTTCATTGTCGTTGTACCGGAAAAGAACCTAGTGGTGGCCGTTACATCGTACATGCGGTCCAACCGCAGTTCGGCCTACTACCTCCCCCTCTTCGAGCTTATTGCCGAAGCGGCCGACGGTAAATGCGCCGTCGAAGGCACGATCGCTCATTTCATCGCTGGCCAGCCCGAGAACGCGAGGGATCCCATACCCAAACTCCCGGCGGCGGTCCGCGACCATTTCAAATCAGTGGAAACGGCAATCTTGAAGCGGGACCTCCAGGGCGTTATGGCGCATTATTCGAGGGACTTTTTCGACAGCGGCGAGGATTTCGAGGCGCGCGAGTCCCTGTGGCGGAAACTGCTGCCCCAAGTGACGGACTGGCAATTCGAACTCACGGGCTACGACATCTCCGACCGCGGCATCGCCTACGAAGGCCGCGTCGTTTCAAATGTCAGAAATATGCTCTTCCCCGGCTACCTTGTCCTTGAGGGCGGCCGCTGGCTGGAACAGGGCAGTCCGGAAGGCCGACAATCAACCGCCGGCATACCGCCGAGCCTGGTGGAATTTCTGCGCTCCTTCGGGCGGATGCTGGGCCGAGGCGATGCCGCGGAACTCGCCCCCTACTTCTCCGAGCGCTACCTCTCCAACGGATTCAGCAAACCTGAGTTCTCAGCCTTTTTCAGCCCCTTCGTACCGAAACTTGGGGAAACATCGTTTCAGGTTTCGAATTTCAGAAGAGACGGCGACGTGGTGATCCTTAACGGCACCATCAGCTTCGCCAACATCGGCGGCATTCCCCTGCGGCTGGGGTTCGGTCATGCCGTTCGGGAGGACGGGCGTTGGCTCTGGTACGGCAATCAGGTACCGGAATAACGACATCTAGTTTTGGGCAACCTTCCTGAGATTGTATTTCACCTTCCAGGAGCCGAACCAGGCCTTGCCGGTGCCCTTCCAGATCGTGCCCTCCAGCTTGTAGCCATTGCGGTTACCCTTGATCGTCATGTTCAGAATTCGACCCTGGGCGTCGATTTGGCCCGTCACCGGCCTTACTTCACCGTGACTCGTCATGGTGATTTCCCCGCTCACCATGCCGTCGCGAACACGCAGTCTCGCGTCGACATCCGAACCAGCGTTGCGGGAAGAGGTGAATTCCATGCGTCCCACCCAGATGCCGTCGTACTTGCGTAAGGGATTCTCGGGGACAACGGCCCTGACGACCTTCTTGGGCGGCGCGACGGGAGCCGGTTTTTCAACAACCGGCGCCGGAACGGGCTTCGGTTTCGGCTCGGGCTTGGGAGCGGATTTGGGCCGCTCCATCACGACAGAGGCAAGAACCGTGTTTCCCGTACCCTGAATCCAGGCGTTTTGGTGGCGACCGTACTCGCGCCGGGCGGCCCGGGTCATCTGTTCGTCCAGGTAAGCCTGGATTTCCGCAACATCGATCTTGCCGTCATTGTTGCCGTAGTCACCGGTATCGGCGGCGCCGTATAAACCGTCCAACAGATGCCGCGTAAACAGGCCCTGTTTGGCTTTGTTATCCCAACTCGCGACCTGGTCACCCTTGGCCGCCGTGAGAATGGTCATTTGCGACGACTGCTCTTTGGGAAACTTGGGCGAAATGGTGATGCCGGACACGGATCGGACCAGCATGCCCTTTTGGCTGTCACCGGAGAAGCAGGCCTCTAGGTAGACCGAAACCGACCGGGCTTCCAACCGGGACAGGTTGGCGAACAGGGTATCGATGGGGTAGCCGTTGATCTCGGGCGCATCCGGATCGGCGTCGACGGGAAGAAGATAGCCGCGTTTATCTTTCAAGCCCGGCACGCCGTGGCCCGAATAGAAGACGGTTACGTCCGAACGACCACGCGGATCAAGATACCTCCACAGCTTGCCTTCGTGCGTGCGCTCGTTGCCGAAAGCACCTTGAAGGTCGGCCTGGGTGGCGTCCCTGAGATCAATGATGTTATCGGCATCGTATCCGAGTACGCCAATGATGAAACGCTTGAAGAGATCGGCGTCATTGGCCGCGAATTCGACATCCGGGATGCGGTCCTCGTAATTCTGGTTCCCGACGATGACGGCGACACCGTACTTGTTTTTCGACGCTGCGTCGGCTGTCTGAAAGGCGGCGTGTCCAATCAGGAACAACATGGCCACTCCGGCCAAGACCCACCCCCGCCGTTCGCCGCAGAACACTTTTTTAGCAATCATGACGACACCCTGTTATCGGACGCGGGCAATGTCCCGCATGGTATCGAGTTCCAACTGAGCCTGATCCAGTTGATGCTTGACGATATCCCCGATGCTGATCATACCCTCAAGCTCGCCTTTTACGACCACCGGAACATGGCGAACGTGTTTGTAGGTCATCAGGCGCATGACACTGTTCACGTCGTCGTCGGGCTTGCAGGTGTGAACGCCGGACATCAGTTCCTGGACCTCTTGCTCCAGGGCCGCGGCCCCGGTTTCCGCTTGTCCGTGAAGGACATCCCTTTCCGTCAGAATACCCACGATGTCACCGCGCGCTTCGCAGATCATGATCGCGCCGATCTTCTTGTCCCTGAAATTGCGAATCGCCGTTTCAACACTGGCCGTTGGCAGCATTCTGAAAACGGAGCCGCTTTTTTTCTTCAAGATTTCCGATACAAGCATCACTCCACTCCCTTGCGTGTGAACGCTTAAATGCGGAACAAACGGTTTGGCGCCGCCCCGCGCGCCATTCCGGCGAAAAAAGGTAGAACGGATCGGGAATTCGGCGGTGGCGCCGAACGGTCCCTAGGTCGCCGCCCTCAGCAGCTTCGTCACGTAAACCTTGACGACCAACTTCTCGCCAAGCTGCTCAACGGCAATTTTCGTCATCCGTTCCTTGATAAAACGAATATCGATGCCGGGAACGCCATCGGTCCGATTATTGGATTCCCGATGTAAATCCCGCAATGCGGCGTCACGGAAAAATGACATATTCGCAAGAACCCGCTCTCGCTGGTTCTTGTCGGAAATTTCGATCTTCACGTCGGCAACCATGTAGTGGGAGAACCGCCGGCCCTTTTGGACGGGAATCGATAGGTTGTCGATGGAAACGAAGGTGTGGACCTTCTTGAAGGTAATACCTTCCTCGGCGATCGTTTCGAAGTCGCTCAGAACAAACCACACGCCGGCCCCCAGGAGACCCAGGAAGACGATAAAGCCAACGGCGAAGATCATGATTTTCTTGCTAGACATGGCGTGTCCCTGCGCAAATCATCGCCATCAATAGTAAATCATTTCGGTGCGAAATTCAAAATTTCGCCACGGCCATAAGGCTTTATCCGGTCCCTTAGTTGTTCTCGAGGTGTTCGCGGACGGAAGCGGCGTACTTGGGATCTTCTTCCAGGACGTGGTGAATCAGCCAGTTTTTCAGGAACGCGAGGAACCCCTCGAAATCGAACATCTTGGGCGCCACGATGTAGCTCTGTTTGGTGGAGAAAAAGGCCTGAACGAAATTGGCGTGAAGGCGCTTGTGCTCGTTGAGGCCTCGATACCCCGCCTCCAGCATCAACTGCTCTTCCCGGGCGAAGTGTTCATGCACATACCGGGTCAGCATGTCGAAGGTCTCCGACACGGCTTTTTTGCCTTCGCGCCGTTTGATCGCACGGTGAAGATTGTTGGCAGCTATGAACAGCCCGCGATGATCGTCATCAATCGCCTGGATCCCGACCTCATAGTCATCCGTCCAGGGCATAAAATCTTCGTCGGCATCTCCCCCCGAAGGTGCCTTGAACAAATTGAACATAAACCCTCCCCACCATTCTTCTTGGGGTAACCTTATAGGAAATTCGATCCGGCTCCAGCACAGATTTAATCATCGTCAGCCGAACACCAGGTTGGAGGTCCGGATACCCATGACTTCATCGGTGAAAACCCTCGCGCCGCTCTCGTCCGCTGCGCCGGCCGCCACCATGAGCGGCAGCAAGTGTTCCTCCCGCGGATGGCACGCCCTGGCTTTCGGCGCCACTTCCCAGTCCTTCAGAGCCGTCCAGCGTTGATCGGCGGGCAGCATCGAGGTCTGCTGCAGCCACTGGTCGAAGATGACGGAGTCGTCGAATCCCCGTTCCGTCATGTAGCCCTCGAAATTGTGGTAGCTGAAGCCGCTGCCGATGATCAGTACGCCTTCGTCACGCAACGGCGTCAGGGCCCGGCCGACCTCGAGGTGATGGAGCGAATCCAATCCCTGCCGCAGCGACAGGGCGACGGTCGGGATGTCGGCGTCGGGCCGGACCAGTTTCATGGGAATGAAGACACCGTGGTCGAAACCGCGCTGGTCGTCCACTTTACACGGCAATCCGGCATCCGACAGGAGCGTTCCGATTTTTTCGGCGAGCGCCGGAGCGCCGGGCGCCGGCCAGGTCAATTCGTAGGTGTGTGCGGGAAAACCATAATAGTCGTAGATCAGTTCGGGTTCCGTTCCGCTGGTGACGCTGGTCGTTGGCGCCTCCCAGTGAGCCGATACGATCAGGAAGGCGGTCGGTTCGACATCGAGGTCCGCCAACAATCCGGATAGCCAATCCCGTTGTTTGTGCCAGGTGTCCGGCGGCCCCATCGTCCAGTCCATAAAAAAGCATGGGCCGCCGCCGTGGCCGAAGTAGACGGTGGGCATTCTTCCGGTATCGCGCATCGTCAAAGTTTAACCGAAACGCCCACAGCGCACAGGCCTATTCCCAAGGCATGGCGAGTTGGTTACTGTCGCGTTCGGTCCGATGACGATCAAACGGTTCGAAGCGAGGTAGTTCGTGACGTTGAAAGGCAGGACGGCATTGGTGACGGGGGCGGCGCGCGGGATCGGCCGGGCGATTGCCCTTCGCCTGGCCCGCGACGGCGCCGATTTGGCGCTGATGGATTTATCGGACGGTGTCGAGGCGACAGCCGAGCTGGCGCGTGAATCGGGCGTCAAATCGGCGACGGCAAAAGCGGATGTCAGCAATTCATCCGCCGTCGAGGACGCAACCCAAGCACTGGCCGCCGAACTGGGCCCTATCGGCATTCTCGTCAACAATGCCGGTCTCGTGAAAAACATCGCTCCCGTCGGCAAGATGGCGGCCGAGGCGTGGGACACGGAAATCGGCGTTAATCTAAGCGGACCGTTCCACCTCATCCGCGCCCTGGTCGGGCCGATGGCGGAAGCGGGTTGGGGCCGGATCATCAACATCTCGTCCGTCGCCGCGCGGGCCGGCCTGCATTTCCAGGCCGGTTACAGCGCCTCCAAGAGCGGTGTCTTGGGCCTCACGCACACCGTCACTCTCGAATACGCCCGCCACGGCATCACCTGCAACGCCGTCCTTCCCGGCGTGATCGAAACCGAAAACGTCCTGGCCATGCCCAAAGCCATCCGCGAAAGCGTCGCTGCCATCGCACCCGCCCGCCGTCTCGGGAAGGTCGAGGAAGTCGCCCACCTCGTGGCGTTTCTCGCCTCCGACGAAGCAGCCTATATTACGGGGGCGGAAATCGACATCGACGGCGGTACGCGGTTGAACGCGACGCCGCTCGGCAGCCGCAGCGAATTGAAGGAGCGCGCCGACGCACTTGCCCGCGCACTCGACTAGGAGAAGACCATGACCGATCTCGGCACCAGCTATTCCGGCATTCCGCTCGAGCCGTTCTACCGGGCGGAGGGAGACGACGAGAATGCACCGGGCGCCTATCCCTATACCCGCGGCAAGCGTCTGCCGCGTCCCGGCCAGTCCTGGATCCTGCGCGAGTTGTCCGGTGAGGGCACGCCGGAAAGGTCGAACGAACAATTCAAGTCATTGATCAAAAAAGGCCAACAAGGTCTTGATATTATTGGTGATACGCCAACAATGGCCATGCTCGATCCCGACCACCCGCACGCTGTTCACGCAGTCGGCAGCCAGGGCGTATCGCTGTGCTGCCGGGCCGATTACGAGGCGCTCTACCGCGACCTGGCGCTGGACGAATTGAGCTTTTCGCAATCCCTGCCCTCGGTGCCGGGGATTGCCGGTCTTTACCTCGTGGCCAAGGAGCGCGGCGTGCCGTCCGAAGTCCTGCGCGGTTCGGCCATCCAGGTGGCGCTTTACGAGGACGATTGCAGCTATTCCCGCCACCTTCCGCTGAAATTGCGCATGCGCATGGCAACCGATTCGGTCGCCTTTGCGACGGAGAAAATGCCGAAATTCCACGCCCTGATGGAAGACACCTATTTCTTCAGTGAAACCGGCCTCGATTCCGTGGAAGAGATGGCGCTGGGATTCGTCGAACTCAGATACTACATCCGCGAACTTCTGAAGGCCGGCGTTGATGTCGACGCCTTCGCACCGCGCATCGGCATCCTGCTGACCTGCCGCATGGATCTTTTCGAGGAAATCGCCAAAATCCGCGCCACTCGGCGCATCTACGCCCGCATGATGAAGGAGGAATACGGCGCCCGCGATCCCCGCTCCATGGCGTTGACGGTAACGGCGCACACCTCCGGATTGACCATGACGGCACAGCAACCCGTCAACAACGTCGCGCGCGGCGGCATGCAGGCCGTCGCCATGGCAATGGCGGGCGTTCAGGCCATGGAGATCTCCACGTTCGATGAGGCCTACCGCACGCCGAGCGAGGAAGCCCACATGGTCGGCCTGCGCACCCAGCAGATCGTGCAGTTGGAGACCAATGTCACCAAAGTCGCCGATCCCCTGGGCGGGTCCTACTACGTTGAATCGCTGACGGACGAGCTGGAGCGGCGCATCGTCGCCGAACTCGAGCGCATCGAAGCGGCCGGCGATATCGCGGAGCTGTCGGAACAGGGCTATTTCCGGCGCATCTTCAACCAGGCCATGGAGCGGCTCGGCCGCCACGTCAACGACGGCACCATCCAGCGGGTCGGCGTCAACAGCCACCAAATACCCGACGAAGACGATCACATGCTGAAAGAAGCCTCGGAGCGAAAAATCGAGCCCTACCGCGGCCAGATTGAGCGTATCCAGGAATTCAAGCGGAACCGCGATCAGGATCGGTTCAAACAGGCCCTCGGCGCTCTCTATGACGCGGCGCGGGACGAGACCGTCAACATCATGGATGCTTACGTGGCGGCGCTCGAAGCCGATGCCACGGTCGGCGAAACAGCGGGTGCGCTGCGCCAGGCCTACGGCCAGCCCTTTGATCCGCTCAGCCACCAACCTTCGCCGCTGGGCATCTGACATGGCGTCTTCCGAACACCCGATCAGGATCCTAGTCACCATCCTCGGCATGGATCAGCACGAGGTCGGCGCTCTGGCCGTCGCGGCGACGCTGCGGGACGCCGGCATGGAAGTGGTCTATGGCGGGCGTTTCAATCTACCGCCCGCGGTCATCTCCAGCGCGCTCCAGGAAGACGTCGACGTCATCGGTATCAGCGCCCACAGTTGGGAATACCTTTATTACCTCGATGACATCTTCGAGGGGCTGGCCGACGCCGGCATGGACATCCCTGTCATCGTCGGAGGCTCCGTCGTCACCGAGAAGGACAAGACGGATATCCTGGCGAAAGGCGTCGCGGCCGCCTTCGGACCCACCGACACGACCGATGGCATGATCGAGGAGATTACGCGGGTCGTCGACCGACACCGCGCCAGGGTCGACGCTTAAACCAGGACGAAGGCGTCCTGCTCTCCCCTCACCGCCCTTAGCAGCGACTGCCAGACCGAATCCGCCATTTCGGTACCGGAAACGCCGACTGCCGGCTGGCGTTTTTCCGTCCTGACGTAGCTGCCGTCCCGGCCCCAGGCTTCGACTTCGGCCACCGCGCAGTCCAGGCCCGGATCGGCCACGAACAGACATTCGCAGCGGTCCAGACCCACGGACAGAAAGGCGCAGGTCACCATCGTGTTGACGTTGCGCGGGAATTTCATGGCGATTTCGCGGGCCGATCCCTCGAAGATGGTGGTCGGCCCGTCGGCCGCCGGTTCGCCGCCACCGTGGTTGGAGAAATCGATGTTCTCCGGGTTCTTGCGGAAAGTGATGCGCACGCGGTCCCACTCTTCGCGCCGTATCATCAGGGCGCTGCCGCCGATCAGGGCGCCGGCGGCGAGATAGAGTTTCGTCCCGCTGACCAGAGCGGTTTCCATCAGTTCGGCGCGCAAGTCGTCATCGACCAGAGCCGTCGTCGAGAGCGGCATATAACTGCTGCGTCGGAGAAAATCGGCGCCGTGCTCGGCCGTGATGGCCGGATGGGCGGTTTCAACGATCAAGTCGGCGGCGTAGTTCCCGGCGTTCGCCAGATCCCCCAGCACCTTCAGCTCGTCGACATGGGAGAGGCGTTCCGGCGTTCGGTTGTGGACGAAAGCCAAGCCTAAGCCGTTTTCGGCGGCGCTGATGCGCTCGACCAAAGTTTGACCGATGTAGCCGTAGCCGATGACGCCGACCCGTGGCCGCTTGGACGCCGCTTGCGTCATATGACTCCCCTCGCTTTCAAATCCGCCATTTCAAACTCCGTCAATCCGAGACCTTCGCCATAAATTTCACGGTTAGCCTCACCCAGGGCGGGTCCGAGGCTGCGAATTTCGCCTGGAGTCGCCGAGAGCTTTGGCAACGGCGCCGGCACGACAACCTCACCCACTCCCGGGAGTTTCACGGTGCGAAGGTTGCCCCGGGCGGCGAAGTGCGGATCGGCGAAGATGTCGGCTATGGAATTGATCGGGCCGGCCGGCACCTCCATTTCAATGCAACGGCCCATGACCTCTTCCCGCGAAAGGGAATTTGTCCAGGCCTCCACTTCACCGTTCACGTAATCGCGGGCCGCCAGCCTCGTTGCCTGCTCACCGTATTCAGCGAACAGGTCGGCGCGCTCCATGGCCCGGCACAGGCGTTCAAACATCTTGTCCGTGGTGCAGGCGATTGCCAGAAAACCGCCGTCGCCACAGCGGAAATGACCGTGAGGACAGGCGTTGATCGTGCCCGTCCCTTCTGGTTCCCGGATATGGCCTTCACGGGCGTAGCGCGGCGCGATCTCGTCGAGTGCGCGAAAAACGGATTCGTACAAGGCGATATCGACGACCTGCCCCTCACCCGTGGCGTCACGGTGGCGCAGTGCAACCAGCACCCCGATGGCGCCGTACAATCCGGACATATAATCACCGAGCGAGGTCGAGCCCGGCGTCACGGGCGTTTCTCCCGGCATGCCCGATAGATAAGTCAGTCCGCCAACGGCATGGCCGATCCGGGCGAAGCCGGGCCGGTCGCGATATGGTCCGTCCTGGCCGTAGCCTGACACCCTGAGCAGGAGCAGCGCCGGATTAATGGATTTCAGTACATCCCAGCCCAGCCCCCATTTTTCGAGCGTCCCGGGCCGAAAATTCTCGCAAACGACGTCCGTCTCCTCGATTAGGCGTTTGAACAAGTCGACGCCTTCGGGGGATTTGAGATCCAGCGTGATGGAGCGTTTGTTGCGTGCCTCGCTGAGCCAGGCCAGAGACTGATCCGGCAGCTCGGTTGCCGTTCCGAACCGGCGCCAGGGGTCGCCGCCTTTCGGGTGTTCGACCTTGATCACCTCGGCGCCGAATTCGCCCAGGACCGCTGCCGCATAGGGCGCCGCGATGAAGGTTGCCAGATCGAGAACGCGAATGCCCGCCAAAGGCGCGTTGGTCTGCCGCATATCCTTCTCCGACATCTGTTCTTTTGGGGATTCGCTCACTACTTTGGCCCCCGGCCGCGCAATTGATCCATGAATGCCACCGTCCGCCGCGCCCTCTCGACAATGGGATAGTCGACAAAATGCCCGTCCACGGCGATTGAGGCCAGTCCGTCGGCTTCCGCCGCTTCGAAGGCGGCAACAACCTTTTCGGCGAAGGCCACTTCTTCTTCCGTCGGGGTGAAGGCGGCATGAACGAAATCGATCTGCTCCGGATGGATGCAGAACTTGCCCTGAAATCCAAGATCGCGCACGCGTCCCGCCGACTCCGACAGGCCCTCGGTGTCACCCAGCCGGGGCCACACGCTGTCGATCGGCGCCAACAGACCGGCGGCCCGGCTGGCCAGGGCGATTTCCGCACGGGCGGGCGTCATCTCCGCCTCGCCGCGGGTCCAGCGCATCCCCATATCGACGGCAAAATCGGCGGCGCCGAACGACAGACGGCGAACCCGTGCGCCGTCCCCGGCGATGGTTCGCACCGCGGCAAGTCCCGCGCCCGTCTCGATAATCGGCAACAGATCGACCGTCCCCGATGGAAGATTGCCGGCTGTTTCGAGTTCGCCGATGAACGCGTCGACGCGGGCCAGGTCACTCGGATTCTCCGTTTTCGGCAAGACAATTCCATCAAGACCCGGACCGACCACGGCCTGCAGATCTTCGCGATGCCAGGGGGTATCGTGGGCGTTGATGCGGACGTAGAGGCGCGGCCCCGCGTCGCGCGATTTGGCGGTCAAATCGGCGACGGTATTTCGGGCCCCCGGCTTTTCGGCATTCGCCACGGCATCCTCGAGATCGAGGATCACCGCGTCGGCATCCAGCGACAGGGCCTTTTCGACCCGCCGGGTCTGGTTGCCGGGCGTGAAAAGCATGCTGCGCAGAGGACTGGAATGGTTCTTCAAGGGAGGTCCCCACCTAATGGAATATAGCGCTCGCCGATAGCCGGACTGTATACGTCAAGGCCGTTTTCGGCGGCCCAGTTGTGCTCGACCAGTGATAGACCGACATCACCAAAGCGAACAACACGGATGTATGTCCGCCCGGAAGCCGATGATGTCATTTGATCAAGGAATCGGTCGCAATGAAAGGTGCGTGGTGATCGATTTATCTTGTGCCGGTTAAACCCAATTCACGGCTGCCATTTTTAGCCGATGTACCGGAGGGACGAACTTCGTTTGGCGGCCTGGTTCGTTGACCAAGGCGCCTGTTTGGAACGCGGAAATCTCAATGCGGCGGGACGCCTATAGAGGCTCCAGTCGGTCTTCCATGGCTTCGATGCCGGCCAGGGCGCAGTCGTCGTCGAGTTTGCCGCCCGGTGCGCCGCTGACGCCGATGGCGCCGACCAGTTCACCCTTGGAGCGGATCATGATGCCACCGCCCAACGCAAGCGCGCCGTCGACATGGCGCATGCCCGACTGCTCCTGACCGGCCTGCGTGGCCGCCGATAGATCCGTCGTATTGGTGCGGAAGCTCAGTGCCGTCCAGGCCTTGCCCGCCGCCGTCTTGGGCGTATGGGGACCGGCGAACCGGTCTTTCAGCATGACCTGCGTCACGCCGCCGCGATCGAGCACCGCCACCGCAACCTGATAGCCGTCGGCGCGGCATTTCTCCAGCGTCGCCTTGGCAAGATCGAGTGCCAGTTCGAGACTCAACGAGCGCGTGACGACAAAATCTTCTTCCTCACCTGCCACCGCGGGAAAGGCAAGGCCGAGCGCCAGCGCCGCGGCCATGGTTATTTGTCTTATCATCTCTTGTCCCTTTTCAAACTCTGGCCGTGAGTTGGCGGTTGAGGATCGTGACTTCCTGTTCCAAATCCTTCAAACGCAATTCGACGACGTCGCGGATACTGATCATGCCCTCAAGACAACCTTCGCCGTCCAGCACCGGCATGTGACGAATTCTATGGAGATCGAGCGATTCGACAACATCGGAAATCTTGTCGCCGCTGTTGCAGGTGATCACGTCTTCGGTCATCACCTCGCCGACTTGGAATTCGAGAGCCTCGGGTCCTTGCAGCCGGAGTTCCTCGACGATATCGCGTTCGGAGATAATGCCTTCGACGTGCCGTCCGTCTTCCGACACGGCGACAGCGCCGATGTAGCTGTCGGCCAGCATCTCGATGGCCTCCCTCACGCCGGCGTCCTTGGTGATGGTCACGACGATTTGGCCTTTCCGGGCCAGCAGTTCCCTGATCAACATGGCGGGTCTCCCTTCGTTGACAATTACCGCTCACCACGACCAAAGCATCGGACAAATCGGTCCAAATTGGGATGCGGTTAGATGTCGCGCCGGGGGCGGAAGGAAATCTGGCATAATGTAGGGGACGGCCGGTGGCACCGTGATCGTCGACCACGGCATAAGGGGGCAGTTGCCATGTTCGAGTTTTTCAGCGGCGAGAAAGACAAGACCTTCAT
Organism: uncultured Rhodospirillaceae bacterium; assembly: GCA_964343605.1. Lineage (GTDB taxonomy): Bacteria > Pseudomonadota > Alphaproteobacteria > UBA2966 > UBA2966 > CAYFKJ01. The sequence continues at coordinate 539,532 of CAYFKJ010000003.1, forward strand.
GGAATGGTCGGAGAAGTACTCCGTCGGCTCGAAGCGGATCGACGACGACCACCGCGGCCTGTTCGATGTGGTCAATCACTATTACGACGCCGTCCACAAGGGGGAAGCGCAGGAATCCGTCGACGCCATTCTGAAGCTGCTGGAGAAATACATCCGCGAACACTTCGACCACGAGGAACGCCTGATGGCGGACATCGGCTATCCCAAGCTCGGTGAGCACAAAAAACTGCACGCCGCCCTCATCGAGGCCTATCGTTCAACGCAGTTCAGCTACCATTTGGCGCCGGATGAATTCGACGCCGACGGATTTCTCGAATTCCTGCAGACCTGGCTGACGTCCCACATCCTGGTGGAGGATCACAAGTTCGCGCCGTACGTGAAACGTTACCGGCGGACGCAAATGAACGAACTCCACATAGCCGACCCGGCTGACGGAGCCGCTTGACCGGAGCCTCTCCGTCGCGATAGGAATTGCCCCGCGCCATGTCTGAGTTACTCGTCGATATCGGAATTCTTACCCACGTCCTGGCCGGACTGAACGGCACGACGCTGCTGTTTCTCGTTTCGGGCTACGTATTCATCAAGCGCGGCCAAAAATCGGCTCATAAGGTGTGCATGTCGTCGGCGCTGGTGGCCATTTCCGCTTTTTTCGTCGTCTACATCATTTATCACGCCAATGCCGGACTGGCGAAGTTCGGTGGCGATGGCCTGGCCCACACCATCTACCTGACGCTGCTGGCCGCCCACATCAGCGTTGCGGTTTCCATCCCGGTCCTGGCGCCCATGACCGCCTACCGCGCCTTTCGCGGGCGCCACGACAAACACAGGCGTCTGGCGCGCTGGACCTGGCCGCTTTGGACTTTCTCCTCCGTCTCCGGTCTCGCTGTTTATCTCATGGCCGTCCACATTTTTCCTTTCGAGGGCTGATGTGGCGACATGCCGCATTCACAGCAATGACCTTTCCCTCCAAATTTAACGTGTAAGGAGCCCACGTTTAGTTTCAGGAGGGGCAAATGAAGTATGAACTGCCCAACAAATTGATCCTCGCCATCAACCACGCCCTCGACGAAGGCCGCAAGGCATTATGCGAGCGTGCCGAACTGACGTTCCAGTCGCTGTGCGTCCAGGACCTCGACCACGAGGACGAACCAAGCGGGGAAGACCCCTCCCCGACAATCCACTAGCTCACGCTTCCATGCTATGCTGAACGGGCGCGCCATAAGGTGCGCCCGAATTGTTTAGAAGGGGAGGATGACGAAATGGCGGATCCGATTACCGGCGGGTGTCATTGCGGCGCGGTAAGATTCACGGTCAACACGGAACCTTTGTGGGGCGGACACTGTCAATGCACGAACTGCCAGAAGTTCACCGGCACGGGACACGCCAGCAACCTGATCGTACCGAAGGACGCTTTCGAGGTGACCGGCGAATTGAACGCCTACGAATATGACGCCGACAGCGGCAACCATATGACGCGCTACGCTTGCCCCACGTGCAATACGCCGATCTACGGCGTCAGCAGCGGCAACCCGGCGGCCGTCGTTCTACGCGCCGGCAGCCTTGATGACACCAGCCGGTTCAAACCCCTGGCCGTAATCTACACGGACAGTTCCGTTTCCTGGGATATCTCCGATCCCGACCTTCCCACGTTTCCGGGCATGCCTCAGCGCTGATCCGAAACCTTTGGCTCCAGTGGATTGGGTCGGATGGTTCAGTGAATCGTCCGGCCCGTATCCGCACTGGGGACCACGAGGCCGATCTGCTCGATTTGGCCGTCCAGGTCCGCTTTCCACATGTTCCTTAATTCCTCGTTCCCCCACTTGCGGATGCCGTATTTGAGGGCGAGATCGCTGAACTTGCTGTCTTTGGCGCCAAATGTATCGAGGGCGTGCGGGTACCACTTATCCACGGTCGCCTGGGCGTCCGCCGGCGTGGCGCCGCACATCTCCGCGTATTCCGCGTCCTGAAAGATATCCTTGATGCGCCGGGCGCCGAACGACGCGTGAAACCGTTCCTCATGGACCATTGATGTCATCTCGCGCGCCAGCGGAGCGTAGGAACAGTTCTCCATGGCCAGCAGGTGGTACCAGGCGACGTGATCCAGCAGAAAGCAGAAGCCGCATAGATCAGTCCAGCTTTCGAAGGCTACGTTGAAGGCGTTGAGCGGGTGTTCGCCGAGTTTGAGTTCGAGCAGCCCTTCCGCCATTTTCTCGCCATCCGGCCCGAAGGAACGCAGCAAGCGGCTGTCGATAAAACCCTGATGCGCCTCATCGGCGCAAATCTGGGCCTGAACGAAGCGGTCTTCGGGCGTCGGCCCCTGGTTGATCCAAGGCTGGTGCTGTTCGACGGAGGCGAATTCGGTCGAGGCCAGCGCATAGATGATCTTGAGCAGCGTTGTGCGGTATTCCTCCGGCATCTGCTCGACCGTTTCGATCTTATTCATGCCCTTCAGTTCGCCGTAGACGACATGACGCGAAATGCCTGATGACATAGCTTCCCCCTGAATTCAAACGCTGCAATAGCCTAATCCGTGGCCGTGCCGGCGTCCATCGAACCTTGCTCCCGCCCGGCAACCTCGTCAGGATAGGCCTCAAACCAGGAGGGGTCGTGAGCCATGAGCAATTCTCCGCCATTTGAGAAAGTCGAGTTTGACGCCAACACGGTTGTTTTCATGGAAGGCGACGAAGGGGATGCCGCCTATCTCGTCACCAGCGGCGAAGTCGCCATGCGCAAGAAAACCATGAGCGAGGCGCCGCAGATCCTCGGCACGATCAAGAAAGGCGACATTTTCGGTGAGTTGGCGCTGTTCGATGGCCGACCGCGCATCGCCAGCGCCGTCACGCAGGAAAAGACAAGCGCAATTCGAATTTCACGCAAGGAATTCCTCAGCCGGCTTGCGGACATGGACCCGGTCTTGCGGTCCGTCGTCCTGAAGATGGTCTTCCGCAATCGGACAATGGCCGAAGAAGTCATGTACAAGAAAGGCGAAGCCAACTGGACGAGCAACTTCGACCTCGGTTGACCTGCAGACCGCCCCCCCGAGGTTCGTGAATGCCGAGCTCCTGAACAATTATTCTTCTAGGCGACAGGTCGAATGTGCTTGATATCCGACCCATCCTGACAGCAATATGTCAGTAGATTGTCAGGAGATTAAATCGTGCGCCGGGCCGACCGTCTATTCCAGATCGTTCAGATATTTCGCCGCAACAGCGGGCCGGTAACGGCGAAAACGATCGCCGAGGAACTCGAAGTAACGGAGCGCACGATCTACCGCGACATCGTAGCGCTGCAGGCGAACCGGGTACCGATTTCCGGCGAGGCGGGTGTCGGTTATGTCCTGCGTTCGGGCTTCGACCTGCCGCCGCTGATGTTCAGCGAGGACGAATTGGAGGCGTTGCTGCTCGGCGCCCGGATCGTCGAAACCTGGGCCGATCCCGACCTCGCTATTGCGGCCAAGGATCTACTGGGTAAGATCGAGGCGGTCATTCCGGACGACTTGAAGCCCCTCATAACTTCACAGGCCTTGGCGGCGCCGAATAATCCGCGGCAAATTCCCATCGCCGTCGACATGGCCGAGATCCGCCGGGCCATTCGCCAAAAACGCAAAGTGGAGATCGATTATAGGTCCGAAGACGGCGGCGAAACCTCCCGCGTCATCTGGCCGTTGTCGCTGACCTATTGGGGCCCGGTATGGGTGGTGGTGGGATGGTGCGAATTGCGCAACGATTTTCGGGCCTTCCGTCCCGACCGCATTCGGGCCTCGCGTCCCCTACAGGATCATTATCCCGACAAACGCGGCCGCCGATTGGCCGACTTCATCCGCATCGAAGAATCGCACGGCCGGGCTTAACGGTACTGTTTTGGCCTACTCCTCGCTCGCGGTGCCGTAGGCGCTAACGGATTTCGAACTAACCAATTCGTCAATTTGCGACCGGGCGTAGCCCGCCTCGGAGAGGATTTCCCGGCTGTGCTCGCCGATGTGGGGCGCCCGCATGTCCAAGCTGTCCGGTTCCGGATCGGGTGTTCCCGGAATTTTCATTATGGGGATGTCGCCGACATCCCGAAGGCTTGTGTAGGCAATCGTATCCGTCGACTGAACATGGCCATCGTTGAGAAAGTCGTCGTAGTCCGCGATCGGCGCATTCATGATGCCTGCGGCCAGGAGCAATGCCTGCCACTCGGCGGTCGATTTCTTGCGGAATTCACCGAATACGATCTCAAGCAGCTCGTCGGCATTCTTCAGGCGTTCCGCGCGTTCCGCGAACCGTGCATCTTCGATCAGGTCGGGCCGGCCTATGGTTTTGCAAATGGCGACGTAGTGCTCATGCTTGACGCCCGAGATGTTTATGAAACCGTCGGCCGTTGGCATGGGGCCCAGGGGCACAAACAGGGCCGTCGGATCACCCGCCTCCAAATAGTGCTCGAGAATCTTGGCCGACTGGAAGGCGGCGGCCGACTGCATCAGATTGCAGTCTATGTAGGCCCCCCGGCCATGGCGAAATCGGGTCATCAACGCGGCGGAGATCGCCTGGAAGGCATAAAGCCCCGTCATCACGTCGACGGCGATCATACCGATCCGCCGCGGTACCCCCCGGGTGTCCTTGTTCATTGTCATCATACCGGTAAAGGCCTGGATGATGCTGTCGCTTACCCGTCGGTCGCGGTTGGGCCCAACCTGTCCGTAGCCGGACACCGAACAGTAGACGACCTCGGGTCGGTGGATTTTCACATCCTCGTAGCCGAGACCGAATCCGTCCATGATGCCGGGGCGAAACGCCTCGACCACGATGTCGGCCTCGCGGGCGAGGTTTTGCGCCACGCCGCGCCCCGCTTCCGACTTGAGATCGAGCGCAATGCTGCGTTTGCCGCGATTGAAGGCGATGGCATGGGCACAAAGATCGTCATAGGTTTGACCGATATAGCGGCCCCAGTCCCCCTCCAGCGGCTCCACTTTGACGACCTCGGCGCCGTGCAGGGCGAGCAACATGGTCGCATGAGGGCCGGCAATACCCTGGGTTGCGTCAAAAACTCGAAGCCCCGCAAAAGGCCGCTCTTCAGTCATTTATGAGTCCTCACCTGCGCCCGCGACATACGCGGTGAAGTCTACCGTCAGATTTTCACCAGGCAAGGTCGGCCGAGAAGGCCGACGAAAGCAAGTACTCGTCGGGATTCTAATCGGCACCGGATATGTTCGGCGCCTTGGGATCCCACTCCCAGGGTTTGACGAACTCGCCATGCCACAGTCCGCGCCGCGCGGTTTTGGCAAATTTTTCCACGCGGACGTAGCGGTCCGAGATGCGTGTGTCGGCGATGGCCCAGCCCATGCGAACCATCTGGGCGCCGACATCGAGCCGATCGACGCGGCAGATCGCGAACACGCCTTCAAGCTTCGCCACCTCCCTTACTTCGCACTGGATGGGTTTGTTGCGGGCCAGGTGGCGCATTGCCTTGAGGGCCATTTCACCGCACTTCACCCTTTCCTTCGGCCAATCACAGGTCTGTTGCGGTTGCGGCGCGGCGATGCCGAAAATCCTCACGCGCACGTCGTCGACCTCGAGCACGTTGCCGTCGACCACTCGAGCCATGCCCTTGATCGTGCCTGTTTCCTCGTTCCCCGCCTGAGCCCCACCCATGATGAGAATGCCCAGGAAGATCAGGGCTAAAGTCTTAAAGATTCTCTCAATATTCAGGAACCGCACAGCCTACCTCGCCGAATTTCAGCACTGCCTCGCCTCCAGCGTCTCCGTTGTCTCTCGTGCAGACTGGTCCATACCAATCCCAAAGGCTAAAGTCGCCGGTAATTCCGTTCCTAGAATGGCATGAGTTGTATGAACAAATTGACACTATTTCTCGCAGGGGCCATGTCGGCGACCAAAGTCGAGTTTCTCCAAAGCACACTGAAAACGGATTGGCATATCGAGAGTTGGCATCCGGACGGCGATCGGGCCAACTTCCTGAAATTGCTGCCGGAAGCGGATGCCGTCGTCGGGGGCAACATTCTCGGTGACTGGCCGGAGGTACCGCGCCTCAAGCTCTACCAGATCCCTTTTGCGGGCTACAACTGGATCGGACCCGACGATATTCCGACGGGCGTAACGTTCTGCAATACCTATGAGCACGAGATCCCCATAGCGGAATACGTCATGCTGTCGATGCTTGATTGGGAAATCGGCTATGCCGAAGAAAGGAGACGCTTTCAGTCCATTGGTTGGAATAATATTGGCGCAGGCGAAGGGCCGATGCACGACGAGGTCTTCGGAAAAACCGTGGGCATCATCGGCTACGGCCACATCGGCCGTGAGATCGCGCGCCGGGCCGACGCATTCGGCATGCGGGTGATCGGCATCGCCCGGCGCGAACGCGAGACGCCGGCGCCCCTGGACTGGCTCGGTACCGCCGGGGATCTTGAACGCCTGCTGCGGGAAAGCGACTACGTCGTGGTTGCCTGTCCGCAAAACGACGACACCCTGGGATTGATCGACGCCACCATGTTCGGCCACATGAAACCGGACGGCGTTATCATCAATGTCGCGCGCGGCCCGATCATCGAGGAACAGGCGCTCTACGACGCGCTATCCGAGAACCGGATAGGCGGCGCCATCATCGACGTCTGGTACGACTATCCGGAGCGCGGCAGCCCCGCGGAATGGCCGTCGAAGCTGCCGTTTCACGAACTCGACAACATATGCATGACGCCCCACAGCAGCGGCTGGACCAATGCGCTGCAGGAACGGCGATGGCGTTTCGTCGCCGCCAACCTTGATCGCCTGGCGCAAGGCGAGCCCCTGCAAAACATCGTCTTCGAGGGAACCGGCTAGTTCCGTATGCTATTCCGGCGGCAAAATCTCAACCGGACAGACCTCGTCCACCAAGTGGTCGCGTTTCAAATCGGCGAGGTGGGCGCGCTTCTGATCATTGGTTAGATTTGCGCCGACGCCACGGGTCATGGCGAGAACAAAAGACTGATCACTCAAATCAAGCCAGTACGCACGGCGGACGAGCTTGCCGTCCTCACCGCGCGCGAACGGGTTCCCCGGATCGGCGCCGAGGTCGGGACTATAATATCTACTCATGCCGCATCATGTACTTATTCGCTACTCAGAGCATCCCTGATTTTGGTCGCCAGATCGGTTTTGCGGAACGGCTTTTGCAATAGGACGGCGTCCTCGTCCAAATGCCCCTGGTACAGCACCGCGTTGTCGGTGTAACCGGACATGTAGAGAACCTTAATTTCCGGCTTCAGCTTCAGTATTCGTTCGGCGACTTCGGGGCCGGACATGCCGCCGGGAAGCACGACATCCGTCAGAAGGAGATCGACCTCGGTGCCTTTCTCAATCAGCTGCAATGCGGTCTGGCCATCCTCAGCTTCCAGCGTCCTGTAGCCGAGTGAATTCAGGAGCGCGATGACAAGCGTGCGCACATCGGCGCTGTCTTCGACAACCAAAATGGAGCCGTCAGCAGCGGTCTCGGCATCGTCTTCTTCCTCTTCCGCAATTTTTCCACTCTCCGTCGATCTGGGTAGGTAGAGCATGACGGCGGTTCCCTCCCCCACTTCACTGTCAATCGCGACCTGTCCTTTCGATTGTTTGGCGAACCCAAAAACCATGCTCAATCCGAGACCGGTCCCCTTGCCCACTTCCTTGGTACTGAAGAAAGGCTCGAACACCCGCTCGACCACGTTCTTCGGCATGCCGACGCCTGTGTCGGTTACCGCCAACATGACGTACTCTCCCGGTTCCAGATCGAGTTTCACGGCGACTTCCCCGTCCTCGAGATTGACGTTCGCCGTTTCGATCTTCAGCTTGCCCCCTGAGGGCATGGCGTCCCGGGAGTTGAGCGCCAAGTTGAGCAACGCGTTTTCGACTTGCCCGGGGTCAGCGTATGCGTTCCATAATTCCTTTGCCTCAATGGTTTCGATTTCGATCGTCTCACCCAGCGTGCGTTTGAGAATATTGATCATCTCTTCCACCTGGTTGCCCAGGTGGATGCTTTCCGGTTCGAGCTTCTGATTGCGGGAGAAGGCCAGCAGGCGATGGGTCAGTTCCGAACCCCGCAGCGCCGAGCGGGTGATGCCTTCAACGGCGGCACGCAAATGTCCTGCATCGTCGCCCAAATCGTCGGACAACATCTCGGCATTGCCGAGAATGACGGCAAGTAGATTGTTGAAGTCGTGGGCAATACCGCCCGTAAGCTGACCGATCGCTTCCATCTTCTGCGATTGCCGGAGATGTTCTTCGACGTTCTTGCGCTCGGTAATGTCGACCAAGATGCCTTGCCGCGCAGGTTTACCGCCCCAAACCACGTTCTTCAACATGACTTCGATGACGACGGGTCGCCCATCACCGCGCACCGCATTTATCTCGATCAACCCCTCTTCGTTTTTCGTCCTGAACGAATCGACCGCCGCCATATCAGCGGGCTGGACCAAGTTCATGATGTCGGTGCCGAGAAGACTGTCTTGGGGATACTGGAGAATTTCGTAGGTGGCCTTGTTTGCAAACGCGACTTTGCCGTCTACATGAACGACGATGCCTTGGAGGGAGCCATCCACCAGATTGCGATATTTCTCCTCGCTTTCGGCCAAAGCCTTTTCGGAATTCTTGCGTTCGGTAATGTCGATGAGAATGTATTGGATCGCCGGTTCGTCGTTCCAGCGAAGCCCCCGGGTCAGAGCTTCGATGTCAAATGTCGATCCGTCGGCTCGAACCGCGGTAAATTCGATGGTGTCGTCGAACTGTTTGTCCTTCTCAAAAATTTCGTTCCTCCGCGCCATGATCAGTTTGAGATCGTCGGGCGAAGTGCGGTCGAACGACAAACCGCTTTGGGTGAGTTCCTCGAAGCTGGAAAATCCGAACATACGCAAATAGGCGTCGTTGCAGAACAGGATCTTGCCGGCCTTATTGATAATGACGACACCTTGGATGGAGCCCTCAATCAGCTCCCTGAACTGGGCTTCGGTCTGTTGCTTGGCCGATTCCGCGCGAACCACTTCGGTGATATCGGTAACCGAACCCCGGTATCCGAGGAAAGTCCCGTCCGCCTCAAAAAATGGCCGTCCGCTGACGGAAATACTCTTCGTTCCCAGCGCGGGAGTTTCGATGTCGTAGGTAAAATTGCTGAAGGGGAAATGATTGTTCAAGGTCGCGATGTGGGCGCGCCATTTTTCCGGCTCTTTGGTCGTATCCGCCAACTCCCATCTGGTCGCGCCAAATACCTTTTCCGGATCAAACCCCCACTCCTCGAACATGCGTTCCGACAGCCCGGTGAAGCGGAATTCGGCATCCATCTCCCAGAACCAATCGGTGGCGGCAGCCCTGAAATCCAGAAATTTGCTCTCTGCCTGAAGCCGCCGTGATTTTTCCAACGTCAGGGCGGCGAACTCCGCCAGAATGCCCATGACGGTTTGTTCCTCCGCCGTCCATCGGCGAGTTCCGTCATACATCAAGGCAACAATCGAGCCGCCGAATACGCCGTTGGTCCATATGGCGGCGTCAATCAGTGCCGTAATGCCGCGCGGTTCAATAATCGATTCACGAATATCGTCGATACGGGGGTCCGTAGCCGTATCGTCAATGGCCAGGACGTACTGCCGGCTGAGGGAATTCAAATACCCCGCACGTGGGGTCAGGTCCACGACCTCCCCCTTGTCGTGTTCGCCGGTCTTGGAATTGAAGCCGTCCGCGCACCGGACCTTGTTGGTCCCCTCTATGCCCAGCCAGATGCTGATACGGTCAACCTGCAGATATTTTGCCGCCGTCTCGGAAATTTCCGCGAAAGCGGCATCAATGCCGTTCTCCTCAAGCTTGGTGCTCGAGGCGAGTTGGCCAACCAGGTCGATTTGTCGGCGAACCTGCTCTTCCTGCTGATCTAATGGCGCGTCGTTCATGAACACCCTCGCCGCAAGTTGAGCAACGGCCTACCGCTTCTGCATCAGACTGCCCTCCGGAAAGAGCCCCATCTAACATGGGGCGCTCACCGTGATTGTCGATATTCAGAGAACTCTAGTACAACACCACCGACCTGATCGACTTCCCCTCGTGCATCAAATCGAATGCCGAATTGATTTCCTCCAAGGGCATGGTGTGGGTGATCAGATCGTCTATGTTGATCTTCCCTTCCATGTACCAGTCGACGATCTTGGGCACATCGGTCCGGCCCCTGGCACCGCCGAATGCCGTTCCGCGCCATACCCTGCCGGTTACCAACTGGAAGGGCCGCGTCGATATCTCCTGACCGGCGCCGGCCACACCGATGATGATGCTCTCTCCCCAACCCTTGTGACAGCACTCCAATGCCTGGCGCATGGTGTTCACGTTGCCAATGCATTCGAAAGAGTAATCCGCGCCGCCGTTGGTGATATCCAGAATGGCTTCGACCACGTTCTCCGTTTCCTGGGGATTGATGAAGTCGGTCATGCCGAACTGACGGGCGAGATTCACTTTGGAGGGGTTTATGTCGATGCCGACGATTTTGTCGGCACCGACCATCCGGGCGCCCTGAATGACATTCAGTCCGATGCCGCCGAGACCGAAGACCACGACGTTGGAGCCGGGCTCAACCTTGGCGTCGAAGACAACAGCCCCGACACCGGTGGTAACGCCGCAGCCGATGTAGCAAATCTTGTCAAAGGGGGCTTCGGGATTGACCTTGGCCAGCGAAATTTCCGGCAGCACGGTAAAGTTCGAAAAGGTCGAACAGCCCATGTAGTGAAGCACCGGCTTGCCATCGAGACTGAAACGGCTGGTGCCGTCCGGCATGACACCCGCACCCTGGGTTTCGCGCACCTTTTGGCAGAGGTTGGTCTTCGGATGCAGGCAGTATTCGCATTCCCTGCATTCGGCGGTATAGAGCGGAATGACGTGATCGCCGGCTGCGACGGATGAAACGCCCTCGCCCACCTCGACGACGACACCTGCGCCTTCGTGTCCGAGAATGGCCGGAAACGCGCCTTCAGGGTCATCGCCGGACAGCGTAAAGGCATCGGTATGGCAAATACCGGTGGCCTTGACCTCCACCAAAACTTCACCGGCCCGCGGACCCTCCAAATCAACTTCCTCGATCGAGAGTGGTTTGCCGGCTTCGAATGCGACTGCTGCTTTGGACTTCACGATGATACTCCCCGTTTAAATGACTAACGGACAACCTTGTGGCGATTGGGGGAGTTTGTCCAGCGTTAGCGCTCAACCAGCCAATTTGTCGTCATTCAGTGACCAGTCGTAGCGATACTCGGAAATCGACCTCAGGCCGTCTAATCGTCGTTTCAATTCGGGTGAAGCGTATTTCCTCAAATGATCGACTACCGCTGCTTCGGATCCGCCAAAGTCCTCGGAAAACCATAGATAGATCTTGGATACCTTGATGGAATCATCCTGTACCTCGACGCCCCGGCTGTGATTGACATATTCGATCGCTCCTTGTTCGAGGAGCAAATCGGTGTTTGCCGGCGTGAATGCCCTCTTTTGGAGATTGGGACAACCGATCGACGCGCAGTTGAGGGCATAGTGGAGTCGATTGTCGCGCCAGCCGGGCCGCAAAATCCTGTGTTCGATGTCGTTCAGCGAGAGTTTCTGCCCCTCGACTTCAAGCGTTTTATCGTTCCACGGTCCCGTGGAGAGGATGCCCGGCGAAAGCTTGATATCCCGGATGCTCCCGATTGGGTGGTGCTCCAACACCAGCTGGACGGTGTGGGCGTTATAGAGATTTATCCAGTAGGCCAACTGTTCGCTGCGCCGATAGCCGCTAATTTTGGTCGCGGCGAGACCCGCGACATAATCGTTCAATCCTTTGCGGTCCCGGGGACTCACCTGGCGATAGGCGACGCGGTTTACGTCATCACTGCCGGCTTGAACGTAGCGTTCAAGAAAATCGCTCCAAGCCTGGTGCGAAATTGCACTCTGGTTCGAATCATTATGTTGCTCCCACCGCGGCCATGGTTCCGCCTTCGGCGCGAAGTATTTTTCAATCCAGGTGAATCCCGGCAGGGCCAGGAGCGCGACCGCAAGACAGATCACTTGAAGTCGTCGTTCGGGGAGTTGGCTTTGTGCCTGCATTCTGGACCCTACCGGTTTCAGCTCTGAACCGAGGCTGTATATGCTCTCGTCATGAGCTGTCATAATCAATTTTCCGTGCAGCACCGTAGAGCGTTCTCAGTCAGGAGTTCGAGTTGAAGAAACCGGCAACGATGTATCTGGATTTCGTTTCTCCGTTCGCGTACTTCGCGATTTGCCATCTGGACGAATTGTCGGAGGACTTGGAATTTGTCTTCAAGCCGGTTTTGTTTGCAGGACTTTTGAATCATTGGAAACACAAAGGCCCGGCGGAAATCCCGGCCAAGAAGATCCATACCTTTCATTACGTTCGGTGGTACGCCGACAGGAACGGCATCGATTTTCGGATACCGCCCGCGCATCCATTCAACCCGATCAGGGCGTTGCGGCTCGCTATAGCGCTCGGCGCAAGCCGGCAGGTTATGGATACGCTATTCCGGTGCATCTGGGTGGACGGCAATTTGCCGGACTTCGACGCCGGTTGGGCGGCGATGAAGTCTGCCGTCGGCAGTCAGGATGCGGACACCCTGATCGCCAATCAGGACATAAAAGACGAGTTAAGAGCCAATGGTGAAGACGCCATTGCCGAGGGTGTCTTCGGCGTGCCCACCATCGTGGTTGACGGCCATCTTTTCTGGGGGATCGATTCGTTCGGAATGCTAAAGGACTATCTTAAAGATACCAAAATGATCGATGGGCCGGAGGGCCGCAATGCAGCCGCCGTCCAGCCCTCATCGACCCGTTAGCTTCTATTTTGTCGCGGCAAATATGCCTGACGCCTTGTAGTTGGTGCCGCTTATCGAGAAATGACCGCCCATATTGGCATTGTCGACGGTGCTGCTTTTCATGAACGAACCGAGCAGAGAACCGGATTTGCCCGAGCCCGTTCCTGAAGTTCCCGTAATCGAACCTGAAAACGTATTCATCGAATTCGTTCCCGAAGACAAGGTCAATCCCCCCATGGAGTAGCTGCCGCTGTCGAAACTTGTCAGCGTGCCCGACGACGACGAGGGCGAGTCGAAATTCACATTGTAGCTCCAACTACCAATCGCCAGATAGACGTCACTGCTGTTGACCACGTTGCCGATCGCATGGCCGGTGTAACTGGCAGAGCCCGATAGCGCCGAAATTGCGCTGAGAGCAGGTATTTCGCCCGCGACCCACGTTGCCATATGGATTTCGTTACTATTGCTCCCCAGCGTGTAATCGCCGCTCCAGAAGCCCCAGGTGAGTTCAGAGCACGAGCAGACCGAAACGCCTGACGGAATGAAGCCCGAATCGAATTCGCCGGAGCTGGTGACCGAGATCATCCCCAAGGTGACGTCGCTGGTCGTACCGGTGTTTATCGTAACCGGCTGAACACCCGATTTCTCCTCGTCCTCGGCGCCCATTGTTTGGTTGTCGACAAATATGCTGTGCCCGGAAGTCGCACTGCTGTCACCAAAAGCCGTATCCAGATCGCCGAAATCCGCCCTTAAGAACGTGAACAAGGAAGTATTCGCATCCTTTACATTGATGTCGGCCGTGATCTTGTTCGTCGTCGAGCTCGTTTTGACCGTAATATCGTTCGGATCGCCCGTTTCGTTCTGGAAGACGACGGTGTTGGTTACCGTGCCGCTGGAATTTACGACTTGGAGAGAACCGCCGGAATAGCCGTTCATGGTTTTCGATGTTCGGGTACCCACGTTGTCCGATGCCGGCAATGCTATCGCATTCGGGAAAATGGCCGTATCCGAACCGCCCACCGCCACGTCGATCGCATCTGAACCACTATCCGTATCGGATTCGATGACAAAGTAGTTAACATCCGTACCGCCGCCAAAAAACTCCGCTGTGCCGGATTCCGCCGCGGCGATATCGCCGTCCGTAATTCTCAGAGCCCCACTCGTCGACAACCTCGACGTCGCCAGCATGGCGCCATCCAGTCTCGGCAGACCGCCACTCAACGTGACTTCGCCAACGGCCAGGCTCATGACGGATTTCTGGCTTGTACCGGTACCGCTGATGACCATGGTCCGGTGGCCGAAAGCGCGGTGAGCTGTCGATGATCCGGACGTATCCCACACGATCGCCGTGTCAGCCGTCGATTCTGATTCCGGGGGCGTGAGCGAGCCACTATCCGAACCCCGCACGAACGGCACCTTGCTGTCCATTACGAAATCGTCCTGCAGGGCGTAAAACGATGTGCCGCTAGTCGGAACACCGGTGACCGGAACGCCGCCAAATCCCAGGACCTTGTGGCCGTCGCCGGAATCCGTAAGTTCGTAAAACCCGAATGTCTCGTCATTGGCGACGAAGCCGGTTCCCGTCAGAGTCGCCGTCCCGAACGGTTGGCTGGTGCTTTCGGCCGAGAAACTGCCTACGGCAATATTGGCGACAAACTCGCCCTGTGTCGTAGACGCAGTGAAGATACCGTTACTGACCGAGCCGTCGGAAAAGGCCAAATTCAAGGTCGAACTGGAGTCATCGGTGCCGTTTGCGGACGTCGTCGCATGTTTCAACCGTCCGAATATTGTCGAGGAAATGGTAAGGCCGGTATTCGACGCAGCAGTCGTCTGGCTCGCAGTATCCGTTTCGGCCGTATCCTCGATCTCCGTCGTGTCGACGCCGGTATCGACCGCGGCCAACGTCGAAGCTTCCGTGGGCGCCAAATCCGAAGGGGCGTTGGAACTGCCTTCCTCGTCCAGTCCGCTCTCGGCAACATCGCTATCGCTGACGGCGTCGCCGTCACCCTCCTCCTCGTCGCGGCCACCCTCTTCCAAAGCGGACAGAGATTGATTCAAATCTTCTTTCGTTGCCGGCGCCGGTTCGGAGGGTGGTTCTCCCGGGCTGACCGAAACCTGGAAACCCGGACGTGTGATCTGACGGGTTACGCCTTCAGATTCTATGGTAAGAGAATCGCCGAACAGAAAAATGGCCTGCGTGGCGCCCGCATCCGCCACGTTCAGTAAAGTGATTCCACCCCGAATGCCAATGGTGGCGGTCGGGGTTTTCAAAATCACCGGCGACTTCTTGCTTATCCTGCCGCCGACAAATCGAAAAACGCCTTTGACCGCGTTCAACGCGATTTTGCCGGCTTTGGCGTTGGGGTCATAAACGAATTCGTCGAGGACGACGGAAGAATTCGGGCCGATCGTCAAGGCGGACTCATCGAGGAACAGCATTTGTGTCTGCCCCTTCACGCCGGTCGTTACGGCCTCGTTGCTAAATACATTAATTCCGACATGCAGGACGCGCGCCGCGGCAGCCGGCGGTTTTCCCAGCGCTTCCGGATTTACCGCCGCGGTAACGCCAATTTCAACATTTTGAGCATATCCCGGACCGGCCAGCAAACCGACGCCGACACCGATCACCACGGCAACCGGAATTGCGCGGACTGCGCCGTTGAAAACCCAGGAAATCGATTTGCGAATGCTTACCGAACCGAACATAACTCCAACTCCCCGACAGGTTGAACGCGGTTAGCATTGAAGCGATATATCAGGCGGCAATATTTCCGCCTGATCAATTAGGCGTACTCTATCAACTCAGCAGTGACAAAAATTAGCACATTACCCCGGCAAAATCGACGCATGTCGAGGATCCGCCGATTTCAGGCTTCAAGGCGCTTCCTGACTTCCCGGCAGAGCGAATGCATGGGCCCGTCGCTGATGCCCAGCTCATCCAGGTTTTCGACCGTGCTGAACAGATAATCGCAGCACCTGCCGATGGGGCCTTCCGCACCGGCAATCGCCTCGACGATGACATCGTTCGGCAGCCGGCCGGCATACCTCTCATGGTTTTGATTAATAACGAAAGCGATGGCATCAACCGAGGTACCGTTGGTTTTCAATTGAACGACCTTGGGAACGTAGGCTCCGCTGACCATTTCCCGGTTCCAAACCACGGATAACTCATGGTCCGCAATTTCCGCATTGACCCTGTAGGCGATGCCATTGCACGAACCGCCCGGTTGGAGCGCCAACATCAGACCCGGCTTCTCCGGCGTACCTCTGCCCATGTGGGTCCAGAGGCAAAACTGTCGATGGTAACCGTAGAGCTTAGCCGCGCATCTTTCGACATAGTGAATGGTCGGATTCCACATCAACGACCCGTATCCGAACAACCAAACATCCTCGCCGGAAGGCAGCAGCGAAAGCGTTTGTTGCTTTGAAATCTCTCTGTCCTCCGGCGTCATACGCTTGAAGATGCCCCTTTTCTCGGCTTCAACGAGAAGGGCTTCCATGCGGCCATCGAGGATGTCTTCACGTTTGACGTTCATCGGAGAATTATCACTCAGTCCACGGCGGGGTGAAAAGGAATTAGCTCGTCGTCCGGCGGACGCTGCTGCGGCTTCGCCATTGCATCAGAATGACGCTTCCGAGGACAGTCAGTCCGCCGCCAATTTGATAGGCATTGGGCACAAGGTCAAACATGACCGCCGATAAAACGAAAGCGAAGACCGGGACTAAGTTAAGGTACAACGAGGCGACCGCCAGACCGAATATCCCGGCGCCCCGGTGCCACAATACAATCGCCACGCCGGCTGCGCCCCAACTCAACCAGACCAGCATGACGGCGGCATCCGGATCGGGCAACCGGTTGGGCCAGTCGGCCTCATTAAGACCTGTCATCAATAAGAAAACAGCGATCAGCCACACCAATGCGGTTGCCGAAGTGAGCGTCGTGACCTTCAAATTGGACATTGCGGCGAACCACTTCTGAGCCTTTAGGGTGTACCAGGCCCAGCAGGACACTGCGAAAATCAACAGCACTTCTCCCCCTCGGATCCCGCCCCAGCCCTCGGTAGCGGCATGTGGTCCTCCCTTGACTACCAGTACGCCGCCGACGATCGCCATGGCAATGGCCGGAACAAGCCCCGGTTCCAAGGATGAACGCCCGACGAAGCGGGCCATCAGCGCACCAACCAAGGGATTTGTCGTGAGCACGACAGCCGCAGTAAGCGGATCCGAATAGCGGATGCCCAATGTATAAAATGTCGCGAAAGCCGCCATGGCCGCGCCCAGTATGAAGAGCCGGCCCCATTGCAGGCGGCCGGCAAATACGTTTGATCGCTCGAGCAGGGCGACGGTCGCCACCATAAATGGCAGTGCCAGTCCGTAGCGCAGGACGGACAGCGTGAACGCATCGTAGTGGCTCAAGAGTGCCGACATAAAGGGGACCATCGATCCCCACATCACGGCGGTTGCCAGCAATCCCCCGCTGGCGCCCCAAGCACCCTTTCGACCAACGCTCAATATGTCGACTTCCTTATACTACCAGGCGACGGGCAAGCATTGTGATAGTGCCTCCCAAACAGCAAGCGAGCGCCCCGAAAGGCGCTCGCATTTTCATTGGCTCGGTATCCTCTCGGCGGTAAAGCCGAGCAGCCCGGCCGCGACGCTCCCCCATAGGCGAAACGGCGGGCTATTCGAGAAATCAGATCCGCCTAGTCGTCGGAGATTTCCTCGTCGCCGGACAGACCGGCTACCACTTTCACGAGTTCGAAGACGCGCTTCCGAACGGCGGGGCTTTCGATGGCGTAGTAGGCCCGGACCAATTCGAGCGTCTCGCGGCGGGCAAACTGATTTTCCTCTGAAAGCGCTGGATTGCTTTCGGGATCTATGACGGCGCCCGAACGAACGTCGCCCGGCATATCGTCGAAGAAAAACGAAACCGGCACGTCCAGTATTTGCGAGAACTGATACAGACGGCTCGAACCGATGCGGTTGGCTCCCCGCTCATACTTTTGGATTTGCTGGAAGGTTAGGTTTACGGCCTCACCCAATTTGCCTTGGGTCATGCCAAGAAGAGTCCGGCGCAGCCGGACGCGGCTGCCGACATGAACGTCGACAGGATTCGGTTTGGAAATTTCAGTCGAAGACAACTTGGGTCTCCTTTTGTCTGGGGGTGAACAACAGGTAATAGGAATAGATCACCTCAGATGAGTAGCATTTTTCTACTCTTGATGGCAGTGTTTTTGATTGTTGATCACTCATCCGGGCGTAAAACTAGGAAATTTCCTATTACTGTCCCAATTTAGATGGATCGCTTCTAATTGTCTTGTAGAAATTGTATCCTACAAGCGAAAAAGCAAGCGAAAGACGCGCTTAGTTATCGGCCCTAGCGCTGTCGGCCAGGTAATACACTGAACCGTATTCGCGGTGAACCCGCTCGCCCACTTCTTCAAGCGCCGCCGCAAGCAATGTAGCAGCAACGTTCAAGCCCAGATTTCGGGCCTCCCCCAGCCCCCGTGCCAGATCCACCTCCAACGATTTCAAGCGGTGCAGATCCGTAACAACTTCACTATTGGACATTTTATGAAAGTACTCTCTGTCGTGACGCGTATCACACTATTGTGAAGACGCAAGGCATGATAAACAACATTTCATGCAACACGAAGAGGCATTTTGATTGAGCGGCCCGGAAAACATGAGTATGGTTGTCGACGCCTGGGCGAACAATACTTTCTGGTGTACATCGACGTACATTAGTTGCAATTGCAACCTTTGGAGCAACCTCGTTGGATTATCGTAGAAGCCGCACTCAGTACGCGCCCAGGCCGCACTTGGACGCGGCATTTGCAGACACGCTGGAGACTATCGCCGCATCATTGGATTGGTCGGTCTTCAATCGCTTCTTTGTGTGGTTGGAAAAGTCTCGGGATCTCAATGGCCACCGTCCGCTGGTATTGTTCCGTGCGATGCTACTCCAGCATTTTTATGCACTCAGTGCGCCGGAATTCGATCTCGACCTCAAAGACCGGATTTCCTTCCGGAAATTTGCCGGCCTCGCACCGGACGAAGCGGCCCCGGAACATTCCGATCTCTCACGGTTCCGCCGACTCTTGGATGAACGCCAACTCACCGAAGAAATCTTTACGGAATTCCAACAACTGATCGACACCTGCGAATTGCCGGCCCTGAGGCGTCAAGGCATGGCGGACGGCTTGGACCAGTCGCTGACGGCATCGACCGATATTTGGTCGAAGGGCCCACCCGAATGGATCAACCTGCGTGAGAAATTTCTCACATTCTGGGACAGCAAGCGCAACGGTGTGGAGATTCCCAACACCGATGAAATCAAGCTGTCGGACGCGGAACACATCCGACAGAACATGACGTTGATTCGCGTCCTACCGGACGACCAAGGCTTCCGCTATGAGTGGGTTGGCGAAAATCTTCGCAATGCCAATGAAGGGGATGCAACCGGCACCACGATCGCCGAAAAGGCCAGCGAGAACATTCGCCTGCATGGTCATGCCGGTCTTCAAGGGGAATTGCACACGTTGTTCAGAAGCGTCACGCTTCGGAAGCGGCCGGTTGGAACATCTACTTACTTTATTAATACCGGCGGTCGACGCTGCACCCTTTGGACGGTCCAGGCCCCGCTGCTCGATGACAACGACTCCGTACGCATGCTGTTGGGCATCGCACTGATCACCGCCGTCCAGGTGTACTAGTCCCACCCCCTCTCCATCCCGAACATTGAACGGTTCCTGCTGCGCCATACAAATTTGGCTGCATTAGGCTGCCAAAACCTGCGGTTCTGCCGTCAACCACTCACGCATCGCATTGTTGGTTTCATCGCTGTTTTCCAGCGTGATCATATGGGCAGCATCCGGAATTTGCCGAAATTGGGATTGGGGCATTAGGCCGGCAATCTCCGTGTGCACATCGTTCCTTGTCACAATGTCCCGTTGCCCCTTCATGATCAGTGCCGGAACCTGCGTTCTGGCAGCCACGCCGTAGTACGGCTGGCGATTGATCATCGCCGTCTGATGAACGCAGAACGCTTCCTTGCCGACTTCATAGGCCTGGCGCAACATTGCATCGAACACCCGGCCGCCCTTGCGGCGTTTTGGGTGGACGAAGCGCGGAATAATTCGCCGCACAACTTCCATGTAACCCAAAACTTCAATCTCCCGAATCAAATCCAGGCGGCGTTGGGTCATATCCGGTTGCTCGCCTCCCGCGGATGTTCCGAAAAGGGCTACGCGAAGTACACGCTCAGGCGCCAAACGTAAGATTTCGAAGCAGAGGTATCCGCCCATGGAGTGACCTGCCAAGGCGAATTTATCGGGTGCATCTTCCAAAATTGCCTCGGCAATATCGACCAATGAATCCCAGGGAGGTATCGGCGCCACCCAGCAATCAGCAATATCACTAAGAGCCTGAATTTGCGGCTCCCACATCAGCCGATTTGAGGCCAAGCCGGGTATCAACAATAAGGATTGCCTATGGGACATTTTTTTACTCCTCTAAATGTCATGCCTCCTTAAAGCAGCGCCACTTACTGCCTTTAACAATCAAAAATGATACACGTGTATGTCTGGAACGAAAATTTAGCTCGCAGTAATTGAATTGCATTTTTAAGTAATCATTCGACGACTCCCGAACAAATCGTCGAAGACCAACAAATTGGGCAACTTGCCGTAGTAAATTTCGGAGATGACGTGTTATGATGCCGATTGATAGCTGGACAACTTCAGGTTTGTGGTTCGGGGTTGTCGCGACGAGGGGAATCGGGTGCAAAATTCGATTTCCCGTGAGGTGCCAGTGAGGAGCAGATCAATTGGCAAACCAGGGACTAAACATGCGGCTTGATCCCGTGCGCCAACGCATCGTGGAACCTGCGCGGCAACAGGACACCAACTTGGCGCGGCTATCGCGCTTGCTTGGCCGCAATCATGCCTACCTCCAGCAGTTTGTCCGGCGTGGCACACCGAAACGATTGCCCGAAGACTTGAGACGCGATTTAGCCCGAATTTTGGCGGTTCCGGAGTCAGAGTTGGGCGCCACGCCTCCTAACAGAAAGAGACAAAATCTCCCGGCGATATCGTCGGCCATGCCGTTGAACACGTTTGCCACGCGATTGGAAGCGGCCCGACAAAATTCGTTGTATAGAACCGCGGCGGAATTCTCGAACGCGGCTAATATCGACTACCTTCGTTACATCGAACTGGAAACTGGTGAGGAAGATCCGAGCATTCGAGAACTCGATCATATCTCGCAGGTCGCCCGCATTTCTTTGGACTGGCTCATTCGAGGCGACGGTGTTGATGCACGCGAGGATGACGGCGGACTGGAAATACCGAAGCCCGAAACGACCTTTCGTAAAGCAAACTAGAACGAGTTTTATCTAAACTCGACGACCCCACTTCATGCACGTATAAGTTGCTTAGTGACAAAATCCCTAAATAGGAAATTTCCTATTGACCGGACGGAAGTCATTGCCGATGCTCCTTGGTAGCACGGCGTAGGGAAATTTGGCCGTCGGCGCCGATCTCTCAGCAGAGAGATTTGATTGTGCCGTCCGTCGAAACTTCCTAGGCGCCGTGCCGAAGTTTTTTTGGTGGATACAATGTCGCAAGAGAGCAGCAGTCACTCGAATGTCGTTGAAATGGCCGATGCTTTCCGGAACCGGACAGATTCGGCCACAAACGACGATGCTGGGTTGATCTCCCCTTCGGAGACACTGGAACTGGTCCGGATATTCGCGGAAATTAAAGACCCGGCAGTCCGCGTTGCCGCTTTGAATCAGTTAAGAGATCTGGCGACGTCGCAAAGCGCCTGATTTGCGTTTTATAAAGCCGCGCTACAATTGCCGAAATCGCTTATCAGCGCCAGCGGCAGCTATTCCAACTCCACCTTAACCGGGTCACCGTCCTTCACCTGTCTGAGGATCCGGACGTCATCTGAAGTCCGCGCCCAGATATTGGTTGGAGAGGCGAGCCGAATTTCATCGCCGACGGATATGGGCGTCCGGCCGAAGCCAATCGCGATTGCCCTCCCTTCCACCCAGAAGGCAAGTTCACCGGCTTCAACCACGTCACGGGCATCCGCCTCTTTCGGCACGTCGACCGGCGTGGAGAAGTAAACCTCTTCCCCCCATGTCTGTGCCCGCGATTCGATCGGGAGGGCGGCCAGAACCGCTTGTGCCGTGGGCGTGTCGAGTAGCTCCGCCGTGACGATGCATCCTCCGATCGTAATTTTGATCCGTTCCATGGTAGCGCCTATTGATCCGGGACGATTGCCCCTCGACTAATTAGTTCCGAGTGTTTGCGGCAGCTTGTTGATTGACTTTCTCCTGACGGGATTCCGACCGTGCCGACGATATCCAATTGCGTTCGGGCGGGAATGTGACCCGCACTCTGGTTCCCTTGCCCGGTTCGCTCTCGATACCGAGCGAAGCGCCGTGCATCTCGGCCAACGATTGGACCAAGGGCAGCCCCAGCCCGGTGCCCGGATATTGACCCTCAAAGGCGCTCTCCACCTGTCCAAACGGTGACAAGGCCACCGGAATATCCTCCGGCGCCATGCCGATCCCGTCGTCGACAACGTCGATAACGACGCTTCCATCGTCGTCCTGCTTGGCCACAACGGTCACATGTCCCCTGGGCGGCGTGAACTTGACGGCGTTCGAGAGCAGGTTGATCAGTATTTGTTTCACCATCCGGTCGTCCGCCAAGAGCGCCGGCAATCCCGACTGTATGTCGACCCTGAGATCCAACTTCGCCGCTCTTGCGCGTTCCTGCACAATGCGCAAAGCGCTGGTTACCGCGATTGATATTTCCACCGGCTCTTCGTTCATCACCTGTTCGCCGGCCTCGATCTTGGAAAGATCAAGAATGTCGTTGATGATCTGGAGCAGATGCTCGCCCGAATTCGTAATATCGGTGGCGTAACCCTTTTGTTGCTCTTCCAGGGCGCCCGCGTATCCCGATCTCATCATCTCGGAAAAACCGATAATGGCGTTGAGCGGCGTGCGTAATTCGTGGCTCATGTTGGCCAGGAATTCGGATTTGGCCCGGTCGGCCAACTCGGCCTCCTCTTTCGCGCGCAACATTGACGCTTCGGAACGCTGCCGTTCGATCTCCGCAGCGGCGCGTGCCGCGTACACGGGAAGCAGCGCTTCCAACGCGGACGCATCCCCGATGGGAGAATTGAACATAACGGAAATCAGCCCCAGTGATCCGCCGTTGGAATCGAACAGGGGCACACCGACGTAGGACTCGATGCCCTTCCTGACCAGGTCGGCATCGTCCGGGAATTCTTCCTGCAATCCTTTTTTGTAAAGGAAAAGCTCACTCCCGATGACCATTTCGGATGGCGTGCCCGCAATGTCATAGGAATGGTTTTCGACGAAATCGCCGTACAGGTATGCCGCCAAGGTCGTAACGCTTTCCCCGCTTTCGTCAATCAAACCTACGAACACGGCCGATGCACCGACAGATTCCGCAATGGATTCGATCAGTGATCGATAGAATTCCTCACCGGTCGAGGAAGAAAGCCCTTCGGCAATCTGGCGCAGTACGTCCTCGGCCTTCTGTCGTTCGGTAACGTTGAGCGATACGCCGATGGCGCCGACGATTTCATTGGAACCGGTTGTCATTGGGATGAACCAGGAATCGAATGTGAGATCACCCACCGGGACGGTTGCGGTAACCGATTCACCCTTAAGTGCGGAACGAATGCCCCAGATGGCCTGCGGGTTGTCTGCATAAAGATCGAACACGTTGGCGCCGACGATTTCTCCCGGTTTCAAGCCGATCAACGAAAGGGCGCTTCCCTCCGACATGCCGATGACGCCATTGGTATCCACCGACCACATGATCAGAGGTGCGTTTTCGATAATGGTTTGAAGCCTGAGGCGGGCCGTTTCCAAGGCATCTTCGGCGGCAATCTGATCCGTCACGTCCCGGGAGATAATGACAAAACCCTTCACTATGGGATGGTCCAGCAAGTTGCGGCCATGGCTTTCCAGAATTCGCCAATCGCCATTGGCGAATCTCAATCGATACCGGATGGGAGGCAAACTGGAACCGTTGTCCACAGCTTGTTTGAACCCGTCGATCAGGCTTTGACGATCATCCTCGTGAACAAATTCACCCGTGGCAAAGCCGCTAATATCCTCTACCTCATGTCCCGTAATCCGATTTACCGAGGGCGAAACGTAGGTGGCGTGTCTACTGGCATCGGTCACGATGATCATATCGAGCGAATCCTCGATCAGTGACCGGTAGTACTCTTCGCTCCTGGCCAATGCTTGTTCGGATTCGCGCCGGGCCGTTATGTCCGTTCGGATACCAACCAGACCGCCGTCGTGTGTCCTGTAATCGTGCGACAGCAACACCAAGCCTTCCGGCGTTCGCATTTCAAAGGGTTCGCTTTTGCCCTGGAAAGCCAGTTTTCGCTTGGCGATCCAGGTGTCGAAATCCATATCGGATTCGGGTGTCAGGCCATGCTCGTAATCCCAGCGGCAAATATCCTCGAAGTGAACACCCGGAACATGGAGGTGTGCGGTGGTAGGGAACATCTCCTTCAGCCGGCTGTTGCACAGTACGATGTGTCCATCCGCGTCGTAGAGAATAAAGCCTTCGGATATTGTCTCAATAGCCTCGGTCAGCCGCGTGCTCGCCTGTTCGGCGCGCTGGTTGGCCTCCGCCTCCGCAGTGACATCCGAACCCGTACCCCGGTACCCGACGAACTCGTCGCCGTCGTATACGGGGATACCACTGACGCGAAAAACCCGCGAGGTACCCTGTGAATCCGCCGTCCTGTAAGTGAAATTCCGAAACGGCTTTCGTTCTTCCAAGTCACGGAAATGCGCCGCAATGACCTCCGGATCTTCCTGCACACCCTTCATGACATCCTGCCGGCGCATACCGATGTACTTGCTCGACATATCGCCGAGAATTTCGGCATTGCGGTCCGAGAGGTAGGTAAATCTCAACTCAGCATCCATTTCCCAGAACCAGTCGGACGAAGCGACGGCAAAGTCGAGAAGCCTTTGCTGGCTGTCCTCCAATTCCCTCATGGCTTGGTCTCGCTGGGCACTGGAAATCCGGGAACTCCGGCCGACGTAGTAGGCGACAAAAACGACCCCTGCCGCCGCCAGTACCGAAGAGACGATAAAAACGAAACCCGGGAGGTCGAGGTATTGGAATCCAGTTGGCCGGTCGAGGTGGGCGGCGTGTTCCGCTTCACTATGGGTTCGTTCCGCAACCTGGTTGGAGACTGTAAGGGCGACCCAGAAACCGATGGAAATCAATGATACAGCGAGGGCCGCAATCGACGCGATTTTTCCAAGCGGTCGCGAGTATCGGCGTTCACTCTCCGCCATCACATCAGGCGGCGCCTTGTATTCCTCCGCCATCGCCGCCTCGACACCCTTCGAACGAAATCAATTTTGTCGGCAAGCTAGCATGGATAAAGCCGACCTTCCTATTCTTGTACAATTTTCAGTGGCACCAACCAATTGTTATTTCTCAAACATTCCTGGGCATTGACCTCGACATCACGCTCCCATGGAATATTGTGAGGCCAACGGGAAAAGCCTGAAACGGGACGCCGCCTGAATGAAAATGCATCGACAAGACGTTGAATTGGTTGAACGTGTCAACTTATGTAAGAGCTTTTTTAGCCTCGACAAGTACCGCCTTCGCCACCGCCTGTTCGAAGGCGGCTGGAGCGACGAAATTACGCGGGAAGTATTTGCCAGGGGGCAGGCAGCGGCAGTTTTGCTTTACGATGCGGACGCGGACAAGGTCGTCCTGGTTGAGCAATTTCGAACCGGCGCATATGCCGCAGGCGACGAGTCTCCTTGGACGTTGGAGGCCGTGGCCGGCGTCGTCGAACCCGGCGAAAACGTTGACGACCTGGTCACCCGAGAGGCCCGTGAGGAAGCCGACATAGCTGTCAATGAGCTCATTCAAATCCCGGGTGTCTACCCATCGCCGGGAGGTAGCGACGAATACGTCTGGCTGTTTTGCGGCCTCGTCGATTCCTCCGGTGCCGGCGGCATCCACGGCAAGGATGACGAAGGCGAGGATATCCGCGTCGTTGTAATGGATCGCCGGGCTGCCATGTCGGCCATCGAGGATGGGCGCATCAACACGGCGTTCACCGTCGTTCTCTTGCAATGGCTGGCGTTGAACATGACAGATTTGAAAGCTGGTACCCTCTGCGCATAAATCTCACATCCTCGTGCCTTGATACATCTCCGCCGGGCCACTAAGTTTTCTCAACGCGCAATCACTGGGGCTCTCGGAAATACAGGCTGAATCACATGGACGTTCGCAACGGACTAATTGAGACGATCGGCAATACGCCGATGATACGCTTGCGCAAACTTTCCGATGAGACGGGTTGCGAAATTTTGGGTAAGGCGGAATTCCTAAACCCCGGTGGATCCGTCAAGGACCGTGCCGCGTTGGGCATCATCCGCGCCGCCGAAGATAGCGGCGCATTGAAGCCCGGCGGTCTGATCGTCGAGGGCACCGCCGGCAATACGGGCATCGGCCTCGCGCTGGTCGGCGATGCGCTCGGCTATAAATCCCTCATCGTCATTCCCGAAACCCAATCGGAAGAAAAGAAGGCGATGATCCGCATGTGCGGGGCCGAGTTGAAGCAGGTTCCCGCCGTGCCCTACAAGGACCCCAACAACTACGTGAAGTATTCCGGCCGGCTGGCGGAGGAGATGAACGAAAACTCCGAAAACGGCGCCTTCTGGGCCAACCAGTTCGACAACGTCGCCAACCGCGACATCCACTACCAGACCACGGGTCCCGAGATCTGGAACCAAACGGACGGCAAAGTCGACGCTTTCATCTGCGCCATCGGCTCAGGCGGTTCGCTGGGGGGCGTCGCCAAGTATCTCAAGGAGCAGAACACAAGCGTGAAAATCGGTTTAGCCGACCCGCCGGGGGCCGCGCTTTACCATTACTATGCCCATGGTGAATTGAAGGCTGAGGGAAGCTCCATCACGGAAGGCATTGGTCAGGGCCGGATAACCGCGAACATCACCGAACTTGAAATCGACATGCCCTATCAAATTCCCGATGCGGAGTCGGTTCAGTACGTCTTCGATATGATCGCCGACGAAGGGCTGGTGCTCGGCGGCTCCAGCGGCATCAACGTTGCGGGCGCCGTACGCATGGCGAAGGAAATGGGCCCCGGACACACCATCGTAACGCTGCTCTGCGATTCCGGCGACCGCTATGCCAGCCGGTTGTTCAATCCCGATTTTCTGCGCGAAAAAGACTTGCCTGTCGCCCTCTGGCTTGAAGATTAGGAATTCCCATGACGGATGAATTGTTCCGCCAAGACGCCTACGCCAAATCCTGCGAGGCCGTGATCACGAAGGTCGACGACTCCGGCATCCAACTTGACCGGACGGTGTTCTATCCCACCGGCGGCGGCCAGCCGGGCGACACCGGGGTAATTCGCGGCGTCGACGGAATTGAGGCGACGATCGTCGACACCCGCAAAGGTCCCGAAGGCACCGGCATCGTCCACATACTGGCGGATGGCTCACCGGAGTTCAGCGCAGGCGCTGCAGTCCGAGTTGAGCTCGATTGGGAGCGCCGCTACCGGCTGATGCGCATGCATACCTGCCTCCACCTGTTGTCGGCGGTATTGACCTATCCGGTCACCGGCGGACAGGTCAGCGACGGCAAGGGGCGGCTCGATTTCGACATCCCCGAGGCGACCCTCGAAAAGGAAGAACTCAACGCCGAGTTAAACCGCCTCGTTCAGACCGATACGGCCGTAACGAGCGACTGGATCACGGACGAGGAACTGGCGGCCCAGCCGGATCTGGTCAAGACCATGTCGGTCAAGCCGCCTTCGGGCGCGGGCCGTGTCCGCCTGATTCGCATCGAAGGCTTGGACCTGCAGCCTTGCGGCGGGACCCATGTGGCCCGAACAGGCGAGATCGGCGCCGTGGAAATCGGAAAAATCCAAAAGAAGGGTCGGCAAAACCGCCGCGTTTCCGTTAATCTTCTCTAACGCCGGAATTCACACCTCAAGGACCCCCCAGTTTTATGGAATACGTCAATCCCCAATCGCTCGTTTCGACCGAGTGGCTTGCCGAACATATGTCCGCGCCCGATGTCCGCATCGTCGACGCTTCCTGGTACATGCCTCAGGAAGGCCGCGATCCGGCCGTCGAATATGAATTGCGCCACATTCGCGAGGCCGTTTTCTTCGACATCGACGACATCGCCGATACCGACAGTCCCCTGCCCCACATGCTGCCGAGCCCGGAAAAATTCGCCAGCCGCGTGCGCAAGCTTGGCCTTGGCGACGGCAACCGCATCGTTTGCTACGACGGCGGTATGATGATGAGCGCCGCACGAGCCTGGTGGATGTTCCGCACCTTCGGCCACGACGACGTGGCGATATTGGATGGCGGTTTGACCAAATGGATGGAGGAAGGACGACCTGTCGACGATCATCCGCGCTCTCCGCGGGAGCGCCATTTCACGGCGCGTCTCAACTCGACCATGGTGCGCAGCATCGACCAGATGATCGCCAACCTTGAGAGCGGTACGGATCAGGTTGTCGACGCCCGGTCCCAGGGTCGTTTCGACGGCACGGCGCCGGAACCCCGGGAAGGCCTGCGCAGCGGCCACATCCCCGGCAGCGTCTGCGTCCCGTTTACGGAGCTCCTCAACGAGGACAAGACCATCCGCGACGCCGCCGGTTTGTCTGGCGCATTCGCACAGGCGGGCGTCGACATGCACAAGTCCGTTGTTGCCTCTTGCGGTTCCGGCATCAGCGCAGCCTTGACGGTATTCGCGTTGCACCTGTTGGGCCATCGCCGCATAGCCGTTTACGACGGCTCCTGGACCGAGTGGGGCGGACGGGACGATGTTCCGGTCGAGGCCGCCTGACGTCTCATGGAGATCCGGATATTCGAGAAGGCGGACGAGGACGATGTCGTCGAGCTTTGGGATGCCGCCGGCCTCAACATCAATCCGCTGAACAACCCCCGCGCCGACATCGAGTTGTGCCGGACCTCCGGCCATGGCGAGGTGCTGGTTGGCGTGGAGGGCAAAGACATCGTCGCGTCCGTCATGGTGGGGCACGACGGCCACAGGGGTTGGTATTACTACTTGGCGACCCACCCCGAGCATCAGCGCAAAGGTTACGGGCGGGCGATGGTCGAGGCGGCCGAGGACTGGCTGCGCCGACGCGGCCTGCCCAAGGTCGAAATCCTGGTCCGCGACATCAACCAGGATGTACTCGATTTCTATGACCGCATCGGCTACGTCCACGAACCGGTCAAAACGTTATCGAAGCGGCTCGATGGTCGAGAGCACGTGCCGGTAGGCCAGACGGTCGAAACCATCGTCACATCATTGGAGATGACCGAGGCGCCGGATAGCGCACCCGTACAGCCGCCGACCGACAAACTGATGCTCGTGCGCGCCCACGATATCGGTCTTGATTTCTACCGTTACATTTATAGCGCCGTCGGCGATGCCTGGAGCTGGACGGACCGCAAACGGCTGAGCGACGAGGAGTTGGCCGCGATCCTGGGCGACGAGATGGTTGAGGTCTACATCCTTTACGTCGACGGCGAACCCGCCGGTTTCGCCGAACTGGACCGGCGCAGCGGCAACGACATCGAACTTGCATACTTCGGCATCGTCACGCGCTTCATCGGCCGCAAGCTCGGCCCCTATCTGCTCGACTGGGCGATCCGGCAGGCCTGGAGTTACGGTCCGGACAGATTCTGGCTGCATACCTGCACGCTGGACCACCCCAAGGCCCTGGCCACCTACCAGAAGGCGGGATTTACGCCGTACAAGCAGGAAACCCACCGGCAGGTTCTGTCGTAGTTTCCAATCCTGTCATTCCCGCGAATGCGGGAATCCATTCCGTAGTATCTCCACTCGCAACGCCACTTCGTAAGCTAGGCGCTCAGGCATGGATCCCGGACATTTGCTAACGCAAATTCCGGGATGACGCATTAATAAATGGGGACAGGTACACTTTTTCAGGCAACGTGAAAAAGTGTACCTGTCCCCATTTATTGCGTTATCCCTGTCAGCCGACACCCAAATTCCGCTATTCTGACCAGGTAAACCAGCGGGGTGGGAATATGACTTTGCGGCACGCGGGCCGAAAAGGCCGACGCGATTTCATCCACCAATCACTTTCCGCCCTCGCCGTCATGGCGGCGGCGAAGCCGTTGACCACGCTGGCGCAAGGGCGCGGTACCGACGTGATCGTCGTCGGCGCCGGGATCGCGGGACTGGCGGCGGCGCACGCTCTCAAGAACCTTGGCGCCAAGGTCATTGTTCTCGAAGCACAAGATCATATCGGTGGCCGACTACTGACGGACCACTCTCTGGGCGCTCCATTCGAACTGGGCGCCGGTTGGATCCACGGTCCCAAAGGGGGCAATCCCATTACGCATTTGGCGGAGGCCGTTAACGCTGAACTCGTCGTGACGCCGGACGACAGCCTGACCGTTTACAACGCCAGCGGCGAAGAATTCAGCGACGCGGCCTTGGAGGATCTCGACAGCCGAATCGCCCGCTTACTCGAGCGTCTTGACGACGAACTGGAGGACCACGACGTCATGTCGCTCGAACAAGCGATATCGCGTCTGGACGGCTCGGTGCTCACCGATCCGCTGATGGTCTGGGCGCTGACTGCGTTTATCGAGTTTTCGACCGGCGGCGCAATCGAAAAACTCAGCGCCACTGAATTTGACGAGGACGGCAGGTTTGAAGGCGACGACGTCATCGTGGCGACGGGCTACGACGAGATCCTCCGTCCCCTGCTCGAAGGGCTGGATATGCGGCTAGGCAACGTGGTCAAGCGCATCTCGCATGCCGGCCAGAAGATCACGGTGACGACAACCTCGGGCAACCGGGTCGTCGGCGACTATTTGGTATGCACCCTTCCCTTGGGGGTTCTGAAATCGGGCGCCGTCGAGTTCGACCCGCCGCTGCCAACGGGGCACCGGCGGGCCATCGAAACAGTGCCGATGGGAAACGTCACCAAGGCCGCCCTGAAATTTCCCAATGCGTTCTGGCCGACGGATACGCAGTATTTCGGCTTTCTCAACGAGGTGAAAGGCAAATGGCCCTACTTCGTCAACTACCGGACATTCACCGACGTTAATGTGCTGATCGGCCTGTCGTTCGGCGACTATGCCGCCGTGGCCGAAGCCAAGACGGACGAGCAAATCTGGGAGGAGATCGCCGGGATGTTGGCAGCCGCCTGGGACGGCGTGGTCGAACCCGAAGAGATGATCGTCACCCGCTGGTCCCGGGATCCCTACACCCTCGGGGCGTACTCCTACACCGGCGTTGGCGTCCGTGCGCGGGATTTCGACCGGATGCGGCAGCCCGTCGGCGGGCGGCTGTTCTTCGCCGGCGAGCACACCACGTTCGAGTATCACGGCACCACACACGGCGCCTACCTCACCGGCGTCGAGGCCGCCGAGCTAATCGCCGAGGAGGCGGATCGCGGTTAGGGCACGTTTCCCTCGATCGTCACTCCGGACAAGGCGAAGCCGCGATCCGGAGTCCAGTCTCCTTTTCTTTTGAAAATACCAAAAGAAAACTGGATTCCGGCATTCGCCGGAATGACGGCTGAAATAAATCCTGGCTAGTGCGCCAAAATCTGGCTCAGGAACAGTTTGGTGCGGTCCGACTGCGGGTTGTTGAAGAACTCTTCTGGTGAGTTCTGTTCGATGATCTCGCCACCGTCCATGAAGATGACGCGGTTGGCGACCTGGTTGGCGAAACCCATTTCGTGGGTCACCACCAGCATCGTCATGCCCTCTCCGGCGAGGTCGACCATCACGTCGAGCACTTCCTTGATCATTTCGGGATCGAGCGCCGATGTGGGTTCGTCGAACAGCATGATGGCCGGGTTCATGCAGAGCGAGCGCGCGATGGCGACACGCTGCTGCTGACCGCCGGAAAGCTGTCCCGGGTACTTAGCGGCCTGCTCCGGAATTTTCACCCGCTCGAGATACTTCATGGCAATCTCTTCGGCGTCCGCCTTGGGCATCTTGCGCACCCAGATGGGCGCCAAGGTGCAGTTCTGCAGCACCGTCAGGTGCGGGAACAGATTGAAGTGCTGGAACACCATGCCCACTTCGCGGCGGATCTGATCGATGTGCTTGAGATCGTTGGTAAGCTCGATGCCGTCGACCAAGATCGTACCCTGCTGGTGCTCCTCCAGCCGGTTGATGCAGCGGATCATCGTCGATTTCCCGGAACCCGAGGGTCCGCAGATGACGATACGCTCCCCCTTCTCGACCGAGAGGTTGATGTCCTTGAGGACGTGGAAATCGCCGTACCACTTGTGCATTCCGGTGATCTGGATGGCGACGTCGTCGGACGTGACTTCCACATTGGTTGCTTCTGACATTGTAATTACCCCCGTAACCTACCGCTTGTGTCCGGTGTGAAGCTTCCTCTCGAGATACATCGAGTAACGCGACATTCCGAAGCAGAAGCAGAAATAAACGATGGCGATGAAGAAGTAGGCCTCGTGCTCGAGGCCCAGCCACTTCTGGTCGGTGATCGACGTCTTGGCGACCTGCAGGAGGTCCATCAAGCCGATGATGCTGACCAGCGAGGTATCCTTGAACAACCCGATAAAGGTGCTGACGATACCCGGAATGACGATCTTCAAGGCCTGCGGCAGGATGATCAACCGCATGGTGAGGTAGTAGTTGAGACCGAGCGAATCGGCCGCCTCGAACTGGCCCTTCGGCATGGCCTGCAGGCCGCCGCGGACGACTTCAGCCATGTAGGCGGCGGCGAACAGCGACACGCCGACCAGGGCACGCACGACATTGTCGAAGTTCATGCCTTCCGGCAGGAACAGCGGCAGCATGAACTGGGCCATGAACAGCACGGTGATCAAAGGCACCGAGCGAACGAGTTCAATGAACCCGATGCACAGCAACTGCACCACCGGCATCGAATTGGCCCGGCGACCCAAGGCCAGGAGAATGCCCAGCGGCAACGATACGGCAATGGCGACGCCAGCCAGAATCAGCGTCAACATGAGGCCGCCGTATGTTGAGGTCTCCGCAACCGGAACGCCGAAGCCCCAGGCGATGGCCACAACGAACAGCACGCAATAAGCGATGCCGAAGCCCAACGCCGACATGCCCGCGTTGCGGCGCTGCATGGAGTACCAACCGAAGCCGGCACCGCCAACGAAGAACAATCCCCAGATCGCCTTGCCGAGACCCGATTGCATTGTCGACATCTCGACTGGACCGTGGATCAGTGAGATCGCAATTGCCGGATACACGAAGATGAGGAAAATGGCGCAAATACCCCGCCCCGGCAGTTTGTCGAACATCACCGGCAACATGGCGCCGATGAACAGAAGGAAAGCAAGGTTTGGCCGCCAGTAATTTTCGGCATCATAGAAGCCGAAGATGAACTGCCCAAGCCTTGCATCAATCATGGCCCAGCAGGCGCCGGTGCCGCCGGCTTTGCATTCCCTGAAGTTGGTGGCGTCCCAGACGGTGGAGAAAATCGCCCAATTCAAGAGCGGCGGGACGACCTGATAGATAAGATAGAGAATCAGCACAGTGGCGATGGAATTGTACCAGGTGCTGAACAGATGGTGGTGAAGCCAGCCGATAATGCCGCGTTCCGAAGCCGGCGGCGGCAGATCGGGATGAAGTTCGGTTTTTACGTATGCATCAGCCATGACTTATCTCTCCACCAATGCAACGCGTTTGTTGTACCAATTCATGAAAATCGATATCAAGATCGAGAACGTCAGGTAGAACGCCATCGTCATAATGATGATCTCAACGGCGTTACCGGTCTGGTTCAGCGAAATTCCCATGAAGACATTGGCGATATCCGGGTAACCGATTGCGATACCCAGAGACGAGTTTTTCATCAGATTGAGGTACTGACTGGTCATGGGCGGAACGATGACCCGCAACGCCTGGGGCAGAATGACCAAGCGCATGGTCGTCCCCGAACGAATTCCGAGGGCGTGAGAGGCCTCCGTTTGCCCGTGGCTCACCGCCTGAATACCGGCGCGAACATTCTCTGCGATAAACGCTCCGTGATAAAACACTAGTGCCATCAATAGGCCGGAAAGCTGTGAGGTGATCTGGCCGCCGCCGACAAAGTTGAAGCCCTTCAATTCGGGAACATCCCAGCTGATGGGAAATCCGGTAACGGCAAGAGCGACGAACGGCAGGCCGAAAAACAGTCCGACGGATGTCCAGAAGACAGGAAATTGCTCACCCGTTTCATCCTGGCGTTTCCGCGCCCAGCGGGACATGAAGAAGATACCGACGATGGCGGCAATCAGGGCATAGCCTGCCAATGCCGCGCCAGATCCGAAAACCGGCGTGGGAATAGCGATGTAGCGGTCGCTGACGTAAAAGACATCCAAAATATTGACCGAATTGCGCACATTGGGCAGCAATAGGATCACGCCGAAATACCAGACCAAAATTTGCAGCAGCAACGGAATATTCCGAACGCCTTCGATGTAGACCGCGGCAACCAGCCGAACCAACGAGTTCGACGACAATCTTAAAATGCCAAAAATCACGCCGACGATTGTCGTCAAGACGATGCCGATTGCCGAGATCAGAAGTGTGTTGACGACACCGAGCCAAAATACGTCGCCGTGCGTCGAAGAGTTGACGTCGAAGTTCGTCAAATTGAAATTCGGACTTGTCGGCATGAAGCCGGCAATTTGGTCCATAAATTCAAAGCCCGGCGTTATGCCGATCTTTTGCAGGTTGGCTGTCGTGTTGCGGAATACGAACGCCAGAAATCCCACCAAAATGACCACCGTAACGATCTGCGCAATGATGGCGCGGACCTTCGGATCGTTTAGGGGATTTCTCTTAGGTACAGAATCGACGGTGTTGACGGTCATCACACCCCCCGTTTAACCCTTTACAGGGTGCTCCCAGAAAAACGCGTGTGGGCTGAAAAGCCTCCTGATCCGTCCGCTCTTTTTGGCTGAACTGGATCCGCCCACGTACCACTCGACAAAGCGGCTGATAAAGAAAAGGCCGGAGGGGTTAACCTCCGGCCTCTCTTTAGATCCTAGCGGAACGGCGGCGAGTAGAGGATGCCACCGTTGACCCACAACGCGTTGACGCCACGCGCCAAAGCAATCGGCGTATCCGGGCCGATGTTGCGGTTGTAGCTTTCGGCGTAGTTGCCGACGGCCTTGACGACACGGGCGCCGAAGTCCTTGGAGAGACCCAGCATCCCGCCCAGGTTGCCTTCCGAACCCAAGAGGCGCTTAACCTCAGGATTGTTCGAACCCATCATGCTGTCAGCATTGGCCTGCGTGATGCCGAGCTCCTCGGCGCTAATCATCGCGTTGAGCGTCCAGCGGACGATGTCGCCCCACTGGTTGTCGCCATGGCGAACCAACGGGCCGAGCGGCTCTTTGGAGATGATTTCAGGCAGCACCATGTGGGCATCCGGCTCGGCCAGAACGGCGCGTTGCGCGGCGAGACCCGAACGATCTGTCGTGTAAACGTCGCAGGCACCCTTGTCGTAGTTCTGGCGGGCTTCGGCGGCGTCCTCAACAACGACCGGCGTAAAGGTCATGTTGTTGGAACGGAAATAGTCTGCGAGGTTCAGCTCGGTCGTGGTGCCGGTCTGGATGCAGACGCTGGCGCCCGAAAGCTCGGTGGCCGACTTGATGCCGAGGCTCTTGCGAACCATGAAGCCTTGTCCGTCGTAGTAGTTGACGCCGACGAATTCAAAGCCGAGATCAACGTCGCGGCTGAAGGTCCAGGTGGTGTTCCGGGCCAGCATGTCGACTTCGCCCGACTGCAGGGCCGGGAAGCGCGTCTTACCGGTGGTGGGCGTAAACTTGACGGCCATCTTGTCGCCGAGAACGGCGGCGGCAACGGCGCGGCATACGTCTACGTCAAAACCTTCCCACACGCCTTTGTCGTTCGGCGCGGCAAAGCCGGCCAGACCGGTGGAGACACCGCATTGGATAAAGCCTTTCGCCTTCACGTCATCAAGCGTGCCGGCGGAGGCGGCTGTAGAAATTGCGGCGGCGGCTGCCGTCGCGGCGAGAAGTTTAAGGTACTTCATCGTCGTAGCCTTCCCTGTTTGTTATTTGGCAGTCCCACTTCGGTCGTTTCCCACCGCCACGATTGGC
The DNA here is from genome assembly GCA_964343605.1 of uncultured Rhodospirillaceae bacterium. Taxonomy (GTDB): domain Bacteria; phylum Pseudomonadota; class Alphaproteobacteria; order UBA2966; family UBA2966; genus CAYFKJ01. The sequence continues at coordinate 575,500 of CAYFKJ010000003.1, forward strand.
CACGTGTCGTTTTTGCAAAACTCAGACGCGCAAACCTTACGACGACAAACCTCCGAATTTGGGCTCTGCGGTTTATCTAGATGTCAGCCCCCCTAGTGGTTTGGCCGACGCCCTTTCCTTACTTTATGCCGGGACGGTAACAGAGTTTGTCCGAACGGACAAGAATGCATCAGGCCCAATTTTCCGCCTCTTTCAGGCTTATGATATGACTAAAGATAAATCTGGATATTATTGATTTTTGTCATTTTTTCGGCAGGCTCCGAAGCACGCCGCTGGCAACAAACAGAGCGGTCGAGGCGAGTACAATGCCCGGTCCTGCAGGGATGTCCCAGGCCAGCGAGGCGCCGAGGCCGCCGGCGACCGACAGGCATCCCCCGATCGCCGCGGTGACCGCCATGACTTCGGGCGTGCTGGACAAGGGCCGGGCGGCGGCTGCCGGAATGATCAGCAACGAAACGATCAGGAGGACGCCGATCACCTTCATGGCGACGGCGATGACAACGGCGATCACGATCATGAACGCGAGCCTCGCGGCAACGACGGGAACCCCCTCCACCGCCGCCAATTCTTCATGCACCGTCATGGCCAGCAAGGGCCGCCAGATCAAGGCCAGTGTCAGGAGCGCCGTCGCGCCGCCGCCGAATATCCAAACCAAATCGCTGGTGCCGACGGCCAGGATGTCGCCGAACAAATAGGCCATCAGGTCAACGCGAACGTTCTCGAGCAAGGCGGTCGCCACCAACCCCAGGGCCAGCATGGCGTGGGCCAGAATGCCCAGGAGCGTGTCGCTGGCCAGTTGGCGCTGCGATTGGGCCGCCGCCAGCACCAATCCCACAACCACGCAGACCGCCACGATGCCCAGCGTGGGATCGATGTTCAGCAGCAGGCCGAGAGCGACGCCGAACAATGCCGAATGGGCCAGCGCCGCGCCGAAGTAGGCCATACGCCGCCAAACCACGAAGCAGCCCAACGGACCGGCCACCAGCGCCACTCCAAGTCCGGCGGCGAGCGCTCGTATCAGGAAGTCATCCATGATCATGATCGTGCCTATGACCCTCGCCCGCGCCTACCGGAACGACGTTGCCGTGGGCATCGTGGTCATGGTCATGGTGGTGGGCGTAAAGCGCCAATCCCGCGGCAACACGGTCACCGAACAAGGCGACATATTCGGGATGGCGCTGCACGGTTTCCGGCGTCCCGTCGCAACAGACGTGCTGGTTCAGGCAAACCACGTGATCCGTCGCCGCCATCACGAGGTGCAAATCGTGCGATACCATGACGACGCCGAAACCATGCTCGTTCCGCAAGGCGGCGATGAGTTCGTAAATTTCGACCTGCCCGCCCATGTCGACCCCCTGCACCGGTTCGTCCAGTACCAGCAAGTCCGGATCACGCAGCAGCGCCCGCGCCAGCATGACGCGGCGCATTTCGCCGCCGGAAAGATCGTGCAGCGATCGGTCAATCAAATGCGGCACGCCGACTTCCTCCAACAGCGCCGCACGGGTACCCTTCGGCGCGGTGATGCCGAGCGAGAGGAAACGGCGAACGTTGAGCGGCAGAACGGGGTCGACGGTCATGGTCTGGGGTACGTAGCCGATAACCAAACCAGGTTTCATGTGGACGGTGCCCCGGTCCGGTTTGATGAGCCCCATGGCCGTACGCAGGAGCGTCGATTTTCCTGCACCGTTCGGTCCGACCACGGTGATGATCTCTTTCGGCCTCACGACCAGGCTGACGTCATGAAGCAGCGTTATATCACCGCGTTGAACAGAGACGCCGCGGACGTCGATCAGGAACTCGCCGGTCATTGAGCGGGCGCCGACAGGCAATCCTGACACTGGCCCCGGACCTCGACGGTCCGGGTTTGGACGGCGAAACCCTGCGTCCGGGCGGCGTTGTTGATGCAGCGCGCAAGGCCGGCGATCTCTATTTCAACGGCGTTGCCGCAATCGTCGCAAATCAGATACTGCGCCTCATGAGGCGATTCCGGATGAGCGCATCCGACATAGGCATTTTGGGATTCGATTCGATGCACCAGCCCCTGTGCCATGAGAAAATCGAGAGCCCGGTAGACGGTGGGCGGCGCCGGTCTGCGGCCCTCGGCCAGGCGCTCCAGTATTTCGTACGCTCCGATGGGCGCGTGGCTGGTCCACACCAGTTCAAGGACCGTGCGGCGCAACGAGGTGAGACGCGCGCCGGTCTCCAGGCAAACGCGATCCGCTGCAGCCAGGGCATTCTCGATGCAGTGCCGGTGATCGTGCCGGACATCGACCTCCTTGGAGTTAGTGTGGGAAATCCTCGCCATTGCTCCATCCTCGACGGATCGTTTATCGGATATTCCATATTGTGTAATGTTATACTATAACGAAATCAAGATATTCACCCCCTTCCAGCCAGAAGACAATAACCATGATCTCCCGCGCCAGATACCTTTGCGCCGTAATCGGTGCAGCAGCCGGTCTTGCCTTCCCCGTCTCCGGTTTGGCAGAGACGCCGCGCGTCGTGGCAACAATTCCGCCACTGCACGCCCTCGTCTCCGCGGTGATGGGAGATTCGGGTGATCCCTATTTGTTGATCGACAAGCGGTCCTCGCCGCATGAGCTGAATTTACGCCCGTCCCAAGCCAGGGCCCTCGCCCGCGCCGACCTGGTCGTCTGGATCGGTCCCGAATTGGAGGCCCCTTTGGCCCGCTCCCTCAAGGCGACCCGCCGCGGTAAGTCGCTTCGAGTTCTCGGTATTCCGGGTCTCGTGCGACATGGCGCGAGGCCGGGGGGAGCTTGGCACGACCACGAGCACCACGAACATGAATCCGACGGCCACGCGGAAGGAACCCTGGATCCCCATGTCTGGCTGTCACCACGAAACGCCGATCTGATCGGGTATGCGGTTGCCGAAAGCTTGGCCGAACTGGACCCGCCCAACGCCGGCGCATACAGACGAAACGCTGACCTGCTCAGTCAACGGCTCTCAGACCTTAAAAAAGACATCAATGCCGTCATCACCGAACACGGGGAGAAACCGTTTATCGTGCTGCACGATTCGCTTCAGTATTTCGAACATGCCTTCAAGCTCAACAACGCCGGCGCCGTGACGACGGCTTCGGCCAAGGGGGCGGGCGCCCGCACGCTGCGGGAGTTGAAGGAATTGGTGGACGCCTCCGGAATCCGGTGCATCGTTGCGGATCCTTATGTTTCGAAAGCCTTCGCCCGGACTCTGGTCGAAGGAAATGACGCCAACACCGCAGAGATCGATCCGCTGGGTTATTCTCACGCCCCCGGCAAACACCGATACGATGCTATGATGCGCGATATTGCAGGGCGTCTCGCCGCCTGTCTTGCGCCATAAACCGGAGAATTCCATGGCCACCGAACTTGAAACCCTGCTGGCTGAAGTCGCCTTCAACGCGGACGGACTTGTCCCGGCCATCGCCCAGCAGCACGATACGGGCGAAATCCTGATGATGGCCTGGATGAACCGCGAGGCCGTATCGGAAACGTTGGAGTCCGGGCGGGTCTGCTACTACAGCCGGTCGCGCGGCAAGCTCTGGCGCAAGGGAGAGAGCTCCGGCCAAATTCAGCACCTCCACGAGCTGCGCATCGATTGCGACGGCGATACCCTGCTACTGCTGGTCGACCAGGAAGGCGTCGCCTGCCACACCGGCCGGCACAATTGCTTTTTCAGGGCGGTACGCGACGGCAAGCTGGAAACTATCGCCGAGGTCGAGATCGATCCCGGCGAGTTATATTCCTAGCGACGCCTGCGCCTGAAATTGAAAGCCGTTCAGCTCGCCCGTTCGTTCCAGCTCGTCGCCCAGGCGGAGAAATCCGCCGCCGGCATGGGTGGTGCGACCAGGTAGCCTTGCACAGTATCGCATCCCAATTCGGCGACCAGGTCCCAGTCGGCCTGGGTTTCGACGCCCTCTGCCACGATCGACATGTCGAACTTTCTCGCAAGATCAATGCTGTACTCCAGAATGGCACGGGAGGCCTCGTTGTCGGCGGCACCATTGACGAAGGAACGGTCGATCTTAAGCTCGGAGAACGGAATGCGCTTGAGCTGCTGCAACGATGAATGGCCCGTGCCGAAGTCGTCGATGGAAAGGCCGATACCCTTAAGGCGGAGCCGCGTCAGGATTTCCAACGGGACTTTGACGTCCTGAATGAGCTGACTTTCCGTGACTTCGAGAATGAGGCAAGACGGATCGATATCGAATTTTTCGCTAGCCGCAATCAGGGCATCGGGTAGATCGAGTCGATGCAGCGTATTGACCGAGACATTCAACGCGAGCTTCAGATCGAAGCCTTGGGACCGCCATTCCACGGCACGATCCAGCAGCGCCTTGAATACGGCATCGGTGAGCGCGTCGATCAAACCGCTGCGCTCCGCCAGGGCGATGAAGGCGCCCGGCATGATCACGCCGGAATTCTTGTCGTGCCAGCGCGCCAGCGCCTCAACGCCCACAACCTTACCGCTGGTCACGTCGACCTTGGGCTGAAAATGCGGATACACGCTACCGTTGGCGATGGCATTTCGCAGGTGGTCGGCGTCCAGCGGGCCGTGGGGACTGAGGTCCTGGGCGGTAAATTCCACGTTCACCCGGCGCATGGCATCGACGAATTCGGGCAAGCCGATGGGTTTGCGCAAAACGCCCGGCACGTTTAGTTGATGCGCTTCCGCCAGTTCCCGCGTGCTGTCGAGAATACGCTGGCTCTCGCCGCTGACCAGAATAATTGAACCGGCGAAACCGCGGGTCGCTACGTGGCGCAACAACTCCACGCCATCCATGCCCGGCATGTTGAGGTCGCAGATCAGCACGTCGGGAGACCGAGCGACTGAATCGAGAGCTTCAAGAGCCTCCGCGCCATTGGCGGCAATGGCGGCAATATCGCCGCCCAGTTTTCGGATGATTTTTGTAAAAAAGAGTGAGATCTCGGGTTCGTCATCAATGACTAAAAACGTCAAACCCTGACAAACAGCATCCATTCCATCATCAATCCCGGTTGCGGATCATGCCCCGCCGAAGAATCTTAGTTGAATTCCGCAGGCCAAGTCCATGCGGCAATATCGCTATACCTGGGACGGCAGGCGTTATATACCTTCGGATATAACCCTTAATTATTTACTGACACTTCAGGGTAATTGTCATTCGTGATGACTTGCGCGGTAAGAGCCTTGCTGAGTTTGTGCCTGCTGATCGGGATGATCGGCACGTCCTCGGCCAAGGCGGAAGAGCTCTTAACGGTTTTCGTTGCGGCAAGCGCGGCGAAACCGGTTGAACTGGCGATTCCGTCGTTCGAACGCAAACATGACGTCCAAGTCCGCGTCTCAGCCGCAGCTTCGTCGGTTCTAGCGCGCCAGTTGGCGGCCGGCGCCCCCGCCCACCTTTACATTTCCGCCAACCCCGATTGGATGAATTGGGCGTCCGACAAACGGTTGATCGCCGAGGCGACACGAACCGACCTGATGGGCAACCGGCTCGTCGTCGTCACGCAAGCGTCCCGCGATCTGCCGAAGGATCTCCGGGAAGCGCTGACGACCGCCGCTGGCGCGGGCCGCATCGCGGTCGCGGATCCCGATCACGTTCCGGTCGGGATGTATGCAAGGGCGGCGCTGGAAAAGCTTGGACTTTGGAAAACACTCTCCACCCGCCTTGCCCGCAGCGCCGATGCACGCGGCACGATTGTCTTTGTCGCCCGGGGCGAGGTGGCAGCCGGCATTGCCTACGCCACTGACGCTCTGCTTTCGCAGAAGGTGCGCATCGCGAACGAAATCCCGGTTTCGGCCCACGCACCGATCATCTATCAGGCCGCCGTCGTAAAGGAGGGTGATTCGAAGTTGTCCCGCGCCCTCCTTGCCCACCTGCTGCGACCCGAAAGCCAGGCTATTTTCGAGACCCACGGCTTCGTCGGCGTCAGGTCCCAGTAGGATCGCCACGCAAATGTTGAGCCCCCTGGAATTGGAAGCCCTTGGACTGTCGCTCAAGATAGCGTGCTGGTCCGTGGCCTTGAGCCTGCCCTTGGGCATCCTGACCGCCTGGATCCTGGCGCGCCGTACATTCCCGGGGAGTGTGCTGCTGGACGGCATCGTCCACCTGCCGCTGGTCATTCCGCCGGTTGCGGTGGGCTACATCCTGCTGGTGACGCTGGGGCGCCAAGGGCCCATCGGCAGCCTGTTGTACGACTGGTTCGGCATTACCCTGGTCTTCAGTTGGCGGGGCGCCGCGGTGGCGGCGGCGGTCATGGCCTTCCCTCTCATGGTGCGGGCCATTCGCCTCTCCCTCGAGGCCGTCGACCGCCGGCTGGAAACCGCAGCCCGGACGCTGGGGGCGAGCCCCATAGACGTCTTTGTCACGATCACGCTGCCGCTGATCGCGCCGGGTATCCTGACCGGAGCGGTACTGGCATTTGCCCGCGCCCTGGGAGAGTTCGGCGCAACCATCACCTTCGTTTCCAATATTGCGGGCGAGACGCGGACCTTGCCCATCGCGCTATACACGCTGATCCAATCGCCCGGCGGCGAGGCGGCGGCCGTCCGCATCGTCGTCATATCCATCGCCCTCGCCTTGGGTGCGGTGGTGATGTCCGAGCTGATCGCGCGGCGCGTGGCGCGGAGATTGACGGGTCCGACAGCGGGCGAATCGAAGGAGAAGGCCCGATGAGTCGGCTGGATGTCGATATCGCGGGCCGAATGGGCGATTTCCCGCTCGAGGCGAACTTCACCGGCGAGACCGGCGGCATCACGGCGCTGTACGGTCGGTCCGGAGCCGGCAAAACCTCCGTCGTCAACATGATCGCCGGACTGGCCGCGCCGGACCGAGGGCGCATCGCCTTGGGTGACCGCGTCTTGTTCGACGCCGAAAAGGGTATCGATGTGCCGCCCGAAAAACGCCGCATCGGCTATGTCTTCCAAGAGGACCGGCTGTTTCCGCATCTCTCCGTGCGTTCCAATCTGGAGTACGGCCGGAAACGCACGGCACCGGACGATCGCCACACCGGCTTCGACAGCGTCATCGAAATGCTGGGGATCGGCGATCTCCTGGAGCGGCGGCCGCATCGGCTGTCAGGCGGCGAAAAACAACGCGTGGCCATCGGCCGCGCACTTCTGGCCAGCCCGGACCTTCTGCTGATGGACGAGCCGCTGGCCAGCCTCGACCTCGCCCGCAAGGCCGAGATCCTGCCCTTCATCGAAAGGCTGAGGGAGTCCTTGGGACTGCCCATCGTCTACGTCAGCCACGCTACGGAAGAGGTGGTGAGGCTGGCCGACACCGTGGCACTGATGGCCGACGGCCGGACCGTTGCCAGCGGACCTGTGGAGGACGTGATGAGCCGGCTCGATCTCCGCCCCCTCACCGGACGGTACGAAGCCGGCGCTGTCCTCGCCGTCACCGTGGCGCGACACGATGAGAGCGACAATCTCTCGGAACTCACATTCGAAGGTGGACGCCTGACTGTGCCACGCGTGGATTTGGAGCTCGGACAGCATTTACGAGTCCGGGTGCGGGCCCGGGACGTTGCGCTGGCCCTGGAGCGTCCCGCCGGCATCAGCATCCTCAACATCTTCAAGGGGCCCGTGCTGGAAATCGCGGAGGCCGGGCCGGCGCAAATGGATGTCCTGCTCGATATATCCGAGGACGGCGGCACGGACGATTGCCGCCTGTGGGCCCGCATCACCCGACGCTCGGCCCGCGACATGGATTTGAAGGTCGGGCGCGAGGTCCACGCCCTGGTCAAGGCGGTGGCCATCGACCGGCATAGTCTGGGGCTTTGATCGCTTGCCGCGCGACATTGGCGGGACTACCTTTTAGCGCATGACTGCCTTCCGAATAATGAGCTTCGCCATCGCCCTGGTGTTTCTGCATGTGACCGCGTCACCCGCACGCGCCGCGGAAATGCCGAGCGTCGAGAAATTCGTCGATTATTTCGATACGATCGTCTTTGGCCGCGAGATGAAGGGCCTCAAGAACACCTACGAGGTCCTCAAATGGCCGGGACCGGAGATCCGATACAAGCTGGCCGGGCAAAGAAAGGAAGCCGAGCTCTACCATCCGACGATCAAGGCGCATGCAAAGGTTCTGACCAAGTACAGCAGGATCAAGTTCCGCCACATTCCCGGCAAACAGAGCGGCGAAGACCTCATCATCTGGTTCGCCAAGTCGAACGAAATGTTCAAGGTCGGGCAAATCCTGGAGAAGGACGTCGCGGTGCTGCGGCAGCTCGTGCGCGGCTCCTGCTACTTCATGTCGTACCACCTGCCGCCAGGCAAGATGGTCAAGGCCATGATCGTGGTGAACATCGCCTACCCCAGCGAGGGCATCAAACACTGCCTCCTGGAGGAAATGATCCAGTCCATGGGCCTGCCGAACGACAGCGGCGCCATCAGTCCCTCCATCTTCAATGACAACGAAAGCCGCAAAAATCTGTCGCTCATCGACAAGGTCTTGCTGCGGACGCTTTACGACACGCGCATGACGGCGGGTATGGACCGCCGCGATGCCTTGAAGGTCGCCAAGACCATCATCTCCGAGCTCAAGAAAAAGGCGAAGTAAGGTGGCCGGAGATCCGCGCATGGTCGCGCCGTCAACGGCGCGCAACAAAGCTCCCATATTCAGCGTGCTCCAGCGGGTTCTGCCGGAAAGCGGCACGGTGCTGGAGATCGCCAGCGGTTCGGGCGAGCATGGCGTCGACTTCGCCCCCAGGCTGCCCAACCACCGCTGGCAACCCACGGATATCAGTGAGGAAGCGCTCGCCAGCATCTCCGCCTGGCGCCGGGCGTGCAGCGCCGCCAATTTACTCGACCCCCTTGCACTCGATGTAATGGACAGAGACGTTGCTGCCAAAATTCCAGCGGACGACGTATGCGCCGTCGTCTGCATCAACATGATCCACATCTCCCCGTGGGAAACCTGCGAAGCCTTGATGAAGTTGGCGGGCGGCGTTTTGCCTGCCGGCGGCATCCTCTATCTCTATGGCCCCTATCGGATGAACGGAGAACACACCGCACCCAGCAACGAGAACTTCGACGAATGGCTGCGGTTACAAAATGTATCCTGGGGCGTTCGCGATCTCGATGATGTCAAAAAATGCGCGCACGGGAACGGTCTGGCATTCAGCGAAAGCGTCGACATGCCGGCCAATAATCTCTCCGTCGTTTTCACAAAACCGGCATGACAATCGTCAGCACAAGAGCCATATGATATGGTGAAAGCCTAGAGCGCGCGCTTTCCGCTGGGGAGGAAACGTCGAATTATGGAGAGCTTTTTAATCTGGTTCGGGACGACCGTGGTGGCGGTTCTGGCGCTGGTACTCGGGCGTGGCTCGCGCCTGCACCGGCGGCTTCGTATTTCCGATATGGATTGGAAGGCGGTCATCGTTTTTTGCGCGATATTCGGCCTGATCCCGACATTTCTCTACGGCCAGTTGGCCCAGAACGAAGTCGCCATTCCCGAGGGCGTCGCCGAGAAGCCGGTGATGGTGACGGAGGGTTCGCCGCAGCCGGCGAAAAAGGAATAGGCCGCCTCACACCAACTCGCGGGCGCGCTCACGGTCCGCAACTTCCAGCGCCACCTTCAGCTCGGGGCAAACTTCGACTACTTCGTCGAAATCTGCGCGCCTCAATTCATAGATCGCGCACGGCGTGACCGCCCGGCAATTGGCGGTGCGCGGGGCGTGGTGCAACAGCGCCATTTCGCCGAAAAAATCGCCGGCCATCAGGGTGGCGAGATCCTGATGGGCGGTCGCCGTCTCGCGGCTGACCCGGACGACGCCGCGGGCGATCAGATAGAGCGATTCCCCCTTCGCGCCCTGACGGATGATAATCTCACCGCTTGGGACGGTGCGCGACTTCAACCGCGCCGCCACTTGATCGAAGACTTCGCCTGTGGTCCCCGCGAAGAAGGGCACGGTGCGGAGGAGTTCCTCCGGTTCGACCTTCAGTTGGCTCTCGTCGGCGCTCGTCAGGTCTCTGATTTCGAGGTGGATTTCCTCGATCATCTCCTCTGCGACGCCCTCGGGAATCGCACCGGCCTTGGCTTCGCTTTCGACGATTTCGCTTTCGGCGTTAAGAACAAGCCGGCCGGCCAGTCGTTCCTGCATCAGGGCGACGAATTCGGGGAATTGCTCTGCGGTGGCGTCGATGCGGGTCTTGGCCGTCTCCTGCCAACGGGCGTACTGCGCCCTGACCTCCCCCACCATTTCCGCGGGCGTCGATTCGGCCAGGGCCAATTCCTCAAGCTCGTCGAGAATGCGCTGGCTGCCCTGGAACCGCCCCCACGCCTGCTCGTAGTCGTGGGTGATGTGCTTGCGTCTGATTTTTTCCGACAGGCTCGGCAAAACGGCGGCGAGAAGGTCGTTAGCCATGCTCTTGAGCAATGTTGTCAGCTGGGTGCCGCCGACATCGTGCAGGGTGTGGGCCGGCATCACCGTGTCGTGGCGCACGGCTTCCGACTGGATATCGACCGAGTGGCAAAGATCCCTGTATGAAGTTTCGGACAGATGGCCGCGCGAGAACTGTTCGTAGTAGATGATCTTTTCGGCGGCGAAGCAGCGGGCGTAGAGCAGCCAGCGTTCCTGATTGGCGTCGAGCTCAACGCTGCGCAGTTCCTGCAACTCACCGCGCACGCCCTTGATCTCCTCATCCAGCTGTTCCATCAGCGCGTCGGCGATGCGCGCCGAGAACAAACCGCCCGATTGCAGTTCGGGCATGCGTGCCAGGGCCCGGCGCTTGGCCGAAAGCAATCCTTCCGCCCGCCCCACCCGATCCGCCAGGGGCGGCTGATCGAGGCCGAGCTTGTGCACCAGCTTCTCGATGGTTAGGCCCTGTACCAGCAGCGTGAACAGCACAGCGCCCATGACCAGGGCGACGTGGGTATCGGCGTTGGCGACACCGGATGGGCCCAGCGACATGGCGATGGCCAGGGCGATGGCTCCGCGGAGGCCACCCCAGTACATCACGGTCTTGTAGCTGCCGCTGACGGCTTCGGTTCCAGGGATCCGCCCGACGATGGGTACCAGGCCGTAAATGACAGCGGCCCGGCTGATCAGCATGGCGACGATGACCCAAACGAGGATATCCCAGGCCTCGACCAGCGCCCCGAGATTCACTGCCAAGCCGACCAGCAGGAAGATCAAGGCATTGGCGACGAAGGCCATGTATTCCCAGAAGTGCTCCAGATAGCTGCGCACCGACGCTGATATCTTGGCCTGACCCCATCCGCCCAGCGTCAGGCCCGCCATCACGGTGGCCATGACGCCGCTGACATGGAACAACTCCTCGGCGATGATGAAGGAGAGGTAGGCCAGCACGGTTGTCAGCGTGATCTCGATGTAGATGTCCTCGTGAACCCGGCCGATGGCCCAGCCGACCAGCAGGCCCATTATCCAGCCCACGACGCCGCCGCCCACGAATACCAGAAGGAACTGTCCGGCATGGGTAAAGGCGCCTTCGGGCGTGAAATGAACGCCGCCGACCACGATGCCGATGAATATGCGCGAAACCACGATGGCCGTGGCGTCGTTCATCAGGCTCTCGCCCTCGACCAACGTGGTTAGCCTCTTGGGAGCGCCGAGCTGCTTGAAAATGGCGATCACTGCAACCGGGTCCGTGGCGCTGAGGATTGAGCCGAGCATTAGGCTTTCCGCCGGCCCGAGCGGCGTTGCCACCATCAGCAGGCCGCCGATGATCGCAGTCGACAGGATCAGGCCGGGAACGGCGAGCGTGAGAACGGGCAACAGATTGCGCTGCAACTGGCGGGCGTCCAGATTGTAGGCGGACTCAAATACCAGCGTCGGCAGGAAGACGAACAAGATAACGTGGGGCGACAGCGCCAGCGCCTCTCCCACGCTCGCCAGCGGCAGGTAGATGCTTTCCATCTGACCAAGCGCGATGCCGACGACGACAAGAACCACGGTGAACGGCAGCCGGAGCCTTTTCGATACCGCGTAAGTGATGGCCGCGACCACGAGCAAGGCGGCAACACCGCCGACGATTTCCACGACAAACGATTCGGCATGCATTGGGACGGGCTCCCCATAAGCCTAAAATCCCCTTGATTGTAGCGTGATATGCCGGAAAAATTTCGCGGCCAAAGCCCAGGCGACAATTCGCCGCAGGCAGCCTATGATCAAGCCAAATCGTTGATATGCCCGGTGGTACCCTTCCCATGCACTCAAACCTGTCCCGGCGGCTGGCCGCCGAAAGCCTCGGTACGTTCTTCCTTTTGGCAACCGTGGTGGGCTCGGGAATCATGGGCGATACTTTGTCCGGGGGAAATACGGCGATTGCACTGTTGGCCAACAGCCTGGCGACGGGCGCCATTCTGGCCGTGCTCATACTGATTTTCGGACCGATTTCAGGGGCGCATTTCAATCCGGCCGTCACTCTGGCGTTTGTACTGCGCGGCGAGATCAGCGCGGCAACCGCGGCCGCTTATGTGGTAGTCCAGATCATCGGCGGAATCGCCGGCGTCGCCGTCGCCCACGTCATGTTCGACCTGCCGGTCGTGCAGGTGTCGGAAACGGTGAGGACGGGATGGGGCCAGTGGTCGGCAGAGGTTGTCGCCGCCTTCGGGTTGGTTGCGACCATCATCGGTTGCCTGCGCTGGCGGCCCGAAGCGGTGCCCTATGCGGTCGGTTTGTTCATCACGGCTGGGTACTGGTTTACCGCCTCAACCTCGTTCGCCAATCCAGCGGTAACCATCTCACGCATGTTCACCGATACGTTCTCGGGTGTTCGCCCGATTGACGCGGGTCCGTTCATTGTGGCTCAAGTAGTTGGGGCGGTGCTCGCGGTGCTGTTTTTCGGCTGGCTGCTGTCGGAGCACTCACAAGACAAATCCTAGCAATTTGTTTGTGGATAAATTTCTTTCCGGGCATACCTTAATGAGCCTAACAAATAACCTATTCCGCATCGGGGCCGCACGTTATGGCTGATACGAAACCCGACTGGCACGCCATGCGCATCCTCTGCGTCGACGACGACCAGGATTTCCGCCACACAATTTCCGGCATCCTGCGCAACCTCGATGTCGGCAGCACGCCCATGGCCAAGGGCGCAGAAGACGCCTACTACGAACTGGAAGCCTCAGCCATCGACATGGTGATCGTGAACCGGCACATGAAGGGCGTCGACGGCATCGAGTTCGTGCGCACCCTGCGGAACCCTGAAAAAACCATGGCCCGCCACATCCCCGTGATCATGATCAGCACGGAAGGCTCGGTCGCAACTGTAACGCATGCGATTAAACAGGGTGTCGATCACTACATGGTCAAGCCGATTTCTTCGAAAGATCTCGGCACCACAATCGAAAACCTGCTGGCTCACCCGCCGGAAAAGATCAAAACCGACACCTACATCGGCCCTTGCCGCCGCCGCCTGCCCCAACGCGTCTACGGCCCCTACAACGGCCCCGACCGCCGCGGCGAGGAAACCGCCGAGGCCGTTTGATGCGCCCACGCGGCCCGCGGCGAGGTTTAAAACTCCTTTCCGGGCGTGATATGATGGGCTGAATGGCTACTTTGCCTTGTGCAAAGGGTCCGTTTTCCACAGCGTTTGGTGCCTTGTATCGACCTAATCCAGGAGGATTTGGCATGGCCGAACGTTACCGAGCAAATCAAAGGATAGCCCTTGCGGCGTTCCTGACGTCGGTGGTGATTATCGCCGCGGCGGATCTGGCGCACGCCGGCAGGATCTCAAACCGCTGTTACGCCGAAATGAAAGGGCCAACGCCCTCCGAGTCGGGCTTGGCGGTATGCCGTCAAGCCACTCAAGCCAGTTGGGAGGGAACTTCCGACAGGGGACGGTCCTATGTCAACCTGTCCTGGGGCCTGGCGAAGCTCGCCCGCTGGCCGGAGAGCTTGGAGGCGGCCGAAGCTGCAATAAAATTGCGGCCAAACTATCCTAATGCTTTTGTTTCACTCAGCCGCGCCCTTGCGAATTTGGGGCGAATCAACGAAGCCATTGAAGCGGCTCGGGATGCCGTGCGCCACGGTCCCGGATACGGTTGGGGACACGTTATGTTGGCGCTTACGCTCGGCGAATCCGGGCAGCCCGAAAAAATGCGGGAAGCCGCTAATCGTGGCCGGGACCGCGTTTCCAACGTGGCCGTGCAAAGGTACCTCAAGGCGATCGGTTCGACACTGTCCTCGAAAGGCGCGGGCGGAAATCTCGCGCAGGCGGAAAGCGACGCCAAAACCGCAATTCGCCGATTCCCAAGCGATTCGGCGACGCACGTATTGCTGGGCTACGTCATGTATCGCAAAGGGAAATTCCAAGAGGCTGCGGACATCGTCGAAAAAGCCATCGGCATGGGCGCGGAAACGCCTGGCCGACGAATCCTGCTCGCGAGTGTGTACCGCAAATTAGGACGAAACGATGATGCCGAGGAGGCACTGAAGCTCGCCCTCACCTTGGACCCGGTGCCGGAAGTTGCGGCCGAAATAAAGGGCATGTTGCCTGTCGATGCCATAGTCGCACAACCGGTGCAAAAGAAGTCGCCAAAGACGGCACAGAGCGCGACGATTGAAGTGAACGATCCACCGACGCTGAAGCGGCCTGTTTTCAATGCCAAAAGAAACAAGCGCGCGGTCGCCGTTATCATCGGCAACAAGGATTATCAAAAAAGTATTCCCGATGTGGATTTCGCCCATAATGACGCCGGTGCCTTTAAAACCTTTGTCGTCGATGCTCTCGGTTACGATCCCAACAACATTATCGACCTCAGGGACGCCACTCAGGCCGAGTTGTTGGCCGCCTTCGGTAATCGGGAAACCCATGAAGGGAAGTTGTGGCGTTATCTGGACGCGAGAGGACGGTCTGACATCATCGTCTTCTATTCGGGGCATGGCGTCCCCAGTTTGAAGGACAGACGGGGATACCTCCTTCCCGTCAACGCAGATCCAGATTCACCCGAAATCAACGGCTACCCGCTCGACACACTTCTCGGCAATCTCGGCAAACTGAAAGCTAGATCGATATCGGTCTTCCTCGATGCTTGTTTTTCGGGGGAAAGCCAGAAGGGCATGCTGGTGCGCGCAACATCGGGTATTACCATTACGCCGACGCTACCCGACAATTCCACCAAGATGACAATTATAACGGCCGCCCAGAGCGATCAGGTCGCATCTTGGGATTACAAGGCGAGGCACGGCATGTTCACCCGGCATCTGCTGGATGCGCTCTACGGTGAGGCGGACCAAAATGAGTACGGAAACGGCGATGGCAAGGTGGCGGTGGCGGAAATAAGGGAGTATCTGGACGATCACATGACGCAGGCGGCCCGCCGTGAGTTCGGAAGACACCAGAATAGCTGGGTGCAAGGCGACGATGGCACCGTCCTGGTTACCATTCCGACCAACTAGCGATCCTATCGTTCGAAATTGCCAGTCAATCAGGGCATTGCGAGGAAGATAGTTTTAAGGCTTCGACCGGTCCATCTTGCCGCCGGTCCGCCGCCAATGGGGATCGCCGCCGGCATCTTGCACCGCCAGATTCCATTTCAACTCGGCATGGGCCTTCTGTTTCCGGCCCGCCACCCATTCCAACAACAAGGCGTGGACGGGGCCACGCTTTCGCGGCCGCATATCCTGAACGCCAACCGCCAAATTCTCGGCGACGGCGATTTGCTCCGCCACCCAGGCGTCGATTTCCGGCTCTGCGACCTGGCGTTCGACGTAGGCGGCTATTTGGCGCCACTGCTCGGCGCGGGGAAGGTCGGCGTCGGGATATATGGGCGTCGCGTGAAGCCGCTTGTGGATCTCCCGCCACCGCCTGAACTGATGATTAAGCCGATCCCGATCCGGTAACGCATCCATCATCGATCGCGGGCAGCCGCTGCTCCCGCCCCTCAGGCAAACCAGCGCAGCATGAGCTTGTCCGCGCGTTCCAGCCGGCGGACGATGAACGCCCGGGTATGCTCGAAATTGTCCGACCGATCCCCGAGCCACCTCATCACGGCGGCAGAAAACAGCACTGTCAGGCCGATCTCCTCGACCGACTTCTGCCGGCCGGTCGCATCCAGCCGCGCCGCTTCCCGGAGCCACTGAACCCGCCGGCTGGTGGCCACCACCAAGGCCGCCTGCAGGTGAAAGTGGTTCGGCTGCAGCTTGTAGGAAAGCATATCCCGGAGCATGAGCCGGCGCCCGCCCAGCGCGGTAAACCAGGCCACCAGAGCTGCCTCGATACGCTCCGGCGGCGGTTTGTCCGGCAGGTCCGCGCGCTCCGTTACCGCCAGCATGGCGTCGTCGGCGCGTTCGAGCCAGGCATCCGCCACCGAATCCAAATCCGGGTAGTGGGCACGAATTTCGGGCAACGTCACGCCCAGCCGCACCGCCACCTCGCGCAAACGAACCGCCGGCCAGCCGAACTCGTCGGCAAGTTCCACCGAGGCGTCGATGATGCGCTCTTGCAAAGGCTGTTTACGGGGCATGTTCGGTCCAAACCTCAAGGGAGTGTCGGACGGATCTTATTTTAAGCCGGACGAACTCGAATCGAAACAAGAAGTGACGGCCGGTCAAGCGGCTTCAAGTATCTCCGAAATAGCCGGCCAATTCCGGCGGCAGGTCATCGCCGTCGACCTGGAAGAGTTCAAGCAGCACATCGTCGGGCGCGGCGCACATGATATAGCGCCAAAAACCGTATTCGCGGATGTCATTGCGGAATACTGCGCCGTGGCCCCGCATATGCGCGACCAGGCGTGGTAGATCGTCGCTGCGGTAACCCAGGTGGTGAACGGCGCTTTTCCCATCGCGCGGCGGCTGGTCGTAAAAATGCAGCCGACCGGAACCCAACCGCATGAAGACGTTGCGGGCGCCGCCGAACTCCCCGTCAAAGACGACTTCACCACCCAACATCGTGCGGTACCAGCCGACGCTGACGGCAAGATCGCTGGCAAACAAATGTGTGTGGTGCAGTCCGTTGATCATCCCACTCTCCACCCACTGGAAAACTATAATCAGTTAACATGTTCACGGGAGAACACGCCATGTCGAAGAGCGCATTGACGCGCAGTTCCCTCACTCTCGCGGCCCCTTCACTGCTTGTGCCGGAATGGCCTACGCGAAACCGGAAGGTCTGGAGATATGAGTCTAACCCCCGAACAAGCTGAGAATATTCCGCGGGCTTGAATTTGATATCGACAAAGCCTGGACACCGAGTTGCTGCTTGATCTGGAGAGACTGCAATTCGGCGCTTTCTTCGGCGAGGTCGGCATCGACCAAACTCCCGACCCCCTCCTTCAGAATATCGACAAGCGAGCCCGTGAACTCCTTCTGCACCTCGATGCGTTTTGCAGCCGCGCCCAGGGAAGCCAGCGCATTGGTAACCGTGACAATGGCGTTATCGATCAGCGTCCGGGTTTGGTTGGCGTTGGACTCGGAGTTGAGGTTGGCAAATGCCTGGCCGAATTGAAGATTGATGGCCTGCAGTTCGTGGGAGGTGATCGTAATGGTACTGCCGTCAACCGTACTCAGGACACTGAGGTCGGTTGATCCGTTTTCAATCAAGTTGACGCCGTTGAACGAAGCGGAAAAAACCGTCGAATCGATTTGGTCTCTCAGGGCGGTGAAATCATCGTTCAAAGCCGTTCGTGAATCGGTATCGAGAGAGGATTGCAGGCCCTGAACAACCTTGGCTTTCAACTCGATAAGCAATTCGGAAATGGCCTTGGCGGCGGTGATCGCAACGTTGACGGTCGATTCTCCGTTTGCAAGTGCGGTCTTCACGGATTGCATGCCCGCGATATCACCGCGCATCCGCTGCGCGATCGCATAAGTGGAGGCGTCATCTTTGGGGCCGTTGATTTTCAGGCCGGTGGTTATGCGAAGTTGGGTATCGTCGAGATTCTGATTTGTCGTACTTAGATTTCTCAACGCGGCCATGGCCCCAACGTTGGTGTTGATCGACATTACCATGACGAAATTATCCAAATAGTTTGTTCCCTTTGCGCGAAATGCAATTAACGGTCCAAACCGAGTGGACGACAAACCAAATCCAGACATCACAAATAAGTGTTTGCTAGCAAATTGAAAAATCACACAAAATGGAATAATTCCTGATTGTAACTTGATACGGACAACCGGCATTTTAGGTTTTTCATCAATCCGGGGGTGCAATTTTTTCCCAGTATTGACGCATTTGGTTTGTCATTATCCGCATTCCCTATTTTTTCGGTTTCTCCGCCTTGGGTGGAGTTGCGGATCTTGGTTTTCACCTCGTTCGTAGGGGATCATGGAATGAAAATCGCCAGGCTCAATCGCAGATCCCTCCTGCTCGCGACACCGTTTCTGTTAATCCCAAGTACGTTGAGGGCAGCCGCAAAACCGACGCCACGGGGCAGCGAGGGGCCGTTCTACCCGCGCCGACGGCCGAAAGATGACGATGCCGATCTCGTCCTGGTGGAGAACGCCGTGCGTGAAGCCGGCGGCGACATTCTGCACCTCGCCGGGCGCTTACTGGATACGAACGCGCGACCCATCGCAGCGGCGCGCGTGGAAATCTGGCAATGCGACGTGAAGGGGATATATCTCCATCCCGGCGACCGCCGGTACGGTTCCCGCGACACAGGCTTCCAGGGCTTTGGGCATGCCATAACCGACGCCGACGGCGGCTTCAAGTTCCGCACGATCGTTCCGGTGCCCTATCCCGGTCGGACACCGCATATTCATGTAAAGGTAGTGGTCGGCGGCCGCGATGTGCTGATCACGCAACTCTACCTGGCGGACCATCCGCAAAATTCGGGCGATTACCTGTTTCGCCGCCTCGGTCCGGACGGGCAGCGTCGGGTCTCCATGCAAATCAAATCTGGGGCGGCTTCCAAACGTCCGACATTTGAAACGAGCATTGATCTGGTAATCGGCGGTTAAGCCGGGCGACGGTATCAGGCGTCTCTGCACCGCAGCATGCGGAGCGGTTCGTAAACGATACACTCACTACCGTCCCCCTTGCGGACGGTGATGCGAAAGCGCACCAACCCCCTTCCCGGCTTGGACGTTGGCCGGGCCTCAAGCACCTCCACATCCGCGTGAATGGTGTCGCCTACGTAGGTCGGCCCCTTTACGAAGAAGTTCGCCTCGAGGAATGCCAGACCGGTGCGTTCCATGGAGTATGTCAGCAGGCCTTCCGCCATCGCATATACCATCACGCCCGGCACCACGCGGCCACCGAGAGCAGCGCCATCGCGGTGGCTTTCCGTATCGGTAAACAGGCTCTCGGTCATCCAGGTGAGGTTACAGAACGACACCAGATCCGATTCCGTGATGGTACGGGCGCGGGTTCTGAACGTCTGCCCGACCTCGACCTCTTCGAAATACAAGCCTTCGGTTCTCGGAAAACCTTGCGTCATTTTATCGATCCCCCCTCGGATCAAGGGTTGGCGCCATCGTCTTCGCTTGATTGAGAATGGCGACCCCGGCAGGACTCGCACCTGCAACCGCGGGATTAGAAATCCCGTGCTCTATCCGGTTGAGCTACGGGGCCCAAATGGTGATCCGACCGGCTATCTCACCCGGTCGTAGCTGAAATTTTCAGCGTAAGACTTCGGCCGTACCGTGCGCTTGCGCGGCTGGCTGACGGTGTAGGGAATGCCGCGCTTTGTGGCATAGGCTTCCGCCGCCTCGAGCGTGTCGAACTTCATCACGACCTGGGCGTTGCAGTCGCTTGTGCCGGTCCAGCCCATCAGCGAATCGAGACGTTTCGGCGCCGCCGGTTGGTATTCCAGGATCCAACTGTCGCCGCGGCCACGGCCGGATTGAGTGGCGGCTTTGGCCGGCTGATAGATGCGTGCTTCCATGATCAAAAAACTCCTTCACAGAGCCGGGGAGAATAGTTCCTCACGCCGATGCGGGCAACCGGGCATCCGGGCGACAAACTGGTCGGGGAGAGAGGATTTGAACCTCCGGCCCCCGGCTCCCAAAGCCGGTGCTCTGCCAGGCTGAGCTACTCCCCGTATCGGTTGCCCGGTGGCCCCTCACTTACACGATACCGGAACGTCGGGCAAGACAGTCGGCCCTTAGCGCCGATTTCAAGGGATAAGACGCGGCAGCGGAGATCGTATTCAGGTTCCGACGCTCTGGAGCGCTGCCGCCAACTCGGCCCGGCTGTAGGGTTTCTGGATAATTTTGACGTTGCTGTCTTCAAGTTCGCCGGACTTGATCACCTGGTCGGGATAGCCCGAAGTCAGCAGGATCTTGTGCTGCATGCCCCGCTCCGACAACTCCTTGGCGAGGTCGAAGCCGCTCATGCCGCCGGGCATTACGACGTCGCTGAAAACAATGTCGATATCGTTGCGCTCCCCGATAATGCCCAGTGCCTTGTTGGCGTCCTCGGCCTCGACCACCGCGTAGCCTATCCGCTTCAAGATTGCCTGCGTGGTTACCCGCACCTCGGGATCGTCCTCGACGACCAATACGATGCCGAGATCGGGGGCGTCGTCGGGCGTCCCGCCCGCGGCGGTCTCTCCGTCCGCCTTGTAGACGTGCATGTTTGGCAATGCCGTCCCCGACGGCAAAACAAGCCGAACCGTCGTGCCTTCGCCCACTTGGCTTTCGATTTCGGCAAAACCGCCCGATTGGCGGGCAAAGCCGTAGACCATGCTCAGCCCGAGGCCGGTACCTTCACCGACGCCTTTAGTCGTGAAGAACGGATCGAAGGCCCGTTCCACCGTTTCCGGTTCCATACCGGCGCCGTCGTCGGTTACCGAAATTTCAAGGTATTCGCCGCCCGGCAGCGTCTCGTCGTCCAACTCAATATCGTCGTCGAAATGTCGCGGCACGACGTGGATGGTCAGACGTCCGCCATCCGGCATCGCTGCCCGGGCATTAAGGCAGAGGTTGAGCAGAGCATTTTGCAAGGCATTGGAATCGGCGTTGACGAGGGCATCCTCGGCATTTATGTCGATGCCGAATTCGATATCCTCGCCCAGCGTTCTTTGCAGCATCTCGCCGATATCGGCGATCACCTTATCCACGGCAAACAATTTGACGCTCAAGGACTGCTTTCGGGAGAAGGCCAACAACTGACCCGTCAAACTGCTGCCACGTTCCACGGCGCTGTCGATGCGGTCGATCCAATTCGCGATTTCATCGTCATCCTCCCGACCCATGCGCACCATTGTGCTGGCGCCGGCGATTACCTGGAGCAGGTTGTTGAAGTCGTGGGCGACGCCGCCCGTCAGTTGACCGATAGCCTCGAGCTTTTGCGCCTGGTGCAGCGCGTTGGTGGTGCTGCGGTGTTCGGTTACGTCGAGGACGCAGATCGGCACGTGATTGTACTCCTCCGGTCGCTTTGGTACCGGCATGGAGACGATGACGGCAACATCCTCGCCCTGGAGCGACTTGAATGTGGCTTCGGCGACGAAGAAATCCCTGCCTTCCCACATCGAACATAGTTGATCGACGAACACGGTCTTCATGTTGTCCGGGAACAGCTCCTGGAAGCGATCGAGAAAGACCTCCATCGATTCGGCGCCGAAAAATTTCAGGCTGGTCGTATTAGCCGATCTCGTCTGGACCAGTTTTTCGAAATACTGAACGCGTTCCAGGCTTTCATTCAGGTATTCGCGAAGGTCAGTGACGCCGTCGCGCCGAAGTCTCTCGAACTCGGCTTTCACCTCCGAAAAATCCTGATCCCAGATCGCCACCTCAGCGCTCTCAAAAAGCTGCCTGTAGCGGGCTTCGCTCTCCCGCAGGGCGGCCTCCGCCCGGCGGCGTTCCTCCCAATGCAGATTGTTGGCGCGGACGTAGGCATTGGCGGCGTTACGCAACATTCCCAGCTCGTCATCCTCATGCGCGCCGACCAGGGACAACTCTTCCGCCTGGCCTTCCTTCGGGTCCAGCCGGCTGAAATCTTCAATAAGTTTGAGCAGCGGTCCGGACAGGAAACGTTGGAAGGCGTAGAACAAGACGAAAATGAGGACGACGTTTCGCAAGGGCCCGGCCAGTAAAACGAACAGAGACCGGTTGTAGAATTGCGCCAAGGCCAGGTCGTAGTCGATCGTGACGCTGAGGACGCCGATTTTCTTGTTCTGTTGGCCGATGGCGCTGAGCGGCACGACGAAATCCTTCTTACCCTCGCCCAGTACCCGCGTAATCCAGGCCGTCCTCGATGGCCCCGCTTCCCTCTTGCGGCCGGCCAGGACCGTCTGGTCTTCGTCCTCGATGCTCACCGAAGAGACGAAGTCGTAGGCGAAGAGGCCGTCGATGACCTCCCGAGCAAGCTTTCCGTCAAGATGGAAGGCGGCCACCGTCGCCGGCTTGTTCGCCGCGGCGAGGATATTTGTAACCGAGCGTTGGACGCGATCCTGCTGCTCGGCGTAATCGTTGGCCAATTGCGCTGCGCTGAACGCCAAACCCAAGACCAGCGCCGCTAAAACGCTTCGAGCCGCAAGTTGATAGGATATCCGTTTCCGGAGCGGCAGCTTCATGGGTGCGCGCTCCCGTTTGTCGCTGAAGTCATGTGCGATATTGCGCTGTGTCCACGTCTCAATCGTCAATCCGCCGGTCTCGCCCCGCGCACCCCAACGCGTCCCAACTATGGACCAATGACGGGGTTCAAACAAGCCCATCCGTACGCCCGAAAAGACCTGAACTAATTGAGAATCAAATGGGTTTGAATGTGCCCTGAGCCGTCATCGCGATCTTTCCCGCGACGCTGATCTCGCCGGAAACGAATATCAGAGTTTTTGCGGCGTGCGTCACCGCCGCCCGGCCCTCGACCCACGATCCGAGTTTTACCGGTGCGATGAAATCCGTGATCATGCGGACGGTAACCGCCGGCCCCCCAATGTGGGGCAGCACGGCGCGGCCGAGGACGATGTCGGCGAAGGTCATCAAAACGCCGCCATGGGCGACACCGCCCGCGTTGGTGTGTTTCTCCGCCAGATGGAAACCGCGGACAAACCCATCGGCCGAAGTCCGTTCGAAGATCGGGCCGATGTGGGCACCAAACGGGTTTGAGTGGACGATCGGTTCAAATCCGGCAGGCGGTGCGGGAGGGGACGTCATGACCTGCGCCGGGGCCGCTATTGTTTGAAAATCGGGTGGTCGACGCGATCGCCGGCTCGAATGCCGAGCCGTTCGGCCGTACCGCCGTTGATCTCCAGAACGGCCCTTACCAAACCGTTGGAGGGAATGATCGTCCTGGAATGAGGTACGGCGCGATGGTGAACGTTGGCAATGCCGCCGTCAGATTTGATGAAAATCATGTCGAGCGGGATGTACGTGTCCTTCATCCAGAATTGGACCAGCTTTTCGTAGCCGTAGTCGAACAGCATGCCGGCGCCCGGATCGAGGGCGCGGCGAAACATAAGCCCGCGAGCCCGGGCGGTTTTCGTCGCCGCCACTTCGACAATGAACTCGTGCGTCCCTGTTGCCGTGACGATTTTTACCTTGCCGGCGTCCGCCGCCCGGCCAAGCTGCGCGCCCCCCAGCAATACCGCACACGCCACCGCGACGATGAAAATCTTGGCGCCCATGCGCCAAAGGACGAAAGCCTGATACATCGGATTGCGTCGGATCGCCAAAAATCAAAGGGATTCAAATATTTGACCGGTTGGCGGCCAAGATCAAGCTAGGGAATATCGATTTCGGCAACCTGGGGACCTTTCGGTCCCTGGCCGACCCTCACCAGCAACACCTGCCCCGGCTTGAGGTCTTCGATCCCGATCAGCCGCAGGGTCTTGATGTGGACGAAAATGTCCTGCGAGTCGTTGCCCTGAGTGACGAATCCGTAACCTTTTTCGGAATTGAACCACTTCACCGTCGCTTCAAGAAAATCGCCTTCCGCGGCGACGGCCGGATAGCTGGGCGTACTCTGGGATTCCATTGAGGGTGGTTGCGCCGTGCTGGCGTCGATCTGCAGCACCCGAACCGCCTGCAGGCCTTTCGGGCCGCGCACCGCCTCGCACACAACCGTCGTGCCGGGATCCACCACTTCGTGCCCGGACTGACGCAATGCCGATAGGTGTAGAAACACGTCCCCGGAGCCGTCCAGGGGCGTCACAAAACCGTAACCTTTTACTGCATTGAACCACTTTACTGTCCCTGAAACCTCAATGGTCTCCGGCTCAGTGCTATCGTAGTCCAGCCCCCCATCCTGCATGTTTCAGGATCCCAACCAAGTCAACTGACAATGTGAAAGTTTAACAGGTCAACCACAATTACACAAATGTCACATCTTTTAACGCTGAAGCAGTTTTATTTCATTTTCCCTACTTGAATTATGGTTATACCTCATAACGAGCATTGATTTTGGTTGGCTATGTTACCTGCCGCATATTATTGTCTGATCCATCCGGGAACGGTCGTGATTTTATTAACGCGCTGTTGCCCTGTGCTTGAGCGGCCGGCCCGAGCAAGCGATTGAATTTGTGTGGCGTGTTTCATTGGTTGGGTGCCGGTCCGGCGTCATCGTGAGCACTTTTTTTAGGGAGAAGAGAGGGGCGTGAAACACGCAGTCAGCCTTTCCCTGGTACTTTTCATTGTCTGGCTCTTGCTTTCGGGGCACTACACGGCGCTTATTCTTGGTTTCGGCGTGGCGTCATGCATTTTCACGGTTGCCGTGTCCATGCGTATGGACGTCATCGACCATGAGGGGCATCCCATTCACCTCGGTTGGCGGGCCCTGTTGTATTGGCCTTGGCTGCTGTGGCAGATCGTCATCGCCAATATCGACGTGGCCAAAATTATCCTGATGCCCAGTTTGCCGATAAGCCCCAACATTCTCGTGGTCGACGCGGAACAAAAAACGGAACTCGGAAAGGTGATTTACGCCAATTCGATCACCCTGACGCCCGGCACCGTCTCGTTGGAAGTTGACAGCAATCAAATCGTCGTACATGCCCTCACCCAGGGGTCCGCCGACGACATCGCCAGCGGCACCATGAACCGCAAAGTCACCCGCATGGAAGGTCACGGTTGATGTTTGCCGCTGCGACGATCGCCATACTACTGACCATGGCGCTGGCCTTGATCCGGGCGTTGCTCGGACCGACGGTTTTCGACCGTATATTGGCCGTCAACACAATTGCCACCAAAACCACGCTGCTGATCGCGTTGCTGGGCTTCCTCACGGGTCGTCCCGATTTCCTCGACATTGCGCTGGTCTATGCGCTGATCAATTTCGTCGGCTCCATAGCCATTCTCAAGTTCTTTAAATATAAGGATTTTTCGAAAGCAGGCTGGCACGGTGAAGATCGCAGGAAGGGCCGGAGATTGCCCTGGTGGCTGCCGCCGGAGGTAACGGCGGCAGTGGCCGACGAAGTGGAGCGCCGGCGATGAGCGGTTTGGTGCTGGAGATACTCAGTTGGGGCTTCATACTTGTCGGGGGCGTTTTCGTCGTCATCGGCGGAATCGGCCTCCTGCGCCTGCCGGATTTCTACACCCGAATTCATGCGGCCGGCTTGACGGACACGATCGGCGCTGGCGGCATTCTCATCGGGTTGATGCTGCAATCGGGCGCCACACTCGTCACCGCCAAGTTGATCTTTATCCTCTTCTTCGTTTTGTTCTCCAGCCCGACATCGACTCACGCCCTGGCCAAAGCGGCCCTGTTTTCGGGTGTTCGGCCGTTGGTCAAGGGAAGGAAAGGTGAAGCCGGGAACGAAAACCGCAATATCGTCGATCCCCGGGACAAACCGGCAGGTAAAGCGGGCGATACGAATGGAGCGCGGTCATCGTAAACCTCGTCGACATCGTTCTCCTGCTTTTCCTGGCAGTCATTGCGTTGGCAATCGTACGGGTTCACAACCTGTTTGCCGTCGTCATGCTGTCGGGCATATACAGCCTTCTGATGGCGGGGATTTTTGTCATCCTCGATGCAGTGGATGTCGCGTTCACCGAGGCCGCGGTGGGCGCCGGCATCACGACCGTGCTGATGCTGGGTACCCTCGCCCTGACGGCAACGCGTGAAAAAATTCATGTGCGAACGCCGGTCCTGCCGGCGGTCATTACGGCGGCAACCGGCGCATTGTTGATTTACGGCACGCTCGACATGCCCGGATTCGGCGATGGGAACGCCCCCATCCACCAACATGTCGCGCCTCGTTATGTCGAGACCTCGCCGGTCGAGGTGGGCATTCCCAACATGGTGACGTCGGTGCTGGCGAGCTACCGGGGCTATGACACGTTGGGTGAGCTGACGGTTATTTTTACCGCCGGGGTCGGCGTCATGCTCCTACTGGGCAAACGGCGCCGGAAGGAAGACGAACCGGAGACCGGAGAGGATGTGAAAGCCGTTGACGCAAATTCGGCCGCCTCGGATACCGGATCGGACGAAGGAGCCGCGGCATGAGGCACCATCTCGTCCTGCGCGTCGTCGCCAAACTGCTGATCCCGTTCATCATGCTGTTTGCCCTCTATGTCCAGTTTCACGGCGATTTCGGACCCGGCGGCGGCTTCCAGGCCGGCGTCATATTCGGTTCGGCATTCATTCTTTATGCGCTGATTTTCGGATTGGATAACGCGCGCCTCGTGGTGCCGGAATACGTCCTGGCGTTCTTTGTTTCGGCCGGCTTGATCCTTTTCGCGGGCGTGGGCTTCGCGACTATGTTCCTGGGCGGCAACTACCTCGATTACGGCGTTCTGGCCGGCGATTTCATTGCCGGACAGCATCTTGGCATTTTGCTTGTCGAACTGGGGGTGGGCATTACCGTCGCCGCCGTCATGATCGCCATCTTTTTCAGCTTCGCGGGCCGAGGCGTTCCGGAAGACGCCAGCGAAGACTACCGCCGGCCCGAACGAAGCTCAAAATCCGGGAAGGATAACTGATCGATGGCCCTTCTCGGTCACTACAATTACTGGATCTTCGTGTTCCTGATGATGGCGGGGTTCTACACCGTCATTGCGCGCGGCAATCTGATCAAAAAGGTCGTCGGCCTCAACATTTTCCAAGCCTCCGTCTTCCTGCTCTACATCTCCATGGGCAAGGTCGATGGCGGTACGGCGCCCATCGTGCCGGAGGGATCGGTGGAAGGCGTGAGCTACTCCAACCCGCTGCCCCACGTGCTGATCCTGACGGCCATCGTCGTCGGCGTCGCCACTTCGGCCCTGGGGCTCGCGCTCATCGTGCGCATCCGGGAGGCCTATGGAACGGTGGAGGAAGACGAGATTCACGATCTTGACGATCAGGCGCGGGAGCTCGAAACCTGATGATCGCCCATCTCGCAGCCCTGCAAATCGTCGTCCCGCTGTTCGCGGCGCCATTTTGCGCCCTGATGCGCCGCGGGGATTGGGCCTGGGCCTTCGCCACTGTCGTCAGTTGGGCCGCCTTCGTCTTGTCCATCGGGCTGCTGCTGCGGGCGTTGGACGGAGAAGTGATGTTTTACGCCCTCGGCGGCTGGGCGGCGCCGTGGGGTATCGAATACCGCGTCGATATCCTGAACGCCTTCGTGCTGGTGTTCGTCTCGGGCGTCGGCGCCATTGTGTCATCCTACGCCCGTGAAAGCGTCGCCCGGGAGGTCCCCGAAGACCGCCATCATCTGTTCTACGCCGCCTATCTCCTGTGTCTCACCGGCCTGCTCGGCATCACGATCACGGGAGACGCCTTCAACGTTTTTGTCTTCCTCGAGATATCGTCGCTGTCGTCCTACGCCCTGATCGCGCTTGGCAAGGACCGCAGGGCGGTCACTGCCGCTTTCCAGTATCTCGTCATGGGCACCATCGGCGCCACGTTCATCCTGATCGGCATCGGCCTGATGTACCAGATGACCGGCACCCTCAACATGGCGGATATGGCCAAGCGCCTGCCTCCGGTCTATGAAAGCCGGCCCATCCTGGCGGCCTTTGCCTTCTTCAGCGTTGGCGTGAGTCTCAAACTGGCCTTGTTCCCGCTGCACTTGTGGCTGCCCAACGCCTACGCCTTCGCCCCTTCCGTCGTCACCGCCTTCCTTGCGGCAACGGCGACCAAGGTATCGATCTACGTCCTCCTGCGTTTCGTCTACACCGTTTTCGGCCAGGTCTTTTCTTTCGACGTCATACCGTTGGAAGGCATCTTCGCGCTGTTCGGCCTGCTGGCCATCTTCGCGGCATCGACGACAGCCATATTCCAAGAGAACGTCAAGCGCCTGCTGGCCTACTCCAGCGTCGCCCAGATCGGCTACATCATCCTGGGTATCAGCCTGGTCTCGGTAACCGGTCTGACCGCCGCTGTCCTGCACATGTTCAACCACGCCCTGATGAAGGGCGCCCTGTTCCTGGCCATGGGCGCCGTCTACTACCGCTTGGGATCGGTTCAGCTCGAGGATATGCGCGGTATCGGACGGCAGATGCCCCTTACCATGTTCGCCTTCGTGATCGGCGGGTTGAGCCTGATCGGCATTCCGCTGACGGCCGGCTTCATCAGCAAATGGTACTTGCTGGTCGCCGCCTTCGAACAGGGCTGGTGGCTCCTCGCCGTGCTGATACTGGCGAGCTCACTTCTTGCGGTCGTCTACGTCTGGCGCGTCGTCGAAGCGGCGTATTTCAAAAAACCGGCTGACGGCGCCAAGACCGTCGAGGAAGCGCCGTTCTCGTTCCTTTTGCCAATCTGGATCCTGGCCGGCGCCAACATCTACTTCGGCGTCGACACCCGCTACTCCGTCGGCACCGCCACGGAAGCCGCCCGACAGATGTTGGGGGTCGGCGGATGACCGGCAGCGCCGCCATCATTGCTGCCCTTCTCGTCCCGCTTTTCGGTGTGGTCGGGATCGTGCTGGCGCGCCGCCACCCGAACCAGCGTGAAGCCGTTACCCTGGTGACGGCAACCGCCCTGTTCGTGCTCGTCGCGTCGCTGATCAGTCCCGTCCTGGACGGATTGCGTCCGGCAGTCACGCTTTGGCAGATCGTCCCGGGCCTGGCGATCGCCTTCGAGGTCGAACCCCTCGGCCTTCTTTTTGGACTGATCGCGAGCTTCCTCTGGATCGTTACGTCGATTTACGCCATCGGCTACATGCGCGGCCATCACGAAACAAATCAAACGCGGTTCTACGCCTATTTCGCCGTCGCCTTGGCCAGTGCAATCGGCGTCGCCTTCGCCGGCAACATGTTTACCATGTTCATTTTCTACGAGGCGCTGACGCTGTCGACCTACCCGTTGGTGACCCACTCGGGAACGACGGAGGCCAAGCGCGGAGGACGGACCTACCTCGGCATTCTCCTCTCCACCTCCATCGGTTTCCAACTGCTGGCAATAATCTGGACCTACGCCGCCGTCGGCCATCTGGACTTCCGCCAGGGCGGCATCCTCGACGGCCAGGTTTCGGCCACGGTCATGGGTGTCCTGTTGCTGTTGTACGTATTCGGCATCGGCAAGGCGGCGCTTATGCCGTTTCATCGCTGGTTGCCGGCCGCCATGGTCGCCCCGACACCGGTCAGCGCACTGCTGCACGCGGTGGCGGTCGTCAAGGCCGGCGTCTTCGCCGTTCTGAAGGTTTCGGTCTTCATCTTCGGGCTCGACGTCCTGGCCCGCACCACGGTGACGGAATACCTCATGTGGCTGGCCGCAGCGACGATCCTCACGACCTCCATCGTCGCCATCCGGCAGGACAACCTAAAGCGCCGGCTGGCCTACTCCACCATCAGCCAGCTTTCCTACATCGTACTGGGGGCGATGCTGGCGACCTCTCTCGGTGTGGTCGGCGGGGCGATGCACATCGCCATGCATGCCTTCGGTAAGATCACCTTGTTCTTCTGCGCCGGCGCCATTCTGGTCGCCACCCACAAAACGGAAATCAGCCAGATGCGCGGTATCGGTCGTACCATGCCGATCACCATGACGGCCTACACGATCGGCGCCCTCAGCATTATCGGCGCGCCGCCGCTGGGCGGCCTGTGGAGCAAGTGGATGCTGGGCATGGCGGCGCTGGATGCCGGGCAAGTCGCGATGATCGGCGTCCTGATGCTGAGTTCGCTGTTGTCCATCGGCTACCTGATGCCGGTCAGCGTCCAGGCATTTTTCAGCGCGCCCGACAAGCCTACGGGAAGCGGCAGCGCAATCAACGAAGCGCCGGCATTCTGCGTTGCCGCACTGTCATTGACGGCGCTCGGCTGCATTGTCCTGTTCGCTTTTCCCAACGCCCTGCACAGCCTCGCCAGCCTGATCGTCGCGCCCTGAGGATGGTAACATGACCACGCAACCCGATCCCCAATCCGATCAAAAAATGCCGCCGAAGCCACACTGGCTGGTGCGCAAGGGCACCATCCGGGGGCTCTGGGTTGTCGGCCTGGCGTTTCTGGCGGTGTTGGTCTACGGCGACACCTACCTAACGCCGCATCCCCACTTCATGATTGACGGAACCTTCGGATTCCACGCCTGGTACGGCCTGGTCACGTGTATCGCCATGGTTCTGGTTGCCAAGTTCCTCGGCCTCTTCATCAGCCGCAAGGACACCTACTATGACGATTAGCGCGTTTCCCCCGGGCCTGATCCTGATCGTGGGCGCATTCCTGCTGCCGGTGGCCGGGCGTACGTTGCGGCCGCTGCTGATCCTTGGCCTGCCGCTGGTCGCACTCTGGCTGATCTGGACCACGGCCGACGGGGTGTCCGCGCCCTGGGCGATCATGGGCTACGAGGTGGTCAGCATGCGGGTCGACGCCCTGAGCCGCCTATTTGCCATCATCTTCACCCTGATGGCATTCGCAGGCGGGCTGTTCGCGCTCAACCAGAAAAGCGTGTTGGAGCTTTCGGCCGCGTTCGTCTATGCCGGCAGCGCCGTCGGCGTCGCTTACGCCGGCGATCTGATTACGCTGTTTGTCTACTGGGAAATCATGGCGCTGGGTTCAACGGTCGTCCTGTTGAGCGCCGGTACGCCGGCGGCGCTGCGTTCCGCGACCCGCTATTTCCTGGTGCACATGTTCGGCGGCGCCCTGATGCTGACCGGTATCTTCCTCTTCATTTTTGACACCGGATCAGTCGCCTTCGAGGCGATGAAGCCCGACAGCTTGGCGACGGCCCTGATCCTGGCCGGCGTGCTGGTCAACGCCGCAGCCCCGCCGATTTCCGCCTGGCTGGCGGACGCCTATCCCGAAGCCTCCTACAGCGGCACCGTGTTCCTGTCCGCCTTCACGACCAAGTCCGCCGTCTATGTCCTCCTGCGCGGTTTTCCGGGCACGGAACTGCTGATGTACGTCGGCATCTTCATGATCTTCTACGGCATCATCATGGCGCTCCTGGAAAACGACATGCGGCGCATCCTGGCCTACAGCATCGTCAATCAGGTGGGTTTCATGGTGACCGGCGTCGGCATCGGCACGGAGATGGCGCTCAACGGCGCGGCGGCGCACGCCTTCGCCCACATCATCTACAAGGCTTTGCTGCTCATGTCGGCGGGTTCGGTGCTTTTGATGACCGGCAAGCGCAAATGCACCGACCTCGGCGGGTTGTTCCAAAGCATGCCGCTGACGACACTTTGCGGCACCATCGGCGCCCTGGCGATTTCGTCCTTCCCCTGGACGTCGGGCTTCGTCAGCAAGTCGATGATCAACCAGGCGGCGGCCAACGAGCACATGGCGCTGTTGTGGTTCCTGTTGATGGCGGCCTCGGCGGGCGTTTTCCTGCACGCCGGCATCAAATTCCCCTGGTTCGTGTTTTTCCAAAAGGACAGCGGGCTGAGGCCGCCCGACCCGCCGTGGAACATGCGCCTCGCCATGATCCTGTTCTCCGCGCTCTGCATCGGTTTGGGGGTTTGGCCGGAATACCTCTACGCCCTGATGCCGTTCCCGGTCGACTATGAGCCCTACACGGACGCCCATACCCTGAACGCATTGCAACTCCTGTTGTTTGCCGGGCTTGCGTTCTTCCTGATGCTGCCGCTGATGAAGCGGACCCTGACGATCTCGCTCGATACCGACTGGTTCTACCGGTCATTCGGACCGGCAATCATCGACAGGGCCGGCGACATCATCGGCAACGCCGACCGGAATTTTCGCCGCATCGCCATGCACAGCCTCAACGCCATTCTCGATTACGTCTGGCAGCATCACGGACCCGAGGGCATCATGGCGCGGACCTGGGCAACCGGCAGCATGGTAATGATCGTCACCGTCCTGCTGGGCGCTTATCTCTTATTCTCGTACGTTTAGGACCGCACCCGACTGCAGGGAGTAAACGCCTTGCCGACACTTCATACGCTCTCGCTGTTTCTCACGGCTCTGGTGATGGGCGGCATGGCGTTTTACGCCTTCTTCATGACGCCGCTGGTGTTCTATCACTTGGAGCGTCCCCAGGCGGCGGCGTTCCTGCGCAACGTCTTTCCCAAATACTACCGCGTCATGGCGATTTTGAGTGCGTTGGCGGCGCTGCCGATATGGTACCGCGGTGAGGCTATGGCCTTGGCGGTCATTGCCCTCATCTTTGTGCTCGTCAATCTTTTGCTGCTGCCCCGGATCAACCGCGCCCGAGATGCCCGCGACGCCGGCGACGATGCCGGTGAGGCCCGCTTCAAGCGCCTCCACCGGCTGAGCGTTCTGATCAACCTCGGCCAGATGCTCGGGGTCGTGTTTATCTTCTTCCGGCTCGCCGCGTGAAGGGATTTGAGATGAAGTCTTTCCGGCAGAGATGTTTATCAACCCTGCTGACCCTTGCAATCGGTGCCTGCGCCCAAACCGGTCAGATGGAGGAAAGCAAGCCCCGGCCTGCGCCAAAGGAACAGGTCGTTCAGCAACTGCCGCCGGCCTCGGCCACCCTCACCCGTATCGCCTTCGGTTCATGCAACAACCAGCGGCGCGCGTCTCCGCTTCTCGAGGCCGCCGCCGCCGCCAAACCCGATCTCTTCATATTCGCGGGCGATACGGTTTATGCCGACGACAGATCCAGCCCGGCCGATCCGGTAAAGCTGCGCCGCGAATACGCCCGATTGGCCAACCAGCCCTATTTTCAGGCTCTGAGACGCTCCACGCCGGTGCTGGCGGTCTGGGACGACCACGATTTCGGCCGCAACGACGGCGGCGCCGACGACTACAACCCTTTCATGCAGAACGCCTTTCTCGATTTCTGGCAGGCGCCGGCCAAGGACCAGCGTCGCACGCGCAAGGGCATTTACGGCGCCTGGACGTTTGGCCCCGTTGGCCGGCGGGTCCAGATTATACTGCTCGATACACGCTCCTTCCGCTCGGACCTCAAACGCATGACCAACAAGCTCCGGCTCGGCCGGTACGAACCGGATGACGACACCGGCAAGACGATGTTGGGGGCGGCCCAGTGGCGCTGGCTCGGGCGTACCCTCAAGGAGAAGGCCGAAGTGCGGCTGGTCGTTTCGACCATCCAGGTGCTGTCGGAGGGGCATCGCTGGGAACGCTGGGGCAACCTCCCGGCGGAGCGTGAAAAACTTAAAGCACTGCTACGCTCGAGCGGGGCGAACGGCGTCGTTCTGTTGTCCGGCGACCGCCACCTCGGCGCTTTCTACCGCGACCGCGAAAGCCTCGCCTATCCCTTGTGGGAAGTGACCTCAAGTGCGCTCAACCGCACTTGGACTACCGCCCTTCACGAACCCGGGCCCTATCTTCGCGGCGACGTGATACGGCAGGATAACTTCGGCCTGGTCGAGATCGATTGGCGGAAAGGCCGGATCAACTTGTCACTGAGGGGTGCTGACGGCGGGACTATTCGTCGCCACCGCATCGGTATCGACGAATTGACCGCGCCGACATCGTAAAAAGAACTACACTCCCCTTCCGTTTCGTTCAGGACCCCAAGCTTTGAGATATCTCACCTCACTTCTGCTGGCGGCATTGCTGACCGCTTGTAGCGCTCCGCCACCAGGAGCCGAACTGGGCGGCGACCACGTCCTGGTGGGTCGAATCTGGGATGTCGCCGCGGGCACGTTCGTCGAGCGGGACAAATTGCTCAGCAAAATCGTCCGCGCGGAATTCATCCTGTTGGGCGAGAAACACGACAATCCCGATCATCACCGCCTCCAGGCCGAAATCGTCGCAGCGCTCGGGGAGGCGGGCCGGCGGCCCGCCGTGGCTTTCGAGATGCTCAACATCAATCAGGCTGCGCGACTGAAATCGTTCCTATCCCGCAATCCGTCCGATGCCAGGTTCCTGGGTGATGCCGTTGGTTGGGAAAAATCCGGCTGGCCCAACTGGCCGATGTACGCGCCCATCGCCGATGCCGCGTTGAAGGCCAAGCTTCCGATCCATGCGGCGAATTTTTCCCGCAAGACGGCGCGGCGCATCGGCCGGGAGGGATTGTCGGCGCTCGACCCAGCGGTCGTTAGGCGCACCAACTTGAAAGAGCCGCTGCCCGAAGCAATCTCCGAACGCCTCTCCGAGCTGATCTTCCAATCGCACTGCCGCATGATGCCGAAGAAGCACCTCAAACCCGTTGTGCTGATCCAGCGCGCCCGCGACGCCGTCATGGCCGACGCTCTGGCGACGGCCGCCCAGTCGGCCGACGGGGCCGTCCTGATCACCGGAAACGGCCATGCCCGCAACGATTGGGCGGTGCCTTATTATCTCAACACATTGGCCCCGGGGACCTCGGTGACCAGCGTGGCATTTGTCGAGGTTCGTGACGAATTGCGCAGAAGCCCGCAATACGCCGAAGGCTTCGGCGTCGCCGCCCTGCCGTTCGATTTCGTCTGGTTCACGCACCGGCTTGAAGACACCGATCCCTGCGAGAAGTTCAAAGCGCAATTGCAGCGGTTTAAGAAGAGAAAGAACTGAATCGCCTCACGAAGGCGTATGCCCTCGAGTGGCTAAAACGGCTATGACGGCGGCGGCGACGAGGCCGGCGGCGGCCGTCAGGGACGAGGACAGGAAGCTGCCCGTGGCGTCGAATAGCATGCCGGCAAACGTCGGTCCGATGATCTGGCCGACGCCGAAGGCTGCGGTGACCAGCGCCATGACGCGCCGCGGATCGCCTTCCGAGAGCTGGCGGGCGCCGACCAGGCCCAAGGCCGTGATGCCCATGATCGTGCCGCCCAGAAGCACAGCCGCCAGGACAACGCCGGAGGCCGATATCCACAACACGCTGGCGGCGACGCCGACGGCTTGCGCCAAACAGGCGAAGGCGAAGGCTTTGTAGACACCCGTTTTGCCGGCGATCCAGGTCCAGAAGGCGACGGACGGCGCGGCGGATGCGCCGACGATAAACCAGATGACCGGCTCCAGGGGGCGTATTTCCTCGGAACCCCGGACGATGGCCACGATGAACGTCGCGGTGATGACGTAGCCGAAGCCGAACAAGCCGTAAGCCAGAGCAAAAGCCGCCAGCCGGTAATTGAGGCCGCCGGTACCCTGCCCGGTCTGCGGCTGTTCCGCCTGGTCCGGGACGAAAGCCGCCACGACAAACGTCGCAATGACGGCAAGGCCGCCGCTCCACAGCCATTGGCCGCGCCAGCCGATATCCAAGGCGGCTAAGGCGGAAACAAGCAGGGCCGAAACCGCGATTCCGGTGCCGACGCCGGCGAAATGGAGAGCCGAAAGTCCACCCCGCCCCGCACCGGCCAGGCGCTCCAATACCAAGGCAGAGGCGAACACCAATACGAAGGCGCTGGCGAAGCCGCCGGCGAAGCGCAGGAAGCTCATCAGCCAGAGATCGGAGACCGCGCCCACCGCGCCCGTCGTCAGTGCGCTGGCGGCAAGGGCGCCCAGCAGCCAGGTGCGCCGCGAACCGTGGATGAACGGCGCCGCTGCAATCAAGGCGCCAGCCAAATATCCCACGTAATTTGCCGATGCGATCAGGCCACCCTCGCTTTTGCTCAGGCCGCCGGTTCCGAGCGCTGGGTCCTCGAACATGAACGGCAGGATCGGCGTATAGACGAACCGCCCGATGCCCATGGCCGCAGCCAGGGCGATCAGGCCGCCCAGCGCCAGGAGTATGGGTCTGGCGGTCGTCATGAAGCGGCGGATTTCGGGGAAGACTTCAACATAACTCTGGTGTTTGATTGACTTGGCGGAAATTCAGGGCAGTTGGCTGAGATGGCGGACAAGAAGATAGAGATGTATTGGGAGATTGGCAGCACCAATACGTACTTTGCACTGAAATTACTCCCCGAAGTGTTGGCGCGGACCGGCGCCGGGCTGGTGCTGCATCCGTTCAATCTGGGCTATGTCTTTCGCGCGAACAACTACGTTTTGATGGACGAGCCGGAAGCCAAGATCCGCAATCGCAAGCGCGATCTCGAACGCTGGGCCGAAAGGTACGACCTCCCCTTCAAATTTCCCACTCGGTTCCCGATCAAAACCAGCCGGGCCCTGCGCGGCGCCCTGGCCATGCGCCGCCACGGTCTCGAAATGCCGTTCATCGAGGCCATCTTCACGGCCTATTGGGAAAATGACGACGCCTCAGTTGCAGATTATGCCGGATTGCGCCCTATTGCCGCCGCTTTGGGCGTCGACGGAGATGATTTCGAAGCTTTGAGCGAAAGCGAAGAAGTGCGCCAGGAACTGATCGACAGCACCAATCGGGGCATGGAGCGCGGCGTCTTCGGCGTGCCGAGCTTCTTTGTCGGCGACGAACTGTTTTGGGGCAAGGATCGATTCGAATTTATCAAAGACGAACTAAAAAAATTATAATGATTACAATCAATTATTATAGTTATCTAATTCAAAACATTACCTTTTCCGGCCCATGCCCGGCGTCCATTTGACCGCTCGTTTCCCCGACATCGTGTAGTACTGCTGATCCGGCGTTTCGCCGTCAATCGGTTCCGGCGCTTCCTTCCCCTTGGGCGGCAGGGAACCGCCGTAGGCCAGCGTCATTGCCTGTACCGGAATCTCCGTGTTCTTGCCCTTCGCCAGGCTGCGGCTGAAGGCGGCGTCGCCTTCGATCAGGCGGCGCACGTCCTCCACCTGCTTGACGCTGTAGCGCTCCCAAATCTCATGCAGCAGGACTTCGGCGCGCCCCGACGGATAGACCGCGTCGATATTGGGCCGGCCGCCCTCGAAGACGTGATAGACGGTCGGCTCCAACGGCCCGAACCCCGTGGCGATGAAGGTCGCGGGCATCAGCTTGCGCCCCTGGGTTTCGGACGCGAACCGGGCCTGGGCGAGATACAGCAGGCAGTGCATCATGCCGGGGTTGAGCGGCTTGCCCAGTGATTCCGCCCTCTCGTGGAACCAGATGGCCACGTCCAGGGTCGATCTCAGAAGCGTTGTGGGCATTTTTCTCCTGCTCCGGGCCGGCAAAGCCGAACTTCCGGGACAATCATAATTATTATGGCGGAATTTGCATCACCCGACGTTGCCCAAACGGAGCGGCGGCGTTAGGTTCGCTGCAATAAATGCCGGAACGGGAATTCGGCGGAACAGGGTGAGGACAATTCCATGGACATGACGGGCGAACACCGCATTGCTGCCGCGCGCGAAAAGGTTTGGGAGGCGCTCAACGACCCGGAGGTGCTGCAGGCCTGCATCGCCGGCGCCGAATCCGTGGAAAAGGTTTCCGATACCGAATTCACGGCCGTGGTCACCGCCAAGGTCGGCCCGGTAAAGGCCAAATTCAAGGGCAAGGTGGAGCTTTCAGACATCGACCCGCCCAACGGATACACCATCAGCGGCGAGGGCCAGGGCGGCGTCGCCGGTTTCGGCAAAGGCGGCGCCGAGGTCAAACTGACGGAGGACGGCGGCGAAACCGTGCTCAACTATCACGCCAACGCCAAAGTCGGGGGCAAGCTGGCGCAGATCGGCTCGCGCCTGGTCGACGCCGCTGCCAAGAAGATGGCTGACGATTTCTTCACCGCCTTCACCGAACACCTGTCGGGCGGCGAAGAGGCTGCAGAGGAAGTCGTTGCGGAGGAGGCGCCAGCCGCCGCGTCGGCTCAAGAAGCCGGCGGCGGCCTCCCCACCTGGGCCTGGGCAGGCGGCATCATCGTCATCGTTCTGGTCATCATGCTGGCCTACAGCGGCTAGTCCGCGTCGTTCCCCTCAGATGGCGGGACTAGAGGCGAATTCGGCGCTGAAAATGTCGGTTTTCCTGTATGGCAAAATAGATATTTGTATTTGCATATATTCTCCTTGAACCGCCCCCCGATGCGGTTATCGGAGCCACACAAATTTGTGCTCTATTTCGTCTACATCGCCCTTGACGTTCGGGCCGCATGGGCTGAGACTATTCGCCATAAAAGTGGGGCGCTGCGGACGCTTAAGAGCCGCATATGCTGAGTGGGCCATTCCTGAATTTCGCGGACCATTTGGAAGAAAAGCCCCGGATGTACAATGGGGAGATCACTCATGCCCACCGTTTCAATGACGGTGAACGGCACGCAGGTGTCCGCGGACGTCGAACCGCGCACGTTGCTCGTTCACTTTCTTCGCGATCACATTAATCTCACCGGCACCCACGTCGGCTGCGATACCAGCCAGTGCGGCGCCTGCGTCGTTCATATGAACGGTAAATCCGTAAAGTCCTGCAGCACTTTGGCCGTCCAGGCCGACGGCGCGGACGTCACCACCATCGAAGGCCTTGCCAACGGCGCCGAACTGCATCCCATGCAGGAAGCGTTCAAGGACAACCACGGCCTGCAGTGCGGCTTCTGCACGCCGGGCATGGTGATGAGCGCCGTGGATCTCGTGAAGAACAATCCGAACCCGGACGAAGCGACGATCCGGGCGCAGCTCGACGGCAACATCTGCCGCTGCACGGGCTATCACAACATCGTCAAGGCGGTCAAAGACGGCGCCTCAAGGATGGGGGGATAAAATCATGTCGGAAACCGGAATTGGCGCGGCTGTAAAGCGCACCGAAGATTTCCGCTTCCTCACCGGAAACGGCAACTACGTCGACGACATCAATGTCACGGGCCAGACCTACGCGGTCTTCGTCCGTTCGCCGCACGCCCATGCCAAGATCAACGGCATCAACACCTCGGCTGCGGCCGGTATGCCCGGCGTCATCGCCATCTATACCGGCGAGGATCTGGCGGCCGGCGGCGTCGGCCCGCTGATCTGCGGCTGGGGCATCACCGGCAAGAGCGGCGAGGTTCATAACTCACCCGTTCACCACGCCCTGGCCATGGGCAAGGTCAACTACGTCGGCGATCACGTCGCCGTCGTCATCGCCGAAACCAAGGCCCAGGCGCGCGATGCCGCCGAGGCGGTCGAGGTGGACTACGAGGAACTGCCCGCCGTAATCGGCGTCGCAAACGCCGAGGGCAACGCCACCGTCATCCACGAGGAGGCACCCAACAACCAGTGCTACGATTGGGAGATCGGTGAAAAAGCGCCAGTGGACGACGCCTTCGCGGGCGCCGCCCACACCACAACGCTGGAATTGGTCAACAACCGGCTGATCCCCAACGCCATGGAACCGCGCGCCTGTATCGGCGATTTCAATGCGGGCACGGGCGAATCGACGCTGCATATCACGTCGCAGAACCCGCACGTGCACCGTCTGGTCATGTGCGCCTTCAATGCGATCGCGCCCGAAACCAAGCTTCGGGTCATCGCACCCGACGTCGGCGGCGGCTTCGGCTCCAAGATCTTCATCTATGCCGAAGAAGTCGTCGTCACCTGGGCCTCGCGCCAGATCGCCCGGCCCATCAAGTGGACCGCCGACCGGAACGAATCCTTCATGGCCGACGCCCACGGACGCGATCACGTCACCAAGGCCGAACTGGCGCTGGACGGAGACGGCAAGTTCCTTGCCATGCGCATCAACACCAAGGCCAACATGGGGGCGTATCTCTCAACCTTTGCCAGCGCGGTGCCGACCTATCTCTACGCCACGCTGTTGGCCGGCAACTACACGACGCCGCTGATCTACTGCGACGTCCAGGCGGTGTTCACCAACACCGCACCGGTGGACGCCTATCGCGGCGCCGGACGGCCGGAAGCGACGTACGTGGTCGAACGCCTCGTCGAACAGGCGGCCAGGGAGATGAACATCGATCCGGCGGAGCTGCGCAAGCGCAACTTCATCGCCGCCGATGCCTTCCCCTACCAGACCCCGGTCGTGCACCAGTACGATTGCGGCGACTACGACGCCAGCATGAGCAAGGCGTTGGAGATCGCCGACGTTTCCGGTTTCGACGCCCGCAAGGCCGATTCGGAATCCCGCGGCAAACGGCGCGGCATCGGCTACTCGGCCTACATCGAAGCCTGCGGCATCGCGCCGTCGGCGGCGGTGGGCGCCTTGGGCGGCGGTGTCGGTCTTTGGGAATCGGCGGACATCCGCTTCAATGCCACGGGCAGCATCAAGGTCATGACGGGCACCCACAGCCACGGCCAAAGTCACCAGACGACTTTCGCCCAGGTAGTGTCGGACAAGCTCGGCGTCCCGATCGAAAATATCGAGGTCGTCGAGGGCGATACCGACAAGGGTCCGTTCGGCATGGGCACCTATGGTTCGCGGTCCATTGCGGTGGGCGGTTCGGCCATCGTCAAGGCCGCCGACAAGATCATTGAGAAAGGCAAGAAGATCGCCGCTCATTGTCTTGAGGCAGCCGAGGACGACATCGAGTTCGCGGGCGGCAACTTCACGGTTGCGGGCACGGACAAGGCGATGAACATCGCCGAGATTGCGTTCGCCGCCTACGTGCCGCACAACTACCCCGAAGGGGTGGAGCCCGGCCTGCACGAAACCGCCTTCTACGATCCGCTGAACTTCTCGTTCCCGGCGGGCGTTCATATCTGCGAGGTCGAGGTCGATCCCGACACCGGCGTCGTCGATATCCAGCGCTACACCGCGGTCGATGATTTCGGCACGGTCATCAACCCGATGATCGTCGAAGGTCAGGTCCACGGCGGTATCGCCCAGGGCGTCGGCCAGGCATTGCTGGAAGGCGCAGGGTACGATGAGAACGGCCAGCTCGTCACCGGTTCGTACATGGATTACACCATGCCGCGGGCCGACAACCTGCCGAGCTTCGACGTCGATACGGCCGGAGTACCGTCGCCTCTGAACCCGCTTGGGGTCAAGGGCTGCGGTGAAGCCGGGGCTATCGCCTCGCCGCCCGCCGTCATCAACGCCGTCACGGACGCCTGCGGCGTCTCCAACATCGACATGCCGGCCACGCCGGAGAAAGTCTGGCGCGCCTGTCAGGCAGCCGGTTAGGGAGGACGAAACATGTATGCGTTCGAATATCAACGTCCCGGCAGCGTCGCGGATGCGGCGTCTGCCCTAGGCGGCGCGGCCGACGGCAAATACCTCGCCGGCGGTCAAACGTTGCTGGCCACCATGAAGCAACGCCTGGCGGCACCGTCCGACCTCGTCGATCTCGGCGGTATCGCGGAGCTCAAGGGCATAAGCGTCGACGGCAGCACCGTCACCATCGGCGCCATGACGACCCATGCGGAAGTTGCGGCGTCCGGCGAGGTGCAAACCCACATCCCGGCGTTGGCCGCGATGGCGGGTGACATCGGCGATCCGCAGGTGCGCAATTGCGGCACCATCGGCGGCTCTTTGGCCAACAACGATCCGGCGGCGGACTACCCGGCGGCCGTCCTGGCCCTCGGCGCCACGATCAAGACCAACCAACGGGAAATCGCGGCCGACGATTTCATCACGGGGCTTTTCGAAACCGCCCTCAACGATGATGAAATCATCACCGCCGTCTCTTTTCCGGCCTGTGGCGAAGCGGCCTACATGAAGTTCAAGCAACCGGCCTCCCGGTTTGCCTTGGTCGGCGTGTTTGTCGCCAAAGCGGCCGATGGCGTGCGCGTGGCGGTCACCGGTGCGACCTCGCACGCCCACCGGGGCCCGAAGCTGGAAGCGGCTTTGAACGGCGATTTCTCGGCTGCCGCCGTCGACAGTGTCGATTTGCCGGTGGACGCGATGAACTCCGATATTCACGCCAGTGGTGAATACCGGGCTCATTTGGTCAAGGTCATGACCAAACGCGCCGTCGAGGCGATCTGACCGGCACTTGAGTTAAGGCCCCACAAGGGCCAAATTAGGATAAGGGGGAGGCTCGCCTCCCCCTTTTTCCGATTTAGGAGCTGAACGACCCTATGTCCTTGCCCGCTTCCATCGACGACACCGAAAAGCTGCTGCGCGGCGGCAATTACATTGCCGACCGCAGTCTCGCCACCAGCCTGTATCTCAGCCTGAGCATGGGCCGCCCCTTGTTTCTCGAAGGCGAAGCCGGTGTCGGCAAAACCGAAATCGCCAAGGTGCTGTCCGAAACCCTCGGCCGGCGCCTGGTGCGCCTGCAATGCTACGAGGGTCTGGATATCGCCTCGGCCGTCTATGAGTGGAACTACGCCGGCCAGATGATTGAAATCCGTATGGCGGAAGCGGAAGGCGGCACCGACCGGGAACAACTGGGCAAGGATGTCTTTTCCGAGAAATTCCTGATCGAGCGCCCCCTCTTGCAGGCCCTCAAGACCGACGAGGCCGGACCGCCTGTGCTGCTGATCGACGAACTGGACCGCACGGACGAGCCGTTCGAAGCCTACCTCCTCGAAGTGCTTTCAGATTTTCAGATCACAATCCCGGAAATCGGTACCATCGAAGCGCCGGAACCGCCGCTTGTGGTCATCACGTCCAACCGGACGCGTGAGATTCACGACGCCCTGAAGCGCCGTTGCCTCTATTACTGGGTGGATTACCCGACGGCCGCGCGCGAGTTGGAGATCCTCGCCGTCAAAGTGCCGGGCGCCGGGGAGCGGTTGGGCAAGCAGGTCGTCACCTTCGTGCAGGAACTGCGCAAGATGGACCTTTTCAAGCTGCCCGGTGTGGCCGAAACCATCGACTGGTCCTCGGCGTTGCTGCAACTGGACAAACTGGCGCTCGATCCCGAGACGATCAACGACACCCTCGGTGTACTCCTGAAATACCAGGACGACATCGCCCAGGTCCAAGGCAGCGAGGCTGCGCGCATCCTCGACCGCGTCAACGCCGAGCTCGCCCAGGTGGGTTGAGGGCGGAGGGCGTCATGGTGGAACTGCCCGATCCCGATCAAGCTCTCGGCGGCAAGCTGGCCGACAACATCATGCATTTCGGCCGGGCGCTGAGGGTGGCGGGGTTGCCCATCGGGCCGGGCCGCGTGATCGACGCCATCAAGGCGGTTGAGACCGCGGGCATCACGCGGCGCGATGATTTCTACTGGGCGCTTCATAGCGTCTTCGTCAACCGGCGCGATCAGCGCGAGATGTTCGACCAGGCCTTCCACATCTTCTGGCGCAATCCGGAAATCCTGGAAAAGATGATGTCGCTGATGCTGCCCATGATGGGCGACGGCAGCGGAGAGATGGATCCGGAAACGCCAAGCCAGCGTCTGCGTGACGCCCTCTACCCCGGCGGCCGCGACAACGAGCACGAGGAAGAACAGCAGGAGGAACAGGAAGTCATCATCGACGCCAGCGGCTCGGCCTCCGCGCGCGAAGTCCTGCAGCAAAAGGACTTCGAGACCATGAGTTCTGAGGAACTGGCCGAGGCCCGGCGCATTGTCTCGCAATTGCGCTTGCCCATCATGGCCGTGCCG
Organism: uncultured Rhodospirillaceae bacterium; assembly: GCA_964343605.1. Lineage (GTDB taxonomy): Bacteria > Pseudomonadota > Alphaproteobacteria > UBA2966 > UBA2966 > CAYFKJ01. Next base: position 618,830 of record CAYFKJ010000003.1, read on the forward strand.
ACCCGGCGTTTTGTCGCCGATGACCGCGGCGCGCGCGTCGACATGCGGGGGACCTTGCGGGCCGGCCTGAGATCGGGCGGCGCGGTTATCCCGTTAAAACGCCGCCGCCGGGCGCGGCGCCACCCGCCATTGGTCATCCTCTGCGACATCTCGGGTTCCATGAGCCGCTATTCGCGCATGCTGCTGCATTTCGTTCATGCGCTGACCAACGACCGCGACCGGGTTCACACCTTCGTGTTCGGCACCCGCCTTACCAACATCACGCGTTACCTGCGCCAGCGCGACGTTGACGCCGCCATCGGCCAGGTCGCCGAAACCGTCGAGGACTGGTCGGGCGGCACGCGTATCGGCGTGACGTTGAAGGAATTCAACACCGTCTGGTCGCGCCGCGTGCTGGGTCAGGGCGCGCTGGTGCTGTTCATTTCGGATGGCCTTGACCGCGACGCCGGCGACGGCCTCGAATCCGAGATGGAGCGCCTGCACAAGTCCTGCCGCCGTCTGGTTTGGCTTAACCCGCTCTTGAGATTTGACGGATTCGAACCAAAATCAAAGGGCATCCGGGCGATCCTGCCGCACGTCGATGAGTTCCGCACGGTACACAACCTCGAATCGCTCAAGGATCTTGCCAAGGCCCTCGGCCGCGACCTACCCCGCGCCGAGGAAGGGCTGACGACGATGCAGCGGGCGGTCGCCTAAGCAACAAGGGGAACGACATCATGAACGAACCGGGAACCGTACAAAGCTGGCAGGAGGATGTGCTGGAAACGGCGGCGCAATGGAAAGCCGAAGGCCGTGGCGTGGCATTGGCCACGGTGGTCACGACCTGGGGCTCGAGCCCCCGGCCCGTCGGCAGCCAGTTGCTCGTGGACGCGGACGGCGCCATCGTCGGCTCGGTTTCCGGCGGTTGCATCGAGGGCGCCGTGGTCAAGGAAGCGCAGGAGGTCATCGCGGGCGGCGATGCCCGGCTTCTGGACTTCGGCGTCACCAACGACCAGGCCTGGGAGGTCGGTCTCGCTTGCGGCGGCAAGGTCGAGGTCTACGTCGAGCGCATCGACTGATGAAATCCGAAACCCTCAGCGCCGTCCTGAAGCTGCGCGCGGAAAAGCGCGCCGGCATCCTCGTCACCAATCTGGAAAACGGTGAAGAACGGCTCTATGAGGCTGCCGAGCTGGCGTCTCTTCAGGGAACGGACGCCGACCTTGCCGAAGCCCTCGCCACCGCGCTGCGTTCCGACAAGTCGCGTACCATCGAAACTTCTGACGGGCCTGCTTTCCTCAATGTCTTCAATCCGGCGCTGCGTATGGTCATCGTCGGCGCTGTCCACATTGCCCAACCGCTGGCCCGCATGGCGGCGCTGGCCGGATACGCCGTCACCGTGGTCGACCCACGCCGTTCGTTCGCCAGCGAGGAGCGGTTCCCCGGCATCGAACTCAGCACCGAATGGCCCGACGACGCGTTGAACGAAATCGCTCCCGACGCCCGCACCGCCGTCGTCACCCTGACCCACGATCCCAAACTCGACGATCCGGCGCTGGAAGTTGCCCTGAAATCGGAGGCCTTCTACATCGGCTCGCTGGGCAGCAACCGCACACACGCTTCACGGCTGGAACGACTTCGGGAACTGGGTTTTGACGATGATACGATGGCCCGCATCCGGGGACCGGTCGGTCTCAACATTGGCGCCAAATCACCGGCCGAGATTGCGGTTTCCATTTTGGGTCAGGTCACCGAAACGTTGCGGACCGAAACCGGCTAGCACGCCATGCGCTACGGAGAGATCACATTGGATGAGGCCGAGGGCGCGCTGCTCGCCCATTCGGTCCAAGCTCGCGACAAGGTCTTCAAGAAGGGTCGCAGGCTGAGTTCCAACGATATCTCGGCGCTGGACCAGGCGGGGATCTCAAGCGTCACCGCCGTAACACTGGAAGATCATGACGTCCATGAAGACGAAGCGGCCGAAGCCGTCGCCCTTGCGGCCTGCGGTGAGGGCGCCGAGGCCTCGGCACCGTTTACCGGACGGTGCAACCTCTACGCCACCCACGATGGCGTCGCCGTCATCGACCGTGGCCGCGTCGACGACATTAACCGCATCGACGAGGCCCTGACGGTCGCCACGCTGCCGCCTTACGCCGTCGTCAAGCAAGGCCAGATGCTGGCTACGGTGAAGGTCATCCCCTTTTCCGCGCCTGCCGATGCCGTGGATGCCGGCGTGGCCATTGCAGCCGGCGACGGCCCTCTGGTTCGTGTCGCCGGGTTTGGACGACGCAAATCCGGACTGGTGTCGACGCGGTTGGCCGGAACCCGGGACAAGGTTCTGGAGAAAACCTCCGAGATTACCCGACACCGCCTGGAAACCTACGGCAGCGAGCTCGCGCACCAATCGGCCTGTGATCACGATGCAGCGGCAGTCGCCAGAGGCATCAAAGACGCCCTCGCCGACGGCTGTGACCTGGTGCTGGTGTTCGGCGCCTCCGCCATCGTTGATCGTCAGGACGTCATTCCGGCGGGGATCGAGGCCGCCGGCGGCAGGGTCGATCATTTCGGAATGCCGGTCGATCCGGGAAATCTCCTGCTGTTGGGCCGCCACGGCAATGTCCCCATCATCGGTCTTCCCGGGTGTGCCCGTTCGCCCAAGATCAACGGCTTCGACTGGGTTTTGCAGCGCCTTTGCGCCGGTTTGACGGTGACCCGCGCCGACATCACCGAAATGGGCGCAGGCGGTCTGCTGAAGGAAATCCCCTCTCGCCCCCAGCCCCGCGACGGCGAAGTCACCGCCCCCGCCCTGCCCCACAAGCCGCGCATTGCGGCGTTGGTCCTTGCCGCAGGCCAATCGCGGCGCATGGGCAGTGTCAACAAGATGCTGGCGGAAGCCAACGGCAAACCGATGATCGAAGCGAGCGTCGATGCCGTCCTCGCCTCGGAAGCGGAATCGGTCATCGTCGTGACGGGCCACGAGCCGGAAGCGGTCCGCCGGGCGCTGGAGGGGCGCAACGTGGCGTTCGTCCACAATCCGGATTTTGCCGAAGGCCTGAGTACGTCGCTACGAACCGGTATCTCCTCCCTGCCGGAAGACATCGACGGCGCGGTCGTCTGTTTGGGAGACATGCCCGCCGTAGAAGCCCGCCACATCAACAAACTGATTGCCGCCTTCGACCCGGAGGAAGGGCGTTCGATCTGCGTTCCCACCCATCAAGGCAAGCGCGGCAATCCGGTACTTTGGGCCGCGTCGATCTTTCCCGAAATGAAAGACATTGCCGGAGACGTAGGTGCGCGCCATCTTATTGGTGAACATGCCGACGTTGTGTGCGAAGTTGCCGTCGACGACGAAGCCGTCCTCCTGGATCTCGACACGCCGGAAGCATTGGAAGCATACAAGGAAGCGGGCACATGAGTTTTGATGTTGATGCCGTTCGGGCGGAGTTCCCGATCCTTTCGCGCACGGTTCACGGCGAACCGCTGCACTACCTCGACAGTGCGGCGTCGGCCCAGATGCCCCAAACCGTTTTGGACGCCGTCAACGTTCACGAAACGGCGCACCGTGCAAACGTGCTGCGCGGCATTCACTTTCTGGCGGAAGCGGCGACCGAGGCCTACGAGAACGCCCGCCACGACATCGGCGAGTTCATCAATACGGCCCGCCCCTCGGAAGTCGTGTTCACGTCAGGCACAACCGGCGCCATCAACCTGGTGGCCCACAGCTTCGGCGATCAACTGGCCGAGGGCGACGAGATCCTGATCTCGGTGATGGAGCACCACAGCAACATCATCCCGTGGCAGCTCCTGCGCAACCGCACCGGCATCTCGATCAAGGTGCTGCCGGTCACCGAAGAAGGCCGGCTCGACATGGACGCCCTGGAGGAGGCCGTCACCGATCGCTGCAAACTGATCGCGATGACGCATGTCTCCAACGTGACCGGAGCGGTGACCGACGTCCGGCCCATCGTCGAGGCAGCCCAAGCCGTGGGCGCCCGCGTGCTGCTCGACGGCGCCCAGCGGGTGCCGCATGGCCCCGTCGACGTTCAGGCCCTGGGCGTCGATTTCTATGCCTTCTCCGGCCACAAGATGTACGGCCCCAACGGCATCGGCGTGCTGTGGGCCAAGCGTGAACTCTTGGAGGACATGCCGCCGTTCATGGGCGGCGGCGAGATGATCCGCACGGTGACGCTCGACAAGACCGTCTTCGCCGACCCGCCGCACAAGTTCGAAGCCGGCACGCCCCCAATCGCCCAGGCCGTCGGGTTGGCGGCAGCCGTGAACTGGCTTTCCCAAGTGGACACCGCAGAGGCGAGCTACCACGTCGCCAAGTTGGGCGAGAAGGTGCTGGACGGTCTCGGCCAAATCAACGACGGCGCCGGCGGCGATCTCATTCGCGTCATCGGACCGTCCGGCCTGCAGTCCCGCATGCCCGTGATCTCCTTCGACATCAAGGGCGTTCACCCCCACGACGTCTGTCAGATTTTGGATTCCCACGGCGTCGCGCTGCGCGGCGGCCACCATTGCGCCCAGCCGCTTATGGACTTTTTCGACCTGACCGGCACAACGCGCGCCAGTCTGGCCATCTACAACAACCAGGCAGATGTCGACGCCCTTTTGGAAGGCCTCGACGCGGCAATCAGAAAGCTTACATGAGTACCGACATTTACCAGGACGCCATCGTTACCCTCGCCAAAGCCAAACACGGAGAAGGCCGTCTGGAAGACCCGGACGCCAGCATCGTGTTGGACAACCCCCTGTGCGGCGACCGCATCACGCTGGACGTCAACGTGAACGCCGGCCAAATCACCGCCGTCGGGCATAAGGTGCGGGGCTGCATGCTGTGCGAGGCCGCCGCCTCCCTGATCGGCGATCAGGCCATCGGCACGTCAACCGCCGCGGCGCGCACGGCCCACGCCTCGCTGCAAAACGTCCTCAAAGGCGAAAGCGGGCCCGGCCCCGACGATGCCTGGACGGATGTCGCGGCCTTTGCCCCAGTCGGTGAATACAAGAGCCGCCACGAGTGCGTGCTCCTGCCTTTCGAGGCGCTGGCCAAGGCGGTCGACGAGGCCGAAGGGTAACGCAATATCTAAATGAATAAATCTAGGTCGAAATTCCCAATCGCCTAAAAAAGGCTTCATTTTTTTGTCGCGCGATAGCTACGACATCGTCCCATTCGATTAATTTTATGAAGCCCTTGAAATTGCCCTGAAATTCATGGATATGGCTCTTACCATCTGGCGAGCGTCGATAATTGCTTTCAACTACTTTACCAAAAGGTCCAACAAGGACTGCAATGATGTAGCATGTAAACGTTGTTTGATCTGTCACTTTTATTGTTCGACCATTCGCATCTAGACAATTTCCTTCGATAATTCTCGATATATACCTGAATACTTGATCGTGTGGGTTGTCACCTGCCTTATAATTAGTACGATTTGGTTGTTTTAATTCAAACAAGACGACCGATGATCTTGTATCCTCATTTTCGTTTGCCAAACCCAGGCACGACTCATAGAAAAATACTAAATCAGGGCGTTCGTCAGAATCTGTATCCTTGAGGAACTTGCTAAATTCCAAATCGGACGCAAAAAACTCAGAGAATGCCAATGCTTCGTCGACAATCCACAAATCGTGATCATCAGGAGCAAGAACATCACCTTCAACTCTCATGGGACAAATGAACCGGTGAAGAAGGTCTTCACGTTGATAAGCTGATTTGCCGTCACCTTTCTTTATCTGGGATAGCATTTTTTCCATATAAGTAAGAAGCGTTTGGCGCCTAACAACGTATTCAGCAAGACTCCTTTTTTCATCCTCTTGAATAGAATCTGTTGTTTCAATAATTTCTTCCGCCAAACTACCACTAATATCTTCGCCTGATTGTGCATTTGTTATGATATCATCTATTTTTCTAATAAGTTTTTGGTCAAATCTGTACCTTTCGATTGACAGTGTTTTGACGACATCTTCCTCTCGGCTACTCCCCGTAGGCAGCTTGGTAATCACGCTCTCGACATCGTAGACCTTTAGAGACGGATACCTCTGAAACACCGCCTTGACTGATTCTACCTGTTTTTGTTTGAAAACTTTGATTGGCTCACTCAGAAATGTTTGAGCTTCGCTGATTGCTTTCCGTGTTATTTGACTAAGTATGTCCTCGGAGAAAATAAATCCTGTTCGTTCTTGGTTAACGTTTTGATCAAGAAATTCGCCCTTGATGTAGCCTTGAAATACTTGATCTTCTTCACCGCCGAACGCATGAAACCCGAGCATGTCATCAACGGATTTTGAACGAACTGTTCTGTCATTTGCGATGAAGTGGAGGTAATTCTTTGACGGACCATAAACCACTGATTTGTCACAAACCAATAAACCAAGCTGGAAACTGAAATCCTCGCTTCCGATTTCAATTACAATATCTGCAGTGTCAGATCGTAAGGTTAATTCATCAAAATGCTTGTTCAAGTCGCAAAATTCAGAATTGTAATTTAAGGTAATATTACAAGCATTAATATTCACAAGAACTGCAACAAAATGTGCAACAAAATGACTCACCAACGTTTCGGTTTTTCTTGGAAATTTTGAGGCATAGTGTTCGGCTAATCCAAAATGCTCAACTCGGGTGCCGGTTTGCTTCCCGTTGAGAGTATTCTCATGGTTAACAATTTGTTTTTCATCATCCAACAAGAAATCAAAGGTTCGTTTGCGATATTCCTCCCCGTCCAAATAGGATGACTCAACCGTCGTTCTCTTGAACGCTGATAACCATAGGAGGCGTCCAACGCCCTTACCACCGCGTCTAATTTTATGCACGGTATCAGGCCTCCGAAACGCATCCCAATTAGAGACATCAAGACCAATACCATTGTCCTTTATCGTTGCCGAATACTCGTCGGGCTTCTCCGGATCAAAAATAATATCGACGGAAATTTTGCCATCGTGGAAGCTTTCCTCGCCAAATTTATCAATTACGGCGTGAACAGCATTAATTACTGCTTCATATGTCGGCTGTAGGGATTGCTCAGCATTTTGGGGCTTTGGAAGTCGCCTAACGCGCCCAGGAATATCACTGTCCAGAGCGAGATCGTTGGTTGTTTCTTCCACCATCAGGCTATCCCTCAAAAAGTGTAATCTAAGTGCTTTTTTCTAACGTCAAATACTATTGCCAACAATAGATGACGATCGGAAATTCGAATTTTAGGCCCCTTTCAGACAGTTTGAATTCAATCTAATTTGGCAAAATGGATTTTCACTCCGACATCGCGGGTTTCGTTGCCGCCGGCGTGGCGTTGTTGATCAGCCCCGGCCCCGCCACCCTCAGCATGGCGGCCACGGGTGCGGCCTACCCCAAACGCGTCGCCTGGTCTTACTACTTCGGTCTGTTGGCAGGTCTGGTTTTCGTCGTCTCCTGCGTTACGGCGGGCGTCATCACGGCGATTACGACAATCCCCTATGCGGCCGAAGGCCTGACGATCTTCGCCGCCTGCTATATCGCCTATCTCGCCTACCGCATCGCCACGGCGCCGCCGGTGGGCGAGATCAAGCCCGGCAGCCGCACGCCGGGATTCGCCACCGCCGCCATCCTCAATATCACCAACGTCAAAGCCTACGCCGCCTTCACCGCCCTCTTCGCCAGCTTCGACCTGATCCCCGGCGATCCCTTCCTCTCCGGCTTGTTGAAGTCGGCGCTGGCCTTCGCTATCGTCGCCTCCGGCAACGTCGTTTGGCTGATGGCCGGCGCCGCCCTGCAGCACTTCTTCCAGGACCCCCGCATCAGCCGCATCATCAACGTCAGTTTCGCGGTGCTGCTGGTCGCGTCGGTGGCGATGACGCTGCTGATCTAACCGCCCTTCTCGGTAATCCACATCGTGACGAGAACGGCAACGCCGAAGACGGCGAAGCCCAGCACCAGCGGAACGATGGTGCCGTCGAAGGCCTGGCCGATGACGATGCCGGCAGCGACCGACATCATCGCCGAGATGGCGCCCACGACGGCGGCGCCGACGCCGGCGATATGGCCCAACGGTTCCATAGCCAACGCGTTCATGTTGCCGAACAGGATGCCGACGCAGAAGAAAGTCACCATGAAATACGCCATGAAGACCCAGAAAGGCGGCTGGTTCGTCACCGTGAACAGGCCCGCGCTCATGGCGATGGAAAGGGCCGTGAATATGACGGCACTCCAGGCCGACAGCCGGCGCATGCCGAGCTTCATCACCAGCCGCGCGTTGACCAGCGACGAGACGCCGAGGGACAGCGCCAAGACGGCGAAGTAGATGGGAAATTCGGCCTTCATGTCGTAGACGTCGGCGAAAATCTGCTGGGCCGAACTCAGGTAACCGAGGAACGGGCTGAAGATGAAGCCCGTGGCCAGGGTGTAGCCGAACGCCTGTCGGGTGCGGAAGACTTCGGCGATGGCCCGGGCGTTGCGCCGGAATGACAGCGGCGCCCGGCGCTCCGGGGTCACCGTCTCGGCAAGGCGCGTGCCGAGCCAGATCAAGACCACCACGGCGATGACTAGGAACGTGCCGAATATGGCGCGCCAGTCGGCAACGAACAGGATGCCCTGGCCGATGGCCGGCGCGATGGCGGGCACGACGATGAAGACCGCCATAACGAACGACATGACCCGCGCCATGGCCCGTCCCTCGAAATGATCGCGCACGATGGCCGCGGTTAAGATGCGCGGCGCCGCAACGCCGAAACCCTGGAGGAAGCGCCCCACCAGCATCACCGTGAGTGATTGGGCGAAGATGCAGATGACGCACCCGATCAGGTAGATGGCGATGCCGACGTAAATCGGCGGTTTGCGCCCTGTGCTGTCCGATATGGGCCCGTAGATGAGCTGTCCGATGCCGAAACCGAACAGCATCACCGTGATGACGAGCTGGACGTCGTTGGGGCTTGATGTGGCAAGGTCGCGGCCGATATCCGGCAACGCCGGGAGCATGGCGTCGATGGACAACGCCACCAGCGACAGCATGGCCGCCGTCAGCGCAACGAACTCTGCAAATCCCATCTTGCCGCCCTCGCGCCGTTTGCGCCGCTCTTCTTCGGCGCTGCTTGATTGCTCTTCGTTCAAGTCGTCTCCTGTTTTTTCGCACGGTACGTTGACCGCGCCCGGACGACGAGGCATTTATGCCCCGGCCCAGCAAATGAAAGTAATCCCCATGGCCCGCCCCGCCATAAAGATCACGGATGACATCAAGCTCTCGCCCGACGAGGTGGCGGTGACGTTCATCCGCGCCTCGGGCCCGGGGGGTCAGAAAGTCAACAAGGTCGCGACGGCGGTGCAGTTACGCTTCGATGTTGCCGCCTCACCGTCCCTCCCCCGCGCAGTGGCGCTGCGGGCTAGGAGGCTGGCCGGGCGGCGCCTGACCAAGGACGGCGTCATCGTCATCACCGCCGAGCGCTACCGCACCCAGGAACGGAACCGGGAGGACGCTCTCGACCGCCTGGTTGGCCTATTGCGTAAGGCCGCTGTCCGGCCCACCCGGCGGCGACCTACCAAACCCTCCAAATCGGCGAGAGCGCGACGCACCGACGCCAAAACCCGGCGCGGCGCCACCAAACGCCTGAGAAAACAGCCAAACCTGGATTAGGCCCGCCGTACCGCCGCGGCCAGGAGGCCGGCGCCGATCAGGAAGCTGCCGCCAATCCGGTTCACCAGCCGCAGGTTGGACGGCTTCGAAAACCGAGCCCGCAATTCACCCGCCAGCAATGCCCAGAGCGCCACATTGAGGGTGCCCAGAGCCAGGAACGTCACCTCCAAAATGACGAATTGGGGCAGCAAGGCACGGCTCGGGTCGACGAACTGCGGCATGAAGGCGACGAAAAAGACGATGCCCTTGGGGTTGAGGGCGGTGACGATGTAGGCGCTCAGAAACATACGCTTGCGCCCGCCCCGTCCCGCCTTATCGGTCAGGTCGTCAAGCGTCGGTTGGGAGCGCCAGAGCTTGATGCCGAGCCAGATCAAATACCCCGCCCCGGCCAGCTTCAGCACGGTGAACAGGGTAGCCGAGGCAGCCAGGATCGCGCCGGCCCCCAGCAGCGAGACGGTGATGGCCGTGAAATCCCCAAGCGCCACGCCGGGGACGGTGGCCCAGCCGCTGGTGCGGCCCCGACCCAAGGCGTAGCTCACCACGAGCATCACGGTGGGTCCCGGAATGGCCAGCAGGATTGTGGTCGACAAGGCGAAGGCGAACCAGAGCTCAAATGACATGAATTTCCCCCGAACGGTATCGCTGTATATGCGAAGGGATTAAATATGCACTATATGGAGAGAGCGCAACCGTGCGGCGTCAATTTGCTGCTATTTATGGTATGTGTTGTCAAGAATTGCGCTATTTAACAGGGTATGATGCCGCATCAAAATATATACCGCACCTCCCGGGGGGGAACGATACTGGTGGTGCTTCTGGGCCTGATCGCAGCTGCAGCGACGGCGCGGGCCGACGACGAGAAGAAGCAAACCGATCGCGGCACGTTCTCGGTTCAATTGGAGAACGACATGTTCTCCGGCTCCGACCGGCATTACACCAATGGCATCAGGGGCACTTGGCTGTCGCCGAAGGACGGTTCATCGGACACCCTGGCGGAAGTTCACGGGTTCCTGTTGGACACGATGAACACGCTGCCCGGCATCAGCGAAAAGGGAGAAAAAGACGAGGCGCGGTTCAGCTTCAGCATCGGGCAGGACATCTACACGCCGGAGGACAAATTCCGCACTGATCTGATCCTCAACGACCGGCCGTACGCCGGCTGGCTTTATGCCGCCGCCGCCGTCTACAAGATCAGCGACCCCGGAAACGGCTGGAAATCTCAGGATGCGCTTGAATTGGCGCTGGGCGTCGTCGGCCCGTCCGCACTGGGCAAGGAAGCCCAGGACCTGGTTCACGAGATCCGCCTGATCGACAAGTTCGAGGGTTGGCACAACCAACTCGAAAACGAACCCGGCCTGCTGGCGCTTTATGAACACAAACAGCGCATCGGCAAGCCCGTGCCCTTCATCGTCGGCGAGGCCGACATCATCCCGAGTTACGGCTTCTCGCTCGGCAACGTTTCCACCCAGGCGCATGTCGGCGGCACGGTCCGCTGGGGCGTCAACCTGGGGGAGAACTTCGGCCCGCCCAGCCTGATCCGGGGTGCGGCGCCCTATTACGTCGAAAACAAGAAGACCGCCTGGGAGGACCTCGAGGCCTATGTCTTCGTTTCCGCCCAGGGACGCTACGTCGCCCGCAACATTTTCCTCGACGGCAACACTTTCCGCGACAGCCACAGCGTCGACAAGAAGCCCTGGGTCGGCGATCTGGCGGTTGGCCTCTCGATGGAGGTGGGACCTTTCAACCTGACCTACGCCAACGCCTTCCGCAGCGAAGAATTCAGGGGCCAGAACAAATTCAGCCGCTTCGGTGCCGTCACCGTCTCCTGGCACTGGGAATGGGGATAGCGCGGACCTCTTCCTTACCGGCCGATCTCTTTCAGGAAATCCAGGACGATGCGGTCGCTGCCGTGGGCCGGCAGGTCATTGTGCCCGGCATTGGGGATGAATACGCCCTTGCGGGGCTCGGCCGCGGCGGCCAGCAGGCGGCGGCCGAGGGCAACGGGAATTGTCCGGTCGTGTTCACCGTGAATGACCAGCAAAGGCGCGTCGATAGTGGCTATTTTGTTGACCGATTCAAATCGATCCTTCATCAACTGGCGCACCGGCAGAAACCAGTAGGCGCGCGCGGCCACGTCGGTGGTCGAGGTATAAGGCGCTTCCAGCACCAGGGCGGCGGCGGGATATTCGGCCGCCAGTTGCACGGCGACGCCGCTGCCCAGCGATTCACCGAAAAGAACGACGTCGGATGCCGCCACGCCCCGGCCTTCCAGATAGGCCATGGCGGCGCGCCCGTCGGCGTAGAGCCCTTGTTCGCTCGGGCTGCCGGGATTGCCGCCGTAGCCCCGGTATTCCGCCAGCATCACGCCGTAGCCCGCCTGCATGAAGGGCCTCGCACGCGCGGCGCGGCCGGCTATATTGCCGGCATTGCCGTGAAAATAAAGGATGGTGGGGAGGTCTGAGCCGTCGCGGGCCGGTGCATACCAGGAAGTAAGGTCGAGGCCGTCCGCGGTACGGAACGTCACCGCCTCGGCGGTGGGCAGTCCGGCGTCAATGGGTCTCGGCAGGTAGGCGGCCGGGAAGTACATCATCCGGCGCTGGGCCATGTAAATTGCCGCGGTGAAAATCGCGTAGGCCGCCAGGAAATATATGAAGAAGCGCAATCCGGCTGCCATTTCCACAAATCACTCCCGCACTCAGGTGTGGCTTCGTGGTCGTATCGTGCCCCTGTTGCCGGGGCCAAAGCAAGTCTGGTACCCGACCAAACTTAGTGAAGGACGTCGTCGCCCTCGTGGATGAAACGGCCCTCGACGCATTGGATTTGCGTCATAACGCCTTCCCAGTGGTTGGTGCGGGCGAAATCCATCGCGCCCTCCAGTCCGACCGCCTTGATCAGGCATTCGGCCAATTCACGTTGGTAATTTCTGTTCTCTTGCATCGTTCTGCTCCGTTTTGGAGTTATCGCCTGTCGTCCTCTATGGAAGGACTAGAGCGGGTTTCTACGTACCCCAAACAGAGCAATCGACGTGCCAGCGAAAGATTGCCAAAGTATGAATCTCCGCCCTCAACTGAATCTATTTTTATTGTTTAATTTCAGCATTTTAAAATAGTCGCATAAGATTTAGGTCAACCTTCCTGCATGAAAAAATTGCCTAGAAAGCGGCAACATTTGCCGACCCTGAAATTTTTGCCGGTCAGGCGTTCTGCTCCGCCCGCGCCAGCATGCGATTGGCGAGCCAGATGCTTAACCCCGCCAGCACCATCCCGGCAGGCAGGTCGATGACATAGTGCCAGCGAGTTACGACGGCTTCGATCAGGATCCAGAGGAAGGCGACGGCATAGAGAGGGCGGATGGCGATACGGTGGGCGAAGGCGTACCAGACGAACACCCAGGCCGCGCCGGCATGCAGCGAGGGCATGGCGGCCAGGCCCGCGTTGAAATAACTGGTACCCCAGGTATCGAGCCAGGCCGGCCCGTGAGCCGCGAGCTGGTTATAGGCCTCCCACATGCCCTCCTGGGAGTTGGTGGCGATGCGATTGGGCCCGTAACCGTAGAGAAACGGCCCGACAGCCGGAGCGACGAGATAGCTGAGCGCCCCCAGCGACTGGTTGATCAGCGTCGCCAGGTAAACGCGGCGGAACCCCCGTCGGTCGGCCACCAAATGATAGGTGAAGGAGACGAAGAACATGCCGACGAAGACGCCGATATACCACCAATCGACATTGGGCAGCACATAAGCCAAACCCTCCCGCACCACGTTAGCGCCATCGATTAGCGGTTGGATAAGTTGATCGGTGCGTTGATAAAGTCGTCGAAACGGACCGGGTTTATCAGCGGCACCCACATCTTGATGTGGAAATGCAGCCACATGATGCCGGTGAAAACGCCGACGTAGAGTGCGCTCCAGCCCAATTCGCGGCTTAAGGACGGGATATCGGCGCCCTGGTGACGCCTGATCACCAGCGGAATGGCGAACCACAAGGCGGCCAGCGCCACCGGCACGGCGTAGCGGATGCCGAGATAGATGCGGATACGCTCGTCCGGCACCACGAACGGCGTGCCGAGATAAGCCGCAAATCCGAGCGTGACCGCCGCCATCAGGACGAACACCGTCAATTCCGGCATGCGGAAGAACCAATTCATTGCAGCGCCGCCTTGTTCACGGCGTAGAGTCTGAAAGCCTTGCTGACCTGATCCGGCAGATCAACCGGCCTCAACCAGGCTGGCGGCTGATTGGCGCTGAGCTTTTCAAACATGCTGTCGGGATCACTTTTCCGGGTGCGGTACCACTTCCCTTCCCCGGCGTGCACACAGATCATGACCTGATCGAGGTTGCGGTGCCGGGCGATACCGCGGGCAACCTCGCCCCCGGCGTCCGAGAAGAAATTGACGGTATCGAGGATGCCCGTCTGGTTGCGCTGATAGGGCGTGCCGACGACGCTATGCCGGCTGCGGTAGAGGATCTCCGGGCCGTAGTAAACCAAGCTCATGGTGCGCTTCGGCGGTTCGGCCAGGGCCGGGTCCCGGCCCATGATGGCGGCCATGTGGGAAAGCCGGCAGCCCGGGCCCTTGGGCGGGTGGTCCTCGGTCTTGTAGACGATCACCGCCACCAGCAGGAACAGCGTCGTCATCCCCGCCACCACGGCGCCCCGCGCCGCCGCCCGGGCCATGAGAACGCTGCGTTCGATGGGCAACCCGCCCCGGTCCAATTGATTGAGGATCGCGATGATGAGGGCCGCATAAGGCAGGACGAAGAGGAATTCGGCATAGGTGGACCAGCGCGCCTGGTAAAGCGACATGGGCACGAACACAACGAGTCCCAAAGCGCTCATCGCCCAGCCCCGCCGTTCGGGTCCGGAATTCCCGCGCCAAAGCCACCACAGGAAAGGTCCGCCGAGCAGGACCGGCCCCAGATGGAACAGCCCCTCGCGCATGCTTTTCAGCGGATTTCCAGCGTTCAAAAGCGGCCGCACCTCGGAGGTGTCGTTGAACCAAACGGCAATGACGCGGGGATCGACGTTGGCGAAGGGTCCTTCGATGAAGCTGGGAAAAAACTTCATCAAAACCAGCAGGATTACGGCGCCACCGGACGCGCCTAACAGAAACCGCCGCCCCGCGTCGGTCGCGACAATCGGCCATCTCTCGATTATTTGAGCGATCAGAAAAAAGGCCGTGATCAGGGCCATCAGATAGACGTGAACGAACGAGAGTTGATCAAAGTCGAACGCCGAGGGTGCCGCCCCCGCCCTTTCAATGACCAAGGCGGCGAACAGTGCCAGCGTCAGTCGGGAACAGAAAGTCGCGCCGGCTTTGGCATATGTTTCCTTTACGACGATCCAGGCGAGACCAAGGGCAGTCAGGAAGATCGCCAAGGGCAACAGGAATTCGACGCTCACCCACACGCCCAGCGCGGCCGTCAGCGCGCCCAAAGTCGCGTTGCGCGGTTTTCCCGGCGAGATGATCAAGCGTAGGGCAAAGCCAAGAAAAACCACGAACAGCAAGCCGATCAGGCCGTGGTGGTCGGGCCGTCCGACCGCGTAATAGGACAGGATGGCGGGTTGGGCGAGGCTGACCACGCCCAGATAAACCAGGCCGTCTGGTCTGAACAGGGGCCGGGCGGCCCACAACAAGGCCAGCAAGGTCAGCCAGTGGAGGACGGGGCTGACGAACGCCCCCCACCAGTAAAGTGCCTGTTTGAGGCCTAGAAACGGCATAAGCGGCGCGGCACCCGCCAGCAGGACCACGTCCATGGGACGGGACCAGTGCAGCGTGTCGCCGTAGGGCGTGTTGGCGCGTCGGATGGTGCCGTTGAACCACTCTCCCGTCCGGGCCAGATTTTCCACCCTGACCAGACGCATGTAGCCGTCCGTCCCCCACAACGCCTGTTTGCGGATGGGCGAATCTGACCGCACCATGAACAGGGCCTGCACCACGATCAGCAGCAGAAAGGGAAACCAGAGAGCGGAACGGCGCAACGATCGAACCTATTCTTCTTCGAGGTATTCGGCTTCGGCGTTAACCGACCACAAGGCTTCCGGGTTGTGAACCCCCGCCACGATGTTGTCGACGGCCACCATGGCGGTCAGCATCGAATGATCCTGGTTGTTGTAGCGATGCATGCCGTTGCGGCCCAGAGGGTAAAAATTTTCGAAGCCGTCCAGGAATTCACGGATCAGATGGAAACGGTCGTAGGTGCCGAAATAGGCGGGATAGGTCTTTGGCACTCGAATGACCTTGGTTGCCAGAACGGATTCCGGCCGTGCGATGCCGATTTGCGCCAGTTCCGCCGCAGCAAGCGCCCCCATCGCCTCATCCTCAAGCCGCCACAAATCATCGCCCTCGTTGCAGAAATACTCCAAACCGATCCAGATGTTATCCGGATCGGCCACCATGTAGGGGCTCCAGTTGTTGAATATCTGCAGTCTTCCGACTTTTACGCCCGGTTCCTGGATGTAAATCCAATTGTCGGGAACCCGTTCGGCCAAGTCCTTGCCGGTCGCCCCGCCGCCGAGTTCGATGCGGTCCAGCAGCACGCCGACAGTAACGAAATCGCGGTAAACGAGGCCCTCCGCCACTTCACGGACCATTGGCGGCCCTTTGGGCTCCAGGCCGGCAATCAGATCTTTCAAGGCCATGGTCGAAAAGACGTAATCGGCCTCCATGCGACCACCGTCCGCCAGCCTTACCGCTGCCACCCTGCCGTCCCGGTGTTCCAGCCCGACGACGCGCGTGCCGAAGCGAACCTCGGCGCCCTTGTTCACCACCATTTCGGTCACTCGCCGCCACATGTGACCAGGCCCATGTTTTGGATAAAGAAACTGCTCTATAAGGCTGGTTTCAATGGATTTTTGCTCAACCGATGACTTTCGCCAAAAAGCAAAAATGGCATGCTTGATGAGCCCGGTCAACGACAGCCCCTTGATACGCTGGGCCCCCCACTCGGCCGATATCTCGCCGCAGGGAACGCCCCAGACCTTTTCCGTGTAGTCGCGAAAAAAGGTGGCGTAGAGCTCCCGCCCGAAGCGGTTGATGACGAAATCTTCAAGCGTGTGCTCGGGGCGGATCGGCAGGAGACGCGCCCGGAGAAAGCTGAAACCGATACGTATGGTGGCGACCAGCCCCAGGTTCCGCAGCGTCGCAAAATTGAGGCTCAAGGGATAATCGAAGAACTTGCCGCGAAACAGGATGCGGGAGACGCGGCGGCGCACCAGCATGACGTCGTCCACATCGTCTGGATCGGGTCCGTCCTCGGGAAGTTCTACCCAGCGGCGCTTGTTCTGGTATGTAATCTCAAGCCCGCCGTCCTTCGATCCCTGAAGAGGCAGGATATTGCGCCACCAACGCATGACCCGGTCGGACTTGGAAAAGAACCGGTGGCCGCCGATATCCATGCGGTTGCCATGAAATTCGACGGTGCGGGAGATACCGCCTACATCGTCGCCCGCTTCCAGCACGATGGGCCGGATGTCGGTGCGTTCCAGGAGTTCCCAGGCCGCGGTCAGACCGGCCGGACCGGCGCCGATAATGACGGCGATGCGGGGATTATCGGCGTCGTCCGTCATCCCATCACCTGAACAACAGATATTTGCGGACGAGGAAATTGAAGGCGAAGCTGGACGCAGCGGCAACGACTTTGGAGAGCGTGTAGTGAAAACCGACGGCGGAAGTAAAAAGCCACAACACCCCTTCGTTCACGCCCAAACCGCCAACCCCGATCATGACGAAGATACTGAACTCGGCCCGGGTGTCTTTGAGACGACGCTTGCCGAACACCCAGAATATGCCGCCGACGTAGACGACGACGGCGCCCAAAATAAAACCGGCGACATTGGAAACAAGATAGGGAATGCCGAACAACTCCGTCAGACCGACCAGGGTGCCGAAATCAGCCGCCAGCGCCACCAGACTGACCAGAAAGTAGCGAACGAATTCACCGCCCAACCCGGCGGGTTTTCCATTTCTTATGAGCGATTGGAGATCCGGCAAGTCCGCGGTCCGTTTTGTTGTCATTATGCGTCTGGGAGCGCCGTCCCGATCCCGGAAAGGACTTTGGACCAAGGCGGCGGCGGCTTCAAGCGAAGTCCAAAAAATCCCTATTCATCATACTATTAAAAGCTTTTTGCAAAAATTTCCTTAAGCCTCTTGTGTGCGGATCAGGCAGTCCCATATAGGGGCTATGAGCCCACGTCATAGGGGCGTGGGGGGCAAAAGGACAAGGACGATGTCGGCTCAATCAGCGTCGCGGTATCCCAACGCAAGGCGTGGTTTATCCACCAAACAGGTCATTGGGGCCTGGATCATGGGAGGCGGTATCTGGCTGCTCGGCATGGCCGGATTGCTGGTCGTTCCGCTTTACACCAGCGACGTCAACGCCAAGACCACGGCGTCTTCCGATTATTACAGCCACACCGGCGCCTGGACCACAATCCAGCACCCCTCGGGCAAGTACTCGACCGTCGTGCGCAGCCTTGTGCCGGCAAAAAAATGCTGACCGTTTGCACGGACTGAAGCGCACCGCCTCTTGTAGACAAGCCCGTTCCAACCTAATCTTCCCGTGGCGCAATTTCCGTCAGGAACTTGCGCCACGAAGTGATTTTGGGGATAGCTGAATGCGATACGTGGCTCGGGACGCAGGGGGGAATGTCGTTGCGATATTCGACCGCCCCCACCCTGCCGCCCCCGAAGTCCTGGACGAAAACGATCCGGAACTGATCGCGTTCGTCACCGGCGGACGCTCGGAAGAGGCCATGCGGTCATATCTGCAGGATTCCGATTCCGATCTTCTCCGCATCATCGAGGACCTGATTTCGGTGCTGATCGACAACAACGTCATCCTGCTCACCGATTTTCCCGACCACGCCCAGCAAAAGCTGATGCGCCGGCAGAACATCCGCGACAAGCTGCAGAACGTTTAGGGGGCTTTCCCATTCGTCATTCCGGCGCATGCCGGAATCCAGTTTTTTCTTCGAAGGTCAGCGCCCAACGAATATTCAGCATGGATCCCGGATCAAGTCCGGGATGACGCCAGTGCGTGGGGTTTTCCCTCAGTCGCCATTCCGGCGAAAGACGGAATCCAATTTCATTGTTTAAAAAGAAAAAGGGACACGCCTTGCCGCGTGTCCCTTCGCTGCGCCCCCGTTGTCGGGTGATCAGGCGCTGGGCTGAGGTTCGTCGCCGTCGATGGTCGGGCCGGGCTTCGGCCGGTTGCGCCGTTCTTCCATGAACTGGTCGAACTCCGTCTTGTCCTTGGCCTGGCGCAGGCGTTCGAGGTAGCTCTCGAACTCGATCTGCTCGTCCTCCAGCCTTTTCAGTGTTTCCTCGCGGTACTCGTCGAAGGCGGAATTGCCGCTCGACCCCCTGCGCCGGCGCTTGCCGTTGTGTGCGCCGCAGCCGTGGTTGTTATGCCAGCGGCCAGGACCGCCCCGCTTCCAGTACCTCATACGTCCACTCCATATCAAATAGGCCAGGATCGCCAATCCGGCCGGCCAAAAGAGAATAAAGCTCAGGATCATGACGCCGATCCAGGCTCCCTTCCCGTGTTCATCCAGTTTGTCGACGAAGTCCATCGGATCCTCATGTAAATGTTATTTACATTAACCAAAATGGGGAGGCCCGAACCCGGAGTCAAGAGGCCGGTCGAGAAATTTCACCGATTATTTGTTGCCGCCCAGCCCCAGCCCGTCGAGATAGATCAGAATGTTGGCTTCCAGCAGTTCCTCGGGCTTCATCGGCACCCGGCGCCGGGCCGCATCGCCGCGCCCGAACAGGGAGGCGATGCCGTGCGACATGGCCCAGACGTGCAGGGCCATCATCAGCGCCGGCGGGCGTTGGCTTTCCGGCAATGGTTCGATAAGCGCCTCGCACGCCTGGCGCAGCACGCCAAAGGCGCGCTCCGTCGCCTGGGTCAGTTCGCGGCTGGTGTCCGGTGAGAGGCGGGCTTCGAACATGGCGGCAAAATAAGCGGGCTCCTTCCGGGCAAACGCCAGATAGGCTTGGCCGACATTCTTGAAGGCCGACAGGGCGTCCGGCTTGCCCTCGTTCCAGCCGTCGGAGAGACGATCGGCGAACTTGTCGAAACCGCGCCGCGCGATGTCCGCCATCAAAGCGTCGCGGTCGCGGAAATGGCGATAGGGTGCCGCCGGACTGACGCCCACCGCGCGGGTCACCTCGGCGAAGCTGAAACCGGCGGGGCCGTACTCCTCGATCAGGTCGAGCGCCGCGCTTATCAACGCTTCCGCCAGATTGCCGTGGTGGTAGCCCCGCTTCTCGCGGCCGCGTTTCGATCTACTCATGTAAATGGTTATTACATCATCGGGCGGCCGCGCGCACCCTTAAGTTGGACCCTAGATCACCTCGTCGTCGCGCGACGTGGTTTCGCCGTAGCGCCCCAGCGCCGGCTTTTTCAAGCCGGCGTAAAGCCCGTCCAGCCGTTCGTTGATCTTTTCCCCGGCTTCCTCGAACAGGCTGCGGCCCTGAAGGTCGCTCTCGACCAGGAAGGGTCCGAAGTTTTCCACCTCCAGTACCCACATGGCCTGGGCGATGCCCAGTTCCTCAAGCCAGAACACGTCCTGCACCCGTTTAATGCCCCGACCCAGCAACGCGCCGGTGCCATAGCCCACCGTCGTCAGGTATACCGCGCCGTTGGGTACGAAGTGGTCGCGGTAATCCTCCGCCGACATGCCGCCCTTACCGATGATGACGCGGCAGCCGGAAAGCTCGAACCAGCGCTCCATCCACTTGGAGAAACGGAAGCTTGCCGTCCCGGTCACGGCGCCGACGTCATAGCCACCGTCGTCGCGCATACTGGCGGCGGGCGAGCAGTGGAAATTGCAGTTGCCGATGGCGGCGAGATCGGCGGGCGGCTCGAGGCCTTCATCGATCAGGCGTTTGTAGAACCCTTCCCGGCCGGTGTAGACCACGCCGTCGAGGAACACGACACTGCCGATCTCCAGCGCCGCCAACGCCTCCGGCGTTGCGGGCAGTTGCAGCCGGGCGGTTTTCAAGCTCATTCGATGCCCTCCCGGCGCATGTAGTCGGTGAACCAATGGGGCGCCGTGCGGTGCTCCACCGTCCCGTCCGCGTGCAGCCGGACGACGGCACGGCGCGAGGAGAGGCAGAAGCTGTGGACGCTGACGGGCATCCCGCCGGTGTGGGTGCAGCCGACCTCGACGTGGCAATCCACCACCATGGAGCGCCCGACGAAGCCCATCGGCCCCATGCCAATGTTGTTGCCGAGATCCTTGAGCTCGTCTTCCAGCCTGGCCACCTCGGGGTCGGGATTGCGCTCGCCCACGGTGCGCAGACAGGCCGCCTGCTTGCCCAGCGTCATGCAGACGTCCTTGCTGCCGCCGATGCCGACGCCGACGATGGCGGGCTGGCAGGCCAGCCCCCGGCGGCCGAACTGCACCATGACATCGAGGAAGAACCGTTTGATGCCGTCGATGCCGTCGCCGGGAAACAGCATGCGGTAGTCAGAACCGAACAGGCCGCCCTTATGCACGGATGTGATATCGATCCAATCGGCGTCGGGTTCGAAGGAATAATCGATCTCCGGCGCGCCGATTCCGACGTTGTCGTTGGTGTCGGCCCGGCTCAGGGGATGGACGCGGTTGGGCCGCAACGGGACTTCGTGCGTAGCCCGGGAGGTCGCGCGTCTGAGGGCGCGCTCCAAGACGATGAAGCCGCCCTCGATATGGGCCTCGTTGCCGACCTTGACGAAATAGCGCGGCAGGCCGGTATCGGCGCACATGGGCCGGCGGTCGCTCTCGGCAGCCTCCCAGTTCTCCACCATGGACTGCAGCACGAAGCGGCTGAGCTCGTCCTCTTCCTCGGCCATCATGCCTTTAATGCCATCGCGAAAATCATCGGGGATGTCGATGGCGGCCCGGCGCATGATCTCAAGACCGGCTTCTTCAATGAGAGGTTCGTCGATCATGCCGCCGGCTCCTCGATCAGGCTTTGGCCTGGCTTCACGCGACTGAATTCAACGACTTGCCGGGATACCTCTATGCCGTCGCCTGATATTCGAGCCCGGGTGTAATAGGCCTCGGCCGGCGGAACGCTCTCGGGATGATCGGCCCGATAATGCGCCCCGGCCGAATCTTCCCTTGCCGCCGCCGCCTCAATAATCGCCCGGCTGACCAAAATCTGGCTTTCGAGGTTGAGCCAATCGTGCCATGCCATGTCGAACTTCCGTTCCGATTGCGCGATGCCGCAAACCGTCAATTCTGCCGCCAGGTCATCAAGTCCTTTCCGCGCCCTGCCGAGGCTTTCCGCGTCGCGTACGATACCGCCGTCCTCCCACATCAGATCCGCCAACCTGGAGCGGATTGCGTTCATGTCGCCCACCGGCTGGCCGAACGGGATGAGCGTGCTCGCCGCGGCCGCATCAAGCAGTGCTTGATCGGGTTCGGCGTAGGCGCCCTCGCGTCCGACCCAAACGGCCATCGCATTGCCGGCGATACCGCCGAACACGGTGGAATTGCCGACGCCGTTGCCGCCCAAGCGGTTGGCGCCGTGCACGCCGCCGGTATCCTCGCCGGCAGCGAACAATCCCGGCAATTCGGTTCGGCAATCGGCTTCGAACTCGACGCCGCCCATCATGTAGTGCGCCGTCGGCACCACCTCGACCAGGCCACCGACGAGATCGAAACCGCAGTCGCGGCAGCGTTCCACCATACCCTTGAACTGGGCCCGCACCATCTTGGGGTCAAGGTGGCGCATGGTGATGTAGACGCCGCCGTTGGCCGCCGTCCGACCGGCCCGCATCTGGTCGAACATGGCGCGGCTGACGATGTCGCGGGTCGCCCGCTCCTCGCGCGCATCGTAATCAATCATGAAGCGGCGTTCGTCGCCGTCCAAGAGGTGCCCGCCGGCGCCGCGCAGGCCTTCTTCGATGATGGTGCCGGTGATGCGGGTATCCTCCCCCGCAACCAGGCCCGTTGGGTGGAACTGCACCATTTCCATATCTCGCAGAGGCAAGCCTGCCCTCAACGCCATCGCCATGCCGTCGCAACTCTTGTCGCCCGACGGCGTGTGGTAGCGGTACATGGTCGGTCCGCCGCCGGTCGCCAACAGCACCGCCTTGGTTTCGACGAAGCGGAATTCACCGCTCCTGACGTCGACCAGCAGGACGCCGGCCAGGCGCTCACCGGCCTTGTCCGGAATCAAGGCGACGGCGCGGTGTTCCTCAAGCCGGTTAATGCCCCGCGCCCAGACCTGTTCGGCCAGTCGGCCGATAATCTCGATGCCGGTCAGATCGCCCTTGTGGACGGTGCGGTCGAATGTCTGCCCGGCGAAGGCTTTTTGGTGGATGGTGCCGTCCGGATTGCGGTCGAAGAAACAACCGATCTCGTTTTCCAGTTCATGGATGCGCTCCACGGCCCCCTCGACCAGGGTCCACGCAAGTTCCTGATTGTTGATCCATTTGCCGCCCTCAATGGTGTCCATGAAATGGCGCTCCACCGAGTCGCCCTCCGCCAGGGCGACGTTGTAACCGCCCTGCACCATGCGGGTACAGCCGGACTTGCCCAGCAGGCCCTTGACGGCGATGGTGATGTCGAGGTTCGGCGCCCACTTGTGGGCGTGAAGGGCTGCGAACAGCCCAGCACCGCCGCTGCCGAGGATCAGGATATCCGTGCGTATGCGTTCCATCTCCAACCTCAGAACGCGTTCAGGAAAAACAGGAGACCGGCGGCCAGCGCCACCAGCACCGCAATGGCCACATAGGATTTCTGCGCCCCGCTCCAGGGCAGAAATTCGACGGCCAACAGGCGCACGCCGCCGGCCATGTGAGCCGCGAAAAGGACAACCAGCACGGTTTCGGCCAGTTTGACCAGGGGCGCATCGCTCCAATGCAGGAAGGCATCCAACGCCGCCCCCCCTTCCACCGCCAGCGACAGGACGAAGAGATGGACCGGCAGAAATACCGCCAAGGCAAGGCCGGACACCCTATGCAGGACGAACGCCCAGTAAGTGGGATGGTTCTTGGCGGCGCTGTTGATCATGAGATCGCCATCACCGCGCGCACGCCGAGGGTCAGCGTCGCCAGCGCGAAAAATCCGGCGCCGGCGTCGATCACGCCCGCCCGAAAGTTCGTGTGTTCACGGCCGATGGTCCTCAGGCCGATGGCGGCGTGCAAAGCGGCGGCTGTGTAGAAGACGCCATAGTACAAAGGCCACAGGGGATTTGACTGGGTGCGGGAGAGCATCTCGGCGGTACTCAGCCCACCCTGCACCGCATAGATCATGACGCCCAAATGAACGATGACCATCGGCGCCAGGATCAATGCCGCAAGGCGCTGCAGACCGTAGAGCCGGACTTCGTTGCGGGCGCTCATAGTTCACCCTTCAAGACCGCCGCCAACGTCCGGCGCTTGAGACCGGCGATGGAGGCTGTCGGGTTCAAATGCTTGGGGCAAAGTTCGGCGCAGGTTTGGTGGCTGTGACAGGCCTGGCACCCTCCCTCGCCCGCCACCGCCCGGATGTGGCCCGCAGGGTCCGCATCCCGGACGTCGTTGACTAGCGTCCAGGCGCGATTCAGCGCCGCCGGACCGACGTAGTCCTCCCGCCATTTCACAGTATCGCAGGCGGCGTAGCAGATGCCGCAGCCGATGCATTCGATGGCGGCGCTGGCGGCGCGGCGCTCGCGGCTGCCGGGTTCGACTTTGGCGAAGGTCTGGCTCTTGTGGTCATCGGGATGGAAGCGGCCGCCCGCCCGCTCCCATTTATCGAAGAACGGCGCCATATCGGTTGCCAGGTCCTTGACCAGCGGCAGATTGCGGATCGGCGCGATCGTGAGTTCGCCGCCCTTCTCGACGGTTTCCACCCGCGTCCGGCAGGTCCAGCGCGGTTTGCCGTTCACCGTCATGGCGCAGGTGCCGCACATGCCGACGCGGCAGGCGTAGCGGTAGGAAAGGCTGGGGTCGATGTGGCGCTGGATATGCGTGACGATGTCGAGCACCGTCTGGCTCGGCCGCCGGGGCACCGAGAAGCTCTCATAAGCGCCGTCCTCGCCGCCCCGCCAGACGCGGACGTCTATTTCGCCCGAAGAGTTGTCTTCAGTCTCCAACACCGTGCCTCCCGCTTAATCGACACCCCATGATGGTCCGATATAGCGGGCTTGGCAATTCACCCGCCTTAGGGAAAATGCTATGGAACTTCCTGCGGTTTCGGTGAGTCGGTGAATTGGAAAGTCTGGACCTCATCATAAATTTCAGCGGCAAGGCGCTGGCTACAGGGCTGGTGCTGCTGGTGGCCTCCCTGGTGGCGGAACGGGCCGGCGTGCTGATCGCGGCGCTGGTCATCACCCTGCCGCTCAATGCGGGTCCCGGCTTCTTCTTCGTCGCGCTCGAGGTCGAACCGGAATTCCTGGCAAGGGGTGCCTTGGTGAGCTTCACCGCAACCGCCGCCGTGCACACGTTCATGACGGCTTACGCCCATGCATCCACGCGGCTGACGCGGTTCTGGATGAATCTCTGCGTGGCGACGGCGGCCTGGATCGTCGTCGCCCTGCCCCTGACAAACGCCCAACCATCCCTGTTCTGGTCGGTCGTTATCGTCGCCGCGGGATTTGCCCTGGCCCATGTCCTGCGTTACCGGGGCTATGACCAGAAGGCCGGCGGCGGGCGGGCGAAGCGCCAGGGCGGGATCGGATTTTTGATTTTTCGCGCAGCCGTCGGCGGCAGTGTGGTCGCCCTCGCGGCCACGTTCTCCAAAACCCTCGGGCCCAGCTTGACCGGCTTGGCCTTCGCCTTTCCCATTATGACCTCGGCCAACGCTTGGATGTTCTTCCACAGTTACGGCGCCCAGTTTTCCGCCGCCACCATCTCCAATGCCCGCAAGGGCCTGATTTCCTACGTCTCATTCTGCTTCGCCCTGGCCGTCCTCCCGGGCTACGTGGACAACATGACGGCCTGGGGGTTGGCGCTGGCGGTTTCGATCGTGGTCACGGGCTTGATCCTGCTTGCAGGGCGGCTGGGTGTCCCACAACGGCTGGCCAAGTTCGGGTTCTAGGCCTGGATCACTTCTGGTCCATGGCGTAGACGCCTTCCCAGTGCTCGGGCGGGCTTACGGCGAACTCCCGGCTTCTTTGCGCCAGAATGCGGCTGGGCGGGTCATGGATTTCGCCATTGGCCAAGGCGTCGAATTCCTCGGCGGCATCGTCGAACCGGCCGCCCCGGTAGTGCGCAAGAGCGGAAGCGTAAGCCTCGGCGACCTCCAAACGGGCGACCGGCGTTTCTCCCGTCAGGCCGAGAAGCTCGAAGATCCTGACGGGATGTTCACTGCCCATGACCTTGATGATGTCGATCTCCCGCGCCTCGATGCCGGTGCCGGCCAGGTCCCGTGTGCCGGCGTCGATGATAATGGACGTGCCGTAGTACTTGTTGACGCCCTCCAGGCGCGACGCGACATTCACGTTCTCGCCGATGCAGGTGTAGTCCCGCGTTTGCTCGGAACCGATGTTGCCGACAATCACTTCGCCCGTGGCCAGGCCGATGCGGGCATTGATCGGCGGCAGGCCCTTCTCCAGCCAGGCTTCGCGCAACTCGGCCAGCCGGCGGTCCATGCGCAGGGCGGCACGGCAGGCCGCCATGGCGTGGTTGCCGGGCGTGAACGGCGGGCCGAAGAAGGCCATGATGCCGTCGCCCAGATACTTGTCCAGGATGCCGTCGGTGCGGGTGATCTCGTTGGTCATTTCGCCGAGATATTCATTGAGGAATTCCACCGTTTCCTCGGGCGACATGTCGGCGCTAATGCCGACGAAGCCGGCGATGTCGCTGAACATCAGCGTTTGCACCTGGTTCTTGCCGCCGACGCCCAGTTCGTCGGGATTGTCGATCAGACCGCTGACGATGCTGGGATGGACGTACTTGCCGAACAGATTGCGGATCTGCTCCTTCTCCTGCAGACCTTCCACCATGTTCTGAAAGGCGCTGGTCAGCTCACCCACCTCGTCCGAGGAATGGTTCTCCACCCGGTACGAATAATCCCCGTCCAGGACGTGATGCGTCACGTCCACCAGGCGGCGAATGGGTTGCACGATACGGGCGGAGGCCGCCAGGGTGATGACCAAACCGATCAGGAGGACGCCCAAACCGTAAAGGATGATCTGCCGCTGCAGCTCGGCGATCGGCTTCAGGGCGCGGTCCAGATTGCCGGCCACGACGTAACCGGCTTTGGCCCCGGCATCCTCGAAAAAATCGGTAAGCGCCAGGTGACGATCGCTTTGCAGAATTATCCGGGCAATCCCCTCGGGCGCCGATTGGGCAACCAGGGCCTGGCGGTTTTGCTCCGAGGCGTCGGAAGCGACGGCCCGGTCGCCCGCGAAGAAAGCAACCGTCAGATCGTCGACCTCATTGCCCAGCAGGTTGCGGACCCAGTTGTCGTCGATCACATTGGCGACCAGTACGACGCCCAACGCATAATCGTCCCGCGCCGATTCCTTCAGGGGCACGAAAACCGCATTGGCCAGACCGGCGCCCAGAGCGATCACGGCGGTTTGGCCCTCGCCTTCGTCGAGCACCGCCTCGAATACCTCCGCAATGTGATCGGCTTCGATGGCCGCGCTCAACCGCTCCACATGGTCATCCATGTTGGCCCGGCTGTCCTGGGGCGCCGAGACGCCACTGACCGTCAATTCCTCGTCGACCACGATGACGAGGCCGCTGTCCGTGTCGCGCGCGATTTCCTCCGCGAAGGTATAGAAATTGTCCTTCATCTGCTCCAGGAAGGCCCGGTATTTCTGGTCCGAGGTGATGGTCTGGACCAGCCGGAACGAATGCGCCCGTTGCGTGTCCAGACGCCGCTGGAAACGCTCGCGCGCCGAGTTGAGCTGATGACTGATGCGTTCGATCTCGTAGGCTTCTGTTTCGGAATTCGTCACGTAGACGACCGTGCCCAAAAGGCCGAAAACGATTATCGAAAATGCCGCGAAGATTTTGGCGCGAAGACCCATCAGCCCCTACAAAGCAAATGCCTCACTTGAACACGCGATCCACCGAAAGCGTTTCGTCCAGCTTAACGCGCGTACCCGCCTTGAGGTCAACATCGTGGGTCAGGGAACCAAGCCGCCAGTACCAGAACCGGACCGTGTATTTGCCGGGCCGCAGGTCTTCAAACTCGTATTCGCTGCCGCTGGACACCCGGCGGGTGCGAAGGCCGGGCGCCGAAACGATCGGAACCATGAGGTCTTCGTCCTCTTCCACGCCCAGTTCCAAATCACCGGAAATCGTTACCTTCACGGTTTCCGACGCGTCTTCCGACATTTCGGGAAATTCGATTATGTCGTTGTCACCGTCGCCGGCGATGTAGACGTTCAGGTACTCCGGCAGCTCGTTGCGGACCCGGATGACGTCGTTGACCGACACGGCCAACGCCTTGGGCACGATGCCGTTCCGGGTGATCACGAGATTGTGGTACTTGCCGCCTTTGTAGGTCGGATCCTCGATAATCACGTACATGCTGGATAGGTTGGCGTAGTCGATGGCGCCCGGCGGCAGCTTGCTGCCCCCTTTGATCTTGTCGTAGGCGCCGCCGGGGGTATCGTCGCTGCGGTCGTGATCCTTTTCACTGGCCCACTTCGCCAGCACCTCCTTATGCCCCTTGGCCTTGATCTTGCCGTAGATCGTGCCGAGACCGTCGTCCGCCTGGACGCCTGTCGGCCCCAAAGAAAGCAGCGCTGCCGCGCACGTCGCAATGAAAGCGGTCCGGATCATCACTTTTTCTTCCGCTTTTTCGAAACCAGAAGGACGACATCGCCTACCCCGTCCCCCGCAATCGTGACCGGTACGGGTGACGCTTTATAACGGCGGTGGGCGACCGAGACTTTCACCACCCAATCCCCTTCCGGGACGTTTTCGATGGCGAAGGCGCCGGGCTTATCGACCTGGGCAAAGTAGGGGCTGGGGACGACGAACAGCTTGCCTTCCATGTTCTTGTGGACCGAGCAGTAATACTTGACGATGCCGCTCTTCTTGAACACGACGCGCTTGTTCGTACCCTTGGATGCCAAACCGATATCAAAACGGTTGCCCTTGGAAAGCGAATATACGTTGTGGTCGATGTTCTGTTCCTCGTCGTTGGCGAAATCGACCGCCCCACCTTGGACCACAACGGCCTCACCCGGCGAGAACCGGCTGCCGCGTTGGCTCACCCTCAAGGCTTTGTCGCCCGCCTGGACGCCGTCCGAACCGGCCGGACTGAGATAGATGATGAAGCTTTTAGGCGGGCGCTTGCCGTCGACCTGAAGTTCACCGGATAGCGTTCCTGCCTCCGCAGGTGCAAAGTTTGTCATGCCTACAATGAATAGGCCCAACCCCCAGAGCCATGCCTTCATAAGAGCCTCCCCCCAACGGAGGTGTCCTCCGCCGAAGCTACTTTTTCCAGGCTTTCGCGTTGATACGCGAACGATCGCTAATGAGTATTAATCCTAAATACCGCCGAGGCAAGCCTTGAACCCAAGTCGGCTTCGATCGGATTTTCCGGATCAACCTTTAATCCGAAGGTCTTGCCCGAATCGGATCAAGGCCGGCATGGGCACTCGCCACGTCCAGCAATGCCGAAAAATCCTTCGCTCCATAGTTTTCCAAACACCGGGCGAGATTGAGGCTCTCCCGCGCGGCGCCCCCCAGCACCACGGGCACGCCGGCTTGGCGGGCCGCGTCAGTAACCAGGCACATGTCCTTGTAGGCAAGGTCGATGCTGAATCCGGGCTCGATGTCCCCGGCCAGGACCTTGACGGGCCAAAGGCGGGCGAGATGGCCGTTTGTAGCGGTGGTTTCAAGAACCACTTTCAACATGGTTTCGACATCCAGGCCGAGACCGGCGCCCAGTGTCAGAGCTTCCGCCGAGAGCTGCGCCGCGGCGATATCCAGGAAGTTGTTGACCAACTTTGTTCGGATTCCCGCACCCGGTCTGCCACAGTGGTGAACGGTCGAACCCATCGCCTCAAGCGCGGGTGACAGCCGGCCGAAATCGTTCGAGGTGGCGCCAACCATGAACAGCGCCTGTCCCTGCTCCGCCAGGTCGACGGTCCGGCCGATGGGTGAATCGGCGAATGCGCAGCCGACTTCAAGCGCGGCGGCGGCAATCTCGTCCGTCGTTTCGGGATCGACGGTGCTGGTGTCGACGATCAACGCGCCTTCCTTGGCGGCGGCCAGCACGCCGTCTTCACCAAGGACGACGGCACGTACTTCGCGCGAGGCGGGCAGACAGGTAAAAATGACGTCGGCGTCCGCTGCGGCATCCGCCACGGACACGGCGGCACGGGCGCCGTGGGCGGTGATTTTGGCGATCGCGCCGGCATCGAGGTCGTAAACCGCCAACTCCCGGCCCGATTGGGCAAGGTGCCGCGCCAAGGGACCGCCCATCGCGCCGAGACCGATAAAGGCAAACTTCTCAGTCATTCAATATTCCTTCCCTGTGCTCTAGCCTCTCAGTGCCGTCAGTTGATCACCGTAGCCTGCCGGATCAATGCGCACATCGATCAATTTCGGGCCATCACGTCGAATTGCCTCGGCGACGGCGGTTTCGAACCCTTTCAGATTTTCGGTACGCCAGGCCGGCACACCGAAGCCCCGCGCCACGTCGTCGAAATCGACGGCCGGATAGCGCACACCCGAACTTGGAGCCTGCCGGCGCTGCTGTTTGACGTCGATCAGTGAAAGCGCCGCATCGTTCAGCACCACGACCAGGACATCGCAACCGAGGCGCGCCATCGTCGATAGTTCCGACAGGCACATCATCAGACCGCCGTCGCCGGTGAAGGCGATCACAGGAAGGTCCGGCTGTTCCAACGATGAAGCGATCGCGGCGGGCAGGGCGTATCCCATGGTCGACAATCCGTTGGATTTGAGTACGTCGTTGGGGTTTTCGGCAGGCCACAGGTTCATCACTGAAAACATGTGCGCGCCGGCATCGACCGTCACCCGGACCGGAAAGGACACTTGATCAAGCAAAACCTCCACGACCCTGTCCGGATTGAGCGTCGCTTCCGCGTGCACCGCGGACCGCTGCCGCATGCCGCGACGGAGGTCAGCGATCTCGGACAACGACCAGTCGTTGGATGCCTCGGGCAAGGCATCGGCGAGCCGGTTCAGTACATCCGGGAATTCGCCCCAAATCCGGCGCGCGGGCGTCGCTGGCAATGGACGGTCGGGGCCTTTGTTGATTGCCATGACATCCGCTGCGTAGGGCCAGGCCCCGGGTATCATTTCCACGGCATCAAAGCCGCATAAGAGCACGACGTCGGCTTGCCGGAGCGTTTCGGCTTCCGTCGTGGCGCCGGTGAACATGCCGACGAACAGCGCGTGGCTCTCGGGCATCACGCCCTTCGCCTTGTAGCTTACGAGCACAGGCGCCTGAAGCTTCTCGGCAAGGGTGACGAGGGCGGCGGCCGTCCCGGCGTCCCGGCATTCATGCCCGGCGATGATGACAGGACGTCTTCTCAACGCCAATACTTGTGCCGCATCTTCGAGCCCCGACAAATCTTCGGCCGGCCCGGACTTGCCGGGCCCGGCGACGCCGTCCTCAATAAAAGCGGCGGCGGCTTCACTCGAGAGATCGATGTGGACAGGCCCCGGCGGAAAGGCCCGGGCGGCTTCGATCAGGCGGCGCAAATCGGCTTTCGTGGCAGTTGCGGCAAGTTGCGTGGAGAGTTTGCTGATCGGCTCAAACAAAGCCCCCTGATCGAAAGCCTGATGGTGGCTGGCGTCACCGGGTTCCTGGGCGTCGGTCAAAACGATCAATGGCGCCCTCTCCAGCGAGGCATAGGCCACGCCGTTGACGATACTTGCCGCCCCGGGCCCGATCCCCGCCAACGCGACGCCCGGCGCCCCGGTGAGTTCGCCCGTCACCGCCGCCATGATCGCGGCGGCGTTTTCGGTCCGGGCCAGGACGAAGTCGAGATCCGCAGCGCCTGCGGCCGCAATCAAGTCGAGGCTCGATCCGCCGCCCGGTATGCCGAATATGCGGCTGATCCCGAACGCCTTGAAGGCCTCGACCAGTGCCTCGGAAAGCTTTTCTCCGCGCCCCACAACCACACCCGAGCCATTAATCCGGGCGACTAGAATGCGGCTTCGACGGCGCTTTCACCAAGCTTTTCGTGCAGCGCCGGGGAACCCTGGATCGCGGTGCGTTGCATGTAGAAGCGCAAACCCCGCAAGCCCCCCAATTCCTCGCCGCCGCCGGCTCGCCCCGGCCCGCCGTGGACGCACTGCGGCATGACGATGGCATGACCGGTGTGGTTTTTCCCCACCATGGAATCGACCGCCAACACCCGGCCGTGGCTGGGGGCGACCGCCGCCGCGGTTTCGGCGCATAGGTCGACATCATCGCTGAACAGGCTGACGGCCAGGGATCCCCCACCCCGGTGAGCGAGTTCAATGGCGTGGGCCCGATCACGATACGGGATGAGGGTCGCGGCCGGACCGAAGACCTCGATCTCGTGCACCGCCGTGGCCCCGTCGGGATCATCGCACCTCAACAGTGTCGGCGCCATGAAAGCGCCGAGGTCAGGATCTCCGCCCTGCAGGTCATCCGGCACGCCACCGCCCGTCAAGACCGTGCCTTCGGCTGCCAGTGCGGCCAGACCGTCGAAAGCCGCCTGCTGCTGCGTCTTGTCGACCAGTGGTCCCATGCGCACGCTCTCGTCGACGGGGTCGCCGACGGAAATCTTGCCAAGCCCCGCCGTCACCGCTTCCGCCACCGCCTCAAGCCGGTCGACGGGCACGATGACGCGCCGGATGTTGGTGCAGAGCTGCCCCGCCTTGACCGACAGGGCCTTTACGGCCTCACGCACCAAAAGGTCGAACACCGCATCGCCCGGCAGGGCATCGGTGCCGAGGATGGTGGCGTTGACGCTGTCGGCCTCGACGTTGAAACGGGGTCCCGCCGCCAACATGCGGGGATGGCCGCGCAACATCGCGCCGGTTTCGGCCGAACCGGTAAAAGCCACGCTGTCGAAGGGATCGAGGCCTTCCATCAACCCCTCGCCCGAACCGCAAATCAGCGACAACGCGCCCGCGGGAAGGATATCGGCGGCGATTACGTCCCGCACCATTTCATGCGATAGCCAGGCCGTGGCGCTGGCCGGTTTGGCGACCACGGGCATGCCGGCGAGCAACGCCACCGCAGCTTTCTCCCACAGACCCCAGGACGGAAAGTTGTAGGCGTTGATGTGAACAGCGGCGCCCCGGCGGCTGGTCCAGATATGGCTTGAGCGGAAGACGTCTTCCTTGGCAAGCTGGTCCGAACCCGCCTCGGCAATGCAACGGGCATCGCCAAGCGATTTGCCGAAGAAGGAATAGTATTTCAGCGTGCCGATGCCGCCGTCGATATCGATGGCCGCATCCATGGCCGTGTTGCCGGAATTTTGGCGCGCAATGTCGACGTATTTGTCTCGGTTTGCCGCCAGCACGTCCGACGCCGCCCGCAGCAGCGCTCCGCGCTCCTCGAAACTAAGGGCGCGCAAGGCGGAACCGCCCTCACCACGCGCGTACTCCAGTGCCGCGCCGCAATCGACGCCCGTCGCATCGACGTGCCCCAGCACCTCGCCCGTTGCCGGATTGTAAAACTCGCGCCCGTCGGCGCTGCCCGCCTGCCAGCGGCCTTCCACATAGCTTTCCAGTTTGGTCATCGTCCCCGCCTGTTCGGTCCCGTGAATGGGTGATTAGGATTTGGCGGCAATACTAGACATAAGAACCGTTCTAATAAACGGCGCTCTGGAGCCGGGACAAAAAAAACGCTGGAACTCAGGCGGCGGCGATCCGGTCGCGGGCCGCCAGGGCCAGGTATTTGGAGCGGTTGACGCCCTCCATCTCGGCGGCGGCGTCGATCTGTCCCAGCAACGCCTCGTCAATGGTGACGTTGATGCGCTTGGCCCGTCCCCGCATGTCGCAGCGCAGCAGGATCCGAGCGACCTCCGTCGCATCCGGTTTAGCCTCGATGTCTTCCAGCGAAGTGGGATGCGGCAGTTTTTCGCCGACGTCGAGCGTATGGTTGACGTACTGGCGCAGCGCGGCTTCGGCATTTATGGCCGCCTCCTGCTCTGTTTGGCCACTGGCCGTACAGCCCGGCAGATCGGGAAAGAAAATGCCGTAGCGCGTATCCGGGTCGGAACTGTGTTCGATGACGGCTACGTAATAGTGGTAATGGCGAGTAGTCATGGCTCCCCCCTGTACGACGTTGCGGGATACATCCTCGACCACTTTACAATGTGTATTTATACACACTTTGGCACAAATATTCAAAGCCGAAACGGCTCACCGGCATGGGACGCCGACTGCGCCAAGTATCGACGCGAAACGAACATTGGAAGGTAATTTGGCGCTCCCAACGGGGTTCGAACCCGTGTTTCCGGCGTGAAAGGCCAGCGTCCTAGTCCACTAGACGATGGGAGCGTCGGCGGGGTTTGTAGACTGAACGGGTCGCGCGATCAAGACCCCAATGCATCTTTTATTTCGGCGGCGTCGTCGATGAACAATTGGGCGTCCCGGCGGCCCTGCCAATTGTCGGCCCGGAGCTTGCCGGCGACGTGGATTTCCCGCCCGACGGCCCCCAACAGGCATTGGCCTAGGGGCAGATCGGCGGTCCTGAAGGCGATGCCCTTGAGCCGTCCGCCGTCGCGGCTGGAGAAAATACAGCTCACGTGGTTCTGGCCGACGATGCTCGCCTTGATGACCTTGACGGCGGCCAAGGCGAAGCGCGGTTCGGCATTGCCCGAGCCGAACGGCCCCACCTGCTCCAGGAGGTCCACGAAATCCGCCGTGGCACCCTGCAAAGAGAGCGCCCCGTCAAGGCGCAGACTTCTTGCCGCGCCCAGTTCCCGGACCTGATCGGCAAGCCGTTCAATCAGGAATTCTGAAAACGCCTCCAGGCGGTCCTCGGTCAATGTAACCCCGGCCGCCATGGGATGGCCGCCGCCGTTGACCAGCAATCCGGCCTGGCGGGCGGCAATCACCGCGCTGCCGAGATCGACGCCGCGTACCGACCGGCCGGAGCCCTTGCCGATCCCGTCCTCGTCGAAGGCAAGCACCATGGCGGGACGGCCGAAGCGGTCCTTCAGACGGCTGGCGACGATGCCGATGACGCCAGGATGCCAGCCGGTGGCGGAGGCGATGACGAGAGGCGTCCGGTCGCCGCTCTCTTGCTCGCGAGATTCCACCTGGGCGATCGCCTCCTCCAAAACCATGGCCTCGATGGCCCGGCGTTCGGCATTGAATTTCTCCAGTTCCCCGGCGATGGCGGAGACCTCGGCGGCATCGTCGGAGGCCAGCAGGATCGAACCGAGATCGGATTTGCCCACGCGGCCGCCGGCGTTGATACGCGGACCGAGCACGAAGCCGAGGTGGTAGACCTCCGGTTTGCGGTCGATCCCGGCAACGTCGGCCAGCGCTTTGAGCCCTGAATTGCGCCGCGCCGCCAGCACCTTCAAGCCCTGGGTCACGAGGGCCCGGTTCAGGCCGAGCAGCGGCACGACATCGCAAACGGTGCCTAGTGCCACGATATCGAGCCACTGCATCAGGTCCGGTTCGGGCCGTTGGTCGAACCATCCCCGTTGCCGCAGCGCCCGGTTCGTGGCGATGACCAACAGAAAGGCCACGCCGACCGCCGCCAGGTGACCGAGCGAGCGGTCCTCGTCTAGGCGGTTGGGATTGATCACGGCGTGCGCCGGCGGCAATCCGGCTTCGGCCTCGTGATGATCGACGATGACGACGTCGAGACCTGCGCCCGCGGCCCATTCGAGAGGCTCGAACGCCGAAACGCCGCAGTCGACGGTAACGACGACGGTGGCGCCCTCCTCCGCCAATGATTTCAGCGCGGGCGTGTTGGGACCGTAGCCTTCCTTGATGCGGTCGGGAATGTAGACGCGCAGCTTTCCGCCGACAGCATTGAAAAATCGTTTGAGCAAGGCCGATGACGTGGCGCCGTCAACGTCGTAGTCGCCGAAAACGGCAACTTTCTCTCCACCCGCAACCGCCTCGGCCAGGCGTTCGGCCGCCTTGTCCATATCCTTGAGCACCGACGGATCGGGCAGCAAGCTTTTTAGCGTCGGATTAAGGTAGGCTTCGCCTTCTTCGGGTGAAACGCCCCGGCTGGCCAGAATGCGCCCGACCATGTCGGGCACGCCCAGGGCCTGGATGTGCGCCTGAGCCAGGCGTTCATCGCCCTCGTCGAGACGCCAGCGGCGTTCGGTCGCCGAATGTTCGACGCCGAGAAAAGCGGCTTCGCCGCTATCGCGGTCGGGGGCTGGGGCGGTAGCCTCGACCATTCCGCCGTGGGTCAGCCGGAGACCTTGCCGGCGGCGTGGCGGGCCTTGATCCAGCGCACCGTACCTGTGCGCGAGCGCATCACGACGGTGTCGGTAATCATGGCGTCACCGTCCCGCTTGACGCCGTCCAGCATGGTACCGTCGGTAACGCCGGCGGCGGCGAAAATGACGTCGCCGCTAGCCAGGCTGTCGAGGTCGTATTTGGCGTGCAGGTCGGTGATGCCGATACGGTGGGCGCGGTCGCGTTCATCCTCGTTGCGGAATACCAGACGCCCCTGCATCTGCCCCCCGGTGGAGCGCAAGGCCGCCGCAGCCAGCACGCCTTCGGGCGCCCCGCCGGTGCCCATGTAGATGTCGATGCCCGTGCTCGGCGTCGCCGTCGCGATGACGCCCGCAACATCGCCATCCGGGATGAGTCGGATGCTGGCGCCGGATTCCCGCACCTTGGCGATCATTTCGTCGTGGCGCGGCCGGCTCAGGATGCAGGCGACGATGTCCGACGGCTCGCACGATTTGGCCTTCGCCAGCTCGCGAATATTTTCGGCCGGGTCCGCATCGAGATCGACCACGTTGGGCGGCAAGCCGCCGCCGACTGCGATCTTGTCCATGTACGTGTCGGGTGCGTTGAGCAATCCGCCTTCCGTCGCGAAGGCGATTACCGCCAGGGCATTGGGACCGCCCGTTGCGGTAAGCGTCGTCCCTTCCAGGGGATCGAGGGCGATATCGATTTTCTGCCCCTGCCCGGTGCCGACCTTTTCGCCGATAAAGAGCATCGGCGCCTCGTCGCGTTCCCCCTCGCCGATTACCACGGTGCCGTCGATGTCGAGGCTGTTGAGCGCCTTGCGCATGGCGTCGACGGCAACCTGGTCGGCGGCCTTTTCATCGCCGAGACCGATCTGGCGATAGGCGGCGATGGCCGCCGCTTCGGCCACGCGCGCCGCTTCAATCGAAAGATTTCGATTCAATATCTTTTTTTCTGTCATTTGAACGAGGGGTCCTTAAGAGGGCATTTTGTAATTGAGATATATCTATAGCAGTTCAATGCGGATCATGCGCGGAGTCTCGACAACCGGTTCGAGATTTTCGAACGCCGCCAGCACCCGTTTCATGGCCGCTTCCTGGCCGTCGTGCAGGATCAGCACCACGGGCACGGTTTCGCCGGGAGCGCGGCCGCGCTGCAGCACCGATTCGATGGAAACGCCTTCGTCGCGCAATATGGCCGCGATGTCCGCCATGACGCCGGGCTGGTCGATTACCATGAGGCGCACGTAAACCGGCCCGACGTGGTCGTCCATCGGTAGGGTGGGACGCTCGTGCATGTCGTCCGTGGCCACCGCGAAGGCGGGCATGCTCAACCCCCGGGCGATATCGACAAGGTCGGCCGCGACGGCCGAAGCCGTCGGCCCGGCGCCGGCGCCGCGCCCCTCGAACACCGTGCGGTCGACGAAATCGCCGTCCGCGACGACGGCGTTGAAGACGCTTTCGACGTGGGCAATAGGGGTATGCAGCGGCACCATGCACGGATGAACTCGCTGCTCGATGCCGCCGTCGACGCCGCGCGAGATCGCCAGCAGCTTGATGCGGTATCCGAGCTCGGCGGCATAGGCGATATCCATGGCGCTGACATGCCGGATGCCCTCCACGTGCACCGCGTCGAAGTCCACGGGGCAGCCGAAGGCCACGCTGGCCAGAATGGCGATCTTATGGGCGGCATCGACGCCGTCGATGTCGAAGCTGGGATCGGCCTCGGCGTAGCCCAGTTGCTGGGCCTCGTCGAGCACCTCTTCGAAATCGCGCCCGCTTTCCTCCATCTGCGTCAGGATGTAGTTGCAGGTGCCGTTGAGAATGCCGTAAACGCGGCTGATCTCGTTGCCGGCAAGTCCTTCCCGCAAGGCTTTGACGATGGGGATGCCACCGGCCACGGCGGCTTCGAATGCCAGCGAGACGCCGGCACCTTCGGCGGCGGCGGCAAGGGCCGTTCCGTGATGTGCGATCAGCGCCTTGTTGGCGGTCACTACAGACTTGCCCTTGGCGATGGCGGTTTCGACCGCGGCGCGCGCAATGCCGTCCGATCCGCCGATCAGTTCCACCACAACATCGACGTTCTCGTCCGCCGCCATTTCGCAGGCGTCGTCATACCAGGTGAAACCGGAAAGATCGACGCCCCGATTGCGGCCGCGGTCGCGGGCCGACACGGCCGTGATCTCGATGGGCCTGCCGCCGCGCCGTGCCAACAAATCGCCGTGCGTTTCAACCAGCTTGAGCAAGCCCGCGCCAACGGTCCCAAGACCGGCGACGCCGATTTTCAGCGGCGCGCTCAAGATGCGATCGCCCGGGATGCTTGCCCCGCCCCTGCCGGATCGGCCGAAGCAAGAAACTTTTTGATGTTGCGCACCGCCTGACGGATGCGTTGTTCGTTCTCCACGAGCGCGATGCGGACATAGCCCTCACCGTACTCGCCAAAGCCAATACCCGGCGATACTGCCACCTGGGCCTCCTCCAACAACAATTTTGAAAACTCCAACGATCCCATTTCGGCGAAGGCCTCCGGCAGGGGCGCCCAGGCGAACATGGTGGCAGGTGGGCTGGGAATTTCCCAACCTGCGGCCTTTAGACTCGAAACCAGGACGTCGCGGCGCGACTGGTAGGTATTTCTCGCTTCATCAACGCACTCCTGCGGGCCGTTCAGGGCCGCCGTCGCCGCTACCTGGATTGGCGTGAACGCGCCGTAGTCGAGGTAGGATTTGATCCGCGCCAAGGCCTGGATCAGCTTGGCGTTGCCGGTCGCGAATCCCATGCGCCAACCCGGCATCGAATAGGTTTTGCTGAGAGAGGTGAACTCGACGGCGATGTCCTTGGCGCCCGGCACCTGAAGGATGGAAGGCGGCGGCTGGCCGTCGAAGTAGATCTCGGAATAGGCCAGGTCGGACAGGATAAAGATGTCGCGGGAGCGGCAATAGTCGACGACCTCCCGGTAGAAATCGAGATCGACCACCTGGGCCGTGGGATTTGAAGGATAGTTCAACACGATGGCCGACGGCGCCGGTACGCTGTGGCGTACGGCGCGTTCGAGATTTTCGAAGAACTCGTCTCCGGAACCGATCGGCAAGTGGCGGATCACCGCACCGGCAATGATGAAGCCGTAGGCGTGGATGGGGTAGCTGGGATTGGGCGCCAGAATGACGTCGCCCGGCGCCGTGATGGCCTGGGCGAGGTTGGCGAAGCCCTCCTTTGATCCCAGCGTAACGATGATTTCCCGGTCGGGGTCGAGATCGACGCCGAAGCGGCGATCGTAATAGGCGGCATAGGCCCGCCTCAAACCCGGGATGCCGCGTGAGGTCGAGTATCGGTGAGAGCGCGGGTCCTGCACCGTTTCCACGAGTTTCTCGACGATGTGGGCCGGGGTGGGCATGTCGGGATTGCCCATGCCGAAATCGATGATGTCCTCGCCGGCCGCGCGGGCCCGCGCCTTCATCTCGTTGACCTCGGCGAATACGTAAGGCGGCAGCCGCTTGATGCGATGAAAGTCCATCTTCTTCACCAGAACCGGCCGCCGGAACGGCTTGCCGTGTTGTCGGAATGCGGCCGGATTTGCACGGTCGCGAGTGTCGGGCGTTTAATCGCCCGTCACGGTTCTGAATTCAAGCGCGAATTCAGGCTAAAACTCCAGAAAGATCTCCGTCCTTCGATTTTCCGCCTCACCCTCGGGCATGTACTCGTAGTAAATGGGCTCTGCGTCGCTTTTGGCTTCGATGCGCAGAACGCTGGCATCCACGCCATGCCGCATCAGTTCCCGAGCCACCGCATTGGCACGGTCCAGCGAAACCTTGAAATTGGTCATGCGATGCCTGGCGACATTCATGTCCCGGGTTCGATGGGAAGCATGTCCGACCACCCGGATGACGCCCCGCCCTCCGGCCACGTAGGCCTTGGCGGCCTTTCGGATGCTGGCCTTATCCTTACGATTGAGCCTGGAGGAGCCATTGCCGAAATGAACAACAACCTTTTCAAGCTTGGGCGTTTCCGACGCCAGGGAGGCGCCCGGCGTGACGGTCGAACTCGCCGGCGTCTTGCCCGTCAGCGGATCGTTGTAGGCCTGCAGGACGTTGCTGGCGATGTTGGACTGGACCGACGTCAACGGCGCCGCAACGGGAGCGGCAAACGTCGAATTGGCAGGCGCCGTCGTCACCGTTGAAGCCGATTGGGCAAGGCTGGTGGCGAAGATCCTGGCCAGTTCGTTCTGACCGGCATTGGGAAAGTTCAACGCTGCAACCTGCTGGGGCGTAACGGCCTGCACGGGTGCCGGCGCGACCGGTTGAGGAGCCGCCGGCGACGTCAAGGGCGGCAATGGCGCAGGTGGCGGTGGAGCGGCTGCCGCAACAGCGGGCTGGGCGGGCGCCGGAGCGACGAGCGGCGGCAGCGGCGCGGGCGGCGGCGCCGGCGCGGCTGCAGCCGGTTGCGGCGC
>CAYFKJ010000004.1:0-313887 GCA_964343605.1 uncultured Rhodospirillaceae bacterium
CGGGCCGCATGCCCGGCCACATGAACGTGCTGCTGGCCGAGGCCAACGTGCCCTACGACGAGGTCTTCGAGTTGGAGGAAATCAACTCCGAGTTTGCCACCGCCGACGTTGCCTTCGTCATCGGCGCCAACGACGTAACCAACCCGGCCGCCCGCGACGATCCGCAAAGTCCGATCTACGGCATGCCGATCCTCGACGTCGACAAGGCGCAGACCGTGTTGTTCGTCAAGCGCTCGCTGTCCGTCGGTTACGCCGGCATCGACAACGATCTGTTCTACGCCGACAACACCATGATGTTGTTTGCCGACGCCAAGAAGATGGTCGACGACATCGTCAAGGCGATCTGACGGCTTCCGAAAGGAACGGAAAGGGCCGTCTTTCGAGGCGGCCTTTTTCGTTGCGCGCGTCGCTTTCCGCGCCATATTAGGGGCATGGCCATACTCAAAATCGCCCGCATGGGTCATCCCGTCCTACGCAAGATTGCCGAACCGGTCGAGAACGCGAGCGCGCCCGAAATCGTACGGCTGGTCGTGGATATGATCGAAACCATGATCGATGCCGGCGGCCAGGGCCTGGCGGCCCCGCAGGTTCACGTCTCCTCGCGCGTGATCGTCTATTTCCCGCCGCCGCCGGAAGACGCCGACGATGACTTCGAACGAACGCCCCGCGTCCTTATCAATCCGGAAATTACGCCGCTGAACGACGCCGTCACAGACGGCTGGGAGGGCTGCCTGTCGGTACCCGAGATGCGCGGCGTGGTGCCGCGGCACACGACCGTCAAGCTTCGTGCCCTCGACCTGCAGGGCGGCGAAATCGAGGAGGACCTGGCCGACCATCACGCCCGGGTCGTACAGCACGAGTGCGATCATCTGGACGGCATACTTTATCCTCAGCGCATGACCGACCTCTCGACACTGATGTTCGAATCGGAGGTTAAATACGCCATTGCCGAAGCCGCGGCCCGAAGGGAAACGACGGCAGAAGAGGAAACGACGGCTGGGGGGGAAGCAGCGAAATGAGCGAAACCGACAAGGAACTAGGCGAAAAGCAAGCGTTGCTGGCCGCCATCCTGGAGCACGTGCCGTTCGACGGTTGGTCGCTGCAGGCCATGGTGGCGGCGGAAAGGGACCTTGACCTGCCCCCCGGCACCGCACGCCGGCTGTTCATGGGTGGACCGAAAGAGGTACTCGAATTTTCCTCCGCCCAAGCTGACCTGCGCATGCTCGAAGCCTTGGCGAAGGAGGATCTCAGCAAGCTGAGAATTCATCGGCGCATCGCCCTTGCCGTGCGCCTGAGACTGGAACAGGACGCCTCCAATCGCGAGGCCGTTGCCCGCGCCGTCTCGTATCTGGCGTTGCCGGGCCATCATGTACTTGCAGCCAAATGCCTCTACGCTACCGTTGACTGTATGTGGCACGGCATCGGCGATACCTCCACCGATTTCAACTTCTATTCAAAGCGCGCCCTCCTGGCCGGCGTCGTTTCATCGACGGTGCTCTATTGGCTGCAGGACGAATCGGAGGGATTCAAGGAAAGCTGGGCCTTCCTTGACCGCCGTATCAACGACGTGCTCAAAATCCAGAAAGTCCGCGGCCGGGTCGAACGTCTTGCCGGGCGGCTACCCTTCGTGGGAAGGATTTTGGCTTCGAACTAAAGGCTCGGCTCTTCAGGCACGGCGGCGGCCTGTTTCGCGCGGAAATCGTCAAGTGCCTGGGATATCCCTTCATCCGACAATGCCAAAATGGCGGCCGACAGCAACGCCGCATTGACCGCGCCGGCGCGACCCACGGCCAAGGCGCCCACGGGAATGCCCGCCGGCATCTGCAGGATCGAGAGTATGCCGTCGAGGCTGGCAACCTTGGCGTTTTCCATCGGTACGCCGAGGACCGGCAAGGTGGTTTGCGCCGCGATCACGCCCGGCAATGCCGCCGACATGCCGGCGCCGGCGATGATCACCTTGACCCCCCGGGATTTGGCGGTGGCGCAGTAGTTTTCGACGCGCTCCGGCGTACGGTGCGCGGACATTACTTTTGATTCGCAGGAAATACCCAATTCGCCGAGGGTGTCCTCGACGTGTTTCATGATCGGCCAATCGGAATTTGAACCCATGATAATGCCGACGAGGGGAGCGGTTTCACTGGTCATGACGCGGTGGAAATCCTATATGAAAAGTCAGTGGTCGAAGCTTTGGAGGCGGCGATTATAGGGGGCGCGGCAAAAGGCGCAAGACGCTGCATCACGCGGCGTCCACCAGTGTGATAGAATTGCGGCCATGGAAATCAAAAGAATAGGCCCGACAGGCGGCGTCATCCGCACGGAACGCATCACCCGTCCGCGACGGACCGACGACACGCCGGCCGTCGAAACCGCGACGACGCCCCGGGATATCTCCGATACCACCAGCGTCATGGGCATCCCGGAACCGGAACTGACACCGCGCGTGCGCGAGGCCTTGATGAACCTGATGGGGGAGGTCCACCACCTGCGTGACGAGTTGGAGCGGACAAAGGATCGCCTGGCGGAGGTCGAACGTTTGGCCGATCTTGATACCTTGGCACCGATCGCCAACCGCCGTGCCTTCGTGCGGGAACTGGCGCGTGCGATCTCGTTGTCGGAACGCTACAACGAGCCCTCCAGCGTGCTCTATTTCGACCTTAACGGCTTCAAGGACATCAACGACACCCACGGTCATGCGGCGGGGGACGCTGCCCTTCTCCATGTCACCGACATCCTGTTGCGCCATGTGCGCGAGAGCGACGTCGTGGGCCGCCTGGGCGGCGACGAATTCGGCGTAATCCTGACGCACAGCGACGCCGCCGCAACTCGGGCAAAGGCGGACGCTTTGCTGGCCGATATCGCCGTGTCTCCGCTGGTCTGGGACGAAGTGGAAATTCCCATCGAGATCGCCTATGGGGCCTATTCCTTCAAGGACGGCGAAGATGCCGACCGGGCCCTGGCCGAAGCCGACCGGGCAATGTACGAACACAAGCAAAGCCTGAAGAACGGCTCCGGGCGCTAGAGAGCCTCAATTTCGCTGGTGACGGCGGCGATGGCTGGCGCGAGTTTCGGATGACCGCTTTCAATGCTGTCCCAATCACCGCTCTTGCCTGCTTTTTCCAGTTCGGCACAGAGATCAGCGAGGATTTCCGCGCCGACCGAGCGCGAGGATGACTTGAGCTTGTGCGCAGCGGCACCCAAACCGGCCGCATCGCGTGACTGGAAGGCGGTATCGATTTCGCCGACCGTGGCGCGGGCCGGCTCAACGAAATCCAACAGGATCTCCTTAATAAGGTCGTCGTCGTCCCCGAATGTCTCGCGCAGGAACTTGGGTTCGACCGCTCGGCCGGATTCGGCCGGCATTTCATCGTCCGGCGTATCCGCGGGCGGGTCCGGTTGTTCAGGCGACGGCGCCACGGCGGCCTGCGGCATCCATTTTTTCAGGGCCGCTTTGAGATCCGACATCGCCAATGGTTTGGAAAGGTAATCATCCATGCCGGCGGCGATACAGCGCTCTGCCTCCCCTTCCAGTGCGTTGGCGGTAACGGCGATGATGGGGGAGCGCTTTTCCGTGCCCTCCTCGTCGGCCCGGATGGCCGCCGTCAGCTCGAAGCCGTCCATGTTGGGCATGTGGCAGTCACTGAGCAGCAGGGCGTAATCACGCTTGCGCCAAGCTTCCAGGGCGAGCTTGCCGTCATCAGCCATCTCGCAGGTGTAGCCCAGCTTCGTCAACTGGCGTCCGATCACCTGTTGGTTGGTCGGGTTGTCCTCCGCCAGCAATATAAGCGTTCCCTGCTCCAAGGCCTCGTCGACCGTTAGGGCAACGATGTCCTCTCCCGGCTCCGCCGTGTCCTCGGGTTTCACCAGCGGGCTGGCGCGACCGGCCGCGACGGCGACGGCATTGATGAAGCGCGCCAGACGCAGAGGATTGCCGTCAACGGTTACACAGTCGCCATCCTCGATGCGGGCGGTGCGGCGCTGGCCGCTGCCCAGCACGACGAATTTGGCGTCATACGATTTAAGCTCCTCCATGGCCGCCCGTTGACGCTCACCGTCCATGTCGAGGTCGAGAACTACGACGTCTACGGGCGCCGCTTCCGCGCTCGCATCAAGCAACTCGACAGCCTGGCCAACATCGGCAACGGTGTCCGCTTGCCCCGCCGCGCAGGTCAGGTACCGCTCCATCGTGTGGCGGAGCATCTCCGATTCCGCGACCACCAGGATCCGCAAGCCTTCCAGGACGGTCTCCGGTTCGGGTGCAGCAGCTTTGCCGTCCACTTTCAGGGGTATTTCGACGGAAAACGTCGAGCCCGAACCGATCTGACTTTCGACCGAGATCGTACCGCCCATCATATCGGTTAGGCGTTTGCATATGGCGAG
This sequence comes from uncultured Rhodospirillaceae bacterium, assembly GCA_964343605.1. Classification (GTDB taxonomy): domain Bacteria; phylum Pseudomonadota; class Alphaproteobacteria; order UBA2966; family UBA2966; genus CAYFKJ01. The sequence goes on from CAYFKJ010000004.1 coordinate 4,378, forward strand.
GCCCAGGCCCGTGCCCCCGAACCGGCGCGTGGTTGAGCTTTCGGCTTGGGAAAATGCTTCGAACAGATTTTCCTGAGCTTCTTCGGATATGCCGATGCCCTGGTCGATGACGGAGAGCCTGATCCAAACCTCATCGCCGGCGTCGGCAGTGACATCGGCCCGGACGACGACTTCCCCTTCCTCGGAGAATTTCACGGCGTTGCCGGTGATGTTGAAAACGATCTGGCGCAGTCGTACCGGATCGCCGATCAAGTTCCGCGGTATCTCGGGATCGACAAATGTCGTGATCCGCACGCCTTTGCGGCTGGCGTTGGGCGCCATTGTGGCCGCCGCCCCTTCCAGAACGTCAACCACCGATACGGGAACGCTCTCGATATCCAGTTTGCCCGCTTCGATCTTGGAGAAATCGAGGATGTCGTTGATGATGGTGAGCAGGGCGTTGCCCGAATCCCGAAGCGTGTTCAACATCAGCCGTTGATCGTCATCGAGTTCGGTTTGGGACAAAAGATCGGCCATACCGACGATGCCGTTCATCGGTGTCCGGATTTCGTGGCTCATCGAGGCGAGGAAATCCGATTTCGCCTGCGCCGCCGCCTCCGCTGCATCCCTGGCGGCGCTGATTTCAGTTTCGTATTTCTTGCGCTCGGTCACGTCGTGCCCGGCCATGAGAAGCGCAGGTTCGCCCCCAAACACGATGGGCGTGCTGGTGACAACGGCGTCTCGGTACCCCCCCGATGCGAAGTGTTTGAGCTTCACCTCGACGCCCTTTGATACGCCTTCTGTGGTCATGGAATCGATGAACTTCTGACGCTCATCATCGCCGTACCATATGTCGCGCGGATCGGTTTCGAGAAATGCGTCTTCGGACAGGCCGACCAGTTCGCAGGCGGCCTTGTTCACTCGAACATATTCGAGTTGCTCGGCCTTACGCACCGCAAGCGGTGTCGGCGTTGCATCGAACATGGCATCCAGCGCCTCACGGCCCAACCGTTCGCGATCCTCCGCCATTTTGCGTTCGGTGATATCTGTGTAGGTCGTCACCATGCCGCCGCCCTCGACCGGCAACCCGCGGATTTCGATGACCGTGCCATCGGGCCGAATGCGTTCAAAATGATGGGCTTGGAACTTTCGCGCCAATTCCATTCTTTCACGCACCTGTTCGTCAACATCGCCAGGACCGTATTCGCCGATCTCCGCGTTGTACCGAAAGACCTCGTCGATCGGTACGCCGGAACGCAGGAATTCTTCGGGGATATTGGTGAAATCCAAGATCTTCCGGTTGGCGGTTACCAGCCTCAGCTCGGCATCGTACATCGTGATGCCCTGATCCATGTTTTCCAGCGTCACATCGAGAAGCTGCTTTTCGTGCTCCAGTTCTGCCTCTGATCGTTTGCGGTCCGTTATGTCGGTATAGGTCCGCACGATGCCGCCGGAAGCAAGCGGCGTGCTGCGGATTTCCACGACGGTGCCGCTCAGCAATTCAACCTCGAGGGTCACCGGCTCGCTTTGCAGGGCGGTTGCCATGCGCTGGGCGACCTGGTCGTCGATATTACCCGGTCCGTAGTCCCCCCGTTTGGCGACAAAGCGGAACAAATCCTCGAGGTGGAGACCAACTTCGATCTGTCCGGGCTCGAATTCCAGCATGGTCGAAAATTTGTCGTTAAAAGCGACCAGTTTGAGGTTTTCGTCGAACATGCTGATGCCCTGGTCCATGTTTTCCAGGGCCGTGTCCGTAATTTGTTTCTCAAGCTGCAGATCCCGTGTTCGTTCATCAACCTGAACTTCCAAGTCCTGACGGGCTTTGTTCAGTTCCGCTTCGACATTCCTGCGCTCACGGGCTTCCTCCTCCAGATCGGTTTTCGCCAGTTCCGCCGCCACCGCCCGACGGCGTGAAACGCCGGCGACGGAGACCGTCACCGACAACGCGATCGACAGGACGATGCCGAAAACCAGGACGAAGACCTGCGCAATGCCCGCGGCGGCTTCTGATTCGAGGGCCTGCCAGAGGCTGAGCGTGAAGGCCAGGACAGCGATACCCATGGCCCAGGACAGCCAGTTCGGCATGCCTTGCCGCCGCTGATCGTCAAAATGCCACGCCGTCGCAACCAACCCGGCTCCAAGGACGATGAAGCCCGCCGCCGTGTGCACGGCCATACGCGTCAGGTGACCCCAGCCGTAGGCCGTTTCCAGGCTCATGGCGTAGCCGGCGAAGGCGATGAAACCCAAGCCGAAAACAAGAGAGCCCAAGACCCCTGAAACCGCCGTGGCCGAGGCTTGGCGTCGCTTGCGCAGCATCACCAAAACTGCCAAACCCGTGAGGCTGAAGCATAGAGCCGTATTCGGCGCCATGCGGCCCGGGTTGGAGGTTTCAACGGTGACGTAGTGCTCCATCAGGAGCTGGTCGATCATCAGGTCGGCGCCGAAGATGTATTCCACCAGCGTCAGCGCGCCAATTAAGAGCGTTATCGACGCCGCAGCGCCGGCAATGCGCACGAGGCCCAGGATGAGGCCCGCCAAGCCGACGCCGCTGAGCAGGAATCCAAGCGCCGTGTTGTACTGCATGGGAACAAACGCCGCGGAAACCTGGATGAGCGTGGCGTTGTGGGTGTACCAGCCGGTCAACACCACGACTCCCAACACGATCGGCAGAGCGCCGAACACCAGCAACAGACGCGTTGCGACCGGCAAGTGCCCCCACTTGATGATCATTCCTGCTCCCTAACCGCCGATACCGGGGTCAATCCGCGAATGTAGCCAGCATGGCCGAAAATCCCTTGGACATGCCGCCTAGCCGCAAGGATAGGTGGGCAGGGCGTCAATTTCCAAGTAAATCCCATCGACATTCCGCTATATTGGCTTACCTCATTTCTGGCCGGCCGAATGTGCTCGTTTCTGGGTCAGGAATACATCCACCCATGCAGGGTAAAACGCATAACCGGCGGACGGCATGAAACATCTCGCCTTGTTTGTGACCTTGGGACTGAGCCTTTGCCCCGCCGCGGTTTCGTTCGCCGACACGCCGCCGCGCATCAAGGTTGTGGCGGCCCATTTTGCGCCGCTGCAAATGACGGTCGACGGAAAGGTTGTCGGCTATGTAACGGACCTGGCAAGGAAGGTCATCGAGCGCGTGAAATCCAAGGTGGATCTGGATGTGGCGGATGTTCAGATACAGCCGTTCCGCCGCGCCTTGAATGAACTGGAGGCCAAGCCGAACATTCTGTTCTTTTCACTATCCCGAACGTCGAAACGGGAAAAGAACTATCTGTGGGTCGGCGAAGTGTCTCCCTATGAAATCTATTTTTACAAACTGAAGGGCAACCGGCAGGTCAACCCCCGTACGCTGGAAGACGCGCGTATTCAGGGCCACCGTCTTGGCGTGGCGGCCAAAAGCAACACCGAAGGTCTGCTCAAGGAGTTAAACTTCAAAAAAGGCTCCGATTACGTGAGCTACTCCCACTACAGCAAGGGCGTCGCCATGCTGTTCAAGAACAGGTTCGCCATGATGCCGCTCACGTCATTCGTCGCCCGGGCCAATGTTTGCGCCCTGGGATACGACGGCGACCAAATCGAACCGGTCATCCGGGTCGACCGACTTTCCAAACCTCTTTGGATGGTCTTCAGCAAGGGAACCGATCCGGCTCTTGTCGCGCAATTCAGAAAGGCCTTGTCCGAATTGAAGGCGGAAAACGTCGATCGGGAAATTCGGGAACGGTATCTAGAGGAACAGGACAAACGCCCGTGCCGGGCTAAATCCGGTTAGCCTGCCTAAAACCGGCCGCATTGCCGCAGACGCGGCTAGGCGATGATGTCGGGCAACAGAACGTTTTCGATCTTGGTGATCTTGTCCTTAAGCGCCAATTTTTGCTTCTTGAGGCGCTGAATTTGGACCATGTCGCGTTTGCCCGTGGCATGCAGGGCGTCAATGGCATCATCCAGGTCGCGGTGGGCGGTACGCAGCTCCTCAAGCTGCCGCCGCAGATCCTCTGTATCCTTGTCATCCACGAGCAGTGATCTTTCCGGATCGGATTTCCTAAGGGACATGATAGCAGAAATGTCGGCATTCAGCCTCTCTCCCGAGCAGCAAAAGATCAATAGGCGGGCTTGCGGCATCTTGACGCAAACCGGGACAATTTCCTGCGGGACTCGGGGGCCGGGTTTGTGATTAAATGACCTATCGAAAACAGATAGTGGAGGGATTCTGCCATGAACTCCGAGGCTCAGATCGAGGCTTTGGTCGAGAAGCGCGCCGCACTCAAACAAGCAATTCACGAAGAAAACCAAAGACCTCACCCGGATGACAATTTGTTAAACGAGCTGAAACGGCAGAAACTCAGATTAAAAGACCAGATACACGAACTTGAGACTCACTGAATGCAAAGCGGCCGCTCCCCACACGGAGCGGCCGTTTCGCGTTTCCGGTCACCAACAGGACAATTAGGACGGCTTAGGGCAAGGGGACGTTCGCCTTGCCGAACACCTTTTTTTGCCGCGCCGCCAGCTTCTTGGGATCAAAATCCGCGATCAATTCATGAAACAGCCGATGCCAGTTGATTTCGGCCTTTAGGTGCAGGAAGACTCCGCCCAGTCCGATGGCGGCCCGATCCATGAACACGAATTCGCGGGGTGGCGCGACCCCGCCCTGTTCACGCAGGCGGCGGGCGACCTCGCCTGCCACTTCGCGCCCGTAAACCCCGCCGCTTTCGAATTCCTGGATCCGGCGGGAACGATCTTCCAGCAACGGTGCGTAAACGAACTCCGCCCAAAGATTGAGCGTGTCGATGACGTCCGCCGACAGACCGGTGAAGCCCCAGGTCTCGTAAGCGTGCACCGCAAGATCGCGATCGTCGGTCTCCAGCGCCCGATAGAGATCGATGACGCCGCCGATGAAGGGCGGCCTGAAACTCCTGACACAACCGAAATCCAGAAGGTTGATGGATAGGTCCTCGCGCACCGAATAGTTTCCCAGATGAGGATCGGCATGGATGACGCCGCCGTCGTAAAACGGCACGTACCAGGCCCGGAACATGTTCATCGCCAACCGGTTTCTGGTTTCCTGATCGGCTTCACGAAATTCCATCATGGGGCGCCCGTCCACCCATTCCATCGTCAGCAGCCGATCGGTCGACAGGTCGTCGACCGGCTCGGGCACGTGAACCTCGCTCTCACCCGCCAGCAATTCGCGGTAAAGCCGCATGTGCCGCGCCTCCAGGTGATAGTCCAATTCCTCGCGCAGGCGGTCGGCGATTTCGGCGTGAACGTTGGTAGTGTCGATGGAGGGATCGTAGCGTGCGTAGATGGCGAAGATCAGCTTGAGCTGTCTGAGGTCGGCCTCCACCGCGGCGCCCATATCGGGATACTGGAGCTTGCAGGCAAGTTTTTTGCCGTCGAAGCCGGTTGCCTGATGAACCTGGCCGAGGGAGGCCGCGGCCCGGGCCTCATGCTCGAAATCATCGAAGCGGGATTGCCAGTCGGGCCCCAGCTCCGATGCCATGCGGCGTTTGACGAACGGCCAGCCCATGGCAGGGGCATTGGCCTGAAGCTGGGTCAGCTCGGCAACGTATTCGTCGGGCAGGGCTTCGGGAATGGTGGACATGATCTGCGCCACCTTCATCAACGGCCCTTTCAGACCGCCCAGCGCCTCGCGCAGGTCAGCGGCATGTTTGGTGCGGTCGAGCGGCAAGCCCAAAACGCGCTCCCCGGCCAACCGTGCGGCCAGCCCGCCCACTTTGCTGGAGACCCGCGCGTAACGGCGGACGCGACCCGTCAGGCTGTCGTCATCGCGCTGGGCCATGGCCCCTCAACCAGCTTCCTCGTCCGCCGCCGCCAGCTCGTCGATCAAGCTGCTGATGACGGTGAGACCGCGGGCCCAGAATTGGGGATCGGAGGCATCCAGGCCGAACGGCGCCAGCAGTTCCTTGTGGCGCAGCGTACCGCCCGCTTTCAGCATCTCGAGATACTTCTCCTGGAATCCGCTTTCCGCCTCAAGGTACACGGCATAGAGCGAGTTCACCAAGCAATCTCCGAAGGCATAGGCGTAGACGTAGAACGGCGAATGGATGAAGTGCGGAATGTAACACCAGAAATGGCGGTAATTGTCGTCGAAGCGCAGGCTCGGACCGAGACTTTCCGTTTGAATGTCGATCCAGATTTCACCCAGGCGATCCGGCGTGATTTCGCCGGACTTGCGCTCGGCATGGACGCGGCGCTCGAATTCGTAGAAGGCGATCTGCCGGACCACCGTGTTGAGCATGTCCTCGACCTTGTTGGCCAGCATGATGCGTCTGCGGCCCGCATCGGTCTCGGCCGCCAGCATGGCACGGAAGGTCAGTTGCTCGCCGAACACACTTGCCGTTTCCGCCAGCGTAAGCGGCGTATCCGCCATCAACGCCCCCTGTCCGCCGGCCAGTATCTGGTGAACGCCGTGGCCGAGCTCATGGGCGAGGGTCATAACGTCACGCGACTTGCCCTGGTAGTTCAGCATGAGATAAGGGTGCGCGCCCGGTACCGTGGGATGGGCGAACGCGCCGGGCGACTTGCCCGACCGCACGGGCACGTCGATCCAGTCATTGTCGAAAAACCTCTTCCCCAGATCGGCCAGCTCAGGCGAAAAGGATCGGTAGGCGTCGAGCACCGTGCTCACTGCCTCCGGCCAGGCGACAAACCGATCGTCGTCTTCGGGCAAGGGCGCGTTGCGATCCCAGTAGTCCAGCTTGTCGCCGCCGAGCCAGCGCGCCTTCATGGCGTAGTAGCGATGCGACATCGCGGGATAGGCGTCCCTGACGGCCGCCGACAGGGCATCGACAACTTCGCCCTCGACCTGATTGGCCAGGTGGCGGGAATCGGCAGGATCGGCGAACGACCGCCAGCGGTCCTCGACGTCCTTGTCTTTGGCCAGCGTGTTGGTGACGAGAGCGAACAGCCGGATGTTGTCGCTGAACACGGCACCCAGGCTTTCGGCCGCCTGACGCCGCAAGTCAGCATCCTTGCCCGACAGCAGGTGCAACGCCTCCTCCGACGACATCTCCTTGCCGTCAATGGGGAAACGGAGGTCCGTCATGGTTTCGTCGAACAGGCGGATCCAGGCCGCACGTCCGGAAACCTCCTTCTCGTGCAGCAGGCGTTCGAGCTCGTCGTCGAGTTGATGCTCGCGGAACGATCTGACGTCGCGTATCCACGGACGGTAGTGAGCGAGGTCGGACGATTGGGCAAACTTGGCCGCCAGCGCATCGTCCTCGATCCGGTTGATCTCCAGGGTAAAAAACAGCAAATCCGTGGTGATCTCGTTGAGTCGTTCCTGCATGTTCTGAAAGAACTGGCCGGTCTCCGCCGAACTCATGTCCGTCGCATAGGTAAGGAAGGCGAAACTGCCGATCCGGCCAAGCGTTTCCTGCATGTCCTCGTACGCCTTGACCACGGCGGCGAGCTCGTCCCCCGTCATGTCCGCGAGCTTGCCGGCGTGAGCGCCCTTGAACGCGACTGCGGATGCGGCGACCCGTTCGAGGTCTTCCGACAATTCTTTTGAATCGACACCGGGATAGAGGTCGGTCAGATCCCAGCCGGGCAGATCACCGAGATCGGGTTGGTTGGCGGCATCGGTCATCGATATAAGACTCCGTGAGGTTTGAATGGCATCGGCGTGTCTTCAATATGGGATCGGCGGCGCGTGTCGCCAAACGGCGTGCGGGTTACTTCAGCAGAAAATTGCCGTGCGCCGCGGCAATCGGCTTCGCCCGGTTTCCCTGCCAGGCCTCGACCCTGACATTGGCGACACGCCTGCCCGGTTTGGCAATAAGGCCCAGGGCATACGAATCCACCGGCTTGGCCGAGCGCAGATAGTCCACCGACATGTTGATGGTCTTGGGCAGGGTTTCGAGCTCCAATTCCCACATTAGCGATAGCAGCGCCGCGTTTTCCAGAAGCGCTCCGACCACGCCCCCGTGCAGCGCCGGAAGCAAAGGATTGCCGATCAGCTTGGCGTCGAACGGCAGGTGGCAAAGCAGACCTTCCTCTGCCTGAAGAGCCTTGAGGCCAAGGTATTGCCCATAGGGATAGGAATCGACCAGCTTGTTGGGGTCGTTCGCCGCCTTTGCGGCCTTGATGGCGTCGATCAAGCTCACGACGCCTTTCCCCCGCCGGCATCCGAGCGGGTCGATACGCCGAAATCGCCGGGCGTGCCCAGCATGAATGTGGCGGCGGTATGGGCGATCGGATCGTCGCGATCCGCGTGGTAGGCCACGGCCCGCACGAAGGCGATATTGCGCGTCACCTTGTAACAGTGGGCGTAGGCGAACAGATCCTCGCCGGCGGTCGCGGGCTTAAGGTAATCGATGCGCAGATCGAGCGTTGCGATGGGCCGCATTTCCTCCATGCTGGCGAACACCGCGAAGCCCGCGATCGAATCGATCAAGGTCGTGATGACGCCGCCGTGCAGCACGCCCGTATCGGGGTTCCCGACCAGATCGTCCCGGAAGGGCAGGCGCATGACGCCTTCACGCGGGGCGGCTTCGACGATCTCGAGCCCCAACTCGGCCATGTGCGGCACCGCTTCGGCAAAGCGCTTTGCGGTCTCGAGATTGATGGGTGGGGGTGCGGCCATCACTTCCCCCGTTATAGACCGTGGTAGCCGCGATACCACTCGACGAACGCCGGAATGCCCTGTTCGATCGATGTGCGCGGCTGGAAGCCGAGCTGTTCCTGAATGGGCGTGATGTCGGCGTAGGTTTCCTTGACGTCGCCCGGCTGCATGGGCAGAAACTCCCGATCCGCCGTCTTGCCCGTCGCCTGCTCGAGGATCTCGACCAATCGCATCAGCTCCTCCGAGCGGTGGTTGCCGATATTGAAAACCCGATGCGGCGGCGCTTCGCCGTCGTCTTCGGGCGGATTGTCGAGGGCCCGAATGGTGCCGTCCACGATATCGTCGATGTAGGTGAAATCGCGGCGCATGTCACCATTGTTGAAGATCGGGATAGGCTCGCCCGCGTAGATCGCTTTCGTGAAGATCCACAGCGCCATGTCCGGCCGTCCCCAAGGGCCATAGACCGTAAAAAAACGCAATCCGGTTGCCGGTACGCGGAAAAGATGACTGTAGCTGTGGCTGATCAGTTCATCCGATTTTTTGGTTGCCGCGTACATTGAAACCGGGTTGTCGACGCGGTCGTCGACGGAAAACGGCAGGTCCTTGTTGCCGCCGTAAACGGAGCTTGAGCTGGCGTACACCAGATGCTCGAAGTCGGGTGCGTGACGGCAGGCCTCGAGAATGACGGTATGGCCCATGACGTTCGTTTCGACGTAGGCGAACGGATTGACAAGCGAATAGCGCACACCCGCCTGAGCCGCCAGGTGGACGGCGCGCCGGATACCACCGGCGTCCGCAATGGCCTGAGACAGCCCTTCCCGGTCTGCGATGTTGACCTTGGCAAAGCGAAAATTGGGGTGATCCTTGATGCGCGCCAGCCGAGCTTCCTTGAGCGACACGTCGTAATAATCGTTGAGATTGTCGACGCCGAGGACGCTCTCACCCCGTTCCAAAAGCTTGATACAAACGTGGGAGCCGATGAATCCGGCGGCTCCGGTAACCAGAATCGTCATTGGGTGGCGAACTCCATCCCCGAGGAAAGTAAGGCAATTGTGCGGGTGTCGAATAAGGCGGCGCAACAATAATCCCTGACCGTAAATAAATCATCCCCGTTTTCCGCTGCTCGGGTTGCCGGCCCGGTGGAAGGGTTCGTTTTGGGACAAACCTTTGTGAATGTTGATGGGATCAATGTGTTTCGGAATGACACAATCAGGAAAATTGCGTTATGGTGGCACATATTTTCGCAAATTCCGCCCCCATTATGAGGCTTCACCATGGCGCAAACCATCCTCATCGTCGAGGACGATCCGGCCCAACTCCGGTATCTGAAAACGGTTGTTGAGACGCTGGGATACCGGGTGCTGACGGCGCACGGCGGCAACGAGGCGCTGGACATCCTGATGGGTCCGGAACCCGAACCCATCGACCTAGTGGTGCTGGATCTGGTGATGCCGGAAATTGACGGCTTCGAGGTGCTGGAGCGGGTTCACCCGACCCGCCCGACATTGCCGATCATCGTGCTGACCATGAAGGGCGGTGTCGAAACGGTGGTCCGGGTAATGCGCGCGGGCGCCGTCGACTTCGTCGTCAAACCCGCAAGTCCCGAACGCCTGCAGGTATCGATCGAAAACGTCCTGAAGATTTCGGCTTTGAGCGGCGAGGTTTCGCGCCTGACCCGGCGCGCCGACGGCACCCTGAGCTTCGAGGACATTATCGGGCGCGGCCCGGCCATGCGCCGTGCGCTCGACCTGGCGCAGCGCGCCGCCGATTCCAATATTCCCATCCTGGTGGAAGGTGAGAGCGGCGTCGGCAAGGAACTCATCGCTCGCGCCATCCAGGGCGTCGGTGACCGCGCCGGCAGGGCCTTCGTGACGGTGAATTGCGGCGCCATTCCGGAAAATCTGGTCGAAAGCATTCTATTCGGCCACGAAAAAGGCGCCTTTACCGGCGCCGATCAGAAACACACGGGTAAATTCCAGGAGGCCGACGGCGGTACGCTGTTCCTCGACGAAATAGGCGAGTTGCGGGCCGACCTCCAGGTCAAACTGCTGCGCGTCCTGCAGGAAGGCGAGGTCGACCCCATCGGCTCAAAGAAGACCGTCAAGGTCGACGTGCGCGTAATCTCGGCCACCAACCGGGACCTGGCCAACTTGGTCGCCGAGGGCACGTTCCGCGAGGATCTCTACTACCGTCTAAACGTCTTCCCCATCCACATCCCGCCGCTGCGCCATCGCAACGAGGACATCCCGGCGCTGGTCGAGCGGTTCATCTCCACCTATTCCGCCTCGGAAGACAAGACCGTGCGCAGCATCGAGGACGACGCCCTGCAAATGCTCATGGATTACGAATGGCCGGGTAACGTGAGGCAGATCGAAAACACCATCTTCCGCGCGGTCGTGCTGTGCGACGGCGAGGTCCTGACGATCAACGATTTTCCGCAGATCGCCCAGGCCCAGGGCATGGTCCCGACCCTGGACGCCCTGGACGCGGGCGCGGAGCAGGTGGTTCCGGGGGCCATCCGGACGGAAGCCGACGACGGCCGCAGCGTCTCCCTGAAGGATGTCGAGAAGGAGGCCATCCGTCTCGGCCTCGAACGCTGCAGCGGCCAGATGTCGGAGGCCGCCCGGCAGTTGGGTATCGGCCGTTCGACGCTCTACCGCAAGGTGAGGGAATACGGTTTGGATGAGCTCAGCGTGGACGATTGACGGTGCGGCCCTAATTCTTTTCACGTAGGATTGAACGACCGCCCGATTGCAAAATAGGTCAGCATAGGTTACCTATTTACTGATGCCATCATCCAACATACGGGAGTGAGGATAATGTCGTTGGCCGCCGTATCCCTCGACGACAAGTACACTCTGGAAATGGGCCGGGTTTTCGTCAACGGCGTCCAGGCCCTTGTGCGTCTCCCCATCATGCAGAAACAGCGGGACATGGCCGCCGGTCTCAAGACGGGCGGCTTCATCTCCGGCTATCGCGGCTCGCCGCTGGGCGGCTACGACCAGGCGCTGTGGCGCGCCAAACCCTTCCTGGAAAACAACGACATCAAATTTCAGCCCGGCGTCAACGAGGACCTCGCGGCCTCTGCGATCTGGGGCTCGCAGCAGCTCGGCCTGTTCCCAGGCGCCGAGTACGACGGCGTCTTCGGCATCTGGTACGGCAAGGGTCCCGGCGTCGACCGTTGCGGCGACGTCTTCAAGCATGCCAACTCCGCCGGCACTTCGCCGCACGGCGGTGTCCTGGCTCTGGCCGGCGACGATCATGGCGCCAAGTCCTCGACCATCGCGCATCAGAGCGAACACGCCTTCATGTCGGCGATGATACCGGTGCTCAACCCGGCCAGCATTCAGGAATACCTCGACCTCGGCCTGCTGGGCTTCGCCATGTCGCGCTATTCGAGCTGCTGGGTCGCCTTCAAAACCATCACGGAAACCGTCGAAAGCTCGGTCTCCGTGTCGATCGACCCCGAACGCCTGAACATCGTCACGCCCGACGATTTCGTCATGCCCGAAGGGGGGCTCGGCATCCGTTGGCCAGACCATCCGCTGGAGCAGGAAAAGCGCCTGCAAGAGCACAAGCTCTATGCCGTGCTGGCCTTTGCCCGGGCCAACAAGCTCGACCGCATCGTCATCGACAGCCCCAAACCGCGCTTCGGCATAATGGCGACCGGCAAGGCCTACGGCGACGTGCGCCAGGCGCTTCTCGACCTCGGCATCGACGACGACAAGGCCCGGGAAATCGGCCTCCGCGTCTACAAGGTCGGCATGAGCTGGCCGCTGGAGCGCGAGGGCGCGCGCCACTTCGCCGAAGGCCTGGAGGAAGTGCTGGTCGTGGAGGAAAAACGCGCCTTCATCGAGAACCAACTCAAGGAACAGCTCTACAACTGGAAAGAATCGGTCCGGCCCCGTGTCATCGGCAAGTTCGATCTGGAAGGCAACTGGATCCTGCCGGCCAACGGCGAACTTTCGCCGGCCCGCATCGCCCGCGTCATTGCCGACCGCATCGCCAACTTCCACACCAGCCCCGAAATCGCCGAGCGGCTGGCGTTCCTCGAAAACAAGGAACGCTCGCTCAGTGCCGAACAGGCCAAGGTCGCCCGCCTGCCCTACTTCTGTTCGGGCTGTCCCCACAATACATCGACCAAAGTGCCCGAGGGCAGCTTCGCCATGGCCGGCATCGGCTGTCACTACATGGCCGTCTGGATGAACCGCAACACGCTGACCTCGACCCACATGGGCGCGGAGGGCACGCCGTGGATCGGCATGCAGCCGTTCACCTCGACCAAACATATGTTCCAGAATCTGGGCGACGGCACCTACTACCACTCCGGCTACCTGGCGATCCGTGCCTCGGTCGCGGCCAAGAGCAACATCACCTACAAGATCCTCTTCAACGACGCCGTCGCCATGACCGGCGGCCAGCCGCACGACGGCGACATCACGGTGCCCGAAATCGCCTGGCAGGTTTACGGCGAGGGCGTCAAGAAAATCGTCATCGTCACCGACGAGCCGCACAAATACCCAGCCGGCCTGCACCTGCCGCCGGGCATCACCATCCACCACCGCAAGAAGCTCGACGTCATCCAGCGCGAATTGCGCGACACGCCCGGCACGACGGTGATGATCTACGACCAGACCTGCGCCGCCGAAAAACGCCGCCGCCGCAAACGCGGCAAGTTCCCCGATCCGGCCAAGCGCGCCTTCATCAACGACGCGGTCTGCGAGGGCTGCGGCGACTGCTCGGTCAAAGCCAATTGCCTGTCGATCGAGCCGCTGGAGACCGAGTTCGGCCGCAAGCGCGTGATCAACCAATCGTCCTGCAACAAGGATTATTCCTGCGTCGAGGGCTTTTGTCCGAGCTTCGTCACCGTGCACGGCGGCAACGTGCGCAAGCCGAAACCGCAAACCGCCGCCGCCAGCGGCGCCGGCCCCATGACCGACCTGCCCGATCCCGAACGTCCCGCGACGGGCGAGCCCTACAACATGCTGGTCACCGGCGTCGGCGGCACCGGCGTCGTCACCGTCGGCGCGCTTCTCGGCATGGCGGCTCATATTGAGGGCAAGGGCTGCTCGGTGCTCGACATGACGGGGCTGGCGCAGAAGGGCGGCGCCGTGATCACTCATGTGCGCATTTCCGACGAGCCGGAAGACATTCACACCGTCCGCCTCGGCGCCGGATCGGCTGACGCCGTGCTGGGCTGCGACATGGTCGTGGCGGCCAGCTTCGACGCCCTGGCCAAGATGCAGAAAGGCGGTACCCGCGCGGTCATCAACAGCCACGAGACGCCGACCGCCGGTTTCACGCTTGACAACAACGCCCAGTTCGACGGCGACCAGCTCAAACACCTGATCACCGATCAGACGGGCGGCAACCTCACCGACTTCGTCGACGCCACCAAACTGGCGACGGCCCTGATCGGCGACGCCATCGCCACAAATCTCTTTGTGCTGGGCTACGCCTATCAACGCGGCATGCTACCGCTGTCGGGCGAGGCCATCGAGAAGGCCATCGAACTCAACGGCGTCGCCGTCGAAACCAGTCTCGACACCTTCCGCTGGGGACGCACTGCGGCCTACGACATCAAGGCCGTGGAGAAAGCCGCGGCCCCCACCCTGCCGCCGGTCGAGGAACTGCCCGTCGCGCCGACGCTGGACGATCTTGTCGCCCGCCGGGCCGATGAGCTGACCGCCTACCAGGATGCGGCCTACGCCGAACGCTACCGCAAGTTCGTCGCCAACGTCGCGGCGGTTGAGCAGGAGAAGGGCAAGGGCCTGACGGGTTTGGCCGAGACCGTTGCGCGGTATTACTTCAAGCTGCTGGCGGTCAAGGACGAGTACGAAGTGGCGCGGCTCTACACCGACCCCGCCTTCATGGAAAAAATTCGTACCCAGTTCGAAGGCGATTACACGCTCCGCTTCCACCTTGCCCCGCCGCTGACGACGCGGCCGGACCCCGCTACCGGCGAGATCGAAAAGAAGGAATACGGCCCCTGGATGATGTCCGCCTTCAAGGTGCTGGCCGGTCTGAAGGGTCTGCGCGGCGGACCACTCGATCTCTTCGGCAAGACCGAGGAGCGCAGGATGGAACGCGCGCTGATCGGTGATTACGAGGCCGTGATCGCCGAGATCCTGGCCGGTCTCGACACTGAGAACCACGGCATCGCCGTCCGCATCGCCGCCGTCCCCGAAGAGATCCGCGGCTTCGGCCACGTCAAGGCCAAGAACGTCGAAGAGGCCAAAGCACGCCAGGCGGAACTGCTGGAAGCCTTCCGCAATCCGACATCGACAGCCAGCGCGGCGGAGTAAGCTATGAAATACGCCTCGGCGTCATTCCCGCGCAGGCGGGAATCCATGCCTTAGAATCTGATTTGCGCCCTTCCTGTGTAATCTGAACGCTCAGGCATGGATCCCGGAGATTTGCTGAGGCAAATTCCGGGATGACGAAAAAATAGATACAATCCCCTGTGTCCCGGCCCTTAAATCACTTATAAATCCCCTTCCCTTCACCAACTCCATTTCGAGATCCATGACCGACCCAGACATCATCCGCCGCCAGATCGCCAACGTTTTGACCGACGCGACCATTCCCGAGCTGCCCAATCACTACCGCGGCAAGGTGCGCGACACCTACCGGCTTGACGACGGGCGCATGATCATCGTGGCGACCGACCGGCAAAGCGCCTTCGACCAGAACCTGGCCGCCGTGCCGTTCAAGGGCGAGGTGCTGACGCAGACGGCGCGTTACTGGTTCGAGGCGACCCGGGACATCTGCGCCAACCATGTCATCGAGTATCCCGATCCCAACGTCCTGGTTTGCAAGAACCTCGATATGCTGCCAGTCGAAATGGTGGTGCGGGATTATATGACGGGCTCCACCAACACGTCGATCTGGCCGATGTACGAGAACGGCGCGCGCGAGATGTACGGCGTGACCTTCCCCGACGGCCTGGTCAAGAACCAGAAACTGCCCGAGACCATCCTCACGCCGACCACCAAGGCGGAACAGGGCGAGCACGACGCTCCCATCACGCCGGCGGAAATCGTCGAGCAAGGCCTGCTGAGCCAGGCCCGCTGGGACGAGCTGGCGGAGAAGTCATTGGCGGTGTTCGCCCGCGGGCGGGAGCTGGCGGCGGAACGCGGCCTCATCCTGGTCGACACCAAGTTCGAGTTCGGCCTCGACGAGAACGGCGAGGTCTGTCTCGCCGACGAGATCCTCACCCCCGATTCGAGCCGCTTCTGGCTCAGCGAAAGCTACGACGCCAAGATGGCGGCAGGCGAAAATCCCGAAGGCCTCGACAAGGAATTCCTGCGCCTGTGGGTCGCCGAACGCTGCGATCCCTACAAAGATCCCATCCCGGAAATCCCGGAGGATACCCTCGTCGAATTCAGCGGCCGCTACATCCGCCTTTATGAGACCGCAACAGGGCAGTCCTTCGAGGCGAAGGCGGATGGCACGCCGGTCCTCGACCGCGTGCGGGAAAACCTGGCGGGGTACATCTAGGGCTGCGAGTCGCAGGGACTCACTTAATCGTCTCCCGAACCGCGCCGATTCTCGACCGGATAGGGCGTGCCCTCGCGGTTTGTGAACACGGCATCAACCCCTTTGACGTGTGCCACCAGATCGATGTCCGGATATTTCGCGGTATCCTCAATGGGACGGGTGCCGACCTCAAGCACCATCGCGTCGGTGTCGGAGCGGTTCTGCAGGCAGTGTCCGTTGCCGTCGCCTGATTTGAATCCTGCCGCATCGCCGGCGACCAAGGTCTCGTCTCCGTCATCCGTAACGAGGACGACCTCACCCGCAACGACGTAAATAAACTCGTCGGATGTGGCGTGCCAGTGCCGTTGGCTCGACCAGGCGCCCGGCGGCAGGCGCAGCATGTTGACGCCGAATTGCGTCAAGCCGGCGGCATCGCCCAGTCTCTGCCGCTCCCGCGTCCGGCACGGCTCGTCGAACGGCGGTGGGTACGACGTGCCGATGAGGGCTTCGATTTGGGATACGTCGATACGTTTTGCCATATGGCCCCCCTTCGAGTTGCGTTTCTTTAGTCCATCCCCAGGGCGAGCTTGTAAGTATCCAAAATGGCTTCCATTTCCTTCATTTTGGGTTCGTCCATCTTGCGCAGGCGGACGATCTGGCGCATGGCCTTGGGATCGAAGCCGTTGCCCTTGGCCTCGGCGTAAACCTCGCGAATATCGGCGGCCAGCGCCGCCTTCTCCTCTTCCAGGCGCTCGATTCGCATGATCAGCGACCTCAACTGGTCCGCCGCAATACCGCCGACTTCCGACATAATTGTTCTTCCCTTGGTATGATTGATCGATCGGCCCGGGCGGGCCGGAGCGCGACTTTAGCGGGCGTTTGACCCGGCTTCAAACGATTCCTAGCTGGCGCTCCGATATCGTTGAGATACTTCGTCGGCAAGCTGCATTTCAAACTCAATGGACTGTGCGTTTTCAACGAAACGGGTTTCATTGAAAACGCTCTAACCGACACCCAGCATTGTTTCCTCGATCAGCATGTCGACCACCGATACCAGGGCCTCATGCTTGTCGGCACCCCCTTTGATGGCGTCTTCGAAGACATCGTGTTGACGCTGGGCGCTGGTGCCGCGCTTGACGATATCGCGGGCGTGTTCGATCTCCGCTACGCAATCGAGGCGCTCGGCGTCCTCGCGCGTCAGTTCGATCAGCTCTTCGAGAAGATCTGCATAGGGCACGCGCTCCCCCTTGCCGAAATCGACCATTTTGCCCGCCACGCCGCGACGCTGGGCAAGCCAGCGGTTCTCGTTAAGCATCGTGCGGGGGTAGACCCGCCAGCGCTGATTGGATTTACGCAGCCGGTAGAGCAGACTGAGCATGCAGAGATAGAGCGCCGCGATGGTGAGGCTGTCCTCGAATCGGGTACATACGTCGGTAATACGCATTTCCAATGTCGGGTAGCGGGCACTGGGGCGTACGTCCCACCAGAATTTGCTGGCGTCCTCGATCAACCCCGCCTTGACCATTTGGGCGACCAGCCGGTTGTACTCGCCGGCGGAATCGAACTTGTCGGGCAAGCCGCTGCGCGGCAGGCCGTCAAACACCGACAACCGATACGACATCAACCCGCTGTCCTCGCCGCGCCAAAATGGTGACGATGTGCTGAGCGCCAGCAGGTGCGGCAGGAAGTAGCAAACTTGGTTCATCAGGTCGATGCGCAGGTCCTCGTCGTCGATGCCGACATGGACGTGCATGCCGCAAATCACCAGACGCCGGGCCAACGCCTGCATGTCCTCGGCCAATTCGTTGTAGCGTTGCTTGTCGGTGTGGAGCTGTTCGTCCCAAGCGGCAAAGGGGTGGGTGGCGGCAGCGATGACGCCGAGGTCGTGCTTGTCGGCTAGTTTGACGACCGTCGAGCGCAGGTTGTTGAGATCGGACCGGGCCTCAGCGATGGTTTTGCAAACCCGCGTCCCCACTTCGATTTGGGAACGCAGGAACTCGGGGCTCACCTGCTCCTCCAGTTCGGCGACGCAATCCTCCATCAGTGATGCCGGCGGATCGGCCGCCAGGTCGCGGCTTTCGCGATTGACCAGCAGGTATTCTTCTTCAATGCCGATGGTCAGCGGGGGATCTTTAAGCGGCATGGCGTGCCTCCCTCATTCGCGTTAGCGGATTATCGAGCTTTGCCAATCCGAGTTGGGTTCCAGTTCGTAGGGCGCCGTTCGGCGCACCGTATCCTTGATCGCGCCGGCCAGGCGTCCGGCCCATTCCTCGGCGCCGTGATGAGTGTCGATCAGATCCTGCCGGACTTCGATGCACAGCGCGGGACAGCCACGTTCCTCGCCGTGAATGTGAATGGAATAGCCCGACGGATCGCTGCCGGCATAGGGCTGGTTCTCGCCGACGACGATACCGGGAAAAGCATTCAGCGCATCCACCATGGGCGCGGCCAGGCGGGTGTCCTGGTTCCAGAGGAAGCCGACGTGCCAGGGCCGCTCGAACCCATCCATCACGGGCGTGAAGCTGTGGATGGCGAAGATGGCGGGCACGACATCGCGCGCGGCGAAGTCGTCCAGCGCCGCCTCGACCGCGGCGTGATAGGGGGCGAAGTAGGTGTTCCGGCGGTGCTCGATTTCGCTTTCGGACAAGTTCTCGTTGTCCGGTATGCGGATATGGTCGCTGATCGCCGGGATCGAAGTCGGGTCTTCCGGCTGCCGATTGTAGTCGATCAACAGGCGGGAGAAACCAGACAGCAGCGCCGGGGCGTCGATAAGACCGCACAGGCGGCGGGTGACGTCGGCGGCGCCGATGTCGTAACCGATGTGCCGCTGCAGCATCGACTTGTCGAGGCCGAGCGTACCGTATCCGGGTGGCAGGGCATTGCTGGCGTGGTCGCACACCAGCAGGATATCGGCTTGGCCGCCGGTGTTCAGTTTCTCGAAAAGCGGCTGTTCCGGCGCCGCCCGATGCTCGTTTTCAACGGTATCCTTCATGGCCCCATCATAGGGAATTTGGCCGGTCTGCAAATCCCCATCGAGCACATTCAACCCATTGTTCAAAGCCGCTCGTGGCTTCATACTGGCGGCCAAATTCTGGGGGAAAAATGGCCAATCAAGGGGAAACTCTAGAGCGCATGTTCGAAGCTGCGGTCGCCGCCGTGGTGCCGTCCCGCTGCCTGCCGTCGCATCTGCCGGATCCCCAATTCGTCAAGGGTAGGATCGTCGTGGTCGGCGGCGGCAAGGCCGGCGCGGAAATGGCCCGCATCGCCGGCGACCATTTCGGCGCGCACGCCACGGGGCTGGTCGTCACACGCTATGGCCACGACGCCGACGGTCCCAATCCGGAGCACATCGAGGTCGTCGAGGCGGCCCACCCCGTTCCCGACAAGGCCGGCAACGAAGCGGCCTCCAGGATGCTGGATCTGGTTTCGGCCTTGGGGCCGGATGATCTCGTCATCTGCCTGCTGTCGGGGGGCGGTTCGTCGTTGTTGAGTGCGCCGGCAGAGGGCTTGACGCTGCTGAACAAGCAACTCGTCACCGAGGCCCTGTTGCGTTCGGGCGCGACGATTTCCGAAATCAACTGCGTGCGCAAGCATCTTTCGCGCATCAAGGGCGGCCGGCTGGCCGTGGCGGCGGCGCCGACGCCGGTTCTCACGCTGGCGATCTCCGACGTACCGGGAGACGACGCGGCGGTGATCGCCTCGGGTCCGACCGTGGCCGACCCCTCGACCTTCGCCGATGCCCGCGCCATATTGGACAAATACGGCATCCACGAACCAGAACCGGTTATCGCCCATCTGCAGGAGGCGACCGAGGAAACGCCGAAGGACGGCGACCCGAGACTCGACAACACCGAGTACCGCCTGATCGCCACGCCCGCTTCGGCGCTCGATGCGGCGGCGGCGGAGGCTCGAGCAGCCGGCTACACTCCGGTCATGCTGGGTGACGACCTCGAAGGCGAAAGCCGCGAGGTCGCCCGTGACCACGCGCGGCTGGCGCTGGACTATCGTGACAAGGGCGAAAAGGTCGCGATCCTGTCGGGCGGCGAGACGACCGTGACGATGAAAGGCTCGGGCGGCGGCGGGCCCAACGCCGAATACGCCCTCGCCCTGGCCGTCGCGTTGGATGGCGCGAAGGGCGTTTCCGCCGTCGCCTGTGACACCGACGGCATCGACGGCAGCGAAACCAACGCCGGCGCTGTCATCAACCCGAGCACCCTGGAACGGGCGCGGGCGCTGTCGCTGGAGGCTTCGGATTTCCTCGACGACAACGATTCCTACGGGTTCTTTCTTGCCCTCGACGATCTTGTGCTGACCGGTCCGACCCGCACCAACGTCAACGATTTTCGGGCGATTCTGGTCGAGTAGCCCCTAACTTACGGAATCACAACAAAACTTTCGTGTGAAGCCGGTGGCGGTTTGGCCGCCTTCGCCCTATGATCGCGCCATGCGACGAACTCGGAACGCCAAAATAATTGCCACTTTGGGGCCAGCCAGTTCGACGCCGGAGACCATCCGGGCGTTGTTCGAGGCAGGCGCCGACGTTTTTCGCTTGAACTTCAGTCACGGCGATCATGCCGACCACAAGGCCCGGTTCGAGACCATCCGCGCGTTGGAAGAGGAAATGGGCCGCCACATCGGCATCCTGGCCGACCTCCAGGGGCCGAAACTGCGCATCGGTACATTCGCGGAAGGTCCCGTTACGCTTGAGGCCAAAAATCCCTTCCGCCTCGATCTTTATGAAAAACCCGGCGATGGCATTCGAGTAAACCTGCCCCACCCCGAAATATTTCAAAGTATCGAGGCGGGTACCGATCTGCTGCTGGCCGACGGAACGGTTCGGCTTAACGTCCGGGAGGTAACGGAAGATGCGGCGGAGTGTACGGTGGTCGCAGGCGGCGAGTTGTCCGACCGCAAGGGCGTCAACGTCCCGGACGCCGTCCTGCCCATCGCGGCTCTGACCGAAAAGGACCGGGCGGACCTGGAATACGCCCTCGAACTCGGCGTGGATTGGATCGCGTTATCGTTCGTGCAGCGCCCGGAGGACGTCGCCGACGCCCGCAAGATGATTGCCGGGCGCGCCTCGCTGATGGCGAAGATCGAAAAGCCCTCCGCCATCGAGGCGCTCGACGAGATTATCGAAATCAGTGATGGCATCATGGTCGCGCGCGGTGATCTCGGTGTCGAAATGCCGGTCGAGGACGTGCCGGGCCTGCAGAAGACCATCATCGGGGCGGCCCGGGCTGCCGGCAAGCCGGTCGTCGTCGCGACCCAAATGCTCGAATCGATGGTTCATGCGGCCATGCCGACGCGGGCCGAGGTGTCGGACGTCGCCACTGCGGTGTTCGACGGTGCCGACGCCGTCATGCTGTCGGCCGAATCGGCGGCCGGTGAATACCCCGTCGAGTCGGTGGCCATGATGGACAGCATCGCCCAGAAGATCGAAAAGGATCCGCGCTACCGCACCATCATGGATGCCCAGCACGCCGACCCGGAGGCCACCGCCGCCGACGCCATCAGCGCCGCCGCTGCCCAGGTGGCCGAGACGCTGGCCGCCGCCGCCGTCATCACCTATTCGACGACGGGTTCGACGACCCTGCGGGCGGCCCGCGAGCGGCCGACGGTGCCGATCCTGGGCCTGACGCCCAGTGAGGCGACGGCCCGGCGGCTGGCCCTGGCCTGGGGCGTGCACTGCGTCCACACGCCGGACCCCACCGGGTTCACGGAAATGGTGGAACGGGCGTGCCGCATCGCCTTCCGCGACGGCTTCGCCCGCACGGGACAGCGCGTCGTGGTGACCGCCGGCGTTCCTTTCGGCACGCCGGGCGCGACGAACGTTCTGCGCATCGCCTGGGTCGGCGACGAACGCGAGGCGTACTGATCTCCATTTCAACAAAGCAATGTCATTCCCGCGCATGCGGGAATCCATGCCTGAGCGCCTAGTTTTCGTCGCGATGGGGAAAACGGAGAAACGACGGAGTGGATCCCGGATATTTGCTGGTGCAAATTCCGGGATGACAGCAATCAACTAAATTTTTTGACCGTCCAGGATGACTTTGAGGCGCTTGATCGATTCGCGTGCGCCGGGCAGGTGCGGGTTGGCGGCCAGGGCGCGGCGGAAGGCGGCGATGGCTTCCTTGTGTTTTTCCTGCGCCGTATAGATCATGCCCAATCCCGAAAGGGCGCCGAAATGACGGGGCTCCAGGGCCAGCGTGCGGCGCACGTCGGCGATCGATCCTTCAAGATCGCCCATCATGAAAAGCACGGTCGCGCGCTTGTTCCAACCCTCGGCAAAATCCGGATCGATCTCGATGACGGCGGTGAACCGGGTTAGCGCATTGACGAGATCGCCCGAGGCCAAGGCCTTGGTGCCGCGCCGGAATAGGAGATCGGTGGTGTCACTGCCCGAGGCGCTCCAGATGCCCCAGATGAGATGGGCGATGTTTACCGCCTGGTGGGGCGATTCCGCGACTTGAAGCTGATCGAAGAGCTCGTCCAGTTTTGGATCATCCTGCCGCGCAGCCGCACCCGCCACCGTCCCGCAAATGAGGACGACCGCCAGCAGGATTGTTGTCAGCCCCTTGTTCACAGCCCAAAACATAAGGCGGCCGGCCGCCCGGGGCAAATCGCATTGCCGTGAGAGGGGCCTAGCCGACGGCTCCCGGCTTGGGGCCGCCGGTGGCCCAGTCGAGAAGTTCGACGGTGTGGACCACCGGCAGACCGGTGTGCTCGGCGATTTGCACCATGCAGCCGATATTGCCCGCCGTAACGATATCCGCGCCCGTCGACTTGATGTTGCCGGCCTTGCGCCGGCCCAGTTGTCCCGCGAGTTCCGGTTGCAGCAGATTATAGGTACCGGCCGAGCCGCAGCAGATGTGTCCTTCCGGCACGTCGCGCAGATCGAACCCGACGGCCCCCAGCAATTCCTTGGGCGGATTTAGGATTTTCTGGCCGTGCTGCAGCGAGCAGGCGGCGTGATAGGCCACTGCCATCCCCTCGGCTTCCTGGGGCAATCGGGCTGCGCCCAAATCAAGACGCAGCAACAGCTCGCTGACGTCCAGCGTCAGGGCGGAGATTTTTTCGGCCTTTTCCGCCCAGTCCGGATCGCCGGCCAGCAGATGGCCGTAATCCTTCACCGTCGTGCCGCAGCCCGAGGCGTTGATAACCACCGCGTCGAGGCCGCCGTTCTCGGCCGCTGCCAGCCAAGCGGCGATGTTGGCCCGCGCCGAGCGCCTGGCGGCCGCCTCATCGCCCATGTGGTGCGTGAGGGCGCCGCAGCACCCCGCTCCCTCGGCGATAACGATCTCGCAGCCCAAACGGCGCAGCAGCCGGACGGTCGCTTCGTTGATCTGCGCCCCGACCACCTGCTGGGCGCAACCGCTCAGCATGGCGACGCGCATTTGCCGTGCGCCTTCGGCCTCGAAGACCTGCGGCTTGTCGACGGACGACGGGCCGCTCAGCGGCGCGCCCGCCATTGCCACCATGGCGCCGAGGCGGCCCGGCAACAGCGCAGCGAACGGGCGCGCCAGTTTGGCGCCGATCAATGCCAGACGGAACATCCGGGGCTTGGGCAGCAGGCGCTTCAGCAGTCCCCTCAGGAAACGGTCGGCCAACGGCCGCTCATAGGTTTCTTCAGCCCGGCGCCGGCCGTGATCCAGCAGGTGCATGTAATCGACGCCCGACGGACAGGTCGTCATGCACGAGAGGCAGGTGAGACAGCGGTCGAGGTGGCGTACCGTCGCCTCGCCGGCAGCCTCCCCGCTTTCGAGCATTTCCTTGATCAGATAGATGCGGCCGCGCGGGCTGTCGAGTTCGTCGCCCAGGGTGACATAGGTCGGGCAGGTCGCCGTGCAGAAACCGCAATGCACGCACTTACGCAGGATATCGTTGGCCTCGGCAATGGCCGGTTCGCGCAACTGCGCTTCGGAAAAATGCGTCTGCATGCCCTAGACGCCCTCGACCATGCGGCCGGGATTGAAGATACCCAGCGGATCGAGCTGTTCCTTAACGCGTCGGCTCAATGCCGCCAGTGCCGGCGCCTGGGGCTGGAAAACGGCGAGCCGGCGGCGCATTTCCTCTTCCGCCCGGATCAGCGTGGCATGGCCGCCGGCGGCATCGGTCGCCGCGCGCACCCCCTCGTGTGCCGCATCGTCGGCGTCCTTCATGGCAAGCCAGACAAGACCGCCGGCCCAATCGTACTGCACCTCCGTGCAGGCTTGATCGGGCAGCGTCTCCCGGATCGCCGCCACCGCGCCGGGAGCTTCCGAAGGCGTGACGCTCAGCCGCCACAGGACGTCCCAGCCCGGCAGCAGGGCGGTATCGCGGATTTCGCGCCACAACGCGCCGGAGTTCCTACCGTGAAGTTCCTCGGTCTCGCCAAAATTCGCCAACTCCCGCCTGAGGGCGGCGCAACGGTGTTCCACGGACGGTCCGGGACCTTCCAGGCGGATGGCGGTGACCGCTCCGCCGGCGTCTTTGACGTAGGCTACCCCGGAGCGCATTGCGGCGGCTTGCGGCAGATGTGCGAGGCCGGATGTTTCGTGGCTCGATCCGGCAGCCTTCGAAAGCGCTTTGACGCCGCCATCGTCGGCCAGTCCGAAGACCAGGACGGTGCGCGTCTTTTCCGGCTTGGGCAGCACCTTCACCGTCAGGTCCGTGATGGCGCCCAGCGTGCCGTAGGCCCCGGTCATCAGCTTCGACATGTCGTAGCCAGTGACGTTCTTGACCACCCGGCCGCCCGATTTGAAGAATTCACCGCGGCCGGTGACGCCTTTGACGCCGAGAACATGGTCGCGGGCGGCGCCGGCGCTGATGCGGCGGGGACCCGCCAGGTTGCAGGAGATCACGCCGCCCAGCGTCGCCGCCGACGTTTCCGCACCCAGGATGACGTCCATATGCAGGGGCTCAAAGGCCAGCCGCTGGTTGTTCTCGTCGAGTAGCGTCTCGATCTCCGCCATCGGCGTTCCGGCACCCGCACTCAGCACGAGTTCACCGGGCTCGTAGAGGCTCACGCCCTGAAGCGCCGAGAGATCGACCCGCGGCAGGTTGCCCATCGGCCGGCCGAGGGCGCGTTTGGTGCCGTTGCCGACCAGTTCCACAGGCGCCTTTTCGGCGGCGGCGGCGGCAATCAGGTCGCGCAGTTGCTCGGCCGTTTCCGGCCTGTAGGTATCCGCCATCGGCTAGAACCGGGGAATGTCGGGAAAGCGGGTTTCGCCGTTGTGGACGTGCACGCGCCCCAGCTCGGCGCAGCGGTGCAGCACCGGAAACATCTTGCCGGGATTCAGGATGCCGTCGGGATCGAAGGCACACTTGACGCGCTGCTGATGCTTGAGATCGTTCTCGTCGAACATCTCCTCCATCAGATCGCGTTTTTCCACGCCGACACCGTGTTCGCCGGTCAGGACGCCGCCGACTTCGACGCAGAGCTTGAGGATTTCCGCACCGAATTCCTCGGTCTTTTCCAGTTCGCCCGGATTGTTGGCATCGTAAAGGATCAATGGGTGCAGGTTGCCGTCGCCGGCGTGGAAGACGTTTGCCACGCGCAAGCCGTAGTGTTCGGAAAGTTCGGCGATGCGGCGCAGCACGACGGGCAGCTTGTGGCGCGGAATGGTGCCGTCCATGCAGTAGTAGTCCGGCGACAGACGCCCAACGGCGGGAAAGGCGGCCTTGCGTCCGGCCCAGAACGTCATCCGCTCCTCTTCGGAGTTGCTGGCGCGCACGGTATCGGCGCCGCACTCCCGGGCCATGCGGCCGACCTCCTCGATCAGGTGATCGACCTCGACCTCGGGTCCGTCCAGTTCGACGATCAGGAGGGCCTCCGCATCCAGCGGATAGCCTGCATGGCAGAAGGCCTCCGCCGCTTCGATGGCGTAGCGGTCCATCATCTCCATACCGCCGGGGATGATGCCGGCGCCGATGACTCGGCCGACGCATTCGCCCGCCGCCTCGATGGTGGGAAACCCGATCAACAGGGCGCGGGCGGTCTCCGGCGATTGCAGGATGCGCACGGTGACCTCGGTAATGACGCCGAGCAATCCCTCCGAGCCCGTCAGCAGCCCCAGGAGATCGTAGCCTTCCGAATCCAGGTGCTTACCGCCGATGCGCATGATATCGCCGTTCAACAGCACCAGTTCGACGCCCAACACGTTGTTGGTCGTGAGGCCGTACTTCAGGCAATGCACACCGCCGGCGTTTTCGGCGACGTTGCCGCCGATGGAGCAGGCGATTTGACTGGAGGGATCGGGAGCGTAATAGAAGCCGGCATGCTGCACCGCGTGGGTTATGCCGAGATTGGTGACGCCGGGCTGCACCACCGCGCAGCGGTTCTCGAAGTCGACCTCAAGGATCTTGTTGAATTTGCCCATGCCCAGCACGATGCCGTCGGCCACCGGCAAGGCACCGCCCGATAGCGAGGTTCCCGCTCCGCGCGGCACGATCTTGGCCTCGAATTCCGTGCAGATTTCCATGACCGCCGCCACCTGTTCCACCGTTTCCGGCAGGACAGCCGCCAGGGGCCGTTGACGATAGGCCGTCAGGCCATCCGATTCGTAAACGCTGAGCTCGCCGTCGTCGTCGATCACGCCCTCGCCCGGCACGATCTTGCGCAAAGCGGCGACGAGTTCGGCGCGGCGTGCGATAACGCTATTGGACGGGGCGGGCATCTTCATGGGGTCGGGTATCCGGTTTGGCGACGCTACCGGCGGATTGTGGGCCATCGGCGCGTTCTGTCAACGGTCTCGTTGGCGTCCTCGGTCGTTCCCCGCGCATACCAGCGGCGTTCAGGCACAAAAAAACCGCGCCTGAGGGGCACGGTCTGAATTCGCGAAATCCCAAGCAGGGATTTCAGGCGCGCAGGTTTAGCCCTGGCGCGCCTTGAAACGGCGGTTGGTCTTGTTGATGACGTAAACGCGCCCCTTGCGCCGGATCACACGGCAATCGCGGTGGCGCTTCTTCAGAGACTTCAACGAATTTGCGATCTTCATTTTCTTATGCCTTGTTAGACCCACTGGGGCCTTCGAGTCGGAGCCATGCTCCATGGCCTTGCGAAGGCGGGAACATAATGTCCGCCGCCCACGGTGTCAACGGCTGAATTCCGCGGAAATCGGCGGATTTTGTGCGATTAATCCGATTTTTGCGCGAAAACGCGGCAAACCCTGAGATCGCCCGCCTCGAAGGGCGCCATGCGGCGCGCCCAAAATTCGGCTTCCTTGACCGTCCACTGCTCCATCTCGGTATTGCCCCGGAAGCTTTTGATGGTGTTGGAAAAAGCGGAAAACCCCATCACAACGGTATGATAGTACTTGTCGGTAATATCCTCGGCGACATGGATGCGGTAGTCCATTTTCTCGAAGAAAGCGCGATACTCGGGGATGGTCCAAAGGTACGAGGGCGTGCGCTCGTGCTCCATCCAATCATGCACGCCCGACGCATCCTCATGTCCTTCGGCGGATACATAATCGGTCAGGAGGATCTGGGACTGCGGACGCAGGATATCGTTTACCGCCGTAAGCAGCATCTCCTTGTCTTCCACCTTGTAGAGCGCCTCCTTGGAGAACATGGCGTTGGCGCTGCGCGGCTTCAGTCCAGGGCCCTCCGGCGGCAGCAAGGCGACGGGCGCCTTGCGTCCCATGCCCGCCATGTTCGAGCGTTCCATGGCAGCCGCAGCCAAATCCTCATTGAGTTCGTAACCATTGACCCACGCCCCGGTTTCCGAAGCGATGGTGCGCGACGAACCGCCGAGCCCGGCGCCGATATCCAGAACCGTGAGGTCGGAATTCAGCGCCAGCGGCCGGATCAATTCGACAACGTCGGCGCTGCCGCCGGGCTTGATGAAATCCTTGCCCCAGATTTCCTGGGCGATGTGCAAACGCTCCTCGGGCCAGGGAACGCCGCTGTCTTCGATTTCTTCCGCCGCCTCGACCGCATCGGGATGCTCCGGTTCGCCGCCAGACCCGTCATCCAACAGTCCGGCGTCGAGCATTTCGAGGTAAAGTTCGTCGTTGGGGGTACCGGGCTTGCGCTTCTTCCTGCCCGATCCCAACGGCCACAGCGCGCTTAATTTCGACCCGAGCGAAAACCCCGGGCCCTTCTTTTTGGTCTTCGCCGACTTTTTACCGCCGGCACTCTTTTTCTTGGGCTTTTTCGCCATTTGGCCCGTCTACAACCCCGTCAATTGGCGTTTGCACGCGTGGCGGCGAGCATAGGTGAAAGCGCCGGATCGCGCCAGAGCCGCCATGCTTATCCAAAGTCCGCCCGCCCGCAACGCGAAATATGAACTGTTGTGCCGGCATCACATGCTGTTAACGTGCACGACGCTGATCGCCAAGGGCCGAAACAGCCGTCTTGTTCCGCACACTGGGTACCCTTCGAACTCTTCGGAAATGCCGCCAAAATCCATTTTTCCAGGCCGTCGGCCGATCATGGCGGCCCTCTGCGTCGTCTTGCTGGGGCTACCGCTGGTATTCGACCATCCCGCGGCCATTCCCGTCCTGAGCCAAATCGGCATCGCCGTAATCTTCGCGCTTTCCTACAACATGGTGCTTGGACAATCCGGCCTGTTGTCTTTCGCCCACGCCATCTTTTTCGGCTTCGGCGGCTTTGCCGCCGTCCATGTCCTGCGGGCGGCGGGCGCCGGCAGCTTCCCCCTGCCCGTCCCGTTCGTGCCGCTGGCGGGAGGAATGGGGGGCCTCGCAATTGCCGCCCTTCTCGGCAGCTTCGCCACCAAGCGAGTGGGCATGGCGTTTGCGATGATTACCCTGTGCCTCGTCGAATTGGTGATCGCCTCCGCCAGCGTGCTGGGCCGCTTCTACGGCGGCGGCGCCGACCGTACCGCGGCGCCCCGGTTCTTCGGCATCGATTTCACCTCGGATGTCGCCGTCTACTATCTGATCGCCTGCTGGATGGCCGTCTCGATTGCCGCCATGGCCTGGTACGCAGGTTCACCGCTCGGGCGTATGACGCTGGCCGCCCGCGACAGTGAACTGCGGGCTGAATACCTGGGGTACAACGCCCGCGTCATTCGCTTCTCGGCCTTTACGGCCGGCGGCTTTTTCGCCGGTATTGCAGGTGGGCTGTTCGCCGTGGCCTACGAATTCGTCGGCGGCGAGGTTATAACCTTCGCCACCTCCCGCGACGTCATCATCATGGCCTACATCGGCGGGGTCGGTCATTTTGCCGGGCCGATCATCGGCGCCGTCGTTCTAACCCTGTTGCAGAGCCTGCTGAGCAACTACACCGAAATCTGGGGGCTCTACGTCGGCATCGTCTTCGTTGGTGCCGTGATGTTCGCACCGGGCGGCATCGCCGGCGTCATCGCACAACACCTGCCCTTCGCGGACGGCGGCGGGCTGCGCCGCCTGATCCTGCCCTATGCCTCGTTTGCCGCCTGTGTCGTGATCGCGGCCATTGGGCTGATCGGTATCCTCGAAACCATATCATTCCTCAATGAGGCCGCCGTCGGCGAACACCGGTACAAGCTGTTTGGGTTGGACACCGATGCACGTTCGGGACTGACTTGGACGCTGTTTCTGATCCTGACGGCCGGCGGCTCACTGTTGGGCCGAAAAGCGCTGAGATCCTGCCGTACCACCTGGCAATCACTGATAAGCGAACGCCCGGCGCCATGACGGTCAATCCTTGGGCTGCGCTTCGGCTTCCGCGAACGCCTTGGCTTCCTCGGCCAGGCAATCGATGACGGACACGCGAAGCCTCATTTTGACGATGTAATCCTTGAGGTCGGTG
Organism: uncultured Rhodospirillaceae bacterium; assembly: GCA_964343605.1. Classification (GTDB taxonomy): domain Bacteria; phylum Pseudomonadota; class Alphaproteobacteria; order UBA2966; family UBA2966; genus CAYFKJ01. The sequence goes on from CAYFKJ010000004.1 coordinate 34,169, forward strand.
CCGCTCAACCGGACACCGGTATTGGTGATGGCGGTGGAGTTGCGGGAATAGATGTCGGCGATGTTCTCAAGCCGCTCACGCCACTTTTCGCGGTACCCTTCCCAATCCCCCTCCAGATTGCGCGTAACGTACCGGGCGATGGCGCCATGGGTGTTGAAACGCCACCATTCGACCGGAGAGACCTCCGGGCATTTGGTATCGGCCAGCCAAACGAGGCTGAGTTTCTTGTTGGTCGATTTGGTTGGCGGCGACGCGGTGGGTGTCGTCCCGCCATCCGCCTGCGGCGGTTGTGGTTGCTGTGCGTCTTTCGGCTTCGCGGCGCCGGCGTCCGGTTTGCCTTGGGATGACCCGGGCGGCGCAACGTTCGCCGCTTTTTGCCCCAGAAACTCAGGCGGAACCAGGTCCATTTGGATCGCCCCAAAGGCCAGGAGGACAATAGCAACAACCCCCGCCGCCGCAAAAACCGGCCACTTTTTCGCCCGGCGGTCCCCCCGGCGCCGGTCGCCACCAGCTTCCTGGCGGCGGTCCCGGCCCGATTTCTTGCGTCGCTCACTGCCGGTAGACGCGTCCACGTCCGCGCGCTTGGTGATTTGCACCAAGTGGTTTCTGACTTTTTTCTGAACCACCTCCGGATCGAAGGGTTTGGTGATGTAATCGACGGCACCCAGCTCCAGTCCGAGCGCTTCATCCTCCTGACTGTCCTTCATCGTCACGAAAATGACGGGGATGGCGGCGGTCTCCGGGTCCACCTTCAGTCTTTTGCACACCTCGTAACCGTTCATACCGGGCATGACAATGTCGAGCAGGATCAGATCCGGCTTGTTGGACTTGACGATTGACAGGGCGTCTTCGCCGCTGTTGGCGAAAATCACATTGATCTCGGAACTCAAAAGCGTCTCGAGAAATTTGATGTTGAGGCTTTCGTCGTCGACGATAAGGACACGTCGCTTAAGGCGCTCCGCCGCCATGCGGCACTCCCGTCAGGTTTAAAGTTGGTCCAACTAGTCTACAGTAAAGGGCAATATAGTTTGACACTTCATCGTGCCAAGTCCGGGGAAGCGTGAGATCGTGCAGCCCAGTAACGGTTCTAAAGCTTCCCGCTCCGGAATGGCGCGCGGGCATTGGACATTCAATCCGTTCAAGCCAAAATATCATGGGTATGAAGGCAATCAGGTGGTTATGGCCGGCATGGAAGGCGGAGGGGAGCGGGGGAAATGAATGACACCGGCTGGTTCGGCATCGCCCTGCGGACCGGGGTGCCGGTGCTGCTGGCGGTGGCTGTAGCCGTCCTGTTGATGGCAATATTCGCGGTTTCCGACGGCGCCCAGGGCGTGGCCGGAATCGCGAACGCCTTGTTCCGTGATTACGGCGTCGTGCTGCTTGCCGTGATTTTGATCGCCGCCCTCGCCTGCGTCGGGCTTTATCGCGCGGAAAGGCAGCGCGTACGATTGCTGGAGGAGTTGCGCCGGGCCAGGGCTGAACTGGAGGCCAGCCTCCACCAGCATCAAGTCGAGCTGCATTCCGCCGAAGCCGGCCTTGTTGAGAAAGAGCGTCTGGCGGCGCTGGGCCAGATCACCGCCACGGTGGCCCATGAATTTCGCAATCCCCTTGGTACGCTGTCGGTTTCGTTTTCCTTGATTGAACGAAAGGCGCAATTGGCGGGGCTCGATCTTACCAAGCCGTTTGAGCGCATCGGCCGCAATATCGCCCGCCTGGATTCAATCATTACCGAACTGCTGAACTTCGTGCGGGAAAAGGGACTTGAGCCGAAAGTCACGACGATGGACGAGTGGTTAAATCAGACGTTGGACTCTCTCCCCATTCCCGCCAATATCGAGGTCAGGCGCAGGGTCGAGGCCAAGAACCTCGAGCTGAATATCGACCAGGAGTGGTTGCGGCGCGCGATTTCCAACCTGGTGAAAAACGCCTGCGAAGCCATGGAATCCGAGGCCACCGACGGCCACAGGGGAGAGTTGGACATCTCAATGGCGCTCAACGGCGACCGCCTGGAGATCGAAATTTCGGACAACGGTCCCGGCATACCCGATGAAATCATGCCGCATATCTTTGAGTTGCTTTTCAGCACAAGGCGGTTTGGTATTGGACTGGGGCTGCCGGTCGTCAATCAAATCATGAACGCGCACGGCGGCGGATTGGATATCGGCAACAACGACGACAAAGGCGCCCATGTTCTCATGTGGTTGCCCTATGCCGGGCAAACTGATCGGAAGGAACGGGAGAACACATGACGCATAGGGTGCTGGTGGTTGACGACGACGTCGATTTCGCCGATTCCATGACGGATTATCTTGAGCTATTCGGCCATCACGTCGACACGGCGGCGTCGTGCGGCGCCGGGATCGATCTGGCGCTCAACAACGATTACGACTTCATATTCATGGACATCATGCTGCCGGACAGGAGCGGTATCGAGGGCTTAACCGAAATTCTTGCGGCCAAACCACAAGCCAGCGTGACCTTGATGACGGGCTACAGCATCGCCCAGCTTGATCGCGAGCTTGAGGGGCGGGCGAACGTGGAAGTCCTGCCCAAACCGATCGACATGGATTCACTGACGAAAAGGCTTTCCGCCGGCGCCGTGCACTAGCGCCGACAGAAAGATGGAATAGCAGGCATGCCGGGACCCCTGGACGGAATAAGAATTCTTGATCTCAGCGCGGTGATTTCGGGCCCTTACGGGACGATGATCCTGGCCGATCAGGGCGCCGACGTGATCAAGGTTGAGCCGCCGGGGAAAGGCGACTTCACGCGGGCCGCCGGCAACCGCAGCGGCGGATTGTCGGCCGTCTATCTCAACAACAACCGCAACAAGCGTTCGATCACGATCGATCTCAAGTCCCCCGCCGGGGTTACCGTGGTCAAGAAACTTGCCGCCGGCTGCGATGCTCTTGTGCAGAATTTCCGCCCCGGCGTGGTCGATCGACTGGGCGTTGGCGAGGCCGACATCCGAGAGGCTGCCCCCGACATCGTCTACGTTTCGATCAGCGGCTTCGGCGAAAAGGGACCGTTCAAGGATCGCCCCGTCTACGACCCCATCGTCCAGGCCCTCTCGGGACTGGCGTCGGTGCAGGGCGGTTCGGACGAACAGCGCCCGCGGCTGGTGCGTACCATACTGCCCGACAAACTGACGGCGGTGACCGCCTCCCAGGCCATCACGGCGGCCTTGCTGGCAAGGGCCCGCACCGGCGAGGGTCAGCACGTTCGGCTGTCGATGCTGGATTCCGTCGTTGCTTTCCTCTGGTCCTCCGACATGGGGTCGCAAACCTACGTCGACAGGGAGGTCAGCCCCCAGCGCGCCGCCAGCTTCATCGATCTGATTTACGAAACCAAGGATGGCTACATGAGCGTCGCCGTCATGACCAATCCCCAATGGGCCGGTTTGACGCGCGCCCTTGACCGGCCCGAGTGGCTGGAGGATCCGCGTTTCACCGACACCCGTCTGCGCGACATCAACATCGATGACCGCCTCTCGCTCACCCAGTCGGTGCTGATCGAGAAAACGACGGCGGAGTGGATGGAAATCCTGGAGGCGGAAGGCGTGCCGTGCGCCCCGGTGCTCACCCGCAATGAGCTGTTGGACCATCCGCAGATCAAGTCTTCCGAAATCGTCTACGAGAACGAACACCCGGTCGCCGGCAGGCTACAGCAGGCGCGCAACGCCGCGCGGTTCAGCGAAACCCGGGCGGAACATCGCCACGGCGCGCCGGCCCTTGGCGAACATACAGATGAAATTTTGACCGAGGCCGGATTTTCGTCCGAGGAGATCGCCGCGCTGCGGGCTGACAATGTCGTCGGCGGCTAACGCAGATTTCGCGCAAGGAAGCGGAACATCTGTTTGCGGGATTGCGCCTTGATCTCGGGGCTGTAGGTATCCCAGGGCTTGCCGTAGTCATCCGTCGCCATGTCGAAGTTGTGACCGGCCTCGAAGGTGACGATTTCGACCGGCCGACCTTGCCGGCCATGACGCTCCAAAATCTCGCGGCAAAGTCGATGGTCGGTCACGGAATCGGATGTTGCGATCAGGCCAAGCACAGGGGTCTCCGCGGTCCAGTCGTTCTCGACCGCCTTGAGGAGTTCGAATCCGGCGATCGAACCGCTGCACCAGGGATAGATCAGCACCGCCCCTTTGAGGTCCGCAGCCGTGGAATTCGGTAGGTCCGTCAAACCGGTCGGCAATTTGGCCGGGGGATTGAGCACCAGCGCGTCCATGATCGTTGCGGCCCCATGCGACCAGCCGATCACGCCGATGGCGTCGCGCCGAACCCAGGCTTGCGATTTCAGCCAATCGAGCGTGGCGTAGATGTCCGCGGCCCGTTCCGCCGGCAAGAGCGTTCCGCCGCGGATGGCATGGCCGCTGATCCCGCGGCCGGAATAGGCATCGACCCAGACAGCCGCGTAGCCGGCCTCCTGAAACTCCTTGGCGAAACCCTCATAAACCGGAAACCAGGCACGGTCGCTAGCGCCGTGCATCAATATAACGGTTGGGAAGGGTCCGTTTCCGGCAGGCTTGAAAATTCTGTAATGGGGTTGCAGTTCCGAAATCACCGTGGCGACGGTTTTCGCGGCCGGCGGGGGCGGCGTGCAGCTGGTCAACGCCAGGCCCAGACCCAACAAAACGGCGATCGCCATCGAAATTCGGTTCATGGTGGTGACCCTCAAAGTGAAATCAGTTTGTCGGGACACCATCCCGCTTTGGCCGCGCCGGCATCAATACGCGTATTTGCGTATTACGCAGCGGGACGGATGTCAGCGCTCGAACAAGGTGAGGAACTTCACGACCTCGATGATGCCGCCGTCGACGTCGACCTCACCCGCCGCGAAGGCCATGGCGGGATTGCGCTTTTGCGTCGCCAGTCGTTTCCAGGTCGCCGCCGTCGTTTTGATCAGCACATCGGGGTTGTCCGCGGCGCGCCCGGCCAGTGCCGCCACGCCGCGGCGCACGTGGACCGTAAAGCTCTGCCCGATGTCCTGGAAATCGAACTGCACGACGGTATCCAGTTCCAAGGCGTCTTCGGCCTTCAGACGCGTCGTCATGCCGGCCATGAAGGCGCCGATGGGAAGCGTATCCAGTATCTCGTCCGAAAGGTTGCTGGTCACCGGCTTGCCCACTTCGAGATCGCCGCGCAATTCGCCCGCCTGGGTAAGATACCAGTGCAGCGCATTGGGATTGATGTGGTCCTCGGCCTTGGATTCCAGGGCCGACGCCAACAGTTTTTTCGCATCGTCGGAGTCCGGTTCCGTGTTGAGCCAGTGCCGCGCCAATTCCGCCGCCCACTGAAAATCGCCCCGGTCGTAGGCGGCGCGCGCCTGATCGGGCAAAGGAGTGGAGGTCCGGAAGGCCTGCACCAGACGCGCCGATCTTTCGCGCGGACGCAACGGTTCAAGGTCGACGCCGTCGCCGCCGAACCATCCCAGATAACCGGAAAACACCGAGCGCACCGACCAGGCCACCGTGCCGTAGTGTTCGATCAGCCAGGGATGGCTTGCCAGGTGATCGGGGAGTTGCACGAAGTCCACCAGATCGTCGGGCCCCAAACCCCGGTTCATGCCCCGGACGGTCTGATCGTGGACGTATTGGATGGCATCCCGATAGGCCAGGAGCACCCCGTCGATTTGATCCGCCCCCGTCAAAGGCCGCGTGTGGGAGGGCACCAGGACCTCCGGCCGGAGCTCGCGCATTTTGTCCAGACTGCGCACCCACTTCATGACGTCGCGGTAAGCCGTGCCGCGAATGGTGTAGAGGTTGGGAAAGGTCTGATAGATGTTGTCGCCGGGCAGCAGGATCTCGCGCTCGGGCAGCCAGACGAAGAGCTGGTCTTCCGTTTCGCCCGGCGCATGCACCAGCTTGAGCCGGATGCCCGCGATTTCCACCTCCAATTCGTCGTCGAACACGACGCTGGGGCGCATCAGCCCGAGGTCCGTGGTATCGACGTTGAGCGCGGGACCGATACCGGCATTGACCACGGCGGCTGGGGGCAGCAGCGGGCCGAACATGCGCATGCTGCGGGCGTAGATGGAATTGACCAGCACGTTGACGATCTTGTCGATGTAGAAACCTGTGGTGCGGTGGGCGTAGACCGGCACGTCGCGGCCTTCGGCGAAGACCGAGGCGCCGTAGATGTGGTCGGTATGGTTGTGGGTGAGCACGATGGCTTTGACGGGCTTGTGCGTAATCCTGCGGAAGGCGGCCAAGACCTCACGGGCCTGGGCCTTGCCCTCCATCGTATCGACGATGATCACGCCGTCGTCACCCTCGATCATGATGGAATTCGCCAGGCCGTAACCGATGGCGACATGGACACCGTCGACGGGACTGATCACCTCCTTCTTGAACAGGGCGCTGTGGGCCTTGAGAACATCGCCGCCCGGTCGGGAGCCCGATGTCGATTTTGGCGCCTCGGTTTCGTCGCATCCTGCCAGCATCAGGGGGACAATCAGGACAAGGGCGGCAAGCTTTTTCATTGCGGATCTCCGCGTTTGACGTGGACAAGTTCCATTTCTTCCTGGCGGCCCCGCAGCACGACGGAACCCGTGACTTCGGATTGCCAATCGTCGGCCTTCGGCAGCCGGTCCCAAAGGTCTCCCGACACCAATAGATCGCGGCCGGCCACCTTGCAGTACTGCTCGATGCGCGCCGTCGTGTTGATGGTGTCGCCGAAGAAAACGATCTCCTGCTTGACGTCGCCGCACTGGGCCGCCACGACCGGCCCGCCGTGGAGACCGATGCGGAACCCGGGCACCACGCCGAACCGGTCGCGGTAGCGGTCGGCAAGCTCCGCAATGCGGTCCTGAATGGCGAAACAGCATCGCAGGCAACGGGCCTGTTCCAACCCCTCGTCCATGAACCACATGACGACCACTTCATCGCCGATGTAGCGGTGCACCTCCCCGCCCCATTCCAGGATGGGTTCGGTGATGTCGAAAAAGAAGTGGGCGATCAGGTCCTGTACGCCGATGTCGCCCAGTTTTTCCGACAGCGGCGTCGAATCCTTGATGTCGAGGAAGAGGAAAATGCGCTCCTCGGATTTCGGCCGCCGGTACCGGCCGACGAGAATGTTGCCCAAGACCCGGGGCCCGACGATACGCACGACCTGCGTTACCGAAAACAAAGTGAAAACGAAACCGAATACGTAGAGGTAGATGGATACGCCGCCCTTGAAGGAAGTGAGCGGATGGAAGCCGCCTCCCAGGAACATGAGGCTGAGCGGCCCGCTCATCGTGACGATTATCGCAACCACGATCACCCGGGTCATGACCGCTCCCAAGAAGGGAAGGCGGCGGATTACCTCGCCGTAGCGGCTTGGGACAAAGAGAATTTCGAAACCCCATACCATCGACCCGCCGATCACGCCGGTGAGCGACATTTGCAGGTAAGTCCAGTTCGGATCCGGAACCTCAAAAAGAAGTCCGTAAATCGGCCCCCCGAAGCTGGTGATGAAAAGCAGAGCGAAGAACAGCTTGAGCCGCCAGGCAAATCTGTTGGAAATGGTCAATGCCTCCCCCTTTCAGTCGCGACATCGGGCGTACGTGACGCGGAGTATAGCGAGCCCGTAAATAGGGACAGGTACACTTTTTTCGGAGATACGGAAAAGCGCCCCTGTCCCTTGTACCAGGCGTCTGGACAAACGTTCGTTTAATTCCTATATTATTTAAACGATCGTTTGTATATTTGCCCGACGCACGAAAGAGGTTGATATGACCGTAAGTCCCGATCCCACGGCCGCCCCGGCGGAGGGCGAGGACGCCCCGGCCGCCAAGCGGGCGATATTCGAGACCGCGGTCCGCCTGTTTGCCAGCCAGGGCTACGCCGCCACCGGCGTGCGCCAGGTGGCGCGCGAAGCGGGCGTCAACCTGGCTACGATCAACTACTTCTTCGGCTCCAAGGCCGGTCTCCTCAGTGCCATCCTGGACGCCTTCTTCAGCCGGTTCGTCGATGTCATGGAAAGCAATCTTCAAGGCGACGAGGAAATCGATGTCCGTCTCAGACGCACGGTCAAGGCCATCGCCCTTTACTTCGGCGAAGTGCCGGAGCGCATGATCATCACCCTCAGCGAAGTCCCCCACGACACCTCAGAGATCATCGACCTCAAGGCGGCCTGGCAGCGCCGGTTGGTCCAGATCGTCAAGGAACACGTGTTCGACCACCTGGACGCCGCAACGCAGCGCCGCATCCCGCTCGCCGTAATCGCCCCGGCGTTGGGTTCGTTGGTCGCGTCCCACTACCTGTTCCGGCCATTGTTGGAAAAATCCCGGCCGCCCGGCTGGTCGCCCGACATCACGGAAACCTACCCCGACCTCATTGCGGACCTGTTCCTGAACGGCTTCACAGGACTAATGAAAAACGCCGCGGAGAGGCCGGATGGCTAACGTCCGCAACCGTATCGAGCACGGCTTCGAGCGATTGGCCGACGGGCTCTGGCGATTTCGCTTCGCCGTGGTGGTGGTGATGATCGTCTTGACGGCGGCGCTGGCATCGGGTCTGGCCAAAATCACCATCGACACGTCGAACGAGGCCTTCCTCCACAAGGACGATCCCACGCTGCTGCGCTACCTCGACTTCAAGGCCCAGTTCGGGCGGGACGACATCATCATCATCGGCGTCGAACCCGACGATTTGTTCAGCCAAGGATCGCTGAAAAAGCTGAAGGCCCTGCACGACGAGCTTTCGGAACGCATCCCCAACCTCGACGACATCACGTCCATGGTCAATGCGCGCAACACCCGGGGGGAGAGCGACAGCCTGATCGTCGAAGACCTGTTGGAGCGCTGGCCGCGGACGCCGGCGGACCTGAATGCCTTAAGGAAGCGGGTCATGGCCAACCCGCTTTACATCAACGGCTTGGTCTCGGCGGACGCCACGCTTACCGCTTTCGTCATCGAAATCGATGCTTTCGCCGCTGCAGCCATGGGCGGAACCGATGCGGCGCTGTCGGGTTTCGACGCGGAGGACGGCGAAGGGCAAACCCCGGATGGGGAACGTGAACTGCTCTCCAGCGAGCAGAATTTTGCCGTCGTGGAGACCGCCAAGGCGATCGTGTCCAAGCACAGTGCGCCCGATTTCCGCCTCTACATGGGCGGAGCGCTGACCGTCATGGAGGAACTGAAGGCGGCCCTGAAATCCGATATGGCGCTGTTCCTGCGCCTGGCGGTTCTGACCATCGGGATCTGTCTGTTCATCATGTTCCGCCGCATCAGCGGCGTCATTCTGCCGCTCGTCGTCGTTGGTCTTTCGCTGGTCTCGACACTGGGCATCATGGGGCATGCCGGCGTTGCCGTGACCATTCCCATGATCATCCTGCCGTCATTCCTGCTGGCCGTCGGCGTCGGGGCAGTGGTCCACATCCTTGCCATGTTCTTCCGCCGCCTCGACGAACGTGGCGACAAGCAGGCGGCTCTCGGCTACGCCCTCGGTCATTCGGGTCTGGCCGTCGCCATGACAAGCCTGACGACGGCCGCCGGCCTCGCCTCTTTCTCCGGCGCCGAAGTCGCCCCCATAGCCCACCTCGGCATCTTCGCCGCCGTCGGGGTTCTGCTCGCATTGGCCTATACCCTCCTCATGCTGCCCGCCTTGCTCGCCATCATTCCGATCAAGCCCAGGCCGGCCACCGATAACCGTTCGCCGTCCCGCTTCGACGGATTTCTCGACGGCGTCACGGCCTTCTCGACGGGCAACGCCAAAGCGATCGTCGTCGCGGCCGTCATCCTCATCGTCGGAGCGGTAACCAGCGCCGCGCAATTGAAGTTTTCCCATGACGTGTTCAGCTGGCTGCCCGAGGAGTGGGCAGTCTACCAGGCTACAAAGAAACTGGATCACGACCTTCGCGGCAGCATCACCGTCGAAGTGCTGGTCGATACGGGCGCCGAAAACGGCCTTTACGACCGCGACCTGCTGCGGTCGCTGGAAAGCTTGGGCAAGGAGTTCGAGGGCTACGACAGGGAAGGCCTGTTCGTCGGCAAGGTGACGTCCGTGGTGGATATCCTGAAGGAAATCCACCAGGCGCTGCACGACAATCAACCTGCCTACTACGCCGTTCCCGACAACCAACGACTCATCCCCCAGGAATTTCTGCTGTTCGAGAACACCGGCTCGGACGATCTCGAAGCCGTTATCGATTCGCGCTTCCAGGTCGCCCGCATCAGCATCCGCGTGCCATGGCGCGACACGCTGGCCTATGTCCCGCTGCTAAGGGTCGTCGAAGACCGGTTCACGACCGTTTTGGGTGAGCGGGCGGCGGTTACGCTCACGGGCACCATGTCGCTGTTCAGCCGCACCCTGCATGCGGCGATCCGGTCCATGGCCGCGAGCTATGCCATCGCCTTCGCCGCCATAACCGTGCTGATGATGCTGCTGATCGGTAAGCTGCGCATCGGACTGGTCGCTATGCTGCCCAACCTGGCGCCCATCGCCATCGCCATGGGCTTCATGTGGTGGGCCGACTTGCCGCTCAATCTGTTCACCATGCTGGTGGGCTCCATCGCCATCGGTTTAGCCGTCGACGACACCATCCACTTCATGCACAACTTCCGACGCTACTACGACCAGTCCGGCGATGTTCCGGAAGCGGTACGCCGGACCCTCCATACGACCGGCCGCGCCATGGTGGTGACCTCCGTCGTCCTGGCCATCGGCTTCTTCATCTTCACCCAGGCGACCCTCAACAACCTGATCGACTTCGGCATCCTCACCGGCGCCGCCATCCTGCTGGCGCTGATTGCCGATTTCATCCTGGCCCCCGCCCTGATGATGCTGGTCCACCCACGCAAGGAGGCCGCATGATGCGGAAAATTCTGATCGTCCCGGCGCTGCTCATTGCCGGCTTCGCAAGCCTTCCTCCCGATGCTTCGGCCCTTACCGCCCGCGAGATCATGGAAAAGGTCGACGCCCGCGACGACGGCGACAACCTAACCGCCAATCAGCGGATGATCCTGATCGACAAGAACGGCGCGGAACGGGTGCGCGACATGGCCGTTTTCAATAAGGACCAAGGCCGCGACACACATCGCCTGGTATTTTTTCTCTCCCCCGCCGACGTAAGGGACACCGGGTTTCTGACCTACGACTATTACGCCGGCGACAAGGACGACGACCAATGGCTCTATCTGCCGGAGCTGAAGAAAACCAAACGCATCGCCGCTTCCGACAAGTCCGCCGCCTTCATGGGCAGCGACTTTTCATATGCCGACCTCACCCGTCGCGTTCTCGATGAGTGGAACTACAAATTGCTGAAGGAAGGCGAAGTTCGGGGACACAAGGTCTGGCTGATCGAGGCGACGCCGGCCAGCGAAGTGATCCGTAAGCGCTACGGCTATTCCAAATCCGTGGTTTTCGTGCGTCAGGACATCCATATCGTCGTGCGCGCGGTCCATTGGGTAGTCAAGGGCCAGCGCTTGAAATACCTCGACGTCAAAAAGCTCGAGCAGATCGACGACATCTGGACGGCGACAGAAATCAGCGTGAAGCTCACCAAGGCGCGAAAAACGCTTCACCGCACCATCCTGAAAACCAGCGACGTGAAGTACAACCAGGATATCGACGACGGTTTGTTCACCATCCGGCGGCTGGAGAAGGGGCTATAGCGGCCCGTCCGCATACACGAGCGCGGTTATTCTGCGCGGCCGCCTTGTTGGCGTGGAGCTGCGTCCTGTCGTCCGGTCCCGTCTGGTCACAAGACAAGGTGGACGACGTGCTGGAAGGCTTCGACGACGAAGGCGAGGAAAGCGTTGCGGCGGTAGAATCGGATCAGACGGATAGTCCGTGGCGCGTCGGCGGTAGCTTCTCGCAGGAGGCGGCCTACAATTTTGCCCACAAGGCACCTGCTGCGGGAGATACCGATCACCGCGGTCTTTCTGGCCTGAGAACCAGGCTTGGTATCGAGATCGACGGTCGGCTGAGCGGCGACTGGAAAACCCGTATCACAGCCCACGGGTTTCGGGATTTCGCCTATACCCGGCAGGGGCGGCGGAACTTTTCAGCCGACGAATTAGAGGCCTACGAGAGCGAAGCGGAAATTGGCGAGCTTTTCGTCGCGGGCCCGTTGGCGACCGACGTCGACGTGAAGGCCGGCCGGCAGATCGTCGTCTGGGGAAAATCCGACAATATCCGCATTACCGACGTTCTCAACCCGCTCGATCTGCGCACGCCGGGACGGACGGATATCGAGGATCTCCGGCTGCCGGTCACCATGACGCGCCTCGATTACTACCGGGGTGTCTGGAACCTGAGCGCCATCGCGGTGCATGAAGCGCGCTACCACAAGATTCCGGTCCCGGGCAGCGACTTCTACCGCTCGAGCGCCGCGCTGCCGCTGGAGCGCAAACCCTCCCGCGCGCTGAACGACCATGAATTCGGCCTGGCCCTTAACGGCGTCTTTCCGGGCTGGGATTTGTCGGTTTACGCCGCCTACCACTTCGACGATTCGGCTCATCTGGATATGAGCGGACCTGTCCGCCTGCGCCGTCACGGCCGTCTCAGGATGATCGGCGCCGCCGGTAATATCGCCCTCGGGAGTTGGCTCTTGAAGGCCGAGGCCGCTTTTATCGACGGCTTGCGCTTCAGCACGAATCCGGGTGAAATTTTCAGCCGGTTCGACGCCCTGATGGGCTTCGAGTATTCGGGTTTCGATGACACCAATGTGGCGCTCGAGGTGGCCAACCGCCGTCTCACCCGGTTTCCCAGCGCTTTGCAGACCGCACCCGAAGGACCGCAGCGCAACGATATTCAGAGCGTCCTACGCCTCACGCGGCATTTCATGAATGAGACTTTGGAGGTTACGGCGCTTGCCTCGACCTTCGGTCCAACGGGCCAAAACGGCGGCCTGCAGCGCCTGCAAGCAAGCTTTGACGTTGCCGACGGCATGGTGCTTACGGGCGGACTCATCAACTACCTCTCCGGCGCCAAATCCACCTTTGACGGCATTGGCCGGAACGATCGGGTCTTCCTGGAACTGACGGCTCACTTCTGACCGCCCGCCGCTCGCCGCACCGCCACTTCTAGGACTGGATATCGGTGGCCAGGTGAAAAAGACAATCACCGCGTTCCACCCGTCCCGGAATTCGCTTGCACAGCACCATGCCGTCCCGGCGGAAGCGGCAAATCTCCGGCTTTTTCCAAGGCGTTTCCGGACGGTGGATGGCACCGGCCTCCTGACCTTCCCGGACTTCGTCGAGCAGGTCGACGTAAGGCTCGAACAGGCCGACCTCCCTGGCGTAGACGAAATAGTCGTCCCCCTTCAGCTCCATCAGCCGGCAGCCTCGCGCCGGGTCCGGCTGATAATCCGGCAACATGCCGATCTGGTTGAGGAACCGGCGAATGCCGCGTTCGGCGACGGCCAGGGTTTCCGGCGTTACCGTGCCGGCGCCACCCAGTTCCGTGCCCAGGCAGCGGACGCCCTGCCTTTTCGCGGCGGCGCTCGAGACGCCCTCGCTTTCCGCCTCGCCGCCCTGGAAGACGAAACCGTGCGGCGCGTCGAAAGCCAATTGCAGCGCTTCCATGACGGCATCCTCCTCTGCGTCGCCGGTGCGGATGCGCAGCACCGTGGGCGGATAGAGCAACGAGGAGCCGCCCGAATGGAGATCGAGCAGATAATCGCACATAGGCAGCAGTACGGTTTCGATATAGTGGGCGATGGACTGGGTCGGCGTGCCGTCCGGCGCGCCCGGGAAGGACCGGTTCAGATTGCCGTCATCCAGCGGCGATGTTCGCAAGCCGGCCAACGCCGCCGGATAGTTCGCCATGGGAAGGACGATCAAGCGGCCGCGAATATCCTCCGGTCCGTATTCATGGACCAGCTTGGTAAGTGCAATTTGGCCTTCGTATTCGTCACCGTGATTACCCGCCATGAGCAGCGCCGTGGGGCCGTCGCCGTTTTTCAGCATGACGATGGGGATGGGAATCCAGCCGTAGGCGCTGCGATGGACCGAATGGGGCAGTTTGAGAAATCCGGATTGGAAGCCGGACTTCTCGAAGTCGATTTCACTGACGACGCGGGTGGGATTTGAACTGTCTGGCGAATTGTTCATGGAGGTATCCAAACTTGATGCCGGAGGGCTTTTGGTCATTGCCGGTTGGGCGGCTATCCTTCCTGTCGGCGACAATGATAACGTCGTCCCATAAGGGAACAAAAGCCCACAGAAATTTCAGGAGGCTTCGATCATGAACCAACCCGCCAATCCAAAGACCGTCCACAAGCCTGCCGGCGCCTACAGCCACACCGTCAAGGTTCCAGCGGGGGCGGAATTGCTTGTTATCTCGGGCCAGGTCGGCGTCGACCCCAAGGGCCGCATTGTGGAGGGCATCCGCAAGCAGGCGGAACAGGCCTTCCGCAACATTCTCGCCTGCCTCAAGGACAACGGCATGCGCAAGAAGGATCTGGTGAAGTTCACCATTTTCCTCACCGATTCGCGGCACATCGAGACCTACCGCGCGGCGCGCAAGAAAGTCATCGGCGATGCCACCCTGCCGGCCTCGACGCTGCTCATCGTCAACGGACTGGCCTCGCCCGATATGCTGATCGAAGTGGAGGCCATGGCGGCGCGCTAGGCCGCCGGCCGGTTCGTCATGGCCAAGCGGCTGCTGATCGTCGCCCACGCGCCCTCCGACAACACACGGTCGCTTTTGGATGCCGCCGTTCGGGGGGCCGAGAATCCGGAGGTATCCGGTGTCGAGGTGGTGGCCAAATCTCCGCTCGACACCGGGCCGGAAGACGTGTTGGCGGCTCAGGCCGTCATCCTCGGCACGACGGAAAACCTCGGCTACATGAGCGGCGCGTTGAAGGATTTCTTCGACCGGACCTACTACCCTTGCCTGGAGGAAACACAGGGGCTGCCCTACGCCCTCTATGTCAGGGCCGGCCATGACGGTACCGGCACCCGGCGCGGCGTCGAGACCATCACCACCGGCCTGCGCTGGCGGGCGGTGCACGAGCCGTTGATCTGCCGTGGCGAGTACCAGCCGTCATTCGAAGCGGACTGCGAGGAGCTTGGACTTTTCATGGCGGCCGGATTGGAAGCCGGTGTATTCTAAATGGTCAATCGGCCGGATCAGGAGGGGGACTTGGATCACGCCGCGAAATTCCCGATCGGGCAAATCATCCATCATCGCCTGTTCGACTATCTGGGCGTAATTTACGACATCGACCCCCAGTTCCAGGGAACGGACGACTGGTACGATCAGGTGGCCCGTTCACGCCCCCCGAAGGACGAGCCCTGGTACCACGTCCTCGTCAACGAGGCCCTGCATACAACGTATGTGGCCGAACAAAATCTCGAACCCGCTGATCCGCCGAAACCCATTACCCATCCCTTCACGAGCGAATTCTTCAGCGCCTTCGACGGTGAGCGCTACATCCCGAAAAGGAAATCCAACTGACCGGCGGAACAGCCTTCTCCAGGAAGGACATGCATCATGTCTGTCTTCAATATGTTGCGTGTGGTTGATGGTCCCAGTTGCCCAACCAAGCTTGGTAAAGTGATCGCCAGGGCAATCCTGGTGATCCTGGGAGTCTCTGTGGCGGCTTGCGTCGGACGGGAGAAGCTGGCCGGAGAGGGAATTAGGACAACGCCGTTGGCGGCAATCAACGCGGTTTCATCCTTTCCCGTGATCGAAGTCCATGACGTCCTGAGCCGCAGCGGCGCCGTGCGGGTGCTGGTCGAGGAAACGGATGACCCCGTCGCCGTCGCCATCCTGTTCGCCGGCGGGCGGGGAGTGACGCGGATCTCCGACAATGGCCGGATCGGCAGTCTGGCCGGCAATTTCCTGATTCGCAGCCGCCACATGTTCCGCCGTCACGGCTTCATCACGGTGGTCTTCGATTCTCCATCCGATTCGACGCAAGACCTCAGGCCCTTCCATGACGGCCAGACATTCGCAAACGATGTCGGCAAGGTCATTCATCATTTGCGGCGCACCTACGGGCTGCCGGTGTGGGTGGTCGGGACGAGCCGCGGCACTGTTGCTGCCGGCAATGCCGCCGCCCGTTTGGGCAAGGACAGTCCGGATGGCGTGATTTTTTCAGCCACCCTGTTTGACGGCAACCGAACGGCGGATGTCTACGACCTGCCGCTGGAAAACATCCAAGCATCGAGCCTTATCGTCCACCACAGAAAGGATGCCTGCGTCTATACGCTGCCCGGCGGCGTTGCCCGTTTGGAGAAACGGTTGATCAAGGCTAGGCGTGTGGGAGTGATGTGGTTTGATGGCGGCTTTCCCCGCGGAAATCAGTGCCAGGCCCGCCACTACCACGGCTTCAACGGCATCGAGGACGAGGTTATCGCCAAAATGGCGGCCTGGATGAAGTCGCCCGCCGGGAGTTGAGGGCTGCTCAAATCTCGATCGCGGAAAAGGCTGTTGGAGGCGCCACCAGCTTGTCCTGCGCCTCGATCAGAGCCAGTTCGCCGTCGCCGCCACGGGAAATCTTCTCGCTGGTGGCGGTGAGTATGGCGTGAACGGACGATACCGCCTTGGACGACGCCGTCTCCGCGGGATGGCCGCCCAGCACATGCGCCAAAAGGAGCGCGGCAAACAAATCTCCTGCGCCGAACATCTCGCCTTCGATTTCCGGGGTGGCGACGATCCATGCTCCCGCGCCATCGATCAGCAGGGTTTCGAGATGCCCCTCCGGCGCGCCCTGCCGACGCAGGGACGTACAGATGACGGTTTCCGGTCCCTTTGCTCGCAACTTCTCACAGGCGGCGACGGCATCTTCAAGCGTTTCGATCTGCATGCCGCTGAGCCATTCCAGTTCGAATTGGTTCGGCGTCACGATGTCGGCGGCCGGGACCGCCTTGTCGCGGAAGAATTCAGGTAATCCATCGACGACGAATACCCCCCGACCGGGATGGCCGAACACCGGGTCGCACAGATAGACCGCCTCGGGATTGGCGGCGCGGACCGATTCTATCGCCAGGAGAGCGGAGACCCCGTTGGCGACGCTTCCCAGGTAGCCGGAGAGCACACCGTCGCAGCTTTCGAGAAACCCGCGCTCGCCGAGCCCTTCCACCAACCCGGTTATTAAGTCTGGGTCGTTGACGCCTCCACCGTAGCCGCCGTGCGCCGGGTGGTTGGAGAACGCCACGGTCGGTACCTGCCAAACCTCGAATCCAAGGCGCTGCAAGGCGAAGGCGGCCGCGGCGTTGCCGACGTGGCCGTAGGCGACGTGGCTTTGGATGGAGAGGATGTTCACTCGACGGACTCCGCGATGCATTCGGCGGATTCTTTATAGCGTGGTGGGCCGGATTTCGATATTGTGCAGCGCACAATTCAAATCCCCCCATCCGTTTCACCCAGAGCCGCCATCCATGACATCGACAGCCAGACCACGCCGCAGTGTGCTTTACATGCCGGGCTCCAACGCCCGTGCCCTGGAAAAGGCCCAAGGCCTTGCCGCCGACGCCCTGATCCTCGACCTTGAGGACGCCGTTTCACCCGACGCCAAGGACGTCGCCCGCACCCAGGTGTGCGAGGCCGCCGCCGCCGGCAATTACGGCCGGCGGGAGATCATCATCCGCTGCAACGGGCTTGACACCCCCTGGGGCGCCGACGACATCGACGCCATCGCCCGATCCGGCGCCGATGCCATCCTGATCCCCAAGGTCGAGAGCCTGGCCATGGTCCGCGAGGTCGAAAGCCGCCTCGAAGCCGCCGGCGCACCCGACGATCTCGCCATCTGGTGCATGATGGAAACGCCTTTGGGTATCCTGCATGCCGAAGAGATCGCCTCGGCCAGTCCGCGCCTGGCCTGCTTCGTCATGGGCACCTCGGACCTGGTGAAGGACATCCACGCCCACCACACCACCATGCGCCTGCCCGTGCTGACCAGCCTCAGCGTGGCCATTCTGGCGGCGCGGGCCTACGGCCTGGCGGTGCTCGACGGCGTCTACCTCGACTTGGCCGACGAGCGCGGTTTTCACGCCTCCTGCCACCAGGGTCTGGAACTGGGTTTCGACGGCAAGACACTGATCCATCCCAAGCAGCTCGCGGACGCCAACGAGGTTTTCGCGCCGTCACCGGAGGACATCGAACAGGCAAAGCGCAACATCGCCGGTTTCGAAGCGGCCGAGGCCGAGGGCAAGCACGTCGTCGTCGTCGACGGCAAGCTGGTGGAGAACCTGCACGTCGAGATTGCCAAGCGCGAGGTTGCCATGGCCGAAGCCATCGCGGCCTTGGAAGCGGATTTGGCGCAATGAGCGGATCCAACGCAAAGACCAGTGCCGGCAATTTTTTCGAGGACTTCCGCCTCGGACAGGAGATTCACCACGCCACCCCGCGCACCATTACCGAAGGCGATGCGGCGCTTTACCTCGCCCTCTATGGCTCCCGCTTCGTCGCCAACTGTTCGACGCCGTTCGCCCAGAGCCTGGGCTTCAAGCGCGCGCCCATCGACGACCTGCTGGCCTTCCACGTCGTTTTCGGCAAGACGGTGCCGGACGTGTCGCTCAACGCCGTCGCCAACCTGGGTTACGCGGACTGTCGTTTCCTGCACCACGTCTATCCCGGCGACACCCTGCGTACGACCTCCGAAGTGATCGGCCTCAAGGAGAACTCCAACGGCAAGACCGGCACCGTGTACGTGCGTTCTACAGGCTTCAACCAGGACGACGAACCCGTCATCGAGTACGTCCGCTGGGTCATGGTTCGCAAGGGTGATGCCTCAGCGCCGGCGCCCGAAGCGGTGGTGCCGGAGTTGCACGACCGCGTGGCGCCCGAAAACCTCTGGGTTTCCGATACCCTGCGCTGCAACGGCTACGATACCGCCGCCGCCGGTTCCCCCCACTTCTGGGATGATTTTTCCGAAGGCGAACGCATCGATCACGTCGACGGCATGACCATCGAGGAAGCCGAACACATGACGGCGACTCGGCTTTACCAGAACACCGCCCGCGTCCACTTCAACCAATTCACCGAAAAGGACGGGCGCTTCGGCCGCCGCATCATCTACGGCGGCCATGTCATCAGCCTAGCCCGCGCCATCAGCTTCAACGGACTGGCCAACGCCTTCGCCATCTCCGCCATCAACGGTGGCCGCCACGTCGCACCGTGCTTTGCCGGCGATACGGTGTTCGCCTGGTCGGAAGTGCTGGAGACGGCCGAAACCAGCAATTCGACGGTTGGTGCCCTGCGCTTACGCACCGTCGCCACCAAGGATCGCTTCTGCGCCGACTACCCCGGCAGGACCGACGACGGCTACGACGACGGCGTCATCCTTGATCTCGACTACTGGGTTCTGATGCCGCGAAGGTCGTAAATGTGGTGGGGAAAATTCGCCCGGAAGTCCCGGTCCCGTTGACTGAGACGGGTCACCGCCGTACATTCCCGCCAAAGGGCCGCACGGTGTTGCGGCCTGAATTCGGAGGTTCAAATCATGGCGCAGGCTGAACGCCCGCTCTCGCCGCACCTGCAGGTCTACCGCCCGCAAATCACCTCGATGCTGTCGATTTTGCACCGCCTCACCGGCTTCGGACTGGCGGTCGGCTCGCTGCTGCTGGCCTGGTGGCTGGTCGCCGCCGCCTACGGCCCCAGCGCCTTCGGCATCGTTCAGGGCTTCATCGAAAGCTGGTTCGGCCGCCTGATATTGCTGGGGTTCTCGTTCTGCTTCTTCTACCACCTGGCCAACGGCATCCGGCATCTCTTCTGGGACGTCGGCATGGGCTTCGAGGTCGAGACGGCGGAACGTACCGGTTGGCTGGCGATTATCGCCGGTGTCGGTCTCACGCTGCTGGCCTGGATCGCCGGCTACGCGATGCGGGGTGGGTCATGAACTTGCGCACGCCTTTGGGCCAGGTTCGCGGCCTCGGCTCCGCCAAGCACGGCGTTGAGCACTGGTGGCTGCAGCGCCTGACGGCAGTCGCCCTAATCCCCCTCGGTCTCTGGCTGGTCGGCTCCCTCCTGAGCCAGGTCGGCGCGGGCCACGCCGAGTTCAAGGCCTGGATCGGCACGCCGGGCCGGGCTGTGGCCATGATCCTCTTCCTGTTCGCCGCCTTCTACCACATGAAGCTCGGCATCCAGGTCATCATCGAGGACTACGTGCACGGCAAGGCCACGGCGATGGTGCTGCAGATCGCCACCACATTCATCTCCATCCTGTTGGGAACGGCGTCGGCCTTTTCCGTACTCAAGCTAGCGCTGGGAAGCTGAGACCATCATGAGCGACGCCTACGCAATAACCGACCACTACTACGACGCCATCGTCGTCGGCGCCGGCGGCGCGGGCCTGCGCGCCACTTTCGGCATGGCCCACGCCGGCCTCAAGACCGCCTGCCTCACCAAGGTCTTCCCCACCCGCAGCCACACGGTCGCCGCCCAGGGCGGCATGTCGGCGGCGCTGGGCAACATGGGTGACGACGACTGGCGCTGGCATATGTACGACACCGTCAAGGGCTCCGACTGGCTCGGCGACCAGGACGCCATCGAATACATGTGCAAGGAAGGCCCGGCCGCCGTGGTGGAACTGGAGCACTACGGCGTACCGTTCTCGCGCACGCCCGAGGGCAAGATCTACCAGCGCGCTTTCGGCGGCATGACGACCAACTACGGCGAGGGCACGGCCCAGCGCACCTGCGCCGCCGCCGACCGCACCGGCCACGCGATCCTGCACACGCTCTATCAGCAATCGCTCAAGCACGATGCGGAGTTCTTCATCGAATACTTCGCCCTCGACCTGATCATGGACGACGAGGGCGCCTGCCGAGGCGTCATGGCCTGGTGCCTGGAAGACGGCACCATCCACCGCTTCCGCGCCCACACCGTCGTGCTGGCCACCGGCGGCTACGGCCGCGCCTATTTCTCATGCACTTCGGCCCATACCTGCACGGGCGACGGCGGCGGCATGGTCCTGCGCGCCGGCCTGCCGTTGCAGGACATGGAATTCGTGCAGTTCCACCCCACCGGCATCTACGGCGCCGGCTGCCTGATCACCGAGGGCGTCCGCGGCGAGGGCGGGTATCTGGTAAACTCCGAAGGCGAACGCTTCATGGAGCGTTATGCGCCGAGCGCCAAGGATCTGGCCTCGCGCGACGTCGTCAGCCGCTCCATGACCGTCGAGATCCGCGAAGGCCGGGGCGTCGGACCCAAGGGCGACCACATCTACCTGCACCTCGACCACCTCGATCCCGAGATGCTGGAGGAACGCCTGCCGGGCATTTCCGAAAGCGCGGCGATCTTCGCCGGCGTCGACGTCAACAAGGAACCGATCCCGGTGTTGCCGACGGTGCACTACAACATGGGCGGCATTCCCACCAACTACCACGGCGAGGTCGTCACCCTGAAGGACGGCAATCCCGATCACGTCGTGCCCGGCCTGATGGCCATCGGCGAGGCGGCCTGCGTCTCGGTGCACGGCGCCAACCGTTTGGGTTCGAACTCGCTTCTGGACATCGTCGTGTTCGGACGCGCCGCCGCCTTGCGCGCAGCCGCCACCATCGAAGCCGGCAGCAGCCATAGAACGTTACCCGCGGACGCCGGGCACGAGGCGCTCGATCTCCTCGACAAGTTCCGCCACGCCAAGGGCGAGCGCCCGACGGCGGCCATCCGCGACGACATGCAGCGCACCATGCAGGAAAATTGCGCCGTGTTCCGGACGGGTGAGGTGCTGGAGGAAGGCCGCAAGCTGATTGCCGACGTCAACAAGCAGATGCCGGACATCAGTGTCAGCGACCGCTCCATGGTTTGGAATTCCGATCTGGTGGAAACGCTGGAGCTCAACAACCTGATGAGCCAGGCCATCGTCACCATGGAGGGCGCGGCCAATCGCCAGGAAAGCCGCGGCGCCCATGCCCGCGAGGATTATTCCGAGCGCGACGACGAAAACTGGATGAAGCACACGCTGGCGTGGGCGGACGAAGCCGGCAACGTCAAGCTGGATTACCGCCCGGTCCACACCTACACCATGACCAATGACATCGCCTATATCGAACCGAAGGCGCGGGTTTACTAGTTTTTGGGGCTGAATGGCCCGCAAGGAAGGACGACACGATGGCTGAGTTTGCGCTCCCCGCCAATTCGAAGGTTGGCAAGGGCAAGACCGTGAAAGCGGCGGACGGCGCCAAACGCGTGAAGCGCTTCAACGTTTATCGCTGGAGTCCCGACGACGACAGCAATCCCGTGGTCGACACTTACGAGGTCGATCTCGATAGCTGCGGCCCGATGGTTCTGGATGCGCTGATCGAGATCAAGAACGACCTCGATCCGACGCTCACCTTCCGCCGTTCCTGCCGCGAGGGCGTCTGCGGCAGCTGCGCCATGAATATTGACGGCACCAACACCCTGGCCTGCACCAAGGCGACGGAGGACGTGAAGGGCGACGTCAATGTCTATCCCCTGCCCCACCTGCCGGTAATCAAGGACCTGGTGCCGGACTTGTCGAATTTCTACGCCCAGTACGCCTCCATCAAGCCCTGGATGCAGACGGAAACGCCGGCGCCGGAAGGTCGCGAGCGCCTGCAGAGCCGGGACGACCGGGCCAAGCTCGACGGTCTCTGGGAATGCATCATGTGCGCGTCGTGCTCCACAAGCTGTCCGAGCTACTGGTGGAACTCCGACCGCTATCTCGGCCCAGCGGCGCTGTTGCAAGCCTACCGCTGGATCATTGATTCGCGGGACGAAAACACCGGCGAACGGTTGGACGATCTGGAAGATCCCTTCCGCCTCTATCGCTGCCACACCATCATGAACTGCGCCAAGACCTGTCCCAAGGGCCTGAACCCGGCCAAGGCCATCGGCAGCATCAAACAGATGATGGTGGAGCGCCGCTAGCAAGTCGTGCTCCCTGGCCGCTCATGTACATCCCCGTCGACTTCCTGATCGAGGACCGGGACGAAATCACGGCGCTGATCCGGGCCAATAATTTCGGCCTGATAACGTCCGTCGGCGAGGACGGCGGGATCATCGGCAGTCACCTCCCCTTCCTCTACGACCCGGAATCCGAACCGCACGGCGTCCTGACCGGCCACATGGCCCGTAGCAACCCGCACTGGCGCGCTTTTTCGGGCGGCGAGGCCATGACCGTGTTCCAGGGTCCGCACGCCTACATTTCGCCAAGCCACTACGTTTCGGAAAAAGTGGTGCCGACCTGGAACTACCTGGCCGTCCACGTCTACGGCACGCCGCGCGTCATCGAGGATGCGGTAGCGGTAAGGGCGATGCTGGACCGCATGATCGAAGTCCACGAGGCGGATGCGGAGGAACCTTGGTTCTACCAGGGGCCGGGCGAATACATCGACAAGATGGTCCGCGCCATCGTCGCCTTTGAAATTCCCGTCACCCGCATCGAGGCCAAGGCCAAGTTGGGCCAAAACAAGCCCGCCTTTGATCGGCAAGGTACGGTCTCCGGTTTGCGGGCAAAGGGCGACGACAATGCAGCCGCCCTGGCCGACTTCACCGAAAGGCTGTCGCCCGCGGATGACTGACGGCGCGGGCCCCATCCATGTCTACCGCCGGCTGGTCAAGGCCGGCGAATGGCAGGCCGATCCGGCCCAGGAACTCGCGGCCGAAAAATTGCAACTCCTGCACGTCCGCCTCTCGGGATACGATCCGCATGCCCAGAGCGGCTGGACCCTGCCCTTCCGCCGCAGCCGAAACCAGGAAGCCCCGCAAGGGCTCTACCTCTACGGCGACGTCGGGCGCGGCAAAACGGCGCTGATGGACGTCTTCTTCGAAAACATCGCGGTGGAGCGCAAGCGGCGCACCCACTTCCATGCTTTCATGATCGACGTCCATGCCCGCATCCACGCCTGGCGGCAGGCGGCCAAGCAGGGCGGACCCGACGGCGATCCCATCCCGCCGGTGGCCAAGGCGCTGGCGGCGGAGGCCTGGCTCCTCTGCTTCGACGAGTTCCAGGTCAGCGACACGGCCGATGCCATGATTTTGGGCCGGCTGTTCCTGTCGTTGTTCGACAACGGCGTCGTGGTGGTGGCGACCTCCAACCGCCCGCCCGACGATCTCTATCTCGGCGGGCTCAATCGCGATCTCTTCCTGCCGTTCATCGACATGCTCAAATCGCGCCTCGAACCCCTGGCGTTGGACGGTGATAAAGACTACCGGTTAGCCCGCCTCAAGCAGGCGCCTGTCTATTTTTCGCCGCTGGGGCCCGAAACGGACGCCCGCATGGATGAAGCTTTCGACCGCCTCACCGACCACGCCGTTACCTCGAGCGAGACCCTCGACGTTCAGGGCCGCACCCTAACGGTCCCGGCCTGCGCCCACGGCACCGCACGGTTCAGCTTCGCCGAATTGTGCGAGCAACCCCTCGGCGCCGCCGATTACCTGGAAATCGCCCTGCAGTTCCACACCGTCTTCCTCGACCGTATCCCCAAGATGGGATTGGAAAAGCGCAACGAGGCGCGCCGCCTGATCAACCTGATCGACGTGCTGTACGACCAGCGGGTAAACCTGGTTTGCAGCGCCGAAGTCGCTCCCGGCGAGCTCTACGAGGAAGGCGACGGCAAGTTCGAGTTCGCCCGCACCGAATCGCGTCTCATCGAGATGCAGTCGGAAGACTACCTCGCCGCCGCCCATCGGACCTGAGGCCCGCGAACAGACCTTCCGCCCGCAGGCAAAGCGTCAGCTCCCTTGCGTTCCGCCGGGATTACCGGGCGCGGCGGCCTTTTTGCGCCGCAATGAACGCCAGAATGTCGGGGCCCAGCGACTGGTCGCCGGTGTTGAAGTGCCGGATGATCGAAATATGGTTGTGGCCGATGACCTCCTTGACCGTCGGCAGCATCTTGTCGCGTTCGAACAGGCCTTCGATCAGCATCATGTTTTGCGCCTGGATCGGCGCCGGGTCCAGTTCGGCATAGGCGACGAAAATAGGGATTTTCCGGCCCGGCAGGTTTCGGATCGACGACATGTCGTCGTATTTGGAAGCATCCTCACCGAAATAGCCGCGTTCGCCCGAATGGGACAGTTTGCCGCCGGACGTCAGCTTGGCCTTCAGATCATAGGCCGGTCCGGACACCAGTATGGCGCCGCCGACGCCGTCATTGTTGACGTGGAAGCGTTCGAAAAACACGTAACCGGCGACGTGGGTCGCCCCGGCGGAGGCGCCCATCAGGAACACCCGCCGGGCATCCCCGCCGAACGTGGCGGCATTCTTCCGGATCCACTTGATCATGAGGGCGATATCTTCCGCGCCCGATGGCCACTTGTTCTTGGGGGCGAAGCGGTAGTTGGCCATCATGCCGATGACGCCGTGGCGGGCGAAATAGGTTCCCAGGTTCGCGTAGCGTTTCTTGTCGCCGCGGACAAAACCGCCGCCATGGAGGAACACAACGATCGGCGCGCGCTTCGTCCGGCTGTTTTCCGGCCGATAGACGTCAAGTTTGTTGCGTGGGTCGGGGCCGTAAGCCTTATCCGGTATGACCTTCACACCCTCGGTGGGCATCTTCGCCAGCAAAGGGGCGTAAAGTTTGGCGGTGGCGCCCACGATATCGCGCGTGATCCGCGGCCCCATCTTGCGAAGGGCTGTAGCAATCTCCGGCGGCGTGGCGGACATCTGAGCCATTGCCGGACGGTCCAGCAACACGGCAAGCGACAGCAAGACAAGAAAGGCTACGTTCTGCACGGCGCTCAATCCCCCCGATGCGATGACCAACACATAGCCGACGGATACCCTCAAACTGATCGCGATTTCCCGTTCAACAGCATGTGCGCCAAACCCTTCCGGATCAAGCCTGTCTCCGACTTGGGCAGAAGCTCGGAATTTCGTCATTGAACCGGTGTTGGCACTAAAGGCGGTGACCTCATTCGGGCACATCGCGGGGAACCGGGAGACGTTCGGCTACCGCCTCATCGACGAGCGGTTGTGGCCAGCATCAGCTCAAACGAAAAATCACAGTGTGTGCCGTGGCTTGCGAGTGTTCGTGATCGTCGGCCTGATAAATTCTGCCGGTTTTCAGGATCGGTTCCGAAATCACGTTCGTTGCCGCCAGATCGGCGAAACATTCCTCGAAACCATGGCTTGCGTAGTGGGCGGAATTGATGCCGATGCAGAAAAGCGCACCGCCACGACCGAGGGACAAAAGATGCTTCAGGGTATCCGGGCCCAGGTGGCCGTGGGTGAACGTCCCGGCGCTCAGGACGGCGCCGTAGTCCCGCGGCAGGTGATCCAGGCTGCCTGTCAGATCGGCCTCGTATAGTTCGCGGTATAGGTTTTTCGTGCGGGCGATCCCGATCATGTCCGGCGAGATATCAAAGCCGTCGACGGCGAGGTCCGGCGTCAGGTGCTCAGCAACGGCGCCCGTGCCGCAGCCGATATCCGCAACTGGAATATCCGTTTCGGTACACCGTTCGAGATAGGTTTCGGCCAGCGTCCTGGGATAGACATACCCTAGACCATCGGCGAAGACGTCGTCGTAGTGCGGTGCGAAGGCCCTGTAGTAGGCGACACTGTCTTCGGGCGTGGACAGATCGTAGGCCCCCTCCAGCAGTTCCTTGGCTTTTCCTTTATTCGAGCTCATGCGTGCCTTCCGAGGGGTCCACCCCTCCATCATCAAACGTCTTCAAAAATGCCGGTTTCCCGGCCATCGATGCTGCGCACGTTCTTTCTGCGCCAGTATTTTTCCACACCGTCCGGGCCCATATCCTCGTAGTAGGGGACGAGTTCCGTCTCCCCCCTGCTTCCGACAAAATTCATGAAGGGAACGCCGGTGCCGCAGGAAATCTGTACGAGGTCGATACTTAGGTCGAAGATCTGGCGGCTGCCGGCAAGCTCGGGGAAGTCTGCCGCCGCGCCCTGCCATTCGGTGTCACGGGGGTGGAGCACCGTGGCCTGTCCATAAACCCGCAGGATCATGGCATCGCCCTCGAAGGCGCAGAACATAAGCGTCATACGGTTTATCTCGCGGACATGCGCCGCGGTCTCGTTGCCGCTGCCGCTCAAATTCAACCAAACAATCCGGTTGTCGTCGACAACGCGAAGCGTATCCATTCCCTTGGGCGAAACGTTGACGCGTCCGTCCCGTCCGGCCGTGGCGACGAAGAAAAGCGGCTGACGATCGATGAAAGCCCGAAGCTTCTCGTTGAGTTTCTTCCTGGTTGCCATGTTTCCTGTTCCGAGTTTGAGCCGCCAATCGCGACGAACTGGCATTATAAGTAACAAGGCTCTTGTTGTGGGGTCATATCGGTTGCTGAGGAACTAAGGAGGGAGAGGTTCGATGACTACAGCGAGTATGAACGGCGCGAACATGGAACCCACGGCGGAGTCACAGGTTGCCAAGGTTTTCGAGTGGCGGCGCGGCTTCAACGCCATGCACCTGATCGACATCGGCATTCGGCTTGGGCTTTTCCGGGCGTTCGCCGACAATCCGGGGGCAACCCCCGGAGAGGTCGCCGCTGATCTGGGGTTGCATCCGCCGTACGTCGACACCTGGTGCACAACGGCCTATTCGTTCGGCCTGCTGGAGGGGGAGGAAGACCGCACCTTCCGGCTTGCCCCCTACATGGATCAGGTTCTGGCGAGCCCGGGACATCCCCGCTACCTCGGCGGTTTCGTCCGTCTGGGTACGGAGTTCGCGACCGAGGATCACCGCTCCTGCCTGGAGGCCTTCGCCACTGGCGACACGGTACCGTTCCAGGGGCGCAGCGACGAATTTTCCGACGCCGTGGCCGAGGGCACCTTCGGCCTGCAGGTTTTGAGCGCCCGAAAACTGCTGCCCGAACTTCCGGGTTTGCAGGAAAAACTCGATGCTGGCGGCACGCTGCTCGAAGTCGGCTGCGGCGCCGGACGCCACCTTTTGCAGGTGACGAAGGCCTTTCCCGAAGCCCGCTGCATCGGCGTCGATATCGATCCCACCGGCCTCAAGGCGGCCCGCGAGGCCGTCGACAAGGCGGGCATCGGCGAGCGTGTCGAGATCATCGAGGGCGACGTCGGCAGCGCTGTCCCGGAAGCCTCGGCGGATGCTGTGGTGATGATCGAGGTTTTGCACGAAATCGCGCCGGCGATCCGCCAGCAGGTGATCGACGGCTGCTATCGGACATTGGCCCCCGGTGGCTGGTTGCTGATTGTCGACGAAACCTACCCCGCCACACTCGCCGAGTCGCGCCGCCCCGAGTACCTCTTCCCCATACAGACGGGGTTCGAGGAATTGACCTGGGGCAATGTGTTGCCCACCGCCGGCGAACAGGAGACGTTGCTGCGTACCGCCGGTTTCACCGACGAGATCGGCCGCTCGGTCATCGGCGAGGGCTTTACGGTTCTGAGCGTTCGAAAGTAGATCCGTCGCGGCGGCGCTCCGACCCGCCGATGACTAGTTGTCGTGAATATCGTGCTTCGCCTTCAAGCGCGTCACCAAATCGCCCTGACTTGCCAGCCACTGATCGAAGGATGCAAGAACACCGGGATAACGAATAGTGGAAACGGAAAACGGGTGCAACGAATAGGGCAACGAATAGTCGAAAACCAGCTCGCCCGCCGAATACCCCATGCGCCGCAAATGGTGCTGCACGACATGCACGTCGCCGTATATGCCGTCAACCCGCCGCTGCATGCCCATTTTGACCAGGCTGTCCATGGTGGATGTTTCACCTAGTTTCAGCGATCCCGATTCAATTTGCGCCTGATACTCTACCGGGTTGAAACCAAGCAAAATCCCCATCGTGTTTAATTGGCGGCTTCCCGCCCGATCCGGCAGGACGCTGACTCCCGCCGTTGATATCGCGACCGGCCGACTGTATCGAACAATGAGTTTCGATTTAGCAGCCGCATACCAGTTGGGATTATCCGGATAGCGAAAATCGATTTGATTGGCAGAGAGGTGCAGCATCAGCCGTTTGACCGGCAGTTCCACGTATTCGAACTTATGTCCTGCGTCGTTCGCAAAGGCATCCAGCAAATCCCGGGCATACCCGGTGAATTCTCCGTTGGTGACTCCGAAATGCGGGAGGTAGGACGAATCCTCGACACCGATTTTGAAGCTCTCGGCCCGGGCGGCGTAAGAGGCGTCAAATATCATGATCGCCAAAACGAGCGCCACGATGAGCCCGCGCTTGTAACCGGCAAGCAACCTGTTGTTCACCCTACGATCTCCTGCCATCCTAAGGAAATAAATAGATGGCCGTTCGCGTTCGGCAAGCCGGATTGCAGCAGACCGGCGAAGGCGGATTGTTTGTTATTGATGAAGCTCGCGCATCGCACCCGGCGGGCAGTGGTATCGGAGTAAGTACTGATGGGCGCAAGCGACAGAGACCCCAGTGAACTGTATGAAGAGCGCTACCAGCGTCTGCAGGATGCCATTGCGCTGAAAGAAACCGACCGGGCCGTGTCGGTTTTCTATACCATGTTCTGGTACGCCAAATACGGCGGCGTCACCTGCCGGGACACGATGTATGACTACGACGCGCTCTCGGACATCGTTCGCCGCATTTTGACCGAATTCCAGCCCGATTGCTTCTCCCTGCCGCATCCGAGCATTGCGCTCGGTCCGACCATGGAAGCCATGGATTTCAAGCAGTTGGAGTGGCCGGGCCACGGCACCGATCTGAATGTCTCCTATCAGTTCCTCGACAAGGAATACATGAGCGCCGAGGAGTACGAGGACTACATATTCGATCCGACCGGCTTCTATCTCAGCAAGTACCTGCCTCGCATAGCGGGCGCCTGCGAGGGGTTCGCCAAGCTGCCGGACTTTCCGGGAAACTTCTATCTTCAGTCGGTGCTGGGATCGCGCGCTTTCTCCAACCCGGCGGTCGTGCAGTCGCTCCAGGCCATGGCGGCGGCAGGCGGGGAAATGCAAACCATGCTGCGAAAAGCCATGGCTTTTGGACAAGAGATGGCCGAAGCCGGCTTTCCGCAAATCCAGGGCGCCAGCGCCCTTTCCCCCTTCGATTATTTCGCCGACTATTTCCGCGGCTCCAAGGGAGCGATGCTGGACATGTACCGCCATGGTGACCGGTTTCTGGAAGCCATGGACAAGGCGGCCGTATTCATCGTTCGGGCCGCGGTCGCCCAGGCGAAAAACCATCCCTGCAAGATCGTCTTCATCCCCATTCACTGGGCCTTCGACGGCTTCATGGGAGAGGATCATTTCAAGACGTTCTTCTGGCCGCCGTTCCGGAAGGTGATCGTGGGCTTGATCGAGGCCGGCCTCAATCCGCTGCTGCTGTGGGAAGGGGATTGCACGTCGCGGATGGAACTGATCGGAGATATCCCGGCGGGAAAAGCCATTTACTGGTTCGAGAGGGGCGATCTATTCAAGGCAAAGGAGATACTCGGCGGCGTGGCCTGCCTGCGCGGCAATGTCCCGCCCTCGCTGCTCAACACGGGCACGCCCAACGAGGTCGACGAATACTGCGGGAAGCTGATCGAAGTTGTCGGCAAGGGCGGCGGTTTCATACTCGACGGCGGCATCGGCGTCCCGGACGAAGCAAAACCGGAGAACGTTAAGGCCATGTTGGATGCGCCCGCTAAATATGCGAACGGCTGACCGACGTATCTATTCGGGGTCGGTGCAGCGCAAGGCGTCGTGCAGGGTATCCTTGGAGATTGCACACCCCTGAAGGTTCGCCCGGTAGACATCTGCGTTGGAGAGATTGACGTCCCTGAGGTTGGCGTCGCGCAGGTCCGCTTCGCTGAGATCGGCCCGGCTCAGGATCGCGCCGGAGAAATTTGCGCCGCGCAGATCGGCGCCTGCCAAATTGGCGCGCTGCATATCCGCGTCCTGGAATTCAGCCTCGCGCAGGTCGCACCCCCTCAGGTTGGCGTCACGCAGCAGGACGCCTCTGAAATCGGATCCGGCCAGGTACTGACCCTCCAGCTCCGCCCTCTCGCCGCCGGCCTGGCCGGCTACCCACTGGGCATGTTCGGTGAGGATTCGGGCGAGTTCTTCGGGATCCATGATCAACCTTCAAAAATTGCCGAGGGTTCGGCGTCAGCTTGCCACGGCCGCTCGCAAAGGGACAACTCCAAAGCGCAATTTGCCCTTGCGCCGGCACCCGCCTTCCCGCACCCTGTCGCGCTCAAGATTGACCCACCCCAAATGCGAAAAGACCGACACCATGACGACGCGTGACGAATGCGCGGCCCTTGATGCCGACGACCCCCTCGGTTCCTGCCGGAAAGCCTTCCAACTTCCCGAAAACGTCGTCTATCTGGACGGCAATTCCCTGGGGCCGCTCACCCATGCCGCCGCCCGGCGCATGGAAACCGTGGTGCGCCAGGAATGGGGCGAAGGTCTGATCCGCAGTTGGAACGCCGCCGACTGGATCAACGCCGGCACCCGCATTGGCGACCGTATCGCCAAATTGGTCGGCGCAGGCGCCGGCGAAATCGTGGTGGGCGACAGCACCTCGGTGAACGTCTTCAAACAGGTTGCCGCCGCGGTCAAACTGCGCCCCGACCGCAAGGTCATCGTTTCCGAAGCAGGGAACTTTCCCACCGACCTCTACATGGTGCAGGGCCTGATCAAGTTCCTCGACGACGGCCATGAGTTGAGGCTGGTTGAGGATGGCGGCGACATCCTGGCGGCCGTCGACGAAGACACGGCGGTCGTGATGCTCACCCAGGTCGACTACCGCACCGGGCGCATGCTGGACATGGCCGCCGTCACCGCCGCCGTCCAGGCCAAGGGAGCCTTGATGCTGTGGGATCTCTGCCATTCGGCGGGCGCCGTTCCCGTCGACCTCAACGGCGCGAACGCCGATCTCGCGGTCGGCTGTACCTATAAATACCTCAACGGCGGGCCGGGCGCGCCGGCCTTCCTGTATGTCGCAAAGCGCCTGCAGGACGATATCGAGCAGCCCTTGTCCGGCTGGATGGGTCATGCCGCTCCCTTCGATTTCAGCAATCAATACCAACCGGCGGGCGGCATCGAACGGAACCTCTGCGGCTCCCACACCATTTTGGCCCTTTCGGCCCTGGACAGCGCGCTGGACGTTTGGGACGGGGTGGACATGGCCGATCTCAGAGCCAAGAGCCTGCGTTTGACCGATCTTTTCATCGAGCTGGTCGAGGACCGATGCGGCGGCATGGGCTTCGAACTGGACACCCCGCGCGACGGCAACGTTCGCGGCAGCCAGGTGTCGTTCCGTCACGAAAACGCATTTCCCATCATGCAGGCCTTGATCGCGGCCGGCGTCATCGGTGACTACCGCGAGCCCAACGTGCTGCGCTTCGGCTTTACGCCACTTTACTTGCGCTACACCGACGTATGGGACGCCGCCGATAGGTTGCACGGGATCATGGAAATGGAGACCTGGCGCGCGCCGGAGTATTCGGTGCGCGGCGCCGTGACCTAAGCCTTACCAGTAAAACCCGGGGATGGCCGCCGTCGGCATGTGTCCGGCCTCCGCTGCCGCGGCTTCGATCTCGGCGGCCTCGGGCGGGCCCGACGCACCCCCGAATTCCTCGGCGTGAATGCCGGTCAGCACGAACAACGAATCGATCCCGGCACCCCGAGCCCCCGCAATGTCAGTGCGAAAGCTGTCGCCGACGGCGACAATGCGTTCGCGGGGCGTGTCGCCCAGTCGTTCAAAGCAGACCTCGTAGGCCCGGGCGTGGGGCTTGCCGTGGAAACGGACGTTGCCGCCCATGCGCTCGTAGGCCACGGCGAGCGACCCGGCACACAGGACCATGTGATCGCCGCGCATGACCGAGAGATCGGGGTTGGCGCAGATCATCGGCAGCTCCCTGGCCAAAGCCCGTTCGAACTCCGGCCGGTAGTCCTCCTCGGTCTCGGTTTCGTCGTCGCGCAGGCCCGACGTCAGAACGAAGTCGGCAACGTCCAGATCGTCGACTTCCGTTACCCCGGTGCCGTCCAGGAGGCCCCAG
Organism: uncultured Rhodospirillaceae bacterium; assembly: GCA_964343605.1. GTDB lineage: Bacteria > Pseudomonadota > Alphaproteobacteria > UBA2966 > UBA2966 > CAYFKJ01. Next base: position 66,943 of record CAYFKJ010000004.1, read on the forward strand.
TCACGCTCCGGTCCGACATGATAGAACCGCTCGCCCAATGCGGCATGCCACTCGTCATCGCGCTGGGATACGCACAGCCGGGTGACATCGCCCGAGGTCACGAGGATATCGTAGGCCTCGCGCGGAACGCCGAAGCCGGCCACCTGAACGGTCACTTTTTCGCTGGCGCGCGGTGCATTGGACAACAGAACGATGCGCTTGCCCGCCTGGTGAAGTCTTTCCAGGCAGTCGAGGACACCGGGATAGGGCTCGACGCCGTTATGGACGACGCCCCAGAGATCGAGGATCAGGGCGTCGTAGCGCCCGGCGATATCGCGGATGCCGTTTAGAAGGGGAAGGGTCACGGAAATCTGTGTTCGGTTACACTTTATTTTGCGGAGTGAGGCATATCGCAGTTAAAGGTCGATGTCCACGCCGACGGCGTCATTGACACAGTCGAAGCCGTCGCCGTCCAACAGGGCCGCCAGATCCGATTTGATGCGGCCGACCAGGGCGGGGCCGGCGTAGACCAGCGCCGTGTAGAGTTGGACAAGTGTGGCGCCTGCCCGGATCTTGGCGTAGGCGTCGGCGCCCGAGGATATGCCGCCGACGCCGATGAGCGTGATGCGCCCGCCGGTCATTTTGTACATCTCTCCCAACAGGTCCGTCGACGGCCCCATCAGAGGCGCCCCGCTGAGGCCGCCGACCTCATCGCGATGGCGTCCTTTCAGCGGCGGACGGGCAATGGTCGTGTTGCTGATGATCATGCCGTCGATGGCGTGCCGCAACGCTGCCTCGGCAATGATCTCGCGCCCTTCCTGGTCGAGGTCGGGCGCGATTTTCACCAACAGCGGCACGGGTTCACGGCCCTCGGGCGAAACCTCCGCGCGCGCAGCAACGATGCGCCCGAGCAGTTCATCCAAAGCCTCCCGACCCTGGAGGTCGCGCAGACCCGGCGTGTTGGGTGAGGAGATGTTGATCGTCAGGTACTCGGCCAGTCCGGCCAAACGCCGGACGCCTGTCACGTAATCGCCGATCCGGTCGGCGCTGTTCTTGTTGGCACCGACGTTGGCGCCGAGGATACCGCCTCGGTTATGTCGCTTCCGCAGCCGCGCCTCCACGACATCCAGGCCGTCATTGTTGAAGCCGTTGCGGTTGATGACGGCGCGGTCCTCGGGCAGGCGGAACAATCTCGGGCGCGGGTTTCCCGGCTGTGCCAGCGGCGTGACGCTGCCGATTTCGACGAAGCTGAAGCCCAGGCGGAGCATGGCGTCGGGCACTTCCGCGTTCTTGTCGAAACCGGCGGCGAGCCCGACGGGATTGGGAAAATCGCGGCCCAGCGCCCGTGTGTTCAAGCGCGCGTCGTCCAGCCCCGCCCGGCCGAGCGGAATTCCCGATCGCAGGGCATTGACGGTGCAGCGGTGGGCGGTTTCGGGATCGAGAAGGCGAAGAAAGGAACCAACCAGGGGGTAGAAATCGATCAAAACAGGCTCCCCTGGGCCGACGGTGGCGTTTCTTCATCGGTACTTCCCGTATCCTCCTCCTCAGCCGGAACCTCAATCGGTTCGATGCAGGCGGGATCATCGTTTTTGGGGCTGTTGACGCGCTTGGAGACGGGATAGACCTTCAGGCCCTCCTCGTTGGCGACCTCCAGGACCGCCGCGACCTCCGTCTGGTCCGCGTCCGCTTCGCCGAGCCACAATTCGAACTGTTCGGGCGGCACGATGGCCGGCATGCGATGGTGCAGGGGCGCCGTCATGGGTCCGGCTTCCCGCACGATGATCGAGCACGATTCGAGCACCTCGCCGTCCGCCGGGTCCTGCCAATGCTCCCACAATCCGGCCAGGGCGAAAACGCCCCCGTCCTCGCGGCAGAAACGATAGGGTTGCTTGCCCGACGCAACCTTGACCCACTCGTAGTAGCCGTCGGCCGGAATGAGGCAGCGCCGTTTCTTGAAGGCGGCACGGAAGGACGGTTTCTCGGCGACGGTCTCGGCCCGGGCATTGATGGTTTTGGCGCCGAAGTCCCGTTGCTTGGCCCACGAGGGGATCAGCCCCCAGTGCATCATGGCCAATTCACGCGCGCCGTCGGCGCCGTTGCGGACGACGGGGACGTCCTGGGATGGCGATATGTTGTAGCGCGGCGCGAGATTGGTCAATTCGCGCAACCCGAACAGCAAATACATGGCTTCGGGCGGAGAGGTCAGGCTGTAGCGGCCACACATTTCGCCGACATAATAGGGTTTTCACCGCCGTTCCGGTAGCACTAACACCTTATGAATAAGCATATTTTTCAGGCTTGGGCCGATGGCCCCGAGGCGTTGGGCGATGGCTGCTAACCCTTTGGAAAATCGAACTTCTTGATACAAAACTGATACACATGCGAAACACAATGGTGGGTGAAAGTTACAATCGTCTGTGAGACAATAAACCCATGTTGACACATGAAACTATCTGGCAGGGCATCGATGCCCTGGCCAAGAAATACAACATGAGCCCCTCCGGCATGGCCCGGAAGGCCGGTCTCGACCCCACCACGTTCAACAAGAGCAAGCGCGTTTCAGGGGACGGTCGGGCCCGCTGGCCGAACACGGAAAGCCTGTCTCGGATCCTGGAGGCGACGGGCGCCGACTTTGCCGAATTCGTGACCCTCACCAGCGGCGGCAAGGCCGAGGAAAACGTCCACCACGTACCGGTGCTCACATTTGGCCAGGCTCGCGACGATCAGCATTTTGACAGCCAAGGCCGGCTCAACAACGGTGGCTGGGACCGGGTACCCGTTCACGGGCTGCACCAGCAAAACGCCTTCGCCTTGGAGATCGATGACGATCTCATGGAACCGGTATACCGGGCCGGGGACATCATCGTGCTCTCGCCCGACACCAAAATCGAGCGGGGCGACCGTGTCGTGATGAAAACCGGGGGCGGCGAGATCATGGCCAAACAGATGCTTCGGGAATCGCTGCGCCAGGTGGAAGTTCTACCCATCAACACATCGATGCCGCCCAGCATCTACGCTGTCCGGGACATCCAGTGGATGACCAGGATCGTCTGGGCCAGTCAGTAAGTATATTTCCGAAATTAGGCTTCAAGTCATATTGGATTGACGCTGAAACGGCGTTATCCTGCCTGTTCGCGCGCTGATCGCGCGTGGATGATTCCGAACACCGGTCAGCATGTGGCGACCGGTGTTGTTTGTCGTGAAAGGAACGGGTTAGATGGCTGGCGTTTATTATTCGGAAGGCGAGTGGTTCGACGAAAGCCCCAAGCTCACGGGGCCGCAGGACCATGCGTTTTGGATGTCTTCAGTGGTATTTGACGGCGCCCGCGCCTTCGGCGGCCTGGTGCCCGATCTGGACCTGCACTGCGAACGCCTGATCAACTCCGCCCGCGCCCTGGGTTTGGAGCCCAAGCTGACAGCCTCTGAAGTGGAAGCCCTGTGCGTCGAAGGCGTCCGCAAGATGCCGAAGGAATCGGAGCTCTACATCCGCCCCATGTTCTACGGCACCACGGGTTTCCTCATGCCCGATCCGGACGGCACCAAATTCACCCTGGCGGTCTACGACAGCCCCATGCCTGAATTCACCGGCATGAAGGTCTGCCTGTCCTCCCGCCGCCGGCCCGCCCCCGACATGGCCCCGACGGATGCCAAGGCGTCGTGCCTCTATCCCAATACCGGGCGCGCCATAAAGGAGGCGACGGAAAAAGGCTTCGACAATGCGGTCGTGCTCGATTTCGAGGGCAACGTCGCTGAATTCGCCTCCGCCAACATCTGGCTGGTCAAGGACGGCAAGGCCATCACGCCGATGCAGAACGGCACCTTCCTCGCCGGCGTTACCCGCAAGCGGATCATACAATTGCTGAGCGATGCCGGCATCGAAGTGGAGGAGCGCATTGTCACATTCGACGAGGTGATGGAGGCGGACGAAGTGTTCAGTACGGGCAACTACGGCAAGGTCATGCCGGTCACCCGGGTCGAAGACCGGGACCTCCAACCCGGTCCCGTCTGCACCAAGGCGCGTGAGCTTTACTTCGAGTTCGCCAAGGGCTGCAGCGTCTTCTAGGCGGTTTCAGCGGAAGCAGCCTTAGGCGGCGCCCAGATCCTCGCCCGCCAGGGCTCGGCGGATCAGGGTCACCGATTCATCGACGCCGTATAGAGCCAGGAACGAGCCCATGCGCGGCCCCTGTGACTGGCCGAGCAGGGTCTCGTAGAGCGCCTTGAACCAATCCCGCAGGTTCTCGTAGCCGTGGCGTTTGCCGACTTCGTAGACCTCGAACTGGATGTCCTCGGCGGCGGCACCCGCGCCCAGTTCCTCCAATTTCGAGGCGAGTTCGTCAAGCGCCGCCTGCTCCGCGTCGACCGGCGCGCGGTAGTGCTTGGAGGGCCGGACGAAATCCCGGTAGTAAGCGATGGCATATCCGGCAAGGCGGTCCAGGATGGGATGGTTCTCCGGCTTGGCGCCTTCGACGTAACGGCTGATGAAGCCCCACAAAACGTCCGGATCCTCGGTGTTGCAGACGCTGGCAAGGTTCAGCAGCATGGCGAAGCTGATCGGCACCTCTTCCGCCGGCGGCTCCCCGCCATGGATGTGCCAGGTCGGATTGGCGAACTTCTTTTCGCCCTCCTGATCGGAAAACTTCTCCAGATGCGTCAAGTAATCGTCGACTGCCCGCGGAATGACGTCGAAGTAGAGCCGCTTGGCCTTGCGCGGCGATTGGTACATGTAAAGCGAAAGACTTTCGGGGGAGGCGTAGTCGAGCCATTCCTCGATCGTCAGTCCGTTGCCGCGCGATTTTGAGATCTTCTCGCCGTTTTCATCCAGGAACAGCTCGTATGTGAAACCTTCCGGCGGCGCACCCTCCAGGACCGAACAGATGCGGCTCGACAGTTTGACGGATTCGATCAGATCCTTGCCCGACATTTCGTAATCGACGTCCAGGGCAGTCCAGCGCATGGCCCAGTCGGCCTTCCACTGCAGCTTGCAGTGCCCGCCGGTCACCGGCGCCTCGACCTTGCCGCCGTCGACATCCTCGTAGACCACGGTGCCGGCGTCCGGGTTGAGCTCGATCATCGGCACCTGCAGTACGACGCCGGTCTTGGGGCAAACCGGCAGGAAGGGGCTGTAGGTCGCCTGGCGCGCCGGCCCCAGCGTCGGCAGAATGATCTTCATCACCGCGTCGTAGTTCTGCAACAGCTTCAGAAGCGTATCGTCGAAGCGGCCCGAGCGGTACATCTCCGTCGAGGAAACGAACTCGTAATCGAAGCCGAAATCGTCGAGGAAGGCCTGCAGCCGGGCGTTGTTGTGGTGGCCGAAGCTCTCGTGGGTCCCGAAGGGATCGGGCACGCTGGTCAAGGGCTTGCCGAGGTGCGGTTCGATGATTTCCTTGTTCGGAATGTTGTCGGGCACCTTGCGCAGGCCGTCCATATCGTCGGAAAAGGCAAAGAGCCGGGAGGGCTGGTCGGACAACAGCTCGAACGCGCGGCGCACCATGGTGGTTCGCGCAACCTCGCCGAACGTGCCGATGTGCGGCAGCCCGGACGGCCCATAGCCGGTCTCGAACAACACATAGCCTTTGCCGTTGGGGCGCTTGGCCCCACGGTCGATCAATTTTTGCGCTTCGACAAACGGCCAAGCCTTGCTGGCCAGAGCGACTTCCGTCTCGCTGGACATAACTACTCACGCTTCTCAGGTCCGAAGGAAGCTGGAAACTAGAGCAAATTGCCGCCGGATGGAACCGTTTGATGGGCCGAAAGCCGAAACGACCGGCCCCGTGCCCCGCAAAACGCGGTAGCGGGGCGGCAAATTCCGATCATCCCGATGGAGCACCGGGAGGGAGGATCAATACATGGCGGAAAGATTGACGATCAGGGCGTCGTTCTTCTTGCGGATTTCCGTGGCGATCTTGTGCGCCAGGTCCTGTTCCGCTTCGCCGCAACTGTTGCAGGTATCGACAGCCGTGTGCTGGCCTTCGAGCATGCCCCGGATCGCCGCCGCCTTGACGACCTTGGCGACCATTTCGGTTTGCTCGCTGGTCAGGTTTCCATCCAGCTTTTCCATCGACTCATCGACAATCGCTTGCAGTCTCTCCATGGAATTCATCCTCCCCCGTCGAGGGCTTTATTGTCGCACCCGGAGCAAACCCGCTCAATCCTCGAATTTGAACGACATCTTCAGCTTCACCCGATAGGCGCTGATCTTGCCGTCCTGGATCTGCAAATCCTGATCGACCACTTCGGCGATGCGCAGATCGCGAAGGCTCTGGCCGGCCCGCTCAACGGCGGCGGCGGCGGCGTGCTCCCAGGATTCGGGACTGGAACCAACCAATTCGATGACCTTGTAGACACTACCCGACATGACATCCTCCCTTATTACGACGATGAAGGGGCCCAATGCCCCAAAGCATCGGTACGAAAGTCGGTCTGAAATTTCCAAGTGAGTCTCAAGTACCCGAAATCGTACTGCGAATCCGTCGTTTGGGGAACTTCAATCCCGGCAAGATCGTCCGGTGGGAGCGATGCCGTCTCGCCGCTCGCGGGGGTCTTCGATATACTCCCGGCATGTCAGACGCTTCACCGCCTCCAGTCGCCTCCGCCAGCCAAAATACACAAGCCCTCAATCCACCGGCCCTCAGCGTTGGATCGCGCAGCGCCGTATGGCTGTCGGCAGACGGCGAGATCGATACTCTTGATTTGCGCGAAGCCGCACGACGCGCCGCGCGAACGCCCGTCATCGTTTGCCACGCCCCATCCGTGGCCCGGCGTCTGGGGCGTGACGATCTCCCGCTGCTGGATCTGCTCGAGCTCTTCGCCTATGTGCGGCCCGCCCGGTTTTGCCTGCCTACCATCGGCGGTCTTGCGGCCGCCGTCGGCCTGCCCGCACCCGCGGGCCTCGAAGATCAGGCCTTGGCGTTGCTGGACATTCCGAAAGTTCTCGCCGCCGAACTGGATGCCGCTCCCCGCGACGTGCACCTCGACGCCATGACCCGCACCCTGGCCGAGGCGGGTTGGCCGTGGGCGCGCTGGTTGCTGGCCGGAGGCATGAAGAATACCGAACTCAGCGCGGACGCCCGCGGCGGCCGAGGTATGGACATCTGGAACCGGCTGCCGGAAATCGAGGAACAGGCGCCGCCCCCGCCTCCCGGCAACGAGGCGGTTTCGGCTGCCGAAGCTTTGGCCCGGCTCGATCGGTTGCTCGACGCCAACGCCGAAGCGCGGCCCCAGCAACGCGACTACACGGAGGCTGCTGCCCGGGCCTACGCAGCGCGCAACGCCGCCGACGAGCCTCATATCGTCCTGGCCGAGGCCGGCACGGGCGTCGGCAAGACGCTCGGCTACATCGCCCCCGCCAGCATCTGGGCGCAGAAGAACGAGGGTTCGGTCTGGATTTCCACCTTCACGAAAAACCTGCAGCGCCAGTTGGACCAGGAGCTGCACAAGCTTTATCCCGACCCGCGCATCCGGGCGGAGAAGGCCGTTTTGCGCAAGGGCCGGGAGAACTATCTCTGCCTGCTCAATCTGGAGGATGAGGTCGGGCGGGCGCGCCAGGGCCGGGCCGTCGCGGTGGCGGCTCTCATGGCGCGTTGGGCCGGTGCAACGCGCGACGGCGACATGGTGGGCGGCGATTTCCCCTCCTGGCTGGTGCATCTGTTCGGTCCGGCACGGACGCTGGGCCTCGCCGACCGGCGCGGCGAGTGCATATATTCGGCCTGCGCCCACTACAAGCGCTGTTACATCGAGCACGTCCAGCGCAAGGCGCGGCGGGCGGAAATCGTCGTCGCCAACCACGCCCTGGTGATGATCCAGGCGGCGATGGCGGACGAAAATACGGAGCTGCCGACGCGCTACGTTTTTGACGAGGGCCATCACGTCTTCGACGCCGCCGACAGCGCTTTCGCCGCCGACCTCGGTGGCATGGAAACCGCCGAGTTGAGGCGCTGGATCCGGGGTGCGGAGGGAACCCGCCGACGGCGGGCACGCGGTCTCGAAAACCGCATCGGCGATCTCGTCGGCGGCGACGAAAATGCCGAGGAGGCGCTCAACGCGGTAAAACGTGCCGCCGCAGCACTTCCCGGTGAAAGCTGGCTGAGGCGAATAACCGATGGCGGCGGTGCCGGTCCGGCAGAGGTTTTCCTGGCGGAAGTCCACCGTTTCGTGATGGCGCGCCAGACCGGGTCCGACGCTGGTTACAGCCTGGAAACCGACACGGTGGAGCCGACCCAAGCCATGGTCGATGCCGCCGACAAACTGGCCGACGCCCTGGGAGAACTCGTCCGGCCCATGCTGGCGTTGGGCAAGCTCTTGATGGAACGCCTCGACAACGAGGCGGACAGCCTGGACAGCGACAGCCGCCGGCGTATCGAAGCCGGCGCCCGCGGTCTGCGACGCCGGGCGGAGAGCGTTGCGGCCTGGCGATCCATGCTGGGAAATCTGGGCCGGCCGTTGCCGCCGGAATTCGTCGACTGGTTCGGCATCCAACGCAGCGACGGCCGCGTGACGGATGTGGGCATGTACCGCCATTGGCTCGACCCGACCAAGCCCTTCAGCGAAGCGGTGCTGCAGCGCGCCCATGGTGTGTTGCTGACGTCGGCCAGCCTGCGCGACCGAAGCATCGAAGCGGAGGACTGGGCCAGCGCCGATATCCGCACCGGCGCCCACCATCTGATCCTGCCGCCCCAAAGAACCAGTCTGCCGTCGCCCTACGATTACGCTGCGGTCACGCGCGTGCTGGTGGTCAACGACGTCGGCCGCAACGACGCCGACCAAGTGGCGGCGGCGTTCCGGGAGCTGTTCCTCGCCGCCGGCGGCGGGGCCCTGGGAATATTCACCGCCATCGCCAGATTGCGCGCCGTCCACGGCCGTCTGGCCGAGCCACTCGACGAGGCCGGTCTGCAACTCCTGGCCCAGCACATGGACGCCCTGGATACCGGGACCCTGGTCGACATATTCCGGGCCGAGGAGGACGCCTGCCTGCTGGGCACTGATGCGGTTCGAGACGGCGTGGACGTGCCCGGCAGAAGCCTCCGCCTGATCGTTTTCGACCGCGTGCCCTGGCCCCGCCCGTCCATCTTGCACAAGGCGCGCAAGGCGGAATTCGGCGGCGCCAAATACGACGACATGCTGACCCGGCTGCGCCTGAAGCAGGCCTACGGCCGGCTGATCCGGCGCGCCGGGGACCGCGGGGTGTTCGTGATGCTGGATTCAGCCATGCCGTCGCGTCTGCTCGACGCCTTTCCCGAGGACCTTGAGGTCCAGCGTATCGGATTGGCCGAGGCGGTGTCGATCACCCGGGATTTCCTTAATCTGGAATTTGAGGGACAATAGCCTTGCCCTTCGGCGGCGCTCTCCGTAATGTGCGGACCCGTTTGCAGACGGCAGTTACAAAGGTTCAAAATTATGCAACACACGGCACTGATCTACACCATGGTGATCATGTCGGCGGCGGATTCCGACATGACGGACAAGGAATTGTTCATCATCGGCGATATCGTCCGCACGCTTCCGGTATTCGAAGGCTTCGATCCCGAACTCCTGCCCGAGACGGCTGCCAATTGCGCCGAAATTCTCTCCCAGGAAAACGGCATTGAGACGGTGGTCGGCATTATCGCCGATTCGCTGCCCGAACGGCTGCGCGAAACGGCTTACGCCCTGGCCTGCGACGTAGCGGCCGCGGACGGCATCGTCAACCAGGAGGAATTGGTGTTGCTTGAAATGATCCGGCATCGCGTCGGCATCGGCCGGTTGCGCGCGGCGGCGATCGAGACCGGCGCGCGGGCCCGCTATCAGAAAGCCGACTAGAGCTCCCTCATGAAAGCCGCCACCGCGGCTATCCCCTCGTCCCAGTTTTGTGCTTCCGTGCGGCCCGAGGCTTTGCGCGGCTTGAAACTGTGATCGCCGTCTTCCATCCAGGCGAGGCGGATGGTAGGAGACAGGACATAGCTCGCCACGTCTTCGAAGGTGCCGAGCGAATCCCGCGTTCCCTGTACGATGAGGGTTGGCGTAGTCAGCGCCGCAAGGTGCTCCGTCCGGGTTTTTTCCGGCTTGCCTGGTGGATGAAACGGATAGCCCAGGCAGACCAGGCCATCCACGCCGGTCTCGTCGGCGATCATGCTGGCGATGCGCCCGCCCATGGACTTGCCGCCGATGGCGATTTTCGCCGTTTCACCCGATGTCTGACGAACGGCATCGATCACCTCACGCCAGGTGGTCTCCAACACCGGTGCGCGGTCCGGCGGCCGTTTGCCGCCTTCCCGGCGCCGGCGCTGCATGTAAGGAAATTCAAAGCGCACGACCCGAAGGCCGACGTTTGCCAGACCCTCGGCGAACGCCGCCATGAATGGGCTGTCCATGGGCGCGCCGGCGCCATGGGCGAGTACGATGACCCGGTCGGAAGTCTTCGGGCCGTCAAACAGCATTTCCTCGATTTTCGACATGTGTCCCCGATAAAAACAGTTAACGCCAATGGCTTGCCCGATCACAAAGTCGTGGTCAAGCCTTGCCTCACGTGACGCCTCTGGCAAACTTGAAGCGGAAGTACGGAGGGCCGCCGCTTGGAGACAATATTGTACAATTGTAGGTCTTTGGTCGGGATAGCCGGTATCCCGGCTCAGTTTGTCGGACGGGCGGCCGGCGGCCGGTGAGCCGGAGCACCATACAACGTATCGGATTGGTGCTGGTCCTGGTGGCAGCCATGGCCTGGGCCTGGTCGAACCGCGAAATGATCGATGTCGCCACGCTCGAATCACGGGTCGCAGAATTCGGTGCCCTGGCGCCGTTCGTCTATATCGTCCTCTACGCTGCCGCCGTGCCGCTTTGCCTGCCCGGCTCCCTTATGACCATGGCGGCCGGGGTTCTGTTCGGTCCGGTGTTCGGATCGTTCTATGCCCTGGTGGGAGCCACCATCGGCGCGACGATTTCGATGTTGATTGCGCGCTACATCGCCGGGGAACTGGCGACCCGGCGCGGCGGCGGCAGGTTGGGCCACATCAAGGAAGGCGTGGACGCGGAGGGCTGGCGCTTCGTCGCTTTCGTCAGGCTCGTGCCGCTCTTTCCCTTCAATATCCTGAACTACCTCCTGGGCTTGACGGCCATTCCGCTACGGCACTACGTGCTGACCACATTCATCTGCATGGCGCCGGGGAGTGCTGCCTACACTTACGCGGGATATGCCGGACGGGAAGCCGCCGCCGGCAGCGAAGATATGGTTCTGAAGATCGCCATGGCCTTCGGCCTGTTGGCGGGCGTGGCGTTGCTGCCGGTACTTATCAAACGGTGGAAGGGCCATTTCGCCGCCCAAGCGGAAGCGGCAGCCAAAGCGAAAGAAGAGCAGACCTAAGCGCCGTTGCCGTTCCCGTTGGGTTGCCACCACGCCAGGGTTCCGGCAATGGCCGCGACCCGGCCGATGACGATCACGCAAGGCGGTCCCAGCTTGGCCTCGGAGACGGCAGCGACCGCATTTTCCAATGTCCCTACGCAATGGCGCTGACGCGGCGTGGTGCCGCGCTCGATGGCGGCGAAGGGCGTGTCAGCCGGGAGGCCGGCAGTGATCAGGCGGCGGCTGATGTCTCCAAGATTGGCGAGGCCCATGTAAACCACCAGTGTGGTGTCCGGATCGGCGAGGCTCTCCCAATCCAGTTCGAGCTCTTCGTCTTGGGTATGGCCAGTAACGTAACGCACACCCGTGGCGAGGCCCCGATGGGTGAGCGGAATGCCGACGTAAGCGCTGCAGCCCGAGGCGGCGCTGATGCCCGGCACGATTTCGAAGCCGATGCCGTTGTCGGCCAAGTGGATGGCTTCCTCCGATCCCCGGCCAAAGATAAAGGGATCGCCTCCCTTCAAGCGCACCACGATCGCGTTGCGCCGCGCCAGATCGACCAGCAACTGGTTGATGTCAGCCTGCATCATGTGATGGTCGCGCGACGCCTTGCCGGCGTAGATCCGCGTCGCCTCCGACGGCACCAACTCCAGCACCGCCGGAGAGACCAGCCGGTCGAAAACCACCACATCCGCCTGGGCCAGCAGACGTGATGCCTTGACGGTCAGGAGGTCCGGATCGCCCGGGCCGGCGCCGACCAGGTATACCGTACCGGGGGTGTCCAATTCGTCCGCTTCGAGATATCCGGGATCAACCACAACGCTTCCTACTTACCGTTCTTTTTGCACTGCCGCACGAAGGCGACAAACCGTTCAGCCCAGCGATTGCCCCCGACATCGCGGAGATGAGCGTAACTAGCAAGGACATTCCTGTAAACGATACCGTCGTTTTCGCCGTCGATGCCGGTGCCGCGCCGCACCTTGTAGGCGAATCTGAGCGATGGGTCGAGCCGTTCGAGCCGGGAATAATGAAATTCGTGGGCGGGGAATTCCACCGGTGCATCGTCCCCGCTTCTCAAAGGCCACGGTCCGGCGCCGGTTTCCTCGAGCCTTACGTAACCCCGACCTGCGGGCCGGGATTGCATTTGCACGTCCGCCTCGATAGCTCCCACCATCTCGCAGGTTTTGTCGTGCCAGGTAATGCGCCGGGCCAAATACATCAGGCCGCCGCACTCGGCATAAACCGGAAGATCATTCTCGATCGCCGCCGCGATGTCCCGTCGCATCGATGTGTTGGCTTCCAGCTCCGCCATCTTCATTTCGGGAAAGCCGCCGCTGACAAACAGACCGTCGACGTCCGGCAGATGCTCATCGCTGAGCGAATCGAAGATCACCAGTTCGGCCCCCGCCGCCTCCAGCGCCTCGAGGTCGGCGGCGTAGTAGAAACCGAACGCCGCATCCCTGGGAATGCCGATACGGACGATCCTTCCGGGTTTGACTTCCGTCTCCTCCGGCTGAACCGGCGGCGTATCCACGGTGGCGGGCGCCGCGCCCACGACCTTGGTCAGCAGCTCGACATCGACATGGTCGGCGATGTGATCGGCGATGGCGGCAACACGTTCGTCGGCACCCTCGTCCTCGTTCGTGGGCATCAGGCCGATGTGGCGTTCGACGATCTCCAGGTTGCGGTTGCGATGGACAGCGCCCAGCACGGGAACGTCGGTGTAGTGGCCGACGGCGGCGTGCAGTTTGCCTTCGTGCCGGTCACCGGCGACCTTGTTGAGGATTACCCCGGCGATTTCGACGTGGGGGTGGAAGGACTGGTAACCCAGGATCAGCGGCGCCACGCCGCGCGTAATGCCCTGGGTGTCGATCACCAGAATGACCGGCAGACCAAGAAGACGCGCCAGCGCCGCCGTGGAATCGCTGCCCGCCGGATCCATGCCGTCGTAGAGTCCCTTGTTGCCCTCAACCAGGGCCACGTCCGCATCGCTCATGGCGCGGGCGAAATCGCCAACGATCTCCTCGTGCGGTTGGGTGTAGAAATCGAGATTGCGGCAGGGCCGACCGGCCGCCCGCGCGAGCCACATGGGATCGATATAGTCCGGGCCCTTCTTGAAAGGTTGGACCTTCAGCCCGCCACCGGCAAGGGCCGCGCAAAGGCCGACGGAAATCGTCGTCTTGCCCGATGATTTGTGGGCCGCTGAAACGAGAAAGCGCGTCATCGCGTCGTTCGCTGGGCCGTCTAGGCAGCCGCCCCGAGCCGGCCCCGGTCACGGGCATGCCACATGGCTTCGGCCTGATCCTGGGCGTCTTGCGGTCCCGACGCCCTGGCCATGGTGGCGAGCGCCAACGCCGCCGTGCCGGTCACCGCGGCCTCGGCGTAACCGTCTTCAAGTTCGCCGCGCCAGACCGCCAGCAGACGGCCGGTATCCATGTCCTCGTCGTGAGGTTGGCGGGATTCGGGCAGGAGGGCGGGCCATTCAAGTTCCGAGAGTTCGCCGTTCAAGACGGATTTGACGATCAGGGGTTTGTTGGGACGGCGCTCGATTTCGCCGCCCTCGCCCTTGATCACCGACATCTTTTTCTCACCCAGCATCAACGCCGCTTCCTGGTGGGTGGACAGGTAACCGGGGTGGAAAATGCCCTGGATCATGGCATCCGCCGCCAGCGGGTTGATCATGCGGGAAATGGTGTGGACGGGCGAGCGCAAGCCCAGCAGGGGCCGGAGATCGATGATGTCGCGCAAGGTGGGGCTCAAGCCTTCCAATGGGACATAGCCGAAGTTGGTGGCGTCGATGTGGCCGGCGGCCTCGGCCAGCGTATCGGCAACCGGCAGGCCCATAAACTCCAGCGTCTCGCGGGTGTAGAGCCGGCCCGGGGTGTGGCCCTCCGTGCCGTGCATGAAAATGCGAAAGCCGTTCTGCGCCAACAGCAGACAGGAGAGGATGAACCAGGGCAGTTGGCGGCGCTTGCCGGCATAGGACGACCAGTCGAGGTCGACGGCTACTTTCGGGGGCGCGTCGAGGGCTTCGCGGCAGGCTTCGACGAAACCGGCGACTTCTTCGGCCGTTTCCTCCTTGTACCGCATCAGCATGAGAAAAGCGCCGAGCTGCACGGGTTCCACCTCGCCCGCCAGAATCAGACGCATGCTGTCCCGCGCTTCCTCACGGGTCAAAGGGCGGGATATCGTTCGTCCGCGCGCCAGGATGCGCACATATTGCGCGAATGGATGTTCTTCACGTGTCGCCATGATCGAAACCGTATGGTTAGAGAAGCCCTCAGCTTCTTATGTAGTCGAGCCCCGGTGCGGATCAACATCCGCATCCGCCAAGCTGACCGGCAGAAACGCCAGTATCTTGACGGCAAAGGCGACGATCGCCAGCGATAAGGCGACGCCGCCGATACCGAGGCCTATTTCATATACGCTTGGCGCATAGGACGCCACCGTGCCGTCGGCAAAACCGCTTTCGACGGTCATGCCGGGGAACATCGACAGCGGAAACGCCTGTCCGCCGATGATAATCACGTAGACCTGAGCCATGCCGCCGACGATCACGCCGGCCGCCGCCAGGGCAATGACCGGCCGGTTACCGCGGAATTGGGGACTGAGCAGCAGCACGAGCGGCAGGATGCCACCGATCAGCACCTGCCCCAACCAGAAGAGGCGCGTGTAGACGCCGCCGTCCAACAGAATGAAGCGTTCGACGCCGGTATGTTCGGCGGCGTAAAGGTTGGTCAGATGCTGCACGGCCGTGAAATAGAGCACGACCGCAACGAAAATACCGAGCAACTTGGCCAGGCGGGTGACGATCACATCGCCCAACGCCCGGTCCGTACCGGCGCTGCCGGCCATTAGGACCAGCACGAAGATGGCAAGCCCGAAGGCAAACGACATGGCAATGAAGAGCGGCGCCATGATGGCGGCGTCATAAGCCTGCCGCGCCACCAGAAAGCCGAAGATTGAACCCGTACCCGTGGTTAGCGCCAGGCGCCAGACGAAGGCCACGACGCCTGCCGGCTTGGCAAAACGGTTCATGCGCCGTTCCATCATCAGCCAGAGATAGACGCCTGCGATGGCGATGAAGCCGACGTAGAGGTAGATGTTCCAGGCGAAGATGGATCTAAAGTTATAGGTCGTCATAGCCACGATCAGGCGGTCGGGCCGCCCCAAATCGAGCACCAGGACGGCCAATCCGCCCACCAGAAGGGCGATGGCCAGCAGGGCCGACAGCGGCGCCAGCGGCTTGTAAAGGCTGCGGCCGAAGACCGACGAGATGGAGGCCACGTTCAGCGCACCCGACGCCGCGACGATGAGGAAGACGGCGAAGACATGCGGCATTCCCCAGACGATCTGGTTGTCCATGCCGGTGATGACGTGGCCGTAGTGTTCCATGTTCCAGGCCGACGCAAGCCCCACGACGACCAGCGCGCCGAGGCCGCCGATCAATGCCAGGTAACCGGGGCTGCGTCCTTCGATGCGGCTGTATCTCGTGCGTTTCATCAGATCCCCCTGTAGCGGACGGCGGGATTGAGGCCCAGGTCGGCGCGGATCTGCTTGCTGGCGTGACGGGCGATGAGTTTCGAGATTTCGCTGTCGGGATCGTTGAGATCGCCGAACACCATGGCGCCGCGTTCGCTGCCGCCGCAGGCTTCGACGCAGGCCGGCTCGCGGTCGGCGTCGACGCGGTGGACGCACAAAGTGCAGCTCTCAACCGTGCCCTTGCCGCGCGGCGCATGGGTGCGCTGGCCTGTTACGCTTTCATGCACGAACGAGCGCGCCTTGTAGGGGCAGGCCATCATGCAATAGCGGCAGCCTATGCAGGTGTGCTTGTCCACCAGCACGATGCCGTCGGCCCGCTTCATGGAGGCGCCGGTGGGACAGACGTCGACACACGGCGGTTCCTCGCAATGCTGGCACATCATCGGCAGCGTCTGGCTCCAGCCTGTCTCGGGGTCGGTGATCTTGACGGCACGGATCCACTGGGGGTCGGTCGGGCGCATCGGTTTGTCGGCCTCTCCCTCGCCGCGCCAGCCGTTCTCGTCGGCACAGGCGTCGACGCAGGCCGTACAGCCGTCCTCGCACTTGTCGGCGTCGATCAACAAGCCCCAGCGCACGCCGGGCGAAGCCGCGGCGCCCTTGGGCCGGGCCTGCGCCGGCGCAAACAGCGTCAGGCCGGGGGCGATGGCGATGCCCGCTGCCGCCCCTACCAGCAGTTTGCGCCGGGTATCGTCGACGCCGGTCGAACAGTTGTTGCCGCACGCCATGCCGCTACACTCCCGCACATCCGGCAATGCCGGCGTGGGCGAAGACAGGCGCCAAATCTGCGCGGCGATCAGTTTCGGGCGTCGAGGCGTGACACTCAAAGCAGTCGATCGTGACGGCGGTATAGGTGTGGCACGACTTGCAGAAATGCTCGGGCTCGCGGTAAGTCACGGGCCGGCCGTTTTTGCCGGGCACGGCGTGGCAGGCAATGCAGTCCTTGAGGCTGTATTTCTCGCCCCGGATGCCGAGCCGCAGGGTATCGTCGCGCTGATGCATGAGCATATCGGGATGATAGCGCCGCATGAACGGCACCTCGGCCACGCACTGCACCCCCTTGCCCTTGGGCGGCTGCGGCTGCGGCACGCTGCCGGACCACGCCGGTCCCGCCATCAAGGGCAGCAGCAGAGCCGCAAGCACGATGAGCAGCGCACGCTTCATGGCTATTCGCCCATGCCCATTTCGATGTAGCCCGAAGGACAGACGTCGGCGCAGATGTGACAGCCAATGCATTTGCCGTAGTCCGTATCGACATACCTGCCGAACGATTTTTCGTTTTTCTTGACCCGGAACACGGCGTCCTGCGGACAGTAGACGACGCAGTTGTCACACTCGAAACATATGCCGCAGCTCATGCAGCGTTCGGCTTCGGCAACCGCCTGCTCCTTCAGCAGCGCCTGGATGCGTTCGCCGAAGTGCCCCAGGACGGCCTCCGGATCGATGTGCTTTTCCGAACGGCGATTGCGCGGCTCGTTCGCCCAATGGCCGAGGAACAAACCGTCCGCCGGGATGATCTCGCGCGACGAGCGGTCATCGAAATTATGCACGGCGAACTTCGAGGAATCGGTGCCGCGGATCTGCTCGTGGCTGTAGTCCTCCGGCTCAAAACCGCTTTCGCGCAGCTTGTCCAGGAGGTTGAAATGGTGCACGTCGACCTTGGGCCTGCGTCCCGGCTCCTCGCCCTTCAGATACTGATCGATGCTTTCGACGGCGACGGAGGCATGGCCGATGGCTGTCGTCAACAGATGGGGTTTGATGATGTCGCCGGCGACGAAATAGCCGGGTTTGTTCGGCACCTGGAAATTCTTGTCGGCGGAGACCAGTCCCTTGCCGTTGTTGAGGTCCTCCATGCCTTCGAAGTCGCCCTGCTGGCCGATGGCGCCGACAATGAGGTCGCATTCGATGTCAAACTCGCTGCCCTCCTTCGTCGTCATGTTGTTGCCTTCCCACTCGACCTCGATGACGCGCAGCGCCGTGGCGCGGCCCTCGTCGTTGACGATGACCTCGACCGGCGCGAGGCTGGCACGGATGGCGACGCCTTCCTGGCGCACGTGCTCGACTTCCATCTTGGTCGCCGGCATCTTGTCGACGGGCCGGCGGTAGACGATGGTAACGTCGGCCCCCTGGCGCTTGGCCGCCGTCGCCACATCGTGGGCTGTGTGGCCGAGGACGACCATTTCGGGCCGGTCCTTTTCGCTGGCATGCGTGATGTGACCGAGACGCCGGGCCACCGCCGCCACGTCCATAGCGGTGTCGCCGCCGCCGATCACCAGCACGCGCTGGGCGCCGTGCTGCAGGCGGCCCTGGTTGAAGGCCTCGAGGAAGGCGACGCCGGAGATGCAGTTGGTCGCCTTGTCCGCGCCGGGGAACGGCAGGGCCGAACCGTGCTTTGCGCCGATGGCGATGAGGATGGCGTCGTAGTCATTCTCGAGCTGCTGCATGGGAATGTCGCGGCCGATGCGGGTGCTGAGCTTGATCTCGACGCCCATGTCGACGATGCGCTTGATCTCGCCGTCGAGTACCTCGCGCGGCGTGCGGTAACCGGGGATGCCGTAGCGCATCATGCCGCCGAGATCCTCGTGGTCGTCGAAGATAGTGGCGCCATGGCCGAGGCGGCGAAGCTGGTAGGCCGCCGCCAGGCCGGCCGGTCCGCCGCCGACGATGGCGACTTTCTTGCCGGTATCGGCGGCGGCCTCGCCGAAGCTTAGTTCCTGTTGCAGGGCATAGTCGCCGACGAAGTGTTCGACCGAGTTGATGCCGACATGTTCCTCGACCTCGTTGCGGTTGCAGCCGTCCTCGCACGGCGCCGGACAGACGCGGCCCATGATGGCGGGCAGCGGATTGGCGTCCGTGATGCGGCGGAAGGCGTATTCCTCCCACGGCATGTCGGGATCAGCCGGCTTCTCGACGCCGCGGGCGATGCTGAGCCAGCCCCGAATATCCTCGCCCGAAGGGCAACTGCCCTGGCAGGGCGGCGTGCGGTGGACATAGGTCGGGCATTTGTGACTTTCGTCCGCCGTGAAGATTTCCTCACTCCACGGTTTGTGCGAATCGTCGCCATCCTTATAGCGCCGGCGGGTCTGCTGTGCGGCCTGGTCCGGCGCGCTGGGGGTTTCTTCGGCTGAATTCGTCATAGCGGTTTCCCTGCCCTAATCTTCCGCCGTTTCCGGGGCGGTTTCGTTCGGCTCGTCGTTTTCCTGGTCGTCGTCCTCGCCCTCGGGCTCCCCCGTGCCGTCGAGCTCGGCTTCCTGTTCGCTGCCTTCCAAAACGATGGCATTGCTCACCAGCTGGTGGATGCTGACGACCTGATCCATGTCCATGCCGTAATAGGGCAGGACCTTGGAGAACTGGCTCTTGCAGATGGCGCAGATCGCCGCCATGTGCGTGACGCCGTGTTCCTCCACGACGTGGGCCAGCGCCTGCATGCGCGGCTGCGCGCCCTTGACGCGGAGCTCAATCAGATCGTCGGTCAGCAAGCCGCCGCCGCCGCCGCAGCAGAAGCTGGCTTCCTTTATGGTCTCTTCCGCCATGTCGTGGAAGTTGTTGCAGACCGCCTTGATGACGGCGCGCGGAATTTCGAACTGGCCGCCGGGCGCATCGCCCATGCGCGTCGCACGGGCGACGTTGCAGCTGTCGTGGAAGGTCAGCGTCATGTCGTCGTTGGCGGACTTGTCGAGCCTCAGCTTGCCGGCTTCGATCAGGTTGTTGGTGTATTCGCAGATGTGCTGGGGCTGTGGGTAATTCGGATCGAGGAAATCGAACGGCCCGATCAGGGTGTTCCAGAAGCTGTAGGCGACGCGCCAGGCGTGGCCGCATTCGCCTAAAACGATACGCTTGACGCCAAGGTCCTGGGCGGCCTGGCGGATGCGCTCGGCGACCTCCCGCATCTGCTCTTGCGATCCGATAAACATGGCGAAATTGGCCGCCTCGGAGGCATGCGACGACAGCGTCCAGCTGGCGCCCGCGGCATGGAATACCTTGGCGTAGCCGATCAGACCGTCGACATGGGGTTCGGCGAAGAAATCGGCGCTCGGTGTCACCAACAGGATGTCGGCGCCTTCTTCGTCGAGCGGCAGGCGCACGGCGACACCCGTGTCGTCCTCGATGTCTTCCTCGAGCCCTTCCAGCGTGTTGGCCAGCGCCGGCGCCGGCAGGCCGAGGTTGTTGCCGATGTCGTGGACCTTGCCGATGATTTCGTTGCAGTACTTCTGGCCCACCCCGATATGATCCATGATGTCGCGCGCCGCCATGGAAATCTCGGCCGTATCGATGCCGTAGGGGCAATAGACGGAGCAGCGCCGGCACTGCGAACACTGGTGGAAATAGCTGTACCAGTCGTCGAGCACCTCTTCCGTCAGGTCGGCGGCGCCGACCAGGCCAGGGATCAGTTTGCCCGCCACCGTGAAGTGCCGCCGGTAAACCTTGCGCAACAGATCCTGGCGCGCCACCGGCATATTCTTCGGATCGCCGGTGCCGAGGAAATAATGGCACTTGTCGGTACAGGCACCGCATTTGACGCAACTGTCGAGGTAGACGCGGAGCGCCCGGTTGCTTTCCAACAGTTCGCCCATGCGGGCGATGGCCTTATCGTGCCAGTCGTCGACCAACTCGCCCGGGAAGCCGAGGGCTTCCTGATGATCGGGCGCGGCCGGGAACGGCTTGGAATGGGCCATGCATCCCGGCGCCAGGGCCGGCATTTCCTGGAACTCGTTGATCGTCGGGGTTTCGAAATCGGCCATCGGCCCTACTCCCCCTTACCGGCTTCAAGCTCGGCGATCCACGGCGCCACGTGGCGCTTTTCGCGGGCGTCGTCGATCTGGTTGCGGCTCGGGCTGAAGAAGACGCCGGGCGCATGCAGCAGCTTGCTGAACGGAAAGACGATCATCAGGGCGGCGACAAGGGCGAGGTGGATCAGCAGCGCGGGATCGCCGGGCAGGGGCTGCCAGTCGAAATACATCAGGCCGAGCATGAAGGCTTTCAGAGCCACAATGTCGGTGGGGGCAACGTAGCGCATGCCGAGGCCGCTGCCGGCGATAGCGAGCAGCAGCACCAGGAACAGGATGTCCGATGCGTTCGTGATGTAGCGCACGCGCTCGACAAACAGGCGCCGCGCCAGGAGACCGGCCAGGCCCAGCACCATGGCGAAGCCGGCGTACATGCCGAAGGGCTGCACCAGCACGACCCAGCCCCACACTGGTTCGGTGAAATAGCGCAGGTGGCGCAACAGGGCGAGGGCGAGGGCGGCGTGGAACATCCAGCCGAACAGCCAAATCCACTTGTTGGATTTAAAGAGGCTTTCGAAAAAGACCACCTCGCGGAAAAGGCGCGCGCCGACGCCAGTGCGCGACAGCGGCGCCGGCATGACGGGGATTTTCAGCGGTGCGGGCGTGCGGGCGTATTGCGCGATCTTAAGCCCGACGCCGACGACCAGGACGGCCGTGGCGGCGTAAAACAGCAGGGCAAAGATCACGGTCAGCGCCGACATTTGGCGAAACACTCCCTTTGGGAGGTCGCCGCGCCCCCTGGCGCGTCACCCTCCCGCTCGTCTTGTTGCCGGTATGGCGACCGGCTCCTCAACCACTAGAACGAATTGAACAACCGGTATCGAAAGGCGATTAAATACAGCCGGTGGGCTTGGGCAGACCGGCGATCTTGCAGGCCTGCTTGGCCGGACCGTAGGGGAACAAGCTGTAGAGGTACTTGTTGTTGCCCTTGTCCTTGCCGAGCTTCTTGCCGACGGCCTTGGTCAACACGCGCACGGCCGGCGCGATCTGGTATTCGTCGTAATATTCCCGCAGGAAATTGACGACTTCCCAGTGTTCGTCGGTCATGTCGATGTTCTCGTCCTGGGCGATGAGGTCAGCCAAGCCCTCACTCCAGACGCTGATGTCGGTGATGTACCCCTCTTCATCGGCGTCGTAGGTTTCGCCGTTGTACTCGTATGCCATTACACTGTCCTCCTTAAAGTCCTTTAGTGCGTTACCCCCGCACAATGTCCGGGCCGCGTTGCGGCCTGCGTTCATATCCCTGTTGTCGCTACAGCCATGAGTGTATCGAATCGTGTTCGGCGGCTAAATCCACAAATCCACCGTAGTCGATGACGGATAATCCGTCGCTGACGCGGTCTTCCGACATGCCGCGAGCGGCCAGGTCCGGCCCCAGGACGTAGAGCTTGAGGCGCGATTTGGCGGCATCCAGCTTGGCGGCCACCTCCCCGGCCGCCGTCGCGGCAACGACGCCGTCCTCAATCAGCAAAACCGCGCTGCCGTCCTCGGCCATATCGAGGCACCGGTCGAACGAATTGCGCTCGAACGGTGATTTGTTGATGGTGTGCAACTGGGTCATGCCGTCAAAATCACTTCCTGCTCGGCCATCAAGGCGGCCAACTGCGTCTGGTCAAGGACCTCCACCGGAATGACCAGATCGTCTTCCGTGAGGCCGCGCGCCTCCAGCGAATCCCTGTCGACGAAGATCTTTTCCACATCGTAGTCGTCCAGCGCGCGATAGGTCGGGGAGAAATTCTTCATGTTGATGGCGGCGGTGTCCTGGTCCTTCTTCAACTGATAGACGCCGTCGTCCATGAACACCACGCTGACGTCCTGGTCGAAGGCTGCGGCGATCAGCACCATCTCCAGGCTCTCCAGCGCATACACGGTGCCGTAGGGCGCCTTGCGGTTGACGTACATGAATTTCTTGACGGTACCTTCGTACTCGTCGTCATCGGGTGGAATTTCCGGTAAATCGCTCATCGTTCCAACTCACTCACCTAATCGCCAAACACCACGAGGCGGTCGCTCTGGATGCCGGCCTCGATCAACTGACCCAGGCCGGAGATGCGGAAGCCCGGCGCCAGGATGTCATCCTTGATACCGCGCCTCAGCGCCGCGGCGATGCAGACGACGAGGTCGACGCCGTGTTCCTCCGCCAGGTCGGACCACAGCTTCACGAGGTTGCGGTCGTCGGATTGCGGCTCCGACAGCTTGTTGGCGTTGTTGACGCCGTCGTAATAGAAGAACACGCGGAATATTTCGTGTCCCTTCTCCAACGCCGCCTTGGTGAACTGATAGGCGCTGTCGGAGGCCTGGTGGGTGAACGGACCTTCGTTCACCAGTACGCCGAACTTCATCGGAATCCCTCTCGCAAACTCAAATCGTGACTACATCCTGACATGCGCCGACGCATTGAGGGTGCCCCGTGCACCGCGCCAGTCGTCAATGTGATACTTGGTGAACGGCAGGTTGGTCAGCTCGAAGAAACGCGGCCAGCCGATGCGCTCGATCCATTCGCCGACGCGCTCCCAGTCGCGGGCGTCTTCCTTGTAGACGCGCAGGATGGTCTTCACGACCTCGGCCGCTTCGGGCCAGCGCGGCGCGTTGTTGGGAATACCGGCCGCCACCAGCTTGTGGAAGGTCGGCTTGGAACGCGCATTGGAATGCTTGCCGCCGACGAACACCGCGAGCTTGGTGTAGACCGGGTCGTTGATCTGCATGGGCGGGCACGGCGGATAGCAGGCGCCGCAGCACATGCACTTGCTCTCATCCACTTCCAGCGAGGGCTTGCCGTTGACCAGGGCCGGGCGGATCGCCGCCACCGGACAGCGCGCCACCACCGAGGGCCGCTCACAGACATTGGCGACCAGGTCGTGGTTGATGGCCGGCGGCTTGGTGTGCTGGATGTTGATGGCGATGTCGCCCTGGCCGCCGCAGTTGATCTGGCAGCAGGACGTCGTCAGCCGCACCCGGTTGGGCATCTCCTCGTTGCGGAATTCGTCGATGATCTCGTCCATCAGCGCCTTGACGACGCCCGAGGCATCCGTTCCCGGAATATCGCAGTGCAGCCAGCCTTGCGTGTGCGACACGGTGGAGACGGAATTACCGGTGCCGCCGACCGGAAAACCGGCCTCCTCCAGGGCATCGATCAGCGGGTCGACCTTGGACTGATCGGCCAGCATATATTCGATGTTGGAACGCGAGGTGAAGCGGACATGGCTCTCCGCGTGTTCGTCGGCGATGTCGCACAAAAGACGGATTGTATGGACATCAAGCTGACGCGGCGTGCCGGCCCGCACCGTCCAGACCTCGTCACCCGAATGGGAAACGTGGTGCAGCACGCCGGGGCGCGGACGTTCATGCCATTTCCAATCGCCGTAATTGGCTTTCAGCGTCGGATGCATGAGCGGGAAGGGATCGGGCACCCCGCTTTCGATCGGTTCACGCATTTCGGACATTCTTCTCTCCGGCTCTTCCTGTTTGGTATTCCCAGCCGCTTATTCCGCGGCTTCGGTGGCGGCGTCGCCCTTGCGGGCCTGCCATTTAGCGGCTTCCTCGTCCCAACCGTCGGTGCGGACGTAGGAATTGGTGCGCGGATGGCCGATCATGTTGGGATCGATATCGAGGCCGACGGCTTCGAGGTAGTTCACCAAACCGATGCGGTCGATGGTTTCGCCGACGCGCTCATGCTCCAGCGCATTCTCGGCGAAGAAGTCGACCGTGTCCTGCGCCAATTCGAGCAGGCGGTCGAAATCCTCGTCGCTTTCCAGTTCCATGAACGGCACGACGACGGTGCCCATCAGATCGCCGATCTTGAGCGAACGCTTGCCGCCGAGACAGACCGTGACGCCGCGCTTCTTGCCCGGCGACAGCGCCTTGGTCATGACGTTGATGCAGTGCATGCAACGCACGCAGGAAGCATCGTCGACCTCCATGGTGTCGTCGTCGTTGAGCGTGATGGCATTGGTCGGGCAATTCATCTGCACGGCTTCGGTGAAGTACTTGCGGCCGTGTTCGTCGAGGTAATTCTTGACCTCGTCCTGGTCGATCTGCATTTCGTCGGCCCAGGTGCCGAGGACGGCGAAGTCCGAGCGGTGGATGGCGTTGACGCAATCGTTCGGACAACCCGAAAATTTGAACTTGAACTTGTAAGGCAGCGCAGGGCGGTGCATTTCGTCGATCAGATCGTTGATGATCATCCGGTGCGCCCGGATTTCATCGTAGCAGGACTGTTCGCAGCGGGCGTGGCCGACGCAGCTCATGGAGGTGCGCAGGGCGGGACCGGCGCCGCCGAGGTCGAAGCCGTTTTCGTTCAGTTCGTCGAAGGCTTCCTGCACCTTTTCCGTCGTGCAGCCCTGGAACATGATGTCGCCGCTCTGGCCGTGGAGTGCGATCAGGCCGGAGCCGTGCTTCTCCCAGATGTCGCACATCTTGCGCAGGGTGTCGGTGTCGTAGTGCATGCCGGCAGGCGGCTGCACGCGCAGGGTATGGAATTCGGACGACTCGGGATAATCCTCGGCAACCTCCGAGAAACGCGGAATGACGCCGCCGCCGTAGCCGTAGACGCCGACCGTACCGCCCTTCCAGAAACCCTTGCGGGTCTCGTAGGAATGCTCCAACTGGCCGACGAGATCCTTCATCATATCGGCGTATGGTTTTTCCTCGTCGTTGGCGAGGCGCTTGAGGCCGGTTACGAAACTCGGCCAGGGACCGGTTTCCAGTTCGTCCAGCATCGGCGTTTCGCGCATTTTCTTCGTCATCTTTTTCTCCCGACCGTCAGCCATCTCATGTCTCTCAAGCCGTCGCCACCCCCACGCCTTTCGGCGTTCTCCCGGCAAGACTTTCGAGGTTTCCGGTATATTATTGTGGAGCGCCGGCCACCGATCGCCTCAGTTGTCGACGATCAATTTAGGCGTTTCCTAATTCGTACATTATAATATGCTCATATTCGAATTCGTGGCCAGAAGAATCTCTTCGAGGGTATGATTTTCTCTTTTTAAAATTGTTCTAAATCACCTTATAAGACTTCTAAAATGAAGGTATAGTAGACTATGCTTATATTAACCATCCTGAGAGTTGATCCACTTGGAAGGGTCCTCCACCGGAATGCCGCGGGCGCTCCCAGGGACGGCACGGCATGATCACCGCCGCAACCGCCTTCCGCAAACGTTGGGGCGGCGATCCCTTTTCGCTGGATGATCACGCCGCCTACCGCCGCTGGCGCGAGGACAAATTGGACCGCTATCCCCTTGGCGTCGACGATTTGATGGTCGAGGTCGCCGACACCGCCGCCCCCACCGGGGCCGAGTTGGCGGCGATCCGCCGGCGCGTCGGCGCCGCGAACATGTGCCTGATCCGGGATACCGCCAGGCGGCTGCCGGCGCGCGACCGCTTCCTTGAGTTCCTCGCCCACTTCGGCCTGAAGCGTCTGGAACCTCACCTCTTGTCGGACAGCGACGGCATCTCATCGATCACACCCGGCAGCGACGGCCGGGGCAAAGACGAGTACATCCCCTACACCACCCGGCCGATCAACTGGCACACCGATGGCTATTACGCCGAGCCGCCCTCGCCCATCAACGCCATTGTGCTTTATTGCGTTAAGGCGGCCTCGGACGGCGGCGACAGCGCGCTCCTGGATCCCGACATCGCCTACATCCGCCTGCGCGACGAAGATCCTGCGCATATCGAAGCATTTTCTCGCGACGACGTCCTCACCATCCCGGCCAACCGAAGGGGCGGCGTGGAGATCAGGCCGGACCGCGTCGGTCCCGTTTTTTCCGTTGATCTGGCGACCGGTGAGTTGCGCATGCGTTATACCGCGCGCACCGTCAGCATCGTCTGGCGCGACGATGCGCCAACCGCCGCCGCCCGCACAGCCCTGGACAATCTCCTCGACGAGGAGGGTGGGGAAGCGGCGGTCGTGAGGTTGAGGATGGACGACGGTGACGGCTTGATCAGCAACAACATTCTGCACAAGCGAAGCGGATTCGCGGATGAAAGCCGCCTCTTGTACCGTGGTCGTTTCCTGGACCGGGTGGCGACGCAAACGGAGCTCCCACGATGATACTCATGAGCCAGGTCTTGAAGATGCACGAAGACCTCACGTCGTTCGAGGAACTGGTGCCCGTCGTGCAGGCCTTGGGTGAGCAGGGCCAGATCCTGATCAGCATGGATCAGAAACCGCCCTACCCCGACACGCCGGACGATTGGGAACTCAAGCTGGAGAACGCCTTTACCTGGGGCGGGAGGTAGACGCCATGGCGGGGGAGTTTGAGACGGAAGTGAACGATATGGGGGCGGTCGACCTTCCCTACGGCAAGGACGTGCGCGCGGAAGAGATCGTTTACGAAAGCGGCATGAGGCTGCTGCGCCTGCGCATCAAGGAGGGCCGGCGGCACACCGTACTGGAGGTCGACCCGGCCAGCGCCGCCGCCTGGAGCAAGCTGATGGGCGACTGGGCCGAAACTAATTCAGCTTGATCTTACGCTCCAGAGGGGCACTCCGGTTTGACGGGGAAGCCATCCGATTTGGTCTTCGCGACATCGGTCTGCGGGCGGTTGAATTCAGGTGATCCGAATACTCGACGGTGCCCCTCAAACTATCTCACAACGCGGTGAAGCGACCGGATTAAACGGCATGAGTTGAATAGAGTACGCGAGGTATGTCGCGAAAACCTCCGTCTAACTCCCACCCACCCTGTCCCTCCCCCACGCTGGGGGGAGGGAACTCGCTTGGCCGCCCCATGGCCCTCCCCCCTCGTGGGGGAGGGTTGGGTGGGGGGGACAGCGGCACTCAGTGGCGCGTGGTCTCGGGTGGCGGCGCTATCGCAATTGCGCTCCTCTGGGCGCTCGGCGATTTCCCTTGGCGGCACATCTCCCTCTACATCGTCGGATTGGCCCTGGGCGTGGTGCTCTATCATGCGGCGTTCGGTTTCACATCCGCCTACAGGCGCATGATCACCGCCCGCGAGGTGGCCGGGGCACAGGCGCAACTGGTGATGCTGGCGGCGGCAACCTTGCTGTTCGCACCCGCCCTGGCCGACGGAGCGCTGTTCGGCAGGGCTGTCGGCGGCGCCGTCGCCCCCGTCGGAGTGCAGGTGGCCGTGGGAGCATTGATGTTTGGTCTCGGCATGCAACTGGGCGGCGGTTGCGGCTCGGGCACGCTCTATACCGTGGGCGGGGGTAGCGCGCGCATGGTCCTCACGCTCGTCGCGTTTTGTGCCGGTTCTTTTTGGGCCAGTCTTCACATGCAATGGTGGGTGACGACACCGCGATTGCCGGGTATTGCACTGGGCGACACGGTGGGCTGGCCGGCGGCGGTTATCCTGCAACTGATCGTACTGGCCGGGCTTTACCTCCTTCTGTCGCGCTGGGGGCGGCGGACGTCGCCGTCGGCGCTGAGCGCGGGCTTGAGCTCCAGGCTCCTGCACGGCCCTTGGCCACTTATCTGGGGGGCATTGGCATTGGCGGCCCTCAATTTCGTCACCCTGGCGCTGGCCGGACACCCCTGGACCATCACATGGGCCTTCACGCTGTGGGGCGCCAAAGCCGCGACACTGCTGGGTTGGAGCCCGGCCGGCGACTGGTTCTGGACGGGCGGTTTCACGGAAAAGGCGTTGAACGCCGGCATCCTCCATGACAACACCTCCGTCATGGATATCGGCATCGTCATCGGTGCCTTGATGGCGGCGGGGCTGGCCGGCCGCTTCGCCCCCAACCTGCGCATTCCTGTGCGCAGCGCCGCCGCCGCCGTTCTTGGCGGCCTGTTGATGGGCTACGGCGCGCGCATCGCCTTCGGCTGCAACATCGGCGCCTTCTTCTCGGGCGTCGCGTCCACCAGCCTGCACGGCTGGTTGTGGATCGCCTGCGCCCTACCGGGGACTTGGCTTGGCGTCAAAATGCGTCCATGGTTCGGCCTCGATTAAAGGACCAACATCGCGAGGGGGAATGCCATGAAGCTCGCCACCGAAGATCCTTGGATGCCGGCGCCGGACTACGGCAAGTCTTTGAAGGGCCTAGGCATCAACCTGCTCGTCCGCGACGTCTCGCGATCGGTCGCCTTCGCCGTCGAAGTCCTGGGCGCCGAAATCGTTCACGACGACCCCGACTTCGCCGTCCTGCGTCACGGTGGCGCGGAGTGGATGGTGCACGCCGACCATACCTACCGGGACCACCCCCTTCACGGCAGTCTTTCGGACGACCTGCCACGCGGCATCGGCGCGGAGCTCAGGCTGCACGGCTGTGATCCCGACAAGGCGGAGGAAAGAGCGCGTGAGCTCGGCTTCACGGTGCTGGACGGAACGATGGACAAACCGCACGGCCTCCGCGAGGTCTACATTCTGGATGCCGACGGCTACCTCTGGGTGCCCGACGTGCCGCTCGTCGATTAGGATGCACCCAAGTCATTTCAAGCTGATTTCCCCGCCATCCCAACGGCGCACCAACACTATCGCCAGCAATAGCGCCGCCAGCGAAACGGCCGCCATGGCCTGAAAGGCGCCGGCGCCGAAGGTTTCGTAAAGCAGACCCGCCGCCGGCATGGCCAGACCGAGGGCAATCCCAAGCGCCACGGCGGAATAGATGCTCTGGGCCGTGGCGGAGATCGCTTGCGGCGCCGCCCGCGTCAGAAAGTGCATGGCGCCTAGGTGCGTGGCGCCGAATGTCAGACCATGGAGTAGCTGCAGGCCGACAAGCCAGACCACGTCCGTCGTCAAACCGGTCAGCCACCACCGAAGGATTCCCGCACCGGCGCCGATGACCAGCAGCCCGCCGGGGCCGAGACGCCGAAGCACCCAGGCCCCGAAGGCAAACAACACGATTTCGGCAACCACGCCCTCCGCCCACAACAAGCCGATGACACCGTCGCCGATGCCGGCGGCCCGCCAGTGGATCGTCCCGAACCCCATAAGCACCGCATGGGATGCCTGGGCAAGGCCGGCGGCCGAAAGAAAGAGAACGAACGTCGGTACAGACAGAAACCGTCGGATCGCCTTGGCGGGAACCGCCGACCTCGGTGTTGCCGAATCGGGCATCAGGTAGCTTGCCACGAACGTGATGCCGAGAGCGCCGAGAACCAACCAGAGGATCCACTCCTCGCTGCGCCCTTCCAGCCAGCGTCCGCCCAGAAGGGCGGCGAGGATGAATGTGATGGAACCCCACAACCTGATGCGGCCGTAATCCAGCCCGCCCCGGTAGCTCGCCCTCAGCACCAGGGTGTCGGCCAGCGGCAGCATGGCGGAAAAGGCGACGGCGTAAATCGCCGTGACGGCCAGGATTTGCCAAAAGCCGGTCGCGCCGAGGTATAGCGTGGCGACGGCAAGGGCGGCGGCGGCGAGGACGATGATCGGCCGGCGCCGCTCGCCCCGGCGATCGGCGATACGGGCAATCAGCGGGTTCCCGACGATCTTTATCCAGGCGGCGGTCGACAAGATCCAGCCGATTTCGGTCGGCGTCAGGCCCCGGAACTGAAGCCAGGCCGGCCAGAACGGCATATGAAAACCGACGACCAGAAAAATCGCGCCGTAGAAGAAGGAGAGCCGGACGGCAACCACGACGCTATGTGCACCGGGGGATTGGAGCGGGCGAGGGGAATCGAACCCCCGTCTTAAGCTTGGGAAGCTCCTGCTCTACCATTGAGCTACGCCCGCCGTGTCCAAGCCGGTCATTTCCTAGAATAAAAACCGCGCGATGGGAAACAATTTCGGCACCCCGCGTCCACCTAGGGCGCGGCCATGATATCGGCGATCGCTTCCTGCAGCTGTTGCAGGGAATAGGGCTTCTTCAGGATGGTCAAGCCGCGCGGCGCGTTTTCGCCGCCCGCATCCATCCGGTCCGGATATCCCGAGGTCAGGAGAATCCGGGGCCCGTCGCTCCGCTCGGCAACGGTCTCGGCGATATCGAAGCCGCTGACGCCGCCGGGCATGACGACGTCACTGAACAAGAGGTCGAAATCCTGCCCGTCATCCAGGATTTTCAGCGCGTTTTTGCCGTCGACGGCTTCGACGACTTCCCAGCCGATACGCCGGAGCATGGCCGACGTCGTCTGACGAACCGTGGAGTCGTCCTCGACAACCAGGACGGTTCCGGTCTGGCTTTTCGTTTCCGAGCTCAGTCGACGCGAAGCGGATTTTTTACCGGCCTCCAGAATCGCCGGCAGGGTTAGCGTCACTTTGGTGCCGGCGCCAACCTCGCTTTCGATCCTTGCATATCCCCCGGATTGGCGGGCGAAACCATAGACCATACTCAGGCCGAGGCCGGTGCCTTCACCCACATCTTTGGTCGTGAAGAACGGATCGAAGGCTTTTTTCAGTACGTCCTTGGGCATGCCGGAGCCTGTGTCGGCGACCACGATTTCGATGTAATCGCCAGCCGCCACTACCTCACCGTCGACGTCGAGGTCTTTCTGCAGCGTCGTGCCCGAGACCCCGATGGAGAGGTTGCCGCCCTCGGGCATGGCGCCGCGGGCGTTGATGGCAAGGTTGAGCAGGGCGTTCTGCAAAGCGTTGGAATCCGCCTGCAGTTGCGGAACGCCCTCCTCCACGCGCACTGACAGCGAGATGTCCTCACCCAGCGTGCGTGCGAGTATTTCCTCGATTCCGGCGATATCCGAAGGCAGGTCTATGATGTCGGTATGGAGGTGTTGCTGGCGGGAAAAGGCAAGAAGCTGACCGGTCAAACGGGCGCCGTGCTCGGTCGTTGAAACGATCTGATCCAGCCACTTCACCTGTTGGGCGGCGTCCCCCATGGTTGACTGGACCATGGCAGAAGCCCCGCTGATGACTTGAAGCAGGTTGTTGAAGTCGTGCGCAACGCCCCCGGTGAGATGGCCGATCGCCTCCATCTTTTGGGCCTGGACCAGTTGCTGGCGCATCTTGGATTGTTCGCTAACATCGCGCAGCAAGGCCTGCAGCGCCGGTTCGCCTTCCCATTCGACGACGCTAGTGGTCGCTTCGACGGCAACATGGGAGCCGTCCAGCTTGAGAAACGTGTGTTCCGTCAGGGGTGATCGTTGTCCGCTTTCCAGAACGCTTTCCATGCGCCTGGTCGAAAGATCAAGCGAGCTTTCGTGAACCCTGTCCTTGATCGGCGTGCCGATGAGATCTTCCGGCCGAACGGCCCCGAACAGCTCGCCGGCGCCTCGGTTGACGTACAGGATGTAGCCGTCGCGGTGAATGACCAGCGCATCCGCCAAGCTTTCAACCAGTTTCCTGTAGCGCTGCTCACTGCGGCCCAAGGCCTCGTCGGCCTGTTTCTTCTCGGTGATGTCGATCAGGGTGCTCTGAACGGCCGGTTCGCCGTTCCAGTTGACGACCTGCGACGATTGCCTGAGCCAGATACTGGTGCCGTCCTTTTTGCGGCCTTCGTATTCGTATTCGGACGGCGCGCTCTGCCCCGCCAACCGCGTATGCCGATAATCCCTCAGGCGCTCCAGCTCATGCGGCGCAACCACGCCGGCAAGCGTCTCGAGGCCCAGCATTTCCTCCACTGACCCAAACCCGAATATCGAAGCCGTCGCCCGGTTGACGTAAAGCGGCTTTCCGTCCCGATCAATAACCTGAATTCCCTCGCGCATATTGTCGGCGAGCTGGCGAAATCGCTCTTCACTGAGCGCAAGATCATCTTCCGCCCGCTTGCGGTCCGTGATGTCGACGAAGACGGTTTCGTACTGATCTTCATCAGGATAGAACATGGCCGACAGCTCGACCTGGAATTTGGATCCGTCTAGACGCACGAATTCGGTTTCGAAGCTGCGGTTGACGCCGTCACGCCGGCCCGCCGAAACGAACGCCTCCCGGTGTTTCATGTCCAACCAATGGTTTTCCGGCCGGTATTCCTCCATGAGCCGATCAACGCTCGGGTAACCGAGCATTTCAACGATCCGGTTGTTCGCTTCACTTAGTTTGCCGTCCGACATGCGGCCGCGCAGGATGCCGACCTGGGCGTTTTCGAACAGGTTGCGAAATCGATTGTTCCGCCTCTCCATGACCTTGGCCTCGGCCGCAACTTCCCAGCGGCGGCGGATAATCGCCTCTTGCTTCATGACGACGGCCGGCAACAGTTCGAAATAGGTTTGGTCGTCATGTTTCACGACATAATCGGTCACCCCCATCGCCAGGGCCTCGGCGGCGACGGCTTCGCTCCCCTCACCGGTAATAATGACGATGACCTGGTCGGGATTGATCCTCAGGGCCTCGCGGGCAACGTCCAGTCCGGACATGTCGGGAAGGCCGTAATCCAGCGCAACGATTTCGTGACTTGATGCCGCGAATTTCTCGATGCCGTCGCGGCCGCTCTCGGCAAGTTCGACGGCGTAGCCGTTCGATTCCATGACGCTTTTGAAAAGCGTCCGCATCGGCGGATCGTCTTCGACATAAAGAATTTTTATCTGACGCTGGTCGTCCATTTGCCTGCCAATCCCGCCCGCCCCTTGACTTTAAATCATATCAAGCGGGGTGGCATAGACCTTCTCGCCATGGGATGCCGTAAACAGCGCCATCACACCTCGGTGAACGAACCCTCCTCCGTGTTGACAAACTTGGGCGGTAAAAGGAATGTGAGGCCGATTTCCGGGGCGCCGCGGTGGTGACCGCCGGACTATTCATGGGTGGTTACATGACACTGACAGCCGAAATTCCGGCGCCGCAAATCGGCAAATTTCAGGACCCCGACGTCACGGCGAAAGGGGAGCGTCGGGCCGAGGTCGGCCTCAGCAACATCGAAACGCTGTGGTTCAACACGGGAACGCTGTGCAACCTCGAATGCAGTCATTGCTATATCGAATCGAGTCCCACGAACGACAAATTGGTTTACCTGACGGCGCGGGAGGTCGGCGACTATCTGGACGAACTTCAGCGCAGCGATTGGCGTTGCAGCGAAATCGGCTTTACCGGCGGCGAACCGTTCATGAACCCGGAAATCATCGCCATGCTGGACGATGTCCTGGCGCGCGGTTTCCGGGCCCTGGTCCTGACGAACGCCATGCGGCCGATGATGAAGCTGGCAACGGAACTGCTTGAACTGAAGCGGCTCTATGGAGACAGTTTGCTGCTGCGTCTGTCGCTGGATCACTACACGCCCGCCCTTCACGACGAGGAACGCGGAGAACACACCTGGGAAAAGACCATGCCGGGCCTGCACTGGCTGGTCGAGCATAAATTCAACCTCCAGGTCGCCGGCCGCACTTGTTGGGCGGAATCCGAAGCCGAGCTGCGCGCGGGTTTTGCCCAACTATTCGAAAAACTCGGCATGCAAGTGGACGCCAACGATCCGGCGGAATTGGTGCTGTTCCCTGAAATGGACGAACAGCGCGACGTGCCCGAGATTACCGTGTCTTGCTGGGACATCGTCGGCACCAAACCGGAAAACATGATGTGCGCCACATCGCGCATGGTCATCCGCCGCAAGGGTGAGGATCGGCCGGTCGTGGTCCCCTGCACCTTGCTCCCCTACGACCACCAGTTCGACCTGGGCCGGACGCTGGCCGAGGCCGACCGCTCCGTCAAACTCAATCACCCCTTCTGCGCCGAATTCTGCGTTCTCGGCGGCGCCTCCTGCAGCGTGCACGACTAGGCATGACGCAGGACCTCCACCTCGGCGCCCTGGACGGTCCCGTCCTCATTTTCGGAGGTCCCTACAGCAACCTCGAGGCCACGCGGGCGCTGCTGGCGAAGACCCAGGCACTTGGCATCCCGTCTGAACGGACGATCTGCACGGGCGATGTCGTTGCTTACTGCGCCGCCCCACAGGAATGCGTCGACCTGATCGCCGCGGCGAACCTTCCTGTCGTTATGGGCAATTGCGAGGAGTCGCTGGGCGCCGGGTCGGTGGACTGCGGTTGCGGTTTCGATCCCGGCGGGACCTGTGATCGCTTGGCGGCGGACTGGTATTCCTATGCCAGCCGACATCTCGACCAGACGGCCAGGCGCTGGATGCGCGGATTGCCGTCCCGGATCACCTTGGAAATCGCCGGACGCCGGCTTGCCGTCGTTCATGGCGCAGCCAGTGAAATCAATCGCTTCGTGTTCGCCTCCACGGAGTGGCGCGAAAAACGTCTCGAAATCGAGACGACGGGCTGCGACGGCGTCATTTGCGGCCACTCGGGCCTGCCCTTCACCCAACTTCAGGACGATCAACTCTGGCACAATGCCGGCGTCATCGGCCTGCCCGCCAATGACGGCACGCCGCGCACCTGGTTCAGTACGCTCACGCCCCGTCCGGAAGGCATCCTGATCGAACATCACGCTTTGGTGTACGAGGCAGGTTCGGCCGCCGCGGCGATGCGATCGGAGGGGTTGCCGGAGGAATACGCCGAGGCGCTGGTGACGGGCCTATGGGACAATTGCGAAATTCTTCCGGACCGGGAAACGGCGGCCCGCGGCGTCCCGTTGGCGCCGCCGCCGATCCTTTGGCGAACGGCGGAAAAGCAGCATACCGCAGCGGCCTGACCGCCCCGCCCTGCCCCTTACAGGGAATCGACTGCTTGACGGAAGGAGGCGGCGGGACTATATCTCCGTCAACGTCGTGGTGATTTGAGCCGGCCGGCTTGCAGCCACGTTAATCATACCGCTAAAAGGCCGGGGCGAATGGAACCCTGGCCAGAGGCCGGGGTTTTTTGATGCCGGAGGACCGGACAATGAATTCAGACGTCGACCAGAGCAATTGGCGGCAAGCCACGCGCCTCGTCCGGGGCGCGACCTTGCGCAGTTCCCACGGTGAAACCAGCGAAGCCCTGTTCATGACGTCGGGCTACGTGTACGACAGCGCCGACAGTGCGGAGGCGCGCTTCAAGGGCGACGCCGAGGGGTTCATCTATTCGCGCTACGCCAACCCGACCGTGGCGATGTTCGAGGAGCGCATGGCGCTGCTCGAAGGCGCCGAAGCCGCAGCCGCGACGGCCAGCGGCATGGCGGCGGTCAACGCGGCGCTGGCCTGCCAACTCAAGGCGGGTGACCGGGTGGTCGCCTCCCGCGCCCTTTTCGGTTCGTCGCTCTACCTGCTGGAGGACCTGTTTCCCCGCTTCGGCGTCGACGTGACCCTGGTCGACGGTATCCAACTGGATCAGTGGCGCGAGGCGCTGGCGCCGGGCGCCGCCTGCGTGCTGCTCGAAACGCCTTCCAATCCGACCCTGGAAATCATCGATCTCGAAACGGTTTGCGAGCTGGCCCACGAAGCCGGCGCTCGCGTCATCGTCGACAATGTCTTTGCCACGCCGGTCCTGCAAAAGCCCTTGGAATTCGGCGCTGACATTGTCGTCTACTCGGCGACCAAGCATATCGACGGGCAAGGCCGTTGCCTGGGAGGGGTCATCTTGGCCGACGAGGAGTTCATCAACGACCTCATCGGCCCCTACCTCAAACACACCGGGCCGAGCCTCAGCCCCTTTAACGCCTGGACGCTGTTGAAGGGATTGGAGACCCTCGATCTCAGGGTCCGCCGCCAAAGCGAAAACGCGGTCAAAGTGGCGGACTTCCTGGCCGGGCACAAGAATACCGGGCGCGTCATATACCCGGGGCGGGAGGATCACCCGCAATTTGACCTGGCGTCCAAGTACATGGACGCCGGCAGCAATCTGATCTCCTTCGAAGTGGTCGACAACGAAGGCCGGGAAAGCAAGGAGGCGGCCTTCGCCTTCCTCAACACGCTGCAATTGGTCGACATTTCGAACAATCTGGGCGATGCCAAGAGCCTGATCACCCATCCCGAAACCACGACACACCAGCGACTGACGCCTGAGGCTCGCGCCCATCTCGGCATCGGCTCCGGCCTGGTTCGATTGTCGGTCGGATTGGAGGACCCGGACGACCTGATCGCCGATTTCGGTGAAGCTCTTTCGAACATTTAATCTCAAACGTCGTTTTTCTGGACAAACGGAGCCCGAAGCACGATATTTTTGACGCAGCGCAGGTCATTACGCGAATACGAAACGCTATCGAAACGAACGAAAATGTACTCTGAAACCACGCGATCCATTCAGGTGACGGTCGAGCCCAACTATCTGGACGACCAGTCGGAACCGGACGAAGACCGCTATGTCTGGTCCTATTCCATCCGGATCGAAAACCGGGGGGCTGAAACGGTGCAGCTGCGTCACCGCTATTGGCACATCACGGACGCCAAGGGCCGGACGCAGGAGGTTCACGGCGCGGGCGTGATCGGTGAGCAACCCGTGCTCAAACCCGGCGAGGCGTTCGAGTACACCAGCGGCACACCGTTGCCGACGCCTTCGGGGATCATGTTGGGTTCCTACGAAATGGAAACCAAAACGGGCGAGATGTTTGACGTCAAAGTGCCGGCCTTCTCCCTCGACAGCCCCCATGAAATACAGTTACGGCACTAGGAACTCCCAAGTTTCCATCTCAATCTGACAGGAGCTTGCTTTGGCCAAACCGAGCCGCGAGGAAGCCGAAGACGCCGTTCGCACCCTTATCAAGTGGGCCGGCGACGACCCCGAACGCGAGGGATTGGAGGGCACGCCCGACCGTGTCGTGCGGGCCTACGAGGAGCATTTCGCGGGCTATGCCGACGACCCTCTCGACTACCTCAAAAGGACGTTCGAGGAGGTCAACGGCTACGACGAGATGGTCGTACTGCGTGATATCCGCTTCGAATCGCATTGCGAACATCACATGCTGCCGATTATCGGCGTGGCCCACGTCGCCTATCTGCCCAACAAGCGCGTCGTCGGCATCAGCAAACTGGTGCGGCTGGTCGAGGTCTACGCCAAGCGGCTGCAGATCCAGGAAAAACTGACGGCGCAAATCGCCGAATCGCTCAACGACGTCCTCGTGCCGAAGGGGGTCGGCGTCGTTGTCGAGGCGGCCCATCAGTGCATGACGACGCGCGGGGTCAACAAGCCGGGCGTGACCATGGTGACCAGCCATATGCTGGGCGGATTTCGCAACGATCCCAAGACGCGCCGCGAATTCCTCGCCATCATCAACAGCCCCAAGGGCACGCCCGCCAACGTCTAGCGCAACGCAGGCGCGTGGACATTGGGCCCGCCCCGGTCAATAATCCGCTGCAATTTGAGGATGGATCCGAATTCCAGGCGTAACCCGGGTCAATTGTTTTGATCGAATTTCGGCCACTCTTTTTTATCTGCGGCATTTTGCTGACGATGCTCGGCTTGGCGATGCTGATTCCCGCCGTTGCCGACGCCGTGACGGACAATCCAGATTGGGCGGTGTTCATGGCCTCGGCCTTCGTCACCCTGTTCGCGGGCGGCGCCCTGATTCTGACGACGCGGGAGAAATTCCGCGCCCTCGTGGTGCGCCAGGCCTTCGTCCTCACGACGCTGGCTTGGATCATGCTGGCCGGCTTTGCCGCTTTACCGTTCGCCTTCTCCAACCTGGGCCTGAGCTATACCGACGCTTT
The DNA here is from genome assembly GCA_964343605.1 of uncultured Rhodospirillaceae bacterium. Lineage (GTDB taxonomy): Bacteria > Pseudomonadota > Alphaproteobacteria > UBA2966 > UBA2966 > CAYFKJ01. The sequence continues at coordinate 104,919 of CAYFKJ010000004.1, forward strand.
CTTCGAAGCGATGTCCGGCATTACCACCACCGGTTCCACCGTCATCAGCGGGCTCGATAGCGCCCCGCCCGGCATTCTGCTGTGGCGAGCGCTGCTGCAATGGCTCGGCGGCATCGGCATCATCGTCATGGCCATCGCCGTGCTGCCCATGCTGCAGGTCGGCGGCATGCAGCTCTTTCGCATGGAATCGTCGGATGCCTCAGACAAGGCGTTTCCCCGCGCCGCCCAGATATCGGCGGCAACCGCGATTATCTACTTCGTCCTGACGGTGGTCTGCGCCGCCGCCATGTGGGCAGCCGGCATGACGCCTTTCGAGGCTGCGGCCCACAGCATGACGACCATTGCGACGGGTGGATTTTCGACCTCCGACGCCTCCATCGGCCATTTCAACTCGGCCGCGCTCGACTGGATCATCATCGTCTTCATGATCCTGGGCAGCCTCCCCTTCGTGCTCTACCTCGCCGCCGTTCGCGGCAACCCCAGGGCGCTCTGGATGGACACGCAGGTGCGCTGGTTCTTCGCCATCGTCGTCGTCGCCATCGCCATGATCGTCATCTGGCTGGTCACGGCTCTCGATGTCGACACCCTGAGCGCCATCCGCCTGTCGACCTTCAACGTGATCTCGATCATCACCGGCACGGGCTACGCCACGGCCGATTACAACGCCTGGGGCGCGCTGCCCGTCACCGCGTTCTTCTTCTTCATGTTCATCGGCGGCTGCGCCGGGTCGACCTCGTGCGGCATCAAGATCTTTCGCTACCAGGTGCTGTTCGCCACCGCCCGCATCCAGTTCCGGCGGCTGTGGCAGCCCCATGGCGTCTTTACGCCGCTCTATAACCGCCGGCCCATCCCCGAATCGGTGACCGACGCGGTCATGAGTTTCTTCTTCCTGTTTGCCCTGACGTTCGGGGTGCTGGCGCTGTTGCTGACGCTGATCGGCCTCGATTTCACCACGGCCGTTTCGGGTGCAGCCACGGCCATCGCCAACGTCGGCCCGGCGCTCGGAGACATCATCGGTCCAAGCGGCACGTTCGCGACGCTGCCGGACAGCGCGAAATGGATCCTGAGTGCGGGAATGCTGCTGGGGCGGCTGGAGTTGCTGACCGTGCTGGTGCTGTTCACGCCGGCGTTCTGGCGCGGCTAGGGGTTACTCCGCCGGCGTCCCCGACAACGATTCCTCTTTGCCACGTCCGATCAGCCTGCCGAAATCGGCCTGCGCCGCCAGCAAGGCAGGTACAACCACAAGAACCAGCGCCGTCGCCACGCCCAGACCGAAGACGATGGTGATGGCCATGGGGATCATGAACTGGGCCTGAAGACTGGTCTCGAACATCAGGGGCAAGAGGCCACCGATGGTCGTCAGCGACGTCAACAGCACCGCCCGCAAACGATCTCTGGCGCCGCCGATGATGGCGTTCTCCCAGCTCTCGCCGTGAGCCAATCGCTCCTCGATGACGCTGACCAGGATGATCGAATTGTTGACCAGGATGCCCGCGAGGCCCAGCAAGGCCACCAGACTGAGAATGCTGAGGTCGAAGCCCATGACGAGGTGGCCGATCACTGCGCCCACGAGACCGAAGGGGATGATCGCCATGACCACAAGGGGCCGAACGTAGCTCGCGAACACCCAGGCCAGGATGAGGTAGATGGCGCCGAGCCCCAAGGCGGCGCCGATCTTCATTTCGCCCAGCGTTTTGGCCTGTTCCTCGAATTTGCCGCGGAACACGTAGTCGAGGTCGTGACGGGCCGCTATCTCGGCCAGTCCGGCATCCTCCAAGGCGGTTAGCGTGGCTGCCGAACTGGTGACCGTTTCGTCGATCTCGGCAGTGACAGCAACCTCGCGCTCCCCATCCTCCCGGCGGATTCGCGCGAAACCCCGGCTCTCTCGAATATTTACCACCTCGCTCAAAGGCACCTCGGTGCCGCTGGGCGCGCGCAGGTAGAGGTCACGCAAGGTCCCCCCGCCGGCTTCGCCCCGGGGGAACTGCACGCGTACGGCGACTTCCTCATCGCCGCGCGCAAACCGCTTGGCGATGTGGCCTTCGAATGCGTCACGCACCTGCCGGCCGACGCTTTGCGTCGTGAAGCCGAGCGCCTTGCCGCGAGGCGAAACCTCAAGAATGACCTCGCGCTTGCCGAACGGGAGATCGTCCTCGATGTCGCTGACGCCGGGGAAGCGGGCCAGGAGAGCTTTGACTTCGTCCGAGGCCGCCTTGAGTGCCGTGGTCGTACCGCCGGTCAGGCGAACGTCGATCTCCTTGCCGGGCGGTCCGTGCGACGGCGCCGACAACGAGACCCGGTCGATACCCGCCAAGGGAACCACTTCCTTGCGCCAGGCCTCGATGAATTCCGCCGTGGTCACCGGCCGTTGGTCTGAGGGTACCAGTTCGACGTGGATGCCGCCGAGATGGACGCCGGGGCGACCGGCGAATTCGCGAGCAACGGAGTGGCCGACGATGGCAAAGTTGGAATTGATCAGCCCACCCTTGCCGTCACTCAGCTTGGCCTCGGCCCGACGCATGCCGGCTTCGAGGTCGTGGATCATGCGCTCCGTCTGGCTGCGCGGACTGCCGGGGGCGAAGACGACGTTGGCGAAGATGTTGTCGCCCTCGGGTGCGGGGAAGAAATTGAAGCCGACGCGTCCGCCCAACACCAGGCCTGCGCTAAGGATCAGAAACGCGAGGGCCGCCGACAACGTAACGTAGCGCCAGCGAACGCATAGGCTGACAAATCGGACAAACCAGCCGTCCCGAATGCGATTGAAGCCCTCGTCAAACCAGGTTCTGAATCTGGAAGCGCCTTCCCTGGGCCGCGGGAGGGCTCCCCGCAGATGCCCCGGCAGGACCAGGAAACACTCCATCAGACTGGCGACCAGCACCGAAACGACGACGAAGGGGATGGCCGAGATGACCTGCCCGATGATGTCGCCGATCATGAAGATCGGCATGAACGCGGCGATCGTCGTCAAGGAAGAACTCATGACGGGCGCCAGCATGCGCACGGCGCCGCTTTCCGCGGCATCGATGGGGCCGAGCCCCTGGGCCCGCCGGGTGGCGGCATGTTCGCCCACGACGATGGCGTCGTCGACGATGATTCCGAGGGTCATGATCAACGCGAACAGGCTGATCATATTGATGGTCTGCCCGGTGAACAGCATGGCGCCCATGGTCGCCATCATGGCGACGGGAATACCGACGGCGATCCAGAAGGCTAAGCGGCCGCTGAGGAACAGGAACAACACTCCGAGAACCAGAATCAAGCCGCCCGCGCCGTTTCGCAACAGCAATTTGATACGGTCGTCGATCAGCGCAGCCCGAACATCGTAGTGATTGAGAACCATGGTGGGCGGCAGCGTCGGGCGCAGCTCCGCCAAGTAGTTGTCAACGATTTCAGCCTGGTCAAGCGCATCGGCATTGGTGGCCCGCTGGATGTGCAGACCGATCGCCGGCACGCCGTCCTGCAGGGTTGAGACCCCATGAAATTCGAAAGCGTCCGAAATGTCGGCGATATCCTTGAGGAATATCTTTTCGCCGTTATCTAACGAGCGAATTTCAATATCGGCGATGGCGTCCGCGTGCTTGGCAAGACCGATGCTGCGAATCTGCGCCTCGAACTGTCCTTCCATGGTGCCGGAGGGCAGATCCTGGGACGTCGAGCGAATCTTGTCGCCGATATCGCGAAGCTGGAGATCGAGACGGCGCAGCGTTTTGGGCTGGACCTCCACCCAGATTTCCTCCTTGCGGGCACCGGTCAACGATACCTGGGCGATGCCCCGCGCCAGCAAGTCGTCGCGGATACGCTTGGCCGTCGCCTTCAGGGCGGCCTCGGAAAACGGTCCCGAGATCGATAACCGGGAAATCGGGTCGTAGTGCACGGCGCGGGCGACGACCGGCTTGTCGCTGTCCTCCGGCAACGTCGTGATGCGGCCCACGGCACTTTCGACATTCGACAATGCCGCCTGCATGTCGGCGCCGGACTCGAACTCGATAACGATAATGGCGAGGCCCTCACGCGCCGTCGAGGTCACCCGCTTGACCGAATCGATGAAGCGCACCTCGGGATCAATGGGGGCGATGATGTTGCCTTCGACGTCTTCCGCCGAAGCGCCCGACCAGGTGACGCTGATGCTGATGAAGTCGAGACCGATGTTCGGGAAGAACTGGGTGTTCATCCGCATCAGCGAGAACACGCCGATGCCGATCATCATCAGCATCAGCAAGTTTGAGGCGTTGCGGTGGCGGACGAACAGCCCGATGAGGTCCTTGAGAAACATCGGCGTTACCGGATCTCGACCTTGAGGCCGGCGCCGATTTCGGCAAAGCGGGTGGTGACCGCCCGCTCGCCGTCGCTCAAGGCACCGCGGACCAATACGTCATCGCCGACGCGGCCCATGACTTCAACTTCCCGGGCCTCGAGCCGGCCCTCGACCACGACGTAGACGATCGAGCCATGCAGCGCGCTTTCGTTGAGGCGCGCGACGCCGGTGAATTTCCGGTCGCGCAACATGACCTCGACGAAGGCGCCGGGGCGGATGGGCTGGTCCGAACCCGTGCCCTGAAGGCGGGCGTAGAGGTCGACGCCGCCGCTCGCCGCGTCGATGCGTGCGCCGGCCCGTTCAACCGCGGCCTTGTATTCGAATTCCCGTTCGCCGGCCCGCCACAACACGCGGGCGGTGCGGCCCTCGATGCCGCCGCCGGAGACGAGGCGGCCGTATTGGTCGTCCGAGACGTGAATGCGGACCTCCAGCCTGCCGGCGTCGATCAGCTTTGCGATGGGGTCGTTGAGCGACAGCCGCCGGCCCCGGTCGGCCGCCTTGTTCAGGATGTAGCCGTCAAACGGCGCCACGAGCTTCGTGCGCTGAAGGTCGCGTTTGGCCCGGCGCACGCCGACCTCAAGCTGTTTGATCTTGGAAGACTGCTGCGCCAACTGCGCCACGTAAGCCGTCAACATGTTCTGCCGTGTGGAGACCAATTGGGTCTGCCGGCTTTCGGCGATACGCGCGTCGTCGAGGCGCTTTTCCGAAACGGCGCCGCGCTTGTGGAGCTTCTTGATGCGCGCGAGATCGCGCTTCGTCAGTTCCAGTTGCGCCTTGTCCTGAACCAGGCCGTCGCTTTCCGATTTGCGCCGGGCTTCGATTTCGTCGCGCCGCGCCCGGGCTTCGGCCAATTGCGCCGTTCGCTCGTCCAGCGCCGCGCGGTAATCGAAGGGGTCGATCTCCACCAACAACTCGCCGGACTTTACCGTGCCGCCCTCGGCGAAGTTTTTCCCGACCTTGATCACCGGTCCGACAACCAGGGCCCTGAGTTCGGCCTCGCGCCCCGCCACCACCTGGCCGAACAGCCGCATTTCAGGTTGCAGATCGGCCACCGCGACGATATCCGCCGCGACCGTCCAGACTTTTTCGGAAGGGGCCTCCGGCGTAATCTCCGGACGCGTCGCCCAGAGCGAAAATGCGCTAAACCCGGCCAAGCCCAACACGGCGAGCGGCAAGATTATTTTCATCGTGTTTCGCATCTGAATAACCTAAGACCTAGCGTTCGCATCGGGCATCGGCAATTCCAACAGGCGCAAAACCGACTTGATCGTGGCGGAAATCAGTGTTTCCGCGTTTTCCGGCGAATACTCGTCCCAGCCCATGCGGGCCAGGATGACCGGCCGCATCAGGCTGAGTTTCATGACCTGGGTGGTCACCGAGAGGCCCAGCAACTTCACCTCCGTATCGTCCATATTGCCGCCGGTGGCGGCGGCGACCAACCCGGTGATGGCGTCCTGCGCAGGATTGATGTGTTCGTCCATGACCAGCGAGAACGCCGCCGTCGGATGATGCAGTTCCCGCACCACCAGATTCACGGGCGCCATGGGAAAATCCGTGCTGGTCAAGGCGGTGTAGAAGCCCCGGACAAAGCCCGCGGCGATCAACGCCAGCACCTGCTTGTCACCGCCCGCCGCTTCCACGGCGCTTCCCAGCTTTTCGATGACGCCCCGCCGGCGCGGCTCCAGTTGTGTCAGGGCATGGCGCATCGCCGCTTCGTAAAGGGCCGTCTTGCCGCCGAAATGGTAGGTGATGGCCGAGAGGTTGACGCCAGCGGCGGTGGCCAGTTCGCGGGTCGATACGCCGTCGAGACCCTTTTCGGCGAACAGCGCCATGGCGGCGTCCAACAGCCTCTGTCGGCCTTCGGCGGCATCGCCGTTGCGCGGACGCCCCCGCCGCATGGGCTGGTCGACATTCCGTTCGGCGCTCGGATTAATTAGGTCGTTCGTTTGAACCATAAAATCGATATAAGCCCGTGATCGGGAGATTTCAACCCGAATCCGGGCGGCCTCTATGGACGGTTACCTCCTCGCCCAGTATCGTGCCGCCAAATTCAGTCGGGAAGTTGTCGCCAAACATGCCTTCACAGTCCTATTCGCCGGTCGCCATGATCGAACGCCTGGTGGCGTTCGACACCACCAGCCGCAATTCGAACCTCGAATTGATCCATTTCGTCCGGGATTATCTCGCCGCACACGACGTCGCTTGCGACATTATCCACAATGACGACGGCGCCAAGGCCAACCTGTACGCCACGTTGGGTCCCAAATGCGACGGCGGCGTGGTGCTGTCGGGACACACCGATGTCGTACCGGTCGACGGTCAGGACTGGCACACCGACCCCTTCGCCATGGCGGAAAAGGACGGGAAGTTCTACGGCCGCGGCACCGCCGACATGAAGAGCTTTCTCGCCATCGCCCTGGCCATGGTGCCGGATATTCTCCCGCGCACCCTTGAGGTCCCCATCCACCTGGCGCTCTCCTATGACGAAGAGGTCGGCTGCATAGGCGCCCACGATCTGGTGCCGAGCATCACCGTCCCCGGCGCCAAACCGCAGGCGATCATCGTCGGCGAGCCCACCGGCATGAAGGTGGTCAACGCGCACAAGGGCATCAATTCGTTCTACACCACGGTGACCGGGCTGGAGGGGCATTCGAGCGCCACACACCAGGGCGTCAATGCCATCGTATTCGCTGCCGAAATGATCGCTTTCCTCGGCCGGTTGGCGGAGGAACTGAAGGCGGGCGCGGACCCCGAAAGCCGCTTCGATCCGCCCTACACCACCATACAGGTCGGTCTCGTCGAGGGCGGCACGGCGCTGAACATCATTCCCCGCCAATGCCAATTCGTCTGGGAGTTCCGCAACGTGCCCGAGGACGACCCCGACGAACTGCTGGCGCGGGTCAACGATTTCGCCGAAACCGAGTTAGTGCCACGCATGCGGGCGGTTTCTGACGATGTGGGCATCGAAACGAAGTTTCGGGCGCAGGTGCGCGGCCTGGTGCCGGAGGACGGCTCGCCCGCTGAAACGCTGGTCCTGGCGCTGGCGGGAAGCAACCGTACCCACGCCGTGTCCTACGGCACCGAAGCCGGCATTTTCCAGGAAGCGGGCGTGCCGACAGTGGTATGCGGTCCCGGCGACATCGCGCAGGCCCACAAGCCGAACGAATTCATCTCGCTGGCACAGGTTGACGAATGCCAGGCATTTATTGGACGCTTGGTCGATCACTTAGCAGTCGATTAGGGACGACGATCATCCATGCCGGATATGCCGATTGATATCGAGGCGGCATTCGAGGCGACCGCAACGGAGGAAGACCGGGCCCGGCGTCTTTTGATCCCGTGCTTCGGCGAATTCTATACGGCCCTTGTCCGCGCCATTCCGTTCAAAACGGAAGACGAATTCTCAGTGCTGGAACTCGGCTCGGGCAGCGGGTTAATGGCGGCGCTGGCGCTCCATTACTTCCCCAACGCCATGTTGACGCTGGTGGAGCGGGATGAAAACGCCATCGAGGCCTCGCGCCAAAGGCTGGCCGGCCGGACTGACCAAATCGTTTGGCTGCACATGGATTACGTCCGCGAGGATCCGGTGGGCCAATTCGATCTCTCGCTGTCGGCGCTCTCGCTGCACCACAATTCCAATCTCGACAAACGCGCCCTTATGCGCACCATTTACGCCACGCTCGTGCCGGGCGGCACCTTCATCATCGGCGACCGCGTCTCGGGCACGACGGTCGATCTCGAAGACCACTATTGGCAAGTTTGGGAGGAAGAAGTCCGCGCCCTGGGCGCGGCCGATGACGACATCGCAGAAAGCCTCGCGCGCCGCGACAACGACGTCCTGGCCACCCTGGAAACCCATCTCACGGCAATGGATGCACCGGGATTCAGGGACCTCGACATCTATTACAAGTCCATGATGTTCGCCGTTTTCGGTGGCCACCGCCCGAGGTACTAAGGCCCGCGCTACATCAAATCACCGGCCATGAATTTCTTTACGTTGGCGTCCAGCGTCCTGTCGAGATCGGTCATCAGGGCCGAAGTGAATTCGAAGAAAATCTGATCCAATTCGTTGGGCGGCACTTCCTCGGGTACGGTCCTGGACCGCGAAACCCGCGCATCCGCCTTGGATTTGACAAATCCCCGGGCCGATCGAAGCTCGATCGCCACCTCCAGGACACCGGTGTATTTGGCCGCTTGTTCCTTGTAGAAGAGCCCCTTCACGCCCTCCTTTACCTTCAGCGCCTCGCCCACGACACTCGCCTCGCGGACGATAATGCGAACGTTGCCCTCCGTACCGACGGCCTGGACCCGGTCGGTAATCCAGCGCCGGATCGCCAGTTCAGGCACCAACGGAAATTCGTGCTCGACATTGGGTGACTTGAAGGGCGCCGCATAATCGTCCACGACCTCGACCTCCGCCGCAGCGAATTTTAGCGGCGTCAGATGATTCCATGTCAGATCCGGAAACGCCGGCGCCGTGGCGGGCGTTTCACATGAGGCCAGAAACAGGGCTGCCAAGCCGACGAACAGGCAACGGATTGGGGTGTTCATTCGCATCATGCCGAATTGTTTGCCGAAAAAATGTGGCGGCATGATGACGCCGCCGATGGTCGAGTTCAAGTGCGGCGGCACTAGCCGGCGCTACGCCGCGCTTCGATCTCCGGCTGCGAGAAGGCGTGCTCGGCGTTGCAGAACTGGCAGGTGGAGGTCACCCTGCCGTCCACCACCATGTCGGCCAACTCCTCGGCCGAGAAAGTGGCGAGCACGCTGATCATGCGTTCCCGGCTGCAACTGCAGCGCGCTTGCAGCGGCGCCGGTCTGTAAACCCTGACGCCGTCCTCGTGAAACAGCCGGTAGAGCAACGATCCGCCCGCCAGATCGGCATCGAGAAATTCATCCCGCTTGGCGCTGCCCAGCAAGATCAGGGCGCGACGCCAGTCGTCCTCGGCCTCCTCTTCGCCGCGGCCGTGGGCGGAGGCGCCGGCCAAGCGCTCCAGCATCAATGCACCGGCGCGCCAGCTCCCGTCGACGCAGCCGACTTCCAGGCGTACGGCGGCGGCGAGCTGCTCGGACTGACGCAGATACTCGTGTGCGCAATCGGCCAGGGTCGCCCCCTCAAGGCCGACGACGCCCTGGTAGGTTTCCGTTTCGGCGCCCTGGTCGACGGTGAAGGCGAGATGACCGCTGCCCAACAATCTGGGCACCGGACCGGATATCGCCGCGTCCGCTTCGGCCTGCGCAACCGCCTCGGCGTCGAAGCGGGCATAACCCCTGAGCGCCCCGTCGGTGGTGAAATCCGCGATCATCAGGCTGACGGGACCCTGGCTGGACGTCTGCAGGGTGAAGCGGCCCTCGAACTTGAAGGTGCCGGCGATGACGGTGGCCAGCGTCAGGGCTTCACCCAGGAGGGTCGCCACGGCTTCGGGGTAATCGTGAGCCGTCAGGATTTCGTCGAGCGCCGGGCCGAGGCGCGCGAGACGGCCCCGGAGATCGGCGTTCTCGAACCGGAAGGGCAATACAATATCGTCATCCCGGCCTTGGGTCGCCGCCGCCGCCGTTGCTTCGTGGTTCATGTGTCGTTCCGTTCGCCGGCCGTCAAGCGTCGAGACACCAGGCCAAAACGCCTTTCTGGGCGTGCACCCGGTTTTCCGCCTCGTCCCAGACCACCGAATGGGGTCCGTCGATGACGGCATCCGTCACTTCCTCGCCGCGATGGGCGGGAAGGCAGTGCAGGAAAAGGGCGTCGGGCTTGGCAAGACTCATCAGTCGCTCGTTGACCTGATAGGGCTTGAGCAGGTTGTGGCGCGTTTCCGCCTGATCGTCGCCCATGGAAACCCAAGTATCGGCGATGACGCCGTCGGCGCCGGCCACTGCAACTTCCACATCGTCCGTCAAACTGACCTTCGCGCCGAGTTCCCTCGCCCATTCGAGCACATGGGCAGGCGGTGCCAACTGGTCGGGACAGGCCAGCCGCAGTTCGAAGCCGAGTTTGGCCGCCGCATGCACCCACGAGACGGCCATGTTATTGCCGTCGCCGCACCAGGTCATGACCTTTCCGGCGATGGGGCCGCGATGCTCCTCTACCGTCAACACGTCCGCCATCACCTGGCAGGGATGGGTATTGTCGGTCAGCCCGTTGATCACGGGTACGCTGGCGTACTCCGCCATCTCCAGCAGTTTGTCGTGGGCCGTGGTGCGAATCATGATGGCGTCGACATAGCGGGACAGCACGCGCGCCGTATCGGCGACGGTCTCGCCCCGGCCCAGTTGGGTATCGCGGCTCGACAACATCAAGGCGGTACCGCCCAACTGGCGGATGGCGACCTCGAACGACACCCGCGTGCGCGTCGAGGGCTTCTCGAAGACCATGGCCAGCAGGCGGCCGTCCAGGGGCCGGCCCTCGTCGGGTACGCCCTTGGGCAAACCCATCCGCGCCGTTTTCAACGCCGCCGACCGTTCCAGGATGTGGCGTAAGTTCGCTTCATCCAGCGCATCGATGTCGAGAAAATGGCGAGGATCGGTCATCGGCTTATTCCGTGCTCCCGCCGTCCAGCTTGGCGCAGGCGTTCTCCAGGGCGGTCATGGCTTCCTCGACCTGATCCTCGTCGATCACCAGGGGCGGAATCAGGCGCACGACGTTGTCGCCTGCCGGTACGGTGAGGACGCCCTCCGCCCGCATGGCATCGACCAGATCGGTGTTGGTCGTCTTGCATTTCAGGCCGATCAGCAGGCCCTGGCCGCGCACTTCCTCGATTACGTCGGGATGGGCATCGGCGATGCCGGCTAGCTTCTGCGTCAACAGGCCGGCCATACGGCCGACATGTTCGAAAAAACCGTCCTCCAGCATGACGTCGAGCACGGCGTTCGCCGCCGCCACCGCCAGGGGATTACCGCCGAAGGTCGAGCCGTGCGTCCCCGGCGTCATGCCCTTGGCGGCTTCCGCCGTGGCGAGACAGGCCCCGATCGGCATGCCGTTGCCCAGCGCCTTGGCCAACGCCATGATGTCGGGCGCGACGCCCTCCCACTCGTGGGCGAACAACGTACCGGTGCGGCCCATGCCGGTCTGCACCTCGTCGAAGATCAGCAGGATGCCGGCCTCGTCCGCGATCTTGCGCAGGCTCTTGAAGTAACTCGGCGACATCACCCGCACGCCGCCTTCGCCCTGCACGGGCTCGACGATGATCGCGGCGGTTTCAGGCCCGATGGCGGCCTTGACGGCGTCGGCGTCGGCGGCAGCAACTTGGTCGAAGCCCTCGACCACAGGGCCGAACCCTTCCAGGTGCTTCTCCTGGCCGCCGGCAGCCAGCGTCGCCAGCGTACGGCCATGAAAAGCGCCCTCGATGGTGATGATGCGGTAGCGTTCCGGATGGCCGTCCGCGGAATGGTACTTCCGCGCCATCTTGATGCAGGCTTCCATCGCCTCCGCGCCGGAATTGCAGAAAAAGACGGTGTCGGCGAAGGAATTGGCGACCAGGCGCTGGGCCAGTCGTTCCTGTCCGGAAATTCGGTAGAGATTGGAGGTATGCCAAAGCTTACCCGCCTGCTCCGTCAGGGCGGCCACGACGTGGGGATGCGCGTGACCCAACGAGGTCACGGCGATGCCGGTGGTGAAGTCGAGAAAGCGGTTTCCGTCCCCGTCATACAGGTAGGGACCTTCGCCTTTCTCAAACGCCACTTCGACCCGGCCATAGGTCGGCATTACTTCTGAAATCACGTGCTCTCTCCGAAAATCCGGGGTCACCGCCGCTTTTCGGCGGCATCCACAAACTCACCCTCGGGAAAGCGGCGCAGTATGGTTTTCCGCGCCCCTGCTGTCAACGCCGGGTTGAGAGATCAGGCCTTAATCTTGTAGCCGCGCCGGAAGAGCGAATAGACGAAACAACCGAGCACGATATTGATTCCCAGCATGACGACGGCGCCCAGCACGGGCGAGCCGTCGGAGCGGTCGATGAAGCCGTAACGGAAGCCGTCGATCATGTAGAAAAACGGATCGAGCTGGCTCAGCGTGTACCAGATGCCCGGCAGGCGCTCGACGGAATAAAAAGTGCCGGACAGGAAGGCCAAGGGTGTGATGACAAAATTCGTAATCACCGCCATGCGGTCGAACTTTTCAGCCCACAAACCGACCAGCATTCCCAGCATCGACAACATCAACGAACCGGTTACGGCGAAATAAGCGATGGCCCAGACGTGGTGGATCTCGATGGTCGCAAACGGCGTCATCGCAATCAGGACGAACAGGCCGACCGCAACGCCCCTGGTCACGCCGCCCAGCGCATAGGCCAGAACCAATTCCGCCGCCGACAGCGGCGGCATCAGCACGTCTACGATGTTGCCCTGGATCTTTCCGATCATCAGGGTCGAGGAGGTGTTGGCGAACGAGTTCTGCACGATTGCCATCATCACCAGGCCGGGCGCCAGGAACTGAAGGAAAGGAAGATCGCCGACAGTGCGCACCGCACCACCCAGCGCCAAGGAGAAGATCGCCAGGAACAGCAAGGACGTCACCATGGGCGCGAACAGCGTCTGGCCCCAAACCTTCATGAAACGCTGCACTTCCTTGGCATAAAGCGTCCAGAGGCCGAGCCAATTGACCATGCCGATGGACCGCACGAATAGTGGCTGAGACGTTATTTGGTTGAGGCTCATCGGACTCTCGAATGTATGGGGCGGGGAAGTGGGTGTCTCGATCTTATCTAGGATGACGTACTTCGATCACAAGTCTACTCGGATCGCGATGATGAGAATCCACTAAATGAGTACCGACCCTAGTCTGAAAATCTTAAGGCGATGTCCGCGTTCAACGTGTTGCTGACGGTACAGATGCCCTTGGCCTTCGTCAGTAGTTTCTGAGACAAAGCTGCATCATCGGTAAGCCCGTGCGGGACGACGATTTCGAAGCTGCCGAAACGGCTGGGCAGATTTTCGGCCTTCTTGGAGGAAATCTCGACCTGAAACGGATCCAGCACCAATTTCTCCTGCTCGGCCGCCATCTGCAGGGAAATGGCGATGCAGGCGCCCAGCGAATAGAGAAGACAGTCGGCCGGCGACGTCACGGGGGGCGCGGTCTGTTCGACGGCGTCCGCAGTGGTCCCGTAGAGAACGTGCCGCTCCCTGTCGATGGAAACGTAAACGGGGCCAAATTTCTTGGGTTTGATCTTTATCTTCATTGCGCGATTGCCTTAATCCAAATCAGAAAGCCAATTCCGGCAGGAACAGGGCGATTTGCGGAAACACGGTCAGAATCGCCACGGAGAGCAGCAGGATCATCCAATAGGGAATGGTTGCAATCGCCACCCGGCCGAGCGGCACCTCATTCCTGGTGATGGCGGTCAAAACCGTCAGGTTGAGCCCTACAGGCGGCGTGACCTGGCCGATTTCGATCATCACCGTGATAATGACGCCGAGCCAAATCGGATCGAACCCGAGCCCCGTCAACAGTGGAAAGACGATGGGCAAGGTCATGATCATCAACGACAGACCGTCGAAGATACAGCCGAATAAGACGTAGATCAGAATGATAACGGCGAAAATGCCGTACTTGCCGAGACCGCTGCCGATGGCGGTCTCAAGGATCGCCTGGGGTACGCCCAGGATGCTGACCGACTGTGACAGGATCGACGCGCCGAGAACGATAAAACCGATGGCGGCGAACAAAAGGATGGACCGTTGAACTGCGGCGACCAGCTTGGCGAACGTCAACTCGCCCCAGGCGAATGAGATTATGATCGCGACCACCACGCCGACGCCGGCGGCTTCGGTTGGCGTGGCCAGGCCGAACATGATGCTGCCCATTATCGCCAGGATCAGCACCAGGATCGGCCAGATTTGCAGCATGCCCCGCATGACAGCCAGCAACGACAAGCGCTCCCGATCCCGCGGAGAGATCTCCGGACGGCGCAGGCATAGGATCAGGATGTAGGCCATAAAGAGACCGCTGACCAAAAGACCCGGAATAATGCCGGCGACGAACAACCGGCCGATGGAGGTTTCCGTCAGCGCGCCGAAAATCAATAAAGACAGGCTGGGCGGGATCAAAAGGCCCAGGGTCCCGCCCCCCGCCAGCGAGCCCACGACAGCCTCCTTGTCGTAGCCTCGCCGGGCCATCTCCGGATACGCCACCGATCCCACGGCGGCAGCCGTCGACAAGCTGGAACCGCTGACGGCGCCGAACAATGTGCTGACAGCGATATTCGAATGCAGAAGACCGCCGGGCACCCGCGCGAAGACCGGCGTAAACGCTGTATAGGCCCGCTCAGACACACCGCTTCGCAGCAGGATTTCGCCGAGCAGAATGAACATGGGCACGGCGCTTAGGGTAAAGCTGTTGAACACGCCCCAGATCACATCGATGGCGAGATAGGCCGAACCGTTGGCGAAAAAATGCAGGATGACCAAACCGGTCAGTCCCAGGGCCGCACCCAGCGCCACGCCGGAAAAGGCGGTGGCGATCAGTACACCCGTCAATGTCGTCCAAAACACCTAGGGACCTCTATCCAATTCGATGACGACCGAGCGCCGCTAAAGGATTTCTTCCTCGTCGCCCTCATCCTCGATCCAGCCCAAGTGTCGGGCGATCAGGATCAGCGCCGTGAAGAAAATGGAAATCGGCAAGGCAGTCATGCCAGGCCACAACAAGATTCGTGTAGTTTCCGTGCGCAGGTTCCGGTTGAAGGCGAAATCGAACCAGTCCCAGGATTCCCACAGAATCCAAGCGCAAAATATCAGACCCGAGAGCGTTGCCGCCGTCATCAGAACCTGATGGAAAAAACGGCTCTTGCGCTTCAGGAAATTTTCCAGGATCGAAACCCGGATGTGGTCCGCCTTCAATGTCACCAGCGGCAGCGCGAGGAACAGCGAGATACTCATCAACATGCCGACCACTTCTTCGGTAAACGGCAGCGGCAGGGAAAACAATTTCCGCAATACCACGCTGGTGACGATGATGCCGACAATGGCGACCATCCCGAGCGCCGCCATAAAAGCAAGAAGGAGGGCCGGATATTCCAGCCCTCCCCTCACCCAAAATCGGGATGAACGCATTTAGCGGCCCATGGCCTTCAACACGCGCTTGCGGTAAGCCGGTGCGTCGCCGCCGGCCTCGTTGGCAAGTTTCTCCCAGGTAACGCCGACGGCCTCGATGTAGGCCTTGCGATCCTCAGGCGGGAAATCATCCAGCCATTTGACGCCCTGGCCTTCTAGCTTCTTGCGGGCGGCAAGCTCCTTGGCGTGATCGTCGTCGTAGCGGTTGGTGCGGTCCCAAACCGCCTGACCGGCATCCTGGATCGCCTTTTTATGCGCATCCGAAAGGCCGTTCCATTTTTTCGCCGACATACCGAGGATGTAGGGACCGGACGCCATCGGATAGAGGAAGGCGGCGTACTTGGCGACTTCCTGCAGCGATACGGTGTGGGCATAGAGAGCCGGATACACGGCACAATCGACCACACCGGTTTTCATGGCCACATACATTTCCTCCTGCGGGATGATTTGCGCGGAAACGCCGAGGCGCTTGAAATTTTCCACCTGGTCCTTGGCCCACACGCGGAGCTTTTTGGTCTTCAACTGGGCCATCGTACGAACCGGTTCCTCACGGCAGAAGATGGACGCTTCCAGCATGGGCAGCGCCACATACCCGGTGGCTACCACATCCCACTTGGCGAACTCCTCCTCGTAGATCTTTTTCACGACGGGCAGGACCTTGTGCAGTTCTGCCTCGGAGCCGACTGAGCCCTGGACCATCACGGTTCCCAGGGCCGGCGCGTCGCGACCCAGGTAGTTGGCCCAAACCATGCTCATGTCGACCGCCCCTTTGGGCAGGAAGCGCAGGGCATCGGTGTTCTTGAGGCCCAGCGAGCCGCCGCTGAACACCTTCATGCTGATTTCGCCGTTGGAGTTCTTTTTCACCTCATCGGCGAACTGTATGAACTCCTTCGTTTCCGGACGTTTTTCCGGCAGGGGATTGTTGAAGCGCCACTCCGCAGCCTGCGCGGAAGCGACCACAAAGCCGGCGCCGATCAGCCCGGCGAGCAATGTTCGAATTCCAGTTTTCATTATTGTCTCCAATAGGGACGGCTTCGCTAAACGACCTTCGTCATGCAACTGAAGGATTTCGAATACTTCGCGTTAGAAGCTTCGGAACGGGGGTCATGACGCGACGAAAACCCCTCCCTATTCAGGCTTCCGTCCGGCCAACATTCGTTAACTTATTCCGGTGATTTGAAAAAGGAAATCACTAAAGCGCTAGCTTGCTGGCCATTTTTATCTCATGTACGGTCCGACCTGCCCTCCTGGCGGCACCTGCTCCGAAATCGGTTTACCTCCTATTTTTGGGGCGGAATTCAGCTCTACTCCCAAGGCAAGATCGTACTCCCATGGCACATTTCCTGATCCAGATATCATTCACGCCTGAAGCCTTCGCCAATCTGGTGAAGAAGCCCGAAAACCGATTGGAGGCAGTTGTACCGATGGTCAGGGCCATGGGGGGATCCTTTGTCGGTTCCTGGCTGTCGTTCGGGGAATACGATTCCACCGCCGTGATCGAGATGCCCGACAACATTTCGATGAAGGCGTTCAAGATGAAAGTCATGTCCAGCGGCAATATCAGCCGGTTTATCCTGACCCCGCTGATGTCGTTCGAAGACGGCGTCGAAGCCATGAAGCTGGCGGGAAAGGTCGATTACGCAGAGTTCGAAGGCAATGGGAACAGCTAAGTACAGCTGGTACCCGATGGTGACCGGACCCTAGAGCCCATCGCCGCCGTCGCCGCCATCGTCGGCGTCGGCATGGGCGAAGGCCCGCTCGACTTTTGTGGCCGGTGCCTTATCAGGCTTGACGAATTCCGGCTTGGCCGGGCCATCCTGCGCAACACGCAGGGGCGGCGCCCCGCCGGCCTTGTCCTCACCGAAATAGATCGTCTGGTGGGGATAGGGTATTTCGATGCCGCGTTCGTCGAACCTTTTCTTCACCAGTCCGTTGAAGGCGCGCTTGATGCGCCACTGGCTACCCGGCTTGGTCTTAAGTCTCGCGCGGACCACAACGGCGGAATCATCCAGGCGATCGACGCCGTCGATGGTGATGGGCTCCAGGATGTCGCCGCCGACTTCCGGATCGTCCTGTAATTCGGCGCCGATTTCCTGCAAAAGGTCGGCGACTTCGTCGGTGTTCTCGCGATAGGCAACCCCCACCTCAGCCACGTGGAAGGCGAAGTCCTTGGTCATGTTGGTGACCGTGTCGACGGTACTGAACGGGATGGTGTGCACGGTGCCGCGCGTGTCGCGCAGACGGATGGTGCGGATGGTCATGGCTTCCACGGTACCGGAAAGCCCACCCACGGTGACGAAGTCGCCGACGGCGATACTGTCTTCGAACAGGATGAAAGCGCCGGTGATGATGTCCTTGACCAACGTCTGCGCGCCGAACCCGATCGCCAGGCCGACGACCCCTGCGCCGGCCAGGAGCGGTCCGATATTGACGCCGAACTCGCTCAAGGTCGTGAGGATCGCCATCGTCAGGATGACGATCAGCAGCGCGTTCTTCAAAAGCGGCAGCAACGTCCTCGCCCGGGCGCTGCGCAGCACCTGCTCACCGCTGTCATCCGTTTTTTCGAGGTAGACCGTGATGATGGTGCTGACGACCTCCCAGACGATCAGCGCGAAAGCCAGGACGACGAATATGTTCAAGGCGCGCGAGATGACCAGGCGGCCGAAATCGCTCGCCAACCACGCGCCGACGTCGATCTGCCAGCTCTGCAGCACAAGCATGGCGGCGATGACGTAAACCAAGCCGGCGACGATATTTCGGGCCAGCGGCAGATAACGGTTGGCGCGGGCCTCCAGCACGGGATAGCGCGTGCGCATCCGGTCGGAGATGCGAAAGACCCTCTCCAGACCGCGCATGGCCAGCAAACGCGCGCCCCAGGCGGCCAACAACACCACTGCGGTTCCCGCCGTCCCTTCGGCAACGAAAACGAAGCCGCCCTCGATCTCCAGCGCCCAGATGAAATAAGCGGCGGCGATGTAAAGGGCCGCGAAGACATGCCAGATCTCGGCCGTCCGCCGCCGCACCGCGGCCAGAAAGCGGTTGGCCTCTTTGCTCTCCGTGCCGTTCTTCAACGCTGCCGCCACGGCGTCGCGGATTTGCAGGATCAGGATCAGCAGCAGCAGGGCTTCCGCCAGCCCCAGAATCTTCGTCAGCGCCACGTAACCGCCGGCGGGCAGGCCCAGCGTCAACCCGATCTGGACGACGAAGAAACCGTAGACCGGCACGTTCACCAGGCGGCGCAGCCAGACGTAGGCGTAGCCCGCCGTCTCGTCGGCCAGCGAGAAAAGCCTTAAAGTCGGACTGAACGGGGTCAGAACCGCCCGGCCCACCGTCAATACGGCGCGGCTCACCACGACGGCATGGACGGCAGCCAGCACGACGACGTGGACGATGTGGCCCGGCCCGCTGAAGGCCAGCGCGGCATAGGCCGTCGCCATGAAACCGGCAAGGGGGATGAACTCCAAGAGTGTGCGGGCGGTCAGCAGTGGCAGTCTGACGAAAAGTGACGGTGCCTCCCGGATTTCCAGGGCGCGCTTGGGTTTGGTCAGGACACCTCCGAGCAGCCAGGCGATGACCAAACCACCGCCCAAGGCAATCGCCAAGTGAAGGACGATCTCAAACCACACCCGTCGGCGATCCGCATCGGTGGCCTGATCGGCAAACCAGCCGGCGATGCGCCCGGGATCGCCCACCTGCCGGGTCAGCGCCGCAAACTCGGCGCCGATGTCGCTTAAGCCCAGCGCAATGCCGCCCAGGAGCTTCGACAGGTAATCCGGCGCCGAACGCAGGACGTCCGCCGCATCGTCCTTGGCCTCGCCTTCCGTGGTCGCCGCCTGCCGCAACGCGCGCAGATCGTCAATCAGCCGCCGGCGTTGGTCCGGATCCTCGAGCCGCTCGATCAACGCCTCGATTTCCGCCGTTGCCGTATCCGCAGCGGCCGCATTGTCCTGGGCTCCGGCCGGTCCGACCAGTGTGGCAACGCCGAGCACGGCGGCCAGCAGCAGACCCGGGAACGACTTTCGTGAGAGGCTGAAATTCATCATTTGGCTGGGGAGATTACACCACTTGGAGAGGCGGCGAAAACGTTTGGCGCGATTCGACTCTATCGGGCGGAATGCATTATCCTCGATTCCTTGCGCGGCGCTCACGGGCGCCGCGATTTTGAAGTTTATGGGACCCATTCGATGAGCGTTACGATTTATCACAATCCGCGGTGCAGCAAGTCGCGTCAGACACTTGAACTGCTGGCCGAGCGGGGTATCGAACCAACCGTCGTCGAATACCTCAAGACGCCACCGAGTGCGGAAGAGCTCGGTTCCATCCTTGATGCACTGGGGGTGGAACCGCGCGATCTCATGCGCCGGAAGGAAACCGCCTACGCCGAAAACGGGCTCGACGATGAAAACCTGAGCCGAAGCGAATTGATCTCGGCGATCCGGCGCGACCCCATCCTCATGGAACGTCCCGTCGTGGTAACGGATGGCAAGGCCGCCATCGGTCGACCGCCGGAAAATGTGCTCGGTATTTTGTAGCTACAAGTAGTCCCGATTAGGGAAAAAGTTACTAGATGTTGTGGGGCTTATGAATATGCCTCGAATTTAGCCCCGGTGTTTAACCTTCGTTAACGATACTCGCGTTGACTCTGTTTCGACAAAGGGTTCATACCGTTAAATAAAGTTTTGACATTTCTACATTATTTTCTTTTCGGCAAAGACACGAGGACCGGGTTCTGAGCGCAGAGTGAAATGGAAGAAGAAGAAGAACAAACAAAATCCTGGTTAAGGCCGATCATGAAGCCCTTGTGGCCCATGTATCGCGAGATCGGCATTATCTCGGTCTTCATCAATTTGATGGCCCTGGCCGTGCCGGCGTTCACCATGCAGATCTACGACCGGGTCATCAACTCCGGCAACATTAGCACGCTGCAGGGCTTGCTGATCGGCGTCGGCTTTGTCTTCGTCTTCGATTTCATCCTGCGCCAGACCCGCAGCCGCCTGATGCAGCGCGCCGCGCTCAATATCGACGTGACCCTGGGGCGGCGCCTCTACCGCAAAATGATGAAGCTGCCCTTGTGGTTGTTGGAAGGGCGCACGTCCGCCTACTGGCATGCCCTGTTCCGCGATTCCGATACCGTTCGCAATACGCTGTCCGGACCGACCGCCGTGCTGGCGGTCGATCTGCCGTTCGCGGTCCTGTTCATCGGCGTGGTCTATATGATCGCCTCCCCCATCGTCTGGGTGCTGGCCATCATCCTGCCGACCTTCGTCCTGCTGGCCTGGCGCTCGGCGGGTTCAGTCGGCGCCGCCAGCAGCGAGGAACGCAAGGCCGGGTTCAGCCGCGACACCCTGATGTCGGAAGTCATCGCCGGGCGCAACACCGTTAAGGCGTTGGCGCTGGAGCGCGACATCACGCCCGTGTGGGAAGACAAGGCCGCTGACGCCATCGAACGCTCGATCCTGAGGGGATCGCGGGCCGACAAATATTCCAACATGGGCGCCGGACTGTCGTCCTTCGCCACCATCGCCATGACGTCGGCCGGCGCCATCGCCATCATGAACGGCGAAATGTCGGTCGGCAGCCTGATCGCCGCCAACATGCTGAGCAACAAGGTGCTCGGGCCCTTCAGCCAGCTGGTCGGCTCCTGGCGCGCCTATGCCGGTTTCCTGCAGGCCATCAACCGCATGGGCGAAGCCTTCGCCATGGAGGAGGAGCGCACCGAGGTCAGCATCCGCCACGACCGCCCCTCCGGTCGCATCAACCTCGAGCACGTGCACTTCCAGTACAGCGACGAAGGCCCCGCCATCATCAACGGCGTCCGCCTGCAGGTGGAGCCCGGCGGCGTCATCGCCATCGTCGGCACCAACGGCTCGGGCAAGACGACGCTGATCAAGATCATTCAAGGCCTCTACCGTCCGACCCGCGGCCGCGTCCTGCTGGACGGCGCCGACATCAACCAGTTCACGCGCGAGGAAATGGCCGGCTGGATCGGCTATGTGCCCCAGGAAACCTTCCTGTTCACGGGCACGGTGCGCGACAACCTGGTGAAGGGGCATCCCGACGCCACCGACGAACAGCTGGTGCAGGCGGCGCAGTTGTCCGGTCTGCACGAGCTGATCATCGACTTCCCGGACGGTTATGCCACCGACATCGGCGAAGCGGGCGCGCGGCTCTCCGGCGGCATGCGCCAGCGCCTGTCGATCGCCCGCGCCCTGTTGGGCAATCCGCCGGTTCTGCTGCTGGATGAACCGTCGTCGAACCTCGACCGCGAAGGCGAGCAGGAGCTGATGACGACGCTTGAAAATCTGGCCGAAAAGCACACTATAATAGTTATCAGTCACTCCCCCGGCGTGTTGTCGCGGTGCCGCCAGGTGCTGGTGATGCAGAAGGGCCGGATCGTGCGCAGCGGGCGTCCCCTGGACGTGCTGCCGCACCTGCTTGGTACCAACGTTACGCCGCAGATTTATCAGCACCAGGCTTGAGGCAGGCCGGGACAGAGCATACCTAGATGGCAGCAGACACCACGGCAAACGGCACCCAACTGAACGGCAGTCCGCTGGACGAGCTGGTGTCGCACAATCCCATCCGGGTGAGCCGCAAGTTGACCTGGGGCATCATGATCCTGGTCACGACGGCGGTGGTGTGGACTTATTTCATCGACCTGCCGCAATACGCCGTGGCCGAGGGCTTCGTCGTGCCGCAAAGTAAGATCCAGGTGGTTCAGCACCTGGAAGGCGGCATCGTCCAGGATGTCTTCGTGGTCGACGGCGATACGGTGAGGGAGGGCGATCCGCTGATCCAGATCGATCTGGCGAGCGCCGGCCTCAACCGCGAAGAACTGCAGATCCAACTCGACTCCCTGGTGCTGACACGGGCGCGGCTCGAAGCCGAATCCAGCGGCCGCAACATCGTGTTGCCGGAAGCCGAGGCGGAACGCCAACCGGAACTCGCGTCAGCGGAAATCAATACGCTCGAGTCAAGGCGCAGCGAGCTTGAAAGCAGCAAGACGGTACTCCAACGCCAGGTCGAACAGGCAAAGTTGGCGATCAAGGAGTTCGAGACGCAGGCCAAGACGCTGGCCAACGAGCTCGACACCGCCAAAAAGAACCTAGCCATATCCAACGCCTTGTTCGTTGACCGTTTGGTCTCGGAAGTCGACAACAACGAAGCGAAGCAGACGGTCAATCAGATCCAGGGTCAGTACGACGCCGTCCAGATATCCATCCCCAAGGCGGAATCGGCACTGGAGGAAACCAATGAGAGACTGCGCGAGCTCGACCTGAAATTCCGGCGCGAAGCCCAAGCGCAGAACAGCGAGAACGAGCGCAAGATCGCCGAAATCCGCGAACGGCTGAAACAGGCGAGCGAGCAGCGCCTGCGCACCGAGATCACCAGCCCCATCGACGGCGTCGTCAAGAACCTGGCATTCGGCGCCGGCAGCGTTGTCAAGCCGGGCGAACCGATCATGGAGATCGTCCCGACCGAAACGTCGGTCGTCATCGAGGTTCACCTCGATCCCGCCAGCCGGGGCAATGTCAACGTCGACCAGTACGCCCTGGTCAAAGTGACGAGTTATGATTTCATCCGTTACGGCGGCCTGGACGGCAAGGTGACGTTCGTGGCGCCCGACAGCGATCTGGACCCCGAGGGCAACCCCTTCTTCCTGGTCAAGGTGCAGACCGACAAGAACTATCTCGGCACCAAGGAGGGCGACCTGCCCATAACGCCCGGCATGCAGGCCAGCGCCGACATCGAAACCGGCAAGCGCAGCGTCATGGATTACCTGATCCGGCCGGTCCTAAAGATCCGCTACGAAGCCTTCCACGAGAAGTGACTGTCATCCCGGAATTTGCTTCAGCAAATGTCCGGGATCCATGCCTGAGCGATCAAACAACGTGACGGAATCAGGACCGGAGACTCTACGGAGTGGATTCCCGCTTTCGCGGGAATGACACTACAAATAACTTCCCCTACTTCGACGTCGCCACGAAGACGCCGTCCCAATCCTCGCCCGGTGGGTCGGCCTCATAAATGTCGATACGCTCGTCATAGAGGTCGTAGAGCACGTCCAGGGGCTTCTCCAGGAAGTCGTCGAGCTCGCGGCACTCGGCGATCAGCTTGCGCGCACCGGTCCAGTCCTGGGCGCGGTAGGCCTTGATCATGGCATCGTTCTTTTCCGCGAGCGTCTGGAATTCGGGCGTCTGCTTCATGTCGGGATAGCCCTGCAAGGTGAAAATGCGGACGGCCTCGGCCTTGCCCTTCACGGCGATCAGGTCCATCTCCAGCGTGGCGTAATCCTTTGCGTCGGCCTCCGTTACCTCGCCGATGACGATGCCGACGCCGTAGTTCTTGGACTGGCCTTCGAGGCGGGCCGCCAGGTTGACGGTGTCGCCCAGCACCGAATAGTCGAAACGTTGTTCCGATCCCATGTTGCCGACGCAGGCCTCGCCGGAATTGAGGCCGATGCCGATGTTGAGGGGGAAGAACATCTCGCCGGCCTCGTCGCGCTCAGCCTTGATTTCCGCGTTGAGCCCCTCGAGCGCCGTGAACATGGCGAGCGCCGATTCACAGGCATGCGGCACGTGGTCCGGATCGTCCAGCGGCGCGTTCCAGAAGGCCATGATGCAATCGCCCATGTACTTGTCGATAGTGCCCTGGCGCGCCAGGATCATGTCTGTCATGGGCGTGAGGAAGCGGTTGATGAGCTTGGTCAGCCCCGTCGGATCGTCCTTGAACTGCTCCGAGATCGTCGTGAATCCGCGCACGTCGGCGAACAGCAGGGTCATGTCCTTCATCTCGCCGCCCAAGGTCAGGCGGTCGGGCTCGTCCGCCAATTGCTCCACCAGCGCCGGCGAGAGGTACTGGCTGAAAGCGCCGCGCACTTGCTTCCGTTCCGCCGCCGTCTTGGCGTAGCTGGAGTACGTCAGGAAGGTATAGAGGAAAAATGTCGAGGCCGCCGGATAGGTGGCGTCGATCAGGTTCAGGTTGGCGGTCGTGCCCAACCAGTCCAGACCGAATAAGGTGCCGGAATACTCCCACCAGGAGTAACCGAACATGCCGCCGATCAGACCGACGGCCAGAATAGCCGTCCAGGCCGCACCCATCAGCGGAACCAGCCAGATCATCAGGATACCGCAGGCCAAAGCCGCCAGAATTTCACGGCCCAGAGCGTCGGTGGGCCTTTTCAGGTAGCTGCGCGAGAAGATCGTTTCGATCAGGTTGGCGTGAACCTCGACGCCGGGCAGGGCGTCGTCAATGGGACTGGTTCGAATATTCTTGAGACCCTCGGCGCTAGTGCCGATGAGGATTGCGCGACCTTGAATCCTATCCAAATCAACGTCGCCTTTGATGACATCGGCAGCCGAAACGTAGAGGCTTGGATCGTGCGGACGGAAATGAACGGGAATTCGGCCCTGCGGATCCGTTGGAATGACGTAGGGCTTGGGCTTCGTTTGGAAACGGATATCCTGAATGCCTGTCAACCCGGTCCCCTTTTTGGCCGAATTGATGATGTAGGCCTTCTGACCGTAGGCCAGTCTGAGCATTTCCAGGCTGAGGGAAGGATAAACCTTTTTGCCGATCTGCAGGACAGCGCCGACACGGCGGACCACGCCGTCGCCTTCGGGGGTGATCGTCACCATGCCGATGCCGTTGGCATTATTGGCCAAAATCGGGATGTTGCCGCTAATCCCGCCAAACGTTCTTAGATACTGGCGCGGGTCACCGTTTCGGAAAGCTACGCGCGTCGCCTTGGGCGGCTTGGCCCGACCTTCGATCGCTTCCGCCAACGCCGCCTGTCCGAGCACCGTGCGGCTGCGTTTGACGGCGATCGCCAACATGCGGTCGTTGCTCGGCATCTTCTTCAGCGTCGCAGCAACGTCTTTTGGGATGTTGGGGGTGGAATTTACGTAAAGGTCGGGCGACATGCGGTCGGGTTCGGTGAAGAACACGTCAAAGCCGACCACGGCGGCGTTCATCTTGGCCAGGTTGTTGACCATTTGGGCGACAAGATTGCGCGGCCACGGCCACTGGCCAAGTTCGGTTAGAGATTTCTCGTCGATGTCGACGATCGTGACCGGCCGGGCGTCGGACTGACGCGGCAGAATACGCTGGTAGAGATCGAAGGTTTTCACGCGCAGGGGCTCGGTCGGCAGCCAGCCGAAGCCCGGTCTTTCATCCAGACCTCTGACCACACCGAGCGAGAGCAATATTGCAATGGCGATCAGGCGGGAGGGGCTGAACCAGGACTTGAATCGCTGCTTCCAGGTGCGTTTCTTGCGGTTCCGCCACTTGTCGAGAAGGCCGGCGACAAAGCCGCCGCCATCTTCGGTGTCTTCGCTGCGAAAAGTGGTTTCAGCCATCGATTCCCCCTGGATGAGCACTTTCGGACCCGTCCCGAGAGCCTATCACAGGGCCCGCCACTGAGAAATGCTCATCATGCAGGCCTCTGAAATTACTGCATGAATCGGTCTCATAAAGGAAAAATATCAAAAGACATTTGCCCCGAATGCAATGTATAGTCCGGGGGCGGAACAAATAATCCGCCGCACCGATCTGCCCGTACCGGAGGATCGGGCATGGTGGTGTTTGGCCGCAGCCGATAGTCGCGCGGTAATTGGAGCGATCCGGAGAGGGTCCTTCGAACCGCTTAGCAGGCGTTTGAGACCGGGGAAACTAGGTGGCGTCAGTCAGGGAAGCGAGGAACGTGAACCGCAGCGGGAGACCGCTGACGGCCGTTGCGCTTGCCGTCATGATTTCGCTGGCCGCCCTGCCCGCCCAACCGGCGACGTTGCAGGAGGAACTGCTCACCCTCCTCGACCGACACCCGCGCATTAAGGGCGGTCAGGACGACGTCTCAGCGGCCGACGAAGCGATCGGCAAGGCGGCGGCAGCCGGTCTGCCCACCGTCGCGCTCACGGGCGACCGGGGCTACAAGGAAATCGACGGGCCCTCGCAGCGCGCCGCCGGCCGGAGCTATACGCGCAGCTTCGACCAATGGGGTTTGACCGTAACCCAAAACATATTCGACGGCAGCCGGACGCAAAGCGAAGTGACGGCCGCGGAGCTCAACAAGGAAGCCGTCAAGGGCACGCTGGCGGAAACGCGGCAGAACATCCTTCTCGAAGGCGCCAACGCCTATATCGAGGTTACGCGCCAGATTGTTCTCGTGCGCTTCGCCCGGCGCAGCGAGGCGACCATCGCCGAACGCCTCGACCTGGAAGACGAGCGGGTCCAACGAGGCGGCGGCACGGCCGTCGACGTGCTGCTGTCAAAAACCAGGCTGCAGCGGGCAAAGGAACAGCGCATCGTCTTCGAGGGCAACCTTCGCGACGCCATCACACGCTATACCCAAGTGTTCGGCCACGCTCCCGACCTGGAGAGCCACGTCGATCCCGAAACGCCCGCCTTTCTGGTGCCCGAGGACATCGATACCGCCATCGCCGTTGCCCTCAGCAACAATCCTCTGGTGGCCAACAGCAACCGCCAGATCGATATTGCGCGAGCCCGCCAGCAGACCGTGAAATCGGAGTATTTCCCCCGCGTCGACGTGGTCGGCGCAGCCAATTTCGAGGACGACCGCGAAGGTACGGCGGGCATGCGCCGAGATGTTTCGGTCACGCTGCAGGCGACCTGGAACCTGTTTTCCGGTTTCGCCACGCGCTCGGGCATCGCCGAAGCGGCGCACGGCTATTCCTCGACGATCAACAACCACCTGTTCGTCAACCGCAAGATCGAAGAGGAAGTCCGCCTAGCCTGGCAGGGCGTATTCACCGCCTGTGACCGGCGTCTGTTGTTGGATAATGCCGTTACCATTTCCAGTGAGGTTTACGGCTCGCGCGTGAAACTCCGGGATGCCGGCCAGGAAACGACGATCAACGTCCTCGACGCCGAGAGCGAAGTGTTCAACGCCGAAATCAATCTCGTTGCCGCCACCTATGACGAAAAACTGGCAATCTATCGGCTGGCGATCGCCATGGGCCACAGCCTGGCCGAAGTCCTCAACCGCAACATCGACGAGGAAACCAGGAACAAAGCCAAGGAATCGCTCGACAGGCGCTGCGCCGAACGCTTGCAGACCGTGGCCGTGCGGGGCACGCCCGAAGTGAAGCCGCGGGAAGTGGACAATCCCTTTGCCGCCCCTCCGCAAGACGATGAAGAGCAGACGGACGAAAGCGGAGACGGTGCCGCCAATCCGTTCACCGACGATCCGGCTGAGGATGACGCCGCCGACAATCCGTTCGCCGACGATCCTGTGGAGGACGACGGCGTTGAGAGCAGCGCGGCTGACCCCTTCAACACGCCGGCGGCCGAGGATGATGACGAGCCAGGCGCCGAAAATCCGTTTGCGGCCCCCTCGGACGAAGAAGAAGAAACCGGCGGCGTCAACCCCTTCGCCGAACCTTCCGACGAGCCCGGTGACCAGAGCCTGGAGGGGGCCACTCAACCGATATCCGACCTGATCTCCTTGAATGACGACCGGGAAAGCGAAGCCGTCGAAAGCGAAATCGTCCGCCTGGCCTCGTCCGCACCGAACGCCATGTCGCGCGTGTTGGACGGCCTGGAAGATGAACAAAATCCGAACGGCGGCGAGACGAGCGTCCGGCCGGACCGGCCGGATTTCCAATGGGACGACGAATTGCAACCCATATCGACCGAATGAGCCCGCGTATCTCCCTCCTCTCCGCTTTCGTTTTCGCCAGCCTGAGCATGGGCGGGTTCGCCTGGCCGGCGGCGGCGGCCGGAGAAAAGGTCGGCGATGTATTCAAGGACTGCGACAACTGCCCCGAAATGGTGGTCATACCGGGCGGCAGTTACGTCATGGGCGATGCAAAAGGCAAGAAGAGCCAGAAACCCGCCCACAAGGTGACGATCAAGGGACCCTTGGCGGTCGGGCGGTATGAAGTCACCTGGGATGAATTCGAAGCCTGCTTGGCGGATGGCGCCTGCAAGCGGGAACCCGACGATCACAAATGGGGCAGGAAAAACCGCCCTGTAATCAATGTTTCGTGGAACGACACCCAGGATTTTGTCGCTTACATCGCCCGAAAAACCGGCCGGCCCTATCGTCTTTTGTCCGAGGCGGAATGGGAGTACGCAGCCCGGGCCGGCAGCACGACGGGGTACTGGTGGGGTGACAAGTTAAAGAAAAAGTACGCCAACTGCCGCAAGTGCGGCACCAAGTGGAGCGGCAAGAAGTCGGCTCCCGTCGGATCCTTCAAGCCCAACCAATGGGGCATCTATGACATGCACGCCAATATCTGGGAGTGGGTGTCGGATTGTTGGAACAAAACCCACGCCGGCGCGCCGACCGATGGCAGTCCGCGGACGGACGGCGATTGTGCGCGCCGCAGCGTGCGCGGCGGTTCCTGGTACTATTTCCCGCAATTGGCCAAGTCGCCCTCGCGCGACAGCCACCCCCTGCAACTCTGGAGCTACAACATCGGCATCCGGATGGCGCTGCCGCTCTACTGAGTTTCCTCGCGTCGCTACCCTATTCGCCCGGCGGTTTCGCAGGTTGCGTTGACGGTTTTGGCTTTCTTGGCCTGGCCTGAAGTTGCTGCATCACCGGTTGGCGGGATTTCGCCTGTTGCTGCGGTTTCGCTTTTTCCCGTGGTTGCGCCGGCTGAGGCGGTGACGGGGGTTGCGCCGGCTTGGCCTGTTGCCGCGGCTCAGCCTGTTGCGGCGGGCGTTGAGGCGCGGGAGATTCCGGCGGCTGAGGCGGTGAAGGGGGCTGCGTCGGCTTGGCCTGTTGCCGCGGTTCAGCCTGTTGCTGTGGGTGCCGAGGAGCAGGAGTTTTCGGCGGCTGAGGCGGACGGGGTGGGCGCGGCGGCTGCTGCGCGGCGGGTGGCGTACGCGGCGGCGGCGGCGCCTTTGGCGGCACCGCAAAATGTGCCCAGCGATCCCGGCCGCCCCGGTTTTCGACGACGTTGACGAGAGCCGCAACGGGCTTGCGGTCAAACTCGGCACCCGCCTGGCTGACCAGGATGCCGCAGGCCTTGTCGAAATCCATGCCGGCGCGGTGGGGGCGAGCACTGGTCATACCGACAAAGGCGTTGGCAACGGCGACGATGCGGGCGGACAACGGCGCTTCCTCGGCAGACAATCCCTTCGGACCGCTGCCGTCCCATTTCTCCTGAACCATGCGGATGGTGTCGACCACGGGACCGTCGAAATCGACATTCTCCAGCAGGTCGGCGCTGACCTGAACGCTATCGCGGACGATCTTTAATTCCTCATCGGTCAGCTTGCCCTCCTTCGAGAGGATTTCCACCGGCACCAGGGTCTTGCCCAGGTTCATCAGCTTGCCGGAAATGTCGGCCGTACGGACCATTTCGTCCTCGGTTTCCATTTCCTTGGCGACCATGACTGCGACGTCGGCAACGCGGAGAGCATGGTCCGCCGTGAAAGGATCGCGGCGACCGACCACCGTCAGCAGCGTGGACACCAACTGATCCATGATCAAGCTGCGCCGCTCGCGCTGCTGCACCAGTTCGCTGATGTCGTCGAGGATCATTAGACAGCCCGGCGGATAGTCCCGGTCGGGCCTGAGCGGAATGTGGTAGGAGCGGATGATGTGACGGCCGTTTTCGTCCTCGAAAGTTTTTTCGTGGGAGACCCGGCCGGGGCCGGCCAGAATTTCCTCGCGATCCCGGATAATGTCGGCATTGTAATCGAGGTAGTACTTGCCGCGCACCGGACCGATCACGCTCGACATCGACTTTCCCAGCATGTCCTCGGGCGTAATACCGGTGCCCTGGGACGCCCTGAGATTGGCGAAGGTGATCACACCGGCATCGGTCACCGCCATGATGGAAGTCGGCTGACCGTCGGTTACCACTTTGAGGAACTTCGACAGATTGCCGAAGCGCTCTGCGGCGATACGGAAACGCTCCGCCGCCTCGGCAGCGCGGATGCTGGTACCGTGACGCCAGACGGCAATCAATGTCACCGCCATGCCGCCGATCAGCATCAGGAACACCACCAGCATGGTTGTAAGGCGGGTATTGGTGTCGGCCAGCGCCTCTTCCGTCGAGACCTTGCGAACAAGCGTCCAGGGCACCCGCGTCAGGGTGCGGCCCGTGACCAGGACTTCGGTGCCGTCATAATCGCGCATGATGCCGAAGCCGCCGGCCGTTTCGATCACGAAGGCCGCCGCCAGTTCCGGCGTGTTTTGCGCCAGCCGGCGCTTCAGGGGCGGCGTGCCGTCCTTCAGGGGCGACAGATATTCGACGTTGGGCTTGACCGCCCGCACGAGATACGTCTCGGCGCTTTCCTCAATTTCACCGGGTTGTTCAAGCCGGCCGTAAAGGTCATCGCCGACGATGCGGACGCCGATCACCAGGCCGATGAAATCGGAGGCGCCGGTGCCGCCCTGCACGGCGTAGACGGGCGTGATGAAGGCCATGGTCGGCAGCCCCGACAGGCCAAGGTACAGATCGACGATGCCCGGGGAGCCGTCCGCCATGCCGGCGATTGCCGCCCGCAGCTTGCCTGTTACCGGCGGCATGGCGGGCGTGGCCACCAGGACGTCGCCGTTGGTATCGGTTAGCGCGATGCCGGCCACGCCGGCCTTTTCCACGTTGGCGCTGACTTCGCCCGCCGACGTTGGCGCCGTGAACCCCGCCCGTTCGGCCGTGGCCACCAGCAGGTTTCGAAGATACCCCGCCTGGGCCGGCTCATCGGTGATCTGGGAGCGGTCGCCTTCGCTCAGCATCAACTCGGTCATGTAGAGCTGCAGCGATGCGTTTTCCGAGAGCTCCCGCAGGACGTCGTACTGGCCGTCGATCCACTCCCGCACGGCGGCCGCACGGCTGTCGGCGACGATGCCGAGCCGGACTTGCCAGGACTGATGGTCGCGGGCCCGTTCCGATTCGATGAACCAAAAGACCCCAAGCACGCCGCCGACGGCCACCGCAACCAAAACGATGGCGGTTATTAGCACGACCTTGTTGACGCCGCGCTTGACCTTCTGCTCCTGGACTTCGCCTTCCTTCAGAGCCTCTTTCGGCTTTTCGCCGCCGGCCGGTTCGCTTTCGCCGTTCTCGGTTTCGCCCGTGTCACTCTGTTCGGCCATTTCGCTCCCCAATGGACCTTCAGATTGAACCGTTGCCGCAAATCTAAGAGCAAAATGCGCCCTGCGAAAGGTTCAATTTTATGTAATTTCAAAACGATAGTTACCCTTTGTAACCGTTTCCGGTGGTAAAATAAGGGAAATGAATGAACAAGACCTGAAACCCCGGCTTTTTCAGCCCGCGTGTTCCCGTCGGGCGCTTGTGGCGCGCGCCTTCGGGCTGTCGGCGGCTGCGGCACTGGGCCCGCTTGCTTGGATCGACGATGCGGAAGCCGCCGCAAAAGCACGGCCCGGCATATTCAACTCCTTGGAGATTCCAAAGAAGGGCCTGAAACCGTTCCCCAAATGGACCGGCGCCATGGACCGCTTCATCAAGGAAAAGACCAAGAACGAAGGCAAGTGCACGCCGACCAAGAAGCGCAAGTGCTACTACAAGACCTGGGCCAAGATGATCAGCGACTTGGAGAAGAAAGACCCCTGGTCGAAGATCAAAGGCGTCAACAATTTCATGAACCGCGCGCCCTATGTCGTCGACAAGATGAACTGGGGCGTCAAGGACTACTGGTCGACGCCGGGCCAGTTCTTCGCCAAGTTCGGCGATTGCGAGGACTACGCCATCGTCAAGTTCCTCTCACTCCGGGCGCTCGGCATCCCCTCCAAGCAGATGCGCGTCATCGTCGTGCAGGACCTCAACCTCAAGGTCGCCCACGCCGTGCTGGCGATCTACGTCAAAGGCAAGGTTCTTGTGCTCGACAACCAGATCAAGAAAGTGGTCGAGGCGAAAACCATCCGCCACTACCGGCCGATTTTCTCCCTCAATGAAGAGGGCTGGTGGCTGCACCGCGTTCGTAAAGTCTGACAGTCCGACAAATCGGTCCGCCGGAACGAAAACGGGCGCTTGTCTGGCAAGCGCCCGTTTCCTGTTGGACTTGACGTCCGGTTTACGGATCAACTCATTATCTGAATATCCGTTTCGTCCACGCCGTCTTCGATGTTAGCCACCAGGGTGTAGCCCTGACCGTTACCGGTCTGATCGAAGTAGAGATCGTTGGTCGATTCGTCGAAAACGAAGGCCGCGGACGTGCCCGGCGCCGAGGTATCGAAGTCGGCGACGCTCTCGAATTCGGTGGCGTCGATCAGGCCGGTGGCTTCGTCGTGGGCGACGACGAACACGTCACCGTCAAAGGCCAGCGAATCGTTGCCGCTGCCGAAGTCGGTGATCGTGTCACCCAACTCATCCAGGGCATTGAACTGGAAGGTGTCGTCCCCGCGGCCGCCCGTCAGGGTGTCATCACCCAGGCCGCCGACGATGATGTCGTGGCCGCCGCCGCCCAGGATGTCGTCGTCGCCTTCCTCGCCATAGATGTAGTCGTTGCCGCCGCCGCCCTCGATGGTGTCGAGGCCTTCGCCACCGTAGAGCAGGTCCGCGCCGGAACCGCCCTTGACGGTATCGTCGTCATCGCCGCCATAGAGCATGTCGGCACCGCTGCCGCCGATCAGCGTATCATCGCCGGCACCGCCTTCGAACAGGTTGTCGCCGCTGTCACCCTTGATGTAGTCGTCGTAATCCGACCCGGTGACGTTCTCGATCCCGGTCAAGGTATCGTCGAAGCTGTTGTCATAGCGGGATTCGCCATAGTCCTGGTCGAGCCTGACTTTGACGGCTACGCCGGATTCGGAGTAGTCGACCGTGTCGGTTCCGGTACCGCCGTCGATGACATTGTCGCCGAAGCCGCTGTAGATGGTATCGTCACCCGAGCCGCCGTTGAGCGTATCGTTGCCCTCGCCGCCGAACAGGATGTCGTTGTCCGCGCCGCCGTCCAGGGTGTCGTCACCGGCGCCGGACCACAGCGTATCGTCGCCGGCTTCACCGTTTATCGTGACGTCACCGTATTCATAGAGATTGCTGGTGAGGTCAACGAGGTCGTTGCCGGCACCGGCGTGGATTGCTTCGATGCTGGCGATGCGCGGCCCCTCGCCGTCCGGGAAGACGCTGTAACGGTCATCCAGGAAGATGGCGTCGTCTCCGACCGACAGGCTGAGCGTATCGTTGCCCGTGCCCCCGTCGAAAACGTCGGTGGAGCGGTTGTAGCCGTCGAGCTCGACCGTCTGGCCGGTCTCGGTGTTGACGGCCATGTCGCCGCTGCCCCAGGTCGCGTCCGCCGAGTAGTTCAGCGTGTCGTCGTCGGCGCCGCCCGAGAGGTAATCGGAACCGGTGCCGCCCGAAAGCGTATCGTCGCCATCCTCGCCGTAGATGAAGTCGTCGCCGGCCAGAGCGTCGATGGTGTCGTCGCCGTCCGTGCCGGTGAGGGTATCGTCACCCGTGGTGGGAACCGCAACGGCTTCCGTCACGACGACCGCAATGGAACCCGTGGCCGTCGACGTCGTGCCGTCCTCGGAGGACGTCGCGGTAACGGTCAGCGTGAAGTCGCTGTCGTCGCCGGCAGGCGGCGTGATGGTCAGGCCGTTCAACTGCGCCGGCGTCAGGGTCCAGGAGCCATCCTGATTGTTGGTGCCGGCACTCAATACCGAACCCGTAGGCACGCCGGAGATATCGACGCTAAGGGTTTCGGAACCATCGGTATCCGTCAGGGCGGCGCTGACATCGAGCGAAATCGCCGTGTCTTCCTCGCCCTCGGCATCGGCCACCGTGACGGTGGGGGTATCCGCCACGCCCGTCACCGTAACGTCCAGCGTCTGTGTCGTCGTGTTCGATTCGCTGTCCGTCGCCGTGACCGTCAGCGTGAAGTCGCTGGCGTCATCGTCGGGCGGCGTGATCGTCAGGCCGGTCAATTGATCGGCGGTCATCGTCCAGGTACCGTCACCGTTGTCGGTGCCCGCGCTCAGGGTAGCGCCCGTGGGCACGCCGCTGATGACGACTTCGAGCGAGCTGCCGTCGCCGCCGCCGAAGGTTAGACCGCCTTCGAGATCGGCGCTGGAACTCGGCGTCGCCGAAGCAATGTCCGCCTCGGAAACATGGATCTGGCCGGAGCTCGTGTCGATGGTGCCGGCGGAGGCGTCATCGACATCCCAGACATAGACGTTGTCTGTATTTTCCTCGGCAATGTAGAAGTTGCCGTCGGCGTCGAAGCCGATGCCGCCCTCCAGATCGACGGACTCGCCAACCGTCGCCACCAGCTCGGCGTTGGTCAGGAAGTCCGTGACGTTGCCGGTGTCGACGTCGACCCGGTGCAGGCTCTGGGCACCGTCGTCGGCGACGATCAGGTCGCCGTTGGGCGCCAACGCGATATAGACGTCGAGATCCTGGAAGGCATTGTCGGAGGACACGACGGCCGGCGCACCGGTGGCCATGTTGACCGACATGACTATTTCGTCACCACCCGAGGAGACAAAGTAGAGGTTGCCGTCGTCGGAGGCCACGAGGCCGCCCTTGAGATCGACGGAACCGGCCGAGGAATTACCCGTCACGCTTTCCAGATCGGATTCGCTGGCCAGAACGCTGACCGAATCCGCGGAGATATCGTAACTCAGGATGGCGTCCGCCTCGGCATCCATGATGTACATGTTGCCGTCGCTATCCAACGCAAGGGATCGGGGATCGGCCTTGCTGTCGCCGGTTGCCGACTTGATCTCGTCCTTGCTGAGCACGACGCTGACGCTGCCGTCATCGGCCGAAATCTTCAGCACGGAATCGGACGACATCTCGGAGAAGAAGATATTGCCGTCGTCGTCGACCACGATACCGCGGTCGTCGAGATCAGCATTCGTCTTGCCCGTCGCCGCCATGATCTCGGCCTTGGTTGCGACCACCTCGGTGCTGCCATCGGCGTTGATCTTGACGACGGTGTCCGATTCCTCCTCGAGGATGAACATGGCCGCATCGCCGCCACCCGTCGTGCCGTCGGCCAGGGTCGCCGCGATATCGAGCGAGATCGCGCTGTCTTCCGTACCCGTGGCATCCGAGAGCGTCACGATGGGCGCATCGGTGTTGATGTCGGCTACCGTCACCGTCATGGTGTCGGTCGCCGTGGCGGTGGTGCCGTCTTCAGAGGCCGTTGCCGTGACCGTCAGCGTGAAGTCGCTGTCATCACCCGAGGGCGGCGTGATGGTGACGCCGTCCAACTGGGCGCTGGTCAGCGTCCAGGTGCCGTCGCCGTTGTTGGTGCCGGCGGACAGCGTGGCGCCGTTGGGCACGCCGCCGATGGTGACGCTGAGGTCTTCCGATCCGTCGGCATCGGTGATGGCCGAGGAGATGTTCAGGGCAATCGCCGTATCGGCATCGCCCGAAACGTCCGCCACCGTCACCGTCGGCGTATCGGCAACGCCGCTGACCGTGACGTCCAGGGACGTCGATGCGGTGGCCGTGTCGCTGCCGTCGGTCGCCGTTGCCACGACATTCAGCGTGAAGTCGGAGGCATCGTCGGCCGCCATGATCAGCGTGAGGCCCGTCAACTGCAGACCGGTCAAGGTCCATGATCCGTTGCCGTTGTTGGTGCCGGCGCTGAGGCTGGCGCCGTCCGGCACGCCGGTGATGGTCACCGAAAGATCCTCGCTATCGTCACCCAGAGCGGCGGCGATGTTGAGGTCGATGGGATTGTCCTCGGTACCCGTGGCATCCTGAACGGTAACCGTCGGCGTATCTGCAACACCGGTCACCGTCACGGTGAAGTCGTTGGAGACCGTCAACGCATCGGCGCCCGCGTCGCCTTCCGTCGTCGTAACGTTCAGCGTCATGTTGATGTCGCCGCTGAAGTCGTTAGGCGGCAGGATGCAGACGCTGGGCAGTTCGGCCGCGCTTACCGACCAGGTTCCGTCGCCGTTGTTCGTCCCCGGGCTCAGGAGAGCGCCGTTCGGCACGTCGGAGATCGTGATGGTCAGCGTTTCCGAGCCGTCCGTATCGACCGATGCGGCACTGTCCAGGTGCAGCTGAATCCAGCTGTCTTCGGCGCCGGTGTCGTCCTGCACGATGGCCTGGCCGGCATCGGCGACGCCCGTGACGTCAACCGTGAACGAGGCGCTGGAGCTGGCGGTCGTATCGCCCTCGGTCGAGGTCGCCGTAACGTTCAGCGTGAAGTCGCTGTCGTCGTTGGCCGGCGGCGTGATCGTCAGGCCTTCCAATTGGGCCGCCGTCAGCGTCCAAGAGCCGCCGCCGTTGTTGGTGCCGGCGCTCAAGGTGGCGCCGTTGGGCACGCCGTCGATGGTGACGACGAGGCTTTCGGGCGTGTCGGTCATGGCGGCGGTGATATCCAGCGAAATCGCCGTATCCTCGGCGCCGCTGACGTTCTCGACCGTGACCGTCGGCGTATCGGCAACGCCCGCCACGACGACATCCAGCGAAGCCGTCGTGGTCGCAGTCGTATCGTCCTCCGAAGAGGTCGCCGTCACGTTCAGCGTGAAATCGCTGTCGTCGTTGGCCGCGGGCGTAATGGTGAGATCCGTCAACTGCGCCGGCGTCAACGTCCAGGAACCGTCACCGTTGTTGCTGCCCGCACTCAAAACCGCGCCGTTGGGCACGCCATCGATCGTGATGGAGAGAGATTCCGAACCATCCGTATCGGTCAGCGCCGCGGAGATGTCGAGATCGATCGCCGCGTCCTCGTCACCTGCCGCATCGGCAACGCCGAGCGTCGGCGCATCGGCAACCCCGGACACCGTAACGTTCAGGGACGCCGTCGAGGTTGCGGTCGTGCCGTCCGCCTCGGTCGAGATGGCGATGACGTTGAGACTGAAATCGCTGTCGTCATTGGCAGGCGGCGTGATTGTCAATCCGCCCAACTGGGCCGGCGGAACCGTCCAAACGCCGTTCCCGCTGTTGGTGCCGGCACTCAGAGTCGCGCCGTCCGGCACGCCGGTAATCGTTACGGCGAGCGATTCGGAGGCATCCGTCAGAGCCGCCGAGACATTCAGGGCAATGGCGGTATCTTCCGCACCGGAAGCATCGCTGACAGAAACCGAAGGCGTATCGGCAACGTCCGTCACCGTCACCGTGAAGTTGTTGGAGACCGTCAAGCTGTCGGCGCCTTCGTCGCCTTCCGTCGTCGTGACGTTCAGCGTCATGTTGATGTCGCCGCTGAAGTCGTCCGGCGGCAGGATGCAGACGCTGGGCAATTGGGCGGCGCTGACCGACCAGGTGCCGTCGCCGTTGTTCGTGCCCGGGCTCAACAAGGCGCCGTTCGGCACGTCGGAAATCGTGATGGTCATGGTTTCCGACCCGTCCGTGTCGACGGAAGCCGCGCTGTCGAGGTGCAGTTGGATCCAGGTGTCCTCCGCGCCCGTGTCATCCTGAACAATGGCCGTCGCGGCATCGGCAACGCCGCTCACCGCGACGTCAATGACCGCCGTGGTGCTGCTGGCCGTGGTATCGCCTTCGGCGGAAATCGCCGTCACGTTGAGCGAGAAATCCGTGTCGTCATTGGCCGC
Source organism: uncultured Rhodospirillaceae bacterium (assembly GCA_964343605.1). GTDB lineage: Bacteria > Pseudomonadota > Alphaproteobacteria > UBA2966 > UBA2966 > CAYFKJ01. Next base: position 142,727 of record CAYFKJ010000004.1, read on the forward strand.
CGGGGTGATGGTAAGGCCGTTGAGCTGTGCAGGCGTCAACGTCCAGGAGCCGCCGCCGTTGTTGGTGCCGGCACTCAGGGAAGCACCGTTCGGCACGCCGTCGATGGTTACCGTGAGAGTCTCGCCCGCATCCGCAACTGCCGCCGAGATATCCAGCGCGATCGGCGTGTCTTCGGCGCCCGAGGCGTCGTTTACGCTGACCGTTGGCGTATCGGCCACGCCGGTCACCGTTACAACCATGGACTGGCTGACCGAAGCGGTACCGCCTTCGGCCTCGTCGGATATGGCGGTGACGTTCAGCGTGAAGTCGCTGTCGTCGTTGGCCGCCGGCGTGATGGTCAGGCCGTCGAGCTGGGCCGCCGTCAGGGTCCAGGAACCTCCGCCGTTATTGGTACCGGCGCTGAGGCTGGCACCGTTGGGCACGCCGTCTATGGTAACGCTCAGGGTCTCGGAACCGTCGGTGTCCGTCAGGCTTGAGCCGATGTTGAGGGCGATGGCGCTATCCTCGCCGCCCGTCACGTCGGCCACCGTGAGCGTCGGCGTGTCAGCCACGCCCGTGACCGTCACGGCCAGGCTCTGGCTGGCGCTCGCAGTGTCGTCGCCGTCAGCGGAAATGGCCGTCACGTTCAACGTGAAGTCGGTGTCGTCGTTGGCCGCCGGCGTGATGGTGAGGCCCTGCAATTGCGCAGGCGTCAGCGTCCATCCGCCTTCGCCGTTGGTGGTGCCGGCACTGAGCGTTGCGCCCGACGGCACGCCGTCGATGGTGATGGTGAGGGATTCGGAGGAATCCGCGAGAGCCGCGGAGATATCGAGCGGAATGGCGGCGTCCTCATTACCCGAAGCCGCGCTCACGCTGACCGACGGTGTGTCCGCCACTCCTGTCACGGTTACCGTGAAGTCGTCGGAAACGGTCAGGCTGTCGGCGCCGGCGTCACCTTCCGTCGTCGTGACGTTCAGCGTCATGTTGATGTCGCCGCTGAAATCATCCGGCGGCAGGATGCAGACGCTGGGCAGCAGATCTGCGCTCACCGACCACGTCCCGTCGCCGTTGTTCGTCCCTGGGCTCAGCAAGGCGCCGTTGGGCACGTCTGAGATGGTGATCGTCAGCGTTTCCGAACCGTCGGTGTCGACAGAAGGCGCGCTGTCGAGGTGCAACTGGATCCAGTTGTCCTCGGTGCCGGTGGCATCCTGCACGATGGCCTGGCCGGCATCGGCAACGCCTGCAACCGTCACGTCGATGACCGCCGTGGTGCTGCTGGCGGTGGTGTCGCCTTCGGTCGAGATCGCCGTCACATTCAGCGAGAAGTCGCTGTCGTCGTTGGCCTTCGGGGTCAGCGTCAGCCCGTTCAACTGAGCTGCCGTCAACGTCCAGGAACCGCCACCGTTGTTGGTGCCCGCGCTTAAGGAAGCGCCTTCCGGCACGCCGTCGATGGTGACGCTCAAGGTCTCGGAACCGTCGGCATCGGAAAGGGCCGCGGACACATCCAAGGCGATCGCCGTGTCTTCGGCGCCGGATGCGTCGTTGACGCTGACCGTCGGCGTGTCGGCCACGCCCGTCACCGTAACGTCGAACGAAGCCGAAGTCTGGGCGGTGCCGCCCTCGCCTTCCGTCGAGGTGGCGGTGAGCGTCAGCGTGAAGTCGCTGTCGTCATTGGTTGCCGGGGTAACCGTCAGGTTGTCGAGATTCCAGCCCGTCACATCGACCGAACCGCCGCCGGCGGGCGCAGTGTAGGTGTTGGTGCCGGAGGTCAACGTCGCACCCTCGGGGATATTCTCGATCACCACGCCAAGCGTCTCTGAACCGTCCGTGTCGACCAAGGCCGCGGAAACATCCAGCGGGATCGCCGTGTCTTCGGCGCCCGTGACGTCGGCCACGCTCACCGTCGGCTCGTCGGCGACGCCCGTAACGACGACCTCAAGCGTCTGGGTGGTTTCATTGGATTCGCTGTCGATGGCCGTGACGGTCAGCGTGAAGTCGCTGTCGTCATGCTCGGGCGGCGTGATTGTCAGACCTTCCAATTGCAGCGGTGTCAGCGTCCAGGTGCCGTCGCCATTGTCGGTACCTGCCGACAGTTCGGCGCCGTCCGGCACGCCGCTGATGATGACTTCAAGGGTACTGCCGTCGCCCGGACCGAAGGTGATGCCCGCCTCCAGATCGGTATCGGTGCCCGTGACCGCCATGATGTCGGCCTGAGAGACGAACGCTTCGCCCGAATTCACGTCGATGGTGCCGGCTGAGGCGTCGTCAACCGACCACTTGAACACGCCGTCGGTATTTTCCTCGGCCAGGTAGAAGTTGCCCTCGGCATCGAAGCTGATTCCGCCTTCGAGATCGACGGACTGACCCACGGCCGCTTCGATCTGCTCCTCGGACAGGAAGGTCGAGATCTCGCCGGTATCGGGATCGACCCGATAGATCGTATTGTTCCCGTAGTCATCGGCAACGATCAGATCGCCGTTGGGGGCCACCGCCATGTAGACGTCGAGGTCATGGAACGGTCCGTCCTTGGCGACCAGTCCCGGCTCGCCGGTGTCGATGTTGAACGACATGACGGCGTCGGTGCTGGCGTCGGAAACGAAATAGAGGTTGCCGTCATCGGTGGCGACAATGCCGCCCTCGAGGTTGACCTTGGAGATACCGGAAACACCCTGCAGGTCGCTCTTGCTGGCGGCCAGCGCAACGGTTTCGGTTGCCGGATCATAGGACACGATCGAATCCGAGCCGTTGTCCATGATGTAGAGTTTGCCGTCGCTGCCGATGGTCAGTGAGCGGGGATCGGCAGCGCTGCTGTTGCCGGTCGCGGCCATCACGTCGGCTTTGCTCGCCACGACGACGACATCGCCGCCGTCGGCGGGCTTCATCAGGACCGAATCGGAATCCTTCTCTGTGAAATAGATGTTCCCGTCGTCGTCGACCACAATGCCCCGATCGTCGAGATCGGCGTCGCTCTTGCCGGTGGCCGCTTTGATCTCGGCTTCGGTCACGACGATTTCGACGGTGCCGTCCGGCGAGATTTTGATCACATCGTCGGCGCCCTCTTCGAGGACATACATGGCGGCTTCGCCCGTACCTGTGGTGCCGTCCGCCAACGTCGCCGTTATGTCGAGGGCGATGGCAGTGTCTTCGTTACCTGCGGCATCCTCAACCGTGACGATGGGATCATCGCCGCCGGGATCGGTCACGGTGACCAACAGGGTCTCAACGGCCTCGGCCGTCGTGCCTTCCTCCGAAGCGGTGGCGGTAACGGTGAGGTTGAGGTCCGTGTCGTCACCGGCCGCCGGTGTAATCGTCAGGTCGGTCAGTTGGGCCGCCGTCAGCGTCCAGGAGCCGTCGCCGTTATTGGTGCCGGCGCTCAAAGTGGCGGTCGCAGGAACGCCGTCGATGGTGATGGACAGCGTCTCCGAGCCGTCGGCATCGGTAATGGCGGCGCTTAGATCGAGCGCAATAGGCGTACCGGCATCGCCGGAGGCATCCTCCACGGTGACGGTGGGCGTATCGGCAACGCCCGCCACGACGACATTGAGCGACGTTGACGTCGACGCGGTGGATCCTTCGTCGGTCGATGTTACGGTGACTCCCAGCGTGAAGTCGGACGAATCGTCCTGCGCCATCACGACCGTCAGGCCGGTGAGCTGTGCGCCGGTCAGGGTCCACGATCCGTTGCCGTTGTTGGTGCCGGCACTGAGGACCGCACCGTTCGGCACGCCGGTGATTGTGACCGACATGTCCTCGGAAGGATCGGTCACGGCCGCCGTAATATCCAGCGGGATCGGCACGTCTTCGACGCCGGTAGCGTCGTTGACGGTAACCGTCGGCGTGTCGGCGACGCCCGTAACGTCGACGTTCAACAAGGCGCTGGAGCTGGCGGAGGTGCCGTCCTCGGACGCCGTGGCCGTGACGTTCAGCGAGAAGTCGCTGGAATCGTTGAGGGGCGGCGTGATCGTCAGCGTGGTCAGATCCCATCCGCTGATGTCGGCGGTGGTGTTGCCTTCCGTCGCCGTAAAGGTGTTGGTGCCCGATGTCAGAACGGCGCCCACGGGAATATCTTCGATGCTGACGGCCAGCGATTCCGAACCGTCTATGTCGGTAATCGCCGCGGAGATATCGAGGTTGATCGCCGTATCTTCGTCGCCGGCAGCCGGGGTCACCGTCACCGTCGGAACGTCGGCAACGCCGCTGACGTTGACGCCGAATGTCGCCGTCGAGGTCGCCGAGCTTTCGCCGTCAAGCGCGGTCGCCGTGACCGTCAAGTCGAAGTCCGCATCGGAATCCGGCGCCGGCGTAATGGTCAGACCGGTGAGTTCGGCGGGGCTGACGAACCAGGTACCGCCGCCGCTGTTGGTGCCGGCGCTCAGGGTCGCGCCGTCCGGCACGCCGTCGATCTTGACGAGCAGGACTTCCGAACCGTCCGTATCCGTGAGGCCCGCCGTAATGTCCAAATTGATCGGCTGATCTTCCGCACCGCTCGCAGGCGCCACGGTCAGCGTCGGTGTATCGGCGTCCGGGTCAACCGAGACCGGGATGGAACCGGTGGTCGTGGCCGTATCGCTGCCGTCCGTGGAGGTCGCGGTGACGCCCAACGTGAAGTCCACGTCGGAATTGGCCGGCGGCGTAATCGTCAGGTTGACGAGGTCCCAGCCGGTGACGTCCACCGAACCGCCGCCCGCGGGCGCCGTATAGGTGTTGGTGCCGGAGACCAGCGTGGCGCCTTCCGGAATATTGTCGATGGAAACGGAGAGGGTCTCGGTATCGTCCGTCAATGCCGCGGTAATATCCGGCAGGGCGATAGCCGTATCCTCGAGGCCCACCGCCGGAGCGCCGGTAATGTCGAGTGTCGGGGCGTCCGCGTCTCCCGTCACGGTAACCGCGATGGTGCCGAGCGTGGAAGCGGTATCGCCGCCGTCGGCTTCCGTCGAGGTTGCCGTTACGTTGAGCGAGAAGTCGCTGTCGTCGTTCGCCGCCGGCGTGATCGTGAGGTTGACCAAATCCCAACCTGTGACGTCAACCGAGCCGCCGCCCGCGGGCGCGGTGTAGGTGTTGGTGCCGGAGGTCAGTGTCGCGCCCTCCGGGATACCGGCGATGGAGATGGCCAGGCTCTCGGAGCCGTCCACGTCCGTCAGCGCCGCCGAAATGTCCGGCAACTCGATCGCCGTATCTTCTGCACCGCTCGCGGTCGTACCGCTCAGCGTCAGCGTTGGCGCATCTGCGTCCGCCGCCACGGAAACGGGGATGGAGCCCGTCGTCGAGGCCGTATCGGAGCCATCCGTCGAAGTCGCCGTGACGCCGAGCGTGAAGTCCACGTCGGAATTGGCAGGGGGAGTGATCTCGAGGCTGTCGAGATCCCAACCCGTAACGTCGACGGACCCGCCGCCTGTCGGCGCCGTGTAGCTGTTGGTGCCGGAAACCAAGGTGGCGCCTTCGGGGATGTTGTCGATGGTAACGGAGAGCGTCTCCGACCCGTCCGTCAGGGCCGCCGAAACGTCCGGCAGCGCGATGGCCGTGTCTTCCGCGCCGGCCGCGGGCGCACCGGTGATGTCGAGCGTCGGCGCATCGGCGTCCGCTGCAACCGAAACCGCGATGGTGCCGATGGTCGAGGCGGCATCGTCGTTTTCCGTCTCAGTCGCGGTTGCCGTCACCGTCAAGGTGAAGTCCGTGTCGTCGTTGGCCGGCGGCGTCACCGTCAAACCGGTGAGGTTACCCGCCGGAATTGTCCAGGTGCCGTCGCCGTTGTCGTTACCGGCGCTCAGGGTGGCGCCCGCGGGCACGCCGGAGATCGTCACCGTCAGGCTTTCGGAACCGTCGACGTCCGTCAGCGCCGTTGTGATGTCGGGCAGCGTGATGGCGGTGTCTTCCGTGCCGCTGGCCGTCGTGGCGCTCAGTGTCAGCGTCGGGGCATCGGCATCCGCCGCAACGGAAACGGGGATGGAGCCCGTTGTCGAGGCCGTATCCGAGCCATCCGTCGAGGTGGCTGTCACGCCCAAAGTGAAGTCCACGTCCGAATTGGCCGGCGGGGTGACCGTCAGGGCGTCGAGGTCCCAACCGGTCACGTCGATCGAACCGCCGCCCACAGGCGCAGTGTAGCTGTTCGTGCCGGACACCAGCGTGGCGCCCTCGGGAATGTTGTCGATGGTGATCGCAAGGCTCTCAGAGCCGTCCACGTCCGTCAGTGCCGCCGAGATATCCGGCAGGGCGATGGCCGTGTCCTCCGCGCCGGCTGCGGGCGCACCGGTGATGTCGAGCGTCGGCGCATCGGCATCCGCCGCCACCGAAACGGCAATGCTGCCGAGGGTCGAGGCGGTGTCGCCGCCGTCGGCCTCGGTCGAGGTCGCCGTGACGCCGAGTGTGAAGTCCACATCGGAATCGGCAGGCGGCGTGATGGTCAGGTTGTCGAGATCCCAACCCGTGACGTCGACCGAGGTCGCACCGTCGGTTGCCGTGAAGGTGTTGGTGCCGGACGTCAACGTCGCGCCGGCGGGAATGCCGTCGATACTGATGGCCAGACTTTCCGAGCCGTCCGCGTCCGTGAGGGCCGCCGAAATATCGGGCAGATTGATCGCGGTATCTTCCAAGCCGGACGCCGTCGTGGCCTCCAGCGTCAGGGTCGGGGCATCGGCATCCGCTGCAACGGAAACCGCAATGGAACCAGACGTCAGTGCCGTGCTGCCGCCGTCCGCTTCGGTCGCCGTCGCCGTGACGCCCAAGGTGAAATCGGCATCCGAATCGGCTGCCGGAGTGATCGTCAGGCTGACGAGATCCCAGCCCGTGACGTCCACCGAACCGCCGCCGGTGGGCGCGGTGTAGCTGTTGGTCCCGGACGTCAGCGTGGCGCCCTCGGGAATGCTGTCGATGGTGATCGCCAGGTCTTCCGAACCGTCGAGATCGGTCAGGCTCGCCGAAATATCCGGCAGATCGATGGGCGTGTCCTCGGTGCCCGAAGCCGTCGTGTCGGTAATGGTCAGCGTCGGCGTATCAGCGATGTCGGCAACGTCGACCTGCAAGGTCTTGATGGTTTCCGAGGTACCGCCCGCCGGATCGGTGGCGATGGCGGTGATTGTCAGAGTGAAGTCTTCGCCGCTGTCGGGCGCCGGCGTAATTGTCAAGCCTTCCAGATCGGCCGGCGTCAGGGTCCAGGAGCCGTCGTTGTTGTTGGTGCCGGCGCTCAAGATGGCCCCGTCCGGCACGCCGTCGATGACGACCTCAAGCGTATCGCCTTCGGCGAATGCGTCGGTGCCGAACGCAATGCCGGCTTCCAGGTCCGTCTGCGCGCCGCTCGCCGCCGTCATGGCGGTGTCGGTGACGAAGACCTGGCCGGACGTCTCGTCGATGGTCCCCGCTGAGGCGTCATCGGCGTTCCAGACGTAGATCGTGTCGGAGTTTTCTTCGGCAACGTAGAAGTTGCCGTCAGCATCGAAGCCGATACCACCTTCGAGATCGATGTTGCCGCCCACAACGGCTTCAATCTCGGCTTCGCTCAGGAAGACGGTGACGTCGCCGGTGACGGGATCAACGCGATGGATGGAGTTGGAGCCGCTGTCGTCAGCGACGATCAAATCGCCGTTGGGGGCGATCGACATGTAGACATCCAGATCCTGGAACGGCGTGCCTTCGGCCACAACCGAAGGTGTACCCGACGCGGTGTCGATGGTCATAACGGCATCCGTCGCACCGCCCGTCGTAAAGAACAGATTGCCGTCGTCGTCGGCGACGATATCGCCCCTGAGGTCAATGTTGCTACCGCTGGACCCGCTGGAACCGCCGGTGGCGGCAACCAGGTCAGCCTGGCTCGCTACCATGTCGACGGAACCGGTGGACGGATCGTAGGAAACAACCGCGTCAGCTTGACCGTCGATGACGTAGACCTTGCCGTCGCTGCCGATGGTCAGAGACGTAGGATCGGCGGAATTTCCGTGTCCGGTGACGGCGATGAGATCGGCCTCGCTGACGGCGATTTCGAGATCGCCGCCGTCGGCGGGCTTCATCAGAATGGAATCCGATTCCTTGTCGGTGAAATAGATGTTGCCGTCGTCGTCGATGGCGATGCCGCGGTCGTCGAGATCCGGCACGGGACCACCCGTCAGCGCGGAGATCTCCGCCTTGGTGACGATGACGTCGACCGAACCGTCGGCGTTGACCCGAAGCACGCTGTCGCTGCCTTCGTCGAGCACGAACATGGCGCCGTCGGCAGGACCGGTGGTGCCGTCCGACAACGTCGCGGTGATATCGAGGGCGATGGCCGTGTCTTCGTCGCCGGCGGCATCCTCAACGGTCACGATGGGCGCATCGGCCGTGCCGGTCACCGTGACGACCAGCACATCGGTCGTCATGGCGGAATCGCCACCGTCCGCTTCGGTCGTGGTCGCCTTGACCGTCAGGGCGAAGTCGCTGTCGTCGTTCAAGGGCGGCGTGATGGTCAGGCCGGCCAGATCGGCGGGCAGCAGGGTCCAGGAGCCGTCATTGTTGTTGGTGCCGGCGGACAGCACGGCGCCGTCCGGCACGCCGTCGATGACGATGCCGAGCGTTTCGGAACCGTCCGCATCGGTCAGGGCAGCCGTGATATCGAGCGGAATCGCCGTATCTTCCGCGCCGGAGGCGTCAACCACCGTCACGGACGGCGCGTCGGCAACGGCGTCAACCGAAACGAGGAAGGAAGCCGAGGAAGATGCCGTCGATCCCTCGTCCGTCGAGGTCGCCGTGACGTTCAGCGTGAAGTCCACATCGGAATTGGCCGGCGGCATAATCGTCAGGCCGTAGAGATCGCCGGCCGCCAGCGTCCACGTGCCGTCGCCGTTGTTGGTGCCGGCATTGAGCTGGGCGCCGTCGGGCACGCCGTCGATGGTAACCACCAGGCTTTCGGAAAAATCCGTAACCGCGGCGGTAATGTCCAAAGCGATCGCCGTATCCTCATCGCCACCCGCGTCATTAACGGTGACCGTCGGGGTATCGGCGACACCGGCAACGTCGATGCTTACGGACTGGCTCACGGCCTCGGTATCGCCGCCGTCGGCTTCCGTCGCCGTTGCCGTCACGTTGAGGGAGAAGTCCGTCGAATCGTTCAGCGCCGGCGTGATGGCGAGGTCGTTCAGATTCCAACCGGTGACGTCCACGGAGGTGTTGCCTGCCGTTGCCGTGAAGGTGTTGGTACCGGAGGTCAGCGTGGCGCCCACCGGAATGTTGTCGATGGTCACGGCCAGGCTTTCCGAACCGTCCAGATCGGTCAGGGCCGCCGTCACGTCCGGCAGGGTGATTGAGGTATCTTCGTCGCCGGCCGCCGTGATGGCGCTCAAGCTGAGCGTCGGCGCATCGGCGTCCGCCGCGACCGAAACAGCAATGGTGCCGAGGGTCTGGGCGGTGTCGCCGCCGTCGGCTTCCGTGGAGGTCGCCGTCACTGTCAGCGCGAAGTCCACGTCCGAATCGGCCGGCGGTGTGATCGTCAAATTCGTGAGATCCCAGCCCGTCACGTCGACGGAGGTGACGTCGCCTGTCACCGTGAAGCTGTTGGTGCCGGAGGTCAGAGTGGCGCCGGCGGGGATACCGCCGATGCTGACGGCCAGCTTTCCGAGCCGTCCAGGTCGGTCAGGGCCGCATTAACGTCCGGCAGAGCGATGGCGGTGTCTTCGAGGCCCGCAGCGGGCGCACCGGTGATGTCGAGCGTCGGCGCATCGGCGTCGGCCGCCACCGAAACGGCAATGGTGCCAAGCGTCTGGGCTGTGTCGCCACCGTCCGCTTCCGTCGATGTCGCCGTGACGGTGAGAGTAAAGTCCACATCGGAATCGGCCGGCGGTGTGATTTCGAGCGTCGTGAGATCCCATCCGGTGACGTCAATCGAAGTACCGTCACCCGTCACCGTGAAGCTGTTGGTGCCGGAGGTCAGCGTCGCGCCGGCGGGGATGCCGCTGATGCTGACGGCCAGGCTTTCCGAACCGTCCACGTCCGTCAGCGCCGCATTGATGTCGGGCAGGTTGATGGCAGTGTCCTCAAGACCGGCCGCGGGCGCACCAGTGATGTCGAGCGTCGGCGCATCGGCGTCTGCCGCCACCGAAACGGCGATGGTGCCGAGGGTTTGCGCGGTGTCGCCGCCGTCGGCTTCCGTCGAAGTCGCCCTTACCGTCAGGGCGAAGTCCACGTCCGAATCAGGCGGCGGGGTGATCGTCAGGGTCGTGAGATCCCAGCCCGTCACGTCAACGGAGACGCCGTCACCCGGCGTGACGTCACCCGTCACCGTGAAGCTGTTGGTGCCGGAGGTCAGCGTGGCGCCTACCGGGATGCCGTCGATGCTGATGGTCAGGCTTTACGAACCGTCCAAATCCGTCAGCGCCGCGGAGATGTCGGGCAGGTCGATGGCCGTGTCCTCAAGGCCAGCAGCAGGCGCACCGGTAATGTCGAGCGTCGGCGCATCGGCGTCCGCCGCCACAGATACGGCGATAGTACCGATAGTCTGCGCGGTGTCGCCGCCGACGGCTTCCGTCGAGGTCGCCGTGACCGTCAGATCGATGTCCACGTCGGAATCGGCCGGCGGCGTGATGGTCAATGTCGTGAGATCCCAACCCGTCACGTCGATGGAGGTGCCGTCACCGGTCACCGTAAAGCTATTGGTGCCGGAGGTCAGCGTCGCGCCCGCCGGGACGCCGTCGATGCTGATTGTCAGGCTTTCCGAACCGTCCACGTCGGTGAGCGCGGCGGTAATGTCCGGCAAGTCAATTGCCGAGTCCTCAAGACCGCTTGCTCCGGTGTCGCTGATCGTGACCGTCGGCACGTCTGCTACGCCGGTAACCGCAACGTCGAATGTCGTGGTCGCGGCGGCGGTGGTGCCGTCCTCGGCTGCGGTGGCGGTCACGGACAAGGTAAAGTCCTCATCCGAATTGGGCGGCGGCGTAATGGAAAGGTTGGCCAGGTCGTCGGCATTCACAATGGCGACACCGCCGACCACCGTAACGGCGATGGCATCGCCCGCAGAATCCGTACCCGCCGACAGCACCGCGCCATCGGGAATGCCGCTGATGGCGACGGTCAGGCTTTCCGAGCCGTCAATGTCGGTGATGCCCGCGGTGAGGTCCAGGGCAATTGGCTGGTCCTCGTCGCCCGCCACGTCGGCGGCCGTCAGATCGGGCGTATCGGCGATGCCGGTCACGTTCAGCGTGAACGTGCTCGTCGTCGTCGAGGTCGAGCCTTCCTCAAGCGAGGTCGCCGTGATCGACAAATCGAAATCGCCGGAAGCATCCCGGGGGGGCGTTATGGTCAAGCCCGCCAGGTCGTCGGGACTGACGGACCAGGCGCCGTCGCCCATGTCCGTACCGGCGCTCAAGGTGGCGCCTTCCGGTACGCCGTCAATGCGCACCAGAAGCGTTTCCGAGCCGTCGGCGTCGGTCAGATTGGCACCAATATTCAGCGGGATGGCCAAGTCCTCACCACCCGTCAGGTCGTTGACCTGAACCGAGGGCTGATCGGCGACGCCGGTAACGTCCACCGACAAGGTCCGGCTGATTGAGGCCGTTTCGCCGTCGGATTCCGTGGCTGTCGCCGTCACAGTCAACGACATGTCGCTGCCGTCGTTCAACGCCGGAGTAATCGTCAGTCCGTTCAACTGGCCGCCGGTGAGGGTCCAGGAGCCGTCATTGTTGTTCGTGCCGGCGCTCAGCGTGGCGCCGGTCGGCACGCCGGTGATGACGACGGAGAGCGTCTCTGAACCGTCCGTGTCGGTCAATCCGGCGGAAATGTCGAGGGCGATGACCGTGTCTTCGTCGCCGGCGGCGTCGGTAACGCTTAAATCCGGCTCGTCGGCGACTTCGGGCTCAGGCTCGGGTTCGGGCTCGGGCTCGGGTTCCTCGACGACGACTTCCTCTTCTTCCTCCTCCTCTTCTACGACGACGGCAACCTCTTCAGCCTCCTCTACAACAACGGGCTCGGGTTCGGGCTCCGGCTCGGGCTCCGGTTCCGGCGTTCCGCCAAGGTCGCTCAAAGTCGTGCCGGCCCCACCGCCTACGGCAAAGGGGTCGTAAGCAAGTATGCTGGGATCGTCGAAGATCGGTCCTTCAACCGTGAACGGCTCCGGGGTATCGCCCAAATTGGCCGACACATCGCCGGTGTCGTCGCCGCCCGCTGCGGTCTCGATCAAATCGTCGACGCTGGCTTCGCCGCTCAGGGTCTCCTCGAACGCGGCCTGCTTGGCAAGTTCGATTTCCGCTTCGGACAAACCTTCCGCCCGCGCGATCTCCTCGGCGATTTCCGCCGCCGCGCTCGCCAAGGCAACGTCCTCGGCATCGGCGCCGGCGCCCAAGGCGTCATCCACAAACTCGTCCTGTCCGCCTTCGGCGATGGCCTCGCCCTCTGCGTCATCGGCCAGTTCGTCACCGAAATCATCATCACCGCCGTCGGCTACAGCCTCGCCCTCGGTCAAATCATCGCCGCCGGCCTCCGCGATGGCTTCGCTGTCCTCGCCCTCTTCCTCGAGTGCTGCGGCCGCCGTCTGGGCAATCCCCTCGGCATCGGCCTCGCCTTCCGCTTCGACCTCGCCCTCGGCTTCGGCGATGGCTTCGCCCTCAGCCTCTTCGGCTGCCTCTTCCAATTCTGCTTCGCCTTCGGCTTCCGCGATGGCGTCGCCTTCCGCCTCGGGATCACCCTCGGCAATTTCGGCTTCCGCGTCGGCTTCGGCCTCGGCCTCGGCTTCGGCTTCAGCCTCGGCCTCGGCTTCAGCCAATTCCTCTTCGCCCTCGCCCTCGCCTTCGCCTTCTTCCTCGGCAAGCTCCTCTTCTTCCTCGCCCTCGCCTTCCTCTTCGCCTTCGCCTTCGCCCTCGGCGAGTTCCTCTTCACCCTCCTCGCCTTCTTCGCCCTCGCCCTCTTCTTCGGCGGCGGCTTCCTCGCCGCCTTCATCGCCTCTTGCGTCATCGCGCCGGGTTTCATCGTCTTCACGGTCACTGCTGCCGGTGTTGGCGCTATGCTCGGGAAGCACGTCGATGGTGCTGCCGAACATCTGGTTGATTTGCGATTCCGGCAAAATGACGGGCGGGCTGGGCGCCACGAAGAAACTGCTGATGGTGGTGGTCTGATTGGGCACGTTGAGGATCTGGCTGCCCGCCGAGTTGGTGACCACGATCTCGCCCGTGATGCCGCCTTCTTCCTCAAGCAGCGTGATGACGTTTTCCTCGCCTTCCGCGCCGGCCTTGACGGCCACTTTCGTACCGCGGATACCGATGGTCGCCACAGGCGTACGGATGGTCATGGCGTCCGGACCCGACTTGGCAATCGATCCGGAAACGAAACTAAATACGCCCTGAACGACGGAAACGGCGGATGTGCCCTCGTGGGATTCCGCGTCGTAAACCAGTTCGTCCAACACCATGCGTCCGTCCTCGCCAAGCGAGAACGTCGTGTCGTCGATGAACGTGAGACCCACGGCGCCCTCGCCGTCGGTTTCGAGGACGTCACCCTGATAGACCGGGTCGCCGGCATTCAGGGTTACCCGGGAGCCGTCAATCCGGATTGCCGTAACCGTACCGGTCGCCGTCTCAACCGTACCGATGGGTTGCGCCGCCGCGCCGCCGCCGGCCGCGTCCGCCACCTGATCCGCCGTCGCGGAACCGGCCTGCCGGCTGACCAGATCGGACGTCAGTTGGGCACCGCCCGAAGTCTGCAAAGCGGGCGGCTCTTCCAGCGTGAAATAATCACGAACGACGATCTCTTCGCCGTTCGGCCCTTCAATCAGCAGATCGGGGCCTTCCCGGGCGAAATCGGCAACCAACAGCATGGTCCCGCCGGGCACGACGAGATTCTCGGCACCGGGTGCATCGAGAACGGTCGCTTCGCCGCCGCCAGAGGCAAGAAGTTCGTCGACGGAAAGATCTGATTGGAGCTTATCTACGGCCACGGCTGGGACCTCCGGCTAGTTGTTTGCGGCGTATTTGCGTCCGGTTGGACGGGAATTTCAGAGCAATTCGTCCTGTCTTAAGGCTTCATCGAACGCATGTACGCATAGAACGCGGCAAGCTTTTATACCGCTCGTACGAATATGGACCTGAACGGGCGTGCGTTCAAGGGGGAAAAGCCAATTTTTTTGTTTATTTTCAATCCCTTAGATATAACCCCTAAGATTAATTGGTCTTCCCCGGCCGATCTTTTTTAAGCCATTGAATTTGCACGATTCTCCAAATTTGATTGCTTCATACCGCTTTCTACGACCGTTCGTTTTTGCGGCCTGGCGATTGGTTTTCGAAATTTTTTTATTTTCTGTTTTGCGCCTGCGTAAGGCTGAAGAGCGCGGCAGCGAGCCGCGTCAGAGCCTGCGCCCGCGCCCAGACGCTGGACATTTTTTCGGCGGTCTCAAGTCCCGCTCTAAAGGCTCGGGCGGCGAGGTTTTCGTTGCCCTCCGCCGATTGAGATATGGCGAGATTGGTGAAATGCCACACCCTCTCCAAAGGACTGTTGATGGCCTCCACCGCCCGTGTTGCGGCGGTCTCGGCGGCAGTCCTGTTGGCTTCGTCGCGCCGCTCATCATAGTGTTTTGCGATACGTCGCCACACCATTGCCCGGAGGGCCGGATTTGGTACGAACCGGGCGGTTTTCTCGGCACGAACGGGGTCATTGAAACCGACCCAGGTTTCCGCAATGCCTTTTAGGGCATGAGCCCGGGCATAGGTCTTCGACGGATCGACTTCGCGGACTGCCGTTTCCGCTTTTGCCAGGCTGTCTCTTCCCACGTCGAATTTTTGGGCGCTAAATTGAATACGGGCAATATTTGTCCAACCCACCGCGCGGTACCGGGGCTCTGACATCCGGCCCACCATACGCGCGGCTTCGGCGTCGTTCCCCGCCCTTGCCAAGGCCTTGGAAAGGGCCAAATAAGCGGAGCGGTTACGATCGTCCTCGGCACGGCTCGAAATAAGGCTTAACGCGGCATCGGTTTGATCCAAATCAGCGTATGCGGCGGCCAAAGATCGGAAGGCGGTGGAGACGACGCCATTTTGTTCCGAATTCGAAATTAAATTTTCCAGCCGATTCCGATGTCGGTCAAGAATTGATATCGATTCCGAAACATCACCCGCATCAAACAATCCTTTCGCCAACCGGACCAACAGCGGCGTCCACGGACGATCCCCGGCAAGGTTGGCCAGCAAAGCTTCAACCCCGAGTGCGGTTTCGCGCGCCTCCGGCCAGGCCCCGGCCCGGCTTTGGGCGACGGCGACGGCAATCAGGGCATCAGCGCGCGCCCAATCATCGGGGATTATTTCCGCGCTGTTCTGTGCGGATTTCAAATCGCCCTTGTCGGCCTGCGCTTTGGCGATATTTCCGAGGGCGGAGATGATCAGGCGGGGGTCCGAAATCCGAGCTGCGCTGGATCGCGCCGCGGCGGGTTTGCCGGCGCGGGCCTGGACGACGGCAATTTCCCCGAACACCCAGTCGCGGAAATGGGGCCGATGGATGGCGGTCGCGGTTTCGATCGCTTCGTGCGTCAAACAATCGACGGTCGGGGCGGCAAAGCACGGGCGGGCATCGCGCGTCGGGTCGGCGACCCGCGATTTCGCCGACCGGTCCAGCAAGGCTTGCGTTTGTGGGCTGGCCGCCAACTTTTGCCGCGCCGCCTTCTGTTGCTCGGCGCCCACCCGGTCGAGCCGCGCCAAGAGCTCTCTCGCCTCGGTGCCGAACTCGATATGCGCCAACAGTTCGTCGCTTATCCGCCCGTCCGGCTCGAGGCCGGCGCCGCCCTGGTAACGCCTGACGGCCGTTTCGAGGTCATCGTTGAGGCGGCCGTCAACCGGCCCCTCATATAATCCCAACTCCGAAAGCAGAAATTGAATCCGCAGGACCACGGGACTACGCGGCAGGAAGTACTCGAAGGAGCGCGTCTCGATTTCACCCGTTTGCAGGGCGGCCACGGCCGCACCGATATGGCCCGGCCCAATTCCGGCGGCGATCAGCCCCGTCGCGATCAGGCGTATCCATGTCGTTCGGCCCATGGCGACAAGTATGCCGCCGTGGCGCGTCGTTGTCGCGTCCGGAGCCGGTTCACCGGTGGGGCCCTTGGTTTGGAAAAGGAAATGGCGCGCCCGGGAAGATTCGAACTCCCGACCCCTAGATTCGTAGTCTAGTGCTCTATCCAGCTGAGCTACGGGCGCATTGTGGGCCAGCCACATTCTGGCCAGCTGTCGGCTGCCGAATCAACAAACCGGCAACCAAGGCTGCGGAAACTAATCAAATCACCAGCGCTTTGCAAGGGTCTTGGGCGAGGATTGGAATCGCGCCTTTCGGGAACCGGTAAGGCAAAGTCCGGCGGATGCTGAGAGGCCATCGCGCCTATGGCTTCTAAACACCCGCTTTTACTTGAGAAAAGCCGCTTGTGGCCCTCCCGCCCTTTGGATAAGATCACCCGGCGAGGGAGGCTAATCTCTACAACAGTTCCAATCGCAGGCAGGCTTCGGCGACCCGGATGAGGCGTCCAAGGTTGAAATGCGCGGTGCGGGACAGGGGTGGAATAGGCTGAACCCTTGGCGAACAGGTGGGTATTTGTGCGCGCGATCTTACTTCCGAAAGGCTGATCTGCCGGCAACAGTAAGTGTCAACGAAGTCCACGATCCGGCATCGACATTAGCCGGCATGACAAAAGAAGGAAGAGGATCTGTGCTGCAAATGAATAATTTTACGATGTTTGCAGGACGGCATTGAAAAAATGGCATTGAGAAAATCATATGGCGCCGTATTCGGCGCGGCAGTTCTTCTGGCCGGCTGTTCGTTCGCCACGGATACATTGTGGCCAACGCTCACGGGTGACGATCCCGCCGGGGAGCAGGATGCCGGCGGCGACAAGGTTATGATTGCCGAGTCGGAAGCCGAAAAAATGACGTCGCCGACATTAAGTCCGCCGGCGGCGCCCGCCCCACCGCCTCTCATGGGCACGACGAATTTTACCCAGGCACCCGTAACCCAAGCGCCGTCGACCGGTACGTTTGTCGGTCAAAAAGTTGCCCAACTGCGGAACGAACTGGGCAGCCTGCGCGGCATCATCGGGGCCCGCAACACGACACTGCAGCAAATACGTGGGGCCACCACCGTCAACGCCCAGCGCTATCACGGCGTCGTCGCGGCCATCAATTCGCGCCTGCAAATCGGCACGACGCCCGGTAATCCCGTTTTGGTTAGCCAGTGGAACGCGGCCCAGGCCGAGCTGGACCGCATCGGCGCCGACATTGCCGCCATGAACAGCCTGGCCAATGACGTTGCTTCCGCTTCTTCGCTCTCCGCCTATCTGCTGGAAAGCGCCCGCGCGACTTACGGGCTGCAGGGCGCGATTGACGAAGACCATCGTCAGATCGCCATTCTGGAAGACGAGACCAACCGCACGGTGGTGTTGATCGACCGCTTGCTCAACGAACTGTCGGAGGACATCAGCCGGCAAACCGCGTACGTCGGGAACGAGCGGCACAACCTCACGACCTTGTCGCTGGCAATCAAGAACGGTGAGTTTTACGGCCAGAGCCTGACCAATCGGGCCTACTTCGCCGCCACGCCGTTGGCCAGCGCCTCACCTGCGGCCAGTGGCGTCAGCAGCGCATCCCAAAGCCGCCGGCCCCTGGTCGTGATCCGCTTCGACCGCCCGGACGTACCCTACCAGCAGGCGCTCTACAACGCCGTCTCCAAGGCCATCGAAAGGCGGCCCCAGGCTGCGTTTGCATTGGTCGCCGTGGCGCCGGCGCAAGGCACGCCGGCCGAGGTGGCGCTCAATACCTCCAAGGCCAAGAAGAACGCCGATCAGGTTCTCAGAACGCTGACCGAGATGGGCCTGCCCGCCGGCCGCGTGAACCTTTCCGCAACCACCAGCGCCGAAGCCTCGACCAACGAGGTCCATATCTATCTGCGCTGATCGAAGCGGTTGCCTAAAAACCCAGGGCGGATCTTCGGATCCGCCCTTTTTTTGTGATCCGGCTCGCCGGAAAAAAATGGGGCACACCGTTGGGTGTGCCCCTGAAAGCTGCGGGCGGTTACCCGCTCGCGGTTTCGCCGCTTACTGCCAGGACATGCCTGCCAGGTCGTTGACGAACATCGGAGAGTTCTTCCAAACCCCCGTCAGACCCTTGCGGAACACCGCCGTGCGGGCCAGCTGGAACAGGAAGCCGTTCACGGCATCCTCCGCCAGCTTGCGCTGGGCGGCCTGCAGGTGCTTTGCCCGCATGGCCTGATCCGCCGTGGTATCCGCTTTCTGGATGATGTCGCGGAATTCCTGGCTGTCGTACTGGAAGTAGTACTTGGGATTGGCGTAGATGTTGATGTCGTTGGGTTCGACATGACTGACGATGGAAAGGTCATAGTTCTTCTTCTTGTAGACTTGATCGATCCATTGTGCCCATTCGACGGGTTCGATCTTCGCCGTAATGCCCACTTTGGAGAGCTGATCGGCGATGATCTCTCCGCCGCGGCGGGCGTAGGTCGGCGGCGGCAGCTTCAACGAGAGCTCCAGACCGCTGCCGTAACCGGCTTCCGCCAATAGGGCTTTGGCTTTCGCCGGGTTGTGGGCGTACATGCCGGTAAGGTCGACGTAAGCCGGGTTGTGCGGCGCAAAGTGCGTCCCGATTGGCATGCCGTAACCGAACATGGCGCCATCGACGATGGCCTGACGATCCAGCGCGTAGGCGATGGCCCGGCGGACGCGGACGTCCGAGAGGGCTTTGGCCTTGTTGTTGGTCGACAGGATGGTCTCGCCTTCCGTCGTGCCTTCCTGCACCACGAACGTCGGGTTGGCCTTGAATTGTTCGAGGCTTTCCGGCGAACCGAAGTAGGGGAAGATGTCGATGTCGCCCGCCATCATGGCGGCCACCTGGGCAGAGGGATCGCTGATGAACTTGAACGTCACCTTCTTGATCTTGATGGCGCCGGGATCGCGATAGTGCGGATTCTGTTTCAGGCTCATGGAGCTGCCCTTGACCCACTTGTCAAAGGCATAGGGGCCGGTTCCCACCGGATGGTGCTTGTTGTTTTCGGCGGTTTCGGGACCGACGATCACGGACGTGGACTCGCCCAACTGGAACAGCAGCAGGGGATTGGGGTCCTTCAAGGTGATCCTGACGGTCAGCGGATCGACGGCCTCGACGGACGCCATGTTGGTGTAGCGTTTTTTACGTTTATTGGTGCTCTTTTCGGCCGCATTGCGCTCGAACGTAAATTTGACGTCGTTGGCGTCGAACGTCGTGCCGTCCGCAAACTTGACGCCCGACTTCAGCTTGAACGTGAAGACCTTAAGGTCATCCGATACGGTCCAGCTTTCGGCCAGTCCCGGGCCGACCTCGGCGCGTTCATTGATGCGCGTAAGGCTTTCATAGACGTTGTAGAGTGTGACCTGGGCAATGGCCGCGGCCGCATCCATGGTCGGATCCAGTCCCGGCGGCTCCAACGGCATACCCAATACTAAAGTGTCCTTGGCACTCGCCTGGACCGGCGCAAAACCGGCGACAGCAGCAATAACGGCTCCTGCAATTCCCATTACGCATTTGCGCATGGCTTCCTCCCTTCGTTAGGCCGGTTCCCTAGCCGGCGTGCCGCTCCTTGTAGCCCGGGAATTCTCCCAGTCCGTCGGCGGCGTAAACGCCACGGGCGATCGCCCGGGCAACACAATCCGCGGCCATCATGCCGAGCCGAGCCAGTGACTGGGGCGTCGGTTCGGGCAGGTCCTGCCGCGCCGTCGAAAGCACAAATATGGTATCGCCATCAAAGGGGGTATGAACAGGGCGAATCGCACGGGCGATGCCGTCGTGAGCCATAATGGCGATGCGCTGGGCCTGGGCGTTGGTCAACGCCACATTGGTGGCGACCACGCCGAGCGTCGTATTGGCCGGACCCAGCGGCGTCATCTTGGGCGTATAGTCGAGATCTCCGGTGTCGGCGTTCGGTGCCGGCCGTTGGCCGCCGAATTCGCCCGCGACTTCCCAGGGCCAAGCCCAGAAAGCATCCGTTCCCGGCATGACGACCGATCCCCACGGATTTGCCGCCATCAGCGCCCCGACCTGGGCGCCGTCTTCCGTGAGGGCCGACGCGCTGCCCAGGCCGCCCTTCAAGGGTCCGGCGGTCGCCCCGGTGCCGGCGCCGAAGTTGCCGAGTTCGAAGTCCTGTTGAACCGCTTCGCAAGCCTGCAGCGCGAGCTTCCGATACGGCGGCGTTTCGCCCCAATCCTTATCGCCGCCATTGAGCAGATCGAACAGAATGGCCGCCGGCACCACCGGGATGACGGCATCCGCGATCCGCACGCCGCGTCCCTGAGCCGCCAACCAGGACTGCACGCCGGAGGCGGCCTCGAGGCCGAATGCGGAACCGCCGGAAAGCGTGATCGCCTGTATGCGCTCGACACCGCACGTGGGGTCCAGCGCGTCGGTTTCATGGGTGCCGGGCGTACCGCCCCGGACATCAACCGCAGCAACCGCATCCTCATCGGGCAGTATGACGGTGGTGCCGGAGCGCACGTCTTCAAGCTGGGCATTGCCGACCTTGATGCCGTCGACGTCCGTAATGAGATTTCGGGGGCCCGGTTGGATCATACGCGTCTTGCTTTCCCGTTTCTTGTTCTTGGAGGGAAAGCGTAGCCGCGCGGGCAGCGGCGGTCAACGCGGGCAGGCGGCCTATATCGCCCGGCTATGCCGGCCGGGGCCAACTCCCAAATAAGTGTCGAAGGCGGCGCAAACCGACCGCACCGCGAGACGGCCTTCCTCAGGCACCGTCACGATGCTGCCGTCAACGGCCACTAGCCCGTCCTGCTGCAAAGGCGCCAGGGCGGACAGGGAATCGGCAAAAACATCTTCGGCAAACCCGTACTGCGAAGCCTCTTCGGAGAGATCGACGGTAAGGTCGCACATCAGACGCTGGATTACGGCGCGCCTCAGGCGATCATCCTCGGAGACTTCGACGCCGCGCGCGATGGGTAACTTTCCGGCTTCCAGCGCCGCCCGGTAATCCGGCACCAGCGAGGCGTTCTGCACGTACCCTTGATGCAGAGAGCCGATGGCGGAAGCGCCGAAGCCGATCAGCACCTCGGCTTCATCCGTCGTGTAGCCCTGAAAATTGCGATTAAGGCGGCCTTCCCGGACGGCGACCGCCATGGGATCCTCGGCGCGGGCGAAGTGATCGAGACCGATGGCGACAAATCCATGCTCGGCCAGGCGTCCGGCCGCCGCCCGGTAAAGGGCTAGTCTGGCGCGGCCGTCGGGCAGCAGGCTCTCGTCGATCATCTGCTGATGGGCCTTCATCCACGGAACATGGGCGTAGCCGAACAGCGAAATCCTGTCCGGCGTCAACTCCATCGCCAGGTCGACCGTCGCCAGCACGCTCTCGACGGTCTGGTGAGGCAGGCCGTACAGCAGGTCGAAACTGATGCCGCCGATTCCGGCCCGACGTAGGCCTTCCACAACCTCGCGGGTCTCCTCGAAGGGTTGGACGCGGTTGACGGCCTTTTGTACCTCGGGCTGAAAGTCCTGGATGCCGATGCTGGCCCGGTTGACGCCGGCCCGGCCCAGCGCCGCGACGTGTTCGGCGTCGAAGCCGCGGGGATCGATTTCGACGGCGATCTCGGCATCATCGCGGAATTCGAAGCGCGCGGCGATCCGCGCCATCACGTCGCGGAAATCGTCGGATGCCACGATCGTCGGGGAGCCTCCGCCCCAGTGGATGTGAGCCACCGGGCGGCCCTCCCCGAGACGGTCGCCGACAAGGTCGATTTCCTTGGCCAGGAGCTCGAGATAGGAGGCGACGGGCTGATAGCGGTTGACGACAGTGGTCTGGCAACCGCAGAACCAGCACATCGTGTCGCAGAACGGGACGTGGAAATAGAGCGACAGCGGCTGCGCACGCGGAATGTCCTTCAACCAGCCGGCATAGACCTCCCCGTCGACATCCGCACTGAAATGCGGCGCCGTGGGATAGCTCGTATAGCGGGGGACCCGGCCATCGTGCTTAAGAAGGATATCGTCGTCGATCATGTCGCCGAGCAGTTTCGGTCAGGGCTTGAAAAAACAAAAGGCCGTTCGATACCCCCCGATATCAAAACGCACCCGTGCAACGGTCCTTATAACAGGCTCGGCCGGGAAACGGAACAGGGAGCGGCAGGGTTGTGCGGAATTGTCGCATGGCGGCGCGATACGCCGAAGCGGACATCAGCCGGCCGGCTTGGACGAACCTATTCAGGCCTGGGCGATAACGAAGAGACGACGGAACGGAAAATAGGTCTTGCCGTTTTCGTCCGGCGGATAGGCGTGGGCGATTCGCTCCGCGTACGCCGCCTCGAATTCGGCCCGCTCTCCTTCGTCGCCGAGCGCGTCCAACAAGGGTTTGAGCGCTGTTCCACGGGTCCACTCAACCACCGGGTTTTCGCCCTCCAGAACCTGCAGGTACTCCGACTCCCAAATATCGACGCGCCAGGCCAATGGCGCCAGCAATTGGTGGTAAAAACGGGGTTCGGCGACAGGTTGTTCGCGCAGGTGCGGTTCCAGGACCGACGCCCACGACCCCGCCCGCGCCGCCTCCGTCATGCAAACGTGGGATGGCGCGTGGTGATTTCGCGGCATTTGCACGGCCAGCACGCCTTGAGGCGCGACATGGGAAAACAGCGTCGTGAACAGATTTTCGTGATCATCACACCATTGCAGGGCGGCATTGCTGAAAATCAGATCGAAGGGTTCCTCGGGCGCCCATTCCCGAATATCGGCTTCGAGCCAGGTAACGTCCAGGCCCTCCGCGAACGCCTTCGACAGCATTTCCGGCGAATTGTCGACGCCGGTAATGCGCGCCCGCGGCCAATACTCGTTCAATAGTCGCGTGACGTTGCCCGGACCGCAGCCGAGATCGGCAATCCTCTCGGGCGTCGCCAGCGGCACCCGGCTCATGAGATCGAGGGCAGGACGGACCCGATGACCGCCGAAATGCAAGTAATGATCCGGATCCCAATTCACGTATTCACTCCGCGCTCCCCAACAGCGGGATTAAGACTTGTCTCCGTCACGCCGTCAACTGTCCACGGCGGGCTCTTGTTTCTTGATGATGGGCGAAACCGGCGCCGTTTTGCTGGGCTCGTCATCATCCGCGTCCATGATCGGTTCGAAGATCCCGCCGGACTTCCTTTTCGGCGCCGCGCTTTGGGCTTCCGTCAAATAGGGCTCCGGCGTGCCGAGATGAGGTTTCTGGTTCTTCGGCCGGCCTTCCAAGCGGGCAAACGGATCGGGCTTCTCATAGCAATCGACGCGGGCGATATTGCGATAGCAGTAGAGCTTGGTTTCCGCCGTTTTCTCAAGGACCGGTGGATCATCGCAAGGGGCATCGCCCCGCAGGAGCTTGGCCATCGAACACGTTTCGCCGTTGATCTGCGTCAGCGTATCGTCCACGAAAGCCATCACGGCGGCCCCGCAGCCGCCAAGCGGCAGCAGCCACGCAACAACCAATAGGCCACGAATTCCCGCCACTTCAAATGTCCCCGTCGTTCGGATCTCCCGGCTCAAAATGAGCCGGTATAGCATCCCATCTCCTTGCCGGCCTGAGAATATCTCGCTCTTACACCGGTCAACATATTGATTCTAGGCGGAAATTGTAAACAGAAAGTTACATTGACGCCGCCGTTTGGCCTGGCGAGAATTTACCGCGACCGCGAAAGCCCCTTCCAACCTATGCGTTCGGAAGATGAAGCCGAAACAATGTACCCGAAGGATCGCTTCTCACCAGTGCAAGGTCTCCCCCGTGGGCTTTCGCGATATCATGGGAAATCGCCAGCCCAAGTCCGGTGCCGCCAACTTTCATGCTGCCGGCAAAAGCTTTGAACAGGTGGTTGCGGGCGGCTTCGGGAAGCCCCGGGCCGTCGTCCTCAAGATCAATCTCGACGCCGCTGTCGGTCCGTTTGGCCGCAATGGCAACACGGCCAGAAATCGGCTCGTCACTGTCCGCCGTTCCTCCGACAATGGCTTGTACGGCATTACGGGCCAAATTCAGCATCGCCCGGAAGATTTCGTCGCGGTCCGCCTCGATCTCGAAATCGGGGGGCACGGTATTATCCCAAAGTATGTCGCCTCCCACCGGGGCGCCGAGGGAATCGCCGATATCGTCGCCAAGTTCGGCGAGATCGAAGCGGTTGAGTCGCAAGGGCGTGTCGTCAGGCCGAACAAAGCGCAAGGTGTGACTGCACAGGTCGACGGCCCGATCGATGGCGCCGATCAACGTCGGCGTCACTCTTCGAACGGCGGGGTCTTCGCTGCCCGCCAAACGGTCCGATACCAATTGCGCCGTCGCCAGGATGTTTCTGAGATCGTGGCTCATTTTGCTCACGGCCGTTCCGAGTTGGACGAGGCGCTCCTGTTTCTTGAGAGCGGAGCGCAGCTCTCCCTGCATGGCCGCCAATTCACGCCGCGCCACACCGATTTCGTCGCCCCGGCTGGACGCCATGATGACATTGTCGGGGTCCTGGGGATTCTTGCGAAATTCGATCATGCTTTCGGTAATGCGCCGCATGGGGCGTACCATCAGTCGATGCAGACTGAGAAAGACAAGAGCGGCTGTGATGAAGGAAATCACGACGGACAAACTCATGATGCGGACCGAATAGTCGTACATCGCCGCAACCATCGGCGCCTCGTCGATGACGACCTCGATCATGGTCTCCGACGAATTTCGCGAATCGCCGACAACGCGGATCAACCTGTTCGCCCCCGGCCTGAGTGCGGCAAACGCATCGGCAATCAGCCGGGGCGCCGAGGTTTCCCTGAGGTCGAAACTCATGGCGATTTCACTGGGCTTGTAATCTCCCAGCATGAGACGGCGGGTCTTCGGCCCTTTGCGCACCACCAGCCGAGCACCGGCGTGGCCCAGGAGCTCCATCGTCAATTCTTCGCTCACCATGTTATCGGGCGTGGCTTCCAGCGCGAGAGAGGCGAGTTCGCCGGCCGCCAATTTTTCCTGCAGATAGACCAGGCGAAAGCGTGAGATGGACGGGACATAGATCAACACTTCGGCGACCATGATAAAGCTGATGGTCAACACCAGAAGCCGCGCCGAAAGGCTGTTGAGCAATTGCGGGGATGAGGCGCTTTCCGACATACCCGGCATTGTAGCGGAAATTAGACGCTGGACGAATGGCGGCAGGCGGCTCGGATGACGGCCGTTCCCCGCCGATTTGAAACTACTCGGTGACGACAATCCGATAATCCGGCGTCGGGTTCAAAGGGCAAGAATAAACATACTCTCCTGGTTTGAGGGTAACCTCATAATCCTGGGTTTCACCTGTTTCCAGGCCCCCGCCCGAGACGCTCGTTTTCATCGCGACGTGCACGGGATTTCGCCAATCGTAGCCCTTCTCGCGAACCCAGAAACCGAGCTCGTATGGCACATCCTTATTGGTGACGCGAAAAACGTAGTTGCCGGACTTGAGTTCAAGCGTTCGCGACTTGGCCAGGCGTTCCCCACCCGTCTGTTTGTTGATTCTGTTGCAGTCGGCAGCGCTCTTGGTTCTGAAGGCATGATCGACGCCGTTTTCCGATTCGAGGAACTGACACCCCGTTTGCGTCAGTTCGATCACTTCGGCGCCAGCCGCCTGTCCCACCGTCGCACCCCCTGCGATCACGAATGTCAAAGCAACTCCCCACGCCCGACCGAACATGAATTTTCTCCCCTAATGTTCAAACCGTCACGGAGAATGGGACGCCGTCCGGGACGGGTCTACTCAAACCCCGTCACGCTTGCGTGAAACAGACGGCATCAACCGAATTTGGCAAGGAAGCGAACGAGCTTCCGGGTACGGTCGCTGAACAGGCTGCGCGTATAGAATGATCCCGCGGCGCGCTTCGACACCTCGCCCAGCGTCGGGTAGGGTGCAACGAAGCCGGCCATCTCGCCGATTTTCATCTTCTTCTGCACGGCCAGCACCCACGGCTGCAGCAGGTCGCCGGCGTTGGGGCCGGCAATTCCAGCTCCAAGTATGCGTCCCCTTTTCGTCGTTACGACCTTGATCAGGCCGTCGGTTTCGTGCTCGGTCCGGGCCCGGTCGTTTTCCGCAAACGGCCAGCGCAGGATCCTGATCTCGCCGTGCCTGGTCCGCGCCTCGGCTTCCGTCAATCCGACCTGACCCAGTTCGGGGCTGGTGTAGGTAACTCTTGGAACGGCCTCGTAGCAGGCCTTGGCCGGCAGCCGGAACAGGGCGTTGCGCAGGACGATGCCCGCCTCGTAACCGGCGACATGGGTGAATTGCAGGCCGCCGGTGACATCGCCGATGGCGAAGATCTTGCGGTTGCTGGTGCGCAGCCGGGCGTCAACCTCGATACCCTTGCCATTATGGCGGACGCCCGCGGCCTCAAGCCCCAATCCGTCCAGGCTCGGGCGCCTTCCCGCCGCGATCAGAAGATGGCTGCCTTCTATCCGACTTTCGCCGGCCGCGTTTTCGATCTTTACGGCGCAACCGGTGTCCGCCGCCGCCACGCCGACAACCTTGGTGTGCTCAATTATCTCAATGCCGTCACGCCGGGCACACTGAGCCACGACGGCGGCCAATTCCGGATCGTCGGCTCCCAACACGCCGAACATCTCGATGACCGTCACGCGCGATCCCAGATTGCGGTGGGCCTGGGCCAGTTCCATGCCGATGGGACCGCCGCCGATGACGACGAGGTGCTCGGGACGCTCCCGATTGTCGAATATCGTTTCATTGGTGTGATAGGAAACCGCGTCCAAGCCCGGGATCGGCGGTACCATGGCTTGGGAACCTGTTGCGATTACGAACCGGCGAGCCCGGATTTTCCGCCCCCCCGCCGACAGTTCGCGGGGCGAGGTAAATTCGCCGGCCGCCTCGATGACGTCGACACCGAGTCCGCGGAAACGGGCCGGTGAATCGTGGGGCTCGATACCGGCGATGACGCCGTGGACGTGCTTGTTGACGCGGGCAAAATCGACGGACGGTTCGGCGTCGACGCCAAACACACCGGCGCGCCTGGCCTCAGCGGCTGCGCGGCCGGCGGCAATGAGTGCTTTGGACGGGACGCAGCCGTAGTTCAGGCAGTCGCCGCCCAGTTTCGCCTTTTCCACCAGCACCGTGTCGGCGCCCATCTGGCTGGCGCCCGCGGCCACCACGAGACCGCCGGAACCGCCGCCGATGACGCAAATATCCGTTTCGATGATGTCGGTCATCCGGCCCTTGCTCCCCGTCCTGGCATTGGTGTTCGATTACGCCGCCGTCGCCGCCTTGTACCGTTTATAGGCGACGGGAAGGAGGGCGAGAAGCGCCAATCCCACAATCGGTCCCAGGATTTCCGGGCTGAATATGATCCCGAGATCGGGCGAGCGGCCCTGGTCGAAGACCTTGCCGATACCGTTGCCGACGCTGGTGTATACGAACGTGCCGGGAATGATGCCGACGAGTGTGGTCGCCACATAAGTGCGCAACGGTACGCCGAGCAAAGCGGGGCCGATGTTGACGAGAAAGAAGGGGAACAACGGCACCAGCCGCAGAACCAGCAGGTAGCTCACGGCGTTGCTCCTAAAGCCCGCTTCGAAGCGCTTGAGACCGGGGCCGGCCCGGCGCCGCAGGCCGTCGCCGAAGGCGCTGCGCGCGGCCAGGAAGACCGCGGTCGCCCCGAGCGTCGCGCTGATAACCACCCAAAAACCGCCCATGACGGTACCGAACAGGAACCCCGCGGTGACCGTCAGCAGGGTGGCGCTGGGCAGCGAGAAGGCCACGCTCAGGGCGTAGAGCACAAAAAACGCCAGCGTGACGGCAAATTCGTTTGCGGCAACAAGCTCTTGAAGTTGAAGGCGATGGTCGGCCAGCGCCTGGAAGCTCAAATACTTGTCGAGGCCAAGGGCGAAATAGCCGGTGAACCCGGCGGCCAGCAAAGCCAGTGGCAACAGCCGGCGCCAATTTGCCGGCGAAGGCTTTTGTCCGGCCGTCGTCCCCGATCCGCTTGCCAGCGGCGTTTCCATTTCACTGATCATAATATACCAATAATTTCAAATGTTTAGCAGTTTCACTTGGTTTTCCCAGCGGGGTACAGCCGGGACTGAATGAGGGCTCTCAATAGGATTTGTGTATCATTGCCTCGGCTTTCAGCGCGAATAACCAATACGTGAGCGATCGGGCCGAAAAACGTGATCGCCGTGAAGTTGGACGAAACGGCACGACATGCGTTGACTTCACAGGGGCTAAGCCGTATACAGCGGGCCTGTTTTCCGAGCAATTCTGACGCCCTGCCGCCCACACGGGGGTTGCCGGCTGTCGTCACGGAGTAAGATCAAGTGAAACGCACATTTCAACCGAGCAACTTGGTTCGCAAACGCCGCCATGGCTTCCGCAAGCGCATGTCCACCGTCGGCGGACGCAAGGTTCTCGCCCGGCGCCGCGCCAGGGGGCGTAAGCGCCTTTCGGCTTAACCGCCGAATCCGCGATAGTGATGTCGGTCAGGGTCGGTCGCCTCAGGCAACGCCGCGATTTCCTTCGCGTCGCCGCGGCCCGCAACAAATGGGTTGCACCCGGACTGATTCTGCAAGCCAGACCGCGCAGAAACGACAACCAGGCCGATGACGCCGAAGTCGCCCCTATGAGGGTCGGCTTCACGGCCAGCCGCAAAGTGGGCAACGCCGTCACCCGCAATCGGGTCAAGCGCCGCCTTCGGGCCGCCGTGTCGGAACTATTTCCGGTTCATGCCGAACCCGGTTTCGACTATGTTCTGATCGGTCGCCGCGCCACCGCCGCGCGCGACTACGCCGCCCTCCTCAAGGACATGCGGGCGGGATTGAAACGGCTTGAGGTCTGGCGCGACAACGGCACATCCGCCGCCGAATCGGGAGCAACAGCACGGTGACCGAGTTGTCCTCTTCAAGGGTTGAACCTGCGGCAAGCCCGCCGGCCATTGCTCGGTCGGTTGCAACTGCCGCCTTGAAAGGCCTGGTTCACGCCTATCGGCTGAGCTTCGCGCTGGTCCTGCCGAGCAGCTGCCGCTATGCGCCCTCTTGTTCGGCGTACGCACTGGAAGCGCTCCAGGTCCACGGCCCGGTCCACGGCGTCTGGCTGACGCTGCGTCGGCTGGCGCGTTGCCATCCCTGGGGCGGTTCGGGTTACGATCCGGTTCCGGGCACGGACACGCAGCACGATCGCGCTTGCGGACATTCCCACCGGGACGCTCATCCGAGCGTTCCGCATCCCCATTGATTTTTCGTACACACGTAAGGCATACGGCAGAACCCCATGTTGGAACAACGTAATCTGATCCTTGCGATCGTTCTCTCGGTCGTGATCATCATGGCGTTCGAGTTTCTCGGGCCGCAGCCGCCACAGCCGCCCCTGGAAACGCCCCAGACGACGGCCTCCGGCACGGCGCCCGACAGCGCACCCGCGGCGCCCGGCGCCACGAGTTCGGCCCCGATGCCGGTGGCTCCTGGCGGCGCGGCCTTGGTGGCCCAGGCGCCGGCGATCCGCGCACAGGCCGTAGCCAAATCGCCGCGCATCACGTTCGACAATGGCCGCATCCACGGTTCGATCTCCCTGGCGGGCGCCCGCATCGACGATGTCATCCTAAGCGAGTATCGCGAAACGATCGATCCCACGAGCCCCGAAATCGTCCTTTTCTCGCCGGCCGGATCGACCCAACCCTACTACGCCGATTTCGGTTGGACGGTGGCGCAAGGCACGAATGTCAAGCGGCCCAATCCCGAGACCCTGTGGGAGGCTTCGGCAACCAACCTGGTGCCCGGAGCCCCGGTCAATCTCACCTGGGATAACGGCGAAGGCCTTGTGTTCACCCGCACCATCGCGCTCGATGAAAATTATCTTTTCACCGTGACCGATGGTGTGGTCAACAAAACGAGCGCGCCGGTGACGCTGTTTCCCTTCGGTCTGGTATCCCGAACCGGCACGCCGGAAACCACGGGCTTCTACATTCTCCATGAGGGCGCACTCGGCGTGTTCAACGAAACGCTGCTGGAAGTCGACTACGACGAAATGGTCGACAACCAGCGCATGAACGAAAAGAGCACGGGCGGCTGGATCGGTATTACCGACAAATACTGGCTGGCGGCGCTGATCCCGGACCAGGACGAATCCTTCGACGCCAGTTTCGGCCATTCCGCGCCTGAAAATTTGGACAAGTACCAAGTCGACTACCTGCAAGGGGGCAGGACCATTGCCGCCGGCGGATCCACCGAAGTCGTCAGCCGGCTGTTTGCCGGCGCCAAGGAGGTCCACGTCCTCGACGCCTATGAAGAGAAGTTCGGCGTCAAGCGCTTCGACTTGGCCATCGATTTCGGCTGGTTCTATTTCCTCACCAAGCCCTTCTTCTTCGCCATTGACTGGTTCAACAAACTGCTGGGCAATTTCGGCCTGGCCATTCTGGCGCTGACTGTCTGCGTGCGCATCGTCTTCTTCCCGCTGGCCAACAAATCCTTCAAGGCGATGAGCGCCATGAAGAAGCTTCAGCCGGAGATGACCAAGCTGCGCGAAAAGTTCGGCGACGACCGGCAGAAGCTCAACCAGGCGATGATGGAGCTCTACAAGAAGGAGAAGGCCAACCCCATGGCCGGCTGCCTGCCGATCCTGCTGCAGATTCCGGTCTTTTTCGCGCTTTACAAGGTTCTGTTTGTCTCCATCGAGATGCGCCATGCGCCCTTCTACGGTTGGGTCCACGACCTCTCGGCGGCGGATCCGACGACGGTGCTGAACCTGTTCGGTCTGATCCCCTGGACGCCGCCCGCCTACATTCCCATGCTGGGCGTCTGGCCGATCCTGATGGGTCTGACGATGTACCTGCAGCAGAAGCTGAACCCGCAGCCGGCCGATCCCATTCAGGCCAAGATCTTCATGTTCCTGCCCTTCATGTTTACCTTCATGCTGGCCTCTTTCCCGGCCGGGCTGGTGATCTACTGGACCTGGAACAACGCTCTCTCGATGGCCCAGCAATGGCTCATCATGAAGCGCGCCGGGGTGACGATCGGCGGGCAAAAAGCCGCCTGATCCATGTCCGGCGCCGACTCCGAAGAGGAAGCGGCCCTCCTCGAGCGCGGCAGACTGCTGTTCGCGGGCCCCTGCGAGTTTGTCGCAGGTGCCGCCTCGCTGGGCGCCATACCGGATCTGGCGCTTCCCGAGGTAGCCTTCGCCGGGCGATCCAACGTCGGCAAATCCAGCCTCGTCAACGCTTTGACGGGCCGCAAGACACTGGCCCGCACCTCGCAAACGCCGGGCCGCACCCAGCAGCTCAATTTCTTCGACCTCGGCGGCGCGCTTTATCTCGTGGACCTGCCGGGCTACGGCTATGCCAAGGCATCCAAGACCGCCATCGCCAAGTGGACCGGCGTCATCAACACCTACCTCAAGGGACGGGCGACGCTGGCGCGGGTGTTTGTGCTGATCGACGCCCGTCACGGCGCCAAGGACAGCGATCGCAACATAATGACGATGCTCGACGATGCCGCGGTGATGTATCAGGTCGTTTTGACCAAGACGGACAAGACAAGCGGGCCGGAACTGGAGAAATGTCTCGCCAAACTGGATGCCGAGTTGAAAACCCACGTGGCGGCCCATCCTGACATCGTCGCCACCAGTTCCAATACGGGACGGGGCATCGAGGAATTGCGCGCGGAGATTGCCGCACTGGCCCAGCCCGCCTAAGTGGGCTATAAGGCCGCCATTATGACGGTTACCGACGACACCAAGACAGCGGGTAAATCCGCCGAGCAATGGCTTGAAACCGCCCGGACCCTGTCCGAGGCGCTGCCCTACATGCGCCGTTTCGCCGGGCAGACCTTCGTTATCAAGTACGGCGGCCACGCCATGGGCGATGCCGAACTGGCCGAGCGTTTTGCCCGGGACATCGTCCTGATCAAGCATGTCGGCATCAATCCCGTCGTGGTGCACGGCGGCGGACCGCAAATCGGCGCAATGCTGGAGCGCATGAAGATCAAAAGCGAGTTTGTCGACGGCTTGCGGGTGACCGATCAGGCGACGGTTGAAATCGTCGAGATGGTGCTGTCCGGCTCCATCAACAAGCAGGTCGTGACGGCCATCAACGCCGCCGGCGGCTCTGCCGTGGGATTATCCGGCAAGGACGGCCGGTTGATCGAGGCGGAAAAACTCCACCGCACGGTGCGCGACCCCGATTCGAACATCGAAAAGGTGCTCGACCTCGGCTTCGTCGGCGAACCGGCGCGGGTCAATCCGCACGTTTTGGAAGTCCTGGAGAAATCCGACACCATCCCGGTCATCGCGCCCATCGGCGTCGGCGACAACGGCGAAACCTTCAACATCAACGCCGATACCGCCGCCGGCGCCATCGCCGCCGCCATCGACGCCAGCAAGCTGATCATGATGACCGACATCGCCGGCGTCATGGACGGCGACGGCAATTTGCTGGAAACCCTGACGGCCCAGGCGGCCCGCGCCATGATCCACGACGGGACGGTGCACGGCGGCATGATCCCCAAGATCGAAACCTGCCTCAACGCCATCGAAAACGGCACCCATTCGGCCACCATCCTCGACGGCCGCATCCCGCACGTCCTGCTGCTGGAAATCTTCACCGAACACGGCGTCGGCACGATGATCGGCGGCATTTGAGATTTTTCGGGCCGCCCCCACAAAAAAACTGGATTCCGGCCTGCGCCGGAATGACTCAATGAGTTAACCGTCCTCCTATTCGTCACCCCGGCGAAGGCCGGGGTCCAGGTTTCTTTTTTCCTTAAGCACCCTCAATCCGCGAAGAAATCGAGGTACCAGGACATCTCGTCCTCGGTCAGCGGATAATCGACGCCGTCGCGGGCGTTGATGAGTTCGCTCGAGGTGACGTTCGCCAGTTTCTTTTGCACTTCCATCGCCGTGCGCATGGAGAGGCCCGAGGCCCAGACCAGGGCCGTGATGGTCTTGCCGCTTTTCGAATCGATGATCTTGCGGCCGATCAGGGCGGGTACCTCAGCCTTGATCGCCATGGCCCGGATCAGCAGATCGCGGTCGCCGCGCTTGATCATCTTGATGGCATTCTCGTCGGTCAGGCCGCCGCCGTCGACGAGTTGCTGGGCGGCGACCTGGGCGGTGTCCTCCTCCTTGGTGACGGCATCCTTCTTCTGGATGCCCTCCTTGACCTTGGCCCTTACCTCCTTTTCGGTTTCCTGGTCGAGGTCATGCTGATCGCTGAGGATATCCAGGAGCGAGAGGCTGACGAAGCCGGCGATCTTGCGCATCGATTTCTGCGACAGCAACGGCCGTTTCACCAAAGGCTCGTGCAGGCTTTCTTCCGAGGCGGCGCCGGCGACGATTTCATCCAGCGTTTCTTCGCGAATTTGTGCGTTCCTGTTGGCCAGCAGATTGGCCACCGCCGGAATGTCCTGGGCCGCGACAATGGCGTCTGAAATGTCGGGATTGACGCTGCTGCGCTTCGAGATCGCGCTAAGCGCGCCGAGGGCCGGGCCGGATTCGATGATTTCCATGAGGATTTCATCGGACAGCAAGGGTGAATATTCGAGGATGGGCGCGGCGACGATCAATTCGACGTCGTGCGCCAGCCGCTCGACGATGGCGGCGGGAATGTTGTCCGCGTGTTTGATTTCCTCGGCGACGATTTGGCGGACCTTGACCAACTGGTCTTTGGCCAGAATATCGAGCACCTCGAAGGTGAGGTCCTGGAGCTTCTTCGATTCCGTTTCCGAGATATTGGGGACAAGGCGGCCGATCTTCAGCGCCAGGTCGCAGCGCACTTCGTCGCTGGTGTCGCGGGCCAGAATAAGATCGGCCTGGCGCGGCGTTTTCTTGTTGGTCGCAACCTTCCGCCTGACCGTCGGCGATTTGTCCTCGGCAAGGTAATACAGCACTTCCGGCTTCACGTCGGTGCGCTTGGCCAACGCCTTGCGTTCCTCGTGGCTGTTGCTCTGGGCGACCTCCTTCGATTCCTCGTAGGTCACCTTCTTCTTTTTTTCGATTTCCTTGGCTTTACCACCAAACAATCGGCCAAACATCACGTTCCTCTCTCTATTCCACCGCCGATCAAAGCCGCCGCGTAACCTCCCTTGCCGGCTTTCTTTACGGCGTACATGGCTTCGTCGGCCCGGCTCACCAGACCGTTCATGTCCTCCTCGTCCTGGGGCGACATGACGGCGATGCCGATGGACAGTCCCAGCGGCTTGTCCTCCGCCCCCGAATGGGGCTTCAGGCGGTCGGCGTCACGCAGCAGCAGGCGCGCCTTGGTCATGGCGCCTTCGTCATCGGTATCTTCCGTCCAGATGGCGAACTCGTCCCCGCCCAGCCGCGCGGTGATGTCGCCGATGCGGCTGCTGCCGACGAGGATTTCCGACAGAATGCACAACACCTCGTCCCCTTTGTGGTGTCCGTGCACGTCGTTGACCAGTTTGAAATTGTCCAGATCGACATAGATCAGCGCGCCGGGCCGGCCGGTGCGCCGATGGTGCGCCATGCGGCCCTCGAGTTCCTCGTAAAAGGCGCGGCGGTTGAAGAGGCCGGTCAATTCATCGGTCCGCGAGAGGCGCTCCAATTGTTCGTGCGCGGCGATCTGTTCGATGGCGATGCCGATGCGGTCGGCGACACCGGCCAGCAGGGCCTTGGCCTCATCGCCCCATTCGGCCTGATCACCGCCGCGCGCCACGGCAATCGCGCCGTTGATTTCACCCCGGTAACGGCTCGCCGCCATCAACACCTGGTATAGCCCGACGGTGCTTTCGATGACGCCGCGCGGATCGCCCTTGAGCAACACGTCGGATACGGATTCGGTCGCGTCGTGGGGCGAAAAGCCGAAGGCACCGCCAAATTCCGCCGCGCACAAGAAGCCCCGGTGGACGTCGCCGCGCATGATCCAGCAGCAACGCGCGCCGACGACGGCCGCGGTCGCTTCCGCCGCGGTCTCCAACATGCGCACGGGTTCGATTTCGTTGCGGATCGAATCGACGATGGTGTTCAGGAGTTCGATCCGGTTGCGTTCCCGGTCCAGCGCGAGATCGCGTTCGCGAGTTTCGGTCACGTCGCGCGCCACGCCCCGGGCGCCCAGCCATTCCCCCTCCTCGGTGTGAACCGGAACGCAGGAAATCACGAGACACGCGGGGGAACCGTCGGCATGGCGCAGCCAGACTTCGGCATCGACCAGGGGGGTATGGGAATCGAAGGGGAACTGCTTGCTCTCGTCGTTGTTGGGATGGACAAGTTTGCGCGGCGGCCGGCCGTTGAGTTCATGGGCGGAATAGCCCAGCACACCCTGTTCGGAGACGAACTTGAAGTTGCCCTTCTGATCCGTCTCCCAGGCGAAATCCGCCGAACAGGAGACGAGATCCTTGAACAACTGGCGCGAGGTCAGCAGCGCGTTCATGAAATTGCGCTCGACCGTAAACTCGCGCGAGAGAACCATCACGAAGCGCTCGCCCTCGCCCGAGTCCAGCGGCATGAACATCACTTCGAGGGCCGAACTCCCCTCATCGTTCGGCACTTCGATCTTGTCGCTGACGGCTCGTCCTTCGGCGATCGCGGAGGCCACCAGACCGCGCACACGGGGTTCGCCGCCGCGGCCGAATATGCCGGCCATTTCCTGACCTTCGGCGTTGGACGCGGTCACCCGGCCGCGCCGGTCGAGCAACACCGCCGCCCCCTTAAACCGCGCCAGCATTTCCTCGGGTGACACTTCCAGGCGGTCGGGCAGTCCGTCGCCGGCCGTTTCGACCGCCGCCGGCGGCGCCGTTTCGGCGCCCGGCTCGGTATCGACCGTCAGATCGACCCCTCTCGATGGTGCATCCAGTTCCGCCATCTAATGTACTCTCAAGCCCCAATCCGCCGCTTGCACAAACTCAGGAGGCTTCGCGGTGTTGCGTTCCGGCGACCCCGACACCGGGCTTGCCGAACAGGTAGCCCTGGCCGTAGCGCACGCCGATCTCCTGCAGGAACTGCGCGGTTTCCTCGTCCTCGATCATCTCCGCCACGGTGTGAATGTTCAGATCGCGGCACAGCGTCGACATGGATTTCAGGAACGCCTTGCCGTTCTTCGTCGACAGGGCCTCCTGGACGTAGATGCCGTCGATCTTGACGTAGTCGACCTCCAGGGCACGCAGGTACTGGTAGGCGGCGGCGCCCGCGCCGAAGTCGTCGAGGCAGACGTGGTGGCCGAGCTCGCGCAATCCCTGAATCACGTTGTTGGTGGTTTCCAGGTCTTCGATCTTCGACGATTCGGTCAGCTCGAACATGAGTTCCTCGCGGATCGAGGAACAATCCTTCAGCAATTCGTGCAGGGCATCGAGGAACATCGGGCTCTCGATGGAACGGCCCGACACATTGACGGCGATGCTCAGGATGTCACCGGCGGCGCGTGCCTTTTTAATCTTTTCGGCGATCTTTTCGATCATCGCCAGATCGAAGTCCCCGATCACGCCGACCTCTTCGGCAAAGGTGATGAAACTGAAGGGGGAGGCTTCGGGACCGCTGACACGCAACCGGGCGAGGCCCTCATAGTGGTGCACGAAGCGGGTCGACAGTTCGACGATGGGCTGGAACAGCGCGTCGAATTCCCCGGCGGCGATGGTGGTCTTGAAGGCGCGGATCTTCTCCTGCGTCTCGTCCATCATCTTCTTGTAGCCGTCGGTAAGTTCACCGATGGTGAAATCGCCGTGGCTTTCCGAGAACTTGTTGATGGTGTAGAGCAGCGCCTTGGCGTTGTCCTCCTCGGACATGGTGGCGTCGAGATCGACTGTCTGCGCACCCACCTCCATGCCTTCGCCTTCGGGATCGGCGTCCTTGGTCTTTTCCTCGATGCTTTTTTCCAGGGCGTCGATATTGAGGCCGGGTTCGTGAACGATACCGAATTTCTCACCCTCCAGGCGGCCGGCGGAAGCGCCGTTCACGGAGTTCGCCTGCAAGTGAGCCGAAATGTCGTTTAAGAGATCCTCGCCGCCCTCCTTGCCGAGCTTTTCCTTCAGGGCGTCGATGCCGTCCAGATCCAGCAGGGTCATGTTGTAGTTCATGCCCTGGGCCTTGCCCGCCTTGAGGGCCTCATTGGCGATGTCGGCGAAGGCGTCCTTGTTCAACAACCCGGTTTCGGGATCGAGGGCCGCTTCATCCGGCGCCTCGGCCGTCGACACCAGACGTTGGGCGGCAAGGGCGATGAAAATCCTCCCGGCGTGTGTCGGCAGCGAAGAGCCGAACACCGCAACGCGCAGCGGTTTTGCAGTGCCCCGCAACACCCGCATGTTGACCGGCCCGAACCGCCCTTGGTTTATGGCGGTGGCCAACGACGCCTCCACCAGCAAGCGGTCCTCCTCGGCGACCAGCGTGAGGAAGGAAAGCCCGATCAGCTTGTCCGGCGTGACCCCGGCCAGCCACTGGGTGGCGCCGACCGCGTAGGCGACCTTGTTGTTTTCGTCGAGTTCGACAAAAGCGTCGGCGGCGGCGAAAGCGAATGCCACGAAACGGTCCCGTTCCGAGCGCATGTCAGATGCCGCAGCTTCACTCGCCACTTGATGGGTCTCCAGTTTTTCGCCGCATGGGGTCTATCGCCAGCCTTTAAACATATCACGAAAAAGACCGCCGACAACGACACCGGGTGCGTTAGCGGCTTGCTCTTGTGCGTCCAAGGCATCACATTGGTCACATGGACAAAGCGACTCCCGCCGCCGGCGAAAATTCCCGTATTGAACGCCTGAACGACGAAATTCAACGGATTCCGGACCTGAATCACGTCGATACCTGGCTTTTCGACCTGGATAACACGCTTTATCCCGCCAGGTGCTACCTGTTCGACCAGGTCGACCGGCGGATCAATGAATATGTGTCCAATTTGCTGGAATTGGCGCTCGATGAGGCCCGCGTGGTGCAAAAATCGTATTTCCGCCAGTATGGAACCACCCTTCGCGGCCTGATGGTGGACCACAACGTCGATCCGCATCACTACATGGATTACGTCCACGATATCGACCTCGCACCCATCGATGCCGCCCCGGACCTCGACGGCGTGCTTGGGCGACTGCCGGGCCGCAAGCTCATTTTCACCAACGGATCGGTGCGCCACGCCCGGAACGTCACCGGCCGGCTCGGGATCGGGCATCACTTCGAAGCCGTCTTCGATATCGCGGCCGCCGACTTCATCCCGAAACCGGCGATTGAGCCCTACGACGAGCTTGTCTCGGTCCACGGGATCGAGCCCGCTACGACGGCTTTTTTCGACGATATCGACAGCAACCTTGAACCGGCGGCGGCGCTCGGCATGACGACGGTTTGGGTGCCCGGACACAAAGCCTGGTCCGGCAGCGGCGACGGCAAGCACGTCCATCACGTCGCCGAAGATCTAGGCGCCTTCCTCGAACTGGTCCTGGAAGGCCGCCGCGGGAGTTGACAGACAGCGGCGGAACGCTATTTTCAGCCGGCCCCAAGGGGCTCCGTATTCCAGATCATTCATGTAAACCTGACACGACCCGAGGAAGCCGCATGCAACCGTCCGAGATGCAGTCGATCATCGAAACCGCCTGGGAAAATCCCACCGATGTCACGTCGGAAACCACCGGCGAGGTGCGTGAGGCCGTCGACGCCGCCCTGAATGCGCTCGATTCCGGCACTCTCCGGGTAGCTGAAAAAAAGGGACCTGGTGACTGGCAGGTCAATCAATGGCTCAAAATGGCGGTACTATTGTCGTTCCGTCTCAATGACATGACGACGATCCCCGGCGGACCGGGCGCCAATGCGCCGTGGTTCGACAAGGTTCCGTCCAAGTTCGAGGGCTGGGACGAGGCGCGATTCCGCGACGCCGGCTTCCGCGCCGTGCCCAACTGCATCGTTCGCCATTCGGCCTACGTCGCGCCCGGCGCCATCCTGATGCCCTCTTTCGTCAATCTCGGCGCCTATGTCGACAGCGGCACCATGATCGACACCTGGGCGACGGTTGGCAGTTGCGCCCAGATCGGCAAGGATTGCCACATCTCCGGCGGCGCCGGAATTGGCGGCGTGCTGGAACCCCTGCAGGCCGGTCCCGTCATCATCGAAGACAACTGTTTCATCGGCGCCCGCGCCGAGGTGGCTGAGGGCGTCGTCGTCGAGGAGGGCTCGGTGCTGTCCATGGGCGTGTATCTCGGCGCTTCCACCAAGATCGTCGACCGCGCCACCGGAGAAATCCACATGGGCCGCGTGCCTTCCTATTCGGTCGTCGTTTCCGGCACCCTTCCCGGAAAGCCCCTGCCCGATGGTTCCGATGGTCCGGGACTTTACTGCGCCGTCATCGTCAAGCGTGTTGACGAGCGCACGAGATCCAAGACCTCGGTCAACGACCTGCTGCGCGACGAACTGCCGGCCACCAATCAGTAGGCCGCGTCCGTCATGAACGCTCCCGCCGTCATCGATGCCATCGAACTGGCCCGCGATCTGATCCGGCGCCCCAGCGTCACGCCCGAGGATGCCGGTGCGCTGGACGTGCTGGCGGAAGCCTTAAGCGCCCACGGTTTCGTCTGCCACGACTTGACGTTCAGCGACGACGACACGCCGGATGTCCGCAACCTCTATGCCAGGCTGGGAACGGGCTCACCGAACTTCTGTTTCGCCGGACACACGGATGTCGTGCCGGTCGGCAACGAGGATGCTTGGAGCGTCGATCCCTTCGGAGCCGACATCAACGATGGCGTGCTTTACGGCCGTGGCGCCAGCGACATGAAAAGCGCCGTCGCCGCCTTCGCTGCCGCCGCGGCAGGGTTCGTCTCGCGACGGGAAAACGGCTTTGACGGCTCGATCAGCCTGCTGATCACCGGGGACGAGGAAGGACCGGCCATCAACGGCACGCGCAAGGTGCTGGAGTGGATGGCGCGAAACGGCGAGGTCATCGACGCCTGCCTGGTGGGCGAGCCGACAAACCCGACCAAGCTCGGCGAGATGATCAAGATCGGCCGACGCGGCTCGATGTCGGGCTGGCTGACGGTCTACGGCGCCCAGGGCCATACCGCTTATCCGCATCTGGCCGACAATCCCATTCCGCGACTGGTCAAGATGCTGCAGGTACTGACGGAGACGGAGCTCGATCAGGGTAATGATCACTTCCAGGCCTCGACCATCGCCGTGTCCTCCGTCGATGTCGGCAACACCGCTTCCAACGTCATTCCGGCGGAAGCCACCGCCGCCTTCAATATCCGCTTCAATGACGAGCACAGCTGCGCCTCTCTGGAAGACTGGCTGCGCCGCGCTTTCGACGAAGTGGGCGGGGCCTACGAGCTGAAGATCCATTGCTCTGGCGAATCCTTCCTGACGCCGCCGGGGCCCCTTTCGGATTTGGTGTCGGCCGCGGTACAGGACGTTCTCGGCGTCACACCCGAGCTCAGCACCACCGGCGGCACCTCGGACGCCCGCTTCATAAAGGATTACTGCCCCATCGCCGAGTTCGGGCTGGTGGGCCAGACCATGCACAAGGTCGACGAACGCATCGCCGTCGCCGATGTCGAAGCGCTGACGGAAATTTACGTCAAAGTCCTCGAAGGGTTCTTCGATACCGCCTAAACGACGCCGGCCGGTTTGGCCTTCCGCGTTGACCCCGAC
Source organism: uncultured Rhodospirillaceae bacterium (assembly GCA_964343605.1). Lineage (GTDB taxonomy): Bacteria > Pseudomonadota > Alphaproteobacteria > UBA2966 > UBA2966 > CAYFKJ01. Next base: position 183,193 of record CAYFKJ010000004.1, read on the forward strand.
GCGTTTGTGCACTAATTCGAAATGATGCCCGGTTGGCCGGAAATCAGTTCATCCATCTACGGCGCGTACCGATTAGCTCGGCTCGACGCCGGCGGGCTCAATTTTTTCAACATGTCCGTAGACGGCTTCTGGCGATCGTTCTTCGCCGCCGTCATCGTGGCCCCGGCTTACGTCATCATCGTCCTGCTTCGGGACAGGGCCGACGCCGCCGATTCCGCCTCCATGACTCCGGAAATCACCGCCTATGTATTGGGTTGGATCTTATGGCCGCTCGTCATGCTGGTTGTGGCGCGGATGTTCGGCCTGATCGCCAATTTCGTCGGCTACATCATCGTCTACAACTGGTCGAACATCATTCAGGTTGCGGTTCTGCTGCCCGTCGCCCTGATAACCGAGGCCGGCGTTATCCCCCAAGCCATGGCGCCGGTCCTCACCATGGTCGCGACTATCTACGTGCTGTTCTATCTCTGGTTCGTTGCCCGCACGGCGCTGGGTGCGCCGAACTGGACGGCCGCCGCAATCGTTGTGCTCGACGTCCTCACCGGACTCCTGCTATCCACTGGCGTCGAGACAGCGTTTGCCTAATCCGGATAGCTGACGCTCTCAAGATAAAGGCCTTCGGCCGGCGCCGTCGGACCGCAGGCGGATCTGTCGCGCGCCGCCAACGCTTCGCCAACTTGTTCTTCGGTCCACTTGCCCTCTCCCACCAGTTTCAGCGAACCGACGATGGCCCGCACCTGGTTGTGCAGGAACGATGGGGCGGCGACCCGGATCGTCAGGGTTTCGCCGGTGCGTCCAACCGAAATCGAGGTCAGCGTCTTAACCGGCGATTTGGCCTGGCACTGGGCTGCCCGAAAGGTGGTGAAATCGTGCTTGCCCACCAGCGCCTGCGAAGCCCGGTGCATGGCATCGGCATCCAGCGGCCGGGGCACGCGCCAGGCCCGGTTGGCGTCGACGGCCAAGGGGGCGGCACGGTTGACAATCCGGTAACGGTAGGCCCGCGCCGTGGCGCTGAAGCGGGCGTGGAAATCGTCATCGACAATTGCCGCAGTCAGTACCGAAATCGGTTGACTGCCGATGTGGGCGTTCAGGGCATCGCGGACCGTTTTTTCGTCCCAGTCCTTGGCGAGATTGACGTGAACCACCTGGCCCAAGGCGTGAACGCCCGCATCGGTGCGGCCGGCGGCATAGGCGGTGACGTTTTCGGCGCAGAATCCCAGAACCGCCTCCTCGATGACCTGCTGTACCGAGAGACCGTTTTCCTGGCGTTGCCAGCCGACGAATGGCGTGCCGTCATATTCGACCGTTAATTTGAAGCGGGGCATCAGCGCCGCCTCACCGCGTGAGGTCCGCGCCCGCGGGCACCGGGAAGCCACGCACCAGTTCCGTGGCGGGCATGGGTTTCTTGCCGCCGCGCTGTACCGTCGTGAGTTTGAGAGCGCCGTCGCCGCAGGCAATGGTCAAGTCGCCGTTTAGCGTTCGACCCGCCGCACCTTGCGCGTCGATCACAGTAGCCCCGAGCACCTTGATGCGTTCTCCGGCATAGGAGAACCAGGCGCCGGGAAACGGCGCCAGACCCCGGATGTGACGGTCGAGTTCCGCCGCGGACCGGGTCCAGTCCAGCCGCGCCTCCGCCTTGTCGATCTTGGCGGCGTAGGTTACGCCTTCCTCGGGTTGGGCTGCCGCTTCGATCCGGCCTTCCGCCAGCCGATCGAGGGTATCCACCAGCAGCGGAGCGCCTAGGACGGACAACGCGTCGTGAAGCTCCCCGGCCGTCATTTCTGCCGGAATCGCGACGGATCGGCAGTCGAGAACCGCGCCGGTATCAAGGCCCTCATCCATTTGCATGACGCAGACACCGGTTTCCTTATCGCCCGCCATGACGGCGCGCTGAATGGGCGCGGCGCCGCGCCATCTCGGCAACAGCGAAGCGTGAAGGTTGAGGCAGCCGAGCCGCGGCGCTTCCAACACGCCCTTGGGCAGGATCAGACCATAGGCAACGACGACGGCGGCGTCCGCGCCGACAGCCGCAAAATCCTCAACGGCCTTGGGATCCTTCAGTGAGGTCGGCGTCCGTACTTCGATACCGCGCGCGGCAGCGAAATCATGTACCGGCGAAAGCCGGTCGGCCTTGCCGCGGCCCGCCGGCCGGGGCGGTTGCGAATAGACACAGGCGACATCGTGGCCGGCCTCGATCAAGGCCTCAAGCGTCGGCACGCCGAACTCGGGCGTTCCCATGAAGATCAGCTTGAGGCCCATTGCGCGGCGCCCTAGGCCGGTTGTTTCTGCCGCTGAAGTTTCCGCAGCTTTCGGAGGATGATGTTGCGGCGCATGGCCGAAATGTGATCGACGAACAGAATACCTTCGAGGTGGTCCATCTCGTGCTGAATGCAGGTCGACAAGATGTCGCCCGCCCGCAATGTCTGCTTCTTGCCGTCGCGGTCGAGGTATTTGATCTCGATCTCGTCGGGCCGGATGACCTCGGCGAAGTGTTCGGGCAACGAGAGGCAGCCCTCCTCGTGGACACGCTCGTCCTCCGAACTCCAGACGATTTCCGGATTGATCAGAAACAGCGGATTGCCCTGTTCCTCATCGCGCGGAATGTCGATCACGATGGCGCGCTTCGGCACACCCACCTGGATCGCGGCCAGGCCGATGCCGACGGCGTCGTACATCGTCTCCAGCATATCGTCCAGAAGCTTGCGCATGTCGTCGTCGACCGTCTCGACCGGCTTGGAAACGACTTTGAGGCGCGGATCGGGCGCAATGATGATGGGCAGTATGGCCATGGTCTCGTGACAGCTGTTGGAACAGCGCTCTAGGTAAGGCGCGAGACCGTGGTCGTCAAGTGTCGCGGTCGTGCTAGACTGCCCGCCGTTCGTTCGGATTGCTTCGGGGATGGCGCTCATCATGGAAATTGCTCTCATTGTCGTTGGCCTGGTGGCCGGGGTGTTGGCCGTTCTGCTTTGGCGTCAGGCGCGCTCGGGCGACGATGAAGCGGCCCAGCGTCGCCTCGCCGAAACCACGGAGCAATTGGTCAAAGCCCAGAGCGAGTTGCAAGGCCGGCTGGCCCAAGTCGCCGAGTCCACGGCGGCCGGTCAGGCCGCCATCAGCAAAACCCTGGAGGAGCGGCTTGACGGTGTCAGCAAGCGGCTGGGCGACAATCTCGAACAATCGTCGGCCAAAACGGCTGAATCGCTGGGCGAACTGAAAAAGCACCTGGACGTGATCGACAAAGCCCAGGCACGGATAACCGGTCTCACGGAACAGGTCGTCAGTCTGCAGGACTTGCTGGCCAACAAGCAGGCACGCGGCGCCTTCGGCGAGATGCAACTGGAGGACCTGGTTGGGAACATCCTGCCGCCGGCGATTTACGCCTTCCAGCACACCCTCTCCAACGGCAAACGGGCCGATTGCCTGATCAAGCTGCCGAATCCACCCGGCCCTATCGTGGTCGACGCCAAGTTCCCGTTGGAAAGCTACGAGGCCTTGCGCGCGGCAAGCGACGATGCCGCACGGACCACGGCCTCGCGTGCCTTCACCCAGGACCTGCAGGTTCACATCTCCGACATCGCCGAACGCTACATCGTGCCGGGTGAAACCGCCGATTCGGCGTTGATGTTCCTGCCCTCTGAAGCCATCTACGCCGAATTACACGCAAATTTCCGCAATGTCGTGGAACGCGCCCACAGGGCCAAAATATGGATCGTCTCGCCGACCACGTTGTGGGCCCTGCTAAACACCGTACGCGCCGTCCTCAAGGACGCCCGAATGCACGAGCAAGCAGGCGTCATCCAGAAGGAGGTCGCGGCCTTGATCGAAGATGTCGGGCGCCTCGACGACCGAGTGGGCAAATTGCAGACCCACTTCAACCAGGCCGGCGAAGACATGCGGAAAATCCGCATCTCGACCGAGAAGATTGTCAAGCGTGGCGGACAGATCGAAGACGTCGAATTGGAAGAGGAACAGGTGGTTGAGGATTTCACGCCGCCCGTCGCGCGCATCGCCGGCGAAAACTAGCCACCGCCGATTTTGGTGCGCGATTTGAGGGCGGCGCCCAGCGTGCCTTCGTCGAGATAGTCCAGCTCGCCCCCCACCGGCACACCGTGGGCCAGGCGGGAGACCTCGACATTGCAGTCGCCCAGGAGATCGGTGATGTAGTGTGCCGTCGTCTGGCCGTCGACCGTGGCGTTCATGGCGAGGATCACTTCGCGTACGTCGTCCGCCCGCGCCCGGGTGACGAGGCTGGAAATATTGAGATCCTCTGGCCCGACGCCGTCCAGCGCCGACAGGGTGCCGCCGATGACATGGTAGCGCCCTTTGAAAATACCAGCCCGTTCCAGCGCCCAGAGATCTGCCACGTCCTCCACGGCGCAGATCAGTCCGCCGTCACGGCCTTGATCGGCGCAGATCGCGCAGGGGTCGGCGACGTCCAGATTGCCGCATAGGGCACAGGGATGAACGCCGTCCGCCGCCGCCGCCAACGCCTCGGCCAGGGGCCGCAGCAGGCTGTCCTTGCGTTTGATCATGTAGAGGGCGGCACGGCGCGCCGAACGCGGCCCCAGTCCCGGCAACTTGGCCAGGAGCTGGATCAGGCGTTCGATGGAATTGGGTGTCACGGTTCCTGAATCAGAACGGCAGTTTGAAGCCCGGCGGCAGGTTGAGGCCGCCCGTGAGTTGCGACATTTCCTCCTGAACCTTGGCTTCGACGCGGGATTTGGCGTCGTTGTGCGCGGCCACGATCAGGTCCTCCAGGACCTCCGCCTCATCCGGACTCATCAGCGAGGGATCGACTTTGAGGCCGCGCATTTCGCCCTTGCCCGTGAGGGTCACAGAGACCATGCCGCCGCCGGATTCGCCGGTGACTTCCATCTGGTCCATGCGTTCCTGCATCTCGCCCATCTTGGCCTGCATTTCCTGGGCCTGCTTCATCATCTGGCCAAGATTTTTCATGCGTCGTCTTCTCCTTGAGGGTTGTCATCTTCTTCGGTCCCGGCCACCAGCGAAACGTCCCGGACGTCCTTAATGACGGCGCCGGGAAAGGTTTCGATCACCGCCCTGACCAGGGGATCCTCGCCGGCCTTGGCGAACCGCCCGCGCTTGTCGTTAGCGGCCTGTTCCTCGAGGGTTGGCGCGCCGTCTTCCTGGGATACGGAGACGACCCAGCGGCGGCCAGTCCATTCGCTTAACCGGGCACCCAACTCGTTGGGCAGTTTGGCCGGGACCTTCGCCGTCAGGCGAAGTTCGATACGGCCGGGTTCGAAATGCACCAGGTGGACATTATCGGTGAGGTGGGTGCCGAGTACCGCTTCCTTGCGCTCACGCACCAGATCCACGACAGCGTTGAAATCGGGCAGCTCGATACCGGCCTGCGGTTCGCCCGAGATGACGGGTTCGGTTTGCAGAGCGGCCTGAGGAGCGGTTTCGGCGCCGCCCGCGGGCCCCGGCGCAGGCGTTGAGGAAATGGCGTTTGTGCTTGCCGCCGGAGCAGTTCCGGCGCCTGTCGATCGCGCACCCGACGGCGCGGCGGTGTCATCGCCGCCCGCTTCGATGCGCTGCACCAGATCGGCGGGAGCGGGCAGGTCGGCGGCATACGCCAAGCGCACCAGCACCATTTCAGCGGCGGCAATCGGGGAGGGAGCGGTGCGCGCCTCGCCCAATCCCTTGAGCAGCATCTGCCAGGTGCGGGTCAGCACCGGCATGGAGAGCTTGCCGGCGAATTCTCCGCCCCGGACGCGTTCGGCCTCGGGAACCGTCACATCGTCAGCGGCGGAAGGCGCGACTTTCAGGCGGGTCAGCCAATGGGTGAGGTCCAGCAAATCCTGCAGTACCACCACAGGGTCGGCCCCGCCGTTATAGAGCGCGCGCAGGCCCGTCAGCGCCGCCGCGATATCGCCGGACAGGAGCTGTTCAAAGAGGTCGAAGACGCCGGTGCGGTCAGCCAGGCCCAGCATGGCGCGAACTTCGTCGCCCGTGACCACGTCGCCGCCATGAGCGATGGCCCGGTCGAGCAGCGACAGGCCGTCCCGCACCGAACCGTCCGCGGCGCGCGCCATCAGGGCAATGGCCTCATCCTCCAATTGGGCGCCTTCCTTCTCCGCAATGGCGGAAAAATGGGCGCTCAGGACGTCGGCCTCGACGCGGCGCAGGTCGAAGCGCTGGCAGCGCGACAGCACGGTGACGGGAACTTTGCGGATTTCAGTGGTGGCGAAGATGAATTTGACGTGCGGCGGCGGTTCCTCCAGCGTCTTTAGGAGCGCGTTGAAGGCGTTGCGCGACAGCATGTGGATTTCGTCGATGATGTAGACCTTGTAGCGCGCCGAGACCGGGGCGTACTTCACGCCTTCGATGATGTCGCGGATATCGTCGACGCCGGTGCGGCTTGCGGCATCCATCTCCAGCACGTCGACGTGGCGGTCCTCGGCGATGGCGAGGCAGGCCTCGCACTCGCCGCAGGGCGTGATGGTCGGGCTTTGCTGGCTGCCGTCGGCGCCGGTGCAGTTGAGGGCGCGTGCGATGATGCGGGCCGTCGTGGTCTTGCCGATGCCGCGAACGCCGGTGAGGATGAAGGCGTGCGCCAGGCGGTCCCTGTCGATAGCGTTGGCCAGGGTGCGCACCATGGCCTCCTGCCCCACCAGTTCATCAAACGTCGATGGCCGGTACTTGCGGGCCAGAACGCGATACGGGATTTGGGGACTGGAGTCGGACATATTTCCTGGAGCGGGAACATCGGGTGGGAGGCTGGATAACCGACCCGAACAAAAACTCGTTACGGCTGCTTCCTTCCGGACCTGACCGGGTTGGCGAGACGTCCGTCCGATCACCAACCTCCCAAACCCACTATATCAAGGAAAACGCAGCGAAGCGCAAGATTCAGTTTTGCGACCGTGTCGGGCTTGTGTCACTCTCCCGAACCATGGATATCCCTCTGCCCACCGATCCCCACATTTTTGGCGGCGCCCCCCTCGACAGGGATGCCAACGTGCGCCGCGACGATGCCGCGATCGCCGCCCTCAAGGCGCGCCATAATGCCCGTTTTCTGCCCTTTTGGGATCTGCGCGGCCTGATCGTTCCGGGTGATCAGCCCGAATTGGCGTGGCTGCCCATGAGCGAGCTCGACGCTGTTGCCGAAGACCATTCGGAGCTCATCTACCTCGGCCTCGACGGCGACGCGCCCTGCTTCGCCGTTGGCATTCCGGGGGAGGTCAATCCGGCCAAGCAGGGCAACCTTGAAGGCCGCGGCAAGTTCATCGACGCCCGCACCATCGCGACGCAGCTCGGTGGGCCTGATACCGCCGTCCTTGCCCAGGGCCGTTCCCTGATCGACTGGCACGCGCGTCACCGCTTCTGCGCCAACTGCGGAGAGCGCACCGAGGTGAAATCGGCCGGGAATTCCCGCACGTGCCCGGCCTGCAATGCCGAACACTTCCCCCGCACCGATCCCGTCGCCATCATGCTGGTGATCCGCGATGAAATGTGCCTATTGGGCCGAAAGAACATGTTTCCGGAAGGCATGTACTCGGCGCTGGCCGGCTTCATCGAACCCGGCGAGACCATCGAGGAAGGCGTGCGGCGGGAGGTTTTCGAAGAATCGGGCGTGCGCGCCGGCGAGGTTCGCTATCACTCGTCCCAGCCCTGGCCCTTTCCGTCGTCGCTGATGATCGGCTGCATTGCCGAAGGGCTGACGGAGGAAATCACCATCGACGAGCAGGAACTGGATCACGCGGCCTGGTTCAGCCGCGCCGAAATCGTCGAAGGTATGGAACGCGCGCTAACCACTCAGCCCGGCGACGGCAAGTTCCGCATGCCGCATCCCATCGCCATCGCCCACCAACTCGCCCGCGCCTGGCTGGCGGAGACCATTTAATCCCGCTTACTCGTCCTTTTCGACGCGTTCGGCGGGGTAGACGCCCAATATCTTGACGCGGCTGGTGAAGAACTCCAGTTCCTCGAGCGCCAGGCGCACGGGGCGGTCTTCTGGGTGGCCGTCGATATCGGCATAAAATTGGGTCGCGTTGAAGCTGCCGCCGAGCTGGTAGCTCTCCAACTTGATCATGTTGACGCCGTTGGTGGCGAAGCCGCCCATGGCCTTGTAGAGCGCCGCCGGCACATTGCGCACGTTGAACACGAACGTCGTCTTGAAATCGCCGGTGCCGCGCGCCGGCTGCCGGCTTTCGCGCGACATGATGACGAAGCGGGTGGTGTTGTGATGGGCATCCTCGAAATCCGGTTTCAGAACGTCGAGACCATAGATCTCGGCGGCCAGCGAAGAAGCGATGGCGGCGTGGACCGGATCGGCCATGGCGGCGATGTCGCGGGCGGCGCCGGCGGTATCGGCGTGGACCTGGGGCCTAAGGCCAAGCTCGCGCAGGTTGGCCCGACACTGGTCGAGGGCCTGAACGTGGCTGTGCACGGTCTCGATCTGCTCCAGCTTGGTGCCCGGTACGGCCAATAGCTGATGATTCACCGGCTGATAATGCTCGCCGACGATGTAGAGGCCGGAATCCGGCAGCAGGTGGTGGATGTCGGCGACCCTGCCGGCCTGGGAATTTTCGATCGGGATCATGCCAAGTGCTGCGCGACCTTCCTCGACCGCCAGAAAGGCGTCTTCGAAAGTCTCGCAGGCCATCGCCGTCATGTCCGGATAGGCCTCCTGGCAGGCGAGATGGGAATTCGCTCCCGGCGCACCCTGGAAGGAAATCGTCTTGTCCGGATCCGATCCGTTGGACTCTGGCTTGCTCATCGCATGTCTTCAGCTGTTTGCGGGGCCGCCCATCAGGCCGCGCGCCCGTTCGAGGTCGGCGGGAGTATCGACGCCGAACGGAACGCTGTCAACGAGCGCCGCGTCGATGCGCATGCCTGCTTCCAGGGCGCGTAACTGCTCCAGCCTCTCGCGCTGTTCCAAGGGCGAGGGCGGCAGGGTGACGAACCTTTCCAGCGCCGTGCGGCGATAACCATAAATGCCGATATGGTGCCATAAGGGACCGTCGCCCGAGGGCGCCGTCGCACGCGTGAAATAAACGGCCCGCCCCTGATCGGCCTCCGGGGCCAATGAAATCACGGCTTTGACAACATTGGGATTGGAGATTTCCGAAGGATCCTTGATTTCCGCCGCCAATGTCGAGATATCGACTTCCGGGTCGGACAATGGCTTCAGCACCGCGGCAATGGCTTCGGGATCGAGGGTCGGCAGATCGCCCTGCAAGTTGACGATCAATCCGAATTTCCCTTCGGGGTCCACATGTCTCAAGGCCTCGAACGCGCGGTCCGAGCCGGAGGCGTGGTCGGGATCGGTGAGTACGGCCTCGCCGCCGGCCGTCCGCACGGCATCAGCGATTTCCGCCTCGGCGCAGGCCACCACGACGGGACCCATGTCGGCCTCCATGGCGCGGCGCCAGACGTGGACGATCATCGGCTCGCCGGCGATGTCGGCCAGCGGTTTGCCGGGCAGGCGCGTTGAGGCCATGCGAGCCGGTATGATAGTGATCGCCGAGGTGTCCGGCATGTCTCTGTGATCCGCCAAAAAGGAGTCCAAAACAATCGGTTGGCGCATTTATACGGCTTGCGTCCGATGGCGGGAAGCCGGTAATGTGCAGCCGCTTCCGCTACCCCCTGATCAGTCAACCGGATTTCGTCATGGATACCTTTGAATTCAATAAATACGTCGGCGGCCTGCTGGCCTCCATGTTGTTCGTCTACGTCATCAGCATGGTGGGCGACTTGATGGTGCATCCGACCAATCCGGAAAAGGTGGCCTATCCCTTCGAGATGGAGGAAGAGGCGGAAGACACCGCCAAGGAAGAAGAAGCCGAACCCGAGGCCGCATCGCTTGCCAGCCTGCTGGGTGACGGCGACGCCGCGGCCGGCGCGAAAGTCGCCAAGAAGTGCGCCGCCTGTCACACCTTCGACGAGAGCGGCAAGAACAAGGTCGGCCCCAACCTCTACGGGATCGTCGGCGGATCGCGCGGCACTAAGGCCAACTTCAAGTATTCCGGCGTCATGGCCGAATCCGGCGGCACCTGGTCCTGGGAGGATCTCGACGCCTTCCTGGCCGACCCCAAGGGTTACATGAAGGGCAACAAAATGTCGTTCAAGGGTCTCAAGAAGCCTGAGGACCGGGCCAACCTCATGCTGTTCCTCAACGGCAACAGCGCCTCTCCCGCCGCCCTGCCGGACGACTAAGGGCGACAGCCGCAATTCCCTTGATGGAAAAGTGTCCGGCCGAATTCATTGATCTTGCCGGCCGGCTGGCCGATGCCGCGGGCGGGGTCATCTCCAAATATTTTCGCCAGCCGTTTGACGTCATCACCAAGGACGACGACAGCCCGGTCACGATCGCCGACCGGGAATCCGAACAGGTCATGCGCGATCTGATCGAAGCCGCGTTCCCCGAGCACGGCATCGTCGGCGAGGAACACGGCACGGTGCGAAAAGATGCCGAGTACGTCTGGTATCTCGATCCCATCGACGGCACCAAGTCCTTCATCTGCGGCGTACCGATGTTCGGCACGCTGATCGGACTGGTTCGCAACGGCGATGATGGCCCCAGACCCATCCTAGGCATCATCGATCAGCCCATCGCCGGGGAACGCTGGCTGGGCGCCGTCGGACATGGCGCCAGCTTCAACGGCCAGGCCGTCACGACGCGGGCTTGCGCAAGCGTCGCCCAAGCTACGTTGTTCTCCACGGGCCCCGAATATTTCGACGACAAGTCGCTGGAAGCCTTCCAGCGCGTGCGCGCCCAATCGAACCTCGCGCGCTTCGGCGGCGATTGCTACGCCTACGGCTTGCTGGCTTCGGGCTGGATCGATCTTGTCGTCGAATGGGGTCTTGACGTCTACGACTATTGCGCCCTGATTCCGGTGGTCGAGGCGGCAGGCGGCGTGGTGACGACCTGGAGCGGCCAGCCCCACGCCTTCGACGGCCGGGAGAGCATCGCGGCTTCGGGCGACAAGGCCCTGCACGAAGAAGTGATAGCCATCCTCAACAATTGAGCCGGCGGCACTTGCCCTAGGCGCGCGCCATGTCGCAAAATTCAGGCGTCGAATGTCGGGGGAACCAAACATGAAACCGTTCGCCGCACTTGCCGCCGCCGTCATACTTCTCAACGTTTCGCCCGCCCACGCGGAATCGAAAATCAGCCACGGGGATTCACTGCACGGCGGGCTGAAGTACCCCGCCGATTTCAAGCATTTCGACTACGTCAATCCCGACGCGCCCAAGGGCGGCACCCTGCGCCTCAGCGCCGTCGGCTCCTACGATTCGCTCAACCCCTATATCCTCAAGGGCGATTCGGCGGTCGGCCTAGGCCTGATTTACGATTCGCTGATGAGCTCCTCGTCGGACGAATTGGCAACCCACTATGGCCAGGTGGCCGAATCCATGGAAACGGCGGAAGACCTCTCCTGGGTGATCTACACCCTGCGGAAGGAGGCCCGCTGGCACGACGGAACCCCCATCACCGCGGACGACATCATCTTTTCCTTCGAAGCCGTCACCACCAAGGGCCATCCGTTCTATCGCAGTTACTTCAAGAACGTCGCCAAGGCGGAACGCCTGGGCCCGCACAAGGTCAAGTTCAGCTTCTCGGGCGATCTCAACCGGGAACTGCCCCACATTACCGGTCAGGTGCCCGTCTTGCCCAAGGCGTATTACGAAACCCACCCCTTCGATAAAACGACGCTGGAACCACCCCTGGGATCGGGCCCCTACCGCATCAAGGAACTCGATCCGGGACGCTCCATCACCTACGAACGCGTCAAGGATTACTGGGGCAAGGACCTTCCGACAAACAAGGGTCAGTACAACTTCGACATTATCCGCTACGACTATTACCGCGACGCCACCGTTTCGCTGGAGGCCTTCAAGGCCCACGAATACGACTTCCGGCAGGAAAATACCTCCAAGGTCTGGGCGACGGGATACGGCTCACCCGCCCTCGACAAGGGCTGGTACAAGAAGTTGGAACTGGATGACGAGAACCCGACGGGCCTTCAGGGCCTGCATTTCAATATCAGGCGCGCCAAGTTCCGCGACCCCAGAGTGCGCCGGGCCATCGGCTACGCGTTCGATTTCGAGTGGACCAACAAAAACCTGTTCTACGGGCAGTACAGCCGGGTGAGCAGCTATTTTTCCAACTCGGAGTTTGCCGCTACCGGCTTACCCGGGCCGTCGGAACTGAAGTATCTGGAACCCCACCGCGGAAAGATCCCGGACGAGATTTTCACCACGGAATTCAGCGTTCCCAAGACCGACGGCAGCGGCAACATCCGGCCGCAATTGCGTAAGGCGATCAAGCTTCTCAAGGAAGCGGGTTACCACATCAAGGATCGCAAGCTGATCGACCCGGACACGGGGCAACCCTTCGTCTTCGAAATGCTCCTCAGCGGACCGGCCATGGAGCGCATCCTGTTGCCCATGGCGAAGAACCTCAAGCGCATGGGCATCGAGGTCAATCTTCGGGTCGTCGATTCGGCGCAGTATCAGAACCGGGTGCGGGATTTCGACTTCGACACCTTCGTTCTGTGGATGCGCCAATCATCTTCTCCGGGCAACGAACAGCGGGATTTCTGGGGCTCCTACAACGCCGACGTGCCCGGCAGCCGGAATTACATCGGAATCAAGAATCCGGCCGTGGACGACCTGATCGAGAAGATCGTCGCCGCCCCCAACCGCGAGGAACTCGTGGCCGCGACGAAGGCCTTGGACCGCGTGCTCTTGTGGAATTTCTACTCGGTGCCGCAGTGGCAAAGCCTGAAGTTCCGACTGGCGTATTGGGACCGCTTCGGCCGGCCGGCGAAACCACCGAGATACTCACCCGGATTCTTTACCTGGTGGATCGATCCGGCCAAGGACGCCGCGCTTAAGGCGGCCACGAAAAAATCGGGAAACTGACGCGGCAATTGACCTTGAGGGGTCCGGCTTTACTATGGTCGATACCGTGAAAAACAAGAGCACAAAAAGCGCGGGCCTGTTGGCCATTCTGACATTGGGGGTCGGTGTCGCGGCGGCGGCGCAGGCGGAACCGCGCCACGGCCTGTCGATCTTCGGCGACCTCAAGTACCCGGCCGATTTCAAGCACTTTGACTACGTCAATCCGGATGCGCCCAAAGGCGGCACGATCCGGCTTCGGGACCTGGGCTCCTTCGACAACGTCAATCCCTTCATCATTAAGGGCATCCGGCTTCGGGGCATGGGCGCCATCGCCATGCAGATGCCCTACGATTCGCTGATGACATCGGCCTCGGACGAACCGGACGCCCTATACGGGCTGGTGGCGAAGACCGTTGAGGTCGGACCCGGCCGGCAGTGGGTCGAATTCGTCCTGCGCCCGGAAGCCAGGTTTCACGACGGGTCCCAAATCACCCCGGAAGACATCCTGTTCACCTTCAACATCCTGAAGACCGAGGGCCGGCCGAGCTACCGCATCAGCCTCAAGGATGTAGTGAAAGGGGAAAGTCCCGCGCCCGACCGCGTGCGCTTTACCTTCCGGGAGGGCGCATTGACGCGCGACCTGCCGAGCATCGTGGCTACCCTGCCGATCCTTTCCAAGACCTACTACGACACGGTCGAGTTCAACCGCACCACCATCGTTCCGCCGCTGGCTTCGGGACCTTACCGCATCGCCAAGGTCGATCAGGGCCGCGATCTCATCTACGAGCGGGTTGAGGATTATTGGGCTAAGGACCTGCCGGTGATGCGCGGGCGCTACAATTTCGACCGCTTTCACTTCGTTTTCTACCGCGACCGCAATGTAGCGCTGGAGGCCTTCAAGGGCGGCGACTACGACTTCCGCGAGGAGTTCACCTCCAAGAGCTGGGCCACCGGTTACAAGTTTCCCGCCGTCGACAAGGGCTGGGTGAAGCTGGAAGGCATCCCCAACAAAGCGCCGGCGCCGCGCCAGTATTTCGCCCTTAACCTCAGACGAGACAAGTTCAAGGATGCCCGGGTGAGGGAAGCCTTTGGATTGGCTTTCGATTTCGCCTGGACCAACAAGAATCTGTTCTACGGGCTTTACGACCGCACGCTGAGCATTTGGCAGAACACCGACATGGCGGCCCGCGCCCTCCCTGACAAGGACGAGCTGGCGTTGCTGGAACCATTCCGCGACAAGTTGCCGGCCCGGGTTTTCACCGAGGTCTACATGCCGCCAGGCGAAGGCAATCCGTTGCGGCAGAACCTCAGGCGCGCCAAAAAACTGCTGACGGAAGCGGGCTGGACCGTCAAGGGCGGCAAGCTGGTGAAGGGCGACAGCGATCAGATGACGATCGAATTCCTCACTTACTCGCCCACATTCGAGCGCATCCTCGCGCCCATCGTGAAGAATTTGAAGAGGCTCGGCATCGATGCCTCGATCCGGCAGGTCGATGTCACGCACTACACCAACCGCAAGCAGACCTTCGACTTCGACGTGGCGACGGAGGCCTTCGGCACGCCGGCGACGCCCGGAACCGCGCAGCGCAATTTCTGGGGTTCGGAGGCCGCCAAACAGCAAGGCAGCATCAATTATTCCGGTATCAGCGATCCCGTGATCGACGCGCTTTTGGAACACATCGCCGAGGCGCCTGACCGCAAGGCCCTGACGACGGCGGCCCGCGCCCTGGACCGGGTCCTGCTGGGCAATCACTATATCGTGCCGGAATGGTTCAAGGCCGTGCATACCGTGGCCTATTGGGACAAGTTTGCCCGGCCCAAGGTTAAGCCGAAGTACGACCTCGGATTTCTCGATACCTGGTGGTACGACGAAAACCGCGCCAAGGCATTGGAAGCCGCAATGGCCAAAGGCGGCTAGCCCGCCATGCTCGCCTACATCATCCGCCGGCTGCTGCTGATGGTTCCGACCCTGTTCGGCATCATGGTTCTGAACTTCTTCATCATCCAGTTCGCCCCCGGCGGGCCCGTGGAGCAGATGATCGCGCAGATCCAGGGTACGGCGGTTGACCCCACCGCCCGCATCGGCGGCGGTACGGCGGGTGGCGAAACCGGCAGCCAAAAAGCCCAAACCGGTTCGGCCGACGTCACCAGCAAGTATCGGGGCGCGCAGGGGCTCGATCCGGAATTCATCAAGGAGATCGAAAAGCTCTACGGCTTCGACAAGCCCGCGCACGAACGGTTTTTCCTGATGATGGGCAACTACGTCCAGTTCGAATTCGGCGACAGCTACTTCCGTGATCGGCCGGTGGTCGATCTTGTCCTCGACAAGATGCCGGTATCGATTTCGCTGGGCGTCTGGACCACCTTGCTGGTTTACCTGATATCGATCCCACTGGGCATCGCCAAGGCGGTGAGGGACGGCAGCCGCTTCGACATCGCGACATCAAGCATCATCATCGTCGGCTACGCCATCCCAAGCTTCCTGTTTGCGGTTCTTCTGATCGTGCTGTTCGCCGGAGGCAGCTTCTGGGATATTTTCCCGCTGCGCGGTCTCACCTCGGAGAACTGGGCGGAGCTTTCCTGGCCTGACCGCATCGCCGATTATTTCTGGCACCTCACGCTGCCCATTCTCGCCATGGTGATCGGCGGTTTCGCAACGCTGACGATGCTGACCAAGAACTCCTTCCTCGAGGAGATCAACAAGCAATACGTCATGACGGCACGGGCCAAGGGCCTGACGGAAAACCGCGTGCTTTACGGACACGTCTTCCGCAACGCCATGCTGATCGTCATCGCCGGTTTTCCCAGCGCCTTCATCGGTGTGCTCTTCACCGGGGCGCTGCTGATCGAGGTGATTTTCTCGCTGGACGGACTGGGTTTGCTGGGCTTCGAGGCGGTGATCAACCGCGACTATCCCGTCGTCTTCGGCAGCCTGTTCTTCTTTACGCTGCTGGGTCTGATAATGGGGTTGGTCGGCGACATCATGTACATGATCATCGATCCGCGGATCGATTTCGAACGGCGGGATGTGGGCTGATGGCGGAAAGCGTTTTCGGCATTCGGATCACTCCCCTGACGCGACGGCGGTTGCAGAATTTTCGCGCCAACCGCCGGGGCTGGTGGTCGTTCTGGATTTTTCTGGCCATCTTTTTCGTCAGCCTGTTCGCCGAATTCATCGCCAACGACAAACCCATCGTTTTGTCCTACGAGGGCGAGCTTCATTTCCCCGTTTTTGTCGAGTACGCCGAAACCAAATTCGGCGGCGACTTCGAGACTGAGGCCGAATACCGCGACCCCTTCATTCAGGACTTGATCAACGAGAAGGGCTGGATGGTCTGGCCGATCGTCCGTTACTCCTACGACACCATCAACCTCGATCTGCCGGTTCCGGCGCCGGCGCCGCCGTCGGCGGAGAATTGGCTGGGAACGGACGATCAGGCCCGGGATGTCGTGGCCCGGCTGATCTACGGTTTTCGGATCTCCGTCCTTTTCGGCCTGATTCTGACGGTTTTCTCTTCCGTCATCGGCGTCATCGCGGGTGCGGTTCAGGGATATTTCGGGGGCTGGCTGGATCTCTTGTTCCAGCGCTTCATCGAGATCTGGTCGGGTCTGCCGTCGCTGTACATCCTGATCATCATGGCGAGCTTCATCGTGCCCGGGTTCTGGACGCTCCTCATCATCCTGTTGCTGTTCAGTTGGATGGCGCTGGTGGGCGTCGTGCGGGCGGAGTTCTTGCGGGCACGGAACTTTGAGTACGTCCGCGCCGCCCGCGCCCTGGGTGTCGGCAATACCATGATCATGTTCCGCCATCTGCTGCCCAACGCCATGGTGGCGACGATTACCTTCCTGCCCTTCATCCTCAACGGTTCCATCACCACCTTGACGGCGCTGGATTTTCTCGGATTCGGCCTGCCGCCGGGCTCGCCGTCGCTGGGTGAACTGCTGGCTCAGGGCAAGGCAAATCTGCAAGCGCCGTGGCTTGGCATGTCCGGCTTCTTCACCATTTCCATCATGCTGACGTTGCTGGTGTTCGCTGGCGAAGCGTTGCGCGATGCCTTCGATCCGAGAAAGGCCCTGGCATGAGCGCCCGCGATTTCCTCGTCGTCGATGACCTATCGGTCAATTTCAAGGTCGAGGGGCGTGAAGTCGAGGCCGTGCGCCACGTCTCCTTCCGCATCGAACGGGGCGAGACGGTGGCGTTGGTCGGCGAAAGCGGTTCGGGCAAATCGGTGAGCGCGCTGTCCGTGCTCCAACTGCTGCCCTACCCCCAGGCCAGCCACCCGTCGGGCTCCATCCTGATCGACGGCAAGGAAGTGATCGGCGCCAATCAAGCGGAGATGAGGGACATCCGCGGCGACCGCATCTCCATGGTGTTCCAGGAACCCATGACCTCGCTCAACCCGCTGCACAGCATCGAGAAACAGATCAACGAAACCCTCAT
This sequence comes from uncultured Rhodospirillaceae bacterium, assembly GCA_964343605.1. Taxonomy (GTDB): domain Bacteria; phylum Pseudomonadota; class Alphaproteobacteria; order UBA2966; family UBA2966; genus CAYFKJ01. The sequence continues at coordinate 200,507 of CAYFKJ010000004.1, forward strand.
TCTGCACCGCGGCCTGAGCAAGGCGGAGGCGCGGGCGCGGACGCTGGAACTCCTCGAACTCGTGGGCCTGCAGAACGCCGAGGGGCGGCTCGGGGCCTATCCCCACCAGCTTTCCGGCGGCCAGCGCCAGCGCGTGATGATCGCCATGGCGCTGGCCAACGAACCCGATCTGCTGATCGCCGACGAACCGACCACCGCCGTCGACGTCACCATCCAGGCGCAGTTGCTCAAGCTGTTGAAGGATCTGCAGGCACGGCTCGGCATGGCCATGCTGCTGATCACCCACGACCTCGGCATCGTCCGGCACATGGCCGAACGCGTCCACGTCATGAAAGAAGGCGAGGTCGTCGAACACGGCAGCGTCGACGAGGTCTTCGGCAATCCGCAGCATGAATACACCCAAGCCTTGCTGGCGGCGGAACCGGGCGGTCATCCCGCAACGCCGGAGGATGAAGCCGCTGAGGTCATGAGCGCCGACGACCTCAAGGTCTGGTTCCCCATCAAGAAGGGCGTTTTCCGCCGGACCGTCGATCACGTCCGCGCCGTCGACGGCGTCACGCTCACTATCCGGGCCGGCCACACTGTTGGCGTCGTTGGCGAAAGCGGCTCAGGCAAGACCACCCTGGCGCTGGCGCTCTTGCGCCTGATCCGCAGCAAAGGCCCGATCCGCTTCGACGACAAGGACATCCAGGGCTTGGGTTTCGGCGACATGCGGCCCTTGCGCCGGGAAATGCAGATCGTCTTCCAGGATCCCTTTGCCAGCCTCAGCCCGCGCCTCTCGATCGGCCAGATCGTCGGCGAGGGACTGCTGGTGCACGACATGGGTGGCGATTACGAGGAACGCCGGGCGATAATCGGCGAGGCGCTGGAGGAAGTGGGGCTCGATCCCGAAACCCAGGACCGCTATCCCCACGAATTTTCCGGCGGCCAGCGCCAGCGCATCTCCATCGCCCGCGCGATGGTGCTGAAACCCCGTTTCGTCGTGCTGGACGAACCCACTTCGGCGCTCGACATGTCGGTGCAGGCGCAGATCGTCGATCTCCTGCGTGATTTGCAGCGTGAGCACAATCTCGCCTATCTGTTTATCAGTCACGATCTTCGCGTCGTCCGCGCCTTGTCGGATGAAGTGATCGTCATGCGCGATGGCCAGGTGGTCGAGCAGGGCAACGCCGACGCGGTCTTCGACAATCCGCAGACGGATTACACCCAAGCCCTGATGCAGGCGGCTTTCGAGCTGCAGGCCGACGAAAGCGGCGCAGTGAGGACTTAGGCAATGGCGGTGCTCATTCATTTCGGCGCGGACCATTCGCAGGAGCGCTGGCGCAACACGCTGCAACGGTTGGACCCGTCCCTGGAATTCCGCCTCTGGCCGGACGAGGGCGATGCGGCCGACATCGACGCCATCGTCGTCTGGAAGCACGTGCACGGTGAACTGCAGGGCTATCCCAACCTCCGCGTCATCTGCAATCTCGGCGCCGGCGTCGAGCACGTCCTGGGCGACAACAATCTGCCGGCGGGCGTGCCGATCACCCGTGTGGTCGATCCCCGCATGACCGGCGCGATGGCCGAGTACGTCCTCCTGCACGTCTTGCGCTACCACCGCCGCTTCGACGAAACCCAGGCCAACCAACAGGCCCGCAGGTGGGAGTACCTGCCGCCCGACAACGCCGCCACAACGACGATCGGTTTCCTGGGGCTGGGCGAGCTGGGCCAGCACGCGGCACGGGCGGTTGGGGCGCTGGGCTTCGACATCGCGGGTTGGAGTCGCTCACCCAAGTCGTTGGAGGCCGTCACCACCTATCACGGCGACGATGGTCTCACCGCCTTCCTCAATTCACTGAAAATGCTGGTCTGCCTGTTGCCGCTGACGGCCGAGACCGAGGGCATCATCAATACCAAGACGCTCTCGGCCCTGCCCCAGGGCGCCTACCTGATCAACGCGGCGCGCGGCGGGCATGTCGTTGACGCGGACCTGATCGCCGCCTTGGACTACGGCACGCTGGAGGGCGCAACGCTCGACGTTTTCCACGAGGAACCGCTTCCCGACGACCATCCCTTCTGGACCCATCCGAGGGTGACCGTCACTCCCCACAATGCCGCCGATTCCTTTCCCGAAGACGTGGCCCCGCAACTCATCGACAACATCCACCGCGCCCTTGAAGGACGCAAGCTTCTCAATCCGGTTGACGTGGAGAGAGGTTACTGACCGTTGACGCGGACGATCGATTTGGAGACGTTGTCCGCGAATTCGGTGAGATAGACCGAGCCCTTGACCGAGCGGTTAATGCGGATGCTGCGCTTGTCGTCAGGATCGGGACCCCGGCGGACGAAGTCCTGACGCTCCAGCGCATCGAGCGCCCGTGTTACGGCGGGCTTCGCGATGCCCAGCTCCTTGGAAAGACCCCGCACCGTATGGGGCGGATCGGTGAGATACACCGTCAGCATCAGGGCAAATTGGCGAGCCGACAAATCCGGTTTGTCGCCGCGAACGCCGTCGACGAGGGCGCCTCTCCAAATATCAAGGGCTTGCTGGGTCGTCACAGAAATCGTCATCAAACTACCTAAAGCGGTTTCCGTTGCAACGGAAATGCCTCTTCAATTATTTCCCGTGCAGCACAATGTGCTCACGGCCCTCAGTGTTTCAATCAAAGCTTGAAACACCGTAGTGTTCTGTTTCGCGCCCGCCATGAATATAACTCAAGTCGAGTTGCTAAATCGACCCTCGATGACGTTGAAAAGTGCACGGACGGCCTGGGCCTCTCCACCCACTGGACGGCCGGGCCGGGCCTTCTTGTTCCAGGCGAACATGTCGAGGTGCACCCAGGCGTCGACGCCCTCCGCAAAGCGTTCGAGGAACAGCGCGGCGGTGATGGCGCCGCCCAAACGGTCCTCGCCGGCATTGTTGAGATCGGCAATGCGGCTCTTGAAGAGGTCGGTGTAGGGCTGCCACAACGGCAGGCGCCAGACGGGATCGTGAACGGCGTCGCCGGCCTCCGACAATTCCCGCGCCAAATCGTCGTCGGGCGTGAAGAAAGCGGGCAGTTCGGGGCCCAGGGCGACGCGGGCGGCGCCCGTCAAGGTGGCGCAGTCGACCAACAGTTCAGGTTCCTCGGATACCGCTTCGGCCAGGGCGTCGGCAAGAACCAGGCGCCCTTCGGCGTCGGTATTGCCGATCTCGACGGTAAGGCCCTTGCGGCTCTGCAGCACGTCGCCCGGCCGGAAAGCATTGGCCGAGACGGCGTTTTCCACCGCCGGGATCAGCACCCTGAGACGCACCGGCATGTTTGCCGCCATCACCATGAAGGCCAGCGCCAAAACGGCGGCCGAACCGCCCATATCCTTCTTCATCAGTTCCATGGCGCTGGCGGGCTTGAGATCGAGCCCGCCTGAATCGAAGCACACGCCTTTGCCCACCAGAGTGACGCGCGGATGTTGTTTGTCGCCCCACACGAAGTCAATCAGGCGCGGCGGTCGTGAGCTGGCCCGTCCCACCGCGTGAACCATGGGATAGTTGGCGTCGAGGAGATCATCTCCGACGATTTCGGAATATTCGGCGCCGAACTTTTCCGCCACACCCCTGGCGGCGGTAGCCAGTTCTGCCGGACCGAGGTCGGCGGCCGTCGTGTTGACGAGATCGCGGGCCAGGAAGATAGCCTCAAGCGCGGCCTCGGTTCGCGCCCTTTCGCAGGCCGCTGGCCAGACGAGGTTCGCGGTCCCCTCCTCTTCCTCCTGCTTGTAACGTTCGAAGCGGTACCCGGAGAGCCCCCATCCGAGCGCCGCATTGTTTGCCTCGGCAACTTCCGGCTCGGGCGTCAGCCGGTAACTGCCGGTGGGAAGTTTCTCCGCCGCCGAAGCGTAATCGAAGGGTCCGTCGTTTCCCAGGCAAAGCACCGCACCGCCGATGCCTCCCTCAGCGGCCGGCAGCGTTGCGGATTTACCTGCCTTCGCCTTGAATCCGGTCGACTCCAGCCACTGGCGATCCGATGAAGAACGCCCGGCTTTCCAGTCATCAAACTCATCGACGGCGACGGCATGGAGCGGAATGGCGGCCTCGGTAGTATCGAGAAGATTGGACACGGGCGGAAACCTCTATAATTTGCGGGGCGTCATTTAGAGCATATGTGGGATTTTGCCGGAAGGGGGATCACTTGTCCGAACTGACGCTGGTTATCGGCAACCGGAACTATTCATCTTGGTCGCTGCGCGCCTGGCTGGCCATGCGCGAAGCCGGCTTGGAGTTTAGGGAAGAAGTCATCCCACTCGACCTGCCCAACACGGCCGAGCGCATCCTTTCGCATTCCGCCGCCGGGCGCGTGCCCGTGCTGCATGACGGCGACCTCGTCGTCTGGGATACCATCGCCATCATCGAGTATCTGGCCGAGCACTACCCGGATCGCTCTTGGTGGCCGGATGATCCGGCTGCGCGCGCCATTGCCCGCGCCGTCAGCGCCGAGATGCATTCCGGTTTCGCCGATTTGCGCAACGAACTGCCGATGAATATCCGAGCCGAGGGACGTCACATCGACGTGAGCCCGCAATGCCAAGCCGATATCGAACGAATTAAGCAAATCTGGATCGACTGCCGGGGCCGTTTCGGAAAAAACGGCGCCTATCTCTTCGGCGAGTTTTCCGCCGCCGACGCCATGTTCGCCCCGGTCGTGTCGCGCTTTATCACCTACGGCGTCGACATGGACGGTCTGGTCTCGGCCTACGCCGGCGCGGTCTGGGAGACCGAGGGAATGCGCTGGTGGCGAGCGGCCAGTGCCGAGGAGTCATTCACCATCCCCGAAGCCGAGGTGGGGTAAGATTTCTATTCCTCTCAACTAATTAGCTAACGAATACTGCCGGAAATCAACACAACGGTTGCATCTTTAAATTAGCAGTTTCTAATAGAGTCAATTTTGACTGAAAACGGTAGTATTGCTGTTGCCATTGCGCGGCTTATTTGGGATAACGTCGCGCTGACTAATATGACTTTATCACCGTAGTTCGGCGCAACGTCGGGTTATTCCCCAAGGGAATGACACTGGCCCGCCGACCAGAGATAGGTACGGGTTTCGGCATGGCCGACCAAGACCAGCGCGTCGAGCAGGAGACGCGCAAGATTTACGTCGACGAAGACGAAGACTTCTCCACACCGCAGTCATACGGACGACGCGTCGTCACTCCGGTTCGTTACTCCACCGATCCGCGCGACGTGGGTTGGGTGCGCGAGAATGTGCCCTGTCAGGCGGCCTGCCCGGCGGACACCAACGTGCCGGCCTACATCCGCACGATCGTCGAGGAACGCTACGGCCGGTCCTACGAGATCAACCGCATGGCCAACGTGCTGCCGGGCGTGCTGGGCCGCATTTGTTCCCGGCCTTGCGAGGATGCCTGCCGCCACGGCTGGCCGGGCAACGGCGAACCCGTCAACATCTGCCATCTCAAGCGTGCGGCAGCGGATCTCAAGACCGCCGGCCACCGCATCACGGAAAATCTCTACACGCCGTCCGGCAAACGCATCGCCGTGATCGGCGCCGGACCCGCCGGCCTGGCGGCGGCCCACGACCTCTCCACCCTTGGACATGCGGTAACGATACTGGAGCGCGAGGACGTCGCCGGCGGCATGCTCTACTACGGCATTCCGGTTTTCCGCCTGCCGCGCGACATTCTGGATGTCGAGGTGCACAACGCCACGCGTCTCGGCGTCACAATGAAAACCGGCGTCAACATGGGCACCGGCCCCGACGACACCAAACTCTCCAGCCTGCTGGCTGATTTCGACGGCGTGCTCATGGCGATGGGCTGCATGGCCGCCATGGCCCTGCCGCTGAAGGACTACGACGGCGAGGACGATCCGGTGATCACCGCGCCCAACGCCGAATACGGCCTGGACTTCCTCACCGAACTCCACCGCGGCGAAACGAAGACCGTGGGCAAGCGCGTCGCCGTTATCGGCGCGGGCTTCACGGCGCTCGATTGCGCCCGTGTGGCACTGCGTCTCGGCGCCGAGGAAGTCCACGTCCACATCCGCACGACCGAGAAATACATCCCCGTCACCCACGAGGAAATTTTCGAAAGCAAGCGCGAAGGCATCAAGATCCTGGGCCTGCGCACCCCGGTCGGTCTGGAAACCGACGACGAAGGACGTGTCACCGGCGTCCGCTTCGCCCAGAACCGACTGGGCGGTTGGCGCGCCAACGGCCGGCGCGAAGCCATCCCCATCGAAGGCTCGGAATTCGTCGAGGCTTGCGACACCGTGCTGGTCGCCATCGGCCAGAAGACCATCAACGACGTGATGGACATCGACGTTGAACTGGACCGCTGGGGCAACGTGCGCATCGGCGACAACGGCATGACCTCGGTCGACGGCCTGTTCGCCGCGGGCGATTTCGTCAGCGGCGCGACCACGGTCGTGGAAGCCGTCGGCCATGGCCGCGAGGTGGCGCTGAAACTGGATACCTGGCTGATGAACCGCGAACGGCGCAAGCGCGTCGTCAAGATCGAACCCGTCGAGGCGCCCTTGCGCGAACGCGCTTTCGATTTCATTCCGCGCCAGCCGATCCCCACCGAACCCATGGCCAACCGGTTCAACGATCTCGAGACCGAGGTCGAGACCGGCATGGACAAGGACCTCGCCTTCGAGGAAGCCAAGCGCTGCTACCTCTGCCACATGAAGTACGAGATCGACGTCGACAACTGCATCTACTGCCGGGCCTGCATCGACGTCGCCCCGCGCGACTGCATCAAGCTGGTCTCGGGCGTCCAGATCAACGAGGACGGCACCTACGGCGATCTCGAGGAAACCATGCAGTGGAACAGGGTCGGCGCCATCTGGATCGACAACGACGAGTGCATCCGCTGCGGCGCCTGTCACATGGTCTGCCCGACCAAGTGCATCTCCATCGCCAAGCAAGAAATCTTTTTCCAGGACGTGTAGCCATGGCCGACCAGCCGCATCTCGTCATCATCGGCAACGGCGCCGCCGGCAACCGCGCCGCCGACATCCTGCGCGAGCGCGACAAGCAGAGCCGCATCAGCATCGTCTCCGCCGGCGCGCTTCTGTTCTACAACCGCTATGAACTGCCCGACGTGTTCCGGGGTCGTCAGGATTGGCGCGATTATCTGCAGCACCCGCCGGAGTATTACCAGGACAACCACATCGCGCTTCGGCGCAAGAGCATCGTCGCCGACGTTGACACCGAACGCCGGGTGATCACGCTGGCGCACCGCGAGGAAATGGGCTTCGACCAGCTTCTGGTGGCGACGGGTGGCGCGGGATACCTACCCGAACGCCTGCAGGAATCGGTGCACCTGATGCACAACTTCACCACGTTCCGCGCCGCCATGAACATGTACAACGATCTGCCGAAAGGCGGCCGCGTCGTCATGCTGGGCGCCGACATGATCGGTCTGGACCTTGCGCGGACGCTGATCGATACGGGTTACCAAGTCGCCGTGGTACCCGGCGACCGCACCTTCTGGCCCCACGAGATCAGCACCGAGGAACGCCCGAAGTACCTCGCGGCGCTGGAGAAGATGGGCATGGAAGTGATCGACGAGGGCGAGGTGGACCACGTCGAGGACACCTCCAACGGCAAGACCGCGCGCCAGGTCGTGTTCGTCAACGGCGCCACGCTAAACGCCGACATCGTCATGCCGCTCTACGGCCTGACGCCTATGGTCGATTTCATGAGCACCGCCGGCGTCGACATCGAACGCGGTCTCTTGGTCAACCCGCAGCTCAAGACGACGCGCGACGAGGTCTACGCCGCAGGCGATGTTTGCCAGATCTGGTCGGCGGAGCAGAACGAGTACCGCTTCTACTACGGCTGGCGCAACGTCCGCATGATGGGCGAAGTGGCGGCCCGCAACATGATGGGCGACGAAGTACCGTTCACGACGGACGTCGACGAACATCTCGTCATCACCGACGACGGCGGCATCTCGTCGCCTTTCTGGGAGTACAGCACGTGAGCAGCAACGGCACGGATATCCAGATCGCCTTTTGCGGCTCGGCCGGCGACGGCACCATCGCGGTCGGCGACATCCTGAAGCAGGCCATGGCCCGCGCCGGCTACCGCGTTATCGCCTTCGACCAGTACCCGGCGGAAATCCGCGGCTTCGGCAAGTGCGTCTCGCGCACCCGCATCACCGGCGAGCAGGTCTACTCCATGAAGCAGCAGACCGACATTCTGGTTTCGCTGGACGACAGCCATGCCATTCCCCACGCCGCCGAGGTGCGCGACTACGGGGCCGTGATCTACGATTCGCACCCCATCAGCCTGCTGAGCGAGGGCAACCATATCTCCGGCCATCTTTTACCCGGCCAGATCCCCTACGCCCTGGCGGTGCGCGAGATCTCGGAAAAAGCCACCGGCGGGAACCGGTCGCGCAACATGGTGGCGCTGGGCTTCGTGGCCGGCCTCTACGGCCTGCCGCGCCAGGTCTTCCACGACGTCATCGCCCACAAGTTCCGCACCAAGCCCGAAGCCGTTACAACCAGCAACGTCGCCGCTTTCGATGCGGGCTACGACCAGGGTGCCGGTGAATACCGCTTCGACGACGTCAGCGTGGGCAAGCCGCCCGCCCGCGATGAAAGCATGGGCGAGGCGGAGATGCTGAGCGGCAATGCCGCCGTCGCGCGCGGTTGCCTGGACGCCAGCATCGACACCTACTTCGGTTATCCCATCACGCCGGCGACGACCATCATGGAACGCCTGACGACGGAAATGCCCAAGCACGGCAAACGGTCGTTGCAGACCGAGGACGAGATATCGGCCATTGCCGCCACAATCGGCGCGGGCTATGCCGGCGCCCGGGCGGCGACGGCGACCTCCGGTCCGGGCCTCGCACTGATGGCGGAGATGCTGGGCCTCGGCGTCATGGCGGAGGTGCCGTCGGTGATCTTCGTCTCGCAGCGCGGCGGTCCGTCCACCGGCATGCCGACCAAGACGGAACAGTCCGATCTCAACCTCGCCGTCTTCGGCGGTTCGGGCGACGCCCGGCGCATCGTGCTGGCGCCGACCAACGTCGAAGGCTGCTGGCGTTGCGCCGGCAAGGCCTTCGAGATGGCCGAACGCTATCAGACGCCGGTGATCGTTCTCTTGGACCTCTACCTTTCCAACCGCTATGAAACCGTGGTGGTGTCCCCGGACGAGCGCTTCGAACCCGACATGTCGAAACCCATGGAACTGAAGGACGACGCGCCGTACGAACGCTTCGCCATGACCGAGGACGGCATCAGTCCGCGCGCCATTCCGGGCGAGCGCGGTGGTATCCACACGGTCACGGGACTGGAGCACAACGAGCGCGGCCGCCCCAACGACCAGCCGGTCATGCACCACGATATGACGGCCAAGCGCCACGACAAGCTGGAAAGCGCCGTCGACCATCCCGGCATCACCATCACCAAACGCTTTGGCGACGAAGGAGAGATCGACGTTGCCTTGCTGGCTTGGGGTTCGACCTTTGGCGAGGCCCTGGAGGCCATGATGATGGCGCGCGAGGAAGGCATCCGTTGCGCCGCCATGAAGGTCGTCATGCTGTCGCCATTGCCGGTCGAGCCCATCCGTGAGTTCATGGCCTCCGCGAAGGAGGTCCTGATCCCGGAGCTCAATTATGAGGGCCAGTTCGCCGGTCTGGTTTCCGGTAAGCTTGGACAACCCGTCCACCGTCTCAACAAGGTACCCGGCACGCCCATGCGGGTGGCCGATATTTTGAACGAAATCCGCCGTCTGGCCGGGCGCGACGCCCGCGACGCGGCCTGAATCGGGTTACGAGGAGTAAGCACCATGAACGCCGAATTGCGGGCCCCGGTCTACCTCGAGGAAAAGCTCGAACAAATCCAGGAAAGCGGACGGCTGGACTACCGTTCCGGCTCGCTGCCCACCTGGTGCCCCGGCTGCGGTTATTACAGCATGACCGAGGGCGTGACCAACGCGCTCAACGCGCTGCAACTCGACAACAAGGACGTGGTCTGCGTCTCCGGCATCGGTTGCGCCTCGCGCTTCCCCTTTTTCGTCGACGTCTACGGCTTCCACACCCTGCACGGCCGCACTCTGCCCGTCGCAACCGGCATCAAGACGGCCAACGACAATCTGACCGTTGTGGTGGTGGGCGGTGACGGCGACGGCTTCGCCATCGGCGGCGGCCACATTCCGCATGCCGCCAAGCGCAACGTCGATCTCACCTATCTGCTGTTTGACAACGGCATCTACGGCCTGACCAAGGGTCAGACCTCGCCGACCTCGGACCAGGGCTTCAAGACCACGACGACGCCTTACGAGAACCGCGAGGCGCCGCTCAATCCGCTGATGATGGTGCTTTCCTACGGCGCCAGTTGGGTCGGCCAGGCCTATGCCGGCAACCCCCACCACCTCGCCGACATGATCCGCCAGGCCATGGCGCACAAGGGGTTTTCCTACCTGCACATCCTCAGCCCGTGCGTCACCTTCGACAAGACCAACAAGACCTACGGCAACATCAGCATGGCGGTGCGCGACCTGCCGGAGGAGCATGACAGCTCGAACCGGCTGGCGGCGATGCGCGAGGCGGAAAAAACCCAGCGCCCGGCACTCGGCGTGTTCTTCCATGAGGACCGTCCGACGCTGAACGAAAACCTCGACGCCATCGCCACGGCGGCCGGCGCCGATTTGGGCAAGCGTTCGCAGGCGGCGGAGTAGGAGTACCCGCTCCTACTCGTGCTCCTTCAGCCAGTCTTCGTAGGCCTTGAGCGTTTCTTCGTTGGGCGGGTAGGTGCCGATGGTGGGATGACCGTCGGCGACGCGAAGTTTTAAAAAGCCCTCCATCTTTTCCTGCTCCAGCGCGGCTTCGGCGACCTCATGCGCAATCGTACGAGGTACGACGACCACGCCGTCCCCGTCACCGACGACGACATCGCCCGGAAACACCGCCACCCCACCACAGGCGATGGGCCGTTGCACGTCTGCACCGAAATGATCGCCGAGGCTGGGGGGCGCCGCGGAGCCCGCGCAATATATCGGCAGGCCCGTCTTCGCCACTTCGCCGGCATCGCGCACGGGCCCGTCCGCAATCACCGCCGCCGCGCCCCGGGTCTTCAACCGCAACGCCAGGATGTCGCCGATCACGCCGGAAGTCGTCACCCCCCGGCAATCGACCACCAGGGCCTGGCCCGGCGGAATGTCTTCGATGGCCTTGCGGGGGGCGTATTCGGGGTCGCCGAGGATTTCCGGATTGCTGAGATCCTCGCGCATGGGAATAAAGCGCAGCGTATAGGCGACTGCGGCGATACGTGGTGTTTCGGGCACTAGAGGCTTGGCGTCCGCGATGTAGCAGGATCGGAGGCCGCGCTTCAGCAACTGCATGGTGAGCGTTGCCGTCGACACATGATCCAGCGCCGCCAACAGGTCTTCGGAAATCGCCGTCTCCGACATCGTGCCTCCCCCCGATAATTCCGCCGCCCGACATTAGAGGTTTTCGCTCCGGGCCCGGTCATGGATAATTCCCTCAATACTATACAAACAATATCGGGAGGCACACATGACCGCGACGCTCAACGTAACCATCGATGCCTGGAACGACGGCGAACGCATTCCCGGCGAGTACGCCTTCTGCATTCCCGCGGACGAGGGTCATGTCAGCATGGGCGAGAACCGCAGTCCCGGCATTTCATGGGAAGGGGCGCCTGAGGGCACCCAATCCTTCGCCATCATCTGCCATGACCCCGACGTGCCGTCCGTGGGCGACGACGTCAACCAGGAAGGCAAGGCGGTGTCCGCCGACCTGCCGCGCGTCGATTTCTACCATTGGGTGCTGGTCGACATCGGCGGGGGCGTTTCGGGTCTCGCCGCCGGTGCGGACAGCGACGCCATCACGGCGGGCGGCAAGGACGTGGGCGCGACCGCGAACGGCGTTCGCGGTCTCAACAACTACACCGACTGGTTCGCGGGCGATGCCGACATGGGCGGCGACTACGGCGGCTACGACGGCCCCTGCCCGCCCTGGAACGACGAGATCATGCATCACTACGTCTTCACGGTTTACGCTCTGGATTGCGAAAGCCTCGGACTTTCGGGCAACTTCGGCGGCCCCGAAGCGCTGGCCGCCATGGAGGGCCACGTCCTCGCCCAAGGCCAGTGCGTCGGCACCTACACGCTGAACAAGGATCTGCTGTAGCGGGCGAAGCTGCCGACAAGCTGTCCCCCCCATCCTGTCCTTCCCCCACCAGGGGGGAAGGAACTCACATGGAAAACTAGCCCCAAATAAAAAAAGCCCTCCCCCTTGATGGGGGAGGGTTGGGTGGGGGTGACCCTTCACAAAAACCAGAGTTCCTCAGCCGCCCTCAAGTTCCTCGCGGCGCATTACCAGTTCCAGCCACTGTTCCTCGGCGGCGGTGAGATCGGCTTCGGCCGTCTTGAGGCCGTCGACGGCGGCCTTGAAGGCGTCCGGGTCACGCGTGAAGAGATCGGCGTCGGCCAGGGCCGACTGGTGCCGGACGATGTCCGATTCCAGCGCTTCCATGCGGGCCGGCAGGGTGTCCAGTGCGTGCTTGTCCTTGAAGGTCAGCTTTCGGCTGGATTTGGCGGCGGCGGTTGTTGACCTGTCGGCGTCCTTGGATTTGCCGTTTCTGGCCGCAGCCGGAATATCGCCGCCGGGCCGGCCGTCCCGCTGGCTCAGCATGTCCGAGTAACCGCCGGCGTATTCCAGCCAACGGCCGCCGCCCTCCGGCGCGATCACCGAAGTCGCCACCCGGTCGAGGAAATCGCGGTCGTGGCTGACCAGCAGGACCGTGCCGGGATAATCCGACAGCAGTTCCTGCAGAAGATCGAGCGTTTGGAGATCGAGATCGTTAGTCGGCTCATCCAGCACCAGCAGGTTGGAGGGCTGAGCCAGTCCGCGCGCCAGCATCAGGCGCCCCCGTTCCCCGCCCGAGAGCGCCGTGATGACGGTTCCCGCCTGTTCCGGCGCAAAGAGGAAATCCTTCATATAGCTCATGACGTGTTTGTGCCCGCCGCCGACGGAAACCTGATCGCCACCGCCGCGCGTCAGGGCCTCCTGCAGCGTCCAGGCGGGGTCGAGGCTGTCACGCTTCTGGTCCAGCGAGACCAATTCCAGGTTGGCGCCCTGCTTGACGGTCCCGTCATCCGGAGCCAGCACCCCCGTCAGCAAATTGACAAGCGTTGTTTTACCGATGCCATTGGGTCCAACGATGCCGAGCCGGTCGCCGCGCTGCACGCGCGTTGACAAGTCGCGGACGATGGGTCGGCCGTCGTAGGATTTCCAAACGCCCTTCGCTTCGACCACGATCTTGCCGGAGAGGCCGCTTTCGGTCGTCATCATGCGGATGTTGCCGGTAACGTGGCGCTGTTCACGCCGCTCCTGCCGCAACGCCTGAAGCTTGCGCAGGCGTCCCTGGTTGCGCTTGCGCCGCGCCGTCACGCCGTAGGTGATCCAGTGTTCCTCGCGCACGATCTTGCGGTCGAGTTTGTGGCGGTCCAGTTCCTCCTGGGCCAGCACCTCATCACGCCAAGCCTCGAAACTACCAAATCCCTTTTCAAGGCGACGCGACGCACCCCGGTCCAGCCACACCGTCGCCGTCGAGAGGGTTTCCAGGAAGCGGCGGTCGTGGCTGATCAGGATCATGGCAGAGCGCGTCGAGCGCAGTTCCTGCTCAAGCCATTCGATGGCCGGAAGATCGAGGTGGTTGGTGGGTTCGTCGAGCAACAGGATGTCGGGTGCCGGCGCCATCACCCGGGCCAGGGCCGCCCGGCGCGCCTCGCCGCCGGAAATCGTCGTGGGGTTCTCAGTACCGCTTAGCCCCAGCTTCTCCAGAAGATGGACGCCGCGATAGGGATCGTCGCCCGGCGCGAGCCCCGCGTTCACATAATCTCCAACACTGTCGGAGCCCGCCAGATCCGGTTCCTGCGGCAGGTAACGCACGGTTTTGCCCGGCTGCAGGAAGCGTTCACCGCCGTCAACCTCAATCAGCCCGGCGGCGACATTGAGGAGCGTCGATTTGCCCGAGCCGTTTCGGCCGACGAGACAGAGGCGCTCCCCTTCCGAGAGCGAGAGATCGGCGCCCTCAAGAAGCGGCTCGCCGCCAAAACCGAGATGGATATCCCTTAAGATCAATATGGGTGGCGGCATGGGAAAGCTATTGTTGCGGGTGCCCGGTGCGGTGGGCGAAGTGACGCCCGATGGGCGGCGCGATCAAGGCCGCAAAACTGCACGCCAATATGACGAAGATCAGGGGCAGCGGCGAATCGACATAGTAGGCGAGCAGGGCGCTGGCGACCGTCGAACTGACGGCGCCGAAGCCCATCTGCATGGAACCCGCCAGGCCGGCGGCGGCGCCGATGCGTTGGGGATCGGCCCCTACGGCTTCGGCCGTACCGGAAGAGATGCAGAACCCGTTGCCGAACGCGATGATCGACATGGTGCCGATAAACTCGACGATCGTAAAATCGGTGAACAGCGCCGCGGCCAGCATGGCCAACGCGCCAAACATGGCGATCGTCGTGCCGATCTGCACCATGCGCGGCGCCCCGAATTTCTGCGCCAGACGGGCGGTACCGAAATTGCCGCCGATGTAGAGGACCGAGATAACCGCGAAGAACATGCCGAGTTCGGCAGGTGAATGGCCCATCAGCTCACGGATGATGAACGGCGAATTCCCGAGGAAGGCAAAATAGGCAGCCGTGTTCAAACTGAGCTGCAGGGCGTAGCCGTCGAACAGGGGATTTTTGAGCAACGCCCCGAACGACCTGAACAGGTGCGTGAATTCAACCTCGTGCCGTTTCTCCGGCGCCAGCGTCTCGTGCGATCCGGCCAGGGCATAGACGAAAATCAAACCGCCCGTCACCAGCACGAAAACGAAGCCCGCCGACCAACTGAACCACTCCTCCAGGTAGCCGCCGATCAGCGGCGCCAGTGTCGGCGCCACCACCGCCGCCATGGTGAGGTAGGCGATCGCCGACGCCGCCCGGTCGGCATCGAACATGTCGCGAACCATGGCGCGGCCCATGACCATGCCGGCGCAACCGCCGACGGCCTGGATGACCCGGCCCAGGATCATGACCTCGATGGTCGTCGCCATCAGGCAGACGGCGGTGCCGGCGATCAGGATCAAAGTGCCGCCCAGGACCATCGGCCGCCGTCCATAGCGGTCGGAGATCGGACCATAAACAAGCTGCGCCAAAGCGATGCCGACCAGAAACAGGGACAGCGTCAACTGCACGGTCGCCTTGTCGGCGGCGAACGACTTCTCCAGCGCCGGCAGCGAGGGCAGGATCATGTTCATCGCCAGCGTACCGCCCATCGAGATGGCAACGAGAACGGCGAGCGTGGGCCGGCGTATGGAGGCGGAAGATGCTGTCGTCATGGGGTCCGAAATCTCAAAGTCAAAAAACCAAACGATCCCGTCGGGGATTTACGCATCTTGCTGGGGGCGGAGGAAGGAGCGGCGGACGAACACCGCCAAACCGGTTGCGGCCACAGTATAGAGGAAAAACGCCAGCGCCATGGGTTCGATTTTAACGCCGCCGTCCAACAGGATACCCATGATGACCGGCGAGAGCGCGCTGGACAGCACCATCAGGGCGGTCGCCAGCGCGCGAATGGCGCCGAGATACCGCGTGCCGTAGACGTCGGCCCAGAAGGCCCCGAAAAAGGTGCCGATCATGCCCGCCGTGAGACCGGCCAGCACCATGTATCCCCACGCGGCGATCAGGCTGTCCGTAACCGCCATCAGAAGGCAGCCCAGACCCAACGGCGGCAGCAGCCAGGGGATGGACCGGGGGGCGCCGACCCGGTCGATATAGGCGCCGAAAGCCAAACCGGCGAGAACGCTGGCCGCGGCGAAGGCGGGATAGGCGGCCGCCCAGATTGCCAGGTCCCAGCCCTTTGCCTCCACGATGACGATTTGGTGGAAGAAGATACCCGTAAAAATGAACGACGGCGCCAGCGTCACCGGCATCAGCATATAGAACCGGTAGTCGCGCAGGACCTGTCTGCGCGTCCAGTGAACGCGCTCCACCGCCGCTTCGCCGGGTTTGGAATCGATAATTTTGCCCGCACCGGCCAGATACCGGGCGTGCCGTTCGTCGTGCCCGCGCAACAGCCACAGACAAACCGGCATCAGGACAAGCAGGAGAAAGGCGGCGAAGGCCATCCAGCTCTGCCGCCAGCCGAGCGCACCCAGAACCGCGACACCGAGAATAGGAAGACAGGCTTCGGCGACCGGGAAGCCGAGGCCCGCCGTCGCCACAGCCTTGCCTCTGGCTGTGTCGTGGTAACGCGCCTGGCTGGTCATGGACGTATGGGTCATGAGGCCCTGGCCGGTTTGGCGCAAGAGAAAGACGGCGATCACCAGCATGAAAATGTTCTGGCTGAACGCCATCGTCAGGCAAGCGACGCTGAACAGGGCGACAAGCGCCTTGGTCCAGGTGCGGAGATCGACCCGATCGATCCAGTGACCGGACCAGGTGATGACCACGGCGCTGGCGAGGGTGCCGATGGAGTAGGCTGCGCCGAAGCCCGCATTGTTGAGACCGAGGTCCGCCCTGACATCGGCCGAGAAGAGCGAAATGAAGAAGGTCTGACCGAAACTGGAGCTGAAACTCACCAAAAAACCAAAGGCGAGCAATCGGGGATCTGATTTGAGGTAACCGAGAATTTTCGGCAGTTTGACGACGGGCAAGAAGCCTCTCTTTGACGGGAATCGCCGGAACACGCTTCCGGGTGCCAGGCATGTCTAGGCGAAGATGAACGTTTTGTCACGACGCCAAATTGCTTTCATGCTATGAGCCGTTCCAAACCTGCGGCCACGTGTCACATGGCGGCACAGCCCGGCGCGCTTAGGATATCGCCGACAACAATGGCAATGTTGATTGCGGGCGAGGGGCAGCAGATGAATCTCAGCGAAATCATTAAGCACAAAAAGGACGACATCGTCACCACGCATCGCCAGACAACCTTGCGCGACGCCGCGACCATGCTCGCCCGGCAGGGTATCGGGGTACTGGTCGTGCTCGACGAAGACGACAGCGTCATCGGCATCCTGTCCGAGCGCGACATCACGCGCGCCGTCAGCAACCACCTTTCCCAGTTGGCTTCCCTCACCGTCGGCGAACAGATGTCGACCGAGGTCGTGGTCTGCGAGATCACCGAACACCCTTCCACCGCGATCTGGTTGATGGCGGAATACGGCGTGCGGCATCTGCCCGTTACCCGTAACGGCAAGCTGGAGGGTATCGTCAGCAGCCGCGATGTCCTGCGCCTGATGTCAGACTTGCCGGATGACGGCAAGCTGTCTCTTTGGCGCGACGTTGCTTGAACTTGGCTTTCGCTTGATGGCGTTTCGCTCCCGGAGGCTGTAAACAGGTCGGAATGATTATCGATCCGGTCCCATCCGCTTGAATTCACCAGACAGACAACACGCCGCCAGCCGTCTCGGAATCGCCTTCATGATCCTCGGCATGGCCTTGTTCACCATCAACGACGCCTTGGGCAAATGGATGGTGCAGGACTATGCCGTGGGACAGCTTCTGGCCCTGCGCAGCCTGGCGGCGCTGGCCGTGCTGGCCCCCCTGCTCTGGCGGCGGCCCGATATCTGGCGCAAGCGGCCCGAGCAACCGGTGCGGCACGTGGTGCGGGTCGTTCTGGTCATTGCCGAAGTTTCTTTCTTCTATTGGGCGGTCCAGTTCCTGCCGCTCGCCGAAACGTTCATGTTCTACCTGGCTGCGCCCATATTCGTCACGGCGTTGTCGGTACCCTTGCTGGGAGAAAAAGTCGGATTTCATCGCTGGGGCGCCATCATCGTCGGCTTTGGCGGCGTTATTCTTATCCTCGATCCTGGTGCGGCATCATTTTCGACCCCGGCGCTGATTGCCCTGGCCGGCAGCCTCTCGTTGGCGCTCATGCTGATCCTGGCACGGACGCTGAAGGGCTCCGACGGGCTGACCCTGACCGCCTATCAGTCGGTCGGCGTCGCCATCGCCGGCGGTCTGTCGCTGCCATTCGTCTGGGTCACCCCGAGCGTTGTCGATTTCGGCCTGCTGTGCCTCTTGGGCGTCGGCGCCACCTTCGGTCACTTCTGCCTCAACCACGCCATGAAGCTGAGCGAGGCCGCGTTGGTGGCGCCCTTCCAATACACCTCGTTGCTCTGGGCGCTGATCCTCGGCTACATCGTCTGGGGCGACCTGCCGGCCCTGCGTTCGTGGGCCGGCGCCGCCGTCGTCGTGGCCAGCGGGCTTTACATCTTCGTGCGTGAAAGACGCCCCTCTTAAGCACTTTCCGTCTTGACGGAAACGCCTCGTCTCATACTTGCCAGGCGGCACAATGTGTCAAAAGCCCTCAGTGTTTCAAGAAAACTTGAAACACCTTAGGGGCTGACGATATCCAGGTCGGCGAGATCGACCGACTTCACGGTGGCCCGGTCGAACTCCGGTGTGAAGGGATAGGGTCGCGTAGCGTCGAAACCGATCTTTGTACCGAAGTATTCGGGGAATGTCGGATTAAGCCCGTGGCCGAAAACGTTCTCCACTTTCAGGATGCCCGTCGAACCGTCGAGCCGTGTGGTCATCGCCCACTCCACATCCGACGGATCGCGGATGTCGACGTCGTCATCCACCACGGTGACCATCTTCAACGGCGCGAAGGCGGCAAACGCCGCCATGATGGCCTGCTTGCCCCAACCGGCGCGAACCTGCCTGATCTGGACGATGGCATGGTAGAAGCCGCAGCCGCCATGGCTGAAGTAGACGTCGGTGACACCCGGAACTTGCTTGCGCAGCAGGCTGAGGACATTGGCTTCGCCCAACAGGCCGACCGAATTGAAGACTTCCGAACCCGAGAGGATGGAGTGAAACACCGGCTTCTTGCGTCGGTGCACTTTCAGGACCCGCACCTTGGGCCGCTTGTCCTTGCGCGCGTAGTAGCCGGTCACCTCGGCAAAGGGGCCTTCATTGAGGGTTTCGCCCGGCGTGATCTCGCATTCCAGGGCGTACATGGCGTTGGCCACCATCTCGACATCCGATTTGGTGCCTGCCACCAATTCCAGGGGAGCGCCGTGGATCTCGCTGGCGATGCCCAGTTCGTCCCGGTCGGCCGGCGCGGCCTCGGCGGGTGCGGCCGCCGCGAAGTGCAGGCCCGGCCCGACGCCTGCGTTGATGGTGAGCGGCAGGGTCTTGCCCAACTTGGCGGCCTTTTCCAAGTAGAGTTCGAGGTGGCGGCCGGCGTCGATGTTGACCGAAAGCGTGTTCTTGTTCACCACTTGGAAACGCTGGATTGAGGCGTTGCGCACGCCCGTCTCCGGGTCCTTGGCAATCACCACGGCGGCGTCGAAGTAGGGTCCGGCATCCTTCATGGCATGGGTCGGTACCGGCAGCTTCTTGACGTTAACCGCTCGTTCGGTGACCTCAAGGACGGGTCCGGATTTCACGACGACCGGATCTACCGGATTGGCCTGCCAGTTGCCGATGCAATCCGAAATGTGCTGCGGCAGCTCGGACGCGTCGCGTGAAAAGATATCGCCCAACAGGTCGCGCGACCAGTAAAGCCCCATTATGACAGGGTGGTCGTGGCCCTTGACCTTCTCAAATAGAACGGCACTGCCGCCACCCTCGTATTTCGCGGCGATGCCCGCCAGGTCGAGCTTGGGATCGACTTCGGATTTGACGCGGACGAGCCGCCCCCGGTTGTCGAGCTCCTCGATGATGGAGCCGAGGTCGGCGATCAGAGCCGGACCGATGTTCGATTTGGCCATGGCGGTATTTCCCGTTCTTCCGATTTATTGTTGGCGAAATCTTAGCCGCATCGCAGGCGCCCGGTCGCCATAATAAATATCGAACGGGACCTCTTGAATTATATATTAGCAATTACTAATATATACGGAACGGCATTCACATTCAGGACGACATCCATGACCTACCACTTCAGTAAGACCGTCGACGGCGGCTTCAACGAGACCATCGAGCGCGTTACCGAAACCCTGAAAACCAAGGGGTTCGGCGTCTTGACCCGCATCGACGTGGACAAGACGCTACAGCAGAAAATCGGCGCCGAGTATCACCCCTACACCATCCTCGGCGCCTGCAATCCGCATTTCGCCTACAAGGCCCTGCAGGCCGAAAACAAGATCGGCACCATGCTGCCGTGCAACGTGGTGGTTCAGTGGAACGGCAACGGCCAAACCGAGGTGTCGGCCGTCGACCCCATGGCTTCCATGCAGGCCATCGACAATCCGGCGCTGGGGGAAATCGCGGGCGAAGTCCGGAGCATGTTGGAGGCGGCGATAGCGGAGGTCTAACGGGATTTACCCCGTCAACCTTCGTTAGGTGCCTGACCCCTTGCGGAGCGGTGGGGGTCAGTCGTCTTGTTCGAATCGGGCGATCACCTCGTCGGGAACGGCAAAAGCCTTGATGCCGGACTTCTTCTCCGGCGCCTCGACCACCCAACAGCGGCGCTCGAAGCCCTCCAGGGCGGGGCGGCCGTCCGTGTGCGTCAGCTTGTGTCGGACCACGAAATGGCGGCCGTTCCATTCGTCGACCCAGCTTTCCATTACCAGTTCGTTGCCGTGCTCGCACGGGTTCTGGTAATTGGCGCCGGTTTCGATTAGCGGCATACCGACCACGCCGTAAGCCTCGGCAATATCGGCGAACCAAGCGCCGTTGGCCTTGAACAGAACCTCCGTCGCCTTGTCGAACCAGACGTAGAAGTTGGGGTAGAACACCTTTCCGGCCGCGTCACAGTCGGCCCAGGTGACGCTCACGTTGGTCTTAAGAACTCTCATAAAATTTCCTAACGAAACTCAACAATCGATAATTCGAACTAGTCTCTCATCCAGGCGGCGCCCCAAAGATTCAAGGTATGTTCCTCATGGGGCCATTCCCGGCAGTCCTGCTCGTAGGAGAAAACCTCCAGTTCCGCCGAAAACTCCAGCTTGTTGCCGTCCGGATCCTGGATCATGAAAAAGAGGTTGTCGCCGGGTCCGTGGCGCCCCGGTCCCCACCACAAGGGGATACGCAGATCGCCCATATGATCCGCCCAGTCGCGTATCGCATTCCACGACTCAACCTCGTAGCTGTGGTGATCGAGCTCGGCATAGTCGGCGCCGAAGATGGCGACGGTGTGATGCAGCGAATCGGAGCGGAAGAAGATCGCCTTCAGCTCGCCTTCATCGTCATGCACCTTGTCGGATACCCGGCAGCCCAGAACGTTCTCGTAGAAATCCACCATCTCCGGTAACCGGGGCGTGGCCACGGCGCAGTGCTGCAATTCGCCGCCGATATCCGTTCGGCCATTATCCGCCTCCACCGACTTGTAGGGCAGGACGCCGAACGTTAGCGGCGTGCCATCCGGGTCTGCCACGGCGAAGGCCTCATCATCGAACAGGGGCGACGGCGAGGGCAGTATTTCGGCGCCACTTGCCGCAATGCCCTCCCTGAGGCGGGCGAGCCGGGCGGGGTCGTCCAGCCAGAAGCTGGTAAAAGCCGCTTTCCGCGCCGTCCCTCGTTTCAGGAGGAGCCGTCGCTGGGGGCCGGTCAGCAGCCAAAGATCGTCGTCGAGCTTCTCGGCGTCATACCCGAGCGCGGCACGATAAAACGCGATCATCTCATCGGGTTTTCCGGTCTCGATGCAGATATGATCCAGGCGCGAGGGCCAGATGGGGCTAATCGTGTTTTTCAGCATGCGGGACGGCGTCCTGGACTCCCACGGCCGATATCGGCCCAGGGGGTGAAGCGGCATTCAACGAATAACAAATTTCCACAATGTCGGAATTCGGTCAAGAAATCGCCGTAAATTCGGCCATACATTGGAATCAATACAAAGTATTGCCAATTCGCCCATAGCTTCTATGGTCTCCCCGATGAACCTAACTCCACGTCCTTCCACCGCCAAACCGGATCCCCTGCCATGAGCGCCGAAAGGTCTTTCAAATCCGAGGTTGAGCTATTGCGGCTGGGTGAGGGCGAGGCCTTCCACGGCGAGGGCATCCTTGCCGTTACCAAGGCATTGCTGCAATCCGGCGTTTCCTATGTCGGCGGCTACCAGGGCGCGCCGGTCTCCCACATGATTGACGTCCTGATCGATGCCGAGGACCTGATGGACGAGTTGGGCGTCCATGTCGAAACCTGTGCCAACGAGGCCGCCGCCGCCGCCATGCTGGGCGCCTCCATCAACTATCCGATCCGCGGCGCCGTGACCTGGAAATCCATCGTTGGGACGAATGTTGCCGCCGACGCCCTGTCGAACCTCACGTCGCCGGGGGTGATGGGCGGGGCGTTGATCGTCATCGGCGAGGACTACGGCGAAGGCGCCAGCGTGATCCAGGAACGCACCCTGGCCATGGCCATGAAGTCGACCATGTGGCTGCTGGATCCGCGCCCGGAGCTACCGGCCATCGTCGACGCCGTCGAGAAGGGCTTCGAACTGTCCGAGGCGTCCAACACGCCGGTCATGCTGCAACTTCGCGTTCGAGCCTGTCACGTTCAGGGGGTTTTCACGGCCAGCGACAACCGCGCGCCCGCCATCGGCACGCACGATCGCCTGGCGGACCCGGCATCGTTCGAGTACGGCCGTCTGGCCCACCCCCCGGTCACGTTCGTTCAGGAAAAACTGAAGACCGCCGAACGCACGCCGGCGGCGCAAGAATTCATCATCGAGAACGGCCTAAACGAAATCGTCGACGGCGATCTCGATCAGATCGGCATCATCGTGCCGGGCGGGCTTACAAACACCCTGTTGCGCCGTCTGGAGGTGCTGGGTCTCAGCGACGGCTTCGGTGCGAGCCGCGTGCCGCTGCTGATCCTCAACGTCACCCACCCTTTGGCGCCGCGGGAGATCGCCGATTTCTGCGGCGGCAAGAATGCCGTGCTGGTGGTCGAGGAAGGCAGCCCCGAGTTTCTCGAATTCCAGATCAACACGATCCTTCGCCAGGCGGATATCCAGACCAAGGTTCACGGCAAGGACGTCCTGCCCGCCGCCGGCGAATACACGGCGGAGGTCATGCAGACCGGACTTTCCGAATTCCTCAAACTGGCCTTCGTACCGGGTTTGAATGTTTCGGCGCTGACCGATGCGTCCGGCAAGGTCGCTGACATCCGCCGCGAGGCCGCCGAGGCGCTGGGCGCGCCGCCACCGCCAAGGCCGCCGGGGTTTTGCACAGGTTGCCCGGAAAGACCTGTGTTCTCCGCACTCAAAATCATCCAGGAAGAGATCGGCAAGGTTCACATGGCGGCCGATATCGGCTGCCACGCCTTCGCCACGTTCGAGCCCTTTTCCATGGGCAACTCAATCCTCGGCTACGGCATGTCGCTGGCCAGCGCCGCGGCCGTCTCTCCGTTCCAGGATCGGCGTTCGATCTCGATCATGGGTGACGGCGGTTTCTGGCACAACGGCCTGGCCACCGGCGTGATAAGTACGCAGTTGAACGAGGGCGATTCGATCCTCGTCATCATGCAGAACGGCTATACCTCGGCTACCGGCCAGCAGTTCATTCCCAGCAGCGCCATGGGCCGAAGTGACGCACCTCCGGGCATGGATATCGAGACAACCCTCAAGGCCCTGGGCGTACCGTGGCTCCGCAAGATCCGCACTTATTCCGTTTCGCTCATGGTCGACACCCTGCGCGACGCACTGACCACCAAGACCAAGGGCCTGAAGGTGATCATTGCCGACGGCGAATGCCAATTGGCGCGACAGCGTAAGTTGCGCCTCCTCAACGCCGAACGCCTCAAGAACGGTGAGCGCGTGGCGCTGCCTCAGTTTGGCGTGGACGACGAGATCTGCACCGGCGACCACGCCTGCATCCGTCTTTCCGCCTGCCCCAGTTTGGGCATCAAGGACAACCCCGATCCGCTGCGCAGCGATCCCGTCACCACGATCGAACAAAGCTGCGTCGGCTGTGGTCTCTGCGGCGAGGTCGCCCATGCCGCGACCTTGTGCCCCTCGTTCTATCGAGCGGAGCGCATCCGCAATCCGGGTCGCCTAGAATCCGTGTTGCACAAGGCCAGAAGCGGTATCATCCAATGGCTGGGCGGACAAAGCGCATGAGCGGCACGGCGACAAGACCGATTTCGCTACTGATCGCAGCTTTGGGCGGCGAAGGCGGCGGCGTGCTGACGCGCTGGATCGTCAACGCGGCGCAGGCCGACGGTCTGCCGGTCCAGGCGACCTCCATCCCCGGTGTGGCCCAGCGCACGGGCTCAACCACCTATTACATCGAAATCTGGCCCGAGGCGCTTGAATCCAAAAGCTCCCGGCGCCCGGTCTTCTCGCTTTCTCCGGCCGCCGGCGAGGTCGACATCGTCGCCGCCACGGAACTGGCGGAAGCGGCCCGCATGATCGAGGCCGGATACGTCACACCCGACCGCACGACCCTGGTAGCGTCCCGTCACCGTGTCGCCACCACGCACGAAAAGATCGCCTTGGGCGACGGCCGGGCGGACAGCGATCAACTGACCAAGGCAGCGGCAACCCGGTCGGCCAATCTGATTATGTTCGATATGAAGGCAGCCGCCGCTTCCTCCGGCGCCATCGTCAATTCGGTCATGTTGGGAGCGATCTCCGCCAGCGGCGTGCTGCCGGTCTCAGCGGATAATCTCGTCGCCGCCGTCCGCGACGAGGGCAAGGCCGTGGAGGCGAACCTCGCGGGTTACGAGGCGGGCATGCAATTGGCGGGAGGTGGCGCTGAGAGTTTGGCAGCCGAGGGTCCTCCCAGTGACGACGAGCTGCCAACCGCATTAAAAGACCGGATCAACCGGGCGTTTCCCGTGGATGCCATTGAAGTGATCGGAATGGGCGCTGAGAGGTTGATCGATTATCAGGACGAGGCTTATGCCCACCTTTTCCTCGATCGGCTGGAATCTCTGCCCGGATCGGACACGGCGCTGCTCGCCAGCGTCGCCCGGCATCTTGCGGTGCGCATGTCGTTCGAGGACGTTTACCGTGTGGCCCAGGCCAAAACCCGCGCCGATCGCGTCGCAAACATCCGCAAGACGGCCGGCGCTGCCGCCGGCGAACCCGTCGTCGTCGCCGACTTTTTCAAGCCCCGGCTTGAGGAACTTTGCGACGCCCTGCCTGTCGGCCTGGCGAAACGGCTGTTGAGGTTGGCCGAATCGCGTCCGGCACTGGCCGCCAAATCCTGGCCCATGGAAATCCGCACCACGACCGTGTGGGGTTACCTGAGGCTCAGGCTACTGTCTAAGCTGAAGCGTTTGCGCCGATCCTCCCTGCGTTATGCCCGGGAACAGGCGGATATCGAAACCTGGCTCGGCTTCATCCGCAACGCCGCACCCGTCTCGCCACGGCTGGCGATTGAAATCAGCGAATGCGCCCGCCTGATCAAGGGATACGGCGAAACCCATAGACGAGGGACGGCCAGTTTGTCGGCGATTTGCGACAAGCTTGTCCGTACCGCGGTAAACGGTGAAATCCCAGCCGATGAGGCAGCCGATGCCATTGCCGCTGCCCGGGAAGCCGCCCTGGCCGACGCAAATGGCGAAGCGTTGCAGAACGCGCTGACCCCGCCTCCGCCTCAGCGGCGATCCGAGGAAAACGCCGCTTAGGTGGCAGTCGTCTCGGGCGCCTCGTCGTGGACGTAGCGTTTCAGAATCGCCAGCCGCTCGTCGATCTTTTGGCTGATGTAGGCGACCTCGTCCTCGTCGAGGTGGCGGTACTTGCCGTTCAATTTGACGTATTCCTCCACCGGGACCGGATTGTCAGTCGGCCGCGTAAAGGTCAGGCCGTCCTCGGGCGTGAACTCCCATAGGGTGACGAAGTTGGTTTCGACGCCCTTGCGGCAGACCTCGATGGTTTCGGCGGAGGAAAAGCGCCAGCCAGAGGGACAGGGGGCGAAGACGTGAAGGTAGGCCATCCCGTGCTTGCTCGCCTCGATCGCTTTGTCGAGCTTGTCGTAGTAGTCCTCCATGTAGGCCAGCGAGGCCGTCGCCACATAGGCACAGTTGTGGTTCATCATGATGACGGGCATGTTCTTGGCGTCCTGCGACTTGCCGCGCAGAGCATCGCCCACCGGCGTCGTCGAGGTCCAGGAACCGAACGAGGTCGAACCGGAGCGTTGCATGCCCGTGTTCATGTAGCCCTCGTTGTCGACGCAGACATAAAGCATCTGCTCGCCGCGCTCGGCCGCGCCCGAAAGCGATTGGAAGCCTACGTCGACGGTGCCGCCGTCGCCCGCCAACGCCAACATCTGCACGTCGCCCCGGCCGACCCGATTGTACTGCTTCTTGATGCCGGAAAGCATCGACGCCGTGTTTGTCAGCAAAGGATGGAACACCGGCACCTTGGTTCCCGTCATGCCGTTGTAGCCCACCGTCCCCATGCCGGGGATGCAGCCGGGCGGCGTCGCCAACACCGTGTTGGCGCCGACGCGCCTGAGCGTGTGGCGGATTAAAAGCTCCGAATTGCAGCCCTGGCAGGCCGCCAGGCCCGGGACGAACAGGTCTTCTTCCTGGCCCATCTCACGGTAGATGCGGGCGGCCCCACTGAGGCCCAACGCCTCATGCGGGCACGACTTGACGCAGGCCGGATCGCCGTCGCAGGTATCGCACTTAACGACGTGACCGGCGGCCTGGTTGAACTGGATGCCGCCATAGGCGCAGCCGACCGTGCACAGCAGGCAGTCGACGCACTTGGTGGCGTCCCAGTCGATCACGCCGTTTGCCTCGTTTTTCGCCAGTGCCGCTGCCGGGCAGTTCATGACGCATTTGGGATCGCCGCATTGGCGGCAAAGCGCCAGTTCGAAGCGGCCATCGTCGCCGGAGACGATCTGCAGCCGGGAATTTGTGATATCCCCGTCGCCGGTTTTGACCTCGGCGCAAGCGGTCATGCAGTCGTTGCAGCCGTCGCAGAGATCGGCATTGAAGGTGATGGTGTCGTAGCTGTAACCCATTTGTCGTCCTCTAACGCCAGTTCTGCGACATCAGCTTGCGGCCCGTCTCGCCGGGCTTCGCCAGGAAGTCCGCCTTCACGGGGTCGATGTCGATTTTGCGTAATATCAGCTGCCACATGATGCCGGCGTCGAAGCCGAGATCGATGCCCGAGATGCCCTGAAGCCTGCCGTCGCGCAGCACGATGGAGCGGTAGCTTGCCGCCTCCGGCCCGCCTTCGACCGAAACTTCCGCGCCGCCGTTGACGGCGGCGGCACCGCTCAGACCGACGGATAGCGCCTGGCGGCCGAAGAAACGGTAGGTATTGATCGGCACACCGCCGGGATAGGGCTTGACACCCTCATCGCCCGTCATGTCCAGGCCGGCGATGCGGCCCTGTTCGACGGCGTTGGGCAGGATACCGATATTGGATTTGCCGTCGCCATAGAAATCGTCCGCCGCCGCGACGTCGCCGGCCGCCCAGATGTCGGGCTGGCTGGTGCGCATGTATTCATCGACGACGACGCCGCTGGCCACCTCGACGCCGCTGCCCTCGAGAAAGTCGACCACCGGCTTCACGCCGGTCGCCACCAGCAGCAGATCGCTCTCCACCACCGTGCCGTCGTCCAGCGTGGCGGTGTAACCTTCGCCGGATTTCGACACCTCGGCGACGGCGCGGCCCATCAGCATGGACGCGCCGTGGTCGGTGAAGGCGGCCTCAATCATGCCGGCCGCGGTAGCGTCGAAGTATCCCGGCAGAACCTGTTTCTGCATTTCGACAACGGTGACCTTGTAGCCCGCCTCGACCAGGTTTTCCGCGGCATGCATGCCGACCAGTCCGGCCCCCATCACCAGTGCCGAGCCGCCGGGAGCCAGGTCCGCTTTGAGAGACGTGGCGTCGTCCAGGGTCCGGAGTACGTGGAACGGTACCTCGTCCAGGCCCCTGACCGGCGGAATGGCGGGAGCGGCACCGCTGGCCAGCAGGAGCTTTTGGTATTCCATCGATCGACCGCAGGTCTGAGTCACTGTATGCGCCGCCGGGTCGACCGAGGCCACTTCGCAACCCGTGCGCAGCAAAACGTTGTTGTCCTCGAACCAGGCCTGATCGCGCAAAAACACGTTTTCCGGCTTCGAACGGCCGGAAACGACATAGGGCAGGACGGTCGGGGAATAAGGCGCATGGCCGTCGCGCGTCAGCATGACGATGTCACCTTCCGTGTCGATCAGTCGGATGGCGCTCGCCGCTTCCAGCGCGGCGTGGGACGAGCCGATGATGAGGTAGGGGATGGGGCTCATGGGTGTGACTTTCGCTTAGTCGTTTTCGTTCAGCCAGATGGGGCCATCGGCCTCAAAGCCCGCCAGGGCCTTGGCCGTCAAGTCGATGGCCTGGGCGAAGTGGCCGACGGTGATGTCGGCGCCCGCCAGGCCGCCGATGAAGCTCAGCGCAGGGATCCGGTCCTTAAGGTGGTAGAGCGCGCCCATCGTCTCCTGAAAAACCGGACCCGAATTCCAGCCGAAGCTGACTGCCCGGTCGACGACACCGATCGCGTTCACTTTTGAAAGCGCCGATTTCATCGCCTCCAGAGGGAAGGGGCGGAAGGTTTTGACCTTGATCAGACCGACCTTTTCGCCGCGCTCCCGCGCCTCGTCGACGGCGTCCTTGCCCGCGCCACTCATGCTGCCGATGGTCACCAAGGCATAATCGGCATCGTCCAGGCGGTACTCCTCCACCAGCGGCGCGTGCTCGAAGCCGAAACGGTCGGCCCATTCCTCGTGGACCTCGGTGATGACCCTGAGTGCCGCCTGCATGGCGTCGCAATGGCCCTTGCGGTATTCGACGAACTTGGCCGGCCCCGGCCCGCCGGCACCGCCGATCAACGGATCGACGCCCATGGGGCGTTCGGGATCGAGCGCGATGTGCCAGTTGATGTTCTTTTCGCCGAGGAATTCATCGACTTCGACCTGTTCCGGGATTTCCACCCGGCTGACGCCGTAGGAGAGATAATTGCCGTCGTGATTGACGTTCACCGGCAACATCACGTCGGGATGCTCGGCGATCTTGTAGGCCATGGGAATGGTATTGAGCGTCTCCTGGCTGGTTTCGCAATACATGTGAATCCAGCCGGCGTCGCGCACGGTCATGGCGTCCTGTTGGCTGCCCCAGACGGCCTGGGGGCTGAGCCCGTCGCGCGTCACCAGCGAAGCGACGATGGGCAGCCTAAGGCCCGGCGTGCGCCAGTAGGGCTCAAACATGAAGGCGAGACCCGGACCGCAGGTCGCGGTATAGGTCCGTCCCCCGGCCAGAGCGGCGCCGTGGAGGCCCGAGAGCACGCTGTGCTCGCCTTCCATATTCATCAGGTCGGCATCCAGCAGGCCGTCGGCAATGAATTGGGAGAGGTATTCGACCAGCGAGGATTGCGGCGTGATGGGATAGACCGCCACCATGTCGGGGCGAGAGAGCAGCGCGCCCCAGGCGGCAGCTTCGTTGCCGTCGCAGACGATGACGCGGGGTTCATTGGAACGGGCGAGGTTGGTCATAGTCAGTCCTCCCGTTCGGGCACCATGGCAATGGCGCGTTGGGGGCATTCGGCGGCGCAGATGCCGCAGCCCTTACAGGTATCCAGCGTGATGTCGAACCAGCGCGGCCGCTCGGTGATGCACTGCACCGGGCAGAAGATCCAGCAGACAGCGCATTTGACGCATTTGTCTCGGTCGACGACGGGGCGTTCGGCCCGCCAGTCACCGGGCAGCATCTCGCTGTACTTGGTGGCGATGGGCGCCATGCCGTCGGGCACGCCCGAGGCATCGAAGGGGGCGCGGGTATGGCTCATGCGGTCTCTCCGGCGGTCTGTACGGCGGCGGTTTGGGCGGGAACGGCAGCGCCGAGTTCATGGACGACCGTTTCGGCGTAACCGCGTTCGATCGCTTCCATGTTCTGGGCAAGACCCGCATCGCGGAAATTGGCGGTGCTGAGACCGTCCTTCAGCGATTCCAGCGAGACGATACCGGTGGCCTTGGCGAAGGCGCCCAACATCACCGTGTTGGTGATCGGGCGGCGGAAGATGCCCATGGCGATGCCGACAGCGTCGCACAGGCCGGCTCTCGCCAGGGTCGGCGGCAGGTCCAACTGATCGATGCCCTTCTGCGTCGCCTGCACCAGCGTACCGTGATCGTTTATGCCGGCGAAGACGTCGACGGCGTTGGCCACCGTGGGATCGATGCAGATGATGCAGTCCGGCGCATAGATGTTGGTGACGCTGCGGATTTCCCTGTCGCTGTAGCGCATGAAGGCGGCCACCGGGGCGCCGCGGCGTTCAAAGCCGAACGACGGGATGGCCGAGACGAACTTGCCTTCGGTCACTAGCGCCTTGGCCAATATCTTTGATAGCAGGACGGCGCCCTGGCCGCCCCGGCCGTGTATTCGGATTTCGTACATGTGTTCCTACAAGCCACGAAAAATGGTCCCTAAGGACCGTGACCCCCGGCGCGCATTTTGCAATTTAGGCGGCGCTCGCGCAATAACCCTATATTTAATATGGAATTATTCGAAGCTTGCCCACAGGCCCCTGAAATGACGAAATTTCCTTTGCCCGCAACGGTACCTATTGTCGTCAGGGAGAATTTGTGCTGGCATTCCTACCGCGCGATCACCCCCGATTTGTTTAGGACGAACCATGAGCGAGCTGCTGGAAGGCCTGCGAGAGATACTCGGCGACAAGGGATTTCTGACCGACGACGACGCCCTGGAACGGCACTCGACGGATACCAGCGGCTGGGGCGCGGAAACGCCCCTTGCGGTCGCCCGGCCCGCCTCCGTCGAAGAGGTATCGGCTGTGATGAAGCTCTGTTCGGAGGCCGGCCAGTCGGTCACGCCCCAGGGCGGACTGTCGGGCCTCGCGGGCGGCGCCGTACCCATCGGCGGAACCCTTGCCCTGTCATTGGAACGCCTGCGCGGCGTCGTCGAACTGGATGCCGACGGCGCGACAATGTCGGTGCTGGCGGGCACGACCCTGGAGGAAGCCCAGGATCACGCCGAGGAGCACGGATTCCTGCTGGCACTCGATCTTGGCGGGCGCGGGTCCTGCCAGGTCGGCGGCAACGTCTCGACCAATGCCGGCGGCAACCGGGTGATCCGTTACGGCATGACCCGGGACCAGGTGCTGGGGTTGGAGGTCGTGCTGGCCGACGGCACGATCATCGACGCCACCAACCGCCTGATCAAGAACAACGCGGGCTTCGACCTCAAGCACCTTTTCATCGGCACGGAAGGAACGCTCGGCATCGTCACCAAGATCATCTTCCGGCTGCGGCCCCTGCCCAAGAGCTGGAACGTCGCCTTCACCGGGCTCAACGATTTCGACAGCGTTATCCGTTTGCTGCGCGAGGCGGGGCCTGGCCTCGGCGCCAACCTTTCTGCCTTCGAGGTGATGTGGCGCGACTACCACGACACCGCGATGGCCGTTTCACCCGCGCTTCGGCCGCCTTTGCAGGAGAGCTATCCGCTCTACGTCTTGATCGAAACCCGCGGCATCGACGAGGCGAGGGACCGGGATGATCTCGAGCAATTTCTCGGCAACATGATTGAGCGGGAGATCGTCGCCGACGCCGTGGTCGCCAATTCGCAAACCCAGGTGGAGCAGCTTTGGGCGATCCGCGACGCGGCCGGCGAGATTGTCCGCCACCACGGCGCCTTCGGCAATTTCGACGTCAGCATCCCGACGGCGGGGATGGACGCCTGGGTGGAGACCTGCCGGACGGCGCTTCTGGCGAAATGGCCCCAAGCCACGCCGGTCTTTTTTGGCCACATCGGCGACGGGAACATTCACCTGATCTTCGGGGGCGAGGGTTTCGATCGCGCCGACAAGGAGCCGGCGGAGGATATCGTCTACGGACTGGTGCGGGACTTCGACGGTTCAGTGGCGGCGGAACACGGCATCGGCCGCATGAAGCACGATTACCTCGGTCATTCCCGGACATCGGCCGAAATCGCGTTGATGAACACGCTCAAGCAGGCGCTCGACCCCAAGGGCATCCTCAATCCGGGCGCCGTGATTTAGAGCGAAATAGGGCTTCCCCGCACCCTCCCTGTCGTCACCCCGGCGAAGGCCGGGGTCCAGTTTTCTCTTTTTATTCGACGATCGGCGGGTGCAGGCTTTTGCGGGAAAAAACAAACCAACTGGATTCCGGCCTGCGCCGGAATGACGCTAGGTCTGAAACCGCTCGCCGAGCATCATTTCGTCTGGAAAACCATATTCAAATCATATATGTATACTTATATACATTTTAGCCTGATGGCAGCGACTAGCCACTTCGCAAGCGAGGAGGACGACGTTGACACGAAAACCTGCAAAGGCGAAATCCGGCAAGAAAGCGGAGCCGAAGATCGTCTGTCCGCTGGAAGACGCAAAAGCGCGGAACATCCGTCAGGTCATTGACCGGGACGGCAATCTGACCGGCGATTTGCCGGAACCGGACCTCGACCGCGCAACGCTCATCAAGCTTTATGAAACCATGGTTCTGGTGCGCGCCATCGACGAACGCGGTTGGAAGCTGCAGCGCGCCGGCCGGGTCGAGTTCTGGATTCCCCACCGCGGGCTGGAGGCGGTGCACAACGGCGCCACGCTGGCCTTCTCCATGGACGACTGGATCTTCATGGGCTACCGCCATCCCGGCACCCTGCTGATCCGCGGCGCGCCGTTGGTGCAGCTATTCGCACAGTTTTTCGGGCGCCGGGACGAGCCGTTTAAGGGCCGCCGCCTACCCACCCTGATGGGCGACCGGCGGCTGAACGTCGTGCCGATGACAACCCAGGTGGGCTCCTACATTCCGCACGCCTGCGGCGCCGCCTGGGCGGCCAAGATCAAAGGCGACAAGACCCGCTTCCTCGCCATGTTCGGTGACGGATCGAGTTCGCGCGGCGAATTCCACAGCGGCATGAATTTCGCCGGCGTCTTCAAGCCGCCCGTCGTGTTCATCTGCGAGAACAACGGCTGGGCGATTTCGACCCCGCCCGACACCCAGACGGCGTCCGCCACCTTCGCCGAAAAAGGAGACGCCTACGGCGTGCGCAACCTGCTGGTCGACGGCAACGACGCCCTGGCGGTCTACGCCGTAACCAAGGAGGCCCGCGACCTGGCGCCCGATATCGGCCCGACCCTGATCGAGGCCGTCACCTACCGCATGGGTTTCCACACCTCGTCGGACAATCCCGATCTCTACCGCACCGAAGCGGACGTCGCCGCCTGGGAGCCGTGGGATCCCCTGGTGCGGCTGCGCAAATACCTCGAGAACAAGGGTTACTGGACGGCCAAGGAGGAAAAGGCGCTCTGGAAGAAATGCGAGGCCGACATGAGCGCCTGCATCAAGGCGGCCGAGGAGATGCCGTTCCCAGAACCCGAATCCATGTTCGACGATACCTTCGAAGAACTCACTTGGATGCTGGAGGAACAGAAGGCCGCATTACTCGATGACCTCGGCCCGGAGGGCGGGCGATGAGCAAGTTCACCGTGTTGGAATCGATCAACGCCGCCATGGGCTACGAGATGGAGCATGACAGCGACGTCGTGCTGATGGGCGAAGACGTCGGCCAGGCCGGCGGCATCTTCCGCACCTCCACCGGACTGCAGCAGCGCTTCGGCTCGCATCGGGTCATTGACACGCCGCTTGACGAAAAAGGCATCGTCGCCCACGCCGTCGGTATGGCGCTTTACGGCCTGAAGCCCATTGCCGAAATCCAGTTCTCCGGCTTCATCCACGACGCCTTCGAACACATCATGTTCTGCGCCGCCCGTTACCGCTGGGCTTCGGGCGGGCAATACAGTTGCCCCATGGTTATCCGCGCGCCCTCGTTCGGCGGCATCAAGGGCGGGCTGTGGCATTCGCAAAGCGTCGAGGCCTACTTCGTGCACCACGGCGGCGTGAAGATCGTCGCCCCGGCAACGCCGGAGGACGCCTACCGCCTGACCCTGGCGGCGGTCCGCGATCCCGATCCCGTCCTGGTCTGCGAACCGGTGCCGCTTTACCGCGCCATGAGCGCAGAATTCGAAGCGGACGGCGTGGCGGCCGACATCGGCAAGGCCCACGTCATCCGTCCCGGCAACGACGCCACCGTCATCACCTACGGCCCGATCCGTCACTGGGTCGCCGAAATCGCCGACGATTTGGCGGACGAAGAAGGCTACGACATTGAAGTCATCGACTTGCGTACGCTGATCCCCTTTGACATCGACTGCATTCTGCAATCGGTCAAGCGCACGGGCCGGGTGCTGACGGTGCACGAAGCGCCGCTCAGTATGGGCTTCGGCGCGGAGTTGGCGGCGGTCATCCAAGAGAAGGCCTTCGGCTATCTCAAAACGCCGATCCAGCGTGTCGCCGCCCCCGATGTGCCCTACCACTTCAGCATCGGCGACGAGGTCTACCGGCCCAACAAGACGCGCATCCGCAAGGCGATGGAACGCACCATGGAGTTCGAATTCTGATGTTTGAATTTAGATTGCCGGATATCGGCGAGGGGATCAGCGAGGCGTTGCTGATTTCCTGGACCGTCGCGGAGGGCGACCAGGTCGCCGAGGACGACGAGATCGCCACCATCAGCACCGACAAGGTCGATGTCGAACTGCCCGCGCCCCGGTCGGGCAAGGTGGTGGAACTGCTGTGGAAGCCCGGTGACACCATCCCGGTCGGCGAGATCCTTGTGCGCATCGACGACGGCAACGGCAGCGTCGGCGCGGAACCGACAGTAAAATCGAAGAAAAAAACCAAACAGGAAGCCAAGCCGGCAGCGACGACGGAGGCAAATTCCTCGCCGCCCGTATCCGACGAAACATCGCCGATCATTGCCGCCCCCGCCACGCGCAAGCTGGCCGCCGAAATGGGCATCGACCTCGAGGCGGTCACCGGCACCGGCCAGGACGGCCGCATTCTGAAGCGCGATCTGGAAGCTTTCGCCGGTCAACCAGTGAGCAGGCCGGCGCGGCCCGCAGCCGAGGGACCGGAGGTCGTGCGTGAAGGTCTGAGCGGCCCCCGCATGGCTGCTTTCGAACGCCTCAGCCAGTCGGTTCACACTCTGGCCCATTCGACCATGAGTTTCGAGGTCCGGGCCGACGGCATTCAGGATCTGTTGGCCAAGCTCGCACCGGCGGCCGAAGCGGAAGGCGTACGACTGACCCACGCCGCTTTGTTTGCCGTCTGCGCCTCCCGCGCCCTTCTCAAACACCCCCGCTTCAACGCCACGATCGATGAGGAAAATCGCGAGCTCCTGTTGCACCGCGATGTCCACATGAGCATCGCCGTGGCCTCGGACAACGGTCTCTTGGTGCCGGTGGTGCGCAACATGAACGCGCTCTCGCTGTTTTCGGCGTCCCGGGCCGTCACCGATGTCGCCGTGCGTGGCCGCGACGCCCGCCTCACCCCCGGCGACATGCAGGGCGGCACGTTTACGCTGTCCAACACCGGCAACCTGGAAAGGGCCACCCTGCTGTCGACCCGCCCCATCATCAATCCGCCGCAGACCGCCACGCTCTGGATGTCGCGGATCAACGACCGACCCCGCGCCGTCGAGGGCGAACTCAGCGTCGGACCCATGCTGGCCTGCAGCCTCAGCTTCGATCACCGCTTCATCGACGGCGCCGACGGGACCCTGTTCATCAACGATCTCGCCGCTATGCTGGAATGTCCGGAAGCCGCCATGGCGACCGGAAGTTAGGAGTATTCAATGTCAAAGGACTACGCCGAGCGCGCCAAGGAAATCGATCTCAATGCCCGCAACCTCTATCAGGCGGCACCGGACCTGATGGGCGCCTACCGCGGCCTGATGCAGAGCGCCTCGGCAGACGGCGTTCTCGACACCAAAACCAAGGAGCTGATGGCGCTGTCTATCGCCGTCGTCACGCATTGCGAGGGCTGCATCACCTATCACGCGCGCGCTTGCGCCAAACACGGCGCCAGCAGGGAGGAGGTCGCCGAAACCATCGGAGTCGCCATCGAGATGGGCGGCGGTCCGGCGGCCGTCTACGGCGCCGAGGCGCTGGCGGCCTTCGAGCAGTTCGCCAAGTAGGACAGGGGCCTTGGCCACACAAGCGCTACCGCAATACCGCCAGGTCGCCGAGACCCTGCGCCGTCGTATCGTGAGCGGCCAATACCGCGAGGGTGACACCATCCCGCCGGTAACCGAACTCGAGCGCATCTTCAATGTCAGCAACATCACCATTCGCAAGGCCTTGGGCGTGCTGGCCAACGACGGCTGGACCACCGGCCGGCGCGGCGTCGGCACCGTGGTCAATCCGCCGCCGGACGGTCAGCGCGTCGAAATCGAGGTTTCGGGTAATTTCCGCGAATGGCTTGATACCGCCAGCGGTACGCGCCATCCCATCAAACAGGAGGTACTGGACGTTAGGCGGGAGGCGGCGCCGCCCACCGTGGCGAAGGCGCTGGACAAAGCCCACGACGAAGCAGTTTGGTCGATGCGGCGTTTGCGTCGCCTGAAGGGAATGCCGATCTCGTATCACGTGAACTACGGACCCGTAGAAATCTTCGGCGATGTCGGCAAACGCACGATGGCGGGCAACCGCAACTTCGTCGATGTCATGCGCCGTGATTGCGGCCTCAGTCTTCGCCGTATGGACCAGACCGTGGAAGCCACCATTGCCGACCGGGATCTCGCGGCTCTGCTGACTGTCCCGTTCGGCGCGCCGCTCTATTTCGTCGAAAACAAGTACGTTGCGGACGGGGGCGGTGTGGCCGCCGTTACGCACCTCTTCCTGCGCGGCGACCGCTATATCTACCGCGCGTCCATCGCTCTGGATGGCTAGCAGGCGATAACTACGCCAGTCCGATACCCGGATGAATTCCGAATAACTACTGCTGTCCCCCCCATCCTATCCTTCCCCCTCCAGGGGGGAAGGGACGCAAATTGGAGACACAAGTCGATATATGAGTTCCCTCCCCCTTGAGGGGGGAGGGACAGGGTGGGGGTGGAGTCGTCCGCAATATCGGTTGGGTTAGCTGAGTCCTGCCGCCCGTTCGCGCAGCACGAATTTCTGTATTTTGCCGCTGGCGGTTCGCGGCATCTCGTCCAGGATCTCCAGCCTTTCGGGCAGGTATTGAACCGCCAGTTCCTTGTCTCTTAGGAAATCGCACATAGCTGCCAGGCTCAACTCGGCCCCATCGTGCAAAGTCACGAAGGCGCAGGCCTTTTCCACCAACCGTTCGTCCGGCATGGCGACGATGGCGACGTCGGAAACCCCCGGCATTTCGTGGATCAAGTTTTCCACCTCGACGACCGGAATGTTCTCGCCGCCGCGAATGATGATGTCCTTGCCGCGGCCGATGATGCGGATATAGCCGTCTTCGTCCATGCGCGCGATGTCGCCGGTGTCGAACCAGCCGTCATCGTCGAGCACCGAGAGATGGGGCCGTTTGTAGTACCCGACGAAGGTCACCGAACCCCGATATTGTAGATGTCCGCTTTCGCCTGGCGGCAACTCGCGGCCCCCGTCATCGACCACGCGGACCTCGCTGCCGGGTACGGCCAGGCCGTCAGAGTCCACTTCGCGCCCGTCGCCGATCAGGGTGGAGGTGGAAATGCCGACCTCCGTCATGCCCCAGCCCGCCACCAAATTAATCTTCAAGGCACGGCGGGCGGTCTCGACCAGCGGCGGAGGGATCGGCGCACCGGCGGTGACGAAAATGCGGAAGCTGTCAAGCTTGCGCCCCTCGACGCCCGGATGATTGGCCAGATCGGAAAGAAACGGCGTGGCGGCGAAGGTATAGCTGATGCCATAGCGCTCGATCAGGTCAACCGCGGTCCCGGGATCCCACACGTCGGTCGTTACCAGCGGCGCACCCAACATCAGCGAGGTCATCATGCCGTAGGCGAAACCGGTCTGGTGGGCCAGCGGCGAAGGCATAAACACGACGTCGTCGTCCGTCAAACCAAGCCGGCGATTGAATTCGACGATGGAGGACAGCAGCGTGTTCGAGGTGTGAAGCACGCCTTTGGGCTCGCCCGTCGTGCCGGATGTGTAGAGAAGCTGGATGACGTCATCGGGTCCCAGAGCCGATCCGGTCTCGAACGCCTTTCCGGCCTCGTCTGCCGGAAAAGCAGCGTCAAAGGCGTCGTCGCCGAATCCGCCGACGATGAAGACATGCTCGATGGTCGAAATCTCTTCGCCTAAGCGGCGGGCGAGGGACGCGTGGTCAAAACCGCGGAAGGACTGGGGGGCGATGAAAACCTTCGCGTCGGCATGGCCAAGCATGAAACTGAGTTCGCGCTGGCGGAAAATGGGCATCAATGGATTACTTACGGCGCCCACTTTGAGGCAGGCGAGATGAATCGCCACGAACTGCCAGCAGTTGGGCAACTGGAAGGAGACGAAATCTCCCCTGCCGATCCCCAGCCGATGCAGGCCGCGGGCGATTTGCGACGCCCTCGAGTTGAGTTCCTTGAAACTGAGGGATGTTTCCGAGCCGAATTCCGCCCTGTGTTCCAACACGGCCGCCGCGTCCGGACGGTCGCGCACAAACACGTCGAGATAATCGGTAAGCACGGCGCCCGGCCAAAATCCGCGCTCCGCCTCCAATTTCAAGCGCGCTTCATCGACTTTCAACTCGGACATTACGGATACTCGCGGCGGGCACAAATTGGTTTCAAATGTATCCGTAATTGTATTCGCCGCCTTAGCTTTGCTTCAAGCAGTGCTTTCAAAATCGCACTTATTGCCGGGGCAAGTTGAACGTCCGGTTGATTGCCATCCAGGAATCCATCAGATACCATCCGCCAAACCGTTCTGGATGCGGAAAACGCGTCCGGATTTCGGGGTGGTGTGCCGACAGCGAGGAGAGCTCGGCAATGGCGACGACCAACGATATAGCGCGAGGGGCCCTCAAACGGGCCGTCAAGCCGTTGGCCTGGCTCCCCGACGACGGCAAGGACAAGCTGGATTTCTGGATCGAACACCGCTTTCCGCCCTCGACTATCCATCAGATCACCTTCCGGGCGGCGGACGGCTGTAATTTGCGTTGCAAGACCTGCCATTTCAGCCTGGATTACCGCAAGGGCCAGAAAACCATCCTGATGGACCCGGAATTGGTGAAGAACGTCGTCGAGAAGACAAAGGGTTTCGTCAATCTTTGCTGTTTCTCGGGCTCGGGCGAACCCTTGATCAATCCCGAAATCGACAAGATGGTCCAGTACGTTACCGACGCCGGCATCCGCTCGAAGATCGGCACCAACGTCATGCTGCTGACGCCGGACATGTCGGACCGCCTGCTGAAAGCCGGCCTTTCCATCCTGAAAGTCTCGATCGACGGCGCCACCGCGGAGACCTACGAAAAGATCCGCATTGCCGCCAGTTTCCAGAAACTGAAGGATCACCTCGAATACTTCTGGAACAAGCGCAACGAAATGGGCGCCAAGACCGAAATTCACGTCAACACGGTCATCACCAAGGACAACGAGCACGAGGTCGATGACGTCAAAAGGATTTTCGGGCACATCGGCGACAAGTTTGCCGCCAAGTATCCCAGCAACTTCGGCATCATGGACGAGCTCTTGGATTACTCGCCTAAGGAGATGACCGTCCAGAAATGCCGCCAACTCGTCAAGCGCATGACGATCGTGCCGGACGGCCGGGCATCGATCTGCTGCGGCGACAACCAGAACATCGGCATCATCGGCAACGTCAACGACAACACGGCGCTGGAGATCTGGAATTCGCCGCTCTACAACGAGTGGCGGGGCTATCACCGCACGGGCCGGACCGACAAAATTCCGCTTTGCAAGGATTGCGTCCGCGGCTGATCCCAAAGCGTCTGACAAACGGCTGTCTTCAAGAATAACTCGCTCTCCACCGGTGCAATCGCGGCGGCCTCTCCCTATAATCCCGCATGCTTTTCAACTCGCCTGAATTCGTCTTCGCCTTTCTTCCCATTGTTCTGGCGGCTTACTGGATTTCCTTGAAACGCGACCGCACGCTGCTGTGCGTGATCGTTCTGGCGGCGGCCTCCCTGGTCTTCTACGGCCACTGGAATCCGAAGTACCTGATCCTGTTTCTGGTCTCCATCGGCGGCAACTACCTGATATCCAAATGCATGTTTGAGGCCGAAGGCCTGCGCGCCAAACGCTGGCTATTGGTTGTGGGTATCGTGTTCAACCTAGGGCTTCTCGGCTATTTCAAGTACGCCATGTTCCTGGTGGAAAACGCCTCCCGGGCCCTCGATGCCTCCTGGTCGATCGAACCCATCCTGCTGCCGCTGGCCATATCCTTCTTCACGTTCCAGCAGATCGCCTACCTCGTCGACTGCCGCAAGGGCGAAGTTGCGCCGCCGCCCATCGCGAAGTACCTGTTGTTCGTTTCGTTTTTTCCGCAACTGATCGCCGGCCCCATCGTTCACCACTACGAGATGCTGCCGCAGTTCGAGGACCTCGCCCGCAAGAAAGACCGCCTTTTCACCTTCGTGGCCGGGGCGACGTTCTTTTTCGCCGGTCTCTTCAAGAAGGTGGTGATGGCCGACGGCGTCAGCGCCTATGCCGATCCCGTGTTCGACGGGGTGGCCGGCGGCGCGGCGGTGGCGGGCTTGGACGCCTGGATCGCCACTTTCGCCTTCGGCTTTCAGATTTACTTCGATTTTTCCGGCTACTCGGACATGGCCATCGGTCTGGCGCTGCTGTTCGGCGTCCGCCTGCCGCTCAACTTCAACAGCCCCTACAAGGCCACCAGTATCATCGAATTCTGGCGCTGCTGGCATATGACGCTGTCGCGGTTCCTGCGCGAGCACCTCTACATCCCTCTTGGCGGCAATCGTTTCGGCACCGCCCGGCAGATGCGGAACATGATGATCGTCATGCTGCTGGGCGGGTTGTGGCACGGCGCGGGTTGGGGTTTCGTCCTGTGGGGCGGCCTGCACGGCGCCTACCTGGCGGTTAATCACGCCTGGCGCCGCCTTCTGCCGGACCTGAACCTGCACCGTGGGGTGGGCGGCGCCGTCACCTTCGTTGCCGTGATGGTGGCCTGGGTGCCGTTCCGCGCCGAAACATGGGACGCGACGGCGACCATGTGGCGCGCCATGGCGGGTCTCACCGGTGATGGTTCGGCTTCCTGGCTAGGCTTTTCACACAATCCGCTGCAGATCGGCGAGCCCGCGCTGGCGCTGGCGTCCCTCGCCGTCTTGTCGGCCTTCGTCTGGCTGGTGCCGAACACGCAAAGCTGGATGCGCTATGCCGGCGCGGACGGCAAGGTGATAAGCGGCGTATCCGGTTGGCGTTGGGGCTGGCAACCTTCCACAGCCTGGGCTCTTTTCCACGCCGGAATCGCCGTTACGGCGCTGGCGTTCATGATCGGCCGGCCGGAAACCCAGGAATTCCTTTATTTCCAGTTCTGACTACACCATGGATGCCACCGTTTCATTTCCCGCACTCCGCCGTTACGCCACAACGTATTTCGCCATTATTGTGGGCTTCGCCTTGGTTGCCGGTATCGGGTTTCAAGCGCTGCTCGGTCTGTTTCTCTGGCGCGCCGGCGAATTTGCCCCGGTCTCCGACATCGTCCGGCAGCAAATGTCGGAGGCCTCGGTATACGGCAGCGCCATCCACGAGGACGGTTTCGACTACAAGATGGAACTTGTGGCGGCGGCGAAGCCCGCCGTCATCGCGCTCGGTTCCTCACGCGTGCTGCAGTTCCGCCAGTCCTTTTTCACCGACGGGTTCATCAATGCGGGCCGGGCCATGAACAATCCGGAGGAAGGGTTGGTATTCATGCAGACGCTGGTTGGGCGCCACAAACCGAAGGTCGTCATCATCGGCGCCGATTTCTGGTGGTTCAATCCCAACTGGCACTACGTGCGCCGGCCGGTCCGCAACACGTCTCTGAACCTGGCGATGCTTCATCTCGTCGAGAGTTGGGTGTGGGACGGCAAGGTCGACGCCGCCGACCTGTGGCGGGTCGCGGTGCTCGGGGAGCTTGGCAACGACCTGATCCGAAGGTCCAATATCGGCGTCGCGGCGATCAAGCGAGGCAACGGCTACCGGCCCGACGGCTCGCGCGACTATGGCCTCAGGTATTCGGGCGGCGATCCGACGTTCGACGACGCGGGCTTTGCCAACTCCCTGTCGCGCATCGACCGCGGCGATTCCCAATTCGAATACGCGGAGCGGGCCGACGCGGACAGGATTGACGGAATAAACAAACTCCTGAAGTACCTGATCTCCGAAGACATCACACCCGTCGTGGTTATGCCGCCGCTGGCCCGCCGCGTGCTCGACAAGATGGCAACGCGGGGAGCGGACTACGGTTATTTCGCCGACATGAGGAAGTATGCCGCCCGCCATGAAATGGAAGCCTACGATTTCACGGAACCGGAAAGCCTGGGCGCCGACGACTGTGAGTTCGTCGACGGGTTTCATGGCGGCGAAGTGGTTTATCAGCGCTTACTGGCGGCCATCGTTGAACGGAATCCCGAGAGCGTTCTTGCGGCCTATGTCGATGCTGACGCGCTTGAGCGATCTATCGGAGAGGCGACCGGTCACGCCCTGACCCGAGAAAGCGCCAAGGACTACGCCCTGGCGGAAACGGATTTTCTGAAAATCGGCTGCAAGAAGTGACGCACCATTAGGAGCCACTGAGACGGGCGGCCGAACGGCCGGCAATGCGACCCAGCGTTACCGCGGTCAAGAGGCCGTTGCCGGAAAGATATCCCCAGTCGGACGGACCGGAGACGCCTCGCGCCGCGCCGCCGCCGGCGAACAGGTTGGGGAGAGGCGTGCCGTCTTGCTTGAGAACACGGGCGTTCTCATCCACCACGAGCCCCCCTTGCGTGTGAAACAGGGAGCCCGTCACCTTGATGGCGTGATAGGGCGGCGAGAGCGGTTCGTTGACCGTGAAATCGCGGCCGAATTCGTCCGCGCCCTCGCCCGCCGCCAGTCGCGCGACGGTATCGAGGGTTTCCGCGAACCCGGCTTCGGGCAGTCCGCAGACCGCGGCGAGTTCAGCGGCGCTGTTTGCGGAGCGCACGGCGCCCGCCTCGACGGCTTGGCGAAAGTCTTCGAAGTCCATGCCCAATTCGTGGAGCCGGCCATCGAAAACGTTCCAGGCCAGACCGTCCGGCTGGGCCATGACGCGGCGGCCCTGCTCGGAATAGCCCTCGTGCTCGTTGCTGAAACGTGTGCCCGCCAAATTGACCTGGATGCCGCCCTCCATCATCAGGGCCCAACTGATCAGGATGCCATGGGGGTGGGCGACGGAACCGTGCCCCTGGAAGGCGCCGAGGTCGGCACACGCACCACCCAACGCCTCGCCCCAGATGATGGCGTCGCCTTGGTTGCCGGCGTGTCCGAAATAGTTCGCCTTCTCCATATCGGGAATGTAGCGCCGCAGTAGCTCGGCGTTGCCGCCGAAGCCGTTGCAGGCCAGGACCAGGGTCGCGCATCCGACCTGTTCGGAAGTGCCGTCGGGCCGCTCGTATCTGAGGCCCGCGACGCGTCCGTCCGCGTCGGCATAGAGGTCGGCGACCCGAGCGTCACCGACGATATCGATGCCGGCGGCTGCCGAGGCCTGGCTCAACGCGCCGATCAGGTCCGCCCCGGTGCGCGACGGCGGGGCGTGCATCCGCAGGCGGCTGTGGTTGGGATAGAGGAAGCCTTCGACAAGAGTCAGTTTGAGGCCGTGCATCTGCGTCAGCCAGTCGATGGCCGGGCCGGATTCGTCGCAGACCACCCGCACCATATGTTCGTCGGTTTCGCTGTGGGCTTTTCCGAGGATATCGCCCGCCATGATGTCGACGCTGTCGTCGACACCCTTGTCCCTCTGAATGCGCGTCCCGCAGGCCGGGATCATGCCGGACGATAGCGCGGTGGAGCCCTGCGGCACGGCATCCCTTTCCAGGACGAGAACCTCGACACCGGCGTCCACCGCCGTCAGGGCCGCCACCTGGCCGCAAGCGCCGGCGCCGATTACGACGACAGGCAGGGTGATGTCGAAAGCGATGTCTTCGGCAGGCAGTACGGCCATGGTTCAGCCGGTGCAGGCGGCAAACGCGGTGGCGACTTCAGCGCAACTGGAAATCGTAGCGATCGTCGCCATCGATCCGACAGCGGCCTGATGCGCCTCGTCGCTGAAGGCGGCGCAGCCGTCCTCCATCACAACGCAGTGGAAGTCGCGCACATGGGCGTCGCGCACGGTCGATTCGACCCCGCCATTGGTCACGATCCCGCCGAAGACGAGCGTTTCCAGCCCCGCCTTGCGCAGGGCGAATTCCAGGCGGCTCATGTAAAAGGCGGAAAACGCCACCTTTTCGACCGAAAGATCGGCGGGCGCCAGTTCATCGATCAGCGCCTGGCCGAAACTGCCCGGGGCGAAATCGCCCTTGCCGAGGAAGGGCCGAAGTTTCCTCAGATGGTCGGAGATGAAGGGCTCCCCGTTTTTGCCCGGCACCAACGTGAAATGCGTCGAGA
Source organism: uncultured Rhodospirillaceae bacterium (assembly GCA_964343605.1). Lineage (GTDB taxonomy): Bacteria > Pseudomonadota > Alphaproteobacteria > UBA2966 > UBA2966 > CAYFKJ01. Next base: position 244,805 of record CAYFKJ010000004.1, read on the forward strand.
CGATCCAGGCACCCGCGGCGCGGGCGGCCTCGGCTACCGTTTTGTGGCGCGGTATCAACGCGGCGATGGCTTCGCTCTTCTGCCCGGCGCGCCCGTAGGCGCCCTCCGGATGGAGAAAATCGTTCTGCATGTCAACGATGACGAAGCCGGTCCGGGCGGGATCAAACTGCAACATGGGTACTCGCGTCTATTCCTCGTTTACCTTGATCCGTAGCCAGTCGCACATGTCGAAGCCGATCTTCCGTTCGGCCTCGTTGTCGGAGGTTTGCAGCTCTCCCAATCGCTCGGCCAATTCGACGATGATCTCAAGATAATGCTCGGCGCTGCGACGTTCCACCATCAGTTCGGAATTCAGCCGCCGGATCTCGGCGTCGAGATCGCCGGGCGTCGCCGCCGTCTGGGCCTGCTTGATTTTCTTGCTGACGTCCTCCCGCAGATAGCGGATGCGGAGGAGATTGTCGGATTCACAAAGCTCCAACGCCGGTGCGATCGACTTAACTTCATCCAGGTCGACGGAGCCCTCGAAGGTTTCGATCCCGGCGGCGCGCAGGCGTCCGGTCAACTCCGAGCGTTTGATGCCGAGCATTTTCGCGACCTGTGAAATTGCGATCTGCTGAGCCATGGCCGTAGCATAGCACCGCCGGCAGGAATCCGGCTGCAAAACATGGCCGTGGATCGCGTCTATGAAATCCGGTCCACCTCGTGTCATGCTCCCTCTATGAGGGAACGGTGGGTGACAATCGAGCCGAGCGGACACCGCTTCGAAATCGACGACCGGGGATCCATACTCCAGGGCGGCTTGAAAGCCGGCATCGCGCTGGCGTATGGCTGCTCCAACGGCACGTGCGGCAAATGCCGGGCGCGCCTGATCAGCGGCGATATCGAAAACATCAGCCATTCCGATTTTGTCTTTAAGGAAGCGGAAAAGGCACAAGGTCTTTTTCTGATGTGCACCCACACGCCGGCCACCGACGAATTGGTGCTGGAGGCTCAGGAGGCCGAAAACGCCGATGAGATTTCCATGCAATGGATCGACATCCGCGTGCGCGCCATTGAGTATCCCTCCGAGCACGTCGCCATCGTTCGCGCACAGACGCCGCGCAGCCAGCGGCTGCGATTTCTCGCCGGACAGACCGTCCGGCTGACGCTGCCCGACAAGGCGGTCCGCCGCGTGTCACTGGCCAGTTGTCCTTGCGACGACCGCAATCTCGAGTTCCACATCTCCCGAATTCAGGGAGAGCGGTTCTCTGCTTCGTTATTCGATGAGGGGGCCTCGATCCGGCAAATGAGCCTGGTCGGACCGCACGGCAATTTCACACTGAGGCACGGCAGCACGGGGAGGACGATCTTCATCGCCGAGGAGACCGGTTTCGGGCCAGTCCGCAGTTTGATAGAGCACGCCATGTCACTGGACGAGGACGCGCCCATGAGCCTTTATTGGAGCGCCCGCCAGCCCGACGGTCACTACCTGGCAAACCTTTGCCGGGCCTGGGCCGATGCCCTGGACGATTTCCGGTTCGAGGCGGTCGGCGGGGATCCGGAACAACTGATCCGGCAAGTTGCGAACCAGCACCCTGAGCTCGGTGCCTGCAACGTTTACGCGGCGGGGTCCAAGCCAATGCTCGAGGCGGCAGCCAGACAGCTCACCGCAAGCGGCCTGCCGTCGGACCGGCTATATCTGGAGGAAATTTAAACGTCAGACTTCGAAGTCAATTTTAACGCCCTTGCCTTCACCCGGAAGGCTTTGAACCTTATCGCTACCCTCTTCGGCGACCTGCGCGAGTTCGGCAACACTTTTCACCGGGTCACGCGCGACCGGATATTGTAGTGCGACTTGGGCGACACTTTCCGTGGAAATACCTGAAGGACCCATAACAAACCTGCTTATCTAATGACCGGCTCAAGAAATCGGGGAATCGCTAGAGGTCGCTTTCGTCGTCGTCGGCACAGAGCGCCTGATGGTTCAGGCGCAGGCATTCGCCCATTGAACTCTGGCCCTGCGGTAGTAATTGCCGCAGTACTGTCAGCAGTTTTTGGAACCAGCCGCCAACCATGAGAACCTCTAGTCGAAATCGATTTTCCGCCTCGCGGAGAGGTTATTTAAGCAAGTAGGCGTAACGGAAAGATTTCAGCACAAGGTTAATTTGTTTCGGATGAGTATCAGTTTGAATGCTCAAAATCGGTACCGCGAAACCATTTAGCGTATATCTTTCAATAGCTTATATGGTTAACGCCAGATGAATCCCTAAACTGTGTAAAGCTTGCGGATAGCCCGGATGGCGTCCATGCCCGTGAGTTCGAGGATTTCCTGGAGGCCCTGGAGAACGGCGTTGTCCTCGGGTAACAGGGCGTAATCACGCCACGGCGTTCCCATCACCATATCGAAGCCGCGGGGCACGGCCAGGGTCAGGAAGGCGTTTTCCAACTGCAGACGAAGATTGCCGCCGTCCGCGGTCTTGGCGGGAATCTGCTGGCCGATATTCGTAATCGCGCCGGTGAGATGGACGCCTGCGAACTTGGGATCGGCTTTGATGAGGCGCATGGCGTCCAGCGCCATCTTGGTCAGACCTTCTGTATCGGCGGCCAGAGCGCTGATCGAGGTGTCGATGTAGATGTCGTCGGGTGCGAAATCGAAACCGCCATCCAGAACCTTCGCCGTCAACCGTTCCGCAACGGCAACGACCTCCGCGCTCAGCTTATTGGGTTTTCCCGCGCCGTCTTCCAGACGTTCAGAAGCCATGAGGATAACCTTGAACGGTCTGATCTTGGCCAAATCGAGCATGTCCAGGCGCGTTTCGGCAATGGAATTGACCATCGGCTTGGCTCCGTTGGCCTTGTCGCTGTCGTAGGTCTTGAGGCAGATTTCCTGAACTTCGTAGTTGGGGAAATCGAAGCACAACGGAATGTCGACGGCGTCCTGGATCGCCTCGATGACGGCCACGAGAAAATCCGGATCATCCTTGGCGCGGCGGCCGCAATTGACGTCGAGATACGCGGCGCCGGCCTCGGCCTGTTTGACCGCAATGCCCTGGATGCCGGCAAGATCGTCGTTGTCGAAAAGATCTTTCGTACTTTTGAAGCCGGGATTGATGCGGTCGCCGATGACCTGAAGGCCGGGAATGGGCATGGAAATGTCCTATACTTGATCGGGTGATTTCTGGTTTCGCCGGGCGGGAAAGTTGATGCGCGCGCCAAAGGTCGTCATGAACGTCTTTGAACCCGCCAATTCGAAGTATTCGGCACGGTCCGCCAGTGCCCGGGCTTCTCCCCGCTTCCCGGCCGAGACCAATACCTGCCGGGCGCCTTCGCCGGCGGCGTTGCCGACCTGGACGAAGCGCGAGTAGGGCAGGTTGGGCAGCATCCCGATGGCGATGGCGCTACCCACGTCGATGTAATTGCCGAAGGCGCCCGCGATGATGATGCGGTCCAGGTCCTTTTCCCCGAATCCGGTTTTCTCCAGAAGCTGATCGGTTGCGGCCCGGATAGCGCCTTTCGCCAACTGCACGGCGCGGACGTCGTCCTGGGTGATGGCGATGTCGTCGCTGCCCGTTTGCCCTCCCTCCGCCAGCACGAATTCCATGGATCCGGCGACTTCCCGGACGCGGGCGTGACCGGCTTGGATCTGGCCGCGTCCGTTACAGATGGCGGCGGCGTGAAGCTGGGCAACGGCGTCCAGCACGCCCGATCCGCATATACCGACCGGCGGTCCATCGCCAATGGTTTCGTACCGCACATTCCCGTCCTTGATGCGGACGAGCTCGATGGCGCCTTTCGCCGCCCGCATGCCGGCGCTCAGATGCCCGCCCTCGAAGGCCGGTCCGGAAGGGCAGGACACGCTGGTGATGCGTTCGCCCTGGACGAGCGAAATTTCGGTGTTGGTGCCGATGTCCATGATGATGACGGGTTTGTCCGACCGCGTCATCGCGGTCAGCAACGTGGCCGTATGGTCGCCCCCGACGAATCCGGCGACGTTGGGCAACAGGTGAACGTTCGCCCCGGGCGCGAATTCCAGCCCAACGTCACGGGATTTGACGTCGAGCGAGCCGCTGACGGCCGGAATGAACGGCGACATGGCGAGCTGGTTCACCGGCAAGCCGAGCAGCAGGTGATGCATCATCGTATTGCCCGCCACCACCGCCTCGACGATCGCTTCAGGATCGGTCCCGCATTCCCCACAAAGATCGGCCGCCAAACCGTTCAAGCCCGACAGTGCCGACTCGCGCAGTCGGCCGGCCGTTTCGGGATCGCGCCGGATCTTGGCGGCATAGGCGATCAGATCGGCGCCGAAACTGGTCTGCGGGTTTTCGCAGCCCTTGGTGGCCAGGGATGAGCCCGTTTGGAGATCGACGAGAATGCCGGAGATGTTGGTGGTGCCCAGATCGATGGCCAATCCCAGCGGCCGTTGATCCTCGGGTCCCGCAGCGATGACTTCGCCGTTTAGCGAGGCTGCCCAACCCCGCCAGCCCCATTTCCGCAACGAATTCGCCAGTTCCCGCATCAACGCCGGATCGAAGCTCCGGCTTGCGCCCGGCGTGGCCGCGTCGAGGACCCGGCGCAGGCGTTCATCGTCGGCCTCCACGTCATCGAAAGACGGCGGATTCAATTGAAACGGTATGATTTTCATGGCCGGATCAAGGGTGAGTTCGGCCGCCTCTCCGCCGACGTCGGTCCGCAGCGCCGCCGCTGTGGAGCGCGGTGGCACGAAAACCGTGCAATCGCCAACCGGCCGGGCCAGGCAGGCCCGCCGCCAGCCGTGGGCCAAACGTTCGGCAGAAACAACCTTCGCCTCTCCTGCCGGCACTTCGGGCTGCGGTCCCTCGACCACCTGTACGAGGCATGAGGTGCAGGTTCCCTGCCCGCCGCAGGAGGTGGCGAGCCGGATGCGGTGGCGACGGGCGCAATCGAGCAGCGTTTCGTCGCGCCCGCAATCGACGGCCACGGCCATCGGTTCGAATGAGACGCGCCAGCCCGCACCTCCGGATGGCGTCGCCGTCATGCCGCCGCCCGTTCCTGCCTTCGGTAGCGACATTTCTCGCGCGCCTTGCAGGTCTCGCAATCCTTGGTGCTGTCCCAGCGCGGCATGCTCCGGCCGAGGCCAATGATCATTGAGGCCGACTTGACGGGAAAGAGCATGGCGCCATTCGTGATGCGCATGCCGATCGCCTCGCCGGCGGCAAGCTCGAACACCGTTTTTTGCTCACGCATGGCGAAACCTTCGTTGCCCGGGAACAAAGCACTACTGGCTTCAAGCCCCGTCGTCTTCGCCTCGGCCCCGATCACGCTGGCCAACGAGGTCGACAGTTCGAAGAGGGCGGCCACACCGATCTCCTCTAGCGCGTACGCGGTCAGCACCTGGTTTTGCGCAAATAGCGACGATGCTTTCGCTTCCAGCCGCTCCCCGATCGTCACGACGGCGGCGACCAGCGATTGCGCGTCAGTCATGATCCCGGCGGCCGCGGGCGCATCGTCAAGGCGCCCGCCGCCTTCGAGGCGGATGGACTTGTCGTCGGCTGAGAGCACCCCATAAGTTCGATAACTCGCGCGCGGTTCGATCAACTCCTCCGTCCGCACCAGGTCGGCAATATCGTCCAACGCCGCCTGAAAGCGGTCGCCTCCCAACGCCGAACACTGGCGAGCCGACCACTGGGCGAGCTGATCGCGGCTCACTAAATTCGGCCAGTCGGTGATGAGCGGCATGGGTCGACCTATTGGGCGTATTTGCGGACGGATTCGGCCATGGCGACGACGTTTGCCACGGGCGCCTCGTCGGGAATGCTGGCGGCGCCGTCCAGGATGAAGCCGCCGCCGCGGCCGACCTTCTCGATGAGAATTCGGCAATATTCGTCGACGTCGTCGGGCGTACCGGCGATCAGCAGGGACGGCGGCACGTTGCCCCTCAGGCAAACGGTGTCGCCCAGGATTTCCTTCGCCCGGATCAGGTCGGTGCGTTCGAACCAGTAGATCGCCTTGCCGGCCGGTATGTCGCCGATGTATTCGAGGCGTGTCGTGCAGTCGCCCTCCCACAAGAGGCAAGGGATCGCACCTTCGTCGATCAGACGAAGAACGACCTGGCGCAGGCTGGGCCAGAAGAAGGTCGCAAACTGGTCGGGCGACATGAAGCCGTCCAGGCCCCAGTGCAGGGGAATGAAGACGATGGGGCAGCCCGTCTGCCTGGCCCGCTCGGCGACGCCGTCAACCAGCAGCTCCCCGGCCTTGTCTATGGATTCCAGAAGCTTGTCCTTATGCCGGAACATGTCGAGCATGCCGCCCTTGGACCCGCGCATGAAATCGGCGAACTGATCGAAGGGCGCCTTGCAGAAACCGCCCATAGCGAGGGGATAGCCCGCCGCCACAACTTCCTGGCTGTAGGCGCCCAGCTTCTTGGCCGCTTCGTCCATCAGTTCACCGGCTTCGATCAGGCGTTTGAGCGATTCACGGAGTTCCGGATGGGCGAAACCCCGCACGCCGGCGATGAACCCCCATTCCGACAGGGCCGGAAAATTCGGGAAGTGCCGCAGACCTTCGAAAGCGCCGCCGATGCGGGGCAGGTACTTGCGTAGATAAAATCCCGTCGGATCGAAGAGGTACTCGTCGTACTCGTCGGCCGACATGAACTCCTTGTCGAGGTACTGGAAGCAGACGTTCTCGTCGGTGCCGTGCCCCGGCCATTCCAAGGGCTTGTAGTCCATGGCCTCCAGGGTCGGGCCGAAGGCGTAGATGCTGGGAGTCACGGCGTCGGGCTGCAAGAGATCGACGGCCTTGCGCGTGGCGTCGATGGCCTTGTCCGCGTCGTACATCGCCTCCTCGTAGGTGATGCCGGCGAGAGACGCCGCCCAGAAGCGCGTCGCGTAGGCGAACGGTACGCGGTCAACCTCCTTGAGTGCGACCGAATCGTATATTCGCTTGCTGCGTTCCTCGAAAAGCGCTCCGGCCTCCGGGTCGACGTCGATCATCGTCATCAGGCGGCCTCCCCGATCCACTCCTTGCATTGCGTGACCGCCGTCATGGCGTCCAATCCGTATGCGTCGGCGCCCGTGTACGTGCGAATTTGTTCGTCGACCTGGCCGCCGCCGATCATGATTTTGATGTCGTCGCGCAGGCCCGCCGCCTCGATCGCCTTGATGGTTTCCTTCATGGAATCGAAGGCCAGGGTGAGGAAGCCGCTGAGGCCGACGACCTGGGGTTTGCCTTCCTCGATGGCCTTGATGAACTGGTCGGGCTGGACGTCGATGCCGAGATCCACGACCTCGAACCCGTTCACGTCGAGCATGAAGGTAACGATGTTCTTGCCGATGTCATGGAGGTCGCCGTGGACGGTGCCGATCAGCACGCGGCCGCCGGACTTCGCTTCCTCGGTGGCGTCCTTCGAGATCAGCGGCTTCACTTTGGCGGAGATCTGCTCCAGCATATCGCCCGCCAGGATCAGCTCGGGAACGAAGTATTCATTGGCCTCAAACTTGGCCCCGACGATATCCATGGCGGCCCGGCACATCTGCAGAATGTCCTCCGGCCCCATGCCGTTTTCGATGTATTCGTCGGTCAACCTCAGCGCCGTCGTCTCGTCCATGCCGGCGATTGCCGTTACCAATTCGTCCACTGTCTCAGCCACGATTTCGCTCCTTCGGCCGCAATTGCGAACCATTCCAATTACCATAATTTATTTATGGTTATATAAAATTTATGGATCCAAAATGTCAATGGAAAATCAGGTTTGTTGCTCAGAATCCCACAACCGCGAACTTATTGGATCCAATAATTCAAATTGACCGTAGCGGCATGGGACTGCCATGCTCCTCATTTCCGCTCAATTTCGATCTGGGGGTAGGTATGAAGACGCGACGTTTGGGTACGGAGGGTTTGGAAGTTCCGGCGATCGGCTTGGGTTGCATGGTCATGCCGGGCTTTTATGCACCGGGCGAGGAAGACCAGTCCATCGCCACCCTGCACCGCGCCGCCGAGATCGGCGTCAATTTCATCGACACATCCGACCTTTACGGCGCCGGCAAGAACGAGGAGCTGGTGGGCCGCGCGCTGCAAGGACGGCGCGACGACTACATCATCGCCACCAAGTTCGGCAACGTGCGCAACGCCGAAGGAAAACCAGATGTCGACGGCCGGCCCGAGTACGTCTTTGAGGCCTGCAACGCCAGCCTCCAACGGCTCGGCCTGGACGAGGTCGACCTCTACTACCAGCACCGTGTGGATCCAAAAGTGCCGATCGAGGAAACCGTGGGCGCCATGGCCGAACTGGTCAAACAGGGTAAGACCAAGTATCTCGGCTTGTCGGAAGCGGCGCCGGAAACCGTGCGCCGGGCCCACGCCGTTCACCCCATCTCGGCGCTACAGACCGAATATTCGCTGTGGACGCGGGACGCCGAAGACGACCTGTTGCCATTGTGCGCGGAATTGGGCATCGGGTACGTCGCCTACTCGCCCCTGGGCCGCGGCATCTTCGGCGGCAATATCACCGGCGCCGACAGCCTGACGGAAAGCGACCGGCGGCGCGATCATCCCCGTTTCCAGGGGGAAAACCTGGAGGCCAACCTGAAACTGGTCGAGCCCGTGCGCGAGCTGGCCGCGGCCAAGGGCTGCACCCCGGCGCAGATCGCCCTTGCCTGGATCCTCACGCGCGGCGAGCAAATCGTACCGATCCCCGGTACCCGGCGGACGGACCACCTGGAATCCAACGCCGCCGCCGCGGATATCGACCTGAGCAAAGACGAGTTGGCGGCGCTCGAAGCCGCCCTGCCCGCAGGCGCCGCCTCCGGCACCCGCTATCCCGCCGGCGGCATGAAATGGCTGAAGTTGTAACGGGGAAAAGCGTCATCCCGGACTTGATCCGGGATCCAGGTTGTTTTTTTGAGGCTCAAACAAATAGAAAACTGGATTCCGGCATTCGCCGGAATGACGATGGAAACCGTTCCCGTTTACCCCAAATCCCGCTCCAGACGATCCAGGGTCTGCATGGCGGGCAAGACCTGGGCGAAGCTGGCGTTGGGTTCGCGCGCCTCTTGGATGGCGGCGATGAACTCGCGGTCCTGCAGTTCGATACCGTTCATGGACACCGCCACGCCGGAAAGGTCGATCGGTTCCTCCTTGCCGTCGTAGAGATCGTCGTAGCGCGCGATGTACGTGCCGTTGTCGCAGATGTAGCGGAAGAACGTCCCCAACGGACCGTCGTTGTTGAACGACAGCGACAAGGTGCAGATGGCGCCGGACGGCACTTTCATACCGATGCTCATGTCCATGGCGATGCCGAGGTCGGGATGGATCGGTCCCTGCAGCGCCTGGGCCTCAGAGGCGGTCTCGCCCGTTTGGTACTGGAAGAGATCGACCGTGTGGCAGGCGTGGTGCCACAAAAGATGGTCGGTCCAGCTTCGGGGTTGGCCCAGCGCATTCATGTTGGTGCGACGGAAGAAGTAGGTCTGCACGTCCATCTGCTGGACCTTCAACTCGCCCGCCTGAATGCGGTTGTGGATCCATTGATGGCTCGGGTTGAAGCGCCGCGTATGACCGGCCATGGCCACGAGGCCCGTCTCCTTTTGCTTGGCGACCAGGGCTTCGGAATCGGCAAGGTTGTCGGCCATGGGGATTTCGACCATGACATGCTTGCCGGCGTCGAGGCACTGGATAGCCTGGGCGGCATGCATCTGCGTCGGCGTCGCCAGGATGACGGCGTCGACTTCCGGCAAAGCAAGGCTTTCCGCGAGGTCGGTGGTGTGGTGCCCCACGCCGTGTTCCTCGGCATAGGCTTCGGTGGCGTCGGCGCGGCGGCCGACCACGGAAACGACCTCCGCACCGTCGATAACCTTGATGGCGTCGAGATGCTTGGTGCCGAAAGCGCCGGCGCCGGCGAGACATATTTTCATGCCGTTTACTCCGCTGTCGCCGGTCAGCCCGGCGGGTTTTCAAAAATGATATGGCCCACGGCGGTGTTGGATGCCGGGACGTGATAGTGGCGGTGAACTTCGTTGACCTGTTCGTCCAGGGCGCCGCGCATGACGTGCCACATGACCATTTCCACACCCTCCGATCCGCTCTCGCGCAAATATTCAAGGTGGGAAATGGCGGCCGCCGCCTGGGGGTCGTTGGCGAGCAGGTCGAGGAAGTTGTTGTCGAACTCGGCATTGATCAGACCGGCGCGTTCCGCCTGCAGTTGGTGCGACATGCCGCCGGTGCCGAGAATGACGACGTTGAGATCCTTCTCAAAGCTTTCGACGGCGCGCCGCAAAGCCTTCCCCAGATTGAAGCAGCGGTTGCCGGTCGGCGGCGGGTACTGCACGACGTTGACGCACAAGGGAATGACCGGACAGGGCCAGGCGTCGGGCTGGCCGAACATCAGCGACAACGGCACCGTCAGGCCGTGGTCGACGTCCATTTTGTTGACGATAGTGATGTCGAATTCATCGAGGATGACGGACTGGGCAATATGCCAGGCAAGCGCTGGGTGGCCTTTGACGTTCGGTACGGGCCGCGGCCCCCAGCCCTCGTCGGCGATGGGATAGTCGGCGGCGCAACCCAGGGCAAAGGTCGGGATCAGCTCGAGCGAAAAGGCCGTGGCGTGATCGTTGTAGACGACGATCAGGACGTCGGGTTTGGCCTCGGCGATCCATTCCTTGGATTTCTCGAAGCCGTCGAAAAGCGGTTTCCAGTAATCGTCGCCGGTCAGCCCCTGATCGATGGCCACGCCGATGGCGGGTACGTGGGACATGGCGGCCCCGGCCGTTATTTTAGCCATTTGGCCACTCCGATTTGCTGCGGTTGCCGTCGATGGGGCGGCCGCCCTCGACCATCATCTTGCGGTAGTCGTCGCGGCTCATGCCGGTCATCAATCCCGCAAGATCCTGGAAGGTCAAACCGTCGGTCGCCGCCAGCTTGGAGGTGTAATAGACATTGCCGCCGAGCCGCAGCATCTCGTTCCACTCTCTCGTCAACACCGCTTCCCGTTGCTCGGCCGACATGGGGAAGCCGTCGAGATAAGCCGCCTCGTCCGCCTTGAAGGCCTCGCGATTCTCGGCATGACGCAACGACATGCAGAACATGTTGAGGTGATAACCCTTGCGCGATTGTTCGGCGTCGAACACGTAGGTGCCGGGAATGTCGTGGTAGTCCTGCTTGCTGGCCATGGCCGTCCCGCTCGCTATTCGTCCTCTGTTGCGATTAGTACTTTAAGTATGGCGTCGGCGCGCGCCTTGTAGTCGTCCTCACCCGGCGGCAGGCCCAGATCGCCGATGCGCTGCTGCCAATCCACCGTGGCCCGGGACATGCCGCCCTCCAGGCCCAGTTCATCCACTGTGAGCGCCACCTCGCGCATTTCAGCGGCGCGGCGCACGCCGTGGGTGGTGACGCGCTCCATCATATAGGCCGCACGTTTCCGCCAATCGAAGCCGGGATAGGTCTTGTCCAGGCTGTCCAGCACGACGTCCTCGACGCCGGCCTTGCGCGCCGCCAGAACGCATTCGAGAACCAGCGCCTCCATGCCCTTGATCACAACGCTGCGCATCATCTTGATGGACGACGCCGTACCGACTTCCCCCTCGGCAATCGTCGCGTTCATGTCGAGGCGTTGCATGGCATCCAACGCCGCACCGGCATGGGGACCGCTCAGGAGCATCGGCGTCTTGTGCAGGGCCGGTCGAATGGGCGCCATGATGGCGACGTCCACGTAGCGCCCGCCGGCGGCTTCGACGATGGCTGCCGAACGGCGCTTGGTGCCCGGCGCACAGGAATTGCCGTCGAGGAACAAGGCATTCCATGCAACATGCGGGGCGGCAGCTTCGGCGGCCGTTTCCGCCTGATCGGCAGTCACCAGAGAAAAGACCAGCTCGGCGTTTTCAAGGGCATCCGGCAACCTCACCTTGCCGTCGATGCCGGCAGATTGGTAATCGGCGAACTTGGCGTCGGCCGTCGTCCGGTCCGGATCGTCCGTCTTGATGTCGTACGCGGTCGTGGCGCCGTCGCGCGCACCCCAGCCCTCGACAATGGCCGTCGACGCCTCGCCGAAACCGACGAAGGCCAAGTTCACGAGCCCGATGTTTGAGACGCTGTCCATGCCAGATAGATATCATTCAACCCATCGCGGGCGAAATTGGATGATGATTTTGGCTATTCAATTTTTGAATAGGATTTCACCGACGTGCGCGACGCCTGCTTGCCTGTCGCCGCCAGAATGTCGAGAAATACCTCCTGCGTTTCGGTCGGCCGCCAGTCGCGCCGCAGCGTCAAGCCGATCTGGCGCTTGGTATCGGCGGTGTCGAAACGCAGCCGGACGAGTTGGCCGAACTCCTCCTCGTGACGGATCTGATGGGCGGAAATCAGCGCCAATGCGTCGCTGCCCAACAGCAATCCCCGGATCAGGACCAGCGAGCTCGCCTCGATCAGATTGACGGGCTGGGCGTTGGCCTCAAAGAGGGCTTCGAAGTGATCCCGGGTCGGCGTGGCGCTGCGCGGCACGATCCAGGGGAAGGCCGCCAATTGGCTGGTGCTGATCTTCCGCTTCCTGGCCAGCGGATGGCCCGCCCGCGCCGCGATACAGAGATTGTCCTCCAGCAGCGACGATTGCACGATATCGTCGACCGGCAAGGGATCACGCAGCGCGCCGATCAAGAGGTCGAGGTCGCCGTGGCGTAAGCCGTGCAGCAGGTCATCATAAGGGCCGTCGACCACGCTAATGCGGACCTCGGGGCGCACCTCCATGAGCTTCATGATCGCTGTCGGCAGAATGAAGGTCCGGGCGAGCGGCATGGTGCCGATGACGATGCGGCCCGAGGCCGTACCCTTCCACTCCTCGATGGCCGCAATCCCCTGTTCGAGCTCGGCAAAAGCCAGCTTGGCATGCTGGGCCAGAACTTGCGCCGCCCGTGTCAGGGCAATTCCGTGACCCGATTTTTCGAACAGCGTCATGCCGGACAGGCGCTCGAGGTCGCGCGCCGCCCGGTGGAGCGAGGGTTGCGATATGCCGATACTGCGGGCCGCAAGGCTGAAATTCTCGGACTGGGAGATGGCAGCCAGCGCGCGAAGCTGAACGCCGGTTACCAGATCGTCGAGGTTGGCAAAGCCGCGCCCGCGCTTGCGCTGGCCGATCCGAACCGTTTCCCGGGCGCCCGTTTCCAGGTAACCCAGCGTGCGTTCCACGCGCTCGACAAACAATTTTCCCGGTTCGGTGACGAACATGCCTTCGCTGCGCCGCTCGAAAAGCTGGATGTCGAGATCGGCCTCCAGTTTGGCGATGGCCTGGGTGATGGCGGGCTGCGACAGATGGACGACCGCCGAGGCGCCGAGAATGCTCTGGTGGCGTGCAACCTCGCGGATGGCCCGCAGGTGGCGAATGTTGGGTGCCCGGCTGTCCATAGCGCTTCCCCGAAGCGGTTCGCGGCAAGTCCTATAGAAAGAACTTATATCACTTGAGCCAATCTGAAATGTGAATTCGTCGAGGCCTGTTGGAAGATTATGGTGAACCAACAGATGAAAGCCGAGGATATGACCGACAACAAAACCGCACTGGTCGTCAGCGCCCATGCCGCCGACTTCGTCTGGCGGGCCGGCGGCGCCATCGCGCTGCACCAGTCGTTGGGATACGACGTGACCGTGGTTTGCCTCTCGTATGGTGAACGCGGCGAATCGGCCAAGATCTGGAAGCAGGAAGGGGCCACGCTTGAAGACGTAAAATCGGCCCGCCGCAAGGAGGCCGAAGCAGCCGCCAAGGCGTTGGACGTTCACGACCTCCAGTTCTTCGACCTCGGCGACTATCCCTTGGAGATGGATCGCGACGCCAAGTACCGCCTAGTCGATCTCATGCGTGCCGTGCAGCCCAACTTCCTGATGAGCCATTCACACTACGATCCCTACAACACCGATCACGCCTATGCCACGCGCGTGACCATGGAATGCCGCATGATCGCCCAGGCCTGGGGACACAATCCCGGCGAAAAGGTGCTCGGCGCGCCGCAGCTCTACCTTTTCGAACCGCACCAGACAGAGCAGATGGGCTGGAAGCCGGACGTCTTCCTCGACATCACCGAGGTCTGGGACAAGAAACGGGCGGCCATCGAGTGCATGCAGGGCCAGGAGCACCTTTGGGATTTCTATACCAACGTCGCCGAAAACAGGGGCAACCATTTCCGGCGCAACTCCGGCGGTCAGGCCGGCGGCCGCAACGCCCGCTACGCCGAAGGCTTTCAGTCGGTCTACCCGCGTACCGTGGACGAATTGTGATGAACGTCGTCGTCCAAAACATCGAACGGGCGGACGCGGACACCATCGCGGCACTGGCGGAATGCGGCGTCGCGACCGTGCATGAAGCCCAAGGGCGCAAGGGTCTCCTGGCTTCCTACATGCGCCCCATATACTCCGGCGCCAGCATCGGCGCCTCCGCCGTGACGATCTCGGCAGCACCCGGCGACAACTGGATGGTCCACGTTGCCATCGAACAGGTTCAGGCCGGCGATATTCTCGTGCTCGCGCCGACCTCGCCTTCCGATGCGGGCTATTTCGGCGATCTTTTAGCGACCTCCATGCAGGCGCGCGGCGGGGTTGGTCTGATTATCGACGCCGGCGTGCGCGATGTCCGCGATCTCACCAAGATGCACTTTCCCGTCTGGTCCAAGGCGATCTCGGCGGAAGGCACGGTGAAGGAGACCTTGGGCTCGGTCAACGTACCCATCGTCTGCGCCGGCGAACTGGTTAATCCGGGCGACGTCATCGTGGCCGATGACGACGGGGTCTGCGTGGTGCGCCGCGAGGAGGCCGGGGAAGTCCTCGTGAAGGCGCGGGCGCGTCTCGCCAATGAGGAAGAGAAGCGCCAACGCCTGGCGTCAGGCGAGCTCGGCCTCGACATGTACGGCATGCGGGAGCGCCTGAAGGAAAAAGGCCTCAAGTATGAGTGACGCCGTCCGCTGCATGTGGATGCGGGGCGGCACCTCCAAGGGCGGTTATTTCCTGGCCGACGACCTGCCCAGTGATCCGGCAGCGCGCGATGCCTTCCTGCTGGGCGTGATGGGCTCCCCCGATCCGCGCCAAATCGACGGCCTGGGCGGCGCTGATCCGCTGACCTCCAAAATCGCCGTGGTCTCCCCGTCCGCACGCGAAGGCGTTGACGTCGATTATCTTTTCCTCCAGGTCATGGTCGATCAGGCCATCGTCACGGACGCCCAGAACTGCGGCAACATTCTGGCCGGCATCGGCCCTTTCGCCATCGAGCGTGGCCTGATTACCGCCCGCGACGGCGAAACGCCTGTCACCATCTTTATGGAAAACACTGGTCAGGTTGCGACGGCCCAGATCCAGACCCCGGACGGCCGGGTGACCTATATGGGCAATGCCCTTATCGACGGCGTGCCCGGAACGGCGGCGCCGATCGCCATCACCTTCCGCGACACCGCCGGATCGAGTTGCGGTGCGCTGCTGCCCTCAGGAAACGCCGTCGACGAGATCGACGGCGTGGCGCTGACCATGATCGACAACGGCATGCCCTGCGTCGTGATGAAGGCCTTGGATCTGGGGATCTCCGGGACCGAATCGCGCGAGGAACTGGATGCCGATGCCGAATTGAAAGCCCGGCTGGAATCGATTCGCCTGCAGGCGGGCCCGATGATGAATCTGGGTGACGTGGCTGAAAAAACCGTGCCCAAAATGACGATGGTCAGCCCGCCCACGTCCGGCGGGGCGATCTCGACGCGGACCTTCATTCCGCACCGCTGCCACGCCTCCATCGGCGTGCTGGGGGCAGTGAGCGTCGCCACGGCCTGCATGCTGCCCGAAGCGCCTGCGGCGGAACTCGCGGACATTGCCGAAGGCCGCAGCAAATCGTTGCAGATCGAACACCCCATCGGTGAGACCACTGTGCTGCTGGACACCGACGACGACGGCGCTGTGGAAAGCGCAGCCATCCTGCGCACCGCCCGCAAGCTTTTCGACGGCGACGTGTTTGCGCCATAAGCCGGAAACGAGAAATTCACATGGACCCCGATTACCTGCCCTTCCACCCCAACCCGTCGAAACCCGGTTTCACGCCGCCGCCGGGCGCTGTCGACGCGCACTGTCACGTCTTCGGGCCGGCTGCGGAATTTCCTTACGCGCCGGAACGCAAGTACACGCCGTGCGACGCGCCCAAGGCGAAACTCTTCGAACTCAGGGATTACCTCGGCTTTGAGCGCAACGTCATCGTCCAGGCCTCCTGCCACGGGCGCAACAATGATGCCCTTGTGGACGCCCTCAATTCAGCGGGCGACAGCGCGCGCGGCGTCGCCGTTGTCGGGCCGGAGGTCAGCGATCAGGAACTGGCGGATATGGATGCCGCCGGGGTGCGCGCCGTTCGTTTCAATTTCGTCAAGCGCCTGGTAGACGCCACGCCGAAGGAGGTTTTCCTGGAAATCGCCGAGCGCATCGCCGGGCTGGGCTGGCATATCGTCGTCTACTTCGAAGCGCCGGACCTCGAGGAATTGACACCATTCCTGAAACAACTCCCCACCACCATCGTGGTGGACCACATGGGCCGGCCCGACGTCACCAAGGGCGTCGACCACGCCGATTTCCAACGCTTCCTCAGCCTGATGGACGACAATGGAAACGTCTGGACCAAGGTGAGCTGCCCCGAACGGCTGACCCATGACGGGCCGCCCTACGACGACGTCGTGGCTTTTTCCAAGACGCTCGTTGAGCGATTTCCCGACCGCGTTCTCTGGGGCACGGACTGGCCGCACCCCAACATGAAGTCGCATATGCCCGACGACGGCATGCTCGTGGACATGATCCCCAGAATTGCGGAAACCGAGGCTTTGCAACGGGAACTGCTTGTCAACAACCCCAAACGGCTTTATTGGCCGGAAGAGTAACCCACCGAGGACCCCCCCATGACCCGACATCCCCCCCAAGACATTCCCGGCACCACCGTTTTCGACGGACGCATGGCAATGAAAGGCTATGCCCTCAACGCCATGTGTTTTTCCTTCAACACGGCGGAAGGGCGCGAAGCCTTCCTCGCCGACGAGGACGCCTACTGCGACAAGTTCGGCCTAAATACGGAACAGAAGGCGGCGGTGAAGGCGCGCAACGTGCTAGACCTCATTGCCGCCGGCGGTCACATCTACTACCTCGCCAAGTTCGCCGGCATCTTCGGCCTGGGCGTGCAGGATGTCGGCGCCCAGCAGACCGGCATGAGCGTCGAGGACTTCAAAGCGAAACTCGTGGCGGCGGGAGATTAATTATGGCGAAAATCGTAGGCGGACTTACCACTTCCCACATTCCGGCGATTGGCAACGCCATCGCCAACAACCTGCAGGACGAGCCTTACTGGAAGTCGTTCTTCGCGGCCTATCCACCCGTGCGGGATTGGCTCGACGAGGTCCGGCCCGATGTCGCCGTCATTATCTACAACGATCACGGCCTCAATTTCTTCCTCGACAATATGCCGACCTTCGCCATTGGGGCGGCCGCCGAGTACCACAATGCCGACGAAGGCTGGGGGCTGAAACCAATTCCGCCCTTTGCCGGCGATCCCGAATTCTCCTGGCACCTGATCGAGAGCCTGGTCGAGGACGAGTTCGACGTCTCCTCCTGTCAGAAGATGTTCGTCGACCACGGCTTTTGCGTGCCCATGCAGCTTTTCTGGCCCGAACGCTGGTCGCCCGAGATCCGCACAATCCCCATCAGCATCAATACGGTCCAGCACCCGCTGCCTTCGCCCGCGCGCTGCTACAAGTTCGGCCAGTCCATCGGCCGCGCCATCGAGAGCTGGGAAGACGACGTCAAAGTCGTGGTGGTCGGCACGGGCGGACTCTCCCACCAGCTCGACGGTGAGCGGGCCGGCTTCATCAACAAAGAGTTCGACCTGATGTGCATGGAGAAGATCGTGCACGATCCCGAAGCCCTGACGAAATACTCCGCACACGATCTGGTGCGCCTGGCCGGTGCCCAGGGCGCGGAATTCATTCTCTGGATGGCCATGCGGGGCGCCTTGACCGGCAAGGTGACGCAACGCCACAGCAACTACCACATCCCGATCTCCAACACCGCCGCCGGGCTCCTGCTGCTGGAGAACGCGGCTTAAGAAATCCGCTGTCCCCCCCATCCTGTCCTTCCCCCGCCAGGGGGAAGGAACTCGCATTGAGATTTCGCTCTTCTATTAGTAGCCCTCCCCCTTGATGGGGGAGGGTTGGGTGGGGGTGGAGCCATCATGCCCATGCTCTCTGATCCCTGTACGAAACTGTCGTGTCGTTTTTGAAAAAACCAACCCATCTGATAGTTTGCTCTCCGCGTTTGTTTTTCAAATGGGACGGCAGGTGCCATGGGGTCGGCAGGCAAGGTCGAAAGCTCGGTCGGGGATCCGAAGCTGGTCGAGGCGCGTCAACGACAGATCGTCGATGCGGCGGTGAAGCTCTTTTCCGACAAGGGTTTCTACCGCACCACCATCCTCGACATCGCCAATGAGGCGGGCACAAGCAGCGGTCTGATCTACAAGTACTTCAAGGACAAGGACGACGTTCTCTACCTCTCGCTGCTGCTGGTCCTGGAAACATATGAGAGGGAAATTCCGCCGCGCTTGGAAGGCATCGAGCATCCGGTGGAACGGCTGACGGAGATCCTGCGGGCCTATTGCCTGATCATCGACGACCTGCGCGACGCCACCATTCTGGCCTACCGCTCGACCAAATCCCTGCCACCCAAGCGGCGTAAATACATCAAGCAGGCGGAAGAGCGGACGAACAGATTGGTCCGAAGCTGTCTCGAAGCCTGTATCGAAGGCGGTTTCCTGAAGCCGGTTAATCTCGACCTTTTGGTCTATCAGTTCGTCACGTTTTGCCACAATTGGGCCCTGAAACACTGGGCTTTCCGCGAAAAATACAGCGTCGAGGAGTACGTTTCCGAAGGCGCCCAGCTGCTGATCGTGCCGCACCTGACGCCCGCCGGCCTGGAAGCTTTCAAGCGAAACAAACGGTAACGAATGACTGGACATTCACTCAATATACGGGTTATTGTGCATTGTTTGTTGGACCATCAAACAATTCGCATCGGAGCCCTATAATGTTTGTGGATAATGCTCCCCGTAAAAAGATCGTCTCTCTCACCCTGAACGGACGGCCCCGCGAGGATGCGGTGGCGGACAATCTGTTGCTGATCGACTACCTGCGTGAAGTCACGGGCCTGACCGGCACCAAGATGGGGTGCGACGGCGGGGAATGCGGCGCCTGCACGGTGCTGGTCAATGACGAGCCCCACCTCGCCTGCCTGACGCTGACCCAGTCGGTCGCGGGCAAGCGCGTCGAAACGGTGGAGGCGCTGGCCGACAACGGCCGCATGTCGAAGCTGCAGGCGGCTTTCCACGAAAAGCTGGGCGCCCAGTGCGGCTTCTGCACGCCGGGCATGATCATGGCTTCGGAGGGCCTGTTGCGGGAGAACCCCGAACCGACGGCGGAGGAGATCAAGGAAAGCCTCGGTGGCAACATCTGCCGCTGCACGGGCTACGTGAAGATCATCGAATCGGTCCAGCAGGCGGCTGCCGGGGGAGAGGCGACATGAACGACATGGCCCCCGGACGCGGCGACCGGATCAATCACGGCGCGGGCGACCGCATCCCGCTGGTCGACGGCATCGAAAAGGTCACCGGCAACGCCAAGTACACCGCCGACCTCGATCACACCGGCGCCCTGGTGGGCCGCATCCTGCGCAGCCGCTGGAGCCATGCCGAGATCCTGAACATAGACACCAGCAAAGCGCGGGCCCTGCCCGGCGTCGAGGCGGTGATCACGGGCGATGACTGCGACAAGCCCTTCGGCGTGCTGCCCATCGCCGAAAACGAGTTTCCCCTGGCCCGCGGCAAAGCGCGCTATCGCGGCGACCCCATCGCCGCCGTCGCTGCCGTCGACGAGAAGACGGCGAAGCAGGCGCTGAAACTGATCGAGGTCGAGGTCCGCGAACTGCCGGGCTACACCACAGCGGCCGAAGCGCGCACGGCCGACGCCGTGGCTATCCACGACGATCTGCCGGGCAACCTGCTGCGCGAACAGGATTACGAACTGGGCGATCTCGACGGCGGCTTCGCCGAAGCCGACCTCGTCGTCGACGGCACGTACGTCTGCCCCGAGATCAACCACATGCAGATGGAGTTGAACGCCAGCCTGGCCGAGTTCGACCCCTACAAGGGCGCGCTGAAGATCCAGACCGTGACGCAGGTGCCCTACTACCTGCATCTCATGCTGGCACAATGCCTGGATATCGATCCCTCCCGCGTCCGCGTCATCAAGCCTTTCGTCGGCGGCGGCTTCGGCGCCCGGGTGGAGGCGCTCAATTTCGAGATCATCACCGCCCTCCTGGCCAAGGCGGCGGGCGGTAAGGTGCGCCTCACGCAAACGCGCGAGGAATGCTTCATCAACCACCGCGGCCGCCAGCGCCAGGACATCGACCTCAAGATCGGGGTCAAGAAGGACGGCACCCTGACGGCGTGCGACCTCAAGGTCGTGCAGGCCGGCGGCGCCTATGCCAGCTACGGCATCATCACGCTGCTCTACGCGGGCGCCGCCATGAACGCGCTTTATCAGTTGCCGGCGCTCAAATACTTCGGCCAGCGCGTCGTGACCAACACGCCGCCCTGCGGCGCCATGCGCGGTCACGGCTGCGTCGACAGCCGTTACGCCTTCGAAGCGCTGTTCGACGAGGCGGCGGAGCAGTTGGGCATCGATCCCTTCGAAATCCGGCGCAAGAACTTCTTCGATGTCCCCTACGAGACCATCAGCGGCGCCAAGATCATGTCGTATGGTTTGCCCGAAGCGCTCGACTGGGTCGAGGACGCCTCGGACTGGAAGGCCCGCAAGGGCAGCCTGCCGCGCGGCAAGGGTCTGGGTCTCGGCTGTTCCAACTTCATCAGCGGCGCGCCCAAGCCGATCCACTGGACCGGAGAACCGCACGCCACGGTTAACCTCAAGCTCGATTTCGACGGCGGCGTCACTATCATGACCGGCGCCTCCGACATCGGCCAGGGGTCCAGCACCATCCTGGTGCAGGCCGTCGCCAACCAGCTCGGCGTCGATTACGAGCGCATCACGCTGGTGGCCAACGACAGCGCCATAACGCCGAAGGACAACGGCTCCTATTCCTCGCGCGTCACCTACATGTGCGGTAACGCCGCCATCCAGGCCGCCGACAACCTGAAGGAAATTCTGGTCCAGGCCGCAGCCGACAAGCTCGACGCCAATCCGGAAGACATCGAATGCCTGGGCGAGGTTTACCGCGTCGCCGGCAGTCAGGACAAAGGCCTCACCTTCAACGAAGTGGTGGCCCAGGCCCTGGTCGATACCGGTACCATCACCGTCAAGGGCACCTTCACGACGCCGCGCGAGTTCCAGGGTACCGTCAAGTTCCGGGGCTCGGCCGTCGGCCCGTCGATGGGCTACTCCTACGGCGCCACGGTCGCGGAGGTCACCGTCGACGAAGCCACGGGCCTGGTCACGGTCGACAAGCTGTGGACGGCTCTAGATTGCGGTTTCGCCATCAACCCGCTGTCGGTCGAGGGCCAGATCCAGGGCCAGGTCTGGATGGGCCTCGGCCAAGCCATCAGCGAGGAGGCCAAGTTCCACGAGGGCCTGCCGCTGCACGCCAACATCCTCGACTACAAGGTGCCGACCATCGCGGAATCGCCGCCCATCGAGGTCAAGATCGTCGAGAGCATCGACCCCAACGGCCCCTTCGGCGCCAAGGAAGCGAGCGAGGGCGCGCTGGCCAGCGCCATCGCGGCGGTGGGCAACGCCATCTACGACGCCGTCGGCATCCGCCTGCACGATGCGCCGTTCTCGCCCGACCGGGTGCTCGACGCGCTTTTCCGCAAGGAACGCGACGAGAAGAGCCAAAAAGCGAAGGAGGTGGCGTGATGGAAACGCTCCCCGATCTCAATCTCATTCAGCCCACCACCATCGACGAGGCGCTGAGCGCTTTAAATGAAAATCCGGGTGCGCGCCTGGTCGCCGGCGGCACCGACCTCCTGGTCAACATGCGCCGCGGCATCGTCTCGGCCGAGGCGCTGATCCAGCTTTCCGGCATCGAGGAGATGAAATCGGTGTCCGAGACCGATGACGGCTGGACCATCGGCGCCGGCGTCACGCTTTCCGCACTCGCCAAAAACAAGGAACTGGCCGCCGTCTATCCCGCCGTCAACCAGGCCGCCAAAGCCGTTGCCGGCCCGACCCACCGGGTCGTGGCGACCGTGGGTGGAAACCTCTGCTTGGACACGCGGTGCGTCTATTACAACCAGTCGGAATGGTGGCGCGAAGCGAACGATTTCTGCCTCAAGGCTGACGGCGAGACCTGCCACACCGCGCCCTCGGGCGAAATCTGCCATGCCGCCTTCTCCGGCGACCTGGCGCCGGCCCTGATCGCCTACGGCGCCACCGTCCGCATCGCCGGACCGGGCGGGGAGAGGCAAATTCCGCTGCACGAGATGTACCGCAACGACGGCCGCGACCACCTTTGCCTGGCGGACGGCGACATCGTCCTCGGCGTCAACCTGCCGCTGCCGCCGGAGGATACGAAGAGCGCCTACGAAAAAATTCGCGTTCGCGGCGCGGTCGATTTTCCGCTGGCCGGCGTCGCCATGGTTTTGGGCCAAAAAGACGGGGTCTTAAGCCACCTTTCGATCTCCTTTACCGGCACCAATTCGCACCCGGTCAAGGTCGAGAGGACCGAGGAACTGATCGGCCTGGCGCTGGATGAGGACGGACTGGAGAAGCTCGGCCGTCTGCTACCCAAGCAGATCAAGCCCATGCCGAGCACATTCTACACGCCGCAGTACCGCCGCCGCGCCGTCACCAACGTGACCAAACGGCTGGCGCAAAGGCTGTTCGAAGCGGGTTAAGAGGTTACTGGACGCGGGTCCAGGTCTGCTCCTTGCAGAAGAACAGCACGCAGCCCGACACCTTGAGGGTCTTGTCGTCCACGAGGACCATCTCCGAGGAATAGGTCTTGCCGTCCTCGGCATTATAGATGGTGCCATCCTCCCATTCGTTGCCGCCCTGGGCGACCATACCGGCGATCATCACCGATCCCATGATGGGCAGGCTGCGCTTCTTTTCGTCCTGGTTGAGCTTGTCGAGCTTAGGCTTGCCGTTTTCGTCGTTGGGCTCCTTCAGCCACACCACCTTGCCGCAGAGTTTTTGTTCGCAAGGATAGATCTCGACATGGGCGGCCTTGCTCTCCGTGAGCCATACCCCCGTGGGCTCGGCCGCCTGTGCCGTCGCGGACATAAACGTGAGCGCGGTCAAGGCCAGCGCCCCCCCGATCAGTATCTTCAGCATCGATTGCCTCCCCGGCTTGTCTTTCGAGTTTCATAGATTGGAAGCATGATCCCAAGCGTCAACCCGTTCCTGCCGGCAATATACGCCGGACGGCACCGGGAATCGACCGCTTGTCGGAGGTTGCGCGATGTCTCGCTGAAAGCCGGCCCGGCGTTACTCCGCCGCGACGGCAAACTCGTCGGCAAAGCGATCCGGGCCGGCTTCCAATGGCGACAGCGACGCCAGCGCTTGCGTCAGGTTCTCCAAGTGGTTGCGCGCCAAATGCGCCTGGAGGTCCCAAAGGAACTCGCCCTGTTCGGTAGTGCCGAAACGGCGAGTGAGATCCGTCACCTTTCGTTTCTGACTGGCCTGGAGGCGGCCCAGGACGGCGTATTTCGTGCCGACGCCGGCCGCGTCGAGGAAGCACAGTTGCGCCGCCTCGAGCGCCAAGATTGCCGGCGACAGCGGGCCCGCCGGATCGTAACGCAACAAACCGTCAAGGTACCCGGCTCCGGTCGGGGTCAAGGAAAAGCGGTCCGGCCCGACCGGATGTTTTCGGCGTTCAATACGGCCTGCCTCCAGGTTCCGCTCGATCGCGACCTCGATGACGCTGACGCCGGGCTGCCAAAATTCGGGCGACAGGGCTTTTGCATTCAACAGGATGCGATCGGCGGTCCGAGCCTCCCGCTGCGTAATGCCGAGCACGGCGAGGTCAGCTATCGTTGTTCCCAACATCTCTTGGTCCTTCCCGGAATCGATAAAGTTATTGCGAATGATTATCATTTGCAGTTAAATCTGTCAATCCGCACCCCCATTTTGAAGGCATCTAGCGGATTATTCCGCGGCGAAAGGCAACCTGCGCACGGCCCGGGATATATCCAGCGCTGCCTCGACGGAATTCGCATCTTCCTGGCCCATCGCCAATTCCAGGGCAAGGGCCAGTTGGGGCAGAAGTTCCAAATCGGAGTCGAGCACGTCGCCCTGTTCGGCGATTTTGTTGACGACCTCGCACAGGCTACCCGAAAGCGCCCGTTCGTGCGCATAGCGGGTATCGCCGATGCGCCGGTTCAAGTCGTTGGCCGTGAACTGAAGTTCCGATATCAGTCTTCCGATGTCGGCAGATTTCCGGACCTTGGCCGTCGAAACGATCATGCCGACGGAATGGGAAATCCGGGCGGCGCTCCGCTCGACCCGCATTTCACGAATGGCGTTCAGGATGTCGGCGGGGTTTACGTCGCCGTCGTCTCCCGTCACACGATGCCTCAACGCATTGGGAACCTTGATCTGCGGCGCTTCCTGCGCTCCGGGACGCGGATTCTTGCGCCGGTCCGGCCCGATGTAGGTCGAGGTGACAACGAAGTTTTTGCGCCGCTCGATCAGGGTTTCGACCGCATTGCTTATTTTTTTGAACGATATGGGCAAGGTCAGGATCAAATCCGACCCTGCATTGACCACGCGGTGGATCACCTCGATCGTCGGTTGCCAGGTCAGGCTCACGATTGGCAGAAACGCATCTCCTCTCTGGTTCAACTCCCTCAAATCGCGGACCATTGCGGCGATGTCGCCATCCGCCAAATAGGCGTCGCAGATCATCAGATCGATGTTGCCCAACGCCAAGCGCTCCCGGGCTTCGACGGAATTCCTGCAAAAAGCGATCTTTCGGAATCCGAGATCCCGCAGGCAATTTGCAATGGTTTCCTGTGATGCCGGCATGGTGTCCACGATCAGGACACTGGCTTCCTCAAATCGGTGATACTTCATACCCGTTACCCCTCGGTACGCTTGATACTGTCGCCAGTAACCTCCTTGTAGTATTGGCGATCACCCCAATAAGCTTCCAAAGTGAAGCTCATTGGAATTATTCGCAAATATTTTTATTTGTGAAAATATTTTGTAATATCAAAGAGATATTTAGGAAAAATCCGAATTATCAGGCGTCGGAGAAGCGCTCCGACCTAATTCAGAAGGTCCGCCAGCCGCCGCTCCAGGAAGCGCCGTTCCGCCGCGTTGGCGGAAAGCGAGATGGCCTGCTCGTAGGCCGTTTTCGCACCGCTGCGGTCGCCGGTGCGGCGCAACAGGTCGGCCTTCGCGGCGAAATAAGGCTGGTAGGTCTGCAGCTCCCCCTGATCGGCGATTTGCTTGAGGACCGCCAGAGCGGCCTGCGGCCCGCGTTCGTTGGCCATCGCCAGCGCGCCGTTCAACTGGACAACCGGCGATGGCGTGAGCTCGTAAAGTTTGCCGTAAAGCAACGACAACTGCGGCCAATCCGTCTCGGTGTAGCTGGGCGCTTCGACGTGAAGGGCGCTGATCGCCGCCTGGATCTGGTAGGGACCGATGCGGCCCAGTTTCATGGCCGCCCGCGTAAGCCCGGCCCCCTCCCCGATCTGGTCCCGGTTCCACAAACGACGGTCCTGATCCTCCAGCGGCACGTAAGCGCCCGTGCTGTCCGTCCGGGCGATGCGCCGGGCATCGTGAAGCAGCATCAGCGCCAACAGCCCGGCGGCTTCGGGCTCCTCCGGCAGCAGTGAAACCATGATCCTCGCCAAATGAATGGCCTCAATGCAGAGATCGGGCCGGTTCAACGTTTCGCCTGCGGTGGCGGCGTAGCCTTCATTGAAGATCAGGTAGATCACGGCCAAGACGGACGACAGCCGTTCCGGCCACAATTCCGGCGGCGGGATCAGATAGGGGATGCCGGCCGTCTTGATCTTCCGCTTGGCCCTCACCAGGCGCTGCGCCATTGTCGCCTCGGGCACCAAGAAGGCACGGGCGATTTCGGCCGTGGTCAGTCCGCCCAGCGTGCGGAGCGTCAAGGCGAGCCTGGCCGGTTCGGCCAGCGCGGGATGGCAGCAGGTGAAGATCAGCCTCAGCCGTTCGTCGGGGATGGTCTCGTCCACCTCGTCGTCCTCCGCCTGGCGCTCCAGGTCGGCCAGCACCGTGAGCTGCTGCTTCTTCCGGGCGTAGTTTTGTTCACGCCGCAGGCGGTCGATGGCGCCCCGCCGCGCCACCTTGATGAGCCAGGCGGCGGGGTTGTCGGGCAGGTTGCCTTTCGGCCATTTCTTCAGCGCTGCCTCCACGGCGTCCTGCAGCGCGTCCTCCGCCAGGGAAAAGTCGCGCAGGGATGCGTTAAGGGCCGCCAGCACGCGGCCCCATTCCTCGCGGACGACGCGTTCGATCCGTTGCCGGGACGCCGTCCGCGGATACTCCGGCGCGTTATTCAGACCCGCCGCCCATATCGCGCACCGGCCGGATTTCGATCGATCCCAGGGCCGCCGTCGGGATCTTGGCGGCGCAGGCGATGGCTTCGTCCAGATCCTTGCAATCCAGAATGTAGTAGCCGCCCAATTGTTCCTTGGTCTCGGCGAAGGGCCCGTCGGTGGCCTCGGTGCCGCCGTTGCGCACCCGGACCGTCGTGGCGCTTTCGATGCCTTCGAGCGGCGCGCCCGCCTGCATCAGTCCACGCTCCGTCCATTCCTGGGAAACCGCGAAATAGCCTTGCATGTAAGCGTCGCTTTCCGGCGTGCCGGGAGCGGGGTGGGCGCCCTCGGCGGCGTAAATGAGCATCATGTACTGCATGTCTGTTCCTCCCTCTGATTCAGTTGCGCGGTTGAAGGCGCGGATTTGGTCTGAATACGCCATTGATCTAGGGCGCGTTCAGATAAGAGACGAACGGGCGCACGAGATTTCGACAGGTTGGGAGAAAAAAATCCACCGGATGGAACAATAATGAAAAATGACGTGTGGGGAATATATCCCGCAGGTGGCCGATCCCCGACGATAATTTGTCCGAAGTTTTTGACGAATGACGGGGTATTCCAGGCCCTTTGGGCGTTTCAGAACGGCCCCGTCAAGATAAAGTACCTGATGCCATGCCGGCAAAAACGATGAAAACCGGATACTCGGAAAAATATTAGTGTTGTTCGCAGTCGTTGGTAGTGAACATAATCGTGCAGTTTCAAATGTTTCGCACAAAAAACAGGACACATGGTTTCGCGATGCGTTCAAGTCGACAACGAAACTCGGTTCGTTCGGCGCGAATTTTTTCGCGTTGATCCGGCGGGGCAGGGCTTGGGAGGGTACTTTTGGTCGATGAGGTAACACCTATACTGGACGTCACGGGTCTTAAAACCTCGTTCAAGCTGCGCGATGGAGAGGTTCACGCCGTAAACGACGTCAGTTTCGATCTCGCTTCCGGCGAACTCCTGGGGGTTGTCGGGGAAAGCGGGTCGGGGAAATCGGTGACGATGATGTCCCTGATCGATTTGCTGCCCAAACCCCCGGCTGAGATCAGCGCGGGAAAGGTGATGTTCGACGGCGAAGATATTCTCAAGATGAACGAGGACGATCTTCGCGAAATACGGGGGGGGCGGATCGGATTTGTCTTCCAAGATCCGATGACCTCGTTAAATCCGGTTTTCACCGTCGGCTTTCAACTCATGGAGCCTTTGCGCGCGCACATGAAGATGAGCAAGGCCCAGGCCCGCCAGCGTGCCATCGAACTTCTGGAACTGGTCGGCATTCCCGATGCCGAGGCACGTCTCCGTGACTTCCCGCACCAATTTTCCGGCGGCATGCGTCAACGGGTCATGATCGCCATCGCCCTTTCCTGCGATCCCAAGGTCCTGATCGCCGATGAGCCGACGACGGCGCTCGACGTGACCATTCAGGCGCAAATTCTGGAGTTGATAAAGGAGCTGCGCCAAAAGCTGGGCATGGCGATAATCTGGATCACCCACGACCTTGGCGTGATTGCCGGCATCGCGGACAGGGTCATGGTGATGTACGGCGGTGAGGTGGTCGAGCAGGCGCCCGTGGGCGAATTGTTCGCCAATCCCCAGCATCCGTATACCCGCGCCTTGCTGCAGACGCTGCCGGGCTATGGCGGCGAACGCCGCGAGCGCCTTTCCACGATCAAGGGCCAGCCGCTGCCGCTCTATTCGGAACCGAGGAGTTGTTCCTTCAGGGAACGTTGCGCCCATGCGTTCGACCGCTGTCATACGGCGCGCCCGGGTCTGGAGGACCTCGCCGAAGAACACAAGGTGGCCTGTTTCTGGGATGTTGCAGCCGATGAGGTGCGCCATGCCTGAAATCGCTACCGAACCGATGCTGCAGGTCGAGGGGCTAAAGATGTACTTCCCCCTCTTCAAGGGGGTGCTGCGGCGGCAGTACGGTGAAATCAAAGCGGTCGACGACATTTCATTTGAGATATTCGAAGGCGAAACACTGGGGCTCGTCGGCGAGAGCGGGTGCGGCAAGTCCTCTGCCGGTCGGGCCATCTTGCGGCTCTACGACGTAACGGACGGATCGATCAAGTTGAACGGCGTGGAATTGGCCACCTTGGAGGGCGAAGCTCTGCGCAATTGCCGCCCGGAAATGCAGATGATTTTCCAGGATCCGCAAGCCAGCCTCAATCCGCGCATGACGATCGGTTCGATCATCTCCGAACCCCTGGACGAACATCTCAGTTTGTCAAAGGCCGAAACCCAGGAACGGATCTTCGAACTGCTGGATGCGGTCGGTCTGTCACGGGATTTCGTCAACCGCTATCCCCACGAGTTTTCCGGCGGTCAACGCCAGCGCATCGGCATTGCCCGTGCGCTTGCCCTTCACCCCCGGTTTATCGTCTGCGACGAACCGATCGCCGCGCTTGATGTTTCCATTCAGGCGCAGGTGGTCAACCTGCTGGAGGACCTCCAGGAGAGGCTGGGTTTGACCTACCTGTTCATTTCCCACGATCTCTCGATGGTCCGCCATCTGGCTACCCGCGTGGCCGTGATGTACCTGGGCAAGATCGTCGAACTCGCACCGCGCGATCAGCTCTACGACGACCCCCAGCACCCCTACACGCAAGCCCTGCTGTCCGCCGTACCGCAGGCCGATCCCACCGCCGATATCGAGGAGGACCGGATTATTCTGCGGGGCGATGTGCCTAGTCCGGCAAATCCGCCCCCCGGCTGCAACTTCAGCACGCGCTGCCCCTGGGCGGAGGACATCTGCAGGCAGCAGTCACCTGAACTAAAAAAATTTGATGGCGGTCGATCCGTCGCCTGTCATCGGGTAGAACAACAAAAGCAACAATGATGCGGGCATACCCGCACGATTAGAAAAAAACAGTCCGAGGCGGAAAGCCCGGATCAACAACTCGGGAGGTAACTTATGAAGCTTAAACCGATCTTAATGGGCGCCGCGTTTGCGGCGGCGCTCGCCCCCATGACGGCCAACGCCGGAAGAGGGGATGCCGGTCACCTCAACATCATCTATTGGCAGGCCGTATCGATTCTCAATCCGTTCTTGTCAGGCGGGACGAAAGACGTTGAATCGTCTTCCCTGATCATCGAGCCGCTTGCCCGCTACGACGAAAAAGGCACCATGCTGCCATGGCTGGTAACGGAAATTCCCACCGTCGAAAATGGCGGTGTCGCGCCCGATCTGACCTCGATCACCTGGCGGCTTAAGCCGGGCATCAAGTGGTCCGACGGATCGGCCTTAACGGCCAAGGATCCCGTGTTTACGGCCAAATACTGCATGCACCCGGACGGCGGCTGCAACCAACTGCCCAAGTTCTCGGACGTCAAGTCGGTTGAGGCGCTCGACGACCTGACCGTCAAAATCACCTTCTCGAAGCCGAAGCCGTTCCCCTACGGGCCTTTCGTCGGCGCCGAGAGCCCGATCATCCAAGAAGCGCAGTTCAAGAACTGTTTGGGCGCCAAAGCACCGGAATGCACCAAGGAAAACTTCGGACCGCACGGTACCGGCCCGTTCCGCGTAACCTCGTTCCGCGCCAACGACGTTGTGACGATGGAAGCGAACCCGCATTACCGGGATGCCAACAAACCGGCGTTCGGCACCTTGACCTTCAAGGGCGGCGGCGATGCCGCAGCGGCGGCCCGCGCCGTTCTCGAAACGGGTGAATTCGACTACGCCTGGAACCTTCAGGTCGATCCGACGATCCTCAAGCAGATGGCCGCCGGGGGTAAAGGCAAGGTTGTCTCGGCGTTCGGAACGTCGGTTGAACGCTTGATGGTCAATCTGACAAATCCGGACCCTTCCCTTGGCGACAAGCGATCGACCCTCGAAGGCGGACCTCACCCCTTCCTGCAATACGCGGATGTCCGCCGGGCGCTGAGCCTGGCCATTGACCGTAAGACCCTGACCGATGTCGGGTACGGTGCCGCGGGCCAACCGACCTGCAACGTTCTGCCGGCACCGGCGATCTATGCCTCCACGGCAAACGACGAATGCCTGGTGCAGGACATCGCCAAGGCCAACAAGATCCTCGACGATGCCGGCTGGAAAAAGGGTTCGGACGGTATTCGCGCCAAGGGCGGCGTGCGGCTTTCCATCCTGTATCAAACCTCGACCAATGCCGTGCGGCAGGATACCCAGGCTCTGGTCAAGCAGTGGTGGTCACAGATCGGCGTGGAAACCGAGTTGAAGAACATCGACGCAGCCGTGTTCTTCGGCGGCGACCAGTCTTCGCCCGACACCTTCCAGAAGCACTTCTCGGATATCGAGATGTACACCAACAACTTCCCCGGCACCGATCCTGAGAACTACATGGGGAACTGGAAGTGCGCGGAAATTCCCTCGCCGAAGACCAACTGGCTGGGCTCCAACATGCCGCGCTACTGCAACGCGGAATACGATGCCCTGGCAGCCAAGCTGGCGGGGACGGCAAGCCTGAACGAACGGGCGGCCATCGTTAAGCAGATGAACGACAAGCTGATGAAAGAGGGCGCGATGATTCCGTTGATTCACCGCGGCCGCGTGTCGGCCCACAGCAACCGGGTCAAAGGCATTCGCATGAATGCCTGGGACAGCGAGCTGTGGAATGCCGCTGACTGGACCAAGTAGGTCCTGACATTCGCACCGTCCCGGAACCGGCCATGGTTCCGGGACGGTGCCTCTTTTTTGCTCCGATCACCGTCGTGATTGCCGAACCCGGGCGCCCCATATGCTGAACTTTACGATTCGCCGGCTGATGTTTGCGGTCCCGACGCTATTTTTTATCAGTCTCATCATTTTTTTGCTTCTTGATCTTGCGCCAAACGATCCCACCGGAAATCTTCCCCTGACCATTCCGCCGGAGGTCCGCGAACAGATCCGTCAAGCCCTGGGCATGGGGGAACCGATCCATGTCCGGTTCCTGTTGTGGTGCAATCAGTTCTTCATCGCCGAGCCGCTGAACATGTTCGAACAATGGTTCGATATCAAAATCGGCGAAGGCGAACGCCTGCGGGTCACCAGTTGGGCCACCCGGTCGCCCGTGGTCGATCTGGTCGTCGAGCGCCTGCCGCAGACGCTGTGGGTGGTCGGCCTGTCCTACATCGTCGGCGTTCTGATCGCCATTCCCATCGGAGTCTATTCCGCCTACCGTCAGTACTCCTGGTTCGACCAGGCCGGCACGTTCGTCTCCATGGTCGGTTTTTCGGTGCCGACCTTTTTTACCGGCGTGCTGATGATCGTGGTCTTTTCGGCCATGCTGGGCTGGTTCCCGTCCATCTACGACACCACCCACGAAGTTAACGACTGGGACAGCTTCGTCCACCAGGTGCGTCAGATGGCCATGCCGGTGTTTGTGCTGGCCCTGTTCAACGCGGCCCAGATCAGCCGCTTCATGCGGGCTTCCATGCTGGACAATCTCAGGCTCGACTACGTGCGCACCGCGCGCGCCAAGGGACTGACCGAGCGCGTCGTCCTCCTGGTCCATGCCTTGCGAAACTCGCTGATCCCCGTGGTCACCGTCATCGCCCTGGGCATTCCCCAGGTTTTCGGCGGCGCCATCATCACCGAGCAGGTTTTCAAAGTGAACGGCCTCGGGCAATTGCTGATCATCGGCATCCAGGGCGCCGACATTCCGCTGGTTCAGACGTTGACCTTCATATTTGCCGTGCTGATCGTGCTGTTCAACCTGCTTGCCGACGTCCTGTACGGCATTCTCGACCCGAGGATTCGCTATGACTGAGATCGTCAGGGACGCCCATCCAACCCAGTCGCAGTGGCTCGACATTTGGGAGCAATTCAAGACCCATCGCGGCGCGCTCTTGGGCATGTGGTTCTTCATCACCGTATGTATCGTCGTACTTATCGGTCCTTGGCTTTGGTCCATCGAACCCAATTTCATCGACATCCGGGCAAAGAATCAGGGGCCCAGTTTCGCCCATCCCATGGGCACGGATCAGCTCGGGCGGGATACCTTTTCCCAGGTTCTGGCGGGCGGCCGGGTGTCGCTTTCGGTCGGCGTGGTCGCCATGCTGCTGTCCCTGGTGCTGGGCACGCTGATCGGCGTCCTCGCCGGGTTCTTCCGGAAGATCGACGGCCTCCTGATGCGGTTTACAGACCTCTTCCTGGCCCTGCCCCTGCTGCCGCTCTTGCTGGTCATCATCATGCTTTTCCGCGATACGCTCAGGAACATGTTCGGGCCTGAGGCCGGCATTTTCATCCTGATCGTGTTCGTCATCGGGATTACGTCGTGGATGCAGACGGCGCGTATCGTGCGGGGCGACGTCCTGGCGTTGAAGGAACAGGAATTCGTGCTGGCGGCGCTTTCCATCGGCACGCCGCCGAGACGCCGGATCATCCGCCACATTCTACCCAATGTGCTGAGCCCGATCATGGTCTCCGCGACGCTCGGCATCGCCAACGCCATCATCACCGAAAGCGCGCTCAGCTTCCTCGGCCTGGGCTTCCCCTCGGATTTTCCGACCTGGGGTCGTCTTCTGTTCGACAGCACCAATTTCATGACGCTGGCGCCCGAGAGGGTGATCTACCCCGGACTGGCGATCTCGTTGACAGTGTTGTCAGTGAACTACATGGGCGACGGTCTGCGCGACGCCCTGGACCCGCGCATCCGCAGCCGGTGATCCCACATTACCGGCCGAGAGGGCGGCTTGGGGAGAAGGAAGATCGTCAACCGGTTGGGTGCTTGGGTGTCTGCGGTGAAGCGGGTGTTGAGCGCAGCTTAAAAGTTGTGAACATGAAGAGGTAGTTGTCGCGTCACGGGGTAAGGATTAGCATTGCTTCCTCAAATGTGCACCAAGGCGCAGCGGGGACTAGACATGCATGCTAGCGATAGAATTGAGCGTATTAAATCGATAACAAGTAGCCCCGAATTTAGTCAGACAGTTTCAGAACATTCAGCCACGCCGAGCAAGTCCATGTTGTCGGCTACTTCGCGTGCTTTTCTTCATCACCTAGTCAGACAATTGCGTCCAAATTTAGTCTTGGAAATCGGAACATACTTTGGAGGTGCCTCAGAGGTGCTTGCAAAATCGATCAGTCTGAACGGGTTTGGCTCGTTGATAACCATCGATCCCGACGATGGGAGAGCGCAACAGGTGTCAGATACCATTGGGAGTTGGCCGGAAGCAGAGAGGGAAGCCACAACATTTATGCACATCGCGTCCGATGACTTCTTCATTGGTCTCACTGCGATGCCGGAAATCAACTTCGATCTGATGTTCGTTGACGGCGACCATGCCCATGTAGCTGCTCTTGGCGATATGCTGCAGTGTGCTGACCGAGCGGCAGCCAACGCAGTCATGGTCATCGACGATTATGACCAGCCTAACGTCTTCTTAGCCGCGAGGGATTTCCTTGATATCAGAGGCGATTGGAAAGAGCTGAGCGGTCAGTTCGACGCCAATCTGGCTGGTGCACCGTTCAAGGGGATGAAATCCTCGGTGGAGGATATCCCGTTCATCATACTCCTCGGTCCCGAGTATGAGGGCCTAAGCTTGAGACCGAGAAGCTATTACCTGAGGGATTTTCAAGCTAGCCGAGTCACCGGTGTCGATCTGAGCTTTGGCGATGCGAATACAGGGGTGCTGCATGCGAAGTTGATATTGGACTCGGTTACGAAAACGGGAGTCGAAACCTCCCATCGCATCGCCGCAATTCCCATTGAAAAAGGCAGGACCAGCGCAACGCTAGAACTGTCACCCCCCCTTATGACAGATGCTTCTGATCATGCAGACAACAACACTGTAGAGGTTACGTTGGTTTGGGAAGGCGAACCGCACGGGGATGTGCTAGCCCTCAATGCACCACCGGAGATCCGAGCCGAGTAGCCGCAATCTCAGTCTTCAGATAGGAGAGCTATCGGCTAGCGGCGAACATGGACCCGTGGGCTGGTTGGATTTCCTAAAAGTGCCTTTTGGCGAAGGCGCGACCAGAACCGGTTTTGAGATACTGTTCAAACGCAACTGCCTTGTTTTTTTCGGCGAACCCCACGCTTACTGTGAGCTTCCACGGCTTGAATTTGTTTGTGTGAATGGATTTGCCGCTGTTGTGCTCGTCGAGCCGTCGCGCGGGATCGGTGGTCATGCCAACATAGTGACGATCGGATGTGCTTAGCGAATCAAGAATATAGACGTAGTGCATGTTGAAAGTCCGCCTTCGCCAAGGCTTCGGCGTGACATTCGCCTATGCCGTTCGCTTCTGATGGTTTGGGAATTCATTCCGCCGAAGCCGGAGCGCAGCGAACGGCGGAGGCGAATGGCGGAGAGGGTGGGATTCGAACCCACGATACGGTTGCCCGTATACTCGCGTTCCAGGCGAGCGCCTTCGACCACTCGGCCACCTCTCCGGCGGGGCGGAACCTAACACTGCCGCCCGCCGGTTTCAACACATGACGGGGCTTGAGCGGTTTCCGTTTTTACGGATACGCCTCGTCAATCTTCTCCCCTGCAACACAATGCGTTCAAGGCCCTCAGTGTTTCAATCCAAGATTGAAACACCTTAGTTACAGGTGAGGTCTTCGCGGTAGATTTCCAGGTGCAATTGCGCGCCCCGGGGCCCGGCGCGGCACATCCATTTGCGCGCCTCGGCCTCGCCGTCGGGCGACGGCAGGACCTGTTCCGCGAGGTAGCGGGCCAGCAATAACTGGACGCCGTTGTGGCCCGCCTCGGCCCCGTCGTTGAGGATTTTCTGGGCCTTCAGCACATCGCGCTTGATGTCGTCGCCGGCGATATACATCAACGCCAGCGCCGAGAACGCCGCGCCCAGGCCGGCGTCACGCGCTTTTTCATAATGCGCCACGGCCTTCGGGATATCGCGCTTCACCAGATCGCCCTGGCGGTGCAGCACGGCCAGCGAGAAATCGGCGAAGGCGTTGCCGTCCTCGGCGTAGCCCCGCAACAGACCGAGGCCCTTGTCGACGTTCTTGGGGGTGCCTTTGCCCTCGATGAGCCATGTGCCGTAGGTCGCCTGGGCATATTTGCTGCCCTGGGCCGCCGCTTTTTCCGCCCAGAAGGTGGCGCGGTCCTGATCGGCCTGGAAGTAGGCGCCGGAGGCATAGCCGCTGGTCAGCAGCAACTGTGCCGCCAGGTAACCAGCCTCGGCGGCGCGCTCGAGCTCGGCCTTTCCTTCCTCGCCCTTGGCATGCAGCAGCATCACCCGGCCATGCTGGTAGGCAAGGCGTGGGACGTCCGGATTGGCGGCGGCGTCGCGGGCGCAGGCGGCCAGGGTGGTATCGTTCATCAAGATCTTCAGATCGGCGCCTTCGGCCACCCGGCCGCGGTCTCGGGGATCGCTGGCGACGCGGTCGCACTCCGTGATATCGGCCGCCCCGGCCGGGCTTGAAAAGAATACGAACGCCGCCATCATCATGGCGGGAAAGGTGAAACGCATTGCCTTTTGGTCTCCAATTACCGTCGTCAGTCGAAAATCGCCACGCACTTTATCACGGGCGTTTACACAATTTGATCAAAGGATTGCGAGATGGTTGCGAAGACGTTGCACCGTGCCCAAATCCCGGTAATCTCGCGGACCAGGGAAGGGAACCATGATCATTGGACGGATAATCGGCTGGTTGATAACGGCGGTGGCCCTGATGGCGGCCGGTGCGGAGGTGGTGGCGGCGCTGGAGAATGGCGGCTACCGCGGCCTGGCGATCGGTGAGCTTTGGTACCTCCTGGACAGTGAAAGCCTCAACGTCTCTCAAGCCGTCGTACAGCGCTATGTCCTGCCCGCCTTGTGGGACGGCATCGTCTTCCTGCTGCTGCAGCCGGCCTGGCTGGTGTTCGGCATCGCCGGCCCCGTCATCGCGCTGATCTTCGGCTCCAACAAAGAGAGAAAGAATCGGCAGGCGTAGGCGCCGCGGCGACCCACCGGAACATTAAAGCGAACAAGATCGGTTCAGGCGCCCGCCCGGACGACGGCATGGAGTTTAGTCTCGTCGGTGCGCCCGCGCAGCCGGATGCGGCCGAGCGAATGGGATTCAAGACCGGCCGGCAATCCTGTCATCTCCATCAGGTCCGCCGAAACGAGGAGCGGATGGCCGCTCTCCTTGCAGTATTCCTCGATCCTGGCGGCGGTGTTGATGGTGTCGCCGAAGTAGACGATTTCGTGCTTGTCATCGCCGCATTCGGCGGCGACAACAGGGCCGCCGTGCAGGCCGATGCGATAGTGCGGCACGGCGCCGAAGCGCTTTCGATAATCTTCCGCGCGCTCGGCGATCCGGTCGCCGATGGCGAAGCAGCATTGCAGGCAGGCGGCGTCGCGCACGCCCTTTTCGATTGGCCAGGTGACGACCACCTCGTCGCCGATGTAGCGGTGCGTTTCGCCGCCGAACGCCACGGTCACCTGCGCCACATCGAAAAAGAACCGGCTGATCAGGGCTTGCGCGGCGACGTCGCCCAACTTGTCCGCCAGGGCCGTCGAACCGGCGAGATCAAGGAACAGGAACACCCGCTCCTCCTTCAGGGGCCGGTGGTAACGCCCGATGATCAGATTGCCGAGTACGCGCCCCCCGACCACAGAACGCACGGCCAGGATAAGCTGGAAGACCAGGGCCAGGCCGAACGCCACAATGACATCAACCGCAAAGAAGGGAGCGGCATTGGCGGCGGCAAGGCGCTCCGGCAGGATGACCATGCCGCCGATCAGCAGGACGGCGACGATGATGACGGTCATCAACGCCGTCTTGACCAAAACGGAGGCGAAAAACGGCAACCGCCTGAACCATTCGGCGCCCCTGCCGCGGGCATGGAAGACTTCGAACCAGCCGATGGCCAGGCCGAATATCACGCCGTGAACGGCGAAGCGAAACAACACGTCGGGCGGCGTTTCGAAGCCCTGGAAACGGCCGATGATGGGACCGTAGCCGACGGCGAACAGGGCTGAGCCCAGGACAATGCCCCCGAGCAGCAGCAACTGCCGCCGTGTTCTCTCACCCATATCCATGAGACTTCCGGCCCGGTGACTAGGCGGCCACGGGCCGGCCATCATCCCTCAGCCAGACATAGATGGCCGGAATGACCAGGAGCGTAAGCGCCGTGGAAGAAGCCAGTCCGAACAACATCGAGATGGCCAGGCCCTGGAAGATCGGATCGGTCAGGATGACCGAGGCGCCGAGCATGGCGGCGATCGCCGTGAGGAAGATGGGCTTGAAGCGGATGGCCCCGGCGTCCAGCAGGACGTTGCGGATGGGGGCATCACCGCCCTGGCGAGCCCGGATGAAATCGATGAGCAGGATGGAATTGCGCACCACGATGCCGGCCAGCGCGATGAAGCCGATCATGGAAGTCGCCGTGAACGCGGCCGAAAACAGCCAATGGCCCAGCATGATCCCGATCAGGGTCAAAGGCACGGGCACGAGGACGACCAAAGGCACCTTGAAGCTGCCGAACTGGGCGACCACCAGGAGATAGATGCCGAGGATCGCCACGATGAAGGCGCCGCCCATGTCGCGGAAGGTGACCCAGGTAATCTCCCATTCGCCGTCCCACAGGATCGAGGTTCGGCTTTCGTCGGCGGGTTGACCGTGCAGCAGGACCTCAGGCTTTCCCTCCACCCAGGTCATGGTGTCAATTTCATCCTGCACGGCGAGCATGCCGTAGACCGGCGCCTCGAATTTTCCCGCCATTTCCGCCATCACCATTTCGGCGAAGCGGCCGTCCCGGCGGAACAGCGGGTGGGAGGCCTGCTCCTCGGCCAGGGAAACCACATCGCCCAGTTCGACCCAGCCGCCGGCCAGCGTCGGCACGGGCGTGGACAGCAGGCGCCCCGACGGCGTCAGCTCCCGGCGCGGCAGGCGCACGACGATTTCGGTGGGATTGGCCCCGCCGCCCTGATGGGAATAGCCGACCGCCACGCCGCCGAGCAACGCCGCCAGGGTATCGTAGACCGCCTCTTCTTCGACGCGATGGAATTCAAGGCTTTCCTGATCGATGGAAAACCGCAGCCGCGGACTGCTTTCGCCCCAACTGTCGTCGACGTCGACGATGAAGTCGACGGCCTCGAAAGCCGCCTTCAGTTGGGTCGCCGCCGCCCGCCGCGCTTCGATGTCGGGTCCATAGACTTCCGCCAGCAGGGTGGCCAGCACGGGCGGTCCCGGCGGCACCTCGACAACCTTGAGGGTAGCGCCGGCTGGTAATTCCAAACCCGACAGCCGCGAGCGCACGCCGAGAGCCACCTCATGGCTGGCCCTGTCGCGGTCGTGCTTGGGCAGCAGATTAAGCTGCAGTTCCGCCTGGTCGGGCCGGCTGCGGAAATAGTAGTGCCGCACCAGGCCATTGAAGTTGAAGGGCGCGGCGGTGCCGACGTAGGCCTGGGCGTGCACCAGTTCCGGCAAGCCTTCAAGCCGCCGGGCCGCCGCCAGGAGATGCCGTTCCGTGCCTTCCAGCGTCGTGCCCCGGGGCATGTCCAGCACCAGCGACAACTCGGATTTGTTGTCGAAGGGCAACAGCTTGACGACCACATCCTGGGTATAGAACAGCGTCAGGCTCGACAGCGTAAGACCGGTCACGACCGCGAGGAACAGTTTGGATCGTGCGCGCCCCTTGAGCAGCGGCCTGGCCACGGCGAGGTAAAGTCGACCCAGAAAGCCGATGTCGTCGTGTCCGCCGCCCTGCTGTGGTTCCGCCGGCGCTCCGCTGTTCCGCCGGCGCAGCTTGAACATCAGCCAGGGCGTGATCACCATCGCGACGAACAGGGAAAAGAGCATGGCGGCCGACGCGTTGACGGGTATGGGGCTCATGTAGGGGCCCATCAGGCCGGACACGAAAAGCATCGGCAGCAGAGCGGCAATGATGGTGAAGGTCGCGATGATGGTCGGATTGCCGACCTCGGCCACCGCGTCGACGGCCGTCAGCAAAGCGTCCTTCGCCCCCAGCCGGCGCCAGTGACGGTCGATGTTCTCGACCACGACAATGGCGTCGTCGACCAGGATGCCGATGGAGAAGATCAGCGCGAACATGCTGACCCGGTTGATGGTGTAGCCCATCAGCCAGGCGGCGAAGAACGTCAGCAGAATTGTCGTGGGAATGACCACCAGGACGACGATGCCCTCCCGCCAGCCAAGGAACAGGGTCAACAGCGCGACGATGGACACCGACGCAAGGATCAAATGGAACAGCAATTCGTCCGCCTTGTCGGAAGCCGTTTCGCCGTAGTTCCGGGTGACCGTTACCTCGACGCCGTCGGGGATGAGCCGGCCCTTGATCCGCTCCAACTGCGCCAGCAGATCGTCGGCGATAGTGACGGCGTTGCTGCCCTGGCGCTTGGCCAGCGCCAAACTGACCGCCGGACGTTTGTCCAGCTTGCCCTGACCGTCGGGCATCAGGTGCCAGGCGCGATGCTCGTCCTGGGATGATCCGTAGACGACATCGGCCACGTCCTTCAGGTAGACCGGCCGGCCGTCGTATGTCGTGACCAACAGCAACGACACATCGGCACCGCCGCTCAGGGTTTGACCGGCCACGACCGGCAGGTGGCGGCCCAATCGCCGCACGCCGCCGACGGCAAAGGCGCGATTGGCGTTCCGGACCTTGTCCACCAACTGGTTCAGGGCGACGCCGTAGAGCGAGAGTTTTTCGGGATCGGGCTCAATGCGGATTTGCGTGGGCCGGCCGCCGGCGATGAAGGTCCGTCCGACATCCTCGACTTTGCGCAGCTCGTGCTGCAGTTCTTCGGCCAGCTCGAACAGCTTGTTGTCGTCCCAGCGTCCGCGGTTATCGGCTTTGGGCGACAGGGTCAGCACCATGATCGGAACGTCGTTGATGCCCTTGCCGACGATCAGGGGTTCGGGTATGCCGATCGGAATGCGATGAAGATTGGCGCGAATTTGTTCATGCACCCGGAGGATGGCGCGGTCGGGATCGTGACCGACGTCGAACCGTACCGTCACGATGACGGTATCGTCTTCCGTTACCGAATACACGTGCTCCACGTTGTCGATGCCGCGAACGATGTCCTCCAGCGGCTTGGTGACGAGCTCCGCTCCGTCACGCGCCCTCAGGCCGTTGGTCTGTACGACGACGTCGACCACGGGCACGCTGATTTGCGGCTCCTCCTCGCGCGGCAAAACGGCGAGGGCAAGCGCGCCGACGGCAATGGACGCCAGCAGCAAAAGCGGCGTCAGGGGGGAGCGGATGAAGCTCTTGGCCAGCCATCCGGAAACGCCGAGTTTCATGGCAGCATCATCCGGTCACCGGCCCTTAGGCCCGCCAGTATTTCGACGCCGTTCCGATGCCGCGCACCGACCTGAACGGCAACTTCCACGCCGTCGCTCAAACGCACGAAGCTGACCCCGAAACGCTTATAGACAAGCTTTTCCGGGATCACGATCGCCTGGCGGTTGCCGGCGGGAACCCAGACGCGCACGCGCTCGCCAACAAAAAAGTCGCCTAAGCCCTCGACGGCGACGTCCGCGACGACCTGGCCTTGCTGCAATTTGGGATAAACCTGACGGACGGCGCCTTGTCGAACCTTCGGAGCGTGAACCGCCAGTCCCCGGCCGCCGACCAGCGCCACATCCCCCTGTCGCAGGAAACGTGCGTGCCGCTCCGGCAGCCGCACACGGAGGATGAAACGCTCCGCCGCAATTTCGGCAATGGCTTCGCCGGGCATGACGACGGTGCCCGCCGTCACGTTGACCTTGAGCACGCGTCCCGCCTTCGGCGCCAGGACCTTACCCTCGGTCCGACTCTGGGCCAATACGGCGCGTTCGGCCTTCACCGCCGCGATTTCGGCTACCACAACCTGATGGTTGGCCTCCGCCTGGTCGAGGCGCGATTGGCTCATCGTTCCGGATTTGCGTAACTTCCGGGTCCGCACAAGCTCGCTCTTCGCCAGTTTCAGGCGGGCCTCAAGCGATTCTATGCGGGCGTCCATCGCCGCCAATCCCAGGCCGATTTTCGGATCTCTCACCAGCGCGATCTGCTGGCCCTTTTCGACCTGACTACCTTCGTCAATCGTAAGGCGCGAGACCGTGCCGCCGATGCGGGTCCGCGCCAGCGCCACGTCCACGGATTCGACACGCGCGAACACCGCCTTGAAATCCGTAACCTCGATTTCCTCGACAACCCGTTCCGCCGACCGTGCGGGAACCGCGGAAAGCAGCAGGGCGATCCCCGCAATCAGAAAGGGAACGATCGGCGACAGGGCGCGACCGGCGCGGTGCGCGCCGGAGGTTCTAGTCGTTTTCATGGTGCTACTCGTTCTTTTCGGGGATCGATGATCCTAAATGCCGGCGGAGACCGATTTCATCCCCAGTCGTTTGAGTATTCTGGCCAGAGGGCAGAATCCCGTGAACGTGGTCTGCAGTAGGTTGGCGCCAACAAAGCCCGTCAGCCAGAGCCAGCGCGGGTCATGGTATAGGGAAAGCAACAGGCTAGCGATAATGACGGTACCGGCGAAGGCAAAAACGGCGCGCTCAATCGACATGGGAATCTCCATCGGATGTCCGGACGCGGCGATGCGCGTCACGAAAAATTTCAAATGCCCATTATATTAGGTAATGCTAATATTAAATTTCAAGGTTTGCCGTGATTTTTGTTAAGATTTTGATATCTATGAATAAAACAGTGCTTAAGCCGAAATCGGAAACACCTGATCCCACGGACTTGCCGGACAGGCGGCGATAAAGCGCCCTTTTAGTCGTCGCCGGTCTTGAGGGCGGCGATGAAGGCTTCCTGGGGGATTTCGACCTTGCCGAAAGTGCGCATGCGCTTCTTGCCCTTCTTCTGCTTTTCCAGAAGCTTGCGTTTGCGCGTGACGTCGCCGCCATAGCACTTGGCGGTGACGTCCTTACGCATGGCGCTGATGGTTTCGCGCGCCACGACCTTGCCGCCGATGGCGGCCTGGATGGGGATCTTGAAAAGCTGGCGCGGGATCAGGTCCTTGAGGCGTTCGCACATGGCGCGACCCCGGGGTTCGGCCCGTTCGCGCGGGACGACGACGCTGAGGGCGTCGACCGGTTCGGCGTTGACCAGGATCGACATCTTCACGAGATCACCGCGCTCGTAGCCGTCGAGCTGGTAGTCGAAACTGGCATACCCCCGGCTCACCGATTTCAGCCGGTCGTAGAAGTCGAACACCACCTCGTTGAGCGGCAGGCGGTAGATCACCACGGCACGGTTTCCGGCGTAGGTCAGTTCGTGCTGGACGCCACGGCGTTCCTCGCAGAGCTTGAGCACGCTGCCCAGGTGTTCGTCGGGCACCATGATGGTGGCCTTGATCCAGGGCTCCTCCATGTGGTCGATGTGCACCGGATCCGGCATGTCGACCGGATTGTGCAGTTCCATCATGGTGCCGTCGGTGCGGTGGATTTTGTAGACCACGCTTGGCGCCGTGGTGATCAGGTCAAGGTCGAACTCGCGGCTTAGCCGTTCCTGGATGATCTCCAGGTGCAGCAATCCTAGAAATCCGCAGCGGAAACCGAAGCCGAGCGCGGCGGAAGTTTCCGGCTCGAACTCGAAGCTCGCGTCGTTGAGGCGCAGCTTGATGATGCTCTCGCGCAACAGGCCGTATTCGCCGTTGTCGACGGGGAAGAGACCGCAGAAGACGACCGGCACGCTGGGCTTGAAGCCCGGCAGGGGCTGGTCGGCAGGCTTTCGATCGTCGGTGATGGTGTCACCGACGTGGGTGTCCGCCACCTCCTTGATGCCGGCGGTGATGTAACCGATCTCGCCCGGACCGAGTTCGCCGGTCTGTTCGATCTTGGGCCGGAAGACGCCGACCTGTTCCACCAGGTGGCTGGTGCCGGCCGCCATCATGCGGATTTTCTGGCCTTTTTTGATTTTGCCGTCGCGCACGCGAACGAGAATGATGATGCCGAGATAGGGGTCATACCAGCTGTCGACCAGCATGGCCTTCAGGGTTGCATCGGCGTTGCCTTCGGGCGCCGGCAGGTTTTCCACCAGCGCTTCCAGCACGCCTTCCACGCCCTCTCCGGTTTTGGCGGACACGGGCAGGGCGCCGGAGGCGTCGAGACCGATCACGTCCTCGACCTGGGTCTTGATGCGCTCGGGCTCCGAGGCCGGCAG
The DNA here is from genome assembly GCA_964343605.1 of uncultured Rhodospirillaceae bacterium. Taxonomy (GTDB): domain Bacteria; phylum Pseudomonadota; class Alphaproteobacteria; order UBA2966; family UBA2966; genus CAYFKJ01. The sequence goes on from CAYFKJ010000004.1 coordinate 288,330, forward strand.
GTCGATCTTGTTGAGGACGACGACGACCTCATGGTCTGCGTCGATGGCCTGATAGACGTTGGCGAGCGTCTGGGCCTCGACGCCCTGGCTGGCGTCGACTAACAAGAGAGAACCCTCGCAGGCCGCCAGCGAACGGCTGACTTCATAAGCGAAATCGACGTGACCGGGCGTGTCCATCAAGTTGAGGACGTACTTCTCGCCGTTCTTGGCGGTGTAATCGAGCCGCACCGTTTGCGCCTTGATGGTGATGCCGCGCTCGCGCTCGATATCCATGGAATCGAGCACCTGCTCCGTCATCTCGCGCTCGCTCAAGCCGCCGCAGACCTGAATCAGGCGGTCGGCCAGCGTCGACTTGCCGTGGTCGATGTGGGCGATGATGGAGAAGTTGCGTATGTGGTTAAGATCGGTCATCAGGGCGCTTGGTTTAGCATTAAGCGAGAGTTCAAACAAACAGCGTTTCCAACGAAGCGAAGTCGAACGATTTGCTGGTGCGTTTGTTGATGCCGTTGGCCCGCAGCACGGGTTCGCCGTCGACGAAGAGGAGGCATTCGGAAAAATTGTAATTGCGCGACTGGCGGATGACGCGGGTGCGGCCCGTCAGCCAGTCGCCCGTCCTCACGGGTTTGAGGAAATCGCAGGCGAAATGGATAGTCGGCAGGAATTCGAACTTACCGGTCTGGTACTTCGATCCCACTGCAAGCTGGATATCGGCGAACATCATCAGCGTACCGCCGTGACAGATGCCGGAGCTGTTGCCGTGCCGGTCCTCGATCCGCAGGCCGAGATGAGCGTAATCGTCCGTTATGTCGGCGTGCAGCGGACCGTTGACTGCCAGGAACTCGCCCGGCACCTTGATCTCGCGAAAACCCGGCGGCGGGTGGGGTTCGCCGCGCGCGACCTTGCGCGATTCCGCTTCGTCGCAGAGGAAGGCGTTGAGCTCAAGCGGCGGCAGGTCGCTGCGCCGGAAAATGCCGCTGGCGCGCAACGCCGTCGCGCCGTCCACCGTCATCATGCTTTCGGCAAACACCGTGTTGCGCGTCGCCCGGATGACGCGGGTCGTTCCTTCAAGCCAGCCGCCGACGATGCCGGGGCGGATGAAGTCGAACGTCGTGTTGATCGTCACCAGGGGACGCGGATCCTGAAGTTCGATCATGCCGCCGATAACGAGTTGAGTATCGGCCACGCCCATCATCATGCCGCCGTGACAGATGCCGCCGGCATTGGTGTGCTCCGGCCGTATTTTGAGACCGATACGGAATTCGTTGCCGTCAATACGGCCCATGAAGGGTCCGTTGGCGGCCAGGAAGCTGCCGGACACGACCGTAAGGGGCCGAAATCCCTGACCGAATTCCTGCGGAGACGCCGCATCCATGAGGATCAGGCCCCGTCGACGAAGAAGCGTTCGACGTCGACGTCGCCGCCGTCCGGATTACCGCGCTTGAGCACGCCGCTGGCGCGCATGACGGGTTCGTCGCCCACCATCAGGACGCAACTGGCGAAAACGAGATTTCGAGTTGCCCGGATGACCTCGGCCTCGCCGTGAACCCAATCGCCCAACTTGGCGGGCGCGACGAAGTCGGATGTCATGTTGATAGTCGGGTAGAACTCCCAAACCCTTAAGCCCGCCAAACTGCCGAAACCGAGCTGCATGTCGGCCACCGTCATCAGCATGCCGCCGTGGCAGATGCCTACGGGATTGGCGTGCTGCTTTTCGACCCGGAAGCCGAGCGACATCGTGCCCTCAGCCAGCCGGGCGTAGACCGGCCCGACGAACTCGAAGAAGCCGCCGTTGGTCTTCAGAAGGCGAAAGCCGTCGGGAATATCCTGTGTCAAAACCGCTTTATCCACGCAGGGTTCCGCCCGTGGCCTTGGCGACCTTGGCAACGACGGTGGAGGCGACGGCTTCGATCTCCGGATCCGTCAGCGTCTTGTCGGTCGGCTGCAACCGCACGCGGATGGCAATGGACTTGGTGCCTTCCTCAAGCGAGCCGCCTTCGAAAACGTCGAACACCGAAACATCCTGGATCAGGTTCTTGTCGGCCCCGACAGCCGCCCTGACCACATCCTGCGCCGCCACGTCGGAGGCGACGACGAAGGCGAAATCGCGGTCGACGCTGGGCAGGTCCGAAACCTCCAGGGGGCTGCGGTTGCGGCTGGCTTTGACCTTGGCCTTGGGCAGGGCTTCGAGGAAGACCTCGAAACCGACCAGCGGTCCCTTCACATCGAGCGCCGTCAAAACGCGCGGATGCAACTCGCCAAATGTGGCCAGGATGGTTTTCGGACCCAGTCTCAAGGTGCCGGAGCGCCCCGGATGGAACCAGCCCGGCGCCTCGGCAAAGGTCTGGATATTGGCCACCGGCGCGCCGGCTTCGGCCAGCGCCGCCAGGGCGTCGGCCTTGGCGTCGAAGGCATCGACCTCGCGGCCCGGTCCGGCCCAGTGGCGCGGGGCGTCGCTGCCCCGGCGCACACCGCCGGCGACCATGTTCTGGTCCTCCGGCGCGGTACCGGAATAAATATTGCCGATCTCGAAAAGCGCGACGTTCGCGGCACCCCGGTCGACATTGCGCTTCGCCGCCGCAATCAGGTTGGGCAGCAGGCTCGGGCGCATCATGTCCATATCGGCGCTGATGGGGTTGGCCAGGCGCAATTCGTCGGCCCCGCCGCCGAACATTTCGGCCCAGGGCGTTTGCGTGAACGACCAAGTGACGGCCTCGTTCATGCCGCGTGCCGCCAGGGCGCGCCGCGCGTTGAGTTCACGCCGCAGGTGTAGCGAAACGGCCGGGCGCGTGACCGGATGCGGGTTGATCAGCGGTGTCGAGGGGATGTGTTCGAAGCCCTTGATGCGGGAAACCTCCTCGACAAGGTCCGCCTCGCCTTCGACGTCCGAACGCCACGACGGCACGGAGACTTCCAGCGCCTCGCCGTTGCGAGCGGTCACTTCGAAGCCGAGTTTGGCGAGAATTTCGGTGCATTCCTCCTCCGCCATGTCGATGCCGGCGAGGTCACGCACGCGCAGCGGCCGGAAATTCACGGTCTTGGCCCAGTCGGGCTCGGCCCCGGCGTCCGTGATCTCGCTCGGCTCACCGCCGCAGATCTCCAGCACCACGGCGGTCGCCGCTTCAATGCCCGAGACCACGGCGGCGGGATCAACGCCGCGTTCAAAGCGATAGCGCGCATCGGAATCAAGCTGCAACCGGCGGCCGGTGGTAGCCGTGCGCAGCGGATCGAACAGGGCGGCTTCGATGAAGACGTTGGTGGTTTCCTCGGTGCAGCCCGAGGGCACGCCGCCAATGACGCCGCCGAGCCCGAGGACCCCGCCATCGTCCGCGATGACGGTCATCTCACCGTCGACATCGTAGTCCTTGTCGTTGAGGGCATCGAAGTTCTCGCCCTCCCGGCCCATGCGGACATGGATGTCGCCGTTGAGCTTGTCGGCGTCGTAGACGTGAAGCGGCCGGCCGAGGTCGAAGGTGATGTAGTTGGTCATGTCGACAAGCGCCGAGATCGGCCGAAGGCCGATGGCCAGCAGGCGGTCCTGCAGCCACTTGGGACTGTCGCCGTTCTTAACGCCGCGCACGTAGCGGCCGACGAAATAGGGACAGGCCTCCGGCCGGTCGCCCAGGGGTTCGAGGTTGATCTTGACCGAACTTTCGAACGCCCCGGCGATGGGTTCGACGACGCGGGTCTTCAGAGTGCCGAGACCCGCGGCTGCAAGATCGCGCGCCACGCCGGCCACGCCGAGGCAATCCTGGCGGTTCGGCGTAATGGCGATTTCGATCACCGGATCGTCGAGACCGGCAACCGCCGCGAACGGCTCGCCGACGACGGCGTCCTCGGGCAGTTCGATGATGCCCTCGTGTTCGTCGGATAGCCCCATCTCGCGTTCCGAACAGAGCATGCCGGCGCTTTCGACGCCGCGGATGGTGGCCGCCGTCAGCAGCATGCCGGTACCGGGAATGGTCGTGCCGACCGGCGCGAACACGCCCTTCATGCCCGTACGCGCATTGGGCGCGCCGCAGACGACCTGCGATGTCCCGTCGCCGGTGTCGACCGTGCAGACGCGCAGGCGGTCGGCGTCGGGGTGCTGTTTGGCCTCAATCACGTAGCCCACGGTGAACGGTTCGAGATCCTTGGCGCGGTCGGTGACTTCCTCGACCTCGAGGCCAATGGCCGTCAGTTTGTCGACCAGTTCGTCCTGCGTGGCGTCGGTCTCGAGATGCTCCTTGAGCCAGTTGACGGTGAACTTCATCGCGCCAGCCCTCCCGCCATGCTGGGCACGTCGAGTGCCGAGAAGCCGTAGTGGCGAAGCCAGCGGAGATCGGATTCGAAGAAGGCGCGCAGGTCGGGGATGCCGTACTTGAGCATGGCGATGCGGTCGATGCCCATACCGAAGGCGAAGCCCTGCCATTCGTTGGGGTCGACGTCGACGTATTCCAGCACCCGCGGATGGACCATGCCGCAGCCCAGGATCTCCAGCCAGTCGTCGCCTTCGCCGATCACCAACTTGCCGCCCTCATGGTGGCAGCCGATATCGACCTCGGCGCTCGGTTCGGTGAAGGGGAAGTGGCTGGGGCGGAAACGCATGCGCAGGTTGTCGACCTCGAAGAAAGCTTTGGCGAATTCCTCGAGGCAGCCCTTGAGGTGACCCATGTGGATGTCCCGGTCGATCACAAGGCCTTCGACCTGGTGGAACATGGGCGTGTGGGTCATGTCGGAATCGCAGCGGTAGGTGCGGCCCGGCACGATCACGCGGTAGGGCGGCGGGCCGGCCTGCATGGTGCGGATCTGTCCGGGCGAGGTGTGCGTGCGCAGCAGCATGCGCTCCGCATCACCCTCCGGATCGTTTCTGCCCGGCGTATTCAGATAGAAGGTATCGTGCATCTGCCGGGCTGGATGTTCCGGCGGGATGTTGAGCGCCGTGAAGTTGCGGAAATCGTCCTCGATTTCCGGCCCCTCGACGACCGAAAAACCCATGTCGGCGAAGATCGCCGTCAGTTCGTCCGTCACCTGACTGACGGGATGGATGTAGCCCTGGGTCTCCGGCCTGGGTGTCAGCGTTACGTCGACGCGTTCCGTGGCCAACCGGGCTTCCAGTTCAGCCTCGTCGAGTTCGGCCTTGCGGCTTTCGATGGCGGCAGCGATTTCGTCCTTCAACGCATTGAGGGCCGGACCGGCGGTCTTGCGTTCCTCCGCGCTCATACCGCCCAGCCCCTTCATGAGCTGGGTGACGCGCCCTTTCTTGCCAAGCGCGTCAATGCGCACGGCTTCCAGCGCCGCCTGATCGGCGGAAGCGCCGACGGCGCCGATGAGTTCTTCTTTTAGGTTTGCAATATCATCCATAACGTTCGGTCACCAAAAAAGGGGCCTTGTCCGAGGCCCCTTCGTGGTCCGCGCATCCCAGAGACCGGGTGCTGCGGCTTTGAATTATGATCCGAAGATCCGTTTTGCCGGGGCCGGGTATTCAGTCGGCCTGGCCGAGCGCCGTCTGGGCCTGCTCGACCAGAACCTTGAAGGCCTCAGGCTCACGGACTGCGAGATCGGCAAGAACTTTACGGTCGACCTCGACGCCGGCGAGCTTAAGGCCGTTCATAAATCGCCCGTACGTCAGGCCGCACTCGCGCGAGGCCGCGTTGATGCGTTGGATCCACAGGCTGCGGAAATTGCGTTTCTTGGTGCGGCGGTCACGATAGGCGTATTGCAGGCCTTTCTCGACGCGCTCGATGGCAACACGGAAGTTGTTGCTGTTGCGGCCGCGGTAGCCCTTCGCCTTCTTGATGACTTTGCGGTGACGGGCGTGGGTCGTCACGCCTCTTTTGACACGTGCCATTGTTCAGTCTCCTCAACCGTAGGGCAGGAATTTCTTGATGATCTTGGCATCCTGCGGCGACATGATCGTCGTGCCGCGCTGGTTGCGGATCTGCTTGTTGGTGCGCTTGATCATGCCGTGCTGTTTGTTGGCCTGATTCATGCGGACCTTGCCGCTGGCGGTGAGGCGGAACCGTTTCTTGGCGCCGGCCTTGGTCTTCAACTTGGGCATTTGCTTCCTCTTTCTTCTGGGATCCGGTCGCTCGAAACCGGACAACGTTGCGCTTGAAGCTTCGGGGTGAACACGGCATGCCCTTTCAGGCCGGACCACCCGGAAAGACGGGGTTATATAGGCCGAACGCCCGGATTGCAAGCACCTCAATCCGATTTCAAGCAGCCGATTTTTTGCGTGGAACGCTTGACAGGTACCAAGGCCAATTATATAACATATGAATAATTGTTCATATGTTTGTGTTTTGCCATGATTGACGTTCAAGATCTGCACATCAGCGACGACCAGGCCGAAGCCCTGGCGGAGATGCTGCGCCTGATGGGCGAGCCCAACCGGCTGAGAATTATCCTGCAATGCCTGGACGAACCCAAGGCTGTCGGCGACATGGCGGCGACACTGGGCCTGACCCCGTCGTTGACAAGCCATCACCTGCGCCTCTTGCGTGCCGCGCGTCTGTTGCGGGCCGACCGGCGCGGCAAGAGCGTCTTTTATACCGCCGCCGACGATCACGTCCGCAGCGTTGTGCGGGATTTGGTGGAGCACATCAACGAGGACGCGTCATGAGTTGCGAGTGCCCCGCCCCCGACGCAAACCGCTCAACTGATCATGTCTACCGCCGCGTTCTCTGGGCCGTACTGGTCATCAACGCCACCATGTTCATCATTGAAGGAACTGCAGGGCTGTTCGCCGGCTCGGTGGCGCTGCAGGCCGATTCACTCGACTTCCTGGGCGATTCCGCCAACTACGCTATCAGCCTCTACGTCATCGGACGGTCTGTCCGGTGGCGCGCGGGCGCCGCCCTGATCAAGGGGCTCTCCATGGCAGGCTTCGGATTCTGGGTGTTGGGCGTCAGCGTCTACAAGGCCTTCGTGCTCGGCCTGCCGCACGCCGTCACCATGGGTTCCGTCGGGACCTTGGCGCTGCTGGCCAACCTGGCCGCCGCAGCCCTTCTGTTCCGCTTTCGCGAAGGCGACGCCAACATGCGTTCGGTCTGGCTCTGCACGCGAAATGACGCCATTGGCAACGTCGCCGTCATCCTGGCGGCGAGCGGCGTGTTTGCCACCGGCACGCTATGGCCCGATCTTGCGGTCGGCGTCCTCTTGGCCGCCCTGGCATTGCAGGCTTCGTTTTCGGTGATCCGTCAGGCGACGGCTGAAATCAGGAACGATCGGGTAATTTCCGAAGCACCCGCAGAGTAAAACTCAAGATAACTAAAATTGTAGATAAATTCGTCGGAAATTGTCCGAGAATTCAAAAGAAATTCGAAACGATAGTTGCGGCATTATTTGGTCGACTTTGATAAATATAAGTCGTGGGGCGCTGATATGAACAAATGACCAAATTGATGGAGCCCGGTCATGAGCGTCTCATCCGTATCCGCCGAAGCCAGCCGGCTGCCGCCGCCGATGCGCGAAGCCGAACCGATGCCGACCAATCGTGAGCGCCAGGAGGCCGAACGGCCCACGTCCAGGCGCACCGAGACCCGCCAAGGCCGCGGCAGATTAGTCGACATTGAGGCCTGAATTCAGAGATTTCAAGAACTTGGGGCAGTAACAACGAGTAGTTTCGAGTACCTGTAACGTTTAGTACGAGTAGTCTTGGATACCTTTAGGGAACAAACGAGTATCCCAAGTACTAACACCTGGCCGAAGGGCCAGGTGTTTTTTATTCGACGGATGATTTTTTCCGAACCTACTTCGGCGCCATCACCATGGTCATCATGCGCCCTTCCATCTTGGGGAACTGTTCGACCTTGGCGAGGGCGTCCATGTCTTCCCGCACCCGGTTGAGAACCTTCATCCCCAATTCCTGGTGAGCCATCTCGCGGCCGCGGAAGCGCAGGGTCACCTTGACCTTGTCGCCGTCGCCGATGAATTTGGTGATCGACCGCATTTTGACGTCGTAGTCGTGCGTGTCGATGTTGGGCCGCATCTTGATCTCTTTGAGATCGATGGTCTTCTGTTTTTTACGGGCAATGTTGGCTTTTTTCTGAGCCTCGTACTTGAACTTGCCGTAGTCCAAGATCTTGCAAACCGGCGGGTCGGCGTTCGGCGACACCTCCACGAGATCGAGCCCGTGTTCGTCGGCCAATTCCTGAGCGGCGGCGATCGGGAGGACTCCTTCCATTTCCCCGTCGGGTCCGACGACGCGGACCTCCGGTGCGGTAATCAGCTCGTTGGCGCGCGGGCCCTCTCGGGTCGGCGGCGCCGCAAATGGTCTTCTGGCTATTGCCTAAGTTCCTTCTTTTGTTGATCCGATAAAAGTTGATCCAATTAACCGGCACGCCTCCGTCGCGATTGACTCTACGCCTCGGCGTTTTGACTCACGCACTATTTAACGATTACGAACCGGGTTCTTTCGCTTCTTCAACAAGTCTAGCGACCGCGTCATCCAGTGCAAGGCTTTGTTGACCCTTTTCGCCTAGCCGCCGTACCGCCACGGTGCCCTCTTCCGCCTCCCTCCGGCCGATGGCGATGATCGCCGGTACCTTGGCCAGGGAGTGTTCGCGTACCTTGAGATTGATTTTTTCGTTGCGCAAATCGAGTTCGGAGCGGATCCCGGCGGCATTCAACTTTTCCTGAACGCTCTTGGCAAAATCGTCGGCGTCATTGGTGATCGTGCAGACGACGGCCTGCACAGGCGCCAACCAAAGCGGGAAGCGCCCGGCGTATTCCTCGATCAGAATACCCGTGAATCGTTCCAGCGATCCGAGGATGGCCCGGTGCAGCATGACGGGGCGGTGACGCTGGCTGTCCTCACCAATGTACGAAGCATCCAGACGCTCCGGTAGAACGAAATCGACCTGCAGCGTGCCGCACTGCCATTCCCGCCCGATCGCATCCGTCAGCACGAAGTCGAGTTTGGGCCCGTAAAACGCACCGTCGCCGGGATTGAGCTCATAATCGTACCCCGCCGCCTGAACGGCGTCCTTCAGGGCGCCTTCGGCCTGATCCCAAACCTCGTCCGTGCCCGCCCGAACTTCGGGCCGGTCGGAAAACTTGATGGCGACTTCGTTGAACCCGAAATCCTTGTAAATGTCCGTCAGGAGGTCGCAGAAGTCCTTCGTTTCGGACGTGATCTGATCTTCCGTGCAGAAGATATGGGCATCGTCCTGCACAAAGCCGCGAACCCGCATCAAACCGTGCAGTGCACCCGAGGGCTCGTAGCGGTGGCACGAGCCGAACTCCGCAAACCGCAGCGGCAGGTCGCGGTAGCTCTTGAGGCCCTGGCGGAAGATCTGGACATGGCACGGGCAGTTCATGGGCTTGAGGGCAAATACGCGCTCTTCGGATTCGGAGATGTACATGTGCTCCCGGTATTTCTCCCAGTGCCCCGAGGCCTCCCACAACATGCGGTCGACGAGTTGCGGCGTCTTGATCTCGACATAGCCCGCCTTGCCCAGGCGCCGGCGCATGTAGTTTTCCAGAATGCGGTAGAGCGTCCAGCCCTTGGGATGCCAAAAGGCCATGCCGGCGGCTTCTTCCTGAAAGTGGAAGAGGTCCATTTCCTTGCCCAGACGGCGGTGGTCGCGTTTTTCGGCCTCCTCGAGGCGTGTGAGATACGCCTTGAGTTCCTTTTCGTTGCGCCAGGCCGTACCGTAAACCCGCTGCAGCATTTCGTTCTTCGAATCACCCCGCCAGTAAGCGCCCGCCAGCTTCATCAGCTTGAAGGCGTGACCGACGGCCTTGGTGGACGGCAGATGCGGGCCGCGGCAGAGGTCGACGAACTCGCCCTGGCGGTAGACCGTGATGACCTCGTCCTCCGGCAGATCGGAAATCAACTCGGCCTTGTAAAGCTCGCCGATGCCCTTGAAGTACTCGATGGCGTCGTTGCGCTGCCAGACTTCGCGCACCAGTTCCTCGTCGCGGTCGACGATCTCGTGCATGCGCGCTTCGATCTTTTCCAGATCGTCGGGCGTGAAAGGTTCGGCGCGGGAAAAATCGTAGTAGAAACCGTCCTCGATCGACGGACCGATCGTCACCTGGATGTCCGGCCACAGTTCCTTGGCGGCTTCGGCCAGGATATGAGCGGCGTCATGGCGCAAGAGATCGTACACCGTCTCGTCATCGTCCTTCAGCGTGACGATGGCGACCGATGCGTCCTGTTCGATGGCGCGCGATAGGTCACGCAGCTCACCGTCCACGCGCACGGCAAGCGCGGCCTTGGCCAGGCCTGGCCCGATGTCGGCGGCAATGTCGGCGCCCGTCGGGGCGGCCTCGTAACTTTTTACACTGCCGTCGGGAAGCGTGATGGCTACCATGCCGGAATTCTCTTCCTGGATATTTCTCGGTTTTTGTTCGCGCGAAAACTAGTCGGATTCGAAGCGGAGTCAAGCTGGCTTCGCACCACGCGCCAATCAGACCTCGAAGATGCGGGCGATGATGCCGTCGCCCTCGCCCAAACCAGCGGCTTCGACGACATCGAGAAACGCAATGCCTGCCGTCATCGGGGATCTCAGAATTGTCACGTCCGGGCCCCTCTGGCCACAAAGGGCGGGGTCGGAATCGGTGCTGAACAGCACTACCGACTTGCAGCCCGCAGTGGCGATCAGGTGCATGGGCCCCGTGTCGTTGCCCACGGTTACCGCCGCCCGGCGCGCCAGTTCGGCGATGTCAAAGAGGCTCGTGCGTCCGCACAAGTTCCGCGCCATGGGGACATCCTTCACCACCTCGGCGCACACGTTGGCCTCGGCTTCGGCGCCCAGCACCATGGGCACGACACCCTTCGATGCGGCGTGGCGCGCCAGTTCGCGGTAGGCGATTGCCGGCCAGCGTTTGCCCGGCCGGTGGGCGGCGCCGCCGGGAACCAGCAGCATGAACGTTTCGGCCAACTCAAAGCGGTTGACGTCCGCCGTCATCCAGGAAACGTCAGGCGGCGGCACGTCGTCGATACCGGCCATGTTCAATTGCTCGGCCTGACGCTCGATCGTGTGCAGCATGTCGCGCTCGAAATTGGCGTGAGGGTGGGAACAACCTTTGGCGATGCCGGACCATTCGGGTTTGGGATCGTGAAGCAGCTTGAAATAGAGCGCCGTGCGCCCCGAGGTTTGGAGATCGTAAATGCGGTCGAAACCGGCCCCGTTCAACCGTGCCCGCAATTCCAGCCAGGCGCCGGGCTGCCAGGCCTTCGGCCGGCCATCCAACCAGATATCGTCGAAACAGCCGCTGGCCCTGGCCATGTCCTCATAAGGGGCGGTGGTCAGCAAAGTGATGTGGGCGTCGGCGTGATGCTCACGGATCGCCCGGAAGGGGCCGGTTGCCAGCACGAAGTCGCCCAACGCGCCGTGTTTGATGACCAGTATTCTGGCGGGAGCTGTCGGCATGGTTCCGGTCAGGCGACGGCTGTCGGGGCCGTCACGCCGAGGAGTTCGCTGTACACGGCCAGCGTCCGTTCGCCCATCTGTTCGACCGTGTAACGTTTGAGAACCTGCGCCCGGCCCGCCGCCGCCATCACGGCACGGGCGTCTTCATCCAGCGCCAGGGCGCGGCGCAACGCACCCGCCAGCGCCAGGGCATCGCCCGGCGGCACCAACCAGCCGGTTTCGCCCGCCCGCACGGTCTCCCTAGCACCCCCGTGATCGGTAGCGATGACGGGCCGGCCCATGGCCTGGGCTTCGACCGCAACGCGGCCGAATGCTTCGGGATCGGTGGAGGCCGAGACCACGACATCCGCCAGCATGTAGGCTGCGGCCATGTCCCTGCAGTCGCCGACAAAGCGCACAACGCTTTCCAGGTTCTTGTTCCGCACCATTTGCTCAAGCTCCTGGCGGTAGCGGCTGCGGCCCTGGTCGTCGCCCACCATGACGCACTGGATGTCGTGCCGCGCCAGTTGGGCCAGCGCGTCGACGAGCACGGTCTGGCCTTTCCAGCGCGTCAGCCGACCGGGAAGCATGACGACGGGTTGGCCGTCGTTCAGCCGCCATTGCTTGGAAAGCTGGATGATGCGTTCGGCGCTGACCGCGCCGGGATTGAATATCCTCGTCGTTTCGATGCCGCGCGGAATGGTGACCAGGCGGTCTTGATCCTCGCCGATGCCGACGCCGTAGACGTTGCGCACCTGCTCGGCGATGAACTCGGAATTGGCGATCACCCGCGCACCCCGCGTCATCACCGAGTTGTACAATCGCTTGAACGGGCCCTTCAGTCCGTAGGTGCCGTGAAACGTCGTGACCAACGGGACGTTCATGCGCCGCGCAGCCAGCATGGCGCTCCAGGCGGGTGCCCGGCTGCGGGCGTGAACGAGACCGACGCCGCGGTCGAAAATCAGGGCCGCCAGGTCTGCGGCGTTACGGTGAATGTAAAGCGGGTTCTTGGTCGCCACCGGCATTTCGATGTGTTCGGTGCCGGCCCGGTCGAGTTCGTGAACCATGCGACCGCCTTCGGAGACCACCAGCGAACGCCAGCCGACCCGGCCCAAGGCCTGTGCGATATCGACGGTTGTCCGTTCGACGCCGCCCGTTTCCAGCGCCGGCAACACCTGCAGGATAAGAGGTCTGGCGTCATCTTCGCGGGGCTTCCCGCCGCCGCCCGCGATGTTATGATCCCCAGCGCCTGTATGTTCCGAAGTCGAAGTCAAGAACGGTCACCCTCATGAACGCCGATACCAGCCAACCAGCCATATTAACTCGCGCTGACGGCGCGACAATCGCCTATCACGCGCTCGCGGGCAAGCCGCCCGGCGTAATATTTTTGGGCGGCTTCATGTCGGATATGACCGGTACCAAGGCCCTGGCGCTGGAACAGAGCTGCCGCGAGGCCGGGCGGGCCTATGTGCGATTCGATTATTTCGGTCACGGATCGTCCTCGGGTGATTTCGTCGACGGCACCATCGGGCGCTGGAAAGACGATGCCGTCGCCGTGCTCGACGAGGCGACCGAGGGGCCTCAAGTGCTGGTGGGCTCCAGCATGGGCGGATGGATCATGCTGCTCACCGCGCTGGCCCGGCCGGAGCGCGTGGCCGGGCTGGTCGGCGTGGCGCCCGCACCCGACTTCACCCGCGAATTGATGTGGAACGGCTACAGCGACGAAATCCGCCAAACGCTCGAACGGGACGGCGTGTACATGGAGCCCAGCGAATACTCGGACGAGCCCTATGCCATCAGTATGAAACTGATCGAGGATGGCGACAATCACATGATCCTGAAAGACGGCATTGATCTCGCGTGCCCGGTTCGCCTCCTGCACGGCATGCGGGATCCCGACGTCCCCTGGCGGCATTCCCTGAAGTTGATCGAAGCCCTGACGAGTGACGACGTGACGCTTCACATCAGCAAGTCGGGCGATCACCGCTTGTCGGAACCGGACGACATCGCCCGACTGACGGCGACAGTGGAGACGCTCTGCTGCGACGTAGCCGCATGACCGCACCGACACAAGTGGTTTTCGACCTGGGCGGCGTCCTGGTCGACTGGAACCCCCGATACCTTTACTGCAAGCTGTTCGACGATGCCGACGACATGGAAGCCTTTCTAAGCGAGGTGTGCTCGCCGGAATGGATCCTGCAGAGCGATGCCGGGCGGCCTTTGGACGATTGCGTCGAGGAGTTGGCGGACATGCACCCGGAAAAGGCGGATCTGATCCGTGCGTACCGCGATCGCTGGCCGGAAATGCTGGAAGGACGGCTCGACGGCACGGTCGATACCCTGGCCGCGCTGAAAGCGAAGGGCGTGCCTCTCTACGTGCTCAGCAACTGGTCGCGGGACACTTGGCCCCGGGCGCTGGAAGCCTTCGAATTCCTCAGCTGGTTCGACGGCCTCGTGGTGTCCGGGCTGGAAGGCGTCGCCAAACCCGACCCGGAAATCTACCGCCGGCTTGAGCCTTTGGGCGTTCGCCTTGACCAAGCCGTGTTCATCGACGACCGCGCCGACAACATCGAGGCCGCCGAGGCGCTCGGCATGACAGGCATTCACTTCACCGACGCGGCCGCCCTCGACCGCCGGCTTCGGCAGCTAGGATTGCTGTAGGAGTTCCTCCTGCTGCGCCAGTTGCGGCCGCATGCGGTCGGCTTTCTTGAAGAACAGCCGGGCATGACTGACGATCTGGTGGTCGCTCATATGATCGGCCGGCTCGACCGCCATTACCCGTCCATTCATTTCCTTGTGGTGCTTTTCAATATACTTGGCAAGTTCCTGCTTGGCGCTCGCCGGGCCCATGATCAGGATCTCCTGCGCCCGGCCCAGAGCTTTGACAACGCCTTCGAAAAACTGCTTGTCCTCGGCGGGGCGCTTGCCCGATTTGCCCCGGTCGCGGTGGCCGGCGGGTTGATGTTCCGAATCGTCCTGGGCGTGGATGATTTTTTCGTCCGATTCCTCGTAGGTGATGTGGAAGACTTTGGCATCGCGGTGGTCAAGCCAGACCACGGCATGGAAGTGTTGCATGGATAACCCTCGTACCTGTTCTTGCGGCATCCGGTTGCCGGACGCGCCGGCCCTTATTGCGGCCGGTCCATGTAATAGATAAGGGGTCTCGGGGCCGCCACGTCAACCGCGACCAGAAGCCGCACGCCGCTTGTCTCCGACGGCCCGGCGTTCCATTTGTGTGGAATTGGCGTCGGATTTGTGAGTATCGATCAACTTATCTTAGAAAGACTTCATATCTGCCTCCATATGAGTTAATATCATAAAAGGTGATCATCGTTGGGGGAAAACATACGATGGCTGGGGAATTCTCGCGGCAGACATTTGCCGCAAACGAATACTTGTTGAAAGCGGGTGAACGGAGCGATTCGGCCTACCTGATCCTGGACGGCAAGGTCGAAGTCCGTCTCAACGACATGGGCAACGAGCCGAAAGTTTTGGCGGCCTTGGGCAAAGGTGACGTCGTGGGCGAGATGTCCCTGTTCGACAACCATCCTCACATGGCCAGCGCCGTTGCCGTTGAAAAAACAACGGCCAGCGCCCTGTCGGCCACGGAATTCAACCGCCGGGTCGACCAGATGGACCCCTTAATGCGGGGTATTCTGAAGATCATGGTCAAACGCATCCGGCAAATGGGGGAGCGCCTGAACGAGGAAAAGCCGGCGGCGAAATGGGAAAAGATACACTGATCGATGAACCAGCCCGGTTGCAGGTCGCTATCGAACCGGTCTGGGTATTCGCTTAGCCCTCGCCGTCTTCCCTAGATTGCATCCCGTGGACGGACTTCAGGCCGACGCGATAGTTCGGGTAGGCCAGTTTGACGCCCAATTCCTCGCGGATGCGGTCATTGCGGACGCGTTTGTTGTCGTTCCAGAAGGTCTTGGCCATGTCCGATAAATCGGCATCCTCGAAAGGCACCAGCGACGGCGGCTCGACACCCAGGAGATCGCAGGCGTAGGCAATGACGTCGGCCGGCGGCGAAGGTTCGTCATCGCAGACGTTGTAGGCGGCGCCGGAACAGGGACCGGCCATGGAAGCACGCAAAACAGCGACAATATCGTCGACGTGGATGCGGCTGAAGACCTGACCCGCCCGGTCGATGCGTTTGGCGGTGCCGGCGCGGACCTGGTCGAGGGCGCTGCGGCCCGGACCGTAAATGCCGGCGAGGCGGAAGAGGTGGATGGGCAGACCGCTGTCCATACCCAGCTTCAGCCAAGCGTCCTCGGCCTCCATGCGCCGGCGGCTGCGCGGACTGCCGGGGCGCCGCTCCGAATGTTCGTCGACCCAGCCGCCGTCGCGCGTGCCGTAGACTCCGGTGGTCGAGAGGTAGCCCACCCATTCCAGGGACGGCGCCAATTCGGCGATTTCGCGGGCGAGCAGATCCAACACGGGATCGCCTTCGGCGTCCGGCGGGACCGAGGAGAGCAAATGGCTCGTGCCCGCCAACGCGTCCGCCGCCGAGGCCAGGGGGTTGGATCGGTCGAACAGGTGGACGTCGATGCCCAATCCGGCCAGTTCTGCCGCCTGGTCCTCGCCCCGGCAGGTACCGGCGACCCGCCAGCCGTCAGCCATCAACGATCGTGCCAGCGCTTGGCCCGTATAGCCCAGTCCGAAGCAAAACAGCCGATTCACGCCGGAACCCCTTGATATTCACTAAAATTCGCCAAAATCGCCGGAAAATCCAAATTTAAATTATTACACAACAGAAACAATTCTCCCGATTCCTGAAATATGCCGGTTACAAACCTCGGGCTTAATAGTACCCGACGAAAGCGATGCCGCTGCCCCAGAATCGGGCCTCCCTCCCAGATTGGGCATTGTCGCAGCCGCATCTGCCACACCGTCAAACCTCCCTGCCGGTTCCCCAAGCCGGCTGACTGACGCTTCCCCGTCAGTCCTCCCTGCATATCCCTGCCCCCGCATTTTCGCGGGGGCTCTTTTTTGCGCCGAGCCGTTCCAAGGCCCACCGCGCTGCCGTCCGCACCAACGCGGAGTTGTCGTCGAGACGCTCCGCCGCCCGTTCAGCCAATCCGGGCAGGCCCGAGTTGCCAATGGCGATCAGGCAATTGCGAACGAAGCGGTCGCGGCCCGTCCGCTTGATGGGCGAGCCGGAAAACACCTGGCGGAAAGCCGCATCGTCGAGTTGGGCGTAGTCGGCCAGACGCGGCGCCGTGAGTTCGATGCGCGGCAGAAAGCCCGGCTCCGTCGTCGGTTCCGCAAACTTGTTCCAGTGACAGACGGCCAGGCAATCGTCGCAGCCGTAGACCCGGTTGCCCATGCCCTCCCGCAGGTCCGGATCGATATCGCCCTTGTGCTCGATGGTGAGGTAGGAAATGCAGCGTCGCCCGTCGATCTCACGGTCCTCCGACAATGCGGCCGTCGGGCAGGCGTCGATACAAGCGCGGCAGGTGCCGCACAGGTCGGCATGCGGCGGATCGGGCTCGATATCCAGATCGGTGAAAACCTCTCCCAGGAACAGCCAGGAGCCGAAGTTGCGTGAAACCAGGTTGGTGTGCCTGCCGCGCCAGCCGATGCCGGCGGCTTCGGCCAGCGGTTTCTCCATCACGGGTGCGGTATCGACGAAGACCTTGATGCCGCAGTCGTATTCGGCGGCCATCCAGCGGCCGAGCCGCTTGAGCCGGCTTTTGACGATATCGTGGTAATCGCGACCGCGGGCATAGACGGAAATCGTGGCGCGTTCCGGTAATCGCGTTAGTTTCAGGGGATCGCCAGCCTGGGCGTAGTTCATGCCGAGGGCGATGACCGTCCGAACTTCGGACCACAGCACCTGCGGATCGGCTCGCCGGTCGGCATGGCGGGCCAGCCAGTCCATATCGCCGTGACGGTTTTGATCGATAAATTCTTCCAGATGCCCAGCGGCATCGCCGCCTGCCAGCGCGGATGCGGCGGCAAAGCCCACCGCCTGAAATCCCAACGCTTCGGCCTCGGCGCGAATGGCCGCCTTGATCTCTTCGCTCATCTCCGGCTGTCCCTCTACGGTTCCGTCGCCGGCTGCGACACGACTTGATTTCGTCACCCCCGCGAAAGCGGGGGTCCATGCCTGAGCTTCAAGATTCTGGACAGCGTGCCCAGTTGAGTTGAATTGGCATGGATTCCCGCCTGCGCGGGAATGACAGCATACTAACGACCGCTACTGCAGTCAGAAATCCAGATCAGCATAATGCTTGGGCGGCGGCAAGCCCGGAATGTGATCGGCCAGCAAAGGCCGGAACGTGGGCCGGGACTTGATGCGGGCATACCAATTGCGCGCCCCTTCGTGATCTTCCCACGGCACGTCCCCGAGATAATCGAGACAACTGAGGTGCGCCGCCGCCGCCATGTCGGCCACGCTGTAGTCTTCGCCCGCCAGCCAGTTGCGCCGATCCGTCAGCCAGGCGATGTAATCGAGATGGGTGTGAAGGTTGTAGTGCCCGGCGCGGATGGCCTCGGAATCCGGTTCGCCCAATCCCATGAAACGCTTCCAAACCTTCTGATCCAACAGATTGACCGAGACTTCGGCGTTGAACTTGAGATCGAACCAGGCGACCAGGCGGCGCACCTCGGCCCGCACTGACGCCTCGCGTCCCATGATGGAAGGATCCGGGTAGACCTCGTCGAGATATTCGCAAATGGCCATGGATTCGGCGACAATGGTGCCGTCGTCGTCGACGAACACCGGCACCTGTCCGGTGGGATTAACAGCGAGAAAACCGTCGCGCCGTTCCCAAACCTTCTCCACCAGAAACTCCGTCTCCAGCGCCTTCTCGCCCAGCGCGAGACGGACTTTGCGCGAAAAGGGCGAAAGGAAAAGGTGATAGAGCGTACGCATCGCCCGCAGTCTACCCAATCGATAGGCCGCCGAACAATGCCGGGTGTTTTAACAAATCCAAGGGGCAGCGTGCACGGCTCGTTGCGCCTTGGCAAGCGCGACCGCGCGTCGGGCCCTATTGCCCGGAAGCCAAGGGTTGCGGAGCAACCCGCCCGGCGTCTGAGGGGCGAATAATCGGTTCGAAATTCGAACCGATTGATTTAAGCCGTCTTGGCGGCCTCCTTGGCGTCGCTCAACGGATGCTCGATCTTGTCCAGCATTTCTTTCGGGCAGATCTGCCAGAAGCGCCCGATCTCGGTGTCCCACTCGGTTAGCAGGTTGGCGGCGAAGGTCGACTGCGTTTCCCGCGCATGACGGCGGACGAGGTCCTTGAGAACGCCCTCCCAATGCGCGCTTTGCAAACGCTGGTAGACCACCGCCTCGGGATTGATCGCCGTTTCGAAACTGCCCTTGCGGTCGTAGACGAAGGCCATGCCGCCCGTCATGCCGGCGGCGAAGTTGTCGCCCACCGGACCGAGTATGACGGCCGTGCCGCCGGTCATGTATTCACAGCCGTTGGCGCCGCTGCCTTCGACCACCGCCGTGCCGCCGGAATTGCGCACGCAGAAGCGGTCGCCGGCCTGGCCCGCGGCAAACAATTCGCCGCTGGTGGCGCCGTAGAGCGTGACGTTGCCGATGATGACGTTTTCGTTGGATTGCAACGGCGAGGACGTCATCGGCCGCACCACGATGGTTCCGCCCGACAGACCCTTGCCGACGTAATCGTTGGCGTCGCCGAAGACCTCGAGCTTGAGGCCTTGAACGGCAAAGGCGCCGAGCGACTGGCCGGCCGAGCCTCGGATGCGGGCGGTGATGTGGCCGGGCTGCAGGCCCGTCATGCCGAAACGCCGCACGATATGCGACGACAGCCGCGTGCCGATGGCGCGCTGGGTGTTGCGGATGTTGTAGGCCAGCTGCATCTTTTCGCCGACCTCGAAGACCGCCTCGGCGTCCTCGATCATCTGGGCGTCCAGCGTATCCGGCACCTCGTTGCGGCCCTTCAGCGTGCAGAAGCGCGGGTTGTCGCCCGGATCGGCCATGGCCAGCAGCGGATTGAGATCGAGGTCGTCGAGGTGCTCGGAGCCACGGCTCACCTGGGCCAGCATGTCGGCGCGGCCGATCACTTCCTCCAGCGAACGGACGCCTAGTGAAGCCAGGATCTCACGCACCTCCTCGGCCATGAAGCTGACCAGATTGACGACTTTCTCCGCGGTGCCTTCGAACTTGGCGCGCAGGTCCTCGCGCTGGGTGCAGACACCCACCGGACAGGTATTGGAGTGGCACTGGCGCACCATGATGCAGCCCATGGCCACCAGGGCCAGGGTGCCGATGCCGAATTCCTCGGCACCCAGCATGGCGGCGACGACGATGTCGCGGCCCGACTTGATGCCGCCGTCGGCGCGCAGCTTGCAGGTATGCCGGAGGTTGTTGAGCGTCAGAATCTGGTTGACCTCGGCCACGCCCATTTCCCAAGGCAGGCCGGCATACTTGATGCTTGACTGCGGGCTGGCGCCGGTGCCGCCGTTGTGACCGGACAGCATGATGACGTCGGCCTTGGCCTTGGCGACGCCGGCGGCCACGGTACCGACGCCTGATTCGGCGACGAGCTTGACCGAGACCTTGGCGCGCGGGTTGATCTGTTTGAGGTCGTAGATCAGCTGCGCCAGATCCTCGATCGAATAAATGTCGTGGTGCGGCGGCGGCGAAATCAGCATCACGCCCGGCGTCGAATGCCTGAGGTGTGCAATGGCCTCCGTCACCTTGAAGCCGGGCAACTGGCCGCCCTCGCCGGGCTTGGCGCCCTGGGCCACCTTGATCTCGATTTCACGGCAGTTGTTGAGATAGTCCGCTGTGACGCCGAAGCGGCCGGAAGCCACCTGTTTGATCTGCGAATTGGCGTTGTCGCCGTTGGGCCGTGGGCGATAGCGCTCGGGATCTTCGCCGCCTTCGCCGGAATCCGATTTGGCGCCGATGCGGTTCATGGCGATGGCCAGCGTCTCGTGCGCCTCCTTGGAGAGCGCGCCCAGCGACATGGCGCCCGTGACGAAGCGCTTGCGGATTTCCGTGATCGATTCCACTTCCTCCATGGGCAGCGAATCACCGATGGGTCGGAAATCCAGTAGATCGCGCAAATGCACCGGACCCATTTCACGCAAGCCCTGCACATATCGGCGGTACTGGCCGAACGAATCGGATTCGCAGGCGGCCTGCAGGGTGTGGATCAAGGGGCCGTCGAACGAATGCAGTTCGCCGCCCTTGCGGAAGCGGTATAGGCCGCCGATGGAGAGAACCGGCAGGTTGCCGCTCCACGCCGACTGGTGGCCGCCCAGCGTCTTGCGCTGGATGCCGCCGAGGCCGATGCCGGAAATGCGCGAAGCCATGCCGGGGAAGAATTCGGCCACGAGCGCGCGCGACAGGCCCAAAGCCTCGAAATAGTAGCCGCCGCGATAGGACGACAGCACGGAAATGCCCATCTTGGACATGATCTTCAGGAGACCCTGATCGACCGCCTCCTTGTAGCGCGCAATGCAGTCCGCAAGCGATAGATCGCCGAACAGGCCGTGCGCGTGCCGGTCGGCAATGGAGGCTTCGGCAAGATAGGCGTTGACCGTAGTGGCGCCGACGCCAATGAGGACGGCGAAGAAATGCACGTCCATGCATTCGGCGCTGCGCACGTTGATGGAGGTGTAGGTCCTGAGGCCCTGGCGCACGAGATGGCTGTGCACGCCGCCGGCGGCCAGGATCATCGGCACCGCGGCACGTTCATCCGAGATGGCCTCGTCCGTCAGAACGATGTTCGAGCTGCCCTCGCGGACGGCGTCCTCGGCCTCGTGTCGGATGCGGTCCAGCGCATTGCGCAGGGCGTCCTCGCCGCCGCCCGCATCGAACGTACAGTCGATATCGACGACGGTCTCGCCCAGATAGCGGCGCATGCCCTCGTAAAGCGCCGTCGTCAGAACCGGTGAATCGAGCTCGAAGATATTGGTCTGCGACGAGGTTTCCTCGAACACGTTGCCGAGGTTGCCCAGCCGCGTGGCCAGCGTCATGACGCTTTTCTCGCGCAAGCTGTCGATGGGCGGATTGGTCACCTGGGAGAAGTTCTGCCGGAAGAAGTGGTGCAGTCCCCGGTATTTCTCCGACAATACGGCGGTCGGCGTATCGTCGCCCATGGAGCCCACGGCTTCCTTGGCGTCGACGACCATGGGATGGAGGATAAGCTCGAGCTCCTCCGTGGAGTACCCCATCGCCACCTGACGGCGGCGCAGCGCCTCGCGGTCCAGTTCCTCGACCCGGCCGGGGGTGGCGTCAACCGCTTCGGCCAGCGGTACGATCTGCTCGATCCACTCGCCGTACGCCTGGCCGGCCGCCAGCAGATCCTTTATTTCGTTGTCGTGGTAGAGCCTGCCCTCGGTGAAATCGACGGCCACGAGTTGGCCCGGGCCGACGCGGCCTTTCTCGATCACCTTCGATTCCGACACCGGCACCATGCCCGCTTCGGAACCGACGATCAGCATGCCGTCGGCCGTCACGGTATAGCGCATGGGCCTGAGGCCGTTGCGGTCCATGCCGGCCACCACCCAGCGGCCGTCGGTGGCGCAGATCGCCGCCGGTCCGTCCCAGGGCTCCATGACGCAGTTGCTGTAGTTCAACAGCGCGCGGTGGGTGTCGGGCTTGGTGTCACTGTAGGACCAGGCGTCGGGGATCATCAGCACCTTGGCCATGGGGGCATTGCGGCCGGCCCGGACGAGGGCCTCGAAGACGGCGTCGAGCGCGGCGGAATCGGAGCTGCCGGCCTGGACGATGGGCTTGATCTCCTCGGCGTAGTCGCCAAGCAATTCCGACTCCATGCGCTGTTCGTGGCTTTTCATCCAGTTGACGTTGCCGCGCACGGTGTTGATCTCGCCATTGTGGGCGAGCATGCGGAAGGGCTGCGCCAGCCGCCAGGTCGGAAAAGTATTTGTCGAATAGCGCTGGTGGTAGATGGCGAAGTTGGAGACGAAGCGCTCGTCCAGGAGATCGGGATAGAACGCCGTCAACTGCTCGGCCAGGAACATGCCCTTGTAGATCACCGAGCGGCAGCTTAGCGAGCAGATATAGAAATCGTTGATATGCTCTTCCAGCAGGCGGCGCTCGATGCGCCGGCGGATGACGTAGAGGTCGCGCTCGAAATCCGGATCGCTGACGCCGCGCCGGTTGTCGATCATGATCTGTTCGATCTCGGGCCGCGTCGCGTTGGCTTTCTCGCCGATGATGGAAGTGTCGACCGGCACCTGGCGCCAGCCGTAAATGTAGTAGCCGAAATTGAGGATTTCGGTCTCGACGATGGTACGGCAGGTCTCCTGGGCGGAGAAATCGTTCTTGGGCAGAAATACCATGCCGACCGCCAGGCGGCCTTCGGAGGGTTCGTGGCCGGTGCGGGCGATGTGTTCCTTGAAGAAGATCTGCGGGATCTGCACGTGGATGCCGGCGCCGTCGCCGGTCTTGCCGTCGGCATCGACGGCCCCGCGGTGCCACACGGCCTTCAGGGCATCGATGCCGGCCACGACCACCGAACGCCGGGGCTCGCCGTCGATCGCGGCGACCAGGCCGACGCCGCAGGCGTCATGCTCGTCGGCCGGATCGTAAAGTCCTTCGGCCTCCAGCAGCCGGGCGTTTTCAGCCCAGGAGCGCACGGCTTTTTCGCCTTGGTTCTCGGCGGCTTCGACGGTGTGGTCCCCGTGGTTCATGTTTCTTGTCCCTTGCGCGCCTTGGTCCGGCGCATCCCTAGTTTACTCAACTCAAATCGTGAAACGGTCCGCTCTCAGCACTGCCGCGGAGAGGCCGGATTATTCGGCGGCCTGGAATTCCCGCTGCATGCCCAGGCGTTTGGCGCCCAGGTAGCGTTCGATACAGGCGGCCGCGTCGCGTCCATCCCGGATCGCCCAAACCACCAGTGCAGCGCCGCGAACGATGTCGCCGGCGGCAAACACGCCGTCCATGTTGGTCATCATGGAGCGGTGATCGATCTGCACGGTGCCCCAGCGGCTGACGCCCAATTCGGGTGCGTTAAACAACGCCGGAATGTCGTCGGGATCGAAGCCCAAAGCCTTGATCACGATATCGGCTTCGATGTTGTGGGCGGAGCCTTCGATCACTTTCGGCGTTTGCCGCCCGCCCGCGTCAGGCGAACCCAGGCGCATACGCACGGCGCGCACGGCGCAGACATTGCCGACGCCGTCGCCCTCGCCGTCCTTGCCGGCGTCATCGCCGATGAACGCCTCGGGCGCCGTGAGCCAGACGAAATCGACGCCTTCCTCCTCGGCGTTGGTGACCTCGCGCATGGAGCCCGGCATGTTGGCGCGGTCGCGCCGGTAGAGGCATTTGACCGATTTGGCGCCCTGGCGCACCGCGGTGCGCACGCAATCCATGGCCGTATCGCCGCCGCCGACGACCACGACGTTCTTGTCTTTGGCGTCGAGGGCGCCGGAATCGAACTCCGGAACACTGTCACCCAAGCCGTGGCGATTGGCGACGATGAGATAGTCGAGTGCCTGAACGACATTGCCGAGGCCGACGCCGGGCACCTGGATATCGCGCGCGTTATAGACGCCGGTGGCGATGAGGACGGCATCGTGGCGCTCGCGCAGATCGGCCAGCGTCGCGTCGCGCCCGACTTCGAAACCGGTATGAAAATTGACACCGCCCGCCGCCAGCATGTCGACGCGCCGGTTTACCGCTTCCTTCTCAAGCTTGAAATTGGGGATGCCGTACATCAACAGGCCGCCCATGCGGTCGTGGCGGTCGTAGACGTGAACTTGGTAACCGGCGCGGCGCAGTTCTTCCGCCGCCGCCAATCCCGCCGGTCCGCCGCCGATGACGCCGACGGACTGGTCCAACTCGGCTGCCGGCGCGGGCGGCTTGATCCAGCCTTTTTCCCAGGCGGTTTCCGTGATGTATTTTTCAACGGTGCCGATGGTGACGGATTCAAAACCCTTTTCGATGACGCAGTTGCCCTCGCACAGCCGGTCCTGGGGACAGATGCGGCCGCAGATCTCGGGCATGTTGTTGGTCGCGGAGGCCAGCTCGTAAGCTTCCTCGAGGCGGCCCTCGGCCGTCATGCGCAGCCAATCCGGAATGTTGTTGCTGAGCGGACAGTGCACCTGGCAGAACGGAATGCCGCACTGCGAGCAGCGGCTCGACTGTTCGGTCGCCTGCTCGGCGTCGAATTCGGCGTAAATCTCGTCGAAATCGGACGCCCGTTCCGTCGCCGCCCGCTTGTCGGGCATGCGCTTCTCAAGCGAAATGAACTGCAGCATCTTGTCCGTCATGTGGGCTCCCAACCAATACCAACCAAACCGTACACTCCCCATCCGCCCTCTTGGCCGTAGCTGGAGCGTGAACAAACGCGCAGGCGCTGAACGCTAAACTCAGGCGGAGGAACTCTGGAATGGGTGGTTGATACCCTATCCCGCCCAGGAATTCCAGTGAAATTTAGTTAATAGGTCAAATCTGCTTACCAATTTCCGATTATCGCCCCACTTACGGGCGTCAAGCCACTATATATAGGGCTCGCCACCTTTCTAAATAGGACCGAAATGCGACCATTTCTATATTTGGCCGTCATGGCAGTAATGCTATAAGCAGTAGACAACTTCGGCGAAACAAGCGCGCCCGCAACCCGACCCGTCCGAGAGGTCTTTTTGAGCCTGCTTCATATCGTCACATTGGCCGTCGTCCAGGGGATCACAGAATTCCTCCCCATCTCGTCGTCGGGCCATCTTATCCTGATCCCCGTTTTGACCGATTGGCCCGACCAGGGACTGGCCCTTGATGTCGCCGTTCACGTCGGCACGCTGCTGGCCGTCGTCATTTATTTCTGGCGTGACGTGGGACAGGTGCTCACCGGACTGCTGCACCTGATGGGCGGCCGCAGCACCCAGGCCAGCCGCCTGGCAATCTATCTGATCATCGGCACGGTTCCCGTTGTCGTCGCGGGCGGGTTGGCCGCCTATTACAACGTCGTCGATACCTGGCGCTCGGCGGAAGTCATCGGTTGGACCATGCTGGGCTTCGGTATCGTCTTGTTTCTCGCCGACCGACTGGGCATGACGATCCGAAACATGGATCACATGACCGCACCGAGCGCCCTGATCATCGGCGTCGCCCAGGTCCTGGCGCTCATACCCGGCACGAGTCGCGCGGGCATTACCATGACTGCCGCCCGGTTCCTGGGCTTCGAGGCCCATGCCGCCGCCCGTTTCTCAATGCTTCTGGCCATCCCCACGATCGCCGCCGCCGGTTTGCTCGAGGGCCGCGC
>CAYFKJ010000004.1:313957-532822 GCA_964343605.1 uncultured Rhodospirillaceae bacterium
ACAAAACCGGCGGATTCGCCGTCACCTCGGATGCCGTTATCGCCGCCGGGTTGGCCTTCCTGACCGCCATGGCGGCCATTGCCCTGATGATGGCGTGGCTGCGCAAAGCGGGCTTCACGCCGTTCGTCATCTACCGCGTCTTGCTGGGCGGCGGCCTGTTGTGGTGGGTCTACTCGGGCTAACCTGTTTGCAGGCCGGAGTGCTTGCCCGGACTGCGGTAGCGGGCGAGGTAGGAGGGCAGAATGGAGCCGGCCGGCGTCGGCGCAACCCCCAACTCCGCCAATCCCGCCGCCCCCTCGGCGGCGACGTTGTCGTTGGCCAGCTGCCGCAACTGATCGCGCGTCAGCAGGGGCGCGGGCCAGAATTCCAGGAAGAAGGCCATGACCGCCGCCAAATTCAATAACACTGGCATCAAAACCCGCCGGCGCTCGGTGATGCGGGTCACCATTTCCATCAATTCGCGCCAGGTGTAGACCTGGGGTCCTCCAAGGTCGTAGCTCTGCCCCGCCGCCCCCGTGCCGTCTAGGCAGGCAAAAACGGCTTGCGCCACGTCGCCGACGTAGACCGGCTGAAAACGCGTGCCGTCCCTGTCGAACAGGTCACGGGCGAAAATGGGCAGTACCGGTGACAGGGCGGCGATGGCGCCGAACTGATTGAAGAAGCCGTCCTCAGGACCGAATATGATGCTGGGCCGCAGGATCACGGCATCGGGGAAGGCATCCCGCAGGGCTTGCTCCCCTTCCGCCTTGGTGCGGCCGTAGCGTGACTCCGAGTTCACGTCGGCGCCGATCGCCGAGATCTGCACCAGCTTCGAAACGCCCGCCGCCTGGGCCGCCTGGGCCACCCGCGCCATGCCGTCGACGTGGATGGCGTTGAACGTCTGTTTGCCGCTTTCGTAAAGCAGGCCGACAGACACCACGACCGCGTCGACGCCGGCGACCGCAGCCGCCACGGAAGCGTCGTCACGCAGGTTGGCCTGCATCAGTTCGATTTGCCCGACCTCACCCATGGATTTGAGAAACATGCCGGCTTCGGGATCCCTGACGGCGACGCGGATGCGCGCGCCCCGGCTCGCCAGGCAGCGCACGATGTGACGCCCGACAAAACCGCTGCCGCCGAATACGGTGACCAATTCAGGCACGTCGGTGCGTGCGCCGTTTGCATCGCCTGGCATGGCGGATACTCCCTCTCAACCAAACATGTTCCGCGGTGAATTCGCGGTCGGATATCATAGCGGTGGTCGGCGTTCGGGTAAAAGCGCCGATCGCCGGCGCGACAATTTCACGCGCCTGGCGTTGCAATAACGGAGAACGCCGCATTTGGCAAATTTTCCGCCGGTCATCCGAGGCGCTTGACTTCCGCCGCCACCGGCATTATCCAACCGCATCCAAGTGCCACGTGATGCCCAGGTGGCGGAATTGGTAGACGCGCTGGCTTCAGGTGCCAGTGGCCGCAAGGTCGTGGAAGTTCGAGTCTTCTCCTGGGCACCAACGTTTTTGCGCGGCACGCGCAGGGCCGCGCCAGTTTGTTCTTCGCCGGCATATTGTCCGGTTGTTTGCCGGGGCAGCGAGAATGACGATCCATCTTCACCAGGGCGATCTTCCGGCCGACGCCGAGTTCGGCGATGCGGTAGCGATCGATTCCGAAACCCTTGGCCTCAATCCCCACCGCGACCGCTTATGTCTTGTGCAGTTGTCGGCCGGAGATGGCGACGCCCATCTGGTGCAGTTTTCGGGTGGAAACTATGACGCGCCCAACCTCGCCGCCCTGTTGCAGGACGCCTCGGTGACGAAGATATTTCACTATGCGCGGTTCGACATCGCCGTTATGCGCCATTATCTCGGCGTTTCCACCACGCCGATTTTTTGCACCAAGATCGCCTCCAAGCTCACGCGCACCTATACGGACCGGCACGGCCTCAAGGACTTGTGCCGCGAAATGCTCGGCGTCGACCTTTCCAAGCAGCAGCAGTCATCCGACTGGGGCGCCGCCGAGCTGACGCAGGAACAGAAGGAATACGCCGCATCCGACGTTCTGCATCTGCACAAACTGAAGGATCTGCTGGTGGACCGCCTGGCCCGGGAAGGCCGGACCGGAATGGCCGACGCGGCCTTTACCTTCCTGCCGACACGTGCGGAACTTGATCTGGCCGGCTGGCCGGAAGAGGACATCTTCGCCCATTAGCGCGCAGTGGTTTTTTGGCCATTTTGGCCAGCTAATTGAAAATTAAGGGGTTTTTCCCCATACTTCGCCTCTTATATAGATACGGGTTAGAGAATAAGGACCCGACCGGACATGACCGCTGAAAACCGTCCAGCAACATCGACACCCGCCGCGGACGCCAAGGACGATGCCGCACCCCAAGCCGATCTCGAAGCCGCCCGCCGGGTTCTGAGGCTCGAGGGAGAGGGCTTGGCGGCCCTGGCGGCGGCGCTGGACGACCGGTTCGTCGCCGCTGTGGACATACTGGCTGCGGTCACCGGCCGTATTGTGATCAGCGGCATGGGCAAAAGCGGACACATCGCCCGCAAGATCACCGCCACCATGGCGTCCACCGGCACGCCGGCGACGTACGTCCACCCGGGTGAGGCCAGCCACGGCGATCTCGGCATGATCGCGCCCGGCGACGCCGTCCTGGTGCTCTCCAATTCGGGCGAGACGCCGGAATTAGGCGACGTGGTCGCCTATGCGCGGCGATTCTCCATCCCCTTGCTCGCCATTGTCGGACGCCCGGACAGCACGCTGGGCGGGGCGGCGGACGTCGAATTGCTGTTGCCGGCGGCGCCCGAAGCCTGTCCCATGGGACTGGCGCCCACGACGTCGACGACCATGTCTCTCGGTTTGGGCGATGCTCTGGCGGTGGCATTGCTGGAGCGCAAGGGATTTTCCAGCGACAATTTCCAAGTCCTGCATCCGGGCGGCCAACTGGGCAAATCGCTCATCAAGGTCGGCGACATCATGCACAGCGGCGACAGCCTACCGCTGACGGCGCCGGAAACGTCCATGTCCGACGTCATTATCGAGATGAGCGCCAAGAGCTTCGGCTGCGTGGGCGTGTCGAAGGACGGTGTTCTGGTCGGCATCATCACGGACGGCGATCTTCGCCGCCACATGAACGACGATTTGTTGGGCCGGACGGCGTCCGAGGTGATGACCCCCGCCCCGAAGACCATCCGCGCCGGTGCCCTGGCGGCCGAGGCGGTCGGCAGAATGAGCGCCGATTCCATAACCAGCCTGTTCGTCGTGGACAGCGACAGCGAAGAACCGCTGCACGTCGTTGGCATCATCCACCTCCACGACTGTTTGCGCCACGGCATCGCATGAGCGGCGCGGCGTCATCCTTCAATGTGGGCGCCGCCGGCGCGGCGCGCCGAACGACGCTCGACCGGCTGACGCCGGCCCGCCCGGCCGCGGCGGGCGTCGGCGGCCGCTACAGCCGCTTTGTCGGCTTCATGAAATACAGCTTGCCGATCGTCGCCCTGATCCTTGTCGTGCTGGTTATCGCGTGGCCCGGAATAGAACGTGAGACGGACGGCTTCCACCTTACCTTCGCCAGCATCGGCAGCGACGAAAGCGGCGCCCCCGGCATGGTCAATGCCCGCTTCGTCGGCACGGACGCCAACGGCCGACCCTTCTTGGTCACGGCGTCGACGGCAACCCAGGATCCGCTGCAGCCGGATGAAATCACCCTCAACGCCCTGCAGGCGGACATGACCCTGAGCAACGGCACCTGGCTCACGCTAACGGCCGACAAGGGCCTTTATCAGCGCGACGTCGAATCACTGACGCTCAGCGGGCCGGTCGATCTCTATTCCGATCTCGGTTACGAATTTCATGCCGGCGACACCCGGCTTGACCTCGCCGCCGGCGTTGCAGAGAGTGGTCAGCCGGTCAGCGGTCAGGGTCCCTTCGGGGTGCTCAACGCGCAGTCGTTCCGCTTTTCGGACAACGGCCAGCGTTTGTTTTTCAGCGGTGGGGTAAAGCTTGTCGTCGAACCCCTGACCGGTAATTAGTGGATTTGATCGAACTCATGGCAACTCTTGACCACTGCCGGCGCTTTACGGTGGCGCTTACCACCTCCGTTGTGCTCCTCGTTTCGGCGCTGCCCTTGACGGCACCGGCATTCGGCCAGTCCGCACCAACCACGCGCCACGATTCCAGCCAGCCCATCGAAATCACCGCGGACGCGCTGGAAGTTCAGCAAAACAAGCAAATTGCCACCTTCACCGGCAACGTCAACGCCCTGCAGGGTGAGATGCTGCTGCGGGCGGAAACCGTGACGGTGTACTACCGTCCCCAGAGCGGATCGGCGGCGGTGCAGGGCGCCATCTCCCGCATCGACGCCGCCGGACAGGTCTTCTTTTCAAGCCCCGGCCAAACCGCGCAGGGCGATACCGGCGTCTACGACGTCGACAAAAGCATCATCGTCCTCAACGGCAACGTCGTCTTGACGCGGGAGGAAAACGTGATCCGCGGCAACCGCATGGTGCTCAATCTGGCGACCGGGCGAAGCAAGGTCGAGGGCGCCGCCGGACAGAAGGGCGGCCGCGTCAAAGGCCTCTTCGTGCCCAGCAAAAAGAAGAGCAATTAGGCACTCTTTTGCCGATTTTGTTCGCGCGGGCAGCCTGAATTGCCTAAAATGGCATGAAAATTGATATTCCGCTGAAGCTCAGGCCCCACGGAACTCATGTTCACGGCATCATTTGGTATTGATCGGGTATGAACGACACACGCCACGTCCAGAACAATAACGCCGCCGCCCGATCGGCAAATCCTGAGGCATCCGGGACCCAACCTCGTTTGGTAAGCCACAATACCGGTCTCACAATCAAAAAAGTCGGCAAAAGCTTCAAGAAACGGCCTGTGCTGAGGGACGTCAGCTTGGCTGTCCGGCGCGGCGAAGCGGTCGGTCTGCTGGGTCCCAACGGGGCGGGCAAGACCACGTGCTTTTATATCATTACCGGCCTGATCGCCGCGGATCACGGCGCCATCAGCCTGGACGGTCACGACATCACGCCGTTGCCGATGTACCGCCGGGCACGCTTAGGCATCGGCTACCTGCCCCAGGAAGCGTCCATATTCCGCGGCCTCTCGGTCGAGAACAACCTGCGCGCCGTTCTCGAAGTCGCGGAACCCATCCATGACGTGCGCGAGGCCATGCTGGACGATCTTCTGGCCGAGTTCTCCATTTCCCATCTCCGGCGCACGCCGGCCCTGGCCTTGTCGGGCGGCGAACGCCGGCGTGTGGAAATCGCCCGCGCCCTGGCGTCACGGCCGAGCTTCATGCTGCTTGACGAACCCCTCGCCGGCATCGATCCCATCGCGGTCAGCGACATACGCGACCTCGTCTCACACCTCAAGGACAGGGGGATCGGCGTCCTGATAACCGACCATAACGTCCGCGAGACGCTCGATATCATCGACCGGGCCTACATTATTCACGAGGGGCGCGTCCTGATGGAGGGGCCACCCTCCGAAATTGTCGCCCACGAGGATGTCCGCCGTGTCTACCTGGGCGAACGCTTCAGCCTTTAGGTTCGGGTATTAATCTTGGCACTTACGCCCAAATTGGAGCTCCGGCAAGGCCAGCAACTGGTCATGACGCCGCAATTGCAGCAGGCCATCAAGCTGCTGCAGTTCACCAATCTCGAGCTCGTTGAATACGTCGAGCAGGAAGTGGAGCAAAATCCGCTGTTGGAGCATGTCGATCCCAACCGGGCGGAGCGTGGGGACGGCGTGAAGGCGGCGGCCGAATCCGACGCCAGGGCCGCGGAAAACAGGGAGGCCACAGCCGAACAGGGCGGCGACATCGAAGTTCCCGACAGCGCCGAATTGTCCGCGGTCGAAAGTCTGCCCGAGGCCAACGATGCGCCGCTGGACGTCAGCGACGGCGACATTTACGAACCCGACGCGCCGGAAGTCGGCCCGGCGCCGGACTACGGTGAGGCCGGCTTGGGCGGCGGTTTGATCGCCGGCACCGGCGGGCGCAGCGATTTCAGCAGCGATGATTACGGCTTTGAACAAAGCTTGAGCGAGGTCGTCTCCCTCAGCGATCATCTCAACAATCAGCTCAGCGACGATCTCACCGATCCCGTCGATCGGCTGATCGGGATCCATCTCATCGATATGCTCGATGAAGCGGGGTACATGAGCGGAGACCTGGAAAGCGTCGCCGACATGGTGGGCTGCCCCCTGGAGCAGGTCGAGACGACGCTGGTCCACTTGCAGACGTTCGATCCGCCCGGCGTGTTCGCCCGCGACCTCAAGGAGTGCCTGGCCATCCAGTTGAGGTTGCTCGACCGATTCGACCCCGCCATGGAGGTGTTCATCAACAACCTGGATCTGCTGGCCAAGCACGATCTGGGGCAGTTGACGAAGCTTTGCGCCGTCGACAGCGACGACATCGCCGAAATGGTGCAGGAGGTCAAAGCGCTGAACCCAAAGCCGGGGCTGGCGTTCGGCGGTGAAGTGGTTCAGCCGGTCGTACCCGACGTGTTTGTCAGGCCCAATCCGGGCGGCGGCTGGCTGGTCGAGCTCAACAGCGACACGCTGCCCAGGGTTCTCGTCAACATGCGCTATCACGCCAAGATCAGCGGCACGGCGATGCGTGAGGAGGACAAGGCCTACCTGACCGACCAGCTCAACTCGGCGAATTGGCTGGTGAAGTCGCTGGACCAGCGGGCCAACACGATTCTGCGCGTCGGCACCGAGCTTGTCCGGCAGCAGGACGGGTTCCTGGTCAACGGCGTGCGCCACCTCAAACCGCTCAATCTGCGCGATATCGCCGAGGTCATCGAGATGCACGAGAGCACGGTGAGCCGGGTGACGGCCAACAAATACATCGCGACGCCGCGCGGCATTTACCCGATGAAATATTTCTTCACGTCGGCCATCGCATCCACGTCGGGCGGGGAGGCTCACTCGGCTGAGGCCGTCCGCGACCGCATTCGCGAACTCATCGACAACGAAGACGTCAAGGCAATCCTGTCGGACGACAAGATCGTCGATCTGCTGAAGCAGCAAGGATTGAACATTGCACGACGCACGGTGGCGAAATACCGTGAAGCGATGCGCATTCCGTCGTCCGTCGAACGACGCCGGCAGAAGCGCGCGCAAGCCTCGTAAGAACGCCGGATTCAACGAAATCCGGGCTTGGTAGGTGCCCCTACAGCAACCGAACATGGGGCGCAAGTGTATGAAAACAGGGATGGAATCAGGAGACCGCGGGTAATGGTTGACAGCCTTTGTGGGCAGAACTATTTTCCGCGCACCCTGAGGACAGGGCCCAAGCAACATAATTGATGTGCACATAAACAACGGACGCCGGCCTTAGGCAAGATTCCGGGACGATTTCCCATGCAAGTAACCATTACCGGTAAGCAAATGGATGTTGGCGACAGCCTCCGCGGGCACGTCGAAGCCCGCCTCGACGAAGGCGTCACAAAATACTTTGCCAAGCCGATCGAAGCCCACGTCGTCTTTTACCGCGAAGGAAACGGCTTCCAGACGGACTGTTCCGTCCATGTCGGGGCCGGCATGAACCTCCAGGTGCGCGGCGCCGCCGACGATGCCCACGGTAGCTTCGACGACGCGCTGGGACGCCTGGAGAAGCGGCTTAGACGCTACAAGCGCCGCCTCCGCGACCACCACAAATCACCGCGCGGCGAGAGCATGCGCGCCCAAGCCTACGTTCTCGCACCCGAGGAAGAGGAAGGTCCGGAAACGCCCGACGGCGGGCCGGTCATCGTGGCCGAGACCACCACGGACCTGCCCACCGTCACGGTCGGCGAAGCGGTCATGCGCATGGATTTTGCCGACGCGCCGGTTCTGGTGTTTCACAATTCGGCCCACGGCGGCCTGAATGTGGTTTACCGGCGGAGCGACGGCAACGTAGGCTGGATCGACGCCGTTTCGGGACAGACAACGACCGAGGAAGATCATGGAGATCGTTGATCTTTTAAGCGCCGAGGGGGTCGTCGCCAACCTCAAGGTGTCCAGTAAAAAGCAGACCCTTCAGGAACTGGCGCAGCGCGCCGCCGTCGTGACCGGCGCCGAGGAACGGGCAATTTTCGACGTGCTGTTGGAACGCGAGCGCCTGGGGACGACGGGCGTCGGTAATGGCATCGCCATCCCCCACGGCAAACTCAGCGAGATCGAACGCTTATACGGCCTGTTTGCGCGCCTCGAAGTGCCTGTCGAGTTCGAAGCTATTGACGAACAACCGGTCGATCTCATTTTCCTTTTGCTGGCGCCCGAGGAAGCCGGCGCCGACCATTTGAAAGCCCTGGCGCGGGTGTCGCGCCTGTTGCGCGACAAGGCAATGTGCGAAAAATTGCGGGGTGCGGACGAATCGGATGCGCTGTTTGCCCTGCTGACCGAATCGACGAATACGCACGCGGCTTAGTCCGCCCAAACCGCCGTCGGAGATCCACCAGCGGGAGGATTTCGCGCCATGCCGGCCACCCGGCGAAGCAAACGCCGTGCGCTTTTCACCTATCTAGGCCTTTCGGCCTTCGCCTCCGCCCTTGTCCCGACAACCCCCGAAGCGCCGGCCGCCGAACCGAGGCTTGAGCTTTCCTTACCCGTTGAATGCAAACTCAACAAAGACTGTTGGGTGCAAAACTACGTGGACCGCGATCCCGGTCCGGGCATGGCCGATCACCGTTGCGGCCAACTGTCCTACGATGGTCACAAGGGCACGGATTTCCGGCTTTCGGACTATGGCGCCATGCGCCGCGGCGTGCGCGTTGTCGCCGCCGCCGCGGGCCGGGTCAAGGGCATGCGCGACGGCGTCACGGATCGGATCGGCGGCCCGCGGGGCGCCGAGGTGTTCAAGGGCAAAGAATGCGGCAACGGCGTCGTCTTGGATCATGGCGGCGGTTGGCAAACGCAGTACTGCCACATGCGTCGCGGCAGCGTGAGCGTGCGCCGGGGCCAGACGGTGTCCGCCAGCCAGCCGCTCGGACTTATCGGCATGTCCGGCGACACGCAGTTCCCTCACTTGCACCTGTCGGTCCGCCACAAGGGTAAGGTCATCGACCCGTTCGACGGACGCCGGTCGGGTGAGAAATCATTGTGCGGTCTCGATGCAAAACCGCTGTGGCGGCAGCCTATTCGAGCGGCGCTGAAATACCGCGAAAGCGGTCTCCTGCGTTCCGGATTCGCAACGCGGGCGCCCACCATGGCGGAAATTCTCAATGGCGATTTCGCCGCGACGGCCTATCCCCGGACGGTAACCACCTTGTTTTTCTGGGTGTTGGGCTACGGTCTGCGCTCGGAAGACATCGAGGAGTTCCTCGTCGTCGACCCCAGCGGCGAGGCCATCCTGTTCGGCAAGCGGCCGCCGGCTCCGAAGCGCAAGGCCCAGTGGTTCACCTATGCCGGCAAGCCAAGCAAGGCCAAAGGATGGCGCCCCGGCCGCTACAAGGCGCGCTACCGGTTACTGCGGCGCCCCATCGGCGGCGGCTCGCGGCGTGTCGTGTTCGAGGTTAGGAAATCGCTGGTGCTGAGATAAGGCGGCTTAGTGAACGCTGACGGCATTGAATTCGTTCGAGGCGGCGGCAGCGAAAGCCGTTTCCCGGTCGGCCAGAATGGCGAGCTCGGTTCCGTCCGAGGCGTGCACCGCGTAGGCGGGCTCGCCGTCGATCTCGACGCGCTTGACGTAAGCCAGCGACGGATCGTTCATCGCCGCCATAAACTGGGACGTAATCGCCGCGAGTTTATCGTTTCCGTCGTTCAGCATGACACTCACCCTAGACCAAAATTATGAAAAATCCGTTGCCGCATTCCGCAACCACCGGTTATTCCGCTGCCTTGGCAACGTCGATGGCAGCCGTCTTGTCACCGGTGGCTTGCGCCGTCTCGATTTCGATGTTGCGGACCAACTGCTCGGCCGGGGGTCTAATCAGATCGACGCTGAGCAGACCGTTGTCGAGCCGGGCGCCCGTGGCATCGATGCCGTCGGCCAGCACGAATGCGCGCTGAAACTGCCGGGCCGCGATGCCGCGATGGAGATAGACGCGTTCTTCGTCGTCGCTCTGGCGGCCGCGGATGACCAGTTGGTTCTCTTCCACCGTGACCGACAGATCGTCCATGGTGAAACCGGCAACCGCAACGGTGATACGCAGTCCGTCTTCGCCGATTTGTTCAATGTTGTAGGGAGGATAGCCGTCACCGCCCGCTTTCGCGACGCGGTCGAGCGTGCGTTCGATTTGCTCGAATCCAAGCAGCAAAGGGCTATTGAAGAGTGACATTCGGGACATGCGGCATACCTCCTCCAACGAGCGAGCCACGCAGGTCTAACTTCCTCCGCCGCGCCCGAACCCACCGGGGCATTCTGGCTTTCGATCTGGCGGTCGCGGCCCTAATCGGCGCCGCTATCGCCATATGTAGGCATTTTCAGGCGTCATTCAAGCAGCCGGTTTTGCCGGACAGGTCATCGCGGGTCTTGATTTTCGCTCCAAGCTTAGAGACAACAAGGCCCGCATTTTCGCCATATCAGAGGATCCCCCCGAAATGAATTCCAATTCCACCCCATCCGAGACAACCATCGGCATCGTCGGCGCGGGCGCCATGGGCCGGGGGATCGCCCAGGTCACCGTCACCGGCGGCATGAAGGCCGTGCTGTTCGACGCTGCCGACGGCGCCGCCGAAAAGGCCCGGGAATTTGTTGCCGGTATGATCGACCGGCAGGTCGAGAAGGGCCGAATTGAGGCTGAACGCGCGTCCCAAGCCAAGGAAAACCTGGCCGTGGCGGATGCCCTGGAGGGGCTCGCGGATTGCGACCTGGTTGTGGAGGCCATTGTCGAGAACCTCGAAGTAAAGCGCGAGGTGTTCTCTTCCCTGGAAGCCGTTCTCCGGCCCGACGCCATCATCGCCTCGAACACCTCCTCGATCCGCATCGCGTCGATCGCGGCATCTTGCGAACGGCGCGACCGCATCGCCGGCATGCATTTCTTCAACCCGGTGCCGCTGATGCGTCTGGTGGAGATCATCCGGGCGCCCGAGACGAGCGACGATACAGCGGAAACACTGGCAGACATCGGCAAACGCATGGGCCGGACCCCGGTCACCGTCAAGGACGGTCCGGGCTTCCTGGTCAATTTGGGTGGCCGGGCCTACACCATCGAAGGCCTGCGCATCGTCCAGGAGGGCGCCGCAACGCCCGCCCAGGTGGACGCCGTCATGCGCGAATGCTGCGGCTTCCGCATGGGCCCGTTCGAGCTCATGGACCTGACCGGGATCGACGTCAATTTTCCCGTCAGCAAGATCATTTTCGACGGCCACTTCGCCGACCAGCGCCTGGCCACCTCGCCTTTGCACGAAGCCCTTCACGCCGCCGGGCGTTACGGCCGCAAAACCGGCGCGGGCTACTTCGACTACGATGCCGAGGGCAACCAGTCCGGCGGGGGCACGGCCGATTTCGAAACCGATGCGGCCCCGGCCGATCGCGTGGTCTTGGCCGAGGACGACCCCGAGCTTGCCGACCTGATGGCGGCCGCGGGCGCCGAGGTCCTGCCCCACGACGATCAGCAAAGTACCATCGTCTGCGCCCCGATCGGCGAGGATTGCACCGCGGTGGCGGTTCGCACCGGACTCGATCATCGCCGCCTGGTGGCGGTGGACATCCTCACGCCGACGGAAAAGCGCGTCACCATCATGACGGCGCCGGGCGCAGATTTGGCGGTGCGCGATGCCGTCGCCGCGCGTCTGGCGAATACCGGCGCGGCGGTGACCGCCATCAAGGACAGCCCCGGCTTCATCGCGCCCCGCATCCGGGCGATGGTGGCGAACCTGGGTTGCGAGATGGCGCAAACCGGGGTCGCCGATCCCGCCGATATCGATACCGCCATGACGCTGGGTCTCAACTATCCCCAAGGCCCCCTCGCCCTGGCCGATGCGATGGGGCCGGAAATCGTCCTGGCGCTGCTGGATGCCCTGACCGCGATCACCGGCGATCCGCGCTACCGGCCAAGCCTCTGGCTGCGCCGCCGCGCCCTGCTTGGTCTCTCGGCCACCGCGGAGTAACAATCGGGCTCAGGCGTTGAAATTGTTGAATTAATTGGCGTTCAACGCTGTTTCTGCCGGCCAATTTTACCTGGAATTATTTTGCCGTTAAGACTATATTAATCATCGAGTTAGGGAAGCTTCGTGCGATCCCGCGCTTTGCGACGCAGTATGCTCACATAACGAAAGGCAGAAAGCCGGTCGTGGAAATTGCCGCGAACCCGGTGTTTTCGTGCGCCTGGAGCATGGTTTGGCGGTAATTCCGCTGTGAATCGCGCCGTCCCGGCGGCGGCGCGGCTTGGAGCCATGCAATGGTGAGCTTGATCAACGATTCCGGCCTGATCGGCCTGCAGAGCTTAAATGCTCAGAGCGGGATCGTTGGCGGCAGTCTGCTGCAAACCGAGAACAGCCCCCGCTTTGCCAATCAGCAGACGAGGGGACATCGAAACCAATTGGATTCGGTGGAATCCGAACTTGGGAACATCGCCGGCTTGAGGGCGACCCGGAGCAGCCTGACCGTGACCGATACGGCGATCGCCAGCGCCGTGAACGCGGCGGAGGGAATTCGCGAAACCGTTCTCGAACTCGGCGCCATCGCGGTACAGGCCGAGGCCGACAATATCGATGCGGCAGCCCGCGACAAACTGATCGAACGCTTCGAAACGTTGCGCGAGCGTCTCGAAGGCCAGGTCGACCAGGCCACGGTCGGCGACGTGAATCTGATCGCGGAGGGCGCGGGAAATCTGTCGGTTACGACGGCCGAAGGGGAAACCATCAAGATCGAGGCACAGGATCTCAGCGCCCAGGGCCTGGGAATAACTCAAATCAGCGTCAATCTTCCAGAGGAAGCCAAGGCCACGGATACGGTGCTCAAGAAAGCACTCAAAACCCTGGACAGCCGCGTTGAGGAGTTGGAAAAATCGGCGACGGCGGTCGGCAATGCGCTGGAGTCCGCCAAAACCGCGACCGGTCACATGCCGACCGGGGTGGCGGAGCTGATCGATCCCGACATTACGGCGCAAAACGCCGAGTTGAAGGCCATCGACATCCGCCAGCGCCTGGGTGAACAGATTTTGGCCATCGCCAACGTCGACGGTTTCAGTTTCGTCGGCCTGGTGAAGCAGGGTTCCGCCGGCATCCAGCAGGCGAAGAGCGCGGGGGGCGAGTCGACGGTATCCGCTTCGAGCTCTTCGGGTAACTCGGGCGGCAGCTGACGGGGTCGTCGCAGCTAGAGCGTCTGCGCCTCGAAGGGCACGACGGCGTAGGTCATCCAGCTCCCCTCATAGACGTTGCCCCTTTGCCGGGCCAAACCGAAGCGGTAGCCGAGGTAGCGGCCGTCGCGGGCATGCAGCACGACGTCCACCTGCGCATTGTCGCCACTGATTTCGATCTTTTCGAACTTCACCGAACGATGATCGATCATCGGCCCATAGACGGGATTTCGAACCAACATTTTGAAGCGTTCGAGCGGACCGGTTTGGAGCCGGTTTGACGGTGACGCAAAATTGAATGTCACCTCGATGCCGCGGTCGGCGTAGGGCACGTCATTGTGGCGCAATGCCTTTAGCTGGATAGCTACGACGTCGCGCGGCGAAAGCGACGGATGCGGTTCGATCCGGTTGAGATCGCCCGCAACGGCCGATCCGACCAAGCCGAGCAAGAATATCAGCGGCAAGCCAATTCTGATCATGGCGCCCTCCCACCATGTGAGTTAGGCGCTCGGATCGCGCGGTCAAATGAAGCCGTCAGAACGAACAAGGGGCCGGCCCTGGGTGGGCCGGCCCCTTGATGAATTTTGGTGGAGCCAATCGGAATCGAACCGACGACCTCTTGAATGCCATTCAAGCGCTCTCCCAACTGAGCTATGGCCCCATAATTTGTCCCGCGCTTCTCGCGCCGGGATGGGTCCGGCTGCGGGCGGGGAATACATGCCCCCGAGGGACGCGGAAATCAAGGGGAAAATGACAATAACGCCATTCTCCAGCTTCGGCTCGCGTTTGCCGACGCTTAAGTACCCTCGCTGGTCCCGCTTTCGATCGGGGCATCGAGAACGTCGGACACGTCGTTTTCGTCGTCGCCGTCAAACTCTCCGGCGATCAGACCGTCGGCGCCGTCCTCGGCGTCGTCGTCCTCTTCTTCGGGCTCAATTCCCGCTTCGCTCAACAGGGCGACTTCCTCATCAACCTCCGCTTCGGCATTGTCGTCGTTGGCTGCCGCCGGTTCGGCTGGTTGCTGCGCCGGTTCGGCCTTGGCCTTGGCCTTCGCCCGAGGCTTGGCGGTTTCCGTTACGAACACGGTCTCACATTTTGGGCAGGTGATCGGGTCACGATTAAGATCATAAAAGCGCGCTCCGCATTCGGCGCACTCCCTTTTCGTCCCCCACTCTTTTTTCACCACGCGATTAGCCTCCGATTGTCGAGCTGTAATTTTTGGCCGCTGTTTACCGCGGCGTTATTCCCATTTGGCACGATCATCACCGACTGTCAAAACGTTTTGTGAAGAACCTCATCAGCCATCGGTATGTTCCGGTCGGCGGGCCTTTGTGCTAGACAGTCGACCCAGCCTTCAACCGCTCACATTGGAACTTGCCTCACGTGCGCCCGTTGCGATCTTCGCCGACCAGTGAACTGAAAGGGACCATCCGGGTGCCGGGCGACAAATCCGTGTCGCACCGGGCGCTGATCCTGGGTGCGCTATCGATCGGTGAAACCACCGTGACCGGATTGTCGCAAGGCGAAGACGTTCAATGCACGGCGGCGGCCCTCGGCGCCATGGGGGCGGAAATGAACCGGGGACCGGAGGGCACCTGGACGATCGAGGGGCGAGGCGTCGGCGGCCTCACTGAGCCGGAAGGTGTGCTCGATCTCGGCAATTCCGGGACCGGCGCTCGTTTGCTGATGGGCGTCGCGGCCCACCACGCCTTCCCCGTTCACTTCTGCGGCGACGCCTCGCTGTCGAGCCGGCCCATGAAGCGGATCATGACGCCCTTGTCGCGCATGGGGGCGCAAATCTCGGCGCGCGAAGGCGGACGCCTACCGCTCAGCGTCAGCGGCAGTCATGCGTTGATACCGATCGAGTACCGCCTGCCCGTGCCTTCGGCCCAAATCAAGTCCGCCGTCCTGCTGGCCGGGATCGGTACGGCCGGCACGACCGCGGTCGTCGAAGCGGAACCGAGCCGGGATCACACCGAGCACATGCTGCGCCATTTCGGCGCCGAGGTGTCCGTGACGGACGAAGGCGGGCTACGGCGCATTGAACTCCAAGGCCAGCCCGAACTCCGGGGCGCCCGCGTCAATGTCCCGGGAGATCCTTCCCAGGCGGCATTCGCCGTGGTGGCCGCCCTGCTGATCCCGGGCGCCGAGGTCGTGGTGGAAAACGTCTGTGTCAGCGCTTTGCGCGACGGCTTGTTCG
The DNA here is from genome assembly GCA_964343605.1 of uncultured Rhodospirillaceae bacterium. Lineage (GTDB taxonomy): Bacteria > Pseudomonadota > Alphaproteobacteria > UBA2966 > UBA2966 > CAYFKJ01. Next base: position 329,375 of record CAYFKJ010000004.1, read on the forward strand.
TCACCTTGCGCGAAATGGGAGCCGATATCGAGTACCTCAACGAACGCCTGGAAGCCGGCGAACCGGTCGCCGACATCCGGGCGCGGCACGGCACCTTGAAGGGCGTCACCGTACCGCCCCGGCGGGCGCCGGCCATGATCGACGAGTATCCCATTCTGGCCGTGGCGGCTGCGTTCGCCCACGGCGCTACGGAAATGCGGGGATTGGCCGAACTGCGCGTAAAGGAGAGCGACCGCCTGGCCGTTATGGCGGCGGGCCTCAAGGCCTGCGGCGTCGCCTTGACGGAATTGGACGATGGGCTGATCGTCGAAGGCGGCAACCCGCCGGCGGGCGGCGCAACGGTCGCCAGCCATCTCGACCACCGCATCGCCATGTCGTTCCTGATTATGGGCATGGCGGCGGCAAATCCCGTCGCGGTCGACGACGCCCGTCCCATCGATACGAGCTTTCCCGGATTTTCCAAGCTGTTCAATGGGTTGGGCGCAAATATCGAGAGTATTGAAACGGAATCGAAATGATTATTGCCATTGACGGACCGGCCGCCGCCGGCAAGGGCACACTGGCCCGCGCCCTCGCCGACGAATACGGCTACGCCTTCCTGGATACCGGCGCCCTCTACCGGGCGACGGCGCTGCGGGTCCTGCGCGGCGGCGTCGACCCCACCGATGCCCAGGCGGCGGCAGCGGAAGCGACGGCCATTACACCCGATGACCTCACCAACCCGGCGCTACGCGACGAGAAAACCGGTGAAATGGCGTCGAAAATCGCCGTCATACCGGAAGTCCGGGCGGCCTTGCTGGAATACCAGCGGAATTTCGCCAAAAACCCGCCCAACGGCGCCGCCGGAGCGATCCTGGATGGCCGCGATATCGGGACGGTCGTCTGTCCCGACGCCGATTGCAAGATCTTCGTCACGGCCAGCGACGAAGCCCGCGCGCACCGCCGCTGGCTCGAGATTTCGGCCCGCGGAGAGGAGGTTTTGGAGGCCAACGTGCTGGCCGATATGCGCCAACGCGATGCCCGCGACGCCGAACGGGCGACCGCACCCCTGAAACCCGCCGAAGATGCGCACTTGCTAGATACCTCAAATTTAGATATAGACGCAGCATACGTTGCCGCGAAAGCGATAGTGACCGGGGCTTAAGACCTGTTCCCGGGCGGTCGAAGACGCAGCGGGCCCGCAACACCCGCATTTTGATGCGTTAACCGTTCAGACCAAGGCACGCCGTTCAAAGAGATAGCTGCTTTCAGCGCACCGCCTTGTCCGAGGGCTCGCTAAGCCTTTGGAATTATTGTGGTTTTGCTGCCTTACCTACCGTTATCGGGAACGGCCAAGTTATTCAGGAGAGATTATGTCAGATACCACGACCGCGTCCCCCACGGGGGAAGAGGACTTCGCTGCCCTGTTGGAGGAATCGTACGGCACGTCCGAAGACCTCGTCGGTTCAGTAGTCCGCGGAACCATTGTCACCATCGAAAATGACCTCGTGATCATCGATGTCGGCCTCAAATCCGAAGGCCGCGTGCCGCTGAAGGAATTTTCCGAGGCGGGTCAAACGCCTGAAATCAAGGCGGGCGACACCGTCGAAGTGTTCCTCGAGCGCATGGAAAACGCCAACGGCGAAGCCGTCATCAGCCGCGACAAGGCCCGGCGCGAGGAAGCCTGGGAAAAGCTGGAAAAGGCCTTCGAAAAGAACGAACGCGCCACCGGCGTGATCTTCGGCCGCGTCAAGGGCGGTTTCACCGTCGATTTGTCCGGCGCCGTGGCCTTCCTGCCCGGCAGCCAGGTCGATGTGCGCCCGGTGCGCGACATCACGCCCTTGATGGGCAACCCGCAGCCCTTCCAGATCCTCAAGATGGACCGCATGCGCGGCAACATCGTGGTCTCGCGCCGCGCCGTTCTCGAGGAAACCCGCGCCGAAGCCCGTTCGGAGCTCATTTCCAACCTCAAGGAAGGCCAGGTGCTGGAGGGTGTCGTCAAGAACGTCACCGATTACGGCGCCTTTGTCGACCTGGGCGGCATCGACGGCCTCTTGCACGTCACCGACATGGCCTGGCGCCGCGTCAACCACCCGTCCGAGGCGGTCTCGATCGGCGAAACCGTCAAGGTTCAGGTCATCCGCGTCAATGCCGAGACCCAGCGCATCAGCCTGGGCATGAAGCAACTTGAAGCGGATCCTTGGGAAGGCGCCGCGGCGTCCTATCCGGTCGGTTCCAAGTTCAAGGGCCGCGTCACCAACATCACCGACTACGGCGCCTTCGTGGAACTGGAAGCCGGCGTCGAAGGCTTGGTCCACGTTTCCGAAATGAGCTGGACCAAGAAGAACGTCCACCCGGGCAAGATCGTCTCCACCAGCCAGGAAATCGAAGTGATGGTGCTGGACGTCGATCCGCAGAAACGCCGCATCAGCCTCGGCCTGAAGCAGTGTGCAGACAATCCCTGGGAGGCCTTTGCGGCCAGCCACCCGTCGGGTACGGAAATCGAGGGCGAAATTAAGAGCATCACCGAATTCGGCCTGTTCATCGGCCTCGACGGCAACGTCGACGGCATGGTGCACCTTTCGGACCTCGACTGGAGCAAGGCCGGCGAGGAAGCCATCGCCGACTACAAGAAGGGCGACACGGTCAAAGCCGTGGTGCTTGACGTCGACACCGAACGCGAACGCATCAGCCTGGGCATCAAGCAGCTCTCGGACGATCCTTTCGCCGGCGCCGACGAATTGAAGCGCGGCTCCGTCGTCACCTGCACGGTGACGGAAGTTGTCGGCAACGGCATTTCCGTGAGTTTCGGCGACGGCATGACGGGCTTCATCCGCAAGGGCGACCTGTCGCGTGAGCGTTCCGAACAGCGTCCCGACCGGTTTGCCGTCGGCGACAAGGTGGATGCCAAGGTCAACACCGTTGACCGCGATTCACGCCGTGTCACGCTGTCGATCAAATCGCTCGAGATCGCCGAAGAGAAAGAAGCCATGGCCCAGTACGGCAGTTCCGATTCGGGCGCCAGCCTGGGCGATATCCTCGGCGCCGCCATGAGCAAGGCCAGGGGCGGCGAGGAAGAAGGCGCTGCTGCGGCCGAACCGGCGGAAGCCGAAGCGGAGGCAGCGGCCGAACCCGAGGCGGAAGCCGAAGCCGAACCTGAGGCTGAGGAAGCTGCCGAGGAAGCTAAAGCGGAAGAGGAAGCGGAAACCGAAGCCGAACCCGAGGCGGAAGAAGCCCCGGCGGAGGCAGATGAAGAAGCGACCGAAGAGGACGCCAAATAGCACTCACATTGTCCCGGTTCCACGACCATACGGTGTAAACCATTTGGTAATGGAACCGGGGTAAGACTTGTGAGGGTGTCCTCAAGGGGATGACAGGAGGTTACACCCATGTCTTTGGATGCGGATGCCATTGTTGACCGTCGGCGCCTAAAACGCCGGCTCATCGCGTGGCGACTGGCCGCCATCACGGCTGTCGCCGCACTCGCCTATGTCGCCTTATTTCCCAGTCAAACCTTTGACGTCAGGGACCACATTGCCGCCATTGGCGTGGCCGGTCTGATCACCGACGATCAGGAGCGGATCGAGGTGCTGGACGAAGTTGCCAGCAAAGACAGCGCCAAAGCGTTGATTGTGCGCATCAACAGTCCGGGCGGAACCGCCGTCGGCGGCGAAACCCTCTACCACGCCCTGCGCCGGGTGGCGGACAAGAAGCCCGTCGTTGCGCTGATCCGCACGGTCGGCACGTCCGGCGGTTATATGGCGGCGTTGGCCGCCGATCGCATCTACGCCCGGGAAAATTCCATTACGGGATCCATCGGCGTGCTGCTGCAAACCGCGGAAATGAGCGGTTTGATGGAGAAAGTGGGCATCAAGGCCGAAGCCCTGACGAGCGGCCCGCTCAAGGGTCAGCCCTCGGCCTTCGAACCCATGGACGAGGAAGCCAGAGCCGTCAACCAGGCCCTGATCGACGATACCCACAACTGGTTCGTCAATCTGTTGACTGAACGTCGCGGCTTGGACGCCTCGGAAGCAGCGGTGGCGGCGGATGGCCGCGTGTTCACCGGACGCCAGGCGCTGGCGGCAAAACTGATCGACGGATTCGGCGGATTGCGCGAAGCCCGGGAATGGCTCGACAGCGACCGGGGTATCTCCGCCCGCCTGCCGATGAGGGAGCTGAAGATGCCCGAGGCGCCCCTCGACCTGATCAGCCGCTTTCTCGGTTCGGCGGAAAAAACATTGCTTTCTGAAAAACTTACCCTTGACGGCTTGCTAACGCTTTGGCAACCTGACGGTCTGTTTTAGGTTCGCCGTTGGGACATTTGTCTTAGGGGCAGTACAGCGGACATCCCGGATATCTCCACAATTTTGAGGGGACGGCCGGGTTTGGGCGGCAGCGATGATCCGAATTACGGGTCAAACGACGCTGAAATATAAGAAATCGACGCCGTAAACTGTTCGACGCCGAAATATGTGTTTGGGAAGCCTTCGAGGGAACGGTCGATGGTCAAATCGGAATTGATCGCAAGACTGGCGGAAAAGAACCCCCATCTCTACCAACGGGATGTGGAACGCATCGTCACAACGATATTCGAAGAAATCTCCGCCGCCCTGGCGCGCGGCGACAGGGTCGAACTGCGCGGCTTCGGGGCCTTTTCCGTTAAGCAGCGCGCCCCCCGGGTCGCCCGCAATCCGCGGACCGGTCAGGCGGTCCACGTCGGCGAAAAGCACATTCCTTTTTTTAAAACCGGCAAGGAACTGCGGGAACGCTTGAACAACGGGTCCAACTCCGACTAAAACTCTCCGAGCCGGCTTCACGGCGTTTCGGGACGGATTGGACAGAATTTCGTGAAACTTCTCTGGTGGATACTGGTGCTGCCGCTGATCGCACTGGCGGCCGCCTTCGCCGTCGCCAACCGGGCGGCGGTGACGATCGATCTCGATCCCTTGCCCTTCGCCGTTGAGGCGCCGCTCTATGCCGTCGTCATGGCGGCGATCTTTGCCGGACTGGTAATCGGCGGTGTGGTCGCCTGGCTGGCGGGCGGAAAAAGGCGCCGTGAGGTGCGCCGCCTGAAGCGCAATCTCAAAATGCTGGAGTCGGAAGTGGCCTCCCTGCGCGCACGCCTGGCGGAACCCGTTGCGGAAAGCGACAAGGCGGAGCCACGGCCGGAAGCGATGCAGGTGGCCGGACGCGCCGACGACACCGCGCCCCTGCCGCCGGCAAACCAGCCAAGCGCGTGATGGACCTGTTCGACGCCGAAGCCGTCCACGAGGCGCTGGCCTATGGTGTCCTGGTTGACCGCCTCAGGACCGCCTTCGCCGGCGACGCCGAAGTTCCCGTGCGCCACCACCACACCATTGAATTGGCGGACCAGCCGGACGCCACGCTGCTGCTGATGCCGGCCTGGCGCAGCGGCGGCCATGTCGCCGTCAAGGTCGTCAGCGTCTTTCCCGGCAACGCCGATCGCGGCATGCCCGCCGTGACCGGCCAGGTGCTGCTGCTGGACGGCGAAACCGGCGTGCCTCTGGCCATGGTCGACGGCACGGCGCTGACAGTCAGACGCACCGCCTGCGCATCCGCCCTGGCGGCCTCGTATCTCGCGCGCGAAGACGCCGCGACCCTCCTCATGGTGGGCGCAGGCGCCATGGCGCCGCATCTCGTGGGCGCCCACGCGGCGGTCCGGCCCATCGAACGCGTCCGGATCTGGAACCGCACCCCGGCGAACGCGGAAAAACTCGCGGCCGACCTCGAACGGGACGGTTTCGATGCCGCCGTCGTCGACGACCTGGCGGGAGCGGCGGCTGAAGCCGACATCATCAGTTGCGCCACCCTCTCTCACGACCCGATCATCAAGGGCGACTGGCTGCGGCCGGGCGTCCATGTCGATCTCGTCGGCGCCTTCCGCCCCGAAATGCGCGAAACCGACGATACCGCGGTGGCCAAAGCCCGCGTCTTCGTCGACACGCGCGCCGGCGCCTTGCAGGAAGGCGGCGACATCGTCCAGCCGCTGGCGACCGGCGTGATCGACGAGGCCCACATCCTCGGCGAGCTCGCAGAGCTGGCGCGCGGGTCCGTCGTTGGCCGGTCATCGGCCGACGACATCACGCTGTTCAAATCGGTGGGCACGGCGCTCGAGGACCTGACGGCGGCGGAACTGGTGGCTGAAGCCGGGTCAACCTAAGTCTTAACGAAAACCGTGAGCGTGCTATAAACCGCGCCATGACAATGTCCAGCCAACCGACCAATCCCGTTTTCTGCGCTATCGACACCCCGGACGCCATGCAGGCCGCCGCCCTGGCCCAGGCCCTTGCGCCGGTGGCGGGGGGTTTGAAACTGGGGAAGGAATTCTTCACCGCGCTCGGCCCCGAGGGCGTCCGTCACGTCATGGCGACCAGCGGCCTCAATCTCTTTCTCGATCTCAAGTTTCATGACATCCCCAACACGGTGGCCGGCGCCGTCCGCGCAGCCTGCTTGCTCGGACCCTACATGATGACCATTCACGCCGCGGGCGGGCCCGCCATGATCCGGGCGGCGGCGGATGCGGCGATGGCTGGCGCGGATACGTTTGAAATAGACCGGCCCCGCATCATGGCGGTGACCGTGTTGACCAGCCTGGACGACGGCGATTTGGAAGCGACGGGCGTGAGCCACAGCGCGGCCGACCAGGTCCGGCGGCTTGCGGAACTGGCCCAGACCAGCGGCGCCGACGGCGTGGTCTGCTCGCCCCATGAAATCGCCACCCTGCGCGAAGACCGGGGGGCGGACTTCGACCTCATCGTACCCGGCATCCGGCCCGCCGGCAGCGCCGCCGGCGACCAGAAGCGGGTGATGACGCCCGCCGAGGCCATGGCGCTGGGCGCCAGCCACCTGGTCATCGGCCGGCCGATCACGCAGGCCGACGACCCCGCCGCCGCCTGCCGCGACATCGTGGCCGGACTTGCCTGAGAGCGGACCGGTGCGTGTCGCCGCCAAAACCTGTGGACTGTCGACGCCGGAAACGGTGGCATGCGCCGTGGAAAGCGGCGCCTCGTTTGTCGGCTTCGTCTTCTACCCGCCCTCGCCGCGCGCCGTCACCATCGACAACGCCGCAACCCTTGCGGCAGAGGTCCCGCAACCGGTCAAACGCGTCGGCCTTTTTGTCGATGCCGACGACGGTCTGCTGGAATCGGTTCTCGAAGTCGTGCCTCTGGATATGCTGCAGCTCCACGGCGGCGAAACGCCGGAACGGGTCGCCGATATCCGTAACCGGTTCGGCTGCCCCGTCATGAAGGCGGTCAAGGTTGAAAGCGCAGAAGACGTGGAGGCGTCGGGCGCCTTTGAGGAGGCTGCGGACTGGTTGCTGTTTGACGCCAAAGCGCCTAAAACCATGGCGGGCGCGCTGCCCGGCGGCAATGCGCTGAGTTTCGACTGGCAGCTTTTGGCGGGACGGACGTGGCGTCGTCCCTGGATGCTGGCGGGGGGGTTGCACGCCGGCAATGTCGGCGAGGCCGTAGCGGCCACAGGCGCCGTGGCCGTCGATGTCTCCTCCGGCATCGAGGACAAACCGGGCCGCAAGGATCCGGCGCGGATCAAGGCCTTCCTGGCGGAAGTCGCGAAGCTTTAGGACAACAACCGCTGCGGCGGCAGATTTGAGTGCGAGAGACCGTGGACAAACCCAACACCTACCGCGCCGGCCCGACGGAAGACGGCCATTTCGGCATTTACGGCGGCCGTTTCGTTGCCGAAACGTTGATGCCGCTGATCCTGGAGTTGGAGGAAGCCTGGAAGGCCTCCAAGGAGGATTCTTCGTTTCAGGCGGAGCTCGACCATTTTCTCGAACACTACGTCGGCCGCCCCAGCCCCCTCTACTTCGCCGAACGCATGACCGAGCATTTCGGCGGCGCCAAAATTTACTTCAAGCGCGACGAACTCAACCACACGGGCGCGCACAAGATCAACAATTGCATGGGCCAAATCCTGCTGGCCCGGCGCATGGGCAAGACCCGTATCATCGCCGAAACCGGCGCCGGCCAGCACGGCGTCGCGACGGCCACAGTGGCCGCCCGCTTCGGCCTTCCCTGTACCGTCTACATGGGCGCGGTCGATATCGAACGCCAGCAACCCAACGTCTTCCGCATGCGTCTCCTGGGCGCCGAAGTGGTACCGGTCACCTCCGGCTCCTCGACCCTCAAGGACGCCATGAACGAGGCCTTGCGGGATTGGGTGACCAACGTCGAGGACACCTTCTACATCATCGGCACGGCCGCCGGACCACACCCCTATCCGGCTTTGGTGCGCGATTTCCAGTCCGTCATCGGCAAGGAAGCCAAGGTGCAGATGCAGGCGGCCGAAGGACGCCTCCCGGACACCGTTTTGGCCTGCATCGGCGGCGGCTCCAACGCCATCGGCTTGTTCCATCCATTCCTCGACGATGAGGACGTGCGCATCATCGGCGTCGAGGCGGCGGGCCACGGCGTCGAGACCGGCAAGCACGCGGCGTCGTTGAGCGCCGGCCGGCCCGGGGTGCTGCACGGCAACCGAACGTACCTGTTGCAGGACGGCGACGGCCAGATCATCGAAGCCCACTCCATCTCGGCCGGTCTCGATTATCCCGGCATCGGGCCGGAGCACGCCTGGCTCAACGACATCGGCCGGGTCGAGTACGTCTCGGTCACCGACGACGAGGCCCTGGAAAGCTTCCAGCTCTGCAGCCGCCTCGAAGGCATCATTCCGGCGCTGGAACCCGCCCACGCCCTGGCGCACGTGGAAAAACTGGCGCCGACGCTGCCCCAGGACCATATCCTGCTGATGAACATGTGCGGACGGGGCGACAAGGACATCTTCACCGTGGCGGACGCCCTGGGGGTTGAGATATGAGTTCCGGGGTTACGGGCGGCACAGCCCGCCTCGACGCGCGCTTTGCCGCCCGGCGCGAGGAGGGCGGCGCGGCCTTCGTGACCTTCGTGATGGCGGGCGATCCCGATCATGAAACCTCACTTGGCATCGTGCGTGGACTGGCCGAAGCGGGCGCTGACGTGATCGAGCTCGGCATGCCCTTCACCGATCCCATGGCCGACGGCCCGGCGATCCAGGCGGCGGGCCTGCGCGCTCTGGCACGCGGCGCCGACATGCACCGCACGCTCGACCTGGTGCGCGCCTTTCGGGCCGACGACAGCGAAACGCCCATCGTCCTCATGGGCTATTTCAACCCCATCCATTACTACGGCGTGGAGGCCTTCCTGGCCGACGCCAAGGCCGCCGGCGTGGACGGCCTGATCGTCGTCGATCTGCCGCCGGAGGAAGACGCCGAGCTCTGCCTGCCGGCGCTGGAGGCGGGGCTCAGCTTCATCCGGCTGGCCACGCCGACAACCGACGACAAGCGCCTGCCCAAGGTCCTGGCCAATACGTCGGGCTTCGTCTACTACGTTTCGATCACTGGCATTACGGGCGCCGCCGCCCCCGACGCCGATGTGGTTGGCGCCGCGGTGGGCCGCATCAAGCGCCATACCGACCTGCCGGTCGCCGTCGGATTTGGCATCCGCACCCCGGACCAGGCGGAAGCCATTGCCCGCTCCGCCGACGGCGCCGTCGTGGGCACCGCCTTCATCGACATCATCGCCGACAACCTGGACGGCGAGGGCCGCGCCAAGCCCGGACTGGTCGAAGCCGTCACCGACCTCGCCAAAGCCCTGGCGGAGCGCATTCACGCCGCCCCTCCCGTCGAGTAGAGTATCCCCATGAACTGGCTTACCAATTTCGTCCGTCCCAAGATCAGGGCCCTCGTGCGCAAGGACGACGACCGCGAGACGCTGTGGGAGAAATGCCCGGCCTGCGGCCAGATGGTCTTTCACCGCGATCTCGCCGCCGCCTTGCGGGTCTGCCCCCATTGCGACCATCACCTGAGGCTTAGGGCGGCCGACCGGCTGGCCCAAATGTTCGACGAGGGAATCTTCCATCGCATCTCGCTGCCCCAGGTGCAGGCCGATCCGCTGAAATTCCGCGACGAGAAACGCTATACCGAGCGCCTAAAGGACAACCGGGCCAAAACCGGCGAGGACGAGGCGGTGATCGTCGCCCACGGCACCATGGGCGGCCTCAAGGCGGTCGTGGTGGTACAGGACTTCGCCTTCATGGGCGGTTCCATGGGCCTGGCGGTGGGCGAGGCCCTGATCGCCGGAGCCGAGCGCGCCGTCGCCGATAAAGCTCCACTGATCGTCTTCGCCGCGGCCGGCGGCGCCCGCATGCAGGAGGGTATTCTCAGCCTGATGCAGATGCCGCGCACTACCATCGCCGTCGAACAGGTGCGCGAAGCCGGCCTGCCCTACATCGCCGTGTTGACCGATCCGACTACGGGGGGCGTGACCGCCTCGTTCGCCATGATCGGCGACATCCAGATTGCCGAGCCGGGCGCCCTGATCGGTTTCGCCGGCCAGCGCGTCATCCAGGACACCATCCGCGAACAACTGCCGGAGGGCTTCCAGCGCGCCGAATATCTGTTGGAGCACGGCATGCTGGACATGGTCGTCCACCGCCACGAGCTCAGGGCGACCCTGGTGCGCATCATCGATCTTCTGATGAACCAGAAGCAGTCGCTGGCGTCGCCGACCCCGGCGTACGAAGCGCCCGCCCTGACGGCGCCCGAGGCGGCGGCCACCGAAGCGCCGGCGGAAGCGCCCGAGGCTGTCATCGAAGCCGAGACCGAGGGCGACGGCGAGAAATCCTAAGTCCGTGACCCACCGCCCGTCACAGACCATCCTGGAGCGGCTGAAATCGCTCCACCCCAAGCGCATCGATCTCTCGCTCGGCCGCATGGAGCGCCTGCTGGAGCGGCTGGATCACCCCGAACGCAAACTCGCGCCAGTGATCCACGTCGCCGGCACCAACGGCAAGGGCTCGACCACGGCCTACATGAAAGCCGCGCTCGAGGCCGCCGGACACAAAGTCCACGTCTATACCTCGCCCCATCTCGTGCACTTCAACGAACGCATCGCACTGGCCGCACCAGGCGGCGCCGAACCGATCGACGAAGCCGAACTGGCCGATCTGCTGACCGAGTGCGAAGCGGCCAACGGCCCGGAACCCATCACCTATTTTGAAATCACCACGGCCTGCGCCTTCCTGGCCTTTTCCCGCCATGCCGCCGACTACGTCCTGCTGGAGGTTGGCCTCGGCGGCAGGCTCGACGCCACCAACGTTATCGATCGGCCCGCCCTCACCGTCATCACGCCGATTTCCATCGACCATGTGCAATTTCTCGGCGGTGAACTGGGTGGCATCGCCGCCGAGAAGGCGGGCATCCTCAAACCCGGAGTGCCAGGGATCATCGCCGCCCAGCCCGCCGAAGCCACGGCCGTTATCGAGGCCCGCGCCGCCGAGGTTGGCGCGCCGCTGGTCTACGCCGGCACTAGCTGGCGTGTCGAACGGACCGCCCCGGACGCCATGACAGTGCGGGCGGGAGACCGCGAGGTCCGCTTGCCCACGCCCGCCCTGCCCGGCCCCCACCAGATCGCCAACGCCGGTCTGGCCTGCGCGGCGCTGATATCCTTGCCGGACACCGACATCGGCGACGAGGCGTTGGCGACAGGCTTGCGGAACGCCGCCTGGCCGGGACGGCTGCAGGATCTCAGCCAAACCGGTTTGGCGCTGGAACTGCCGCAGGGCTCGGAGCTCTGGCTCGACGGCGGCCACAACACCGCCTCCGGAAGGGCCTTGGCGCAAACGCTCGGTGAGTGGTCGGCAGCCGAGGGTGAACCGAAACAGCTCTATCTCATCTCCGGCATGATGAACGTGAAGGACGCCACGGGCTTTTTCGCCGCCTTCAAGCCGCTCTCCCCGGACATCATCGCCGTCGCCATACCGGGCGAGGTCAACACCCTCAGCGCCGCCGAGGTTTGCGGCCAGATATCCGGCGCCGGCATGGCTGCTCGCGAGGCCCCCGACGTCGTCAGCGCGCTCACGACCATCGGCCACGAACACGCCGACGCACCCGTCCGCGTCCTGATCTGCGGCTCCCTCTACCTCGCCGGCCACGTCCTGGCCGAACTGGAGGGCCTTGAGAAACAGGGCGGCGAGCTGGCTTAGGCATTATTCACACACGTCTTTCCTGCGAAGGTGGGAATCCATGCCTTAGAGCATGGATTCCACTAACCGCTCTGAAATTCATGCACTCAGGCATGGATCCCGGACATTTGCTGGCGCAAATTCCGGGATGACGGTGGAGGCGGCATGGCCAACAAAAAAACGGACGCCCAGGGGCGTCCGTTTGGTGATCGTGTGAGAGTCCGGTCAGATGACCGATTCGATCCATTCCTGCAGCTTGCCCTTGGGCAGCGCGCCGACCTTGGTGGCGGCGACCTGGCCGTCCTTGAACAGCATCAGGGTGGGAATGCCGCGCACGCCGAACTTGGTCGGCGTCACGGGATTGTCGTCGATATTGAGCTTGGCGATGGTCACGCGCTCGCCCATCTCGCCCGAGATCTCTTCGAGCGCCGGGGCGATCTGCTTGCAGGGGCCGCACCATTCCGCCCAGTAATCGACCAGAACCGGAGTAGAGGAATTGATGACATCGGCGTCAAACGAATCGTCACTGACGTGTGTAATGGTGCTCATGGTGGACCCTATCTTGGCAAAAGTTTGAAGGACTCTACGAACGCCTCTGGCCGCCGTCAAGCGAAGGCGTCATTCCGCCGCGCCATCGGGCGCGAACTCAATAAGTAGGTGCTCCGGCAGCGGCATCAAGACCCCCGAATCGGTCCACAGAAGCGCACATTCGACGCCGCGGTCGGGATAAATTCGCTTCAAGGCGGCCCTGTAAGCCGCCATTTGCGCCAGATACAGCGGGGATACGTCCTCGACGAGGTCGGGCGGCGGACGGTTCGTTTTATAATCGATCACCAGGATTTTATCGGGCCCAACCAGCAGGCGATCGACCTGGCCGGAGATCACGTGTTCGCCCAGCGCACCCGCGATGTTGACTTCAGCGCGGCTGCCGGGACCGAAAATCGCCGCAAAATCAGGATGTTCCATGATGCGGAGAGCTTCGTCGGCAATTTCCCGCTGTTTTTCCTCGGCCAGCTCGTGGACCGGATTGCCGAGAAAGCGGAGCGCTGCCGTTGCCCGTTTTTCCGGCGCGATCCCGGGCAGGGTTTCCAGCAGGCGGTGAATGAGGCGCCCGCGGAGGAACCTCGCCTCGCCGTCATCGCTCAAGGGCGAACGCACGGGCGGCTCCTCCCCCTCGCCGCGCGAGGGCGCCAGCGGTTTCGGGGGCGCAGGTTCGGGCGGCGGTTGCGTTTTGATCCAGTCGGGTAGGGGGAGGGCGGCGGCCGGCTCTTCGCCCATTGTGCCGGCCCGGTCCGCTTCGCCGCTCTGCGCCGTCACGAACCGCCAAGTCAGGCCGTCGGGCCCCTCCGACGGCTCGGCCCAGCCGTCCATCGCCCGGCGCACCATCTCGTACCAGCAATTTTCACCGCGCTTGTGGCTGGTTTCCCAACCACCGACGTAAAGTCGATCCTCGGCCCGTGTTAGGGCGACGTAAAGCAGCCGGCGGTATTCCTGGTCCCGCCGCAGGCGGGCCTCGGCGCGGGCTTCCCGCGACACCGGCTCCGTCGCTCCCGCGACGCCGGGCCAAAGCATGAGCGGCGCACGACCGCTCTCTTCCGATGAGAGCCACAACAGGCGCTCGTCCTGGCTGGGCACCCGGACGGTGTCGGGCAGGATGACGACGGGCGCCTGCAGGCCCTTGGCGCCATGAACCGTCATGACCCGGACCTCGTCGCGGCCGAGCTCGGGATCGCGCTTTACTTCTGCTTCGCCCGCATCGATCCAGTGCAGGAAACCCTGCAACGACGGCGTATGGCTCTGTTCGAACTGCAGTGCGAGGGCGAGGAACTCGTCGATGGGATCGTTGACCTCCGGACCCAGTCGGGCCATCAGGCGGCGGCGGCCCTGTGCCGGGCCCAGCAGATGGGCGAAGAACTCATACGGCGGAGCATAGTCCGCCCGCGCCAACAGGTCCGCCAGCAGATCGGCGGCCCCGCGCCACTCGGCCCGCTCCGCCGACCGGGCCTGCAGCGTCTGCCAGAGGGTCGCGGTCCGGCCGTGCGCCAGGTCGAACAGATCGTCGTCGTCGAGGTTGCAAATAGGGCTTTTCAGAACTTCGGCCAGCGCCAGTTCGTCCTCCGGCAACAGGGCGAAACGCGCTACCGACAGGAGATCGAGCACGGCGAGCTGGTCGGCCAGCACCATGCGGTCGGTCCCGGCGACCGGCACACCTTTGGCTTTCAAGGCGGCGACAACTTCGGCGACGAAATCCGCCCGGCGCTGCACGAGAATCATGATGTCGCTGGGACGCATCGTACGGCCGCGGCTATCCAGCCGTTCGCCGCTCGCCAGCCAGCCCTCGACGCGGTCGGCGATCTCAGCCGCTAGACGGGCGCTGGGACTGATCTCCGCCAACTGAACCGTGGGCAGGGACCAGGCCTCGTCGTCGTCCGCCGGGGTGACCAGGGGCCACAGTTCGACCAGCCCCGCCTGTCCCCGGCGATGGGAAAAGTGCCTCACTTCTCCGGCATCGAACATCAGACCGTCACGCGCGTCAGCGCCGGCGAACACCCGGTCGACGAGCTGCAGGACCGCTTCCGTCGAACGGAACGAGACGGCCAGTTCAACCGGCCGCCAGGCTTGATCGATTTCCTTTACCCGCGCTGCGAAGAGGTCGCGGGTCGCCGCGAATGCCGCCGGATCGGCTCGTTGGAAGCCGTAGATCGACTGCTTGGCGTCGCCGACGGCAAAGATCGTCCGGCCCTGATCGCGCGCGCCCTCACCGGCGAAGAATTCCTCCGCCAGCGCCTTCACGACAGCCCATTGGTCGGGATTGGTGTCCTGGGCCTCATCGATCAGGATGTGGTCGAGGCCGCCGTCCAACTTGAATAGCACCCATTCCGCCGCCTCGGCACGGGACAGGAGATCGCGCGTCAGCAGGATGAGGTCATCGTAATCGAGCCGGGCATGGCGTCGCTTGAAGTCCTCATAGGCCGCCAACAGCGCCCCGGCCAAACTCAGGAGGGCGCCGGTCCCCTCCGTCACCGCCACGGCGGCGAGGCGTTCGCGGACGGCGACGAGGCGCGCGGCCTCGGCCGCCATGATGTCGACCACGGCGGGCATGGCCTCCACAACCGCCTTGGTTGCGAAACGCGCCCTGACCGCGCCGTCCTTGGTGAGAAATACGCCGGCATAGGTGTCGAACCTCTCCGCCCGATGCGCCGGCCCGGCCAACCAGTCGGCAATGGCGGCGGCGTTACGCCGATCCGTCGTGCCGCCCGAAGCCAAGGCTTGCGCCGCCTGCGCCAGTTCCGTTTTGGCGAAGCCCGTGTCGGCGCAGGCCGCCTCGATTATCCGGGCATCCGTTTCGTCCCCGCCGAGACCCAGATGCTTCCTCATGGCGGCGATCACACCGGTATGTCCACCGTAGGCGGCCAACAATGCCGAGAACCGCCGCCTTTCCGAAGCCAAGGCGGCGATAACCTCGCCGAAAACCTGTTCCCCGGCCCGCTCGGTAACACCGCCGAGCGCATCCCTCAGTTCAGGCGCTCGGCGGGCTTCGGCCAGGACGCGGTCGCGCGCCGCCGTCAGCATCTCGAACGACGTTCGCTCATCCATCACCTGGAAGTGCGGCGGCAAACCCGCCTCCAACGGAAACCGTCCCAGGAGCGACTGGCAGAAGGCGTGAATGGTCTGAATTTTCAAGCCGCCCGGTTGGTCCAAGACGCGGGCAAAAAGGGCGCGCGCAGAGGCCAATTCTTCCCCTTCCGCCTGTTTGCCGGTCAGGTCGAAAAGGTCCGCGGCAAGGGCATCGTCCTCGAGCATCGCCCAGCGGGCAAGCCGCTCACTGAGCCGGTTCGCCATTTCCGCGGCGGCAGCCTTGGTGAAGGTGAGGCAGAGAATGCGGCCGGGCGCCGCGTCCGCCAGCATCAGGCGCAACACGCGGTCGGTCAAAACCCGCGTCTTGCCCGTCCCCGCCGACGCCCCGACCCAGGACGAAACCTCCGGATCGGACGCCGCCCGCTGTGCCGTTGCCGGATCAACAAAGGCGGCGGCGCCGTCGCTCATGCCGGATCTCCTTCGTCGTCCGCCGACCATTCACCGACGCGGGCGAGGTGGGCATAATCGTTGAAGCGCAACGCGCGGGCGGGCCGGGGCTGCGCCCGGTAGGCCGTGTCGGGCTGGTCGAAGATCCGGATCAATTCCACCAAACGCTGTCGCGTTTCGGCGACTATGGCGGCGACATCGCCGCGCACCGGTTTCACCTCGCCGGCTGGACTGGCGCCGATCAGGCGCCAGTAGGCCAGAGCCGAAACTTCTCCCGCGGCCAGATCCTCGAAGCCGCCGTCCTCCGCGATGACGCCCTCAACGGGAAGCTGCGGCGCATATCCCACCGACACATCCTTCGAGGACGGCACCCCGCCGGTTTTATAATCGATGATGGAGAGGCGTCCCTCGCCGTCCCGGTCGATGCGGTCGGCCTTGCCGTGAATGCGAAAGGGGTCACCAGATGCCAAGAGGTCGATGCTACCCCGGATTTCGCTGGCCACGGGCTGAGCTGCGCCGGCAAGCGCATCCGCCCTGAGACGGTCGACGAACCAGCGTGCGCTGCGCTCGAAGCGCGGCCACCAGAAGGCCCAAACGCCAGGACGCGCCAGCGCCTCGCCGAAGGCCTGTCGACCCAACTCAATGAGCCGCTCGTAGGCGTCGTCCGGCGGCGGCCATGGCGTCTCGGCAACGAACAGGTCCAGCGCCTCATGGATGAAGGAGCCGCGTTCGGCGGCACCGGGATCGGCATCGATGGGGTCGAGGGCCCGCAGGCCGAGCACCCGCCTGGCAAAGATGGCGTAGGGGTCGCGCATCCAGGTCTCAATCTCCGTCACCGAGAGCTCGCGGGGCCGGGCGCTCACCGGAGGTTTCGGCTCCGGCGGACGAACGGGACGGGCCGCCGCCTCGGGCAAGTCCATGTCGCCCGCCCAGGTCAATATCTCGGGATCCTTCGGCCAGTCCAGGCCGTGACCGTCCAGCAGCGCCTGTATGCGCAGCAACCAGCGGGCCGGGACGGTCGGCGCACCGTCTGCCTTGGCGGCGCGCGTCAGAACGACCTCGGGCGAGCCAGCGGCTTGAACGAAGTCGTGCGCCGTCAGCCCGATGCGTCTCTCGGGCTGGGGCAGCCCGAAATCGGCCCGCATGGGCCGGCTCATCCAGGGCCCGGTATCGACCTCGGGCGGCCACGTTCCCTCGTTGAGGCCGCCGAGGATCATGAGATCGGCCCGCTGCAGGCGAGCTTCCAGCAGGCCCCAAATCGCCAGTCTGGCGTGACCGCCGTGGCGCGGGCGGACGACACGGCCGGCCATGAGTCCCTCCAGCAGCGCGGGATAAAGCGCCCCCGCGAGGGCCGGCAGGACGTCGGCCGCTTCGTTCAGTTCGTCGATGAAGGCGACGGCGGCTTCGCCGTCTTCGCCCGACCACAAGCGGAAGGCGCCGGCGTCTTCGTCCGTCGCGGCCAGCGCCTCGGCGAACAAGACGTGAGCCTGCAGCAGATCGCGGAAAGAAACGGAGGGGGCCTCAATCAGGGCCCGGAACCCGTCTTGCATTTTTCCAATGTGGTCGAGCCAGGGGAGCAAGGCCGCCGCGTCCTCCTTGGCGGCGGTGGATTCTCGCGCCGACGAATTGACGATTTGCTCAAGCGCTGCGCGCAAGCCGGCGATTCCCGCACCCGGCCGCGGACCGCGGAGGATCGCCAGTTCCAGCCGCCTGACGCGAGTGCGAAAGGCCGCTGTCGCTGAACCGCCCGCCGCCAGCGGATGCTTCAGGACGGCAAGAAGATCGACCGGCGCCCAATCTTCGGCGACGGACCCTGCCGTCAACCGGAGGAAAGTACCCACCGGCGTCTGCCCGAGAGGCAAACCCGCGGAATCGTCGACCTTGATGTCCCAGCGCCCCAGTTCAGCGCCCACGCGTCGGGCCAAGGCCCTGTCCGGCGTCACCAGGGCCGCCGTCTTGCCGGGTACCTCGAGCGTCCGCCGCATCAGCAGGGCGACGGCCCGCGCCTCCTCCTCCGGCCCCGGACACTCAAGCTTCACGAAGCCGTCCGTCGCGGCGGTATCCAACCGGTCGGCGTCCCGCCACCGGGCCGCCGTCTCGGCAGGCCGCAACGCTTCGTTCAGCATCCGGAAGCGGGCTGCTTCCGGCGGGCTGGCGCGATCGGGCCAATCCTCTACATCGTGGCGATGAACGCCGAGACGGTCGAGCAGTTGATGCAAGCCGAATTGCGGATGTGACGGATCTTCCGCCAGAGCGGCCCACGACTTGTCGTCCATGGACCGGTCGAGGCCTGGCAGGATGACGGCGCCCCGGGGCAGCCGGGCGATAACGTCCAGCAGATCGGCCGTCGCCGGAATCGATCCCGTCGAACCGGCGGCGATCACCGGCCGTTCGGGCGGATGATTGCGCCAGGCATCGGATTGCAGTTGCAACACCCGGTTACGCCGTTCCGCCGGATCGACGAACCCGTGTTCGGCGAGCACGGCGGGCCAGTGTTCGGTGACTATCTTGAGGAAATCGAGAGTCAGCTGCCAGTGCGACGCCAGGCTTTCCGGCACGACATCGGCCAGCCGGTGGAAATCGAGACGCTCGGTCTGCACCTGATCGATCAGGCCGGCGAGATCGCGCGCCAGGCCGGCCGCCTGGGCGGCGTCCATGGCAGGGGCAGGCATACCGTCCGCGGCCTTGCGGCTGGCCTCGTTGAAACCGAGGATCAACTGGACCAAGAGCAATTCCCGTTTGAGCGGCGGGATGGCCTCCGGCAGTTCAAGCAGCGCGTCACCCAAATCGCCCGCATGGGTCTCCGCCCCCGTGAGTTGGAGTTCGTCTTCCTCGACGTCGCCGATGGGACGGATGTCCGGCAACAACATGGGCTCGCCGCCGCCCGCCCGCAGGAAGGCCTCGGCCAGGCTGCGGCAGGCGCGCCGGGTCGGCACCAGGATCAGCAGCTCGCTGAACGCCAGGGGATCGCCACCATATCGGCCTATCAAACCCTCGGCCAAGGCATCGACGAACGCCCGTGCGGGCGGGATGGAGAAGACTTGCTTGCGCGCGGCGCTCATGGCGACCGGGGACGGCCAAGCCGGGCTTCGGCCTCCGCCAAGCCCTCGGGCGTGCCGACATCCATCCACTGGCCCCGGTGCCGCAATCCGAACAAGCGCCCCCGACGCTCGGCCGCGTCGAACAGCGGGATGATCGAAAAAGCTCCTTTCGGAGCCCCCTCGAACAGGCGGGGATGGAGAATGCGGATGCCGCTGAAGACGTAGGGTGCGGGCTTATCCGGGGAGCGGAGCAGGCGTCCGTCCCGTTTCATGCGGTAATCGCCGTTGCCGGTGTGGGCCGTGGCCCGGTCGGTGGGCTGGAGCAAAAAGAGGGCGTCCATGCGCCTGCCGTCCCAGGCCTCCGCCAGCCGAATCAACGCGTTCTCCCCGGCGTCGCTCCACAGCGCGTCGCTATTGAGGACGAAAAACGGTTTGGGGCGTGCGCCCTTGCCGACCAGCCGTTTCAACGCCTTCTTAACACCGCCGCCGGTGTCGAGCAATTTTGCGCTCTCGTCCGAATAGCCGATGGACATGTCTTCCCGCCTGTCGAGATGACGCCGCAGCATGTCGCCCCGGTAGTGGAGATTGACAATGACCCGGCCGATGCCCGCCGCCGCGACATGGTCGAGGGTCCGGTCGATCAAAGTCCGGCCTGCCGCCTGGATAAGCGGCTTGGGCCGACGGGCGGTCAGGGGGCGCAAGCGCAGGCCCTTGCCGGCGGCCAACACCAGGGCGACGCCCGAGGTCTTTCGCCCAATTGCGCTCATGACCGCTTATCCCTCGGAATGACGCGGTCGAACCAGTCCCGGAGATCGGCCAGCGCGGGGTGATCGAGATCGCGTTCCAACATGCGCCAGACACGCGGCAGATATGCCAGGTGGCTCGATTTACCGTCGCGGGCCAAAAGACGGCTGAAAATACCGGCAATCTTGGCGTTGCGCTGAACACCGAGGATGGCGAAGTCCTCCCGGAACCGTCGGGCTTCGGTGTCGGGCAGGCCCTTGGCCGACAAATATCTGTCAATCATGGAATCGGCGAGATCACCGGAAACGTCGCGCCGCACATCGCGCAGCAGCGACATTAGGTCGTAGGCAGGCGACCCCATCAGCGCCCCCTGGAAATCAAGCAGGCCGACACGCGCGAGACCGCGGCGTTCAGGCAGCCACAGCAGGTTGTCGGCCATGAAATCCCTGAGGACGAGAACGGATTGCTGGCCGGCCAGGTGCGCCAAAACCCCCCGCCATAGCTCCCCGTAGGCCGCGACATCGCCGGCGCTTGCCTCGATACCGGCGTGGGGCAGAAACCACGCTGTCAGCAAGTCGGCCTCCGACGACAGAAATTCGGTGGAATAGGGTGGGACATCGGGCGGTGGCGGCCGGGATTGGAGGTCGACGAGAAGATTGACCGACGCCTCGTAAAGCTCGGTCTCGTCTGCGCCCCCGGCAATGGCCGTCGTGAAGAGGGCATCGCCCAGATCCTCCAGAAGAAGGAAACCCGCGTCCTCGTCCGCAGCCATGATTTCAGGGGCCGAATATCCGCCTTGCCGCAACCAGGCCGCCATGGCGATGAACGGCCGGACATCCTCCCGGGGCGGCGGCGCGTCCATCAGAACGGCGGTGCCGCCGTTTCGATGAAGCCGCTGGTAGGTGCGATACGAGGCGTCACCGGCCAGAGGTTCGGCCCGGGCGGTTTGCCAACCAGCCTCTTCAAGCAACCTGATCCGGCGGCTTGTGCGCTCGGCCGCGGGCATGTCGGCCGTCTTGTTCACGGCGGCCCGCCCACCGCCGCGTACCGTTCGGCCGCGCGCCCGTGAATTTTTAGCACGGCGATTCTGGCCGCCGGATCGTCGGCCATTCGCAATTCGAGATCGAGACGGTCCGGCGGCAGGGCGCCGTCGAGACGATCGGGCCACTCGATCAGGGTGACGGCATCCTCGAAAGCCTCCTCCAATCCCAGTTCGACCGTTTCCGCCCGGCCCTCCAAACGATAGAGGTCGACGTGCCAGACGGCCGGCTCGAGCTCATCGTAGATTTGCACGAGCGTAAAGGTGGGACTGGGGACCTCGTCGATGGGCTTCCCTTGGGCGCGGCCCAGCTGGCGGATGAAGGCCCGCGCGAAAGCCGTCTTGCCCACGCCCAGATCGCCCCACAACGCGAAGACGTCGCCGGCGGCCGCCAGCGCCGCCAATTCCCCGGCCAACCGCTCAGTGGCCGTCAAATCGGCAAGTTCGATTTCGCGAAACGGCGGGAATTGCGCTGCCGGGGACATGCCTGTTTTGTATCCCGCGTCCGGGCGGGTGGCAACCGGCCCGGTACAACATTGCGGTGCATGGATGGAAGTTCGGCGGAGGGTATGTTAGGAGGTGCCTGCCAACCCAGTCTCAAATTCCGGATCTTCGACACCATGACCGACGCCGCAGCCACCACAACCGACATCGCCATCATCGGCGCCGGACCCGTCGGCCTGTTTGCCGTTTTCGAGGCCGGCATGCTCGATATGAAATGCCACGTCTTCGATGTGCTGGAAAGCGAGGGCGGCCAGTGCACGGCACTCTATCCCGAAAAACCGATTTACGACATTCCCGGCTATCCCAAGATCGATGCCATCGAGCTGATCGACAAACTCAAGGAGCAGGCCGCTCCCTTCGACCCGGTCTACCACTTGGGCGAACAGGTTACCGAACTGGCGGAGGTGCCCGGAGAGGGTTGGCGCTTGACCACCAGCGGTGGCGTATCGGTGACGGCGAAGGCGGTCGTCATCGCGGCCGGCGCCGGCGCGTTCGGACCGAACCGGCCACCACTGGAGGGCATCGAGGCGTTCGAGGGCGGTGGCGGCGTACAGTACTTGGTGCGGCGGCGGGAAGACCTGCGCGACAAACGCGTCGTCATCGCCGGCGGCGGCGATTCGGCGGTCGACTGGGCGCTCTCCCTGGCCGACATTGCCGCCGGCGTTTCCGTCATCCACCGCCGGCCCAAGTTTCGCGCAGCACCCGAAAGCGTGCGGCAGATGGAGGAACTGGCCGAAGCCGGCAAGGTCGAACTCGTGGTGCCCTACCAGTTGAGCGGATTGGAAGGCGAGGGCGGCGTGTTGAAGGCGGTCGAGGTGGCGACCCTCGACGGCGACACGAGACGGCTGGAAGCGGATGTGCTGCTGGCTTTTTTCGGCCTTGCGATGAACCTCGGCCCGATCGCCGACTGGGGCCTGGATCTTGAGCGCAACCACATCACCGTCGAACCGGCGACCTGTGAGACCAACCGGCCGGGTATCTTCGCCATTGGCGATATCGCCGATTACCCGGGCAAACTGAAATTGATCCTCACCGGTTTCGCCGAGGCCGCAAGTGCTGCCCACGCCGCCCGCGCCATCGTGCGGCCCGACGAGGAACTGCACTTCGAATACTCGACCACCCGCGGCGTCCCGGGGGAGTAAGCTCGACCGAGCGGTCAGTTGAGCGGCTGCTTTAGCTCACCACCAACCGAGGACGCGTCAAGCGGCAGCCGGCAGATGACGGTTGTTCCCGAGCCTTCCCCGGTTTCGAGGGCGACGCTGCCACCGTGCATTTCGACCAGCCGCTTTACCAACGCTAGTCCAAGACCGCTGCCGCCGGATCGGCCCGCCTGCCCGTCGGCGGCAAACGCGTCGAAAACGCGGTTCGGCTCGTTGTGCGGGATACCCTTGCCGTCATCGCTTACCCACAGCTCCATGACCCCGCCGGTGCGCCGTGCACCCACCCTGACCTCCGAGTCCGAAGCGCTCGAGACCGCGGCATTCGACAGCAGGTCGTAGAGAATCTGCTTGATCCGGCGTTCGTCGGCCATGAACGTCCCGACTGCGCCGTCACATTCCCGAACCACGGAAATATTCGACCGCCGCGCCCGGGGCGCGAACAGCTTCACGGCCGCGTCCAGCGATGCGGCGATATCGACCTCGGCTATCTCCAGGTCCATATAGCCCGCGTCGATCGTGGCGAGATCCAGGATGTCGTCAATCAGCGCCATCAGATGACCTGCCGACGCCAAAATGTCCTCGACGCTCTTGCGTTGATGGTCGTTGAGGTCGCCGTGATATTCATTGGCCAGGATTTCCGCGAAGCCGATGATGGAACTGAGGGGTGTGCGCAGTTCATACGACATGTTGCCGACGAATTCGGATTTGAGGTTGCCGGCCTCTTCCAAGGCCTCGGCGCGCTCGCGCAACGCCCGTTCCATGCGCGTGCTGTCCGAAACGTCCAGGTAGGTATGCAGCATGGCACCGTCGGGAAGCGGCACGGCAGCATGACGGAGGACGCTGCCGTCGGGCCGTTCGATCAGGCCGACGCCTGGTTTTCTGTCGAGCGTGCCGCGGATCACGGCATCCTTCATCGCCGCCCATTCGTCGTCCTGGCGGTCCCGCGCGACGAACAGGTCGCGTGCCGCTTCCGCCACATCCGAAACGTGCGGCTCGCCGTCCAACGCCGCCTCATCGAGTGCCCAAAGACGGGCGTAGCCGGGATTGAAGAGCTTGAGCTTGCCGTCCGGGCCGAACACCGCGACGCCCTCGAACAAATGATCCAGCGTCGCCCGTTGCACCAAAGCCAAAGTGTTGCGCGCGCGTTCGAGCTCCAGCCGGTCGCTCACGTCCTCATAGATGAACAGCAGTCCGCCCAGGGGATGCAGTGAGATGACCACGCGCAGCGTCGTGCCGTCGGGCAGGTGAAGCTGGTCCTCATGGCGTTCCAGCAACGAGGTGTAAAGGTCCATCATGGCGGCCTTGTAGGCCGGAAAGTCCGCCTGTTCGGGTAATCGCCGCGTATCGCGGAGTTTCTCCAAAATCTCGGCATGATCGGGCCCGGTTGCCAACCAATCGGCATCGAGACGCCACAGCTGCACGAAGGCGAGGTTGAAAAAGACCAGCCGTCGGTCCGGGCCGAATATGGCGATGGCCGAGCGCACCTGATTGAGGACCTCGGTCTGGGCATTGAGATGACGGGCCAGATCACCGGCGGCATCGTCCCTGTCCGTAACGTCCCGGGCATATCCCGCGATATCGCCGTCGGACATGGGCGTCTCGACCAGTTCAAACGTTCGCCGGTCGCCGGCCACGACGAAACGCCGGCGTTCGCTCCGCGTTTCACCGCTCTCCCGCGCCGCCTTCGCCAGGGCCCGCGCATCGCCATGCGTCAGGCCCGGCACCAATTCGATGCTGCGCTGCAGGACATCGGCCAGCGGCGCCTCGACGGCATCGCAGTACGCCCGGTTGGCCCAGGTCACGCTTAAGTCCGGGCCGCGTCGCCACACGGGATAAGGCGCCGTGTCGAGCAACGCCCGCAAACTGTCCGCTTCGCCAGCCGCTGCGGCCAGCGAAGTTTCGTGGGCTGCCTGTAACGTTTCGATGTCGCTGAGATCCCGGAACCAGACCACGGCGGCGCCGCTGGCGGCCAGGCCGCCGCGGGTGCGGACCGGTGCGCCCTGTTTGACGCGCTGAAGCGTCAAGTCGAAGGCAATGCCGTCGGAGCGGAGCGCGCCGACGGCGCGCCGGAAAACGGCGAAATCCTCGACCTCGAAGGCGGTCTCCAGACTTTCGACACCGGCAATCAGCACGGGATCCAGCCGGAACATGCGCCCGAGTTTTTCGGAAGCCGCGGCCCGGTCGCCGCCCAAGGGCCAGATCAGGTAGCCGTCCTCGGCCGTGGCGAGCAGATCCTCGGCGGCGCCGATAACCTCGTCCAGCGTAGCCCGTTCGTCCGCGACATCATGGCGGAAGCGCCGGCCCCGCATCCACATGATGGAGGCGACGGCCAGGGCCAGCCCGGCCAGCACCACCGCCCCGAAGACCACCAAAACAGTCGTGGCGGCAGCCTGGGTGCCGGCGGCCCAGGCCGGGGTCGGGCCGAGGCACATAAGCACGATGATGGCGGTTGCCCTTCGGGATGGAATTTGCATGGCGCATCGTACCCAACGGCAACGGGGGGAACAAAGCCCCTACCGACGAACAATCGATTTTGTTCGATCCGGATGACCGCTTCACAGCCGGCGATGCGGCGCTATTTCGTTTTCACAATGCCGTATTTGATGAGGCTGTCTGCCAAGGCGACCGCCATCTCTTCCGTCCCGATGGGCTGCCAGTCCAGAACCTCCCGGATGCGCCGATTGTCGATTTCGATCATCTTGCCCAATGACGGCAGCCCAGGCCGCAAAGACCTGTCGAACACGGCCGCCAGGCGGAACAGCCAGTCCGGCATGTTGCCGGTCGGCACCATGTATCCCTTGTCGGCGTAGCCGCGATGGAGGATCTTCGCCAGGTCCACCAGCCAGATGGACGCGCTGTTGCAGCAGAACCGCTTGCCGGCCGCTGCCGGGACGGTCATGGCGGAGACATGGGCGCGCGCCACATCGCGGACGTCGACGACGGGAAAACCAAGACGCGGGCAGGCAGGGAGTTGCCGTTCGAGGATCTTCTTTACGAGTTTGGCCGACGTTCCGGCGTGCGCCCCCAGGACCGGTCCCAACACCAGACCGGGATTGATGACGGACAGCTCCATATTTCCGGCATCGGGGCTTTCCATAAATTCCCATGCCGCCATTTCCGCCACGGTCTTGGATTTTTCGTACGCAGCGATACTCCCTGATTGAGGGTCCGACCAATCCTCTTCGTCGAACGTCAGGTTCGCCCGGTCCAGGTGGCCATAGGCCACCGCCGCAATGGACGACGTCAAAACAACCCGTTTGACGCCTGCCGCAGCCGCCGCACGCAATAGCCTGAGCGTGCCCTCGCGGGCCGGAACAAGCAGGTCGTTGTCGTCCTTGGGCGGCTTCTCGGGAAACGGCGACGCCACGTGCAAGACGAAATCACAGCCCGCGACGGCCTCCGGCCAACCGGCATCCCGGCTTAAATCGGCCTCGACGATTTCAAGGGCGTTCGTATTGTCTAGGTGATCGGCCAGGGTTTGCCGGACCTCGGCCTCCCGGGCGACGGCGCGAATTGTCCCGCGCACCTGATTACCCGCTTGTAGTAGCTGATGTATGCAGTGGAGCGCGATAAACCCGGACGCCCCCGTGACCAGCACCTTTTGGCTGTCAGGCATTGCCAACTCTCCCCGTGAGGCTCAAGTTTTCGAGAGTTAAACCAACGACCCAATTAGAAGAGCTCTAACTTAGCATTTCCCGGAATGCCTTCATAGCCGCCTCAATCGCCAACCTGTACGCGTATCGACTGCCCCCGGAAGCGCCGGACCAAGAGAACGGCGACCACGGACAAACCCACCGCCAGGGCGATCCAGATCGCCTGGCCGCCGAAGTCCAGGTAAACGCCGAACAAGGCCGCGGAAGTCAGGCCCAGACCCCAATAGCCGGCCAGAGCGATCAACATGGGCACGCGGGTATCCTTCAGCCCTCGCAGCGCGCCGAGCGCCGTCACCTGCAACGAATCGGCAAACTGGAAGAGTGCCGCGATCGCCAGGAACGAGACCGCGATCTTGATGGTGGCGCCGTTCTCGGCCACTGTGCGATCGAGAAACAGACCGACGATTTCGTCGCCGAGGAACCAGAACGCCGCCGCCGGCAGCACGGCAATGCAGATGGCCAGCGCCATGGCCGTCCAGCCGGCGCGGATCAAGCCGAGGCGGTCGCCCGCGCCGACGGCGCGTCCCACCCGCACTGTCGCGGCCTGGCCGATGCCCAGGGGCACCATGAACGCGATGGCGGCGCACTGGACGGCAACCGCATGCGCCGCCAGCTCGTTGGTACCCAAAAGACCCATGAGCAGGACCGCGGCGACGAACATGCCGACCTCGGCCAGCGAGGCCACCGCAATGGGCAATCCGATCCGGGCGATTTCAAAAAGCTGGGGCCAATCGGCCCGCCAAAAACGGCCGAGGATGCGGTAGCGGCGCAATTTCCAGTCGGTGAGAACGAACACCGTGAGGCCCAGGAACATGAACGTGCTGACGGTCGCACTGGCGACACCGGCCCCCAGCAACCCCATACGGGGAAAACCGAAGTTGCCGAACATGAGGGCGTAGTCGGCCAGTCCGTTGACGAGGATGCCCAGGAGCGTCACCACCAGCGTCGCCCGCGGCCGACCATGGGCCGCCAGGAACAGGCTCAAGACCACGTACCAGAGGATCGGCAGGAACCCGAGAATGACAATGCGCAGGTAGGCCTCGCCGGCGGCGGACAGTTCAGGGTCCTGTCCCAGCAGCACGAGGATGCTGCCGGCCTGCCACATCACGGCAATGAACGGGACCGCAATGATGACAGCCATCCACAGACCCTGCCGCACGCCGCGCCGCACCATGCGGAACCGCCGCGCGCCGAGGTGCTGTGACAGGATGGGCGCCACCGCCCCGAGCAATCCGACGGCGAACATGGCGAAGAATTCATAGAAGTGAAACGCCAACGTCCCCGCGGCCAGCGCCTCGGGACCGAGCCAGCCCATCAAAACGACATCAGTCGTCAGGATCGCCATGAAGGCCAGTTCGGTCAGCACCAGGGGTACGGCAAGGCCCAGCATGGCGCGCGCCTCCCGGCGCCAGGGCGAAGCCGCACCGGAAGATCGTTGTGAAATTTTTGCAAACGCGTTCATGAGACTTGTATCCACGAATAACTTGTTCCGAAGTTCGGCGCGTGTTCACTCAAGAACGGTCTGACGATGACGGAGTGGAGTTCGGCACGCACCGACGCCCGGACGAACGGCCCGGGGCAGGAGGCAGCAGGCTGGTGCTGCAGCTATAGGTGGGGAATGAACATGGCTGCCATATAATCCCGGCCGGGCTTGGCGTCAAGGGGCGGCCGGCGGCGAATCGTCAGCGGGGCGGTTTTTTCGCCTCGCCGGTTAAACTCCGATCGGTATCCATGGCGGCCTCGATGTGGACGCAGGAGGCGTTTGCATCACGGAAAACCATGAGCTTCTCGATGGGAAATTCGACGATGCCGATGTCCCGGCGGTCCTTCAACCGGTCCTTGGTTCCTTGGGGCTTGTCCTGGTTCATGACGAACTCCCATGCACTTTCCCGAGTGTACCCGATGGCTTGCCCAAACGAAAATGATTGGCGTCCTGCCGTGCGAACCTTCACACGGCACTCGAGCCCCCGTTTCCGGATCCGGCGTGCTTGAGGCTGCGGATCATCCAAGCCTTTAAGGACTGATCGTCCTCAACCACGTCCCGGGGCATCACGGCATAATCCTTCTTGACGGGTGCTTTGGGAAAATACCTGAGAGACGTCGCCCCGGCCGCCATCGCCGCCTCCAGATCTTCGGGCGACAACTTCAACGCCAAGCCCGCCGGCGTCAGTGACATGAAGATTTGATCCCCGCTGTAGGCGGCGGCACCGCTGAAGAAATGCTTGCAGGCAATATCTCTCGGCATCGCCAGACGATCGACGAGCGCATTGAGATCGGCCAAATAGGGCTCCGCCATGGTGCGCCCTTCCGATTCGAATACGGGCATTCTTGCACGAATACGCCGGACTGTCCGAGCCCCGACGGGGCTCGCCGGAGATTTTCAGCCGGCAGCGATGTGGTGTCTCATAGGAAAACGGGCGGGACATTGTCCCGCCCGCCGTTCGATTCAGGTTACCTGAGTTTAGTAGCGGTAATATTCAGGCTTGAACGGACCCTGCGGGGTGACGCCGATGTAGTCGGCCTGCTCGTCGCTCAGGGTCGTGAGCTGCACGCCGAGGCGTTCCAGGTGCAACTCCGCAACCTTCTCGTCGAGCTTCTTGGGCAGGACGTAAACCTTTCGCTCGTAATCGTCCGGCTTGTTCCAAAGCTCGATCTGGGCCAGCACCTGGTTGGTGAACGAGGCGCTCATGACGAAGCTGGGGTGGCCCGTGGCGCAACCTAGGTTCACCAGCCGGCCCTCGGCCAGGACGATCAGACGCTTGCCGTCCGGGAACTCGACCTCGTCGACCTGCGGCTTGACATTGTGCCAGTGGTAGTTCCGCAAGGCTTCGATTTGGATCTCGGAATCGAAGTGGCCGATGTTGCAGACGATAGCCCGGTCCTTCATCTCCCGCATGTGGTCGAGCGTGATGACGTCGATGTTGCCGGTGGTCGTGACGAAGATGTCGCCCTTGGCGGTGACGTCCTCCATCTTGACCACTTCGTAGCCTTCCATGGCCGCCTGCAGGGCGCAGATGGGATCGATTTCCGTCACCATGACGCGGGCGCCCTGGCCTTTCAGCGAATCGGCGCAGCCCTTGCCGACGTCGCCGTAGCCGGCCACCACCGCGGTCTTGCCGGCCAGCATGACGTCGGTGGCGCGCTTCAGGCCGTCGATCAGGCTTTCCCGGCAGCCGTAGAGATTATCGAACTTCGACTTGGTGACCGAATCGTTGACGTTGATTGCCGGCACTTTGAGCGAGCCCTCGCGCTCCATCTCATAGAGGCGGTGAACGCCGGTGGTGGTCTCCTCCGAAAGGCCGCGCACGTCATCCATCAGTTCCGGGAATTTTTCGTGCATGACCTGGGTGAGATCGCCGCCGTCGTCGAGGATCATGTTGGGACGCCAGCCGTCGGGGCCTTCGATGGTCTGATCGATGCACCACCAGAACTCTTCCTCCGATTCCCCCTTCCAGGCAAACACCGGAACGCCGGTCGCTGCGATGGCGGCGGCGGCCTGGTCCTGGGTCGAGAAGATGTTGCACGACGACCAGCGCACTTCGGCGCCCAGGGCCGTCAGGGTTTCGATCAGCACGGCGGTCTGAATGGTCATGTGGAGGCAGCCGGCGATCCGGGCGTCGGCCAGCGGCTTGCTGGCGCCGTATTCCTCACGCAATGACATCAGGCCGGGCATTTCCGTCTCGGCAATGGCAATTTCCTTGCGGCCCCATTCGGCAAGGGAGATATCCGCGACTTTGTAGTCGGTGAAGTCGGTCATACTTGGGCTCCAAAATTCGGTAGGCGACGCGCTGTTCGGGCGGGTTTCGACCCCGCCTGACGATTTGCCGCTCGGGAAACTTAAACCGGCCGTCGCCCCGGTTGGCGGCAACGGTGGTACGTCAGCGATTTATATAACCGAGCCTCCGCGCATGCAAGCATAAAGAAATGTTTATGTCTTGATATTATGAATTTTCTAGGACGCTTCCTCGAGATCGTCCAGGAGGGCGGCGATGCGCCCCATGTCGGTCTGGCCGAGGATGGTTTCGGCCCGGCGCCGGGCTTCGGTCAGGTCTAGAGCGCGAATTCGCTGTTTGACGCGCGGCAGACTGATGGCGGACATCGAAAGATCCCGAAGACCGAGCCCCAGCAAAAGCGCTGCAAAACGCGGTTCGCCGGCCATCTCACCACACAGGTTCACCGGCAAGCCGGCGGCATCGGCAGCCTTGATGGTGTGGTGGATCAGCCTCAGCACCGCCGGATGCAGGGGGTTGTAGAGTTCGGCCACCTGTTCGTCGCCGCGATCTATTGCCAAAGTGTACATCGTCAGGTCGTTGGTCCCGATGGAGAAAAAATCGGCCGCCTTGGCCATGGCGTCGGCCGCCAGGGCGGCGGCCGGGACTTCGATCATAATGCCGACGGGCGGCAGCGGGTCGGCGATGTCCACTTTCCGCTTGGCCAGTTTCCGGGCAACTTTCTTGACGGCATTGCGGACCTGGCGAATTTCACCGGGATTGGAGATCATCGGCAGCAGGATGCGTACGGGTCCATGGTGACCGGCCCTCAAAATCGCTGCCAGCTGGGTTTCCAGCAGTTCCCCGACCTGCAAGCTTAAACGGATGGCGCGCAGGCCCATGGCCGGATTGGGGCTGGCCTCGAAATGATTACCCAGCGGACCGGCGAGCTTGTCGCCGCCGACGTCGAGCGTGCGGATGGTGACGGGAAGGCCATCCATACGTTCGACCAGGCTGCGGTAGGCAAGGTATTGCTCCTCCTCGCCCGGCAGGTCGTCGCGGTTCATGTAGAGGAATTCGGAACGCAGCAGACCGACGCCGCCGGCGCCCGCCTGCAGCGCGCTTTCGTGCTCGACGGGCAACTCGATGTTCGCCTGGAGACGAATTTCAACCCCGTCCGTCGTCACCGCCGGCAGCTTGCGCAATCGGGCCAGCGTGCGGCGGCGGCGCTTCAGCTCCTCCTGGCGGCGCTGGTATTTCGCCACGGTTTGCGCCGTGGGATCGACGATTATGCAGCCACGGTCGCCGTCGATAATGACGGTGTCGCCGGGTTCGGCGGCGTGAACGACTTCGGCCGCCCCCAGCACGGCGGGCAGACCGAGCGAACGCGCCATGATGGCGGTATGGCTTTCCGCCCCGCCCAAGGCAGCCGCAAAGCCGCCGACCCGTTTGGGATCCATGGCCGCGGTGTCCGCCGGCGTAATTTCCTCCGCCAGAATGATGGCGTCCTTTGCGAGATCGCTGAACGCCTTGTAGGGCGTCTTCGTCAGGCTGCGCAGCAGACGCTTGCCGACATCCTGGATGTCCTGCATGCGGGCCGCCAAATATGGATCGCCAATGGCGGCGAAGTCCTGGCCGATCTGCATGATTTCAGCCTGCACGGCGGCCTCGGCGTTGATGCGGTCGCGCCGGATGCGCTCTTCGACGCCGCGCACCAGGCGCGATCCCGACAACATCTGGACCTGGGCTTCCAGGAGATACTCCAGTTCAGCCGCCGCCGCTCCCGACAGGTTTTCGGCCTTGGTTTGGAGTTTCCGCACCTGTTTGCGGGAAAATTCCACGGCATCCTCGAAGCGGGCGCATTCGGCGGCCAGCTTGCTGGCGGCAACGCGGTATTCCGCAACGTGGCTGATGCCTGAATCGATGACGTGCGCCGGGCCGATGGCAATGCCCGGCGCTACTCCGTGGCCGTCGATGCGGTGTTCCCCGACGTTCCCGGTGCGACCTTTGGATTTTCCTCTGTGTTCCGACTTCATCGGCCGTCCAACTCAGTCTTCGTCGAACCGGTCCGCGACAAGCTGGGCCAATGCCACCAAGGCATCCTCGGCGTCACTTCCCGATGCCTTGATGTCGATCTCGCAGCCAGGTGCTGCGGCCAGCATCATCAGACCCATGATGGAAACGCCGGAAACCTCGTTTCCGCCTTTCGCGACATGAATCTCGGCATCGAACCCGCCGGCCAGTTTGACGAACTTCGCCGCCGCGCGGGCATGCAGTCCCCGCTGGTTGACGATCATGACCCGGCGATTGCGGATGGCGTTGGCTGTCACGGCTTCATTCAACTTTCAGCAACCCGCTCAGGTGTCGGCCAAAAGGGTGGAGGCGACATTGATATATTTTCGGCCAGCCGATTGTGCTGCATCGACGGCGGCTTTCAGATCGCCGCACTCGCGGGCGCTCGCCAGTTTGATCAACATCGGCAGATTGATACCCGCGATGACTTCGATATTCGCCTGGTCCATGATCGAGATCGCCAGATTCGATGGTGTGCCGCCGAACATGTCGGTCAAAACGATAGCTCCCTCGCCGGTGTCGACCTCGGCTACCGCCTTGACGATGTCCTCGCGGCGTTGGTCCAGGTCGTCATCGGCGCCGATGCACACAGTCTGTACGCCGAGCTGCTTGCCCACGACGTGTTCCGCCGCGGCGGCGAATTCCTCGGCCAGGCGGCCGTGGGTGACCAGGACGAGTCCGATCATCGTGTGCTTCCTTCCTTTTCGGAACCGGCCGATGCCTCTTCGACCGGGGCGGACAGTTCCCGGTGGCGGACATGAACATGTTCGCCCTCCTGCCGTAACCAGGCCGCCATTTGTTCCGCGACATAGACCGAACGATGGCGGCCGCCGGTACAGCCGATCGCCACCGTCAGGTAGCTTTTACCTTCCCGTTTGTAGTGCGGCAACAACTGTCCGATCAGGCCGAACAAGCTATCGCGAAACGGGGGAAAAGCGCCGTCGGCGGCGATGTGATCGCCGACTGCTGCATCCATGCCGGTCAGCGGCCGTAGGTCCTCCACATAGTGGGGGTTGGCCAAAAAGCGCACGTCGAAAACCAGATCGGCCTCGCGCGGCAGTCCCTGGCGGTAGGCGAACGAGGTTACGGTTACCGTCATGTCCCGGCCGGCGTCCAGCGTGAACTTGCCGTCGATGAGGAGCCGCAGGTCGGCCACGGAAAGATTGCTGGTGTCGATGGCGTCATCGGCCTTTTCCCTCAAGGGCGCCATGAGCACGCGTTCATGGGCAATCCCGTCCGTCACGGGGCGGTCATCGGCCAAGGGGTGGCGCCGCCGGGTTTCGGTAAAGCGGCGGCGCAGATGCTGATCGTCGCAATCGAGAAATAGGATGGAAATATCCAATCCCGGCCCGGCCGTCAGAGGTTCCAGTTGTTCAAGCAACGGCCCCACGGCGAAGTCGCGGGTTCGGATGTCGACGCCGATAGCGACGGCCTCGGCCAGGGCGCCGCCGCCCGACTTATCCTCGCCTTGGTGAAGCAGCCGCCCCAGCAGCTGCAGCGGCAGATTGTCGATGGCCTCGTAGCCCAAGTCCTCCAGGCATTTGAGCGCCGACGACTTGCCCGCGCCCGACATGCCGGTCACAAGAACGACACGCGTGGCGTCGTTATCCGTCATGTCTTTATCTCCGCGGTACCCGTGGCCACGGCGACCATGACGCCGATCTTGGCGACGCTGGAAGCGGCAAAGGGATCGAGGCGCCAGAGCGGCAGCTCGGTGTTTTCAAGCTCGACGCTTTCCGGTTCCGGCAGCCGTTCCACCGCTTCATTTTCGACCAGATCGATGACGGCTATCAGGCATCCCTCGGCCTCTGCGGGAAGGACGACAGGGCCGACCCCGCGAACCTCCAGCAGCCCCTCGATGGCAGCGGGCGCCCGAACGGTCAGAACGTCGCCCGTTTGACGAACGACAACCTGATCGTCCGCCAGCAATCTGGCGCCGTCGTCGATCAGGCGCAGCGCCAGGTCGGATTTGCCCGCTCCCGAAGGACCACGCAGCAGGATGGCCGCCGGCCTGCCCTCCACCTCGAGCAGGGGGAAGGCGACACATGTACCGGCGATGGTCGGCTCATTATCAACCATGGCCGCCGAGCCTGACGGCCCGCCGCTTGAGAGTCAATAATACGGATGGGGTGCCGGTGCCGGGTCAGGTTTGCTGAACCGGATCGAACGCCGGCAGCGATACCACGAATCTCGCGCCAACGACGCGGTCCAGGTCGTTGCGCCGGTTCTCGCCCCGGATCGTGCCACCGTGCGCCGCCACGATTTGCCGCGAGATGGACAATCCCAGCCCGGAGTGTTCGCCGAAGGCTTCGTCCTCGGGCCGTTCGGTGTAGAATCTGTCAAACACCGCTTCCAGCTTCCCTTCCGGCAGACCGGGTCCGGCGTCCTCGATGACCAGTTCGACCTTCCCGTCGCGCCGGCCAAGCCGGAGTTCCACCGTACCGTCCGGGGGACTGAAGGAAGCGGCATTGCTCAAGAGGTTGCGCACGACCTGGCCGAGGCGGCTTTCGACACCCTGCACGATGTATCGTCGGCTCACATCCTCTTCTTCATCGGCGTCAATGGGTTTTTCGATCTCCAAGCGGTAATGCGGTCCACCCTTTGAATCCGCCGTCGCCCGTTCGATTTCCACCAGCGTTTCCACCAAATCCGCGAGATCGACGGGTTGGGGCTCCGCCCGCGCCAATTCGGCGTCGAGACGGGAAGCATCCGAAATATCGCCGATCAGCCTGTCCAGGCGCCGCACGTCGTCCTCGATGATGGCGATGAGACGGGTTTGCGCTTCCGCATCGTTGCCCGTCCCCAGAACCTCGACGGCACTTTTGATGCTGGTTAACGGATTGCGGATTTCATGGGCGACGTCGGCGGCAAACCCTTCGATGGCGTCGAGGCGCTCGTAAAGGGCGTCCGTCATGTCCCGCAGGGTTCGCGACAGATCGCCGATCTCATCCCCGCGGGCGCTCAGGTCTGGCAGGCTTTCCCGTTTGTTGGGACGCTGGCGCACGATTTCCGCCGCCTCCGCCAGATGGTGTATGGGCCGGGCGATGGAACCGGCGAGATATAGCGACAACAGGATCGTCACCGCCAGGGCGGCCAGGAAGACGCCGATGATCGCCAGTCTTGCCTCGGCCACGGCTTCCTCGATATCCGCGGTACCCGCGCTCAGCACCAGGGCTCCCAGAATTTTTTTGAAACGCTGGACGGGAAACGCCACGCTGATGATGATTTCGCCGTCGCCGGTGATACGGCGCACGCCAACCACATCGCCGTTCAAGGCGGAAACGGCTTCTTCGAAATCGCCGGCGTGCTGCATCGTTGCTTCGCGATAGAGCGGCAGGTGCGGCTGGCTGCGCATGAGATGGCCGAACCATTCGAGAAAGCCCTGCCACGACCCCCTTTCCGAAGTGGGCTCACCGCCCAGCGGCGTTGCCTGGACCGCTCGGCCGGCAGAGATCAGCACGCGGCTGTCGGCCAGCAGCGCGCCCCGTTCGCCGAACAGCCGCGCCCGCGTGCCCGTCAGCGAAACCAGGCGGCGGACCATGGTGCGGGCGGACCGGGGTTGCAGCACCGGCATGCCGGTGACGGTGGTGCCGGCCGCCTCGCCCAGAGCGCCCGCGATGATCGTGCCGTTGGTGACCAGCGCCTCGGATTTTGCGTCCAGCAGGCCGTCGCGGTAGACGTCGAGGTAAAGCATGCCGGCCAGCAACAGAGCCAATGCCATCACATTTATGGCCAGGATGCGCAGCGTCAGCGGCGACACGCGCCGCCGGGGCCGCTGCTGCGGGCTGTCCGCCGATCTCATGCCTCGCGGTATCTGTAACCGACGCCGTAAAGCGTCTCGATGCCGTCGAATTCCTCATCCTCGCCACGGAACTTCTTGCGCAACCGTTTGATGTGGCTGTCAACTGTGCGGTCATCGACATAGATGTTGTCGTCATAAGCCGCGTCCATGAGCTGGTCCCGGCTTTTGACGTGTCCCGGCCGCTGGGCCAGGGCCTGCAGGATGAGAAATTCCGTCACCGTGAGCTGGACCGGCTGTCCCTTCCAGGTACAAAGGTGGCGTTCGGGATCGAGCACCAGATTGCCCCGGACGATGGCGTTCCGGCTTTCGCCGGCGCCGCCTTCGCCGGCCCCTTCGGCGCGCCTTAGCACCGCCCGGATGCGTTCGATCAGAAGGCGCTGGGAAAACGGTTTGCGAATGTAGTCGTCGGCGCCCATTTTGAGGCCGAGCACCTCGTCGACCTCGTCGTCCTTGGAGGTCAGGAAGATCGCGGGCACGTCCGAATTTCGCCTCAATTTGGCCAAGAGCTCCATGCCGTCCATACGCGGCATCTTGATGTCGAGCACCACCAGATCAGCCGGTTTGCCCGAAAGGCCGCGCAGCGCTTCCGCGCCATCGCGGTAGGTATCGACGCTGAAGCCTTCGGCTTCCAGCGCCATCGTCACCGAGGTGAGGATGTTGCGGTCGTCGTCGACCAGAGCGATCTTGGTTGAACCGTCCATTGCCTTCCCATTGTTGCCGCGGATCGGTTGTGCCGCAGCGCCGCCGCACCCGAATTCCGAACGGTTGGGAAAATGACGACGAAATCCGGCGAAAATGAGGCGTCGCTGAGTGTAGAGCGGTTTCCGCCTAAACGGAAACGCCTCTCCTCATATCTTGAAAGCAGTGCAAGGAAATAACCACCCTCAGTGTTTCAAGCAAGACTTGAAACACGCTAAGCACTTTCTACAGGCGCGAAATTTCCCGCCGGCTGATGACGTGGAAACGCCAGCCCATCAGGATTGCGGCACAGGCAACGCCGAAGAACATGCCCATCATCAGGCCCGGCGCCTCATAGCCCATGGTGAAGGCGAAGAGGGCCGCAATCGGCAGGCCGAATACCCAAAACGAGGTCATATGCATGAACACGGGCATCCAGATCTGGCCGGCACCGCGCAACGCACCCATCATGACGCCCTGCATGCCGTCGAAAACCAGCACGAACCCGGCAACGGCGACGGTTGGCGCGGCGACGGCGAGAACGGCGGCGTCAGAGGAATAAATGCGGGCCAGCAATTCGGGCCAGCCGAGAAACGCCACGGCGATGCCCGCCATGACCAGCGCCGACAGTCCCACACCCGTCCAGCCGGCTGCCGCCATGCCGCGGCGGTCGCCCCGGCCCACCGCGTTGCCGACGCGGACCGCCGTGGCCACGCCGATGCCGATGGCGCACATAAATGCCATGGCGATCAGGTTCTGTGCAATCTGGTAACCGCCCAGCGCCGCCGTGCCGATATAGCCCGCCATCAGCACCAGAGCGGAAAAAGCGCTGGCTTCGATGCCTTGGGCGAGACCGAAGGGATAGCCGATGCGCCGGAGCTTCTTGCCGACGTCTTCTCCCGCTGTCTTTCCTCCACGCACGCCGTAGAAGGCGCTGTCGGCCATACCGAAGGCATAAACGACCAGGGCCGCCATGATGAGCCAACGGACGATCGACGAAGCGGCGACGGCGCCTTCCGCACCCATCGCCGGCAATCCCAGATTGCCGTAGATGAAAACCCAGTT
Source organism: uncultured Rhodospirillaceae bacterium (assembly GCA_964343605.1). GTDB lineage: Bacteria > Pseudomonadota > Alphaproteobacteria > UBA2966 > UBA2966 > CAYFKJ01. Next base: position 366,888 of record CAYFKJ010000004.1, read on the forward strand.
GAGGCCGGCATTGGCGACGTTGGCGAAGAGCATGACGACCATGCCGGCCCGCGGGCGGCTGATGCCTTCGAGGAAGAAGCTGGTGCAGACCGCCATCATCATGCCCGGCATGCCCCAGGAGAATTGGCGCAACACACCGCCGCCGCCGGCCGCGACGTCCGCGTCCTGCCCAATGGCCAGGAAAAACCACTCGCCGGCAAAACACAAACCGCCGATGATGACGCCAAGGACCAGCGCGTAGATCATCGCCAGCCGCCAGATACCGCCACAGGCCGCATTGTCGCCGGCGCCATGGGCCTGGGCCGTGAGAACGGTGGTTCCGTAGAGCATGCCGATACCGACCAGCAGCAGGGTGATCTGCGGCGCCATGCCGATGCTGATGTACGCGAGCTCATCCTGACCGGCGTGTCCCGTCATGGCGATGTCGACCGCCGTCATGACCAGCAGCCCGGCACGGGCGATGACCACGGGCCAGGCCAGGGCGATCGTCAACACGATGTGTTGGCGCAGGGTTCGGGCCGGTGGCGGCGAGGCCGGAGACGGCGCCGCCGAGCGGTCCGGTGACGGAGTTTCATTCATGGCTGGTCGGTATATCACGGCCCGGCGGCCGGTGTTAGAATTCCCGCGTCATGGCTGATGCGCAGGAAACGACGGGCTCGGAAGAAGCGGCCAAGGCCGTCCGACGGCTTATTCGGGAAGGCGCCACGGCGGCGCTGTCGACCTTGCTGCGGGACGGCGGACCGCACGGCTCGCTCGTGTTGAGCGCCTGCGGCCAGGATGCAGCACCTGTCCTCCTCATCTCTCATCTCGCCGTTCACACCCGAAACCTCAAGGCCGACCCGCGCGTGGCGTTGCTTTACGAAGCGACGGCGGGTCTCGACAATCCCATGACCGGTCCGCGCGTAACGGTCATCGGCCGCGCCGAACCCATCCCGGACGAAGCCTTGGGCGAAAGGTTTCTGCGCCGTCACCCGGACGCCGCGATGTACGCCGAGTTCAGCGATTTCGGGTTCCACCGCATTGCCGTCGACTATGTCCACTATGTGGCGGGCTTCGGCAAGGTCGAGCGGATCAAGTCATCTGAGTTGCTGCTGCAGGATGATCGCCTCACCGCCGGGTTGGCGGCGCACGAGGCCGATATTCTCGACCACATGAACCGGGATCACGCCGACGCCGTTGCCGAGATTGCCGCCATGGCCGCGCCCTCGTCCGGTTCCGACGAGCCCTGGCGAATGATCGGCTGCGATGCCGAGGGGGTCGATATGCGCCGGGGTGGCGATCTCGCGCGCATCGAATTTGACAAGCCCATGACCGATGCCGACGATGCCCGCGCCGCTCTCGTCGCCCTCACCAACAAAGCGCGAAACAGCAAGACAAAGACGATATAATAAGTTATCCACAGGCAAATCGCCGCAGTGGCAAAGAGTCGGTTGCACGCCTAGTTATGCCTCCTTAAAGTCACGTTTTTTCGACACTTCGATTTGCATCTTTAACGGAGACCCCCGTTGCAAAATACCGGCCCCCATCCATCGAGCTTCGGGCTCGATAACCACGGCATACATAATGTCGACGTCGTGCACTGGAATCTGTCGATTCCCACACTTTATGAAGAATCGATCCGGCGCGGCGAAAGCATGCTTGCCCAGGGCGGGCCGCTTGTCGTGCGCACCGGTCAGCACACCGGACGCTCGGCCAACGACAAGTTCATCGTCGAGGAAAACGAGACGCGGAGCGACATCTGGTGGGGCGCGGTCAACAAGCCGATTTCGGAGGACCATTTCGAAAGCATCCGCCGCCGCATGCTGGCCTATCTCCAGGGCCGCGAGCTGTTCGTCAAGGACTGCTGGGCCGGCGCCGACACCGGTTACCGCGTCGGTGTCCGGGTGGTCACCGAAAACGCCTGGCACTCCATGTTCGCACACAACATGTTCCTGCAGCCGACCGCGGCTGAGCATGAAAGCTTCAAACCCGACTTCACCGTATTGCACACCCCGCGTTTCCATGCGGTGCCGGAAGCGGACGGCACCAACTCCGAGGTCTTCGTGCTGGTCAACTTCGCCAAGCGCCTGGTCCTGATCGGCGGTACCAGCTACGCCGGGGAAATCAAGAAATCGGTCTTCAGCATTCTTAATTTCCTGCTGCCGGCCCAGGGCGTGCTGCCCATGCATTGTTCGGTCAACGTCGGCAAGGCCGACGATTCGGCGGTGTTCTTCGGCCTTTCCGGTACCGGCAAGACGACGCTGTCCGCCGACCCGCACCGCACCTTGGTGGGCGACGACGAGCACGGCTGGTCGGACAACGGCGTCTTCAACTTCGAAGGCGGCTGCTACGCCAAGGTCATCAAGCTGAGCGCGGAAGCCGAGCCGGAGATTTACGCCACCACAAGCCGTTACGGCACCGTCCTGGAAAACGTCGTGATGTCGCCAGATCAGCGGATCCTGGATCTCGACGACGGCAGCCTGACCGAAAACACCCGGGCTTCCTACCCGCTCGATTTCATTCCCAATGCCTCCGCCACCGGCACGGCCGGCCACCCCAAGAACGTCGTGATGCTGACCGCCGACGCTTTTGGCGTGTTGCCGCCGATTTCCAAACTGACGCCCGAACAGGCGATGTACCACTTCCTGTCCGGCTATACGGCCAAGGTCGCGGGCACCGAAAAAGGGCTCGGCAACGAGCCTCAGGCAACCTTTTCCACCTGCTTCGGCGCGCCCTTCATGCCGCGCCATCCCACCGAGTACGCCAAGCTGCTGGGCGAGAAGATATCACGTCACGATGTGACTTGCTGGCTGGTCAACACGGGCTGGACGGGCGGCGCCTACGGCACCGGACACCGCATGCCGATCAGCCACACGCGGACGCTTCTGACCGCTGCGCTCGACGGCGACCTGGCCGGCGTTCCGGTGCGCCAGGACAAGAGCTTCGGACTTTACGTTCCGGAAAGCTGCGAGGGCGTACCGTCGGAGGTTCTGACGCCCCGCGAAACCTGGTCGGACAAGGAAGCCTACGACAGCACCGCCAGCGATCTGGTCGGACGTTTCAGCGCCAATTTCGAACAATTCAGCGGCTATGTCGAAAACGATGTCCAGGCGGCGGCACCCCAAGCGGCTTGATCGCCCCACTTACATCAAACTTATAATAAAGGGCCGGTTCCCCATGGAATCGGCCCTTTTTTTTGTTTAATATGCTTATTGTACGAGGGCACTGGTGCCCACGGCGACAAGGGAATATTAACCAATTTAGTGGCGTTAATAGGGTTGTCGTCGTCGCATCCGCGGGAACACACCGCCGGATGGGCAAGCGGGGGGCCTGAATGGCATGGCCCTGGGGCAGACGCCTCGGCTCAAAAGGTCGGTTGGGACTAACGCATGTCGATAGCAACGCTACTTGGATTTTTGGCGGGAATCGGGCTTTTTCTCGGCGCCATCGTCACAAGTACGGACAACTACTTGAGCTTCCTCAGCGGCCCCAGCATCATCATGGTGCTGGGCGGCACGCTGTCGGCCACCTTCATCGGCTACCAGGGGCGCTACGTCATGCTGGCGCTCAAGGACATCGGCTACCTGTTCATCAAGGGCAAAGTCGACCGCAAGATGCTGACCCTGGAAACCGGCAAGATCATTCGCTGGGGTTATCTGGTAAAGAAGCAGGGTCTGCTGGCGCTTGAGAAGGAAATCAAGGGCGCCAAGAACCAGGATCATTTCCTCAACTACAGCATTGAACTTGTGATCTCGGGTTATTCGGGTGACGAAGTGCGCGCCATGTTGACCGCGGCATCCACCGGCGCTTTCCAGCGCGCCATGGTGCAGGCCGACATCCTCAAGAATATGGCCGCCGCCGCGCCGGCCTTCGGCATGATCGGCACGCTGGTCGGCCTCATTATCATGCTTCAATCGCTGGGGTCCGATCCCGGCGGACTGGGCGCGGGCCTCGCCGTCGCCATGCTGACGACCCTCTACGGTGTGCTTCTCGCGCGCCTGGTCTTCATTCCCGCCTCGTCCAAAGTCGTCCAAAAGGAAAGCATCACGCGGTTCCGCAATTTTCTGGTCACCGAGGGCTTCGCCATGCTGGCAGATCACAAAAGCCCGCGTTTCATCCAGGATAAGATGAACAGCTACCTCGACCCGGCGATCCACTACACCATCGATCAAAAGGGCGGCCGCAAGAAGAAAGCGGCCTAGGGGCGGCGGACCATGAGCGATCCCCTCGAACCACCCGGCGGCGGCGAAGTCAGCGAAGACTGGCTGGTCACATACGCCGACGCCATCACCATCCTGATGGCGTTTTTCGTCATGATGTTCTCCATTTCCGAACCCAGCCCCGACAAGTTCGACGAGGTCGCCGGCGGCATTCTCGAGGAAATGGAAGGCAAGAACGCGGCCAAGGCCCAGGACATGATGATCCTGGCGCAGCAGATGCAGGAAACGGCTCAGTCCTTCGACGAATCGGGTGACGCCTCGGTGGATACCTCGAACAAGGGCATGACCTTCAACTTCCAGAACGCCTCCATGTTCGCCGCCGGTTCCGCCATTGTGCTGGAGGATGCCGAACCGTTGCTCGACCGTGTGGCGCAGTTGGTCAGCCTGATGGGGGTGACGAACTATTCCATTGAGGTCGAAGGACACACGGACGACGTACCAATCGAAACCAAACAGTTCCCCTCCAACTGGGAGCTGTCGGCAGCCCGGGCCGCCGCCGTCGTGCGCTGGCTGATCAGTCGCGGCATTGAGCCCGACCGCCTGCGGGCCGTGGGTTACGGCGACACCCAACCGGTCGTGCCGAACCTCGAGGAAGACGGCACGCCCATTCCCGAAAACCGCGAAGAAAACCGCCGCATCGTTATAAAGATCGAACGGTAGGGTTTGGCGCCGTCATTCCGGCGAAGGCCGGATTCCAAATTTCATTTATCCGCCCCGCGGCCGATTGAGGACGGACGATAATGCCTAATGCGCGGTGCCCCAGTCGTCGCCCACGCCGCAATCGACGACCAGCGGGACCGAGAGGTGGGCCGCCCCCTCCATGACGCCGCGAACGACGTCGATGGTCTTGTCGAGTTCCTTTTCCGGCACCTCGAACAGCAATTCATCGTGCACCTGCAGCATCATCGTGGCCTTGAGCTTCGCCTTCGCGAGAGCGCCGGGCATGCGGATCATGGCGCGTTTGATGATGTCGGCGGCGGCACCCTGCAGCGGCGCATTGATGGCGGCGCGTTCGCTGAAGCCGCGTTTCTGCTGGTTCTTGTCGTTGATGCCCGGCAGGTGGCAGCGCCGGCCGAATACCGTCTCCACATAGCCGTGCTTGCGGCAGAACTCCTTGGTGTCCTCCATGTAGTCCTGGATGCCGGGATACTGCTTGAAGTAGGCGACGATGTATTCCGCCGCCTCGGCCCGGCCGATGCCGAGCTGGTTGGCGAGCCCAAAGGCGCTGATACCGTAGACGATGCCGAAATTGATGGCCTTGGCGCGGCGGCGGGTTTCGCCGTCCATGCCCTCAATGGGGACGCCGAACACCTGTGACGCCGTTAGCGCATGGATGTCGACGCCGTCGTGGAAGGCCTGGCGCAGGCTGTCCATGTTGGCGACGTGCGCCAACAGCCGAAGCTCGATCTGCGAATAATCCGCGGACACCAGCTTGCAGCCTTTTTCGGCCACGAAGGCCGCGCGGATCTTGCGCCCCTCCTCGGTGCGGATGGGAATGTTCTGCAGGTTGGGATCGGTCGAGGCCAAGCGTCCCGTCGCCGCACCCGCCATGGCGTAGGAAGTGTGGACGCGGCCGGTTTCCGGATTGATCTGGGTCTGCAAGGCGTCGGTATAGGTGCTCTTGAGCTTGGAGAAGTGCCGCCAGTCCAAGACCTTCACCGGCAGCTCGTGACCTTCGGCGGCAAGCTTGTCGAGGACGTCGGCATCGGTACTCCAGGCGCCGGTTTTGGCCGATTTCTTGCCGCCTTCCAGGCCCATGTCGTCGAACAGGATCTCGCCCAGTTGCTTCGGCGAAGCGATGTTGAACTCGCGGCCCGCCAGCTTGTGGATCTCGCCTTCCAGCTCCGCCATACGGCCGGCGAACTCGTCCGACAAGTTTTTCAGCGCCTTGGCGTCGACCTTGATGCCGGCGCGCTCCATACCGACCAGCACCGACGCCAGGGGACGTTCGAGGGTCTCGTACACCGTCACCATGCGCTCCTGCACAAGGCGCGGCTTAAGGGCCTGATGGAGCCGGAGCGTGATATCTGCATCCTCCGCCGCATAGCGCACCGCGTCGTCCAGCGGCACCAGGTCGAACGTCACCTGGGACTTGCCGCTGCCTGCCACCTCCTTGAAGGGTACCGGCGTGATATCGAGATGCAGTTTGCTGAGAGCATCCATGCCGTGACCGTGCGAGCCGGCATCGAGCACGAACGACAGCAACATGGTGTCGTCCATGGGCGCGACATCGATGCCGTGGCGGCCCAGCACGAGGGCGTCGTATTTGAGGTTTTGGCCGATCTTGAGGACGCCGGGGTCCTCCAGCAGCGGTTTCAGCGCGGCCAGGGCTTTCTTCAGCGGGATCTGCTCGGGCGCGGCCTCAGCACGGTCTGCCTCGGGCTCGTCGCCGCCGTCGCCCAGATCGAAGGCGCCCTGGGCCGGCTCCGCCGCCGCGCCGACGTGGGCCAACGGGATGTAGCAGGCCTTGCCCGCCTCCACCGCCAGGGAAACGCCGACGAGTTCCGCCTGCATGCCGTCGAGCGAGGTCGTTTCGGTATCGACCGCAACGAACCCGGCAGTGCGGGCGGCGTCGATCCATTTCTTGAGATCGGCCATCTTCTGGACCGCGACGTACTCGGCGGTATCCGGCGCCGGCGCTTCCTTGGGCGCGGCGGCCGGGGCAGCTTGCAAGGCGGCCTCGGCTTCGGGCGCATCGCCGAACAGGGCGGCGAGCCTTTTTGTCAGGGTCGTGAACTCCATCTCGCCCATGAACTGGAACAGCGGGCCGGGGTCGAGATCACGCATCGACAGCGCCTCGATCCCGTCCTCCAGCGGCACGTCGTCGCGCAAGGTGACGAGGTCGCGGCTGATGCGGGCGAGGTCGGCGTTTTCGATCAGCTTTTCGCGCCGCTTCGGCTGTTTGATCTCGCCGGCGTGTTCCAAGAGGCCGTCGAGGTCGCCGTACTCCTCGATCAGTTGCGCCGCCGTCTTGACGCCGATACCCGGCACGCCCGGTACGTTGTCCGACGAATCGCCGGCCAGCGCTTGCACGTCGATCACCCGGTCCGGTCCGACGCCGAATTTCTCGCGCACTTCGTCGGGACCGATGCGGCGCTGCTTCATGGGATCGAGCATCGTGACGTTGTCGTCCACCAACTGCATCAGGTCTTTGTCGGAGGAGACGATGACGACGTCGTAGCCTTCCGCCTTGGCTTGCCGGGCGAAGGTCGCGATGATGTCGTCGGCCTCGAAGCCCTGCATTTCGTACATCGGCACGTTGAAGGCGCGCACGGCGTCTCGGATCATGGAGAACTGCGGCACCAGATCCTCGGGCGGTGGGGGCCGATGGGCCTTGTATTCGGGATAGATGTCGCTGCGGAAGGTTTTGCGGGCGGTGTCGAAGATCACCGCCAAGTGGCCGGCGCCGTCCTCGGCGCGGACATCCTCAAGCAGTTTGTGCAGCATGTTGCAAAAGCCCGACACGGCGCCGACCGGCGCGCCGTCGCTCTTGCGCGTCAAAGGTGGGAGGGCGTGATAGGCCCGGAAGATATAGCCCGAGCCGTCAACCAGATAGACCCGATCGTTGGTTGCCTGCGATCCCCCCATATCGTGCGTCCGTCTAGTGGTCGCCGCCGCCGGCGCCTTCGGCCATTTCGAACCGGCAGCCGCAATAGGGGCAGTCGGTGTGGCCGTCCTTTTCCATCGTCAGGTAGACGCGGGGATGTCCGAGCGGTCCGTCGCCGCCGTCGCAGGCGACGGAGGATTGGTTGACGATAACGGTTTCGGGTTGTTCGTTGGCGGCGGTTTCTTGGGCCATGGCGGGGAACTCTTGAGCTAGTGACGTTGACCTTGGGCTTGGCCGAATGATACCCATTGCGGCCCCCCTTTGAAACAACAGGTTCAAGGACCCAGCGTTTGACCGCATCCACCGACTACCCCGACAACGCCATATCGGTGCGCGCGTTGACCAAGATCTACGGCCCCGCCGACGACGGCAGCGACAAACCGACCCGAACGCCGGCATTGGATGCCGTCGACCTCGACATTCCCAGGGGGTCTTTTTTCGGGCTGCTGGGCCCCAACGGCGCTGGCAAGTCGACATTCATCAACATCCTGGCGGGGCTGGTGATCAAGACCTCGGGCCAGGCCAGCGTCTGGGACCGCGACATCGACCGCACCCCGCGGCAGGCCCGAGCCGCCATCGGCGTGGTGCCGCAGGAATTGAACATGGATCCCTTCTTCACGCCGCGCGAGGCGCTGGACTTCCAGGCCGGCCTCTTCGGCGTGCCCAAGGCGGAGCGGCGCACCGACGAGATCCTGGCCGCAGTGCACCTGAGCGACAAGGCCGACGCCTATGCCCGCAGTCTGTCCGGCGGCATGCGGCGGCGCCTCCTGGTGGCCAAGGCGCTGGTGCATTCGCCGCCCGTGCTGGTGCTGGACGAACCGACGGCGGGCGTCGACGTGGAACTCCGGCACCAGCTCTGGACCTACGTGCGCGAACTCAACGCCTCGGGCGTCACCGTGGTGTTGACGACTCACTACCTGGAGGAAGCCGAACAGCTTTGCGACCGCATTGCCATCATCAATCACGGCAAGCTGGTGGCCTGCGATTCAACGGCGGCGCTGATCGCCCGGCTCGATCACAAGGTTCTGACCATCACGCTGGATGACGACATCGATGCGGTACCCGAAGGCCTCAGGCGCTTCGATACCGAACTGCAGCCCTTCCGACGCCTGATCATCCGCTATCGCCCGAGCGAGGCCCAGGTGGCCGAGGTGCTGGCCGCCGTGCAGCAGGCGGGCCTCACGATCCACGACCTGACAACGGAGGAGAGCGACCTCGAGGATCTCTTCCTTCACCTCACCGGCAGCGGCAACGGGGTTGAAAACTAAGCTTTGGTGACGGGCACCAGATCGATGGCGCCTTCGGGACAGACCGAGATGCAGTCCTGGCAGGCGTGGCAATCCTGGGGTTTTACGACGTAGGCCTGGCGGTTGCCGTGGGCCAGCGCCTTGAGTTTGCCGACAAGGGAGAGGGCGCGCCGGTCGGCGGCGTCGAGCTTGCGCACCTCGAAGACGTCGAAGGGGCAAACCGCGACGCACTCCGCCTTTCCTTCGCAGCGGTCGCGCTCAATGACCGGCACGACCACCCCGGCCTTGCGGTTGCCCGGCAGGCCTAGCCCCGACCGCGCGCTCGATGGCGAGAATTCCATTCCTAGCACATGGGGAGTCCGCGCGCCCAGATCAAGCACGCGCGCCCGCCAGCCATCGTTTGCAGTCGCCCCCGCATTCCGCTATGTTCCGCGCCACGCACCCGTAGCTCAGCTGGATAGAGCGCTGCCCTCCGAAGGCAGAGGTCAGAGGTTCGAATCCTCTCGGGTGCGCCAATTAATTTTGCCAGACCCCTTTGATCCAGTGATCTAGCCCTCGCCCTCGTAGTCCTCACGCAGCAGGCGTTTGAGGACCTTGCCCAACGCGTTGCGCGGGAAGTCGTCGCGGAATTCGACGCCCGCCAGGCGTTGGTGCTTGGCCAAACGGGCGTTGGCCCAGGCGAGAATACCGTCCGCGTCGCCGTCTCCGCCGGTGCGTGGGATGACGAGGGCCAGCGGGCTTTCGCCCCACTTGTCGTGGGGGATGCCGATCACGGTTACGTCCTGCACATCGGGGTGTTCGCCAACGATGGCCTCGATGTCGGCGGGAAAGACGTTGAAGCCGCCGGAGATGATCATGTCCTTCTTGCGGTCGAGGATGTAGAGGCAGCCGTCCGCGTCGAGCTTGCCGATATCGCCCGAGCGAACGAACGTGCGCCCGTCCGGCGCCCGCCAAATCGCCGCCTCGGTGGCGTCGGGCCGGCGATGGTATTCCTTCATCAGCCCGGCACCGTAGCCAGCGATTTCGCCGACTTCGTCGGGGCCGAGTTCATTGCCCTCATCGTCGATAATCTTGACGTCGAATCCCATGGTCGGCGTGCCGACGGAGTCCGGCTTGGCGGCCTGCAGGTACGGCCGGTTCATGGTGGCGAAGCCTTCCGAGAATCCATAGAGATCGTAAAGGTTGGGCGACAACCGCCGCAGCACGTCGGCCTTGGTATCGGGCCGCAAGGGTGAACCGGCGGACAGCACAGTCTCCAGACTGGAGAGGTCGTAATCGTCGAAACTGGGATCGTCCAGCGTCACGATGAACTGCGTCGGCACCATGAAGGTATGGGTGATCCTCTCGCGCTCGACGGTTTCCAGAAACGCCCCGGGGCTGAATTCCGGCAGGACGTGCAGCGTGCCGGCGGCGAACAGGGCGGGCAGCACCATCAGCCAGGTGCCGTTGGAATAGAGCGCCGTCGTCGTCAAGGCCCGGCACTGGTCGTGAAAGCGCAGATCGACTGCATTGCTGAACGACCAGTGCTGCCGCACCCGGTGGGTCTGCACGATACCCTTGGGCAGACCCGTCGTGCCCGACGAATAGATGATGTTGAAATCGTCGGTGAGCTCGTAGGCGACGTTCGGTTTGCCCTCGCTAGCGCCGGCCAGGAAATCGTCGAAATCGCGCCAGCCGTCGCCGGAGAATCCGAAGGCGATGAAGCCGTCATGGCGGATCGACGCCAGGTTGCCGCGCACCGCGTCGATTTTCTCCCGTTGATCGGCGGAGCAGAAAATCGCCACCGAGCCGCTGTCGGCGATCAGTCCTTCGACCTGTTCCGCCGTCAGCAAACCGCTCAGCGGCACGACGCAGGCGCCGGCGCGGACAACGCCGAACATGATTTCGAGGATGTCGACCGAGTTGCCCATCAACACCGCCACCTTGTCGCCCTTGCCGATACCGGCCGAGATCAATTGGTTGGCGATACGGCTCATGTTGCGGTCGAAGTCGCCCCAGCCGCGACGCGCGTCGCCGCAGACGACCGCCTCCCGATCGGGATAGAACTTGGCATGGGTCGCCCAAAGATCGGGCAGGAAGACCTGGGCGTTGTCGATCGACGTCATGGCGGCGGTATCCTCCGTTACTAAACTTACTTGCGGTCGCGGATGTCCCGTCGGCCCGCGTTCATTTCGGCCATCAGCTCGATCGACCGGTCATCCACCATCAGATCGCAAAACAACGTCCGCTCGTCGGCCAGCCCGGCCTCGAGCGGCCGATCCGAAGCAGCCCGAACCAGACGCTTGATATGGCCGAAGGCGCGCGGCGGTTTGGCCGCCAATTCGGCCGCGATCTCCATCGCGTGTTCCACGACGTCGCCCTCGACGCAGGCCGAAACGATGCCGAGGGTGGCCGCCTCAACCGGCCGGATGGTGCGTCCCAGCAACGTCATTTCCAGCGCGCGGGCTTCGCCGATCAGGCGGGCCAGACGCTGGGTGCCGCCCGCGCCCGGCAGCAGGCCGATGTTGATCTCGGGCAGGCCGAGGTCATATTCGCCGTTCTGGGCCAGTCTGATATCGCAGGCCAACGCCAGTTCGAATCCCCCGCCCATGGCCGTACCGTTGATCGCGGCGACAAAGGCCTTGGGCAACGTTTCGATGCGCCTGAGGCAGGTGAGATAGGGCGATTCCGGCACCGGCCGGGCGGTATCGAAAGTCAGGCCCCGGGCCGCCATTTCGCGTGAACGGGCTTCCAGCACGCCGACATCGTAGTGCCGGATGAAGACGTCTTCCTGTCCGCCCGTGAACACGACGGCCCGGATGGCGTCGTCGAACTCGACCTCGTCCAGTAAGGCGCCGAGTTCGGCCTCCGTCTCACCGTCCATGTAGCCGTTGGGCGGATTCGAGATCGCCGCTTTGACCACCGCTCCTTCGCGGGACAGGTTGAACTGTGCCATCGCCGTCAATCCCCTTCGGCCGGATCCATCTGCCGGCGGAACATGCCCACGATCTTGCGGGCGATGGCCTTCGGCGTGGCGCCACCCGGACGGTACCAGCTGACGACGAAATTGAGTGCCCCCAGCACGGCCAGGCGGAACATCCGGCGGTCGGTGCGCGGCGGCAGCGGCAGGGCCTTGATCAGGCGGATGAAAACCTTTTCGTAGGCGTCGCGGTGCCGGATCAGGCGCCGGTTGAGATCACTTTCGCCGCGCGGCACGATGTTGGCGACCAGCGTGTTGTAATCGGCGCTTGTGAGCAACGATTCCAAGTGAGCCATCGCGGCCCGTTCCAGGCGCGTCCAGGGGTCGTCCGACGTGGCGATCGCCGCCTCCACCGAGGACTGCATTTCCTCCATGCCCTTCTGGTAGACCGCTTCGAAGAGGTCGTCCTTGGAGCGGAAAAAATAGTAGAGCGAACTCGGCTGAACGCCGACGTCCGCCGCGATATCGCGGATCGACGTACCGTGATAACCCTGTCGGGCAAAGGAACGCGCCGCGGCGTCCAACATGTCGCCTCGCCTGTTTTCCTGTGTTCTATGGGCTGTGCCGCGACTTGCGGTCTTGATACTCATACCCGCCGTTCCCCCGTTTTTCGTTTTTTATCGTTGCACCGAACGGTCGCTCGGTAAGTCCCGTGAGTCAAGTGTTGAGCGCGCAGGTTCTTTTGCCGCAGGCCCTTGCCCCTGGATTGATTCAAATGATATCATTCCACTGAACGAGTGTTCGGTAAACTCAATTCCGAGGACAGCATGGACGCACACGACGAAGCCAGGGCCAAATGGGAGGCCGACTACCTCTCCCACCTCGAGGGCGAAAAGGACCGGCAAAATCGTTCGGGCATTGCCGTTAAACCGCTGTACGGCCCCGGCGATTGGGACCAGGACCGCTACATGGCGGATCTGGGCTATCCCGGGCAGTCGCCCGCCACGCGCGGCATTTACGCCTCCATGCACCGGGGACGGCCCTGGAGTCCCCGCCTGGTCGTCGGCTTGGGCCTGCCGGAAGATTACAACGCCCGCATGAGGGCGCTTTACGATATCGGTTTGACGGGGCTCTTCCTGGCGCCCTGCAACACGCACATGCGGGGTTACGATCCCGACGAGGTTGAGCCCGAACTGCTGGGCACGTGCGGCACCGTCATCGCCTCGGCCGAGGACGTGCGGGTCTGCCTCGACGGGCTGCCCATCGACCGTTACGGCGTCAGCCTGGGCTGTACCGCCCCTTATGCCCTGTCGGCATTCATGTTCGCCGTCGCCAAGAGGCGCGGCATCCCTTGGAAACAGTTGGCGGGCACGACCAACCAGTCGGACTATCTTTCGCACTATACGGCGCTGCACATGTTCTTCCGCGTGGCGCTGTCGGGCCAGCGCCGCCTGATGCTCGATCACATCGAATGGATGCTGCGCGAGGCGCCGCGCTGGAACGCGCTGTCGGTGGTGGGCCAGCACATGCAGCAGGCGGGTGCGACGCCGGCCCAGGCCATGGGCCTGACCATCTCGAGCGCCATCCAATACGCCCGTGATTTGATGGAGCGCGGCCACGAGCCGGATGATTTCCTGCCGCGCTTCAGCTTTTTCTTCGACATCTCCATCTCGTTTTTCGAGGAGATCGCCAAGTTCCGGGCGGGCCGCCGCATCTGGGATCGCATCACGGCGGAGCGCTTCGGCGCCCGCGATCCACGCTCGCGCCGCTTCCGCTTCCACGCCCAGACCTCCGGCGTCGATCTGACCCGCCAGCAACCGCTCAACAACATCGCCCGGTCCGCCGTGCAGGCCATGGCGGGCATCTTCGGCGGCCTGCAGTCGCTGCACACCGACAGCTACGACGAGGCACTGGGCAGCCCGACGGCGGCCGCGGCCCAGATCGCCGTGGCGACGCAGAACATCCTGCGCGACGAGGCGCATCTCGACGATGTGATCGATCCGCTCGGCGGTTCGTACTACGTCGAGAGCCTGACCAACGAGATGGAAGCCGAAATCGAAGCGGTGATCGCAAAGATCGACGATGCCGGCGGCATGTACCGCGCCGCCGAGGCCGGCGTGGTGCAGACCATGCTGGGCGACTCCGCCCTGGAATGGCAGAAGAAGGTCGAAAGCGGCCAGCAGATCGTGGTCGGGGTCAATGCCCAACAGGTGGCCGACGACGCAGCCGGCCGACCGCCGCCGCAGGAGCGGCTCGATCCCGCCCGCCGCGACCGATACCTCGCCGATTTCGCCGCCTTCAAGCGCAACCGCGACCAAAGCGCCGTGCAGCGCGCCCGCGACAACCTCGCCCGCGCCTGCAACAGCGGGAACGACAACACCTACGAATCAGTCGTCAACGCCGCCCTTGCCGGCGTCACCCACGGCGAGATCTGCGCCACCGTCCGCCAGGAAATGGGCTTCGGCCAGCCGCTGATCGTGCCGTAGGCGCGGAGGGGGTAAAAGGGAGTGGTGCCGCAGGGGTGATTTGAACACCCGACCTACTGATTACGAATCAGTTGCTCTACCCCTGAGCTACTGCGGCTTAGCATGGCGGCCCGTGCGTTTGGCGCGCGTCTCGCGCCGAGGCCGGAAAAGCGGCGCGAAATTACTCCGCTACGCGGGCCGCGTCAACGGTTGTGCGTGCAGGTGCCTCGCCGTTGGTGGGCTCCCCGCCGATCTCCCGTCCAACCTCTTCTCCACCGTCACGCCCCTCCGCCGCCGCCGCGAGGGGTGGTGTCTGGGCGTAGCCGGGGCGGCGCCAGGCCAGCCGATCAAATTCGTGACAGGCGGTGCAATGGGCGGTCCAGTCCTCGTGCGGCCGGCCGCACTCCCCGCAGACCCAGGTATCGTCGGGCGCCGCGTCGGCCAGGCGCACCAGCCAGTCCCGCGCCTGGGCCGCCTGGCCGCTTTCCTGCTCCTCGAGATCCGCCATCAGGCGGCACAACCGGCGCTCGACCGGACCCGTGCGCGCCTCCGCCAATAGGGGTTCGAGCTGCGCCCGGGCGGCCTCGAACTGGCGGGCGCCGATCATCCAGCCGGCCAGCGCCATGCGGCTTTCGGCGTGACCGGGGTTGGCGGCCACCAGTCGGTTGAAGTGCTCCACCAGGATCTTGGCCTCGGCGTTCGGCCAGATGGCGGCGTAGACCGCCGCCAGTTGCGGATGGGGCGTGGTGCGCCAGCAGGCGGCGATGACGTCGGCGGCGCGCCGGGCCTTGCCGGCCTTGCCCAACAGGCGTCCCGCCAGCAGGGCGGCGGGCACGAAGGCGGTATCGAGATCGTGCGCCTGTTCCGCCAGCTTGATGGCGCGGCGCTGTTCGCCGCGCGCCTCCGCCTCCAGCGCCTGGGCATGCAGCGAAATGGCCTTGCGGCGGCGGCTGGCCTCACGGTCGATGGACTTGCGCTTGGTGGCGTCCTCCAGGGTCGCCGCCGCTTCTTTCCACCGGCCCGTCTTGGCCTGCAGCGAAAACAGGGCGTCCGAGGCCCAGGCGGCGTCGGGCCGCGCCTTGTGCGCCTGTTCCGCATATCCGAGCGCGGCCTGGGTGTCGTCCGCGCGCATGGCCTGCGATAGCAGACCGCGCAGGGCGAGAAATTCGGTTTCGGGCCGCGCCAGCATTTCGTCGAAATACCTGGCCGCCGCGGCATCGTCGCCGTCCAGCTGCGCCGCCTGGGCGGAGAGAAGCTGCGTCAGCGGCGGCTCCCCCAGCAAGGCTTCGGCCTGGCGCGCCAGACGCCGGGCTTCACCGGCATCCCCGGCGGCCACGGCCACCAGCCCTTTGGTCAAAGCACTGTAGCCGCGCCGTTCGCGTCCCCGCGCCCGGCTTTCGGCGAGGGCAGCCGGACCGCGGCCCAGCCAGAGCCAGAAGCGGTAAACGAGGGCGACCACGATGACGAACAAGGCCAGCGCCACGGCGGCGACGGCCAGCGGCGTCTCGACGCGCCAGCCCTGCCAGTCGACGACCAGCGCGCCGGGGTGATCGGCAAACCAGGCCGCCGCCAGCGCCGCCGCCACGATGAGGACGACGATGTAGACCGTCCGGATCATTGCGCCTCACCCGCCTGGCCGGCCAGTTGCGCAACGGCCAGACGTGCAAGCGCCGCAACGGCGTTCATGGCATCCTGCCTCTCCCGGGCACGGCTCAGCCAAGGCACAGCGACCAAGGCGGCTTCCCCCTCGAGCTTCGAGATTTCTTCGATGGCGGCATCGAGATCGCCGCCCTTAAGACGCGCCTCCGCCCGCGCCACGCGGGCTTCCGCGCCGTCGCCCTCAACCTCGCCGGTGCGGCGGATACTGACGAGCGAGGCGATGCGGGACCAGGCACGACCCATCCAGCCGGCTTGTTGCTGACCGCCGGAACGCACGAGGTCGGGCGCCAGCCGCGCCAGGTCCCGCCGCAAGCCGGCGACGGTGACGAGTTTCCGGCTGTCCACGGCCTTGAGTTTGGCGATTACGGCCTCGAGCTCAGCTCCGCGCTCGCCGGCCAATTGCTGCACGGCGGCGAGGTCGGCTTCGTAATTCCGGCCACTTGCCGCCGCCACCCGCAACTGGCTGACAGCCGCGACCAGCGCCGCGCTTTCCCCGGCATTGCCATTGGCTGCGCCCTGTGTTTCCGCCAGCGCGGCCAAGCGGGCCTCCGCGGTGGACAATCGGGCCGCCAGAGCATCGTTTTGTTGTTGCAACGTTTCCGCCCGGCCCTGATCCTGCAGCGCGCCCGCCAAAGCGGCCTCCAGCGCGGAAAGCCGCTTGAGCAAGGCCGGCGACGGTTCTCCCGACGCCCCGCCCGTGGCCGCGGTCGTGTGGCCCGCCCGGTGTTCGTCGAGATCGCTCGAGATGCCGGCAATCTTTTGCGAGAGTTCCCGCACAGCCGCTTCCAGCGCCGCCAGTTTGGCGCCCAAGTCCGGCGCGGCCTCCAGTTTGGCCACGCGGTCGGCAACCGCGTTCATCTCAACGCCCAGCCGATCCAGGGCCGGATCTTCGTCCGTCGCCGACTTCTCCACATCGGCGATGCGCACAGCCAGACTGTCCAGCGCGCCCGCAATCTCGGCCACGCGGTCGGCGCCCGGTTGCCAGTCGGCCGGCAAATAGGGGGCAAGGCGCGGTGAAAGCTGCGGCCAGGCGACAAACCCGCCGACAAACGCGGCCGCTACCAGCAACACGATCAGGGTACCGGTGAAGCCGCCCTTTTTCTTCTCTGCCGGTTTGGAATCAGGCACGCCCGCGGCCGAGCTTGTCTTTTTCGTCGCAGCTGATTTGGCGGCGCTTTTCTTGGCGGGCTTCTTCTCGGGCTCCGCCTTCTTGGCGTCGTCGGCGGATTTCTTCTCGCTCGGGCTCATCGACCGGTCTCCGGGGCGAAATCAGGATTTAAGAAGTTCAAGGAGGGCGTCCTGTTCAGGGGATTGGGCGACGCAAACCGCGTGCCAGGGAAGGTCGGCAATTTTCTCGGCCACGGCCTGGCTGAGACAAAACACATTGGCCTCGCTTAAGCAATCTTCAAGAGCGGCGGCCCGAACCAATTTGGCAAACGTGGCGGCGGTGCGGGGCGAATAGAGCAGGACACCTTCGACGGCCCGCTCGGCGATGGCGGCCGCCGCCATTGGGGGCAACTCCCTTGCTGTTTCGGCACCATAAAGCACGACCCGGCGCACATCAAAACCTGCCGCACCCAACGCCCCCGCCAAATCGCCGGCGACGCGGCTGCCGGCAGCGTGCACCAGAACGCCGTCGCCGGGATCGAGGCTGCCGATGACCAGTCCGGCGAGGGCCTCGACATCGCCGGACGCCGACTTCACCTTCGGGAAACCGGCTTCCCGCGCCGCCCGCGCCGTTGCATCCCCGACCGCAAAGACGGCCAGGTCGCGGCGCTCTGTCCGGCGCTCGAAGGCGCGCACGCCGTTGGCGCTGGTGGCCAGCAGGGCCTGGGCACCCGAGAGGTCGAGATCGGCCGCATCGTCGTAGGCGATGGCCATAAGCGGCGCGGCAATGACCGTATGGCCCAATTGCTCCAACACCGCCGTCAGCGACGCCGCATCGTCCGCCGGACGGGTGTTGAGCAGCCGCATGCTTCAGTCGGCGGTCATGAAGCCGGGACCGGCGCGGTGTTTGAGTTCCGCCCCGGCGTCAAGGCCGAGGGCTTCGGCATCGGACGCCGCCCCCTCCCGCGTGGTGTCCAGCGCTTCCGATCCGTCGGGCCGCAGCACTCGGGCGCGCAAATGAAGGCGGCCGCCGTCCAGCGTCGCCAGCGCCGCGATGGGCGTGCGGCAGGAGCCGTCCAGTGCCGAGAGGACGCCGCGCTCCGCCGCGACGCAGATCAATGTTTCATCGCAAGCCAGCGGCGCCAAAAGCTCATTGACGCGCTCGTCATCGCTGCGGCATTCGACGCCGACAGCGCCCTGGGCCACCGCCGGAAGCATCTGGTCGATATCGAACACCGAGGTGGCGACGTCCGCCATGCCCAGGCGGTTGAGGCCGGCCTTGGCCAGCAAGGTCGCGTCGACCACGCCTTCTTCCAGCTTGCGCAGGCGGCTTTGGACATTGCCGCGGAAGGTTTCCACCTTGAGGTCGGGGCGGCGGTTAAGTATTTGTGCCTGGCGGCGCAACGAGGCGGAACCGACCACGGCGCCCTCCGGCAGGTCGTCCAGCGTGGCCGCATGCGGACTGATGAAAACGTCGCGCACGTCTTCTCGCGGTAACAGGCAGGGAATTCCCAGGCCGTCGGGGAATTCCGTCGGCATGTCCTTCATGGAGTGTACGGCCATATCGATGGAACCGTCGGCCAGTCCCTCCTCGATCTCCTTTGTGAAGAGACCCTTGCCGCCGATTTCGGAAAGCGCGCGGTCCAAGACTTTGTCGCCGGTGGTCTTTATGATAACGATTTCGGCGTTGTCCTCGTTGAGGTGGGCGTGGGCGCCGACCAAACGATCGCGCACGTCATGGGCCTGGGCCAACGCCAGGGGGCTGCCCCGCGTGCCGATGCGGACGCCGGTACTGTTTTGTGCGTTCATGGTGGTGGTGCTAATGCCCGAACGCCAAAAGGGCAAGTGTTTTTGCCCCAGAGAGGAAGTGACACGTTGTCGCAAACGGATGGCAAATCCCGGATGGTCCTGGGCATCGAATCGAGCTGCGATGAGACGGCCGCCGCCGTGGTCGACGCCGAGCGCCGCATCCTCGCCAACGTGGTGCTGTCGCAAATCGCGGATCATGCGCCCTACGGCGGCGTCGTCCCCGAAATCGCGGCGCGCGGCCATATCGACCACCTCGACCGACTGATCGCCGAGGCGATGACACAAGCCGGTGCCGGTTTCGACGATCTTGACGGCGTCGCCGCTACGGCCGGGCCGGGCCTTATCGGCGGCGTCATGATCGGCCTGGTCACGGCCAAGGCCATTTGCGCCGCCCGCGATTTGCCGCTCTTGGCGGTCAACCACCTGGAAGGCCATGCCCTGACGGCGCGCCTCACCGACGGTGTCGCCTTTCCCTACCTGCTACTGTTGGTTTCGGGCGGCCATTGCCAACTGGTGGCTGTTGAAGGCGCAGGCCGCTATCGCCGCCTCGGCACGACCATCGACGATGCGGTCGGCGAAGCCTTCGACAAGGCGGCAAAGCTGCTCGACCTCGGATACCCCGGCGGCCCCGCCATCGAGGCGGCGGCGAGGAACGGTGATCCCGGACGCTTCGCGCTGCCACGGCCCATGAAGGGCCGGGCAGGTTGCGATTTTTCGTTTTCCGGCCTGAAGACCGCATTGCGCCATGCCAGAGAGAAAATTGACGGCGACCTTTTGGAACAGGACAAGGCGGACCTCGCGGCGTCGTTTCAGGCGGCCGTGGCGGACGTATTGGCGGATCGTACGGGCAACGCCATGAAGGAATACGCCGGTGGGCAGCCGGACCCCCGCCGCCTGGTCATCGCCGGCGGCGTGGCGGCGAACCAGGCCCTGAAATCGAGGCTGGCGGCGGCAGCCGCAGAAGCAGGCTTCGAGTTATTCGTACCGCCGCCGGAACTTTGCACCGACAATGCCGCAATGATCGCCTGGGCCGGACTGGAACGATTGCGCCTGGGCCTGATCGACGACCTGGACACCCCGGCGCGGGCGCGCTGGCCGCTCGATGCCGCCGCCAGCGCAAAGCCCTTCGCAGGCGTCAAAGCCTGACCGATTGAACCATTTTTCCTCCACCCCAAATGTTTAGACATCATGCCGACAGAATCAGCCAATAACCTGCAAAGCGACTACCGCATCAGCGTCGAACCCCTGCCCGGTTCCATCAGCGCCGTCATTGGCGGCGTCCAGGTGGCGGCCAGCGACAAGGCGCTGGTGATGCACGAGAGCTTCCTGCCGTCCTGTGTCTATTTTCCCCTGGAGGACGTCGATCAAACCTTGCTGAAGCGCAGCGCTTTTCACACCTTCTGCCCGTTCAAGGGGACCGCAAGTTACTGGTCGCTGGACCTCCCGGACGGCCTGCGCGAGAACGCGGTCTGGAGCTACAAGCGCCCGCTGGACGCCGGGACGCCGGTCGGGGGCTACGTGGCGTTCCTGGAAAGCGACATCGAACGCTACGAGGCGGATGACGAGACCAAAGCCGCGCTTGTGCCGCCGGAACCCGTGGTAAGCGGTTCCTCCAGCCTGTTGGAGTGGCTGTTGATGGAGGCCTGGCTGGCGGAAACGCCGGGCGTCCTGACGGCCGAACTGGCGCGCCACTTGTGTGACACCGGTATGCCGTTGATGCGCCTCAGCGTCGGCATCTGGACGCTGCATCCCCAACTGGTCGGCAAGACGCTGACCTGGACCAAGGCCGCCGACAACGTCAGCGTGATGAACACGCCACGCGGCGCCCTCAGCACGCCGGCCTACCTGAAAAGCCCGGTGCGTTTCGTGTCGGAAGGACTGGGCGGCGTCCGCCAGCGTCTCGACGTCGAAAACCCGGAGTTCAGTTATCCCGTGATGGACGAGTTGCGCGAAGCCGGCGGCACCGATTACGTCGCCATGCCCCTGCCGTTTTCGGACGGTCAGTTCCACACGCTGACGCTGGCCTCGGACGATCCCAACGGCTTTACCGTGGCGGGCCTGGGCCAGCTTTACCTCGCCATTCCGACCTTGAGCCGGCTATTCGAGGCCCATACCCTGCGGCAGAACACGGCGGTGCTGCTGGACACCTATCTTGGCCCGCGCACCGGCAAGCAGGTTCTCAACGGCCTGACGCAGCGTGGCGACGGCGAAAACATTCACGCCGTCATCTGGTTCTGCGACCTCAGGGAATCCTCCGCCCTGGCCGACAGCATGCCGCGCGAGGAGTTCCTGCAGAGCCTGAACGACTATTTCGACGCCGTCGGCGGCGCCGTCCAGGAACACGGCGGCGAGGTGCTTCGCTTTATCGGCGATGCCGTGCTGGCGATTTTCCCGACGGGCCAGAACGGCGGCGCCGGGCCTCACCATTCGGCGGCCCAAGCCTGCTATGACGCCATCGAAGCGGTGCGCAGCGCCGATACCCGCATGACCGAGCTGAACGAGCGACGCAGCGGCGAAAACAAGGATCCGCTGGGCTTCGGCATCGGTCTGCACCTGGGCGAGGTAACGTACGGCAACATCGGCACGCCTGAACGTTTGGAATTCACGGTGATCGGCGCCGCCGCCAACGAAGCGGCGCGGCTGGAAAACCTCACCAAGGAGCTGGAGACGCAAGTGCTGGTATCCGACACCTTCGCCAGCGCCTTTCCGGAAAATCTGAAGCCCATGGGCCGGCATGCCTTGCGCGGCGTCAACCAGGAGATGGACGTCTTTACCCTGGCGTCCTGAACGAGGGTCCGCATGATCGCCGTCATCTTCGAGGTCACCCCGACGGGCCAGGGCGCCGAGCGTTATTTCGAGCTGGCCGGTCAATTGCGCGAGGAGCTTGAGAAAATCGACGGCTTCATCTCCGTCGAGCGCTTCGCCAGCCTGACGACGCCGGACAAGTACGTCTCGCTTTCGTTCTGGCGCGACGAAGCGGCGGTAAAGGCCTGGCGGGTACACGCGGGCCACGCCGCCGCCCAGGCCGAAGGCAGGGGCGGATTGTTTGCCGATTACCGCATCCGGGTCGCCGAAGTGACGCGGGATTATTCGCTCTAGGCAACCGGGAAGGACCTGGGCACTTGCAAGGGGAACGCCGTCTGCCCAAGATAGTCTCATGAGCACGGATGGAAAAATCGGCAAGCTGGGGATCGTCGGGGCGGGCGCCTGGGGCACCGCGCTGGCCACCGCCGTCACGCGAGCCGGCGGCGAGGTCGTCATCTGGGCCCGCGAATCGGCCGTCGTCGAGGACATCAATACCGAACACCACAACACAATGTTCCTGCCGGATGCGGCGCTGGCAGAGAGCGTGCGGGCGACTTCCGACTATGCCGAGGTGACGGACGCCGATGCCGTTCTACTGGTGGCGCCGGCGCAATACCTGCGCTCGATCTGCGCCGAGCTCGGGCCCCATTGGCGGCGCGGCGTACCGGCGGTGATCTGCGCCAAGGGCGTCGAACAAGGGAGCGGCGCCCTGATGAGCGATGTCGTCACCGATACCCTGCCGGGCGTCGAACAAGCCGTCCTTTCCGGCCCGACTTTCGCCGCCGAGGTGGCCAAGGGATTGCCCACAGCCGTCACGCTGGCCTGTGCCGATCGCGATCTCGGTGAACGGCTTGTCCAGGCGCTGGGTACGCCGACCTTCCGCCCCTACCTCGCCGACGACATTGTCGGGGCCGAGATCGGCGGCGCCGTCAAAAACGTCATCGCCATCGCTTGCGGCATCGTCACGGGGCGCGCCTTGGGCAGCAACGCCCGCGCCGCCCTGATCACAAGGGGCCTGGCGGAGATCATGCGTCTCGGCCGCACCCTGGGCGCCAAGCCCGAAACCATGATGGGGCTGTCGGGACAGGGCGACTTGGTTCTGACCTGTTCCTCCGAGCAATCGCGCAACATGAGTTTGGGCGCGGCTCTGGGCCGGGGCGAGCGCCTGGCCGACATTCTCGACCGTCGGCGTTCGGTGGCGGAAGGCGTGGACAGCGCCGCCGCCGTCGTCGGGTTGGCGGAACGGCTCGGCGTCGACATGCCCATTTCCACCGCCGTCAACGCCATCTTGCACCAGGGCGCCGGTGTTGAGGACGTCATCGCAGAATTGCTGGCCCGTCCCTTCCGGCACGAATCCGCTTGAGATCGCGCCCTTCCCTGCTATGTCATATGCCGAACCTGCCTGATTGGAGGGATCAACGTGAAATACTGGCTGTTTAAATCCGAACCCGGCGCCTGGTCTTGGGATGATCAAGTGAACGAGAGCCCCTGCGAATGGGACGGCGTGCGCAACCATCAGGCCAATAACTTCATGAAGGAGATGAAGGTCGGCGACAAGGCCTTCTTCTACCACTCCGTCAACGAGAAGAGGATCGTCGGCATCGTCGAGGTGACGCGGGAACATTATCCCGACCACACCGACGCCAAGGGCGTTTTCGGCATGGTCGATGTCGCCGCGGTGGAGCCCGTGCCGAATCCGGTGTCCCTGGCCGACATCAAGGCGGACGAGCGTCTGAAGGATTTGCTGCTGGTGCGCCATTCGCGTATTTCGGTATCGCCCGTCGACGCCAAGTCGTGGAAGATCATCTGCAAGATGGGCGGCGTGAAGCCTTAAGGGGTTAGCGTAAGCGTTCAATGGCCTGGATCGATCACACCCCGCCGCCGCCGCCCGACATCCCGCCCGCCGGCACGGTGCTCTGCAAGTTCGACGACATTCCCAGCGTCGGCGCCAAGGGCTTCACGTTCGGCGAGGGTCGCGAAGCCTTCAAAATGTTCGTCGTGCGCCGCAACGACGGCATTTGGGGCTACGTCAACAATTGTCCCCATGTCGGCGGGCCGCTGGATTGGGTCGAGGATCAGTTCCTCGATTACGAAAAAACGCACATTCTCTGCGCCACGCACGGTGCCCAATTCCGCTTCGAGGACGGTTTGTGTGTCTCGCCGCCCTGCCCCGGCGCGCACCTCACTCCGGTACCGGTGGAGATCTCGGACGGTAATGTGGTTATTGCCGACGCCTAAGCGCCACTGAGGAATTCAGCGTAATCCTTCGCCAGGTATTCAGCGGCCGCCTTGAAGATCCGTTCGCCGTGTTCGGGACGCGCCAGGGCGGGGTGCGAGGCCATGCGGCCGTCGGGGTAGCGCCGGCGGTAATCCTCCGCATCGCCGAATTCGGGTTTGGTCTTGGGCGCCGGTTCCATCTCCGCCTGCTTGATGTGATCGGGAAAGAGGAACTGGGTCACGGCAACCTCCGATGGCGTCGCGTGGAAACCCTCCTTGTCGCCGTATAGTTCCTCGGACAATTCCTTGATCTTCGGCGCGATCCACCAGTTCCTCAGCGCACAAGTGATACCGCCGCTGCCGCCTTCCAGGCTGGCTTCGGCGTGGATCTCCTGGAAGGCCGTCGTAATGGTGGAGATGTTGCCGCCGTGGCCGTTGATGAAATAGAACTTGCGGAACCCGTGCTTGGCCAACGACATGACGTTGTCACGGATCACCTGCACCAGGGTCGATGGTTTGAGGGTCATGGAGCCGGCAAACGCCATATGGTGCTGCGCCATGCCGACCGAGATCACCGGCGTCACCAAGGCCCCTGCCAACTCGCCGGTCTCGATGGCGATGGCGTCGGCCGTCAGGGCATCGGTGCCGATCAGCCCGTTGGGTCCGTGCTGTTCGGTCGAACCGATGGGCACGATCACACCGTCGGACGATTGGAGATAGCTCTCGGCTTCGGACCAGGTCATCAGTTGCAGGCGCATCAAACATTCCCCTTGATTAACTTCGCCGACGTTTCTGCCCCATGGCCCGGGCTTTGTCCACTGCCCCTTCCCAGCGCGCAACTTGAAGCGCAGTTGAATAGGTATGATAATCGCAAGTGGCATTCGGGGCGCTGCAGGGAGAGCCGATCGCGCCCTCTTTTTGAACCACGATCGCGTGCCGCGGCGAGAAGACGGCACCGTACAGGGAGTGAATTCGGCATGTCTGAGAATCTCGTTTTTCCCGTTCCGGAGAATTGGGCCAACGAATCCTGGTGCGACGACGAGCGCTATCAGGAGCTTTACGCCAAGTCGGTCGACGATCCCGAGGGCTTCTGGGCCGAGCACGGCAAGCGCATCGACTGGATCAAGCCCTACACCCAGGTGAAGGACGTCGATTACACCGGCGACGTGCGTATCAAATGGTTTCACGACGGCACGTTGAATGCCGCCGCCAACTGCCTCGACCGTCATTTGAAGGTGCGCGGCAGTCAGACCGCCATCATCTGGGAGGGCGACGATCCCAACGACAGTAAGACCATTACCTACGGCGAACTGCACGAAATGGTCTGCCGCCTGGCCAACGGCCTGAAGAAAATCGGCGCCAAGAAAGGCGACCGCATCACCATCTACATGCCGATGATCCCCGAAGCCGCCGTCGCCATGCTGGCCTGCGCGCGCATCGGCGCCATCCATTCCGTGGTGTTCGGCGGCTTCTCGCCCGACGCCCTGGCCGGCCGCATGCAGGACTGCGATTCCAACATCGTCATCACGGCCGACGAGGGTATCCGCGGCGGCAAACCGATTCCGCTGAAAGCCAACACCGACGCCGCCATGGCGCAGAGCCCGACCATCGAGAAATGCGTCGTGGTCAAGCGGACCGGCGGCGACATTGACTGGCAGGACGGCCGCGACGTCTGGTACCACGAACTGGTGGAGAGCGTCGACGCCGACTGTCCGGCGGAGGAAATGGACGCCGAAGATCCCCTGTTCATCCTCTACACCTCCGGATCCACGGGCAAGCCCAAGGGCGTGCTGCATACCACCGGCGGCTACATGGTCTATGCCTCCATGACCCACCAATATGTCTTCGACTACCAGGAGGGCGATATCTATTGGTGCACGGCGGACGTCGGCTGGGTCACGGGACACAGCTACATCGTCTACGGCCCGCTGGCCAACGGCGCCGTCACGCTGATGTTCGAGGGCGTACCAAACTATCCCGACGCCTCGCGCTTCTGGCAGGTTTGCGACAAGCACAAGGTCAACATCTTCTATACCGCGCCGACGGCCATCCGCGCTCTCATGCGCGAGGGGGACGATCCGGTAACCAAAACCGACCGGTCGTCCATCCGCCTGTTGGGCACGGTCGGCGAACCCATCAATCCTGAAGCTTGGATGTGGTATCACACGGTCGTGGGCGGCGAACGCTGTCCCATTGTCGACACTTGGTGGCAAACCGAAACCGGCGGCATCCTGATCACGCCGCTGCCCGGCGCCACGGCTCTGAAACCGGGTTCGGCGACGCGGCCTTTCTTCGGGGTGCAGCCCATGATTGTTGACGCTGACGGCACACCCATGGAAGGCGCCTGCGAAGGCAATCTCTGTATCGCCGATTCCTGGCCGGGTCAGATGCGCACTGTGTTCCGCGACCACGAGCGCTTCATCCAAACCTACTTTTCAACTTATCCCGGCCGATACTTCACCGGTGACGGCTGTCGGCGCGACGAGGACGGCTATTACTGGATTACCGGCCGCGTCGACGACGTCATCAACGTCTCGGGCCACCGCATGGGCACGGCCGAAGTCGAAAGCGCCTTGGTCGCCCACCACGATGTGGCAGAGGCGGCAGTGGTGGGCTATCCCCACGACATCAAAGGTCAGGGGATTTACGCCTACGTCACTCTTAACGCCGGTCTCGAGTCATCCGATGAACTGCGCAAGGAACTGGTTCAGTGGGTGCGCAAGGAAATCGGTCCCATCGCCTCGCCGGATTTGTTGCAGTGGGCGCCCGGTCTGCCGAAAACGCGATCGGGCAAGATCATGCGGCGAATTTTGCGCAAAATCGCGGAGGATGACTTCAGCAATCTAGGGGATACTTCCACCCTCGCGGACCCCGCTGTCGTCGATGACCTGGTTGAGAACAGAATGAATCGTTCTGAATAAAAAACGGTCAATACTCGTACGAATGTTCGAGTAATTATGGAGAGGGCGCAATCGAACGCCCTCTCTTTTTTTGTTGCTATTCTTCGCGATTTGTGAACTTGTACGGCTTGAACGAACGTTCTTGTTGTGGGAGGTCACCATGGCAAAGGGAGACGACACCCGGAATGCCATCTTACGCACGGCCATCGGGGTGGCCAGCGTTTCGGGCCTGGAAGGTTTGACAATCGGCGCATTGGCCAAGGAGATGGGCTTGTCCAAGAGCGGCCTAATCGCTCATTTCGGCACCAAGGAGGCGCTTCAGCTCGCGGTCCTGCAGGCCGCCGCGGCAATGTTCGCCAATCGCGTCATGATCCCCGCCAGGCGCCAGCCGGACGGCGAGGAAAAGCTGCGCGCCTACTTCGACAACTGGATCCGCTGGTCCCATGCCGCGGAACTGCCGGGAGGATGTCTGTTCACCTCCGTTTCCATGGAACTGGACGACCGTCCTGGGATTTGCCGATATTACTTGGCCAAAGTTCAAAAAGAGTGGGCTGGCGCCCTGGAGGGGGCGGCAATCGAGGCCGTCAAAGCTGGTCAGTTCAGGGAAAACCTCGACGCCGCGCAGGTCGCGTTCGGCATCATATCAATCCTCCAGGGCCTCCATCTTTACGAACGGTTGTTCCGCGATCGCGTCGCGGAACCGAGAGCGCGGGCGGCATTTGAATCATTGATGGCTCGGGCCCAGCGACCGGAGGAAGAAGAAGAGGAGGCGGAAGGTGCCGTCGAGACCGCCGCCGGAGATGCCGAGCAACTCGCGCAAATGAACCCTCAAGGTTCGGCCTAGCCGCCAAACGGTGCGACTTACCGCACGTTCGGTTATGACCAATGAAAGGGGAAAAATCCCGGATTTCCGGGGTTTCGTTCAATCGTTCGACGCCGAGCAACGGCGAATTCAAGGCGCACAATCGTGCTGATCGATCTCATCCTCGAGCCCGCCATGTTGATGGCCATGGGACTGGCAATTTTGGCCGGACTGATTCGCGGTTTCACCGGTTTCGGATCGGCCATGGTTATGGCACCACCGTTCGCACTATTTTTCTCTCCGGCCGAAACTGTTGCGATCGTTCTCTTTCTTGAGTACGTGGTCTCTGCGCCCCTTATTCCCGGTGCCTGGCGAAATGTCGAATGGCGGCTTTTGGTACCGTTGGCGATTGGGGCCTGGATCGCCACGCCATTGGGCGTTTGGGCCCTGTTGGTGGTCGATGAAACTATTATGCGCCGGGTGATTGCCGGCACTGTACTGACGTTCGTTTTAATATTGTCGACGGGCTGGCGCTATAAACGCCAACCCCGCACCGCGACCACTTTCGGCTTCGGTATGTTGAGCGGAACCTTCGGCAGCGCCACCGGCATGACAGGGCCTCCGGTCGTCCTCTATCTCCTGTCCGGCGCCAACTCACCCATTCAGGTGCGGGCCACGGTCATCATCTTTTTCCTGCTCGCGGACTTTCCGCCGCTGATCGGTTTGGCGATCAACGATGTCATCGATCAGACTATTTTGCTCCGCACCCTGATTCTGGCCCCGGTCATCGTAGTTTCCGCCTGGTTGGGCGGAAAAGGCTTTCGTTCCGCAAACGCAACAACCTACCGAAGGGTGACTTTGGGATTCCTGAGCATCATTGCGGTGACGGTGCTGGTGATCTGAGGCGGTCGCTTAGAAATCGCTAAGGATGCCCTTGTTCTCCCAATCGCCGTAGCGAGTCGGGTCCGGACCTTCACGACCACCGATCTCCTCCACTTTTTCGTCAACGCTCGAGGACGTTTTTTTGCCCTCCCGCTTCTCTATTTTTTGCGGTGCGGGCTTCGGCTTGTTCTTGCGGGCTTGGGTTTTGTCCATGCGCTTGATCCCGGCGGCAAATTTCAGGTTCGACAGCTCAGGGCGGTTAAGATAAAGGTGCCGGATGAAAAGGCCAGCCGGAAATCCCCAGTCCCCAGCCGCAACGAGCGCCCGTGGCGCGGCTCTGTGGATTCTGGCTGGCGTATTGGACAAAGGCCGACCGCTAGACGATGTGTTGGCCGAGGCTGGACGCCCCGAGGGTTTGTTCCAGGTCCTGGACGCCCGGGACAGAGCCTTCGCCCGATTGCTCAGCGTTACCGTGCTTCGCCGCCTGGGCCAGGTCGACGACATGCTTGGCCGCTGCCTTAACCGGCCCCTGGCCGAGGCAAAACAGCGATTGCGGAACGTTCTCCGCCTGGGCGTCGCGCAACTTGTTTTCATCGAAGTTCCTGGCCACGCCGCCGTCGACGAAACCGTGTCCCTGGCGGGGCGGGAAAAATCCTCACGCGGGCTGGTCAACGCCGTCTTGAGACGGATCATCCGGGAAGGCGAGACGCTATCAGTGTCTCAGGATGCTGCCCGGCTCAATACACCCGACTGGCTATGGCATGCCTGGGCCAAGTCGTTCGGCGAGGATCAGGCCCGGTCAATCGCCCAGGCTCACCTTGTCGAGCCACCCCTGGACCTGACCCTGAAATCGGCCGGCGCTTCGGATGAGTTGGCTGAAATACTGGACGCCGACGAGCTCCTCGAAGCCTCGCTCCGCCGGGCAGGGGGCGGACGGATAGAGGACCTGCAGGGCTACCGCGACGGCGCCTGGTGGGTTCAGGATGCCGCCGCCGCGCTGCCGGCGCGCCTGCTGCTTTCGGCGCTCGGCGATCCCACCGACGCCGATATCATCGACCTGTGCGCAGCACCCGGCGGCAAGACCGCCCAGCTCGCAGCCGCCGGCGCGCGCGTCATTGCCGTCGACAGATCGAAGAAAAGGCTCGTGCGGGTTCGCGAGAACCTCGACCGGCTCGGACTTACTGCCGATATCGTCGCTGCCGACGCCGCCGTCTGGCGGCCGGAAACTCCGGCGGACGCGGTATTGCTGGATGCGCCATGCACGGCCACCGGAACGCTGCGCCGGCATCCGGATGCGGCGTATCTAAAATCGCCCGACGACGTGACCCGAATGGCGGAATTGCAGGCGCGGCTCGCCACGGCCGCCCGCGATATGCTGAAGCCCGGCGGAATCCTGGTCTATTGCACGTGCTCGCTCCAGGCGGAGGAGGGCGAGGATCAGGCGGACCGTCTGGTTGGCCAGGGGTTCGAAAGGCTGCCGGTTTCGCCCGACGAAATCGGCGGCCTCGAGGGTGCCGTGACACCCGAAGGAGACCTCCGGACCCTGCCCTCGTTCCTGGCCGAAAAGGGGGGAATGGACGGCTTTTTCGCCGCTCGTTTCAGGCGGCTATCCTGATCCGGCGACAACCGCCCGGCCCAAGCTTGCCCGACGCGGTGGAAGCTGCTACGACATCCCCCATGCAGCAGCGTACCCGTATTTCCCCGTCCATTTTATCCGCCGATTTTGCGCGCCTGGGAGAGGAAGTCGCGGCCGTTACGGCCGCCGGCGCGGACTACATCCATATCGACGTCATGGACGGTCATTTCGTTCCCAACATAACGATCGGGCCGGACGTCGTCGCGGCATTGCGGCCGCATTCGCCGCAGACCTTCGACGTTCACCTGATGATTTCGCCGGTCGATGCCTACATCGACGCCTTTCGCAACGCCGGCGCCGACATTATCACCGCCCACGCCGAAGCGGGACCGCACCTCCACCGCACCCTGCAGCATATCAAGAGCACCGGCGCCAAGGCCGGCGTCTCCCTCAATCCGTCGACGCCCGCGAGCGCCGTCGAGACGGTGCTTGACGACGTCGACCTCGTCCTGGTGATGAGCGTCAATCCCGGTTTCGGCGGACAGAAATTCATTGCCGGACAGCTGGAAAAAATCCGGATCCTGCGATCCATGATCGACGCCAGCGGCAAGACCATCGACCTCGAGGTCGATGGCGGCGTCACGTCCCAGAATGCCGGCGAAATCGTGGCCGCAGGCGCCGACGTACTGGTGGCCGGCAGCGCTACATTCAAAGGCGGACCGGATGCGTATGCCGCCAACATAGCCGGCCTCCGCGGCGAGGGTTGAGACCGCGATGGGGGCGGAGGTTGGCGGGTCCGGCGGCGCCGGCGGGCGGCTGAAACGAATTCTGGCGAACGGCCTCTACCGCACAAACGTTTACGACCTCACGCTGGGCAACGCCGAACCGGCGGCCTTTGTCGCCCACGTGAACGATCCCTGGCCCGGCCACCCGGAAACCGCCAACGCCCTGTTCCAGGGCCGCTATGAATTCGCCGGGGAGAAGCGGGTCGCTCTCAATGAACCGCCTTGGGACATCGAGGGCGGAGAGAGGTGGCGGGCCGAATTGCACGGCTTTTCCTGGCTGCGCCATTTCCGCGCCGCCGGCGGCGAGGCGGCCCGATTGGGCGGACGCGAGCTGATCCGGACCTGGATGGACCGTCATTCGAAATGGCATGCCCTGGTCTGGCGCGGCGACGTACTGGGCCGGCGGTTGGCCGCCTGGTCGGCTCATGCCGCTTTCCTGCTCGAAGGCGCCGACCCCACGTTCCGGCGGCGCTTTCTGACGAGCTTCGCCCGGCAAAGCAAGCATCTGATGCGTGATGTGGGCGCCACGCCGGACGGACCGGCAAGAATCGCGGCCATTTTGGGCCTTACAACGTCCGCCCTGGCGCTCGGTGGAGGGGGCCGTCAACTGGCCCGCGCCTTGGCGATCCTGGAGGAGGAATTGCCGCGCCAGATCCTTGCCGACGGCGGTCACGTTTGCCGCAGCCCGGCCCTTCACATGTCGGTCCTGGCCGATTTGCTCTGTGTCAGGTCGGCCTTGCTCGACGGCGGCGCCGACGTTCCCGAGAAGCTCGACGTCGCCATAATCCGCATGACTCCGATGCTGCGGTTCTTCCGGCACGGCGACGGCGCCCTGGCGGTTTTCGGCGGCGGCAATGAAGGCGACAAGGATGACATCGATCTCGTTCTGGTAGCCGCCGCCAAGGTAAAACCTCAAACCGCCGACGAGACGCGGCCGGTGCGTACCGATACCGGCAACCGGATTTCCGACAGTGCGGTCCAATCCGGTTTCGAGCGATTGGAGGCCGGCTCGACACTGGTCCTGATGGACGCCGGCGGGACGCCGCCGCCGCGCTTTGCCGCAGCCGCCCATGCCGGACCCCTGGCTATCGAAATGAGCGTCGGACGGGAGCGTCTCATCGTCAACTGCGGCAGCCATCACCACCCGGATTGGCGCCACGTCAGCCGCTCGACGGCCGCTCACTCGACCCTGACGCTGGCCGACACAAATGCCCTGGAGCTGGAGGAGGACGGCGGCATCGGCAGGCGTACCGCCAAGGTGACATGCGAGCGCAACGAGGATGGCGGCAGCATTTGGATCGACGCCGCCCACGACGGCTACGCCCCGTTCGGCGTTGTTCACGGGCGGCGGCTGTACATGGGTTCCGGTGGCGGCTTCAAGGGAGAGGATTCGCTTTCCTGGCAGGGCGGCAAGCGGCACGCTGGCCACGCCTTCGCCATCCGTTTTCATCTCCACCCCAGCGTTCAGGCGTCCAAAACCGGTGATGGCGGTGCCGTCCTGCTGCGCCTGGCCAGCGGCAAAGGCTTCACTTTCCACGCCGGCGGCGCCCGCGTCGGATTGGAAGAGAGCGTTTATCTGGGAGGCGGCGACATCCGCCGCTCAGAACAGATCGTGTTGTCCGGCGAGCTCGCGCCAACCGGCGCCATCGTCAAGTGGGCGCTCGTACCCGTGGAGAGTTAGCTCCACATCCGGTATACTGGCCCTTCAGCGAAACGGAGCGCTCTTCGACCCATGGCAACTTCCAACAACAAACGGCTGGCCAATTCCCTGACGCTCGTCAAGGGCGCCAAGGAGGCGTTGCAGCGGGACGACTTGCCGCCGCAGGTCCGTGCCCGGCTGGAAAAAGCCATGAAGATCGGTGAAGCCGGGTTGAAGAAGGAACTCGAAAAAACCGACGAGCCCGCAGGCAATGCCTAGGATACTTCGAGTTTTTCCTGCGGCATCGAAGGTCGTTGACACAATTTGCCGCTGCGAAAATATGAAAAGATGAGGTGAGGCGGTTCCCTTCAAAGGGATATCGCCTCAGAGCTGCCAGCGTCGGATTCCATCGGGCAGTTCCAAATTTCGCCACATACCCTTGATATCGGCAACTACCCCGCCCGGCGTCACGAGATCGGCCAACGCCTGGGCGTCCAACGCCCGATAGGCGTCGTGCGGCACGGCGCCGATGACGCAGGCGTAGCCTTTCGCCATTACCGGCTTGAGCTGAACATCGTAAAATGCTTCCGCCTCGGCCGGGTCCGCCATGACATCGTGAACATCCACCTCAAGGCCCCGGTCCTTCAAGCCAGCGATTACATCCACCACTTTCGTGTTCCTCAGATCCGGAACGTTTTCCTTGAAGGTCAGCCCCAACAGCAATACCGGGCCGCTGACGCCGGCTGCTTCCACGGCGTCGGCAATGGCATCGGCGACGAACCGGCCCATGGAATCGTTGATGCGCCGACCGGCCAACACGACCACCGGGTCGTGACCGACTTCCTTGGCGCGGTGGGCGAGATAGAAAGGATCCACGCCGATGCAGTGGCCGCCCACCAGTCCCGGCTCGAACCCCAGGAAATTCCATTTGGTCCGCGCCGCGGCCAGCACGTCGTGAGCCGAAATGCCTAGCTTGTGGAAGATTGTGGCAACCTCGTTGACGAAGGCGATGTTGATGTCGCGCTGGGCGTTTTCGATCACTTTGGCGGCTTCCGCCGTTTTGATGTCGGCGGCAATGAAAGTTCCCGCGGCGATCACGCTGCCGTAGATGTCGGCCAGCAACCGGGCGGTTTCAGGCGTCTGGCCCGCCACAACCTTGGTGATTTTGTCCACTGTGTGCTCGGTATCGCCGGGATTGATGCGCTCGGGGCTGTAGCCGAGTTGAAAATCCTCGCCGCATTTCAGACCCGAGGCCGCTTCCAGCGCCGGTCCACAGATGTCCTCCGTCACACCCGGATAGACCGTGCTTTCGAACACAACGACGGCGCCCGGCGCCATCACCGAACCGACGGTCTCACAGGCGGCGCGGACCGGCGAAAGATCCGGTACGTTGTTTTCGTCGACGGGCGTCGGGACGGTGACGACATAGATATCGGCGCCGCGGATTTCCGCCGTATCGCTGGTCAAGCCGAGAGTGCTTGCCGTCAGTGCATCGGCGGATACTTCACCGGTCCGGTCCTCGCCGCGGCCAAGCTCTTCGACCCGGGTGTCGCTGATATCGAATCCGACGACCTCGAATTTTGAGGCCAACAGGACGGCGAGCGGCAATCCGACATAACCCAGGCCGATCACGGCGATTGTTTTGTTCTCCGGCATTACCCTACTTTGTCATTCCCTCAACCAAGCGCACACGGAAATTGGCTCTTTCGGCCCGCGCACCCGAAGAGCCACTGAAAGCGCCCTACTGTCTCTCCGAAATAACCCGGCGTTGCAAGCAATTTTCAATCCGTTGGAGCGTGATCAGCGCTATTTTTTCGTTGTTCTTCGCGTTGTTCACAATTTGAACACAACTTGACGTTCATAGTGTGAACGGAGTATGTTCACGGCGCGAACGCGGTGCGTTCATGGAACGAACGCCTGAATCCAGCAGTGAAGCAAAGCGATCGTCCGCCGAAGCGGGGAACCCAAAATTGAGCAGCGATTCGACCACGCCGACGCAGTCCTCCGATGCGGAAACCCGCATCACGCTGGAACTGCTCAACGCCGTCCATGAGAATGCGCAGGTTTCCCAGCGCTCCCTGGCCGGTGAATTGGGGATCGCTTTGGGTCTTACCAACGCCTATCTCAAACGTTGCGTCCGAAAAGGCCTGGTCAAGGTTGCCCATGCGCCAGCCAATCGTTATGCCTATTACCTGACGCCCAAAGGGTTTGCCGAAAAAAGCCGATTGACGGCGAGCTACTTGAAACGGTCGTTCAATTTCTACCGCGAGGCCCGCAGCCAATGCGACGCCGCGTTGGCGCAATGTGCAACTCATTCCTGGCGAAGGGTTGCTCTGGCGGGGGCGGGTGAACTGGCGGAAATCGCACTGCTTTGTTCGCTGCAACACGAAGTCGAGATTGCGGGCGTGATTGATGCCAACAGCGCAGACGAATCGTTCATGCACGTTCCGCTGGCCCGGAAGCTCGGTGACCTGAGGGACATCGACGCGGTTTTGCTTACTGATTCCGCCCACCCGCAAAACACATTCGACCAGCTTGCCGGCCACATTTCCGCGGAACGCATACTGACTCCGATTTTGCTCGGTATATTGCGCGACGGTAACGTCCCGGACGACCGCTCGGTGGAGGAAGGCCAATGAAGCGTTGGTATGCTCTCCGCACCAAGGTCCAACAGGAAGTCTGGGCAGAGAACAACCTGCTCGAGCGGGGTCTGGAAGTCTATTTGCCTCGCTACCTAAAGCGCCGGCGGCATGCCCGAAAAACCGACTACGTGCAGGCCCCGCTGTTCCCGCGCTATCTGTTCGCTAGAGCGGACGTTGATCGGGGCGAACGCCCGACGATGGCCTATGCACCCGGCGTGGACTACGTCGTCAGTTTCGGCGACAGACTGGCGACCGTCGGTGAACGGATCATTGAGGAAATTCGTGCCCGCGAGGACGAGACGGGCATGATCGCCGTCGGCGTTGAAACGGGGTTCAAGCGCGGACAGAAGGTTCGGGTTGCCGAGGGCGCGCTTTGCGATCACGTCGGACTGTTCCAGTGCACGTCAGACGACCAACGGGTATTCGTTTTGCTCGACATGCTCGGACGCCAGGTTCGCGTGCGCCTGTCCCAGGATGCGATCGTCGCCGACACATAAGAAGCCGACGTCGGCAAAACGGAAGACAGAATTTGGCCGGGGTGAACGAAGATCGCACCTTGGCTACGGCAGTTTGGACCGACCATAGGACACTGATCGAAATGGCCGCGAGTTCCTCGTCACAGAAAGCCCGGATGCTGGGGCGGTTGTTGGCCGATCATGCCGGCTCGGCGGCTGTGCTGATGGCGATGATGTTGATGGCGGCGCTGGCGGAAAGTTTCGGCCTGTCGCTGGTCTTGCCCTTGATTACGACGCTGGCCGGATTGGAGGCGGGGATCGCCGGCCCGCTGGCAAACATGACGGCCTTGCTCAGCCGCCTGATGCCGGCCGAGGCTCAAATCGATGCTTTGCTGGCGCTTCTCGCCCTCGCGTTCCTGGTCAAGGGGGTGTTGATGGTCGCCACCAAAGCGCTCTCGGTCAATTTTGCCATGAAGCTTCGGCAAAACTGGGTGACGCGGCTGATGGACCATTATCTTTCGGCAAGGTACGAATATCTGGCGGCCCAACGCCACGGCACGACCGTTCACAACGTCACGGTCGAGCCTTACCGAGCGGCGCTCAGCGTCATTGTCATTTTCGACTTCATCAATCGGCTGATGTTGGCGGTCGTCCTGGCGGCCGTGTTGCTGATTGCCAATTGGCAGGTAACGCTGGCCATCACCGCGATCGGATTCCTGGTTTTCTTCGTCATCCGCCGAGGCTTGTTCCGCTATGCGGCGAAATTCGGCAAGCAGCGCATCAAACTGCAGCAGGAAATTTCCGCCATCGCCACCGAATCGGCCGGCAGCGCCTTGCAAATCAAACTGTTCGGCGCCTATGCGGCAACCCTCGGGGCGCTCGAAGGGCGGTTGGCCAAACACCGGCGCATCGAAACCGTTTTTCAGGCGTTCAATACCGCCCCGGCCCAATCGACGGAATTTGTCATCATCCTCTTCCTCAGCGTCGGCATGATGGTGCTGTCGCACGGTTTCGACCTGGAGCCTGCCGCCTACTTGGCGCTTATTGGATTTTACGTCGTGATCGGGCAGCGCTTGCTGACGACCCTCAATTTTCTCATTTCACGGCGCATGAAGATCGCCGCCATGATCCCGTCATTGGTTCTTGTCGACGAATTACTGCAAGCCGCGCCTTCGAGAGAGGTGCTGGACGAGGGCGAGACGTTCGACGGACTAAGGGAAGATATCGCCATTCGGGAGCTCGGCTTTTCCCACGACGGCGTCCCCGTCTTCACCGACCTGAACATGACCATCCGGCGCGGCGCCACGACGGCCATCGTCGGCCCCTCCGGGGTCGGCAAATCGACCCTTGCGGATCTGCTGCTGGGCCTGCACCGGCCGGAACGCGGCAGCATCATGATCAACGAAAGGGACATTCGGAGCTACAGTCTGGCCAGCCTCCGCCGACGCATCGGGTACGTGAGTCAGGATCCCGAACTCTTCCATGCAAGCATCGGAGAGAACATTCGAATCGGGAGACCGGACGCCACGCCAGCCGAAATCGCCGAGGCGGCGATAAAAGCCAACATTCATGACTTTATCGAGAGTCTGGACGACGGCTACGAAACCGTGGTCGGCGACCGCGGTATCAGACTGTCCGGCGGCCAGCGCCAACGCCTGACGATTGCCCGTGTCATCCTGCGCCGGCCGGACGTCTATATATTTGACGAGGCCACAAGTTCGCTGGACAGCGAATCGGAGCAGTTGATCCAGCAGGCGATCGAGAAGCTCGGCGAGGAAGCCACCGTCGTCGTCATCGCCCATCGACTGACGACAATCCGAAACGCCGACGTCATCTACCGACTTGACGGCGGCGGCGGCGCGCGCGAAACAACCTACGGCGAAGTCAGCACCCAACCCGAAGCGATATCCCCGATGAACCGTCCCCACGTTGCCCCATGAACGACAACTCCATCACCCTTGCCGGCCATGAAATAGGTCGCGACCGCCCGGCCTTCGTTATCGCCGAGGTGTCCCAGTCCCATGACGGCTCGCTGGGCCTTGCCCACGCTTTCATCGATGCCGCAGCCGAGGCGGGCGCAGACGCCATCAAGTTTCAAACCCATATCGCGGCGGCCGAATCGACTTTGGACGAACCGTTTCGTGTGCGCTTTAGCGAGCAGGACGAAACCCGCTACGACTATTGGAAACGTATGGAATTCACGCCGGAACAATGGACGGGACTGGCCGATCACGCGACGGCGCGGGAACTGGTTTTCCTCTCTTCCGCCTTTTCGGTCGCCGCGGTTGAGTTATTGGAAAAGATCGGCGTGCCGGCGTGGAAGGTCGGCTCGGGCGAGTACAAATCGACGGATTTGCTCAGCGCCATGACGGCGACGAAGAAACCCGTGCTGCTTTCTACCGGCATGAGCGATTGGGACGAAATATCTGCCTCCGTCGGGACCGTTCGCGACCTCGGCGCGCCGTTGGCGCTGTTTCAGTGCACCAGCAGTTACCCCACGGCGCTGGCCGAAGTCGGCCTCAATGTCATCGAAGAGATGCGCACGCGCTACGGCTGTCCCGTCGGTCTGTCTGATCATTCGGGTAGCCCCCATCCCTCCCTTGCCGCTATCGCCCGGGGCGCGGATATGATCGAAATCCACTTCGCCCTGGACATGAAGATGTTCGGCCCCGACGTGCCGGTTTCCTTGAACCCCGCCGGTCTGGCCCTGCTGTGCGAAGCCCGGGACGCGGTCGCCGAAATGGACGGCAACCCCGTCGACAAGAACAACGCCGCCAAGGCCTTGACCGAAATGCGGGACCTGTTCACCAAGAGCATCGCGCCCGTGCGCCCATTGAGCGCCGGTACGGTGCTGACGGCCGACATGCTGACGGCGAAAAAACCGGGCACCGGCATTCCCGCCGATCAATTGGCCGACCTGGTCGGGCGTGAACTGGCGGTCGACGTTTCCGCCGATCGGCTTTTGAAGCTTGAGGATTTGGTATGAGTGGCCGCCCCCGCAAAATCTGCATCGTCGTCAACAGCCGGGCAAACTATGGCCGCATCAAGACGGTCATGAGTGCGGTGCAGGATCATCCCGATCTCGAATTGCAGCTCATCATCGGCGCGTCGGCCCTGCTCTACCGCTTCGGCAACGTCCAAGAGCTGATCCGCGACGACGGATTCGAACCCATCGCCACAGTCCACTCCATCGTCGAAGGCGAAACGCCCACGACCATGGCGAAATCGACGGGCATGGCGATCATGGAGCTGGCGACGCAATTCGAAAACATCAAGCCGGATATCGTCCTCACCGTTGCCGACAGGTTCGAGACCATCGCCACCGCCATCGCCGCCAGCTACATGAACATCCCCCTGGCCCACACCCAGGGCGGCGAGGTGACGGGCTCGATCGACGAAAGCGTGCGCCACGCCGTCACCAAACTCGCCCACCTGCATTTTCCCGCCACGGAATTATCGGCGGACAACCTGATCCGCATGGGCGAAGACGCGGCCAGCGTCCACATGACGGGCTGCCCCGCCATGGACGTGGTCGCCGACATCGACCTTGCCTTGCCCAGGGACATCTTTACCCGTTATCGCGGCGTCGGCGCGGAACTCGATCCCGACAAGCCCTACCTCGTGGTCCTGCAGCATCCGGTCACGACGGAATACGGTCAGGGCTTCGACCAGATCAACGAGACCCTGAGGGCCATCGAACGGCTCGGCATGCAGGCAGCCTGGCTTTGGCCCAATGTCGATGCCGGCTCGGACGATGTTTCCAAGGGACTTCGGGTCTACCGGGAACACCACGATCCGGATTGGCTCCACTTCTACCGCAATTTCGGGACCGAGGACTACGCAAGGCTGATTGCAAACGCCGCCTGTCAGGTCGGCAATTCAAGCTCGGCGCTGCGGGAGGGTGCGTTTCTGGGATCTCCCACCGTCAATATCGGGACGCGTCAGCAAGGCCGCGAACGGGGCCCCAACGTGATCGACGTAGATTACGACGCGGATGCCATCGAAGCGGCCATTCGCAAGCAATTGGCCCACGGCCCTTACGAGCCGTCGCCCATGTTCGGAGACGGTAAGGCCGGGCAGCGCATTGCCGATATATTGGCCGCCTGCGAGATCACCGTGCAGAAACGTCTGGCCTACGTGGATTGATATCGACATGTCCGGTACCCCAGCAGAGTTTCAACCGTGCGAAATATGCGGATCCGACGATTGGCGGATCGTGCACGACGGCCCGGTGCGTGACGGCGCCTTCGGAAATCTGACCAAATCATCGACCGTCGCCCGCTGCCGGACTTGCGGGGTCGACCGCCTGGATGAGGGAAGTTGCCGAGACGAAGCATTTTATCAGGGCACGGATTATCGTGAATCCCTTGAAGAAGGGAGCGATGCGGCAGCGTTCTTCGCCGCCCACGATGTCGTGCAGAACGAACGCCTTTCCGTGCTCTGGCCCGAGTCCCTGCGCGGCAAGACGGTTGCCGACATTGGCTGTGGCGGCGGCAGCTTCCTCGATCATGTCAGCGGCCTGGCCCGCCAATGCATCGCCATCGAGCCCGGCGAGGCCTATCACACGTCGCTGGCGGACCGGGGCTACCGGGTCTATCCCTTCGGCGACGATGCCGCCGCCGACTGGAGCGGCAAGGTCGACTGGGCCTTCAGCTTCGACGTCATCGAACACGTCGGTAACCCGCGCGACTTCCTCGACGGAATCGCATCCCTGCTGAAGCCGGACGGCAAGCTCATGTTGTCGACCCCCAACCGCAACGACGCCCTGATGGACTTGGCAACCGCCTATCCACCGTTCTTCTACCGGGCGGCACACCGATGGTATTTCGATGGCGACAGCCTGGCGACATGTGCCGAACGGGCGGGCTTGCAGATGGAGAGCGTGCGCTATGTCCAGCGCTACGGGCTGGCCAACGCCACCGCCTGGATGCGTGACGGCCGTCCCTCGGGCCGCGATGTCCTGCCCCACCTCGACGAACCGCTGCTCGACCGGACTTGGCAGGCCCACCTTGAGCAACGCGGCGTCGCCGATCGTTTGTACGCCTTCCTTATGAAGAAAGCTTAGTTCCCGGAATGACGAAAATCGCCTACATCGGTGCCCCGGAAGGCTTTGAGGTCTTGTCGGAGGTCTGTGACGGCCTGGCCGACGCGGTCCACGCGGATGCCGACAGGGACGCCCTCGGGGCGGTTTTGGCGGAAAGCGATGCGCTGCTGGATGCCTCCATGAAAGTGGTGATCGACGACGCCATGATCGAAGCCGCACCCGGCCTGAAAATCATCTCCTGCGCCACCACCGGTTCGGACCACATCAGCCGCGCCGCTCTCGACGCACGCGCCGCCCCCGTCCGGACCTTGCGCGAGGATCCCGAGCTTTTGCGCAACATCACGCCGGCGGCGGAGTTGAGCTGGGCCCTGGTGCTGGCTTGCGCGCGCAGGCTGCCGGCGGCTATCGGCCACACGCGGGACGGCGGCTGGGAGCGTGAACAATTCCCCGGCCTGATGCTCAACGGCCGCCAATTGGGACTGGTGGGTTGCGGCCGCATCGGAGGCTGGATGGCCCGCTATGCTGCGGCTTTCGGCATGGACGTGGTCGGCCACGACCCTTTCATCGACCCCTGGCCCGACGGTATCCGGCAGACGCCGCTGACGGAGGTTTTCGAAACCTCGGACGTTATATCGGTCCACGTGCATCTTTCACCCGAAACGAAAGGCATGCTGAATGCCGACCTTTTCGGTCGCGTGAAGCCGGGCGGCATCTTCATCAACACCTCGCGTGGCGGCCTGGCCGACGAAAAGGCATTGCTCGAGGCCCTGAATTCGGGACGGCTGGCCGCGGCCGGCCTGGATGTGCTCGACGGCGAACCCGATGTTGCTGCCCACCCACTGCGTCTATATGCCGAGAGCCACGATAATCTGCTAATCACGCCTCACTGCGGCGGCTTCAGTCCGGACGCTGTCCGCGTCGTTAGCCGCCGCGCCGCCGAAAAAATTCTCGATCACTTGGGATTGGCACGGTGATCAAGCCCGCCGATCTCGCCCCGGCGATCGCCGCCGCCGGCGTCCAACATGCCTTCGGCATCCCCGGCAGCGGCGGCAGCCTCGAACTGATCGACGCCCTGGTATCGGCCGGCGTGGAATTTCACACCACGCATCACGAGGGCGCCGCCGCCATCATGGCCGGCACGGCCGGCCGGCTGGGAGGCACTCCGGGCCTTGCGGTATCGATCAAGGGACCGGGCTTCGCAAATATGGCGGCCGGTCTTGCAGCCTGCCAATTTGACGACCTGCCGGTCGTCGCCGTCGCCGAAGCCTATCCTGCGGAAACGGATTGGCGCTTGCGGCACAAGGGTATGGATCAGGCCGGTTTGGCGGGCGCCTTGAGCAAGGGCAGCGGCGGCCTCAATGGCGAAGATCCCTATTTCGCGGCCGCCGGACTTGCCCTCACCGAGGCGCCCGGGCCGGTATTGCTCGAATTGAACGACCGGGCGACCGTCGAGCGGCCGGCTTCGCCGGCCCGGCCCGGCCCCAGCGAGGTGCTGAGGCACATTGAAGCGGCGGACCGGCCGATCGTTATCGCCGGTTCGCTTGCGGCGCGACAAAGCTGGCAGCCGGACTTGGACAATCTGAGTATTCCGGTCTTCACGACGGCGGCAGCCAAGGGTGCGGTCAACGAAACGCTGGACCACGCCGCCGGCGTCTACACCGGCGTCGGACGGGAGCGCACGCTGGAGGCGAAGCTGATCGCCGGGGCCGACTTGATCGTATGCCTGGGTCTGCGGGCCCAGGAGGTTTTGGCCGCCGGCGATTTCGCGGGACGCGCCGTCAACATTGACGACCTGCCGGGAGACGCACCATTCGGCTTTGCGGCCGAATGCGGAACCGACGGCGTCGAAAACGTATTCGCCGCCCTCCGGGAAAGATCCTGGGGGATCGAGGAAACACAGGCCGTCCAAACCGAGCTGTTCGACTTCATGATGAGGGATTTCCTTCCCGGCGCCGCTCTGGCCGCCCTCGAGCGCCGGTTCGACGGCACGGCAAGGGCGGTCTTCGATACGGGATACTTCTGCACCATCGCCGAACATGCCTGGCGGCCCACGAGACCTGAGCATTGTTTGATGTCGGGGCAGGGGCGCTACATGGGAACCGCCGTACCGATGGCCATCGGCGCGGCCTTACAGGATCCCGGCTGTCCCACGATCTGCGTCGTCGGCGACGGGGGCATCGGCATGTGGGCGGCGGAACTGAAGTTGGCCGTGGAACGGAAACTGCCTTTACTTGTCATGCTCATGAGCGACGGCGGCTTCGGTTCGGTCCGGACCCGTGCCATTGCCGACGGATTGACGCAATCGCCCCTGCTCAGCGAACGGGCGTCCTGGCTCGCCGTGATGAATGCGATGGGACTTCCAGGTGAGATTTGCCCGACCGAAGCGGCGCTCACGGATGCTCTGGCGGCCTGGTCGCC
The DNA here is from genome assembly GCA_964343605.1 of uncultured Rhodospirillaceae bacterium. Classification (GTDB taxonomy): domain Bacteria; phylum Pseudomonadota; class Alphaproteobacteria; order UBA2966; family UBA2966; genus CAYFKJ01. The sequence goes on from CAYFKJ010000004.1 coordinate 410,045, forward strand.
TGGAAACGGACCGGCGTATCTCGAGCTGCCGTTCGATGCCGACGCCTACCAAGCTATGGTCGAGGGGATCCGCTGATGGGGAAACACATTCTGATCGTCGGTTCCGGTTCCATCGGCCAGCGCCACGCCCGCAACCTGGCGGCGCTGAATTGCCGTATTGCCTGCGTCGATCCACGCGCCGACCGGCAGGAAGCCCTTTCCGCCGAAACGCCGACAACCGGTGCGTATGATTCCGTCGAGGCGGCACTGGCCGCCGATACGTTCGACGGCGCGGTCATCGGATCACCGACCGCTTTCCACGTCGACCAGGGCGTGGCGCTTTTGGAGGCCGGCGTACCGCTGCTCCTGGAAAAACCGGTATCGCCCGATCTGGCAAGCGCCACGCGTTTGCACGCCAAAGCGGCGGAAACCGGCGTCGCGGTTCTCCTGGGTTATACCTGGCGCTGGTGGCCGCCCTTGGGCCAGGTCCGGAATTTGCTTGAGGAGCGCGAGGTCGGCACGCTTCGGCACGTTCGTTTCGTGATGTCGGCCCATCTCGCCGACTGGCACCCATACGAGCCCTACAACGCCTGGTTCATGGCCAGCAAGGAGCAGGGCGGCGGGGCGCTGCTGGACGAAAGCCACTGGATCGACCTGTGCCTCTGGCTGTTCGGCCTGCCGGAACGGGTCTATGCCCGCATCGAAACCATCAGCGATCTCGACATTACCTCGGACGACAATGTCGACATGGTTCTTACCTACGACGACAATCTTCGCGTCAGCATCCACCTCGATCTCTACGGCCGGCCCCACGAAAAATCGATCCGCTTCTCTGGTGAGGAGGGTACCGTTTGGTGGACCGCCGATCCCAACCGCGTCGCCATCGGTAAGGACTGGTCCGAGACCTGGGACGAAACCCTTTACGACTGCGAGCGCAATGACATGTTCGTGGCCGTCGCCGAGGAGTACCTCGAAGTCCTGGATGGCCGCGGCCCCGCGACCTGCACCCTGGACGACGGTCTCAACGTGATGCGCGTTGTCGAGGCTGCGCGCCTGTCCGCCGCCGAAGGGCGCGAGGTCGGGCTTGACGAGGCGACGGACTGATGGCACGCCACGGGCTCAGCATCCTGGCCGTCGTACCGGCGCGCGGCGGTTCGAAATCGATCCCGCGCAAGAACCTCTGTGAGGTGGGCGGTGTTTCCCTTGTGGGGCGGGCCGGGCAAATTGCCGCCTCCCTCGGTTGGATCGACCACGCCGTGATCTCGACCGACGATGAGGAAATCCGCGACGAAGCCGTCCGCCACGGCCTGGCTGCGCCGTTCCTTCGGCCCGCCGAACTGTCGGGCGACAAGGCCACATCGGTCGACATGTGGAGGCATGCCTGGACGGCCTGCGAGGCGGAATACGGCATGACGTTCGACGTATCGGTGTTGTTGGAGCCGACCAGTCCGTTGCGCACCGCCGAGGATGTCACCCGGACTGTCGACACGCTTGTTGAGGGGGGTCACGCCGCCGCCGCCACCGTCAGCCCGACGCCAGCCCACTTCACGCCGCACAAAACGCTGACTGTCGACGACGGCGGCCGTATCGGTTTTTACCTGGCAACGGGCGCGCAGCACGCCCTTAGACAGACCATCCCGCCCTACTACCACCGCAACGGACTTTGCTATGCCCTCAGGCGGAAAACCCTGGTCGAGGATGGCCACATCCTGGAGGACGATTGCGCGGCGGTCGTGGTCGAGCGGCCCGTCGTCAATATCGACGAGCCCTTCGAACTCGAGCTGGCCGAGTGGCTGTTGGGTCGCCGAGAGGGTGACCAGTGAACCCGACACCGACGACGCCCATCTTCGTTGGCGGCCTGTTCAAATCGGGCACCAGCCTTTTGCGCGCCATGCTGGGTCAGCATTCCCACATTGCGGCGGGTCTGGAAACTTACTGGTTCGATCTCGATTGGCGGTCACTGGATAGCGCCGACATGCGCACGCGCATCGATCGACTGGCCGAGTTCTTCGATTTGCCGGCCTCCGACGTTCACGGCATCGCGGCCGACTGCACAAGCGCGGAATCTTTCGTCGGCCGCCTGCTGGACGTCATCGCGGCGCGGGAGGAAAAACCGCGCTGGGCGGAAAAGACGCCGGGCAACATCGTCCATGCCGACCGCATCCTGCAGGCTTGGCCGGACGCCAGCATCCTGCACATCGTGAGGGACCCCAGGGACGTCTACGCATCGCTGCGCCAAGCCGCCAAATGGGACACGGTGGAGGAATTCGCCGAGCGCTGGTGCCTGTTCTTGGGAGCGGCCGAGCGGCACAAATCGGAACTCGATCTCAACGCCGCGAATTTCCTCGAACTTCGTTACGAAGCCCTGGTGCTCGAACCCCAGGCCACCATGCGGAAAGTCCTGGCGTTTTTGCAGGAGCCCTATGAGGAGGCCGCCGGACGCTTTCGCGGCAAGGACGGCGAATTCGAAAAGGTCAAGCGGGCGACGGGCAAGGCGAGTACGACGCTCAAGCGCCTCGGCGAACCTATGACGAAAACGCGCGTCGGCATTTGGCGCGAGGTGCTGGAGGCAGCCGAGCTTGAAGAACTGCACCGGGAGATCGGGCGATGCGGCCTGGCTGATCTCTACGAACGCATCTGCGGAGAAAGCGCTCAATTCCAAGGAACCGGCGAATGACGAATGCCCGGGGCCGCCTATTGCTGGTCAATTACCACTACATCCGCGATCCGGGACAATATCTTCATCCCGGTATTCACCCGATTTCGCCGGCTGATTTCAGGACGGAGGTTGGCGCTCTGCGCGAACGGTTTCACATGGCCACGCCGGAGGAGGCGGAAAGTTTCCTGGCGGGCGCCGGTATCTTGCCTGGGGATTCCATCCTAATCTCCTTTGACGACGGGCTGGTCGACCATCGTGACATCGCCCGTGAATTCCTCGACCCGCTCGGTTTGAAAGCGGTTTTTTTCGTCTCATCCCAACCCTTGCAGACGGGACGCGCCGTCATGGTTCACAAGGTCCACTGGCTGCGGGCGACGACCGCGCCGGATACGTTCAGGGCGGAATTCCTGGCGGCGCTGCCTGCAAATACCAACACCGAACTCGACGCCGCCACGGCCGCGAAGGCGAGCCGAGTCTACATTTACGACACGCCCGAGATCGGCCGGCTTAAGTATCTCATCAACTTCCTGCTGCCCTATGACGTGGTCGATCGGACGACTTCGGAAATGCTGCGACGCCGTGATATCGACGAAGCGGATTTCTGCGGCGGTCTTTACATGAACGAAGGTGAGATCGGCGCCCTTGCCGCGGCCGGCCATATGATCGGCTGCCACGGCACTAGCCACAAACCGTTCACAACGTTGTCCCCCGGCGCGGAACTCGAGAGCGACGCGCTGGGCAACCGCCGACATCTCGGCGGCATTCTAGGGCGTGAGCCGACCTGGGTCTCCTATCCCTACGGCCGGGGCGCGGCAATCCCCGACGACACGCGGGAATTCTGCCGCCGGTTCGGTTTCACGCTCGGACTGACGCTGGACAACGGCTGGAACGACGACGAAGGGATCGAGCAAAGCCGCGTCAAACGCATCAACACCAACGAGCTCAGCCAATTCGTCGACCCATGAACCGTCACGCCGAAACGAAGCCATGGCTCATCCTGCCCATGGAAACCAAGGCCAGGGAGTTCCATGCAAAAACGCTTCTGGCGGCGACGGCGGCGGCGCGGGGATACGACGTTCTATTGGGCGAACAGAACGCGCTCTTGGCTCAACTCCCCCATTTGCCGCGGGGGCTCTACCTCGATAAAAGCGTTGCGCGCACGAAATTGGCGCATTTCCGCAAACTGCATGAGCTGGGTTTCAAAATCGGCGCCTGGTGCGAGGAAGGCCTGGTCTACCGGGACCGGGACGCCTATCTGCGGGAGCGCGTCCATGTCGAAAATCTTGAGATGACGGAGCGCTTCTTTGCCTGGGGACCGGTTCAGGCGGCCGACATGGCGATCAAATCGGGCGATGCCGCCCAACGCATCGTTCAGACCGGCAATGCCAGAGGGGATATGCTGAGGCCCGAATTGCGCGGGCTGTATGAAGCGGAAACCGCCGCGTGCCGGTCAACGCACGGACCCTATCTACTGATCAACACCAACTTCAGCCGCTACAACCACTATCTCGGCTACGACAGCTGGATCGAAGGATTGAAGCAGCGTGGCACGCTGACGACGGTCGAGCAGGAACAGTTTTACTTCGCTTGGCGCGATTTCCTCGGCGAAATTCATCACGGCTTCATGGACGTCCTGCCGGCATTGAGCGCCGCCTTTCCCGATTATCGCATCATCGTTCGGCCGCACCCTTCTGAGGATGCCCGGCCGTGGCAAGAGGCCGCCCAGCCGTTGTCCAACGTATCCGTCATCGGCGAGGGTCCGGTCGTGCCTTGGTTGCTGGGGGCAGAAGCGGTGATCCACAATTCCTGCACCACGGGGCTGGAAGCTCACCTGCTCGGGAAGCCTGTGCTTGCCTACCGGCCCAGCACATCCGAAACCTACGATTCGCCGCTGCCGAATGCCGTGTCCCGCAACGCTTACGACCGTACGGAGCTGATTGCGGCAACCGAAGCCTGCTTGGCGGGCGATGAGGGACAAACGAAACCTTCGGCGGCACGCGACTACCTCAGTGCGCTCGACGGTCCGCTCGCGGTCGAGCGCATCGTCGACGCCATCGACGATATCGGCCTACAGGCGCATACCTTAGCCGGCGGCGGCACATCGGCACTCGCCCGGATGGGCTCTCGTTGGGCCACGGCCCTGAGGCCGGCGGCGCGGCGGGTGTTGCGCGGGGCCAAGGCCAGCGGCTACGTGAAGCAAAAATTTCCCGGCATCGATATCGCCGAAGTCCGGACCGTGCTGACGGACCTGCAAAAGGCCCTGAGCAGGTTTGAAGATGTTCGGGCCGAACCCTTACCCGTTCACCATGGTTTCAAAATTACGTCCCGCTAGGGCTCACAGGCCCTTGCGGCTTTTGCGCGAACGTCGCAGCAGCGCGCCGGCCTGGCGCATCAAGGCCAACCCGCGGACGAAGGCCGCAATGCCCTGCAGCGGCACCAGCGCCAGGAGGTACCAATAAAGCCCGCCCGGTACGAGCCACAGCAACGGCAACAACAGTCCGGCGTTGGTCAGGCTGCGCGTCGACCAGGCGATCGCGCCGGCGGCCCTGGCGGCGCGGGCCTCTTCCGCCTCCCCTGGCGGGCCGCCCTCCCGCGTCAGCCATTCGCGAAAATGGGCGAGGCGGTCGTTCAACATGTCCGCGTACAGGGTCGCCGCGGCAATCGCTGCCCCGACGGCGATCGGCCAGCCGCCCAACTCGGTGGTCCGCCACAGACCGAGGCCGGCGGCGAACGGTGCGAATATGTAGAAAAAGCGGTCTCCGATACCATCGATGAACTTGCCCCAGTAGGTCACCGTGCCGGACAAGCGGGCGATGTTGCCGTCGACCTGATCCAGCACGTAGTTGACGTAGAACAGAACCGCTGCGGCGATCAGGCTTTCCCGGCTGCCCCACACCAGACCGGCAAAGGCCGCCAAGGTGAAGCAGAAGCGCAGACCCGTTACGCCGTTCGCCGACCAGCCGGTATTGTAGAAAAACGGCGTCAGGAGATTTCCCGCCGGCCGGCCAAACCAGATGACGAAAAACTGTTCCCTGACGTTTGGATTCAGGGACGCCTTCACGTCGGCCAAGGTGACGCGCTTCGGCGGTTCGGGATTTTCGGTACGGTCGGCATCGCTGGACATGGCGCGCAGCATACCCCCGGTCCGTCGCGATGCCCATGCCGGAAAACGAGTGACGCCACACGCAAAACCCTTATTCTGCGGCCATGGCAAAGCTAACCCAGCGCCTGGAGCGCGCGATGAAGACGACGTCGATCCGGGGGCTGCGGCTCAACCACCGGTTCCGCCGGACGTTTTCCAAGCGCGCGCATTGTTTGTTCATCACGGCCATGCCGAAATCGGCGTCGACCTTCGTCGTCGCCTCGCTGGCCGAGGCGACCGGGTATCTGCGGTTCTTCCTCGGCCAGAATCATCTAGACGAACAGGACCTTTACCTGCCCAAGCTGATCGATTCGTGGTCCATGAACATCGTCTGCCACCAGCATACCCGGGCGACAAAACCGAACCTCGAGCGCATGGCGGAATTCCGGATCCGGCCGGTCGTGCTGACACGCGATGTTTTCGACTGCCTGGTCAGCCTGCGCGATCACCTCGAGAACGAATCCGCCGCCACACCGACATTTATCGCCCCGGACGGTTTGCTGGCGCGGCAGAGATCCGTTCAACTCGACGCTCTGGCGGAGTTGGCGGCGCCCTGGTACCTGTCGTTCTTCGCCATGTGGAAGGAAGCCGAATTGCGCGGCGATACGGATGTTCACTGGCTTGGCTATGCCGACGTCATGGCGGATGCGAATGCGGCGCTGAACGGGGTGCTCGAATTTTACGGCCTGAACGACGCCGCCGGCGGTCTCGGCGACGCCCTCGAGCGGGTGCGCGGCGGGGCGGATACCCGGAAGAACCGGGGAACGTCGGGTCGGGGGCGCGAACAGCTTTCGGCGGAACAGATCGAGCGGATCGGCAAGCTATCGCGCCACTGGCCGCACATCGATTTTTCGCCCATCGGCATTTCGAATTCCTGACAAACACGTAGATCATGTGCGGCATAACCGGATTTTTCGATCCCAAGCGAACGAGTGACGACAACGGCCTGAGCCTGCAAGTCGCCGCCATGGCCGAGGCGATCCGTCATCGGGGCCCGGATGCCGACGGCGTCTGGACTGACGCGGCGGCCGGGATCGCGCTGGGCCACCGGCGGCTTTCGATCATCGACCTCTCTCCTGCCGGTGCGCAGCCCATGCGTTCCGCGAGCGGCCGCTATGTCCTCGCCTACAATGGTGAAATCTACAATTTTCCGCGCCTGCGGGAGGAGCTTGAAGCCAAAGGCCACACCTTCCGCGGCCGGTCCGATACCGAAGTGGCGCTGGCCGCCATTGAGGAGTGGGGCCTCGAAGCGGCCTGCGGCAGGTTCGTCGGCATGTTCGCCATTGCACTTTGGGATCGTGAAACCCGAACGCTGTCGCTGGTGCGCGACAGGCTCGGCATCAAGCCGGTCTACTACGGCTGGTCCGGCGGCGTTTTCCTATTCGGCTCCGAGCTCGCCGCCCTCAAGACGCATGCCGCCTTCGCCGCGGAGATCGACCGCAACAGCCTTTCCCTCTTCATGATGCGTACCTGCGTGCCCGCGCCGCACTCCATCTATCGGGGGATCGCCAAGCTCGTGCCGGGGACGATTCTCACATTGTCCGCGGACGCCCAACCGGGTGACGATCCAATGCTGAACGCCTTTTGGTCGTTCGCTGAAGTGGCCGCCCGGGGCGCCGCCGCGCCCTTCACCGGCGATGAAGCCGAGGCCACCGATACGCTGGAGGATTTGCTGCGGCAGGCCGTCGGCGACCGGTTGGTGGCCGACCGGCCGCTGGGCGTCTTCCTGTCGGGCGGTGTCGATTCCTCCACGGTCGCGGCACTGATGCAGTCGATCAGTTCGGATCCCGTGAGGACCTTTTCCATCGGCTTTCACGAAGGCGATTATAACGAGGCCGAGGATGCCGCACGCGTTGCCGCGCACCTCGGCACGGATCACACGGAGCTCTACCTCGATCCCGCGCGGGCTTTGGAGGTCGTACCCGAACTGCCGCGTATCTACGACGAACCCTTTGCCGATTCCTCCCAGTTGCCCACCTACCTCGTTTCCGAGATGGCGCGCCGGGACGTGGTCGTCTGTCTTTCGGGTGACGGCGGCGACGAATTGTTCGGCGGCTACAACCGCTATCTCTGGGTCGACGCCATCGCGCGGCGCACCGGCACCTTGCCGGCACCCCTGCGTCTGGCCGCCGTCACCGCGCTTACGGCGCTGTCGCCGCGCACCTGGGATGGGCTTTTTTCCGCCCTGGGCCCCGTTTTGCCCGCCAAGCTTCGCCAGCGAAATCCGGGCGACAAGCTTCACAAGATGGCGGGCATCCTCGGCTCCAAGACTCCGGCCGGCATCTACCGCGGCCTGGTCGAACATTGGGCCCCCGGCCACGGCATCGTCCTGGGGGGATCGGCGCCGGTTACCGTCCTCGACCGGGAGTGCGAATGGCCGGCGTTGGGCACGTTTACCGAACAGATGATGCACATCGACGGCGTAAGCTATCTGCCGGACGACATCCTGACGAAGGTCGATCGCGCCAGCATGGCCGTCAGCCTGGAGGCGCGTGTGCCCTTGCTGGACCACCGGGTTGTCGAGTTCGCCTGGACGCTGCCCCTGAGCCTGAAAACGGGCGGCGGCGTCGGCAAGCGGGTTCTGCGCAACGTGCTTTACCGGCACGTCCCGAAATCCCTGATCGAACGCCCCAAGATGGGATTTGCCCTGCCCGTCCACGATTGGCTTCGCGGTCCCTTGAGGGAATGGGCGGAGGCCCTGTTGGATGAAAATCGCTTGAACAACGAAGGCTTCTTGGCCGCCGGCCCGATCCGCGAAAAATGGCGCCAACATCTTTCAGGTCAGCGCAACTGGCAGCACCACATCTGGGACGTATTGATGTTCCAGGCCTGGCTGGAGGCGAATTGAGGTGGCGGCGGCGCCGAAACGCCTGCTGTTCCTGCTGAACGACGCGCCGTTCTTCATCAGTCACCGGCTGTCCGTCGCCATCGCCGCCCGGGAGACCGGTTGGGAAGTCCATGTCGCCGCCCCCGTCAACGTCGCCGAGGACGAAGTCGCGGTAGCGGCAATCGAACAGGCGGGCGTGCACTTCCACGCCGTTCCGCTGAACCGGGGCGGCATGAACCCCATTGCGGAATTCCGGCTCATGGTCGCCTACTGGAAACTGATGCGGGCGCTCAGACCCGATCTGGTTCACGGCGTCGCCATGAAACCCGGCGCTTACGGTGGAACGGTTGCCCGGCTGTTACGGGTCCCGGGCCTGGTGATCGCCGTGACCGGATTGGGCTTCCTGTTCCTGCGCGAGACGGCGAAAACGCAGCTTCTCCGCCACATCGTTCTGTCGCTTTACGGTTTTGCCTTCGGTCACGCCAACTGCCGGGCGATTTTTCAAAATCCCGACGACCTGGCGCTCTTCCAGGCGGCCAAGGTATTGGGCAAGACGCCCGTTCACATGATCCGGGGCTGCGGCGTCGATCTGGCGAAATATGCGCCGTCGCCGGAGCCGGAAGAACCGCCGGTTGTCGTTTTCCCCGCCCGCATCATCGCCGACAAGGGCATTCACGAATTCATCGCTGCGGTGAGAATTCTGAAGTCACAGGGGACGGCCGCCCGTTTCGTTCTGATCGGGCGCACGGATCCGGATAACCCGACCGATGTCGGGGAGGACCATATCCGGCAATGGGAGAGCGAGGAACTCGTGGCCTGGCAGGGCTTTTCGAACGAAATGCCCCGCGTATTCCGGGATTGCCATATCGTCTGTTTGCCGTCCTACCGCGAGGGACTGCCGCGAACCCTGATCGAGGCGGCCGCTTGCGAGCGCGCCATCGTCACGGCGGATGTCCCGGGTTGCCGCGAAATCGTGCGCGACGGCGAGAACGGCCTGCTGGTGCCGGCGCGCGACGGTGCCGCCACGGCGGATGCCCTGCGGCGCCTGATCGACGACGCCGATCTCCGCCGCACCATGGCGCGACGCGGCCGGGCCTACGCCGAAGCCGAATTTTCGGTACAGAAATTCGTCGACGATTCGCTTGCCGTCTATGAGGAGGTTTCGCCGTGACGGCGGGCATGCTCTCATTCGGGGCCTTCCTGCTGGCGCCGGTGGCGGTGCTGGCGCCCAAGGGCACGGTGATCTTGCTGGCCGTCACCGCCCTGCCGCTGCTTTATTTGGCAATCCGACGGGGTCACTGGCGGCAGGCGCTCGGACTGGCCGAAATCCGGATCCTCGGGGCATTTCTGATCTGGGCCCTGGCGAGCATCACCTGGACGATCTTGCCTGCGGAGTCGCTGGAACTCTGGACGTCGATGGCGCTGATCCTGTTGGGGATCGCTGCCGCCCTGAGCGCCGCGGGAGCTCTCGACGAGCAGGGTCGTGATCGGGTGTTGACGTGGGCCATGAGGGGGATCTGGCTGGCCATGGTTTTGGGCACTGTCGAACTGACGGCGGACCTGCCCATCGGCAATGCCATCAGGCCCGATCGGACGGGCTTATCCAACCTCGAGCCGACCATCCTGAATGCGGGTTTTTCGGTCATTCTCTGCCTGGCCTGGCCGGTAGCGGCGGCGCTTTGGCGGCAGGATCGAAAGCCCCAAGCCTTAGGCACGCTGCTTGCCGCAGTCGCCATCACCTTCGCGGGCGAGGGCGATTCGGCGAAGCTGGCTGTCGTCCTGTCCGGACTGGTGTTCATCGCCGTCCTGATGGGCGGACGTCGAGTTCTCGATACCGTGGCTGCCCTTGCCGCCATCACCGTCGTGGCCGCACCCCTGATCGCCAGTCATATCCTCACCCCGTCCCGCGTTACGGAATTCGCGCCAGGCATCAAGGATTCGGCCCTGCACCGGATCTACGTCTGGGAATTCACGGCGCAGAGAATCGCCGACAAGCCCTTGGCGGGTTGGGGATTGGACTCCGCCCGCGCCATTCCGGGCGGGGCGGATCGCATCCCCGCCTTGGACGATGAAGACGCCATCAAGATGACGCTGCACCCGCACAACGCCGCCCTCCAGATCTGGCTGGAGCTGGGCGTTCCGGGCGCCTTGCTGGCGGCAGGCTTGATCGGCGTGATCGCCCGGTATATCCGCCGCCGGGAGCGCGAAGCCAGAGCCGCGCAAGCCGCGGCCTTTGTCGCCGCCTTGACCGTTGCGGGGCTGTCGTTCGGGATTTGGCAGAACTGGTGGCTGGCGGCGCTGGGCCTGCTCGCGGTGATCGCGAGTGCGGTCACCGGCGAAGACCAGGCCGGTGCTTAACGCCGTGGCCGGATCAGAGTATAAGCAGCCATGCCCTGGTCCAGCCTCCTGTTAGCCGGAATTTCAGCCTTCGCTCTGACGCTGGTCGCCACCGCCTTCGTCTTGCGCAGTTTGCGGCGCAGAGCCATTCTCGACCGGCCCAACGACCGCTCCAGCCACGCCGTGCCGACGCCCCGCGGCGGCGGCATTGCCGTCATGATCGCTCTGTTGGCGGTCGGCGGGGCCGTCGCCTACGGTCTGCCGTCGGCGGGTATTCCGGCGTCCGGGCTGGTCGGTATCCTGCTGCTTGGGGCAATCCTGGCGGCCCTCTCGTGGATCGACGACATCCGCACCCTGCCGGCGCTTCCCCGCCTGTTGGGTCAAGCCGCGGCCGTTGCATTGGGGCTCGCCCTCGTGCCCTCCGACGGACTTGTTTTCCAAGGCGTGCTGCCGCTCTGGGCGGACCTTGCGCTGACCGCGGTATTCTGGCTCTGGTTCGTCAATCTCTACAATTTCATGGACGGCATCGACGGCATCACGAGCATCGAGACGGCCGCTATCGGCGGCGGCCTGGTCGCGGTGTGCGCCGTCAGCGGCATAGCCCTGGCGCCGCTGTTGGCACCCATGGGAGCGGTGGTGCTGGGGGCCGCTTTGGGGTTCTTCTACTGGAACCGTCCGCCCGCGCGCATTTTTCTGGGCGATGTCGGCAGCGTCCCTCTCGGTTACCTGCTCGGCTGGCTGCTTATCGTCCTTGCGGCGGAGGGCTATCTCGGCGAAGCGCTGCTGCTGTCGCTCTACTATTCCGCCGACGCCACCATCACGCTGTTCAAGCGCATGGTCCGCCAGGAGCCGGTGTGGCAGGCCCATCGCAGTCATTTCTACCAGCAAGCCGTCCGGGCATTGGAAGGCGGGAACGGTGAAAATCGCGACGGCGCCCACGCCAGGATCGGCGCGGCGATCGCCCTGACCAATTTGGCCCTGATCGCCGCCGCGACGGTGGGCGCAGCCCGCTCGGATCTGCAAATCGCCTGCATCGTGTTCGGCGTTCTGGCGGTGGCCGCGTTGTTGTGGTATTTCGCCTCACGGTCCCGCGCCAATCCGCGCGAGCACGAGGAGGCCTGACGCGTGCACCTCAACAAACGCATAGCCACGGTGGCCATCCACGATATCGTCATGGCGGCGGTTTCGTTCGAGGCCTCGGTGATGTTGCGCTACTACACCTACGGCGCACCGCAGGGCGTGGGTTTTCTGTGGCCGGCGACCCTGGTCTTCACGGCCGTCTGTTTCGTGGCTTTCTGGCGCACCGGCCTATACCGCGGCATCTGGTACTATTCCTCGTTCAACGACCTGGCCGCCATCGTCAAGGCCGTGACGATCTCCATCCTGGTTTTCCTCGCCATCATGTTCGTCGCCACCCGGCTCGAGGATTTCCCCCGCACCGCCCTGCTGATCAACTGGCCGCTGTTGATCATCATGTTGGCGGGGCCGCGCTTCCTCTACCGCGCGCTGAAGGACGGCAACTGGCGGGCGGCTTTCGAACGCAATGCCGAGGACCGCGTCCCGGTTCTTCTGGTCGGCGCCGGCGACGCTGCGGAAATGTTCATCCGCGACCAATCCCGATCACGCAGCGCGGGATACCGCACCGTCGGCATCCTCGATGACAAGCCGAACCGCATCGGCCGCGATATTCGCGGCGTCCGCGTGATGGGCGCCGTCAAGGAATTGTCCACAGCCGTAGAGGCCCTGGCAAAAAAGGGGCAGCGTCCCCAACGTCTGATCATCGCCACGGACGCGCTCGAGGGGGCTGCGGTACGCTCGCTTTTGGATGAGGCGGAGGGCCTCGGCATGACCTTGTCCCGCCTGCCCCGGCTGACGGACTTCCGCTCGGGCGACGGCAAGGCGGCCACCGCCGACGGCATCGGAGAGCTGCGGCCGATCGATATCGCCGACCTGCTGGGCCGACCCCGAAAGGTGTTGAACCGGGGGGAAATGGCCGACCTGATCAAGGGCCGCCGGGTACTGGTGACGGGGGCCGGCGGAACCATCGGCTCGGAGTTGGTCCGCCAGGTTGCCGCCTTCGATCCCGCCAAGATCGTTCTCCTGGACAACGGCGAGTACAACCTTTACCGCATCGACATGGAGTTGGCGGAAGAGTTCGCGGAGCTGCCGCGTGCCGCCATCCTCGGCGACGTACGGGACACCCGCCGCCTGGGTCAGGTCTTCGCGGCAGAACGCCCCGAACTCGTCTTCCATGCCGCCGCCTTCAAGCACGTGCCGCTGAACGAGCAGAATCCCAACGAGGCGGCGCTGACCAACATCATCGGCACGAGTTGCGTCGCCGACGCCTGCCGCGCAGCCGGCACTGGCATCATGGTGCTGATTTCAACCGACAAGGCGGTCAATCCCACCAACGTCATGGGGGCCAGCAAACGGGTCGCCGAAATGGTCTGCCAGAGCCATAACCTGGTGCGGGGCGGCCAGGCGGGCACCCGCTTCGTCACGGTACGGTTCGGCAACGTACTGGGTTCGACGGGCTCTGTCGTTCCGTTGTTCCAGCGCCAGCTTGCCGCCGGCGGACCCTTGACGGTGACCCACCCGGAAATCACCCGCTACTTCATGACGACTGGCGAGGCCGTCGAGCTGGTTCTGCAGGCCACCGCCATGCCGGAAGACCTGGCCGGCGGCGGCGCTTCGCTGTTCGTCCTCGACATGGGCGACCCGGTGCGCATACAGGATCTGGCGCGGCAGATGATCCGACTGTCGGGCCGCCGGCCCGGCGTCGACGTCGATATCGAATTCAGCGGTCTCAGACCCGGCGAAAAGCTATACGAGGAACTGTTCCACGACGCCGAACAGTTGGTCGAAACGGGCCGTGACGGCATCCATTTGGCAACGCCGAGAACCATCGAATGGCCGGAACTTTCCCGGACCTTAGAACAGCTTGCCGCAGCCGCGCAGGCCCGGCAAACGTCCGAAACCCTCTCCATCATCAAGCAACTGGTGCCCGAGTTTGAAAGCGCGGCGCCCGACAAATCCATGGCGGTGGCTTCCGAATAGTCCGCGTCAACCGATCACCCCCCCAGTTACCATCGGAGTTTTCCTGAAAATGTCCACCGAACTTCGTCCCATTAAGCGTGCCCTCGTTTCCGTTTCCGACAAGACGGGCCTGGTCGAGCTCGGCCAGGCCCTGGCCGGGCATGACGTCGAAATTCTCTCCACCGGCGGTTCCGCCAAGATGCTGGCCGACGCGGGGGTTCCCGTCCGCGAGGTCGCCGACTACACCGGTTTTCCGGAGATGATGGACGGCCGGGTCAAGACGCTGCATCCCAAAGTGCACGGCGGCATTCTGGCGCTGCGCGACAACTCCGATCACGTTGGGGCCATGACCGATCACGGCATCGGCGACATCGACCTCGTGGTCGTCAATCTCTACCCCTTCGAGGAAACGGTGGCGCGCGGCGCCGCCTTCGACGAGTGCATCGAGAACATCGACATCGGCGGCCCGGCCATGATCCGCTCGGCGGCAAAGAACCACGCCTTCGTCACCATCGTCACCGATGCCGGCGATTATAGCGCGGTCACCGAGGCCATGGCGGCCAACGGCGGCGCCACGACGCCGGAACTGCGGCGTACGCTGGCGGCCAAAGCCTATGCCCGGACGGGCGCCTATGATGCCGCAATCGCCGGATGGTTCGCCGGTGAACTGGGCGAGGCGTTCCCCGAGCGCCTGGTGGTGGCCGGCGAGCGGCGCGAAGTCCTGCGCTACGGCGAGAACCCGCACCAGGAGGCGGCTTTCTACGCCAACGCCCAATCCCGCCCCGGCGTCGCCACGGCGAAGCAGGTCCAGGGCAAGGCGCTCTCCTACAACAACCTCAACGACACCGACGCTGCCTTCGAGCTGGTCGCGGAATTCGACCCCGCAGCCGGCCCCGCCGTCGCCATCATCAAGCATGCCAATCCCTGCGGCGTCGGCCTGGGTTCGAGCCTGACGGAGGCCTACGCCAAGGCCTTGGCCTGCGATCCGGTCAGCGCCTTCGGCGGCATCATCGCGCTCAACCAGACGCTGGACGGCGAAACGGCGGCGGAAATCGCCAAGATCTTTACCGAGGTGATCATCGCCCCCGAAGCGGACGAGGCCGCCCGCGCCGTCATCGCCGAGAAGAAGAACCTCAGGCTGCTGTTGACCGGTGCGCTGCCCGATCCCGCCGCCACGGGCATGACGATGAAGTCGCTGGCGGGAGGGTATCTGTTGCAGACCCGCGACGCCGGCCGTGTTGACGACGTGGAGCTAAAGGTCGTCACCAAGCGGGCGCCGTCGGATGCCGAGATGGCCGACCTCAAACTCGCCTTCAAGATCGCCAAGCACGTCAAGTCCAACACCATCGTCTACGTCAAGGACGGCGCCACCGTCGGCGTCGGCGCGGGCCAGATGAGCCGGGTCGATTCAGCCCGCATCGCCGCCCGCAAGGCCGAGGACGCGGCCAAAGAGGCCGGCCTAGCCGAGCCCCTGACGCGGGGCTGCGTCGCGGCCTCGGACGCCTTCTTCCCTTTCGCCGACGGATTGTTGACGACGGCGGAAGCGGGCGCCACAGCCGTGATCCAGCCCGGCGGCTCCATGCGTGACGACGAGGTCATCGCCGCCGCCGACGAGGCCGGCCTCGCCATGGTCTTCACCGGCATGCGGCACTTCCGGCATTGATGTGGAGTTACCAGTCCGTTCGGTAGAAGATCTTCGCCGTACCGGGGGTATTTCCCCGGGAACTGCCCAGCGGGCATCTCTCCGGGTCAAGCCGGCGCGCCCACCAGGCGTAGTTGAACATCGGTTCCGGCCGCATCACGCAGGCCGGATTACCGTAGGGGTGGGCCAGGAGCAACAAGAGGTGGCCGAGCTCGTGCGCCAGGTACTGCCCGGCCAGCCTGACCGCCTGCTCCCGCTCATAGGCATCCGCCGTGCCGGGCGGCAGGGAGCTTCGTTCGGTAAAGGGGAAGGTGCTGAGAAACGAGAACGTCTTGTAGCGCCCCGTTTTGTGGTAGCCCGTACCGCCGGCGCTGACGCCGCCCCTCAAGGCGGCGTTGATGGCTGCATCGTCGTATTCGGCGCTCGCCACCAATTGATTGGTGATGATGACGTCGTAGGGCATGCCGCTGTAGCCCAACAGATCCCAGACGATGTATTCGTTGGCGTCGCTGTCATCTATGACGTGCCGGCCCGACGGCGTTTTCAGGTCCCGCCAGTGGATCAGGCGGTCCAGATGCGTGGCGGCGAGCGCCTTGGCGATGGACCTTCGCCCGGCCTTGACGTTCTGCGTCGTCAGGTACGGCTTGACGTAGGTCAGTATTTTTTTGGCGTTCACGCGGTCCCGCTTCAGCGCCTTGTGGTAGGCGGTGACGAGACGTTGGCGGTTGCCGGTGCCCTTCTTGAAATCGAAGATGACCTCCCGGCGCTCCCCAACCACATGATCGGGAATGCCGGCCAGCAAGGCGGCCACCGTCGTGTCCGGGGATTTCGAAAACTTTATGTCGATATCGAAATGTTCTTTGGACACGATGCGGGCATGGTGCTGCAAGCGCTCCAGTTCGTCATCGCTGAGGCGGGGAAGGTTGGGGTTAACCGCGTGCACAAGGCGCAGAACGACGAGCCCGGACCCGAGGTCCGGCAGAGGCGTCACGGCCAATTTGTCCGCGGCCTGAGACGTAGCGGCGAGGCAAAGCCAGGACAGGAAAAGAACCGCCAGCCGCTTCATGTCGTGGGCGTCACCCGTCGGCCCTTGGTTCCTTCACCGTCAGCAGCAGCAGGAAGCCGACGACGAAGAAAGCCAACACGGTGGAAAGGCCCCAGCGCTGGCTCTGCATCGAGGCCGTCGCGACGGCAACCAGGGCCGGGCCGACGAAAGCGGTGGCCTTGCCGGTCAGAGCGTAGAGACCGAAGTACTCCGTCGACTGGCCTTCCGGGGCGAGGCGCGCCATCAGAGAGCGGCTGGCCGCCTGGGACGGCCCGACGAAAATGCCGAGCACGGAGCCGAACACCCAGAACCACGTCACGTCCGGCGCCAATATCGCCCCGAGCGCGCAAACCGACAGTCCGCCCAGCGCAATGACGATGGTTTTCTTCGACCCGATCCAGTCGTCGACCCAGGCGAAGGCGATGGCGCCGGCGCCCGCGGTGACGTTCAACACCATGCCGAAAATGATGACCTCCGCCAGTTCCATCTTGAACGTACCGGCGGCATAGACGCCGCCGAAGGCGAAGATGGTCGCCAGACCGTCGGCGTAGATCATGCGGGCGATCAGGAAGCGCACGATGTTGCCCTGGCCCCTGAGACCCTTCAGCGTTTTGATCAAAAGCTCAAAACCTTCGGACACTTTTTGCCCGATGGACAACCGCTTGCCGACGCGGTCGGGCGTCCAGAGGAACATGGGCCAGGCGAACAGCACGAACCAGATGGCGACGATGGGGCCGACCACCCGGACGTGCTCCGCACCCTCGGTCGTCAGTCCGAAGAGCGGTGTTTCGGCCTGCACGAAGCCGAAAAGAGCCAGCGCCATGGCGGCCAGACCGCCGATGTAGCCGAGCCCCCAGGCCCAGCCCGACCAGCGCCCCAGGCGGCTTTCCGGGACCAGGTCGGGCAGCATGGCGTTGTTGAAGACGATGCCGAATTCGAAGCCGACAGTGCCGATGACGACCCAGACCATGGCCCACATCGCGAAGCTCGGGTCCGGTTCGGCATACCACAGCATCCACGAGCCGATAATGCAGGTGACGGTGAACAGCGCGAGCAGCGGCTTCCGCGGCCCGCCGGCGTCGGCGATGGCGCCGAAGACCGGACTGCCGAGCGCGATGATCAGGCCGGCGATGCTGGCGGTATAGCCCCAGAGCTCCTGGCCACGCACTTCGTCGCCGATTATGCCCTTGGTAAAGTAGGCCGAGAAAACGAAGGTGATGATCAGCGTCGTGTAGGGGGAATTGGCCCAGTCGTATAGCGCCCAACCCCACAGCCCTTTTTTCGACGTCACCGGACCCGGCGGGGCTGCCGCCGCCGAGCTTTCTCCGTTCTCGCTCATTTACCTTCTCCCCGGAAAGCCGAACCCCTCAACTCACGATCATCGCGCGGACCTGACGGTTGGCCAGGGCCAGCTGGGCCACGTCGATCGTGCCGGCCGCCTTGAATTCGGCGATCATGCCGGCGCCGCGCTGGATGACGCCGTCGCTCGACGCGACCCAGCTGTGGACGGCGGCGTTGCCGGTGCGCCGGCCCGCCGCATCCAATACCTTGAGCGCCAGGGCGCGCTGCTGGCCGAACAGATCCTCGACGATAACAGCGATGGCCAGGCGCTCCCAGTGGCTGTCCGGCTCGATGCGTTCCGCCGCCACGCGCAACCAGTCCAGACCGAGATGGCCGCCGACGCGGAAGTAGATGTCGCCGACCTCGCCGACACCGCGCCTGGTCATGTTGGCGGCGTGCACGATGTGGCAGGCCGACCGCATGGCTTCCAAACTCGCCACGCGGCGCGCCAGCGATCGGGGCACGCCCGCCTCGACATAGGCCTCCGTCTCCCTTTCCAGCTCCACCAGTTCCAGCTCTCCCGCCAGCCCTTCGATGTTGGCCGCCACCGCGGCAATTCCCGGCGCGAAGGCCGCGATCGTGCCGGCGATGTCCAGCGGCTGGGGAATGTTGTTGAGGAACCAGTTGGTGACGTTGCGCATGAGGTCCTCGGACGCCGCATTCATACGCGTTTGCACATCGGCGGCAACCACGTTGTCGAGCGCCGCGATTCCGGCCCACAGGTCGCGGAACTCGAAGGCTCCGCGGGCGACGGCGTAGGCGCGGGTGATGTCCGCCGGCGATACGCCGGTTTCCTCGACGATATCGTTGACGAATGTAGCGCCAACGCGGTTGACGATGGAATTGGCGGCCAGCGTCGCGACGATTTCACGACGCAGGCTGTGTTCCACCAGCGCCTTGGGAAACTTAGTCTTCAGAAGAGAGGGGAAATAGGCCACGAGATCGTCTGCGAAATACGAATCCTGCGGCAGGTCGCTGGCCAGCAGGTCGTCATAGAGGGTCATTTTAGCGTAGGACTGAACGACGGCGAATTCCGGCCGGGTGAGGCCGGCACCGGCGGCCGAGCGCTCCATCAGCATTTCGTCGTCGGGCAGGTATTCGATGGCGCGGTCCAGCCGGCCCTGGCGCTCCAGCGCGCGCATGAAGCGGCCCTGTTCCTCCAGCGCCGCCACGCCGCGCGACTGCGCCGTCGTCATGGCCATGGTCTGGATGTAGTTGGTGCGCAGAACGAGCTCGGCGACGTCGTCCGTCATCTGCGACAGGATGCGGCCTCTCTGTTTGTGCGACAGTTTTCCCTGCGCCACCACGGAATCGATCAGCACCTTGATGTTGACCTCGTGGTCCGAACAGTCGACGCCGGCGGAATTGTCGATGGCGTCTGTGTTCACGCGGCCGCCGGTCATGGCGTATTCGATGCGGCCGAGTTGCGTCATGCCGAGATTGCCGCCTTCGCCCACCACGCGGCACCGCAGGTCCTTGCCGTCAACCCGCAAGGCGTCGTTGGCGCGGTCGCCGACGTCCAGATGCGTTTCGCTCGCCGACTTGACGTAGGTGCCGATGCCGCCGTTCCACAGGAGATCGACCTCGGCCATCAACATGGCCTTGATCAGTTCGAGTGGGGTGAGGGAATCGCGGGTTATGCCGAAGCAGGCTTTCATTTCCTTCGATATGGGCACCGATTTCGCCGAGCGCTCGAATACCCCGCCGCCCTTCGAGATCAGCTTGGTGCTGTAATCCGCCCAGGAGGAGCGCGGCATGTCGAACAAACGCTGGCGTTCGGCGTGCGACGCCGGCGCATTGGGATTTGGGTCGACGAAGATGTGCATGTGGTTGAAAGCGCCCAAGAGCTTGATGTGCGGGCTCAGCAGCATGCCGTTGCCGAAGACGTCGCCGCCCATGTCGCCGATGCCGACGACGGTGAAGTTCTGGGATTGCGTATCGATGCCCATCTCGCGGAAGTGGCGCTTGACCGATTCCCAGGCGCCGCGGGCCGTGATGCCCATGCCCTTATGGTCATAACCCTCGGAACCGCCGGACGCGAAGGCGTCGCCCAGCCAAAATCCGTAGTCGAGGGCGACACCGTTGGCGATGTCGGAAAACGTCGCCGTACCCTTGTCGGCGGCGACGACGAGATAGGCATCATCGTCGTCGTAACGAACGACGTCCTCGGGCGCCTTGATGCCTTTCGGCGTCTGGTTGTCGGTGACGTCCAGGAGGCCCCTTATGAAGGTCTTGTAGCAGGTAACGACCTCCTCCATGACGCCCTCGCGCCCCGCCGCCTCGGGCAGCCGTTTTGTCACGAAACCGCCCTTGGCGCCAACCGGCACGATGACCGCGTTCTTGACCATTTGCGCCTTCATCAGGCCGAGAACCTCGGTGCGGAAGTCCTCTCGCCGGTCCGACCAGCGCAAGCCGCCGCGGGCCACACGTCCGCCTCTGAGGTGGACGGCCTCGACGCGGGGCGAGTAGACGAAGATCTCCACGTGCGGCCTGGGCAGCGGCAATTCGTCAATTTGCTGGCTGTTGAGCTTGAACGACACGTAGGGCTTTATGCTGCCGTCGCCGGCCGGCTGGTAGTAATTGGTCCGCAGGGTGTTTTCGATCAGGTTGAGGTAGCGCCTGAGAATGCGGTCCTCGTCGAGGTTTGAGACCTGGTCCAGCAGCGTCGTGATGCGCCCCACCAGGCGCCTGGCGGCGGCACCGCGGTCCTTGGCCCCAGCCGGATCGAACCGCATGTGGAACAAATCGACGAGACGGCGGGTTATGTCGGGATTGTGGGCCAGCGTGCCGCCCATGTAGTCCTGGCTGAAGGTGATGCCGGTCTGGCGCAGATACTTGCAATAGGCCCTCAGCGCCACGACTTCGCGGCAGGTCAACCGGGCGCTGATCACCAGCCGGTTGAAGACGTCGTTTTCGATGTCGCCAGCCCAGACTTGGGCGAAGGTCTCCTCGAACTGATCCTTGGTGGCGGCGATGTCGAGGGCCGCGCCCTGGCGCTCCAGCATGCCGAAATCATGGATCCAGATGCTGTCTTCGCGGTGGTCCCGGCTGATCTTGTGGGGAACTTCATCGATGACCTGAAGACCCATGTTTTCGAGGATCGGCAAGCAGTCGGAAAGCGGAATGGGATTGCCGGCGTGGAAAATCTTGAAGCGCATGGCGTGGGCCGGCGCATCCGCCGGACGGTAGAGGTTGAGCGCCAGATCGCCCTCGTTGACGAGCAACTCCATCTTCTCAATGTCGAGGAGCGCATCTTCCGCGGAAAACTCGGCGCGGTATCCGGGCGGGAAGGCGTCGCCATACGATTCCTTCAGACGCTGCGCATCCGCCTCGCCGAAATGGCTGGCGACGGCGTCATCCAGATCGTCGCGCCAGGTCCTGGCGGCCCGGCGCAGCCTGTCATCCAGCTGATCCGGTTCAGGCGTCAGGGGAACCTTGGTGTCGAGGGCGATAATGAAATGGATGCGGGCCAGGGGCGATTCGCCGAGATGCGTATAGAACGCCGAAACATGACCGCCAAAGGACTCAGAGAGGATGGTCCCGAAGACGCGGCGCAGATCGGTGCTGTGCTGTTCGCGCGGCACGTAAACCAGACAGGAAACGAACCGGCCGAAGGGATCGCGCCGGTAGAACGATCTGATGCGCGGGCGTTCCTGCAATTCCAGGACGCCGATGGAAATGTTGAAGAGGTCTTCTTCGGAAATTTGAAACAACTCGTCCCGGGGGAAGGTCTCAACAATGTTGATCAGCGCCTTGCCGTCGTGGCCGGAGGCGGAAAGCCCGGCGTTCTCGACCGACTGCTTTACCTTGCGCCGCAGCAGCGGGATGGCCAGGGGACTCTGGTTGTAGGCGGCGGAGGTAAAGAGGCCGATAAACCGGCGTTCGCCGACGACCCGGCCGCGCTTGTCGAACCGCTTGACGCCGATGTAGTCGAGATGCACCGCGCGGTGGACGGTCGAACGCACATTGGCCTTCGTGACGAATAGGGGCGTCGGCTGCAGCATGAGGTGGCGGACCTCGTCCGTCATCGCAGCACCACCGCGCTTGCTTGAGCTGTGCAGGACATGGGTGTTGGGGTTTCTGAGGATTCCCAGGCCGGAACCCTTGACCAGCTTCATCGATTTTTCGCTGCGCCCGCTGGAATAATCGTACTCACGCACGCCCAACAGGGTGAAATGGTTGTCGGCGAGCCACTCGAGGAAGGCCGTGGCCTCCTCGACCTCTTCCATATCCAGCGGCGGCGGCGTCAGCTTGATGGTGGTGATCGCTTCGTGCAGCCGCGCCAGCATGGGCTTCCAGTCTTCAACCGCGGCCCTGACGTCGGCCAGGATGCTGGCGACGCGGCGTTCGATCTCCTTGCAGGCCTTGGCAGAGGCCTGGGTCGCGATTTCGACGTGCATCCAGGATTCGTTCATGGCGCCGTTGGCGCTCGAGCCGATCTCCAGCATTTCGGTCAGTTTGCCCGTCCCGCCGCGCTTCAGGCACACCACAGGGTGCACGGCGAGGTTGACGTTGTATCCGGCAATGCCGAGCCCCTGGGTCACGGAATCGACGAGAAACGGCATGTCGTCGTTGGCGATCTCGATAACGGTGTGGGGCGAGCTCCAGCCGTCGGTGGCGGTGTCGGGGTTGAAAACCCGGACAATCGGCGTCCCTACTTTTCGCTTTTCTGCGAAACGGAGAAGGCTCATGGCCGCGCCGCAGAGATTCTCGACGCTGACCTCGTTGACGTCCTCGGGCGCCACGCGCTCGTAATACCGGCGGACGAATGCCGCCGAAGCGGCCGCCTTCTTCTTGCCCTGAGTTTTTTGGAGATGCTTGACGACCTGCTTGATCCGGTCGTCCTTCAGCCTACGCGCCCTGGTCAGCATTCACTACCCCCGTCGCATGGTCATGCCCGCATTGAATCGCGGCTTGGCACCGTCTAGCGCATTGATTTTGCCGCGAAATAAGCACTTGCCGTCGTTTCGCACCGCTACCATGCCCGCATCGAACCGCGCTGGCAAGAGAAGCCGAACCGCGCAATCGGTTGACGATCGGGCGTTGGATGGTAAAACTCACGCCGCAATTCCATCGGGAATCCTTGGCCGCAGCCAAGCGATCCCGCTCCCACTAGGTTCAGCTCGGGCGAGGCACGGGTCGTTGTTGTTCAGAATTCTCGGAATTTTTGGCCTTCTTGCCCTGCTTTTGCCCGCTTCGGCGCAGGCCGAGGAGGAACTCAAGCCCTTGTGGGAAGTCGGCTTGGCGGGCGCTGTCGGCTTCCTGCCCGATTACCCGGCGGCGGCGCAAAGCCATGCCCAGGGCGCGGTGTTGCCGTATTTCGTCTACCGCGGAGATTTCATTCGGGCGGGCGACAAGGGTTTGTTGCGGGGCCGTTTCATTCATACGGACCGGGTGGAGCTCGACGTTTCGTTGGCCGGATCGTTTCCCGTCGAGTCCGATCACAACGCGGCCCGCGAGGGCATGCCCGACCTCGATTGGTTGGGCGAAGTGGGGCCACGACTGCAGGTGACCCTGGCACGCGCCGCCCGGGACGCCAAAATCGATCTTGAACTGCCCCTCCGCGCCGTCTTTTCCACGGATTTCTCCAGTGTCGATTTTCGCGGATTCATATTCGCACCGGAAATCGCCTATCAGCATGCCGACTTCCTGGGTTGGGATCTCAACTTGAAGCTGGGCCTCAGTGCCGATTTTGCCAGCCGGGACCTTGCCGGCTACTTCTATGACGTCCCCGCCACCTTCGTGGCGGCATCCCGCCCGGCGTATTCCGCCGACGCCGGCTATATGGGCGCCAAGCTTCGTCTGCGGGGATTGGTGCCCTTGGGTTCCCGCTGGAAGGCATTTGCCGCCCTGCAGGGCGATTTTCACCATGGCGCCGCCAACGATGCGAGCCCCTTGTTCAAACGGGAATCGAATGTCAGCTTCGGATTAGGGGCGATCTGGTCGTTCTGGCAGTCGGATAAAATGGTGCGCAACGGCGACCCCTAGGCCGCCGGTCCGACAGGACTTGCTTTATTTCCGGCGAATTCCGAAAATCGACCTTTAGCTTTGAGTTCGATTGGGGAGATGGCCATGAGCAGCGCCAACGTCAGCGCCCAGATCAGCCGGGTTTTCGACCAAATTCCGGCGGACGTCCGTGAAACGCTCACCGACACGCAGCGCGATGCTCTTGTCAGCGTATTGAACAACGCCGGCTGGCGCCGGGATCACGCCGTCAACATCAGGCTCAGCCTGCCGCTGCTGTTCGCCCGCATCTTCATTACGATCGTTGCGGGAGCGGAACGGCGCGACGTCGGCCGGCTGGCCGAAGAACGCCACGGCCACCCGCTGCGCACCGCCGGCAATGCCCTTTTCGTGGTTTCGACGGCGGTCATCATCTACGCCATCGCCCTGGCCGGCGTACTGGCCTATTCCTCGATTATCGAGTTTTAATGGCGGCGGCGCCTCAATCCATCAACTGAAACAGGCTGTCGAGCCGGGCTTTCAGGTCCGCGGCCTCTATCGGTTTCATGAAGAAATACGTGGCGCCGGTGCGTTTGGCGGCATTGAATGCTTCGACGTCGGTCTTGGCCGTCAGCATCACGAAGGGCGTGCCGGGATAGTCGGCCCGAAATTCCTCCAACAACTGCAACCCGTTCATGTTGGGCATCATCCAGTCGCTCACGACCAGATCGAAAGGCGCCTCGCCCTTGTTGACGATCTTTAAGGCTGCCTGGCCGTCTGCGGCGAGGATCACATCCCTGACGCCAAGTGCGTTCAGCACGGTCTTGACCAGATTGGCCATAGCCTCCTCGTCCTCGACGACGAGGACTTTCAGGCCTTGGCGTTGCTGTGCGTCGTGTGCCACGCGCGCTCCCATTTTTGCCGACGCAATGTCGGCTTCGCCGGCTTGAAACGCGAGAGGCCCAGCCGTAATAGGCCGGGCCTCAGCGCGAAATTGGAGCGGGCGATGAGATTCGAACTCACGACCCTAACCTTGGCAAGGTTATGCTCTACCCCTGAGCTACGCCCGCTTTGCTTTCGAGGCCGGGATAATACGCATCGTGCGTCCGTTTGCAAGTCTTTAACCGCACATCCCGAACGAATCCCTTACGTTCGATTACCGGTCATGCGGAAGCGATGGAAAATGCTTGGGTCTGCGGCTCCCCATGAGTATCGTGCGGGCGCCGACACTACCGAATTTTTGACGGAGCCCGGGAGCCATGCCCGCAACGGAAGAAGACTTGCTTGCCCGCCTCGGGGAACTGGGGATCGAAACAACCACCCATCGCCATCCCCCGCTGAACACGGTCGAGGAGAGTAAGGAATTGCGCGGCGACCTGCCCGGCGGCCACAGCAAAAATCTGTTCCTCAAGGACAAGAAGGGCGTCTTCTGGCTGATCGTCGCCGAGGAGGACCGGCCCGTCGACCTCAAGACGCTGCACAAAAGAATAGGCTCGGCCCGGTTGTCGTTCGGCAAGCCCGACCCGCTGATGGATCTCTTGGGCGTGCGGCCGGGTTCGGTGACGCCGTTCGGTTTGATCAACGACACCGATTGCGCGGTCAACGTCGTGCTCGATAAGGAATTCTTGGCCAACGATCGGCTTCACTTTCACCCCCTGCACAACGAAGCGACGACCGCCATCGCGGCGGCCGATCTGATCCGCTTTATTGAAGCCACCGGCCATGACGTCCAAAAGATCGACTTAAGCGTTTCCGAGTGATGGTTGGCCCCTGGCGTCGCGGCCGTGCTATCCTTGTAAGCTACGCCGGGCCCACCATTTAACTGGGGTGGCGGCGCAACCACCTACCGTCGGCAATTGTATTTTGTTATTGGACGCCTCAGCAGATTAACGCGGGAAGAAACAAGAACATGGAAGAGCTACTCAGCCAACCCGACGGCCAGGCCGGATTGATCAAGGAATCGAGCGACGCCACGTTTGTCGAGGATGTCGTCCAGGCGTCAACCGAAGTGCCCGTGATCGTCGATTTTTGGGCGCCGTGGTGCGGTCCCTGCAAGCAGCTCGGACCGGCCATCGAAAAGGTCGTGACGGCCGCGGCCGGCGCCGTCAAGCTGGTCAAGATCAATATTGATGAAAATCCGGCTGTCGCCCAGCAATTGAGAATCCAGTCCATCCCCGCCGTCTATGCCTTCAAGAACGGCCAGCCCGTGGACGGCTTCGTCGGGGCGCTGCCGGAAAGCCAGATCAAACAGTTCGTCGAAAAGCTGGCCGGCGAGATCGGCCCCTCGCAGGCGGAGACCGTTATGGCCGACGCCAAGGCCGCACTCGATGCCGGAGATTACGCCCAAGCGGCCGGTCTGTTCGGGGAAGCGCTCCGGCTGGAAGCGGGCAACGCCGACGCCCTGGCCGGATTGGCGCAATGCTACATCGGCGGCGGCGATTTGGAGCGCGCCCGCCAAACCTTGGAGATCGTCGCGCCGGAGAACGCCGACGATCCCGCCGTTGCCAGTGCCCGTGCCGCCCTGTCCCTGGCGGACGAGGCCCAGGACGCGGGCGACATAGCCCCGTTGGAAGCGAAGGTCGCGGCCGACGACAAGGATTATCAGGCCCGTTACGACCTGGCTCAGGCCCTGGTGGCGGCAGATCGTAAATTGGAAGCGGTCGATCATCTGCTCGCCATCGTCCGCGCCGACAGGTCGTGGAACGACGACGGCGCCCGCAAGCAGTTGCTGAAATTGTTCGAGGCATTCGGTCCTGAGGACGAGGCAACCGTCGAAGGCCGCCGCCAGTTGTCCCTGATCCTGTTTTCCTGAGCCGGGCGCCGCAATGAAACGGCTGGAGCAAATATGACGGAAGGCCGCCAAGACGTCGGCTTTGACCAGCTCTCGCGCACCATCGCGATATTTCCGCTGCCCGGCGCGCTCTTGCTGCCGCGCGGCCAGCTGCCCTTGAACATATTCGAGCCCCGCTACCTCGACATGGTGCGCGACGCTATGAACGAAGCCCACCTGATCGGCATGGTCCAGCCCAAGGATCCGGAAACGGCGGAACCGGAACCGCCGGTCTACCAAACCGGCAGCCTGGGACGGATCGATGCCTTCGAGGAAACGGATGACGGACGATTTCTCATCACCCTCACGGGCCTTTGCCGCTTCCACATCGTCGAGGAATTGCCGCAGGTCGAGGCCTACCGCCGGGCGCTGGTTTCCTATGCCCCGTTCCGGCGCGATTTCGAAGCCGACGTCACCGCGACGTTCGACCGCCAGCAGTTGTTCACGGCGCTTCGCAATTACCTCGACGTTCACGAGCTGGACGCCGACTGGAAGGCGTTGGAACGAATATCCGACGAATCCTTGATCTCGTCCTTGTCCATGATGTGCCCGTTCGAGCCGCGGGAGAAACAAGCCCTGCTGGAAGCGCCGAGCCTTGGCGAACGTGCATCCATCTTGACCACGCTGATGAATTTCGCCGGCTCGCCCGCCAGAAGCGACGGGCCGGAATCCATGCAATAACCATCTCCACTTCCAGAAAGAAGCAATCGACCATGGCAGACAACCAAAACACCGTTGACCCCAAGCTGTTGGAGATCCTCGTGTGTCCGTTGACCAAGGGATCGCTCGAATTCGACGCCCAGGCAAACGAACTGATCAGCCGCGAAGCGGGCCTCGCCTATCCCATCCGCGACGGCATCCCCATCATGCTGGTGGACGAAGCCCGGCGGATCGAGGATTGAGGGGACGTGTCAGCCATGAGCAATGACGAACCGGCAAAAATTCCCGCGCCCACCGAGATTCGGCTGAAATCGGAAGAAAAAATCCTGGAAGTCGACTTTCCCGACGGCAAGTCCTATCGCTTTCCGGCTGAGTTGCTGAGAGTCGAGAGCCCGTCGGCCGAAGTCCAGGGCCACAGTCCGGAGGAGAAGAAAATCCTGTCCGGCCGGGCGCATGTCGGCATAACCAAGGTCGAGCCCGTCGGCCACTACGCCGTGCGTCTCGTCTTCGATGACCTGCACGATTCAGGCATTTTTACCTGGGAGTACTTTTACGAGCTGGGTCCGGTGATGGACAAGGTTTGGCAAGACTATCTGGCGGCCCTGGAGCGTGAAGGCCTGTCCCGCGAGCCCTAGTTCGTATGATTTCAAGGAAGTTCAGAATTTTCAATTGGTTACGGTAACCAATTGGAATGGAATCGAGAACTTTTGACGGCAAAACTTTCAACTTTCGGCATCGAATTCGTTATGCCTCGGGAAATTATTCGCAATAAAGTTGCTATTTTCATAAATTATCGCGATTTAGTATGTCTGCCGTCGGAATACTGGCGAATCCCGCCGAAAGATCCCTCCTCACATCGATTCGCCGTGGTTCGTCAAGGGGTTAGCGGGAATCACTCGACTCGAATCTAGAGCCAGATTCCTAAACTTTCTGGCCCTGCAGAAGCCTCGGCAGCTTGCCGACCGTGCCGCGGGCGTGGCGCATGAAGAATCGCTTGAGAAACGGCATCTGCTGCACGCCCGCCAGACCGATATCGCGCGCCAACTTGACTGGCCCGATGTCGTTCGAGAACAAACGATTGAGCACGTCCGTCACGGCCAACAGCGTAACGTTGTCGAAACGGCGCCAGCGTTGATAACGCTCCAGGACGTCGGCGCCGCCGATGTCCAGGCCGAGCCGGGCGGCGTCCACCAGGACTTCGGACAAGGCGGCGACGTCGCGCAAACCGACGTTCAAGCCCTGCCCCGCAATGGGATGCATGCCGTGGGCCGCGTCTCCGGCCAGCGCCAGCCGCCGGTCGACGTAGCGTTCGGCCAACTGCAGGGACAGGGGGTAGGACCAGCGCGGTCCTTCGATCGAGATCTCACCGAGATAATCGCCGAAGCGCTTGCGGACCTCGGCCAGAAAGGCGTCGTCATCCAGCGCCATCATGGCCGGCGTCAGGTCCTCCCGTTCCGTCCAGACCAGGGAGGACCGATTGTTGGGCAGGGGTAAAATGGCGAACGGGCCCGACGGCAGGAAATGCTCCTGCGCCGTGCCGTGGTGCGGCTTGGCGTGACGCACGGTACAGACGATGCCGCACTGGTGATAGCTCCAGCCGCTGGTCGCAATGCCAGCCGCCTCGCGGCTTGGCGAGCGGCGGCCCTCCGCACCGACGACGAGCCGGCAGTCGATGACCCGCCCGTCGGCCAGCGTCACGACGGCGCCGGCAGGCCGGCGGTCGAACGACGCCGCGGTCATGGGGGCGACCATTTCCAAGCCGGACATTTCGAGGGCGCGCTTGTTCAGGGCTTGGCGCAGGTGCCGGTTCTCAACCATGTAGCCGAAAGGCGCGCCGTCCAGCGTGCTGTGATCGTAGTGCAGAAAGAGCGGCGAGGCGCCGTCCGTGACGCGAATATCCAGGATGGCTTCGGCCTGGCCGGCCACGTGGCGCCAGGCCCCGATGGCGTCGAGGGCCTGCTGGCTGGCGTAGGCGATGGCCGAAGCCCGTCCGTCGTAGGGCGCCGACAGCATGCGCGCGGGATCGTCCGCGTCGACAACGATGGCGCGCAATCCGGCGTCGGCGGTGGCGATCCCCAGCGCCAGACCGACCAGTCCGCCGCCGTTGATCAGCAGGTCGCAGTCGTCGCCGGTCGGGGCGCGCGGAATTTCAGACGCTTCGGACATGGTCCAAACATCGGCGCTGACGACGGGGTTGTCCAGTCCGGCGCGCAACATTTTACGCCGACGGCGATTGCTCCCGGCGGCCCGCGGCGATAGTCTTTTTCGCCATGAGCAACAACTGGCACGACATGACGGCGCTGGAACTGGGCGCCGAAATCGCGGACGGCGAGATCGATCCCGTCGACCTGACCGAACATTTCCTGGCCCGCATCGAAGAGGGCGACGCCGATCACAGCGTCTATATCACGGTAACGCCCGAGCGGGCGCGGGCCGAGGCCCGGGCGGCCCGTGACCGGCAAGCGGCCGACTTGCGGCGCGGTCCGCTGGACGGCGTGCCGATTTCGTGGAAGGACCTTTTCGACAGCGCCGGCGTTCCCACCACGGCGGCATCGGAATTGTTCCGCAACCGGGTTCCCGAGCACGACGCCGTCACGCTGGCGCGCGCAACGCGCGCCGGCATGGTGTGCCTGGGCAAAACCAACCTGTCGGAGTTCGCGTTTTCCGGTCTCGGCATCAATCCGGCCTTCGGCACGCCGAAAAATCCGTTCGACGAAGTCACGCCGCGCTGCCCGGGTGGTTCCTCTGCGGGTTCAGCGGTGTCGGTCGCCCGCGGCCTGGCGCCGATCACCGTCGGCACAGATACCGGTGGCTCGGTTCGCATACCGGCGGTCTGGAATGGTCTGGTGGGCTTAAAGACGACGTCGGGCGTGGTGCCGTCCGGCGGCGTTTTCCCCCTGGCCCGCACTTACGACACCGTTGGCCCGCTGGCCAAGGACGTGGCCGACGCCAACGCCCTGTTCGCCGTCCTCTGTGCCCGTGCGCCGGCCGATCTGACCGGCGCCAGCGTGCGGGGGCGGCGCTTTCTGGTGCCCACCAACTGCGTTTGGGACCTTGCCGAACCCGCCGTGAAGGAGACGGTCGAAAAAGCCATTGAAGGAATCGCCGCGGCGGGCGGCGACCTCGTGCACGCGGAACTGCCGGAGTTCGACGAGGTCACGGACTTGGTCAATCGCGTCGGCAACATCTTCAGCCCTGAAGGCTACGGGGAATGGCGGCACGAGATCGAGACGCAAGGCGATAAAATCCACCACGAAGTGCTGCGCCGCTTCAAGATCGCCGAGACCATGTCGTCTATCGACGTCTCCGAAGCCTTCCACAAGCTGCGCGGCATGCGCCGGCGCTATCTCAAGCGCGTGGCGGGATTCGACGCCGTGCTGATGCCGACGACGCCCAGCGCGCCGCCGGCCATCGAGCCGCTGGAAGCCGATAGCGACGCCTACGCCAAAGCCAACCTGACGGCCCTGCACAATACCCGACTGGGCAACCTTCTGACGTTGTGCGCCATCACCCTGCCGACCGGACTGGCCGACGGTCTGCCGACCGGTCTGATGCTGTTCGGGACGCCGCGACGGGAGGCCGCGCTGCTGCGTCTGGCCGCCGGCGTCGAGAAGGCAATCGCCGCCCCAAGCTAGTTTGACTAAATATTAGGCAGACACTAAGTAGTGCCTAATATTTAGTCATATTCTAATGTTGGAGAGCCGTATATCTTGGCCTTCAACTTAGAATATTTCATATATTTCAATCCCTTATCCTAAGAACTCGAGTCTGGCACGGTCCTTGTAATGCGGGCTGCGGAATACCAAACCGCGCCGCTTTCACTGCATGTCGGCGCCCAGAGAGAGAAGGGATAACCGATGAAACTCGTCATGGCGGTCATCAAGCCGTTCAAGTTGGACGAGGTGCGTGAGGCACTCATGGAACTCGACGTCCAAGGTCTGACGGCCAGCGAAGTCAAGGGCTTCGGCCGGCAAAAAGGGCACACCGAGATCTACCGCGGCGCGGAATACGCCGTGAACTTCGTCCCCAAGATCAAGATCGAGGTGGCGGTCAACGCCGACCTCGCCGACAGGGTGGTGGAAACCATCCAGAACTCGGCCAACACCGGCCAGATCGGCGACGGAAAAATCTTCGTTTACGACCTGAGCAAGGTGATCCGCATCCGCACCGGCGAATCCGACGCCGAGGCCCTCTAACCCAACAAACAAACAGTCCCCTAGGAGACAATCATGAAAGCGCTCAACAGAAGGCCGGTACGGACGGGCATCATAAGCCTCGCCGCCGCCACCGCATTGTTCGCGGCGGAACCCGCCCTGGCGGAAGACGCCAAGGTCACCGAGACCGCCTTTATCTTCAACACTTTTTCGTTCCTGGTGCACGGCTTCATGGTCATGCTGATGGCCGCCGGCTTCGCCATGCTGGAGGCCGGCATGGTGCGCACCAAGAACGTCGCCACGATGTGCATCAAGAACATCTCGCTCTACTCCGTGGCCGGCATTCTCTATTACCTGATCGGCTACAACCTGATGTACGACGGCGTCGACGGCGGCTTCATGGGCGCCTTCGCGCCATGGGGCGTGGACGACGCGGCCGTGGCACAAGGCGATTTTAACGCCGGATACGCCAGCGGCTCCGACTGGTTCTTCCAGATGGTGTTCGTCGCCACCGCGGCCTCAATTGTCTCGGGCACCGTGGCGGAGCGCATCAAGCTTTGGCCGTTCCTGATCTTCGTCGTCATCCTGACGGGCATCATCTATCCCATCGAGGGCGCCTGGCAGTGGGGCGGCGGTTGGCTCGCCGAAATGGGCTTCGCCGATTTCGCCGGCTCCACCATCGTGCACTCCACCGGCGGCTGGGCGGCTCTGACGGGCGCCATCATCCTCGGCGCACGGCGCGGCAAGTACGGCAAGGACGGACAGGTCACGCCGATCCCGGCCTCCTCCCTGCCGCTGGCGACCCTGGGCACGTTCATCCTGTGGTTCGGCTGGTTCGGCTTCAACGGCGGCTCCCAGCTCGCCCTGGGCAGCGCCGCGGACGCCGTCGCCATCTCCAACATCTACATCAACACCAACATCGCGGCGGCCGGCGGCGTGGTCGCGGCCATGATCATGACGCAACTGGTCTACAAGAAGGTCGACCTGACCATGGCGCTCAACGGCGCGTTGGCCGGCCTGGTCAGCATTACCGCCGGTCCCGATACGCCGACATTGGGCTCCGCCCTGATCATCGGCGCCATCGGCGGTGTCATCGTGGTCTTCGCCATCCCGATGCTGGACCGCTTCAAGATCGACGACGTCGTGGGCGCCATTCCGGTCCATCTCTTGGCCGGCATTTGGGGCACCATGGCCGTTCCGATCACCAACTCGGACGCCAGCTTCCTCACCCAGGCCATCGGCGTCATCGCCATCGGCGCCTTCGTGGTGATCGCAAGCTCGATCGCCTGGCTGGCCATCAAGGCGACCATGGGCCTGCGTCTGGACGAGGAAGACGAAGTCCTGGGTCAGGACCGCACCGAATTGGGCCTCGAAGCCTATCCGGAATTCGGTCAGGGCTCGCACACGGTCTGACGGACCGGCAACATCGGGGAAGACCGCTTCACGCCCCAGCGGTCTTCCCCCCCCCAGCGGTGGGACCGAATTCAACCTACTGCTGCTCAAAAATTGTTCAATTGTCGCGGTTCTGCCTAAAAACACGGCAGGGCCGCGATGATTTGCGTTTACGCGGTCCCCTGGGGCCAATGCGATAAATCCTGAAATTACAAAAGCTTACCTCCTTACCGGAAGCGTCGACCCGGTTGGCACGGCGCTTGATATGCAAGGCGAAAATAAACGGCCATCCGGTGGACGCCGCAGAGGCGGCGCATGCCCATGGCCGAAATTTGCTTTGGAGGTACCAATGGACGTGTTCAAGACGGGCGCCGACGTATTTTTCGTTCTCATCGGGGCCATACTGGTCCTCGCCATGCACGCGGGATTCGCTTTCCTGGAAGTCGGCACGGTGCGCAAGAAGAACCAGGTCAACGCGCTGGTCAAGATCATGGTCGATTTTGCCGTTTCGACGATGTCCTATTTCTTTATCGGCTACATGGTCGCCTACGGCGTCAATTTCTTTGCCGGGGCCGGCGTCATCAGCGGCGCCGTCGAGGGCAGCCCGTTCGCCGGCAGCGGCCTGGATCTGGTCAAGTTCTTCTTCCTTTGCACGTTTGCGGCGGCAATCCCCGCCATCATCTCCGGCGGCATCGCGGAACGCGCCCGCTTCTGGCCCCAGGTCGCCGCTACGGCCATCTTCGTCGCCCTGATCTATCCTTTCTTCGAGGGCATGGTTTGGGGCGGCCGTTTCGGTCTGCAAGGCTGGATCGAAGCCACCTTCGGCGCGCCCTTCCACGATTTCGCCGGTTCGGTGGTGGTGCACGCCATGGGCGGTTGGCTGGCCCTGGGCGCGGTCGTCATGCTGGGCGCCCGCATGGGCCGCTACCGCAAGGACGGCGGCGTCGTCGGCATTCCCCCCTCCAATATTCCCTTCCTGGCGCTGGGCTCCTGGATTCTGTCGGTCGGCTGGTTCGGCTTCAACGTCATGAGCGCCCAGAGCCTTGAGGGCGTGACCGGTCTGGTGGCGATGAACTCGCTGATGGCGATGGGCGGCGGCATCCTGGCTGCCCTGGTGATCGGTAAGAACGACCCGGGCTTTGTTCACAACGGCGCACTGGCCGGTCTGGTCGCCGTTTGTGCCGGCTCCGACATCATGCATCCGCTGGGTGCTCTGGCAACGGGCGCCGCCGCCGGCGCGCTGTTTGTCTGGTCCTTCACGACCTGCCAGAACAAGTGGCGCATCGACGACGTGCTCGGCGTCTGGCCTTTGCACGGATTGTGCGGCGCCCTGGGCGGCATCCTGGCCGGTGTGTTCGGGATGGAAGCCCTCGGCGGCATGGGCGGCGTTTCCCTGGGCGCGCAGATCGCCGGCACGGTCGCCGGCGTCGTGGTCGCAACGGTTGCCGGGTTCGTCGTCTACGGGGGCTTGCGCCAAACCGTGGGGATCCGTCTCAGCCAGGAGGAGGAGCACGCCGGCGCCGACATTTCCATCCACTCCATTTCGGCTTATCCCGAGGACGATGTGCCGGCGCGCTGATTGAAACTTTCCGTTACGGAATCGGTCTGCGACGAAATTTGATTTGGTTGCAATCCTCCCCCGCCGGGTCCAAGATAGGAAATAGGAAGAATGGTTCTAAACTGGCTTTGATGACTGCAGGGCGTGACAAAAACGATGTCATTGGGGGTAGCTTTGATGGTCAATTTGCCTAGAGCGGTTCGCAGGAGCGGCATTCTGCTGGTCGTTGCGTTCGCGCTGGGAACCACCGGGTCGGCCTGGTCCCAGGATATCTTTGGCAAGGCGCGCGTGATCGACGGCGACACCATCGTCGTCGCCGGAAAACGCATTCATATCTTCGGCATCGACGCGCCGGAGAAAAAGCAGTTCTGCAAGCAGCCCGACGGCCATTTCGGCTGCGGCTTGAACGCCGGCGACGCCATGAAGAAGTTCGTCACCGGCGACGAGGTCAAGTGCCGGCGGCAAAGAAGCGCCAAGGAAGGCGGCATTTTCGCCGTCTGTTACGCCAACGGCACCGATGTCGGCGCCAAGATGGTCAGAGCCGGCTGGGCGCTGGCTTACAAACGCCAATCCAAGCGTTACCTCGGCGCCGAAGCGAATGCGCGGAAAAACCAGCGCGGGATCTGGGCGAGTTCCTTCGTGCCGCCGTGGGATTGGCGCGCCGGTAAGCGAAAAGTCTCCAAATAGGCCTGTTCCATTTCGGCGGAAATCGCTTCAGCGCGTGGCTGAATTGGCTTTTGTTGGAGCCAAGAGCGCAATATCCTGATAATTAGTAAGGCGTAACCCACTAGGTATTGTGGGTGCCTGCCGAATTCGCTCTTTCGCTCTTTCGCGGCGAAAGGAGGGCATGCGGGCGCCATCGTTTACGTTTTGTACTCAATTTCGGGTCAATATTCATGTTTGTTGATAACTCCCCGTCAGCGGGAAAATTGGTAAATGCAGAACGACCGCCTCGATAACCTGGGCGCCGGTCCCTTCGACCGCCTGAGAAGCTTGTTGAACCCCGTGGAGCCGCCCTCGGGCGTCGAGCCCATCGTCATGTCGATCGGCGAACCCCAACACGATTATCCCGACTTCGTCGGCGACGTGATCGACGCCAACCGGCACCTCTACGGCAAATACCCGCCGTTGTTGGGCACGGACGAATACCGCGCCGCGGTGGCCGACTGGCTGACCCGGCGCTACCAACTCGACGACGGCATGATCGATCCCGACCGCCATGTCGTACCTCTGGCCGGA
This sequence comes from uncultured Rhodospirillaceae bacterium, assembly GCA_964343605.1. Taxonomy (GTDB): domain Bacteria; phylum Pseudomonadota; class Alphaproteobacteria; order UBA2966; family UBA2966; genus CAYFKJ01. The sequence continues at coordinate 445,829 of CAYFKJ010000004.1, forward strand.
ACACGCGAAGGGCTTTACCTGATGGCGCCGGTGGTGGTGCCCGAAGCGACCCAGTCCGGTGGCCGCAACGCCCGTCCCACCGTGGTCGTGCCCAATCCGTTCTACCAGGTCTACTTGGGCGCTTCCGTTTTTTCGGGCGCCGAAACGGTGTACGCGCCCTGCACCAAGGAAAGTGGTTTCCTGCCGGATCTCTCGATCCTGGATGAGGACTCCCTGGAACGGGCCGCCATGGTGTTCGTCTGCACGCCGACCAATCCCCAGGGCGCCGTCGCGGATCTCGAGCGGCTTTGCGGCTATATCGAACTGGCGCGCCGTCACGACTTCCTGCTGGTGGTCGATGAATGCTATGCCGAAATCTACGACCGTGAGCCGCCTCCGGGCGCTCTCGAAGCCTGCCGGCAGCTGGGCGGCGCGCTGGACAATGTCGTGGTGTTTCATTCGTTGTCGAAGCGCTCCAGCGTGCCGGGCTTGCGCATCGGCTTTGCCGCCGGCGATCCCGACATCCTGCAGAAGTTCCTGCAAGTGCGGGCGTACTCATCGCCGCAGGTGCCGTTGCCGATCTACGCCGCCGGCACGGCGTTGTGGCGCGACGAGCCGCACGTGGCGGTCAATCGAGATCTCTACCGCGAAAAGTTCGACATCGCGGAGCGCATTTTGGCCGGCCGTTTTGATTTTTTTCGGCCCCAGGCCGGTTTTTTTCTCTGGCTCGATGTGGGCGACGGCGAAGCCGCCACCGTGAGGTTGTGGCGCGAAGCCGGCGTCCGCTGCGTGCCCGGAGGCTACCTCGGCCGGGCCGGAGCGGACGGGGTCAACCCGGGCGAACCATATATTCGGGTGGCGCTGGTCAACGATGCCGCCACCACCGAAGCGGCGCTCAATCGGATCGCCGAAACGCTGTAGGGCTATGGAGGAGGGAGTCATGGCGCGCGATGCAAATACGGGCGGGAAGCTGACCATCCTGCCTGAGGGCGCGACATCATTCATGTCGCGCCGGGCCATGGAGGCGCTGGGCGTGGTTGTGGTCATCGCCGCCATCGTGCTGGCGCTCGCGCTGATTTCCTACAACCCCGACGATCCGAGCGCCAATAACGCCACGACCGCCGGCGCCACAAACCTTGCCGGATTGCCCGGCGCCTACGCCGCCGACCTCATTCTTCAGACCATCGGCGCCGCGGGCGCGATCATCAGCCTGACGCTGACCGCCTGGGGCTGGCGCATCCTGTCCCATCGCGGGCTGCCCTGGCTGTGGCTCAATCTGGCAGCCTTACCGCTGGCCCTGACGTTTGCCGCCGTCTCCGCGGCGGCGCTGCCGATCCCGCAAACCTGGCCGTTGGCCGGCGGGCTTGGGGGTTGGCTGGGCGACACCCTGTTCCGCGCCCTGATCGCTTTCGACCAGCAGCTTGATCTCGACATCCCACCGGCGGCCCACCTCCTCTTGACCGCGCCGCTGGCCCTGGCGCTGACGGCCTTGTCATTCGGCCTGTCGCGGTCGGAGTGGTGGGTGATGCTGCGCGCGGTAGGCCGATCCGTCGGGAAAGCCTGGGCCTTTGCCCGCGCCTTGGGGAATGCCGGTGAGCACTTGGAGCGCCGCAAGACGAGCGACGAAAAAACTCCGCCGAAGGCGGCTGCCAAGACATCGGGTACGGCCAGGCGGGAGCCCACCCTAGGGCGCGGACCTGGTCCCGCCATGGATGCGCCCGCTGAACCGGTTGCGGCCGAGGATATCGTCCCGCCAAAACGCCTGCGGGACCGGATCGCCAAAACGCCGAAGAAATCCCGCAGCGGCAAGCGCGCCGCGGCGGAGCGCCAACCTACCCTCGACCTCGGTCCGGCCGGCGAACACCAGTTGCCGCCGCTGTCGCATCTGGCGGAGCCCAAGGGCCGTCGCCACGGTGAAACCATCAGTGAAGACGCTTTGGAGCAGAACGCCCGGCTCCTGGAATCGGTGCTGGACGATTTCGGCGTGCGCGGCGAAATTACCAAAGTCCGCCCCGGTCCGGTGGTTACGCTGTACGAGCTGGAGCCGGCGCCGGGCACCAAGACGTCCCGCGTGATCGGACTGGCCGACGATATCGCCCGCTCCATGAGCGCGGTATCGGTCCGTGTCGCCGTGGTGCCGGGACGCAACGCCATCGGCATGGAACTGCCTAACGTAGAGACGGAATCGGTCTATTTGCGCGAACTGCTCGGCAGCGAGGATTATGAGAACACCGCCGCCAAACTGACGCTGGCGTTGGGCAAGGATATCGGCGGTGAACCGGTCATCGCGGATCTCGCCCGCATGCCGCATCTCCTGATTGCCGGCACCACCGGTTCGGGCAAGTCGGTGGGCGTCAATTCGATGATCCTGTCCCTGCTTTACCGCTTGCCGCCCAGCCAATGCAGGTTGATCCTGATCGATCCCAAGATGCTGGAGCTCTCGGTCTACAACGACATTCCGCACCTCCTGACGCCTGTGGTCACCGAGCCCGGCAAAGCCGTGGTGGCACTGAAATGGGTTGTGCGCGAAATGGAGAACCGTTACCGCGCCATGTCCCAGCTCGGCGTGCGCAACATCACCGGCTACAACCAGCGCCTGACCGAGGCGGCGGAGAAGGGGGAGGAGATCAAACGCACCGTGCAGACCGGTTTCGACCCGGAAACCGGCGAGCCGGTCTATGAGGACCAGACCCTGGACCTCACGACGCTGCCCTACATCGTCGTCGTGGTCGACGAAATGGCCGATCTCATGCTGGTGGCGGGCAAGGACATCGAGGCCGCCGTGCAACGTCTGGCCCAGATGGCACGGGCCGCCGGCATCCATCTCATCATGGCGACCCAAAGGCCTTCCGTCGATGTCGTCACCGGCACCATCAAGGCGAATTTCCCCACCCGCATCAGCTTCCAGGTGACGTCAAAGATCGACAGCCGGACGATCCTGGGCGAGCAGGGCGCCGAGCAACTGCTGGGCGCCGGCGACATGCTCTTCATGGAGGGCGGCGGCCGGGTACGCCGGGTGCACGGTCCCTTCGTCTCCGACCGCGAGGTCGAAAAGGTCGTCAAGTTCCTGAAAAAGCAGGGCCGGCCCGAATACCTCGACAGCGTCACCGAGGAGACGGAAGAGGACGCCGCCCTGGTCGGCGGTTCCGGCGGCGGCAGCGGCGGCGGCGATGCCCTTTACGATCAGGCCGTGGCCTTGGTCTGCCGGGAACGGCGCGCGTCCACCAGTTTCGTACAGCGCCACCTGCAGATCGGCTATAACAGGGCGGCCCGCATCATCGAGCAGATGGAGCGGGAAGGCGTCATCAGCGCCGCCAACCGGGTCGGCAAACGCGAGGTCCTGGCGCGGGATATCGATGCGATCGAGTAACCTATTCCGAAGCGGCATCCTCCGGTTCCGTCTGGCCCTGGCGCTGTGCGCGGCCCTTGCGGTTATGAGTGCGGCCGGCGTGAATGCCGCCGCGCTGTCGCAAGCCGATAAGCGCGACATCGCCCGGGTGGAAAAATACCTCAACACGGTCAAGACCCTGCGGGCCCGCTTTTTCCAGGTGGCCCCCGACGGCAGCCTGAGTGAGGGCGGCTTCTGGTTGCGCCGCCCGGGCCGCCTGCGTTTCGAATACGATCCGCCGACGCCCTATCTGGTAATCGCCGACGGCTTTTGGCTGGTTTTTTTCGACCAGGAACTGGATGAACCGCAGCGTTGGCCGATTTCCGACACGCCCCTGGGGGTTCTGGTCGCCGAAAACGTCAGCTTCTCCGAAACCTCCGGCATCGAGGCCGTCAATCGGGGGCCGGGGAAGCTCGAAATCACCCTGCGCGATCAAAAGCGGCCTGATGAAGGGACACTTACCCTGGTCTTCAGCGATCGTCCGTTGCAGCTTCGGCAGTGGCACGTGATCGACGCCCAGGGACAAATGACCTCGGTGACGCTCGACAAGATCGAAACCGGCATGCCGCTGAAGATCGACCTCTTCGTACCGCCCGACCAGACCCGCCAAAAACCGCTACGCCAATAGGAGGCGGTCAAGCCGGCGCATACACACCCGGGCTGATCATGCTAGGATCGTCGGGACATGCCGATTGGGGGACAGCGGCGGGGAGATGTCCGATATGCACCTTGTTGCCATCGACGACGACGGGCTGTTCCTGCAGCTCCTGGAGGGCGCGGCCGAAGCGGCGGGGTTCGAAAGCACCGTCACTTATGACGCGGACAAGTTCTTCCGTGCCGTCGAGGGAAATTTGCCCGATATCGTGGTTGTCGATCTGGTCATGCCGGACCACGACGGCATCGAAATCCTCCAGCAGTTGGCCGACCGGTCCGTCACGGCCAAGGTCCTTCTGATCAGCAGCTCCGAAGTCGGTATCGTCGAACGGGTCACCTCGCTGGCCGCCGCCTGGGGTCTGAATGTTGCCGGCTACCTGACCAAACCGGTTTCGATCGACGGCGTTCAGGAGCGCCTGGAGGAGATCAAGGCGACGCTGCATGGTTGAGACGCGCCCGCCGCCTCTTGTTGGCGTGACGGCTTGCCAACAGGACTTGGAGGGGGGTCGGCCGTTTCACGTCGCCGGAGACAAATACGTCGTGGCCGCGCTGAGAGGCGCGGGCGCCATCCCGTTGATCATTCCGGCCTTGGGCGACGCTCTTGATATCGCCGAGCTCCTGGACCGGCTGGACGGGCTGCTGGTCACGGGCAGCGCCAGCAACGTCGAGCCGCACCACTATGACGGCGGGCCGAGCCGGCCGGATACCCGGCACGATGCGCAGCGCGACGCCACCACACTGCCCCTGATCCGCGCAGCGGTCGAAGGGGCCGTCCCCCTGTTCGCCATCTGCCGCGGCATCCAGGAGCTGAATGTCGCTTTCGGCGGCACCCTGCACCAGCACGTCGAGGAACAACCGGGGCGGCGGGATCATCGGGAGGACGAATCAGTTCCGGTGGCTGAGCGCTATGGCCCGGCCCACCCCGTCGAGCTCTCGCGGGGCGGGCACCTGGAGGCCATCCTGGGGTGCGCGTCGATTGAAGTGAATTCCCTTCACGGCCAAGGCATCGACCGGCCGGCCGAGGCGTTATCGGTGGAGGCCGTGGCCGACGACGGCACCGTCGAGGGCGTCTGGGTGACCGGAGCACCCGCGTTCGCCCTCGGCGTCCAGTGGCATCCCGAATGGCGGGTGACGGAAAATCCCGATTCCCTGAAGCTGTTCGCCGCTTTCGGAGAGGCCGCTTCGGCCCGTCGAATAAGCCGCTGAGATCAGCGCACCGTCATGCGCTTCAGCATGCCCACGAGTTCCTCGACCTCCCGGTCGCTGAGATCGTTGGCCATTTCGCGCTCCAGCGATTGTACCAGCGGGACCAATTTGCCCAGCAATTCCTCGCCTTCGTCGCTCAGACGCAAGGCATAGGACCGCCGGTCCATGGGCGAGGGATCGCGGACCACCAGGTTGCGCTTTTCCAAACGGTCGATAACGGCGACGACGGTGGAACGGTCGACGTTCATGGCGTTTCCGAGTTCGCTCTGATTGAGACCCGGATTTGCGTGGATGATAACGAGGACGCCGAATTGACCGGGCGTGATGTCGTAGGCTCCCACGGATTCGCCGATCATCTGGAAATTGCGCACCTGCGCCCGGCGAAGATTGTAGCCGATCAGGCTCGGCAAGATGCCGTAATCCACGGCCCGTTTGGGCCGCCGTCGCCGCGTTTTCGTTTCTGTCCCGCCGTCGCCGATTTCGCCGTCCCCCGGCCCGTTTGTCCCGCTCACCCCAGTTATTCCTTAATTGTTGAACTACCAAACTATTTCAATTTGGGCCGTGGTCAAAGCACTTTTGCAAGTCCCGCTCAACCTTTGCGATATAGGTGGTAACGGCCTTCCGCGACGCCTTCGGGAAGACCGAGCGGTTGCCAGCCTTCCACGTGCAACGACTGGTCCGAAGCGATCACCGCGCCCCCGGCCAGCAGAGCGTCGAGCGGTGCGCCCAGCCAATCCGCCAGTGCCCGCGTCGCTTCGCGGTCGCCGCTGCCCGTATCGCAGTGGGCGAGAACGGCCGGCGCGCCGATGGTCTCCGCGGCCTGCGGCAGGGTGTCGCGAAAATCCCCGATCAGGGCGTGGTCGTCGTCCGGAATGCAGTCCGGATGGGCCGCGATGTGCCGATCAAAGACGAAAATCTCGCGATTGGGCAGAAGGGTGCGCAGGTGGTCGTAGGTCCGCCCGTTCCCCAGTCCCAATTCAACGACGGGTCCCGGCAGCTCCGCAATCAGTCCGGCCGCCAGTTGAAGACAGTCCCGCTGCGCTTCCAGGCGCCGGATGGCGCTGTCGAGGCGGCTCAAGACAAGGCTTTCACGGCGTTTCGATCAGCCCACATTACGAGGTATTGCCCATGGCCCTCAGGAGCTGATCGTTGGTGCGCTCGAGACGATCGGCCAATTCGCGCATGATCTCGACCGCCATCTGGGGAAACTCGCCCACCATGCGGAAAAACAGGTCCTTGGTGATCTTGAGAACCTCCATGTCCTCGGTCGCCACGACCGAGGCGGTTCTTGGCACGTCGCAAAGAATGGCGACTTCGCCGACGATATTGTTGCGTTTGACCGTGTTGACCACCATGTCGCCCGAATCCGTCGTCAGGATGACGTCGGCCTTGCCGCCGATAACGATATAGGCGGAATCTCCGACGTCGCCCTGGTGGAACAATTCCTCGCCGCCGCGAAAAGTCAGCCGTTCGCTGGTAAAGGCCAGCAGCTTGAGCTTCGAAGGCTCAATTTTGGCGAACAGCGGAATCTGCCGCAGGAGTTCGACTTCCTCGTGGATACTCACCCTGCATATCCTCCGTGGTTCAGGGCGGGCGCTCTTATCGCGTCATTCATTGCTAACCAGCTCCATGAAGCGGGTGCCGTCCTGGTCGAGCGCCGAAACTTCACCCTGCTCCGAAATGGCGCCATTTTCAATGACAATGACTCGATCAAATTCCCGGGCCAATGCGGCACGGTGTAGCACCCAGATTAGAGTGCGCCCCTCGAATTCCTTTAGAACGTTCTCCATTATCGTGGCCTGCGACGGGCTGTCCAGCGCCGCCGTGGCTTCCGACAGGATCAAGACGTCGGGATGTTTGACGATGCTGCGGGCAATGGCAAGCTTTTGCCGCTGCGCGCCCGACAGCCTCGATCCCGCAATGCCGACATCGTACCACATACCGACTGCGCATACCGCATCGTACAAATCGAGCGAGGCAATGACCTCGGTGATGAGTTCGCCGATGCGTTCCGCCGCCCGGGGCACCCCGTAGGCAACTTTGCCGAACAGGATGTTGTCCTGCAGGTTCGAGGCGCTGTTGTAGGCGTCCGCGTCGAAAAATTCCACGGCGTGGGCCAGTTCCTCGGGCAGGTCCTCATGGAAAACCTGTCGAGCCTCCAAGACTTTGGCCTGCATGCCATCGTCGATCAGGCCCAGGCGGTGGCGGGCGACCACCAGCTTGAACGGCAGCGAAAGCAGCTTGGCCTTGTCTTCAGCGCTGGCCTCCCCGAGGCTCTGCCGGTCCACACGCGCCAGCAGGGCCTGGAATTCCACGAGTTCCTCGGCGCTGATGAAGGCGAATTGCTGGAACAGTTCATGATCCGGCGGCACGTCGGCGAAGATTTCGGCCATGGTTGAGGCCGCCGCGTGGCCGATCTCCAGCACCTGCTCGGACAGGCCGACCTTTTCCAGAACCGCGTTGACGTACTCGTTCTCGCCCAGCTTCTCCATGTCGAAGGTGTCGCCCACGACATTGCCGAACAACAGGTTTTCGCCCATCGTCGCATTGAGATTGTAGCGGCCCCGGTCGAAGGTCTCGATCAGACCGGCAATGTCCGGCTCCTCCAGGCGCTCGCGCAATTCGGCCCGCGCCGTCAGGATTTTCGCGGCCAGATCCTCGTCCTTGCGCGGATCGATCGTGCCGCGCAAACCGAACTGGTAGACGTCGGCGTCAAGCCCGACGACCTTCAGAACCCTAAGGCCTTCTTTCAGCAATTCCTCCGTGCCGGTCGCCTGGGCGGCCTCGTAGTTGATCCAGTCGGCATTGAAGTCGTGCGTGGAGTTGCCGGCCTGACTGGCCTCTTCGACGAACCAGGCGCGCTGCTTTTCGCCCTCCTCGTCGTATTCGACGGGTTTCAAAGGCCGGTTCTTAAGCCCGTAGAACAGGTTGTCCGAAAGCGTTGCGTTGTAGATGAAGCCCTGGGGACCGACGTAGGAAATGCGTCGGCCGGTCACCGATTCCGGCAGGTTGGCGATGTCGCGGTCGTCAAACGAAATACTGCCCTTGCTGGGGTCGAGCAAGCGCGCCAACAGGAGGGCAAGCTCGTTCTTGCCGCTGGCGGCTGCGCCGACGACGGCGATGCGGCCCGGCAGTTCCAGCGAGGCCGAGACGCCGTTGACGATGGGCTCGCCGTGATCGTCGGTGAGCGTGAGGTTGGACATGCCGACGGATCGCGCAAAGCTCTCGTTGCCCTCGGGTTCGTCGCTTTGCGACGCGGCCGCACGCATGCCCGGCGGGGCGAACTGGGTGATAACGGATTCGTATTTGATGCGCGCGTCCTCGCGCCGCTGGTAGAAGCCCAGCAGCTCCTTCCACGGCGCCCCCAGGTCCTTGTGGGCGGCGATGGCCGCCACCAGCGTGCCGATTTCCAGGCTGCCGGTGATCACCAGGTAACCGCCGATGGAGTAGAAGAAGAACGGACCGAGTTGCTGAATGAAGTTGTTGAGGAACTTGATGAAGAACTTCTTGCGGTAGATCTGGTAGCGAACGACGAAAATCTCGCCGAGCCGGTTGGAGAAATCCGCGAGCTCCAATTGGGCCGTATCGTGGGCATGGATTTCGTTGACGCCCTGCACGGTTTCGCCGATGCGGTCCGACAGACGGCGCACCAGCTTGACCCGTTCCTTGCCCAATTGGTTCACTTTGCTTTGCAGGCGGGGGATGATGTAGAGCTGGATCGGATAAAGGGCGACGGCGGCCAGCGCCATCATCCAGTTCTGCACCATCAGGAAGCCCAAAATGACCAGCAGGGTGCCGCCTTGGAACGCCGGCAGCGAAAAGGCTTCGCCGACGAACCCACCGAGCGGCTCCACTTCCGCCGTCACCATGGGGATAATCTCGCCTTGGGACATGTTACGGAAGGTGGGCAGCGGAAAGCGCAATACACGGCTGAAGAGATCGAAGCGCAGCCGGCGCAACATGCGCTCGCCGGTCAAGCCGCGGTAGACGTTGATGTAATATTTAAAGCCCTGGTTGACGACGACGAGAATCAGAAATCCGATGCAGAGCGCAAACAGAAAAGGCACGTGATCGATTTCGAAGCCGAAATATTCCTGGGGAAAGTCGCCGGGATCACCCTGGATCGCCTCATTGATGATGAGCTTGGGCAGTTCGTAGAACGCGTAAAGAAACGGGAACGACAATACGGCCATAAGCGTCAGCCAGACCTGCTGGCGTTTACTGTACTTCAGTATGTATTTATATACCGTCGGTTCCATTGCCACTCTGCGTAACCGATCCGTTCCCCCGTGGGCAATGCAACAGACACGCGCCCCACCCGAAATTCCACCCGAACCGTGCCGGAAAACCGCAGTGGGGCGCAATACAAAATTTCAAAATCATTAAAATAAGCTGTTTTACCGGGCCCTGCGCCTATGCCATAGTCGGCTGATGCTGAAGGAAGTAGAGGGGGCTGCCGGGGGGACTGTTTCCGGCCGCGGGGCCCGTGTTCTTATATACAGTCACGACACTTTCGGGCTTGGTCATTTGCGCCGCGCCCTGACCATTGCCCATTCCCTCGTCGACACCCACAAACAACTTTCGGTCCTGATTCTGTCGGGCTCGCCCATCATCGGCAGTTTCGATTTCCGCGCTCGGGTTGATTTCGTCCGCGTTCCCGGCGTGATCAAGTTGCGCAACGGCGAATACACCGCGCTCAACCTGCTGATCGATCTGGACGAAACGCTGTCGATCCGCTCCTCGGTGATCGAACATACCGCCGAGATCTTCGATCCGGACGTGTTCATCGTCGACAAGGAGCCTTCGGGCCTGCGGGGAGAGGTATTGCCGACCCTGCAAATGCTCAAGTCCCGCGGCACGCGCCTGGTGCTGGGCTTGCGCGACGTGCTCGACGAACCGGCGGCGCTGGCGCCCGAATGGGAACGCAAGAACGCGATGCCGGCGCTGGAGAACCTCTACGACGAGATTTGGGTCTACGGCTTGCCGCAAATCTGCGAGCCCCTCGCGGATATCGACCTCCCGGCCCAGGTCGAGCGCAAGATCACCTATACCGGCTACCTGCCCAGGCGGGTGCCGTCGGCGGCGCCTTCGACGCCCCCTCCGGACATCACGCGCAATCCCTACCTTCTCGTCACCACGGGCGGCGGCGGCGACGGCGAGGGGCTGATCGAGTGGGTTTTGCGAGCCTATGAATCCGATGCCATGCTGCCCTATCCGGCCTTGCTGGTTTTGGGCCCGTTCATGCAGCCGGAGCGGCAAAACGACTTCATCGCCCGGGCCGCCAAACTCAGCCGGGTCGAGGCCATCACCTTCGATCCCCACATGGAAAGCCTGGAAGACAACGCCATGGGGATCGTCGCCATGGGCGGCTACAACACGTTCTGCGAAATTCTGTCGCTCGACAAGAAGGCCATCATCGTGCCGCGCACGGTGCCGCGCCGCGAGCAGTTCATCCGCGCCCAACGGGCGGAGGAACTGGGCCTCGTGCGGATGCTGGAGGACGACGGCCGTTACGATCCCGCCGTCATGGCCCAGGCCTTGCGCGAAATGCCGCGGCAATGGCGGCCCTCCGAGGTGGTCGTGCCGGGCCTGCTTGAGGGACTGGTCAACGTCGGCCGGCTGATCGAGCCCTGGTTGGACCGCCACGCACTGACGGAGAGCGACGACACCGTGACGACGGTGCTGGGCGGTCAGCGCTAGTCTCTCCGCGTCATGGCCAAGACCGCCTTTATCCTGAAAGGCTATCCCAGGCTTTCCGAAACCTTCATCGCCCAGGAAATCCTGGCGCTTGAGGAACGCGGCCTGGATATCGAAATCTACAGCCTGCGTTTCCCCACCGACGACGCCGTCCATCCCGTTCACGAGGCCATTAGGTCGCCTGTCAGCTATCTGCCGGAATATCTTTACCAGGAACCTCTCAGGGTCCTCCGCGCCTGGGCGGCGGTGCGCAAACGGCCGGGTTTCAAGAAAGCCTGGACGGCCTGGCACAGCGATCTGGTCCGCGACCCCACGCCCAACCGCGTACGGCGCTTCGGTCAGGCATTGGTCCTGGCCCATGAGATGCCGGCGGACATCGGCCGAATTCATGCCCACTTCATCCATACGCCGGGTTCCGTGGCCCGCTATGCCGGCATGATCACCGGCCTTCCGTGGAGCGTTTCGGCCCACGCCAAGGACATCTGGACCATTCCCGAATGGGAAAAGCGCGAAAAATTGGCCGATTGCGACTGGGCCGTCACCTGCACGGCGGCGAATTTCGAACATCTCGCGTCTTTGGCGCCCCACGGCCGTGTCGAACTGGTTTACCACGGCCTCGATTTCAGCCGCTTTCCGGCTTCTGCGGACAGTACCGCCGAGCGCAGGGACGACGCCCCCGTTGTCCTCCTGTCGGTGGGAAGGGCGGTGGACAAAAAGGGCTATGCGGGCTTGATCCGGGCTCTGGCGGCATTGCCGGAGGATTTGAACTGGCGCTTCGTCCACATCGGCGGTGGCCCGTTGCGGACCAAACTGGAAGCCCAGGCAGCGGCGGCCGGCATCGCCGAGCGCATCGAGTGGCGCGGCGCGCGCGCGCAAGCCGAGGTGTTGGCGGCCTACCGTGATGCGGATCTCTTCGTCCTCGCCAGCCGGGTGTCGCCGGACGGCGACCGCGACGGCTTGCCCAATGTTCTGATGGAAGCGCAGAGCCAGGGGCTGGCCTGTCTAAGCACCGCCGTTTCCGCCATTCCCGAACTCATTGAGGATGGTGCGACCGGTGTGCTGGTGCCGCCCGACGACGACGACGCCTTGACCGACGCCCTGGTGCACCTGATGACGTCGCCCGAGGAACGGCGCCGGTTGGGCCGGGCCGGCAAGACCCGTGTCCGTGAGAGCTTCGGCATGAATGCCGGGATCGACAAGCTGGGCGGGCTTTTCGGCCTGGGGCAGAAAGGCGGATCATGCGTCTAGCCTTTTATGCCCCGCTGAAAGCGCCGTCCCATCCGGTGCCATCCGGCGACCGGCGTATGGCGAAGCTGCTGATCCAGGCCTTGGAACATGCCGGCCATCGTGTTGGCGTGGCTTCCGATTTCCGCAGTTTCGAGGGGCAGGGCGACCGAACCCGGCAGACGGCGTTGGCCATGGCCGGCGAATCCGAAGCCCGACGGCTCATCGAATTCTACCGCGACCAGGCCCCCGGTAACCGCCCAGAAGCCTGGTTCACCTACCATCTCTATTACAAGGCGCCCGATTATCTCGGTCCGGCGGTCGCCGGGGCCCTGGATATCCCCTATGTCGTCGCCGAACCGAGCCACGCGCCCAAGCGAGCCGACGGGCCCTGGCGCGACGGTCATGCGGCCGTGGGCCGGGCGCTCGGGCAGGCCGATGCCGTTCTCTGCCTGACGAAGCTCGACATGGCCTGCGTCGAAGCGGTCGTGCGCTCCCCTCGGCGGCTGTTCTACCTGCCGCCGTTTCTCGACCCTGCCCCATATGATGTGGCAGCACCGCAGGACAGGCGCGAACTGGCAGCGCGCTTCAAGATCAATCGGAACAAGACCTGGCTGGTCGCTGTCGGCATGATGCGACTTGGCGACAAGCTCGAATCCTACCGACGCCTGTCGGCGGCCCTCGTGCAGGTGGGTGGAGACGATTGGCAATTGATCGTGGTCGGCGACGGGGAGGCGCGGGCGGAAACGGAGGCGGCTTTCGCGCCGCTCGGCCCGGATCGAGTGATTTTCGCCGGCGAAATGTCGCCGGGGGAGCTGGCCGTCACCCTCCCGGCCTGCGACATTTTCGTATGGCCGGCGGCGGGGGAAGCCTACGGCATGGCCTTGCTGGAAGCGCAGGCGGCGGGGCTTCCGGTGGTCGCCGGTCGGGTCAGGGGCGTGCCCGAAGTGGTCCGCGACGGGGTAAGCGCCGAACTTGTCACCGAAAACGACGCGGACGCCTTCGCACGGGCGGTTCGCGACTTGATCGACAGACCCGAAACGCGAATATCTATGGCGGAGGAGGCGGCCCGGTTCGTTCGTCGGGAACGCTCGCTCGACAGTACCGTCGACATTTTGAACGAGGCCTTGGCAATGGCAACGTCCGGTGCGGGGGCGCAAACGTGACGCTCCTGGCCCTGATCAGACATGGCGCAACCGTGTGGAACGCCGAAGGCCGGGTCCAGGGCCACACGGACACACCGCTGTCGACCGAGGGGCACGCCGAAGTGGCGGCCCGCGCCGCCGGCGGTCTGAACCCCGCGCTGTCGGGCTATTATTGGGTATCCAGCCCGCTCCGCCGTGCCCGCCTTACGGCAACCTTGTTGTGCGGCTTTGCTCCGCCGTGCGAGCCGCGCCTGCTGGAGATGAGCTGGGGGCATTGGGAGGGTCGAAAACTAGCTGAGTTGCGCGAGGAACTGGGGGCGGAGATGCGGGCCAACGAGGACCGGGGGCTGGATTTCAAGCCAGACGGTGGTGAAAGCCCGCGCGAGGTGCAAACCCGTATCCGGCCCTGGCTAGTCGAGATCGCCGCCCGGCGGCCGGCGGTCGCGGCCGTTACGCACAAGGGTTTGATCCGAGCGGTCATGGCGTGGGCCCATGACTGGGATATGACGGGAAAGCCGCCGGTCAAGCTTGACTGGAGCCGGGCCCACATTTTCCGCATCGCGCCGGACGGCAACCCCGAGCCTGCCGCCATGAACGTCGAGATCGGGCGCGCACCGTGAGCGGGCGGCGCGTTTTCTTCTATGTCCAGCACCTGCTGGGTATCGGTCACCTGCGCCGGGCCGCCACGTTAGTCCGGGCCTTGGACGCCGCCGGACTGGACGTCACTCTGGTGTCCGGCGGCAGCATCGTGCCCGAGCTTGCCATCGGCGGCGCCAGGATGATCCAGTTGCCGCCGGTGCGGGCGGTCGACCTCTACTTCAAAGTCCTGGTTGACGACCGGGACAAGGAGATCGATGACGACTGGCGGGCTGAACGGGCGGCGGCCTTGATGGCGGCCTGGCGCGAGGTCGACCCCCATGTCCTGATGTTCGAGCTGTTTCCCTTCGGCCGCCGCCAGATGCGATTTGAACTGCTGCCGCTACTGGATGCCGCCACGGCTGCGGCAAAGCGGCCAGTGATCGTCTCGTCGGTGCGCGATATTTTGGTGGGGCAGCACAAGCCCGGCCGCAATGACGAAATGATCGACTTGATCGAACGCTATTTCGACCATGTCCTGCTACACGGAGATCCCAACCTTATTCCCTTCGACCGCACGTTTCCCCATGCCGAGCGATTGGGTAGGCGCGGCCACTACACCGGCTATGTCGTCGACACCACTGGCGCGAAGGGCGGGCCGGGGAGTCCGGGTCATGGCGAGGTCATCGTCTCGGCCGGCGGCGGCGCGGTCGGCCATGAGCTTCTGAAAACCGCCATGGCCGCTCGCACGCTGACAGGCGTGGCCGACCGCACCTGGCGCGTGCTGGTCGGCTACACCGCGCCGGAGGACGAATTCCAAGCGCTCAAGGCGTTGGCACCGGACGGCGTCGTCGTCGAGCGCGCGCGGCCGGATTTCACATCGCTGTTGGCCAATTGTCTGCTGTCGATCAGCCAGGGCGGCTACAATACGGTTATGGAGACGCTGCACGCCAAGGCGCGGGCCGTCGTCGTGCCCTATGCCGGCGGCATCGAAACCGAGCAGACATTGCGGGCGCGTCTCTTGTCGGCGCAGGGCGTACTCCACGTGGTCGACGAGGCCGAACTGACACCGCAGGCCCTGGCCGAGGCGATTGACCGGGCCATGGCCGGCCCGCCGGCGGGAGCCCTCGTCGACACAGCGGGGGCGGCCTGCTCGGCCACCCTGGTCGCCAATTGGGCCAACGAGCTGACCTGGTGATGACCGTAACCTGGCAGGACCTAACCACAGAGCTGGACGCTTGGTCCGCTGTCGGCCGGCAGGCGACGTTGTGGTGGCGGGATGACGACGCCACGGACGACACGCCCGAACTCAACCAACTCCTGGCCGTCGCAGCGAATTCCGGCGTGCCCCTGTCGCTTGCCGTCATTCCCGCATCGGCAACACCCGCCCTGGCGGCGCTGCTTGAGGCTCGGCCGGCAACCGTCACGGTCTTGACGCACGGCAACAGGCATCTCAACCACGCCCCGCCGGAGCAGAAAAAATCCGAATTTCCGCCGACCCGCCCGCGCGACGATATGCTCGAGGACATTCAAAACGGTCTTGAACGCCTTCGGCGGCTGTTCGGTGAGGGACTGCTTCCCGTTTTCGTGCCGCCCTGGAACCGGATGGCGGAGGAATTGGCGCCAGGTCTGGCAGACCTTGGCTTCCGGGGCTTATCGGTGTACGCCGACCGCGACATCGGCTTGACCGGCGCGCCGAAGCACTTTGTCCGAGCCGATACCCATGTGGACATTGTCGACTGGCGGGACAGCCGGGGGTTTGCTGGAGAAGACGTGTCGCTGGGTCTGTTGTGCCACCATTTGGCGGCCCGGCGTCTCGGCCAAACCAACCCGGTCCGGCCGACCGGATTGTTGACCCATCATCTTGTTCACGACCGGGATTGTTGGGATTTCCTCTCCCGTCTTGTGGCCGAGACGACAGCTCATCCCGCGGTGCGCTGGCTCGACGCAAGGGAGGTTTTTGCGCCCGATTACGCTCCTTCCGGAAGTTCCGGGCCATGAACGACACGCCCAGCCTCTACCGCTATCCGCCGCGCGCCCTCGTCGGCGACTACGTGCGCTCGGCTTGCGGATTGATTCTGACGGCAGGGCCGCTATTCTTGGGCGATATTTTGCTTTCCGTTCGGATCGTACTCATCGTGGTGGCTTTTCTTTTTTTTGCATTCGGCTTGCGTACCCTCATCCGTCAGGCCGTTACCGTTGAAATGCGCGACCGTGGCATCCTTGTCCGAGGCCCGTTGGGACGCGGCATCGAGTGGCGGGATTTGGACGACATGCGGCTGAGTTTTTTTTCGACCCGCCGCGACCGGGAGACAGGTTGGATGCAACTGCGCCTTAGCGCCGGAAAGACCCGGATTCGACTGGACGGCGCGCTCGACGGCTTTCGCGAAATCACGGCGGCGGCAGCCGGGGCGGCCGGGGAGCGGAAACTCGCGCTCAATGCCGCAACGGTCGAAAACCTGATCGCCATCGGCATCGATCCGCCACCGACGCCGGAGGCCGTGCCGAACTGATGAGCAACGTCCTCCTCGTCCGCGATCTGAAAATCGAATTCCGCGTTCCGGAAGGCGTGGTCAAGGCCGTCGACGGCGTTTCCTTCCGGGTGCCGCGCGGCAAAACGGTGGCGCTGGTGGGCGAAAGCGGATCGGGCAAGACCGTGGTTAGCCAGGCCATCATGGGCATCCTGCCCAAGCCGGCTCACATCACCAACGGCGAGATCGTCTTCTTCGATCCCGACAAGCCCGGCAACTTCGTCGATATCGCCAAGCTGAAGCCGGACGGCAAGATCCTGCGTTCGCTGCGCGGCGGGCGCATCTCGATCATATTCCAGGAACCCATGACCTCGTTGTCGCCGCTGCATACGGTGGGCGATCAGATCGGCGAGGCCTGCCGGCTGCACGCAAATTGCAGCAAGAAGGAAGCATTGGAAAGGGCCGGCGATCTCCTGGAGCTCGTCGGGTTTCCCGATCCCCGGCAGGCGGTGCACAAGTATCCCTTCGAGTTGTCCGGTGGTCTGCGCCAACGCGCCATGATCGCGATGGCGCTGATCTGCAATCCGGCCATCCTCATCGCCGACGAACCGACCACGGCCCTGGACGTGACCATCCAGGCCCAAATCCTGAAGCTGATGAACGATCTTCGGGACAAGCTGGGCATGGCGATCCTGATGATCACCCACGACCTGGGGGTGGTCGCCAACATGGCCGACGAAATCGTCGTCATGTACCACGGCAAGGTGATGGAAAGCGGCTCGCTGCACGATATCTTCCGCGACCCCCAGCATCCCTATCTGCAGGCGCTGCTGCGCGCCGTGCCGCGTTTCGGCATGAAGCCCGGCGAACGGCTCGTGCCGATCCGCGAGATCAGCACCGAAGGCGCCCACCTGATGCAGGAGCGTCGATCCGTTCCGCACCCCGAGGACCCGGACCCGCTGTTGAAGGTCGAGAACCTCTCCAAACGGTTCGAAACCCGCAAGACCTCCATCATCGGTTCCAAGCCCGGCGGCTCGCACCTGGCCGTCGACGACATCAGCTTCCACATCGAGCGCGGCGAATGCCTCGGGCTGGTTGGGGAGAGCGGTTGCGGCAAGACAACGGCGAGCAAGATGGTCATGCGGGCGTTGACTGCCGACGACGGCGTCATCACCTTCAACGATCGGGGTGACGCCTTCGACGTGCGGGCTTTGCGGGGGCCTGAGCTGTTGTCCTACCGGCGCAAGGTGCAATACATCTTCCAGGATCCGTTCGGTTCGCTGAACCCGCGCATGACCGTTTTCGACATCATCAACGAACCCTTGCTGATCCACAACATCGGCACGCCGGAGGAGCGCTATGAACGCGTCAAGGAACTGGTTCAGATCGTCGGGCTGGACGTGCGTTTCCTGCGCCGATATCCCCACAGTTTTTCGGGCGGGCAGCGCCAGCGCATCGGTATCGCCCGCGCCCTGGCCTTGCGCCCGGCGCTGCTGATCTGCGACGAGCCGGTTTCGGCGCTGGACGTCTCCATTCAGGCCCAGGTGCTGAACCTGCTGAAGGACCTGCAGCACGATCTGGGTCTCACCTACCTGTTCATCTCGCACAATCTGGCCGTGGTCGATTACATCGCCGACCGCATCGCCGTGATGTGCGCCGGCCGCCTGGTCGAAATGGCCCCGCGCGAGGTTCTGTTCAGCAATCCCATCCATCCCTACACCAAAGCGCTGTTGAGCGCGGTGCCGAAAACCGATCCGGATTCCCGCCTCGACCTGACCGCTCTGATGGCGGGCAAGGCCTCCGACCCCGCGGCCTGGGCGGCCCCCTACACAACAACAGGTGACCTGAAGCCTCATTTGATCGATATTGGGGAGGGGCATTACGTCCGCGCCGCCGTCGAAGAGGAAAACGCCAAGGAGCTATTGTCATGATCTTGTCCGTTTCGAAAAACCGGTTTCGCCGCGCCTGCCTTGCCGCAGCCGCAGCCGCCGGGACCATGGCGATGGTTTGGGCGGCCGGCGCGGCCGCACCGGTGGAAACGCCGTACTTCGAAAAGAAGGTGTCGGGCGGAAAATTGCCGCCGGTGACGGAGCGTCTGCCGGCCGAACCCTCGGTAGTCAAATTTGACGGCGAAACGGCCATCGGCAAACACGGCGGCAAGATCAGGACCTTGATCGGCCGGGCCAAGGACGTGCGCTACATGGTGGTCTGGGGCTATGCCCGCTTGATCGGATACGGACCGGATTATTCCCTGAAGCCGGACATCCTGAAAAGCTTCAAGATCGACGACGGCCGCGTCTTTACCTTTAAGCTGCGCCGCGGCCACAAGTGGTCCGACGGCAGCCCCTTCACGGCGGAGGATTTCCGCTATTGGTGGGAGAATGTCGCCAACAACAAGAACCTGTCCCCGGCCGGTCCGCCGCGGGTCATGATCGTCGAGGGCAAGGCGCCCAAATTCGAGGTCATCGACGAGGTAACGGTGCGCTACACCTGGGAGACGCCCAACCCGTTTTTCGTCTCGCGCCTGGCCGGCGCCTCTCCCTTGTTCATCTACCGTCCCAGCGCCTATCTCAAAAAATTCCATGCCGATTTCAGCGACGAAGCGGCATTGAACAAAACGGCCAAGGCGGAGGGCCAGCGCAACTGGGCCGCCCTGCATAACCGCAAGGACAACATGTACAAGTTCGACAATCCGGATCTGCCGAGCCTGCAGCCCTGGGTGAACATCACGCGCCCCCCCGCCACCCGATTCACGGCCCGGCGCAATCCGTTCTATCACCGGGTCGACGAGAAGGGCCGGCAGTTGCCGTACGTCGATAAGATCGTGATGAACCAGTCCGACGGCAAGCTGATCCCGGCCAAAGCCGGGGCGGGCGAGACCGACCTGCAAGCCCGCAACCTGGCGTTCAAGGATTTCACCTTCATCAAGGAATCGGAAAAGCGCGTCGGCTACAAGGTCAACCTCTGGCGCACCGCCAAGGGCGCGCACCTGGCGCTCTATCCCAACCTCAACGTCAACGATCCGGTGTGGCGCAAATTGGTGCGCGACAAGCGCTTCCGCCACGCCCTTTCCATGTCCATCGACCGGGCCCTGATCAACCAGTCGCTCTATTTCGGCCTCGGACTTGAGCAGAACAACTCCGCGCTCCCGGAAAGCCCGCTGTTCGACGAGGACGCCAGCGTGTTGTGGACCGAATACGATCCCGACGCCGCCAACGAACTGCTCGACGAGTTGGGCCTTGATGAGCGCAACGACGAGGACGTTCGCCTGCTGCCCGACGGGCGGCCCATGAACATCATCGTGGAAACCGCCGGCGAGGAAACGGAACAAACCGACGTCCTGGAACTGGTTCACGACGGCTGGGCCGAGATCGGCGTCAAGCTTTTCACCAAACCCTCCCAGCGCGAGGTTTTCCGTAACCGCATATTCTCCGGCGAAACCCTCATGTCGATCTGGTCCGGTTTTGAGAACGGCCTGCCGCTGGCCGACATGAGCCCGGCGGAACTGGCGCCGACCACGCAGCAGAGCCTGCAGTGGCCGAAGTGGGGTCAGTATTACGAGACCAGCGGCAAGGCCGGCGAGGCGCCGGACATACCCGCCGCCAAGAAGTTGGCCGAACTCAACGCCAAGTGGCTCAACGCCACCGATTCCGATACCCGCGAAGAAGCCTGGCGGGAGATGCTGAAGATCCACGCCGAGGAAACCTTCACCATCGGCATCGTCTCCGGCGTCATGCAGCCCGTCGTGGTGGGGGGCGCGCTTCGCAACGTACCCAAGAAGGGCGTCTACAATTGGGATCCCGGCGCCATGTTCGGCATTTACCGTCCCGATACCTTTTGGTTCGACAATTAGGGCGCACGAGTAAAGCCGGAATCCAGAGAAACCGCGCCGATGTTCACCTACGTCATCCACCGACTGCTGGTCATGATCCCGACGTTGCTCGCGATCAGCATCCTGGTGTTCATCATCATCCAGTTGCCGCCCGGCGATTACCTCTCCAACCAGATTGAGGAACTGAAGGCTCAGGGCGAAACCGCGGCGCTGGAGAAGATCGAATTCCTGCGCAAACAATACGGTTTCGACCGGCCGATGATCGAACAATACGCCGCCTGGATCGGCATCTGGCCCGGCAACAACGGCTTCGACGGCATGCTGCAGGGCAATCTCGGATACTCCTTCGAATTCAGCCTGCCGGTGTCGGATATCGTCGGCGACAGATTGTTCCTTTCGTTCCTGGTGTCGTTCTCCACCATCATTTTCACCTGGGTGGTGTCTTTTCCCATCGGGGTCTATTCGGCGACCCATCAATACAGCATCGGCGATCATTCCCTGACGTTCATCGGCTTCCTCGGTCTCGCCACACCCAACTTCCTGCTGGCCCTGGTGCTTCTGTATTTCGCCAACGTCACCTTCGGCACTTCCATCGGCGGCCTGATGGATCCGCAGTACCTGGAGCAGCCCTGGTCGGTCGCCAAGTTCGTGTCCGTGCTGGAGCACCTCTGGATTCCGGTCGTGGTGATCGGCACCTCGGGCACCGCCGGCATGATCCGGCGTTTGCGCGCCAACCTTCTGGACGAACTGCAGAAGCAATACGTCGTCACCGGCCGCGCCAAGGGTCTTCATCCCTTCAAGCTGCTGATGAAGTATCCGCTGCGCATGGCGCTCAACCCCTTCATCGCCGACATCGGCAATCTGTTGCCGCAGGTGATTTCGGGCGCCGCCATCGTTTCCGTCGTGCTGTCGCTGCCGACGACCGGACCCATGCTGGTCGATGCGCTGCGTTCGCAGGACCAGTACCTCGCCGGCTCGTTCCTGATGTTCCTGGCGACCCTGACCGTGATCGGCATGTTCCTCTCGGATCTTGCGCTGGCGGCTCTGGATCCGCGCATTCGTCTCGGTGAGAGGACGACGCGATGACGGACATCACACGCGGCGGCGGCGACAAGCCCCTGGAACACTTCGTTTCCCAGGAGCCCTTCGATCCCTATTCCGTCGAAAAGCTGACGCCGGAGCAGGAACGCTACTACATGGCGTCCCAGTGGCAGATGATGTGGTGGAAGTTCAAGCGCCACAAACTGGCGGTCTTCTCCGGCGTCATCCTGCTGATCATGTACGCCTCGACGCTGATCAGCGAAGTGGTGGCGCCGTACGGACTGAATTCGCGCGACACCAAGCACATTTACGCCCCGCCGCAGGCCCTGCACCTCTTTCACAAGGGCGAGTTCGTCGGTCCGTTCGTCTACGGCTACAAATTCAAGCTCAATATGGAGACGCTCAAGCGGGAGTATTCGGTCAACACCCGCAAGGTCCAGAAGCTGAGGTTTTTCTGTTCAGGCGACAAGTACAAATTCTGGGGCCTGTTCAAGGCGCGCTTTCACCTGGTCTGTCCGGCCAAGCGCGGCACGCTGTTCCTGTTCGGCACCGACCGCCTGGGCCGCGACATGTTCTCGCGCATCGTCTACGGCACCCGCATCTCCCTCACCGTCGGCCTGATCGGCATCACCGTCAGCTTCATCCTCGGCATCATCGTCGGCGGCTTCGCCGGATACTACGGCGGCTGGTTCGATACATTGGCCCAGCGGCTGATCGAGATCATCCGATCGTTCCCCGAATTGCCGCTATGGATGGCGCTGTCGGCGGCGTTGCCGGTGACCTGGAGCCCCATCCTGATCTACTTCGGCATCACCATCATTCTCGGGCTGCTGGACTGGACCGGACTGGCGCGCGCCGTGCGCGGCAAGTTCCTGGCCCTGCGCGAGGAGGACTTCGCCACGGCCGCCGAACTGATGGGCGCCAAGCCCGGCCGCATCATCGGCCGCCATCTGATGCCCTCGTTCATGAGCCACCTGATCGCCTCGGCCACCCTGTCGGTGCCGTCGATGATTCTGGGCGAAACCGCGCTGAGTTTCTTGGGGCTGGGATTGCGCCCGCCCATCACCAGTTGGGGCGTGCTGCTGAACGAGGCGCAGAACATCAACGTCGTGGCGCTCTATCCCTGGCTGATGCTGCCGGTGGCCCCCGTCGTCCTTGTCGTCCTCGCCTTCAACTTCTTCGGCGACGGCTTGCGCGACGCCGCCGATCCCTATAAATAGTTGAAACGAATCCCATCAGAAAGACAGAAGTCTGGGATCGATCGCGAATGGCGAAACCTCGACCAACTTGAGTTTGCTGATTTGGCGGCTGGAATGATTGATCAGCAAATTTTGATCGGGAGCGTTTTTCAAGCTGACAATCGCAGACGGGACGATTATTGCTGGAGCTTCATCGGCGTCGCGTAACAGTTCATCCCCAATGCTCTGGGTCAGCGCAACATTTTGCCGCCAATTCGCAGGCAAATCCTGTGCGTCGATCCGGCCCAACTCCACGCTGTCTGCTAACTCGTACTCCACCATAACCAGATCCGGCGGCAGCAGGCCTGGATCTTCCACATGAACCAGTTTTTCGAGGACGCACATTGCCGCGGTCGTCGAGGCGTACGTGACCGGGACTCCAGCGCTATTCCACCGTCCAGCTTGAATTAGTCCGTAACCCCCATCCAGGCGCTCTGCGTACTCTGATTTCGAGAGCCGCCAAAACCTCATTTAAGCGGCGGCGCCCCAGGCGATCTTGGCAAGAATTTTTTCAACCACGCGCCCGCCGGCATCTGTCGCCGAATATTCCATGGGCGTTCTACCATCCAATAATGACAAAGATTTGTGCAGCCAGCGATCGGCCTTATCGGCGTCGCCGAACGTCTGCTCCGCCGTTGATTGAATACGCAACAAACGAAGAGCACGGTCCGACTCGTCTTGAGTAAGTGGTTTGTTCTTTTTCTTTCTGTCGCGCAGGGTTCGCAGGGGAATGATCAATTCGAGATCGCTGTCCTTAAAGCCTTCGTTCTTGAGCTGCTCGATCTGAGGTACGGATATTTTTTGTTCGATTACCCTGACCAGGCCGGCATCGTTCTCGCCTAAGAATATGGATTTATCCTCGCCGAGCTTTTCGGCGATTCGAAGATAGACAAAACTGGCGGCACCGGTTCTCGGCGACACCATAAATCCGGACCTCGTTTGGGCTTTCCGCTTCGCGTTCTTTTTTGGCATGGCGAATCACATATTCCGGCAATAACGTCCGACAATCATACGATATTGCCAGAGAATGCACTAGTCGGATTTAAGGCGTCATCACGACGAGGTCGATGTCGTCGCTGACGCCGCCGACGCCTTTGCGTTCGCGGAACTCCTTGGTCTCCGGCGGCACGTATCCCTGTTCGACGGCGAGATCGTAGGTGTAACGATCGGTGAGGCCGTGGACGTTCTCCACCTTGGTCTGCTTCTCCAGTTTGTTGGCGACGTTGCCGGCGTCGCCGATGACGGTGTATTCGAGCCTCGTGTCATCCCCCACGGCGCCGAACAGCACAGGTCCCGCGGCCGCGGCAAGTACGACCTCGATGGGCTCGAGGCCTTGGGCCGTGCGTTCCTCACCCCATACCCGGGCCTCCCGGGCCATGTCGTCGACACAACGCAGCGCATCGGCGGCGAAGGTGGGCGATTTCGTCACCGTGTTGAACATCACCATGATGCCGTCGCCGGGAAACTTGTCGACCACGCCGCCGTGGCGGTTGATGACCGCCACCATGCGGCGCTGGTAATCGTTGAGGAGCGCCATGATCGCCTGTGGCGGCTGGTCGAGGGAAAACTTGGTGAAGGCGCGCAGATCGCAGACCAGGATCGCCGCGTCCGTCAATTCGCCTTCGCCGACGCGGATCTGGTTTTCCGCCGATGTGATCTGTTGGGCCAATTCGCTGGGCAGGAAGCGGGAGAGGTCCTCGGCCGCGGCCTCTTCGACGGCGGAGCGGATCAGTAAGCGCCGGGCCCGCACGATGGCGACGGCCAGGATGCCTGTCACCACCAGTATCGAAATGACCTTGTCGAATTCCGCCCCCAGCAGCAAACTCGAGGAGGTGATGTATTCGACGTAATTGCGTGTGATGACGTCCATGCCGTCATTGCGGATGACATACCCCACCATGAGCATCCACCCCATTGCCGCCACGAAACCCGCCAGCAGAACGAAGGCCGCCTCGAAGCGCAGGGCGCGCAAGGCGACGAAAATGAAGACGTAAAGCAACGTCGGAGCCTTGAGGAAGAAGGACGGCGGTTGTTCGTACTGGAGATGAAAGCTCCAAATCAGGCCCATCAGCAACGTCATATCGAGCACCACCGAAAGCGCCAGGAACCAGCGCGGCAGACGGTTGGCGTAGCCCAAGCCGATGCGCATGACGGTGAAGGCGCCATAAAATGTCAGCGCCCACGGCACCGGCGCGAACATTTCCTCGCTGAAGGTCTTGGGGGCCAGGGCGTAGAGCGTGCCGAAGGTGGCGACGACCGCCAACTGCACCCAGCCGATCAGGATTTCGCTTTCGTACTGTTGGCGTTCGATGGCCAGCCGGACCCTTTCCGGCGGGTGTTCGGTGGGCGCCTCACCGAACAGGAAGCGGCTAACTCGCACGGTCATGCTTTCCCGCGCCTCCATCAGATAACTTTCCGCAACCACAAACTCGTCTCAAACGCCCCGTCAACCAACGGCAGTCGCCCCAGCACCGTAGCTTCCAATGTAGCCGCCATGCGGGTCACCGCGTAATGACTTGCGAACACGATCTCGTAAGCGCCCGTGAGCAACAGGGGGGCGACGGCGGATTGCTCGTTGTAGCCGCGCCAACCCCAATGGCCGGGATAATCGTCGGGCAGGAGCATATCGTGGATGTGCACGAGCACGCCCGCCGGCAGCTGCGGCAGCACACGGTTGAGAAGGTCATCGACATCGCTGCCCGGCATGAGGATGTGGCTCGAATCGATAAATACGAAGTCGCCGGCCTGAAGATCGTCGAACACCGATGTTCCCGCTTTCGCCAGCGTCGCTTGGATCGTTTTGACCCCGAGGCCCTCGATAACCGCCCGGGGCGCGGGATCAATGGCCGTGATGGCCGTATCGCATCCTTCGTCGGCGACGGCGCGGGCCATGAAACGGGTGGAATGCCCCGAGCCCACTTCGATGATCCGGCATGGCTTTCGGCTTCTTACCAACGAGTAGGCTGCGGCGGCATCCAGCCGGGGAAACCAGTCCTGATCCCAGCGCGGCTGGGGCGGCGTGTTTCCTTCAATGGCCAGCAGCGCGTCCGCATGGCCTTCGATCTCGTCGATAAGTTCGGCGAAGGCATCTTCGCGCGCGGCCATGAGCCGTTCGATTTCGGCATAAGGCTGAACCGAGCCGGCCGGTGGCAAGCCGCCGGCATAGCGGTATGGAATGAAAAAACCGCGCCGGCCGATGCCGAGCACGGTCTGCAATCCCATCAGGAAATGCCGCAAGGTCATGGGCTTAGGGCGTCAGCACGAGACCCTCACGCGCTACCACGGTTCCCGGCCGCATTTTTTCCAGCTCGGCCGCCACGGCATCCAGGGTATCGTCGTCGCGGTCGGGTTCGTGGTGGAACAATACATAGCGCTTTGCGTTGGCCGCTTCGCAGACGCGCAGGCCCTCCTGCCAGGTCGAGTGCCCCCAGGTGACGCGGGCGGGGAACTCGTCGTCGGTATACATGCCGTCATAGATGACGAGGTCGGCATCCTTCACAAGGTTGAGGACGTTCTCGTCCATCGTGCCCGGCGTGTGTTCGGTATCGGTGACGTAGCAGATCGATTTGCCCTTGTACTCCACCCGGTAGCCGGTGGCCCGGTTGGGGTGGTTGAGCGGTGTGGTCTTGATGATGACGCCGCCGCCGAGGTCCAATTCGTCGCCCGACATGAAGTCGTTGAAGACGAGTTCCGCACCGAAAATCTCAAGCGGCACCGGAAAAAGGGGCGCCATCATCATTTCGCTCAAAGCGTAGCGCACATTGTGCTCCGGCAGCAGGTGGCCGGCCCAGATGCGGAAAACGCTTTCCGGATTGAAGAACGGGGTAAAGAACGGCAGGCCGCAAATGTGGTCGAAGTGGGTGTGGGTGAGAAAGATGTCGACGTCGATGGCGCCTTCGGCCAGAAGGGACGTGCCGAGATAGCGCATGCCGGTGCCGGCATCCAGCAAAATGATTTTGTCGCCGCAACGGACTTCCAGGGAAGAGGTGTTGCCGCCATAGCGCTCGGTCGCCGGTCCGGAGCAGGCAATGCTGCCGCGCACGCCCCAAAATCGAACAAAGAAATCGTCAGACTCAGTCAACCGCACCCCCCGGCAACGGCACAAAAGCGATACACTTAACGCGCATAGTGCATCACTCCGGATAAGGACGAAAGCCTAAAAAACCGCCGTTTTTGCAAAATGTCGGGCTCAGGGCACCAGGCGGTATCCGCCCGGCTCCGTCACCAGAATCATGGCCTCGGAGGGATTTTCCTCGATTTTCTGACGCAGGCGGTAGATATGGGTCTCAAGGGTGTGTGTCGTCACCCCGGCGTTGTAGCCCCACACCTCCGTCAACAGCACGTCGCGGCCGACGACCTTGGCGCCCGCCCGGTAAAGATACTTGAGTATGGCCGTCTCTTTTTCCGTGAGCCGGACTTTCTGCTCCGTCTCGGCCTCAATTAAAAGCTTGTTGGCGGGACGGAAACTGTAGGGCCCGATAGTGAAGACGGCATCCTCGCTTTGTTCGTGCTGGCGCAGTTGAGACCGCATGCGGGCGACAAGGACGCCCAGGCGAAACGGCTTGGTGACGTAGTCGTTGGCGCCGGATTCCAGGCCCAGGATGGTGTCGGCGTCCGAATCGGCGCCCGTCAACATGATGATCGGCGTCTTGACGCCGGCCTTACGCATCAATTTGCAGACTTCACGCCCGTCGAGGTCCGGCAGCCCGACATCCAGAAGAATCAGGTCATAGACGTCGGTCTTGGTTTTTTCCAGCGCGTCGGCGCCCGAAACGGATTCTGAGACCGTGAATTCCTCATGCAGGCCAAGCTGCTCCTGCAACGTCTGGCGCAGGGATTCATCATCATCGACAAGCAAGATTGATTTGCCCGTTGTCATTGCCCCCGCACTCTCCGCTATTGCCCCAACAACCAAGAATTCGCCCACAGGATGCAACAGAACGCGGGTTGCGACAACCTGCGGCGCGACGCCTGCTAAATACTTAAGTGATTTCCATCAGAGCGCAAGCCGTCGCCATCAATTGACTGTCCGGTTGGCCCATTTCATCGACAATGGAGAAGTGATGAAGTCCCGCCGGAAAGGCGGTATCGACCTCGCCGCCCGCGGCCTCGATCACGGCGGCGTAGTCCCGGGTCTGGCGGTGATACTCGTCGGTTTCCTCGCCGCCCACGGCAAGCACCCGTTTCACCCCGGCGGGCAGGTCCAATTTGATTGGGCTGTTGCGTTGTGCCTCGTCCGCATCCATGCCCAGGACATCGTTGAGATAGCACCGCTGGATCGGTTCGAGATCGAACAAGCCGCTGATGCATAGTCCGCTCTTCACCAGATCCGACGGCAGGTCGTCCCCGAACGCCCGCCAATCGGTCGAGGCCATCATCGCGGTCAGATGGCCCCCCGCCGAATGGCCCGAGACGTGGATGCGGTCTGGATCGCCGCCGATCTCGCCGGCGTTGCGCCAGGTCCAGGCCAGGGCGGCGCGGTTTTGCCGGACGATTTCGCTGACGCTTACGTTGGGCGCCAGGTCGTAATTGACGACGACCGCGACGGCGCCGCGCGGCACCAGCCCGGAGGCCACAAAATCGAAATCCGACTTGTCCATGGATTGCCAGTAACCGCCGTGAATGAACACGTGGATCGGCGGCATGGGGCCACCCGACGGCGCCGCCGGCGTGAACACGTCAAGTTTCTCGCCGGGACTTGAGCCGTAGGCAACGTCCAGCCGGCCATCGAATTCCCCTCGGGCATCGGCGCTGCGGGCGGCGTAGCCGTCGAAATAGTCCTGAAAGTCGGGTACCAGCGGACGCAGAAAATACTGTGCATCCAGTGCCTCCTGGTCGTAGTCGCGAAAAACCGTATCGTTCATCTGCAATCATTCCAATATTGGCCGTGCGGCTTGTGCCTCGTGGCGTTAGCGGGTAATTGTGACGCCTCTTGAACAACCCGGCAACCTGCCGCGCCGTATTCGGATCAATGACTGAACCCTCTGCCGCCGTTTCCCATCAATTGCGTTCCGTCGGACGCGCCGCCGCCGATCTTCGCCGCGGCCTGGCGGTCGCCATCGGCGATGCGGCGGGCGGCTTTGCCGTCCTGCGGTCGGCGGAAAACCTGACTGACGCCGGCCTGGCGGAATTGCGGCGCTTGGCCGACGAATTGTTGGGTGCGCGCGCCCAGATCGTATTGACGGCACAACGCGCCGAAGTCCTGCATATCGTCCACCGCCACGGCATCGCGGCTTTACCGTTGGAGACGCGCTTCGACGCGGCGGCGCTCAACGACCTTGCCGATCCCACCTCGGATCTGGCCAATCCCATGCGGGGTCCGTTTTCGGCCGACAAAGAGGCCCCTTCGCCCGCGGTCCAGGCGTCGGTAAGTCTTTGTAAACATGCACGATTATTGCCTGCCGCCATTGTCGTTTCGGAATCGAAAGAAAATTCCGGAACACTGGGTGCTTGGGCGAAAGACAACGATGTCCTATCGGTCGACGCCGGGGATGTCGAAGCCTTCACCGCCACTCAGGCGAGGGCTTTGGAGGTAGTGACCTCGGCCCGCGTACCGCTGGCTGATGCGGAGGACTCCCGTATCGTCGCGTTCCGTCCCCCCGACGGTGGGATCGAGCATCTGGCCATCGTCGTCGGCGATCCGCCGCGGCAGGACGCCGTTCTGGCGCGCATACATTCGGAATGCTTCACCGGCGATCTGCTGGGCTCCCTGAAATGCGATTGCGGCGAACAGTTGCGCGGCGCCATCAAAATGATGGGCGAGAACGGCGGTGGGGTCCTGCTTTATCTGGCGCAGGAGGGCCGCGGCATCGGCTTGATCAACAAACTGCGGGCCTATCAGCTGCAGGATCAGGGCTTCGACACCATCGACGCCAATGAACGTCTGGGCTTCGAGGCCGATGAGCGGATTTTCCGGCCCGCGGCGGAGATGCTGCGTCTATTGGGCTACGACAAGGTCCGGCTGATGACCAACAATCCGGAAAAAATCGACGGGCTGGCGGCCAGCGGCATCGACGTGGTCGAGCGCGTCGAACACAGTTTTCCGTCGAACGCCCACAACGAATATTACCTGTCGACCAAGCGCCGGCGCAGCGGCCATCTGCTCTAATTTGCCCGCTTCTGGGTAAATCTTGCCCCGTGGTGTGGCCAATGGTGCAATCACCGCAAGATAAGGCGTTGTAATCAAACAATATTTCTTGGCCTGCCATTTGCTTCGGAAAGGGGCGGATAAGGAGTGGTCATGAGCCTGGGATTAGCACAAGCGCCCCAACACTATAACGCCGAGACGATGTCGGTCGGTTCCAACACGCCCGATATCAAGGTGCTCACCGGCGAAGACGAGCCGAACCCCTGGGGTGAGGACGGATTCACGTTCGGCGACGTGCTGGACATGATCAATCCCCTGCAGCAGATCCCCGGTATATCGACCGTCTATCGCGCCATCACCGGCGATGAAATTGCGCCGGCGGCCCGCCTCCTGGGCGGTAGCCTGCTGGGCGGCATACCGGGTCTCGCCATGGCGGCCGTAAATACAGTGGTCGAGGAGGCCACCGGCAGCGATATCGGCAGCTCAATTCTCGCGGCTTTTACCGGCGGCGACGCGGAAGAAGACGTTCCCGCGGCGACGGCGGTTGCCTCGAATGCGCCGTCGCCGGAACAAAACGCTGCTCCGCCGGCGGTTCAGGTTGCAAGCGCGGAATCTGCCGCCGCGCCGTCAGCGGTGTTACCCGGGGCGACTTCCGGAAGCGAAAGCGGAACAGCGGCCCAACAACCGCTTCACTTCTTCACGCCGGCTTCGGGCCAGCGCGTCATCTACTCCCGCCCGCAGCCCGGCGCCCTCGCCAACAATCTATTCCAGCCCCTGATCAACCCGCCCGGCCCGGCGGTTGCCAACGTGACAGCACCGTCCTCGACCCCCGCTCCGCCGGCGGACGCCATCCCGGCCGCCGCCGCCCAGCCTACCCCGAAAACCGCGGTTACCGCCTCACAGGCCACGCCGGCAGCAGCCCAGGGCGCCAGTGCTCCCAGTTCCGCCGAAGTGCGGTCGGCGGCCAACCGGGCGGCGATGCTGGCCTTCGCCCGCGACATGAAAGCCCTGGCGGAAAGCCATGCGGGCTACAACGCCAATGAGCAGCTGCAAAAGCTGGCGGCAGCCCACGCCAAGAGCACCACCGGTCAATAGACGTTTCGTCCCGATTGTCGCGAAGCTCGAATCCCTTTAATATCAAGGTGTTATGGGAAACATCGTGGTTCGGGAAACGGGCCTGCTGGAACTCGCCGGCAAGCGTTACCGCTGCGCCCTTGGACGCGGCGGTCTTTCGACGACCAAGCGGGAGGGCGACGGGGCGACGCCCGTGGGGGTCTGGCCGCTGAGACGGGTTCTTTATCGCCCCGACAGGATAGAGCCGCCCGAAACCGCGCTGGACCTCGCGGCCATTCGAATAGACGACGGCTGGTGCGATGATCCAGGGCACGTCGATTACAATTCAGCCGTCACGTTACCTCATGAAGCCAGCTGCGAGCGGCTTTGGCGGACGGATTCGCTCTACGACATCATCGTCGTTCTGGGCCACAACGACGATCCGGTCGTTGCCGGCGCCGGCAGTGCGATTTTCCTTCACGTCGCCCGCGACGACTATGGTCCGACGGAAGGCTGCGTGGCGCTTTCGGAGGCGGATCTTCGGGAGGTTCTGGCGGCGGCCGATACCACGACGGCACTCGAAGTCCACATGGATTGAGGCTACTCGCGCGGTCGGCGCGGACCGAAAATGGCTGTGCCGACCCTGACATGGGTCGCCCCCAGGGCGATCGCCAATTCGTAATCGGCACTCATTCCCATGCTCACCGAGGCGATATTGTTCCGCGCCGCGATCTTCGCCATCAGGGCGAAATGGGGGGCGGGCTCCTCGTCCGCGGGCGGAATACACATGATGCCGACCACCGGCAAATTCAGTTCATCACGGCACTGGCGGATGAACGCATCGGCCTCGGCCGGGGCAATCCCCGCCTTTTGCGGCTCCTCGCCGGTGTTGATTTCGATGTAGCAGTCGGGACGCTTGCCCGCCCGTTCCATTTCCTTGGCAAGGGCGCGGGCCAGCTTGATCCGATCCACGGTTTCAATGGCGTCGAACAGGTCGACGGCCTGTTTGACCTTGTTGGTTTGCAACGGTCCGATCAGGTGCAGACGAAGGTCGGGAAATTCCTGCCGCAATCGCGGCCACTTACCACCCGCCTCCTGCACCCTGTTTTCACCGAACAACCGATGACCGGCAACCAGCGCGGGTTTGATGTGTTCGGCAGGCTGCGTCTTGGAAACGGCGACCAGCTTGACGTCCTTCTCTGTCCGACCCGCATCCGTTGCGGCGGCGGCGATGGCGGCCTGGACTTTCGTCAGGTTTTCGGCGACATCGACCATGATGCGAGCCCTAGTCCCTCACAACGAACCGTTTGGTGATGTATTCGATCATCACCGCGACACTCTCGGCCACCTCCAAGTTTTCAGTGTCGACGACCAAGTCGGGATGATCGGGCATCTCGTAGGGCGCCGATATACCCGTAAAATCCGATATTTTGCCCGCCCGGGCCTGTTTGTAGAGGCCCTTGGGATCGCGCTGTTCACAGGTTTCCAGGCCGGCATTGACGAAGATTTCGTGGAAGTCCTCTCCTGCCGCCGCCCGCGCCCGCTCGCGATCGCTCCGGTAGGGCGAAATGAAAGCGCTGATGGCGATAAAACCCGCCCGAGCAAACAGAGCCGCAACCTCGCCGACACGGCGGATGTTTTCCGAGCGGTCTTCGGGAGAGAAGCCCAGATTGGCGTTGAGACCATGGCGGATGTTGTCACCGTCGAGCACGTAGACCTGATAGCCCCGGTTGAAAAGGGCGATTTCGAGCTCCACAGCCAGCGTCGACTTTCCGGATCCCGAGAGACCGGTGAGCCAGAGCACACCCCCGCTGTGACCGTGGCGGCTGGTCCGGTCTTCGGCCGATACCCGGTGGGCGACGCGGGTAATGTTGGTGGCGCGAACCGTGCGCAGCTCCCGTTGATCGGCGTAACCCTCCATGCCGATGCGGCCTTCGCCGATCAGGGAATTGCCGTGAAAAATCTTGGCCCAGCCGTACTCGGGGTGGTTGGCGTGGGTATCGATTGCAAGTGTGGACGGCGCACGAACGACGATCTCGCCCGCCGCGACGGATTGGACGACCAAGGGGACGCGGCCGATGGCGATTTCAACTTCGATTTGCTGTTCCGTTGCCAGGGCCCCGGCGGCCTCCCCGTCCAAAGCAATGCGGAAGACGTCGGTTTCGGCAGGCAAATCCGTTTCATGGGCAACCAGCGCCGGGCCGGCAAAACTCACTTCGCGGTCCAAAACGAATACGGTTTCTTCACCGTCCGGATTGACGCTCTCAAGCTTGGCGCGAATGTCGGCTGGAGAGATGACGACAGCCGCCCCGATTTCGGCCTCGCCGCCCAACTGCCGGCCCCGCAACTCGCGGGTCGGAGACGATGAGTGCGATGCCGGCACGGCGAGGCGCAAGGGTTTCTGGTTTGTCGTTCCGGTTTCAGTCATTAAGCGTATCCAAGTATCAATCGAGCCAATAGAATTGCGGGCAATGCGCTCCGGTAGGGGCGCCGTGAAATCATTTCATAAAGGTCCGGCGGCGCAAAATATGAGGCTAAATCTAGGTTGCGGGCATGATCATCGAGACGGATTCATTAATGTTGATGTTTCGCCGCAAGTCAATCCGGATCAGGTGGTCGACCTGGAATCGTTGCCCCTACCTTGGGGGGACGACGAAGTCGACGAGATTCTCATAAAACATACGCTCGAACACCTGGGACAAACCCCCAAGGCATATCTGGATCTGATGTGCGAGTTCTGGCGCATCTGCCGCCACGAGGCGAAAGTGACTATCGTCGTACCCCACCACCGCCACGATCATTTTCTCAACGATCCCACCCATGTCAGAGCGGTGACGCCGGCCGGGCTCGAACTTTTTTCGCAGAAGCGGAACCGCGAATGGATCGAGAAAGGCATGGGAAATTCGCCGCTCGGGCTGCAGCTTGGAATCGATTTCGATCTGGTCTCCGTCGACATGGTGCCCGACCACGCCTGGCGTGAAAAAATGGAGCGCCGGGAAATCACAATGCAGCAACTGAGCGAGGCGGCGCGCAACATGAACAACGTGATCGTCGAAACCACGATCGTGATGCAAGCGATCAAGACCGGCGGCGACTGAATGGCGCCGGCGAAATCGAATACTGCCGCCCAAACGGTCCTGGCCGAATTCTCAGCCAATCAACCGTTTCAGTTCGGCCAGCACAATGCGGCGGAAGCGACAAAACAGTCGGCCGACGGGGGTGGGCGGTATTACACCTCATCGCAGCAGTTTCTCAACCAGGTCGTCGCCGCCAATCCGAACGTTTTCCGAGTCCATTCGACCTCGAAGCGGCTAAAGGTGACGCCGCTGGAGAAATGGCGGACGGCCAATTTCGCCAAGCGCAAGGTCCTGTTCCTTCTACCCTCCCACATGCTGGGCAGCAATGTGGCGACGCTTTTGTTCATTCATGCCTTTTCCGAACAGAAGGCGCCCCGCAAGATCGGCGTTTTCTGTGCCGGCTCGGCCGCGGACATCTACCTCGCTTCGGAGTTGACGGAAGTCTTCACGCTGTGGGTCTCGCGCAGCGAACTCAAGCGTTGGGATGCGGTTATCGATCTCGGCCAACTGGAAAGCCGCCGCGACGTCGACGTTTGGCCGGTCGACATGGAAAGCGAATTGCTGCAGGCGTTCGGCCTTGAACCCAGCAGGCACTTCCCGAGCAAGGCCCGCGAGGACGCGTGGTCGGCGCCACCGAATATCGGCATCCTGCCTTTGGCCTCCTCGCCTTTGCGGACCCTGCCGCCAGGCACGACGATTGAATTGGCCAAAGCGCTTTCCGAACTCGGCCGGGTCACGCTTTGCCTCAACCGCTTTCAGCACCAGGGCAGGCTCTACCGAACGGAGCTCGCGGATCAACTGCCGGAAAACGTCGAAATCATCGAGGCCTTCGACACTATCGGCGGCCTGGTCGACGCCATCCGAAATTTCGACTATGCGGTATTTGCCGACAGCGGTCCGGCCCACATCACCAAATTGTTCGGGTCTCCGGGCGCCGCGGCTTATACGGCGGCGCACGGCGACATACTGCAGGGCCGGTTCACTAATCTCGCCCGGTGGAGCGTGGATTTTTCCGGTCCTCACTGCACGGCGCCTTGCGGACTGGCAAAGCTTCGCCTCGATGGAGACGGGCGGATGGGCTGCATGGGGTCGCTGCAAACCGAACTCGAAAATCTGCCTTCCACGCCGAAGAGCGCCAACAACAGGGAGGTTGAAAGGTTGCTGTTGGAGGAGCCCGTGCCCTGCGTCGCCGCGTTCGCGGAGCAAACCGGGAAATTCGTCGAGTTCGTGCTTGAGGACTTTCGGATGCGCCAGGCCGGCGCCGCGCGCTAAGGCAGATACTTGTATTTTTCCATCATGACGTGATGGTCCGCCACCACCCTGTCGATCTGCTCTTTCGACAAAACCTCCTTCCACTGGCCCGCTTTGCCGGTGCGGAAGAAACGTTCGGCATGGACACTGGTCTCGACGAATCCCTTCTCGTCCTCTTGCGCCCGGAGCTGGCGGAAGGAGGAAAATTTTATCGCGCGCTTGAGGCGCTCGGCCGGCGGCTTGAGACCGAGGAACTTCGCCACGCCTTTAAACGTCGGCAGCGTTTTGTAGAGCATGTCCTCGTAGCGCATGATGTGCAGAAATTCGCTGGCGCCGCTCGCCGTCCAGCTTTCGACGTGGGTCGACCAGGATGATACGTGGTAGGGCACTTCGTCGTCCCCGCCGCCGCCGTCGAAGGAGGAATCGGCCATCCACTTGATGGCCTCGTCAATACTGATGCCGAAGTGCGGCGCCATGGATATGCAGACGTCAAGCGGATTGCGGAGGATGTAGATGGCGCCCGAGGTGTAGTCCATACTGATCTGGGGCACGCCGAGGTATTCGCCCAGGTAGCAGTGCGTTTTCACCATGACGGTATCCGGCGAACTTTGTGCCAGCGCTTGATGCGCTAGGGGCCGTAATGCGGCGATTTCCTGTTCCGACAGTTCGGCAAGAGGTTTTGGCGAAACGTGCTGGAAAAGATGGAGTTGGGTATCGCCTTTCGTGAACTGTGCCAGGTTTTCGATGGCGTTGGGTTTGTCGGCGTTCGTAAACAGATTCTGCAAGAACGCCCTGAGCCAGGTATTTCCCGACTTGGGATATGAAGCCAGCCAGAGAATTCCGCTCATGTCCCCATCCAACGGTAACGTTCGCTCTCGCCCGAAGACGGCCTCTCGGGCTTGCGGCTCTGTTTATAGCGAAACGGTTTAGCATCCGCCAAAAAAAGAAGAGCGGGCCGAAGCCCGCTCTTCCCCGATTACAATCGCCCGAAAGGGGCGGGATGCAATTCTAGAAGAACAACGCGGTGCCAACGATGATCGACGTAGCGTCGTTCTCGTTAGCCGCAGCATTGGCGTTGTCGTCAAGCTTGGTGTTTTCGATACCAGCCGAGAACGAAATGCCCGGACCAAAGGCGTACGAACCGCCCAGGTGCCAGGTTTTGCGCTCATCCGAACCAGCGCCGGTGCCAGCTTCGTCTTCGGTGTTGCCATAGGCAGCGCCGACAGTCCACGGACCGGTCGAGTAGGTGGCACCGATGTTCCAGTGAACGTCGTCGGTGTTCGCCGCACTCGTGCCCTGGTTATTCTTGGAGTAACCAGCGCCAATGGTGAAGCCGGACATGGAAACGTCACCACCGACCGACCAGACTTTAAAGTCGGTCGCGCCAGCAGCGGCGACTTCGAGGTCAGCCTTCTGGTAGGTGGCGGAGATGTTGTAGGAAGCGCCGCCGGCCTTACCGCCGACCTCAGCACCGATTTCCCAGATGTTCGACTGGTCGCCGGCCGTGTTGTCCGGCTCCGGACCCGAGTACGAACCGCCGCAACCACCGGTGGCTTCCTCGCAGCTGTCCCAGGTGTAGGACGCGCCGACGCGGAACATGCCGCCAATCTTCGGCGAGAAGTAGGTGATCTTTTCGTTATCACCCGAGGCATCGCCGTAGAAGATGTTGGCAGCGTTGCCGCCCTGGCTGAAGTGACGGAAGTTGGAGCTCCAGACGCTGGTCCAACCGCCGAGCACGCCAGGCGCACCGCGAACCATCTTCAAGTGAGCGCCGTTCTCAGCACCCATGATGATGTCACCGAAGGCACCCTTGAACTCGATGTAGGATTCGTCGATCTGGTCGCCGCAAGACTCAGCTTCGAGCTGAACGTTGACGCCGACGGTCACGCCGTTATCGAGGGTGGTGCTGCCGGCAAACGCGATTTCCGCCTCACGGGAGAGACGGATGCTGTGCTGGTTGGCACCCGGCTGGCCAGCAGAATCGTCCTGACTGGTGTGGACGATCAACTGGTGGAAATAACCGCTCACGCCGACCTTGATCGGGTCCGCAGCGAAAGCGGGGGTCGCAAGAGCGCCAGCAGCCACAAGAGCCGAAGACGCAAAGAGAATCTTTTTCATATTAAACTTCCCTCTCAACACAAAACAGTTTCTGTTTTGCCACATAGGCCGCCCTTTATTCCAAACACCGAGACCGATTACTGAGCCTCTTCAGCGATGTTTACGAACACCGGGCCGTTTTTCGGTTCCCTCCAATCGCTTGGCCTTGAATTCAATTACGCAAATTCACGCCGCCCGGATAGTCAAGGAACCGGATGTAGGGTGAAAGATACTCGTCAAAGCGCGCGCAAATCAACGGCTTTGGGGACGGATGGGTGTTTTCTTGCAATAGTGTGGCAATAATGTCTCACCACGGTCAAAGCCTTTTAAGGCGCTGGACCTCACCCACCCGTCACGTACGCCGACAGGCGTTTGGTCGTCTGTGACCGATTCCTCCCAGGGATCAAAAGCGAGGACGCCGCGACATGCCGGGTCTTCTCCAAAACCGCCCGCCAGTCGGCCTTCGCGGCAGGACCGGACGGCAATTCCGCTAAAGTCGTTTTTTCGGAAGCGGCGGGCGAACAATCTGTTTTGCGCATCGCAACGATAGGCTATCTTTCACCATATTTTGGGTGCTATACGTGCTCGGGCGTAGCACATTCACAAGGTGGCCCGGCCGTCCATGGCCGCGGACTGATATGGCAAACGGTAGCAAGCGAGCGAGGATAATCCGCGCAATGGGTTTTCGATCAATGGATTTGCGGTTGAACTTTGGAATTCACCGCCTCATCAGCGCGTTTTTGCTTGCCTCCCTGGCCGCCTGCGGCGCCATCGAAACGGAGAGGGCCCCGACGCCGCTGACGCAAAGGGAATTCGGCAAAGGCCAACCCGGCCTGTTCGGCTCCAACGGTCTGAACGTTTTCGGTGGTAAGGAAGGCGACACCACCGGCAGCGGCGGCGGCATCGGCGTCAACAGCTTCCTGTGGCGGGCCTCGCTCGATACGCTTTCCTTCATGCCGTTGTCTTCGGCCGATCCGTTCGGCGGGGTCATCATCACGGACTGGTATTCGCCGCCCGAATCGCCGTTGGAGCGCTTCAAGATGACGGTCTATATACTCGACCGCCGGCTTCGCGCCGACGCCCTGAAAGTCGCCGTATTCCGCCAGTCCAGGGCAGCCCGTAACGCCGGCTGGAATGATTCGGAGGTTGCCTCGGCGACACCCATCGAGCTTGAGGACGCCATCCTGTCGCGCGCCAGGGAGCTTCGCGTGGCCAGCGTGACGGCCGCCGAGTAAAGCGGCGACTTCCGCAGCGTCCCGGAGCCCTACTTCCACATTGTCGCGAAACCGCATGTAACTCATTAGTCGGGATTGATTTATGGCGCGCTACAACGCCAAGGAAAACGAACAGAAATGGCAGGCCGTCTGGGCCGAAAACCGCACCTTTGAGGTCGCCGAGAATCCGGCCCAGGAGAAGTATTACGTCCTGGAGATGTTTCCCTATCCCTCGGGCCGCATACACATGGGGCACGTGCGCAACTATACGCTGGGCGACGTCATCGCCAGATACAAGCGGGCGCGCGGCTTCAATGTCATGCATCCCATGGGCTGGGACGCCTTCGGACTGCCGGCTGAAAACGCCGCCCGCGACAAGGGCATTCATCCCGCCGAGTGGACATACGCCAACATCGCCAATATGCGCGACGAACTCAAAAGCATGGGCCTGTCGCTGGATTGGACGCGCGAGATCGCAACCTGCCATCCCGGTTACTACGCGCCCCAGCAGCGCCTGTTCATCGACATGTTCAAGGAAGGCCTGGCGTACCGGCGTGAAAGCTGGGTGAACTGGGACCCGGTCGACCACACCGTCCTGGCCAACGAACAGGTCATCGACGGCAAGGGCTGGCGGTCCGGTGCCGTCGTGGAAAAGCGCCTGCTGGCGCAATGGTGCTTCAAAATAACCGAATACGCCGACGAACTGTTGGCGGCGCTCGACGACCTGG
Organism: uncultured Rhodospirillaceae bacterium; assembly: GCA_964343605.1. Classification (GTDB taxonomy): domain Bacteria; phylum Pseudomonadota; class Alphaproteobacteria; order UBA2966; family UBA2966; genus CAYFKJ01. Next base: position 484,787 of record CAYFKJ010000004.1, read on the forward strand.
AACGCTGGCCCGAACGCGTGCGCACCATGCAGGCCAACTGGATTGGCCGCTCGGAAGGCCTTTCCATACGTTTCGCCGTCACGGGACGCGACGAGCCGCTGGAAATCTATACGACCCGCCCCGACACCCTGTTCGGCGCCAGTTTCATGGCGCTGTCGCCGGACCATCCGCTATCCCGGGAAATTGCGGAAAACCAACCTGCGGCGGCCGATTTCATCGCCGAATGCCGCCGTACGGGGACGACTGAGGAGGCCATCGAAACGGCGGAAAAGCAGGGCTACGATACAGGCCTCAAGGCCGTGCATCCCTTCGGCGGACCCGATCTGCCGGTCTACATCGCCAACTTCGTCCTGATGGAATACGGCACGGGCGCGATCTTCGGCTGTCCGGCCCACGATCAGCGCGATCTGGATTTCGCCCGTAAGTACGGTCTTACCGTGGTTCCCGTCGTGGCGCCGCCGGAGGCCGAACCCGCGGATGTCGAGATCGGCACGGAGGCCTATCTCGGCGACGGCGTCATGATCAATTCTCAATTCCTCGACGGCATGGACGTGCCGGCAGCCAAGGAAGAAGTGGCGAAACGCCTCGAGAGCGAAGGCACGGCGGAGCGCACCGTCAATTTCCGGTTGCGCGACTGGGGCGTTTCGCGCCAGCGCTACTGGGGCTGCCCCATTCCGATCATTCATTGCGACGACTGCGGCGCCCAATCGGCGCCGGTCGACAGCCTGCCGATCGAACTGCCTGACGACGTCACCTTCGACAAGCCCGGCAACCCGCTGGACGATCACCCGACCTGGAAGCACGTCGATTGCCCGGCCTGCGGCAAGCCGGCGACGCGCGAAACCGACACGCTCGACACCTTCGTCGATTCGTCCTGGTATTTCGCCCGTTTCTGTTCGCCCCGCAGCGACGATCCGGTCGGGCGCGAGGCCGTGGACTACTGGCTGCCGGTCGATCAGTACATCGGCGGCATCGAGCATGCCATTCTGCACTTGCTGTATTCGCGCTTCTTCACGCGGGCCATGAAACGCTGCGGTCACTTGGATGTGGAGGAACCGTTTGCCGGTCTCTTTACCCAGGGCATGGTCTGCCATGAGACCTACCGCGACGAGCAAGGCCGTTGGCTTTACCCAGAGGAAGTCGTTTTCGGCGAGGGCGGGACCGCAACTTTGGCGGACGGCGGGGCGCCCGTCTCCATCGGCCGGTCCGAGTCCATGTCCAAATCGAAAAAGAACGTCGTCGATCCGGGCTCCATCATCGACAAGTACGGGGCCGACACGGCGCGCTGGTTCATGTTGTCCGACAGCCCGCCGGAACGCGACCTGGAATGGACCGATTCCGGCGTCGCAGGAGCCTGGCGCTACACCCAGAGGCTGTGGCGATTGTTCGATGGTTCGTTCGACAAGCTTCCGGAAGCGGGCGCACCTCGACCGGAAGAATTCGGGGCGGCAGCGGCGGATCTCAGGGGCAGCGCCCACCGGACCCTGAAATCGATTACCGAAGACATTGAACGCTTTCGCTTCAACCGGGCCGTCGCGCGGGTCTACGAATTCACCAATGTCGCGGTCGGGTTCGAGATCAAGGATGAGGCCGACGGCTGGGCGCTGCGCGAATCGCTTGAATTCCTGACCCAGATGATCGGCCCCATGATGCCGCACGTCGCGGAGGAGTTGTGGCAGCGTTTGGGCAACGAGACCCTGCTCGCCGACACACCCTGGCCCGAGGTCGATCCCGGCCTGCTGGTCGAGGACGCCGTGACCATCGGCGTACAGGTCGGCGGCAAACTTCGGGGCACCATCGACATCGGCCGTGACGCCGACGAGGGCGCTGTCAAGGAGGCCGCCTTGGCCCTGGCGAACGTCCAGCAGGCCATCGGCGAAAAGGATGTGCGGAAGATCATCGTCGTTCCCAACAGAATCGTGAATGTTGTGGTCTAGGGCCATAGTGCTTTGCACGTTGCTGGCGCTTGGCGCCTGCGGCTTTCAACCGCTGTACGGCGGCGGCCAGACCAAACAAGGAGTGACGTTCGCGGAGCTCTCCAAAATCCGCGTCGATCCCATCGACAACAGGGCGGGTCAACTCGTCCGCAACCACCTGGCCGACCGCCTCACCCCGACCGGCCGGCGCGGACCTCAACGCTATCGTCTCGGCGTGAAACTGGCATGGTCGAGTGAAGGCTTGGCGCTGGCGCGCGATGAAACGGTCACCCGCTACAACGTACAGCTCGAGGCGTTCTTCACGCTGACGGATACCTCGTCGGGCAAAAAGATCTTCGGCGGCACGGCCCGGTCCATTGCCGTCTACAACGTCGTCGATGCGGATTATTCCACCCTGACCGCAGAGCGTGATGCCGAACGCCGCGCGGTCCGCGAAGTGAGCGAAGAGATCACCACCCGCCTGTCGGTGTTTTTCTCCCGTCCCAGCAAGCAGAGCTAGGATCCCTAGCGGTGAAGATCAAACCGCAAAATGTCGATGCCTTCGTTCAGCGGCCCGATGATAAGGTCCGTGCCGTTCTGGTCTACGGGCCCGACCTCGGCGCCGTTCGGGAACGAGCGGAAGCGCTGTGCAAAACAGTGGTTGAGGATCTCTCGGACACCTTTCGCGCCATCGAATTGACGCCGAAGTCCTTGATCTCGGACGGTGCCCTGCTGAGCGACGAGGCCGCCGCAATTGCTTTCGGGGGCGGTCGCCGGGTACTGCGCATTCGCGGCGCGGCGAACGATTTGGCCGATAGGCTGAGCGAGTTTCTCGAAAATCCGTCGGGTGACGCCCTGATCGTCGTGGAAGCCGGCGAGTTGGCCGCCCGCAGCCGCCTGCGGGCGGTGTTCGAAAAGGCCGACAATGCCGCCGCCGTGCCCTGCTATATCGAGGAGGGCTTCGGCCTGGAAAATCTGATCAGCCGGATACTGAAGGAAAACGGTTTGTCGGTGGAGCCGGCTGCGCTGGCTTTTCTCGCCGCCAATCTCGGCAGCGACAGGCAGTTGACGCGACGCGAGTTGGAAAAGGTGGCGCTCTATATGCCCCCCGGCGGCACGGTCAGTTTGGCCGACGCCGAGGCCTGCATCGGCGATGCCGCCGCGACCTCGCTTGACGATGTCGCCATGGCGGCGGGGAGCGGTGATTACGGCGCGCTCGACGTTGCCCTGCGCCGTTGCGCCGCAGACGGCCTGGCGCCGGTTGCCATCGTGCGCGCCGTCCAACGCCACTTTCACCGCCTGCATCTTGCGGCCGGCGTGCGCGAGGGCGGCGCGTCCGTTGATCAGGCCATGGCGGCGCTGCGTCCGCCGGTTTTCTTCAAGCAAAAAGATGCCTTTCGACGGCAGCTCAACGCCTGGAACGCGAAAACCCTGGGGGACGCCTTGGTTTTGCTGACCGAGGCCGAGCTTGATTGCAAGACGACCGGACTGCCGGATGCGGCCATGTGCGGGCGGACATTAATGCGGGTGGCGCGCGGTGCGCGGCACCGGCGAAGCTGACGGGAGTCTTCCGCGCTATTCGTTGGAGGGTCGGCAGAGACGCCGGCCAACCTCGTCGAGCTGCTCCAGAGTCTGGTAATTGACGCGCAGCACCCCGCCGGCGGCACCATGGTCATCGATTTCGACCTTCAGCCCCAGCGTTTTCGATATATCTTCCTCGAACGCCAGCGTGTCGGCATCCTTGCCGTGCGGCGCGGATTTTCGACTGGCTGGCGGCTCGCTTTCCTTTTTCACCAGTTTTTCGACCTGACGGACATTTAGTCCGCGCTTGACGATCTTTCGCGCCAGCTTCAGGGGCTGGCCGGAAGAAAGCAGGGCCCTGCCATGACCGGCGCTGATGCTGCCGTCGTCGATCATCGCCCTGACCTTGGCGGGCAGGCCGAGCAATCTCAGGGTGTTGGCGATGTGGCTGCGGCTCTTTCCGATGATCGCCGCCAACTGCTCCTGCGTATGGCCGAATTCATCGATAAGTCGTTGATATCCTTCAGCTTCTTCCATAGCAGAAAGGTCGGATCGCTGGACGTTCTCGACAATCGCGATCTCCAGCGATTGGGTATCGTCCAATTCCTTGACGACAATCGGCACTTGGTGAATCCGGGCTCGTTGGGCAGCTCGCCAGCGGCGCTCTCCGGCGACAATTTCATAGCCGTCCGCCCCGTCGGCGGCGCCTCGAACCAGGATGGGCTGAAGAATGCCAAGTTCGCGGATCGAGCTCGAAAGCTGTTCGATATCGTCTTCGTCGAAGACCCGACGCGGCTGGAAGCGGTTTGGCTGGAGCTGTTCGATGGGAACTTCGATCGCACCGCCGCCCTTTTGGGATGGCGCGGCATCCGCTGCCGGCACGTCGCCTAGTAACGCCGATAGTCCCCGGCCCAGGCCTTTGCTGCGTTTGGCGTCTTCGGCCATGACCATTTCCTCAGGCTGCACGGCGACGCTCACGGCGCAACACTTCGCCGGCCAGTTGGATGTAGGCCCGGCTGCCCGCACACTGGTGGTCGTAGAGCAAGGCCGGCTTGCCATGCGACGGCGCCTCCGAAACCCGCACGTTACGCGGAATGACGGTATCGTACACCTTGTCGCCGAGATACTCCCGAACATCGTTGGCAACCTGGCCCGACAAATTGTTCCGTTTGTCGAACATGGTCAGAACGATGCCCTGGATATCCAACAAAGGGTTGAATGCGGCGCTTACTCTTTCAATCGTGCTTAGAAGTTGGCTCAGGCCTTCCAGGGCGAAGAATTCACACTGCAGGGGGACCAGGACCGATTGCGCAGCTGTCAGCGCGTTGAGGGTCAGCAGGCCGAGCGAAGGCGGGCAATCGATCAGGACGTACTGATACTTCGAAACCTCGCCTTCCATGGCGTCGCGCAAACGATAGCTGCGGCGCTCGATATCGACCAACTCCAGTTCGGCACCCGAGAGGTCCATGGTCGACGGCACGATGTCCAGGCCCGGTATGCGGCTGGGGGCGCTGGCTTCCTCGAGCGTCGCCGTCCCGGCCAGCACGTCGTAACTCGACAGCTCGCGCTGCGCCCGGTCGATGCCGAGACCGGTGCTGGCATTGCCCTGCGGGTCGAGATCGACGATCAGCACCCGGCAGCCGACGGCGGACAGTGCCGTTGCCAGGTTGATGGTCGTCGTGGTCTTACCCACCCCGCCCTTTTGGTTGGCGATGGCGAGGATGCGTGTCTGAACTGCCGATTTGATTAACGGCGTCGGTTTCCCGTCGGCGGTTTCGAAACTTGCACCATTTTCTGAGAAGTCATTCACGGCCTAAGCCCCCAATTCTCAAGACGACACTGTCCGGGTTGGTCGCACTTGGCAATTTTTCGAGGCTGATTTTGCTATTTTTTTGCAGATTCGTCAATTCATTATCAACATCTTGACCCTTCGGGAAAAGGCATACTGTATCTTGTGTTACAAGATGTTGTGCCATGTCGACGAGCTCTGACGTCGCCGCCAAGGCCCGGGCTGTTATGACGTCGATTTCAGATGGCCGCCCGGGCGCATGTTGAAAATCCTCGATGCGGCAGTTGTGAATTACTGCGTGCGCGCCGCATGTTCGGACGACTTCGTGCAGGAAAGCGCATTTCCGACCATCGCTCTCGATCAGGTGAACCTCGCCCGCACCCATAATCGCCAGCACGAGTCCCGGAAATCCGGCGCCACTTCCCAGGTCGACCCAGGTCTGCGCTGCCTCCGGTGCCATGGTAAGAAGCTGGGCGGAATCGAGCATATGCCGGCGCCAGACATCCGCCAGCGAAGCGCGGCTGACCAGGTTGATGGCGCGCTGCCACTTCCCCAGAAGCCCGACATACGCCTCCAGTTGCGCCAGTGTTTCACGTGAAACATTGGCGGCTTTTTGGAATTCCTCCGGCGATAACGGCGGGGCGTTGGAGTTCATTCGATGGGGCCCGGATCCGGCCGCTCAGGCTGAGCGGCGGGTCGACGGTTCACGCCGTTTGACGTGAGCCAGCAGGGCCGTCAACGCCGCCGGCGTCATGCCGGGAATGCGCGCCGCGGCGCCAAGGGTGGCCGGTCTCACGGCTTCCAGCTTGCTGCGTGTCTCGGCCGAAAGCGCCCCGATCGACTGGTAGTCGATAGTAGCCGGCAGCGCCAGATTTTCGTCGCGGCGGAAGGCGGCGACGTCGGCGGCCTGTCGTTCGAGGTAGCCGGCATACAGGGCATCCGCCTCCAACTGTGCGATGGCCCTTGAGCTCAGATCCGCGAGCTCCGGCCAAATCTCCGCAAGCTTGGCCATGTCGATATCCGGCAGCGCCAACAGGTCCGTAACACAGCGCCGGACGCCGTCAAGGTTGATCACCAAACCGTAGTGGCGCGCCTCATTCGGCGTCAGGGACAGCGACGCCGCAAGGCCTCGTGCCGCTGACAGCTCGCGCTGCCAGCCCTCAAAGGCGGTGCGCCGCGTCCGACCGATACAACCGATATCAATACCTTTGGCGGTAAGGCGCTGATCGGCATTGTCCGCCCTCAAACTCAGCCGATACTCAGCACGCGACGTGAACATTCGATAGGGCTCTTCCGTCCCCTTCGAAATCAAATCATCGATCATAACGCCGATGTAGGCATCTGCCCGATCCAAGGTAAAGTCCCCTCGCCCCTGGGCCTTCAGCGCCGCATTCAAACCGGCCATCAAGCCCTGGGCGCCGGCCTCCTCGTAGCCCGTGGTACCATTGATCTGGCCCGCCAGATATAGGCCGGGTGCTTTGCGCACTTGGAGCGTGGGACTAAGCTCACGAGGATCCACGAAATCATATTCGATTGCATAACCCGGGCGGACGATACGCGCCTTCTCCAAACCCGGTATAGTCTTAAGCAACGCAACCTGGACCTCCTCCGGCAAAGACGTCGAAATACCGTTGGGGTAAACCGTCATGTCGTCAAGGCCTTCGGGTTCCAAGAAAATTTGATGACCGTCGCGGTCGCCGAACCGGACCACCTTGTCTTCGATCGACGGACAATAGCGGGGGCCCGTGCTTTCGATTTTCCCGGAGTACATGGGCGCACGATCGATGTTACGGCGGATGATGTCATGGGTCTCAGGCGTGGTGGCGGTGATATGGCAAACCACCTGAGGCGTTTCAATTCGCTGCGTCAGAAAGGAGAACGGCTCAGGCGGATTGTCACCGGGCTGTTCGGCCAGCTCGGCATAATTGATCGTCGATCCGTCCAGTCGCGGAGGCGTGCCGGTTTTGAGCCGGCCCAGCCGCAAGTCCAGGTTCTTGAAGGTTTGCGTGAGACCCATTGTTGGCGCTTCGCCGACGCGGCCCGCAGGCTCCGAGCGTTCACCGATATGAATCAAGCCCCGCAAAAAAGTGCCAGTCGTTACGACGACGGCGCCGGCTCGAACCCTTGTTCCATCGCCGAGTACGACGCCCTCCACGCGCCGCTCTCCGGCTGACGTATCAGCGACGATCAAATCCTCTGCAGACGCCTCCACGATGGAAAGGTTGTCCTGCGCCGACAAGGCCCGTTGCATGGCCTGCTTGTAGAGGCGGCGGTCGACCTGGGCCCGTGGACCCCTAACCGCCGGGCCCTTGCGCCGGTTCAGGAGGCGAAACTGGATGCCCGCCTGATCGGCGACAGTGCCCATGAGACCGTCCAGCGCATCGATCTCCCGCACCAGATGGCCCTTCCCCAGGCCGCCGATAGCCGGATTACAGGACAGCTCGCCGACGGTATCCACACGGTGGGTGACGAGAAGCGTGTCGGCGCCCAAACGGGCCGCCGCCGCAGCCGCCTCACAGCCGGCGTGGCCACCCCCGACGACGATGACGTCGTAGCCCGACTCGCGCTCAAGCTCCCGCGCAGACAGGGGTTTAATCTTTTCATCTCTGTTGGCTGGGGCGGTCATGGCCGGAATGTAGGGAGGCCGCGTCCCCAAGTCAAACCGTGTCGGCCCAGACGATCATGGGAGACGCCGTTGCAGGACAGATTGTTTCACGTGAAACACCCCTACACTTGGCCTGAAATTGTATCGACTCCGTATCGAATTACCTTATTTTCCAATGCAGAATTCACGGAACACTATATCCAGTAGGTCCTCGACATCGACCTGTCCGGTAATCCGACCGAGGGCACGCACGGCCAGTCGAATATCCTCAGCCGCCAATTCCGGTACCGCCACCTCGGACGAGTTGCCGGCGGGTCGTAGGTATCTTTCGAGGGCGGCCAGACAGTCCTGCAGGGCTTCGCGGTGACGCAAGCGCGTAATGCCGGGCGCCGCGGTCATGGCAAACCTCTCCCTCACCGCATCCTCGATGGCCGTGAGCAAGCCCTCCATCCCTTCGCCGGTTTTGACCGATACCTCGTGAGCAATGCGGACGGAAGCGTGGCCTCCCTCAACCCTATCCGCAATGTCCGTTTTGTTGAGGGCGACGATCGCTCGCTCGTCAAGCAGCGGCAGGACTCCGGCGTCAATCTCCGGCCAAACTTGGGCGTCCAACAGGACGATCCGCAGATCCGCATGGTCCGCCCGCTGCAGAGCGCGCCGCACCCCTTCTCCTTCAATCTCGTCCTCCGCCTCCCGCAGGCCAGCCGTATCGGCGACGATGACCGGATAACCGGCGATATCAAGATGAACCTCGACGACATCCCGCGTGGTTCCCGCGGTGGCCGAGACGATTGCCGCCTCCCGTCGCGCCAAAGCATTCAAAAGACTGGACTTTCCAGCGTTTGTCGGACCTAAGATGACGACGTAAATACCGTCGCGAAGGCGCTCCCCGCGATGTCCGTCGTCGAGGTGAGCGGCGATTTCCGCTCGAAGTGCGCCAAGCTCTTCTGCCGCACCCTCCCCCGAACCCGGGCCCAGATCCTCTTCCTCGGCGAAATCGATGTCCGCCTCCGCCAACGCCAAAACCCGCACCAACCGGTGCCGCCAGTCCTCATAAACCGCGCCCAAGGCCCCTTCGGTCTGACGCAAAGCCTGCCGCCGCTGAACCTCGGTTTCGGCCGCCACGAGATCGGCGACGCCCTCGGCCTGGGTAAGGTCGAACTTGCCGTTCTCGAAGGCCCGCCGGCTGAACTCTCCTGGTTCAGCGGGAACGACATCCGGCAACGCCGCCAGCGCTTCGGACACTCCGTTCACCACCGCGCGTCCGCCGTGCAGGTGAAATTCGGCAACGTCCTCGCCGGTAAAACTAGCCGGCGCCGGAAACCACAAAATCAGAGCCCTGTCCAACACCTCCGCCGATGCCGGATCGCGGAGTGTCGCGATCGCCGCCCGGCGCGGGGGCGGCCGGAACCCGGCGAGGGCGTCTAGACAGCCTCCCGCGGCCGAACCCGACACCCGCAGGACGGCAACACCTGCCGGTACGGAACCGCTGGATAAGGCGAATATTGTTTGTTGGGATCGCACCATGGCGCGATCTTACAACCGGTGCCGCTAAAGGCCTACCTCAGGCTTCGGCCTTTTCCGGGGCGGCCTGATCGGGCTGCAGCATCAACCGCTCGACGCGTCCGCCGTCCACCAGATGGGTCTGAATGATTTCATCGACGTCGGCCTCGGATTGTACGCTGTACCAAACGCCTTCGGGATAGATCACCACCGTGGGACCGAATTCGCAGCGGTCCAAACAGCCGGCTCCGTTCACCCGGATACCTCTGAGGCCGGCTCTTTTTGCCTGCAATTTGAAATAGTTACGGAGTTTTGTGCCGCCGCGGGCGTGGCAGCAGCCGCGCGGATCCTTCTCGGAGCGCTGGTTTGTGCAACAGAATATATGCCGCGAAAAATAAAGTTCCGGATCGTCGATTCCACTCATGTCCAGCCGTCAGCCCCCCATTGCGATTTGATCGGTCAGGCTATCATCTAGTCCTTTTTTTCGCCGCCGCCAGTCATCTGCGCCCAGAACGATTTTTGCAGCGCCTCCAGACCCTCCATCCTCGCCGGCATCCAAGCCTTGAACATGGTTTCCGGATCAAGGCCCCCCATCTTTTCCAGCATCTCATCCTGCAGGCGCTGCATTACCGCCTGTTGCATGGGCGCGAGGTCCGGTAAGCCCAAAAAGCTTCTTGCTTCTTCTGGCGTGCAATCAATATCGATAGATATCTTCATTTGTTTCGCTCCTTACCGGCGGGACACTTAAGTGGCGACACTAGCTGAATCCATTCCTCTTGTCGTCTTTCGCCGGCCGGCGCGACGGTCACATTGGTACTGGTATTAGGGGCGTCGAACCGCCGATGGCAAACGAGCTTTCAGAAGAAACAAGTCCTTACCTGCTGCAGCACAAGGACAACCCGGTACATTGGCTGCCGTGGGGCGAGGCGGCATTGGCGCGGGCGAAATCTGAAAATCGACCGATCCTGTTGAGCGTCGGTTATGCCGCCTGTCATTGGTGCCACGTCATGGCCCACGAGAGCTTCGAGGACCAGGCTACCGCCGACCTGATGAATGAGCGGTTCGTCTGCATCAAGGTCGATCGCGAAGAACGTCCCGACATCGACGCCATCTACCAACAGGCCCTGCAGCTGATGGGGGAACAAGGCGGCTGGCCGCTCACCATGTTCCTGACGCCCGATATGGAGCCCTACTGGGGGGGAGCCTACTTCCCGCCCAAGCCGCGCTACGGCCCCCCGTCCTTCCGCGACCTCGTGAAACAGCTTCACGAGGTTTGGCGAAGCCGGCCCGAAACCGTGACCAAGAACACCCAGGCCATCGGCACCGCCTTGTCGAGGCTGGCCAAACCCCCGGAAGGTCCCGCCCCGGAAGCCTTGGCCGAAGGAGGCTTGACGGTTGGACTGATGGACACGGCAGCGCGCCAAATCCTGGGCATCGTCGATCCGCACAACGGTGGCTTGCGGGGGGCGCCCAAATTCCCCCAGACCAGCCTGTTCGATTTCCTCTGGCGCGCCGCCCGCCGTACCGGAGAAAAGGACCTTGCCGGCGCCGTCGCTCTAACGCTCGATAAGATGTGCCAAGGCGGCATCTACGATCACCTCGGCGGCGGTTTTTCGCGCTATTCGACCGACGAAATCTGGCTGGCGCCCCACTTCGAGAAGATGCTTTATGACAACGCCTTGCTGATCGAGCTCCTGACATCCGTCTGGCGCGTCACGGAAAGCCCCCTCTACAAGTCCCGCATCTACGAAACCATCGACTGGGCGATGCGGGAAATGCGCGCCGACGGCGGGGGTTTCGCCGCCGCCCTCGATGCCGATTCGGAGGGCGAGGAAGGCCGCTTCTACGTTTGGTCCGCCGTCGAGATCGATGAACTGCTGGCTGAAGGCGCACCGGCCTTCCGCACCGCCTATGATGTGAATGAGGCGGGAAATTGGGAAGGCAAGACCATCCTCAACCGGACCGCTCGCCCCGACTTGCTCGATCAGGCTGCGGAAGAGCACCTGGCGGCGCAACGGCAAATCCTCCTTGCCCGCCGCGACCAGCGCATCCGGCCCGGCCGCGACGACAAGGTTCTGGCAGACTGGAACGGCCTGATGATCGCCGCCCTGGCGGAGGCCTCCGCCACCTTCAACGAAGCCGACTGGCTAGTTGCGGCGGAGGAGGCGTTTGCCTACGTCACCACCGAAATGTCGCCGGCCGACGGATTGCTCCATCACAGCGCCTGCGGCGGAAAAAATGTCGAGCAGGCTTTTCTCGACGACTACGCCAACATGGCCCGGGCGGCAATGGCGCTCTATGAGGTGACGGGTGACGGGAAATATCTTTTGCTTGCTCAATCTTGGATTGAAACGGTGATCAGGGATTTCAAGGACCCGGATCATGGTGGATTCTTCTTCACTTCCGTCAGGGGCGAGAAATTGATTTGCCGCAGCAGAAGCGGCGCCGACAACGCCACACCTTCCGGGAACGGCGTCGCCGCCGGCGTCCTGGCCAGGCTCTACTATCAAACCGGCGATGATACCTATCGGCAGGAGGCCCAGGCGGTTATCGACGCTTTCGCCGGTGAACTGGCCCGCAACTTTATCGCCGTGCCGACGCTCATGGTCGGCGCCGAATTGCTCGAGCATGCGGTTCAGGTCGTGGTGATCGGAAAACCCAATGAACCGGACACGGACGCCATGGTGCAGGCGGCATACCTGGCGGCCGAGCCCAACCGGTTGCTCAAGATCGTCGAACCACAGTCGGACCTCAGGGAGGACCATCCCGCTTTCGGCAAATCCCAGACCGATGGCCGCGCCACCGCTTACGTGTGCCGGGGTCCGGTATGTTCACCGCCGGTCAACCAACCATCGGCGCTGGTGCAACAATTGGCTTCGGCTTGAGAATTTCGGCTGCGATCATCTCAAGAGTCGTTACGCACGTTCGCTCATCGACCAGCAACAGGTTCACTCCGGCCCCGAATTGATTTAGCTTGGCGTATGCCCTGCCTCTCCCTGCACAGCCCGGTCGGCGACCTGACCATCCATCAGGAGGGTAACGCCATCGTCGCCGTGGACTGGGGCTGGGCGCCCCGGGAATTTCAGGAGGAGACCCCGCTCCTGGCCGAGGCCCGCGACCAGACGGAGGCCTACTTCGACGGCAAGCGCCGGGACTTTGACCTGCCGCTCGAACCGGCCGGCACGGCGTTCCAACGGGATGTCTGGCAGGCCATGTGCGATATTCCGGCTGGTCGGACCCGCACTTATGGCGAGGTTGCCAAGGACCTGTCGAGTGCGGCGCGCGCCGTCGGCATGGCCTGCGGGGCCAATCCCATTCCGGTCATCATCCCCTGCCACCGCATCGTCGCCGCCGCCGACCTCGGCGGCTATTCAGGCGACGGCGGGCTCGACACCAAACGTCAGCTCCTGCGCCTCGAGGGTGCGCCGCTGCAGGAAACGCTTCTGTAACCGGCGAAACTCGGCTTGCAGCAGACGGTCAATCACGCAACACTTTGGCCGAGCCCTCCCAACCCAATAATTCAACAACAGGGAAATCCCATGCCCAAAGCCATCATCATTGAAAAATACGGCGCCGCCAACGTCATGAAATGGCGCGACGTCGCGGTCGGCAAACCCAAGAAAGGTCAGGTGCGCATTCGGCAAACCGCCGTCGGCCTCAACTACATTGACGTCTACCAGCGCACCGGTCTCTACCCCTTGGCACTGCCCACGGGCATCGGGCTCGAGGGCGCGGGCGTGGTCGAGGCGGTCGGCGCGGGCGTCAAGAGCCTCAAGGTCGGTGACCGCGTCGCCTATGCCGGCGGCCCGGCCGGCGCCTATGCCGAAGAGCGCCTGATGCCGGCGGAGATCCTGGTGAAGATTCCATCGGGCGTCAGCGACGAACAGGCGGCGGCAATGATGCTGCAGGGCATGACGGTGGAATACCTGATCCGGCGAACGTTCCCCGTCAAGAAAGGCCAGACGGTACTGTTCCACGCCGCGGCCGGCGGCGTCGGCCTGATTGCCGGACAATGGCTCAAGGCGCTCGGTGTCAACGCGATCGGCACGGCCGGCGGGCCCGTCAAGGTGAAACTCGCCAAGGCCCACGGCTATGCCCATGTCATCGACTACACCAAGAAGGATTTCACCAAGGAGGTCATGCGGCTCACCAAGAAAAAGGGCGTACCGGTGGTTTTCGATTCGGTCGGCAAGAGCACCTTCGAGGGCTCGCTCAACTGCCTCAGCCCGCGCGGCATGATGGTCAGTTTCGGCAACGCCTCCGGCGCCGTCGATCCCTTCCCGCCGGGCATGCTGGCCCAGAAGGGGTCGCTGTATCTCACGCGGCCGACATTGATGACCTACAACGCCTCACGGCCCGAGCTGGAAAAATGCGCCCGGGCGCTGTTCAGCGTCGTTAAAAGCGGCAAGGTCAAGATTGAGATCAACCAGACCTATGCCCTGAAGGACGCCGCCAAGGCGCACCGCGACCTCGAACGCCGCCGCACCACGGGTTCGACGGTGCTGATTCCTTAAATTTGTCGGAAAGTATTTTGTGAGAAACGTCATCCCGGTCGGTGAAAGCCGATCCGGGTTGACATCACGCTCAATTCGTTGTCGTTCCCGCGCAGGCGGGAACCCATGCCTGAGCGACCGATATTCCACTTGAATTGCAAGCGGCGAGACTACGGAGTGGATTCCCGCCTTCGCGGGAATGACAACAACGGCTGACTAGGTGTTCATGGAATCGAAGAAGTCGTCGTTGTTCTTGGTTTCCTTGAGCTTGCCCAGCAGGAATTCCATGGCGTCGGTGACGCCCATGGGCATCAGGATGCGCCGCAGCACCCACATCTTGGCCAGCGTGCCCTTGTCGACCAGCAGCTCCTCCTTGCGGGTGCCGGACTTGGTGATGTCGATGGCCGGCCAGGTGCGCTTGTCGGAAAGCTTGCGGTCGAGAATGATCTCCGAGTTACCCGTGCCTTTGAATTCCTCGAAGATGACCTCGTCCATGCGGCTGCCGGTATCGACCAGCGCGGTGGCGATGATGGTCATCGAGCCGCCCTCCTCGATGTTGCGGGCGGCGCCGAAGAAGCGCTTGGGCCGCTGCAGGGCGTTGGCATCGACGCCGCCTGTGAGGACCTTGCCCGACGACGGCACCACGGTGTTGTAGGCGCGCGCCAGACGCGTGATGGAATCGAGCAGGATGACAACGTCGCGGCCGTGCTCGACCAAGCGTTTGGCCTTGGCGATCACCATCTCGGCAACCTGAACGTGGCGCCCGGCGGGCTCGTCGAAAGTGGAACTCACCACCTCGCCCTTGACCGAGCGCTGCATGTCGGTGACCTCCTCGGGCCGCTCGTCAATCAAGAGAACGATGAGGTAGACCTCGGGATGGTTGGCCGTAATGGCGTGCGCCACGGTCTGCAGCATCATCGTCTTGCCGGTCCGGGGCGGCGCCACGATCAGGCCGCGCTGTCCCTTGCCCAGGGGCGTGATCAGGTCGATGACGCGGGAGCTCGGATCCTTGTGTGTGGGATCCTCGTGCTCGAGCTTCAGGCGTTCGTCGGGGTAAAGCGGCGTCAGGTTGTCGAAGTTGACCTTGTGGCGGCTCTTTTCCGGCTCCTCGAAATTGATGGTGTTGACCTTGAGCAACGCGAAGTAGCGCTCGCCGTCCTTGGGCGCCCGGATCGGACCCTCGACGGTATCACCGGTCTTGAGGCCGAAGCGGCGGATCTGGCTCGGGCTGACGTAAATGTCGTCCGGTCCCGGCAAGTAGTTCGCCTCCGGCGCACGCAGGAAACCGAAACCGTCCTGCAGCGTTTCCAGAACGCCGCTGCCGGTGATTTCCTCGCCGCGCTCGGCAAGCTCCTTGAGGATGGCGAACATCATATCCTGCGTCCGCATCGTGCTGGCGTTTTCAACCGAATGGTCTTCGGCGTAGGCCAGCAGATCGGTCGGGGATTTTTTCTTAAGTTCTTGGAGGTTCATGGAGTGAAACCCGTCTCGTTGGGATGTCTTCGAATTTGGATTTTGAAATTTGGAAACGAATGGATGGGTGATCAGGTAAGGGAAAAAGGAATTTGCCGAAGATAAGCCGGCGTCTTATCGATCAGGGGATTCCGGGCGCGAACTGGCGTGGCGGATTATTCTTGTTTTGTTATTGATTAGTCGGATGTGTCTCGCCGGGGCGGCGATCGGGACGCGGAAGGGAAATTTCCCCCTCACACAATTGATATATAACGATTATCGAAGCGAACACAAGGAGTCAACGGGAATCGAACGATCGGGCCTAAAACGGCTTCGTGACGACCAAAATCACGATAACGATCATCAGGACCGTCGGGATTTCGTTCATGGCGCGGTAGAATTTGGCCGAGTGGCGGTTGTCGTCGTTGGCGAAATAGCGCCGCCAACGCGAAAGGAAGCCGTGCACGCCGGTCATGGCGATTACCGCCGCCGCCTTGACCCAGGGCCAGCCCTCGCTCCAATCGATCACGCCGGGCGTCAGGATCAAGAGACCGCCGAACAGGAACGCCGCCATCATGGCGGGATTGATGATGGCGCGCAGAAGACGCCGCTCCATGACCTTGAAGGTTTCCGACTGGGCTGAGCCCACCTCGGCGTCGGCGTGATAGACGAAAAGGCGCGGCAGATAGAGCATGCCCGCCATCCAGGCGATGACCGATATGATATGGAGCGCTTTGATCCAGGAGTACCACTCCGCCAGGCCCTCAAACACCGGGCGCCTCCCGGCAGGCGCACTGCGAGAAGCTCTCCGGACAGCGGCGCGCGAAACCGGGCGGTTTCAGACCGTCGCTCCCCGCGGCATCCCGCACCAACTCCGCCAGGGCGTCAATGTAGTCCGAAGCCGCGGACAGGGTCGGAACCCGGTGATAGCCCGGCACACCGAAGTCCTCCGCCATTTTGCGGTATTCGATATCCAGCTCGACCAGGGTTTCCGAATGCTCCGAGACGAAGGAAATCGGCACCACAACAACCGAAACGCCGTTGCCGGCCGCCCGGCTCAGGGCCTGGTCGATCGACGGGCCGATCCATTCGAGGCGCCCGACCTGGCTTTGGTAGCAGACGAACCATTGACCGGTGCCCAAACCCGCCGCGTCGGCCACCGCCTTGGCCGTCCGCTCGATCTGCCATTGATAGGGATCGCCCGCTTCGATATTGCGTTTCGGCAGGCCATGGGCCGAAAACAGCACACGCCGGGGCGCTTCGACGTTGGAAAGCTCGCGCCGCAGCAATCGGGCCTGCGCCGCCACGTATTTGTCACTTTGCGGGTAACAGCAGATCCACGACGTCGGCACGCTAAGCCCGGCGGCCTTGGCGGCCCGATGCCAATCGTTCAGCGATGAATCGGTCGTAGTCGCGGAGAATTGGGGATAGAGCGGCAACAGAACGATGCGGTCCGGTTGCCAGGCGGCAACCTCCTGGGCGGTCTCGTCGCTCATCGGATGCCAGTAACGCATGCAGATAAAGACGCGGACACCCTCCCCGAGCTCCGCCTCCAGCGCGTCCGCCTGGGATTTCGTTTCCGCCAGCAGCGGCGAGGCGCCGCCGATTTCGGCATAGATCGATTTCGCCACGCGGGCGCGCTTCCGGGAGACATATTGCGCCAAGAGCCAGCGGGCGGGACCGGGCAGGTCCATGATGGCGGGGTCGCTGAAAAGATTGAACAGAAACGGCCGTATGGCGGACGGCTGGTCGGGACCACCAAGATTAAACAGCACGACGGCCGTTTTATCCCCCACCCCGTTACTCATCTGGCCGGACTCCTCTGATTTACCCTTCAGGCGCCCCATTCCCGAATAATTTGTGCCAATTCGCCCACATGCTCGGGCGGCGTCTGCGGTACCAAACCATGTCCCAGATTAAAAACAAAGGGCCCATGTCCCAGCGCGTCCAGAATTCGGCGCGCCTCGGTCTCCATCGTTTCTCCTCCCGCCACGACGATCAGCGGATCGAGATTGCCTTGAACGGCGGTTTGTGGCTGTAAAACCTCCGCCGCCCAGTCGATCGGCACGGAGGTATCCAGGCTGACGGCGTCGACACCGGTCGCTCCGGCGAACTTGGCATACGACGCGCCAGCGCCGCGCGGAAAGGCGATAACGGGCAGACCGGGATGGCGCTCCTTGAGCATCTTGACGATCTTGGCGACCGGCTCGACACACCAGCGTCGGAACGCAGGTTCGGGCAATGCCCCGGCCCAGGTATCGAAGATCTGCAGCACCTCGGCGCCGGCGTCGACCTGGGCGGACAGGTATTCTCCCGTTACCTCCGTCAACAGATCGATGAGCTTGGCAAAACCGTCGGGATCGCGGTAGGCCCACTCCTTGATGGTGGCAAAATCCTTGCTGCCGCGGCCTTCGACCATGTAAGTCGCAACCGTCCACGGCGCGCCCGCGAAACCGATCAGCGCGACATCGTCCGGCAGTTCCCGCGCCAGCCCTTTAACGGTTTCATAAACCGGCGCCAGGTGCTCATGCAGACGACCGCCATCGAGACGCGCCAGATCCGCGGCATTGCGCACCGGTTCGAGGACGGGCCCCTCGCCTTCCTTGTAAGCCAGCGGCTGCCCCAAGGCATCGGGAACGACCAGGATATCGGAGAACAATATCGCCGCATCCATGCCGTAACGCCGGATGGGTTGCAAGGTTACCTCGACGGCCAAATCCGGCGAATAACAGAGGGAGAGAAAATCGCCTGCTTCGCTCCGCGTGGCGCGATACTCCGGCAGGTATCGACCTGCCTGCCGCATGAGCCAGAACGGCGGACGATCACAGGTATCTCCGCCGAGAGCCTTCAGGAGGCGCTTGGGCGACAGGTCACTCACTCACAATATCCTTCCATAAACAAATATAATAAAAAGGTTGTAGTTGTTGTTTATCCCTGTGAGAGATGGGGATTGATTGTTATCCCCAAAACCGCCCAGACAGACTTCGAAAAATGTCCGATCTTATCTAGGTGTGGATGATCGTGGGATAAAACAATGAAATTGCGCGATCCTCTCGGACGGGGCTTGATAATTCAGGGTGCGTTCTTGGACTGATCGGGGACAAGCTCAAGACCGAATATCGGGAAAACGGTGATAACATGGTCGGCAGCCGGGGTGCATCAACTTATTCACGTTCCGGCACTTGCATGGTGGATTTGATCCCCGCGGGATGATATTTGGGAGCGCAAATGGGTCAACGGGGGTGTAATTTTCCCGACCGGCCGAAACGCCAGGTTATCCCCGCCATCAAGGCGACTCACAATATTTGCGACGCGGCCGAAAACGAATCGGCGCGGCTGTTTGGATCGGACGCATGAGCACGTTTCACCTCCATCTGGTTTCTGACGCCACCGGCGAAACGCTGATTGCCATAGCCCACGCGGCGACGGTGCAGTTCGAAGATGCCGATCCGATCGAACACACCTGGGCGCTGGTGCGAACGCCGCAGCAGGTCGAAAAGGTCCTCCAGGAAATCGAAGCGCTTCCGGGCATCGTCATGTTCACCCTGGTGGACAAGGACATCCGCCAGCGTCTGATCGAAGGCTGCAACGCCCTGCAGATCCCCTGCGTGCCGGTCCTCGATACGGTGATGTCGGCTCTCTCCAGTTTTCTTGGCGGAAAAACCAAGGACATGCCGGGCATCCAGCACGTCATGGATGCCGACTATTTCGACCGCATCGCGGCCATGAGCTACACCCTGGCGCACGACGACGGTCAGGCCGCCGCCAACCTGGTGGAGGCCGATATCGTTCTGGTCGGGGTCTCCCGCACCTCGAAAACGCCGACCTCGATCTATTTGGCCAACCGCGGCCTCAAGGTTGCCAACGTGCCGGTCGTGCCGGGCTGCCCCCTGCCAGAGGAACTTCAGGCCGTGAACGGCGGCCTGGTGGTCGGCTTGACGACCAGCCCGGAAAGGCTGGTGCAAATCCGGCGCAATCGTTTGCTGTCGCTGAGGCAGAACGAGGAGACCGATTACATCGAGCTCGATTCGGTGCGCGAGGAGGTGAAGGCGGCGCGAAAAATGTTTGCCGCCCGTGAATGGCCGGTCATCGACGTGACGCGGCGGTCGATCGAGGAAACCGCCGCTGCCATTCTCAATCTGCACAACGAACACACTATGAGCTGACCCGCCGCCGTGACCAGCGGGACCGATAAAGGAAATGCCTCGCCGCCGCTCGTTCTGGCCAGCGCGAGTAAGGTTCGGGCGCGATTGCTCAGCGGCGCCGGGTTAACGTTCCGAACGGAGGTTTCCGGCGTCGACGAGGCTGGCGTAAAAGAGAGTCTGGGTGCGGAAGGCGCAGATGGTCGCGCCATCGCCGATGCTCTTGCCGAACTCAAGGCGGTGGCGATATCCCGCCGCGTTCCGGCCGCGCTGGTTATCGGCGCGGATCAGGTGTTGTCGCTCAAAGACGAGGCCGGCGGCGAAGTTTTGTTCGACAAACCCGACGGCAAGTCAGGCGCCCGGGATCATCTGCAACGCCTGAAGGGGCGGGAACACCATCTCATCACCGCCGCCTGCGTCGCTTTCGATGGGCGGCCCATCTGGCGGCATATCGAAACGCCCCGCCTCCAGATGCGTGATTTATCACCCGAGTTTATCGACGACTATATAGCCCGTGCCGGGGACGGCATTCTGTCCTCGGTCGGGGCTTACGAGTTGGAAGGCCTGGGCGCCCAGCTCTTTTCGGCCATGAATGGAGATTATTTTTCCGTTCTCGGATTACCGCTCTTGCCCTTGCTTGATTTTTTGCGGGAACATGGTGCCGTCGAACGCTAAGGCGAAAATAGATTTTGGAGTTGGGACTTTGGAAGAGCGCGGCACATGATTACCGGACGGGCCAAGGTTGCGGGCGTAATGGGTTGGCCGGTCGGCCATTCGCGTTCGCCGCAGCTCCATGGTTACTGGCTTGAGCGCCACGGCATCGACGGCGTTTATATCCCGCTGCCCGTGCCGGCCGAACATTTTGCCCAAGCGCTCCGCCTGTTGCCGCAATTGGGGTTTGCCGGGGCCAACATCACCGTGCCGCACAAGGTGACGGCGCTGAACGTCGTTGACGAGGTTGACGACACCGCCCGGCGCATCGGCGCGGTTAACACGGTTATCGTGCGCGATGACGGCAGCCTGTTGGGTCGCAATACCGACGCCTTCGGTTTTATCGAAAACCTGCGTGACCAGTCTCCGGACTGGCGGGCGGCGGCGGGCCCCGCCGTAGTGCTGGGCGCGGGCGGTGCGGCCCGGGCGGTAAGCGCCGCTTTGCTGGATGCCGGCACGCCCCGCATCACGATCGTAAACCGGACGCGGGAGAAAGCTGAAGGCCTGGCCCTCTCGCTCGGCCGAACCGGCGGCGGCGATGTCGTCGGCGTGAGCCTTTGGTCGAACCGCGCCCAGGTCCTCAAGGATGCGGCGTTGCTGGTCAATACCACTAGCCTGGGTATGGACGGCCAACCGGCGCTGGAATTGGATCTGCACGCCTTGCCGGCGGACGCCCTTGTCACCGACGTGGTTTACACACCCCTGGAAACGCCGTTGCTGGCGGCGGCGCGGGCGCGGGGAAATCCGGTTGTCGACGGCCTCGGCATGCTGTTGCACCAAGCCCGCCCGGCCTTTGCCGCCTGGTTCGGCGTCGAGCCGGAAGTGGACGAGGGTCTCCGAAGAATCGTTCTGGCAAACGCACGGGGAGACGCCTGATCGTGGCCTACCGGACGACGGTGCTGGGCCTGACGGGCTCCATCGGGATGGGGAAGTCGACGGCGGCCGGCCATTTTCGCGATCTTGGCGTGCCAGTGTTTGATTCCGATGCTGAAATTCACAAGCTCATGCATCCCGGCGGCCGAGGCGTGACGGCGGTCGAGGCGGCCTTCCCGGGTACCCGGGACGAGGCCGGCGGCATCGATCGGCAGAAACTGGGCACCGCGGTGTTTGGCGACGCCGAAGCGCTGCGTCGGCTGGAGGGCATCCTTCACCCCATGGTGCGGCGGGAACAGATGCGCTTCCGAAGGCGGGCGGCGGCAAACAAGGAACCGCTGGTCGTGGTCGACGTACCGCTACTATACGAGACCGGCGGCGAGAAGAACTGTGACGCCGTCTGTGTGGTGAGCGCGCCGCCGTTCGTCCAGGCAGCACGAGTGCTGGCGCGGCCGGGCATGACGGCCGACAAGTTCAATGCCATCCTGGCGCAACAGACGCCTGATGCGGAAAAACGCCGTCGCGCCGACTTCGTAATTCCGACCGGCGCCGGAAAAGGACTGGCGCGGCGGCGGGTAAAGGATATTGTCGAACGACTGAGCGTAGGCCGGCTTCCGGCTTCAGCGCGAGTACGGACCAACAAAAGGCGGCGCCATGCGTGAAATCGTACTGGATACGGAAACCACGGGGCTAAGCCCCAAATCCGGCCATCGCGTCGTGGAGATCGGCTGCCTTGAACTGGTCAACCTGGTGCCGACAGGCGAGGTTTATCACACCTATCTGGATCCCCAGCGCGACATGCCCGTTGAGGCCTTCAACGTCCATGGATTGTCGGAGGCGTTTCTCACCGGTCAGCCGAAGTTCGCCGATGTCGTCGACGACTTTCTCGCCTTTGTCGAGGGTGGCCGGCTGGTGATCCACAACGCCGAATTCGATATGGGATTCCTGAACGCCGAGCTGGAGTTGCAGAACCGCCCGGCCCTGGCCAACGACGTGGTCGACACGGTCGCTCTGGCGCGGCGGAAGTTTCCCGGGGCGCATGCAAATCTCGACGCCCTTTGCCGCCGTTTCGGCATCGACAACTCGGCGCGTGAAAAACACGGCGCCTTGCTTGATGCCGAGCTGCTGGCGGAGGTTTATCTGGAATTGGCCGGCGGCCGTCAGCCCGGTCTCACGCTGACGGCTGAAAAGACCCGACAGGCGCAAACAGCCGTCCAGGTCGACCGGCCGGCCCGTAATCACAAGGCAAGCGATGCCGAGGTTTCCGCCCACGAAGCATTTGTCGACGGGATGGAAGACCCGATCTGGCGGCGCTGATCCTAGGATGTAGCGGCGGGCGCTCCCTCGGCGTCCGCTTCGGCGCCGTCGGCCTGGGCTTCGGCCTCGGCGGCCCGGGCCTCAAGCTTGCGCCGGTAGAGCAGACCGAAGTTAACGGGATCGATCAGAAGCGGTGCGAAGCCGCCTTCTCGCGTGGCTTCGGCGACGATGCGGCGGGCGAAGGGGAAGATAACGCGCGGCACCTCCACCAGGCACAGCGGTTCTATTCTCTCGGGCGGAAAGTTTTCCACCCGGATTGTGGCGCCGTACAGCAATTCGGTGACGAACAACGTCGAGCCGCCCCTTTTAGCCTCCGCCGTGATGCGCAACTGGGTTTCGTAGTTCATGCCGCCCAGGGGCTTGGCGCCGACATCGACATTGACGTTGATTTCGGGCTTGTCGTTGGAGGGGGCAAGGCTGACCGGCGCATTGGGGTTTTCGAATGAAAAATCCTTAACGTACTGCGCCCGGATGCTGAAGCGCGGCGCGGCTTGGCCTTCGCCTGCGCCGTTACCCTCTGTTCCTGCCGTGTCGGACATACTCTTGCTCCCGCCCAATCTATTTTTTTCTGTTACGCCGGATGTTCTCGGCGGTGTCGTACCTAGCCGTGATTCATTGACGATGGCTATCGGGAGGACGCCGTGCACCGGGCCCCTCGTTCCCACTCTCGCCATCTCTTTTATCCGAAGCTGGCCCGTCTGTCGCGCCCTGAGTTTCACTCACGTCGGTGTAGTCGCCATCGATCGTGAAGGACCCATCACTGCTGCGGTGCGCCGGGTGGGGACGACCGTGCAGCGGCTCACCATTGACCCAGACGTTTCCGCTTTCGACAAAACGTTTTGCCAGACTGCGGCGCAAGGCGGCCCGCAAGGCCGGCACCAGCAGAACCGCGCCGATACCATCGGTGACGAAACCGGGGGTCAGCAGCAGCGCACCCGCCACCAGCAGGCATACGGCGTCGAAGATTTCGGCGACCGGCAGTTCTCCGTTCGAGACGTTCTGCTGCGCCCGGCGCAAGGTGGCAAGGCCTTGTCGGCGCAGCAGGGCCGTGCCCGCGACCGCCGTGAGGACGACGATCAGCAGCGTCGGCCACAGGCCCAGCAGACCGCCGACTTGGATGAAGACGGCGATTTCGATCAGCGGAACGCCGATGAATGCAATTAACAGTATCCAGCCCAATGTTTGCCCGCTTTACCGGCCCTGTGTTCCCGGAAGCCTTGTTCGGTGTTCAATGCACCCCAAATAATGTGGTAAGGGCTTTATCACAACCCCTGAGGCGATTGCGTTAGTGCAGGTCGGGCAGAAACGCCCTATGATGGGTCTGCCGGTCGTCAGTTCGAAGAGCCCCGATTTCAAGGATTTCCCATGGGCAACGGTTTTCAGTTTTTTGACATCATTCTATTCGGCCTGATTGCCGTGTTCATTCTTCTCCGTCTGCGCAGCACGTTGGGGAGCCGACCGGACGATCAGGGGGATGGAAACAACCAGCCCTCGCGTTGGCAATCGCGATTCAACGATCAGGCGGAAAGTCCGGACGATACCGGAGACAACGTCATTCCCCTGCCCGACAACGGCCGCCGGCGGGATTCATCGATGTACGAAGAGGAATTCGAGGAAGCCGAATTCGGTCAGGCGGCTCCGGACCGGTCGGTCGACGAGGAATTGCCGGTTGAGATCGCCGCCGGAATTGCCGAAGTGCGCCTTTCCGATCCGCATTTCGATTACGCGCAGTTCCGCAACGGCTCGGTCATCGCCTACGAGATGGTGGTGGGCGGATTTGCCGCCGGTGATTACGCCGCTCTGCGCTCGCTGCTGGCGGACAGCGTCTACGACGATTTCAGTGCCGCCATCAGGGAACGGGAAGAGCGCGGCGAAACCCTCGAAACGACGCTGATTCAAATTGAAGAGGCCGAACCCATCGAAATCCGCATGAACGGCAAGCATGCGGAGGTCACCGTTAAGTTCATCGCCGAAATGGTCAACGTCCTGCGCGATGAGGAAGGCGAAGTGCTGTCGGGAACGCCGGACATGCCGGACGAGGTGGTCGACATTTGGACATTTGCCCGCGACACCCGAAGCCGGGATCCCAACTGGCAGATCGTCGCGACCCGCAAAGCCAATTGACGGCGGGCCCCAACCCCCTGTTTTCCATGACGAAAAGGTCGATTGCCGTTGTCGCGGCCGCGCTTTGCGTGGTCGTTGCGGCGGCGGCCTGGTGGCTGCTCTCGCGCCCCGAGGCGCCCGAAGGACTGGTTCTCGAGCCGGTCGCCTTTACAGATCTTCCGGGCTGGAAACAGGATCAGCACCGGGAGGCCCTGGGCGCGTTCGTCCGCAGTTGTGTGAGGCTTGACCGTTTGGCCGACGAACGGTCGCCGGGCGGCAAGTTGGCCGACGGCCGGAACACAAGCGGTTTAGCGGCGGACTGGCGCGGCGTCTGCCGCGACGCCCGTCAATTGTCGGCGGCCAACGATGCGGCCGCCCGCGGTTTCTTCGAATCCAAGTTTCAACCCTTTTTGGCCTTAAACCGGCGCAACCAATCGGAAGACGGCCTTTTTACCGGCTATTACGAACCCTTGCTGCGGGGCGACCGCCGGCGCAGCGACAAATATTCCATCCCCCTGCTGGCCCGGCCGGACGACCTTGTCATGGTTTCGCTCGGCGCCTTCCGGAAGGATCTCGGCGGACGCCGCATCGCCGGACGGGTCGTGGACGGCAGGTTGGTACCGTATGCCGCGCGCGAGGATATCGAAAATGGCGCCCTCGACGGGCAGGCGCGCGTGCTGGCGTGGGTCGATAGCCCGGTAGATGCCTTTTTTCTGCAGATCCAGGGTTCGGGCCGCATCCAACTCGACGACGGCGGCGAAATGCGGGTCGGCTACGCCGGCGCCAACGGCCATCCTTATACGGCGATCGGCCGCGAACTCGTCCGGCGCGGCGCCTTGACCCGGGAGGGCGTTTCCATGCAGTCGATCCGGGCCTGGCTTGAGGCCCACCCCGCAGAAGCGCAAAAAGTGATGAATTTAAACCGGGCTTATGTATTCTTCCGCGAATTGACCGGCGAAGGCCCGCTGGGCGCTCAGGGCGTGGCCCTGACGACCGGCCGTTCGCTGGCAGTCGATCGCCAGTTTGTCGGCCTCGGCGTCCCGGTTTGGCTGAGCGCCGAAGCGCCGGCGCCCGAGGCGGGAAAACCAGATCGGCCGTTGCAACGGCTCATGGTGGCGCAGGATACCGGCGGCGCGATCAGGGGGCCGGTGCGTGGCGATGTCTTTTGGGGCCACGGCCCGGTGGCGGAGCGCGTGGCCGGGCACATGAAGCACCGGGGCCGATATTATTTGTTGTTGCCGAATGCGGTGGCTGCCCGATTGGCGGCCGAAAAGGAAACCGACGATGCCTATTAAGATACCCAA
Organism: uncultured Rhodospirillaceae bacterium; assembly: GCA_964343605.1. GTDB lineage: Bacteria > Pseudomonadota > Alphaproteobacteria > UBA2966 > UBA2966 > CAYFKJ01. The sequence goes on from CAYFKJ010000004.1 coordinate 510,516, forward strand.
CGACCTGCCTTCGACCAACGTTCTTCTCGACGAAGGCGTCGTCCTGATGCGCGAAGAGGACGCTGTGCGTCAGGACATCCGGCCGTTGCAAATCGCTGTGCTCAATTTGATGCCGGAAAAGGTTCAGACGGAAACGCAGCTCATCCGGCAACTTGGCCGCACCCCGCTGCAGATCGAACTGACGCTTCTAACCACCGGCAGTTATGAAGCGACAAACGCCCCGCAAGGCCACATGGCGGCGTTCTATCAGACCTGGCCAGAGGTCCGGGAGCGCAAGTTCGACGGTTTGGTCATCACCGGCGCCCCCATTGAGCGGCTGGAGTTCAACGAGGTGAAATACTGGACGGAGTTCGCCGAAATCCTCGATTGGGCGGCGACGCACGTTCATGGCTGCTACTTCCTGTGCTGGGCGGGACAGGCCGCGCTGTACCACTACTACGGCGTGCCGAAATATGATTTGGGCTACAAGCTGTCGGGCGTCTTTACGCATCGGCGTGTCGTGGAGCGCCATCCCCTGATCGCCGGTTTTGACGACCAGTTCCGGGTTCCCGTTTCGCGCTGGACCGAGGTGCGGCACGAAGACATCGACAAACATGAAAGCCTGACGGTTCTCGCCGAATCGGACGAATCAGGAATTTGCATCGTCCAGGACAACGACTGGCGGCGGGTGTTCGTCTTCAACCACTTTGAATACGATGCCGACACCCTGCGCAACGAATATGTCCGCGATACCAAAGCGGCCGCGGGCAGCGTCGAGCTGCCGGCACACTACTTTCCCGGCGACGACCCGGATCGCCCGCCCCTCAACGATTGGCGCAGCCACGCGCAACTGCTCTACGGCAATTGGATCAACGATATCTACCAGACCACGCCGTTCGATATATCGCTGATCGGGTCCAGGCCTTAAGGTGGTTCCGGCGATGCCCCGATTATGATTTAGTACCGTACAGTATTAACCGGAAATGGGTTTATGACGGAAAACGCCCCTTCTCCCGCCGCTCGCGCCGGCGGTCCCCGGAAAGTCGCCCTGTTCGTCACTTGCCTGGTCGATCTGTTTCGACCCACCGTCGGCTTTGCCGCCCTGAAATTGTTGGAAGATGCGGGCTGCGAGGTCTATGTGCCTGAGACCCAAACCTGCTGCGGTCAGCCCGCCTATAATTCCGGAGCGCGCATGGAAACGACGGCGATCGCCCGCCAGGTCATCGCGGCGTTCGACGGGTTCGAATCCGTTGTGGCGCCATCGGGAAGCTGCGCCGGCATGATCCGGCACCATTACCCCACCCTCTTCGAGAATGACGAAACCTGGGCGGCGAGGGCCCGGAACCTGGCCGGCCGGACGTTCGAGCTGGTGTCGTTCCTCACCGACGAACTGGGGATTGAAGGCGTTAAGTCGTCATATGACGGCGCCATTACCTACCATGATTCATGCGCCGGATTGCGCGAGCTGGAAATCCGGGACCAGCCGCGGAAGCTGCTGCAGACCGTTCAGGGCCTGACATTGAACGAGGCGCCGAACCGCGACGTCTGCTGCGGTTTCGGCGGCACCTTTTCCGTCAAGTACGGCGAGCTTTCGGGCGATATCGTGCGGCGCAAGGCGGCCTCGTTGTCCTCGACGGATGCCGATACCGTCCTCGGCGGCGATCTCGGCTGTCTTCTCAATATCGCCGGCCGCCTGCAACGGGAGGGCTCCCCCATTTCGGTGCGCCACATCGCCGAGGTTCTCGCCGGCATGACCGGCGAGGCGCCGCCGATCGGTGCTGCGGCAAGCGGAGGCCGCGGCGGATGAGACCGACCTCGCGCAAGTTCAGGGAAAACGTTCATACCGCGCTGAACGACGTCAACCTGCAGGATGCCCTCAACGGCATGGAGGGCGGCTTCGTCGCGGCCCGGCGGGCGGCGCGGGAACGTCTGCCCGAATACGACGATCTTCGCGACGCGGCGCGGGACATCAAGAACCATACGCTGCAGAACCTCGACGTTTATCTCGAGCGATTCGAGGAAAACGTGGTCAATACCGGCGGTGCGGTCCATTGGTGCGCCACGCCCGACGAAGCGCGCAACAAGATCCTCGAACTCTGCCGCTCCATCGACGCCAAGACCGTGACCAAGGGCAAGTCGATGATCGGCGAGGAAATGGACCTCAACAATTTTCTCGAGGCCCATGCCGTCGACCCTGTCGAAACCGATCTCGGGGAATACATCATCCAACTGGCCGACGAGGTGCCGAGCCACATCATCGCGCCGGCCATCCACAAGACGAAAGCCCAGGTTTCGGACCTGTTTCACGAACATCACCAAAAATTCGGCAAGACCGAACGCCTGGAAGAGCCGCTGGACTTATTGAACGAGGCCCGCGAGGTGCTGAGGCCGCAGTACCATAAAGCCGACGTCGGCATTACCGGCGCCAATTTCATGATCGCCGAGACCGGATCCACCGTCATCGTTACCAACGAAGGCAACGGCGATCTCACGCAAACGCTGGCCCGCATGCACATCGTGCTGGCGACGCCGGAAAAAGTCGTGCCGACGCTGGATGACGCCACGACGTTGCTGCGGGTTCTGGCGCGCACGGCAACCGGCCAGGACATGTCGGTCTACACCACGTTTTCCACCGGTGCGCGGCGGCCCGCCGACGCCGACGGGCCCGAAAGCTTTCACGTCATCATTCTCGACAACGGTCGCAGCGAGATGGTCGGCGGCGAGTTTCAGGACATGCTCCGCTGCATCAAGTGCGGCGCTTGCATGAACCATTGTCCGGTCTACACGACCATCGGCGGCCATGCCTATGGCTGGGTCTATCCGGGGCCCATGGGATCCGTTCTGACCCCCAACCTGATCGGCCTCGAGGAGGGCTGTCACCTGCCCAACGCCTCGACCTTCTGCGGACGCTGCGAGGAGGTCTGCCCGTTGCGCATCCCCCTGCCGCGGATGTTGCGCCGCCACCGGGAGCGGGCGCACGAGGCCCGCATCACGCCCGCGCCGCAGCGCAACGGCGTCGAACTCTGGGCCTGGCTGGCGCTGCGGCCGCGGCTCTACCGCTTGGCCACCGCCGTGACGATTGCCGGGCTGCGCCTGCTGGTCGGCGGCCGCGGCAAGTTCAGCCGGCTGCCGCTCGCCGGAGGTTGGACGCTGGCGCGCGACCTGCCGGCGCCGGAAGGCGGCACCTTCATGGCGCGCTACAAAAAACGCCGGCGGGGGGCGGGGACTTGAGCGCGCGGGAAGACATCCTCGGCCGGATCCGCCGCAACCTCGGGCCGGCGGGCCGGGCCCAGTCGGAACAGGTCGCCGCCGAACGCCTCGAAACGCCGCGTCCACGCGCGGGCGAAAACATCATTCCGGCGCGTGGGCAAAAATCCGGGGCGGACTTGCTGCGGGTTTTCCGCGAACAGGCGGAAGGGGTGGACACCACGGTGGCCGAAGTCGCCAGCCTGGCCGACGTCCCCGCCGCTGTGACCGACTACCTGGCGGAGCGCAATTTGCCGGCTGAAGCGGTCATGGCGCCCGATCCGGGCTTCGACGGCATACCCTGGTCGGACAATCCCTTGCTGAGTTTACGCCGGGGGGCGCCCCACAACGACGATGCCATCGGCATCACGCCGGTGATGGCCGCAATCGCCGAAACCGGTACGTTGCTGATGCTCTCGGGCGCGGAAACGCCGACCACGCTGAATTTCATGCCGGACAACCACATTGCCGTCGTTCGCGCCAGCCAGGTCGTCGGCACCTATGAGGAAACGTGGGCCGATTTGCGCGGGCGCGAGCCGCGCGAGGGCGATGGCAATTTCATGCCCCGCACGGTGAACTGGGTGACCGGACCCTCGCGCACCGGTGATATCGACAAGACCATTTTTCTCGGTGCCCACGGCCCCCGCAAACTCCACGTCGTGCTGGTGAGGGACGATGACGAAGCGGCGCAGGACTGAGAAGCCCCAAACCGGCGGTCTGGCCGATGCCGGCCTGTTCGAGGCCGCCATGTCGGACGCTACACCGCTGGATCGCGATACGCGGCGTCGGTATGTCACCGATGAAGAGGGTTATCTCTCCGAAAATTTCGCTGCGACATCGAAACAAACGCAGCGGAGAGGCCAAGGGCCAGAACGGCGGCGCAGTGCGGTTGCGCCGGCAGGGGTGGGCAGCCCGGCTACCAGGCCTCAGCACAGCTTCGACCGGGCTACCATGCGGCAAGTCAAGCAGGGTAAGCTAACGGTTGATCGGAAACTGGATTTGCATGGTCTAACGCAAGCTAAAGCGCACGATCGTTTGATCGGCTTTATCGACAGCGCGGCACGATCAGGGTGCCGCTGCGTGCTCGTGATCACCGGCAAGGGCGTCCAAGTTACCGAACGACCGGTAGAACAGGGTGACTCCAGAGAACGCGGCGTCCTCCGCCGCATGGTGCCGGTCTGGCTGACCGCCGGAAACCTGGCCCCGCTGGTCGTTGATTTCCAAAGCGCGCTTCCCAAACACGGGGGTGACGGCGCTTTTTACGTACGTTTGCGGCGACTGGGCTAGATTTCCAATGTAATAGAACGCCCGAACGGACTTTTCGATGGGGTTTCTTGAGTGAACGAACGGACGGGACAAAAAATTTGAACTAATAAATGCATGAAATTGGATGATGAACGGCCGTATTATTTAACCAATATTTAACCATAATCCGATCGAAGGAGAAAAAGTGACTCCGTTCGGTGAAAAGATTCGCGCCATGCGAACAGAACGAAATCTGACGCTGAAGGAAATGGCTGCCGCTCTCGCCGTTTCACCGGCTTATTTATCGGCCCTTGAACACGGCCATCGCGGACGACCGTCCTCCGGGCTGGTGCGCCAGATCTGCGGCTATTTCGACATCATCTGGGACGAGGCCGAGGAGCTCCGATCCCTGGCCGAGATCTCCCACCCCCGCGCGATTATCGACACCGGCGGTCTCAGCGCGCGCCACACCGAACTGGCCAACCGCCTGGCCGCGAAAATCCGCGAAATGGACGACCGGACGGTTGCGCAATTGCTGGAGGTCTTGAGGGGGGATTAGAGCCTTTTCTTGGTCGTCGCTCCGCAGCTACAAAATAAACTTCGAAAGATCGGCGTTTTTCGCCAATTCCCCGACCTGTTCATTGACGTAGTCGGCGTCGATCGTAATCTCCTCGCCCGGCCGGTCGGTCGCGGTAAAGGAAATGTCGTCCAAGAGCTTCTCCAGAACCGTGTGGAGCCGCCGTGCGCCGATGTTCTCGACGCCGGCGTTGACCTCCGCCGCCAGGTTGGCGATGGCATCGATGGCCTCGTCGCTGAACTCGAGCGTCACGTCCTCCGTGCCCATCAGGGCGACGTATTGCTTGATCAGGCTGGCTTCCGGTTCGGTCAGGATGCGCTTGAAATCATCCCGGCTCAGCGCCTTCAGTTCGACGCGGATCGGCAACCGGCCTTGCAGTTCGGGTAGCAGATCCGACGGTTTGGCCAGATGGAAGGCGCCCGAGGCGATAAAAAGAATATGGTCGGTTTTGACAGGCCCGTGCTTGGTGGCCACCGTCGTGCCCTCGATCAAGGGCAGGAGATCGCGCTGAACCCCCTCGCGGCTGACCTCGGCCGACCCGCCGTGGCGTTCTGAGCGGGCGCAGATCTTGTCGATCTCGTCGAGGAACACAATACCGTTCTGCTCCACAGATTCGATCGAGGCGCGCACGATCTGCTCCTCGTCCAGCAGCTTGTCGCTCTCTTCGGCGATCAGGATGTCATAGGAATCCTCGACCTTCATGCGGCGCTTGCGGGTGTTCTGGCCAAAAGCCTTGCCGAAGACGTCGTTGAGATTGAGCATGCCCATGCTGGCGCCCGGCATGCCGGGAACCTCGAAGGTCGGCAAGGCTGATGATCCCGAATCGGCAACCTCCAGCTCGATTTCCTTTTCGGCAAGCTCGCCGGCCCGCAGCTTCTCGCGAAAACTCTTGCGCGTGCTTTCGCTGGCGTGTTCCCCGACCAGGGCATCCAGCACCCGGTCCTCGGCGGCCAATTCCGCCTTGGCGGTCACTTCGCGGCGGTTCTTTTCGCGCTGTTGGGCGATGGCGAACTCGACGAGATCGCGCACGATCTGCTCGACGTCGCGGCCGACATAACCGACCTCGGTGAACTTGGTGGCCTCGACCTTGACGAACGGCGCTTCCGCCAGACGGGCCAGACGGCGGGCGATTTCGGTCTTGCCGACGCCCGTCGGCCCGATCATCAGGATGTTCTTGGGCAGGACTTCCTCGCGCAATTCGTCGCCAAGTTGCTGGCGGCGCCAGCGGTTGCGCAAGGCGATGGCGACGGCGCGCTTGGCGTCGGTCTGGCCGACGATAAATCGGTCAAGTTCGGAAACGATCTCGCGGGGGCTAAACTCGGTCATTCTCGTGGTTTCAATTCGTTAGATAGGGGTGTTGCGCCGCTGGTCAGAGGATTTCCACCGTCAGCGACGTATTGGTGTAAACGCATATATCGGCGGCAATTTCGAGGGCCCGGCGGGCGATGGCTTCGGCGTCCATGTCGTCACGGTCCGCCAGGGCGCGGGCGGCGGCCAAGGCGTAGTTGCCGCCCGAACCGATGCCGATGATGCCGTCGTCGGTCTCCAGGACATCGCCGTTGCCGGTGAGCACCAGACTGGTCTCCTTGTCGGCGACGGCCATGAGGGCCTCCAGCCGGCGCAAATAGCGGTCCGTGCGCCAATCCTTGGCCAGCTCGACACAGGCCCGCGTCAGTTGGGTCGGGTATTGCTCGAGCTTGGCTTCCAGCCGTTCGAACAACGTGAAAGCGTCGGCGGTGGCTCCGGCGAAGCCGGCGATGACATTGCCGTCGCCCAGGCGCCGTACCTTGCGCGCACTGCCCTTGATTACCGTGTCGCCCAGCGAAACCTGGCCGTCGCCGGCAATAACGACCTGGTCACCCTTGCGCACGGCCAAAATCGTCGTGCCATGCCAGGACGGGTGCGAATTCTCGGTCATGGAATGCCTCAAATGGATCAAACCGCGCATCTAGCTTGCGCCCGCCAACATGTGGCGATTTAAGCCGCCGGGTCAAGGGGCGGATGGCGGAGGGCGCGAAAGTCGCTCTTTGCTGGTTAAACCCCGCTGCACCTGATAAAAGGACGCCCAACAGAACCGTTTTCGGCCCCGACGGGCGATATTTGTTGAGGAACGCGTCCCATGGACCGTGCATGCCGCGAGGCAAGCGTCGAGCGCAATACCAACGAAACCCGGATTTCCGTGTCGCTTAACTTGGACGGTACGGGCCAGTTCGAGGTGTCGACCGGCATCGGTTTTCTCGACCACATGCTGGAGCAGTTGTCGCGCCACTCGCTGATCGATTTGACGGTCAAGGCGGAAGGCGATCTGCACATCGACTTCCACCACACCACCGAGGATACCGGCATCGCCATCGGCGAAGCGGTCACGGCGGCACTGGGCGACCGGCGCGGCATCCGCCGCTATGGCTCCGCCGTCGCGCCCATGGACGAAACCTGCACCCGGGTAGCCCTGGATGCCTCCAACCGGCCCTACTTGATCTGGCGCGTGGAATTCGACCGGCCCAAGTTGGGCGACATGGACACCGAGCTTTTCAAGGAATGGTTCCAGGCCTTCGCCCAGGCGGCGGGAATCACCTTGCACGTCGAAACGTTCTACGGCGACAACAACCACCACATCGTCGAATCGTGCTACAAGGCCCTGGCCCGGGCATTGCGCGAAGCGGTGGAAATCGACCCCCGGAAATCGGATGCCATTCCATCGACAAAGGGGGTACTCGGCGGTTCGCTTGGCGAAGGGAGCTGAGGGGATGCAGGTGTTTACAGCTTACGAAAAAGCGGGTCCCGCCGGCGGCGGTTCGGATGCCGACGTCGTACTGATCAAGGAGGGCGGCTCGTTCGCCGCCATGGTCCTGCCGTTTATCTGGCCCTTTTACCGCGGATTGTGGATCGTTCTCGGCGGTCAGATCGTTTTGGCCGGCGCTCTTATCGCGGCGGCGATATTCGTTCCCGGTACCGGCTTGGCCGTCATCGTCGCATCGCTGGCTTTCATGGCTTTGATGGGGGCGCACGCAAACGACCTCCGGCGCTGGACGCTGCGCATGCGGGGATATGTTTTTTCCGGCGTCGTGGCCGGCGCCGATATGGCTGAGGCCGAACAGCGTCTTTTTACCGCACTCGGACCGCACATTTATTTGCCGTGACAAGAACCTCGAAACCATGACCGTGGCGATTATCGACTACGGCTCGGGCAACCTGCGCTCGGCCGCAAAGGCGTTCGAACGTTGTGCGCGCGAACTCGGCACGGCGGAGGAGGTCGTCGTGACGGCGGATGCCGACGCCGTCGCGGCCGCCGATCGCATCGTTCTGCCCGGCGTCGGCGCTTTCGCCGATTGCCGACGGGGCCTTTACGCCGTCGACGGTATGGTGGATGCCCTGACGGAAGCCGTAATCGAACGGGCCAAGCCCTTTCTCGGCATCTGCGTCGGCATGCAGTTGATGGCGACGCGGGGTATCGAGCACGGCGAACACGAAGGCCTGAACTGGATCGGGGGCGACGTCGTGGCCATTCCGGTGGCGGACGACGATCTCAAAATCCCGCAGATGGGTTGGAACGACCTGACGTTCGAACGCACCGACCACCCGGTGCTGGACGGTCTGGCGGCGGGCGATCACGCCTATTTCGTCCACAGCTACCACCTCGAATGCGACAGCGGGAAACACCTGCTGGCGAGCGTCGATTACGGCTGCCGTGTGACGGCCATCGTCGGGCGCGACAATCTGATCGGCACCCAGTTCCATCCCGAAAAAAGCCAGGCCGTCGGACTTCGGCTGATCTCCAATTTCATGCAGTGGCGGCCCTGATGGAAACGTTGGTTGAATGGTTGAGCGAATTCCGCGGCAACGATCTTGAGGATCTCTGCCAGGCCACCGATGAGGCCATCATCGACGGCAACGGGTTCGGCTGGCTCAAGCCGCCCCAACGCCACAAGCTCGAAACCTATTGGCGGGGCGTACTCTTGGTGCCGCAACGGCGCATCGTCGTGGCTCGCCTCGACGGCGCGATCGTGGGCTCCGCCCAGTTCGTGTCGCCGCCGCCCAACAACGAGGCCCGCGCCTTTGCGGCGGAGGTCACCTCGTTTTTCGTTGCACCCTACGCCCGTGGTCACGGTCTCGCGCTGGGATTGATCACGGCGATCGAACAACGCGCCCGGGCCGAGGGCTACACGGTGCTGGAGCTGGACGTGCGGGCGACCCAGGAGATCGCCATTAAGCTGATCGAGCAAAGCGGCTTCCGGCGCTGGGCCACCAAGGAAAAATACGCCCTGGTCGAAGGCGCCTACGTTGCGGGCTACTATTACGTCAAGGACCTGGACGGCGATTCCCGTGCGGAGGCCCGCTCATGATCCTGTACCCCGCCATCGATTTAAAGGACGGCCAGTGCGTCCGCTTGCTGCGCGGCGAGATGGATCAGGCGACCGTGTTCAACGACGACGCGGGCGCCCAGGCGGCGGCGTTCGCGGCCGGCGGCTGTGCGTGGCTCCATGTGGTTGATCTCAACGGCGCCTTTGCCGGCCGGCCGATCAACGGCGAGGCCGTGGACGCGATCCTCGGCGCGGTGGATGTGCCGGTGCAGCTGGGCGGCGGCATCCGGGACCTGGAGACCATCGCCATGTGGCTGGAGCGCGGCATCGCCCGGGTCATTCTCGGCACCGTCGCCGTGCGCGATCCGGAACTGGTCAGGCAGGCCTGCAAACAATTCCCGGGCCAGGTGGCCGTCGGCATCGACGCCCGCGACGGTCTGGTGGCTGTCGAGGGTTGGGCCGAGGTATCCGAGCTAGGCGCCGCCGAACTTGCGTCGCGGTTCGAGGACGCCGGTGTCGCCGCCATCATCTACACCGACATCGACCGCGACGGCGCCATGCAGGGCGTCAACGTCCAGGCCACGGCGGATCTGGCCGCGGCGACAACCATTCCGGTCATCGCTTCCGGCGGCGTATCATCTCTCGACGACATTACTGCCCTCAAGGCCGTTTCCCATCACGGCATCATGGGCGTGATATCCGGCCGGGCGCTCTACGACGGCGGTCTCGATCTCGGTGCGGCCCTTGCCGCCTGTGCGGCGTGACGGGAGGCCGGCCATGCTGAAGCCCCGCATCATTCCCTGCCTCGACGTCAAGGACGGTCGCGTCGTCAAGGGCATCAACTTCGTCAATCTGGTCGACGCCGGCGATCCGGTGGAACAGGCCAAGGTCTACGACGAGCAGGGTGCGGACGAGCTCTGCTTCCTCGACATCACGGCCAGTCACGAGAACCGCGACACCATCTTCGATGTGGTCTCCGGCACGGCGGAGCAGTGCTTCATGCCGCTGACGGTGGGCGGCGGCGTCCGTACCGTGGAGGACATCCGCAAGCTGCTGCTGGCCGGCGCCGACAAAGTATCGATCAACACCGCCGCCATCCACAATCCCGAATTCGTGCGCGAGGCGGCCGAGAAGTTCGGCAGCCAATGCATTGTCGTCTCGGTCGACGCCAAGAGCGTCGGCCCCGATCATTGGGAGATCTTCACGCACGGCGGCCGCAACGCGACGGGCATCGAAGCCATCGGCTGGGCCCAGCGCATGCAGGACCTGGGGGCCGGCGAAATCCTGCTCACCAGCATGGACCGCGATGGCACCAAGGAGGGCTTCAACATCCCCTTGACGCGCCGTGTGGCTGACAGTTTGAGCATACCGGTGATCGCCTCCGGCGGCGTCGGCACGCTGGACCACATGGTCGAAGGCGTGCGCGACGGTCATGCCACCGGCGTGCTGGCGGCATCCATTTTCCACTTCGGCACCTATTCGATCGCCGAGGCCAAAGCGCACATGAAAGCCGCCGGCATCGCCGTGCGGGAAACCAGTTAGAGGGAAGCGAACAGTGGCGAAAGCAGCGGCGAAGTTTGAAACGGCGGGGGCCGATACAATCGAGCGCGTGTTTGCGGTTATCGAAAGCCGACGCGGCGGCGACGCCAAGACAAGCTATGTCGCAAAGCAGTTCGGCAAGGGCCGCGCCAAGATCGCCGAAAAGATCGGCGAGGAGGCGGTAGAGACAGTCATCGCCGCCATCCACGACGACCGCCGCGAAATCATTGCCGAGAGCACCGACCTGATCTTTCACCTGATGATGTTGTGGGCCGACAGCGGCGTCAAACCGGTCGAGGTCTTCGGCGAACTGGCGCGGCGCGAGGGCCTTTCGGGCATCACCGAGAAGAAAAGCCGCAAACAGTTCAAGAAAAACATGTAGTTTTTCGAGACGGAACGGGGAGGGAGCGATGGCTTACGACGTCAACAATATTTTCGCCAAGATCCTCAGGGGCGAAATCCCCTGCAACAAGGTCTACGAGGACGATCACGTCCTCGCCTTCAACGATATCAATCCGCAGCGTCCGGTTCACGTCCTGGTCATTCCGAAGGGCCGCTACGTCAGCATGGACGACTTTACCGCCAACGGATCGGATGAAGAGGTGACGGCCCTGTTCCGTGCCGTCGGACAGATCGCCCGCGACCTGAACCTGGCCGAGCCGGGTTATCGGATCATTGCCAACACCGGCGAGCACGGCCACCAGGAGGTTATGCACTTCCACGTGCACATTTTCGGCGGCGCCTCTTCCGGGCCCATGATCAAACGCATGGAGGGCTGACAGCCCGGTTGGCATATCGGCCCCCGTCTTCTCGAGGACAAGCTTGGCCCGAATCCAAGTTTCGTTTTTTGCTGAGGCAAGGGGGGGACTGAAGCTCAGTATGGATCCCGGATCAAGTCCGGGATGACGCCGGGTCGTGGGATTTCTTCCCGTCGTCATTCCGGCGAAAGCCGGAATCCAGGTTTCTTATTTCAATGGTTTGTGCGGAGCTTCGGCTCGGGATGGATCCCGGATTATATCCGGGATGGCCGCGCGTAGAGTTGGCCCGCTTTAACGCGCTTATTCCGCCGCCGTTTCCTCGACCAGTTTCGCCAGCACGGTTTCCGGTCGGGCGCCGAAGTGGCTGATGATCTCGGCTGCCGCGATGGCGCCCATGCGGCCGCAGGTGTGCAAATCACGGCCGCTGGTCAGCCCATGGAGGAAACCGGAGGCGTAGAGGTCGCCGGCGCCCGTGGTATCCACGACCCGGTTGACCGGTTCGGCGTCGACCACGTGAACCTCGTCGCCCGAGACGATGATCGAGCCCTTCTCAGAGCGCGTCAGCGCGGCGATTTCGCAATGCGCCCGCACCTGCTGCAGAGCCTGATCGAAATCGTCGACCTGGTAGAGCGATTTGATTTCCTCTTCGTTGGCGAACAGGACGTCGACCTGATGTTCGGCAAGTTCGAGGAATTCATCGCGCCAGCGGTCAACGCAGAAACTGTCCGACAGGCTTAAGGATACTTTGCGGCCGGCCGCGTGGGCGATGATGGCGGCTTTGCGGAAGGCCTGTTTGGCGCCTTCGCGGTCCCAAAGGTAGCCTTCCATGTAGGTCACCTTGGCGCGGGCGATCATGCCGTCGTCGATGTCGTCGGGCGTAAGCTGGGTGGCGGCGCCGAGATAGGTGTTCATCGTGCGCTCGGCGTCCGGCGTCACCAGAATCAGGCAGCGTCCTGTCGGCTCGCCGTCCTCGCCGCCATAGGCAGTGGTGAACTCGACGCCCATGGATCTGAGGTCGTGTGTGAAGACACGGCCCAACTGGTCGTCCCTGACCTTACCCACATAACCGCCCTTTGCACCCAAGCTGGCCAGGCCGGCCATGGTGTTGCCGGCGGAACCGCCCGACATTTCGATGCCGGGGCCCATGGCATCGTAGAGGCTTTCCGCCCGGTCGGCCTCGATCAACATCATTGAGCCCTTGACCAGCTCCTGGCGGATCAGGAAATCGTCATCGGCATGGGATAGAACGTCGACCAGGGCGTTGCCGATGCCGACAACGTCGAGAAGCCCGTCACTCATAAATTTACTCCGAAGGAATTTGCTTTCGGCGGCGCAGTATAGGTGTCCCGCGCCGCCCCGCAAGCCAAACTCTTGTCACCAAAGCCTATGCGCCCGTTTCGTGGCAGGGTATAAATCGCGCCAGTGAAACCATTAGCGTAATTCTGCGAGCCGATCCCCCATGAACGAATTGATCAAGTTGAGCGCCCGTGACGCCGTGGCCAAGCTCAAAACCGGCGAGGTCACGCCTCTCGACCTGATCGACGCCGCCGCAAAGCGGATTGCGGAGGTCGAGCCCGAAGTCAATGCTCTTCCAACGCTGTGTCTTGACCGCGCCCGGAACCGGGCCAACCGTCTGATGTCGGAGGAAACGATGGCAGCCGGGCCCAACTACCTGGCGGGCCTGCCCATCGCGGTGAAGGATCTCAACAACGTCGAAGGGGTGCGCACGACCCAGGGCTCGCCCATCTTCGCCGACGTGATATCCGATTCGACCGATTTTCATGTCGCCCGTCTGGAGGACAACGGCGCCATCGTCATCGCCAAGGCCAATACGCCGGAATTCGGCGCCGGCGCCAATACGTTCAACGAGGTTTTCGGCCGCACCCGCAATCCCTGGGGTCTGGAAAAGAACCCCGGCGGCTCGTCGGGCGGTTCCGCGGCGGCCCTTGCGGCGGGCGAGGTCTGGCTGGCGACGGGCAGCGATCATGGCGGCAGCCTGCGCATTCCCGCCGCCTATTGTTCCGTTGTGGGCCTCCGTCCCACGCCGGGGCGGGTGTCGGCCATGCCGTCGTCGCTGCCCTTCAGTTATCTCAGCGTCGAGGGACCGATGGCGCGCGACGTCGGCGATCTCGCGCTGATGCTCGACGCCCAGGCCGGCCCCAATCCCGCCGATCCCATCTCGCTGCCCGCCGTGGCGGCGGGCACCTTCCAGAACGCGGTCGACAATCCGCAGAAGCCAAGGCGCATCGGTTACAGCCCAGATCTCGGTTTCGTGCCGGTGGAGGCGGAAACCAAGGCGGTCTGCGCCGCCGCCCTGAAAGTCTTCGAAGCGATTGGCATAGCGGTGGACGAGGCCTGCCCGGACCTGAACGGCGCCTTCGAGACCTTCGACGTACTGCGCGCGGCCCAGTTCGCCGCCGGCAAGCAGCCCCTCTTGGAGGCCCACCGCGATCAGCTCAAGCCGGAAATCGTCTGGAACATCGAACACGGCTTGGAGCTGACGGCGGACGATATCGGCCGGGCGGAGCGCCGCCGGGGAGAAATGTTCCAAGATGCGGCGAATTTCTTCTCGACCTACGATTTTCTCGTCACACCCGCCGTCGCCGCCGCTCCTTTCGACGGCGAAATCCGTTATCTCGAGGAAATCGACGGTCGGAAGTTCAATTCCTACGTCGATTGGCTGGTTTTGACCTTCGCCATTACGCTTTTGGGCTGTCCCGCCATATCCATCCCTTGCGGCTTCACCGATGAAGGCTTACCTGTTGGACTACAGATCGTCGGTCCGCCCCGCAGCGAAGCCGCCCTACTTGGGGTTTCGCGCCTGTTCGAGGAAGCGGCGGGCCTGAGCACCCTGGTGCCCATGGACCCGAAGGCCCAGCCTTCGCCGGTCGCCGTCTAGCCGTCGTCGACGCTTAAGGAGAGCGAAACCGTGATATCAGCCATCGTCCGCGCCATCGGCCAGTTGCCCGATCCCGCCTTCCGCCGCGTCCTCGTGCGCGCCCTGGCCCTGACCGTCGGCGTCTTCGTCGCGCTGTTCGCCGGCATCTGGTATTCGCTCGGCGGTCTCGATCTCACCACCATCGGCTGGCTCTCGTGGTTGCCGGACCTCATTCTCGATCCGCTCAACTGGGCGATCAGCATTATCGCCTACGCCGTGCCGCTGCTGCTGTTTCCTGCCGTCGCCAGCTTTTTCGTCAGCCTGTTCCTCGATGAAATCGTTGAGGCCGTCGAGGAGCGTCACTACCCCACCGACCCCAAGGGACCGGGGCTGCCGCTGGCCGACACCCTGATGGTGTCCGCCAAGTTTTCCCTGATGGTGATCCTGGTCAACATCATTGCCCTGCCGTTCTACCTCATTCCCGGCATCAACCTGCTGATCTACTACAGCGTGAACGGCTACCTCCTGAGCCGGGAATATTACGAACTGGTGGCGCTGACCCACGTCAAACCGGCGGATGCCGCCGCCCTGGCGGCCACGGCCAAGGGCCGGATCTTCTTCACCGGCGTGATCATCGCCTTCTTCTTCACCATTCCCATCGTGAACTTCTTCGCGCCCCTTATCGGTGCGGCGGCCATGGTTCACGTCTTCAAAAGCCTTGGCCCCCGTGCCTGACCGGTCCGAATGCCGCAAAACATGATGCGAATTCCAGCCCTGATGCTGGCATCCGGGCTGGCGCTCGCGGCTTGCGGTACGCCCCAAGAGGCCACCCGTGCCACCCCGGCGCCGGTTGAAAGCCCTGATTCCGCAACGGTGACACTGGCGGAGGAGCCGGCACCGCCTCCCGTTACGCCGAAACGGGTCGCCAAGAAACGCGTGGTCGTCGCCACCCCACAACCCAGTGAACAGCTGCCTGCGCCGGAACCGAAGCCCGCTGAGGTCGAGGTTGCGGCCAAGCCGGCGCCTGCCGCCCCGGTGGAGCCCGCCAAGCCGGCGCCGCCACCCCCGCCCCCCCCGCCGACATCGGCCGACATCCTGGGGATGACCGGCGTTGAAGTGACGTCGTTGCTTGGAGCGCCCAATCTCGCGCGCCGCGAAAACCGTTCCGAGGTCTGGCAGTACGCCGAGAACGGCTGCGTGCTGCACGTCTTCATGCACGGCGCAAGCGGGACGGACGCGCGGGTCGATCACCTTGAGGCCACGGACATGGCCGGCGCCAAAAGCGACACGGACGGCTGTCTGGCCGACCTGGCGGCGAAAACCGAGGTCTTAAACTAGTTACTCGATCGTCTTCGCCTTGTAGCGGCAAAGATCGGCCACCGTACAGACGGGACAGTCGGGCTTGCGCGCCTTGCAAGTATAGCGGCCGTGCAGGATCAGCCAGTGGTGGGCGTGCAGCTTCCAATCATCCGGCACGACCTTTAAAAGCTTCTTTTCAACCGCCAGCGGCGTCTTGCCCGGCGCCAGACCCGTGCGGTTGCCGACCCGGAAGATATGGGTGTCGACGGCGATGGTGGGTTCGCCGAAGGCGATGTTCAACACCACGTTGGCGGTCTTGCGCCCCACCCCCGGCAGGGCCTCCAGCGCCTCGCGATCCTGCGGCACCTCCGAGCCGTGTTCGTCGATCAGCATTTGCGACAGCTTCACGACGTTTTTCGCCTTGTTGCGGTAGAGCCCGATGGACTTGATCAGGTCGCGCACCTTGGCCTCGCCCAGCTTGACCATTTTTTGCGGCGTATCGGCGGCCTTGAACAGAGCGGGCGTCGCCTTGTTGACGCCGGCGTCGGTGGCCTGGGCCGAGAGCACCACCGCCACCAGCAACGTGAAGGGCGAGGAATATTCGAGGTCGCTCTTGGGCGCGGGGTTGACCTCGGCCAGGCGGCGGAAGAATTCGTCGATGTCGGCGTTTTTCATGGCATTCCTTTTAGCCGCAGCCAAGCCGGATGACCAGACCACGCTGTGGTGATTTGCGGCGGCGCCGGGCGGGGCTTATATTTTCTTGATGACCCGCACCAACAACTCAACGGACCTGCCGATTACCCGGACGATCCCGTTCGATGTTTTGCTCTATCCCCATCGCTCGCTCTCGCGCTGGGGGTTTATCATCCTGATGGGCCTGCTCACGGGATTGAGCCTGGCTGTCAGCCTGCCGTTCCTGCTGCAGGGCGCCTGGCCGGTGGCCGCTTTCTCGGGTCTGGCGGTGGCGGTCGTCTATGTCTGCTTCATGCGCAACTACCGCGCAGGCCGCATCGTCGAAACGCTGAGGCTCGATGATTCCGAGCTGGTCGTAAGCCGCACGCCGCCGGACGGTCCGACCCGGCGCTGGCGCTTCCAGCCGTTCTGGCTGCGGGTCGCGGTGGAGCGGCCCCATCGCCCCGACAGCCGGCTCTATATCTCCAGCCACGGGCGCAGGGTGGCGGTGGGGAGTTTCCTCACCCTGCAGGAACGCCTCGATCTCGCCGAGGCGCTGCAGGCGGCGTTGAGACGCTGGCGGGCCGGTTTGACGCCCGCTGGACACCCGACCTGACCGCACCGCAGGAACCGGGTGGTTCCGCACCTCCGGCAGCCTGACAATAAGGTCAACATCAACTGCTGCTGGAAGATGAAAATGAACACCACCGTATTGGCATTCGCAGGCGCCGACATGAACCCCAGGGATTACTCCCGCATCGAAGCCGCCATCCACTATCTGGCGGAGAACTACGTCGACCAACCTTCATTGGGCGAGATGGCGGCATCCGCCGGTCTCAGCGAGGCCCATTTCCAGCGCCTGTTCTCGCGCTGGGCCGGTCTCTCGCCCAAACGTTTCGTGCAATACCTTTCGCTGGAGCACGCCAAGCGCTCGTTGGTGCAGTCGCAGAGCGTGCTGGACGCCGCGTTCGACGCCGGATTGTCGGGACCGGGGCGGCTGCACGACCTCTTTGTCGCCTGTGAGGCCATGACGCCCGGCGAATACAAGGCGCAAGGCGAGGGCCTGGAAATCGTTTACGGCTACGCGCCGAGCCCGTTCGGCGAATGCCTGATCGGCGAGACCGACCGCGGCGTCTGCGGCATCGCCTTCGTTGACGGCGGTGACCGGGAAGCGGCCTTCGACGATCTGGCGGCGCGCTGGCCTGGCGCCCGGTTCCGGCGCGATGACAGGCAAATTAAATCAACGGCATCAAAGGTTTACGCCGTTTATTCCGACATCGAATCGACTGAGAGTGCATCGTTGAAGCTGCTCCTCAAGGGCACCAATTTCCAGCTTCGCGTCTGGGACGCCTTGATGCGAATCCCGTCGGGCTGCGTCACCTCTTACGAGGACCTCGCGGTGCGAGTCGGCAAGCCGGGCGCCGCCCGCGCCGTGGCCGGCGCCGTGGCGCGCAATCCGCTGGGACCTATCGTGCCCTGCCACCGCGTCATCCGGGCAACCGGGGCGATCACCGGCTACTACTGGGGCCCCGACCGCAAACGCGCCATCCTGGCCTGGGAAGCCGCCCGCGCCGAAGCGGCTTAGAGCCCGATCTATTTCATCGTCATTCCGGCGAAAGCCGGAATCCAGGTTTTGTTTTTCCTCTTAGGCCCGAGTATTCAATTAGGCCGAAAAAAAGAAACATGGACCCCGGATCAAGTCCAGGGTGACGGTATGCTGGGCGGTTTCTTTAGGCGTCATTCCCGCGGAAGCGGGAATCCATGCCGCTTTACTCGGTATCAGGGCCCCGTCCCTCAATTCAGGCGCTCAGGCCTGGATCCCGGACATTTGCGGGCGCAAATTCCGGGATGACGGTTAGGGATGTATCATCCCAAACCCAAGACGTCGTCCATGCCGTAGTAACCCGGCGGTTTGCCGTGGCCCCATTTGGCGGCGGTCACCGCGCCGCGGGCGAAGATGGCGCGGTCGGAGGCTTTGTGGGAAAGCTCGATGCGCTCGTTGTCGGCGGCGAAGACGACGGTGTGATCGCCCACCACGTTGCCGCCGCGCAGGGTCGCGTAGCCGATGTCGCCGCGCTTGCGTTCGCCGGTGATGCCGTCGCGGCCGCGGTCGGCCACCGCGTCATGGTCGACGCCGCGGCCATCGGCGGCGGCCTTGCCCAGCGCCAGCGCCGTGCCGCTGGGGGCATCGACCTTGTGGCGGTGGTGCATTTCGATGATTTCGATGTCCCAGTCGGGATCCAGGGTGGCGGCGACCTGGCGCGACAACCCGATCAGCAGGTTGACGCCGACGCTCATGTTGGCGCCGCGCACCACGACGGTCTTTTCGGCGGCGGCCTGAAGGGCGGCCTCGTGTTCGGCCTCCAGGCCGGTGGTGCCGACGACGTGGACCGTGCCGTGTTCGGAGCACAAGGCGGCATGGGCCGCCGTGGCGGCCGGCGCCGTGAAATCAAGGATGACGTCCGAGGCCTGAATGACGGCTGCGGCATCGTCGCTGACGGCGATACCCAATGCGTCCAGTTGCGCGATTTCGCCGACGTCCCGGCCGACGGCCTCGCTGCCCGGACGTTCGGTGCCGCCGGCGATGGCGCAGCCTTCCGTGGCGGCGATCTGACGCAACAGGTTGACGCCCATGCGCCCGGCGCAGCCGACGACGCCGATCAGAATGTCGGACATGAATTTATCTCCCGGAAAACTTAGTCATTTTCCTGGAGTTATACACAGGCTGGCGCGCTGGGGCGATGGGATAATTAGAGCGTTACGCGCCCTAGTCCTTGAGGTCTTCCCAGAGTTCCTTGACCCGGGCCATAAAGCCCTCGGATTCGGGGTTGGTGCGGGCGGAGCCCTCGGCGTTGAACTCTTCCAGGAGCTCTTTCTGCCGGGCGGTCAGGTTGACCGGCGTTTCGATGGTTGCCTGGATGTACATGTCGCCGGTGCCGCCGCCGCGGCCGCGCAGGGGCGGCATGCCCTTGCCCTTGAGGCGGAACTGCCGGCCCGTCTGGGCGCCGGCGGGGATGGTCACGCGCGCCCGGCCGCCGTCCAGCGTCGGTACTTCGATGTTGCCGCCGAGCGCCGCCGTGGTCATGGGGATGGGCACGCGGCAGTAGAGATTCTGGCCGTCGCGCTGGAAGATGCGGTGGGGGGCGACGGACAGGAAGATATAGAGATCGCCCGCCGGTCCGCCGCGCAATCCGGCTTCGCCCTCGCCTGAAAGCCGGATACGGGTGCCGTCCTCGACGCCTTGCGGAATGTTGACCGAGAGCGTCTTGTCCTTGCTGATGCGGCCGGCGCCGCTGCAGTTGGTGCAGGGATCGTTGATGACGTGACCCGCGCCCTGGCAGGTCGGACAAGTGCGTTCCACCGTGAAGAAACCGCTCTGGCTGCGCACCTTGCCCATGCCCTGGCAGGTCTGGCAAACCGTCGGTTTGGACGAATCGCGCGCGCCGCTGCCGTTGCAGGGCTCGCAGATCACGGTGGTGGGGACGCGGATTTCCGTGGTGCGGCCATGGAAGGCCTCCTCCAGGGAAATTTCCATGTTGTAGCGGAGATCGGAGCCCCGGGCGTTGGCCTGGCCGCCGCCCCGGCGGCCACCCATGAATTCGCCGAACAGATCGTCGAACACGTCGGCGAAGCTGGACCCGAAGCCGAAATCGCCGGCGCCGGGGTGGCCGCCCTGGGCGCCCTGCTGGAAGGCCTCGTGGCCCATGCGGTCGTAGGCGGCGCGTTTTTGATCGTCGCTCAGGACGTCATAGGCGTGGGAGACGTCCTTGAACTTGGCCTCGGCCTCGGCGTCGTCGGGATTGCGGTCGGGGTGGTACTCCTTGGCGAGACGCCGGTAAGCCGATTTGAGTTCGGCCGCACTGGCATCCCGGTTCACGCCGAGCGTTTCGTAGAAATCGTTACTCGCCATGATCTATACCTGGACGAATTACCAACATTGGTGCCGGACGGCACACGATACTTATGCGCCGTCCTTCTTGTCGTCCTCGTCGACTTCCTCGAAGTCGGCGTCGACCACGTCGTCGTCGGCCGCCTGCTCGCCGCCGGCATCCGCGCCGGCGCCCTCGGCGGGACCTTCGGCAGCGCCTTCTTCCGCCTGCTGGGCGGCATACATGGCCTCACCGAGCTTCATGGACGCCTGACCGAGCGCCTCGGTCTTGTCCTTGATGGCGGCTTCGTCCTCGCCCTCCAAAGCGGTCTTGAGGTCGGCGATGGCGGTCTCAATTGCGCCTTTCTCCTCCTCGCTCACCTTGTCGCCGTATTCGGACAGGCTCTTCTCGGTCGAATGGATCAGGGCTTCGCCGTGGTTGCGCGCCTCGGCCATTTCGCGTCGGGCCTGGTCTTCGCTGGCATGCGCCTCGGCCTCGTTGACCATGCGGTCGATGTCGTCGTCCGACAGGCCGCCGGAGGCCTGGATGCGGATCTGCTGTTCCTTACCCGTGCCCTTGTCCTTGGCCGAGACGTTGACGATGCCGTTGGCGTCGATGTCGAAGGTAACCTCGATCTGCGGCACGCCGCGCGGGGCGGGGGGGATGCCGACCAGGTCGAACTGGCCCAGGATCTTGTTGTCGGAGGCCATTTCGCGCTCACCCTGGAAGACCCGGATGGTCACGGCGTTCTGGCTGTCCTCGGCGGTGGAGAAGGTCTGGCTTTTCTTGGTCGGGATCGTCGTGTTGCGGTCGATCAGGCGCGTGAACACACCGCCCAGCGTCTCGATGCCGAGGCTCAGGGGTGTCACGTCCAGCAGCAGCACGTCCTTGACGTCGCCCTGCAGCACACCGGCCTGGATGGCGGCGCCGATGGCGACGACCTCGTCCGGGTTCACGGTGACGTTCGGGTCCTTGCCGAACAGGGCCTTGACCTTCTGGGTCACCAGGGGGATCCGGGTGGAGCCACCGACCAGGATGACCTCCTTGATCTCGCCCGCGGTGACGCCGGCGTCCTTGAGGGCCTTGCGGCAGGGCGCGAGGGTCCGCTCGATGATCGGGTCGATCATGCGCTCGAACTCGGCCCGGGTCAGGTCCTTCTCCAGGTGCTTGGGCCCGGAGGCGTCGGCGGTGAGGAACGGCAGGTTCACGCTGGTGCGCGGGCTGCTGGACAGCTCGATCTTGGCCTTCTCCGCGGCGTCCTTGAGGCGCTGCAGGACCATCTTGTCGTTGGCCAGGTCGATGCCCGTGTCCTTCTTGAACTCCCCCACGAGCCACTCGATGAGCACCTGGTCGACGTCGTCGCCGCCGAGGTGGGTGTCGCCGTTGGTCGACTTGACCTCGACGATGTTGTCGCCGACCTCGAGGATGGAGATGTCGAAGGTCCCGCCGCCGAAGTCGTAGACGGCGACGACCTCGTCTTCCTGCTTGTCGATGCCATAGGCGAGGGCCGCGGCGGTGGGCTCGTTGATGATGCGCTTGACCTCGAGGCCCGCGATCTGGCCGTCGTTGAAGTAGGCCGGCACGGTGATGACCGCCTCGGTCACGGGCTGGCCGAGGTAGCGCTCGGCCTGGGCCTTGAGCTTCTGGAGGACCATCGCGCTGATCTCCGGGGCGCTGTACTTCTTGCCCTGGATGTCCACGCGGCAGTCGCCGGTGTCGCCGCGCACGACGGTGTAGGGGACGCGGCCCACTTCCTTCTGGGCCTCGTCGAACCGGGAGCCCATGAAGCGCTTGATCGAGAAGATGGTGTTGATCGGGTTGGTGATGGCCTGGCGCTTGGCCGAGGCGCCGACAAGGCGCTCGCCGTCCTTGTTGAAGGCGACCACCGAGGGGGTGGTGCGGGCACCTTCGTCGTTGACGATGACGGACGGCTTGTCGCCCTCC
>CAYFKJ010000005.1:0-508603 GCA_964343605.1 uncultured Rhodospirillaceae bacterium
CAGGATGGCGCCCGACGAGCCGACCAGCGCACCGGTGACGATCAGGGCCGAGTTCTGCAGGGTGAAGCCGATACCGGCGGCGGCCCAGCCGGAATAGGAGTTCAGCATCGAGACCACGACGGGCATGTCCGCACCGCCGATGGGAATGATGATCAGCACGCCGATGATCAGGCAGAGCGCCGTAACAATCCAGAAGACGTCATGCGAGCCGGTCTGCGCGAAGTAGCCGATCAGCACGACAATGGCGATGCCCATGACCAGGTTCAGCAGATGCTGGCCGGGGAAGACCACCGGGTTGCCCGAAACCAGGCCTTGCAGCTTGGTGAAGGCGACGACGGAGCCGGTGAATGTGATGGCGCCGATGGCCACGCCCAGCGCCATTTCGATCTTGGAGGCCAGAAAGATGTTGCCTGCCGCGTCCGCGATGCCGAAGGCTTCGGGATTGTTCAGCGCCGCGCCCGCCACCAGCACGGCGGCGAGACCGACCAGGCTGTGGAAAAAGGCGACCAGTTGCGGCATGGCCGTCATTTGGATCTTGAGCGCGACGACCGTGCCGATGCCGCCGCCGATGACCAGGGCGCCGAGGATCCAAACGTAGGATGTGACCTCGGGGCTGAGGATGGTGGTGATGACGGCGATGGCCATGCCGGTCATGCCGTAGAGATTGCCCTTGCGAGAGCTTTCCGGCGACGACAGGCCCCGGAGAGCCAGGATGAACAGCACCGAAGCGATGAGGTAGGCGATAGCGGTGAAATTAGCCGACATGATACGTCCTACTTCTTCTTAAACATTCCCAGCATGCGCTGGGTAACCGTAAACCCGCCGAAGATGTTGATGGCGGCGAGCGTCATGGCGATAAATCCGAGGATCTTCGCGATGGTGACTTCCTCCGGCCCGACCGCCAGCAAGGCGCCGACGATGATGACGCTCGAAATGGCGTTGGTCACCGACATCAGCGGCGTGTGCAGGGCCGGGGTCACGCTCCAGACGACGTAGTAGCCGACGAAAATCGCGAGCACGAAGATGGAAAATTGAAAGACGAAAGGATCAACCGTTTCCATGGCCTAATTGCTCCCTTCCTTGAGCAGCGGGTGAACGATCTCGCCGTCGCGGGTCAAGGCCACGCCCTGGATGATCTCGTCTTCCCAATCGATGTTGAGCTCGCCGCTCTCGGAGTCGATCAGCGGCGTAATGAAATTCAATAGGTTCTTGGCATAAAGTGCGGAGGCGTCTTCGGCCACCCGGCTCGGTACGTTGTAGTGTCCGATAATCTTCACGCTGTCGACGTCGACGATCTTGCCGGCCTCGCTCAGCGTGCAATTGCCGCCCGATTCGACGGCGAGATCGACAATGACCGAACCCGGCTTCATGGATTTCACCATGTCGTCGTCGATCAGGGTCGGCGCCGGCCGGCCGGGGATCAGGGCCGTGCAGATGACGATGTCCTGCTTCTTGAGGTGTTCGCGCACCAGTTCGGCCTGGCGGCGCTGGTAATCCTCGGACATTTCCTTGGCGTAGCCGCCGGCGGTCTCGGCGTCCTCGGTTTCCTCCGATTCGACCATCACGAAGCTGGCGCCCAGGCTTTCGACCTGTTCCTTGGCGACCGGGCGGACGTCGGTGGCGGAGACGATGGCGCCCAGGCGCCGCGCGGTGGCGATGGCCTGCAGACCGGCGACGCCGGCGCCCAGCACGAAGGTCCGGGCGGGGGCGACGGTGCCGGCCGCCGTCATCATCATCGGCATGACCCGGCCGTAGACCTCGTTGGCGTCGAGAACCGCCTTGTAGCCCGCCAGGTTCGACTGCGACGACAGCACGTCCATGCTCTGCGCCCGGGTGATGCGCGGCATCAGCTCCATGGCGCAGGCCATGACCTTGCGGCCGTTCAGCGCCTCGACGATATCGCGGTTTTGGGTCGGCGCCAGGGTGGAGACCAGCATGGCCCCCTCCTTGATCAAGCCGACTTCATCGGGGGTCGGCGCCTGAACCTTGAAGACGACGTCGGCGTCGCCGAGGGCGGAGGCGGCATCCGCCGCGATGGCGGCGCCGACCTCCTCGTAGGCTCCGTCGGCAATCGAGGATCCTTCTCCGGCGCCGCTTTGCACGGTTACCGTGGCGCCGAGGCTCACGAGTTTCTTGACGGTGTCGGGAGTGGCTGCCACGCGCTTTTCATGCTCGCGGCTCTCCCGGGGGATAGCGATTTTCATTTAATCACCTGCTGAATACCGAATTGCCGGGTGGAGCCGCAAAAGCGACTTCGGCAACAAAGACGTCTCCGCAACTGTTCGACGCGGGGACGGGATGAATAACGGGTGGTGGACCGGTTAGGTCAGGAACGCGGCCATCAACGCCAGCACGACGGCGCTGGCAATGCAGCTCCAGGTGACGATGCGCGTGAAGTCATGCCACGTCTGTTGCTGTTGGCTGATGTCCGTTTCGGTTTCGCTCATGGGACTGCGGGCTCCCTCTTTGGTCCGTTTGAATTCGGGCGCCACTATACTGAAAATGCCTTTTCAATCAATCCCGCGTGTCCGAAAGCCGCAGTCTGGAGCCATTCTAATCGAAGGCCAGCAGGGGCAATCCGACGGCCAGCGCAGGCAGGGCGGCGACCAGGGCAACGCCGAAAATCTGGATGGCGACCAGCGGTACAGCACCCCGATAGACCTCCGCCAGCCGGATCTGTGGCGGTGACGCGCCCTTGACGAAGAAGAGCGCAAAGCCGAACGGGGGCGTCAGGAACGACGTTTGCAGCACCAGTCCGATCAGCACGGCGATCCAGACCTTGGCCATTTCGGGCGAGCCCACGTAAGCCGAAAAATCCAGTGCATCGATGACGGGATAGAAGATCGGCAGGGTGATCACGACGATTTCAATCCAGTCGATGAAGAAACCCAGGATGAAGATCGTCAGCAGAATGATGGCGAGCAACCCCCAATCGGCGAAGCCGGTGGCCTCCAGGAGGTCGTGAATGAGGCTGTCGCCGCCAAGATAGCGGAAGGGATAGGAAAAGATCGTCGCGGCGATGACGATGAAAAAGACCATGGCCGTCGTCCGCACGGTCGCCTTGACGACTTCGTTGACCCGCCGGGGCGTCAGGGTGCGGGTGACCGCCATCAGAACAACGCCGCCGGCCGCACCAACCGCGCCCGCCTCCGTCGGGGTGGCCCAGCCGGCGATGATCGAACCCAAAACCAGGACGATCAGGGCCACCGGCAGAGCGAGTGAGCGGAAGACGTAGAACGCCAGCGCGATAGGCCGTCCCTCGAATTCATGGACCATGGGCGCGGCGCCGGTGCCCTCCATCTTGCCGCGGACTGCGAAGTACACCATGAACATCAGAGCCAGCCCGAGGCCGGGTACGATGGTGCCGAGGAAGATCGAGCCCATGGAGACGCTGAGGTGCTGAGCCAGGAAGAACAGCATGATGCCCGGCGGCAGGATGATGCCGAGCGTGCCCGAGGCCGCCACCGCGCCTGTGGCGATCTCGTGTTTGTAACCTTGCTCCAGCATGGTCGGCAGCGCAACCAGGGCCAGCGTCGCCACCGAAGCGCCGATCAGCCCGGCGGCGGGGGCCAGCAGGATACCCAGCACAATGACGCCGACCGAGAGGCTGGAGGGGACGCGCCTCAGCAGCACCCGCATGCACAGCAGCATCTCCCGCGCGACGCCGGATTTTTCGATGGCCAGCCCCATGAACAGCAGCATGGGCACGGCCGGATAGATCAGCGAATTGCCGTAAAGCGCACCGCTTAAGCGGAGCGGGATGTTGAGGAAGGCGACACCGGGAAACTCGCCGGCCAGCCAGCCGAGGCCGGCGAACAGCAAGCCCGTTCCGGCCAGCAGCAGCGCCACGGGGAAGCCCGTGAACAGGAACACCGCCAGCGTCGGCAGCATCACCATGGGCAGGATTTCGGCGAAGCTAGCCATCGGGCGCGGCCTCCGGTTCTCTCGGCGCGGTGTCGTCGGCGCGCCCCGTGAGGAAGAGGATATTGCGGGCAATGACGGTCAGGCCCGACAGCGCCAGCAGGCCGAACCCGACGGGCACGATCAGCCCCCACACCCAGCGGCCGCCTTCGATGTAGGCGGTGTGGATGAAGTGGCCGTAAAGGCCGATGACCGTGAGCGCAAGGGGCAGGATGACGACAACGCCGCCGACGATCTCGATCCAGGCCTGGGCGCGCGGGCTCAGGCGCGCCCGCAGGATGTCGACCCGGACGTGGCCGTTGCGGGCATAGGCGTATCCCAGCGCCAGCACCACCAGCAGCGCAAAAGCCAGGGCTTCGTAGCGTCTCAGCATGCCTGACGGCACGTTGGTGTACTGCCGCCCGATAACCTCGTAGACGCGCAAGCCCATCAGGACGATCAGCGACAGCCAGCCGACGCTGACCGAGATGACCGCAATGGACCTGTCGATGGCGTTGAGCACCCTCGTGAACATGTCGCTCCGGAACTCCCCCTTTTGGCGGAAAAGACTCTCACGGCCTCGTCATTTTGGCAATCCGTGCCAATTGTCATAGAATTGTTCTAAGCTGCACGGCTGTGCTGACGCTCCGGGAGGGAAACTCATGACCGAATTGACCGATAAGATAACCGGCATCGATCATCTCGCGTTCATCACCGATGACATGGAACAGACGGTTCGGTTCTACCGCGACCTGCTGGGCATGGAACTCAACGCCGGCATCGGCCACGGCGGATATCGCCACTACTTCTTCCGCGCGGGCAACACGCTGATCGCCTTCTTCGAGTACGAGGGTGCTTCGAAGATGGAAAAGAAGTTTCACGGCAGCAAAAGCACCCTGCCGCTGGGTTTCGACCATCTTTCGGTGCACGTGGCGACGCGCGAGGACCTGTTCGCCGTCAAGGACAAGCTGGAGGCGGCGGGCATCGAGGTCACGGGCGCGGTGGACCACGGTACCATCTGGTCGATCTATTTCTTCGACAACAACAACATCCCGCTGGAGATCAGCTGGGCCTGCGTCGAAGTGATCAATCCGCCCGCCATCCACGACGACGACCCCATGGACATCGCGGCCGAAGGCGCCGCGCCGCAGCCCGGCCACTGGCCCGAAGTCACCGACCCGACCCCGCCCGAGGACATGGTCGCCTACCCCGGCAACGGCTACGACATGCGCGACACGGGTCTGGCGGAAGGCCGCCTCAAACTCGTGCCCGAGTACGAAGCCATCCCCGAAGACAAGCGCCAACGCGAAAGGCCGGACGCGGCTGAGTAGGGATTACGCCCCCGTCATTCCCGCGAAAGCGGGAATCCAATTTTCTTGTTTTTCGTGAAAAGGATATAGCAACCTGGACTCCCGCTTTCGCGGGAGTGACGGTAGAGAGATACGCTACCCCTCCCGCACCGAATCCCTCAGCTTGAACTTCTGGATCTTGCCGGTCGAGGTCTTGGGCAGTTCGCCAAAGACGATGTGGCGGGGGCATTTGTAGTGGGCGAGGTTGTCGCGGCAGAAGGCGATGATGTCGGCCTCGCTGGGCGCCTCGACGCCTGACTTGAGTTCGATGAAGGCGCAGGGCGTCTCGCCCCATTTCTCGTCCGGCTTGGCGACCACGGCGACGGCGTCGACGGCGGGGTGGCCGTAGAGCGTGTCCTCGACCTCGATGGAGGAGATGTTCTCGCCGCCCGAGATGATGATGTCCTTGGAGCGGTCGCGGAGCTGCAGGTAGCCGTCGGGTTGGATGACACCCAAGTCGCCCGAGTGAAACCAACCGCCGCCCAATTCCTGTTCGGTGGCCTGCGGGTTCTTGAGGTACCCCTTCATGACGATGTTTCCCTGAAACATCACCTCGCCCATGGTCTCGCCGTCGTGGGGCACGGGCTCCATGGTTTCGGGGTCCATCACCGTCAGGCCTTGGAGGACGTGATAGCGCACGCCCTGGCGAGATTTGAGCTGGGCCTGTTCGTCGTCCGAGCGTTCGTTCCATTCGTCGTGCCAGGCGCAGACCACGGCGGGGCCGTAGGTCTCCGTCAGGCCGTAGACGTGGGTGACGTCGAATCCCTCGCGCTTCATGCCGGCAAGCACGGCGGCCGGCGGCGGGGCGGCGGCGGTCATGACGTGGACGTCGTGATCGAAGGGGCGCTTTTCCTCCTCGGTGGCGTTGACCACGAACGACAGCACGATGGGCGCGCCGCAGAAGTGCGTCACCTTGTGCTCGGCGATGGCGGCGTAGATGTTGGCGGCGTTGACCTTGCGACAGCAGACGCTGACGCCGGCCAGGGCCGCCAGCGTCCAGGAAAAGCACCAGCCGTTGCAATGAAACATCGGCAGCGTCCAAAGATAGACGGGATGGTGCGGCATGCTCCACGACACCACGTTGCCCATGGCGTTGAGATAGGCGCCGCGGTGGTGGTAGACGACGCCCTTGGGGTTGCCGGTGGTGCCGGATGTGTAATTCAGGCTGATGGCCTGCCACTCGTCGTCCGGCAGGGTCCAGGGATAATCCTCGTCGCCGTCGGCGAGGAATGCTTCGTAATCCATTTCGCCCAAGCGTTTGCCGCTGTCGGCTGTGTGTTCCGCCTGGGGGTCGTCGATATCGATGACGACGGGTTCGACTGCGCACAATTCCAGCGCCTTTTCCACGGTCGGCGAAAACTCCGTGTCGGTGATCAGCACCTTGGCCTCGCCGTGATCAAGGATGAAGGCGATGTTCTCGGCATCAAGCCGCACGTTGAGGGTGTTGAGTACGGCCCCCGTCACCGGTACGCCGAAATGGCACTCGAAGGTTTCCGGCGTGTTGGCACCCATTACCGCAACCGTATCGCCGAGGCCGATGCCGCGCTTCGTCAAGGCGGAGGCCAGCCGGCGCGTCCGGGCATAGCTTTCCGACCAGGTCCGGCGCAAATCGCCGTGAATGATCGACGGCGCGTCGGGATAAACGGCGGCGGCGCGTTCGATGAAGGTCAGGGGGGAAAGCTGCTGATAGTTGGCCGCGGACTGGTCCAGTCCGGTGTCATAGATAGACGGCATTGCCTGCTCCTGCGCTTGGTCGGCGTTACTTCGCTCCTCCTCCCCCGAGGAAGTGGCGAAATTAATCGTCTCCGCCGCCCGGTTCAAGCGCCCATGTCGTTCAACCCATCAAGGCGCTGATGCCGTCCCAGGATAGTTTGAGACCGGCGATGCACAAGAGGCCATAGCAGGTCTCGTAAAACATTGTCGGCGAGATCTTGTCGCGCAGGCGGACACCCAGAATGACGCCGATGGGCGCCAGCGGCATCAGAACCAGCGAGGTTGCAAGATTGCCAGGCGCCAACTGCCCAAGCCACCAGTAGGGCAAGAGCTTGGCGTAGTTGACGGCGGTGAAGAAGATCACGGTGGTGCCCACGAACAACGCCCGATCGAGGCGTTGGGGAAGGAGGTAGACCGACAGCGGCGGGCCCCCCGCATGGGCGACGAAGCTGGTAAATCCCGCGACGGCGGCCCAGAAACCGCCCTTGACCGCGCTTCGGCCTGCCGGTTCTTTCGAGCGCCGGCCGATCCAGTGGTCGGCGGCGAAGCTCAGTGCGATGCCGCCGATGATCAGGCGTATCGTGTTTTCGTCCATCACGTCAAAGGTGAGCATGCCAATGACGATGCCGACCACCGCAGCGGGCACGATGATCTTCATGTTGGCGGGGTCCCACTGGCGGCGGTAGGACCAGACGCCCACGAGATCCATCAGGCAAAGGATCGGCAGCATGATGCCGGCGGCCTGCACCGGCGAGACCACCAACGCCATGGAGGGCACGGCCAGGATGCCGAGGCCCGAGCCGAATCCGCCCTTGGAGATGCCGACGACCAGCACGGCGGGCACGGCAATCATGTAGAACAGGGGGATATCGATCATGTGGTATGGGCGCTCGCGGCGGGATCGGCTAAAGTCCGGTGATTGAATACAGGTCCGCCACCAAACACAAGCATCGCGCGCCATGGCAGCAAACTCGGCCCGTCTGGAAATCCGTCCTGCCCGCCAGGAAGAGGCCGAGGTGATTACCGATCTCGTGATGCGTTCGAAGGCGCACTGGGGCTATGACGACGAATTCATGGAACTGGCGCGGCCTGAGCTGACGGTGACCCCGGAATGGCTGGCGTCCGTTCCCACTTGGGTGGCCGTCAGGGACGATCAACTGGTGGGCATGTTCGGTCTCGGTGTGGAAGCGGAAAAAGCCGACGTTGAACATTTCTTCGTGCTGCCCACCGCCATCGGTACCGGCGTCGGGCGGCAACTGTGGGACCGTCTGGTGGCGGAGGCTGAAAGAACCACGGCCACCCACGTCATGATCGACGCCGACCCCAATGCCGAGGGCTTCTATCTGGCCATGGGGGCGCGGCGAATCGGCGCAGTTCCCTCCGCCACCATACCTGGGCGGTTGCTGCCGCTGCTGAGATATGATTTTGTCACCCCTCGGGCGTGATATTTGTATTCAGCCGATTGATTAAACAATTTTCGCAACAGACGAAACGCAGGGAGACTAAAGATGAGCCGGTATGACGAAGTCTACGGCGCCTGGCAGGCCGATCCGGAGGGATTCTGGGCCGAGGCGGCCGAGGACGTGCGCTGGATCAAGAAGTGGGACAAGGTCCTCGATAACCCGAAAGAGAACTTCTACACCTGGTTCGAGGGCGGGGAGATGAACACCTGCTTCAACGCCGTCGACCGTCACGTGGAGGAGGGCCGCGGCGACCAGTTGGCATTGATCTATGACAGCCCCATCACCGGCAAGCAGAAGAAATTCACCTATTCGGAACTTAAGGCCAAGGTGGCCAAATTCGCCGGCGTCCTGCGCGGCCTCGGCGTCGAAAAGGGCGACCGGGTCATCATCTACATGCCCATGGTGCCGCAGGCCGTGATCGCCATCCTCGCCACCAGCCGCATCGGCGCCGTCCATTCCGTGGTTTTCGGCGGCTTCGCTTCCGCCGAGCTTTCCACCCGCATTGAGGATGCCAAGCCCAAAGTCATCGTCTCCGGCAGTTGCGGCATCGAACCGGGCCGCATCGTCGAATACAAACCGCTGCTGGACGCCGCCATCGACATGTCGGAGCACAAGCCCGAGACCGTCGTCATGCTGCAGCGTGAGCAGGCCGAGGCCTCGATGATCGAGGGCCGCGACGTCGACTGGAAGGACGCCATGGACAATGCCGAGCCGGTTGAGGAATGCGTCCCCGTCAAGGCCACCGATCCGCTTTACATTCTCTACACCTCCGGCACGACCGGTGAGCCCAAGGGCGTGGTGCACGACAACGGCGGCCACCTGGTGGCGCTGAGGTGGACGATGTCGAACATCTACGGCGTGGAGCCGGGCGAGGTCTACTGGGCGGCGTCCGACCTCGGCTGGGCCGTGGGTCACAGCTACATCGTCTATGCGCCGCTGTTCCAAGGCTGCACCACCATCCTGTTCGAAGGCAAGCCGGTCGGCACGCCGGACGCCGGCGTCTTCTGGCGCATCATCTCGGAACACAAGGTGAAGGTACTGTTCACCGCGCCGACCGCCTTCCGCGCCATCAAAAAGGAAGATCCGAAGGGTGAGTTTATCGGCAAGTACGATCTCTCCGCCTTCGAGACCCTGTTCCTGGCCGGCGAGCGCGCGGATCCCGATACCCTTAAGTGGGCGGAAGACATGCTGGGCGTGCCGGTGATCGATCACTGGTGGCAGACCGAAACCTCCTGGCCCATCGCCACGAACTTCGTCGGCCTCGGTTTGCTGCCCATCAAGCACGGCTCGCCGACCAAGGCGGTGCCGGGCTACGACGTGCAGATCGTTGATGAAAACGCGAACGAGGTGCCGGACGGCGACAGCGGCGCCATCGTCGTCAAGCTGCCCCTGCCGCCGGGCTGTCTGCCAACGTTGTGGCAGAAAGACCAGCGCTACGTCGAAAGCTACCTCACGGAATTCCCCGGCTACTACCAGACGGGTGACGCGGGCTACAAGGACGAGGACGGTTACCTCTACATCATGAGCCGCACCGACGACATCATCAACGTCGCCGGTCACCGCCTGTCGACGGGTCAGATGGAGGAAATCCTGTCGGCCCACCGCGACGTTGCCGAATGTGCCGTGATCGGCGTGGCGGATCAGCTCAAAGGCCAGCTGCCGGTCGGTTTCGTGGTGCTGAAATCGGGCGTCAACCGGCCGGAGGAGGAAATCCCGGCTGAACTGGCCAAGATGGTGCGCGACACCATCGGTCCGGTGGCGGCCTATAAGCTGACGATGATCGTCGACCGGCTGCCCAAGACGCGTTCGGGCAAGATCCTGCGCGGCACCATGCGGCGCATCGCCGATTCGGTGGAGTACAAGATGCCCGCCACCATCGACGATCCCGTCATTCTGGAGGAGATCACCGAGGCGCTGAAGAAGACCGGTTACGCGGCAACTTCGAAAGTGCCTGAAGCTTAATTCAGGGCGTCATTCCCGCGAAGGCGGGAATCCATACCCTTGAGTATCCGTTCGCGAGGTGATCGCGGAGTTGGACAGCTCAGGCATGGATTCCGGACAAGCGCTTTGCGCTTTCCGGAATGACGATAACTCCTAAATTCCGCCGGGCGTTTCTTCTTCGCTCGGGGTTTCCTCTCCGCTCTGGCCCTCCTGTTCGGGGGAGGCGCCGAAGACGTCTTCCGCAGTGAGGGCCGGCGTTTCCTCGAAGGTTGCCGCATCTCCCCCCTCGGCCGGTTGCGCTTCCTCGGCTTCTTCGGCATCGCGTTCGGCGCGGGGGATCAGATGGGCAAAGGGCGATTCCATGTCCGTGGCGGGACTGGCCTCGCGCTGTTTGGGCGGCAGGCCCTGCTTGGCGCGTTCCTTGTCCTCGCGCTTTTCCTTGGCAGCCTGGCGGCGCCGAGCCTTGGTCACGGCCTCGTCCAGTTCGGCCTGAGTGCACATACCGAGGGTCACGGGATCGTTGGGCTTGATGTTGGAGATGTTCCAGTGCGTGCGGTCGCGCACGGAAGTGATGGTCGGCTTGGTCGTACCGACCAGGCGGCCGATCTGGGCATCCGACAGTTCCGGGTGGTACCGCAGCAGCCACATGATGGCCGCCGGGCGCTCCTGGCGTTTGGTGACGGGGGTGTATTTCGGACCCTTGGTGCGGGTGCGCGGTTTGGGTACGTCCGTTTCGGCCAGTTTCAGGCTGGTCGAGGGATCGGCGGCGCAGCGCTCCAGTTCTTCATGGGTGAGCTGGCCGTTGGTCGTGGGATCGACGCCCTGGATGCCGATGGCGACTTCTTCGTCGGCGATACCCTTCACTTCCAGCGGGTGCAAACCGCAGAATTCGCCGATCTGATCGAACGTCAGGACGGTGTTTTCAACCAGCCACACGGCGGTGGCCTTGGGCATCAATGGCAACGGCATAAGTTTTCTCCTTGCGCGGGCGGAACCCCGCGGCTGGTTCAAGGACCGGGTTCAAATGAACGAACCAAATTGGTTTCTTGGAAAAGCCGACACGGCATCACCAGCCGCATCCTGAGGGGCATATAATCAATTTTGGCGGCAAGGTCAAAGGTTCTGGCCCCGCCGTTACACTTCCAGCACGATTTTACCGATGTGATTGCCGTCTTCCATGGCTTGGTGGGCGGCGGCGGCGTCGGTCAGGGGGAAGGTGGCGTGGATGACGGGCTTGATGCGGCCGGCTTCGACGTGGGGCCAGACCGTGCGCAGGAGACCCTCGGCGATGGCCGCCTTGGCTTCGATTGACTGGGGACGCAAGGTGGAGCCTGTGATGGTCAGGCGGTTGCGCATGATCGGCATGAGGTCGACTTCGCCCTTGGGTCCGCCGAGGAATGCGATCTGCACGAGACGGCCCTCCGGCGCCAGCAGGGACAGGTTCTTGCGGAAATACTCGCCCGCGACCATGTCGAGGATGACGTCGACGCCTTCGCCGTCCGTCAAGTCGCGGATCACGGCGACGAAGTCCTTCTCCCGGTAATTGACGGCGCGCTCGGCGCCCAATTCCTCGCAGGCCGCACATTTTTCCTGGGTGCCGGCGGTCGTGAAGACCCGCGCGCCCAGGACGTCGGCGATCTGGATGGCCGTGGTGCCGATACCGGATGATCCGCCGTGGACCAGAAATCGTTCGCCCGCCTGCAGGTGTCCCCGGTCGAAGACGTTGGTCCAGACCGTGAAGAAGGTCTCCGGCATGGCGCCGGCTTCAATCATGCTGAGGCCCTCGGGCACGGGCAGCGCATGGGCGGCCGGCGTGGTGCAGAACTCGGCATAGGAGCCGCCGGGCGTCAACGCGCAGACAGCGTCGCCGACCTTCCACTGATCGACGCCGGGACCGATCGCCGCGACGGTCCCTGCGACTTCGAGGCCCGGCAGGTCGGATGCGCCGGGCGGGACGGGGTAGGTGCCCTGGCGCTGCATCACGTCGGGCCGGTTGATGCCCACGGCGGCGGCCTTGATGAGGATTTCGCCGTGTCCGGGCTCCGGCACGTCTCGCTTGGCGGGGACCAGCATCTCCGGGCCGCCGGGCTCGGATATTTCGATGACGGTCATTTCGGCGGGCAGGGCGTCGGACATCGGTGTACTCCTCGGGCAAACTTGAGGCTTGAAGGTCTAATCCCTTTCACCCACATTTATCAAGTGCAGGAGGGATGAGACCATGGACACGGACGATCTTGAACCGCCTGAAAAAAAGGCGGAACGCCTGGAATTGGAAACCCTGTCGATCGAGGCCTTGGGCGAACGCATTGAGGAACTGGAGGCGCAAATCGCCCATATCCGGGAGGTGATCAAGGCCAAAGAAGGCGCCCGAACGACGGCGGACAGCTTCTTCAAAAGTTGAATTCTTAAGTGATTCCCGCGTTTTATGGTTAAGACTTTATTTACCCGCTTAAGACAGGATGTAGGCACGCATCAGCAGGTTGCGTGAATTTCGATGCGCGACTCTCCGATGCGCCTCCCTGTTGACTATTGGGCCGCCCCTAACCGGACGGCCCATTTTTTGGTTCAAACGTCACGCGCGGGCTGGGCTGGGTTCATTTTCGACTACCGCGCTATTCCGGCGGCGTGTACGGTGCGGCGTTCGATCAACAGATGCCGGAAAGCCGCCCCATGGCAATACCCAACTATCCCCGATTCAATACGCTGAGCCTGCACGCCGGGCAGGCGCCCGACCCGACGACAGGCAGCCGCGCCGTGCCGCTCTACCAGACCACGAGCTACGTCTTCAACGATACTGAACACGCCGCCTCGCTGTTCAATCTGGAGACGCCGGGACACATCTATTCGCGCATCTCCAATCCCACCGTGGGGGTGCTTGAGGAACGCCTGGCGGCGCTGGAGGGCGGCGTCGGCTCGGTCTGCACGGCCAGCGGTCAGGCGGCGTTGCATTTGGCGGTGGTGACCCTGATGGGTGCGGGCTCCCACATCGTCTCGTCGGCCTCGATCTATGGCGGATCGCACAACATGTTCACCCACACGCTGCCCCGTTTCGGCATCGAGGCGACCTTCGTCGATCCGCGGGATCCGGATGCTTACGCCGCGGCGATCCGGCCGGAAACACGCCTGGTGTTTGGCGAGACCCTCGGCAATCCGGGTCTCGAGGTCATGGACATTCCCGCCGTCAGCGCCGTCGCGCACGAAGCCGGCATACCGCTGATGGTGGACAACACCTTCGCCTCGCCCTTCCTCTGCCAGCCATTGTCGTTGGGGGCCGATATCGTGATGCATTCGGCGACCAAGTTCCTCGGCGGCCACGGTGTCGCCATCGGCGGCGCCATCATCGACGGCGGCGAGTTCGACTGGGAGGGCAGCGGCAAGTTTCCGACCCTGACGGAGCCCTATGACGGCTACCACGGCCTCGATTTTGCAGAGGAATTCGGGCCTTCCGCCTTCGTCATGCGGGCGCGGGCCGAGGGCTTGCGCGATTTCGGCGCCTGCATGAGCCCGGCCAACGCCTTCCAGATCATCCAAGGCGTGGAGACCCTGCCCCTGCGCATGACCCGGCACGTCGTGAACGCGCGCAAGATCGTCGCCCACCTCGACCAGTCCGATGCCGTCGAGTGGGTCGGTTATCCTGATCTGCCCGATCATCCCGACCACGAACTGGCGAAGAAAATCTTGCCCGACGGCGCCGGCGCCATCTTCAGTTTCGGCATCAAGGGCGGCCGCGAGGCCGGCCGGCGCTTTATCGAGGCGCTTGAGTTGTTCTCCCATCTCGCCAACGTCGGCGATGCAAAGTCGCTGGTCATCCATCCCGGCAGCACGACGCATCAGCAGATGGACGCCGAAGCCCTCAAGGCCGCGGGCATATCCGAGGGCCTGATCCGGCTTTCGGTGGGGCTGGAGGATGTGGAAGATCTGATCGACGACCTCAACCGCGGCCTTCGGGCCTCCCAAAAAAGCTAAGCGGGGGGTCCCGGCATGGAAATTTCGGTTCAGGACAAGACGGTTTTCTACGGCACCGGCGGGCGCGCCCACGACCCGGCACTGCCCTGGGTGATTTTCATCCACGGCGCCGCCATGGATCACACGGCCTGGGCGCTGCAGGCCCGCTACTTCGCCCATCATGGCCGCAACGTCGTCGCGCTGGATCTGCCTGGCCACGGGCGCTCCGAAGGGCCGCCCAAATCCACCGTCGGCGATCTGGCCGTCTGGGTTGGCGATCTGATCGACGCCTTGGGTGCCGATCAGGCGGCGCTGGTCGGGCACAGCTTGGGTTCACTCGCCGCCCTCGAACTGGCGGCCCGCCGACCCGAAAAGGTGCGGGCGCTGGCGCTGCTGGGGACGGCGTTTCCGATGCCGGTGGGAGAAGCCCTGCTGGACGCCTCGAAAGCCAATGACCATTCCGCCTTCGACATGATCACGATCTACGGGCACGCCAAGCGCTCGCTGGTCGGCGGCAATCCGACGCCGGGCCTCTGGATGTCCGGCGGTGCGCTGCGCCTGCTGGAGCGCGTGCCGCCCGGTGTGCTCCACACCGATTTCTGCGCCTGCAACGACTATCAGGACGGTCTGGAGGCCGCCGCCAATGTTTCCTGTCCGACGTTGATGCTCTTGGGGGCGGAGGACAAAATGACGCCGCCGCGTGCCGGCAAGGCGCTGGCGGAAGCCATTGAAGGCTCGGAAACGGTCATCCTCAAGGGCTGTGGTCACATGATGATGGTTGAAGGCCCCGACGAAGTGGTCGCGGCCCTGCGCGCCCACGTCTAAAAACGAAACCCCCTCCCGGCCGGGCCGGAAGGGGGCTCGCGTTTCTCTGCTGGAGCCCGCTTAAGCGGCGTCTTTGTGCTCCAGGACATTGCCGCTTTGGATTTCAATGCGGCGGGGTTTCAGTTCCTCCGGCACCTCGCGCACCAGGTCGACGAAGAGCAGCCCGTTTTCGAGACGGGCGCCGTCGACACGAATATAATCGGCGAGGTCGAAGCGGCGCTGGAATCCGCGGCGCGCGATACCCTGATGGAGCATCTTGGCGCCTTCGGCCTCAGCCTTCGGTGCCTTGGCGGTGATGGAGAGGGCGTTCTCGTGCTGGCTGAGCTCGATATCGCCTTCGGAGAAGCCCGCGACGGCCATGGTAATGCGATAGGCGTCGTCACTGACTTTCTCGATGTCGTAGGGCGGATAGCTCGGCGCCCGCTCGTCGACCCGGCCGACACTGTCGAGCATCCGGTTCAAGCGGTCAAAGCCAACGGAAGTATGAAAGAGGGGAGAGAGGTCAAAAGTACGCATGTGTCCGTTCCTCCTTTGAAGCAAATGGACATTTCATTCGACCCGCCTTGAACGCCGCGTGTGCGCAATATGGCCGGGCCATTCGGTTAAGCGCCGGACCCTCTTGGAGGCATCCGGCAACCTTAATTTGGGGATTAATTCGATCGGTTCAAGGTCTGTGTTTCACTGCTTTCAGGCACAAAAAAACGCGCTGAGTAGCGCGTTTTTTCAAATTAATATGCTGAAATAACAATTACTTGAGGCCGAAACCCTCGAAGCGCTTGTTGAATTTCGCAACCTGACCCGCGGTATCGACCAAGTGGCCGCCCTGGCCGGTCCAGGCCGGGTGGGTCTTGACGTCGATGTCGAGCTTCAGCACGTCGCCCTCCGCGCCGTAGGTCGAGCGCGTTTCGAACTGGGTGCCGTCCGTCATTTCGACGGTGATGGTGTGATAATCTGGGTGTATGTCTTTTTTCATCGTTCTGCTCCGGGGCGGGAAGCGGCCTATATAGCGAAACAGCGCGCCGCTTGCAAGCGCCTGTTGCACCTTTGCGCTCGGCGGATTAGGTTGCGCCGCGCACGTGGCCTGATTTTCGTCAAGTCCGTGGCAAGTCCGTTGAAGGATGGACCCCAAGTGGAGTGTAATATGGACGAACAGGCATTCGAGGCCCTGGCGGGCGCCACGCTGGAGCGCTGGGCCGTGGCGATCGAAGACGGTTGCGAGGATGTGGATGTCGATTGTGACGGCTCCGTCCTCACTGTTGAATTGGAAGACGGCCGCATTTTTATTGTGAACCGCCATCGGCCGCTCAAGCAGATCTGGCTGTCGTCCCCGATCTCCGGCGCCAGCCACTACGACTGGAACGACAGCGAACAGGCGTGGACGGCAACCCGCAGCGATGAGCGGCTGCACCTGTTGCTGGCCCGCGAGGTCAGCGACGTCACCGGCGTAGCCGTTGGACTCGATTGAAGGAAAATGACGATTGACTGATACCCGGACAGCCCCCCGTTCGGCCCTAAACGGCGAAGAGGAACGCACAGCCAGCCGCGACATATCCAAGCTG
This sequence comes from uncultured Rhodospirillaceae bacterium, assembly GCA_964343605.1. GTDB lineage: Bacteria > Pseudomonadota > Alphaproteobacteria > UBA2966 > UBA2966 > CAYFKJ01. The sequence goes on from CAYFKJ010000005.1 coordinate 16,696, forward strand.
CGCGGCATTGTTCGCTTTCTTGCGCCCTACAAACTGTGGGTGGCCGGCGCGATGGTGGCGCTTATCGTGGCCGCCGGTTCCGTGTTGGCCATCGGTCAGGCGCTGCGCCGCGTTGTCGACTTGGGATTCAGCGTGGAAAACGCGGCCTTCCTGGATCAGTACTTTCTCGCCCTGCTGGGGATCGTCGCGGTCCTTGCGTTCTCGACGTTCGCCCGCTTCTACATGGTCTCCTGGATCGGAGAACGCGTGGTCGCCGATGTGAGGCGCGAGGTTTACAACCACGTCATCAAGCTCAGTCCGACTTTTTTCGAGATCACGCCGACGGGCGAAATCCTTTCCCGCCTGACCACCGATACCACGCTCATCCAAACCGTTATCGGCTCCTCCGCCTCCATCGCGCTGCGCAATTTTCTGATCTTCCTCGGCGGCGGCGCGCTGCTGATCATTACCAGCCCGAAACTGGCGGGCATGGTGGCGATCGTCATCCCCGTAGTCATCCTGCCGATCGTTATATTCGGACGCAAAGTCAGGCGTCTCAGCCGCGAAAGCCAGGACCGGGTAGCCGACGTCGGCGCCATGGCAGGTGAAAGCATCGACGCCGTGCGCACGGTTCAGGCCTTCACCCACGAAGAAGAAGACCGCCGCGCCTTCGGCGATGCCGCGGAGAACGCCTTTACCGTCGCCATCCGACGCATCAGCGCGCGCGGCTGGCTGACGGCGGTGGTCATCCTGCTGGTTTTCGGCGCGGTGGACATGGTGTTGTGGATCGGCGCCAAGGACGTCACCACGGGCGCCATGAGCGGCGGCGAACTTGCCGCCTTCGTTTACTACGCCATCATGACCGCCGGCGCGGTGGGCGCCCTAAGCGAGGTCTGGGGCGAACTGCAGCGGGCTGCCGGTGCGACGGGACGGCTCAGTGAATTGTTGGCGACGGACCCCCTAATTACGGCGCCGGCCAACCCGGCGGCCATGCCGGACCCGCATCTTGGAACCATCCGGTTCGAGGACGTGACGTTCCACTATCCGGCGCGGCCCAACGTCTCCGCGATGGAGGAATTCTCCCTGGATATCGAGTCAGGTGAAGAGGTGGCCATCGTCGGTCCTTCCGGCGCCGGCAAATCAACGGTGTTCCAGTTGCTGCTGCGCTTTTACGATCCCGAATCGGGCCGGGTTTCCATTGACGGCGTCGCCTTGCCGGATGCCGATCCCCAGGACGTGCGGGCCCGCATTGGTCTGGTCGCCCAGGATCCCGTGATTTTCGCGGGCGACGTCTGGTCGAACATCCGCTACGGCCGGCCCGGTGCCAGCGACGAGGAGGTCCGCGCCGCCGCCGACGCCGCTCAGGTCACGGAGTTCGCCGAACGCCTGCCCGACGGCTTCGCCACCCATTTGGGCGAGCGTGGCGTGCGGTTGTCCGGCGGTCAGCGACAGCGGCTGGCCATTGCCCGGGCAATTCTACGCAATCCCGCCATCCTCCTGTTGGATGAGGCGACCAGCGCGCTCGACGCCGAAAGTGAACGTCTGGTTCAAAGCGCCCTCGACGGCTTGATGGTGGGACGAACGACGCTCATTATCGCCCATCGATTGTCAACGGTTCAGAAGGCCGGTCGCATCGTGGTCATGGACCAGGGCCGCATCGTCGCCGTCGGCCGGCACGAGGAACTGATGGCGGAGGGCGGTATGTACGCCCACCTGGCCGAATTGCAATTCGGTGCGGCGGCGGCGAGCGCCGCACAATAACAAACAAGCCAAACCCTGGGGGCGGGTTCATGAAAAGGCTGCTGATCTACCTGTTTGCCCTGATCGTCCTGGTCGGCGGCTTTGCCGGCCACACGGTTTGGATCGCCGGCGAGTTCAAATCGCTTGAGCCCCATTTTGCGGGAACCTGCAAGCCGGTCGAGGGCGTTGCGGGCGCCGAAGACATCGCGATCCACGGCGAAACGGGGATGGCCTACATTTCGTCCGACGATCGGCGCCGGGTGCGGGAGGGAGAGAACGTTCAGGGGGCGATCTGGGGCTACGACCTGACCGATCCCAACGCCAAACCGGTCAACCTGACACCGGACCTCAAGTTTCCCTTCCATCCCCACGGACTGGGATTGTACGTCCGTGGTGACGAAGCGGAGATCATGGTGGTCAACCACCGTGACGGCGGGGTTTTTGGCGCGACGAACGACACGATTGAGGTCTTCGGTATAACCGGCGACGGGCTCGAACATCTCCGTACCATCAAGGGCGACATGCTGCTCTCGGCCAACGACGTTGCGCCGGTCGGAAAGGGGCGCTTCTACGCCTCCATCGATCATGGCAATCCTTCCGGGCTGATGCGCACGATCGAAGATTACGGGCGCCTCCCGCTGGCCCATGTCGTGTACTTTGACGGCACGCTCCTGCGTCAGGTCGCCGACGGTTTTCGCTACGCCAACGGCATCAATACCAGCCGCGACGGCAACACCGTATTTGTGGCCGCCACCACGGACCGCGCCGTCTTTGCCTTCGGGCGCGACGAGAGCAGCGGCGATCTCTGGACCAAGGGCAAGTTCGAAACCGGCACCGGCGTCGACAACATCGACGTCGACGCGGACGGCACGCTCTGGATCGGCGCGCATCCGAAGCTTCTGACCTTTGTTGGGCATTCGAAGGACGCCGCCAAGCTTTCGCCATCGCAGGTTCTGCGTATCGATCCTGCAAACGGCGAGGTCAGCGAGGTTTATTTAAACACCGGGGAGGAACTCTCCGGTTCCTCCGTTGCCGCCCGCCATGGCAACAGATTGCTGATCGGTCCGGTGCTCGACCCCAAGTTCCTGGACTGCACCTTGCCGTGAAAATGGTACGGACTTTCCGCGACCCTCCCACGTCATTCCCGCATAGGCGGGAATCCATGTCGTAGCGTCCCCTTTTCGCAACACCTTACTTAATCCAGCCCCTCAGGCATGGATCCCGGACATTTGCTGGCGCAAATTCCGGGATGACGGTACGTGGGAAATGACCCTACCGCTGCGTCAGTTTGATCTCGATTCGGCGGTTTCGGCGGTAGGCGATTTCGTCATCGCGGGCGTCGAGTGGTTGGAACTCGCCAAAGCCGGTGGCCGCCAGACGGGTCGGCGGCACGCCTTGGTCGATGAGGAAATTGACGACCGACAGGGCGCGTGCGGTCGACAGCGACCAGTTGGACGGATAGCGCGCCGTCGCAATGGGGACGCGGTCGGTGTGGCCGTCGACGCGCAGTACCCAGGGAAGTTCCTTCGGAATTTTGCGGGCGACGTCCAAAATCGTCGCGGCCAATTTGGCCAACTGGCTTTGGCCGGCGCCACCCAGCTCGGCGGACCCGGAGGTGAACAGAACCTCGGACTGGAAGACGAACCGATCACCGACGACCTGAACGTCGCGCCGCGTGCCGAGCGCCTCCTTGAGCCGGCCGAAGAATTCCGAGCGGTACTTGGCCAATTCCTCGACTTTCTTCGCCAAGGCGATGTTGAGGCGCTTGCCCAAATCGGCAATGACGGCCTTTTGTTCTCTGTCCAGTGCCTCCGATGCCTCAAGCGCCGCCTCGAGACGGGATAGCTGAGCACGCAGTGCGGAAAGCTGCTGATTGAGCAGGGAGACCTGGGCTAGTGCGCGTTCGGATATTTCCCGCTCTGCCGCCAGCGCTTTTGCCGTCGTTTCGCGGTCCGCCTCGGAAGACGCCAGTTTTTCCTGCGTCATCGTCAGGTCTTCCTCGGCGGCGGAAAGGTTCGCTTCTGTTTCCTTAAGTTTTTCCGCCGAACTCGCTTCCAGCGCCGCCAATCTGTCGCGCAATTCGCGCGCCCGGGCGCGGAAGGCCGCTGCTTCGTTGAGGGATTTGCTGAGCGCCAGTTCCAGCCGGGCGACACGGTTCGCCAGGGCGTCCTTGTCCTCGCTGCTGGAAGAGAGCGTTTCCTCGCGGTCCGCCAGCGCCAGTTGGGCTTCTGACAGGCTGGCCTTCAGGCCCTCGATCTCCAGGCCCAGGGCATCGCGCGCCTTGGTCGATTCCTGCAGCGAGGCGGAGAGTTGCGTGACGTTGTCGCGCAACTCGGTGTTGGTGTCCCGCTCCAGCGCCAGCAAATTGGCGAGCTCGCTGATCTGGCTGTTGAGCCGCTCCAAGGCCTCGTCCCGGCCGGAAATGGCCTGGGAGAGGAAGACGTGGGCCAGCACGAACACGACGAGAAGGAAGATGATGACCAGCAGCAGGGTGGCCAGCGCGTCGACAAAACCCGGCCAGATGTTGTCCGAGCGCTGGCTGCGAAGGCGGCTCGCCATGACGGCCTACGTTCTCTCCCCGGTCATTCCGGCGATCGTGCGGGCCAGCAGCTTGATCTCGCTGCGGATGTCCTGAATGAGCTGATCCCGGGCCTGGCCGGAATCGACCAGCAGACGCGCCGCCGAAATGTCGATGTTGCGCAGATGGCTGCGGCTGACTTCGTCCAGCGTGATGGCGTGATCGCGCTCGGCCTGGGCCGCCAGGCGCTCCAGCACGGGCTTCATTTCGATTTGCGCCTCGCCGAGGCGGACCATCAGGTTCTGTTCGGCCTTCATCTGGTCGCCCAGGATGGCGAGTTTGTCGCCCAGCTCCCGGATCGCCGCGTTGGTCTGGCCGCGTTCCTCTTCGCCGCGCGAAACTGTGCGCTGGAGCGTGCTCAGGGTCTCGGCCGTTTGTTCCAGCAATGCGCCGACGTAGGCCGGGATCGACGGATCGCCGTCATCTCCGCCGACGCCGATGCCGGAGCTGAGTCGGGCCATGCCGGACAGCCATTCCTCGAGATCGTTGAAGAAGCGGTTTTGCGCCTGACCCGCCTGAAGGTCGAGAAAGCCCAGTACCAGCGATCCCGCCAGACCGAACAGCGACGAAGAAAACGCCGTGCTCATGCCTGTCAGCGGCGCCTCCAGGCCGGACTGAAGGGTGCCGAACAGGCTGGCGAAATCGCCGCCCGCGATGCCGAGGTTTTTGATCGTGTCGCCGACCGAACTGATGGTGCCCAGCAATCCCCAGAACGTGCCCAGTAGGCCGAGAAAGATCAGCAATCCGATCAAATAGCGGGAGATTTCGCGCGATTCATCCAGCCGCGAAGCAATGCCGTCCAGGAGTGAGCGCATGCCGAGCGCCGAAATCGACCGCTGTCCGGCGCTGTCGCCCAGCATGGTCGCCATTGGCGCCAGCAGGTTCGGCGTCCGGGGCACAGTCAAGCGCGTGCCCTCCTGCATGGTCGACTCGATCCAGTCGACTTCGGGACGCAGCAGCAAGACCTGGCGAAAGACGTAGATGATGCCGAGGATCAGAACGCCGGCGATCAGTCCGTTGAGAGCCGGGTTGGCCAGGAACGCCCGATATAATGGCCCGGACAACACACCAGCGATGACGATGACCGCCAGGACAAAGGCAATCATCCGGCTGATGTATCTTTGTGGGCGGGTCATCCGCGCGCTCCCGTCTCAAAAGTGTATCTTGCGATCCGCCTCACCTGACGAGGAGAACGACGTCCACCCGGTCGGGCGGTCCGGCATCGGAAGCCCGGCCCAACGCCCGGACGTCGATCCGCGTCGATCGAACGCCCGACTCGATCAGGAAGGAACGCACGGCGAGGGCCCGGGACAAGCTCAGGCGGCGCGCGGAACTCGGCGTCTCACTCGTGCCGCCGGCGTAGGCCTTGAGCTGCAGGCGATCACCCGCAACGCCGACCTGCGCTGCCAGGTCCTTGAGTCGAGCCTTGGCTTCGGGCGACAGACGCGTGCTGGCGCCGGTGAAATCGACCCGCATAACGTGGCCGCCCCGTGTCGGCAGCTGAACGGCGGGAAGCGAGGCGATTTGCTTTTTCGGCTCCGGTCGCGGCTTCGGTGCGACGATCGGCGCCGGTTGCGGTTTGGGCGCAACCACGGGGGCGGGTGGCGGCGGGGGTGCCTTTGTTACCGCGATCGGTTTGACCGGCGCCGGCTTAGCTGCCGGCGGCGGGGGTGGCGCGGCCGGCTTTGCCGCTTTCTTGACCACAGGTTTGGGCGGCGGCGGGGGCGGGGGCGCGGTACGGACAATTTTCTTGGGCGCGGGCTTGGGGGCGGTCACCGTTGTGGGCGCCTTTGGAGCCACCGGCGTGACAACCTTGGCCGGGGGCGGCGGGGGCGGTGCTGTCCGGACGACCTTCTTCGGCGCCGGTTTGGGCTGCGCCACCTTGGGCGCGGCAACGGGCCGGGGAGCCGTCGGCGCTGGTTTGGCGACCTGCACGCGAATCGGTGAGCTTGGCGTGTAAGGCCTCTTCAGCGCCGATGCGGGAGCTTTCAGTTTTAGCTTGGGCAGCGGCGATTGCAGCTTCGGCGTGCCCGGCATGCGCAAGACGACGGGGGCGTCACCATTCGCACCGGGCATTTTCAAATGGCGCATTTCACCGAACTGCCCGCCTTCCGGTGACAAAATGTCCAGGTTGACTTCGACGCTCGACCTGCCGCTCCCGCCAATGACTACCGTCGATTGTGCGAGCACGGATGAGGCCGTGAAACCAATGCCGATTGCGGCAAGGCCAAACCGCAGGGATCCGCGGCGCCAGGGCGCACTCCAGCAATGACGAAGACCGCCGAACCCGGAATTGGGCGAAGCGAACGTTGTCGAACCGATTGGCATCAGTGTACAAAAACCTCCCAAAGCGCGGCTGAACCACCCCGCTGCAGCGTTGGCACCATACCCCAGCCGATTCGACGCGACAACAGCTTTGGCCTTGAGTTTGCGGTCTTTTTTCGACGCCGCGAAATTAAACCGACTCACGCCGCGCTTTCCGTAAAAGATCGGCGATGGGATCGTGCAGGCGCTCATTGGATGCCAAAACGCTGCCGCTTGACATCATGCGTTCGCCCAGATCGATCTCGCTCACGATGCCGCCAGCTTCGCGCACGATGACCAGCCCGGCTGCAATATCCCACGGGCTCAGGCCGCGTTCCCAGAAACCTTCGTAACGACCCGCGGCCACATAGGCGAGGTCCAGGGCCGCCGATCCGAGCCGGCGCACGCCCGCGACTTGTTTCATGACGCCGTTTAGTTCGCGTCCGAATATCGCCCGCTCTTCATCGCTGCCCCGGCCGAGATGCGGTATGCCCGTGGCCAGCACGGCGTCGCTCAGCCCGTTGCGGGCCGAAACGCGGCAGCGTTTGTCGTTGACGTAAGCGCCCTGGCCGCGCTCGGCATAGAACATTTCGTCGCGCGTCGGATCGTAAATGACACCGGCGAATATCTGGCTGTCGCGCTCCAGGGCGATGGATATGGCGAAATGCGGTATGCCGTGGAGAAAATTCGTCGTGCCGTCCACGGGATCGATCAACCAGCGGTTGGATTTATCCTTGCCTTCGATGACGCCGCCTTCCTCCAGCACGAAACCGTAGTCTGGCCGAACCTTTTCGAGTTCCTCACGCAGCGTCTTTTCGGCCTTGAGATCGGCCGAGGTGACGAAATCCGAAGGCCCTTTTTGCGAGACCTGGAGTTGTTCGACCTCGCCGAAGTCACGGATCAGGCGGCGTGCAGCCTTGCGGGCAGCGGCGTCCATGACATTGATGAGGGCTGACTTATGAGCCATCCGTTATGAGTCCATTGCTGAGGAGCGAACGCGAACGGTCAACCGTCGGCTCTCTTTACGTAGGTGGCGTCGGCGGTGTTGACGATCACCTTGTCGTCGATATCGACGAACGGCGGCACCATGATGCGCACGCCATTTTCGAGGACCGCCGGTTTGTTGGACGAGGCCGCGGTTTGGCCCTTGACGGTGGGTTCGGTTTCGGTGACGGCGAGCGTCACGGTTTCCGGCAGTTCGACCCGCAGCGGCGAACCCTCGTAACTCTCGATCATGACGGCCATGCCGTCCTGGAGGAAGGGCAATTGGTCGGCGACGATGTCGGCGTTGAGCAATACCTGTTCGTAACTCTCCGAATCCATGAACGTCAGCATGTCGCCGTCGGCGAACAGAAACTGATGCTCTTTCTGATCGAGCCGTACCCGCTCGACCGTTTCGGAGGAGCGGAAGCGTTCGTTCAGCTTACTGCCGTCGCGCAGGTTCTTGAGTTCGACCTGCAGATAAGCGCCGCCCTTACCCGGTTGGGTGTGCTGGATCTTGACCGCAACCCAGAGACTGTCCTTGTGTTCGATGACGTTGCCGGGGCGAATGGCGTTGCCGTTGATCTTCATGGCTTAAAAACCTTGTGACGAAGTAAAGAATTGGGGCGGTTCCGCCGGAACTGGCGTCAACATCGCCGCGCGGCGCGGAACCTATCAGGTCGGCCGGGCCGCCGCAATGGCTGCGTTCATGGCCGCAACACCGGCTGCCGGTCCCTCGCGATGACGCCAGATAGGATCGCCGCTGGCAACGAAATCGGCGCCCGCGCTGACCACCTCCGCGACGTTGTCTGGACCGAGTGCGCCGTGGGCGACGCAAGGTACCTCCATGATGCCGCTCCACCAGGAAACAAGCTCGGGCTGGGCATCGAGTGCGACATAATCGGCGCCGGCTTCCGCGATTTCCATGGCGCGGTGGCGGGATGAGTCGCAGGTCGCGCCCAGGATGAGCTCGTCCCCCAGGATGGTCCGGACCGCCCCGGCGTCGGGGCCGTTGTCGCTGATGTGCACGCCGTCGGCACCGACTTCCCTGGCGAGTCGGGGTTGATCCCGCAATAAGAGGGCGACGTCACGGGCGTGGCAAATGGGCAGCAATGCTCCCGCCGCCGCCTCGATGTCCGCCTCGGCGCGTTGTAACCGGAGCTGAACGCAAGCCACGTCGCCGCCGCCCAGGGCGGACTCGAGCTCGGCTTTGAACGCCGGAATTTCGAATTCCGTCGGTGTCACGAGGTAAAGGCGGCAGGCTGGCTGATCTGACATTTCCGGATCGACAGCGAAAGTTGCGGGCGGCCGGCATCACCAAATCTGAAGCGGGGCCGGTGTCCAGGCACCATGGCGGTTGTCGGCGCCGCCGTCAACAATCCTCGGCGGCGGTTGACGTCGGCTGGGGCGGTGGCGTATGCTTTATCCCAAGACTTTACGTTAAGTCTTTGTTATCAAAAACAAAAAGCCGTTTATTGTCCGTCTTCGAGGGGCTTGGAGCGGTGTTTAACGACTGCAGGGAACGGACGCTATGTCGGATGTCGATGCCGCAAAGGGCCGGCTCAACGAAGCATTGGATCGCCTTGACAAGGTGATGACCGAGAAGGCCGAGGCGCTGGGCGCCGTGGCCCAGGCGAGGGTCGCGGAGCTTGAAACCGAACTCGGTGCATTGAAATCGGAAATCGACGAGCTCAGAAGCGAGAACACCCGGCTGAAAGCCGATCTCGGCGTCGCCCATTCCGATTATGCGGCGCTTGAAGAGGTTGCGGATGCCGTCGGCGACCGGCTGGACGCCGCCATCGGAAGCATCCGTTCGACCATCGAGCACTGAAGATTCACCCCACATCCAGAGAGTCGACATGGCGCAAGTTCAAGTCACCGTAAACGGCCGCAATTATTCGATCGCCTGTGACGACGGCGAAGAGGAGCATTTGGCGGGCTTGGCCGAATATGTCGACGGCCGAGTGTCGGAATTGGCCTCGTCATTGGGGCAAATCGGCGAAGGACGGCTGTTGCTTATGGCCAGCCTCTTGATCGCCGACGATCTGGCGGAAACGCGGGACCGCTTGGGCGATTTGGAATCAACGTCCGAGAGCGCCCGCGACGCTGCGACCAATGCCATTGATTCCCTCAGCCTGTCCGTGACGGAAACGATGACCGCCGCGGCCGGCCGCATAGAAGATATTGCCGCGCGGCTGGAGAACGCCTAATTATAGGTTTGGGCGGGTTCTGACCGGCTTGTTAGGAGAACGTATCCCTGGGGCCAATACCGATCAAGAAGGGAGCTGTCCCTCCCGGAGTCGTGGCTTCGGAAATACGGCGCCCACCTGCGTTAGCAGGCCACAGAGGATCGGACACGCCGACGGCCGGTTGGTCCCGCCCACCCTCTAAAGCCCGCCCCTTCGACGTGTTGCGCAGGGTTTGAACCCGATGGCTGCCGCTTCGACCGAGGCCAAAACCGAGCTGCGGCAACATGCCCTGGCCGTCAGGAGTGAGATTGCCGGGCGCGCCGGCGCCGATGCCGCCGAAAAGGCGGCAGAAAATTTCTTCAGGATTGCCGCTGCGGGCGAGGTTGGCGTCGTGTCCCTGTATCACGCCATGAGGGATGAGCTTGACCCCGCGCCATTGCTGGCAAGATTGTGCGATTTCGGCAACATTACCGCACTGCCCGTGATCGACGAGCGCGACCAACCCTTGAAGTTTCGCCGCTGGTCGACGGGTGACAGGCTGGTCGAAGCCGCGTTCGGGACCTTCGAACCTGAGGGATCAGCCGACATCGTGGTACCGGAAACCCTGGTCGTTCCCTTGGCCGCGTTCGACGGCCGTGGTCACCGGCTCGGTTACGGCGGCGGTTACTACGACCGCACATTGGCCGAGCTGAGAAAAACGGGAAAAGTTCTGGCGGTCGGCTATGCTTACGCCGGCCAGGAATTGGCGGCACTGCCGGCCGACGACTTCGATCAACGGCTGGACTGGGTTGTAACGGAACAGGGCGCGAGGGCGTTTGCATGAACTTGTTGTTTCTCGGGGACGTGGTCGGCCGGGCCGGCCGCGATGTTGTCGCCAAGCACCTGCCCGATCTGCGCCGCCGGCTCGATTTGGATTTCGTCGTCCTCAACGGCGAAAACGCGGCGGCCGGTTTCGGCATCACGCAGAAGATCTGCAATCAGTTTTTCGAACTCGGCGTGGATGTGATCACGACCGGCAACCACGTGTGGGACCAGAAGGAAACCGCGGGCTTCATCGATGCGGAAAAGCGCCTGCAGCGACCGCTGAATTTTCCTGCCGGGACGCCGGGCATCGGCGCCGGTGTCTATGCGGCGCGGGACGGCCGCAAGGTTCTGGTGACGGGCGTGATGGGCCGGGTATTTATGGACCCGCTGGACGACCCGTTTGCCGCACTTGAACGGGAACTCTCGAAGCACCGTCTGGGCGGCACCGTGGCGGCCGCCGTCGTCGACCTCCACGGCGAGGCCACCAGCGAAAAAATGGCGCTGGGCCACTTCACCGACGGCCGCGCCACGCTGGCCGTGGGCAGCCACTCCCACGTCCCGACCGCGGACACGCAAATTCTCGACGGCGGTACGGCCTACCAAACCGATGCCGGCATGTGCGGCGACTACAACTCCGTCATCGGCATGAAGAAGGAAGAGCCCATGCGCCGCTTCACCCGGAAGATGTCGGGTGGGCGGTTTGAAGCCTCGGACGGCGAAGGCACGCTGTGCGGGGTCTTCGTGGTGAGCGACGACACCACCGGGCTTGCAACCTCGGTCGAACCGCTCCGCCTCGGCCCCCGCCTGCGCCAGGCTGGCCCGGACATTGGCTAGCGCCCTGAACTCACCCGCCATCCGGGTTGCCCTTTGGATGTCGCTCAGCGCCGTCTCGTTCGCCTGCCTGATGGGGCTGGCTCGCCACCTCGGGCAGGACATGCATATTTTTGTCTTTTCATTCTGGCGGTTCGTCTTCGGTCTGTTGTTTTTCGTGCCGTGGTTCGTGCGTATGGGAAAGGCGAAGCTGAAAACCAACCGTTTCGGCATGCACGTCGTCCGCGCCGTATTTCTTATCGTTTCCAGCGTCAGCATCATGTTGGCGATCATGCTGATGCCGCTCGACGAAGCCACCGCCCTGAGCTTTACGACGCCGCTCTTCGCCGTAATTGCCGCGGTCGTGTTTCTCAAGGAAAAAGCAGGCCCGCGGCGCTGGGCGGCGCTTGTCATTGGTTTTCTGGGCATGCTGATCATCCTGCGGCCCGGCGCCGAGATGATAAGCGAGGGCGCCCTGCTGGTGTTGCTCTCGGCCGTAACGTTTGCCGGCGTGGTGATCTGCGGCAAGCTTCTGACGCGCACCGAAAACCCGGAGCTGATCGTTGCCTACCTGGCGATGATCTCGGTCCCCCTCTCGCTTCCCTTGGCGTTGCCCTATTGGCAATGGCCCACGCCGGAGCAATATTTCTGGCTTGTCCTAGCCGGCATCTGCTTCAATCTCAATATGTACGGCATCGTCAAAGCCCTGCAGAACGGCGATGCCTCCGCCACTCAGCCCTACGATTTCCTGCGCCTGCCCACGACGGCCGGCGTCGGCTGGCTGGCGTTCGGCGAAACCAGCGACGTTCTCACCTGGATCGGCGCCGCCGTGATCTTCGCCAGCAGCGTCTTCATCACCCACCGCGAGGCGCTGGCCCGAAAGCAGCAGGAGAGTGAAACCGCGCCGTAATTTTGGCCGCCGGGGTCCCTCGCCCAAAATTCGCCACATTGGCGGGTAGAATTCGAACTGATCGGCATGATTGGAAAAAATTAGGGCTGCATTTCAAATGGAATCGTCCCATATTCCGCGCTCGCGGCTGTAATACAGCACTATATCTGGTATATAATCAGTGGATTCAGACTAGAAGAGGGACGGCGACTGCTATGGCGGGCCATTCACAATTTAAGAACATCATGTACCGCAAGGGCGCGCAGGATAAAAAGCGCGCCAAAATATTCGCCAAGCACACGCGCGAAATCATGGTTGCCGCCAAGGCGGGGCTGCCCGATCCGGACAAGAATCCAAGACTGCGCTCGGCCCTGATCGCGGCGCGCAGCGACAACATGCCCAAGGACAATATCGAACGCGCCATCAAACGCGCCACGGGCGGCGACGAGGGCGAGGTTTACGAGGAAATCCGCTACGAGGGTTACGGCACAGGCGGCGTGGCGGTGATCGTCGAGGCCCTGACCGACAACCGCAACCGCACAGCGGCCGAAGTCCGCTCCGCGTTCACCAAGTACGGTGGCAGTCTTGGCGAGACCGGCTCCGTCGCCTTCATGTTCGACCGCGTCGGCGAAATCCACTATCCGGCTTCGGCGGCCAGCGGCGACGACATGCTCGAGGCGGCGATCGAAGCGGGGGCGGACGACTGTGTCTCGGACGACGCCGGGCACGACGTGCTGTGCGCGCCGGACGACTTCGCCAATGTGCGGGATGCGCTTGAAAACGCGCTGGGCGAACCCGAACGGGCGGCGCTGACCTGGCGGCCCCAAAACACCATCGAATTGGACGAAGACAAGGCCGGCACCTTGCTGAAGATGATCGACATTCTGGAGGATTCGGATGACGTCCAGCGCGTTTCCGCCAATTTCGAGGTTTCTGACGAGGTCCTGGAGAAGCTGAGTGCTTGAGTGGTGCCAGCGGAGTGGGATGAACGTGGGGGAATATTGAGGTGAGACTCCTGGGCCTTGATCCCGGCTTGCGCAGCACGGGATGGGGCGTCATCGAAGCGGAAGGCAACCGTATCGCCCATGTCGCGAACGGGATCGTGAAGAGCAGTGGCGAGCTTTCCCTGGCCGACCGCCTCGCCGAATTGTTTGACGGCGTGACGGCTGTCATCGACCGCTGGTCGCCCGCCGCCGCCGCCGTCGAGGAGACCTTCGTCAACCGCAATCCGAAATCGACCCTCAAGCTCGGGCAGGCGCGCGGTGTCGTTCTGCTGGCACCGGCCCGGCGCGGCCTGGCGGTGTCCGAATACGCCGCCCGGAGAGTTAAACAATCCGTCGTCGGCACGGGGGGCGCCGACAAGAACCAGGTCGAGGCCATGGTGGGCATCCTGCTCGGCGGTGCCGAAATTGCGGGTTCGGATGCGGCGGACGCGCTGGCCGTCGCCATCTGTCACGCCCATTACATGGGCTCGCCACAGGCTCGGGCGCACGAAGAACTCGCGGCGGCAGAGGGAGGCCCGGCATGATCGCCCGGTTGAAAGGCCTGATCGACGAGACCGGCGAGGACTTCGTCGTTGTCGATGTCGGCGGTGTCGGCTATCTCGTCCATTGTTCCGCCCGCACGCTGAGGAACCTGCCCGGAAAAGGCGAGGCCGCGGTGCTGGAAATCGAAACCCATGTGCGCGAAGACCACATCCATCTCTTCGGTTTCATGGATGCGGCGGAACGCGACTGGTTCAAGCTCCTGCAGACGGTTCAGGGCGTCGGCGCCCGCGTGGCGCTGGGCATTCAGTCCGCCTTGTCGGCAGCCGACATCGGGTCCGCCATCGCCGCCCAGGACCCGGCACCGCTCACCCAAGCCAGCGGGGTCGGGCCGAAACTGGCGAAGCGTCTGGTGGCCGAACTCAAGGACAAGGCGCCGGTACCGCACATCGGCGCCGTGCTGACCGGCGCGACGCCGGTCGAAGCAAAAGCTGCCGGGGTGCAGGCCGATGCGGTGTCCGCCCTGGTCAACCTGGGTTACGGGCGCACCGAAGCCTTCGGAGCGGTGGCCCAGGCCATGCGCCAGATCGGTGATGACGCCAACGTCGAAGCCCTGATCACGGCGGGCCTGAAGGAGCTGGCGGCATGACCGACGCCGACGCGCAAGGCCGGGTCATCTCGGCCGATTTCACGGGCGGGGACGCCGACGACGCGTCCTTGCGGCCCCAGGCGCTGGACGATTTTATCGGCCAGCCACAGGTGCGCGACAACCTGCGGGTCTTTATCGATGCCGCGCGGTCCCGCACCGAAGCCCTCGACCACGTGCTGTTTGTCGGTCCGCCCGGTTTGGGCAAGACTACGTTGGCGCAAATCGTTTCGCGCGAGCTCGGCGTCGGCTTTCGCGCCACCTCCGGGCCGGTCATCGCCAAGGCCGGCGATCTAGCTGCGATCCTCACCAATCTTCAACCCCGCGACGTCCTGTTCATCGATGAAATTCACCGGCTCAACCCGGCGGTGGAGGAAACGCTCTACCCGGCGATGGAGGATTTCCAACTGGATCTCATCATCGGCGAGGGGCCGGCGGCGCGCAGCGTCCGTATCGACCTGCCGCCGTTCACGCTGGTCGGCGCAACGACGCGGTCGGGACTGCTGACAACGCCCTTGCGCGACCGTTTCGGCATTCCCTGCCGTCTGGGCTTTTACAGCGCCGACGATCTCAGAACCATCGTGGAAAGCGGCGGGCGCAAGTTGGGCGTCAACATGACGCCGGACGGCGCCGACGAAATCGCCAAGCGCTCACGCGGTACCCCCCGCGTCGCCGGGCGGCTGTTGCGCCGGGTGCGGGACTTCGCCGCCGTCGACGGCGTCGACGCTATCGATGCGGCGGAAGCCGACAAGGCGCTGACGCGCCTCGAAGTCGATGAACGGGGCCTCGACGCCATGGACCGGCGCTACCTCGGCATTATTGCCACGAACTTCGACGGCGGCCCGGTGGGCATCGAAACCATTGCCGCGGCGCTGAGCGAACCGCGCGACACGGTCGAGGAAATCGTCGAGCCCTATTTGATCCAGCAGGGCCTGCTGCAGCGCACCCCCAGGGGAAGGCTGCTGACGCCCGGCGCCTTCGAACACCTGGGCCTTTCCGTTCCCAAGCGGGCGGCCTCCCAACTGGACCTTCTGGCCGAGGGTGGGGAGGGCGAGGATGACTGAAGCTCAAGCGCCGGCTTCGGGCACGTTGAGCAACGGTGTCCACACCCTTCCGCTCCGTGTCTATTGGGAGGACACGGATGCCGCCGGAATCGTCTACTACGCCAATTACCTGAAATTCATCGAACGCGGCCGCAGCGACATGCTGCGCCTCGCCGGCATCGACCAGTGGGCGATGAAGGAGCGGAGCGGTGCCAACTTTGCCGTGCGCCGCTGCGAGGTTGATTACCTCATTCCCGCCAAGCTGGACGACGAGCTGGAAATCGAAACCCGGATCGAACGGCTGCGTGGCGCATCGCTGGTCATGCGCCAGACCGTGCGCCGGGATGGCGCCGACCTGGCCCAGGCCCTGGTGCGCATCGCCTGCCTCAACGCCGACGGCCGGCCGATCCGCCTGCCGGCGGAAATCGGCAGCGCCTTTGCCGGGCACACTTCAGACAATCAAGACACACGGAATTCTAACGAACATGGGAAATGAAGCCGTAGACGCCGCGCAACTCGCCGGCTCCGTCGCCGCCAGCGACCTGTCGATGATAAGCCTGTTCTTCCGGGCCGACTTCATCGTCAAGCTGGTCATGGTGATCCTCGTGCTGGCCTCGGTCTGGAGTTGGGCGATCATCTTCGACAAGGTGCGGCGCATCCGCAAGCTGGGCGCCTCCGCCGATCAGTTCGAGGACGAGTTCTGGTCCGGAGGTTCGCTGGAGGAACTTTACGAACGCGTGGGCAAGGCGCCGGACCATCCTATGGAAGTACTGTTCTCTTCCGCCATGCGGGAATGGCGGCGCAGCATGTCGGCGGGGCGTGCCGACGGCGACCGGGAACTCCACGCCGGCATCCAGGCCCGCATCGGCCAGGTCATGCACATCACCCTCAACCGGGAAATGGAGCGGCTGGAAAAATACGTGGGTTTTCTTGCCACCGTCGGCTCGACCGCACCCTTCGTCGGCCTGTTCGGCACCGTCTGGGGCATCATGAACAGCTTCCAGGCCATCGCGTTGACAAAAAATACCTCGTTGGCCGTCGTGGCGCCCGGCATCGCCGAGGCGCTGTTTGCCACCGCTCTTGGCCTAGTGGCGGCGATCCCAGCCGTCGTCGCCTACAACAAGCTGTCGACCGATATCGGACGCTACGCCAACCGGCTTGAAGGCTTCGCCGGAGAGTTTTCCGCCATCTTGTCCCGGCAGCTCGAGGAGCGCGGTTGATGGCGGCCTCGCTGCATCAAAAGGGCGACAGCCGCTGGCGCACCACCCGTGCCTACAAGCCTATGAGCGAGATCAACGTCACGCCGTTCGTCGACGTCATGCTGGTGCTGCTGGTGGTGTTCATGATCACGGCGCCGCTCTTGACGGTCGGCGTGCCGGTGGACCTGCCCGAGACCAAGGCCAAGCCACTGGAAGGTCAGGACGAGCCGTTATCGGTCACCGTCGACAGGGGCGGCAAGGTCTGGCTGCAGGAAACCGAGATCGAGCTGGCCACCCTGGTGCCGCGCCTCAACGCCATTACCGCGAACAAGCCGGATACTCGCATCTTCGTGCGCGGCGACCGTGAGATCAATTACGGCCGCGTGCTCGAGGTTATGGGCATCCTCAACTCCGCGGGCTTCAGCCGGGTCGGGCTGGTGGCCGACCGCCCGCCCTCCGAGCGGAAGTAGTGTCGGGTCGTGCGCACAGCGCTTGCCATATCCCTGGCGCTGCATGCCGTGGCGATCGTCATTACCTATGTCGGCTTCCCGCATCTCTTCAGCACGCCGGAGATCGTCGAACAGCCGATGATCGTCGAACTGGTCGAGGTGGCGGAGCAGACCAAGGCGACCCGGGCGACACCGGAAGAAAAACCCAAACCGAAACCCAAGCCCAAACCCAAACCG
The DNA here is from genome assembly GCA_964343605.1 of uncultured Rhodospirillaceae bacterium. Taxonomy (GTDB): domain Bacteria; phylum Pseudomonadota; class Alphaproteobacteria; order UBA2966; family UBA2966; genus CAYFKJ01. The sequence goes on from CAYFKJ010000005.1 coordinate 34,028, forward strand.
GAAGCCGAGAAAAAGCCGCCGCCCGCGCCGCCGCCCCCGCTTCCTCAAATGGCCAGGGTGGAACCGGAACCGACTTTGCCGCCGCCGCCCAAGCCCGAACCGGAGCCGCTGCCCGAACCCGTGGCCAAGCCGGAACCCAAACCCAAGCCGAAGGTGAAACCCAAGCCGAAACCGGTCGTCAAGGCGCCGCCGAAGCCGCGCTGGAAACCCAAGCCGCCGCCAAAGCCGGTGGTCGAAAAACCGAAGCCGAAGCCCAAGATCGTCGCCAAGCCCAAGCCGAAGAAGGTCGAGAAGCCGAAAAAGAAGAAGAAACAGTTCGACCCAAACCGCATCGTGGCCCTTTTGGACAAGAGCAAGAAGGAACCGCCCAAGCAAGCCCTGCCGGAGCAGAAGCCGCAACCCGCCAAACCGCCCGCCGTGGTCGCCCGCACCGTCGAGCGCGTCCCGGAAGGCCAGCCCCTGACGATGTCGGAGGTCGATGCCGTGCGCGCCAAGATCGAGCGCTGCTGGATCGTGCCGGCCGGCGCGCGGGACGCGGAAAACCTCGTCGTGCGTATTCGTATCCTGCTCAATCCCGACGGCAGTATTCGCGGCGCCCCCGAGATTCTCGACCAGTCGCGCATGGGGCAAGCGGGCCAGCAGTTTTTCAAAATCGCGGCGGAGGGCGCGCGTCGCGCCGTGCTGAAGTGCCAACCGTATGACATGTTGCCGAGAAACAAGTACAAACGTTGGCGGGAAATCGAACTGACTTTCAATCCTAAGGAAATGTTGGGCGGATGACGAAGACAAACGACCTGTTTCGCCGGCTTGGAACCGGTATGTCCAGATGGCTCGGTATTGTGATGGTGGTCACGGCAGCGGTGGCGGCGACGCCGGCACAGGCGGTGCTGGAAATCGATATTACGCGCGGCAACGTCGACCCGTTGCCCATTGCGCTCAGCCCGTTCTATGCGCAGGGCGGATTGGCGACGCGGTTGGGCCAGCAGATCCCCGAAGTCGTGTCCGCCGATCTCACACGTTCGGGCCTGTTCCAGCCCATCGATCCCTCGGCCTTTATCCAAACGCCCGAAGCCATGCGGGCACGGCCCCGGTTCGCCGACTGGCGCGCCATCAATGCTCAGGCTCTGGTGACCGGCCGGGCAGATGTCGAAGCGGGCGGCCAGCTCCGGGTGGAATTCCGGCTTTGGGATGTCTTCGCAGGTCAGCAGATGACGGGCTTGGTCTACACCTCGCAAACCGCGAACTGGCGGCGCGTTGCCCACCTGATCGCCGACGCCATTTACAAGCGTCTCTCGGGGGAGGACGGTTATTTCGACACCCGCGTCGTCTATGTCGCCGAGACCGGCCCGGCGGACAAGCGGGTGAAGCGCCTCGCCATCATGGACCAGGACGGAGCCAACCACCGCTACCTCACCAACGGTGCGGAGCTTGTGCTGACGCCGCGCTTCTCGCCGACCCTGCAGGAGATCACCTACCTTTCCTATTTCCGCGGCAAGCCCAGGGTGTACATCTACAACATCGATACGGGCCAGCAGGAGGTCCTGGGCGACTTTCCCGGCATGACCTACGCCCCCCGGTTTTCGCCCGACGGCAACACGGTCATAATGAGTCTGGCGGCGGGCGGCAATTCGGACATTTACACCATGGATTTGCGTACCCGCAGGGTGCTGCGCCTGACCAAGCACTCCGCCATCGATACCTCGCCCTCCTACGAGCCCGGCGGCCGGCGGGTGACCTTCAATTCCGACCGGGGCGGCTCGCAGCAGCTCTACGTCATGAACTCCGACGGCCGCAACATCAAACGCATCAGCTTCGGCAATGGGCGCTACGCCACGCCGGTCTGGTCGCCACGCGGCGATTTGATCGCCTTCACCAAGTTTACCGGCGGCCGCTTCTATATCGGCGTCATGCGCCCCGATGGCTCAGGCGAGCGTTTGCTGTCGGAAAGCTATCTCGACGAAGGGCCGACCTGGTCGCCCAACGGCCGCGTCATCATGTATTTTCGCCAGGCGCCCCGTAACCGGGACGGCTCCGGCGGGCGCACCCGTTTGATGTCGGTGGATTTGACCGGCTATAACGAACGGGAGCTGATCACCCCCACCGACGCCTCCGATCCGGCCTGGTCGCCCCTGGCGTCATTGCCCCCGCCAACGCAATAGCCGCTTTACGATCGCTTGCTTCGCTTGAATATCAACTCTATAGTGCCCCCGAACGGTAGTGACGACTTGCCATTACTGAAGAACAACCATATATGTCAGTCGTTTATGCGGTTTTCGCGGGGACTGGCCGATGCGGGGGAAAACGTAGCGGGCCAAGCGTCGAGGGGCATAATGCACGGACGGCGGAAACGCTGTTCGTTTTTTGTGTGTCTCGCCCGATCTGCGGGCAACAAGTTTTGGTACGGATTTTCCGCACCGCGTCACTATCGACTGGGTAATTCATTTGTTTGAGAATTGCTCGAAACTGAAATTTTAAGACCCTATGAACAGGGAGTTTTCGATGCGCCTAAAGGTTTTAAGCACCATTGCCGCCCTTCTTCTCGTCGCCGCTTGCGAGACGCCGGTTGAAGAAACAAAAGAAGCGTCCGGCAGCGGTGATGCCGCGAAGCAGACCACAACGGATACGACGACCCAAACCACAACGGGCGATTCGACCTCCAGTTCCGACACGCAGACGGCCGCCAAGCAAACTATGGCTGGCCCCGCAAAAGGATCGCAGGCGGACCTCGTGGCCAACGTCGGTGACCGCGTCTTCTTCGATTTCGACAAATTCGCCATCAAGCCCAAGTCGCGCGGCACGCTCGAACGCCAGGCGGCCTGGCTGAAACGCAATCCCAACGTCACGATCACCATCGAAGGTCATTGCGACGAACGCGGCACGCGTGAGTACAACCTCGGTCTCGGGCAGCGCCGGGCCAACGCCGTCAAAAAATACCTGATGGCGCTGGGCATCGCGGAAAACCGCATCGCCACCATCTCATACGGCAAGGAACGCCCCGTTGCACTGGCTTCGACCGAGGCGGCCTGGGCGCAAAACCGCCGCGGCGTGACCACCGTCAACTAAACTGTTCACAGGCTTCCCGTTTCCACGGGACACGAAACCCCGCCGGTTACCCGGCGGGGTTTTGTTTTTTGCGCCTTTGCCTTGTTCTTGCCGAATTTTTCGTATTTGCTTGGCGCCTGACGACCCAGACGGCCGCACCGCCCCAATCTCATGATGCCGAAGATGCACCGCTTTAAGTCCATTTTGCCAGTTTCCGTGCCACGCACCCTGCTGTTAATCGTGATCGGCGTGCAGCTTGTCGCCGCCATGCCGGCCGCCGCGCAGACGGCCAATGATCTGTCGCCGCTGCTCAACCGCCTGCGGCTGATCGAAAACGATCTCAGGGACTTGCAACTCCAGGTCTTCCGCGGCAAGGGCGCCCCGGCGCGAACGGCGACGGCCGACCAGCAGACCGCCCAGGGCTCTTCCGGCGCGGCGATGGCGGAGGTCCGTTTCGCCGAACTTGAGGAGCAGATCCGTTCCCTGACCGGCACGTTCGAGCGCATGGCGCATGACGTGACCAAGACCCGCTCGCGGCTCGACAAGTTAATCGAGGACATCGATTTCCGCCTGACGGCGCTGGAGGGCAAGCTGGAGGCCGCTGAGGCCGCCCGCATCGCCGCCGCGAATGCCACGGAGCAGCCGGCGGCGACCGAGACGGCCGCCGATGCAAACGCCGCCGACGCCTCGGCTGAAGCCGCAGAGGGTACGGAAACGGCGAGCGCCGGCCAGACGGTCGTGAGTGATGCGGCACCCGGCACGCAGGTGCTTGGGACCATTCCCGCGGATGAGGTCCAGAATGGCCAACAGACGGCGGCCGTCGCACCGGCCGAACCGCCAAAGCCGAAGACCATCCTGCCCGAGGGCACGGTCCGGGAGCGCTATAACTTCGCCTTCGGCCTGCTCCGCCGCCTCAAAACCGACAAGGCGGAAACGGCCTTCAAGGAATTCCTGGAAGCCCATGAGGCCGATCCCCTGGCGCATAATGCCCGCTATTGGCTGGGTGAGACCTACTACGCCCGGCGCGATTATCGACAGGCCGCCACCGCTTTCGTCACGGGATACAGCAAGTCGCCGACCGGCCCCAAGGCCAGGGACAATTTGCTGAAACTCGGCATGTCGCTCGTGCGGCTGGAACAGAACGAGGACGCCTGCGCCAGTTTCGAGGAACTGCTCGCCAAATTCACGACGCCTCCCGATTCCAAGGCGCGCAAGATCGCCACGGCGGAAATGGGACGGGCGGGCTGCTAGGCTGCGGCTTCGTGTCAACGGCGAAGCCGACTTCCGATCCCACCGGGCCTATTGGCGTCGCCGAATTTGCGGCGCTCCTGAAAACCACCCTCGATCATCATTTTGAACTCTTGCGGCCCGGGTTCGCCGTCGCTGTTTCGGGCGGCGCCGATTCCCTGGCGTTGACGCTATTGGCGAACCGTTGGGCGCGAAAGCGGGGGAGTGAATTCACGGCTTTGACCGTCGATCACGGTTTGCGCCGGGGCTCGCGGGCCGAGGCGAAACGGGTCGGTGCCTGGTTATCCGCGCGCGGTATCGCTCACCAAATTCTGACCTGGCGGGGCGACAAGCCGGCAACCAACATCCAGGCGATCGCGCGGGAGGCCCGCTATGATTTGATGGCCATGTGGTGTGCCAGGCGCGGCATCAAGGCGCTTATGCTCGCGCATCACCGCGACGATCAGGCGGAAACCTTCGTGCTGCGCCTTCTGCGCGGCAGTGGCGTCGACGGTCTGGCGGCCATGGCGCCGGTATCCAATCGCTGCGGGCTGACGCTGGTGAGGCCCTTGCTGAACGTTCCCGGCGCCCGGCTGGAGGCGACTTGCCGAAAGTTTGACCAGGACTGGGTCGACGACCCGAGCAATCAGAACGACGAATTCGCCCGCATCCGAGTCCGCAGATCCCTTGAGGAATTGGCGCCTGACGGAAACCTGTCGGAGCGACTGGCGGCGACGGCGTCCAACATGGCGCGCGCGCGCGAAGCGCTGGAGTGGGCGACCGCCAATGTGTTGAGCCGTTCCGTGGTCGAAAACCGGAACGGCTTCTGCCTGATTGATGCATCTAATCTTTCACAGGCGCCGGAAGAACTCGGTTTGCGCGCCCTGGCCCGGATCATCCGCAGCATCGGCGGTAAACCCTATCAGCCCCGGTTCAAGACGCTGGTGCGACTGCTTGCAGCGTTCCGTGCGGGCAGGCTGGAACGCGGCCGGACCCTGGGGGGGTGCCGGTTCACGGCCTGGCGTGACGGTGTGATGGTAACTCGGGAAAACCGGAGCCTCGAGCGCCTGCCCCTTCGACCGGGAGCAGTGGAACAGAATTGGGACGGCAGGTTTTCTGTGAGGTTGAAGCGGGGGAGGGCGGTTCGTGACCGGAACTATACGGTTTGCGGCCTGGGCGCGGCCGGTTTGGCACAACTGAAGGGGATGGATACTGAAAGGGCGGCGGGAATTAGCCGTTTCACCATCCCCAAGCCGGCCCTGCTCACGTTGCCGGCGCTGTGGAACGAAGACCAATTGATCGCCGCTCCGCACCTGGAATTCGCCCTTGATGACGCCGGAAAATGCTTCACGGCCCGGTATGAACCGGTTACAACCCTCTCCTACACGTAAATTTCAGTTGTTTCGTGTGAGAATCCGCTTATCTATTACGGTGTAGTCGTGGTCATTAGGCGTAGATTTAACGTTTGACGGCGGGAAATGGGGCTGAGTTGCCTCGCAGAAGGCCGAAACAAGCCACGCGAATACATCTAGAATTTGCGAATACGATTTCGCTGGAGCGAGTGACGACGTGAACAATTTCGGCAAGAACCTTGCACTTTGGGTAATCATCGGTCTGTTGGTGATTGCCGTCTTCAACCTATTCCAGGGCCCCTCATCGCGCGGCCCCGTCAACAATCTGGCGTTTTCGGACTTCCTGGCGGAAGTGGAGAGCGGCCAGATTTCCGACGTCACCATCCAGGGCAACAACATCAGCGGCCATTATTCCGACGGCCGCGCCTTTTCGACCTATACGCCCAACGATCCCAACCTCGTGACGCGCCTGTCGGAACGCGGCGTGCGGATTTCGGCAGCACCAGCCGACGACAACGTGCCGACGCTACTCGGTATCTTCATTTCCTGGTTCCCGATGCTGCTGCTGATCGGCGTTTGGATTTTTTTCATGCGCCAGATGCAGGGCGGCGGCGGCAAGGCCATGGGCTTCGGCAAATCCAAGGCCCGCCTGCTGACGGAACGCCAGGGCCGCGTCACCTTCGACGACGTGGCGGGCATCGACGAGGCCAAGGAAGAGCTTGAGGAAATCGTCGAATACCTGAAGGAGCCGCAGAAATTCCAGCGCCTCGGCGGTAAAATTCCCAAGGGCGCCCTACTGGTCGGTCCTCCGGGCACCGGTAAAACGCTGTTGGCGCGCGCCATCGCCGGCGAGGCCAACGTCCCCTTCTTCACCATATCCGGTTCGGATTTCGTTGAAATGTTCGTCGGCGTCGGCGCAAGCCGTGTCCGCGACATGTTCGAACAGGGCAAAAAGAACGCGCCCTGCATCATTTTCATCGACGAAATCGATGCTGTCGGACGCCATCGCGGCGCCGGTCTCGGCGGCGGCAACGACGAGCGCGAACAGACGCTCAACCAGTTGCTGGTCGAAATGGACGGCTTCGAAGCCAACGAGGGCGTGATCCTGGTGGCGGCGACCAACCGTCCCGACGTTCTCGACCCGGCCCTGTTGCGGCCCGGTCGCTTCGACCGCCAGGTCGTCGTACCCAATCCCGACATCATCGGCCGCGAAAAAATCCTCAAGGTCCACATGCGCAAGGTGGCCCTGGGTCCGGGCGTCGACGCCCGCGTCATCGCCCGCGGCACCCCGGGTTTCTCAGGCGCGGACCTCGCCAACCTCGTCAACGAGGCGGCTTTGCTGGCGGCGCGCAAAGGTAAACGCGTCGTGACCATGACGGAATTCGAGGAAGCCAAGGACAAGGTCATGATGGGCGCCGAGCGGCGTTCCATGGTGATGTCCGATGAGGAAAAGAAACTTACGGCCTATCACGAGGGCGGCCACGCCCTGGTCGCTGTGCGCTGTCCGGCGTCGGATCCGGTGCACAAGGCCACCATCATTCCGCGCGGCCGGGCGCTCGGCATGGTGCAGCGCCTGCCCGAACGCGACCGTATTTCGGTGAGCAAGGAAAAGCTCCTGACCGACATCACGGTCGCCATGGGCGGCCGCATCGCCGAGGAACTGATCTTCGGCGAGGACAAGGTGACGTCCGGCGCCTCGCAGGACATCGAACAGGCGACCAAAATGGCGCGCGCCATGGTCACCCGCTTCGGCATGTCCGAAGAGTTGGGCCCGCTTGCCTACGGCGAAAACGAGGAGGAAGTCTTCCTCGGCCATTCGGTGGCCCGCACGCAAAACATTTCCGAAGCGACCTCGGAGAAGATCGACGCCGAGGTGCGCCGCTTCGTCGACGGCTGTTACGCCCGTGCCGAGAAGATCCTCGAAGACGGCATCGACGATCTGCACACCATCGCCAAGGCATTGCTGGAATATGAAACGCTGACCGGCGACGACATCGACGCTCTGTTGAAGGGGCAGCCCCTCAACCGCACGACGCCGCCGGATGACGAGCCGTCGGGTGACGCTCCGGCGCAATCGGCGGTGCCGAACTCGGGCGGCAAGGATCCTTCCGGCGGCATGGAGCCGGAACCACAACCCGGTTCGTAACCGACGGGGACCCCATCCCGTGACGGAGAATTCGAGGAGCCCCGCTTTGCCGCGGGGCTTTTCTTCTGAAGCCCGCATCTACCTGAGGCCGACGGCGATTGGCCGGGCCGCCGGTTCACCGGACGCGCCAGTCCTGGCCGGCGGCGCCCTGACATTTTCCCGCCTGGAAGTTGCCGTTCGGGACGGCGGCTCGGTCCATCGCGCGGAGGCGCCGGTCCAGGCCGTTCAGGAATGGGCGGCGGTTGAGGGCTGTGCCGACACCGTTCAGGCGCTCCTCGACCGTATCAGCGCTTCTCGGCCGCGAATGATGGGATTGGAATTCAAACATCCCCTCGTCATGGGCATCCTCAACGTGACGCCGGACAGCTTTCACGACGGCGGATTGGACGAGAATGCGGAGGCGGCGATCGAACGCGGCATAAGTCTGGCGGCGGCCGGGGCGGACATAATCGACGTCGGCGGCGAGTCCACCCGACCCGGCGCGGAACCCGTTGCCGAAGCGGACGAACGCGCGCGCGTCGTTCCCGTGCTTGAAGGTTTGATGCGGGCCGGTGTGCCTTTGTCCGTTGACAGCCGCCGCGCCGGCGTCATGGCGGCCGCGCTTGATGCCGGTGCTGCGTTGGTCAACGACGTGCATGCACTCACCGGCGAGGGTTGCGTTGATGTCGTGGCCGGGGCCGGTGTACCCGCCGTGCTCATGCACGGTCCCGCCGATCCCTCCGTCATGCAGCAACAAACCGACTACCAGGACCTCGTGCTCGACACCTACGATTGGTTGGAGACACGCATCGGAGCTTGCGAGGCCGCCGGAATTCCCCGCAGCCGCCTGATCGTCGATCCGGGTGTCGGATTTGCCAAAACCGCCCGGCAGAGTGCCGAGATACAGGGGGCCATAGCCATCTTTCACGGGCTGGGGTGTCCGATCATGCTGGGGGCGTCGCGCAAGAGCTTCATTGCCGGGGTATCGGCCGACGAGCCCAGCGTCGACCGCTTGGCAGGCTCCATTGCCGCTGTGACTTGGGGGCTGTCGCAGGGCGTTCAGATTTTCCGCGTTCACGACGTGACGGAGACCCGCCAGGCCATCAACGTCTGGCGTGCCATCGGCGGTTAACCCATTTGTATCAATTTGTAGGCAAAAGTGATCCAACGCGGCTTTGGAAAGCAGTAAAAGTAGGCCAGTTCGATATTCCGGAAAGACACTTGAGATGACGCGAAAATACTTCGGCACCGACGGCATTCGCGGGACCGCGAACGCGGGCTCCATGACGGCGGAGGTCGCCACCCGGGTCGGCATGGCGGCCGGTCTGCAGTTCGTCCGGGGCGATCACCGCCATCGCGTGGTGATCGGCAAGGACACCCGGCTGTCGGGTTACTTGCTCGAGCCGGCCCTGACCGCAGGTTTTGTCTCGGTCGGCATGGACGTCGTGCTGGTCGGACCGATGCCGACGCCGGCGGTCGCCATGCTGACGCGCAGCCTGCGGGCCGATCTCGGTGTCGTGATCTCGGCCTCCCACAATCCCTATCAGGACAACGGCATCAAGCTCTTTGGCCCGGACGGCTACAAACTCTCGGACGAGACCGAGCTGGAGATCGAACGGCGAATGGGCGCCGACCTGGCGGCGGGGCGCGCAGAGCCTGAAGCCCTGGGCCGGGCCTGGCGGCTGGATGACGCCGAAGGGCGCTATATCGAATTCGCCAAGAACACTTTCCCGCGCGAAAGCACGCTGGACGGCCTCAAGATCGTCATCGACTGTGCCAATGGCGCCGCCTACAAGGTTGCCCCGACCGTTTTGTGGGAATTGGGCGCCGAGGTGATCTCGGTCGGCACGGAACCGGACGGCTTCAACATCAATGTCAATTGCGGCTCCACCAGCCCGCAGACGCTGTCCGAACAGGTCGTGGCCCACGGCGCCGACCTCGGTATCGCCCTCGATGGCGACGCCGACCGCCTGGTTCTGGCGGACGAACATGGCGAACTTGTGGACGGCGACCAGTTAATGGCCTTGATTGCAACCTCGTGGCAAGCCAGCGGCCGACTGCAGGGGGGCGGGGTTGTGGCGACTTCCATGTCCAATTTGGGGCTACAGCGCTACCTTGAGGGATTGGGATTGGATCTGGTGCGCACCCAGGTGGGTGACCGCTATGTCGTGGAGCAGATGCGTGCGGGCGGCTACAACATGGGCGGCGAGCAGTCGGGCCACATAATCCTTGGTGACTTCAACACCACGGGCGACGGTCTGATTGCGGCTCTGCAGGCTCTGGCCGTCATCATCCAAAATGGTGCGCCCGTCAGCAAAATTGCCCGTCCTTTTGAACCGCTGCCTCAACTCCTCAAAAACGTCAGGTTTTCCGACGGGAACCCGCTCGAGGATCCGACGGTCAAGAAGGCCATCGACGACGGCGGTGCCCGGTTGGGCGACGCGGGACGCGTGCTGATCCGGGCTTCGGGCACCGAACCGCTCATCCGCGTGATGGCGGAGGGCGATGACGAAGGGCTTGTCGGCACCGTCGTCAACGAGATCGTGGAAGCCGTCGAACGCGCCAGCGGATAGGCCTCGTCGAAATTTAGATAACGGTCCGGCGCGGCGACGGGGCGGCGCGGATCATATCGTCAAGCGTTTCGAGGGATTCCCGCAGGATTTCGCGGCTTGCCGGCCCGGTGAGCGACAAGCGGACGGCGTGGGGGACGGGCGTGCGGTCGACCGCAAAGTCCTCCGCCGGCACCACGATTATTCCCTGTTCGCGCGCCGCCGTTTCGAATTCTCTCGTGCGCCAGGGCTCGGGCAATTCCAGGAAAGCATGGAAGGAGGTGGGGTGGCTGCGCAAATTCAGGCCGGCGAATACTTCCCTGGCGATGGCTTCGCGGGCCGCGGTTTCAGCCTTCTGCCAATGCCGTAGCCGGTCGGCGGTGCCGTCCTCGATCCAGGTCTTGGCGATTTCCGCCATCAGGGCGGGTTGGGAGACACGAAGTCCGTAGAGTGTGTGGCCCAGCTTGGCCATGATGTCGGGCGGACCGAATGCCCAGGCGATGCGCAGTCCCGGGGCCACGGATTTGGAGAGGCTGGTCATGTACAGGGTGCGTTCAGGCGCCAGTTGGGCGATGGCGGGCGGGCGGCTTTCCGTGATGTAGCCGTAAACGTCGTCTTCGATGATGGTGAGATCGTGTTTTCGCGCCACCTCGACGATTGCCCGGCGGCGATCTTCGCCCATGAAGGCGGTGGTGGGATTTTGCGCCATCGGCACCGTGATCAGCACCTTGGCGTCCGAGCTTCGACAGGCGGCATCCAGGGCGTCCGGCAGCAGGCCTTCGTCGTCCATGGCCACGCCGACGAGGTTCGCGTTGAACAGTGCCGCCGCGTGACAAATGCCGTTGAAGGTCAGACTTTCCACGAGGATGGTCCCGCCCACGCCGACCAGACTGGCGATGGCCGAGCTAAAGACCTCCTGGGCGCCGCTGAACATCAAAACGTTGTCGGCATCGGCTTCAAGCCCCGCGCGACCCATCCAGTCGGCGCCGGTCCGGCGATATGCCATGTGCCCGGCCGACGGCATATAACCCAACAGTTTTTCACGACCGGGGCTCTGGGCGATGCGTTGCAAAACATCAGTAAACGGGTCGACGTGCAGGTCCCGGGCTGGCACGTTGCGGGCCAGATTGACCATGGGTTGTTCGATATCCGGGAGAATTTGTTCCTGGGGCGGTGGGCCGTCCAGCACGTAAGTGCCGCGGCCGACCTTGCCGCTGACCAGCCCACGGTCGTGGGCCAGCTTGTAGGCCCGGCTGATAGTGCCGACCGTTACGCCCAGGCGCCAGGCCAGGTCGCGCTGCGGCGGCAGCTTGGCGCCGGCGGGGAGGTCGTCCTCGGCAATGGCGTCGGAAATGGCGTCGGCGATCACAGCGTAGCGGGGGCCGGATCGGTTTTCGATATCAGGAGTCCAAATTGTCATGGTGACAATATTAGCATTGACGCCCGTATTGTGTCAATTATATATCAACACATCAGCGCAATTGTGCTGATTGTCACTCAAACAACGGAGAAATATCATGCATTGGAGCGATACAATATCAAGTTCAGGCTTTCTGAGTAGTCGGCGTCGCGTTGTTCGGGAAGTTCTGGTGAACCTGCCCATCCGTCTGTTGGCGGCAGCGTGGCGCTTCATCTACAACCTCCAGAGCGCCCAAATTGAACGCCAGGCGTTGCTTGATCTCGATGACCGCATGTTGGCCGACATCGGTATGACCCGCGGCCAGGTCAACAAGATCGTGGCAGACGGCCGGACCTGGCGGCGCCCCCGCGCCACTCGGACCGGGCGCGCAGCCTGACAAACAAAAAGGAAAAGTCTCGTGAAACTTCCGCTTTACCAAATCGATGCTTTCACCGACCGGGCATTTGGCGGCAATCCGGCTGCCATTTGCCCCCTTGGTGAGTGGTTGGACGACGACACCATGCAGAGCGTGGCGCTTGAGAACAATCTTTCGGAGACCGCCTTTTTTGTCGGCGGCGACGGACACTACGATCTTCGCTGGTTCACCCCGGCCCACGAGGTCGACCTTTGCGGCCACGCCACCCTGGCGTCCGCCCATGTGGTCTTCAATCGCCTTGAGCCCGGATCGGACAGGGTCGTCTTTACGACCAAGAGCGGCGACCTCACGGTGACCCGCCGGGGCGATTTGATGGAAATGAATTTCCCTTCCCGCCCGCCGACGCCCGTCGAGCCCGAGGAAGGCCTGCTGGCGTCGCTTGGCGGCAACCCCGTCGAGATCATGGCAGCGCGCGATTATATGGTCACCTTTGACACGGCGGCCGAGGTGCGGAGCCTCGACCCGGACATGACGGGTCTTGCCAAACTCGACAAACACGCCGTCATCGCCACGGCGCCCGGCGACGGCGTCGCCGGAAACCCCGACTTCGTTTCGCGCTTTTTCGCGCCGGCCTTCGGTATTCCTGAGGATCCGGTGACCGGTTCGGCCCATTGCACGCTGATCCCCTACTGGGCGAAGCGCCTGGGCAAGACGGAGTTGACGGCCCACCAAATCTCGGCGCGCGGCGGCGTCCTGCAATGCCGCGACGAAGGCGAGCGGGTAACTATCGCCGGCAACGCCGTTGAGGTTCTGGCCGGGGAATTCTTCCTTTAGGCGCTTCCCGGCGGCGCATTTCCTGTTAAGACAGGGTATGGAAACGGATCAGGCACAAGCCGAAGCACAAGCGAACGCCGCGATTGCCATCGAAAATGCCGTTGACCAGGCCGACTCTGCCGAGGTCAAGGCGATCTTCATCGAGTACGCCGAATCGTTGCACTTCAACCTGTGCTTCCAGGATTTCGACACTGAAATGGAGACCTTTCCGGGCGCCTATTCGGCACCGGAAGGAATGCTCCTGCTGGCCCGCGTCGGCGGCGTGGCGGCGGGCGGCGTCGGCATGCGTCCGTTGCCCGACGATGACGAACTCGGGCGCATCTGCGAGATGAAGCGCCTTTACGTCAGGCCGGACTTCCGTGCCTACGGGTTGGGACGAAAGCTCGCAACCACGCTGATCGAGGCGGCGCGGGAGTTGGGCTACGCCGCCATGCGGCTCGACACCATCGAAAACACGATGGTCGAGGCGGGGGCACTCTACCGTTCCCTGGGCTTCGTCGAAATCGAGCCCTACTACGACAATCCCATCGACGGCGTAAAATATTACCAATTGGCGCTGGGCTAGAGGCCCCGTAAACTCTGCGCTTCTGTAGCCGCAATGGAGCGCCCATCCGCATGGCCACGTCCGCCAATTCGCAAAAACACCGCATCGCCGTCATTGCCGGGGATGGCATCGGTCTTGAGGTGATGCCGGAAGGCATTCGCGCCCTGGACGCCGCGGCGGCGAAATTCGGCATCCAATTCGAGTGGGCGGAACTGGACTGGTCTTGCGAAAAGTACCTGCAAACGGGCCGAATGATGCCGGAAGACGCTTTTGAGATCCTGCGCGAGCACGATCAGATCTTCCTCGGCGCCGTGGGCTACCCCGGCGTGCCCGACCACGTTTCGCTGTGGGGTTTGCTGATCCCGATCCGGCGGGCGTTTTCGCAATACGCCAACGTCCGGCCCGTGAAGCTGTTCGAAGGCGTCGAGTGTCCGCTCAAGGGCTACGGTCCGGGGGACATCGACATGGTGATCGTGCGGGAGAACGTCGAAGGCGAATACTCCGAAATCGGCGGGCGGCTCTATGCGGGCACCGAACAGGAGGTCGCCGTGCAAGAGAGCATGTTCACCAAGCAGGGCCTCGACCGCATCATGCGCTACGCCTTCGACCTGGCGGCGACGCGGCCGGCCAAGCATGTCACCTCGGCGACGAAGTCCAACGGCATTATCCACACCATGCCCTATTGGGACGAACGCTTCGAAGCCATCCGGGCCGACTACCCGGAGATCAAAACCGACAAGTTCCACATCGACATCCTGACGGCCCATTTCGTCGGCAAGCCCGATTATTTCGACGTGGTGGTGGGCTCCAACCTGTTCGGCGACATTCTCTCGGACCTCGGCCCCGCCGTCGCGGGTGGCATCGGCATCGCGCCCAGCGCCAACATCAATCCCGCAGGCGACGCACCGTCGATGTTCGAGCCGGTGCACGGATCCGCCCCCGACATTGCGGGCCAGGGCATTGCCAATCCGGTGGCGCAGATCTGGTCGGGCGCCATGATGCTGGATCACCTGGGTCACGCCGAAGCCGCCCGCGCCGTGGAGGACGCCATCGCCGCCGTTCTGGCCGAGGGCGCCGCCTTGACGCCGGATCTCGGCGGCAAGGCAACCACCGAGGAAATGGGAAAGGCCATCGCCGATGCAATCTGACGCCGTCAAACAAGCCGCCGCCTTCGTCGGCGAACGCCGCCTCGCCGTCGAATCCTTCCGCGACCTGCCGGAGGGCGCCCGGCCCGCCGATCCGGATGAGGCCTATGGCATCCAGTGGGCCCTGCACGATTGGTTCGCCGCCCGTGGCGAGGATTACGCCGGTTGGAAGGTGGGCGTCACTTCAACCGCCATGCAGGAGTACATGAAGATGACGACGCCCTGCATGGGCCGGGTGAGGAGCCGTTTGGTGGCGCGCAATCATGCCGACCTGCCGCGCGCCGCCTACTGCGCCCCCGGCATCGAATGCGAGATCGTCGCCCGCATGGGCCGGGATTTGGTCCCTAGCGACGCGCCTCATACCCGGGAATCTGTCGCCGATGCCGTGGCGGCCCTGATGCCGGGGTTCGAGATCGTCGACGACCGCTACGACGACATCCTCTCCATGCCGGCCATTACTCTGATCGCCGACGATTTCTGCAACGCCGGCTGCGTGCTGGGCGATGAGGTGACGGACTGGCGGGACCTTGATCTCGAAGCCATCGAGGGCCGCATGTCGGTCAACGGAGAGGAACCCAGCGTTGGCCACGGCCGCGACGTCCTGGGCCATCCGCTGGAAGCGCTGGCCTTCGTCGCCAACCACATGGCGGCCAACGGTCTCACGCTGAAGGCCGGGGAATTCGTCATGCTGGGCAGTCTGGTCAAAACCCGCTGGCTGGACAAAGGCGACAGCGCCACGGCGGAAATCGACGGATTGGGCAAGGTCAGCGTGAGTTTTGTTTGAGGCGTGATTAACGGCTATGCGTCACCCCGGACTTGATCCGGGGTCCATTCTGAATCAGCGCCCGGCACAATCCTTGGGAAAAAAGAAAATTGGATTCCGGCTTTCGCCGGAATGACGATCGAGAAGATGTCAATTTCAATCACGTCACCCCGGACTTGATCCGGGGTCCAGTTTGTTTTTTGTCCGTCCAAACAAAAGGAAACCTGGATTCCGGCATGCGCCGGAATGACGATGTAGCGGAAGTTGGCTCCTAAATCCCCTCCAGGGCCTCGCAGAACCGGTCGATTTCTTCGTCGGAATTGTAGTAGTGCACGCTGGCGCGGACGACGGTGCCGAGGTTGCGGGCGGTGAAATCGAGGCGGGTGCTGGCGGGGCTGGAGGTCTCCACATTGATGGCCTGTTCGGCCAGCGCTTCGAAGATGGCCTCTGGTTCATGGCCCTCCAAGGTGAAGCTGACGATGCCGCACTGCTCGACGCCGAGATCCCGGACCTCGACGCCGGGCAGGGCGCCGAGCTTGGCGCGCAAACTTGCGGCCAGTTCGAGGATGCGGCCGTAGATGACCTCAAGGCCCCAGGATTGGGCGTATTCGATGGCGGCGCAGAGGCCGGCACGGCCGGCGACGTAGCTCTCCCAGTTTTCGAAACGGCGGGCGTCGTCGCGGATGCGGTAGCTTTGTTCGCCCGTCCATTCGGCCGCATGGAGGTCGAGGAAGGGCGGTTCCAAAATCTCGATCAGTTCCTTGCGTACCCAGAGGAAGCCGGTGCCGCGCGGGCCGCGCAGGTACTTGCGGCCCGTTGCCGAGAGCATGTCGCAGCCGATGGCGGCGACGTCGATGGGCATTTGGCCGACCGACTGGCAGGCGTCGAGGAGGTAGGGGATATTCGCCGCCTTGGCGATGCGCCCCACCTCCGCCGCTGGATTGACCAGGCCGCCGTTGGTCGGCACGTGGGTGATCGAGATGAGCTTGACGCGCTCGTCGATCATGTTCTCCAGCGCTGAGACGTCTATCTGGCCGCTCTCGTCGGCGGGCACGGCCTCTATGACCGCGCCGGCCTTCTTGGCGATCTGCAGGTAGGCGATGTAGTTCGAGGCGTATTCCGAGGTGCAGGTAAGGACGCGGTCACCCTCGGCGAAGGGCATGGCGTAGAAGGCCATGTCCCAGGCCCGCGTGGCGTTCTCGACGATGGCGATTTCATCCCTTGAGCCGTTGATCAGGCCGGCCGTCGCGTCGTAGACCCGGTTCAGCGGCCGCTCAGCCCGCGCCGCCGCCTCGTAGCCGCCGATTTCCGATTCCAGTTGCAGGTGCCGGATGACGGCTTCCGTGACGCATTCGGGCATCAGCGCCGCGCCGGCGTTGTTGAAATGCAAAACGTTTTCGCAACCCGGCGTGTCGCGCCGCGCCTTGGTCAGGTCGAAGGCCGGCAGGCTGGTGCCCTCATATAGCGATTGCGGCCCATCGCCGAATTCGAGACTGCTCATCAGGTTTAACCCAGCGCCGATCCCAAGATGTCGAACAGTTTATCGACATCCGCGTCGGTGTTGTAGACGTGCGGCGTGATGCGCATGGAGGACCCCCGAACGCTCACGAACACCTTGTTCTCGGCGAGCGTTTCCGGCAATCCCCCCGGCACGCCGCCGGAAAACCGCAAGCCCAGGAAATGACCCGCCCTGAGACCCTGAGGTGCACTGGAGAGGCCGAAATCGCGGGCGCGTTCGGCGATGTCGGCCGTGCGGGCGGACAAGGTCGCCTGGATTTCTTCGACGCCCCAGCCGGCAATCTGATCAAGGGCGGCGCGGGCCGCCGGCATCAGGGCGAAATTGGAGCGCTCGCCGACGTCGTAGCGGCGCGCGCCGGTCTGGTAGGTCTCACCGTAATTGACGAGACCGGCGAAGTTTTCCGCATCCTCGCGCTGGATCCAGTTGTACTCCAACGGCTGGCCGTCCTGGCGGTGGGGTGCGGCGTAGGCGAAGCCGATGGAATAGGGCCCCAGCAGCCACTTGTAGCAGGCGGCGATGAGAAAATCGGGCTGAACCTCTCGCACGTCCAGCGGCAGAGCGCCCAGCGACTGCGTGGCGTCGATGACCAGCGCCGCGCCCGCCGCCCGGCAGCGTTCCCCGACCGCCACGAGGTCTATCAGCCCGCCGTCGGTCCAATGGCAATGGGGAACGGCGACAATGCCGCAACGATCGTCGATGGCCGCCAGTATGGCCGTCGTCCAGTCCTCGTCGGCGGGCCGGGGCAGAACCTCGACCGCCGCCCCCGTCCGGGCCGCCAGCTCGCGCCAGGGATAGACGTGGGAGGGGAATTGTTCCTCCAGCATGATGATCTTTTGGTCGGCCCCGACCGGTAAGTTGGCCGCGGCCAGAGAGACGCCGTAGGAGGCCGCCGGGATCACGAAGATGTCGTCGGCCTGGGCGCCGATGAGATCGGCAAAGGCCTTCCGGGCGATCTCCGATTCGGAGAAGAAATCGGGCGGCGTCACCGTCCAGGGCAGCGCCTTCATGCGCAATCCTTCCTCGCCCGCGGCGAGCACGGCATGGCTCAAAGGGGAAAGGTAGGCGCAGTTGAGATAGGCCACGTCGTCGGGAATATCAAAGAGGTGCCGTTGACTGGGAATCATGTAAAGGGGTCCGCTGCCGATGGGAAAAATTCGTGGAAGGAACCAAGCCACGGGCGGCGGCGCTAGTCAACCGTCGGGGCACCTCAAGGGCAACGGCGCAAACCGATGACGTGCATTATCCGGCGGGGAAATTCGCGACATCGGGAATCACGTTGACAATCGCCGCGTCATCCTTAAAGTCCCCGGCGGGCCACGATCCCCCAACGGGTCGCAGCCCTTCTGGAAGGAAGGGAGACACCATGAAACCAGAATTGCATCCTCAGAATCCCCGATTTTCCTCGGGGCCATGTTCCAAACGGCCGGGCTGGACACCGGCAGCTCTCAACAACATTCATGACGGCCGCTCGCACCGCGCCGCCGAGTGCAAGGCGAAGATCAACGACGCCTGCGACCGCATGCGGCGCATCCTCGGCCTGCCCGACGATTATCTGATCGGCATTGTGCCGGCCTCCGACACCGGCGCCATCGAGATGGCCATGTGGTCGCTCCTGGGTCCCCGGGGCGTCGACCTCCTGGTCTGGGAGAACTTCGGTTCGCAGTGGCAGATCGACGTCACCAAGCAGCTCAAGATCGAAGATACCCGCGTGCTGGAAGCGCCCTACGGTGAAATTCCCGATCTCGGCCAGGTCGATTGCGACCGCGATGTCATCTTCACCTGGAACGGCACGGCCGGCGGGGCCTGCGTGCCCAATGGCGACTGGATCGCCGCCGACCGCCAAGGTCTGACGATCTGCGATGCGACCAGCGCCGTGTTCGCCATGGACCTCGACTGGAGCAAGCTCGACGCGACGACGTTCTCCTGGCAGAAGGTGCTGGGCGGCGAGGCGGCGCACGGCGTGCTGGTCCTGAGCCCGCGGGCGGTGGAGCGGCTGGAGAGCTACACCCCGCCCTGGCCCATGCCGAAGATCTTCCGCCTGACCAAGGGCGGCAAGCTCAACGCCGACATCTTCAAAGGCGCCACCATCAACACCGTTTCGATGATGGTGATCGAGGACGTGCTGGATGCCCTGACCTGGGCCGAGGCCCAGGGGCTCGACGGCTTGCTCGATCGCTCCAAGGCCAACCTCGAAGTGATTTCGGCTTGGGTGCAGCAGACCCCCTGGATCGATTTCCTGGTCGGGGACGAGGCGGCACGGTCTTCCACCTCAATCTGCCTCTCGGTCGTCGATCCCTGGTTCCAGGGCTTGCCGGAAGCCGACCAGCGGGCGCTGATCAAGCGGCTGATGGCGATGCTGGAATCGGAAAACGTCGCCTTCGACATCGGCGCTTATCCTGCGGCTCCGCCGGGTTTGCGCATCTGGGGCGGCGCCACCGTCGAAACTTCAGACATTCAGGCCCTGCTGCCGTGGCTCGACTGGGCGTTTGCCGAGATCAAGTCGTCGCAGCAAGCGGCCTAACCCCCCCAACTCGTTTCTAAAGGCAAGACCATGGTCAAAGTACTTATTTCGGACAAAATGAGTCCGCTGGCGGCGGACGTATTCCGCGCCCGAGGCATCGAGGTCGACGAGAAGGTCGGCATGAGCCCGGATGAACTGGCAGCCTGCATCGGCGACTACGACGGCCTCGCCGTGCGATCCGCCACTAAAGCGACCAACGAAATCCTGGCGTCGGCCGACAACCTGAAGGTCATCGGCCGGGCGGGCATCGGTGTCGATAACATCGACATTCCGGGCGCCACCCAGCGCGGCATCGTCGTCATGAATACGCCGTTCGGCAACTCCATCACCACGGCCGAGCATTCCATCGCGATGCTGCTGTCGTTGGCCCGCCAGATCCCCGAGGCGAGCGCCAGCACCCATCGGGGCAAGTGGGAAAAGTCCCGCTTCATGGGCGTCGAGGTTGCCGGCAAGACGCTCGGCCTGATCGGCTGCGGCAACATCGGATCGGTGGTCGCCGACCGGGCGCAGGGCCTGAAGATGAAGGTTCTGGCCTACGATCCCTTCCTGTCGCCGGAACGCGCCGAAACGATCGGCGTGGAAAAGGTGGAACTGGACGCCCTGTTCCCGCGCGCCGACTTCATCACCCTGCACACGCCCCTGACAGATCAGACCCGCAACGTCATCAACGCCGAAGCCATCGCCAAGATGCGCAAGGGCGTGCGCATCGTGAACTGCGCCCGCGGCGGGCTGATCGACGAGGCCGCCCTCAAGGAAGCCGTCGAAGGCGGCCAGGTCGCAGGTGCGGCGCTCGACGTGTTCGCCGAGGAACCGGCAACCGACAATCCGCTTTTCGGCGTTGAAGGCATCGTGGTTACACCCCATCTCGGCGCTTCCACCACGGAGGCCCAGGAAAAGGTCGCCCTTCAAATCGCCGAACAGATGGCCGATTTTCTGCTCGACGGCGCGATCACGAACGCGCTCAACATGCCGTCGGTATCGGCCGAGGATGCGCCGCGTCTCAAGCCGTACATGCGCATGGTCGAACAGATCGGCCGCTTCGCCGGCCAGATCACCGAGACCGGACTGAAGAACGTGACGGTCGAATACGCCGGCCACGCCGCCACCCTAAATACCAGCCCCCTGACCGCCATCGTGCTGGAGGGGCTGCTGTCGCCGCTGATGGAATCGGTCAACATGGTCAATGCCCCCTTGGTCGCCAAGGAACGCGGCGTCGCGGTGATCGAGACCAAGCAGGAAAGCATCAGCGATTACCAGACGCTGGTCCGCCTGACGGTGGAGACCGAACGGCGTAAGCGCGTCGTCGCGGGCTCGCTGTTCGGCGATTCCAAACCGCGCGTGGTACAGATCAACGACATGGCGGTCGAAGCCGAACTGGCGCCGCACATGATCTACCTCAACAACGAGGACAAACCGGGCCTGATCGGCGCCGTCGGGACGGTGCTGGGTGATGCCGATCTCAATATCGCGACGTTCCACTTGGGCCGCTCGGAAGCCGGCGGTGACGCCCTGGCCCTGATCGAGATCGACGGTGAAATCGAAGAAGAAGTTCTGTCGAAACTGCAGGCCCTGCCGCACGTCAAGCAGGCCAAGGCGCTTGATTTCGTCTAACCGGGAAAATGCTCTAAACTCCGCGTCGCCATGAATTCGTCCGCCCACAAAGGTCTGCTGCCCAACGGTCTCGCCGACACGCTGCCGCTCGACGCGGAGCTTGAGGCGGCAACCATCGAACGCCTGTTGGCGGCGTTTCGCGCCTATGGCTATCAGCGCATCAAGCCGCCCTTGGTCGAGTTCGAGGAGAGTTTTCTCGATGGTCTGGGACAGGCCGTCGCGGGCGACATGTTCCGCCTTATGGACCCTGTATCGCAGCGCATGATGGGCGTGCGGCCCGATATCACGCCCCAGGTCGCCCGTGTCGCAGTCACTCGCTTGGTCAATGAACCCCGGCCCTTAAGGCTCTCCTATGGCGGTCAGGTGCTGCGGGTGAGGGGCTCACAGCTCCGGCCCGAACGGCAATTCGCCCAGATCGGCGCCGAATTGATCGGCGCGCCCGAACTGGCGGCCGACGCCGAGGTCGTCTCGCTGGCGGGAGAAGCGCTCGCCGATCTCGGCATTGAGGGATTGTCCATCGATCTTAGTCTGCCGACGCTGGTGCCGGTGGTGTGCCAGGGCCTTGGTTTGTCGGACGAAGACAGCGAACGGGCGCGCCTGGCCCTGGACCGCAAGGACGCGGCGGCGCTGGCGGAGTTCGGCGACGGCATCAGCGCCTTGTTGTCGGACCTGCTGGGATCCTCCGGTCCGGTCGACAGTGCCGTCGCGAAGCTGAAGGCGATAGACTTGCCCAAGAGCGCCGCGGCGGAAATTCAGAACCTTGTGGACTGTGCGGAATTGATCGCGGCGACGTCGCCGGATCTCACCCTGACCGTGGACGTTACCGAATTCCGCGGGCTTGAATACCAGACCGGCATCTGCTTCACCATCTTCGCCCGCGACGTCCGGGGTGAACTGGGCCGCGGCGGGCGCTACGAACTGGCGTCGGGAGAAACAGCGACTGGTTTTTCGCTGTTCGCCGATTCGCTGATGCGGGCGCTTCCGGGCGCCGAGGCGCCGCCGCTCGTTTATCTTTCTGCCGATGCTGCCGCGGGCGATGGCAGGCGGCTGCGGGCGGAAGGCTGGTTGACGTTGCAGGGTTTCGCAAACGCCGCCGATGCGCGCGCGGAGGCGGCCCGGCTGGGCTGCACGCATATTCTCGAAGCCGGCGAGGTCCACCCGCTGGGGTGAGCCGCACGGTACTACATTCTTCCGTTTCAGGAGTTACCGGAACTAGGATTGGAACGTCATGGCGAACGTAACAGTGGTCGGCGCCCAGTGGGGCGATGAGGGCAAGGGTAAGATCGTTGACTGGCTGAGCAGCCGGGCCGATGTCGTGGTGCGCTTCCAGGGCGGTCACAACGCCGGGCATACCCTGGTCATCGACGGCGTCGTCTACAAGCTGAGCTCGCTGCCCTCCGGCGTCGTCGGAGGTAAGCTTTCCGTCATCGGCAACGGCGTCGTTATCGACCCCTGGGCCTTGCTGGCGGAGATCGAGCGCATCCGGGAGCAGGGCGTGGATATCACGCCCGAGGTCCTGAAGGTGGCCGAAAACGCCAGTCTTATCCTGCCGTTGCACCAGGAACTCGACGCCTTGCGCGAGGAAGCCAGAGGCGGCACCGCCATCGGCACCACCCGGCGCGGCATCGGTCCCGCTTATGAAGATAAGATCGCCCGCCGCGGCCTGAGGGTTGGCGATTTGGCCGATCCGGAGGCGCTGCAAGGCCGCATCGACAATCTGCTGCTGCATCACAACGCCTTGCGCAAGGGCATGGGTGTCGACCCCGTCAACGGCGATGAATTGCTCGCCGACCTCAACGTCGTCGGCAAGGACATTTTGCCCTTCGCCGATACCGTTTGGCTGACGCTGGATGCGGCTAAGCGCGGCGGTAAGCGAGTGCTGTTCGAGGGCGCTCAGGGGGCGCTGCTGGACATCGATCACGGCACCTATCCCTTCGTCACGTCTTCCAACACCTTGGCAGGTCAGGCCGCCGTCGGTTCGGGATTGGGCCCCGATGCCGTCGGCTACGTCCTCGGCATCGTCAAGGCCTACACCACGCGCGTCGGCGCCGGACCATTCCCGACCGAGCTGTTTGACGAGATCGGGCAAGGCCTCGGCGAACGCGGCCACGAATTCGGTACCGTGACCGGCCGCTCGCGCCGTTGCGGCTGGTTCGACGCTGTCCTGGTTCGCCAGACGGCCAAGCTCAACGGCATGACGGGGATTGCGCTCACCAAGCTCGACGTACTCGACGGCATGGATGAATTGAAGGTTTGTGTGGGCTATCGCCACAATGGCGAAGTCATCCAGCACCTGCCGTCTCAGCCGGCGGCGCAGGCCGCTGTTGAGCCCGTGTACGAGACCATCGAAGGCTGGTCGGAAAGCACCGAAGGCGCCCGCAGTTGGGCCGATCTGCCGGCCACGGCGGTGAAGTACATCCGCCGCATCGAGGAACTGATCGAGGTGCCCGTGGCGATGGTTTCGACGAGCCCGGAACGCGAAGACACCATCCTGGTGCGCGATCCCTTCGAGGATTAGGCGGTTTCGAAACTCGTCATTCCCGCGAAGGCGGGAATCCATGCCGTGGCGTCAATTCTAGACGCTCCACACCATACTCGAAAGCTCAGGCATGGATTCCGGGTTGACGCTTCGCGTCCCCCGGAATGACGTAGGGAGAGTATGGAAAAAAGCCCTCAGTCCTCTTCCTTGACCCAGCGGACGAGGGAGACCTGAACCGGTTCGGCGATACCCTTGAATTCCCGAGGCTCCAGGTTTTCGAACTTGTAGGGTCGGCCCTGGCACATTTCCTTCAGCATGTTGGTGACCATGATGCCGTCGGTACCCGCGCCGTCGCATAGCCGGGCCGCCATCTGCACCGTCGTGCCGAACAGATCGTTGTCCTCCGCAATGGGTTCGCCGACCGAGATGCCGACCCGCAGGTGGAGTTCGATATCGGGTTCGTTGTCGTTGTACTTGGCGACGCCGCGCTGCATGTCGACGGCGGCATCGACCGAGGCGGGTGGATTGCTGAAGGCCGACATGATGCCGTCGCCGGTATGCTTGACCTCCCAGCCGCCCTGACCCTGGATGGCGCCGCGCACGATCGAATTGTGAATGTTGACCAGGCGCTGGCTGGCCTCGTCGCCGTGGGTCTGGGTGATGTTGGTCGAGCCGACGATGTCGGTGAACAGCACGGCGGTCATGCCGCCTTTGCGGTCCTTGGGTGATCGCCAGGCCTCCAGGGCGTGCGCCAGGAAGATGCCGATATCCTCGTCGCTTTCCCAGTCGTCGTCGAAATCGTCGTCAGCCGGGCTTTTTGGTCTGGCCCCCGCGGGCGCCTTGGCGGCTTCCTCGGCGGCGGCCTCCCTTTCGGCCTGTTTCTTTTCGTCGTCGATGGCCGTCTGCATGGCCTCGCGGCCCGCCCGGAACATGTCGAGGTAACCCGGTTCCAGCAGGTAACTGTCGTATTTGTCGGAAAACTGCTTCAGCCGGCGTTTGTCCACGCCCAAAGCCAGGGCGCACGGCTCGAGGATCTTACCAAGATGCCGGGTGTCGATCTTGGCGTTGTTGGCCAGGATTTCCGCCGCCCCGGCAAAGAACAACTGGCAGCCGAAGGTGGTGACGGCGTCCATGCGGCCGCTTTTGGCTTCGGGATCGGACGCCATGATGAAGGCCATGCAACGCTCGAAAAATTTCATCAGGGTGGCGCGGGAGGCCTCGATGCGGTTGGCGGCGCCGGCGTCGACGGGCTCTTCCGGTTTCTCTTCTTCGGGGGCGGGTGGGATCTCGGGCTTGTCTTCCTTTTGGCTTTCGCCGGTCGACCACTCGTCCTCACCCTTACCCTCCTTCTTGGCCTTGTCGCCGGCGCCTTTCTTGCCCTTCTTTTTGTTGGCTGGCGGCTTGCGTCGGGCTTGCGCCGGCCGGCGCGCGGGTTGGGCCGGTGCGCTGCGGAATGCGGCGGCGATGTCGGCACCGCTGATCGTGGTCGGCAGCAGGATCATCAGCGAAATGACGAAGCCGATGCCCATGGTTTTGGCCGCCAGATTGTGTTGGCCCAAGGCGTTGGCCAGCATCGGCGTACCGCCTAGGTGGTTTATCGAAGCCCAAAGCCCCCAACCGACGCCGAGGGCGATGAAGGCAACGGTGAACAGCTTGACGGGCAGGGCAAAAGCGCTCCTTTGCAGAGCCGGATCCTCGGCGGCTTCCTTGCGGGCCTTGCGGGCGCGTTGGCCGGCATCCTCGTCTTCGGCCCCCTCTTCGAAGAAGGCGCCTTCCCTTGTTTTGTGCTCCTGCTTGGCCTTGGGCTTTACCTCGAATTCATTGAGCGGCGGGACGCCTTCCTTTTTGGCGTCGGCATAGGCCAGCGATTCACGAAATCCGCCGGAACGCTTGTCGGGCGATTCGCGGATGATGCCCACGGCATCGACCGCCGCTTCCTTCATGAGTTTTTCCGCGTCCGTTACGGCGCGGCCGAAATCCGCTTTGGAGTATTGCTGATAGACGGTCCACCTGCCCTTGCGCAGAGCGTAGAGATCGTTAACGGTTTCCGACAATTTCAGCCCCTAGGATTACGTTTCTCTACGACCGAAACTGACCGGCCGCGGTGTCGTGCCACCACCCTCAAGATCATCCTCTAGAGTTTACAATTCCTTGCGGGCGAAACAAGTCTCTCAAGCGTGTTCAGGGGTATCAGCACTTGTGCCGAGCCGCGTAGCGGGCCATATATAGATCGTCGAAGTTGAATCGGTGTTGGGAGTGGTGTCCGCAAGTTCTTGGAAAATCACTAGCGGTGAAGCGGTTTCATTCGACGATCGCTATCGCATTGACCTCGGAGTGCCGTTAAGCGACCTGGACTCGCCCAACGCCCAGGCCTTCGCAGCAACGGACCGCGATGCGGCGGGGGCCGCAATTTTCGCGCTGGTATGCCGCGCCGACATTCCGCAGCGACACCACGCCGCCCGGATGGTAGGCGACAAAAAACCCAAAAACACTCTGGAGTTGCGGGCCAGCCGGCACGTGCCGATCGGCAAGGAAATTCGGCCCGTGATGATCTTGGAAAGGCCTACCGGAGGCCGGCTGTCGGAATCGCTGACGGGCCGCGCCGGATTGGCCGAGCCAATCGTCACCGACCGCATCCTGCCTCGACTGATCGAGGCCCTGGCGGAATTCGAACATCAGGGCATTGCCCACCGCCGCATCCGTCTGGAAAACCTCTTTTACCGCGACCAGGCCAAACAACAAATCGTTCTCGGCGAATGCTTCACGGAGCCGCCGGGTTACTCCCAACCCGTTTATTACGAAACGTTGGAACGCGGCATGGCCGATCCCATCGGTCGCGGTGAGGGTGGCGCCGGGACCGATCTTTATGCCTTGGGCGTGGCGATCATGCTGCTTCTGCTCGGTCGCAATCCCGTTGAAAAATTGAGCGCCGAAGAGCTGTTTGAGCAAAAGATGTCGCACGGCAGCTACGTCACGTTATCAGGCGGGCAGAAATTTTCCGGACCGACCGAGAGGCTGCTGCGTGGATTGTTGTGCGACGATTCAGGTGAACGCTGGGGCATGGAGGATGCCGAAGGCTGGGTGTGGGGAAGCGCCAGGCGCTTGCAGCACAAGCCCACCGGCATCCGCGCACGCAGTCCAATCAGGATCAACGGCAAGGACATCCTGTATGACCGCATGGCCGCCCTGGAAATCGGACGGCTGGGTGAAAGCGGAGCTGAAATCGCGGGAGGCGACAAACTTGCCAATTGGGTTCGTGGCGGACTCGACGATTCCCGGCGGCATTCCGCCGTGATCGCCGCGCGCGAGGAAGCCGGAAGCGGCGCCGGCACGGCCTCCGGCATCCTTGTCTCCCGGGTGTGCGCCGTTCTCGATCCGGGCGGGCCCGTTCGCTATCGCGGGCTCTCCATCTGTCGGGACGGCTTTGGCGCTGCCGTCGCCGCCGCCTTGTCATCCGGTGACATTGGGCTCCAACAGAAGCTCTCCGATCTCTTCGCCAGCAACTACCTTTCGGGTTGGGAAGCCTGGGATGACCGCGAAGGACAGGATTCCGACCGGGGGGCGAATTTCGGCGCCATTCGAAGCTATGTGGAAAATTCTGCGCCGGGTTTCGGTCTGGAGCGCTGCCTCTACGAACTCAATACCGCCACCCCCTGCCTCAGCCCGCCGATCGCCGCTGCCGGGGCGTTGGAACTGGGGGATCTTCTCCAGGCGATCGAAGACGCCCTGGAAAATCCCAAGGACGATTTCGAGATTCTAGACCGGCATATCGCGGCATTCGTGGCGTCGCGGTCCACCGACGCCGTCAAAGCCATACCCCAGCTCGCCGTCGAGGGCGGGGATCCGGCGGAACGCCGGCTCAAGGTGCTGGGATTGTTCGCTATCATCCAGCACGTGACGAAAACCGGGTCCCTGCCCAATTTCTGCAAATGGATGGCGGCCCGGATGCCGCCCGTGATCGACCTTTACCACAGCCGTTCGCGGCGCAGGGAATTGACCGAGGCGGTTGAACTGGCGGTTGTCAACGGCGATCTCGTGGACATGCACAACAGCGTCGGTGCGCCCCGCATCATGCAGCAGGACCGCGCCGAGCGCCTGGCGGCGGCCAATGAGTACGCCGACCTGGAAGAGCAACTCGACGCCCTGGACAATGGCGGTCCGGTGATGACCGTGGAGGCGCGAACCACCGGGTACCGTATGGTCACCCTGATGGGCGCTATTGCCGTCGTCCTTTCCGTCTGGTTCACGTCTGCGCTGGGGTTGCCCTGATGCTCGCGACCCTGTTTGCCTCCATCGTCCTGATTGCGTTGGGACTGCTGCCGAGCGTCATCTCGTTCCTCATCGAACGCCGCCCCGGCAGCAGCGGTTCGACCTGCATTGCATTGTTCAATCTAGCCGGCCTGATTCCGGTTCTCGGCAAGGTCTGGAGCGGCCCCGGCGGCGCCGCGTTTGTCGGCGATATCTATGCTTGGTTCATCATCTACATGGCAGCGGCCGTCGGCGCCGCCCTGGCCTGGGTCGCACCGCACTTCTCGATCGTGTACCTGCAGGCGTTTTCCGGCCGCCGGCGTGCGCGCATCAAGGCGCGGCAGCAGGAACTCTACGACGAGTGGGGTTCGTCGATCCTGGATTAGGTCGTTGCGGTTGGATTAGTCGATCGAGGATTCGACCAGACGCGTCGACATGGCGGCGCTGCGCATGGCTTTCTGCAGCTTTTCGAACGCCCGAACCTCGATCTGGCGGACGCGTTCCCGGCTGATGCCGTATTCCTCGCTCAGCTCCTCCAGGGTCGAAGGATCCTCCTTGAGGCGGCGCTCCGTCAAAATGTGCTGCTCGCGCTCGTTCAGCGACTTCATGGCTTCAGCCATCCAGGCACGGCGCTGCTCAAGTTCCTGGGTTTCGCCCAGCAGGACTTCCTGATCCGGCGTTTCGTCGACCAGCCAGTCCATCCACTCGCCCTCGCCGTCCATGCGGACGGGTGCATTGAGCGAGCTGTCGGCCGCCGCCATACGGCGGTTCATCTGGACCACGTCGTTCTCGGCGACGCCCAGGCGGTCGGCGATCTTGGTTACGGTTTCGGGGTGCAGGTCGCCTTCGTCGATGGCCTTCAATTGGCCCTTGATCTTGCGCAAGTTGAAGAACAGCTTCTTTTGGGCCGCCGTCGTGCCCATTTTCACGAGCGACCAGGAGTGCAGAATGTATTCCTGGATCGAGGCGCGGATCCACCACATGGCGTAGGTCGCCAGACGGAAACCGCGCTCCGGGTCGAAGCGCTTGACCGCCTGCATCATGCCGACATTGCCTTCGGAAATCAGTTCGGCGACCGGCAGGCCGTAGCCCCGGTAGCCCATGGCGATCTTGGCGACCAGGCGCAGATGGCTGTTGACCAGCTTCCCGGCGGCGTCCACGTCGTCGCGCTCCCGCCAAGCCTTGGCGAGCATGTATTCCTCGTCCGCGGTCAGCATGGGAAACTCGCGAATCTGCTGAAGGTAGCGGCTGAGGCTACTTTCCGGAGTGATCGCGGGAACAACGTTACGAGCCATCTGTTACATACCGCAGCACCTCAGCGCCGCGCCCCTGGTTACCGGTCATCTTATCGAGGAGACGAACCCCTCCCCTTCGGTGTCTCTGGCACCTGTATCTTATAAAGGTACGATAAGGCCGAATGTCAAGGTATCCGACCAACCAGGTAGGTTAAATATCAAGGTGGGATATTAACGTGATGATGTCGGCGGGAAGTTCGCTTTCGAATCTGTGTTTGCGGCCGGTAACCGGATGTTCGAAGCCGAGAACGCCCGCATGCAGCGCCTGGCGGCCCAGCCTGTCGACGGCACGCCGGGCGGGTTCGGGCAGTTTCCCGACGCCGCGCCCCCGGCCGTAAAGGGGATCGCCGATAATGGGATGGCCGATGTGGCTCATATGCACGCGGATCTGGTGGGTCCGTCCGGTTTCCAAACGGCATTCGATCAGCGCCGCCCGGTCGCCCAGACGCTTCAGGGTCTTGTAGTGGGTGACGGCGTGTTTGCCGCCCCGTCCCACCACCGCCATTTTCTTGCGGTTGCGCGGCGAGCGCCCGATGGCGCCCTCGATAGTGCCGGCGGGCGGCGCGGGACAGCCCCAGACCACGGCGCGGTACGCCCGTTCGATGCTGTGGTCCGCGAACTGGGAGGCCAGCCCGTTATGGGCGGCGTCGGTCTTGGCGGCAATCAAGAGACCGCTGGTATCCTTGTCGAGGCGGTGGACGATGCCGGGCCGCTTGGCGCCGCCGATGCCCGAAAGGCTGTCGCCGCAATGGTGAATCAACGCATTGACCAGGGTCCGGTCCGGGTTGCCCGCCGCCGGATGGACGACGAGGCCGGCCGGCTTGTCGATCACGATCAGGTGGTCGTCCTCGAACACCACCGCCAGCGGGATGTCCTGGCCTTCCGGTTCGGCTTCGACCGCTTCGGGCACATCGATTTCCAGGGTGAGCCCTGGTTTGACCCTGTAGGAGGGGTCCGTTATCGTCGCGCCGTCGGCCCGCACGTGGCCGTCCAGGATCAGGGATTTCACCCGCATGCGCGACAGGCCGAGGCCGTGATCGGCGATCAGCTTGTCGAGCCGGGCGCCGGCGGCGGTGTCCGCGGCGGTGAAGGAATGGTTCTGCCGGTCCGTCATGGTGCGGGCAGTATAGAAGCAACGATGCCGATTTAAGACCAAAACTCTGGTGCGCAGGGACGGCGACAGGCGATGAACAAGAACTTCCTCGGGCTCAAGATCCTGGTTGCCGTCATGGGCGTGATGATTATCGTCGGCGTCGGCATCGTCGCCTACACCATCATCAGCCGCATGAACGCAGGGGAACCCATTGCCGGCGCGGCGCGGGAACCCGTCCGCAAATGGCCGTCGCCCAAGGCGTTCGGCGACGTCGACGTCAAACTCCCCGCCGGCGCCGTCGTCGAGGAAATGGAAAGCGGCCTGCGCCGCCTGACGGTGCGGATCCGGACGGCGGATGGGGAGCAGCACATCCTTGTGTTCGATCTGGCGGATGGCCGCAAGTTGGGGACCATCCGGCTGGCGCCGTGACGGCCTGCCTCCTGCTGGCTTCGGCGGCCGTGGACGTGATCGAGCGCGAAGCAGTTGCCGCCGAGCCGGAAGAATGCTGCGGCCTCTTGTTGGGATTAGCGGACAACGGCAACTTGACCGTTAGCCGCGCCCACCCGACCCGCAACCTGGCGTCGGACCGGCGACGCACCTTCGAAGTCGATTTCGCCGAGCGCCTGAAACTGCAGCGTGAGCTGGCCGATGCGCCGGAGGATGTTGTCGGCATGTATCATTCCCACCCAGCCGGTCCCGCGGAGCCGTCCGCCGCCGATCTCGCCCAGGCCTGGGAGCCCGGTTGGCTCTGGCTCATCGCGGCGGTCGGTGACGGCGATGTCACGGACCTGGAGGCCTATCGATACGAGCATCCCGTCGACGGGGAGGGGCGGTTTCGGACGCTGGCGATTTCCCGTATGCCGGACTGACCCTTCGTGATAGGTAGAAGCGAATTCGAACAGCACGAGATTTTGAAATGAGCGCACCTTCCGATTTCCGCAGCGACAACGTCACCGCCGTCTCGCCCGAGATCATGGACGCCCTGGCGGCGGCCAATACGGGCACCATGGCATCCTATGGCGGCGACGAGATCACCGCCCGCCTGCAGGGCCAGATGAGCGAGCTGTTCGAACGCGACGTGGCGGTCTTTCCGGTGCTGACGGGGACGGCGGCCAACGTGCTGTCGCTGACCACCCTGACGCCGCCGCACGGCTCGGTGTTCTGCCACCGCGAGGCCCATATCGAGGTCGACGAGGCCGGCGGCACGGAGTTCTACACCGGCGGCGCCAAACTCGTGCTGCTCGACGGCAAGGACGCCAAATACTCGGCGGAGCACTTCGCCGAACGCCTGGCCGAAGCCGGTCAGCGCACGCCGCACCAAGTGCCGCCCAAGGCGGTCTCCATCACCCAGGCCTCGGAACTCGGGGGCGTCTATAGCCTCGACGAGCTCGCCGCCATTGTTGATGTGGCGCGCACGCGCGATCTCGGCATCCACATGGACGGCGCGCGCTTCGCCAACGCCGTCGCCCGCCTCGATTGCGCGCCGGCCGACATGACCTGGCGCGCGGGCGTCGACGTGCTGTCGTTCGGCTCCACCAAGAACGGCACCATGGGCGCCGAGGCCGTGGTGTTCTTCGATCCCGACAAGGCCGGCGACTTCGTCTACACCCGCATGCGCGGCGGCCATTTGGCGTCCAAGATGCGTTATCTCTCGGCCCAGCTCGAGGCCTACATTTCCGACGATCTCTGGCTCAGGAACGCGCGTCACGCCAACGCCGCCGCCAAGCGCCTGTCCGACGGCCTGGCGGCGCTGCCCGGCGCCTATCTCTTCGCCAGCGTCGATGCCAACGAGATCTTCGTCGGCCTGCCGGCGGAAGTGGTCGAAGGCCTGGAGGCCGACGGTCACCTTTTCCACCGCTGGACCAGGGAAGGCGAGGCCATCGTCATCCGCCTGGTCTGCGCCTGGAACACCGAGGACGCCGCCGTCGACGCCCTGTTGGCCGGCGCCAAAGCCCACGCCGAAAAAGTGGCCGCCGAATAGCCCGTCCACCCGTGCGCTGCGAGACTCAAAGCTTGATCGCAGCCCCAAACGGGGCTATGTAGCGGGACGCCCTCGACGCTCCCTTCGTCTAGTGGCCTAGGACGCTGGCCTCTCACGCCGGAAACAGGGGTTCGAGTCCCCTAGGGAGCGCCAATTTTTTCGAGGAATTGTAGGTTCGGCATTCGTCGGACCTTTATTTTTGTCCAAGAAATGTCCAATAAACGAGGGGAAAAGCAGGGCGTTGTATAACGGCCTATTTTGTCCATTGCCATAATGCGCGCATGTTGGCCGAAACAGAAATCCATGAAATATTCGAACGGAAATGGTTGGATTATCTCATGCTCCAAAGCTCTGCCTTAAGGGGCCCGGCGACAACCGGATGGTCTGGGAGCCCATAACAACGGGCTTGCCAAAAGGCCTAGCCGAAATTGTCGGCTGGCTCTCAGATTTCGGGGACAACCGGCCTTCCCTGGCAGATGTGTACAAGCATTTCGAGGGGACGGATTGGTTGGAAAATGTGATTTTCGCTGCAAATGCGGAGGACGATTATCAGATCATCAGATACCCCGAGATCGCCACTAGCGTATCGGGTTTGGAGAGACTTCCCGGCACCTGCCTGACGGACGCGTATCCACAAGAGTGGAAATCCGACATCCTAGAGATTATTCGTTCGACTGAGGCGAAGGTGGCTTGTTGGAAAGTAAACCGCCGTGTGAGCAATCCAGGAAGGATGGTGGAAGCAGATTTCTGGCGATTATCATTTCCATTTGGGCGAGCGTTCGAAACAACCTGTCGCCTCGCCATAATTCTTTATCCAGTGAACAAGGCTGCCCGACAGAATGTTTTGGACTACCTAAATGCCAACGATGCGCCCATCCCAGTGTCCCTGACTGGAAAGGGCTTGTTGGGAGATGAAGATCCCGGATGGCGACCCCAACAATCGGCGTTATTAGCCTGAAGCAACCATTCAACCGTTTTTTCTACGCTCCGCTTTTGCGTCAGCTTGTAGACCTAGCAGAATGCGGGGGCCAGACCCAGATGTGGAAATCCGGTCACCCGGGTTGTGCAACGAACAACTCTTAAGTGACAGACAGCCGCATCCGATGCACTCCGTCAGATTATCCCGCATTCGCTGAAGTTGCTCTATACGCAAATCAAGCTGGCCGCGCCATCTTGAAGACAGTTTTTGCCAATCCCGCTTGTTTGGCGAGCGTCTGTCCGGCAGCTCCGCGAGGGCCGACCCGATTTCCGCCAACGTAAGGCCCAGAGACTGGGCAACCCGGATGAGTGATATACGCCGGAGCTCGGCGCGATGATAAAGGCGCCTATTTCCGGAAGTGCGAATTGACGTAATAAGACCTTTTTCTTCGTAGAAACGCAGAGCTGACGTAGCAAGACCGCATCGTCTGGCGGCCTCACCGATTGTCAGATGTTCAGCCTTTTTGGTCATATCCGAACTCCTATTTTCATTCGAATATTTTTGTTTGACTTCAAGTTAACTTGAAGTTTTACGGTGCCATTCATAGCCCGGATGGCTGAATGTTTGCAAGGAAGGTTGATATGAGCATTGGCGACAAAAGCGGCCCGGTTGGCTGGAAGACGGTGCTGACGCGGGAACATCTGCCGGCGCTGATTCTTGTTAGCCTGGGTGTGTGGCTTCACGCCGCTGAAAGCCTGCTGGTGGCAACAATGATGCCCGCTATCATCGCGGAGATCGGGGGCGCTGAGCAGGTCGCTTGGACGATCGCTCTCTATGAAATCGGATCAATTGTTGCCGGTGCGACAGGCGGACTGCTCGCACTCCGGTACGGCATCAAATCGCCGATGGCTACGGCAGCTCTTGCCTATGCCGTGGGAAGCGCGATTGCTGCCGTCGCGCCGTCCATGTGGCTCCTTCTGCTCGGACGGACACTGCAAGGCCTTGGCGGCGGCGGTCTGGTAGCGTTGTCGTTTATTGCGGTTGGATACCTGTTTCCAAAGCTTCTGATGGCGCGCGTGATGGCCGTCATTTCAACATTGTGGGGCGCTTCCGCGCTTGCGGGACCGCTGATCGGAGGATTATTCGTCGAACTTTCCACCTGGCGACATGGGTTTTGGTTTTTCGCCCTACAGGCGGTTTTTCTGGCACTTTGGATCGGCGTGGGTATCAGGGTTCAAGACAAGCCACGGGCCGAACGCAATGGACAAACACTGCCTGCCTTCAGGCTCTTCGCACTCACGGCCGGTGTCTTGCTGATCGCCTATGCGGGAATTGACATAGGGGCTGTTCGCACATCTGTCTTGATTTTAGGTGGACTAGCCTGCCTGGCTGTATTTCTCTGGCTTGATGGCCTTGCGGGGAGCAACAGGCTGCTGCCGCACCGGCCCTTCAGTTTCACCGCACCGGCAAGTTCGGGGCTTGTTATGATCATGTGCTTCGCGGCTGCGACCGTCGCGTTGGCTGCATACGGCCCCTTGCTCCTGACCGCCCATCACGGGGTCTCGGCGCTCAGCGCGGGTTATATCCTTGCAGCTGGCTCATTCAGCTGGACCATTGCCGCCGTGATCGTGTCAGGCGCACCGGATCGGCATGACCCGAAATTCATAGCTGGAGGCATGCTACTGATAACCACGAGTATTGCCGGGCTTTGTTACGCCGTGCCCTACGGCCCTGTTTGGCTCATCGTGATCTGCACGATACTTGAGGGAGCTGGTTTCGGAATGGCCTGGACTTTCGTCTTGCGCCGGGCCAGTGAGCTCGCCCCTAAGGAGGACCGCGAGAGAGTCGCGGGCGCCTTACCCACGGCCCAACGACTCGGCTATGCCTTGGGTGCGGCATATATCGGCGTTGTGGCTAATGCCGCCGGATTTGCCGACGCGAAAGCGGAGACGGAAATGTCGTATGCGGCTCTCGTTATTTTCGCGGCTTGTCTTCCGATTGCCGTACTGGGATTGATCGCCATGTTTCGTTTCACGATTGCAATGTCGACCAGATCCACTGCGCTTCTCTCGCCTGCGGAATAAGCTCCCCCGCCGCGAAAGCTCTGTCGCAAGGATATTGGAGCCGGGTGGTACTGGTCCGAATGTCCATTCGGGTTCACAAGCAGATTTTCTGATGGTTCTTAGGATGCTCAGATATCCGTCTCAATGCGGACCAATTCCCCGCTTCAAACCGTTCTAGATATTAGCGAAACGACGACAATCCACTGGTTCGCATTTTCTTCCTCTTCGGTGCGCCAGGCGCGGTTTCATCGCAAAATAGCTGTCCAATCGGGGGTTTAACACCTACGGTGCCGCCATGCGTGTCGCGGGTTTATCTCTTCTTATCCTGATCGCCCTGTTCGCGTTTCCCGTCCAGGCGGGGTCGTGGGAGGAGGCGGTGTCGGCCTATCGGGCCGAGGATTACGCCAGGGCGATCGAACTTTTCCGGCCGTTCGCCGAGCAGGGGACGAACGCCGCGGATTACAAGTACGCCGCCGCCGCCCAATTCAATCTCGGTGTCATGTACGACAACGGCCGCGGCGTCGAGGAAGACGACGTCCAAGCCTTCCGCTGGTTCAGCCTGGCGGCGGATCAGGGGCATGCCTCGGCCCAATATAACCTCGGCACCATGTACGCCGACGGCGAGGGCATCGAGGCGAACGCCGACATGGCCGTCCAATGGTACCGCCGCTCCGCCGAGCATGGCCATGCCCCGGCCCAGTTCAATCTGGGCGCCATGTACGTCAACGGCGAAGGCGTGCCAGAGGACTACGTCGAGGGTTATGCCTGGATCCGCCTGGCATCCGAGCAGGGGATCGGCAAGGCGGCGGACATCCTGGAAAAGCTGGTGGAGAGCATGACCCACCAGCAGTTCACGGACGCTGTCGCGCGTTCCCGCGACTACTGGACGAAGTTCGTCGTGCCGTTTTTGCGCTAAGCAGCATGCGGGATCCAGGCTACCGGCGTGGTGCCGTTTCTCGACTTCAGGCGCCGAACGTCTATTTCAAGGTTGAGGGTATTGTTTTCAGGAAGCTTGAGTGACGCCGAATTGGCGTGATCAATCTCGCGGGAGGCACTGATGACCGACACCATCAATGTAGCGCTACTAGGATTGGGCCGGATTGGACAACAATTCGCCACTAGCTTGGCCAAGCATATCGAGGAGGGCGGCAAGCCCATAAGGATCGTCGCGGTGGCCGAACGCGACGCCGATAGCGAGATCGCCCGGCGCTTCGCCGCCCAGGGCGTGCCCGTCTACACCGATGCCGCGGATATGGCCGACTTGGGCGCCGAGGTTGATATCATTTTCGACCTTACCGGTGTGCCCAGCGTTCGCCAGGACCTGCGGGACAAACTTCGGGATTCGGACAATCGCCACACCGTTATCGTACCCGAGGTGTTTGCCCGCCTACTCTGGTCATTCCTTGAGGAGGACGCGGAACTGAGCGCACCCGTCCGAAGCGGTTACTAGCCGGTCGGAGCACGCGGCCTTCGCTTCATTAACGAGTTGGCCGAACTGGTATACGCGCTATCATGCCAACCGATTGACGCCGATTGACCTCGCCGCGGCGTCACTGGGGGAAGGGATTCGCCATGCCGGAAGACCTGCTGGAAAATTACAAGAAAGCCTACGACAACCGCATCGGCTACGGCGTCAGCCCGGCGCTGATTCTGGTCGACTTCGTTCAGGCTTATTTCGATCCGGCCTGCGAACTTTACGCCGACGTGCAGGAAACGCTCGACTCGGCGCTGCGCGTGCGTGCGGCGGCGCGCGATGCCGGCATCCCGGTGATCTACACCAACGTTATCTACCACCCCTCCGGCGTCAATGGCGGTCGGTTCTTCCAGAAGGCCATGCCGCTCAAGAACTTCGTCGAAGGCAGCCCCATGGGCGCCTGGCCCGAGGGACTGGAGCCTGACCCTTCGGAACTGGTGGTTTCCAAACAGTATCCCAGCGCATTTTTCGGCACCTCGCTGGCCGGCACGCTGGCCTCCCAGCGCATCGACACGCTTATCATCACGGGTGTTACGACCAGCGGCTGCATCCGGGCGACCTGCATCGACGCCAGTTCCTACGGCTACATCCCCATCATTGTCGCCGAGGCCGTCGGCGATCGGCACGAAGCGCCGCACGAGGCCAACCTCTTCGACATGCACGCCAAGTACGGCGATGTGGTCAGTGAGGACGAGGTCATCGGCTATCTCGGCAATCTGGAGGCACCGGCATGAGCAACCCGATCATCCGCGACAAACTGGAAAGCGGCGAGTTCTTCTTCGCCCCCGGCATCCACGACATGATGGCGGCGGTGCTGGCCAACAAGGTGGGCTTCGACGTCGTCTACGGCACCGGATACTGGCTGACGGCCTCGGCCTACGGTCTGCCCGACGCCGGCATCGCCACCTACACCCAGATGCTCGACCGGGTCGCCACCCTGGCCCGCACCACCGATGCCGCCGTCATCGCCGATGCCGACACCGGCTACGGCGGATTGCTGAACGTCCATCATACGGTGCGGGGCTATGAAGACGCCGGGATCACCGGCATTCAGATCGAAGATCAGGAGTTCCCCAAGAAATGCGGTCACACGCCGGGCAAGAAATGCGTGGAGTTGGAGGAAATGCTCGACAAGATCCAGGTGGCCTGCGAGGCCCGGCGCGAC
The DNA here is from genome assembly GCA_964343605.1 of uncultured Rhodospirillaceae bacterium. Taxonomy (GTDB): domain Bacteria; phylum Pseudomonadota; class Alphaproteobacteria; order UBA2966; family UBA2966; genus CAYFKJ01. The sequence goes on from CAYFKJ010000005.1 coordinate 71,752, forward strand.
CCCCGCAACACGCTCATTATCGCGCGGACCGACATTCGCCAGGCGGAAGGTTTCGATGTCGCGGTCAAACGGGGCGCCGCTTTCGCCGAGGCCGGCGCGGATATCGTCTTCGTCGAGGCGCTCACCAGCGAGGACGAAATGCGCCGGGCCTGTGACGAGATCGATGCGCCGATGATCGCCAACATGGCGGACGGCGGGGATACGCCGATCCGCTCGGCCGAGGAATTGGCCGATATGGGCTACGCCTGCGCCATCTTTCCGGCGACCACGGCGCTTTCGGCCAACTACGCCATCGAGAAGGCCTTGCGCAACCTCAGGGAGACGGGAACGACCGTGAATCCCGATGTACCACTTTACGACTTCAAGGAATTCTGCAGCCTGATCGGGTTCGAGGATGTCTGGGCCTTCGACAGGAAATGGGCCCGCGACGACGGGGGATAGGTTTAGCCGCCGTTGGCTTCGATCATGGCTTTAAGATCGTCGTATTCGTCGCAGCCCCAGAAGCAGGCCTTGTCGAGCACCGCCAGCCGTTCCTTGGCCAGGTCCATCTTGCCGATCTCGACGTAAAGCTCGCCCAGATACTCATTGGCGCCGAGATGCCGGGGATTGATCGAAAGGGCGCGCTTGTACTGCTTGATCGCGATATCCGTCTTCCCCAGCTTGCGATTGGAAAATCCGAGATAGTTCCAGGCGTTGGCGTCGTTCGGCTTCGCCGCGACGATCTTCCGCAGGAGAGGAATGGCGCGGGTGAATTCCTTGTTGTTCACCAAACGCACAGCAGCGGCGTAATTCGGATCGCTGTATGTCGTTTGTGAATCGGTCGAGGGATCGGCGACAGCCGCCGATGTCAGAAAGGTAAGGCCAAGGATAACGGGCAAGATCAGTGTTCGGCACATGCGCAACCTCCGTCGAGTTGCCCCTCGCCGGTCCCCCCCGGTTCCTATCGAATGCTTTCACCCGGACCGCGATTAGGCAAATCACAGCCATGTGAGAGCTATCACCCAAATTATTTTCGATATTGTGACGAGCGTCACTAACTGCGGATTGAATAGGCGTTACATTCCCCAACCGGGAACGGATATCGCATATGTTCCCGCATACAGCCACCTGGAATGTTGATTTGATGAACGGAACCAACAAATCCGACATGGCGGCTGCAGGATCGGGGGGTGAGATTCAGGATACGCGTTGGCGCAAACTGTCCGCCGACGAATTCGAAGACGCCCTGCGCAACCATGAAGACTATCTCGCCGACCCCAGTAAGGGACGACGGGCCGATTTCACGTTTTGCGACATATCCGGTTTCGAATTGGTCAGCCGCGATCTGTCGGAAGCGGATTTCTCCGGCGCGCGGTTGCGCGACTCCAACCTGCGCGGCGCGATACTCAAGGGCGCCAACCTTTTTGCCTGCGATCTTACCGAAGCTGATCTGACGAGAGCCGATCTAACCGGCGCGGATCTGCGTGGCGCTTGTTTCCGAGGGGCGGTGCTCAACGATGCGGTTCTGATCGAGGCGGACGCCCGCGAAGGCGTCCTGGCGACCTCGGGCAGGTCCGCCGATTTCAGTATCGTCAAATTCGGCGAGGGGATCGCGGAGTTGGAGCAGGTCAGGGCCCAGCGCGCCGACCTCACCGGCGCCAAACTGTCCAGTTCGGTGGTTATCGAAGCGGATTTCACCGACGCCATTTTGAAAAACGTGCAGTTCCAGCACGCCGATCTGCGCAAGTGCAATCTGACGGGCGCCGATCTGTCGGGCGCCCATCTCAATGATGCGGATCTCTCGGAAGCTGTTCTCCACGGCACGGTCGCACTGGATGTCGACTGGTCGGGCGTCAAACTGAAGGATACCGACCTGACCGGCGCGGCGATCGAAGCTGACGTGATGAAGCAAGGCCCTTTTTTCAGGGCGCGCAAGGCCGAATCGATTTCGAAGTTGGGTAAACCGCTTGATGATGTCCTCATTGCCCATCGGGATTGGGTCGAGAGCATGGGCAATCGGGGTGAAAAGGCCAATCTATCGAAACTGGATCTTAGCGAAGCGGATTTGACCGGCGCCAATCTCGCGACGGCGGACCTCACCAACGCCGTTCTCGCCGGCAACGATTTGAGCGGCGCTCAGATGTCGATGACGGAGTTGACGACGGCGAATTGCGCAGGCGTTGATTTTTCCGGTGCGGATTTGCGCGGCGCCAAGCTGGACCGCACGGTGCTCATGGGCGCCGATCTGGAACGGGCCCAGCTAAGCCCCCTGATCATCGACCCGGTTGCCAAGGTTGCTTTTGCGACAAACCTGGCCAAGGCGAAACTTGCCGACGCCAATCTCGCCGGCGCGGATATGCGCGAGGCCAATCTCGAGGGTGCGGACCTCAGCGGCGCCGATCTGAGTGGTGCGAGATTGGGCAAGGCGAACCTGCGCGGCGCCAATCTCGCGGGAACCGATATGCGCAGCGCCCAATTGACGGGCGCCGATTTGGCTGGCATTACGGGGACGCCCATTCGCTAAGTCGATTTCCGTTTGAACGGACACGCCCGTTAAACATTTTTCATGAAGCCCAATGCGTTCACGGCCTTCAGTGTTTCGATCAAATCCTAATTCGGCCTAGGTTGCGTCCCATGCCCGACGTCGTCGAAATTTACATCTGCAAGCCTGGCCAGGAACTCAAACAGGGCCAGCTCGTCGTTTCCAACGACATCGACAGCCGCGACGACGCAAGAGCGGACGCCGAAGACCGCTGCAGCGGCAACCCCTGGATCGCCCGCATCGCCTATTACGCCATCAGCCCGAACGGCGACTTCAAACCCTATTTTTCCTATACCAATCCGAACGCAGAGGCTGCGCCTCAGGCGGCGGAAGATGCGCCGAAGAAAAAGAAATCAAAAAAAACCAAGAAGCCGGCGAAGAAAAGCCTGCTGACCAGGTTCCTCGATATCTATCGGGACTGACGGGGACGGAAGCTAGCTTGTCGCCTGCTTCTGCGGTTGGCGGATAACCTTCAGGAGCCAGAAAATGACGCAGAAAAGCCCGGTCAGGATGATCAGGGCGATCACTGCGGCGAGGCGCTTGCCGAATGCCGCATCCAGAGAGTAACCGGGCTGCAGCAGGTGGACGCAGAGCATCTGTACGGCTTGCAGCGATGCCGCCGCGCTTAGCAGGATAGCGATAAAAGTCGAGCCCCGGAGCGAACTCAGCACCATGGATTCAACGCTTTGCTGTTGCACGATGTGCAGGCGGTAAGCCCGCCAATGGAAGGTGCAGAAGCCGATGATGCCGATGATCAGCCCGGCCCAGAAGATCGCGTTGCCGTAGCTCAGGCCGTAGACGACCAGATTGAACAGATCCTCGAACGGTTTGTAGAAATAGAGGAATATCAGGACGATGATGTAGATGATGAACCCGACCAGGGTCCAGAACCACTGCCACCCGCTCATGTTATCCGCGTCCCCTAATTGATGCCGCCCGTTGTCCGGGCCCCGGTTGTTGTCGATAATCTACCTTACCAATTGAAATCATTCCAGCACCGGCCGTTGCCTATGCCAAGGCGTCGCGCCTTCGTAGGCGTCGGCGATCTTGAGCAATTCGTCTTCCTCGAACCATTTTCCGATCAATTGCAGGCCGACGGGCAGCCCGCTCTCCGTGAAACCGCACGGCAAGCTGATGGCCGGCTGGCCGGTGAATACCGCAAGGCGCGTGAGCCGGGCGAGCTCCGCCGCGCCATCGACCTCGCGCCCGCGCGATTCGACGGTGCCTGTTTCGAGCGAAACCGCCGGGATGGGGGAAGTGGGCATGACCAGGGCGTCGAACCCGCCCATCAGGTCCGCCATCAGAAGGCGGACTTCGTCCCGGTGATCTCGCGCCTTGAGGTAGTCCCGGGCGCTGATATCGCGTCCCAGCAGCAGGCGGGCCTCAACCTCGGGGCCCATTTCGCCGGGATGCTCCTTCACGTGTTCCTCGTGCACGGCGTAGGCTTCGGCCAGGGCCATCGTCGTCCAGCTCTTTACCGCATCGGCGGCAAACGGCAGCGCGACCTCGCGGACTTCCGCCCCCAACTCGGCAAGAACCTCGATTGCGTCGCGCACGCGCGCCTCGATATCGGGGTGCAGGTCGTCAAAGAAAAAATTCGACGGCACGCCGATACGCAGTCCCGAGACGCCGCCGCCCAGACCGGCGCCGTAATCTGCAACCCGCGCCGCCGCCGTTGCGGGATCTTTGAGATCGGGGCCGGCGATCGCCTGTAGCATGGCGGCGGCGTCGCGGACGCTGCGCGTCAGCGGTCCGCCATGATCGAAGCTCTTGCATAGGGGGTAGATGCCGTGGTTGCTGGCCAGGCCGAAGGTCTGCTTGAGGCCCACGACGCCGCACAGGCCGGCGGGCAACCGGACGGAACCGCCGGTATCGCTGCCCATGGCGCCGGGGACGAGCGATGCCGCAACCGAACAGCCCGCGCCGGCGCTCGAGCCGCCGCAACCCGAATCCTGCTTCCAGGGATTGCGGGCCGAGCCGTGGTGGCGATTGATTCCCGTCGGTCCGTAGGCGAATTCGTTGAGGTTGAGCAACCCGACGATCACGGCGCCTGCCGACTTGAGCCGGGCGACGCTCGTGGCGTCTTGAACATTCGGTTCTTCGGTGAAAATTTTCGATCCGCAGGTGCGCTCCATGCCTTCGACCTGAAACAGATCTTTTATGCCCAGCGGAACGCCATGCAACGGTCCCTTGTGATCGCCCGCCATGATTTCCGTTTCGGCCTGTCGGGCCGCCGCCAGCGCCAAATCGGGATAGACCGACAGAAATGCATTGAGCGTCCCATTGAGCCGGTCGATACGGTCGAGCGCCGCCTGAACCGCGTCGACGGGTGAAATCTCCCGGGCTGAAATAGCCTTTGCCAGTTCGGCGATGCCGAGGGCCGAAAGATCGGTCGGCGTCACGCCGCCGCCTCGGGGATCGAGGCGATCAGCAGGATCGCATAGAGCACCATGAAGATGATGTCCTTGGCCGTACCGGCCGCCTGGCTCTGGCTGTCCCGGCTGGCGATCAGGATGATGATCTCAAGGACGCAAAAAATGATAGCCAGGCCGAAGAAGGGCCAAATGGTGCTCCACCAGGAAATTTCGGGCGGGACTTCGACGCCTTGTGCGAAGCGCCAGATCAGCAGGAGGATCGGCAGCGCAATCAGGTAGAGGTGGAGAACCAGGAAACGGTAGCGCGTGACCTTGCGGTCCAGCATCCAGAAGACGAAGAGGAAGGCGAACACATTGAGGAAATCCCAGAACATCGCCTCGTATTTTTCGCCTGCACCGGATTGCACGAGGTTGAGGTAGCTCAGGATGAACAGGAACACCACGGCGTCGCAGTAGATCCACTCGCGGATCGTTTCGCCCGGCCCCTTGACGTTCCAGGCTCGGCTGGCCTTGTCGAACAGCATAACCAGTGCCACCACAAAGCCGGCGGGATAGATCAGGTTGACCATGAGGGCGTATTGATCGGCCTTCGGCACCCAGGACCAGTTGAGGATCAGGAAGGCCGCGCCCAGCCCTACCAAGCCAAGCAGGCGGGTCGCCGAAGGGGTTTCGAAACTGGCCGACGGCGTTGCCGGCGCCGGAGAATCATCTTGTGTCGGAGCCGCCGCTGCGGCGGCCGTCTGCGGCTGGAACGCGCTGCGCTGTTGGGCGATCCGCCAGAAGACGGCGATCAAAAAGACGATCAGCAGCGCCGCCGCGATCACCGCCATGACAATGAAGAACGTCAGCGAGCGGGCATCGGTTTGCCATTCCGTCGGCGCCGCACCTGGGATCGTGCCCGGCGGAAATTGCCAGAACAGCAACAGGACGGCAATCACGACAACCGCGCCGGCCAGGACGAATTCGTACCATTGCGGCGTGTAGGCCGGCGCCGGAGCACCTTCGGCGGCGCTGCCCTGAGCGCGCCGGGCGTAGCGCGAAATCAGAAAAATCAGGAACGCGAGAATGCCGATGACGGCAATCGCGATCATGATTTCCAGAAAGGCTGCCGATCTTTGGTCCACGTTGCTCCCCCGCTTTCCCGGTCTTTGCCGGATTTTGTCGAAGTGAGGCTATCACCCGTCCGTTAACCTGTCGATTCCCGGACTTCTTCATGCGTTTGGGGTATAAACGGACCGTCGGGCGAGGCGGGGAAGACAAGCATGGAAATCGAACTGGCTTACGGAAAGACCGGATTGAAGGTGAAGCTGCCGGAGGGCGCCGAACCGACGGTTATCCGCAAACAACCCCTGGAGATACCGTCCGACCCGGCGGCCCTGATCGCGAACGCGCTGGACGCTCCGACGGGGGCCGCGCCGTTACGCGAATTCGCCTCCGACAAGACCTCGGCCTGCATCCTGATTTGCGACATTACGCGGCCGGTGCCCAACGGCCTCTTCCTCAAGCCCCTGATCGACCGGTTGCACGACGGGGGTATTCCCCTTTCGGCGATTACCGTTCTGGTGGCGACCGGACTACACCGTCCCAATCTGGGGGATGAATTGGCAGAGCTGGTCGGCGACCCTTGGGTGATGGAGAACGTGCGTGTCGTCAACCATTACGCCCGCAACGACGAAGACCACGTCATGATGGGCCGCACGCCGAAAAGAGGCACGCCGGTGGGTCTCGACAGGCGCCTCGTCGAGGCGGACGTCAAGATCGCCACCGGCCTTGTCGAACCCCACTTCATGGCTGGATATTCCGGCGGCCGCAAGGTGGTGGCTCCCGGCGTCGCCCACCACGAAACCATCCGGACCTTCCACAGCGCCCGCTTCATGGAGGATCCCTTCGCCACTTCCTGCAACCTCGACCGCAACCCGCTGCACGAAGAACAGCTCGACATCATCGCCATGTTGGACGGACCCGTGCTGGGGCTGAACACGGTGATCGACGAGGCCCGCAATCTGGCCCACGTCACGTTCGGCGAGATCATCGAAAGTCATCTGGCCGCCGTCGAATTCGTGCGCGGCAATGTCGAAGTGCCGGTTGGCCGCCGGTTCAAGACCATCGTCACGTCGGCCGCCGGCTATCCCCTGGACAAGACCTATTACCAGACCGTCAAGGGAATGGTGACGCCGCTCGATATCCTGGAGGAGGGCGGTACGCTGATCATCGCCTCGGACTGTTCGGAGGGTATCGGTTCCGAGGAGTTCCGCGAAGCCCAGAGGAAACTGGTGTCGCTCGGGCCGGACGCTTTTCTCGATACGCTGATGGGCAAGCAATTTGCCGAGATCGACGAGTGGCAAACGGAAATGCAGCTCAAGCCCATGCGCGTCGGTGACATCCAGCTCTATACAACCGGCTTGAATGAAGACGACCTTGCCCTCACCGGTGTGGATTGCGTCCCCGGTGTGACCGAGGCCATCGCCGCCAGCATCGCCCGTCACGGCAGTGCCGAAATCGCCGTTATTCCGGAAGGCCCTTACCTAGTGCCGTTCAGGTCCTGACCATCTTCGCCGCCGACAGCGCCCGGATGGCCGCGCAGGCGGCGCCGTAGCCATTGTCGATGTTGCACACCGTCACCCCGGGTGCGCAGGAGGCCAGTGAGGCGGCAAAAGCCGTTTCCCCGTTTAGGGCGACGCCGTAGCCGGTGGAGGTCGGAACGGCGATGAGGACGCCCGGCACCAAACCGCCGAGGACCGAGGGCATGGCGGCGTCCATGCCGGCGACGGCGATGACGACGGGGTGGCGTTTGATTTCGTCGACGCGTTCCATCAGACGCCAGATGCCTGCGACACCGACGTCGAATATGGTCGTGGCATCGAGACCGTTGAAACGCAATGTTCTCAACGCTTCGCGTGCCACACCGCTATCCGAGGTGCCGGCCGTGACGATGGCGATCTCGGCGGGAGCCGGCGGCTTGTCCGCATGACGGAAGAAGGCGGTCTGCGATTCCGCATCGTAGTCGAGCTCTTGCGTGTGCGCGCCCGACAAAGCCGTGAACTTTGTCTCCGACAACCGCGTCAGCAGCAAAGCTTCGCTGCCCGCGGCCGCTTCGTCCAGAATGCCGTCGATTTGCGTCACCGTTTTCTGGGCGCAGAATACGGCTTCGCCGAAGCCGATGCGATCGGTCCGGCTGTGGTCGAGCTTGATGTCGCTTGATTCCATCAGACGGCCATCCGAGATTCGTCGATGAAGGCGCTGCCCTGCCTGTAGGCCTGGACACGGACAGCGGTACCGGGTTGCATCCGGAACTCCCGCCGGACCAGGTCGATGGCATTCGCCCGGTCGGACCGGGTTAAGGCATCCAAGGCGGCCTGATCCAGTTCGATCACGATTCCGTCCGGCCGCACCCGGCAGCGCACGGTTTCGGGTGAAAGCCGCTGACGCAACCAACGTTCCACTTCATCGATGCCGGCCATGTCGCGGGGATCGATGGGAATGCCCGTCGTCACCCGACTGGCGAGACAGGGCGATGCCGGCAACGCGGCCAGGTCGGGTAGGTCGAGTTCAAGCGCCAGCCGGCGCACGTCCGCCTTGGTGAAGCCCGCCTCGACATAGGGGTGCCTGACCCCGTGATCCGAGGCCGCCTCCAGACCGGGACGGAAGTCCCCGAGATCGTCGGCGTTGGTGCCGGAAACCAGCACGTTTTCGGTCATCGCCGACAATGTTTTATAGAGGTTCGACTTGCAGAAGAAACAGCGGTTCAGCGGGTTGGCGCGGTAGCGCGCATCCGCGAATTCTCCGGCATCGACCATTTGAAGCCGCCAGTCCTCGTGAGCAGCTTGTGATCTCACGCGCGCCGTCGCCTCGGCCGGAACCGCGGGTGAAACGGCGTGGACCATCATCACGCGATTGGCGCCGAGTGAACGATGTGCGAAGGCGGAGAGCGTCATGGAATCGACGCCGCCCGACAGCGCGACGGCCATTTCGCCATAGCCCTCCAAGACCTCGGCGAGGTTTCGCCGCTTGGCGGGAAATTCAGGATCAGCTTTTGGCGGCATCGTCATTTCCCAAAACCGTTGTCTCCGCCGCCTGCCGAGCTTTCTGGCGGGCCGCGTGGCCTTTGATTTTGGCCAGGTCCGCCATGTCCGCCTTTGCCGTCGCCCCGCCCGGCCGTGCCGCCAGCTTGACACCGACACCGTCGATTTCGTCGTCCCGGCGGGCCAGCAGGCTGCGCGGCTGAACGGCGTGGCGAACGCCCAGTGTTGTGGTTTCGCGGAAAATCTCGTCCAGCACAATAGCCGTTGCCGCGGGTTCGGCCAAAATCTGCAGCGCCGTCGCGAGCCGGCCTTTTTTTGCGAATACGGGCCATTGGCAGACATCCAGCACCCCATCAACCGCCCGGATGTGATCGACCGCAATAGCCAGGTCCTCCGCCGTTTGGTCGTCGATTTCACAGCGGAATATGGCGATTTGGTCTCCGAGAATGCCGTCGTCGGCATCGGCGTAAAGCGTCGCGCGCAGCACGTTGCTGCGGGACTGCAGGGTTCTCGAGCCGAACCCCAGCCCGGCGCCGATCAGGCGGCGGGGGACGGCGTCTGCGGATTGTGTTGGTTCGAGATAGTTGATGATGGCGGCGCCCGTCGGGGTTACGCGTTCGCCCGCTTCACCATCGTCCACCAGCACGTATCCCTTGAGAAGTTCGACCGTTGCCGGCGCCGGCACCGGAAGGATGCCGTGGGCGCTCTTGACCTGGCCACGGCCGCGCGGGATCGGTCCGATGGACCAGCGGCAGGGACGCAATGCTGTAATGAGTGCCGCTGCCGTGACGATATCGATCAGAGAATCGCGGGCGCCGACCTCGTGGAATGTTACGTCTTCGACGTCGCAGGCATGGACGGCCGCTTCCGCGTCCGCCAACGCGCCGAAGATGGCCAAAGCGGCGGCGCGGACGTCGTCGTCAAGTTTGGTCTCCGTCAGTTGAGCTCTGATGTCCCGCCAGGAAGTGTGCTCCGCCGATCCCTCCTCCTCGACGACGAACCGGGTGCCGTGCAGCAGATTATCGCCATGCGGGGCCAGCAAAGCCGAAACTTCGGGGCCCAGCCCCAATGCATCGATCGCGCTTTCGCAGGCTGACCACAAATCCGGCCGAGCGTCCAGAATGGCCGCGGCGAACATATCGCCGGCGATGCCGCCGACGGCATCGAGATGGATTGCGGCGGTCTTCTCGGTCGTCCGGTCCGATTTGTGTGGCAATCGCCCCTCCGGGAAAGCGCGGGTAATCGGCTAGCCTTTGCTTGTCATGAAATAGATAGGCTCAAGCACGAACAATCAAGGCCCGGTTGAACCGGGCCGATATAGGTCAATATTCCTGACGCATGAACCATTCGATTCATTTGCTAAGATTATGAATCATTTGTTGCATGGCGGAGATCATCTTTGTAGGCTCACTTCAGACCGGAAACAACAGAGGGGGCGCCGGTCAGCGGCAGCCATGGTCCCTCCAGCGCCGATACCCGGCAGCAGGAGGGACCTGCCGCGATTTTGCCCCCAGCGATTGATGCACACGTTGCGTTGACCCCGACGCCAGAAATCCTGGGGCCGGCGTTGTTTGTTCCGGGGGGAGCAATCCTGACAATGAACGGTTCGGTTTCGTGATCGATACCAGCGCGGTGAAGGCCCGCATCGAAAGCGCGTTTCCCGCCTTGAGCCCGCAGCTCAAGCGCGCGGCGCGCTATGTGCTCGACGCGCCGGACGACGTCGCTCTCAATTCCATGCGGACCGTGGCCTCACACGCCGGCGTTCATCCCTCCACCATGGTGCGGCTGGCCAAGGAACTGGAGTTTTCGGGCTACGCCATGTTCCGCGAACCGTTCCGCCAGCGCCTGCGCACCCATGCCGACCGCTTCGCCGACCGGGCGCGTCATCTGCAGGCCCGGGGGGCGGAACGCCCCGGCCACGAACGCGACGACCTGTTGCAGGAAATTCAGGCTGCCGGTCGCGAAAATCTCGAACGGACATTTGCGGCGACCTCCGCCGCCGACCTGGCTGAACTGGCCGAAATGATGGAGGATGCCCGGCGCATATTCGTGGTCGGCATGCGCAAGTGCCATCCGGTGGCCTACTATCTGCATTACGCCTGCCGCATGTTCCACGACAATGTCGTGCTGGCCAACGGCATTGCCTCGACCATGGCGGACGAGCTTCGCGATATCCGCGAGGACGATGTGTTGATCGCCGTCAGCTTCGAACCCTACACGCGGGAAACGGTCCGCGCGGCGCGCCATGCCTTGTCATCGGGCGCCAAACTGGTGGCCATAACGGACAGCTCGGTATCGCCTCTTGCGGAGGGTGCCGAGAAATCCTTCGTCGTCGCCAACGACAGCCCTTCGTTCTTCCGCTCTGTCGCGGCGGCCATGGCGTTGGCCGAAGCCTTTGTCGCTTTTCTGGTGGCCCACGGCGGCAACACCGCTGTCGAGCGGCTGACGCGCACGGAAATGCACCTTGAGAACTTCGACGCCTATTGGGTTCCCGAGGCCGCGGATCAGCACGATCCCCAGGGCGGGGAGGACGCGGCATGACCCACGTCTTCCATCGCCAGATAAAATCGGATCTACCGGTCGCCGTCCGGGGCGAGGGCATCTGGATCGTCGATTCGGAGGGAAAGCGCTATCTCGACGCCTCGGGCGGGGCGGCGGTATCGGCGCTGGGCCATTCAGACGAAGGCGTCCGCAGCGCCATTGCCGGCCAGCTCGACAATCTTGCTTACGCCCACTCCTCCTTCTTCACGACCGAGGCCATGGAGGTGCTGGCGGATAAATTGACCTCGGCGGCGCCCGGGCACCTTAATCACGTCTACTATCTTTCCGGCGGGTCCGAGGCCATGGAGGCGGCGCTCAAGCTGACGCGCCAGTACTTCCTGGAGATCGGACAACCGCAACGCCGCCACTTTATCGCCCGGCGCCAGAGCTATCACGGCAACACCCTCGGCGCACTCGCGGTGGGCGGCAACCAGTGGCGCCGCGAACCCTACGAGCCCATGCTGATGTCGGTCCGCCACATATCGCCTTGCCACGCCTACAGGGGACGACGGGACGACGAAAACGACGAGGCCTATGGATTGCGCGTCGCCAACGAACTGGAAGCGGCGATCGTCGAGGCGGGACCGGATACGGTGGCGGCGTTCGTCGCCGAAACGGTAGTCGGCGCCACCATCGGCGCCGCCGCGCCGGTGCCGGGTTACTTCGCCCGCATCCGAGAGATTTGCGACAAATACGGCGTGCTGCTGATCCTGGACGAGGTGATGTGCGGCATGGGCCGGACCGGCTCGCTTTACGCCTGCGAACAGGAAAACGTCGTTCCCGACCTGTTGATTGTCGCCAAGGGCCTTGGCGCCGGCTATCAGCCGATCGGCGCACTGATCGTGTCCGATCCCGTCTTCGCCGCCGTGCGCGACGGCTCCGGCGCGTTCCAGCACGGCCACACGTACATGGGGCACGTGACAGCGTGCGCCGCGGCACTGGCCGTCCAGGAGGCCATCGAAAGCCGCGATTTGTTGACCTCGGTGCGGACGCGCGGACAGGAACTGAACGCCGCCCTCCACGACCGTTTCGGCAACCACAGCCGGGTCGGCGATATTCGGGGGCGGGGTTTGTTCCAAGCCATCGAACTCGTGGCCGACCGTCCCTCAAAGGTGCCGTTCGATCCGGCCCTCAAGGTGCACGCCCGGATCAAGGCGGCGGCCATGGAGGCGGGACTGATGTGCTACCCCATGGGCGGCACCATCGACGGCGTGCTCGGCGACCATGTCCTTCTGGCGCCGCCGTTCATCGTCGAGGCGGAGGACATTGAGGTGATCGTCGATCGCCTGGGAACGGCCATCGACAAAGTCGTCGGCGAATTTGGGACCGATGACGCCGCACCCGGCTGGTCGGGCGGGGAGGGCACGCCATGAGCGCGCTAGCCGGTCAGCGCATCGCCGTAGGCGAATATCGACGGCGTGCCGCCGGTATGCAGGAACAACAGCGTTCTACTGCCGTCTGCCCGGCGCGCACGGTCGACAAAGCCTGCCATCGCCTTGCCCGAGTAGACCGGATCGAGGATCAAGCCTTCGGCTCGCGCCGACAGGTCAATGGCCTCGCGCGTCGCATCGTTAAGCTGCCCGTAACCAGGCGCCAGAAATTCATCGGTGAGCACGACGTCGTCGTCGGAAACGACCGGATCGAGTTCCAGCAATTCGGCAATCTCCGCACAGCGCTTGATGATGCGGGGACGCTGCGCTTGCGCCTCCCGGCGAACGCAAACGCCGCTGACGCGGGCACCGCAGCCCAGCGCGCGGAGGCCGAACAGGGTGCCGGCATGGGTGTTGCCGCTGCCGGAGGGAACGACAACTTCATCGAAGGTAAGCCCGAGATCATCGGCCTGGGCCAGGATCTCGCGCGCTGCGACGACGTAGCCGAGCGCGCCGATGGGCTTGTGGCCGGGTCCGAGAGGGATGACGTAGGCGCGCTTTCCGCCAGCCTCGAGGTCTTCGGCAATTTCGCGAAGGCGGGCGTCGGCGCCTTCTTCGTCCTCCCCTTCGGGATAGGAATGCATGGTCGCGCCCAACAGGCGATCCAAAAGCACGTTTCCAGAGTTGCGGTAAAGCGGATCCTGCTTGGCCACCCGCTCCTCGAGCTGAATGTGGCAATGCATGCCGAGCTTGTTGGCGGCCGCTGCGGCCAGGCGGACGAAGTTGGATTGCACCGCGCCGGTAATCAAAACCGTGTCGGCCCCGTATTCCAGCGCCTCACCGAAGTAAAACTCAAGCTGGCGCACCTTGTTGCCGCCGAAGGCAAGCTCCGTGCAGTCGTCCCGTTTAACATACGCCGACACCCCTTCGAAAAGCCCTTCCAAATTGGGCATGCGGCTGAGCGGCGAGGGTGGACGCCAAAGCGCTGCGCGAGGCAGGTCGTCCAGGGCGCCGATACGCCTGGCTTCGGTGTTTTCCGTCATCGAATTTTCCGCCGCTTCATGCGCGGACATTGCACAAACTTCGGCCCGGCGGCAAGGGCTGAGCAAGAGTTCACGGACCGGTCAATAACCGGCGGCAGGCCTGGTTGGATGCCGCGCCTGCTGCAACGCCGGTCAAACCCGACGGGAATCGTCCCGCCGGGCATCAAGATCGAAGGGCCATGCCCCTCGATTATCCGCTCCGGCAAGCGGCGCGTCCGATATGGGATCGGGCCGTCCGTCTGCCGGTTTTCCGAAGCAAGGCATTTGGCAATAAACCCCAGGGAGGAAATCAAATGCAGATGAAGAAAACCCTTACTGCAGGCGCGGCGATCGTCGGCCTGACATTGACAGCCGGGATGTTCGGCGCCGCGAATGCCGCCGAATTCATCACCATCGGCACGGGCGGCGTCACGGGCGTCTACTACCCGACGGGCGGCTCGATCTGCCGTCTCGTCAACAAAGGCCGGAAGACCCATGGCGTGCGCTGCTCGGTCGAGTCGACCGGCGGTTCGGTCTACAACATCAACACCATCCGGGCCGGTGAACTGGACATGGGCGTGGCCCAGTCGGACTGGCAGTACCATGCCTACAACGGCACGGGTAAGGACAGCTTCAAGAAGGCCGGTCCGTTCAAGGAACTGCGGGCGGTGTTCTCGGTCCATCCCGAACCCGTCAGCATCATCGCGCGTCGTGATTCGGGCATCAAATCCGTCGCCGATTTGGTCGGCAAGCGCGTCAACATCGGCAACCCCGGTTCTGGTACCGAAGCGACCTGGAACGTGATGTGGGGCGCCATGGGCCACACCAATGCCGACCTCAAGTTGGCTGCCCAGATGACCTCAAGTTGGCTGCCCAGATGAAGTCGGCGGAGACGCCGCAGGCGCTCTGCGACAACAAGATCGACGCCTTCTTCTGGCTCGTCGGCAATCCCAGCGCCCTGAACAAGGAAGCGACCACGACTTGTGACGCCGTCATCGTCGAGGTTGCCGGTCCGGCCATCGACAAGCTGGTCAAGGACAACTCGTTCTACCGCTATGCCACAATTCCCGGCGGCATGTACAAGGGCAACCCCAACGACATCAAGACCTTCGGTGTCGGCGCCACGTTCGTGAGCTCGACCCGCACTTCCGAAAAGACCGTCTATGAAGTCGTGAAGGCTGTCTTCGAGAACTTTGATGCCTTCAAGAAGCTTCACCCGGCCTTCGGCGTTCTCAAGAAGAACGAAATGGTCAAGGACGCTTTGTCGGCGCCGCTGCACGACGGTGCCGCCAAGTACTACAAGGAAGCCGGCCTGATGTAAGGCCCCCTGGCGGACGGGAGCCATTCCCGTCCGCCATTTTTTTTAAGATTGAGTAATTCGTTTGATCAAAAGACCCAATTAAGAATTTTTCCTGACGGGGGATGGCAATGAGTGAAGAAAATAGTGGCGTCCAGGCGAGCCAGGACGAACTTGAAGACCTGATCGCCGAATCGGATACCGGCGCCCGGGCACCGACGGGCATACCGGCGAAGATACTCTGGTGGGTGCCGCTGATCTGGTCGGGCTTCCAGCTCTGGATCACCTCGCCGCTGCCCTTCATGGTGCGCTTCGGCATCTTCAACAGCACGGAGGCCCGCTCAATCCACCTGGCCTTCGCCATCTTCCTCGCCTACTTGGCATTCCCGGCGCTCAAGAAATCGCCGCGCCACTACATTCCCATCCAGGACTGGATCATCGCCATCCTGGCGGCATTTTGTGCGGCTTACGGATATATCTATTACGTCGAATTGTCGGACCGGCCCGGCCTGCCCATCACCATGGACATCGTGGTGTCGGTAATCGGGCTTATCCTGATCCTGGAAGCCACCCGCCGCGCCCTCGGCCCGCCGTTGATGATCGTTGCCATCATCTTCCTGGGCTATACCTTCGGCGGCCCCTGGATGCCGGAAGTCATCGCCCACAAGGGCGCCAGCCTGGCCAAGGGCATGTCGCACTACTACCTGACGACGGAAGGCGTCTTCGGCATCGCGCTGGGCGTCTCGACTTCCATGGTGTTCCTCTTCGTGCTGTTCGGCTCATTGCTCGAAAAGGCGGGGGCGGGCAACTACTTTATCCGCGTCGCTTTTGCCCTGATGGGACACATGCGGGGTGGCCCGGCCAAAGCAGCCGTCGTATCCTCGGGTATGACGGGCCTGGTTTCGGGTTCCGCCATCGCCAATGTCGTGACCACGGGAACCTTCACCATTCCCCTCATGCGCAAGGTCGGCTTCTCCGCCGAGAAGGCGGGTGCGGTCGAGGTTGCCTCCTCCACCAACGGACAGTTGACACCGCCGATCATGGGCGCCGTGGCCTTCCTGATGGTCGAGTTCGTCGGCATCACCTACACCGAAGTGATCAAGCACGCCGCCTTGCCGGCGCTGATCTCCTATTTCGCCCTGGTTTACATCGTTCATTTGGAGGCGGTGAAGGCCGACATGAAGGGCCTGCCGCGCAAGAACCCACCCAAGTTCCTCGTCAGTTTCGTTATGTTCATGGGGACCTTTGTCGGCCTGGCGGTGCTGTGTGCCATTGCCTATTACGGCCTGGGCTGGATGAAGGGCGCGTTCGGCGACGCCACGCCTTGGATCGCCTCCGTGATCCTGGTTGGCGCTTACGTCGGCCTTCTGAAGTACGCCACCCGGTTCCCGGAACTCGAACACGACATCGAGATTACCGAACTGCCGGAGCCGGGTCCGACGATCAAGGCGGGTCTTTACTACCTGCTGCCCGTCGCCGTTCTGGTCTGGTGCCTGGTGGTCGAGCGACTGTCGCCCGGTCTTTCGGCCTTCTGGGCGACCATGTTCATGTTGTTCGTGCTGGTGACGCAAAAGCCGCTAAAGGACGTCATGCACGAGACCGGTGAAAGTTTCGTCGAGGGGCTCAAGGCCGGCGTCAGTGACATGTGCGAGGGCATGATCGCGGGTGCGCGCAACATGATCGGCATCGGCGTCGCCACGGCGGCGGCCGGCATCATCGTCGGTACCGTGACGCTTACGGGCGTCGGCCTCGTCATGGCGGAATTCGTCGAGTTCATCTCGGGCGGCTACGTGCTGCTGATGCTGCTGTTCACCGCCATCCTCAGTCTCCTGCTCGGCATGGGGCTGCCGACAACGGCCAACTACATCGTCGTCTCTTCCCTGATGGCGCCCGTGATCGTGACCGTCGGCGCCGCGCACGGCCTGATCGTCCCGTTGATCGCGGTGCACATGTTCGTCTTCTACTTCGGCATTTTGGCGGACGACACGCCACCCGTTGCGATGGCCGCCTTCGCGGCTGCCGCCATATCGGGCGGCGATCCAATACGCACGGGTATCCAGGGTTTCACCTACGATATCCGCACGGCGATCCTGCCCTTCCTGTTCATCTTCAATACCGAACTGCTGATGATCGGCATCGAAAGCTGGTACCACCTGCTGATCACGATCGCCACGGCCGTTATTGCCATGATGCTGTTTGCCGCCGGCACGCAGGGCTACTTCATCTCCAAGAGCCGGTTGTGGGAGTCGCTCGCGCTGCTGCTGGTGGCCTTCACCCTGTTCCGGCCGGGCTACTGGATGGATCAACTCTATCCGCCGCTCGACGAGGTGCCGGGCGCAGGAATTTATGAAATTGCCACAAAAATGCCGGCAGATTCGCAAATTCGCATCCGCGTGACGGGGGAAGATTTGGAAGGCCGCGCCATCGACAAGTCGGTGATGCTGCCGCTGGGCGCTCCCGGCAAGGGTGAGGACAGATTGAAGGAAGCGGGGCTCGAACTCCGCTTCGAAGAGGGTAAGGCTCTGGTCGACAACATCGGATTCGGCAGTACGGCGGAGCGGCAGAAGATCGATTTCGATTACGAGATCGCCGGCGTGCTGATTGAGTCTGACCGGCCCGCCAAGCAACTCTTCTATCTCCCGGCGATCCTGTTGCTGGCGGTGATCATCTTGCTGCAGCGACGCCGAAAAGATAGCGACGCCGCGGCGATGGCGGCGGCATAGGAGGATATGACCATGTACAAAGACATTCTTCTCGCCGTCGATCTCGGGGACGAAAGCTCCTGGAAAAAAGCATTGCCCCAGGCCGTTGAGCTTTGCCGATCAAGTGGCGGCAACCTCCATGTCGTTACCGTATTGCCCGACTTCGGCATGAGCATCGTCGGCCAGTTCTTCCCCGAAGGCTACGAAAAGGAGGCGGCCGCCAAGGCTCTGGAGGCTCTCAAGGCTTTCGTCAAGGACAACGTGCCCGACGACATAGGCGTGCAGCACATCGTTGGCGAAGGGTCGGTCTACGAATCGATCCTCGGCATTGCAAAGCAAACGAAGGTCGACCTCATCATCGTGGCGGCGCATCGGCCGGACCTCAAGGACTACCTCCTGGGCCCCAACGCCGCGCGCATCGTGCGCCACGCCGACTGTTCGGTGCTGGTCGTGCGCTAACCCACGATGTGACGGTCGGCGGCGGCGACGACGTCGGCGATTTCGCGTTTGGCGTCGTCGTCGAGAATGTCCCGGTCCGCACCGTCACGGATCAGCATTAACGCCGTTTCGCGGGCTTCGTCGAAGGCAGTGCGCCGCTGGGACGCCTCGTAGTCGTCGCGGCCCTGGCGTAGGTACGCCTTGGGCGTCAATTGCTCGCGGCAGTGCTCCAGGGTGTGCGGGGAATCGAGGAAGTGACCGCCGATATCGACGCTCGTCAGTCCGTTCCAATTGAGCGCGCCATCATCGACAGAGGGCGGCTGTAGGAAACGGCGGATCATGCCGCCCGCTTCGTTATCGAGCACAGCCTGGACCGGACTGAACACGGTGGCGCATTCCAACTGCCCGACGCCGCCCAGGACGTCGGCGCCCGAGAGCGCCACCGCCTGGCCCAGCATGGCGCGCTCCGCCATGGACTGGACGTCGACGTCCGGCGTGTCCGACCCCGCGCCGTAGGTATGGGTGATCATGCCGAAACCGTGTTTCATGAGTTGCACGGCGGCAGCCGCCGACTGGATGGATTCGGCGCTCGATTGCAGGGCGCTGCCGGTGCGCATGTCGAGGCTGAACATCAGGGGCGTGGCGATGACGGGCGTGCCGGGCGCCAGGACATGGGCGAGGCACGTCATGGCGAGGATTTCGGCCGCCGCCATGACGACCGAGCCACCCGTCGACAGCGGCGCGGTGCCGCCCGCTGTGGGCAGGCTGCAGGCGTGCAACGGCAGGCCGAAGCGCCCGGCCTGAATGATCGCCTCCGTGTCCATCTCTTTGAATTCAAGCGGCGTGAACGAGCACGTGATGCAACTGGCGAGAGGGCGGGCCCTGAGGTTGTCTTCCCCGCCCGCCGCGATAGCCGCCAGCCGCATCAGGTATTCGACGTTGAGCTTTTCATAAGGCTGCATCCAGACGTGTTTGTCGGTGCGCTGAATCAAGGCTGCCAAACTGTGAATGTCGGCAGTGATTTCCGGTACGCCGTGCACGAACGGGTGGGCCACAAACCCGACCTCGTCCAGACCGGTTGCCACGGCCGCGATTTCCGCCACTGCCACCAGATCGAGGTTCCGGTATGAGCCGTCCGCCGGATCGACGTAGCCATGTGCACCTGTGCCGGTGCGCATGATGAAGGCGCCGTCGGCGCGCGGCAGGCGGAGATCCCGCGCCGGCGTCTTGCCGCAAAGTCCGATTTCCTGAGGCAGCGCCGCCAGCGCTTCCCACACCAGTTCACGCGGCAGGCTGAGGCAGTCCGCCCGGGTTGCGGGTTTCGCCCCGGCTTTTATCAAACCGTCGTGGCCATCGGGGTGGACGACGGCCACGCCGTGCCCTTCCAAAAGATCGAGAGTCCGCTGCTTCAATTGTTCAAGCGCGCCCGCTTCGAGCATGCCGAACAATGGACGCCGGTCGGTGGGCTTGCCGATGATGAAGGCGTTGGGGCCGGACGTCGTTTGTTCCGTCCGTGCGCGAATGCGCCGCCGCCTCGATTGCCCCGCTCGTTCCGCCAATTCGAACTCCTCCACCGTTTACCGCAAGCGACAATAGCGGTGGAGGATGTTCGCGGCAAACTCACATACGCTTGGCGATTTCCTCCAGCATGACTTCAGTTGCCCCGCCGCCGATGGACTGGACGCGGGCGTCGCGGGCCATGCGTTCGATGGCGCTCTCGCGGATGCAGCCGAAGCCGCCGTGGAACTGCTGGCAGTCGTAGACCACGCGGTTGACCAGTTCGCCGCAGTACGCCTTCACCATCGAGACCTCCTTCTCGCAGGCAATACCCTGGGCGTCGAGCCAGGCGGCGTGGTAGACCAGTTGGCGTCCCGCCTCGACCTCCGCCGAACGCTGGGCCAAGCGTTGGCGGATGCCTTGCTTGTCCCACAGAACGCCGCCGAAGGCCTTGCGCTCGCGCACGTATTCGGCGGTGATCTCAATGGCCTTCTGGGCCTCCCCCATGGACTGGGCGCCGATCACCGTGCGTTCGTTCTGGAAATTCTGCATCACGGCGTAAAATCCCCGGTTTTCCTCGCCCAGCATGTTGGCTGCCGGAATGCGGCAGTTGTCGAAAATCAATTCGGCGGTGTCCGAGCAGTGCCAGCCCATCTTGTCCAATGCCCGCCCGACGGAGAAGCCCGGCGTGCCCTTTTCGACGATGAACATGGTGATGCCGCGCGAACCTTTGACGTCGGGGTTGGTTTTGGCGGCGACGAAATAGAGGTCGGCATGGACGCCGTTGGTGATGAACATCTTGGCGCCGTTCAGTACCCAGTCGCCGCCGTCCCGCACGGCGCGTGTCTTGATGCCCGCGACGTCCGATCCGGCGTCGGGCTCGGTGACCGCTACCGCCGTCACCAGATCACCGCTGACGATACCCGGCATGTAGGTCTTGCGCTGCTCGTCGCTGCCGGCCCGGAAGAGGTGCGGCGACGCCATATCGGTGTGGACCAGTACCGATACAGAGAATCCCCCGAAGGTCGAGCGGCCCAGTTCCTCCGCCAGCACGGCCGTCGTCAGCGTATCGAGGTCGGAGCCGCCGTATTCCTGCGGGTAGCGCACGCCGAGGAAACCGAGCTTGCCCATTTCTCGGAAAACCTCGCGCGGCACCATGCCTGCGGCTTCCCACTCCTCGCCGTTGGGCACGATCTCGTTTTCGACATAGCGCCGCAACTGTTCGCGAAAGAGCTTTGTGTCTTCTGTTTCGTAAATGCTGGTTGTCATGTCCGTTCTCTCGATTCGGGTGCCTATTCGGGGGAAAATTCGACGAGCAGGGCGCCGCCGACGACATTGTCGCCGGCTGCGCAGTGGACTTCACCGACCTGTCCGCCGGTTTCGCTGCGAAGGCTCTGCTGCAGTTTCATGGCTTCCATGATGACGACGATGCCGCCCGCAGAGACGGTGTCGCCCGCCTCGACGCGGACTTCGGTCACCAAACCCGGCATCGGAGCGCGGATCTGTCCGTCGACATCGGTCTGACCGCCGGCGTTGCTGCCCAACAACACCTGTTCGGGCAAATGTACGTTGAAGTCATGCGTTGTTGTCTGCAAGAACAATGTTACGCGATCACCGTCGACATGAACCGGGATATCGCGCCGGCAATCCGCTCCCGTGAAGGTCAGTACGCCGCCCGCAAGCTCCACCGCGTCCAGCACGAGCGCCGGCTCATCGCCCACGACGATCTCATGGTTTCCCGCCCGCCCCGTAATTCTGACCTCAACGTCGGCCTCGTCATCATGGCGAACATGCAGGACGGTGGATCCGTTCGCGCCCGCCGGTTCGGTCAAGCGCCATGCGCCAAGCGTTTGCCAGGGAATTTGGGAATCGGGCGACAACGACAAGTAATAGGCCAGGGCCGCCGCCGCGATATCCCGGGTACCTTTGTCGGGTGCCCGCCAGCCGTCGGGGAAATGTCGATCGAGAAACGCCGTATGGATTTGGCCTGCGTTAAATTCTTCCCGGTCAAGAACTCCGGATATAAAGGCCATGTTCGTTCCGACGCCGGCGATGCGATAATCGTTCAGGGCCCGGCGCAATCGACGAACAGCCGCCGGGCGGTCCGGTCCCCGAGCGATGACCTTCGCCAACATGGAATCGTAGTAGGGAGAAACGGTCATCCCCTCGGTCAATCCGCTGTCGACGCGGATTTGCTCCCCGGTGGGCTCGAGATAATGCGTTACCTCGCCGGTTTGCGGCAGGTACCCTTGCGCCGGGTCTTCGGCGGCGATGCGGGCTTCCATTGCAGCGCCGTCGAACCTGACCTCCGATTGGCTGAAGGTAATTTCTTCACCGGCCGCGATCCGGATCTGCCAGGCCACCAGGTCGTGACCGGTGACCATCTCCGTGACCGGGTGTTCGACCTGCAATCGGGTATTCATTTCCAGGAAGAAGTACTCGCCGTTCTCCGTGTCGTAGATGAACTCGACGGTGCCGGCGGAATCGTAACCGATGCCGCCGGCAAGTTTCACGGCATCGGTGACCATGCGCTCGCGGATCTCGGGCGCGAAATCCGGCGCGGGCGTCTCCTCGATGATCTTCTGGTGGTTGCGCTGAATGGAACAATCCCGTTCACCGAGATGCCGGACGTTGCCGTGACGGTCCGCCAGAACCTGAACTTCAATGTGACGGGAGCGCGCGATAAAACGCTCCAGCAGAATGTCGCCGTCACCGAAGGCGCTCAAGGCTTCAGCGCGGGCAGCGGCCAGATCATCGCCGAACTCCGAAAGATCTTTAACGAGACGCATGCCGCGGCCGCCGCCACCGGCGCTGGCTTTGATCATGACCGGAGCGCCGATGCGCCGGGCTTCCGCCGCCAGCAGATCGTCTTCCTGCACCTTGCCGGAATAACCCGGCACGACGGGCAAACCGGCCTTGATCGCCGCCGCCTTGGCTTCGATCTTGGAGCCCATGCGGCGGATGACGTCCGGTGACGGACCGATAAAGGTCAGGCCGGCTTCGGCGCAGCAGGCTGCGAATTCGGCGTTCTCCGAGAGGAAGCCGTATCCGGGGTGGATGGCTTCCGCGCCGACGCGCTTCGCCGCCGCGACGATGGCATTGATGTCAAGGTAACTGGCGGCCGCTTCGGGCGGGCCGATGCAGACGGCGCTGTCCGCCGCCAGGGCATGCCGTGCGTCACGATCGGCTTCGGAATAGACCGCCGTCGTGGCGATGCCCATCTCCCGGCAGGTGCGGATCACGCGGCAGGCGATCTCCCCCCGGTTGGCGATCAGGATTCTTTGAAACATCTCTCCCGCCTACATCCGGAACACGGGAGAGAATTCGCCCGCCTCGGGCGTGGTCTGGATGACGGCCAGACAAAGGCCGAGCACATCGCGGGTCTGGGCGGGTTCGATCAATCCGTCGTCCCAGAGCCGCGAGGTGGCGTAGTAGGGATCGCTCTGTTCGCCGTATTGGGCCCGGATTCCGGCTTCGATTTCGTCAAGTTCCTCCTGGCTCGCCTCGTCGCCCTTCAGGCTGGCGCGCCTAAGCGTCTGCATCACATTGGTCGCGATGTCGGCGCTCATGGTGGCGACCTCGGCGGTGGGCCAAGCGAACATGAACCGCGGCCGGAAACCGCGCCCGCACATGCCGTAATTGCCCGCGCCGTAGGAGCCGCCGACGATCACTGAAATACGGGGCACGCGCGCGGTCGCCACGGCATGAACCATCTTGGCGCTGTCCTTGGCGATGCCGCCGCGTTCGGCGTCGACGCCGACCATGAAGCCGGTGATGTTGTGCAGGAACAGCAAAGCAATGTTGCGCTGATTACAAAGCTCGATGTAGTGCGCGCCCTTAAGCGACGATTGGGATAGCAGCGCGCCGTTGTTACCCAGGATGCCGATGGGATGGCCGTGGATGCGGGCGGTGCCGCATACCAGGGTCTCCCCCCAGTCGGGTTTGAATTCGCGAAACTCGCTGCCGTCGACCAGGCGGGCGATGATCTCCCGCACGTCGTAGGGTATTTTCCGGTCGCGGCTGATGATGCCGTCGATTTCGCCGGTGTCATAGAGCGGGGGACGGACAGGTTCGACATCCGTTGCTTCGGCCCTCTTAAAACTTAGGCTGGCGACGATATCGCGCACCCGCGCCAGGGCCTGCGGCTCGTCATCCGCCAGGTAGTCGGAAACGCCCGAAACGGTGGTGTGCATCTCGGCGCCGCCCAGCGTTTCGCCGTCGACGTCCTCGTTGATGGCGGCCTTGACGATGGAGGGGCCGCCCAGGTGGATGCGCGCGTTGCCCTTGACCATGACGACCTCGTCGGACAAAGCGGGTATGTAGGCGCCGCCCGCCGTGCAGCCGCCGAACACGGCGGATATCTGCGGCAAGCCGGTGGCCGACATGTTGCACTGCCGGTGAAAGCCGTTGCCGAAGTGATCGCGATCGGGAAAGACGCGGTCCTGTTCCGGCAGGTAGGCACCGCCGCAGTCCACCAGGTAGATGCAGGGCAGGCGGTTTTCGGCGGCGATTTCCTGGGCGCGCAGGTGCTTCTTGACCGTTTCGTGAAAGAACGAACCGCCTTTGACGGTGGCGTCGTTTGCGATCATGACGCAAAGGGTGCCGCTGATGGTGCCGATCCCGGTGACGATGCCGGCGCCGGGAACTTCGTTGCCGTATTGGCCCCAGGCGGCCAGGGTGGAAAGCTCGAGGAACGCCGTGCCGGGATCGATCAGCCGGTCGATGCGTTCCCGCGCCAACAGTTTGCCGCGGGCATGGTGACGATCGATCAATGCCTCTCGTCCGCCGCCCACGACAACCGCCAGGCGTTCCCGCAAAGTCGTATTGAGGTTGACGGCATGCTCGGCATTGTCACGGAATATGACCGACCGGGCGTCGACGCCGCTTTGTATCACCGTCATTCCGATAACTCCCTAATCTGCCGGCCGTTGCCGCGCGATATGCCCCTCAGCACCATTTCCGCAAATCGGTCCGCCAGTTTGTCGACCGAACCCTGCTTCGGGTCGAACCATTCGAGCGTCGCATTCATCGCTCCGAGCAGCATCAAACGGACAACGTTCAAATCAGTGCCCGGTGTAAGGGCGCCGTCCCGCTCGGCGTTGCCGAGAATTCGCCGCCAGCAATCCTCGTAATCCGCGCGGGCTTTGAGGTTCGAATTCTGCACGGGCTTGGGCAGTTGACCGAAGATGCGCACATTGGCGGAGGTATAATCGCTGTGTTCCAGAAAGGCCTGGAGATGGGCACGGATGGCCGTTCTGATGATGCGGTCGTGGCCGGCGTCATCGGGCAGAGCCGAAACTGCGGACTCGACGGCCTGCTGCACCATCTCGATGCCGATGTTGAGAACCTCCGAGACGATCTCGTCCTTGGAACTGAAATGGTAGTAAAGGCTGCCGCCCTTCATTTTTTCCGCCGCCGCGATGCTGCGCAGCGAGACCGCGGCATAGCCCTTTTGCCGGAATTGACGGGCAGCGGCATCCAATATGCGGGTGCGGGTTTTTTCCGCCTTGGCCATATCCGCCTCGCCTTCACTGAAAAAATCTAACAAACGTTAGACATTTTTTACGGTTGAAGCAAGTAGGTAATCCTAAGCATCGTAACGTTGTCGTATCGGAAGGGTGATCTGCCGGTCAGGCGCCGACCAATTTGAACGCGCTTTTTCCGGCGCGTTTCACCTTGTACATCGCGCCGTCCGACTGCTTTACCGGTTCGTTGGGTGTTTCGCCGTGGTCGGGATAAATGGCGATGCCGATGCTGGCGCCAAGGGAGGCCTGGGCGCGATCCAACTGAAGGGGATTGGCGACGATATCGACGATTTTGCGCGCCACAATTTCCGCGTCGCTGTTGTCGTGGATGTTGGGCAGGACGATCAGGAATTCGTCCCCGCCGAGCCGGGCAACGGTATCGACTTCACGAATGACCTTGGCGATTCTGCCGGCGATCTGCCGCAACGCCTGGTCTCCAGCGTCGTGACCAAAGGTGTCGTTGATTTCCTTGAATCCGTCGAGATCGACAAACATGACGGCCACTTTGCATTTATTGCGCCGCGCCATGGCCATGGCATTGTCGATCCGATCGATCGCCAAACTTCGCCGGGGCAGTCCGGTCAACGTGTCGTGAGTGGCGAAGTGTTCGAGCTCGCGCTCGATTTCCCGGCGCTTTTCGACCTCCTTCTCAAGCTCGGCCGTTCGCTGCTCCAGTTCCTCCTTGGTGTTCATGAGACGGGTCAGGTCGTTGTGCGCGCCCAGCAGGCGGAGCGGTTTGCCTTCCGCGACCCGAATGGCGATGCCGCGGCAGCGAACCCAGACGGTGGAGCCGTCTTTATGGCGATAGCGGACGATCTGATCGTAGGGATGGTCGGAATCGCGGCAATGTTCGTGAAAATTGTGAAGCGCCGTTTCGAGGTCGTCGGGATTGATGAGATCCTGCCATTCCGACGCCAGATGTGCCTTTTCAGAAGGATCCTGTCCCAGCAGCTCCCAGAACCCCGTACTCATCCACTCGTTTTCGGGATTCTCCAGATCCCAGTACCAAATCCCATCAAGCGAGCCGCGCTGCAGAAAATCAAAAATCTGCGGATCGGTTCGAACGAGCTCGTAAAGCTCTTGTTTGAGATAGTGGGTATCGTCTTCCGCCATGAATTTGCACTTTCAAGCATCAGGGGGGCTGAAGAAGCCGCATCCATTGGGAATTAATGCCTCTATCGGTCAAAATCTCAGCAATATCAATAGGGAATTCGACAATTCGGTCAAATTGTAGCTCAGAGATGTTCTGTTTTGCGCTCGTACAAGCTAGGGCGGCGGCGGTGAAGAATTTTGCTTGGAATCCGGGAGCCCGGGTGCCGGAAAATCCAGATTTTCCTTGATCACGATGGCGGCACAGCACCGGCCGGACTCCGATTATCGGCCGCCGGTTCTTGCCTGCCTCGCGTTTTCCAGATCATCCAGCATCACGCGCGCTTCGGCGACGAGGTCGGTGATGCGGTCGAACTCACCGCCCGTGTATGCCTTGTCGATGGTGAGGAAAATCCTGTCCAATTCGTTGAATTGAAACATGCCGGCACGCCCGCGGGCGGTATGGAGGATGTCCGGGAACTGGTCGAATTCCTTGGCGTTGGCTGCCGCCGACAAATCCCTGATGCTTTCGTGCGTCGCTTCGAAAAACAAAGGCAGCAGGTGATCGATTTCGTTCCCTGGTTCGTCGCCTATGTCCGAATCGGCCAGGACCTTCGGCTTGCCCAGCACTTCCAGCAGCGCTTCCAGTAGCGCCTTCTTTCGAACGGGCTTGGCGAGAAACATGTTGCTGCCGGCCTCAAGCGCGGATTCACGATCCTCCTCGAAGGCATTTGCAGACTGGACGATGATGGGAACGGGCTCCCACGACCGCTCGGTTTCGGTTCGGCGAATTTCCCGAATGGCTTGCGTGCCGTCCAACTCCGGCATGCGCATGTCCATGAGAACGGCGTCATACGTACCGCCGCCGGCGGAAAACTTGTCAACCGCCTGCCGTCCGTCGACGGCTTCTTCGATTTCGCATTCGAAAGCGCGCAGATACTCGGTGATCACCAGCCGGCCGAGTTCGGAATCGTCGGCGATCAATATCCTGGCTCCCTGAAGGCGGATCGGGCTGGCAGTTATTCGGGCCACGCCGGCCGGGGCCGACTCGACCGCCGGCAGCCTCAAGCGGAAATCGAAAATCGAACCATGTCCCAAATCACTGACCACCGATATTTCACCGCCCAGGCGTTCGACCAATTGCTTGGTGATGGCGAGGCCAAGACCGGAACCGGCGATATCGCTGCCCATCTGACCATCCGCCTGGGTGAAGGGTTCGAATATTTGGCCCAATTTGTCCCTGGGAATGCCGATGCCGCTGTCGCGCACCCGGAAAATATACTCGTCGTTGGGCTGTGACGAACCCGGCCCCTTGTCGATTCCGCCGGACACGCTGACGACGATTTCACCGCTTTCCGTGAACTTGACCGCATTGCCGATCAAATTGGCAAGGATCTGTCGGAGCGTTTGGGCGTCACCCAGTCGATACTGGCCGGTCGGTATGTTGATTTCGGTGCGCAGGACGATGTTTTTGGCCTGGGCTTGCGCCTCGAACATCTCGGTTACGTCCCGCAGCGTTTCCTCGATACGGAATTTGACCGCCGCCGCGTCCTGGCCCTGAAGGTCGATCTTCGAGAGGTCGAGAATGTTGTTCAGTAGATCCGACATGTGCCGGCTGGCGCGCATGAGATGGCTGACGAAGCCCCGTGCCTTGGCCGGCAGGTCCACTTCGTCCAACAGTTCGATCAGGCCCAGAACGCCGTTCATCGGTGTCCTGATCTCATGGCTCATGACGGCCAGGAACTCTGACTTCGCCCGCGTCGCCGCCTCTGCGGTTTCCTTGGCTTTCTGCAAGGCCGCCTCAGCCTCGCGCCTGCGCGTGACGTCGGTGACGGTGATGCACAAGGCCTTCGAATCACCGTAAAGAAGGCTGCTGGCGCTCACGTGAAGCGCCGCCGGCACCTTGGACGTGTCCGTCGCATCGATTTCGATTTCCGCGATGCCGTCGTTCCTGAACAATTCGGCGTGGCCTTCATAGAAGTCTTTCAATTGCGGCCAAAACGACAGTTGCAGCAGGCGTCCCTCGACCAGCCAGTTCGCGGCGCTGATCGTCGCCCGCTTGCTGGCGAACATGACTTCGCCGTCTTCGGGATCGACCAGGTATATCGGCACCGGCGCGCTGTCGAATACCTGCTTCAGCCGGCTTTCGCGATCATAGGACCTCGAAATACGCACCCCGGCGACCAGACCGAGTATCAGGACCACGGCCATCATGCCGACGGGGGTCAGGTCTCCCGTGTAGATGAAGTGCATGTAATGCAGGGAATCGTTCAATGCGGTCGCCAGAGCCAGGCCGATGCTCAAGGCCACCAGGCCGGCACCCGTGAGGTTCCGCAGCTTTGCCCTAAGGGCGAGGAAGAATGCGAACACCAAGCCGCCCAGCCCGGTGATGATGCCGTAGTCCCGTAAGGAGGTGAACCACAAGGGGTGCGCGTACAGGGTGAAGATGCAGCAGGCCACGCCGAGAACCGCGATGATGCGTGGCGGCCATTTCCACGATGCCGTGGGGAACAAATTGTGCACGAAGGCGATGTAAAGCGGCCCCATGAGGAAAAGGCCGATGTACTCCGATCTGGTCGACCAGAGCGCGGGCGCGTCGGGCCAAAGGAAGTACTGCAGTTTGGCCGTGGTGATGAAGCGCAGGCCGAGAACGATGGCCAGTCCCCCGATGGCCGCCATATACCCTTCGCGGCCCATGATCAGGGTTACGCCCAGCGCGATCAGGCCGATCATCAGCAGTGCGCCGGACACCCCCCACCGCGCCATGGCGGAGGCGATCCGGTCGGCCTTGAGGTCGCTCGCGGTGCCGACGACGATGGGATGCCGGGCGCCGCCCTCCATATGGTAGTGGTTAGAAATATGGAGGACGAGGTCGATCGTGTGGCCGTCGTTCGGCAGATCGACGACCAAAGGCTGCGAGCGCGCCGTTTCCTCGTCGGCGTTACGTCCGACCGTGCCGCTGCCGCCGATCAATTTGCCGTTTGCGAACACTGCCAGCGCCATATTCTGTTCCGGAATCCGCAGGGCCAACGGCGTTTTGATGTCGGGCGCCACAAACCGCAGGTGATAGGTTGCGAAGCCCTCGGCCCTCAGCAATTCCTCGCCGACAACCAGGCCGTTCCACATGCGCAACCGGTGAAGAACGTGATCGGGCTCGGGTATGGGTGCGGATACGAACTCGCTCGCCGGGATGAAGCGGCGCCAATAGAAATTCCAGGAGCCGTCGAGCGTTACGCGGCCCCCCGATTCCAGTTCGGAATTAGTGAGATCCGTCGATTTGGACAGGGCATGGTCGGCGTTGGCCGCCGGGACCGCAAACGAGATCATCACCAGGAAAAGCGCGGCGAATAAGGCTGGCGTTGTGCGATTGCGCTGTCGGGATTTCCAGGTCATGAGGTTTTCATGTCGTGAAGAAGGACTTCAGCTATCCCATTCGAATAGCGGCCTTGCCCCTGATGTCGTCCGGAATCGCTTGCAAGCTTGCAGTTTATGGGCAATTAAACATACGCGTCCATAAGGTGAATGCCTGATGGCGCGAACCGCAGCTTATGTAGCCGATGACGGGTGATGACTGCCGATATTCGCATCCTGATTGCCGAAGACCAGGCTTTGCAGCGCGAGGGCTATCGCGCGTTGCTCACCAGCGTTGCCGGTTTCGACGTCCTGGACGTGGAGGTAGCCGATGGTGAGGCGGCGGTGCGGGAGGTGACAGCGCATGAACCGGACATCGTGTTGATGGATCTCGGCATGCCCGGTCTTAACGGCATCGAAGCAACCCGGGAGATCAAGCGCCGGGCCCTGCACACCCGGGTTTTGGTTCTCACGGCCACGGAAGCGGAATACTACCTGACGCTCTGTCGGGACGCCGGCGCCAGCGGCTATGTGCGCAAATCCGCAACGCGGGACGAACTGGTGCGGGCGATCAGAGCCGTTGTGCGCGGCGCGGAGTATTTCGACGAACCGGCGGCGGAACCCACCGCGGGCATCACCGTTACCCCCGATCACATGGGGGCGGAGGCGCTTGATCTCCTGACCCGGCGTGAAACGCAAATACTCAAGTTCATTGCCGCCGGGCACAAGAATCGCGAGATCGCGGAAATGCTGGATATCAGCATCAAAACCGTTGAAACCCACCGCCTCAATTTAATGAAGAAACTGGAACTTCACAGCGCCGCCGATGTGACGGCGTTTGCCCATCGTCACGGCATGACCAGCTAGGTCGGGAATGTCGACGCTGACGTTTGGAATGATCACCCCCATAAAATGTGATTTTTGTCGCTTAAATTAGTCCAACTAAGGTCTCCACCTGATTGACCGCAGACCGCAAAGTTCCAAATATGCACCCAGACGTTGCAATCACTATTTGGGGCGGCCTGACCGCCGGGTGACGAGTGGAAATGGATATGTTGGTCGGATTTACGTGGACTTTTATTGGATTGCTGACGGGCTGTCTCGCCTATGCCGTCGCTGTCGGATACGGGTTCATCTAGCGCATCGCAGGACCACCGGAACTTCAACGGGGGCTTGGCGGAAGAGAGTGGGAGTCGAACCCACCAGGCACGTCTAACGCCCCTCACCGGATTTGAAGTCCGGGCGCCCCACCGGGGTGCGATTCTCTTCCAATTCAAGCCTTCTGATCCGTCTGGACAGCAAAAATCTGCTGTGCTGTCGCCAACAGGCGCCGGTGTTCCCCTTCCCGCCGGCTGAAACCGACCTTATCGAAAAATTCGAACAAGTCGATGGTTAGGTTGCGGCCAATGCCCGTGAGGTCGCGAAAGGCGGTGACCGAGAGCTGATCGTTGTTCTGCGCGCAAAGCCGCTCGGCCAGTTCCGCCAATTCGAGCACGGTCTCGGGCGGGAAATACCGGTTTGCGGCGACTTTGTGGAGCCAGCCCAGGTGTTCGGCCCGGGCGAGAAAGCGCTCCAGCATCTTCAACTTGATATCCAGCGCTTCGGCGAGTTCACGAACCCTCGGCGGACGCAATCCGCCTTCCAGAAGGAGCGGCTCCACGGCCGCCCACGTCTCCATATCGGCGGTGGAAGCCGCCGGCCGGTGATCGGGCATGTGAAGCAACGTGCCCTGCCGCCGGATTATGCCTTCAAGGACCAAATGTGCCGCCGCCGCATGCAGCACCTCGGCGGACGCTTTGTACGTCATGCGACGGGCCAGTTGCAGTTCCGACGGCCCGAGCGTCTCCGGATTGTCTGCGTGCCACGTGGCAATGCCGTCTGCGATATCATCCCGCATGCGCCGCCAATGCTCGGGCGTCAGGCCCCAGGTAGCGGTCGATCCTTCAATCCTCGTTACCGGGAGACGCTGCCATAGCTCGGCGCTTTCCACCGCCGTCAGGTTCCAGGCCCGGCGGAACTGGTCGAGGCTGAGGCCTCCCGGCGATTGTTCGAGTAGGCGCGCGAGGGCCTCCTCCGGGGCCCTCGTTTCCATGCTTTTGATCCAGGTAAGGCGCTGCGGTTTGGCCCGGCCTCTTGCCGGCGAAAACGGGTCGATGATTTCCCCGCCGGCAAGGGTTCGGCGCGACGATTGATCGCGCAATACGAAGCGGTCTCCCCGCACGGCCGGGACTTCGCGATCCAGTACCAGTTGGACGAGACCGTCCCCGCCGGGCGGAATGGCGCGATCCTCCAGCACGGCCACCCGGCAGCCGATGTCGGCGGCGCCGAGGTGAAGATGAACCGGCGTCCAATGCTTCAACGATCGGGTTTCGCCTGCCGCAACCTGCAGGCGGGCGTCCATGCGGTCCGTCGGGGCATGGGCGTCCGGCGCCACCAGCCAGTCTCCTCGACGGAGATCCGCCTTGCGCAAATCCGGTCCGGCGATGTTTAGGGCGCAGCGCTGGCCCGCGACACCGGTCTCGCTTTTCCGGTTCTGGGCGTGGATGCCGCGAACCCGGACGCGCGTGCCTTGTGGGGACAGGACCAGATGATCGCCGGTGTTCACGCGGCCGCTGAAAGCCGAACCCGTTGCCACGACGCCTGCGCCGGTGACGGTGAAAATTCTGTCGACGGCGAGGCGGAAGTTCCCCTTGGACGAGCGCGCCGCGGTATCGCGCACCGCCGCCTCGAGGTGGGATTTCAAGGCGGCCACGCCTTCCCCGGTGTGGGCGGAAAGGGGGAATATCGGTGCATCCCTGAGGCCCGTTTCGGCCAATAGGTCGGATACTTCCCGGCCGACCGCCGCCACGCGGGCGCTGTCCGCCCGGTCGATCTTGCTGATGGCGACCGCGCCGCGTTTGATCGCGAGGAAATCCAGGATCGCCAGATGTTCATGTGTCTGGGGCATGGGCCCGTCGTCGGCCGCGACGACCAGCAGGGCAAAATCGATTCCGGCCACGCCGGCCAGCATGTTGCGGACAAAGCGTTCGTGACCGGGCACGTCGACGAAGCCCAGCGACATGCCGTCACCGAGATCGCGGTAGGCGAAGCCGAGATCGATCGTGAGGCCGCGTTCCTTTTCCTCCGGCAGACGGTCGGTATCGACGCCGGTCAGCGATTTGACCAAGAGCGTCTTGCCGTGATCGACATGTCCCGCCGTCGCCACGATCATTTAAAAGGTCTTCAAGCCGGATAATTGTTCGACGAAGCTGGTTTCGCTCTCAAGGCAGCGGAGGTCGAGAACCAGCGCGCCGTCGTGTAGGCGTCCGATGACCGGACGGGGCAGGGCGCGCAGTGCCGCCGCCAAACGCTTGAGCGCGGCCCCACCGCCCCGCTTGGCGCCGCGCGGCCGGATCGCCAACCCCGCGCTCGGCAGGGCGTCGACGGGCAGAGCACCGCTGCCGATCTGGCTCATGCAGTCGATGGCCTCGACGTCCAGCCCATCGCCGAGTTTGTCGGCCAGGACCGGCCGAAGTTTTGTCGCCATCCGCCGGATATCCGCTGCATCCCGAGTAAGAAACCGCAGGGTCGGCAGGCGCTCGGCCAGCCGGTCGGGATCGGCGTAGAGCCGCAACACCGCTTCGAGCGCCGCAATGGTCATCTTGTCGATCCTGAGCGCCCGTTTCATGGGATTTTTCCGGATCCTGGCGACCAAGTCGGCCCGGCCGGCAATGATGCCGCACTGCGGTCCGCCGAGCAGCTTGTCGCCGCTGAAAGTGACAAGATCGGCCCCGGCGGCAAAAGCCTCCCGCGGCGTCGGCTCGTGCGGCAGGCTGAACTTGGCCAGATCGACCAGGCTGCCGCTGCCGAGATCGATAACGAAGGGCAGGTCCGTCTCGTGGGCCAGGGTGGCGAGCTCCTCGTCGGGCACAGCAGCACTGAATCCCTCAATGGCGAAGTTGCTCGGGTGCACTTTCAGCACCATTGCGGTGCGCGATCCAACGGCTTCGGCGAAGTCGCGCAAATGCGTGCGGTTGGTAGTGCCGACTTCGTGCAGCTTGCAGCCGGCCCGTTTCATGATATCGGGCAACCGGAATGCACCGCCGATTTCAATCAACTCGCCGCGCGATACCGGAACCTCCTTCCGCAGCGCCAGGGTATTCAACACCAGCAGCACGGCGGCGGCGTTGTTGTTGACGACCGTGGCGGCTTCGGCTCCCGTCAACCGGCAGATCCAGGTTTCCAGATGGCTGTCGCGGTCCCCCCGCCGCCCGGCAGCGAGGTCGTATTCCAGGTTGGATGCTCCTGCGGCAACCGCGGTCATGGCGTCGATCGCCTCCGGCGGCAGGGCGGCACGGCCCAGGTTGGTGTGCAGAACCGTGCCGGTGAGGTTGAACACCGGTTTGAGGCTGTGTGCCGACAGGCTCGCGAGGTAGTCCCCGACCCGGCGAACGATCGCCTCGTTTTCGGAGCCGGTTTCAGGGACGGCGTCTTCGACCGAAAGGGCCAATCGGACATCCGCCAAAACCGATTGCACGGCTTCGGTCACCAGCGGCTGGCCGTGCTCTGCCGCCAAGCCGCGGACCGGCTCCAGGTCCAAAATGCTGTGCACCGACGGCAGGGCCGCTCGCGCTGAATTGTTGTCCGGGGATTTGTTCATCGGTTCAAGTTTTTCGATACTTGCTCTAGCATATCGCAATTCTTCCATCTGTCAGGGGAACGATATGGTTGTTTTGAGTACGCTGCCCAAAGGCCTGCAGGACACGCTCGAAGGGCTGGACTGTCCGACATTCGATACCAAGCCCTGGGTGACCGGCAAGCCGCTCAGCGAGCGACGGGTCGCCATGGTGTCGTCCGCCGGCTTACATCCCCGTGCCGACGCGCCGTTTCGCGGCGGCGACAGCGACTATCGCGCCATTCCCGGCGATGTCGATGCCAGCGATGTTGTGATGAGCCATGTTTCGGTCAATTTCGACCGCACGGCTTTCCAGCAGGACCTCAACGCCGTGCTGCCGCTTGACCGTATGGCCGAACTGGCCGAAGACGGCGTTATCGGCTCGGTGGCGTCGACGCATTATTCCTTCATGGGCGCGACCAACCCCTTGGAGATGGAGGCCGGCGCCCGGGAACTTGCCGGCGTTCTCAAAGCCGACAACGTCGACAGCGTCGTCCTGCTTCCTGTTTGACCGTTCTGCACGCGCGCCGTGAGCGCGCTGGGACACTTTCTGGAAGACGAGGGCTTGGCGACGACGATCGTCAGTCTGGTCCGTTTGCACAGCGAAAAGACGGCGCCGCCGCGCAGCCTGTGGGTCAAGTTCGAATTGGGCCGGCCGCTCGGTCCGCCCAACGATCCCGGCATGCAGCGACGGGTGCTGACGGCGGCGCTCAGGCTGCTCGAATCGGACGCGGAACCGTCGCTAATCGTCGATTTCGACCATGACAACCCTGAGACGTCGCCCGACCTAACCTGGGCGAACCCCGTCAAGATACCGGAGCCGGCCGGCGATTTTACGGACGTGGAGGACACTCGGGTGAAACTTGTGGCCGAACTTGCGGCGGTGGCGCCCTACTACAAGCTGGCGCAGGAAAAGCGCGGACGCACCACCGTCGGCGTCAGCGGGCTGGGCTTTGACGAGATTGCCGCCCACGTCACCTCGTTCCTGGGCGCGGAACCCGCGCCAAGCCCCAGGCCCGACATGTCGGCGGCGCTACTGCTGCGCTTCGCCGCAGATGATCTCAAGGCTTGCTACATGGAAGCCGCCGCCTCCGCGCCGGGCCGGCCTTCGTCCATGCAACTCGGCGCCTGGTTTTGGCGGGAGACGGTGGCAGGCAAGGTCTTGGTTGCGCTCCGCGCCGCCGCACTGGAAAGCGAGGACAAGCGGTTCAAGACCGTGGCCGGATCGTTCCTGGTGCCGCGCGTCTGGGCCGCCGAACTTGGGCTTTGAAGGCCAATAAAAGGGAAATGTCCTCTAACCACGACTATGGTGATGCATTTTCGCTGTCCCCCCCATCCTATCCTTCCCCCACCAGGGGGGAAGGGACGCACATTGAAGTTATTCGCCCGACATCAAAAAGCCCTCCCCCTTGATGGGGGAGGGTTGGGTGGGGGTGGAGCCGTACGACCGAAATGAACCTCTAGGTGTCGATCGGTTGAGGGCCGAGCATCTGTTCGATGTCGGTCCAAGGGCGGTACCCGGTGGTGAGCAATCGGTAGCCGGTCTCTTCCGAGCCGGCGACCATGGTCGGGAAGCCGCCGATCCCGGCGTTGCGGGAAAACTCGAACCCGCTCTGAGTGGCCTTGTGGATGTCCTCCGCTGCGAAAGCTTCTTCGAACGATTGCCGGTCGTGGCCGAGTTCGACGGCGAGGTCGCCCAGCACGCCGGCATCGGTGATATCGCGGTTTTCTGCATAGAAGGCACGATGGAGACGCTTCAATGCTGGCAGGGAAGCGCCCTCGGCAAGGCTGTACATGGCGACGATGGCGCGGGACGGCGGCTCGGTGTCATAGACAAAGTCCTCGCGCTCGAAGAAGGCGTGGTCGAACGGCTGACCGGTGGCCTCATGAACGTGCTCCCAGTGCTCGCGGATGGAAGCCTTGGATTTATCGTCCAACGGTTTGGTCGTACCGGGCCGCAATCCGCCGAGCAGCAGCCGGACTGGTAAATCGTCGCCGAATTTTTCCTGGATGGCGTCGACCACCGGCGAAAATCCCCAGCACCAGGAGCACATGGGGTCGGCGAAATAGAGAATTTGCTGGGCCATCAGCGGGCGCCCCGTTGTCAGAATTTCCAAGTCCGTTCCGGAACATTACGCTAAAGCTAAACTGCGGGTACACACGATCTGGTGAAGTGTAGCGGGCACCAAGGGTCGGCATGATCGATATCGGAAGTTGGCCATACCGGCAGGGCGGGATAAGTTACAATCTCTACCGATTGGTGAGCATACCCCCTGCCCGCTGACCGAACAGGGTGCATCACCTGCAACGAGGAGGGTTGCAATGGGAATTTACCGGCGCCTTATCGTGCCGGCGATTTGCATGGCCCTGTTGGGATTGAGTGCGAGCGCCGTGTCCGCCGCGGAGAAAAAACCGGTGGATGACCGCATCACGCTTCTCGGAGAAGAAATTCCCGGCGGCTTCCTGAAAATCGAGGGCATCAAAGGGATCGGCGTATATCCGGACCTTTTCTATGAAGCAGCGGCGGCCTCCGATACCGACATCGTTTTCCGCTATGTCCCCTGGGGAAGGGCCTTTTGGAAGGTTGAGCGGTCGACCAATCTGCTGACCTTCCCGCTTACCCGGTTGCCGGAACGCGAATCCCAATATCGCTGGCTGGTGCCTTTGGACCGGGACGAGATCGTGTTCCTGACAACCGGTGCGCGGATTAATGATCTGGATCAGGCGAAAAAATTAAACCGGATCCTGGTGTGGGAAGGCTCCAGCATGGAGATTTTTCTTCAGCAGAATGGTTTTTCGAATTTGCTGCGGGTCGCCAAATCCCAATCGATCCTTCGAATGCTGGTAAACGGGCGTGCCGAAGCCTGGTTCACGGTTCGGCCTGAAGAAAGCGCGACCTTTTCGGTCGGAGGAAAACCCGTAGACTTGGTGGCTGGAGACGTTGTCAACACCGAATCGGTCTGGCTCGTCGGGGGCAAGTCATTCAAATATTCCGAAACCTCCCGCCGTTTTGCCGACAACCTCCGAATTCTGGTTGAAAAAGGGCGGCTGAAGGAACTCAAGGCGAAATACGGCTTATCCCGGAACTAGGCCGCGCGGAATTGCGCGTACGGGCGATGGCGGCAAGGGCCCGCCTATATTTGATCGATATATTTGATGACCCGGGAAAACGCGCCTTCGATGTTGTTTGCCGCTGCCTTGATGCCCTCCCAGTCGCCTTCCTTGCCAGCGGTTTCCAGCGCAGCGCAGATATCGCCCAGGTCGTTGGCGCCGA
Organism: uncultured Rhodospirillaceae bacterium; assembly: GCA_964343605.1. Classification (GTDB taxonomy): domain Bacteria; phylum Pseudomonadota; class Alphaproteobacteria; order UBA2966; family UBA2966; genus CAYFKJ01. The sequence goes on from CAYFKJ010000005.1 coordinate 109,430, forward strand.
CGGCGCGGGAGGAGGATTTCAATTTATGAGCTGCCTTGGCCACGTCGTCGGCCGAGCTCGCCTCGAACGCATTCATGATTTCCGCGACGTTGGAATGTGCGGGTTGCACGAAATCGGTGAGAATTTCCTTAAACGTTTCCTCGTCGTCGCCGAACACGCTCTTGAGTGCTGAGGGATCGATTGCGGCGTCATTCCTGGCTTCAACAGGTTCCGCGGTGTCGATTGACGGGCCCGCTTCTTCCTTCTCCGGTTCGGTCGGGCTTCGGACCTCCGGCATCCACTTCCTCAAGACAGCCTTGAGTTTCGGCATTTCCAGTGGTTTGGACAGGAAATCATCCATGCCCGCTTCGTAACAACGCTCGACTTCCGCTTCCAGGGCACTCGCCGTGATGGCAACGATGGGGAAACGTTGATCGGATCCGCGTTCGGTCTCGCGGATCGCCTCGGTCAATTGAAAGCCGTCCATTACGGGCATGTGGCAGTCGGTCAAGAGAATGGCGTAAGACTTCGACCGCCACGCTTCGAGCGCCAGCTTGCCGTCTTCGCAGAATTCGGCCACATGCCCGAGCAGTCTTAACTGCCGTCCGATGACATCGCGATTGGTCGGATTGTCCTCGGCGACCAGGATCAACGCGCCTGCCGCCTCGGCCTCCTCGACGCTCGGCAGTTCGTGCGCCTCGGTCGGGATTTCCTCATCGTCATAGATGACTTCCGGACTGGCCCGGCCGACAGCGACGGCGACGCCTTGGATGAAAGGTGCCCGTTTCAGCGGTTCGGCCTCGACATAGACGGTATTTGCCAAGTCGGCGCGTGCGGCCCGGGTGCGGGTTTTGGTCATCACGACAAAGCGGAGGTCGGCCAGTACCTCCTCGGCGGATAACTCTGTTACCTTCGCGGCCTGCGCCTCCATCGGCCAGGCGGAGCCGAGCACCACGACGTCGTAAGGTGTTTCCGAGGATGCGGCATCCAGCAATTCACCCATCAGGTTGTCAAAATCACCAGACGTCGTGACCCTGGCCTTCCAGTGTCGAAGGTACCGCGCGTCGAGTTCCGATTCCTCCTCGATGTCGCCGACAAACAGGATATTGAGACCGGAGAGGTCGTGGCCGTCGGACTTGATTTCATGCTGTTCGCCAACCGGAAACGTCAGTGTGACGATGAAGGTGGATCCTTCTCCGAGTACGCTTTCCACTTCGATCTTTCCGCCCATCATGTCGATGAGCCGTTGAACAATCGAAAGGCCCAGACCGGTGCCGCCGAAACGGCGGGTTGTTGAACTTTCCGCTTGTGAAAACTCCTTGAACAGGTCGGCCTGGGCAGATTCCGAAATGCCGATACCGGAATCGGTAATCTCGAACCGCACAGTGGCGCTACCGGGATCTTCCGACGGCGACAGGTGAGCCACGATTAGGACTCGGCCCTCTTCGGTGAATTTGATGGCGTTGCCGCCGATGTTGAAGAGAATCTGGCGTATCCTCACCTGGTCGCCCATGACGGCATCGGGAATATCCGGGTCAACGTGGATGCTGATCGCGATGCCTTTGGCGCGGGCATTGGACGCCAGGGTTTCGGAGACACCTTCAACAGCGTCTCGCACTGAGAACGGTATCTTCTCAAGGCCGAGTTTGCCGGCCTCGATCTTCGAAAAATCAAGGATGTCGTTGATGATGGTAAGTAGCGAATAGGCTGAATCCCTGACCGTCGTCAGCATCTGACGCTGATCCTCGGCGAGCTTGGTTTGCACCAGCAGATCGACCATGCCGATGACGCCGTTCATGGGCGTGCGGATTTCGTGGCTCATGGTGGCGAGGAAGGCCGCCTTGGTTGCCGTTGCTTCCTCCGCGACCTTTAGGGCCTCTTCCAGCTCTTCGGTGCGCGCTTCCACGCGCTCCTCCAGTGTCTCATTGGTCTGGCGGAGCGCTTCACGGTTCTCCTCAATTTCCTGGATTTTCGCCCGGATCGACAGGCGCATTTTGTCGAAGTTGTCCGAGAGCATCCCGAGTTCGTCGTCACGGGTCACTTCGATTTCCCGGTCCAGATTGCCGCCGGCAATTTCGAGCGACGATTGCGTCAGCGAGAGGATGGGACGGGTAACGACATTTGCGATGAAGTAGGCGGAAATCAGCATCAGCAGGGCGACGCCGGACGCCAGGTAAACAACCAGGCTTTGAAGCTTCTTGATCGACGAAAACGCTTCCGCTTCGTCGATTTCGGCAATCAACGCATAGGTCGTTTCACCGAACTCCACCGGCAGGTGGGCGGCGAGAACCGATGCGCCACGGTAGTCGATGATAATCCCGTGGCCGGTATTTCCGGCCAGAGCCGACCGACTCGACTCCGTGTCCACCCGTCCGCTGGCCGGGTTCTCAAAGGAAGCGGAAACCGACCGGTTCGAAGCATCCAGGAAGGAATCCGAGCGCATCAGGTTGTCGGGGCCCACGAGATAGGCCTCGCCCGATCTCCCCATGCCCGAACGCTCCAGCATGATTTCGTTGAGCGCCCGGTTGGTCATCTTGAGGACCACGGCGCCGGTCGCCCCGCTGCCCTGGTCGATGGGTGCAATGAGGAAGGAAATGACCTGACTGTCGGAGGGCAGGTAAAGCTGGAAATCGGTGGTGACGGCCTTTTCGAAACCCTGCTCCAACGATTTTCCCAATAGGCTGTCCTTCAGGGGGCCGTCAAAGACGTTCTGCGCCAGATCCGATTCCCGGTTCGTGGAATAGACGATGTCGCCGTCCAGGCTGACCAGCATCAGGTCGTGGTAGCCGTACTCCTTGATGAACTGGCGGAACGATTCGCCGTACTCGAGGCTTTCGAAGTAGTCGTACTGCTCTAGGTCAACCTGGCCGTCCTGTACGGCGGAGGAGAAGGCGTCGAGAGCGGCGCCCATGTGCGAGCTTTGGGCCAGCACCTTGATATCCGCCTTGGTCCGCCTGTCCAGTAATTGTACCTGCGAGAATTTGCCGTCACGAACGCTGATCAGGTGATTGAAGACTTCCTTGGAAATGGATTCCTTCGATTGCTCCAGCGAAAACCAGCTAACGACGGCAAGCGGTATGAGACCGACCGACACCAGGACGATAATCAGCTTCGCCTTGATGTTCAGCCAGGACGTCATGGCTCTACTTTTTGCCGTAGGCGTAGGGCACCCAGTCGTCGACCTTGATCGTTTTGATGCCGAACACGGTTTCGCCGTCCTTGGTGATCATCGGCAGATCCGGCGTCGTGACGTTTTTCGGGATACGCTGGCCGGCGAGAATTTTGAGCAGTACGCGTACGCCGATACCGCCCAGCAGCGGCGTGTAGGGTGCCGTGACGGCGATTTTGTCCTGCTTCATCGCTTCCAGGGCTTCAAAGAGATCGTCGTTGCTGAGGACGATAATGCGCTTGCCGTCTTTGCGGCTGTTCCAGCGCTTCGCTTCGTCGACAGCCAATACGGCGCCCATGCCCTGCTCCGCGCCGGTGCAGAAGATGACATCGATGTCGGAATGTTCCTTGAGGGCTTGGCGCACTTGCTTCAGCGAGTCCGCCCGCGAACTGGAATTGTGGTAGCTCTGGATGATCCTGATGCCGGGAAAATAGCTAATGACCTTGAGGAAATGGCCCGTCCGCATGGAATCCGCCGTGCTGCCCAAGGGCTTCCGGATCATCAGCACCGACCCCTCCACCTTGCCGGTTTCCTTCAACAAGCGATGCACGAGATAGAGACCCTGCTGGGTGCCATTGGCCGGGAAGTTGCCGGTGATCTGGGCGCGCACCTTTTTCGAACCGACAAGCCGGTCCACCGAAACGCTGGGCACGCCCGCGCTGGCGGCGCGATCGACGGGCGGGCCGGTCGGCGCTTCCTGCATGGGCCAGATCAAAATGCCGTCCACTTTCTTGGCGGCCAGTTCGTCGATCTGCTTGGCTTGTAGGTCGTTGTCGAATTTGGGGTCAAGCACCGTCAGGGTGACGTTGGGGTGGCGCTCGGCCTCCCATTTCGCGGAATCGGCGTTGTTGAGCAGCCAGGGATGCGAGAGGCCGTGGATCGTGTAGGCGATGTTGTAGTGCTTGTCGGGATCGCCGACGGGTCCCTCCGGCAGGGCGTGGACATTGCTGAACGGCAATCTCAGGTTCTGCTTGCTGATCGGGCCGACGATGTTGGTGCCGCCGCCGGGCGTGAACTCGGCGACTCGGCCGAAGGGCCGCGGGTACTTGTTCATGTAGATGGCGAAGGCTTCCTTGCGGAAGATTTGGTTGACCTGCTTGTTGGCCTTGCTGACCGGAATGTTCTTCCAGAAGTTCAGCGCGTCCTGGTCTTTCAACTCAAGCGACGCGACATAATCCAGCAATTCCTGGTCCTGGAGTTTGGCCAGCTTGCGCCAGTCGACCTTCGCGCCGTACGCCTGCGTAGACAGCAGGCAAACGGCAAAAACCCCTGCGAGTACTTTGTCGAGTTTCACTTGACGCCTCCCAAATTTCGACGGCGAACATCTTGCTCTGAATTGAAAACCGTCGCAAATGGATATCACTCGCCTCGGAAATCAAGTGGTTTAACTCACCGCAATTTCCAGATAGCGAGTGTCGCCGCGAAACATGTGCAGTTGTCAGGCGTTCCAGGCTTTCTGCATCGCCGGGCGGGCGTTCAGGCGCTCAATGTAGGCGGTAACGTTGGGCTTATCAGAGATGTCGGCACCCAACCTCGAAGCCACGGTGCAGGCGTGGCCGGTCATGATGTCGGCGCCGCTGAAGTCGCCGGCCAGGTATTCGCGGCCTTCGAGGGCTCCCTCGACCGCCCCCAGCATTTTCGTCAGGAGCCGCGTGGCGCGGTCGATGTTGACCGGATTGCGCTTTTCCTCGGGCAGGAATTTGGTCTCGACCACCACGACGTTGACCGGCGGCATGATCATGCCCTCGGCGTAGTGGAGCCACTGCAGATAAGCAGGAAACTCGGGGGATTCCGGTTCCGGCATGAGGCGCCCCTCGCCGTACTTCGCCAGCACGTACTGGACGATGGCGCCTGATTCGAAGATCGTGACGTCGCCGTCTTCCAGCGTCGGCACGCGGCCCATGGGGTGGACGTTCAAATATTCGCCCTCTCGCATGGCGCGGTCGCCGAGCTTGAAACGTTCGAGCTCGTATGAGAGGCCCAGTTCCTCCAGCAGCCAGACAATGCGGACGGCGCGGGTATTCGGTGCGTAATAGACTTTCATGGCGTGCTCAGAGACCCCGTTGGCTTGAAGTTGAAGAAGGCTTGTGCCAAAGTAACTTCATATTTTGAAGTGAGTCAACATGAGCCGCTCCGATCTCTCGAATATGACCTGCAGCGTCGCCCGCGCGGTGGAGATCATCGGCGATTCCTGGTCGCAGATGATCCTGCGGGAGATGTTCCTGGGATCTCGCCGTTTCGACGAGTTGCAGCGGCACACGGGCGCCTCGCCGCATGTCCTGAGCCAGCGTCTCAAACGCCTGGAAGCCGAAGGTATCGTCAGACGCCGCCCCTATACGGACCGGCCGCCGCGGCATGAATACAAACTGACGGAAAAGGGGCGGGATCTCTGGCCCGTTATCATCGCGCTGAAATCCTGGGGCGACCGCTGGCTCGACGGTCCGGCGGAAACGCCCATTAAGCTTACCCATACGGACTGTGGTCAAGTTACCCGACCGCAACTGGTGTGTTCGGACTGCGGCGAGCCCATTCACGCTCTGAGTTGCCGGGCGAGCCTGTCGCCGGAGATGGTGCGGGAACGTGAAGCCGCGGCGCCGCCACCGATCAATTATTCGAGGAGTGAAAGGTAGCAACCATGAAAACGCGTATCACCGAAATGTTCGGCATCGAACACCCCATCATCCAGGGCGGCATGCACTACGTCGGGTTCGCCGAGCTGGCGGCAGCGGTGTCGAACGCCGGCGGCCTCGGCATCATTACCGGTTTGACGCAGAAAACACCGCAGGACCTCGCCAAGGAGATCGCGCGCTGCCACGAGATGACGGACAAGCCGTTCGGCGTGAACCTGACCTTCCTGCCGGTCATTACCGCGCCAGACTATCCGGGTTACATCAGCGCAATCATCGAGGGCGGCGTGAAGATCGTCGAAACCGCGGGCCGCAATCCCCAGGAACATCTGCCCAGGCTGCAGGAGGCCGGCATCAAGGTGATCCACAAGTGCACCTCGGTGCGCCACTCGCTCAAAGCCGAAGCCATCGGCTGTGATGCCGTGTCGGTTGACGGCTTCGAATGCGGCGGTCATCCCGGTGAGGACGACATCCCCAACATGATCCTGCTGCCGCGGGCCGCCGATGAATTGAAGATCCCCTTCGTGTCGTCCGGCGGCATGGCCGATGCCCGCAGCCTCGTCGCCTCGCTCGCCATGGGCGCGGACGGCATGAACATGGGCACGCGCTTTATTGCCACTAAGGAAGCGCCGGTGCATGACAAGGTCAAGGAAGCGATCGTGGCGGCCAGCGAACTCGATACCCGCCTGGTCATGCGGCCCTTGCGCAACACCGAGCGCGTCCTGAACAACGCGGCGGTCGAACGGGTGCTGGAGAAGGAGCGCGCCCTGGGCACGGACGTCAAATTCGAGGACATCATGGAGGAGGTCGCCGGCGTTTACCCCAAGGTCATGATGGACGGCGACGTCGACGGCGGCGCCTGGTCCTGCGGCATGGTGGCGGGCCTGATCAATGATATTCCCACTTGCCAGGAATTGATCGACGGCATCATGGAGGAAGCCGAAGCGCTGATCCGCAGCCGTCTTGAGGGCATGCTGAGTGAAAATGTCGCGGCCTAGTGACGGTGAAATATAGAGAAATGCGGCAGCATGATCGCCAAATATAGATAGCGGGGGGCAACGGAAATTGGTTGACTGACCGGAAGGGATTGGGTCGAGGAGATGACCGCCCATGGTCGAAGACGACAAACCGCAAACCCATTCCCGCCAGGACGGTGTTAAAGGCGGCGAGGGATTTCTCTATCTCCCGCCGCAGGATACACGCGCCCTGCCGGACTGGACGGCGGCGCCAGATGTAATATTCAGCCGTGCCGGAGATGATCTGATCATTGTTTCCCCTATGGGACAGGTGATTGTCGTTGGCGAATACTTCACCGCCGACGGCAAGAGGGTATTGACCACCGAATCCGGTGCGGCGGTGGAAATCGTGCTGCAAACTTCGGCAGACGAAGGCCCGCGAGTCGTGGCCGAAACTGAAATTACACCGGGTGAGCAAGAGGCCGGGCTGTTGGCGGAGGCCGAGGAGGCCTCGAATTTTGCCGAAAAAGTCGCCCTGCAAAGCGGCGCCTCGGAATCCGAGGCCCAGCTCGCCGCCGATAAGGCCTTTGCAGATACTTTGGCGCGGGGGGCAGTTGAAAGCGACGGCATCGAAGTCGCTTCAGTCGAGCCGATATCCTACGCTCTGACGGTCGACCAGGCGGTCAAGATGCCGGGTTACACGCCGGAACCGCCGGGAGCCTTGAACAATCTCGGCGATTTGGCCGACCGCCGGGAAGACGGCGGTGAGACAGGGGTGACCAGATCATCGGTTGATGATGATCGCCGGGAAGTGGCCGCATCCGAAGATCGCGGGTCAACGGCGGACGATAAACCAGCTGCAGCCGGCACCCAGCCCGAGCCTGAGCCCGAACCGGAGCCGGAACCCGAACCCGAACCGGAACCCGAACCGGAGCCGGAACCCGAACCCGAACCGGAGCCGGAACCCGAACCGGAGCCGGAACCCGAACCCGAACCGGAGCCGGAACCCGAACCACCCATCCTGTCCACCCATCCGGCGCAGGGGGATGAGGATACGGCGATCCCGCTAAGCCTGAGCGCATCGCTGACCAATCCGGCCGATCAGCGTGACCTTCGCATCATCGTGACCGGGTTGCCCGACGGCGCTGTGCTCTCCGCCGGAACGAACCAGAGCGACGGCAGTTGGCTGCTATCGCCGGGGGAACTGGCCAATCTCAGCCTAACGCCGCCTCCCGATGATTCCGACGACATAGCACTCACGGTCACGGCCGAAGCCCGGGATTCCGAAACAGGCGAGATAGCGTCCACCACATCCGGGCTGGAAGTTACGGTAGCGGGCATCGCCGACACCCCGGTGCTTTCGACGGAAGACGTCGCCGGCGCGGAAGACCAGTCCATCGCCCTCGACGTTTCGGCGGCGTTGAGCGACACGGAAGGAGAAATTCTTCTGGTTCGGATCAGCGGCGTGCCCGAGGGCGCAACCCTTTCTGCCGGGAACGACATCGGCGGCGGGGTGTGGATGCTGGGCGTCGATCATCTCGAAAACCTCTCCATTACACCGGCGGAGAACGATAGCAGCGATATCGACCTTACCGTCGCAGTCACCGCCCTGGAGGAGGGCACGACGGCTGCCGTCACGGATACATTCCGGGTGGCGGTTAGCGGCGTCGCGGACCGGCCGACCGTTCAGGTGAGCGATGCCGGCGGCATGGCCGGGGTACCGATTCCCCTCGATGTTTCGGCCAGCCTGACCGATCCCTCTGAAGACCTCGAGGTCACCATCGGCGGGATACCGCCAGGAGCGATTTTGCGCTCGGGCAACCGGCGCTTTCGGGCAACGGAAAAGCGCTCGTCGGTTGACGTCACAAAATGGGACCTCGAGAACCTGACGGTCACGCCGCCGAGCGGAGACGATACGGATTTCACGCTCACCGTCACGGCCGTATCCAGCGAAACCGACGGCACCGACACTGCCACTGAGGAAGCGACCCTGGACGTCATTGTCGAGCCGTTCGAAATTTTCGGAACGGAGGATGCCGACGTCATTTCCGGAACCGGCAGCGATGACATTATCCACGCGCTTGGCGGTGACGACGTGGTGAAAGCGGGAACAGGTTCGGATACGGTCTATGCCGGTTCCGGCGCAGACACCGTGAAAGGCGCCGGCGGCGACGACATTCTCTACGGTGAGGAGGGCGAAGACGTACTCGAAGGCGGCACTGGAGAGGATATCCTTTATGGCGGCGCTGATGACGACACGCTCGAAGGCGGCGGGGGCGATGACGTCCTCCATGGCGAAGCCGGTGACGACGTGCTGGACGGCGGCACTGGGGCGGATATCCTCTACGGCGGCGAAGGCGCCGACACGCTTCTCGGTAAAGGCGGGAAGGACGAACTCCATGGCGGCGCGGGCGACGATACGCTGAGCGGCGGCGGGCAGGATGATGTATTGATTGGCGGCGCCGGCGCCGACGAACTGACCGGCGGCAAGGGAAAGGACGAGTTTCATTTCCAGTTCGTCGAAGAACTGGGCGACACCATCACGGATTTCAAAAGCGGCAGCGACAGGTTGACGTTCGACGCCAACGAATTCACAGCGGAATACAATGCCGAAACCGGAGAACTTGACCCATCGGCATTCGCAAGTCTCGCCGACTTCGATCCGGCACAGCCTTCGACCACGGCGTCGTTCGTCTTCGATCAAGCAACCGAGAACCTCTACTATGACCAGAGCGGCACCGGGGAGGGCTATACGCTGGTCGCCAACATCGACGACGGCGAAATCGATCTCAGCGATATTCTGATGATCGACTGACCTTTCCGGCTCAAGAAGTTGTAACCAAGGAAAGATGTGACCTTCATGAAAAGCGTTGATTTTTACTTCGATTTCGGCAGTCCGACAGCCTACATCGCCTACAAGGTGCTACCCCGAATCACCGAAAAAGCCGGTGCTGCGCTCAAGTACAAACCTATCCTGCTCGGCGGCATCTTCAAGGCGACCGGAAATGCGAGCCCCGTGACGGTGGCGGCCAAGGGGCGCTACATGGGCAGCGACATTCCGCGTTTCGCCGAAAAATACGGCGTGCCCTACAATTTCAACCCGAACTTCCCGATCAACACACTGGCGCTGATGCGCGGAGCGGCGGCCTACCAGGACGAGGACAAATTCGCCTCCTATTTGGACGCGGTTTTCGACGCCATGTGGCTGAACGAAAAGGATATGAACGACCCCGAGGTAGCGGGCGCCGTCCTGGCCGAGGCGGGCTTCGACCCCGCCGAGTTTATGGCGCGCGTGGGCGATCAGGCTGTCAAGGACAAGCTGATGGCCGATACCGAAGCGGCCGTCGAGCGCGGCCTGTTCGGCGCGCCCACCATGTTCGTCGGCGACGACATGTTCTGGGGCCAGGACCGCCTGCACTTTGTCGCCGAGGCCCTCGGCGTCAACATCTGCGACGTCGTGCCCGACTTCATCAAGGCTTAGCGGCCGGTCTATTCGTAAGGCAGTCCGACGTAGTTCTCGGCCAGCGCCGTCATCGCCGCTTCCGACGAGACCAGGTACTCGAGCTCCGCCTTCTGGATGCGGCGTTCGAACGGCGTTTCCTCGGTGAAGTGGTGAAGCGTCGTTGTCATCCACCAGGAAAAACGCTCGGCTTTCCAGATCCTGCTCAGCGCCTTCTCCGAATAGCTTTCCAGCCCGGCGTCATCGCCCTTGTTGAAGTGATCGATCAGGCCGCGTGAGAGGAAATAGATATCCGATGCCGCCAGGTTGAGCCCTTTCGCGCCGGTGGGCGGCACGATGTGGGCGGCGTCCCCCGCCAGGAACAGCCGGCCGTGGCGCAGCGGTTCGGCGACGAAGCTGCGCAAGGGCGCGATGCTCTTCTCGATTGACGGACCGGTGACGAGATTGGCGGAAAGTTCGTCCGGCAGGCGCGCCGACAGTTCCTCCCAGAAACGGTCGTCGGGCCAGCTCTTGACCTCCTCCGCCAGGCTGCACTGCACGTAATAGCGGCTGCGCGTCATCGAGCGCATGGAGCAAAGCGCAAAACCCCGCTGGTCGTTGACGTACACCAGTTCGTCCGCGATGGGCGGCGTATCCGAAAGCAAGCCGAGCCAGCCGAAGGGATAGACCCGCTCGAAGGATTTGATCTTGTCCGCCGGAATCGACTTGCGGCAGATGCCGTGGAAGCCGTCGCAGCCGGCGATGAAATCGCAGTCGATGCGGTGGCTTTCGCCGTCTTTTTCATAGGTGACGTAGGGTGTGTCGCCGTCGAAATCGTGGGGTTGCACGTTCTGGGCTTCGTCGATAATGGTGCCGCCCATGGCGTCGCGCGCATCGAACAGGTCCTGCGTCAGTTCCGTCTGGCCGTAGACCATGACCGTCGACCCGCCCGTCAGCTCCCGCAGGTTGACGTAGTGGGGTTTGCCGTCGAAGACGATATTGAAACCGTCGTGCACCAAGCCCTCGCGGTCCATGCGCTCGCCGGCGCCGGCTTCGCGCAACAGGTCCACCATGCCCTGCTCCAGCACGCCGGCGCGGATGCGGCCCAGCACGTACTCCCGGCTGCGGTTCTCCAGAATGACGGATTCGATCCCCTGCTTGTGCAAAAGCTGTGAGAGCAAAAGTCCGGAGGGGCCGGAACCGATGATTGCCACTTGCGTCTTCATGGTGACTATTTCTCCAATTCCTGTACAACGCCCTGCCATAGCATATCGCGTTTCGGGTATCATATTGGAATAGCGGAGGACCTATTCGAATGTTCATTAACGGCGATTGGTCGGCGGCGTTGGCCGACGGCACCTTTGACGTCATCAATCCAGCCACCGGCGAGGTTCTGGAGACCGCCCCCGACGGCGGCGCAGGCGCAGCCCGCGCGGCCATCGATGCGGCCCACGACGCCTTTCCGGCCTGGTCGGGCACGACGGCGCACGCCCGCTCCGCCATACTCTACAAGGCCTACAACCTGATGCTGGAGGCCCGCGAAGACCTCGCCCGGACCATGACGCTGGAGCAGGGCAAGCCCCTGCGTGCGGCCCGCACCGAGGTCCAGTACGCCGCCGATTTCCTGCTCTGGTTCGCCGAGGAAGCCAAGCGCGTCTACGGCGAAACCATCCCTTCCGCCCGCGCCGATCAGCGCTTCATCGTAGCCCATCATCCGGTCGGCGTGGTCGCCGCCATCACGCCGTGGAACTATCCGATCTCGATGATCACCCGGAAGGTCGGACCCGCCCTGGCGGCGGGCTGCACCGTGGTGCTGAAACCGGCCGAGGCGACGCCGCTCACCGCCGTCAAGGTCTTCAAAATTCTGGCCGAAGCCGGGGTGCCTGACGGTGTAATCAACCTGGTGACGGCGCGTGACCCGGCACCCGTCGGCGAGGAATTCGTCAACAACCCCAAGGTCAGGAAGCTCACCTTCACCGGCTCCACCGCCGTGGGCAAGATGCTGGCCGGCAAGGCCGCCGCCAACATGAAACGTGTCTCGTGTGAATTGGGCGGCCATGCGCCGTTCATGGTTTTCGAGGATGCCGATCCCGTACACGCGGCCAAGGGCGTCCAGTTGGTCAAGTTCCTTAACACCGGCCAGGCCTGCATCAGCCCTAACCGCATCTTCGTTCACCGGCCTCTGGTTGACGCCTTCGTCGATACTTTGCAGGAACGGGTTTCCAAAATGAAGGCCGGCAGCGGTCTGGAGGAGGGCGTCGCCATCGGTCCCCTGGTGGATGAGCGCGCCGTCGCCAAGGTCGCCAATCAGGTCGACGATGCCGTTTCAAAAGGCGCGGAAGTGGTTTGCGGCGGCGAACGGTTGACGGAAAACGGGCTCGACAAGGGCTTTTTCTATGCCCCCACGGTCCTGCGCAACGTGACGCCGGACATGCTGATCTACCGCGAGGAGACCTTCGGACCGGTCGCGCCGATCATCGCGTTCGACGACGATCAGGAAGTTCTCAAGATGGCCAACGACACGCACTACGGCCTGGCGGCCTACGTCTACACCCGGGATATCGCCCGCGCCATGCGCATGTTCGAAGGGCTGGAATTCGGCATTATCGGCGTCAACGACATCAACCCGAGTTCCGCCGCCGCCCCCTTCGGCGGCATGAAGGATAGCGGCCTCGGCCGCGAGGGCAGTCGCGAGGGCATCATGGAGTACCTGGAAACGAAGCTCGGCGGCTTTTCGATATAAGGGGAAAAACAGAAGACTGGATTCCGGCATACGCCGGAATGACGAGGAAAATTAGCCGTAATCAACAGCGTCACCCCGGACTTGATCCGGGGTCCAGTTTGTTTCTTTATTTATTGCTTCCCAATCTCGTCCTTCAGCCGGCCTAGCGCCAGTTCCAGCACGGCGCGGGGGCAGGCGAGATTGATGCGCTCGAAGCCCTCGCCCTCGTCGCCGAAGATGTAGCCTTCGTCGAACAGCACCTTGGCCCGGATTTGCGTAAGGTCCTCCAGCGCCGCCCGGTCGAGGCCGAGGGCCCGGAAATCCAGCCAGCAGAGATAAGTGCCCTGAAGGTCCGTAACTTTTATCTGGGGCAGGTACTCCGCCATGTAACTCTTGAGGAACTGGAAGTTGCCCCAGACGTAATCGAGCACCTGGGCCAGCCAGTCCTCGCCCTCCCGGTAAGCCGCTTCCACCGCTGAGATGACAAGCGGGTTGAGGTGGCCGGAAATACCGGTGCGCAGCATGTACCCGTCGTAGGCCTGTTTCAGTTCGGGATTGGGCGTGATGACGTTGGAAAGGTGCATGCCCGCCAGGTTGAAGGTTTTGGACGGCGCCGTGCAGAAGAGCGCGTTCTGGGCGAATTCCTCACCCAGCAGGGCGTAGGGTTCGAACTTGACGCCCGGCATCATCAAATCGAAGTGGATTTCGTCGGCGATGACGATGACGTTGTGCCGGTTGCAGATCTCGCCATAGCGGCGCAATTCGTCAGCGGTCCAGACGCGGCCCACGGGATTGTGCGGGCTGCACAGCACCGAGATCTTGACCTTGGGATCCGCCGCCTTGGCTTCGAGATCGTCGTAATCCATCGTGTAATGGCCGTCTTCCTCGACCAGCGAGTTGGAGACGATCTCGCAGCCGCCGTTGGTGATGGCGCGGAAGAAAGGGTAATAGACCGGGCGCTGGATCAGCACGCCGTCGCCGGGCTCGCAGTAGGTCTTTACCGCGAAGTGGACGGCGGGAACGATGCCCGGCGTGGTCGATATCCAGTCGCGCTCCACTGTCCAATTGTGGCGGCGCTGCATCCAGTCGATGACGGCTTCGAAATAGCCGTCCGTGCCCATGGTGTAGCCGAAGATGCCGTGTTCGGTGCGCTTGGCCAGGGCGTCGAGGATGGGCTGGGCGCAGCGGAAATCCATGTCGGCGACCCACATGGGAATGGGGCCGTCGCCCGTTAGGTCGGCGTTGACGGCCTTGATGGGCCCCGCATTGCTGCCGCCGTGGTAGTTGCCCCACTTGGCGGAACCGGTTCCGCCGCGTTCGATCACGCGGTCCAAATCGTACTTCATTAATTTCTCACTAATTGGCTGTTGGGGGTTGGCGGCGGCGCGCATTGGATAGGCGCGGTTACTCGAATAACCCCGCGCGCCGTCCTTGACTAGCCTTTTTTAGGGTCAGTCGTGGGCTTTCAGGATGGAGGCAGCGCCGTCGGCCAGCACCCGGCAGCCCAGCACGATGTCGTCGAGGTGGCTGTCTTCGGCGAAATCGTGACTGATACCGCCGATCGAGGGGATGAACACCATGGCGCAGGGCATGACGCCGCTGACGATACCCGCGTCATGGAAGGCCCCGGATTGCATCGACTGCCATTTGTTCGGCGCATGGACTTCGGCAGCTTTCTGCAGGTGTTCCTGGAAACCGCCATCCATGTCCGCCGGCGAGATTTGCACACGGGAGGGCCGGGCCTCCACCGTCGCGCCGCCGCGCTCGTTGATCTCCTTGACCAGGCGATCCACCACCTCGTCAAAGGCGTCGAGCACATCCGTCGACTTGTCGCGGTACTGCAGTTCCAGTTCCGCGTAACCCGGCACAATGGACGGGGCGCCGGGATGGACCGAGGCCCGGCCCATGGTCCAGACCGATTTCTCTCCCGCCACCTTGGGGAATTCCTCGTTGATGGCGTTGGCCAGGGCGTAAAGGGCTGTGGCGGCGTCGCGCCGCCCGGCCATCATGGTGGTGCCAGCGTGGTTTTGCTGGCCGGTGAAGGTGAACTCCGTCCCGCGCAGGCCGACAATGGTGGTGACGACGCCGATCTGCAGGCCGTCCTCCTCGAGGTGCGGGCCCTGCTCGATATGCGCTTCGAGGAAGCCAAAATGGCGACCTTCTTCGAATTTGAAGCGCTCGACGCCTTCCAGTCCAGCCGACGCGATGGCGTCCGCCAGCGCGACGCCGTCTTTGTCCCTCAGGCCCTCTTCCATCTCGGAGGTGAAACCGCCGCAGAAGGACTGGCTGCCCATGCAGCCGAAAAAACGTGACTCCTCGTCCTGCCAGGCGATGGCGTCGACCGGCAGGCCCGCTGTTTCTGGATCCTCCGCCAGGGCGCGGACGACTTCCAGGCCGTAAATCACGCCAAGCGCCCCATCGAGCCAGCCGCCGGTCGGCTGGGTGTCGGAGTGCGAGCCGATCAACAACGCTGGACCCGAATTTGCGGACCGTCCCCAGACGTTGCCCAGGCCGTCCATGGCGGCATCCAGTCCGGCCTCTTCGTACTTGGACTTGAGCCAGCGCCGGGCCTCCAGGTCGATTTCCGAGAGCGCCGGACGCACGACGCCGTTGCCGTGGGCGCCGAAGCTGCGCAGGGTTTTGAGGTCGTCCAGCAGGCGGTCGGCATTGATTTCGGGCATATGCGTATTCTCTTTCTCAGACTAGATGGGCAAACAGGCTGTATCGTGTCCGGCCGTCGACGGCACGCGTTTTGTGGCCCTGTCCGGCGACATCCTCGCCCAAATAGATGTCGCCTGGCATGAACTTTCGCGCCTCTCCGTCGCCGTTCTCCACTTCCATGCCCCCTGTCATGTTGATGACGAACTGTCTCTGCGGCGCGTTGTGGAATCCGTGATCCAAGTCCGCCGGTTTTTCGACGATCTGATACCCTTTGAGCGGTTGGAGTTCGGTGCAAAGCCCGAGCGGCGCCTGAATGACGTATGGGAACTCGCCTTCGACGAAGTGAGAACGGCCGTCGTCGCCGGTCATGTTCCGGGTGTACGGGAACGACGCCGGATCCGGATTTGCGAGGGATTGCCAGGGTGTATCCGGCGGTTCTCCGATTTCGATCAGGACCGTTCTCAGGGGCTTGTCGGTGGAGCCTCGGCTCTTGTGGCCCTTGCCGTAACGGTCGGTGGCGTTGAGGATGTGGCCGGGCCCGAAAGTGCGTTTCTCGCCGTCGGTAACCTCGACCTCCAACTCCCCGTCCAGCACGATGATCAGACGCTCGCGCGAGGCATTGTGCCAATCCAGATCGAGCCCCGGCGCTGTCCAGACGAAGGCGATGGCTTTCGCCGGCAGCACCGCCGTTTCGCGTCCATGCTCGCTTTCGCTCGTGAAGTCGAACGTCACATCCTCGAAGGCGGAACTGCCGTCTTCAAGGCAGACCGTGCGGGAGGCCCGTAATCCGGACATGTCCGTGACAGACCGGCCTATTCGATGGTCCAGGTGCCTTCGCCGTGGAGGCGCTCGGCTAGTTCTGCGCGCGTCAAGGGTTTGTATGGCGTATGCGATTCGACAGCGGCCCCGTAATCTTCGGCGGGTACGCAGTAGAAGACGCCCAAGGCCGTCGGCCGGTCGTCGCCTTCCATGCGGGCCAAGGCGTTGGCCATGATCCAGCTTGTTTCGTCGTGCACGGTGGCGCGTTCGGCCACGGGGCCGTCGGCTTCGGTGATCAGCGACATGGTGCCGTCGTGTTCGTTCAGCACCAGGCCCTTGTCCTTTTCCTTGCCGTACACGAGCGGCTGGCCGTGTTCCACGCGGATCGTCAGGTCCTCGGTCGTCGTCTTGTCGGCCACGCCGCCCCAGACGCCGTCATTGTAAACGATGCAGTTCTGGTAGATCTCGAGGAAGGATGCACCCTTATGTTCGTGGGCCCGCTCCAGCATCTCCGGCAGGTGGGTGGGAAGCGTATCGGCCGACCGGGCGACGAAGCGGGCCCCGGCGCCCAGCGCGAACAGGGCGGCGTTGACCGGGTTGTCGACCGAGCCCGTCGGCGTCGAGGGCGAACGGGTGCCGGGGAACGAGGTCGGCGAATACTGGCCCTTGGTCAGGCCGTAGATGGCGTTGTTCAGAAGCAGCAGATTGAGATCGACGTTTCGGCGCAGCGCGTGGAAGACGTGATTGCCGCCGATCGAGAGAAAATCGCCGTCGCCGCCGACGACCCAGACGTCGATGTCGGCGTTGGCCAGCTTCAGGCCCGTCGCCACCGCCGGCGCGCGGCCGTGGATGGTGTGGAAGCCGTAGCTTTCGATGTAGTAGGGGAAGCGGGCGGCGCAGCCGATACCGGAAACGAAGGCGACGTCCTTGGGCTCGGTGCCGATCTTGGCCAGGACTTTACGCATGGCGTTGACGATGGCGTAGTCGCCGCAGCCCGGGCACCAGCGCACTTCCTGATCGGACGTGAAATCCTTGGCCGTGAGTTGCTCGTTCATCTCAATTCTCCAACAGCGCGAGGATGGCTGATTTTATGGTGCCGATCTTGAACGGCTTTCCCGTCACCTGGTTGAGCCCCTTGGCATCGACCAGGAATTCGTCGCGCAGCAGCCGGTTGAGCTGGCCGGCGTTCATCTCCGGCACCAGAATGTGGTCAAAGCTGCGCAACAGGTCCTCCAGCCCGCGCGGCAAGGGTGACATGCTGCGGATCTGCACGTGGGAAACCTCGTGGCCGTCCTGGATCAGTTCATTGACCGCGCCGTGAATGGCGCCATAGGTGGAGCCCCAGCCGACCACGAGAACTTTGCCCTTCTCCTCGCCCAAGGCCAGCTCGACAGGCGGTAGGTGATCCGCGATACGGGCGATTTTTTCCTTCCGGAGATCGGTCATAACCTGATGGTTGTCCGGATCGTACGATATATGGCCGGTTTCCGATGACCGTTCGATGCCGCCGATGCGGTGTTCGAGGCCCGGCGTGCCCGGCTTGGCCCAAGGCCGGGCCAACGTCGCCTCGTCGCGCAGGAAGGGCTGGAAGCCCTCCGGATCATCGCGGAAGGTCGGCGTGATGTCGGGCAGCGTCTCCATATCGGGGATTAACCAGGGTTCGGCGGCATTGGCGATATAACCGTCGGCAAGCACGATGACCGGCGTCATGAACTTAGTGGCGAGGGTGGCCGCCGTCAGCATTGCCTGGAAGCACTCCGACGGCGTCGCCGGCGCCAGCACCGCACAAGGCGATTCACCGTGCCGTCCATAGAGCGACATCATCAGGTCGGCCTGCTCGGCCTTGGTCGGCATGCCGGTCGACGGGCCGGCGCGCTGGACGTTGACGACGATCAGCGGCAGTTCGGCGCCGATGGCCAGGCCCATGGCTTCGGCCTTGAGCGCGACCCCCGGCCCCGAAGAGCCGGTTACCCCAAGGTTGCCGGCATATGACGCACCGATGGCGGCGGCCGCGGCGGCGATCTCGTCCTCCGCCTGGAAGGTGATGATACCCTTGCCCTTGAACTGGGCGAGACCGTGCAGCAGGCCGGACGCCGGGGTAATGGGATAGGAGCAATAGGTGAGCTTGAGGCCGGAGCAGGCGGCCGTGGCCGCCAGGCCCAACGCCATGGCGTCGATGCCGGTCACGACGCGGTAGATGCCCGGCGCGAGGTCCGCCGGAGCCGCCCGGCCGGCGATATCGGCGCCGATCTCCATGGTTTCGCCGTAGGCGTGACCGGCGTCCAGGGCGGCCGAGTTGGCGGCCGCGACTTCCTTGATCTTGGCGAACTTCTCGTTGATCCACTGTTGGACGCCCGCCCGCTTGCGGCCGAACATCCAGAACGTCAGACCCAACGCCCAGAAATTCTTGGCGCGGTCGGCCTGGGCCTTGTTGGCGCCGGTGTCCTCCACGGCGTCACGCGTACGCTGGGTGATGTCGATCTCGAGAACCTGGTACTTGGCGACCTCATCACCGCCAAGCGGATTCTCCTCGTAGCCGGCCTTCTTCAGATTTCGCTTGGTGAATGCGCCCTCGTCGACGATCAGCAGGCCGCCGTCCCGCAGGCTCTGCACGTTGGTCTTCAGTGCCGCCGGATTGAAGGCGATCAGGACATCGACGTCGTCGCCGTGAGTCGACACTTGGGGGCCGCCGAATTGAATCTGGAAGGCCGAAACGCCGAATGTCGTGCCGACGGGCGCCCTAATTTCCGCGGGGAAGTCGGGGAAGGTGATCAGGTCGTGTCCGCTAAGCGCCGAAGACTTGGCGAATTGGCCGCCGAGAATCTGCACGCCGTCTCCTGAATCGCCAGCAAAGCGCACGACGACACGGGTGGGATCGGGTGCTTCGGGTACCGACTGGGCGGTTTGAATGTTCATCTTGCTGTTCCGTACGCGGTGGCGCGGAAAAAATCCTCTGCCGGGGGCAGGGGGGCGCCGCCACTTATTTTGGGGTTACGACCGGTTCATGTAGCAACAATAAAACCTATGCGATGACACGATCCGTTTGTCGGGCAACTCTATACCTTTTCAGTAAACAGCCAAACAATATTCGAGCGCTATTTGCGGGCGAATTACTCAGCGTCTGTATATTAGAAAAGGGTAAAGTACTCCCGGTGTTCCCAATCAGTAACGGACGATAGGAATCGGGAAACCTCCGCCTCCTTGATCGTCAGCAGATAGTCGATGAACTGATCGCCCATGGCAGCATGGAACATCTCATTGCCGCGCAGAGCCGAGATCGCCTGCATCAGGCTTTGCGGCAGCCGGGTGGCGTCGTCCTCGTACGGCGTATCGGTGGGCGCGCCCGGGTCGCGCTGCTGCCGAATGCCGTCCAGGCCCGCGAATATCTGAGACGCGAGGTAAAGGTAGGGATTGGCGGCCGGCTCGCCGACCCGGTTCTCGATCCGCGTCGCCGGGTCGTCCGGTTCGGCGACGGCGCGGATCATGGCGCCCTTGTTGTCGCGGCCCCAGGTCAGGCGGTCCGGCGCCAGCGCATAAGGCTGGAAGCGCTTGTAACCGTTGATGGTCGGCGTGGTGAAGACCGAGGCGGCCGCCGCGTGCTCCAGCAGGCCGCCGACGAACCAGCGGCCCGTATCGGACAGCACGGCGTCCCGGTCGTTTGTCATCAGGGCGTTGGTCTTGTCCGACCGGTTCCACAACGACTGGTGCAGGTGCCAGCCATTGGAAAACATGTTGGGCAGTCCGGGGCGGCACATGAAGCTGGCGTGATAGCCTTCGCGCCGGCAGACCTGTTTCACGGCGCTGCGCAACAGCACCATGGTATCGGCGGCTTCCAATCCGCCCATGGGATGCAGTGTGATCTCGAACTGGCTCGGTCCGAACTCGACTTCCATGGACCGCAAGGGCAGGCCGAGGTCGATCAGGTTGCGGCGGATGGTCGAAAGAATGCCCTCGGCCTCGTCGAAGCGCTGCTCCGTCAGATACTGGAAACCGTGGTTGACGAAGCTGACGTCCGGCGGCGTGCCGGGCTGGCCGGCGTCCTCCGCGGCGGTCTTGGCGTCGTCCAGGGTGAAGAGCGAAAACTCGACCTCCAAGCCGGCGAGGTAGTCGTAGCCCTCCGCCGCCAGATCAGCCAGGCCCTTCCGCAGAACGGCGCGGGTCGAGAAGGGAACGGGCGTTCCGTTGCTGAGATAGATGTCGCACAGCAGCCAACCCGTGCCCGGCGACCAGGACAGGCGGCGGAAGCTGGTGGGATCGGGCACCATGATGATGTCGCCGGCGCCACTCAACTCGTCGATGCCGAAGCCGCCGCCGGCTGAAAACACCGGAAAGACGGAGCGGTGCGAAGTGTCCTTGGCCAGGAGACTCGACGTCATGGTGCAGCCGTTGCGCATGGCTGAAACCAGATCCGCCGCCTCGATCGATTTGCCGCGCAGCAAGCCGTGTTGGTCCGCGAACGACAGGCGGACGGTCTCCAGGCCTTGGCTTTCGATCTGCTTGATCAGACGCTCGGCGGAGGCGCGCTCGACGTCGCTCCACAAGCCGTGCTGTTCAACGAAGCCAGTGCGGCCGCCGTCGTCCGACAACAAACTCATGCCTTGCCCGCCCAGGCGGAGCGCTCGCGCCGCGCGGCATCGACGGTGGGCCAGTACGTGGACCAGGAGGCGGGCTCGCCGATGGTGTCGACGGCGGGCGGCCCCTTGACGCCGCTGACGTCGGGCCGGGGAACTTCCGACGGCATGTTGCCGCCGTTCTGCATCGCATTGACCGCCTGGATCAGCAATCGGCGGTTGGCCGTGATGGCCTTGTCGGAGGTGCCCAGTTGCTCGACCGTACGGTCCTGGATCGGACCCAGCGATTCCACCGCCCACTGGTCGTGCACGTTGATATCCATGCCCATGCCGGTGTAGGTCCGGTCCTTCTGCTCCTTGGGGTCGAAGCCGTAGTTGTTGGACTTGTTGAGGCGCGGCATGTAGTCGGGCAGTTCATAAAGCTCGAGCCGCTGCTCCCGCATCAAGGCCTTGTCCACCGTCTCGTTGAAATCTGTGAAGATGGCGTACCAGTAAGAATGTTCGTCATCGACGGGGACGTGCCACTGGGTGATGATCATGTTGTTGCTCATGGGGATGACGATGGCTTGCGGGAACAGCAGGTTGGTGATGCGGATATGGGTGTGTTGATCGTCGATCTCGCGCCGCGACAGGATCCTGAGGCCGTAATTCGTGTCCTCAACGTCGATGATCGGTCGGGGGAAGTCGCGCAGGACCTGGGTGACGGGGATGTCGGCGCCGTCGGTATCGTCGCGGAACTGCTTGCCGTAGCCTTCAGACGGTTTTTCGTCCTCGAAGAAGCGGTGCAGGAAGGAGGCGTGGGCCGGATCGATGCCGACCTCAAGGACTTGCAGCCAATTGCACTCCAGAAAACCCTTAAAGGCGAAAGTGTAGGCATCGGGTGCGGTGAAACAGTCGAGATCGGGGAAGGGCGGCGGGTCGCCTTCCCCCATGTAGGCGAAGACGATGCCGTTGCGCTCCTCGCACGGGTAGGCGGTGTAGCGGACTTTCTGGTGAAAGGTGCTGCCGTCGGGTTCAGCCGGTTGCTCCAGGCACTTGCCGTGGACGTCGAACAGCCAGCCGTGGAAGGGACAGCGCAGGCCCCCGTCTTCGACCCGGCCGAAGCACATGTCGGCGCCGCGGTGGGGACAGTGTTTGCCCACGAGGCCGTAACGGCCGTCGTCGTCCTTGAACAACACCAGGTCCTCGCCCAGCAAACGCACGGACTTTACCGGGCGCTCGCCCGCCAGTTCCTCGGTCAGAGCGGCCGGCTGCCAGTAGCGGCGCAGGACCTTGCCGCCCGGCGTGCCTGGTCCGCTTTCGGTGAGAAGTCTGTTCTGTTCCGCGCTCAACATTTCGTGTCTTACTCCGTCCGGCAGCCTGATCGATAATAGGATAATTGGAATTATTATCAGTCCAACAAAAATAGTTTTAGATTAAAACTAATTTGAGCGCAATGTTAGGAGTGGAAAATTCATGGTGAAACTGTTGGCGTTGGCGACCGCAACCTGGTTGGCTTTGACAATTGGTCCGGCGCAGGCCCAGACCGCACCAAGCTCGATTCAGGTGGCCGCATACGATGGCCTCCACCGTGCGGCTTATCTAAACGACATTGCCGAGATTCGCCGGCTCGCTGCGACGGGTGCAAATCTGGAAGCCCGTGACGGTTCGGGCCGCACGCCCCTTCACGTCGCCGCCTTTCAGTCCCATGAGAGCGCTGTGGCGGCGCTGGTGGAGGCGGGTGCTGACGCCAACGCCCTGGAGCACCAGGACTACGACATTGTCACCATCGCCGCCGTGGCCGACGACGTGCCGATGCTTAAGCAGGCGCTTGCGGCGGGTTGCCGTCCCGGCAACATCACCAGCCCCTACGAGGGCACGGCGCTGATCGCCGCCGCCCACCTCGGCCATGTCGAGGTGGTCGAAACCTTGATCGCCGCCGGCGCACCGCTCGACCATGTCAACAACCTGCACTGGACGGCGCTGATCGAGTCCGTGGTCCTCGGCGATGGCGGCCCCGCCCACGTCGCCGTCGCCCGCGCCCTAATCGAGGCCGGCGCCGACGTCACCCTCACCGACCGCGAAGGCCTGACGCCCCTGGAACTGGCCAAGCGCCGGGATTACATGGAGATGGTGAAGCTGTTCGGGGAGTGACTGGCACCACTCTCGATCGTCATTCCGGCGAATGCCGGAATCCAGTTTTCTTGTGTCTGAAGCAAGCGCGAAACTGACGTTCAGCATGGATCCCGGATCAAGTCCGGGATGACGTTTGTGCTCTAGGATTTTCTCTCCTTCGTCATTCCCGCGATAGCGGGAATCCACTCCGTAGCGCCCCCGTTTGCGAAGCCGGCGAGGAACTTGGCGCTCTGGCATGGATCCCGGATCAAGTCCGGGATGACGGTGGTCTTTACGGCTACCGCTGGTAATCCTTCACGTCGGAGAACGTGATGTCGGGGTTGCGGTCGATTTCGTAGTTCAGCATGAAGGCCGATTCGGCCATGAAGACGGGCGCGCCGTCGAGGTCTTCGGCCATGTCGGCGCGTTTGCGGGTGACGAACTTATCGAGTTCCGCCTTGTTGTCGGAGCTGACCCAGCGGCCGGCGGAAAAGCGCGAGGGCTCGAAGCCGACCGGCAGGTTGTACTCATTCTTCATGCGCTCGACCAAAACATCGAGCTGCAGCGCGCCGACCACGCCGATGATGGGCGGCGAGCCGTCGATGGGGGCGAAGACCTGGACGACGCCTTCCTCGGCGAGCTGTTGCATGGCCTCCTTCATCTTCTTGGCTTTCATGGCGTCCTCGAGCCGGACGCGGCGCAGGATCTCCGGCGCGAAACTGGGGACGCCCCGGAAGTTTATGTCCTCGCCGTCGGTCAGGGTGTCGCCGATCCTCAGCGTGCCGTGGTTGGGGATGCCGACGACGTCGCCGGCCACCGCTTCCTCGGCCAGCGCCCGGTCCTGGGCGAAGAAGAACTGCGGCGTGTTGATGCTGATGGACTTGCTGGTACGCATCAGCTTGGCCCGCATGCCGCGCGTGAGCTTCCCCGAACAGACCCGCATGAAGGCGATGCGGTCGCGGTGGTTGGGGTCCATGTTCGCCTGGATCTTGAAAACGAAGCCGGTCATGCCGTCTTCGCCGGGCTCGACGGTACGGGTATCGGCGACCTGGGCCCGGGGGGCGGGCGCGATGTCCACGAGCGTATCGATCAGGTCGCGGATGCCAAAGTCGCGAAGCGCGCTGCCGAACAACACGGGCGAGAGATGCCCCTCGAGGTAGCTTTCGAGGTCGAACTCGCGGCAGGCTTCCTGCGCCAGCATGATGCTCTCGACGGCGGCGTCGGCGTCGGTCGACGGCAAGAGGGCGAACACCGCCTCATCGTCCGGTCCGGCGACGTCGAGTCCCTCCTCCTCGGCATCGAGCTGGCGGACCCGGTTCTTTTTCAGGTCATAGACACCGGCGAACGACCGTCCCTGACCAATCGGCCAGTTCACCGGCGCGGTATCCAGCGCCAGGGTGGTCTCGATTTCGTCCAGCAGTTCGAAGGGGTCCCGGCCCTCGCGATCGAGCTTGTTGACGAAGGTTATGATGGGGATGTCGCGCAGCCGGCAGATCTCGAACAGCTTCTGCGTCCGCGCCTCGATGCCCTTGGCCGCGTCGATCACCATCACCGCCGAATCGACGGCGCTGAGGGTGCGGTAGGTATCCTCCGAAAAATCCTCGTGGCCCGGCGTATCCAGCAGGTTGAAGACGCAGCCGCCGTAATTGAACGTCATCACCGACGTCATGACCGAGATGCCGCGGTCGGCTTCGATCTTCATCCAGTCCGAACGCGTCTGGCGGCGGTTGGCCTTGGCCTTGACCTCGCCGGCGAGCTGGATGGCGCCGCCGAACAGCAGCATCTTCTCGGTCAGCGTCGTCTTGCCGGCGTCCGGGTGCGAAATGATGGCGAAACTTCGCCGCGGCGCGGTGAGGTGGGTTTGTCGGTTCATGGGGCGTCTTGGGGAGTTTCTTGCGTCTCGGGCCGATTGCGGGCCAAATTCGGGTTCGGTCCGTTGGAGGCCGCATCTTATAAGCCCACTGGACGCCCAAGGCAACGAAAGCGGAGAGGACGATGTCAGGAAGATTGGACGGCAAGGTCGCGCTGGTTATCGGCGCGGGTTCGGTGGGCGACACGCCGGCCGGCGACGATCCCCTGGCGGGATGGGGCAACGGCAAGGCCTCGGCGGTGCTTTACGCCCGTGAGGGCGCCCGGGTTTTCGCCGTCGACATCCGCCGCGAGGCCGTGGCGGATACCGCCGCCGTGATCGACCGGGAGGGCGGTACCTGCGAGGTCGCCGAGGCCGACGCCACCGACAGCGGGGCCGTTAAGGCGGTGACCGAGGCATGCGTAGATCGTTTCGGCCGCATCGATATCCTGCAGAACAACGTCGGCGGTTCGGTGCCGGGCGGACCTGTGGAAATGACCGAGGAAGTCTGGGACGGCAACATCGACTTCAATCTCAAGAGCGCCTTTCTCGGCTGCAAGCATGTGCTGCCGGTGATGGATGGGCAGGGCGGCGGGTCCATCATCAATGTCTCGTCGGTGGCCGGCATGCGCTATTTGGGCCGCGACATGGTCTCCTACGCCACCGCCAAGGCGGGCCTTATCCAGTTCTCCAAGTCCGTGGCGCGGCAATACGCGGCCCGTGGTATCCGCGTCAACACGGTGGTGCCGGGTCTGATGCACACGCCCTTGGTGACCGATCGCATCGCCGATCAGTACGGCGGCGGCGACCTGGCCGAAACCATCGCGCGGCGCGACGCCCAGTGCCCCACGGGCAAGATGGGCAACGCCTGGGACGTGGCCTACGCCGCGCTGTTCCTGGCATCCGACGAATCGCGCTACGTCACCGGCACCGAAATCGTCGTCGATGGCGCCCTCACCACCTAACCGTTAACAATAATTAAGTGCCTGACACCAAACTATTTGGTGTAGGTGATGCGGTAGACGGCGCCGGCCTTGTCGTCGGAGACCAGCAGACTGCCGTCGCGGGTTTGTTTGACGTCCACGGGACGGCCCCAGACGCTCCAGTTGGGCCGCATGAAGCCCTCCGCGAAGATCTCCTTGGAAACGGCCTTGTGCGTTTGCTTGTCGAAGCGGATGCGCATGACGCGGTAGCCGTCGGGTACTGAACGGTTCCACGAGCCGTGCTGGGCGACGAAGGCGTCGCCCAGGTATTCCTTGGGAAACTGCCGGCCGGAATAGAAGCTGATCCCGAGCGCCGCCACGTGGGCGCCGAAGTTGATTACCGGGAAGGTCGCCTTTTTGAGAATTTTCTTGGAGCTGAAGTCGGGCGTGCGGTCGCGCCCGCCGCCGTAGAAGGGGAAGCCGAACCACAGCCCCTTGCGGTCGGCGAGGTTGAGCTCGTCCGGCGGACTGTCGTCGCCCATATGGTCGGCGCCGTTGTCGGTGAAGTAGAGGTGGCCGGTGGCGGGCTGGAAATCAAAACCCACCGAATTACGCACACCGCTGGCGAAGATTTCGAGATCGCTGCCGTCGGTATTGAGCCGGATGATCGTTCCCTGCAGCCCGAAGGTCCGGCAGATGTTGCAAGGCACTCCCACCGCGACGTAGAGCTTGCCGTCGGGCCCGAAGCGGTTGTAGCGCCAGCCGTGCCAACTGTTGTCCGGCAGCTTGTCGAATATGATCTCCGGCTTGGCTTTCTGCAGCGTCGCAAGATCGGGTGCGGCGAACCTGGCGATTTGGTCCTGTTGGCCGACATAGAGATACCCGCCCTTCCAGGCGATGCCGTTGGCGCCGTTGAGGTGGCGGACCGCGGTGACGACCTCGTCGGTCTTGCCGTCCTTGTCCTCATCGACGATGGCGTAGATGGTGGAGCCGCGCGTGCCGACCAGGATGACGCCCCAGTCCTCCATCACCAGCAGCGAACGGGCCGCCGGGACACGGGCGATCATCTCGATCTCAAATCCGGGCGGCAGCGTTACCGGTCCGGGCATCTCCTTGGCCGTCACCGGCCCGATGGGCGCACAGGCCGCCAGGGACAGCAGCGGCGCCAGCAACAGGGATGGCAACAGCCGGATCGATTTCATGTTGCTCATGCTTTCAAATTTGACGCCAACGGGTCAAGGGGGAGCGTCTCCACAATGTCGTGATCGTTTGAAATCCGGCCCGTTTGACCCGTAAGATATTTGGTGGAAAACACGAGGGGCAGCGAAATGAAAGCGTATCAGGTCACCGGGTTCGCGGAACCCATTGAAGCGGTTGATGTCGCAACACCGGAACCGGCCGGATCGGAGGTTCTGATCAAGGTGCGCTGCGCCGGTGTCTGTCACAGCGACCTGCACATCTGGGACGGCTATTACGACTTGGGCGGCGGCGGCCGGCTCGAGCTCGCCGAACGCGGCATCCAACTGCCGCGCACCATGGGACACGAGCTCTACGGCGAGGTGATCTCCGGCGGACCCGACGCGGGCGATTTGCCGATCGGGGAGGGGCGGCTGATCCACCCCTGGATTGGCTGCGGCGAATGTTCAGTCTGTAAGGCCGGCCTGGAGAACCACTGCGCCACGCCGCGCTCCATCGGCGTCTTCACGGACGGCGCCTACGCCGATTATTGCCTCATCCCCCACCCCCGCTACCTGGTCGACATCGGCGACCTGGATCCCGCCGTGGCGACGCCGTATGCCTGTTCCGGCGTGACGGTCTACAGCGCCCTGACCAAGGCTCTGCCCGTCGAGGGCGGGGAGTGGCTGGTCATCATGGGGGCCGGCGGTTTGGGGCTCAACGCCGTCGCCATCGCCAAGGCCATGGGGGCGGAACGCGTGCTCTCGGTCGACATCGACGACGGCAAGCTTGCGGCGGCGCGCGAGATGGGCGCCGACGAAACGCTTAACTCGGCCCAAGACGGTGCTCTCGCCCGATTGCAGGAGCTGACCGGCGGCGGTCCGCGTGCGGTGCTCGACACCGTCGGCGCGGAGGCGACCTCGGGGCTTGGCATCGCCGCGCTTCCGAAGGGCGGGCGATACGTCATCGTCGGCCTGTTCGGCGGCGGACTGACC
Source organism: uncultured Rhodospirillaceae bacterium (assembly GCA_964343605.1). GTDB lineage: Bacteria > Pseudomonadota > Alphaproteobacteria > UBA2966 > UBA2966 > CAYFKJ01. Next base: position 137,350 of record CAYFKJ010000005.1, read on the forward strand.
CTGCCGCTGCCGTCGATCCCGCTGCGGGCGATATCCGTTGTCGGCTCCTATACCGGCAACCTCGGCGAACTCAAGGAACTGATCGAGCTGGTGAAAAGCGGCAAGGTCAAGCCACTGCCCACCGCCACGCGCCCCCTGGCGGAAGTCGGCGCGACGCTTGACGACTTGCGGGACGGCAAGGTGGTGGGCCGCGTCGTTCTAACCAATTGAAGCGGGATTTGGGAGGTCTGTTCCATGGCCATGGAAGCCCAGGAATTCTTGGTTGAGGACATCTACGTTCCAATCAAGCTGAAAAAGACCTTCGATGAAGCCGGTGTCGAGAAATTTGCCGAATGCCTGTTGGCCGGTGAGGAACTCAGCCCCGTTCTGGTACGCAAGGACGACAAAAAAGGCCACGTCCTGGTGAAAGGCATTCATCGCCTGGAAGCCTGCCGGGCGCTCGGCGAGGACAAGATAAAGGGATTGTTGGTTCAGGCGCGTCTTCGCTAGCGCGACGGCCTGACGGCAGGACGCCGTAATCGGGCTTCAGCGTTTCGCCGGTACAACCCTCTCCGGCGGAAACCAGATGGTCACCGTCGTGCCCGCACCGACGGCGCTGTCGATCTCGATGCCGCCACCGTGCAGGGCGGCCAAGGATTGAACCAGCGGCAAGCCCAGCCCAGTGCCTTCGTATTGCCGCTCGAACGATCCTTCTATCTGGCCGAACACTTCCAAGGCCTTGGGCAGATCTTCCGCCGCGATGCCGATGCCTGTGTCGCTGACCGCAATCCTCAATCGTCCATCGTCCGACCGTTCCCAGCTTATCGTGACGCTTCCGCCGTCGGCGGTGAACTTTATGGCGTTGGTCAACAGATTGATCAGCATCTGTTTGAGCATGCGTTCGTCGAGCCGGAGAAGAGGAAAGTCGGGTGCGCCTTTGGTTACCAAGCTCAATCCGGCTTCTTCCGTCCGGTCCTTAACGAGCGTCAGGCATTTGTCGACCGTCTCGCTGACGTCGATCTCGGTTTCCCTGACCTCGGCGCTGCCGGCCTCGATTTTGGAGAGATCCAGGATATCGTTGATCAGGGAAAGCAGGTGTTCTCCGCTTTCGTACACGTCCTGGGCATAGGTCTTGTAGCGCTCGTCGCCGATCGGGCCAAAGGTCTGATTTTTCATCAGCTGAGAAAAACCCATGATGGCGTTGAGCGGCGTGCGCAGTTCGTGGCTCATGTTGGCGAGGAATTCGGACTTGGCCCGGTTTGCCAGTTCGGCCTCATCCTTCGCCTTGATGACGTCCTGCTCAAGTTGCTTGTGCTCCGATATGTCGGTGAGGACCGACTGGATGATCTCGTTCGTCCGGTCATAGACGGCGTCGAAGCGGACCCAATCGACCGAGCCGTCGAGCCGCTTCAGCCGGGTTTCGAAATTCCTGAGGAAGCCGTCCGATTTCAGCCGGGCGACGCCGCGATCGCGATCCGTGGGATCGGCGTAATGATTGGCCGCGCGAAAGCCTTCGATCAGCGCCTCCTTGTCGGCGTAGCCGAACATCTCGACCCATTGTTTGTTGGCCTCGATGATGCGGCCCGTGTGAAGATCGGTCCAGGCCAACCCTACCTGCGCGTTGTCGAACAGGGCGTGGTAGCCGCGTTCGCTTTCGCGCAAGGCTTCCTCGGCCCGCTTCCGTTCCGTGATGTCGATGCCGACGCCGAGGAGGCCGCCGTCGGGCAATCGCTCCTCGCTCACCTGCACCCAGAAATTTTCGCCGCGCTTTACTTCAAAAGGGCCGGTTGGGTTTCGAAAGTATGCAAGACGTTCGCCGATCCACTCTTCCTCTCGTCCGATCGCCGCCGCGATCGCACCGCCCTCGACCTCTGCCCGCAAAAGATCCTCGAACTTAATTCCGGGCACGACTTCGCAGACTGCCGTGCCATGGAGGGTGCGGTATTCCTCGTTGCAGACCACCAATCGGTCGTCGGCATCGAAATAGACGAAGCCGCCCGAAAAGGCTTCGATGGCCGAAAGGAACTGCTGGCTGGCTTCCTCCGCCCGTTTGCGGTCGCTGATGTCGAGCAGGACGCCGATGACGCCCTCTGGGGCCTCGTCCGGGCCGAACATAGCTTTGTGAAACACGACATCGCGGCGTGTTCCATCGGTATAGGTCACCTGAGTTTCGTAGACCTGCTTGCCACCCCGCGAGAACAGTTCCTCGTCGGCCTGGGTGTAGATGTCCGCGAGATCACGGTCGGCAATGTCATAGGCGGTGGCGCCAAGGATATCCGAGCGATCCCGGCCGATGTACTCTTGGAAGGCCGTATTGCACCCGAGCATGATGCCCTGCCGGTCCTTGTAGAATACCGGTGCCGGAATGGCGTCGATCAGGATTTGAAAAAATTCGTTTTGGTGCAGAAGATCTGCCTGAGCATTGTGCAGATCCGTAATGTCCGACCTGATCGCCACGATGCCGCCGGAGGGTGTTTTGTGTTCAGAAAGGCGGAATACCCTGCCGTCGGCAAATTTTTGCACGAACGGCTCGCCGGGGTTGATGTGGCGCTGGACCCGTTCCTCAACCCATTCTTCTTCCCGGCCGATGGCGGCGTCGATCTGGCCGCTGGCGGCTTGAGCGGTCAACAATTCCCGATAGGTGACCCCCGGAGCCAGGTACTCGGCAACGGACGGAAACATGGCTTGATGTTTGGTGTTGTGGAGGACGATCCGGTCCTCGGCGTCGAACAGGACGAACCCGTCGTCAAGGGCGTGCAACGCCTCCTCCAGCGCCGTCAATTCGTCCACCAACTGGGCTTTGGTCTTCTTCGAGTGAGCTGCGCGCCTATTCGACCTGTTCGTCACAACCAGCGTTCCATCTACCGGACCACCCCCCAGTATCAGCGTAAAATAGGGCGAATATGCTACTCTGTCAGCCAATCGGGCGATTTTTCCGGGAATGGCGTCATGGTTTTTAAGTCGGCTCGTCGCGCTTTGGTCGCATTACTGCTCTCCCCCTTGGTGGCGCTCCAGCCGGTCGGCGATGCCCCGCGTGCCGCGGAGTCCCTCAATCCGGTCGCTATCAAGGAGTGGAAAGTGTCTTTTGGCGGGCGGGTCCGCGATCCGGATGCCGCCAACGCCGACGAGATTTGGTTTGTCGGCCAGGCCGGCGACTATCTCGCGCGTTTCAGGCCATCCAAGGAAGCGTTCTTCAAGCGTGATCTCGAGGATACCCCGGGGCCGCACAATCTGATCGTCGGTGCCGACGGTATCGTCTGGTATGCCGGAAACACCGAGGGTTACATCGGCCGCTACGATCCGGCGACCGACGGAATCGAAAAAATCGAGATGCCCGATCCCGAAGCCAGCGATCCGCATACGCTGATCTTCGGGCCCGGCGAGCGCGAAATCTGGTTCAGCGTTCAATGGGGCAATTTCGTCGGCCGGCTAAGGCTAGCCGACCGCAAGGTCGACCTGGTTGCCGTGCCCACGGACAACGCCCGACCCTACGGTATCAAGGTGGCGGCCGACGGGACGGCCTGGACCGTTTTGCTGGGGACCAACAAGTTGGCTTCGGTCGATGCGGCCACGCTCAAGCTCACCGAGTACGAAATTCCAGCCGCCGGCGCGCGCCCCCGCCGGCTCGAGATTACGGCCGACGGGCGGGTCTGGTATTCGGATTACAGACGCGGTTTCGTCGGTCTCTATAATCCCCGGACCAAAGGGTTCAAGGAATGGCCGTTGCCATCCGGCTCCTCCGCCCGGCCCTACGGCATGGCCTCGGATGAACGGGGCCGCGTCTGGCTGGTGGAGACCGGCGTTTCGCCGAACTTGTTCGTTGGTTTCGATACCAACAGCGAGAAGATCGTTTCGATCACACCGATACCGTCGGGCGCCGGATCGGTCCGGCACATGAGTTACCACGCGCCCACCGGAACCGTCTGGTTCGGCACCGACGAAAACACCCTGGGCCGGGCAAGGGTGGTCGACAAATAGCGTCACTCACTTGCACGATGTTCGCTTTTTGTTCTATATTTAAGACTTGTCTCAAAAGAGCATCGGGGGCGAGTATGGGCGACAACGGATACTTCTCGGATGACGGCCTGGGCTTCCTCAGGTCGCTGGCGGCCAATAACGAACGGGACTGGTTCAACGCCCATAAATCGGACTACAAAACCCTCGTTGAAGCGCCGGCAAAATTGTTCGCCGATGCGGTGACTGCGGATCTTGCCGGGATGACCGGCGATGAAATCGGCCATAAGGTCTTCCGCATCTATCGCGACGTCCGATTTTCCAGGGACAAGACCCCCTACAACACCCACGTGCGGATCGGCTGGTTTGCAACAGGCGCCGCCGTCATTAAACGCGGCTTCTACTTCTCTTTGGAGACCGACAGGACGGTGTTCGGCGCGGGTTCGATGGATTTCGCCAAGGAAGGGCTTGAAATGTTCCGCGACGCGGTTTGCGACGACCGTCGGGGGGAAGCACTTACCGGCATTCTTGCCAACCTCGCGAAAGCCGGCGCCGAGATTCACGACGCGGAGTTGAAGCGCGTTCCCCGGGGCTATGACGCCGACCATCCCCGTGCGGAACTGCTGAAACGCAAGGGTCTGGCGGCGTGGCTGGAAACCGGCTCTGAGGATTTCGTAAGGGCAAAGGACGGCGGGGCCGCTGCCTTGTCATCGTTCGAGCGCCTCATGCCGCTTTATAACTGGCTGCGTGAATTGTCATAAGGAGCCAACGCCATGCCCTACGATCCCGGATTGGCCGAACGACTGGTCGAATTGATGCCCGACCATCCCGGCCGCGAGGAAACCCGCATGTTCGGGGGCTTCGGCTTTCTCCTGAACGGCAACATGTGCGTCGGCATCCACAAGAGCGAACTCATCGTCCGTGTCGGGTTGGAGGCCGCCGAGGCCCTCGTCCAGGAGGCGAACGTCCGGCCCATGGACCTGACCGGTAAGGTCATGAAGGGATGGGCGACCATCGAGCCCGAGGGCCTCGAGGACGACGACGATTTCAGGCGCTATTGCCGCCTCGCCGTTGATTTCGTCGAAACGCTGCCGCCGAAATAGCGGTTTTCGCCGTTACAACCGCTCGGGCAACGTCATGTAGGCGGCCGCCCGGCCCATGTGCTCCTTGGCCGATTTGATTTCCATGCGGGCGATACTGCGGAGGTGAACCTCGTCGGGGCCGTCCGCGTAACGCAGCGCACGGGCCCAGGTGTAGAGATCGCCCAAGGGCGTATCCGGGCTGAAGCCCATGGCGCCGAACACCTGCATAGCGCGGTCGGTGATGCGGCACTGCATGCGGGGCACCAGCGCCTTGATCATCGAGATTTCCTTGCGCGCCGCCTTGGCGCCGACCTGGTCGATCATCCAGGCGGTTTTCAGCACCAAAAGCCGCGCCTGGTCGATCTCGATGCGCGATTCGGCGATCCAATCGGCAATATTGCTACGTTCGTAGAGGTAGGAGCCGAAGGTTTTGCGCTCCTGCGCCCGCTCGGCCATCAACTCCAGCGCCACCTCCGCTTGCCCGATGGAGCGCATGCAGTGGTGGATGCGCCCCGGACCGAGCCGCGCCTGCGCCAGCTTGAAGCCTTCGCCCTCCTCGCCCAGCAGGTTGCTGGCGGGCACGCGCACGTTGCGGAAGACGACTTCGCAATGGCCCTCCGGCGCCGTGTGGCTCAACGTTTTGATGTTGCGTACGACCTCGACGCCCTCGGTGTCCGTGGGCACCAGGATCATGCTCTGCTGCTGGTGGGTCTCGGCGTCGGGGTCCGTCTTGCCCATGACGATCATCAGTTTGCAGTTGGGATGGGCGGCATTGGTGATGAACCACTTGCGGCCGTTTATGACGTATTCGTTACCGTCCATGCGGATCAGGGTTTGCACATTGGTGGCGTCCGAGGAGGCAACGTCGGGCTCCGTCATGGCGAAGGCGGAGCGGATTTCACCCTCCAGCAGGGGCTTCAGCCACTCGTCGTATTGTTCGGGGGTGGCGAACATGTGCAGCAATTCCATGTTGCCGGTATCCGGGGCGTTGCAGTTGAAAACCTCGGACGCCCACAGCAGCCGGCCCATGATTTCGGCCAACGGCGCGTATTCCATGTTGCTGAGGCGCGTACCCGGCTCGTCTTCCCTGAGTCCCGGCAGGAACATGTTCCAAAGGCCTTCGGATTTGGCCAGGGCTTTGAGGTCCTCCATGAACGACACCGGATAGTTGCCCTGCTCGACTTCCTCGTGCCATTGGCCGTTGCGCGGCAGAATATGGTCCTCGAAAAAATCGGTAACGCGGCGGCGCATTTCCTCGGTTTTGTCCGAATAAGCAAAATCCATTTTCCTACTTCCTCTAACTAATCAGCCAAGTGGGTATTCATTGATTCTCGTCCGAAGCAGCCCGCAAGCTGCGGCCAAAGCGCTCCAGGGCGCTGCGCAGGTCGGGGTCGCGGGTGGGGGCGACTTCTTTCCGGATATCGGATACTTCCGCGTCGCTCAACTTCCTTCGTTTTCGCCGGGCCAAGGCAGGCCGCGGTTGCAACGGCGCCTGGATGAGTTTCAACGCCGCGATGGCACGGTAGCCGAAGTAAGTATTCATGCGTTCGATGACGCGTGGCGATTCGTGCTGGAGTTCCGGCGCAAGCCCGGGCGAGACGCGAACCAAGAGGGTAGCGCTCATGCGCTCGCCGCGGGGGAAGGCGAGTTTCTCCGGCGCCGTATGATCGGCCAGGCGCGCGCCGACGATCTCCCGCCAACGGGCGATGATCTCTCCCTGGACGAAGCCCCGCCTGGCCAGCGCATCTTTGGTCACGGACGGCATGATGGCGCCCAGACCCCGCGTCTTGCCCCACCGGCGCGCCGGTTTCTCGTCTGTTTTTTCCCTGGCCTGCTCGTCTTGGGGCATCATGTCGCCGTGTCGTGTCCTGACATATCACCGGACATGTTAGCATGTCGCCCCGCCGAGCGAAGAGATGCGAATTGGATTACCGGCCCGAAACCAAAATCGATGACCTGATTTCCCGGCTGCTGGAATGGTACGACAGCGCGGGCCGGTCCTTGCCCTGGCGCGAAAAAACCGGAGCATCGCCCGATCCCTACCGGGTTTGGCTGTCGGAGATCATGCTGCAACAGACAACCGTCGCTACCGTCGGTCCCTATTTCGAAAAATTCATCGCGCGTTGGCCCACGGTGGCCGATCTTGCCGCCGCCGACCTGGACGAAATCCTCACGGCATGGGCGGGTCTCGGCTATTACGCACGGGCGCGCAACCTTCACAAGTGTGCGCAGGCCGTGGCGGCTGTGGGGGGCGTATTTCCGGATACGATCGACGGTCTTTCCCAACTGCCCGGAATTGGGCCCTATACGGCCTCGGCGGTGGCGGCCATCGCCTTCAACCGGCCTGTCGTACCCGTCGACGGCAATATCGAACGCGTCACGGCGCGCATGTTCGCCGTTGAGGCCCCGCTGCCGGGGTCCAAGGCGGAGTTGCGAATGCTGGCCGCCGGTTTTGCCGGTTCAAGACGGCCGGGCGATGTGGCGCAGGCTTTGATGGACCTGGGCGCGACCGTCTGCAGGCCGCGCAATCCGGACTGCGGCGGTTGTCCGTGGTCGGACGCCTGCGCCGGGCAAAAGGCGGGCTTGGCCGATGAATTGCCGAAACGCGAGGCGAAGAAAACGCGCCCAATAAGACGCGCTGTGGCGTTCTGGTTGGTGCGCGACGACGGGGCCGTCCTGCTGCGGCGGCGGCCCGAAAAGGGACTGCTGGGCGGCATGCTGGAAATCCCCTCAACCCCGTGGGAAAGCACGCGCTGGCGGTTGGCTGAAGCGGAGAGCCATGCGCCGATCACGGCGGCCTGGCGGCGGCGCAAGGGGCGCGTCGGCCACACCTTCACGCATTTCCATCTGGAGGTGTCGGTCTGGACGGCGGCGGCCACGGATCCGGTCGACGGTCTGTGGATTCGACCTGCCGATTTTGACGCCCATGCCGTACCGACGCTGACGCGCAAGCTCGCGCGCCACGCGCTGGGCGGTTAATTCAGTTCGGCGCGGAGTTTTTCGCGCAGAAGCGCGATGGGGCGGAGGTCGCCGCCTTCAACCTCGAAATGCCAGAAATCCCAGCCGTTGCAGGCTGCCGCGCCCTGGAGGTGGGCGCCGACCTGGTGGATGGAGCCGGATATCTGTTTTGACGACAGCGAGCCGTCGGCCCGCACCATCGCCGAGTGACGGCGTTTTTGGTCGTAGAGCCTGTCCCCGGGACTGAGCAAGCCGGTTTCAACCACCCGGCCGAACGGCACGCGCGGCAGTTTACGCTTGGAGGGCGTGACACCGAGACCTTCGACCGAGCCCGCGACAACGCGCGAGATACGCTTTTTGGCGATTTTGACGTATTTGGCTTCTCGTTCGATGCCGATGTAGCGCCGGCCCAGGCCGCGGGCCACTGCGCCCGTCGTGCCCGAGCCGAAGAAGGGATCCAGCACCACGTCGCCGGGATTGCTGGCCGCCAACAGGACCCGGTAGAGCAGGGCCTCGGGTTTTTGCGTGGCGTGGGCCTTGTCGCCGTTCTCGTCCTTCAGACGCTCCCCGCCGGTGCAGATCGGCAGCAGCCAGTCGGAGCGCATCTGCAGATCGTCGTTCAGCGCCTTCATGGCGTCGTAATTGAAGGTATACCCCTTGTGCTCCTCCCCCTTGGAGCACCAGATCATGGTCTCGTGAGCGTTGGTAAAGCGCCGGCCCCGGAAATTGGGCATGGGGTTGGTTTTGAGCCAGACCACGTCGTTCAGGAGCCAATATCCCAGGTCCTGCAACGTCGCCCCGACGCGGAAGATGTTGTGATAGGAGCCGATCACCCACAGCGTGCCGGTGTCCTTCAGCACGCGTTTGGCGGCCGTCAGCCATTCCCTGGTGAAACGGTCGTACTCGGCAAAGCCCTCAAAACGGTCCCAGGCGTCGTCGACCGCATCGACCTTGGTGTTGTTGGGGCGCAAGAGATCGCCGGCGAGTTGCAGGAAGTAGGGCGGATCGGCGAAGATCACGTCCACCGAGTTTTCCGGCAGTCCGTTCATCACCTCAATGCAGTCGCCCTGGATGACCGAGTCCAGCGGCAATGCGGTTGCGTCTTGCTGCGCGCGTTTTTTGTTCATGGCCGCGTACCATGATTCAAGCCGGACTCAGCGTCAAGAGTTTATAGGTTAATCAATGGTTTACGAGGATTCCATGAGACGGCGGATGGGTGCATATGATGTTCTGTGGTGGGGCGTGACACCTAGATGTGCCAATCCGGCCTGGTGCTCTGCGGTGCCGTAGCCCGCGTTTTTCGCCCAACCGTAACCCGGATGCAACGCATCGAGCTCGCCCATCAGGCGGTCCCGGCTGACCTTTGCGATGATCGAGGCCGCGGCGATGGAGAGCGAAATGCCGTCGCCCTTGACGACGGCGCGGCCGGGGCACGGGAGATCCGGCGGCACCTTGTTGCCGTCGATCAGCGCCAATTCCGGCCGCACGGGCAGCCCTTCGACGGCGCGCCGCATGGCCAGCATCGTGGCCGCCAGAATGTTGAGCTCGTCGATTTCATCGACGCTGGCCTGGCCGATACCAACCCGGGCGCAGGCGTGGATGTGATCGAACAGGTGTTCCCGCTTGGCCCGGGTGAGCTTTTTGGAATCGTCGATGCCCGCCGGCAGGTTCGCCGCATCCAGGACGACGGCGGCCGCCACAACCGGTCCGGCCCAGGGTCCGCGTCCGGCTTCGTCGATACCGGCGACCATGCCGCCGGCGGCACTTTCAAGTTTCAAATCGGGCATGTTTCGATTTAGATTCTGGCATGATTTCCCTTCTATTCAAACCGACCTGCGGCGGCTGATATCCAACCCGTGCAATCAAAAGGCTTGGCGACGGCCATCGGCGGGGGTGCGGTTCTGCTGTGGGCCATGCTGGCGTTGTTTACGGGCCTGAGCGGCTCGGTGCCGCCGTTTCAGTTGGCCGCCCTTTCGTTCGCTATCGCCTTCGCCGCGGCTAACGTCGTCTGGCTGGCGCGGGGACAGTCGCCCCTGCAACACCTGAAACAGCCCGTTGTGGCCTGGGTGGTCGGCGTCGGCGGACTGTTCGGCTACCACTTCTTCTACTTTCTGGCGCTGCGCAACGCGCCGCTAGTTGAAGCTGGGTTGATCGCCTACCTCTGGCCGCTCCTGATTGTGGTGTTTTCCGGATTGCTGCCAGGCGGCGGCTTGAAATGGTGGCATCTCGTGGGCGTGCTGGCGGGACTGGTGGGTACCGTCCTGCTGGTCACCGACGGCGGCACGGTCACCTTCAAGGCGGAGTACACGCTGGGGTATACGGCGGCAGCCGTGTGCGCCCTGACCTGGTCGACGTATTCGGTGGTCTCGAGTCGTCTTGCCCATGTCCCCACCGATGCTGTCGGCGGATTTTGCGGCGCCACCGCCCTGCTCGCGGCGCTGGCCCATGTGGCCTTCGAGGAAACCGTCTGGCCCAACGGATTGATGGAATGGCTGGCCGTTTTCGGGCTGGGTCTGGGCCCGGTGGGGGCGGCGTTCTTTCTTTGGGATATCGGCGTCAAACGCGGCGATATCCGCGTGCTGGGAGCGGCCTCCTACGCCGCACCGTTGTTGTCGACGCTGCTGCTGATCGCCTTCGGACTGGCCCAACTGACGGGCACCGTCGCCGTCGCCTGCCTGCTGATTACGGGCGGGGCGGTCTTGGCGGCCAGGGAAATGCTGTTCGGCGCCAAAACAGTGGCTGAACCGCCACCCTAACGCCGGCTGCGCTCGAAGAAGATATAACCGACGAAGTTCATCAAAACCTGAGCCGCCAGGAACGAGGTGATGCCGGCGTGGTCGTAATCGGGCGCCACCTCCACCAAATCGACGCCGGCGACCTCGCCGCGCGCCGCAAGGCCCTTGAGGATCTCCACAACCTCGTAATAGAGGAAACCGCCATGGCTCGGCGTACCGGTGCCGGGCGCGATGGACGGGTCGAAGCCGTCGATGTCGATGGTGACGTAATAACGCGCGCCGGCCGGGATGAGATCCAAGGTCCCCTCCGGTCCCAGCCTTCTCACGTCGCGAACGGAAAGGATGTTTGAGCCGGCCTCGCGGGCGGCGGCATAGTCGTCGCGGTTGGAGGACGAGACGTTGCGGATGCCCATTTGGGTCATGCCCGTCACCCACTCCATTTCCGAGGCGCGGCGCAGGGGATTGCCGTGGCCGTAGCGCACTCCGTGGCGTTCGTCAACGAAGTCCAAATGCGCGTCGAAATGGACGACATGCAGGGGAGGCTGATCGGAATAGGCGGCGAGACAGGGCGCCGTGACGGAGTGATCGCCGCCCAGGATGAGCGGCAAGGCGCCGGCGGCGAGGATTTGCCGCACCGCCGCCTCGGTATTGGCGTGGCTCTTGGTCATGTCGGTGTGAACGATATCGGCGTCGCCGACATCGACCATCGTCAACTGGTCGGCGGCAAGATAGGTGACGTCGTCCTCGAAATCGTAAGCGCCGGCATGGCCGAAGCAGAATAACGTGGAGGCTTCGCGGATGGCGCGCGGGCCGAAGCGGGCGCCGGAGCGGTATTGCGTACCCATGTCGTTGGGCACGCCCAGCACGGCGACATCGGCCTTGATGTCGTTCCAGTCCACACAGGGGGCCGACTTGGCGAACGTCGTATGTCCGGTGAAAGGCAGGTTCAGCCGGCCGCTTTCATAGGCGTTGTCGTTCATCTCAATCCCTCCGCGGCTTCCCCGTAAATGGCTGACGGCCGAGCATCGAACGCCGATGACCGACCGTCAAATTGTATTTCCAGCCAATTTGATACTCCCCCATTTGAGCTGACAAAACGGGGTGCGACGGGCCGCTACTCGGCGTCCCCGTGTGCGTAGCGCTTCTCCAAGGCATCATACTTTTGTTTGTCCAGCAGGGTCTGGCGTTCGTCGAAGGTCGCCAGACGATCGGCCACACCGTCGAGGCTGCCTGTCTCCTTGAGCACGGCCAACACATCCGACATGGCCCGGACGGATGCCTGCAGCGCGGCATTCGCATAGAGCACGCCTCCAAAGCCCATCGTTTCCAGTTCCGCCCGGCTCGTCAACGGCGTCTTGCCGCCAAAGACCATATTGACGATCTGCGGCGCCGGCAGCTCATGGGCGATCCGGGTAAGCTCCGCTGAACTGGCCGGCGCTTCGACGAATGTCGCATCGGCGCCGGCCTCGACATATCTATGCGCGCGATCGATTGCTTCGTTGAAACCCAATGCGGCGGCCGCATCGGTGCGGGCGACGATCTGGAAATCGCCGTCGCGACGACTGTCCACCCCGGCTTTGACCTTCTGCACCATTTCGTCGGCGGAAATCACCGACTTGCCGTCAAAATGACCGCATTTCTTCGGAAACGTCTGGTCTTCGATCTGGATGCCGCTGGCGCCGGCTTTTTCGAACTGTTCGACAGCGCGGACGACGTTGACGGGATTTCCGAACCCCGTATCGCCGTCGGCCAGCAAGGGCAACTCGGTTACGTCACGCATGAGTGAGATGTGGTCGACGATTTCCTTCTGCGACACCAGACCGATATCGGGCGCCCCGAGGTAGGTATTGGCGATGCCGGCGCCCGTCACATAGGCCGCGTCAAAACCCCGATCTGCGATGATCCGCACCGTCAGGGCGTTGGCCGCGCCGGGGATTATCGCGGCCTTGCGGGCTGACAGAAGGTCTTTCAATCGCGTCGTGTGCCTGATCGCCATGGAATCGCTAAATGGACACCGGTAAATGGTTGAAGCCTCTGAACCGGGCTAGCCCCAAATGCTCGGAGGGACCGTTGCGCCGCAAGTTGGGGAAACGTTCGATTAGGCGGCCGATGGCGATCTTGCCTTCCAGGCGAGCCAGCGTGGCGCCAAGGCAGATGTGGTGGCCCATGGCGAAGGCCAAATGCCGGTTGGGCCGGCGCGAAATGTCGACGCTCTCAGGATCGTCGAATTCGGCCGGATCGCGGTTGGCGCCGGCGATGGAAAGATGGACATAGGTACCGGCTGGATAGATCTCGCCGCCGATCTCGACGTCGTCCGTCGTCATGCGATTGCCGATCTGAAGCGGGCTCTGGTAACGCAGGATTTCCTCGATGGCGCTGGCGATCAGGGAGGGATCGGTCTGCAGACGATGAAGCTGGTCCGGATGGTCCAGCAGCATACCGACGCCGTTGCCGACCATGCTGGTCGTGGTTTCGTGTCCGGCGTTCAACAGGAAAATGCAATTCTGCACCAGCTCGAGATCGGTCAGCGTGCGTCCCTCGGCTTCGCCGAAAATCAAGTTCGCCAGCACCTCTCCCTGGGCTCCGGTCTGATCCCCCCGGGCGCGTCTTTCAGCGATCAATTCGGTCAGCAACTCGCCGAACTCCGCGACAGCGTCGTGGCCGGCCTTCAGCCTGTCTTCCGGCACCACCGGATCGAGGGCACCGAGGATTTTCAGGGAATAGGGCCGTAGCAGGTGGCGGTGCTCTTCCGGAATGCCCAGCATGAACGAGATGATCTCGGTGGGCAGGGCCATGGCGTAGTTGGGAATGAAATCGAATTCCGTTTCGTCCTCCAGCCGGTCCAGCAGGCCGTCGACAACCTGGGCGATCAGCGGTTCCATTTCCTTGAGCTTGCGCGGGGTGAAGGCGACCGACAACAGCTTGCGAACCGTCGTGTGGTAGGGCGGGTCGTTGAAGATCAGACTGGTCGTGTGATGGGTGTAGAGCGGGCCTTCGCCGAACTTCTCCTTGAAGGCGACCTTCTTGTCGGAACTCATGGCCGGATTGCGGTAGGCCGCAAGCACGTCCTCGTAACGCGTGAGATAGAGCGAACCGTCGGGGTTGCGGTGCACGGGATCGTGTTCCCTGAGGATGCGCAGGGTGGGAAAAGGATCGTCGATGAAATCCTGATCGATGGCGTTCAAATCGAACGAGCGGGCGAATTCTGCGTCACTCATGATCTCTCTTGCGTCCCCCAATCCACAATCCGCTTCAGCGCCGCGCGTCCTGGGCGGCGGCACCATCGGAATACTCGCATATGACGTTTAGCACAGCTTGGCGTTTTTCGACATTGACCGCGTGACAGGCCCGCTCCAGTGCGGCGGGCAGGTCGGCGGCGCTTTCCACCCGTTCGGCGTAGCCGCCCGAGGCCTCCACCACATGTTCGAACCGGGGCGACGGTTTGAGGTGCGTCAGCGGCGCATCGTTGGAGCGCGAGGCGGCACCGTCGGGATACATGCTCAAGGTGGCGCGCCGCACGGCCCCCCACATTTCGTTGTTGAGGATGATGGTGAGTATGGGCAAGCCCATGGCCTCGCAAATGTAATGGGCGGGCGTCGGGTTGCCGAACATGTAGCCGCCGTCGCCGACCAGGGCGATGACCCGCCGGTCGGGCCGGCCGAGCTTGTGGCCGATGCTGGCGCCCAATCCCCAGCCGAGTCCGCCCGCCGGACTCATGCCGAAATGGCCGCCCGCTTGTTTGATATCCAGCAGGTGAAGCGGGAAAACCATCTCGGTGATGATGATGTCGTCTTCATCCTTGATGTCGTTGAGGCAGGCGGCGACCCAGGGCGTCGTCGAGAGCGGCTTGACGGCCGCCGCCTCGATGGCCTCGGCGCGGACATCTGCTCCGGCATTCTTGATTTCGGCGATCCGGGCCCGCCGGGCGTCGGCGCCGCCCGAACCGCCCTTTTCGCGAAGTCTGCGATCAAGGTCGGCCAGGACCAAATCGGGCCGCCCCGTGATGCCCAAGTGGCAGGGAAAGTTCCGCATGACGTAGTCACTGTACAGGGGATCGGAGCCGATCTGCACGACCTTGGCGCCGGGATTGGGGGTGTGCAGCTTCGGTACCCAGGGCACATCGCAATCAGCCACGATGATCAGGTCCGCGGTCCGGATGTGCGCCGCCGGCTCGAAACCCAGGTGCATGGGATGATCGGTGGGCAGGGCGACGTAGCGCGGGCGGTAGGGAATGACCGGAAGGGCGTGCGCCTCCGCCAGCGAGGACAAAACCTCGACATCCTCGGCGCGGCGGCCCAGTCCGGCGGTGATCAGGAGGGGGTTCTCCGCTTCGGCGACCCAATCGGCGAGTTGCGCGATTGCCGCCGGATCGGCAGCCGGCGGGGCGGCGGCGGAGGCCCCCTCGAACGGCGCGGCGGCACGACCCGGCGGCTGCGCCAGAGCCTCCCTGGGCAGTGATACGTAGGTCGGCCCGCGCGGCTCGCTCATGGCGATGGCCATGGCGCGGTCGACGACCTGGGCGGCCTGAGCGGGGTTACGCAGTTCGTAGTCCCACTTGACCGCCTCGCGCACCATGCCGGCCTGGTCGAACATCTCCTGGCCCCAGTGGATAAATACCGTGCGTGCGCCGAAGCTCTCCTCCTCCGTCACCGGCGAGCGCCCGGCGAACAGCAGGATCGGGACGTTGTCGCGCGCGGCGTTCAACAAACCGCAGACGGCATTCGCCGTGCCGACGTTGACGTGCAGCATCACGGCCTGGGGTCGGCCCGTCGCCTGGTAGTAGCCGTGCGCCATGGCGATGGCGAGGTTTTCGTGGGGAACGGCCACCGGGGTGGGGACATTCGTGCCGATCTCCGCCGCTTTGCAGTAGGCTTCGATAATCGACGGAAAATCCGTCCCCGCATTGCCGAACAGGTAATCAACGCCGTATTCGCCGAGTCGGGCCAGGAACGCTTCGGCGGCCGTCGCGAATTCAGGTTCGTGCTGCGCCATTCACCCCGGTCCCGGAATTGATGAATACCGCCAATAGAATAGGGTGAAATTCCGCCTCTGCACCAGTGTCGTGTCTGAAACTTGCTCCATATCGAGACTTTGACTACCGTAATTTTCTTTTGCTTCTCATAGCCATCGAATGGACGTTGCGATGCCCCAGGACCTTCCCAGCTACCTCGAAATGATCCGCACGCGGAACAGCGAAGACCTGATCACGGTAGAGCGCGAATTCAATCCGTCGTTCGAGATCACCGCCACCGTCGCCAAGCTGGAGCAGGTGGCGCGCAAGCGTCCTGTTCTGACGTTCGAAAACGTCACGGGGTCCGACTTCCCCGTCCTGACCAACCTTCACGCCAGCCGCACGCGCCTTGCCCTGGCGATGAATGCCGCACCCGGCGAGATGCTGCAGAAGTATCTCGATGCGATGGAAAACCCCATCGCGCCGGTGACCGTCGAGAACGCGCCCTGCCAGGAGGTCGTCATGACCGGGGACGACGTCGATCTCAGCCGGCTGCCGCAGGTCGAGCACCACAAGGGCGACGCTGGCGCCTACATCACCGCCGGCATCACGTTCGCCAAGGACCCCGACAGCGACATGTGGAACTGCGCCTACAACCGCATGATGATCACGGGCAAGAACACGACCTCCATCCACCTCACCTTGGGCAAGCACCTGTGGGAGTATCATCAGATCGCAGCATCCCGGGGCGAATCGCTGCCCGTCGTCGTGGCTGTGGGCGTGCATCCGGCCATCGCGCTGGGCTGCCTCGCCATCGGTTCCATCGACGAAGACGAACGCGGCATCATGGGGGCACTGCTGGGCGAGCCCCTCGAACTGGTGAAGTGCAAGACCTCCGATCTGTTGGCGCCGGCCCATGCCGAAATGATCCTGGAGACCGAGATCATGCCGCATGACAGTGTTCTGGAAGGGCCGTTCGGCGAGTTTACCGGCTATAGCTTGGGCGCGCGCAACCGGGAGGTCGTCAAGGTCAATGCCGTGACGCACCGCATGGGGGCTTACTATCAGGATATTTCAGTCGGCCACCTCGATCACATGCTGTTGTCGACCGTGCCCATGGAGGCCAATCTCTACCGCGCCGTCCGGGCGATGATACCGTCCGTCAGGCAGGTGCGCGTGCCGAGCCCCTTCACCTGCTACGTTTCCATCGGGCAGCGCCTGCCGGGCCAGGCCAAGAATGCCATCCTCGCCGTACTGGGCGCCGATCTCTACATGAAGCGCGTCGTCATCGTCGATCACGACGTCGATGTGTTCGACGACCGCAAGGTCAACTGGGCCATCGCCACTCGCTGCCAGCCCGACCGCGACATCACCATCATCACCAATGCCCGCGGCTCGGACCTCGATCCTTCCACGGCGGGCAACGACGGCTTTACGTCGAAGTGGGGAGTCGACGCCACCGCCAAGCCGACGCTGGCCGAGTTCACGCCGCGCCACAGCTTCCCCGACGGCGTCTGGGACGGCGTCGACATGGACGAGATCCTAAACGCCTGAGCCGGGGCGGGACCGTGCCGGCCAATCTCGCCGCCGCCATCGAAGCCGAAGCCCGGCGCGCGCCGGACAAACCCGTCATTTTCAGTGATGATCGGATGTTGACCTGGGCCGAGCTCGACGGCCGGGCGGGCGCCGTCGCAGTAGAATTGGCTACCAGGGAAGTCGTGACCGGCGACCGGGTCGCGCTCGAGTTCGACGATCCCTCCGATCTGACGATTGCAATGATCGGCGCGCTGAAAGTCGGTGCCGCCGTCACCCCGATCAACCCGAGACTGAACGACGATGAAAAATCCGCCGTCGTGGAAGCCTTGGAACCGAAGCTGCTGTTGCGGAACTTGGCGCCGGGCGGCGGATCGTTGGAGGCCGAGATCGTCATGGACGACGCCCCGGCGTTCATCCTCTTCACATCCGGCAGCACCGGCCTTCCGAAGGGGGTGGAGCTTTCCCATCGCGCGACGCTCAAGGCCCTGGAGCATTGGCGCGGGCCGATCCTCGATCTTTCGTCCGATGACATCGTGCTCTCGACCCTGCCGCCCGCTCATTCTCTCGGCATCTTCGGCACCATCCTGGCACCGCTGTCGGCCGGCGCGGCGGTGGCGTTCCTTCGTCGCTTTTCGGCGGAAGATGCGCTGGCGGCCATCGCCCGGTACGGCGTGACCGTCTATCCCGGGGTCGCCACGATGTTTCAGCGCATTCTCGACTGTCCGGAATTGGCTGAAACCGACCTGTCGAGCCTCCGTTTCGCGGCCTCGGGCGCAGCACCTTGTCCCTGGGAACTGGCCGACCGGTGGCGGCGGACGACGGGTACCCGCATCATCCGGGGCTATGGCATGACCGAGCTGTTCCGGCCCATTTCCTACAGCCCGCTGGACGAGCGCGACCTGCCCGACGCCATTGGCCGGGCAGTGGCGGATGTCGCACTGCGGATCGTCGACGCCGAAGGCAATGACCGGCCCCTCGGGAAAACGGGTGAGCTATGGATAAAAACACCCGCGCGCATGACCGGCTATCTTGGCGATCCTACTCAAACGGACGACGTCCTGCGGAGCGATTGGTTCAGGACCGGCGACCTCGCGAATATCGATGCCGAGGGCTTCGTCCGCATCGAGGGCCGCCTCAAGGACATCATCCTGCGCGGCGGCTACACCATCGTGCCGTCCACCATCGAGAAGGTCCTGCTCGACCATCCGGGTATCGCAGAAGCGGCCGTCATCGGCGTACCGCACCCGGATCTCGGTGAGGAGATTACGGCATTTGTTTCCTTGCGGAGTAACGCGAACGCAACGCCGGACGCCATCGTCGAATTCTGCAAGAAACATCTGGCGGACTTCAAGTGCCCGAGGGAACTTCACGTCGTGGATGAGCTTCCAAAGGGGCCGACGGGTAAGATTCTGAAGGCCAAATTGCGGGAAGGTTAGGCTTGAACTATCCGTTATTCCGGCGAAAGCCGGAATCCAATTTTCTATTTTTTCAGGGGTCAGAGCCGGACGGAAATCCAGTATGGATCCCGGATCAAGTCCGGGATGGCGCCGGGGATTGCGGCTGAGTTACTCCGTCATTCCCGCGAAAGCGGGAATCCATGCCTGAGCATCTGGATTTGATGTTCCGTCCCGCATATCAAGCTCTCAGGCATGGATCCCGGATACTTGCTGGCACAAAATCCGGGATGACAATGTGGAGTGCGGATCATTCCCGTCGTCATTCCGGCGAAGGCCGGAATCCAGTTTTCTTTTTTTCCACCCCTTAACGCCGAACCGAGACTCACTACGGACCCCGGATCAAGTCCGGGGTGACGCTGTGGTGTGTGGCTTGTCCCCGTCGCTATTCCTGCGAAATCGGGAATCCGTTATTTGTTTGTCGCAATTGTGAAACGGACAACATGGACTCCCGCTTTCGCGGGAGTGACGATCAAGTGTTTTACTCCACGCTAATCTTCAGCAACCGCTCCGCGTTGCCTTGGTAGATTTTCCGCCGGTCCTCCTCCGTAATCTCCAGCTCGTCCAGTATCTTGATCGTTTCCCGGATGTACATCGGCCCCTTTTCGGGATCGAACGGCGCATCCGAGGCGAACACGACGTTATCGGCGCCGAAAAAGTCCAGGCCGCAGACGGTTGCGGATTTGGAACCGAAGACCGCGGTGTCCGCATAGAACAGCTTGAAGTAATCGAGCGGGCGCTTTTCCAGTTTGTCGAGGATCAGCGTGTAATCCTCATCCGTCGTGCGGCTGCCCAATTGATCCCAGCCGGGACCGACGCGACCTTCGAAATAAGGCACCATGCCGCCCAGGTGATGGGTAATGATCTTGAGGTCGGGGTGCTTGTCGAACAGGCCGGAGAAAACCATGCGGGCCATGAAGGCGCTGGTTTCGTACGGCCAGCCGAAGGTCCACCAGATCTCGTACTTCGATTTGTCTTCAGTGAGATAGTCGGTGAAATGGGCCGGCCGCACCGGATGGACCCAGATCGGCAGGTCGTATTCCGCCATGGCGTCGAAAATGGGTTCGAACTCCGGCAGGTCCAGGGGTTTGCCCTTGACGTTGGTGTAGAATTCGATGCCGTTGGCGCCGAGATCCTTGATGGCGCGGTCGATCTCCGCCATGACGGCGTCAATGTTGTTCATCGCCAGGGTGGCGGTGAATCCCGGAAATCGGTCGGGATACTTCTGGCATAATTCCGCCATGCCGTCGTTGGCCCGGACCGCCAGTTCCGGCGCAATATCGGGACCGGCCAGAACCTCCGGCGGCGGTGCAGGCACGGACAGGATCTGAACATAATCGTCGAAGCTGTCCATGACGCGAAAGCGCTCATCGAGATCGGCCAACATGGGTACGCCGCGCACGCGTTTACCGAGGTCCTTATGATCACCCGCGACCTCGATCATCTTCTCGTAGTATTGCGGCGGAAAGATGTGGTTGTAGATGTCGACCTTTTTCATTTTCCCTCTCAGCAAGACGAACCGGGGCGACAACGCTACACTCGATGCGTCATATGAGGCAATCTCAGGATACTAGGTTTTGTAGAGGGAAGCAGACGGCATGGATTCCACCTTCAATATCGACAACCGCATCGTGATTGTGACCGGCGCGGGGCAGGGCATCGGGCGCACGCTGGCCAAGCGACTGTCCGCCGCCGGCGCCCTGCCCATCGTTGCGGACGTTAACGGTACGGCTGCCCACGCCGTAGCCGGGGAGATCGTGGAGTACGGCGGTCGCGCCTTCGCGCAGGAAGTCGACGTGACGGACGAAGCCGCGGTCGAGGAAATGGTCTCCCGGACGCTTGCCGAGCACGGGCGAATCGACGGCCTGGTCAACAATGCCGGCATTTACACGACTTTGGGGCGCCGGCCGTTCTACGACATCCCGCTGGAGGAATTCGAAACGGTCATGCGGGTCAACGTCACCGGTTGCTTCCTCTGCGCAAAGGCCGTCACGGCGACGATGATGGAGGCCGGGTGGGGGCGCATCGTCAACATTTCCTCCTCCACCGTCCCCATGGGTGTTCCCAACCTCAGCCACTACGTGACCTCCAAGGCCGCCGTCATCGGCATGACGAGGACGATGGGCCGCGAACTTGGATCCAAAGGCATTACGGTCAATGCCGTACTCCCGGGCCTTACCGAGACCGAAGCCGAGAACAATGCGGTCAACGAGGAATGGCGCCAGGCCATGGCGCAGCGCCAGTCCATTCCCCGCAAACAGGTGCCGGAGGACCTCGTCGGCGTGGTGATGTTCCTGCTTTCGCCGGCCAGCGAGTTCATGACCGGCCAGTCCCTGCTGGTGGACGGCGGCCTGGCTCACATCTGATTGAGACCGGGGTCGCCGCCTTGACTCAATCTCATGAATCCGTGACCCTTGAAATTGGATCCATTCAATAAATCCGAATAACGACTTTGGAACCGATTCGAGAGGGAGGAAATCATGCTTAAGGCTGTACTCACTACAGTCGCCGGATTTACCGCCGCTACCTTTCTGACCGTCGGCGTTGTCCAGGCGCAGAATGTCGGAATTGCCGCTTCCAATCCCGGCTCGCTTTACCACACCACTGCGACCGCCGTCGCCAAGATGGCCAACGACAAGGCCGGCTTGAAGGCCACCGTCCATCCGTTCGCCAGCGCCACCGTCTACCTGCCGGCGGTGAATGCGGGAGAGTATTCATTCGGTATTACGAACGAAGACGAACTTCATCTCGCCGCCACCGGGACCGGCCACTTCTCCGGCCGTCAGCAGGCCGATATCCGCGCCGTCTCCATCCTTTATCCCCTTCGGGTCGCCTGGTTCGTGCGCAAGGATTCCGGCATCATGTCGATCGCCGATCTCAAGGGCAAGCGGGTCACAACGGGATTCACCAGCCAGAAAACCATCCCGCCCATGCTGGTGGCGCAGCTCGAAACCGGCGGCCTCACACTCGATGACGTCAAGGGCGTGCGGGTACCCAACGTGGTTGCCGGCGCCAACGCGTTTACCTCGGGCAAGGCGGATGCTTTTTTCTTCGCCATCGGCTCGCCTAAGGTCCGCGAGGCCAACGCCTCCGTGGGCGGCATCCGGGCGTTGGACATTCCCAATACGCCCGAGAACCTGGCGATCCTGAAAAAGAACTTCCGGCCCTCCTACCTGAGACCGGTGAAGCCGGCCAAGCCCAATGTCGGAGTATTGGACCCCATGCATGTGATGGCCTATGACGCCGCCATTGTCGCCAGCACCAAGACGCCGGACGACATCGCCTACCGCATGGCCAAATCCATGCACGATCATAAGAAAGCCATGGCTGCCGTGTTCCCGGTCCTGAACCTCTTCAGCCCCAAGCGCATGAACAAAAAACTTGAGGGCGTGAGCTGGCATCCGGGGGCGGTCAAATTCTACAAGGAAATCGGTTCCTGGCCGCCCAAGTAGCCGACGCGTGAGATGACCACGGGAGTCCGGCGGGCGCGATCGTCCGCCGGACCTTTTTTTAAGGCCGATGCAGGATAAGTCGTTTGGACCAGGACACCCGTGACGTTCCGCAATCAGGATTTGCCGACAAGTTCGGCAAGTCGATTGCTTCGTTGATGACACTGGGCGCCATCGGCTGGGCGTTGGATTTGCCGCTTTACCTGGATCTCGATCTGTACCCCGCGCAGTTTTTCGCCGCCATGCTGGCGCTGGCCCTGCCGCTTACCTTCATCAGTCTGCCCCTGAAAAGGAAAGGACCGCGCGGGCCGGTGCCCTGGTACGACTGGCTAGCCGCGCTCGTCGGTTTCCTCGCGGTCGGGTACATCACATGGGAATACCAGCGTCTCTCCGACCTCATCATCATGAGGCCGGCGGACGCCGTCGTCGCCGGCATCATCGCCATGGCGCTGGGCCTGGAAGGGCTGCGTAGAGCCACTGGAAACACGCTGCCGGCCATCGCCCTCATTTTCATCGCCTATGGCCTGCTGGGTCATTTTTTCGAGGGACGCCTGGCGGCGCGGCCGACGGACTGGCAAAAACTTGCGGGCTATCTCGCCCTGGACGTCAACGGCATCCTGGGTCTGCCGCTGGCCGTGGCGACAACCATCGTCATCGCCTTTCTGCTGTTCGGGCAGCTTCTCAACACCAGCGGCGGCGCCAATTTCTTTACCGACATCGCCATGCTGACGATGGGCAAGTTCAGGGGCGGTCCGGCAAAAATCGCCGTGGTGGCGTCCGGGCTTTTCGGCTCCATATCCGGCAGCGCCGTGGCCAATGTGGCCGCCACCGGCGTCGTCACCATCCCGATGATCAAGAAGGCGGGCTATCCAGCCGACCGGGCCGCGGCCATCGAAGCCGTGGCCTCAACGGGCGGGCAACTCATGCCGCCGGTCATGGGAGCATCCGCTTTCCTGATGGCTGAGTTCTTGCAAATCCCGTATGCGGAGATTGTTCTGGCAGCTTTCCTGCCGGGTTTTCTCTACTATGTCGCTCTCTTCATTCAGGCCGATCTGGAGGCCGCCAAACTGGGCGCCAGCGGACTGGAGGAGGGCGAGATTCCGTCGTCAAAAGGCGTTCTGTCAGGCCTCTATTTCCTGATCCCCTTCGCCGTGCTGATCGTCGCCCTGTTCAAATACAATCAACCGCCGCAGCTTGCCGCGCTGATGGCCGCTGCCGTTCTCGTCGTCCTGGCGGTGGGCTTCGGTTACAAGGGTAAGCGCCCGGGTGTCAAAGAGCTTATGGCCGGCATCTACCGGGCCGGGTTCGTCACCCTCGACATCATCATGGTGTGCGTCGCCGCCGGAATCGTTATCGGCGTCCTCGGCATCAGCGGCCTGGGCTTCAACCTGACGCTGGCCCTCGTTCAACTGGGTGAAGGCAGCCTGGTTCTGCTGCTCAGCCTCTCCGCCATTGTCTGCATCATTCTCGGCATGGGCCTGCCGACTGTCGGCGTTTACGTCCTGTTGGCGGCGCTGGTGGCGCCGGCCCTGATCAAGGTGGGCGTCGAGCCGATCGCGGCGCATCTATACGTCATGTATTTCGGCATGATGTCGATGATCACCCCGCCGGTGGCCATCGCCGCCTTCGCCGCCGCCGGGGTGGCCGGCGCCGAACCCATGAAAACCGGCTGGTCCGCCGTGCGTTTCGGCTGGATGGCCTATGTCGTGCCGTTCCTGTTCGTCATGTCGCCGACGCTACTGCTGATCGGAGAGGGCGGTGAGATCGCCATGGCCATCGCAACGGCCATCCTGGGGGTCTGGCTGGTCTCCATCGCCGTCGCCGGTTATCTGGTGGAGCCGGTTGGTCCCCTCCTGCGCCTGGCATTCGCCGCCTCCGGCCTGCTTGCCCTTATGCCGGCGGGTGCGTTCGAAGGTGCGGCCCTGACCGATCTGGCCGGCGCTACGGCGGGTCTTGTTTTACTGGGCTTCACCTACTTCAAGGCCCGGCGCGCCGCCCGTTCAGCGGAACGGATCTGACGTCAACAAGTTATCCAACCAAGGAGTCCCCCCATGCCTGTTATCGACGTACATACCCACATGCTGAGCGATCAGTGGCTGCAGCGCATCCGGGAGTTCGGCGGACCCGAATACTCCGTCAAAGAACTGAAGGGCCAGGACGTCATCCACATGCACGACGCTCCCTTCATGACGCTGATGCCGGGCATGTTCGATTTCGAGATGCGGATCAAGAAGATGGACGAGGCGGGCGTCGACATGGCGATTGTCTCGCTGACCTGCCCCAGCGCCTATTGGGGCGGCGAGGAGGCGAGCAAGCAGACTTCGATGATGATGAACGACCACTTCGCCGAACAGCAGTCGAACTGGCCCGACCGGCTGCGCTGGTTCGCGACCCTGCCGTGGCAATACCCGGAACTGGCCGTCGCGGAACTGGACCGCGCCCATGCCGCCGGCGCGGTCGGCGTGTTCGTCTCGGCCAATGTCGTCGGCATGTCGCTCACGGACCCGATCCTGGCGCCGATCTGGGCCGCCATCGACGCCAAGGAACTGCCGGTACTGGTTCATCCCGGCGCGCCGCCCGGCGTGGGCGAGATGGACGTGCAGCGCTTCAACCTGACAGCGTCGGTGGGTTTCATGTTCGACACCACGCTTGCCATCTCACGCATGATCTACGACGGTTTTTTCGACCGCTACAAGAAGCTCAAGATCATCGCCTCCCACGGCGGGGGGTACCTGCCCTACATCGTCGGTCGGCTGGATTTCTGTCATCAGAACATGCCGCCGGCGCGGGAGGTCATCGAAAATCCGCCCAGCACGTATTTCCCGCAGCTTTACTTCGACAGTGTCGTCTTCACCCAAGGGGCGCTGAACCTGTGCCTTGACGTGGCGGGCGCGGACAACGTCATGTACGGCTCCGACTACCCCCACAACATCGGCGACATGGCGGGCTGCCTCTCCCGCGTTGACGCCCTGCCGGCCGATCAACGCGACAAGGTGCGGGGCGAAAACGTATTGAGGGTTTTCGATATCTAGGAGGATTTGTCGCCCGGCCGCCAGTCGGGCGGAGCCATCTCGAAACCCTCGAATTCGAAAGCCGGACTGACGGTGCAGCCGACCAGGGTCCATTCGCCCAGGCTCTGGGCGCTTTGCCACGCGCCGGCCGGAACCACCTGTTGCGGCCGCTGGCCCGCCGCCAAATCAGGACCGAGCACCAGGGTTTCGCTGCTCTCTCCGTCCTCGCTGATCGACAGGGCCAGCGCGTCGCCGGCGTAGTAGTGCCAGATTTCGGCGGCGTCGACGCGATGCCAATGAGACCGCTCCCCCGCCGCCAGCAGGTAGTAGATCGCCGTGCCTGAGCCTCGCCCGCCGTCCGCCGGGGTATGACGCCAGGTTTCCGCATAGTGACCGCCCTCGGGATGCGGCTGCAGTCCCAATCGGTTTATGACGTCTGCGGCGGTGGGCGGCACGGCCTAGAAATTGTCCTTGCGCGTGCGGACTTCGGAAAAGACCGCCGACGGCGCGGCGCCGGGCATGCCCAGGGCTTCCTGAAGAACAGGATCGTCGGCCCGCAGGAACGGATTGGTGGCCAACTCGTCGGCCAGACTTGAGGGCACAGTCGGTTTCTCAATCTTCCGGCTGGCGATAATGGCGTCGCCCCGGAGCTTCAGGGCGTCGTTGTCCGGTTCAATGTCGAGCGCGAAGCGAAGGTTGCCTTCGGTGTATTCATGGGCGCAGTAAATCTGCGTTTCCGGCGGCAGCGTCCGCAGCTTGTCCAAGGAGGCCCACATCTGTTCGTGGGTGCCTTCGAACACGCGGCCGCAGCCCAGGGCAAATAGCGCATCGCCGCAGAACAGCGCCGCGGAATCCTTGAACCAGAAGGCGATATGCCCCGAGGTATGGCCGGGCACGTCGAACACTATGGCTTCGGCCTCAGCCAGCTTGAAAGTATCGCCATCGCCCACGGCCACGTCGATGCCGGGTATGTTGTCGGCCTCGGCGCGGGGGCCCACGATCCGGCAGCCATAGCGCTCCTTGAATTCCAGATTGGCGCCGGTGTGGTCGCCGTGATGGTGCGTGTTGAGCACCCAATTCGGTTTCCAGCCCAGCTCGTCGAGGGTTTCGATAACGGGCCCGGCCACGGCTGGGTCCACGACGCCGCAAGTTCCGCTAGCCCGATGATTGAGCAGATAAACGTAATTGTCGTTCAGGACGGGCACTTGATGAATTTCGACGCGAGCCATCGGACTACCTCCACAAAGCGGTTCACACTCAACAAACTTCCATTCTACACGCGCCGGAGCCTAAGTCACCAACACCTGTCAAGCTGCCTCAACGCCGTGCTAAGGTCGCCTTCATGCGCCCGGACGTCATCGATCTTTCGCAGTTTTATGCCGGCCGCCTCGGCCAGGTGGCGCGGCGGACGATCCGTCGGCGTATCCGGGCAATCTGGCCGGAACTGACGGGTTTGCGGGTGTTGGGACTGGGCTACGCCACCCCTTACCTCATGCCCTTTCGCGAGGAAGCCGAACGCACACTGGCGACCATGCCCGCGCCCCAAGGCGTGATCCACTGGCCGCGCGGCGATAAGAACGTCGTTGCTCTGGCGGACGAAACCGAATTGCCGTTTCCGGACAGTTCCATCGACCGGGTGATGTTGGTGCATGGCCTGGAAACGTCGGAGCAGGTTGGACCGATGCTCGAGGAAATCTGGCGCGTTCTGACGCCGCCCGGGCGCCTCCTGGTCGTGGTGCCGAACCGTCGCGGCATCTGGGCCCGACTCGAGCGCACGCCGTTCGGGCATGGCCGGCCCTATTCACCGCCCCAGTTGACCCATCTTTTGCGTGAAACCCGGTTTTCGCCGGACGTTGCCGAAACGGCGCTGTTCGTGCCGCCCAGCACCATCGGCATGGTTCTCCGGTTTGCTCCGGTTTTCGAGAAAATCGGGCGGCGATGGGGCATCGGTCTCGCCGGTGCCCTCGTGGTCGAGGCCGGCAAGCAGATCTACGCCGTAACGCCCGAGCGCGTACCCGCCAAGCGCAAGGCCAAGGCGCGGGCGGCCAGTGCCGTTCCCGGCGGCGTATCGACCCGCGTGGAGCGATAGATAGCAGCGGTTGATCTCCGTCAACAGGGGCGTCAAGGCAATGTTTGACTTCCCTTTCGGGCCCAGCAGGACTACTACTATCGGCCTTCGAGAACCCTCAGGAAATAATTTCCGAAGATCGGACCATGAGCCGCAAGACCGACAACCTTGACAAGCTGCGTCAGCAGATCGACGCCATCGACGACAAGGTGCTCGACCTGTTGATGGGCCGGACGGATGTCGTTGAGCGCATCAGGGCGGTGAAGGCCAAGGAAAACGGCGGGAAGGTCGGCGCCTCGAACGGAATGCGTCCGGACCGGGAAGCCCGCGTCATGCGCCGGATTCTGGGGCGCCACGACGGTCGGTTGCCCGACGTGGTGGTCGCCCGCGTTTGGCGCGAGCTGATTTCGGCCTTCACGGCGCTGCAAAGCCCCTTGCGGGTGGCCGTTTGCGCACCCGAAAAGTCGGTCGGCTATTGGGACCTGGCGCGTATGCACTTCGGTTCGGCGACGCCGATGACCCTGCATCGCAGCCACGGCGTCGTGTTGCGCGCCGTCATGGAAGGCGACGGCACGGTCGGCATCCTTCCCCTGCCGCACGACGGCGAGGACGAACCCTGGTGGACACACCTGGCGGCCGAGATGGAGAATGCGCCGCGGGTGATTGCCCGATTGCCCTTCGTGCAGGACCGCGATGCCTGGTTCGAGGGGTTGGGTGCCTTGGCGATCGCGCCCATCGACCATGCCTCGACCGACGACGACATCAGTTTGGTCGTGGTCGCCGCCGATCCGCAGATCAGCCGCGCCCGCCTCCAGGAACGGCTGGCCGACGTGAAACTCAACGGCAGGATCGTCGCCGTCGTGGACAAGGGCGGCGATCAACCCGAGTGGCTGCACCTGGTGGAAATCGATGGCTATGTGAAGCCCAAGGACCCGCGGGTTGCGGCTTTCATCAAGAAGGCCGACGGCGCCGTCGACAGGGTGATCCGCATCGGCGGCTATGCCGTGCCTTACGAAGTCAACCACGACGACTAGACGAGAAGGCGATTTCGAAGCCAACCTTTCTAAACTTGAAAAATTGAACAGACAAATCTGATTGGAAAAGACGTGAGCGGACCCATTCCTCGCCCCGGTATTTTGCAAGCCCCGGCCTACCGCGCCGGCGCTTCGAAGGCCGATGGGGTCGAAAAAACTTACAAACTGTCCTCCAACGAATGCGCCCTCGGCTCCAGCGAAAAGGCGGTGGCCGCCTACCAGGCTGTCTCGACGGACCTGCATCGCTATCCCGACGGCGGTGCGGTGGAGCTGCGCCAGGCGTTGGCCGAAAAGCACGGCATCGAAGCCGACCGCATCGTCTGCGGCGACGGCTCGGATGAAGTGCTCTACATGCTGACGCGCGGCTACGCCGGACTGGACGAGGAGGTCCTGTTCAGCGATCACGGTTTCGTCGTCTACCGTCTGGCTTCGCTTGGAGCTGGAGCGACACCGGTCACCGCCGCCGAGGTCAACTGCCAGGTCGACGTCGACGCCCTGCTGGCGGCCGTGACGGACAAAACGCGCATCGTTTTCCTCACCAATCCCAACGCCACCGGAACCTACATCCCGGACAGCGAAGTCCGCCGGCTGCACGCCGGCCTGCGGGACGACATCCTCATGGTGATCGACGCGGCCTACGCCGAGTACGTCGGCGCGCCGGACTACGATCCCGGTCTGGAGATTGCGCGGAACGCCGAAAACGTGGTCGTGACCCGGACGTTTTCCAAGGCCTATGGCTTGGCTGCGGTGCGTCTCGGTTGGTGCTATGCCCCGGCCGCCGTGGCCGACGTGCTGAACCGGCTGAGAAGCCCCTTCAACGTAACCGTTCCGGCCCAGGCTGCGGGCGTGGCCGCCTTGGCGGATACCGAATTCCTCGACCGGGTGATCGACCACAACAACGAATGGCTGGCCTGGACGGTGGCGCAGTTCCGTGAACTCGGCTGCAACAACATCGTGCCCAGCGTCACCAATTTCGTGCTGTTGGGCTTCGCTGACGAAGCGCAGGCGGACGCCGCGCTGGCGTTCCTCGAAAGCCGGGGCGTCCTGGTGCGCGATCTCAAACCCTACAGTCTGGGACACTACCTGCGTATCACGATCGGCCTGGAGGAAGAATGCCGCGCCGTGGTCGAGGGGTTGCGCGAATTCCTGGCCCGAGAGGCGGCGGAGTAACGCCATGGCTGAACCCGGCCCCGCACAATCCGGAAATGCGCCGCTATACGAGCGCATCGCCCTGATCGGCGTGGGGTTGGAAAACGGCTCCATCGGGCGCGGCGTGCTGCGCCACGGTCTGGCGACCGAAGTGATCGGCTACTCGCGCACCCAGGCCTCCGTCGACAAGGCCTTGGAACTCGGCTTCATCCACCGGGGCGGGACGGATGCCGCCGCTGCCGCCGAGGGCGCCGACCTGGTCATCCTCGGCACGCCTGTGGGGGCGTTCGGCGAGATGGCGGCGCAGATCTGCCCGGTCCTCAAACCGGGCTCGACCATTACCGACGTGGGTTCGGTCAAGTCCGCCGTCGTCCGTGACGTCGGCCCGCTGGTGCCGGAAGGTGTTCATTTCATCCCCGGCCACCCCGTGGCGGGCACGGAACACTCCGGCCCGGAATCCGGTTTTGCCGAACTGTTCGACGGCCACTGGTGCATCCTGACGCCGCCACCCGGCACCGATCAGGACGCGGTGGATCGTCTCGCCGAGTTCTGGCAGCGCCTCGGCAGCACGATCGATTTCATGGACGCCAAGCACCACGACCTGGTGCTGGCGGTAACTTCGCATCTGCCGCACTTGATCGCCTACAACATCGTCGGCACGGCCGCCGACATGGAGGAGGTGACGCGCTCCGAGGTCGTCAAATACGCCGGCGGTGGTTTTCACGACTTCACCCGGATTGCGGCTTCCGATCCGACCATGTGGCGGGACGTTTTTCTCAACAACCGCGAGGCGGTACTGGAAATGCTCGGCCGTTTCAACGAGGACCTGACGGCCCTGCAGCGCGCCATCCGCTGGGGGGATGGGGACATCCTGTTCGACCTCTTCACCCGCACCCGCCGCATCCGACGCGAGGTGATCGACGCCGGCCAGGCCGAAGTCCCGCATCCGCCCGAAGAATAGCCAGCGGTTTCGGACATGACGCCGCGGCGCGAATGGCAGTTCACGGTCACGGGATGGCTGCTCTTCACGCTCTCAGCCATCTTTTTCACCTGGTCGGCCATTCGTGAAGGCGACTGGATCATCATCTGCGCCAGCCTGTTGTTTTTCGTAGCCTGCCTGGTCTTCCTCGTCCCCGTGTGGCGATTGCGGCCCCCGCGCGACTGACCCCCCTCAACATTCCCAATCAACGCCAAAACGGCTTGGCGATTTCACGCGCCGCCGCGGCCCGGGATACGCCGATGTCGTCCAGCAGGTGCTTGTCGAGCTTGGCGAGGGCGTGGCGCTGACACCGCCGTTCGGCCCAATTTTGCACGATCGCCAACCACCTAGGGCTGGAAATCCGATTGACGAAAGAACGTTGGGCGGATATTTGTTTCATTAACATTTCTCATGCTCCGTTTGACGTTTTCAATACGTGTTTCCTTGTGGAGCCGGTAAATAATGCCAGTTTGTTGTATCACGCAAAGCATCGTTTCTCGGTCTAGTATGAGAAAAATTTAGGCTATAGGGGATTGATGTGTCTCGTCACCTGCCCTCGATGAATGCATTGAAGGCTTTCGAAGCTGCGGCCCGTCATGAGAGCTTTACGCTCGCAGGCGACGAACTCAGCGTTACGCCGGGTGCCGTCAGTCACCAGGTAAAGTCGCTTGAGGCGGACCTCGGCCTCAAGCTTTTCGTGCGCGAGCCGCAGCGTTTGGTGATCACCGGGGTGGGGCGCGAATACCTGGATGTGGTGCGCGACGCCCTCGACCGCATTGCCGCCGGCACCGACAGGCTGCTGCAGCGCCAGAACGCCGGGGTTCTCACCGTCAGCACCTCGCCCAATTTTGCCGCGAAATGGCTGGTGCACAGGCTCGGGCGATTTGCCGAGCAACACCCGACGATTGATCTCCGGGTGAGCGCGGCCCTGCACCATGTGGATTTTGCCCGCGAGGACGTCGACATGGCGGTGCGCCACGGGGACGGTTCGGACACCGGCCTCGACATCACGCAGCTCTATACGGAGGAACTGTTGCCGGTATGCAGTCCCGAACTGCTTAAGGGGCCCAAGGGACTACGGCAACCGGCCGATCTCGCCCACCACACGTTGCTGCATCTCGACAACCGCCGGGACTGGTCGAAGTGGCTCGACGCCGCCGGCGTGACCGGCGCCGATCTCTCGCGCGGTCCCGTCCTCAACCAGGCGAGCATCATCATCGATGCCGCGGTCGACGGTCAGGGGGTTGCCCTGGCGCGAACCGGCCTGGCGGCCTGGGATCTTCTGAACGGCCGGCTCGTGCGCCCGTTTTCGCTGACCCTGCCGGTGTCTTACGCCTACTGGATCGTCTGCCCCAAGGCGACGGCCAAACTGCCCAAGATCGAAACCTTCCGCAATTGGATCCTGGCCGAGGCGGACGAGGATCGGCGGCGGCTGGCGGAGATCATGCCGCCGAGGCGCGCCTAGTCGCCGGGCAGCGTCAGCGGCGTCAGCCGCGCAATCTCCATCGGTCCCACCTTAAGCCGGCCATTCTGCGCCGTGACCGGTATGTTGACCGTGCCGTCGGCGTCCCGGCCCAGCACGTTGAGCGCGATGGTCAGGGCCGCCGCGTTCATCGCCGTGATCATGCCGTTCTTGCGGTAGGCGGCAATGACCTCGGCGTGGCCGCGCAGCTTGGCGGTACCCGAGGCCTGGGGCCGCAAGGCGGCGTCGAGGGCCAGGGTGCCCGCGACCGTCAGGTCGAGGGTGCCCCATTTGAGGCGCGCGCGGGCGACTTCCACCACGCCGCCGTCGTCCCGCCAGCCCGTCACGTCGGAGCGTGTCCAGCCTTTGGGCAGCGGATTGGAGAGCGACAGGTCGAGCCGCAGGAGCTCGATGCCCTCGCCCAGCACCGGATCGGCGGCCATGGGCAGACCCACGCCGTCCAACTGGGTCGACAGCGTGAGCATCTCGCCGCTCTTGCCCGAGAAGGTGACTTGGTCGACGGTCAGCGGTTTCTCTATCTCGTTACTCGTGATTTCGAGATTTCGAATGTCGGCGCTACCGTTTGACCACTTGCCCTCGACGTCG
Source organism: uncultured Rhodospirillaceae bacterium (assembly GCA_964343605.1). Classification (GTDB taxonomy): domain Bacteria; phylum Pseudomonadota; class Alphaproteobacteria; order UBA2966; family UBA2966; genus CAYFKJ01. Next base: position 169,757 of record CAYFKJ010000005.1, read on the forward strand.
AACGCCACCACGCCCGTGGCGCTTTTCGCCATGCCGTTGATGGTTTGGCGAATGCCCCGCTGATCGAGGAAGGAGAGCGTGTGTTTGCCCTTCAACGCCAATTCGGCGCGCCAGGGATCGAAGGGATTGATAAGGACGTGCAGATTTTCGCCGCGCCAATGCCAGGGGCTCGGTTGCCCCGCGACTGGGGCATCGAGTTCGCCGCGGCCCAGCTCCGCATGTGTTATTCGGCCCACCACTTCGAATGGGAAGCCGGAGATCTTCATGGGCGCCGCTTCCGCAAGGTACCCCTGTGCCCGTCGCTGGCCCAACCAGACCGCCACGTTGGCCTTGAGGCCGTCGGCCAGGTTCGACCAGTACCAGCCGTAACCACCGGCTGTGCCCGCCAACAGGGCGAAGACGGCGGCGAGGGCGATGATGATCGGCTGTCGTTTGTCCATGGCTCGGCGAAGTCCTGTGGCGGGCGTCCTTGCGGCAACGCTCAGGGCATATTATACCCGCCAGTTCTTACAAATGAGTTAGCCACCCGTTTTGTCAACAGTTTGGGCCTCTCTCGATGGCGCATGAAGATACCCAACCGGCCGCCGGTCCCGCTCCCCACAGGAAGAACATCTGGCTCGCCGGCATGCCGGCGCTTTTCGTCTTCCTCTGGAGCACCGGCTTCATCGGCGCCAAGTTCGGGCTGCCCTACGCCGAGCCCCTGACCTTTCTGGCCCTGCGCTTCATGATCGTTTCGGTACTGCTGGTGCTGTTCGCGCTAATCACCGATGCCCCGTGGCCGCGCGACATTAAGATGATCGGCCACATCGCCGTCAGCGGCCTTCTGCTGCAGGGTTTTTACCTCGGCGGCGTGTTCACTTCCATTTCGCTGGGCGTGCCGGCGGGTGTCTCAGCCCTGATCGTCGGCATCCAACCCCTGTTTACCGCCATCGCGGCGGGGCCGTTCCTAGGCGAACGCATCAGCCGCCAACAGTGGATCGGCTTTTCCTTGGGCCTGATCGGGGTCGCCATGGTCGTCTGGAACAAGCTGGGTCTCGGGGCCGGCACGCCGTTCGGCATGAGCCTCTCCGTGGTGGCCCTGTTCGGCATCACGGCGGGCACGCTCTATCAGAAGAAATTCTGTCCCGACCTCGATCTGCGTTCGGGTTCGGCCATCCAGTTCATCACCTCCGCGGTCGCCTTGATGGCTTTGGCGGCCGCGCTGGAAACCAAGGTTGTGATCTGGAGCGGCGAGTTTATCTTCGCCATGTTCTGGCTCTGCATCATCATGTCGCTGGGCGCGATCAGCCTCCTGTTCGTGCTGATCCGCCGCGGCGAGGCCGCTCCCGTGGCCAGCCTCTTCTACATGGTGCCGCCGTCGACGGCATTGATCGCTTATTTCCTGTTCGGCGAAACGCTTGATGCCGTAGCCTTGGGCGGCATGGCGGTGGCGGTATTCGGCGTCGCCCTGGTGAACGTCGACCTTAAGGGCAGGGGGTAGGGTATTGGCCTGGCGTGAGCGGGTTCTGGCCGAAATCGATGCCGTCCAGGGCGATCTCTGGATATTCGCCTACGGCTCCCTGATGTGGCGGCCCGATTTTCCTCATGGCGAGATTCTCGACGCCCGACTCTACGGCTATCACCGCAGCCCCTGCGTATATTCCTGGCACCACCGGGGAACGGAGGAGCGTCCCGGCCTTGTCATGGGCCTGGATGCCGGCGGCAGTTGCCGCGGCCGGGTGCTCAGGGTCTTCCGCAACGATGCCGAGCAGGTTGTCGACTACCTGCACGCGCGTGAAATGATCTCGGGCGTTTACAAGCCCCGGCTCCATGCCGTCCGCCTGGCCGACGGCGGCGCCGTCACCGCCGTCTGCTTCGTCACCGAACGCAACCACGTGCAGTACGCCGGCGGCCTCGACTTTAAGGAACAAGTCCGCCTGATCCGCCAGGGCGTCGGCCCCAGCGGCAAATGCGTCGACTATTTCACCGCCACCATCGAACACCTCGACGAACTCGGCATCCACGACAGCGGGCTGCATGCCCTGTTGGAGGCAGTGAAGGGTTAGGGGACTAGCCGCACTTGGAATAGCCGCAGCTCGTGCAGGTGTCGCAGCCTTCCAGTTTCACGAGGCCGGGCTGGCCGCAGCGGGGGCATTGGCGGAAGGGGAGTTTGCCGCCTTCGGGGGCTTCGCCGGCGTTGACGGCGAGGGTTTTTTCCTCAACCTGCGTGTCGCCGAACCCCTCGGGACTGGCCAGGTAACCGATGCCGATCAGGTGTTCCTCGATGACGTCGCCGATGGCCGCCAGCAGGGACGGCACATAACGGCCGTTCATCCACTGGCCGCCGCGCGGATCGAACACCGCCTTCAGTTCCTCGACAACGAAGCTGATGTCGCCGCCGCGGCGGAACACCGCCGAGATCATGCGCGTCAGGGCCACCGTCCAGGCGTAGTGCTCGGTGTTCTTTGAATTGATGAAGACCTCGAAGGGCCGCACCCGGCCGTCCACGAGCACGTCGTTGATCGTGATGTAGAGCGCGTGATCGCTGTCCGGCCAGCGCACCTTGTAGGTCTTGCCGTCCAGTTCGCCGGGCCGGTCGAGCGGCTTGGTCATGTAGATGACGCCGCCGGCGTCGAACGGATCCTTCGGCCTACCCTCCGGTTTGTCGAGCGGCAACTCCGGTTCGACGAGGGCAAGCTGGGCTTCGGCCTCGTCCTCCTTGACCTCCAGCACCGCGCCCGTGACCTCATTGGGCCGGTAGGTCGTGAGGCCCTTGCAGCCGGATTCGAAGGCTTCGACATAGACGTTCTTGAAGGCCTCGAAATCGATGTCCTCGGGCACGTTGATGGTCTTGGAGACGGCGCTGTCGATGAATTTTTGCACCGCCGCCTGCATGCGCACGTGGTCGGAGGGACCGAGGCGCTGGGCGTCGACGAAGGCGTCGGTCAGCGCCGCGTTCTCGCCCTTGAGCTGGCGGTAGAGGCGGTAGGCGTAGTCGCTCACCTGTTCCTCGCGCCGGCTGCCGTCGGGCATCAGGACGTTACGGGTGTACGTGAAGCTGAAGACCGGTTCGAGACCGGAGGAGATGTTGTCGGCGAACAACGAGATCGTGCCGGTCGGCGCCACCGAGGTCACCAGGGCGTTGCGGATGCCGTGTTCGGCGATCGCCGCCCGCAGATCGTCGTCCAGTTCCCTGATCGTTTCGCCGGCCAGGTACTTGGCGGCGTCGAACAGCGGAAATGCGCCCTTCTCCTTTGCCAGTTCGATCGAGGCGAGATAGGCGGCGCGGGAGAAAGCCTTCATCCAGGTTTCGGTCAGGCCCACGCCGGCGTCGCTGCCGTAGCGCGCCCCGCACATTATCAGGGCGTCGGCGAGACCGGTGATACCCAAGCCGATGCGTCGCTTGGCCTGGGCCTCGTGGCGCTGCTGGTCGAGGGGAAAGCGCGAGACGTCGATGGCGTTGTCCAGCATGCGGACGGCGGTGCGGACCAGTTTTTCCATCTCCGCCACGTCCAATGCGGCTTCGGCCTCGAACGGACGGGTCACCAGCTTGGCCAGATTGACCGAACCCAGCAGACAGGCGCCGTAGGGCGGCAGCGGCTGTTCGCCACAAGGGTTTGTGGCGGCGATGGTCTCGGCGTAGTGCAGGTTGTTGCGCCGGTTGATACGGTCGATGAAGATCACGCCGGGCTCGGCATAGGCGTAGGTCGCCCGCATTATGTCGTCCCACAGCTCGCGCGCCCGAACGGATTTGTAGACCGTGCCGTCGAACTTCAGTTCCCAGGGTTGGTCGGCTTTGACGGCGGCCATGAAGTCGTCGGTCGCCAGCACCGAGAGATTGAACATGCGCAGCCGGTTGGGTTCGCGCTTGGCCGCGATGAATTCCTCGATGTCGGGATGGTCGCAGCGCAGCGTCGCCATCATGGCGCCGCGCCGGTGGCCCGCGCTCATGATCGTTCGGCACATGGCATCCCAGACGTCCATGAAGGTCAGCGGACCCGAGGCGTCTGCGCCGACGCCCTTGACGACCGCGCCTTTGGGGCGCAGCGTCGAAAAATCGTAACCGATGCCGCCGCCCTGCTGCATCGTCAGGGCGGCCTCCTTCAGGCTGTCGAATATGCCGGCCATATCGTCGGGCACGGTGCCCATGACGAAACAATTGAACAGCGTGACGTCGCGGCCCGTACCGGCGCCGGCCATAATGCGGCCGGCCGGCAGGAAGCGGAAATCGCGCAGCGCTTCAGCGAATTCGGTCGTCCTGGCCACTTGGTCGGTTTCCGCCTCCGCCAATGCCGCGGCGACGCGCTTCCAGGTATCCTCGATCGAGCCGTCGACCGGCGCCCCGCCAGAATCCTTCAGGCGGTATTTCATGTCCCAGATCTGCTGGGAAATCGGCGCAATGGTGGTCATGGTTAACCCAATTCTGTCGCGGTTCAGAAAAAGCGAGGACGTCGGGTGAAATTGTACACGGGGTCGTCGAGATACAAAAACTCTATTTGTTCCCGTTATGTACTCACAGGCTCAAGATTAGCTAATTTCTTGAAATTATGCAACAAAATTGGATTCGTACAGTTATGCACAGGGGAGTTGCCCGCTGTGGATAACTATGTCCCTGTGTTACCCACAGAGTTATCCACAAGCAGGCGTTGCGAGGCCGTTTCGATGCGCTCCTCCAGTTCCGCCATGAAAGCCCGCTTGTCCGATCCGGGTTCGATGGGGTCCAGGTATTCCAGCACGATCGTCCCCGGGGTTTTCAGATACGTGGTCTTGGGCCAACGCAAGCCCGAGTTGACAGCGACCGGCACCACGGGCAGCCCGAGGTGGCGATAGAGCGCCGCAGCGCCCGGCTGGTAGGGGATGCGCTGGCCGGGAGCGCTACGGGTGCCTTCCGGAAAAATGATCAAGGGGCGACCTGCGTCCGCGGCCTCCGTGGCAGCGCGCAGCATGGCTTTCAGGGCGGCGGCGCCGGCCTTGCGGTCGACCGGGATCATGCGGGCCTTCCGGGAGTACCAGCCGTAGAGCGGGATCGACAGCAATTCCTTCTTCATGACGATGGCCGGGTCTTCGACGAAGAGGTGCCAGACGATGGTGTCCCAGGCCGACTGGTGCTTGGAGGCGATCACGCAGGCGCCCTCGGGCAGGTGTTCCCGGCCGCGGATCTCGAAGCCGATTCCGGCAACGGTCCGTAGCAACCAGAGTACGCCTTTGGCCCAGACTGTCTGGCCGCGCGGCGTCCAGATCCGCGGTCCGGCAAGGGCCGGCAACCAGGCCAGACACATGACCAGCGTCCAACCGACGAACAGGGTGACGAAGACAAACGAACGAAATTGGATCATGAAACGCGGGTGTCGATCAGGCGCCAGCGCACGAGGCTGACGAGGTATTTGTTATATTCCCGCGCGAGGAACGACGCGGTTCCGGGAAATCGCCACCATCCCTCAAGCTTGACGTACTTGGTGAAAACGGGATGGGCGACCAACCGCACGTCGGGCAATGCCTTGCGGAATTCCACCAGGCTACGGGGCATGTGGTAGGCCGAGGTGACGAGACGTAGGCTTCCGATGGCTTCCCGTTTGGCCCAGGCCGCCGTTTCCAGCGCATTGCCAACGGTATCGGCGGCCTGGCGGCCCAGTTCGATGCAGCACCGGAACAGATCTGGCGATTGTTTCGAGAGGTCGGCAAGGACGGCTTCGTTTGTGCGGTGGTGGACGCCGCTGATCAGCAACTTCCGGGCCCTGCCCTTGGCGAGCAGTTCGATTCCGGCACCGATCCGTTCGCTGCCGCCGGTCAAGACGACAATACCATCGGTACGGCTGCGGTTGTCCGTCACTTTTAGGGGCAGGGTGCCGGCGAACCAGACCAGTCCGCCCGTCCACATGAGTCCTATGGAGATCACCAGGAACGCAATCAGTTTCATTCGGCTGTTCCCAGCAGGGAGGCCACGGCCTCTGCCAAATCGGTGTGCACGGCAACCGGCAGGACAGCCGCGGGCAGGCCCTTCGCCTGTGTTTCTTGGCCCTTGCCGGTGCGCACCAGGATGCGGGGACAGCCCGCCGTTGCCGCGGCTTCCATGTCCCGCAGGGCGTCGCCGATCATCGGCGTATCGGCCGCTCTGGCGCGAAAATCGGAGAGGGCCTCAAACAGCATGCCAGGGCCCGGTTTGCGGCGTTCCGTCGCCGCCGACGGTGCATCGGGGCAAACGTAGGTCCGGTCGATGCGGGCGCCGGCCTTGGCCAGCAACGTCGTCATCTTTTCGTGGATTTTGTCGAGCATGTCCTGGTCAATGACGCCCCGGCCGATTATCGACTGGTTGGTCACGACCGCGACCCGCCGGCCGGCATCGTTGAGGCGTGAAATGGCTTCAGCGGCGCCCTCGATCATGACGAACTCGTCAGGATTCTTAACCGAATCGGGACGGTCGTGGTTGATCACGCCGTCGCGGTCGAGCAAAACGAGCTTTGTCATAGGGAAGGGGCCAGAAGGGATAGGGGCATCTCGCTCATCTTCCTTCAGGGCATCCGCCGCAGCGCCTGCAGGACGGTCAGGCGCGCCGTCACCGTGGCGATAACCGACGCCCCCAGCGGCAAGGCGGCCAATCCGCCCCAAAGCTCGGGGGTCAGCGTCAGTTGGGGTAGCAGGGGGCCCTCCAGTTGGCCCGCCAGGCCGCCCAAAAGGCCCAGCGTCAAACCCGCAAGGAACAGGCCGAGGATACCGCCGCGCAAGGCCAGCGACATGGCGTGTCCCTGAAACTGGCGGGCGATGTAGCTATCGCGCGCGCCGATGATGTGCAGCACTTCGATGACGCTCTGGTGGACAGCCAGTCCCGTGCGAGTCGCGAACACCACGGTCGCGGCGGCGGCCGCCGCGATCAGGGCGACAATGGCCGTGGCGATGGCCCCGACCGTTGCGCTCAGACGGGCCAGCCGCCCGATCCAAACCTTGTGATCGTCGAGCCGGGCGCCGGGTGCGGCCCGTTCCAGTTGGATCGCCAGGCCGAACGTATCGACGTCCCTGTTGGGTATGAGGGTTACGTCGATCAGCGTCGGCACCGGCAGGTCGCCAGCGACATTGCCCCGCCCGAGCCACGGTTCGATCAGCGCCACGACCTCGTCGCGGGGCATTCTGCGGGCCGATTCGATACCGGGTGTGGCGCGCAGCACGTCCAGCGCCGCCGCAACGGCCAGCGCGTCCTCGCTTTCGCCCGATCCCTCGGGCGCTGCGATCTGCACCGTCAAGGTGCCGGTCAATCCGGCGCGCCAGCGTTCCGAAGCGTCGCTCAAGGTGATGGATCCCGCCAGCGAGAGGCAGGCCAGATAAACCATCAGGGCGATCAGCCAGGGCAGGAAACGGCCGGAGCCGTCCTTTTCCAGCGGCAGATCGGGGCGCCGGCGGGCCATATTAAGCACCTCCCCCAGGTCGTTGCTTGGCGCCCGGACGCGGCCGTACCGGAGCGCTCGTCGCCGTCTCCCCCCGGCCTTCGCTGGCGGCGATGGCCTTGGCTTTGCGTGCGGCGTCGACGACGGTCGCGCCGGCTTGGCGGATGGCGTTCTCGGCGGCGCTGTGATCGACCGAAAGCTTGCCCTTTTCCAACTGCAGCACGGGGTGGCGGAAGCGATCGATCAGGGCGCGGTCGTGCGTGGCGATGACGACGGTGGTGCCGATCTTGTTGAGTTGCTCGAAGAGGTGGAGAATGCGCAGTCCCTGCTCGAGATCGATGCTGCCCGTGGGTTCGTCCGCAAGCAGGAGGCTGGGCCGGCCGATGACGGCGCGGGCGATGGCAACGCGCTGCTTTTCGCCGTCGGACAAGGTCGGCGGGCGGGTATCGATATGATTTCCGAGCCCCACCCAGGTCAACAATTCCGCGACGTGATCGCGCACCGTGCCTTCCTTGGCGCCGGCCAGGCGCAGCGGCAGGGCGACGTTGTCCAGCGTCGTCAAGTGATCGAGCAAGCGGAAGTTCTGAAATACCACACCGACGCGGCGGCGCAGGCTGGGCAGCTCGCGGCGGTCGATGGTGCCGATGTCCTGGTTGAACATGGCGATAGCGCCTCTGGAGGGACGCAAGCCAAGATACATCAGCTTGAGCAGCGATGATTTTCCCGCGCCGCTAGGGCCCGACAGGAAGTGATACGAGCCCGGTGCGAGGTGAAACGTCACATCGCGCAGCACCTCCGGCCCGAGACCGTATCTCAATCCAACGTTTTGAAACCGGACCAATGCTGACCTCTATTTGCCTAATCGTCCAGAACCGCACTAATATTCCGCCGACACATGCGGGGAGGCAGAGAATTGCACGGTCACCGTCACATCGTCCAGCCCATCCGAAGCGGGCGCGCCGAGGTTGTTGCCTCAAACGGGGCAAATGCCTATAAGGGTTTAACTCATTTTGGTGGCTTGTCGGCATGATTCTAACCTGTCCCTCGTGTGAGACCAGATACGAAGTAGACGCCTCCGCCTTCCCGCCTGCGGGACGGACGGTGCGCTGCGCCAAATGCGGGAATTCTTGGACGGAAAAACCGCCCCAGGACATGCCGCTGACGGTCGAAGTCGAGGCCCCGGCGGCCGTGCCCGAACCCGCTCCGCCGCCCCCGCCCCCGCCCCCGCCGCCGGCTCCCGAACCGACCGAGGTTTCGTTTGACGAAGCTCCGGCGCCGGTGCCCGAGCCGGAACCGGACGACATCAGTATCGATATCGGCGTCCCCGAGCCCGCCGGCGGCGGGCGCCGCGTCGGGCTGATCGCCGGCTGGATCGGTCTGGTGGTGTTCCTGGTCGGCCTCGCCGCCGGCGGGATTTTCGCCCAGGAGATGATCGTCGCCGCCTGGCCGCCGGCATCGAAACTCTACGAAATGGTCGGCATGGCGGCACCCAAGCCCGGCTACGGTCTCGATTTGCAGGTCACGGGGACGGATCAGAAACTCGAGGGCAAGAAGGTCATCCTGATCGTTAAGGGCCAGATCACCAATACGTCGGAGGCGGATCAGCCGATCCCGAAACTCATCGGCGTATTGTTCGATGCCAAACGGCGCGAGCTCTTCGACTGGAAGTTTGCCGCCTCGAAACCCCATCTGGCGCCTGGCGAGAAACTCGAATTCTCCACGCGCGTGCCCGATCCGCCGAAGGAAGCCAAGGATCTCGTCGTCACGTTCGCGGCGCCTGAGCCGGACGCCGGTGCCGCCGAAACGGCCAAGGAATAGCACGCGGTGAAATTCCGGCGGGCGGCTCTCTAACTGAATGGAAGTGGTGAAGTGAACGCGGCTGAAGGTGCTGGAAAAACCCGGATTTTGTTCGGCGAGGAGGCGATTTCGGCGCGCGTGGAGACGCTGGGCACGGAAATCGCCAAGGCGCTGGGGCAGGATATCCTGCTGATTGCCGTCCTGAAGGGCAGTTTCGTCTTTACGGCGGACCTGATGCGCGCCCTTCACCGGGCCGGAGTCCGGCCCCAGGTCGATTTCATGCAGCTTTCGAGTTATGGAACGGGCACCGAAAGTTCCAAGGTCGTGGAAATGGTGCGCGACGTTACCGATCCGGTCGAAGGCCGCAACGTGCTGGTAGTCGACGATATTCTGGAGAGCGGCCGCACCATGGAGTTCGCCCGCAACCATCTCTTTGAGCGCGGCGCCAACGAAGTCGGCATCTGCGTCCTGCTGGACAAGCCCGGCAACCGCGCCGAAGGCGTCGGCATCGAAGCCGATTTCCGCGGCTTCGTCTGTCCCGACGATTTCGTCGTCGGCTACGGCCTCGATTACGCCCACTACTACCGCGAACTGCCCTTCATCGGCGTTCTGGAGGACGACGGGTAGGGGGGTCCGAACCTATAACCCGTCATCCCGGACTTGATCCGGGATCTATACTGAGTCTCTATCCAGCGGTTGCCTCAGCAAAAATTAGCAGATAATTGGATTCCGGCTTTCGCCGGAATGACGGAGTGGGTGAGACCAATCGCACGGCGTCATCCCGGACTTGATCCGGGATCCATACTGAATCACCGCCCAGCAATTGCCTTAGCGAAAAGCAGAAAACTGGATTCCGGCATGCGCCGGAATGACGATAGATAGGAACTCCCTAAAACCGCTTGAGCAAACGTTCGAGGTAATGGCGTTCCTCGGTGGGGCGATGGAGGTCGCCGGCGCGTTTGTGCAGCTCCTCCAGAATGCGCCGCGCCCGTTGGGCCGCCGCTTCGGTCGGCACCTTGGTACTGCCGTCGCTGGTCTGGCCCCGGTTGTCGAGCGGCCGGCCCAGGGGATCGGTCCGTTCGGAGCCCGGCGGTATCTGTTGGCGGCGCAGGCCGGGACGGGCGGCGATGCCGCCTTGGGCGCGTTCACGCGATAACGCCCGGGCCAATTCTTCGGCCCCGCCGCGCAATTGCTCCAACGCCTCACCCTGCGAGGGCACGGCCTGGCCCGGCTGGCCCTGCTCCAACGACCTGCCGGCCTGGCGCATGGCGCGTTCGGCCCGGCCCAGATTGCCGGGAATATCGCCCCGGACCTCGCCCAGCCGCCGCATGATTTCGCCCAGAGCCCGCCGCAAGGCCTCCTGCTCCGCCGCTCCCTCGTTGCCCTTGCCTTGTTGGCCCTGGCGCTGACCCTCCTGGCTCCGGCGGAACGTTTCGTCCAGCAGTTTCTGCTGGCGCTTCATCAGGTCACCGAGTTCCTTCAGCGCCCGCTGGCCCTCGCGCATCTGCGGGCTCATGCGGGCGCTGCGGGTGCCGGCGCGCAGGTTCTCCAGCATTTCCCGCAACTGCGACAGAAGCTCGCGGGCGGCATCCCGGGCGCCGAGGCGGGAAAGCTCGCGGGCGCGGTCGAGCATGCGCTGCAGGTCCTGGCTGTCGAGAACGGTCATGTCGGGGTCGAAGGGGAGGAAGTCCTCCTCGCCGGATTCGGCACGCCGCGCCAGATCCTCGGCCAGCGCCTGCAGGAAACGCTCCATGGCCTGGCGCAGTTCCTCGGTCAGGCGGTCAATCTCGGCCTCCTCGGCGCCTGAGGCGAGCGCGTCCATGAGCTTTTGTTCGGCCTGGCGCAGACTGCGTTCGGCGATCGACAGCGCGCCGTCCTCGATGCGCAGCGCCGTATCCCAAAGCATGTCGATGACCTCGCGGACCGCCTTGTCGCTATCGTTGAGGATAAGCCGGCGGCTGGCCGAGCGGATCGCCAGGGTGACGACCGGGTCATGGTCGAATTCCTCGGGGAAGGCACCGATGACGGCCAGGGCGCGCGAAACCTTGGTGCGCAACGCCGGGTTGGCGGCGAGCCGCCGGCGCTGTTCGATGATGGCGCGGGCCACGGGGTGTTCGAAGCGGCGTTCGGGCAGGACGACGTTGATCGTGGCGCTGCGCCCGACATTGCCGGCGGCGTCCTCGCCCTCAAGGGTCAGCAGCACTTCGAGACCGGCCCAGCGGTGCGGCGTAAAATCGCGGTAAGCGGTATCCCGGACCGTCTTGACGTTGTAGGCCGGCAGCGGCAGGTCGATGTATTCGGCCTCCTGGTTGAAGGTCTTCATCTCCAGCCGCAAGGCCGTAACGCCGTGATCGTCCGTGGCGAGATAGGGGATTTTGAGCGCCAGTCGCGCCGTCGCGGCAGGCTGGTCGCTGAACACCGCCACCGGCGCCTCGTCCGGCTGAATGTGCACGTCCCAGGCCGCGACCGCGGTTTCGTTCTGTCTGACGGCGATCTTGCTGCTGGCGGGCAGAACCCGGCTGATCTGGTGATTTTGCGCATCAATGGGATCGAAGGCTTCGGTTTTGTCGTCGATCACCAGTTGCGGCGGGCCGCTGCCGCCATGAACCTTGATGAACAGCGTACTGTTCTCGGGCGCCGCGGCGACCGCCACCCGCAGCCGGCTTTCGCCGTTGACGGTGGCGAACGTCGGCGCCTCCAGCAGGATCGGCGCCCGGCCCGTGTAATCGGGCGGGGTGATCCAGGCTTCGACCTCGACAGGCGGCGACAGCGTCGTCAGGTCGGGTTTGAAGGCGTCGATCATGCGGGAGGGGGCGTCCGTCCCCGCCGCCATGAAGCCCACGAACAGGGCCAGCCCGACGCCGGCCCGGAAGGCATAGGGGTCATGACGGGCCAGACCGGCCTGGGGCAAAGAGACCCGCACCTTAGAGAGGGACGCCAGAGCGCGCCGGCGATAGGTGTGCCACAGCGCGTCCGAGCCCTCGTCGGCGCCACCCAACACGAGATCGTCCTCGATGGCCTGCAAGGGGCGATGCTTGAGGCCGCTGTCGCGTTCCAGGCGGCGCTGGGCTTCGTCGCGCCGGGGCGGCCGCAAGGTTTTGAGGCCGTAGCCGAGAAGCACCAGGGTTACCGCGGCGAATATGATGAGTGCGCCGAGGTGGATCCAGCCGTCCAGCAACTGCCACAGACCAGCCATCGAGAGCGCCGCGAAAAACGCGGCGACGCCAAAGGCCGGCCAGACGGCGGGCCAGAGCCGCTCCCACAGCAGGGCGGCGCGCGACAGGGTAATACGCGTTGCAAGGCCAGCGACCATACGGTCGTCGGTCTTACGTATTCGCCCGCGTTGCGGATCGCGTCTGGCCATGGTCCCCCTGTCGCTTCATGGGACGAAAAACGGCGGCGGCGGCGGATTCCACCGGCGGCGGTTATCGACAGAGTCGAGCGTCAACCATAATGAAGTCTTAACGGCACGCTTCCATCTCAACTTTCCGTGTTGAGAGGTAGTCGAATCCTAGCAGAATTCCAGTTACGAGTCAGGTGAGCCAATCCGGCACGACGTCGGCGGCGATCAGTTCCTCGATGGTTTGACGCGGGCGGATGACGGAAAAATCGCCGCCGTTGACCAGAACCTCGGCGCCCATGGGCCGGCCGTTGTAGGTCGAGGCCATCACAGCGCCGTAGGCGCCGGCGGAGCGGAAGGCGATCAATTCGCCCTCTCCCAGTTCCGGCAGGTCGTAGCCCTTGGCGAAGGTATCGCCCGATTCGCAGATCGGGCCGACCACGTCGGCGGGGCTATGCGGCGCGTTGGTCAGGCGCACCGGCACCATGTCGTGCTTGGCGTCATAGAGGCTCGGCCGGATCAGGTCGTTCATGGCCGCGTCGACAATGACGAAGCGGCGCTCCTCGGCACGCTTGTCGTAAATCAGGCGCGCCACCATGATGCCGGCGTTGCCGACGATGACGCGGCCCGGTTCGAACGAGATCTTCTTGTCGACGCCCCGGAAGACGCGTTTCACCACCTCGCCGTAGGCGGCGGGACTGGGCGGCTCCTCGTTGCCGTAGGGAATGCCCAAACCGCCGCCCAGATCGAGTACGCCGATCTGGTGGCCGTCCTCGCCCTCCAGCACGCCGACCATCTCCCGAAGGCGCACATAGGCCGCCTCGAAAGGCGCCAGCGTCGTGATCTGGGAGCCGATGTGCATGGCGGCCGCCACGATTTCGACGCCGGGCAGTTTGGCCGCCTGGGCGTAGACCTCGCGGGCATGGGGCCAGGCGATGCCGAACTTGTTCTCCGCCTTGCCGGTGGTGATCTTGTGGTGGGTGTCGGCGTCGACGTCGGGGTTGAGGCGCACGCCGATGCGGGCGGTGGCGCCCATGGAGGCGGCAACCTCCGACAACGCCTGCAATTCCGGTTCGGATTCGACGTTGAACTGGCCGATGCCGGCCTCCAGGGCCTGGCGCATCTCGCCGCGCGATTTGCCGACGCCGGAAAAGACGATGCGGTCCGGGTCGACGCCGGCCGCCAGTACCCGCGCCAGTTCGCCGCCCGACACGATATCGGCGCCGGCGCCCTCGCGGGCCAGCAGCCGGATCAGCGCCACGTTGCCGTTGGCCTTGACGGCGTAATGGATGTCGGCGTCGAGACCGGCCACAGCCTCGGCGAAGACGCGGTAGTGCCGCACCAGCGTTGCCGTCGAATAGCAATAGAAGGGCGTCCCCACGGCCTCGGCGATGCGAGCCAGCGGGACATCCTCGGCGAACAGCTCGCCGTCACGGTAAGCGAAATGGTCCATCGGGCTAGGCGGCCTTCTTTTTCTTGGTTTCTTCCTTGGCGGGTGGCGGCTCGAGCGGGCCTTTCTTGCCGCACGCAGCCAACGGCGCCGTGAGCGCGAGCGAGAGGGCCAGAGCGACGAACAATCGACCGATGCGGCTTCCCATGATCTAGCCCTCCGCCTTCAATTGCGCCAGGGCACTCTCGGCGGCGGCCGCCACCAGATCGGGCGCGGTGCCGCCCAGGCTGGTGCGGCTGGCGACGGAATTCTCGACCCCCAGCACGCCGAGGATGTCCTCGGTTATACCCGCTTCGACACCCTGCATGTCTGCCAGCGGTAGGTCCTCCAGCGCGCAATCCCTGTCTTCGGCTAACCGGACGATCTTGCCCGTGACTTCGTGGGCCCGGCGGAACGGCATGTCGAGCACGCGCACGAGCCAGTCGGCGAGATCGGTGGCCGTGGAATACCCCTGGCCAGCCGCCGCTTTCATGGCCTCGGCATTGACCGATAGCTTGGCCACCATGCCGGTCATGGCGGCGATGGCCAGCGCCAGGCTGTCGGCGGCGTCGAAGGTCGGCTCCTTGTCCTCCTGCATGTCCTTGGAATAGGTCATGGGCAGGCCTTTCATGACGATCAACAGGGCGCTGAGGGCGCCGATGATGCGACCCGCCTTGGCCCGCGTCAGTTCGGCCGCATCGGGATTTTTCTTCTGAGGCATGATCGAGGACCCGGTGGACAAATCGTCCGGCAGCACGACGAATTTGACCGTCGCCGAGGCCCAGATGACGATTTCCTCGGCCAGGCGCGAAAGATGCACGGCGGTGATCGAACAGGCGGACAGGAATTCCAGCGCAAAATCCCGGTCCGCCACCGAATCCATCGAGTTCGCCGTCGGCCGGTCAAAGCCGAGGGCGTCAGCCGTCACTGTCCGGTCGACGTCGAACGATGTCCCGGCCAGCGCCGCTGCGCCCAGCGGGCATTCGTTGAGCCGCCGGCGGCAGTCGGCCAGCCGGCTCCGGTCGCGCCCGATCATCTCGAAATAGGCCAGCATGTGATGGCCGAAGGTGACAGGCTGGGCCGTTTGCAGGTGCGTGAAGCCGGGCATCACAGTGCCGGCATGCTCTTTGGCCCGTGTCGCCAGGGCCGTCTGCAGTTCCTTCAGCGCCGCATCGGTCTGGTCGATGGCGTCCCGCACCCAGAGCTTGAAGTCGGTGGCGACCTGGTCGTTGCGCGAGCGCGCGGTGTGCAGCCGTCCGGCGGCGTCTCCGACTAATTCGCCAAGCCGGGCCTCCACATGCATGTGGATGTCTTCCAGCGCCGCGGAATAGGTGAAATCGCCCGCTTCGATCTCGGCCTCTATGGCGTCGAGGCCCTTCAAAATTTCGCGACCGTCGTCTTCCGAGACGATGCCCTGTTTCATGAGCATGCTACAGTGCGCCCGCGATCCGGCAAGGTCCTGGGCGTACATGCGGCGGTCGAAGTCGATCGAGGCGTTGATCGCCTCCATGACGGCGGCCGGGCCGGCGGCGAAGCGCCCGCCCCACAGTGTATTTGCGTCCTTTTGATCGTTCATGCCGCGATCCTGCTGGTAAGTCACCGGTGACCAAATGCCGCGTTGGCGAATTGGCTTCTTTGGGTTATGTGTTCGCCGATTTTTTGCGTGTAACGCTGTGTAAAGCAAAGGGTTTACGGATGCGAGAATTTTTCCGGCGGCAAATCGTGGCCGTCTTGTTTTTTGCCGGCCTGATCGCCCCTTATCAGGCGCTGGCGGTGTCGCCGGCCGTCGGCGACATGCGCAATTTCGTGCTGCACGAAGAACCCGTTGCCGTTCCGGATGTTGAGTTCAAGGACGCCGAGGGCGCCAAACTCAAGCTTTCCGATTTCCGTGGCCGCGTCGTCATGCTCAACCTGTGGGCCACCTGGTGCGCGCCGTGCCGGCGGGAAATGCCGGCGCTGGACGCCCTTGAGGCCAAGTACGGCGGCGACGATTTCCTGGTATTGGCGCTCAGTCAGGACCGCAAGGGCGTCGATGCCGTGAAGAAGTTCTATGCCGAAATCGGCGTCAAAAACCTCGTCGTCTACATCGACAAGCGTTCCAAGACCTCCCGCAAGCTTCGCGCGCCGGGCCTGCCGACGACCCTATTGCTGGGCCGCGACGGCAAGGAACTCGGCCGCCTCATTGGCCCCGCCGAATGGGCGTCCGAAGATTCCGAGCATTTGGTTGAGTATTTTCTCAAGCGTTAATCGCCTATGGGAACCGCGCGCATGGGTCCCGTCGGACTGGTCGGAACTGCGGGCCGTCGATTGAATATCGTTGATTTGGTGATCGAGGTTTACCTCACACGTTCCAATCCCCCGGGTCGCAGCGATTGTAGCGCGTGATTTCGGCGGTTTGGTCGCCCTTCAGGACATAATACTCGTTCTCGTAGATGTTCCATCGGCACAAGTCTATGGGTGTGACTTCGGAGGCGTTGACAGCTCCGACGACGCCGGCTTTTTCTAAGCCCGCGGCAACCAGCTCGGAGCAGAAAAACCTGTCAAAGTCCTCTTTGTTGTAGCCGGGACCGTTCAGTCCAAACGGCAAATCATCGCCGATATCGACCGCCGATTTCACCGCCTGCTTCAAGTCATACCGTTTCTTGGCTTCCGCTTGGTCGAAAAGGAAGTCGAAAAAGGCCTTGTGCCGCGCGGGCGTGGCCTGCAGGTCTTCGCGCAGCGGCAGCCACCAAATCTCTCCATCGTAGGTATTCAAACGATCGGAGAACCGCGAGATATTGACGCCGTTGAAGCCGTTA
This sequence comes from uncultured Rhodospirillaceae bacterium, assembly GCA_964343605.1. Lineage (GTDB taxonomy): Bacteria > Pseudomonadota > Alphaproteobacteria > UBA2966 > UBA2966 > CAYFKJ01. The sequence goes on from CAYFKJ010000005.1 coordinate 186,476, forward strand.
AGAGATGTCGATTCGATGATTTGGTTGAAGTAGCGCGACCCCTCGTCAGCAGGCATCTTGGTGTGAAGAATGACGCCAACGTGGGATACTTCCGAGAGGGTTGCGAGTTTGATTATTTCGGAAAAATGGCCCTTTCCGGAAAATGCGATCACGTCTCCGGGTTTCATTCGAGCGCGTGCTTCGTCGTAGTCAATGCGAGTTGCTGGCATGATGCGTCCTCCCCTTGAAATGTCGCGATTTGGTACGACCCTGATGAGGAGACAATTTAACAAATTTTTTCACCAATAAATAGTATGAAATGAATTAATTACCCTATTGCGAGTATACAATTTTGTCGAAACGGGGTGCCGATCGTATCAAAAAACCCCGGGGATCAACCCGGGGTTTGTGGATGGCTGAATGGTTTGGCGCTATTACCGCGTCGGCACGGGCGTTTCGCCGGTGTAATCGTAGAAACCGCGGTCGACCTTCTTGCCGACCCAACCGGCCTCGACGTACTTCACCAGCAGCGGGCAGGGACGGTATTTCGTGTCAGCCAGGCCATCGTAGAGCACCTGCATGATGGCGAGGCAGGTATCGAGGCCGATGAAGTCGGCCAACTGCAGCGGTCCCATCGGGTGGTTGGCGCCCAGCTTCATGGCGGTGTCGATGGCGTCGACCGAGCCCACGCCTTCGTAGAGCGTGTAGATGGCCTCGTTGATCATCGGCAGCAGGATGCGGTTGACCATGAAGGCCGGGAAGTCTTCCGAACTCACCGGCGTCTTGCCCAGCTTGACGGTAACTTCGCGGATGGCGTCGTAGGTCGCGGGCGCCGTGGTGATGCCGCGGATCAATTCCACCAGCGCCATCAGCGGCACCGGGTTCATGAAGTGCATGCCGGCGAACTGTTCCGGCCGGTCCGTCGCCGCCGCCAGGCGGGTGATGGAGATCGAGGAGGTGTTGGTGGCGATCAGGGCCTCGGGTTTGAGGATGGGACAAAGCTCGTCGAAGATGGCACGCTTGATCTCTTCCTTCTCGACCGCCGATTCGACCGCCAGATCGACATCCGCAAAGCCGTCCAGGCCAGTGGCGGGCGTAATGCGCGCCAGCGCTTCTGCCATGTCGCTTTCGGCCATTTTGCCGCGGCCCACGAGTCGCTGCATGTTCTTCTCGATGGTCGCCATGCCCTGGTCGAGGCTTTCCTGGCTGACATCGGAGAGGACAACGTCGTAGCCGCTTTGCGCGAAGACATGGGCGATGCCGTTGCCCATCTGGCCCGCGCCGATAACGCCGATTTTGCGGATGTCGGTCATAGTGGTTTCCTCGAATCCCGCCTAGAGGCCGGCCTTGGCGAGCTCTTCCTCGAGCTCCGGCACGGCTTTAAAGAGGTCGGCGACCAAACCGTAGTCGGCGACCTGGAAAATCGGCGCTTCCTCGTCCTTGTTGATGGCGACGATGACCTTGCTGTCCTTCATGCCGGCAAGGTGCTGGATGGCGCCGGAGATGCCGACGGCGATGTAGAGCTCGGGCGCCACGATCTTGCCGGTCTGGCCGACCTGGTAATCGTTGGGCACGAAACCGGCGTCGACGGCCGCACGACTGGCCCCGACAGCGGCGCCGAGTTTGTCGGCGATGCGTTCCAGCATGGGGAAGTTTTCGCCCGACTGCATGCCGCGGCCGCCCGAAATGACGACGCGGGCCGAAGTCAGCTCGGGCCGTTCGGATTTCGAAAGCTCCCGGCTGACGAAGCTGGAAATGCCGGGATCGCCGGCGGCGGCAACGGCTTCCACCGCGCCCGAACCGCCTTCCGCCTCGGCCTTTTCGAAGGCCGTGCCACGGACGGTGATGATCTTCTTGGCATCGCTGCTCTGGACCGTCGCCATGGCGTTGCCCGCGTAAATCGGGCGCACGAAGGTGTCGGCCGAGACGACCTCGGTGATTTCCGAGATCTGCGCCACGTCCATCAGGGCGGCGACGCGCGGCATGATGTTCTTGGCGCTCGTGGTTGCCGGCGCCATGACGGCGTCATAGCCCTCGGCCAGACCGACGATCAAATCGGCCATCGGTTCGGCCAGATGGTTTTCGTACATCCCGTCGTCGGCCAGCAGGGCCTTGGCGACGCCGTCGACCTTGGCCGCGGCATCGGCGACGCCGGCGCAACCGGCGCCCGCCACCAGGACATGAATGTCGCCACCCATCGCCTTGGCGGCGGTGACGGTGTTTAACGTCGCATCCTTGAGATCGGCGTTATCGTGTTCGGCAATGACGAGTACGGTCATCAGATTACCCCTGCTTCGTTACGCAACTTGTCGACCAATTGGGCGACGTCTTCCACCACGACACCGGCGGCCCGGCTCGGCGGGTCTTCCACTTTCAGCGTCGTGAGGCGCGGGGCGATGTCGGCGCCGAGATCCTCGGGCGTCTTCTCGTCGATCGGCTTTTTCTTGGCCTTCATGATGTTCGGAAGGCTGGCATAGCGCGGTTCGTTGAGGCGCAGGTCCGTCGTCATGACGCAGGGCGCGTTGAGCGACACCGTTTCCAGGCCGCCGTCAACCTCGCGGGTGATCGTCGCCTTGCCGTCGCCCAGCTCCAGGTTGGAGGCGAAGGTGCCCTGCGGCCAGCCCAACAGGGCGGCCAGCATCTGGCCGGTCTGGTTGGAATCGTCGTCGATGGCCTGCTTGCCCAAGATCACCAGATCGGGGCTTTCCTCGTCGACCACGGCTTTCAGCAGCTTGGCGACGGCCAGGGGCTGCAATTCGTCGTCGGTCTTCACCAGAATGCCGCGATCGGCGCCCATCGCCAGCGCCGTGCGAATGGTCTCCTGACACTGCTGCGGGCCCATCGACACGGCGACGATCTCCTCGACCGTGCCGGCCTCTTTCAGGCGGATGGCTTCCTCGACGGCGATTTCATCGAAAGGGTTCATCGACATCTTGACGTTTGCCGTCTCGACGCCCGTATTGTCGGCCTTCACGCGGACCTTGACGTTGTAGTCAATAACCCGCTTGACCGCGACCAGTACCTTCATTCGTCTCTAACTCCAAAGGCCAAAAGAACCCCTGTCGTGGCGGGCTAGTCTCATTGGAACAGGCTGTCACGAGGGGGCATATGCCGGGGGGTCCGGCTCTTTATTTCGCAGTGCAGCATATTGCCGGGTCCAGGGGCTGTCAATGAGCGCGAATCGGCCCTGAAAATATGGTGTTTCACGGGTCTTGAGAACGTGGGTGGCGATTCCCAAATTGCCGTGTAGAGTACGGTTTACTGTAGGGATTGCGCCGGGCAGGGCGAAAAATGGCGGATGCGAATATCGAAAGGCGGCTGGCTGCCATACTGGCGGCCGACGTAGCCGATTATTCCAAGCACATGGGTGCGGACGAGGATTCCACCATGGACCAGTGGTGGACGCATCGCCGCAACGTGATCGACCCATTGGTCGTCGAGTACCGCGGCCGCATCGTCAAGCACACCGGCGACGGATTTCTCGCCGAGTTCGCTTCGGCCATGGATGCGGTGAATTGTGCGCTCGCCATGCAAGCCGGCATCGAGGAAGGAGCTGCGGAGGTAGCCGAGGAAAAACGCATCGGTTTCCGTATGGGCGTCAACCTCGGCGACATCATGTCGGATGACGAGGACATTTACGGTGACGGCGTTAACATCGCCGCCCGCATCGAGGCGCTGGCCGAAGCCGGCAGTGTCTATATTTCCGGTTCGGTCTACGAACAGATCCGTTCAAAACCCATTTTCGAGTGTACGTCGAAAGGCGAACACGAACTGAAGAATATTGCCGAACCCGTCCGCGTTTTCCACGTCCTGCCGGCGGGAAGGGATTCCGTCGAGGCTAAGGAAGTTCAGAACGAACCAGCGCCCGCCTTGCCGGAGGAGGACAGTCCGTCTCTCGCCGTCCTGCCGTTCGACAACATGTCGGGCGATCCGGAGCAGGAGTATTTCGCCGACGGCATGACCGAAGATCTCATCACCGATCTCTCGAAAATTTCGGGCCTTCTGGTCATCGCCCGCAATTCCGTCTTCACCTACAAGGGGCAGTCGGTCAATGTGCCCGACGTCTGCAGAGAGCTGGGTGTGCGCTGGGCCTTGGAGGGCAGCGTGCGCAAGGCCGGCAACCGTATCCGGGTCAACGCCCAGCTGATCGACGGCGGTACCGGCGGCCATATCTGGGCCGACCGCTTCGACCGCGACCTCGACGACATCTTCGCCGTGCAGGACGAGGTCACGGCGGAAATCGTCGACGCGCTGAAACTGAAGGTCTCGCGAGAGGATGTCGCTGCAGCCGTCGCCAAACCGACGACCGACATGGGGGTTTACGACGCCTTCCTCCGGGCGCGGGAAAAGATGTGGCACGCGGCGCCGCAGAGCATCAAGGAATCGGCCGCCATGCTGGAGGCGTTGATCGACGAGAATCCGGATTTCGCACCGGCTTTGGGCTGCCACGCCATCACCCAACTAAGTCTGTTCACCAACCAGTGGTCGGATGACAGGTCGCTCGCCTGGGACAACGCGGTTTCCAGCGCCGATCGCGCCTACGCAGCCGATCCGGGGGACATCAACGGGCTCTTGGCGTTGGGCATTCTCCGCATGTTCCAGCGCCGCCCGGACGAGGCCCGCGAATTCGGCTGGAAGCTGATCGCCAAGGAACCCAACAATCCCGCCGGCCTTTCCCTGCTCGCGAACATCGATCACCACGAAGGCAACTATGAGGAGGCCGTCAAGGGCGCCGAAGCGGCCATCCGGGTCGATCCCTACAGTCCCGACATCGTCCTTCAGATCCTCGGCCAGGCATCGTTTATGGCCGGCGATTTCGAAAAGGCGGAAAAGACCCTCCGACAGCGCATCGAGCGCAATCCGGCGACCGATACCAGTCACCTCTATCTGGCGTCGATGTACGGTCACCAGGGCCGGAATTCCGAGGCCCAGGCCGAGTGGGCGGAGATATTCCGCGTCAATCCCGGCTACTCCCTGGCGGAGCGCATCGCCACCTGGCCTTACAGGGACGATACCGCGCCGAACTATATCCTCGAAGGACTTGAGAAGGCCGGCATCGATCACCAGATACCCTCATGAGCGGACCGCAATTCTGATAGAGTTGCGGACATGCAGGCAGGGACACCATGAGCGAGACGACGATAGAGCGCAGGCTGGCCGCCGTGCTGGCGGCTGATGTGGCGGATTATTCGCGCCACATGGGGGCGGACGAGGAGTCCACCATGGGCCAGTGGTGGGCTCACCGCCGCAACGTGATCGATCCGCTGGTCACGCAGCACAGAGGCCGTATCGTCAAGCATACCGGCGACGGCTTTCTGGCCGAATTCGCCAGCGCCATGGACGCCGTAAGTTGTGCGCTCGCCATGCAGGCCGGCATCGCCGAGGGTGCGACCGAGGTACCGGAGGATAAACGCATCGGCTTCCGCATGGGCGTCAACCTCGGCGACATCATGTCGGACGACGAGGATATCTACGGCGACGGCGTCAATATCGCCGCTCGCATCGAGGCGCTCGCGGAGCCGGGTAGTGTTTACATCTCGGGCTCGGTGCACGAACAGATCCGTTCAAAGCCGGCGTTCGACTGCGAGCCGAAGGGCGAGCACGAACTCAAGAATATCGCGGAACCCGTTCGGGTGTTCCTGGTCCGCCATTCGGACGAGGGAACTGGTCCTTCGGTGCCCGTTGCGGCCGTCGAGGTATCCTCGCCGACGGACGAGGGCAAGCCGTCAATCGCGGTCCTGCCCTTCGACAACATGTCGGGCGATCCCGAACAGGAGTATTTCGCCGACGGCATTACCGAGGACCTGATTACGGACCTCTCGAAGTTCTCGGGGCTCCTGGTGATCGCCCGCAATTCGGTCTTCACCTACAAAGGCCAGGCTGTCAACGTTCCCGATGTCTGCAAGGAACTGGGCGTGCGCTGGGCCCTGGAGGGCAGCGTGCGCAAGGCCGGCAACCGCGTGCGCGTGAACGCCCAGCTCATCGACGGCGAGACCGGCGGCCATCTCTGGGCCGACCGTTTCGACCGCGACCTCGACGACATCTTCGCCGTGCAGGACGAGGTGACCGCGGAAATCGTCTCGGCGCTTAAGCTCAAAATCACCGCTGATGAACAAAAGCGCATGAGCCACCGGGCGACGGATAACGTGGCCGCCTACGACATGCTGCTGCGGGCCCGCGACCTCATCATGCAGGCCACGGTGGAATCCACCCGGGAGGCCCGGGACCTGATCACCAAGGGATTGGAAGACGACCCCGACTACGCCACGGCCATGGGCGGCATGGCGATGAGCTATATTACCGAGTACTCCAACCAGTTCGGCGACGATCACGACGTCGCCATCGACCGGGCCGAGTATTGGGCCGACAAGGCCTGCAAGTGCGATGCGGAAGACCCCATGGCGATTATGTCGAAGGGCATTTGCGCCATCTGGCGGAACCGCTTGGATCTGGCGCGCGAATACGCGGAGCACCTGCTCAAGGTCCATCCCAACTCCATGGACGGCTACCGCATGCTCGGGAACATCGAAAACTACGGGGGAAATCCGGAGCGGGCGATCGATTTGCTGCTCGATTCCATGCGGCTGGATCCCCATTTTCCCGATCTCAATCTGCACGTCCTCGGCCAGTGCTATTTCGCCCTGGGGCGCGACGAAGAGGCGGCCGACGCGTTCCGCCGGCGCATCGAACGCAATCCCGGCACGGATTCGAGCCATGCTTTCCTGGCCGGCACCTATGGTCACCTCGGCCGGTTCGAAGAGGCCAAGGAAGAGTGGGCGCAGACCTTCAAAGTCACGCCGGGCTACTCGCTGGCCGACCGGGCGAGCCGCTGGCCCTACCAGACGCATGACGTGGCCAACCGGCTTTATGACGGTTTGGAGAAGGCGGGTATCGACGCCGGCCCCCGGCCCTGGGACGATTGATGGCCGTTTCGCGGGAATACGTCGATCACCTGATGGACGTGCTCAGCCCGCTGGGACCCATCGGCGCGCGGCGCATGATGGGGGGCGTCATGCTGCACGTCGACGGCCTGACCATCGGCCTGGTGGCCAACGACGTCTTCTATATGAAGGTCGGCGACAACAACCGACAACAGTTCGAGGACGCCGGCTCCGGTCCATTCACATACATGCGGGGCGATAAACAGTTTGCGCTCAAATCACACTGGCGGGCGCCGGAGCATTTGATGGACGATCCGCATGAAATGCTCGACTGGGCGCGCGGCTCGCTCGACGCCGCCGTCGCTGCCGACAAGGCCAAGCCGAAGAAAAAACCGAAGAAAAAGCCGAAAAAGAAATAGGCGTTAGAGCCGCACGAGTTGAGGTTGGATTGCCACCAGCGGGCTCCAAATTACCCACGCTCTCTTGTAGTTCGAAGGCGTGGTGTGCTTACCCGGCGCTGTCCCCCCCATCCTATCCTTCCCCCGCCAGGGGGGAAGGAACTCACATTGAGGTTTCGCCCTGCACGAAAAGCCCTCCCCCTTGATGGGGGAGGGTGGGGGTGGGGGTGGGGGTGGAGTCGCTGAAACCAGAGGCGATCAATAGTGCGCTGACATCAACTTGAACCAACTTTGGCTCATTTTGTTCTACCGGTTGGCGCCGGGCCGCCAGAGAACGTCGGACTTGCCGTTGTCGTTGAGCACCCGGCTCAACACGAAGAAATGGTCCGAGACCCGGTTCATGTACTTGAGCGCCAGGGGATTGACCGCTTCCTCCTCCATCAGTGCCGTAATCAGCCTTTCCGCCCTGCGGGCCACCGTGCGGGCGAGGTGCAGGTGGGCCGCAGCCGCCGAACCGCCGGGCAGGACGAAGGAGGTGAGGTCCTCAAGCCCCTCGTTCATCCGGTCGATTTCGGCCTCCAGCCGGTCGATTTGCGCCTGGGTTGCCCGCAAGGCACCTGAATCCTCGGAAAAATCATCACCCGGTGTGGCCAGATCGGCGCCGACATCAAACAAGTCGTCCTGGATGCGGTTGAGCATGGCGTCGGCCTCGACCTCGCCCGAGGTATGCAGCCGGGCCAGGCCGACGCAGGCGTTGGCCTCGTCGACCGTGCCGTAGGCCTCGACCCGCAGGCTGTGTTTTTTCACGCGGTTGCCGCCGCCCAGCGAGGTTTCACCGGCGTCGCCGCCGCGGGTATAGATTTTCGTCAGCTTGACCATGTCACGGGCACCCTAAAAATTCTTGGAGGCGAAGTAGGCGAGCAGCAGGATCACCGTCGAGGCCTGGCTGACGATGCGCGCGCGCATCATCGCGTTACCGTACTTTTTGTTGAACTCGCCACCCCGCATCATGCCGATCAGGCCGACCAGCAGTACGCCGGCGGTGGCGATCAGGGCGATGACGACGAGGTATCCCAGAAACGACTGCATAAATGCTCCCTCGAGCCGACGGGCTCGTTGGCGCATTTATACAGCGTGCTAAACGGGGTGCCTAGGGTGACCGGCGGCTGGGCGTAAGACGGGGTCGTAGGGAGCGGGGGCGGAGACTAATGCGTCGTCTCGGGATCGACTTTTTGGCTTTCGGGCCGGTGCGTGATCCTCGACAAATCGCGCTCGAAACGAGCGATCAACTCGTCGATATCGCCGTGATGGCCGGGCGCCTGGTCGACGTCGTTGACGGCATTCGTTTCGGTAACGTTCTGAAGTTCCGGTTGGCGTTTGTTCATTGGTCCCTGTCCCGTGATTTAATTCTGCCATCATGACACCACGGACGCGTAACCGACTTGTGTCAGATCAAGCGCTTTTTTGTAACGGGAACGTAACTTTTCCGGGCCTGAAATGCCGGAATTCAGCGTTCACTTCACTGTCAGGCAGCTACAGGGCGCCAGTTCGGTGACTTTGCGGGAGACGCTGCCCATCAACAGGCCTTTGAGTGTCGAGAGGCCGCGCGAGCCCATGACGATCATGTTGATACCCCTCTCAACCGCGTATTCAAGAATGGCCGTGGCGGGATCCCCATCAGCAAAGGCGGTTTCAACATCGCGTGCGCCGGCCTCGTCGGCATGCCGTTTGGCGTCGCGCATGATGCCCTCGGCCACGTATTTGTAGCGGATGTAGCTGGGCGGGCCGTCGATGTGTTCGGTTTCGGCGTAGTGTTTCAGCGCTTCCGGAACTTCGGTGTCGGGGATGGCGTGCAACAGGACCAATTTGGCGTCGAACTTGGCGGCAATATCCGCGGCCAGCAACAGTGCCTTTTCCGCGTTTTCCGAGCCGTCGACGGGAACGAGAATGCTCTTCAACATGACCAGCCTCCTCATCTCTTCGGTCTATTTCAAACCTAGGAGGAGCGCCGGCTGCCGGGAATGCGGCATGAGGTCGCGGGAATAGGCCGGATCAGCGGACCGTGACGCAGGTGCAGGGCGCCTGTTCCGCCACCTTGTGGGAGACGCTGCCGCGCAGCAGGCTTTGCAGGTCGGAAAGGCCGCGCGAGCCCATCACGATCATGTCGGCCTTCCGGTCGCTTGCTTCCTTCAGGATGGCTTCGGCGGGGTCGCCGTCGGCATAGACGGATTCGAATTTCGTAGCGCCGCGCAATCTCGCTTCTTCTTCGGCGGCGCGGATGATGCTCTCCGCCACATAGTTGTAACGCACGAAATCGAGCGGTCCGTCGACGTGCTCAAGGGCGGCGAGCTGTGCCACGTCCGCGGATACTTCGCGGTCGGGGATGGCGTAGAGGAAGATGAGTTTGGCGTCGTGTTTGGTGCCGAGATCGGCGGCAATGTCGATGGCCTTGTCGGCGTGACCGGTGCCGTCGACCGGGACCAGGATGGTTTGCAACATGACTAATCTCCGGGGCCGTTCCACTCCATTTTGACGTAAGAACGGCGCCCGAAAAGATCAATGCACAGCCTTGTGATAGGCCGCGATTAAGAAGTGAAACCGGCTTCGGAGGCTAATTTGCGCCTTCCAGCAGACGACGGGCGATGACCTGTGCCTGAATTTCGCCGGCGCCCTCGAAGATGTTGAGGATGCGGGCGTCGCACAAGACGCGGCTGATCTCGAACTCCAGGGCGAAGCCGTTGCCGCCGTGGATCTGCAAGGCGTTGTCGGCGGTGCTCCAGGCGACGCGGGCGGCCAGCAGTTTGGCCATGCCGGCCTCCAGATCGCAGCGGTGATCGGCGTCCTTTTCGCGGGCCGAGAAGTAGGTGAGCTGGCGGGCGGCCATAATCTCGGCGGCGGCCCAGGCGAGCTTGCCATGGACGCGGGGGAATTCGTAAATCGGCTTGCCGAACTGCACCCGGTCGCGGGCGTAGCCGAGGCCGATTTCGAAGGCATTCTGCGCCACGCCCAGAGCGCGCGCGGCGGTCTGGATGCGGGCCGATTCAAACGTCGCCATGAGCTGCTTGAAGCCGTTGCCTTCTTCCTCCCCCAACAGGTTGCCGGCGGGAACTTCGAAGCCGTCGAAGGAAAGCTCGTATTCGCGCATGCCGCGGTAACCGAGAACCTCGATCTCCGAACCCGTCATGCCGTCGGTCGGGAAGGGGTCGTCCTCCGTGCCACGCTTCTTCTCCGCAAGGAACATGGAAAGGCCGCGATAGCCCTTGTCCTGGTCGTTGGTCCGGGCCAGAAGCGTCATGACGTCTGAGCGCGCGGCGTGGGTGATCCAGGTCTTGGCGCCGGTGACGGTGTAGCTGTCACCATCCTTCGTGGCGCGGGTTCGGAGGCTGCCGAGGTCCGATCCGGTGTTGGGTTCGGTGAAGACCGCAGTGGGAAGGATTTCGCCCGAGGCGATCTTGGGTAGCCAGTGGTTCTTCTGTGCATCGGTGCCGCCCAGACGCACCAGTTCGGCGGCGATCTCAGAGCGCGTGCCGAGGGAGCCGACGCCGATGTAGCCGCGTGAAAGCTCCTCCGAGACGACGCACATGGCGGTCTTGCCCATCTCCAGGCCGCCGAATTCCTCCGGCACGGTCAGGCCGAAAACGCCCATCTCGGCCATGTGCTCGATGACTTCCAAGGGAATGAGTTCGTTCTTGAGGTGCCACTCGTGGGCGTTGGGCGCGACCTCCTCGTCGGAGAAACGGCGGAACTGGTCGCGCACCATGGAGAGTGTCTCATCAAGACCCAAAGCGCCGAAGTGTCCCGAATCGGCGCCTTCCGAGATCAGTTCGGCAAGACGCGCCCGCGCCGCCGGGGTGTTGCCCCGGCTGGTCAGCGTGTGCACCTGCTTGCGGTAGTCCTTGTAAGCCTGGTGCGGCACGCCCATGGCCGAGGGACGCACGATTTCGGATTGCCACATGGGAATGCCGTAGCCGAGTTGGGCGAGGTATTCGCCGCTGACCATTTGAACAATCAGTTGTTCGAGCTCGCCGTATTCGCCCTCGGCTTCCAACGCGTCGGCCCAGTTGAGCAACTGGCGGATGGTCTCGACATAGGTCGCGGCCCAGGCGAGGCCGTGAGCAGCGTACTGGTCGCGCTCCAACGCTTTGCCGTCAACCCGGCCGTCGACGGTGACCTTGGCCGCCACGGATTGCTTTGCGGCCATCAGGAAGGCATCGGCAGCCGTCAGGCCGTCGCGGCAGCGCCCGTTCAGGTTTTCCAGAATAATACTGTCAGTCATGTCTTGCCTTGGATTGGGGGGAATACGGCGGCAATCGATATCCGGAACCGATTGCCGCCTTCCAAGTCTTTGATACTAATTTGCGGACCGCTTGAAACGTCAGGCCGCGCCCTGGCTGTCTTCCCAGGCTTCGCGGCAGTCCTCGACGGTCCTGAGACCCGGCAGCTTGGCCGAGACCAGCACGGCCATGTTGCCGGGCTTGTGTTCGTTGTTCCACATCTTGGTATGGGCGCGCGGGATGTCTGCCCAGGAGAACACTTCCGACATGCAGGGATCGATGCGGCGTTCGATTACCAGCTTGTTGGCCTGGGCCGCCTGCTTGAGGTTGGCGAAATGGCTGCCCTGGATGCGTTTCTGCCGCATCCAGACGAAGCGGGCGTCGAACGTGAGGTTGTAACCGGTGGTGCCGGCGCAGAAGACGACCATGCCGCCGCGCTTGACGACGAAGCAGGAGACCGGGAAGGTCTGCTCGCCGGGATGTTCGAAGACGAAGTCGACGTCCACGCCCTTGCCGGTGATATCCCAGATCGCCTTGCCGAAGGGCCGGCACTTCTTCATGTATTCCTTATAGCCCTCGGTGTCGGACACCGGCGGCAACTGGCCCCAACAGTCGTAGTCCTTGCGGTTGATGACGCCCTTGGCGCCCAGCGACATGACGAACTCGCGCTTGTCTTCTTCCGAGATAATTCCAATGGCGTTGGCGCCTGCGGTGGCGATCAACTGGATGGCCATCGAGCCCAGGCCGCCCGAGGCGCCCCAGACCAGCACGTTGTGACCGGGCCGCAAGATGTGCGGGCGGTGGCCGAACAGCATGCGATAGGCGGTGGCCAGCGTCAGGGTGTAGCAGGCGCTCTCCTCCCAGGTCAGGTGGCGCGGCCGGTCCATGATCTGCTGGGCCTGGACGTTGGTGAACTGGGCGAAGCTGCCGTCGGGGGTCTCGTAGCCCCAGATGCGCTGGCTGGGCGAGAACATGGGATCGCCGCCGTTGCACTCCTCGTCGTCGCCGTCATCCTGGTTGCAGTGGATGACGACTTCATCGCCGACTTTCCAGCGCGTTACCTTGGAGCCGACCTTCCAGATGATGCCCGAGGCGTCCGAGCCGGCGATGTGGAAATCCGCCTTATGCGCGTCGAACGGCGAGATCGGCACGCCGAGGCTGGCCCAGACGCCGTTGTAGTTGACGCCGGCTGCCATGACGAAGACCAGGACCTCGTGGGAATCGATCTCGGGCGTGTCAACGACCTCGACCTGCATGGCGTCTTCGGGCGGCCCGTGGCGTTCGCGGCGGATCGCCCAGGCATACATTTGTTTCGGCACGTGACCGAGCGGGGGAATTTCTCCGACCTCGTAGAGATCCTTGATCTCGCCCTCCAGGGGCTCTTGGCTTTCATCCTGCGGTAGGGCGGCGGCGGTCGCCTGGGGCATCTTGCGTCTCCGGTTGACTATTCTCACCGGACGAAGACCATTTCGTCCGGCCGGGGGGAAATGTTGCAGCGCAACAAAGACGCTATTATGTTGTTTCCCATCGCTGCTGCAAGCGGATTCATGCTGCATTGCCGCAATATTGTTTCAAAGTGTGCCCAGGACCCCCCGAAATGACTGATCGCAAAGAAGAATCCCCAAAGCCCGCAGCCAAAATTCCCTGGGTTGTGCGGACGTATTCGGGGCATTCCTCGGCCAAAGCGTCGAACGAACTTTACCGCACCAACCTCTCACGCGGGCAGACGGGGCTCTCCGTCGCCTTCGATCTGCCGACCCAGACGGGCTACGACAGCGACCACGAACTGGCGCGCGGCGAGGTCGGCAAGGTGGGCGTTCCGGTGGCGCATCTCGGCGACATGCGCACACTGTTCGACGGTATCCCGCTCGACAAGATGAACACGTCGATGACGATCAACGCCACGGCGCCTTGGCTGCTGGCGATGTACGTCGCCTTGGCCGACGAGCAGGGCGCGGCGCGCAGCGATCTTTCCGGCACCGTGCAGAACGACATCGTCAAGGAATACCTCAGCCGCGGCACTTACGTTTTCCCGCCGCAGCCCTCAATGCGGTTGATCGGCGACGTCATCACCTGGACCTATAACGAGGTGCCGCGCTGGAATCCGACCAACGTCTGCTCCTACCACCTGCAGGAGGCGGGCGCGACGCCGGGCCAGGAACTGGCCTATGCGCTGTCGACGGCCCAGGCGGTGCTGGATCTGGTGAAGGCCGGCGGCCAGGTACCGGACGCCGACTTCGCCCGCGTCGTCGGCCGCATCAGCTTCTTCGTCAACGCCGGCATCCGCTTCATCACCGAGCTCTGCAAGATGCGGGCGTTCACCGAACTTTGGGACGAGATCTGCCGCGAACGCTACGGCGTCGAGGAGGAAAAATTCCGCCGCTTCCGCTACGGCGTGCAGGTGAACTCGCTGGGGCTGACGGAGCAGCAGCCGGAGAACAACGTCTACCGCATCCTTTTGGAGATGTTGGCCGTGGTGCTGTCGAAGAACGCCCGCGCCCGTGCCGTGCAGTTGCCCGCCTGGAACGAGGCTTTAGGCCTGCCGCGCCCCTGGGACCAGCAGTGGAGCCTCCGGCTTCAGCAGATCCTCGCACTGGAAACCGATCTTCTCGAATACGGCGACATCTTTGCCGGCTCGCCCGAGATCGAAGCCAAGACCGAGGCCCTGAAGGCCGAGGCGCGTGAGGAAATGAAGGCCATTGACGCGCTTGGCGGCGCTATTGCGGCGGTCGAGATGGGCTATATGAAGGAACAGCTCGTGGCCTCCAATGCCCGGCGCATCGCCGCCATCGAAAGCGGCGAACAGACGGTGGTCGGCGTCAATGCCTACACCGAAAGCGCCGAATCGCCGCTTGTGGGTTCCGACGACGGGGGTTTCCTGAAAGTCGACGAAAATGCCGAGAATGATCAGATCGAGCGCCTTGTGGCCTGGCGTGAAAACCGCGACCAGGCGGCGGTCGAGGCCGCGCTCGAGGATCTGCGCAGCGCCCTGGCCGAAGAACGCAACGTCATGGAACCCTCCATCGACTGCGCCCGGGCCGGCGTGACGACGGGCGAATGGTCCGATTGCCTGCGCCAGACCTTCGGCGAATACCGCGCGCCCACCGGCGTTTCGGCCACGGCGGCGGCCAATGCGCCGGACGCGGCCTCGGACGAGGTCCGGGCGGAGGTCTCCGCCCTTTCGGCCAAGCTCGGCCGCCGGCTCAAGGTGCTGGTCGGCAAACCCGGCCTCGACGGCCATTCCAACGGCGCCGAACAGATCGCCGTGAAGGCCCGCGATTCCGGCATGGACGTGGTCTATTCCGGCATTCGCCTGACGCCCGGCGAAATCGTCGAGAGCGCCAAGTCGGAAGACGTCCACCTGATCGGCCTTTCGATCCTATCGGGCTCCCACATTGCCCTGGTGGGCGAGGTGCTGGAGAAGCTGAAAGCGGCCGGCCTCGATCACATTCCGGTGGTCGTCGGCGGCATCATTCCCGACGACGACGCCGAAGCCCTGCGCGCCCAAGGTGTCGCCCGCGTCTACACGCCCAAGGACTTCGAGCTCAACGCCATCATGAGCGATTTCGTCGCCCTGGCCGCCAAGGAGGACGCGGCGGCCTGATATTGGGTCATTTACCCCAATCTGGTGTTGACGAGGGGGCGGGGCTGGCGTATACCCACAACCCCGCACGGAAGTTCGCTTTCGTGACCGGTACGTTATGCACTCATTGGACTAGAAACGTAAGGGAATCCAAGTGGTTCAAGTATTCGTTCGCGAGAACAACGTCGACCAGGCCCTGCGCGCGCTGAAGAAGAAAATGCAGCGTGAAGGCATCTTCCGGGAGATGAAGATGCGCCGTGCTTACGAAAAGCCCTCGGAAAAGCGTGTCCGCAAGCGCGCCGAGGCCGTTCGCCGCGCCCGCAAGCTGGCCCGCAAGCGCGCCAAGTTCCAATAACATCCGCCGCGCGAAGCAGCCTTCGCGCACGGTGCCGGCCCGAAGGGGCCGGAACACATTGAGAGCACGCCGCCAGGTAATACAACTTTGGCGGCGTATTTTATTGGACAGGTCCGCAACCGTCCGGCAAGTTACTGCTTAAAACCACATCCCGTAATGGCGGCCACTTCGGTGGCAAAGATCGGGGGCCCCCGCCATGAACGTTGAAGCGATCGGCTTAAGCCGCGGGCAGTTGGTCGCTCTGCTGACCTCCCTGGTCGCGGTGGGCGCCATCGCGACCAACATGTACACCCCGACGCTGCCGGCCATCACCGACGATTTCGGCACCGATTCAGCGACGGTCCAATTAACGCTGACGTCTTATTTCGCCGGCATCGCCTTCACCCAACTCTTTTACGGCCCGCTTTCCGACCGTTTCGGCCGGCGGCCCGTCCTGTTCGGCGGCTTGGCCTTGTTCGCGGGCGCATCCATCCTCTGCGCGGTCGCCCAAACCGTGGAGGGATTGATTGCCGCGCGTTTCTTCCAGGCCGCCGGCGCCTGCGTCGGACCCGTGGTCAGCCGGGCGGTGGTGCGCGACCTGTTCAACCGCGAGCAGACCGCCAGCATGATGGCCAGCATCACCTTCGCCATCGCCATCGCGCCGGCCACGGCGCCGTTGATCGGCGCCTACGTCTATGCCTGGGCGGGCTGGCGCATGAACTTCGCCATTGTGGCGGCGTTCGGCCTGCTGATCATGCTGATTGCCTGGTGGCGTCTGCCGGAAACGCTGCCCGAGGATCAGCCGGCGCTCGGCGGGTTCACCGGAATTGCCGCCATTTACAGCCGCCTCATGGCCTCGCCGGCCTACCTCGGCTATGCGCTGTCCTCCATGTTCGTGCTGGCCACCTTGTTCGCCTTCGTGTCCGAAGCCCCCTACATCGTGATCAACATGATCGGTCTCTCGGAACAGGCCTACGGCTGGTACGGCCTGATCACGGTCGGCGGCTTTGCGCTCGGTTCCTTCTCGGCGGGGCGCATCACCCCGCGCATCGGCATCGACCGGACAATCGTTCTGGGCGTCGCCATCGTTTTGACGGGCGGTTTGCTGCTCGCGGGTCTGGCCCAGTGGGCGCCCTTGTCCATCGCGTCGATCATCGGTCCCATGGTCATCGTCGTTCTCGGCATGGGCTTGGTGTTTCCCAACGCCACCGCGGGCGCGTTGAGCGTCCACCCGGAATTCGCCGGTTCCGCTTCCGCGCTCCTGGGCTTTCTACAGATGGTGGGCGCCGGGGTGGCGGTCGTCATTGTCGGCCTGATTTCCGATGGCACGCACGTCCCCATGACCCTGGCGGTGGCGGCTTTCTCGTTCAGCTCGGCGGTGTCGTTCGGGCTGGCCAAGCTGGCTCAACGCGCCGCCAAATCCACGCCAAGCTGAATTCGGACGCTCTCGGGGGTCGCACCGTCCTTGCGCATCTGCCGCAGCGTGTGCGCCGAATCGCGGGTGGCGAGGCGCTTGCCGGCCTCGTCGGTAATCAGGCGATGATGATGGTAGGCCGGCACGGGCAGACCGAGCAGCGTCTGCAGTAAACGCTGGACGTCGGTAGCGGTGAAAAGATCCTTGCCGCGCGTCACCAGGGTGACGCCCTGTGCCGCGTCGTCGATCACGACCGAAAGGGGATAGCTCGTCGGTGTGTCCTTGCGTGCCAGCACGACGTCGCCGTGGGCCGCCGGATTCGCCGTTACTTCTCCGGCCTCGGCGTCGGTCCAGGTGAGTCTTGCATCCGCGTTTTCGAGGGCGCGCACGATGTCGAGCCTGAGGGCATGTGCTTCCCCCGCCTCGATCCGGTCCCGCCGTTCCGCCTCATCCAAACCCCGGCAGATACCAGGATAGATGGCGCCTGCCGGACTGTGAGGGGCGGTATCGCTACGCTCGATTTCCGCCCGGATGTCGGCGCGCGTGCAAAAACAGGGATAGAGCAGGCCGCGCTCGGCCAGCTCATCCAGGGCCGCCTGGTACTTCGGCATGTTTTCCGAGGACCGCAGAGCCGGCTCGTCCCACGTGAAGCCCAGCCACTTGAGGTCCTCGAGAATGGCCGCTTCGAATTCCGGGCGGCTGCGGCCGCGGTCGATGTCGTCGATGCGCAGGAGGAAGCTGCCGCCGCTTTGCCGGGCGGCCTCCGCGGCGACGAAGGCGGCGTAGGCGTGGCCCAGGTGCAAGTGACCGGAAGGACTGGGTGCGAAGCGGGTGATGGCGGGCGGGACGGACATGGGCGTGACAATAGTCGATGAAGTGGGCTAACACATCCCCATGAGTAGACAAACGAAAGCCGAACGGGCCGCCGAGACGGCCAAGGCGGTCCGGGCGCTGGCCCGGCTCGACGGCCGCTTAAAACCGGCCGCGAAGGCGGCGGGTGTGTTGCCCGATCGTCGCCTGCCCAAGGGCTTCGCGACGCTGGCCAAGATCATCGTCGAACAGCAGCTCTCTGTCGCTTCGGCCAACGCCATCTGGGGCCGCATCGAAGCCGATCTCGGTCGTGTGACGCCGGAGAGCGCCCTGTCGCGCACGGTGCCGCACCTGAAGGGGCTGGGCCTCGGCGCCCGCAAGGCGGAATACGTCCAAGGCATCGCCCGGGCGCTGCTGGACGGCGAGTTGAAGCTCAGGTCCCTCAAGCGCATGAGCGACGACGAGGCCATCGAACACTTGACGGCGATCCGCGGCATCGGCCCCTGGACGGCTGAGATTTATCTCCTGTTCGTCGAAGGCCGCCACGACGTCTGGCCCGCCGGCGACGTCGCCCTGCAAACCGCCGCCCAGGCCGTGCTTGGCCTCAAGTCCAGGCCCGATACCGACGCGATGCGTGATCTCGCCGAGGCCTGGCGCCCCCACCGCGGCGTCGCCGCCCGGCTCCTGTGGGCCTACTACCGCGTCATGAAGTCCAATCCGCGCTAATTGGTGTCAGGCACTTAATTATTCTTAACAAGCTAGAGCACGCCGTCGCTGCGGAGTTCGGCGATCCGGGTTTCGCTCAGCTCGAGAACTTCCGCCAGCACGTCGTCGGTGTGCTGGCCCAGCGTCGGCGGCGCACCCTGGTATTCCACAGGGGTGGCGGAGAGGTTGATGGGGCTGGCGATCATCGGTATGTCGCCGGCGAGAGCGTGCTCCTGTTCCACCACCATGCCGCGGTGCTTGATCTGGGGATCGTTGAAGACCTCCTCGATGGAATTGATGGGGCCGCAGGGCACGCCTTCCGCCTCGAGAATCTCCAGCCATTCGGCTGTGGTCTTTTCCTTTACCGGCACCGCCAGCAGTTCCGCGAGCTCGGGCTGGCGCGTCACGCGGGCGCTGTTGGTGGCGAAACGCTCGTCGTCGGCCAGTTCCGGCAGGCCGAGTACCTGGCATAGACGGCGGAACTGACCATCGTTGCCCACGGCGATCACGACGTGGCCGTCGGCGGAAGGGAAGGGCTGGTAGGGCACGACGTTGGGATGGCGGTTCCCGACCCGCCCCGGCGGCGTGCCGGTGTTGAGATAGTTGAGGCCCTGGTTGGTGAGGATGGCGGTGGCGCAATCCAACAGCGCCATGTCGATATACTGACCCTCACCGGTACGCTCACGGTGGGCCACGGCGGCGAGGATGGCGACGGTGGAATAAAGGCCGGTCGTCAAATCCGCGATGGCAATTCCGACCCGCATCGGCCCGCCGCCGGGGCGTTCATCCGCCTCGCCCGTGATGCTCATCATGCCGCCCATCGCCTGGATCATGTAATCGTAGCCGGCCCGCGTGGCATAAGGCCCGTCCTGGCCGAAGCCGGTGATGGAACAGTAGATTAGCGAAGGATTGACCGCCTTCAGGTCGTCGTAGGTAAGGCCGTATTTGGCGAGCCCTCCGACCTTGTAGTTCTCGACGAAGATATCGGACTTGGCGGCCAGGTCCCGGACGATCTTTTGGCCTTCGGGCTTGGAGATGTCGACCGTAACGGACCGTTTGCCCCGGTTGATGGAGAGATAATAGGTCGAATCGGCGGTGTCGTTGCCGTCCCGGTCCTTGAGGTACGGAGGGCCCCAATGACGCGTGTCGTCGCCGGCGCCGGGGCGCTCGATCTTGATCACCTCGGCGCCGAGGTCGGAGAGCATCTGTGTGGCCGACGGCCCCGCCAGGATGCGGGACACGTCGAGTACGCGCAGGTGGGAAAGGGGTCCGGGCATTGTCGTCAACCAGATTGGACAGGGGAAGGGCGGGAACGAAATTTCGGGCCGCAGCATAGCCCTTAGGCGGGGCGGCGGCCAAGACGGGATTCCGGCGCTTAAGGTTTACCTTCCACCGCGAGTTCGGCCGCCGGCTTGTAGCCCTGCCAGGCGAACCAGTAGGCGATGTGGCCGGCCAGGCGGACAAGTTTGCCGCCGCTCGCATGGGTCAGATTATGCTCCTCGATCATCCACATTCCATCATCGGCGAGGAGTTTGGCGGCGTCACCCGGATCCGGCCTGAATATGCGGCCCTCCGCCCTGTAGGCGCGTACGGTCCGGCTTGCCGCATCACCGATCAAGACGACATCGATTTCGCCGATCTTGTCGTTGATCACCGGGGATTTGTTGAAGGCGGAAAGCGGCCAGGCTTTTTCTGCGCCGACCGTGCGCACCGCAAACACGTAGTCCTTGGGTTTCAACCGGTCATCCCGCACCCGGGCAGGGAACATGAGGTCCTCGCTGGCGAAATACGCACCGTAAGGTTTTCCGGGTGAATAATCGCGGTTGAAGCCGGTGTCGATCGACAGAACCTTGGTGTCCGGATGTCTGGCCAGCCATTCCTTCCACGTCGTTATGACGACGGGGAGAATACCGAGCTCGATGCCCGTGCCTGTCAATTCCCCGACCACCGGCCGGCCGGTAAACTGGTTCCACAACGAATTCGTCGCCTTGTCGTACATCAGTTTGTTGGACCGATAGAGAAAGCCTGAGGAGCCGAAGACGAAAGGCTCGGACCGCCCCTCGACCGCAGTGTCGAAGAGGATGCCAGAGCCGCACAATGTGCAGTAAGCCAGCGCCACCGCCCTGCCGCCGACGACGTCGTTGAACATCTCATGCCAATCCATGATGCGAAGCGGATAGGCCCTTTCGTCGCCGTCGATGGATACGCCGAAGACGAGTTCGTCCGGTATGAGGTACTTGGCTTCGTCGGGTGCGACATGTTTGGGATTGATCAGTGCCGGTATGCCGTCCTTGGACACGCCGCCCCAGGTGATCTCCTCGATCCGGATTTCGCGGGCCACGCCGCGGTGTAGGAAAAGGCGGAAGTTGGGATCGATCCCGGCCATCAGATCGGCCTTGTAGCGGTCGAAGCCGTCGAAGGGTTTGACCTCCGGGTGCGCCTCCTGCCACAGCATCCAGTCATTCCAGCTCGGTCCGATGCCGGCGCCGGTCAGGTCGTTGAGCACCTTCGCGATTTCCTCGCTGCCGCCGGCGAACCGCAGGGCCTGGATCAGGGCGGGCACGATGTCCGTCTTGCCGCGTTCGGCGATGCGTTTCAAGGCCGTTTCGCGCAATGGTCTGAGTTGGACGAACAATTGACGGGCCAGACCCTCGGCTTCCGACATGGTCCCGATGCGTTTGCTTTCCGGGCCGGCGGTTTGTGCGAGTGCGTTTTGCCCCGCGACACAAGAAGGAACAAGGGCAAGCATAAGGGCGAAATGCGGCGGCCGGATCATAGGGAGCGCTCCTTCGGGCGGGGTACTGCAACGCCAGTCTCACCGAGGCATCCGTTTGCGGAAACCAAAAACCGCTCACGTCACCGTCATTTGAACACTGGCGAACAGGCCACCGCCGACCATCGCAATTCCATATTATGTGGATCGCAATTCTGTCACATACACGATCTAGTAATTGGGGGGTGGTAAATTTCCGCGCACCGCGCCACAATGGAAACACGTAGCTCATAGCACGGGGGTTGATGTGTCGCCTGAGAGTTGTCCCGCCCTGGTCTTGAACGCCGATTACCGGCCGCTCAGCTACTTCCCGCTGTCGCTGCTTTCGTGGCAGGACTCGGTGAAGGCGGTGTTCCTCGACCGCGTCAACATTGTTTCCGAGTACGACACCACGATCCACTCCCCCAGTTTCCAGATGCGGCTGCCCAGCGTGGTTTCGCTGAAGAAGTACGTGAAGCCGGCGCGGAAACCGGCATTCACCCGGTTCAACCTGTTCTTGCGCGACGGTTTCCAGTGCCAGTACTGCGGCTCGCCGGAGGATCTCACGTTCGATCATCTCATCCCGCGGTCGCTGGGTGGGCAGACGACGTGGCAAAACGTCGTGGCCGCGTGCTCGCCCTGCAACCTCAAGAAGGGCGGGCGCATGCCGAAGGAAGCCAAGATGCTGCCCCATGTCTGGCCGTTCGAGCCGACGGTCTACGACTTGCAGGACCGGGGCCGGGCCTTTCCGCCCAACCACCTGCACGAAAGCTGGAACGACTATCTCTACTGGGATACGCCGCTGGATCCGTAATTTTGGATCGTCAGTCCAAGATTTTTTTCACCGCGCAAACGTCGAGTTCTCCGAAGCCGCGGCGCTGTGCGGTGCGGAACGAGACTCCGGCTGCGGAAGTCAGCGGCATCGGCGTGCCGTTTTTGCCGGCGACATCGGCCACCACGTTCAAATCCTTCAGGATGATGTCCACGGTTCCGGTCGGCGCATAGTCCTCAGCTACCATGCGCGGCGCCCACTCCTGAAGGACGGCGCTGTCGGCCCGGCCACCCGAGAGCGCCTCGGGCAGGCGCGCGGCGTCGACGCCGGCGTCCTGGGCGAATTTCACGGCTTCCGACACCAGCGCCAAGGCGCCGCCGACGAGTGTCTGATTGACCAGTTTGGTAGCCTGCCCGGCGCCGCTTGGGCCCATGAGCGTCAAACGCCCGGCCAGTTCACGGATGACCGGTTCGGCCTTGGCAAAATCCGCTTCGCCACCGCCCGCCATGACGGTCAAGGTGCCGGCGGCACAGGCTGCGGGCCCGCCGGACACCGGCGCATCGATCCAGCCCATGCCGGTTTGATCTTTGAGGCGGGCCGACATTTCCGCCGTGGCGGCGGGCTCTATGCTCGACATGTCGATCATAATTTTGCCCGACCCGTCCGCCTCAGCGATGCCGTTCTCGCCAAACACCAGTTCCCGCACTGCCTGCGTATCCGTGACACAGGTAAAGACAAAGTCGCTGGCTGCGGCGACCTCGGCGGGCGACGCGACGATCGTTGCTCCCGCCGCCTGCAGCTCCGAGGTGCGGTCGGGATTGCGGGCCCAGGTCGTCAGCGGGTAGCCCTCCTGGACGAATCTCAGGGCCATGGGTTTGCCCATGTTGCCCAGCCCGATATAACCGATCCGGGGTTTGGTCGTATCGTTCATGGCGTTTTCCTTACGGGATGACCTTCATGTCGCGGAATTCCTGGAAGATGCGCAGGAACATTTCCTCCGATCTGACACAATCGTGGAACCCGGCCTGGCGGATTTTCAGGGTGTCGGTCATAACGTCCCAGTCGGTGCCGAAGACATAGTCCGCGAAGGGCCAGGCAACCAAGTCGCGGTAGTCGATCTTCTGCAAACCGTAGCGCCCGGCCATGTCGTCCCACAGAGGTCCCTTTTCGGCCATGAAATCGGTCAGCGATATGGTCTGCACGTCCCCCACTTCCAGGCCGAAAAATTCGGCGAAGCGCGGCCAGACGTTGCACCAACGGAAGAAATCGCTGTTGGTGATGTTGAAGACCTCGTTGGCCGCGCTGTCGGAGGTGGCGCACCACTTCATCGCCTTGTTGAGTATCTCGGCATCCGCCACCTGGTAGACTGCGCGGTAGGCGCCCGGTTTGCCGGGAAAGCGTAAAGGTAAGCCGAGCTCCTTCGAGATTGAGGCATAGACGGCAATGGCCGTCGTGATGTTCATGGGGTTGCCGACGGCGAAACCGCAGACCGTCTGAGGGCGCAACGCCGACCAGGTCCAGGCTTTGCCCTTCTGTTGATTCTCCAACCAGCGTTCCTGATCCCAATAGAAATTCGGCAGCATGTGGGGCGGGTCGTCCTCGCGTGCCGGTGTCTTGAAGGGGCCGAGGTGGCTGCCGTAGATCTTGTTGCCCTCGATCAGGTTGACGTGGCGCAGTCCGGGGGAAGCCGCCTCGATGGGTTCCACCGAATTGACCAGCATGGCGAGGTTGGGCGCGCCGTGTTCCGCCCAGGTGTCACGGGCCTGGAAGGCGCAGTAGAAGATGTGGGTTATGTCCGTGAGGTGCGAAAGCTTGGCGTCCGCATCCGCGCGATCAAGCAGATCGACCGAAATGAACTCGGCGTCCGTCTCGAAGTCCGGTGCCCGCCGCGAAAGGCCGACAAGTTCCCAATCCGGGTCGTCGGCAAGGAACTTCAGCAGGTTCCGTCCGATGACTCCCAAGGCGCCGACGATGACGGCTTTGTTCTCGGCCATGTCTCCCCCGTGTGCGGTTTTTCAGATGCGCTCCGACAGCCAGATGGCGAGGCGCGATCCCGCCTTGATGGCGCCGGTTAGAACCTCGTGCCCGATCGCCTCCTCGGCGCCCGCGGCGACGGCGGCGTCCCGGTGTTCGATCTCGTGGGCGCGGAATTCCTCGATGGTGTCGCGCAGCTCGGCCTCGTCATCGCCGAGTTTGTCGGCTTGGTCGGCATAATGCTCGTCGATCACTTCCTCGATGGCCTGGGTGCAGGCCATGGCCGCTTTTTCGCCCATCAAAGCCGTGCCGGCGCCCAGCGCAAACCCGGCGGCATGCCACAGCGGCGTCAGCACGGTCGGGCGGACGCGCCGTTCAACCGTCAGTTCCTCGAATTTCTTGAGATGTTCCTTTTCCTGTTCGGCCATATTCTTCAGCGCGGGCCCCGATGCGCTTTTGCCCAAGACGGCAAGCTGACCCTGGTAGATGCGCACCGCGCCGTACTCGCCGGCGTGATCGACCCGGATGATGCGGTCGATCAGTTGCTCCCGGGTCAGGTCACCCGGTTGCCGTCCTTCCGCTGTTCGTTTGGGCCGGTTCATTTTCGTCCCTTAGGTTTCACGAATTTCGTTGCGCGTCCTGATGCGCGCGGCGGCCATCAACGAGAAGACAGCCAGGACGGCCGACGCCAGGACATTGTAACCGGCCATGGAAATGCCGAAAAGCGACCACTGTACTTCGTCGCATCTGACGACGGGCGCTTCCATGATCTGCGCCCGCAGGGCATCGACCGAGGCGGCCGCGGAACTGTCGCCGGTGCAGGATTGCGTCCCCTCCCACCAAAGCTGCTCCACGCCGACGTGAAAGACCGCGATGCCGCCGCCCACCAGGAAAGCCATGGCGGCGAGCCCTAGAGCCCAGCCCGCGTATCGGGGCACCACCAAAGCCAACAGCCCGAGGGCGATGACGGCGGCATAGGGAACGCGCTGATAAAGACACAGGATACAGGGGGCCAGTCCGCCGAAGTATTGAGAGGCCAATGCGCCGCCCAGGGCGATGACGCTGGCGGCGACGATGGCGCTCAAGGCACCCGCCGGTGTGAGCAGCCAAGGCGCGTATCGTTCGAGAATTTCCATGCCGGGCGGTATAGCGCGGTTCCCCCTGATCGAAAAGCGTTTTGAGCAGGTGGGTCAGCGCTGCCTCTCAGGCCACGCCAACCGGTGGTTTCCGTTATGCTCGCTTCGATTGCGATCTGGAATGACTAAAAAAGTTACAAACAAGAAACCAAATAGTTGATGACCGACATCAATCCGAAACACCGGGGCGGCAAAATCGCGGCCAGCAAATTTGGTTGCGTCTGAAACGGTCTTTGCCCGGGGCCGGTCCGGACCAACAGCCAAAAGAAACGATATGACTTGCCGCGGTAGGCGGCTTCGAGGAGGAATAATGGGATCCCTACGTATTCGCACGCTAGGACTGATTTTGGTTGCCGCCCTGGTTATGACGGGGGCGGCATTTGTCGTCGGCGCCGCGCTGATCGAGCAGGAGGTTGAAGTCGTCGACCAGTCCTGGCGGCAGTACCAGGATGAATCGTCGGTCAAGGCCCGCGCCGTCGATGCGCTCGTCACCAATCTCGGCTACGGCGGTATGATCCACCAGTTCAAGAATTACGTCCTGCGCCAGGACAAGCCGCGCATCCGCAAGGTTCTCAACGCTGCCGGCGGCGCTATTTCCGCCCTGCGCCAGTATCAATCGGCGGGCGTCAACGCAGCCGAGGAAAAAGCCCTCAGCGACATCGAAGGGGTGATCAACAAGTACACCGCCAACATGGACATGGTGCAGGGTCTGGCTGAAGGTGGCACGGCCGCACGCGGCATCGACAAGAAGGTCAAGATCAGCGACAAACCGGCGCTTGAGGGCATTACCTTACTGGCATCCCAGGTTTCGGCTCAGCGAAAATTCGACAGGGAGAAGGATACCAAGACCGAAATCCTCTCCCGTCTGCGCGCCGCTATGGGTTACGGCGGCATGATTCATCAGTTCAAGAACTATGTGCTGCGCCAGGACGAGAAGCGTATCGCCAAGGTGAAGAAGGCGGCCGCCGCCGCGCGTCAGGCCATCGTCGATTATCGCAAGCTCGGCGCCAACGGCGCCGAGGATCAGGCGCTCGGTGCGATCGGCGGCGTGATCGACAATTACGCCAGGAACGTCGACGTCGCCGCGACCATGGCCCGGGCCGGAAATACGCCCGAGCAGATCGACAAGAAGGTCAAGATCAGCGACAAGCCCGCCCTGCAAGGTTTGCAGAACCTGGTCTTCCAGATCTCCCAGCAGGGCGTCGCCCAGCGGGCGGAACTTACCGGCAATCTCAAGCATGCCGAAAGCCTGTCGCTGGTCATCATGGCTGTGGCGGTGGTGTCTTCGTTGCTGCTTATCGCCTTTTCGGTGTGGGTCGTGCTGTTCAAGGTCGTGCGTCCCGTGGACGCCATGATCGGTACCATGAACCAGCTGGCCGAAGGCGATACCGACATCCGTCTGCCGCAGACCGAAGACGGCAACGAAATCGGCGAGATGGCCCGGGCGGTTCAGGTTTTCCGCGACAACGCGGTGGAGCGCGAGCGATTGGAGGCCGAGGAAGAAAAAGCGGCGCGCGAACGCAGCACCCGGGAGGAAAGCGAACGCAAGCGCGAACACGAGGAAAATGCCGCGCGCCAGGCTCACCAGGAGCGGGTGGACGGTCTGACGGCTGAATTCGGCGCCACCGTCGAGGAGATCCTCGGGGTCGTCGCCGCCAGTTCCAGCGAGGTCGAATCTTCGGCCCAGTCCATGTCGGAAATCGCCAAGCAAACGCAGGATGAGAGCGTCAACGTAGCGTCCGCCGCCGAACAGGCGACGGTAAGCGTGCAAACGGTGGCAAGCGCCGCCGAGGAGCTGACATCGTCGATCAGCGAAATCAGTCGACAGGTAACCCATTCGGCAGAGATATCCGGCAGGGCCGTGGCGGCGGCGGACGGCACCAACCAGACCATCCGCGAATTGGCGGAAGGCGCCCAGCGTATCGGCGAGGTGGTGGATCTGATCAACGATATCGCCAACCAGACAAACCTGTTGGCGCTGAACGCAACGATCGAGGCGGCCCGAGCCGGCGAGGCCGGCAAGGGTTTTGCCGTGGTGGCGTCGGAGGTCAAGAATCTGGCCGCGCAGACCGCCCAGGCCACCGAGGACATCAGTGCCCAGATCGGATCCATCCAGAACACTACGCAGGATGCCGTCGGCGCCATCGAGGGCATCGGTGCGACGATCACCGAGATGAACGAAATCGCCACCACCATCGCCTCGGCGGTCGAGGAACAGGGTGCCGCGACCAACGAAATCAGCCGTAACGTTCAGGAGGCGGCGACGGGTACCGAGAACGTCTCCGCCAGCATCGTCACGGTTCGCAGCGGATCGGAACGCACCGGAGACGCCTCAGGTAACGTGCTCAACGCCTCGCGTGAACTGGCCGAGCGATTCCAGGGATTGCGCGGAGAAGTCGAGGCGTTTCTCGACAAGATCAAGGCAGCTTAGATCCACCCGCGCTCCGGCACGGGCTCCGCCAGCGAGGGCCGCGGACCGATTTCCATCGGTGCCGCGGCTTTTGTTGATCGGGGGTAAGTTGTTGATGTTGTTGTGATTTGGTCGCGACACTACGACGCATGGGAAATCCACATGTGACGTGCTCATATACCGGCTGGTGGGGCGGCGATACTCGTCGACACGGAGTCATTTAGTGAAAAATATCAAAATTAAGTACCGCATTTTGCTTGTGGCATTTGTGGCAATTCTTGGCATGGTCGTACTCGGGACGATGATGCTGAACGAAAGGCGCCAGACTGCCGGTCAGATGGCGTTGATTTCCGAACTCGGCGCCCTGGCGCCGGTGGTCAGCGGCGTGGTGCATGAACTGCAGAAGGAACGCGGCATGTCGGCCGGCCACATCGGCAGCAAGGGCAAGGCCTTTGCCACCGAATTGCCGGCCCAGCGGCGGGAGACGGATGGCAAGCACGATGCCCTGAAGGCCGCCCTCGGGTCCTTCGATTCGGCCAAGTTCGGCGGCAAACTAAAAGCCAAGGTCGGCGAGGCCACGACGGCGCTCGGAAAACTCGACAACACCCGCGACGGTGTTTCGGGCCTCAAACTGACGGTCGGTCAGATGGCGGGCTACTACACCGGCACCATCGCCAAGCTGCTGAAGATCGTCGAGGAAATGGCGGTCATCAGTTCGGATGCCGAAGTGACACGCGCCATCGCCGCTTATACCAATTTCCTGCAAGGCAAGGAGCGTGCGGGCATCGAACGCGCAATGGGCTCCAACGGCTTCTCCAAGGGTGAATTCGCTCCCGGCGTTTACGTGAAATTCGTACAATTGATCGCCCTGCAGAAGGCATTCTTTGGCAGCTTCGAACAGTACGCCACGCCGGCGCAGATCGACTTCCGCCACGACACGGTCAAGGGGCAGGCGGTCGACGAGGTCGCCCGTATGCGTCAGATCGCCATCAAAAGCCAGGCCAGCAAGGATACCGGCGGTATCAAGGGCACCTACTGGTTCGGCACGATCACCAAGAAGATCAACTTGATGAAAACCGTCGAGGATCGCGTTGCCGGCGATTTGATGGCCCTGACGGCGCAAATCCAGAGCGACGCCAATTCGACGTTTGCGGTGCTGGCGGCCGGTCTTGCGCTACTGTTCGTGATCCTGCTCGGTCTGGCAATTCTGATTATCCGGGGCGTGGTCGGACCGTTGCAGAACATGACCGAGGTCATGGGCAAGCTGGCCGAGGGCGACCATACGGTTGACGTCCCGGCCCAGGATCAGCACGACGAAATCGGCGAGATGGCGCGTGCGGTCCAGGTCTTCAAGGACGATTCCATCGAGAAGGCGCGTCTTGTCATCGAAGAACAGGAAGCCCGCAAGGAGCGCCAGCGCCAGCGCGAGGAACAGCGCAAGCACGAGGAAGAGGAACAGGCGGAGCGCACGGCCAGGCACGAGCGCGTCGACGCCCTGACCGGCGGCTTCGGCACCTCGGTCGAGGACGTCCTCACCGTCGTCTCCGAACAATCGGCGGAAATGCAGATGACCGCCCAGTTCATGTCTGAAACGGCCCAGGAGACGCTCAACGAAAGCGTCACCGTGGCCTCGGCGGCTGAGCAAGCGACTGCCAGCGTGCAGACGGTTGCCGCAGCAGCCGAGGAACTTGCTGCTTCCATCGGTGAGATCAGCCGTCAGGTGACGCAATCGACGGAAATTTCGGGCAAGGCAGTCGAGGTGGCCGACGGCACCAACAAGACGATCCGCGAACTGGCCGACGGCGCCCAACGCATCGGCGAAGTCGTCAGCCTGATCAATGACATTGCGGAACAGACCAACCTGCTGGCCCTGAACGCCACCATCGAGGCGGCCCGGGCCGGCGAGGCCGGCAAGGGTTTCGCTGTCGTCGCTTCCGAGGTTAAGAACCTGGCGGCCCAGACGGCCCAGGCGACCGAGGACATCAGCGGCCAGATTCACGCCATCCAGGGCGCCACCAACGATGCCGTGAAGGCCATAGAAGGGATCAGCTCGACGATTGCCGAAATGAACGAAATCTCGACCAACATCGCTTCGGCGGTGGAGGAACAGGGTGCGGCCACCAACGAGATTAGCCGCAGCGTTCAGGAGGCCGCGACCGGTACCCAAGGCGTATCTAAGAGCATCGTGACGGTCCGGACCGCCTCGGAAAAGACCGGCGACGCCTCGGGCGACGTGCTGAGCGCGTCACGCGAGCTGGCCAAACGCTTCGACACCCTGCAAACCGAAGTCGTGGAGTTCCTGGAGAACATCAAAGCGGCCTAGCGACCGGGCCGATATGAAGCGAATGCGGGGTTCGGCGCTGCCGGACCCCGTTTTCCCTTAAACGACGTATTTCAATAAAACAAAGCTGCCGATCAGCAGCACGGTAAAGATCGTCGCCAGCAGACCGAGGTAACGTTCGATAAAGGCCCGGATGGGTTCGCCGAAATACCAAAGCGTCGCCGCGACGGCGAAAAACCTGAGCCCCCGCGAGACGACGGAGCCGCCGATGAAACTCGTCAGGTCCAGCGCCGTCACGCCGCTGGCAATGGTGAAGACCTTGTAGGGCAGCGGCGTCAGTCCGGCGGCGAAGACGATCATCAATCCGAATTCGTTATACCACTGCTGGAAGATCTCGAACTTGGACGCATAGCCGTAAAGGTCCAGGATGACGCGACCGACGGTTTCATAAAGAAAAAAGCCGATACCGTAACCGGCCAGTCCGCCGGCGACCGACGCCACGGTGCAAACGGTGGCGATAGTGAACCAGCGGTCGCGCGCCGCCAGCACCATGGGGATGATGATGACGTCGGGTGGAATGGGAAAGACGGAACTTTCCGCGAAGGCGATCAAGGCCAAAGCCGCCAGGGCATGCGGGTGGGCGGCAAGGCCCATGGTCCAGTCGTAAAGGCGTCGCAGCACCGGAAGCTTCCTGAAAACGATGATCGGTGATGGAAAGGCGTGGCCGGGTCATAGCAGGCGGCAGGGGCTTTATCAACAAGGTTCAAATCCGCCGGCCCGCCTGCGTACAAATGGTTGACCGAGCCAACTGCATGACTATGATCCCCAGCCGTGCCCCCGTGGCGGAACTGGTAGACGCGCGGGATTCAAAATCCCGTTCTCGCAAGGGAGTGTCCGTTCGATTCGGACCGGGGGCACCAATCCCGCCATGCAGCTATCCGATCCCCGCCAGTGTTGCGTGAAGAAAGATGATTTTTGCGCAATCGGGATGGAATGACGTGTAAACTGAAATGTGGCTGGCGGATGCTCAATTCCGTGTCGGCCGAATGGGGGAAATTAAAGGGGCCGGCGCCGGCCAACTTTACATGTTGGCCTAGTTGGGGTGTGTTCACGTTATGACGGACTTGGCCGACATTCAGGATGTCGATCGCGATTCCATCTATATTCTGCCTCTCAGCATCATTCCGTTGCAGGCGGAGGGGTTGCGGCGCCTCCGCATGGTCAAGAACGACGATCTCGAAAGCGTCGTCGAGGTTTACGGCGGCAAGGGCGGCAGCGGCCAGATCCCAATGGGGGCTCTGGAGCAAAATTTCCCGGATATCAAATTCGCCGACACGCGAATCCTGAGAAAACTTTCCGAACTCACGAGCTACGACGTCTTTTCCCTGCGCGTTCACCTGCGAAATCTGGGTATCGAGGTCAACGACGACGAAAACCTCAAGCTTTCGGGCTCGAAACAGACCGAATTGCGCGATTACATGACCGCCTTCACCCAGCGGCTGATCCTTGAGGTTTTCGGCAAGGACGATGCCGAAATCAAGGATTTCAACGACGTCCTGGAACTCTATAAGAATCCCGACCGGGAATTGGCCCGCGCCAAGCTCAATGTCCTGGCCGAGAGCCTGGGCGTGCCGGTCGCCCAGGTGCCGGGCTTCCTGGAGGATTACGGCGACATCTATCTATCCATCGCCTACTACAAGGAATGCCTCGATTCGGTGGCCGAATCCATCGAGAGTTTCCAGATCTCCCTCGGCGATATCCGCCGCCATCTGCACCTGCAGCAGGACCGCAGCCTGATGTCGATCTGCAGCCGGCTGGAGCGCAAGGTCGACAGGCTGAGCGAGGCCGCCACCGAAAGGTTCCAGATCTTCGAGACCTACACCGACCGGATGTGGGAGGACATCAACCCGGACCGCTTTCAGGGCTTCAAGGACATCGTGATCGACAATCACACCGCCATGGGGGCCATTCTTTGCACCCTTTCGGTCAAGATGGGCGCCTGGCTAAAGAAATTTCCCTCACCCACCACGGGAGGCATCTTTAACCGCGCGGAATTCATTCGCGTCGCGATGCAACGCGGCTTTTAGGAAAAGTGCTTACATGACAACGCTGTTTGGCATCAGATCCTGTGATACCTGCCGCAAGGCCTTGAAATGGCTGGATGAACAGGGTGTCAGCCATCGCTTTCACGATCTCCGGACGGACGGTTTGGCCATGCCGATGCTCGACCAATGGATTGCGGCCCTGGGCTGGGAAGCGTTGCTCAACCGCCGTTCGACGACCTGGCGCGGGTTGGACGACGCCGACAAGGCCGGCATCGACGAAGCGTCCGCCCGGGAATTGATGTTGGCGAATCCAACGCTTATAAAGCGGCCGGTTTTCGCCGTGGAAGGCCAGATTATCGTCGGTTTCGACGACAAATCGCGTGCCCGGTTGTCGGCCTCGTAATTTCCGGGGTGCGAACCCATATTGTTAGGGAACGGGCGGACTCCGGGGGTTCGCCCATGTTCAGGTTTTATGTGATCGAGTTTGTGATAAAGTAGAAGCCATGGAAATCTTGAGTGCGCGGTATCATATCGGCGAGGTCGTTCGCCACCGCATCTACCCTTTCCGGGGCGTCATATTCGACGTCGACCCCGAATTCGCCAATACGGAGGAATGGTGGGAGTCGATTCCGGAAGACGTACGTCCGCGCAAGGACCAGCCCTATTACCACCTGTTGGCCGAGAATGCCGAAACCACCTATGTGGCCTACGTTTCGGAGCAAAATCTGTTGCCGGACGAGACGGGCAAGCCGGTCTCCCACCCCCAGGTGAACGATTTCTTCACGGGCCACGAAGACGGCCGCTACACTCAGCGCGCCGACCAGGCGAATTAATATTCCGCAATATTTCTAAGGCCCACTGCCGCTCATGCCGTGGTAGACGTCGCGGTCGATCTGCGCCCAGCAGGCGCCGAAGCCGCCGTCGTCGGTGACCCGCACGACCGACGCCTTGAAGGACCCTCCGTTCGACGGGCCGATCGGGCCGATCTGACCCTCGACGTACTCGTTGGCCGTGACGGCGCGCTTGAACTTGGCGATGCGGAAGCCGCTCATGCTCCAGTCCGTGGTGGCATAGGCCTTGCCCTCGATGGTGAGGGTCAGTTCGGGCGCCGTGGCGCGGTGATGGCGCCGATTGCCGCCGCCGAAAAAGCCGGCTATGCGTTTGAGCACCGTGTTCAACATGATCGCATGGTTTCCTAATCACTGCCCGGACTGGCGCAATCGATGCACAATGCGGCGGCGGGATCAAGCTCCAAACGTTTGGCGGCGATCTCCTCGCCGCAGGTGATGCACCAGCCGTATTCGCCCTCCTCGATGCGCTCCAGCGCCGCCTCGATGCGTTTGAGTTCTGTTTGCCTCCGGCGTTCGGTTTCGTTGGCCATGGCCTGGACCTGCAACGCATCCATGCGTGAAAGCCGCCCCACCATGGACTGGTCCAGTTCCACGGGCTTGCGGGATTCCGCACTCGATTCGCCGATCGCCTCCAGCTCTTCGCGCTGGGCCAAAAGGCGCTTCTTCATGGCTTTCGTACTCGGGGACTTGGTCATGTGACGCTGTACTCCCAATGCACATGTCCGTTCAGCTTACGGCAGGCGGCGCTTGCAGCCAACTGCCCCGGGGTTTCGGCCGGGACGGGTCAGTTTTCCAGGGCGCGCTCCCGCAGGACTTTTTTGTCGATCTTGTTGCTGGCGGTTTTGGGCAATGCGTCGGCCACGGTAACCAAGGCGGGGACTTTGTATTTGGCCAGTCGATCGCGGCAATGATCCAGAACGTCGTCGGGCGTTACGGGGATATCGGGCCGGGCGACAACGTAGGCATGCAGGATTTCTCCCCAGTGGTCGTCCGGAACGCCGACGACGGCGGCTTCGGTAATGTCGGGATGGAGGAAAAGCACCTCGTCGATTTCGCGCGGATACACGTTATAGCCGCCGACGATTACCATGTCCTTCTTGCGATCCACGATGGAAACCCAGCCCTCGGCATCGACGCTGCCGATGTCGCCGGTATGCACCCAGCCGTCACGAAAGGTATCTTCGCTCTCCTCCGGCCGTTTCCAGTAATGGGTGACCACCTGGGCTCCGCGGAAACACAACTCGCCGATCTCTCCCGCATCCAATGTCCGATCACCGGTTTCGATGTCGACGACCTTGACCTCCGTACCGGGCACGCACACCCCGGCGCTGCCGATATGCGGCGGCTGATCCAATGGCGTATGGGTGAAGGGCGCACCCTCCGTCATGCCGTAGCCTTCCAGAATCTTGATGCCTGTGGCGTCTTCCCAGGCTTTGTGGGTGCCCTCGGCAAAGGGCGATCCGCCGCCGAAACAGTACTTCAGGCGGCTGAGATCGGCCTGTTCGATATCCGGCAAGGCCAGGAGTGCGTGATAGATTGTCGAGGGGCCGCCTGTAAACATCGTCACGCCGTGCCGGACCATGGCGTCCACGACCGCCACCGGATCGAATTTCGGCACGATGACGATGGTGTTGCCGCCGACCATCGGCGACATCACGGTCATGGCCAGACCCCAGATGTGGGGTTGGGGCGCCACGTTGAGGATGACGTTATCCGGCGCGGCCAAGTGCCACGACTCGTCGTGTTGGCAGACCATCGCCATGACGTTGGCGTGGGTGTGGAACGCGGCCTTCGGTAAGCCGGTGGTACCGCCCGTGTATATCAACGCCGCCGCGTCGTCGGGTTTGGGCCGGGGTTCGGGCAGCCCAAGGGGCGGGCCCTGTCGGTCTTGCGTCTCCGTCAGGCGGTCCGCCTCAAATCCGAGTATTGCTCCGACTCCGCCTTTTTCCGCCAGCGGCTTCAGGATTTCCATGAAGGCGTCGTCGCACAGGATGGCGGCCGGTTCCGCATCGGCGATCAAAATCTCGAATTCGCGCTTGGTGTAGAGGGGATTAAGCAGCACGGTTTGGCCGCCCGCGGCCCACACGGCGTGCGCCGCGACGGACGTTTCGATGCTGCTGGGGCGGACGATGACCACCCTAGCGCCGTTACCGATTCCGATTTCCTTCAATCGAACGGCCAGGGAAGCGGCGGCTCGATAATAATCCCCATACGAGATGCGGTCGCCGCCGCAGATCAACGCCGTTTTTTCGGCATAGGTTGAGCAGGCGTAAACAAAGCCCTCGACCAGAGTGCCGAACCGGCGCAAGTTTCGCCCCTCCGGAGAGGAGTTCAGATCGGCTGTCGCCACGCCTAACTCCCTATACTACCTCGAAAACGCCCAGTTCGACGGCGTCGGGCCGACGCGCACCGGAGGCGACGGCGACAACGCTGTTCAGCCAGGCATGAGCTTCCGCTCCGGTTTCGAACACCGGGGTTGAACGGAAGTAATAGTCCGCCGGATCGACATCCTCGCCGGCCGCCAGGCGCGCCAATACCTCGGGCGGCCCGTGGCGGAAGCCCGTGTTGCGCACGTAGATCAGCGCACCGTCGTCGGTCTCCAAAGTGTAGCGGGCTTCCAGGGCGGCCGAGCCGTCGGGCCGGATGACTTGCCAATCGGCACCGCCGGGCAGGACCCGGCCGCGCAATCGCTCGCCTTCGAACGTTCCGCCGGTGATATCGATGATGCGGCGGTGCCCGTTGGGCGTCTGCCCGAGATCCTTGATCGGCGCTAGGGTAACGCGCATATCGAAAAGGGGGGTCAATTCGATCATCGAACGCTGCTGCGGCACCGGAATTGGCGCGTATTTGATTTTGTCATCTCAACATTTGGACACACGATCGAGGACGGTGGCAATATTCAATCTGAAACAGCAAAAGGCGAAAACGGGAGTTGGCGGTGAAATTGGTTTCCTTCGAGGCCGATGGGACGGCGCGCGTCGGCGCGCTGACCGAAGACGGCAAACACATGGTCGATCTGCAAGCGGCGCACGTCGCGCTGAACGGCCGGCCCTATCAGCCTTTGCGCACGATGCTATCCCTGATCGAAGACGGGGAGGCCGGACTTGAGGCGGCCCGGGCCAACTTGGCGGCGGGGATGGCCGGACAGGTTCCTGGCGCGGTTTCGCCCTTGAGCGATATCCGGCTGCTGGCGCCGATTCCGGCGCCGCCCCAGATGCGCGACGCCATGAGTTTCGAAAAACACCTCAAGCAGGCGCTGGAACGCGGCCTCCTCGCCAAGGCAGCGCGGGCTGACGATCCGGCCGCCGCCGAGGCCGAACTCCGGGCCTCGGGTGCGTTCGAGGTGCCCGACGTCTGGTACCGCCAGCCGCTCTATTACAAGGCCAACCGGTTTGCCGTGACCGGCCCCGACACGGATGTGATTTGGCCAGCCTATTCGCGCATCATGGATTACGAGATGGAATTCGGCATCTACATTGCAAAGTTCGCCAGAGACGTGCCGAAGGAGGCCGCCCGCGACTACATTTTCGGCTACACCGTGTTCAACGATTTTTCCGCCCGCGACGCACAGAAGCCCGAGATGCAGGGCACGCTGGGGCCCGCCAAAGGCAAGGACTTCGACCGGGCCAATGCCATGGGCCCCTGTATCGTGACGGCCGACGAGTTCGGCGACCCTTACGAACGCGACATGATCGTGCGCATCAACGGCGAGGAAGTTTCACGCGGCAACAGCGGGGAGATGCACTGGAAATTCGAAGATCTTATCGCCCATATCTCCCGGGGCGAAACCCTTCACCCGGGTGAGTTTATCGGTTCCGGCACCGTGGGCGGCGGCTGCGGCTTGGAACGGGGCGAGTTTCTCGAGCACGGTGATGTCATCGAACTGGAGGTCGACGGCATCGGTATTTTACGCAACCGCGTCTTGCGCGGCGACGGATAAGGAGAACGGGCATGGCGCGACAATTCATCGATATCTCGATGCCCCTGGAGAACGACGTGGTTTCCGACCCGCCGGGTTACGGTCCGGAAATCGAATACCTCAATCACGCCGAGACGGCGGAGAACGTCATGTCTTTTTTCCCGGGGTTGGAACGCGACCAGTTGCCCGGCGGCGAGGGCTGGGCCGTGGAATGGATCAGGCTGATGACGCACAACGGCACCCATCTTGACGCGCCTTATCATTTTCATTCCACCATGGACCAGGGCCGGCGAGCCATCACGATCGACGAGGTGCCGCTGGAGTGGTGCTTCAATCCCGGCGTTAAACTCGATTTTTCACAACGCCGCGACGGTGAGGTCGTGACGGCGGATGACGTTGAAGCCGAACTGGACCGGATCGGTCACGATCTCCAGCCGCTCGACATCGTGTTGGTCAACACGGCGGCCGGTGCGGCCTACGGAACCGATCATTACGTCGCCACCGGTTGCGGCATGGGACGTGAGGCCACGTTGTACCTCCTCGAACGTGGCGTCCGCGTTACCGGCACCGATGCCTGGAGTTGGGATGCGCCGTTCATCCATACCAAGGACAAGTTCGAGCAATCCGGCGATGCCGGCCTGATCTGGGAAGGGCATCGCGCCGGCATGGAGATCGGCTACTGCCACCTGGAGAAGCTGCACAACCTCGAAGCGCTGCCCCCACGCGGCTTCCAGGTCGCCTGCTTTCCCGTCAAGATCAAGGACGCCTCGGCGGGCTGGACGCGGGCTGTCGCCATCGTCGACGGCTGAGAGGGCGGAAAAAAAGACCCCCGCGATATCGCGGGGGTAAGTTCCAGGGAGAGAAATACTCAAATCGGATCGTAAGACTTATGCTTGAGCCGCGAATTCCCGGTGTTTGCTGAGGACGAGGGAGGAAAAATCGGCGTGGTTCGAAACAATCCAACGCTGGGCGTCGGCCGACAGCCATTCGGGAACGTTCGGCAGGTCTCCGGGCCGGCAATCGGACAACGTTTCGGCGAAGTATTCCGCCACTTGCTGGACTTGATCGCGTATATCTGCCGGTGCCTGGGTCATGATTTATTCCCCCGCAATTAGCTAAACAATTACTTCTTGGCACAACATGTAGGTATTCAAATCAACTATTCAATATTTAATGGTGGAATTATTAGTTTTATTTATCTTCGTCTTTAGTTGAAATTTGTTTTTCTATTGTTAAACATTTTTTGATAATTTGATTGCAATTTTAATGAACTGGTACGAGGGGCAATCGTGGGCTGTCGGCGCCGACAAGTGTTGCTAGAATGGGGACGCCGCCCCACATTGATCAGACGCTAGGGGCAAACGCCGGCCGCCGGGGTTGCCGATGGCGTGAGCGTACGCGCGGATCGAAGGTCTACTAGGGGATTGAGGTCGTGGCGAAAGGACAATCGCAGGACGCCGTGCCGCAAACGGTGGTGAACAACGGCGGTGAGGACTCGGTAACCGAATCACAACTGACGAAGCTGATTGAACTCGGCATCGCGCTGTCGGCCGAGCGCAATCACAGTCGGTTGATCGAACGCATCCTGCTGGAGGCCAAGGAACTCTACAACGCCGACGGCGGCACGCTTTACCTCTTGAAGAACGACGCCCTGACGTTCGAAATCATGCGCAACGATTCGCTGAATATCGCCA
Organism: uncultured Rhodospirillaceae bacterium; assembly: GCA_964343605.1. GTDB lineage: Bacteria > Pseudomonadota > Alphaproteobacteria > UBA2966 > UBA2966 > CAYFKJ01. Next base: position 224,688 of record CAYFKJ010000005.1, read on the forward strand.
TGGGCGGAACGACCGGACAGGAAATCACCTTTGCCCCCCTGCCGTTGCACGACGAGAAGGGGGAGGCCAACCATTCGAATGTCGCCACCCACGTCGCCGTTTCCAAGGAAATCGTCAACATTCCCGATGCCTACGAGGTCGACCGGTTCGATTTTTCCGGCGCCAAGAAATTCGACGAATCCACGGGCTACCGGTCGAAGTCGTTCCTGACGGTGCCGCTGACGAACTATGAAGGCGACGTGCTCGGCGTTCTGCAATTGATTAACGCGCGCCATTCGGAAACGGGCGAGGTCATCCCCTTCGGCCTGGGCCGCCAGCCCCTGATCGAGGCCTTGGCCAGCCAGGCCGCCGTGGCCAGCGACAACCAGATGCTGATCGAGGCCCAGCGCGAATTGCTGGAAAGCTTCATCAAGCTGATCGCCTCGGCCATTGACGCCAAGTCGCCCTACACCGGCGGCCATTGCCAGCGCGTGCCGGTGATCACCGAAATGCTGGCCCTGGCGGCCTGCAAGGCGGATGAAGGTCCGTTCAAGGATTTCCACCTCAACGACGAGGAAATGTACGAACTCTCCATCGCGGCCTGGCTGCACGATTGCGGCAAGGTGACGACGCCGGAGTACGTCGTCGACAAAGCGACCAAACTAGAAACCATCTACGACCGCATCGAAACCGTGCGGACCCGTTTTGAGATCCTCAAGCGCGACGCCGAGATCGACTACCTGAAAGGGTTGCAACTGGCGGACGCCGACGCCGAGGCCCTGAAGGCAGCTTACGACGAGCGTCTCGCCCAACTGGCCGATCATCTGGAGTTCGTCGAGACGGCCAACGTCGGCGGCGAATTCATGGCCGAGGAAAAGAAGGAGCGCGTGCTCGAAATCGGCAAGATGAAATGGCAGTTCAACGGCGAGGAACAGCCCTTCTTTAGCGAGAACGAGGTCTACAACCTCTGCATCGAACGGGGCACCCTGACCGCCGAGGAACGCGAGGTCATCAACAATCACATCGTCATGACGGTCGAGATGCTGGACCAGTTGCCGTTCCCCAAACACCTCACAAAAGTTGCCGAATACGCCGGCGGCCACCACGAGAAGATGGACGGCACGGGCTATCCGAAGGGCTTGACGGCCGACGAGATGTCGCTGCCCGCCCGGATGATGGCGATCGCCGACATCTTCGAAGCCCTGACGGCTTCCGACCGGCCCTACAAGAAAGCCAAGACGCTTTCCGAATCGCTCAAGATCATGGGCTTCATGGTGAAGGACGCCCACATCGATCCCGACTTGTTCAAGCTGTTCCTCGATGCCGGAGTGCCCAAAACCTACGCCGAGGCCCACCTGCTGCCCGACCAGTTGGACGAATACGACCCGGCCGATTACCTGAACTGATCAGAAGGTATAGTTCGGCAGGTTGAATTTGCGTCGGTAGGCGCCGGGCGTCAGGTTCGTCACGCGCTTGAACAGGCGGCGGAAATAGGCCGGATCCTCGTAGCCCACGATCCAACTGATTTTCTCGATAGGCGCATTCGTTCGCTCCAGCCGCCGCTTGGCTTCCTCCACCCTGAGGAGTTGGACATAGCTGATCGGCGTATGCCCGGTGGCTTTGGAGAACCGGCGCTTGAAGGTCCGCTCGGCCAGTCCTGAACGCTTGACCATTTCCTCCACCGGGGCGGCCACGGCATGGTGATTGGTGAGCCAATCCTGGGCGTCCAGAATGGCGGCGTCGCCATGATCCCGTGGGGCGTCAAAAGCGATGTAGGGGGCGAGGCCGTCACGTTGCCACTGCAGCGCGTAGAACTGGGCGGCGGCCTGCGCCGCAGCCGGACCAATGTGACGCGCGATCAGATACAGCACGAGATCGTGCCATGAGGCGGATGCGCCCGACGAAACGTACTCTTCCTTTTCGCCTACCGCGATCAACGGTTTTTCCGGACTCACGGGGACGGCGGGGAAGGTTTTGCGGAATGTCGCGGCGTAGGTCCAGTGGATGGTTGCTTCTCGCCCGTCGAACAACGCCGTTTCCGCCAGTAAGAATATACCGGAGCAGGCCGAGCAGAGAATCGCACCCCGCTCATGCATGGCGCCGAGCCACCGAACCAGTTCGGGATAACGTCCGCAAGTCCAATGATTGTCGCGGACGATGACCGACGGGACGATCACGACATCGGTTTCGGCGACATCATCGATGCGCTTGTGGACGTTAATCGTGAGACCGCTGGCGAGCGTCAGCGGGGCGGTGTCGGAGCCGACGATTTCGGCCTTCAAGAGCGGGGGATCCGGCGCCGGCGAACTCCCGCTCGTCATGAACGATTGGGAATTCAAAACGTCGAAGATTCCGCCCAGAGTGGATATGACGGCGTCCGGGAAGGCGAGAATACTGATGTGCGTCTGTTTGGCGGGCATCCGGTACTCCAGCAGAATGAGTGCAAATTATGGCATAAATGAACCTTTTTTTGAATTTTTGCCTCTCGAGATCGGTGGGTGGGGCGGCCATCCTTGGGAAATCTTGACGTTAATACAGACCAAGGAGGGTCATTCCATGACCATCAACGAACAAAAACTCGAGGTATTCGTGAACCATGCCGTGGCGGATCTGGCGGCCGGATATAACGGCGTCATGGTCAGCCTGGGCAACAAGCTGGGGCTCTATCGGGCGCTGGCCGGTGCCGGACCGCTGAGTTCGCACGAAGTGGCAAACCGGAGCGGCACTACCGAGCGCTACGTCCGGGAATGGCTGAACAGCCAGGTGGCCGGCGGTTACATCGCTTATCATGTCACCAGCAAAACCTATGAACTGACGCCGGAGCAGGCAGCCGTGTTGGCGGACGAGGACAGTTCCGTCTTCATTCCCAACGCCTGGGAAGTACCCGCGTCCATGTGGTTCGACGAGCAGAAATCCATTCGTGCCTTCCGCACCGGCGAAGGCGTCCCTTGGGGCGATCATCACGAACGCCTGTTCTGCGGCGTCGCGGCGTTTTTCCGCAATTCCTACAAAGCCTCGTTGGTGCAGGAGTGGCTGCCGGCGCTTGACGGCGTTGTGCCGCAACTGAAGCAGGGCATTGCGGTCGCCGATGTCGGTTGCGGGCACGGCCACTCCACCATCATGATGGCAGAGGCATTCCCGAATTCCCGCTTCCGTGGATTCGATGTCCATGCGGAATCGATCGACGCCGCCCGTGCTTACGCGGTGGAGGCGGGAGTTGCCGACCGCGTCGAATTTCAAATCGCCGATGCCCGAAGCTATGACGGACCCGACTACGATCTGATCTGCTTCTTCGATTGCCTTCATGATCTCGGCGATCCCGTCGGCGCCGCCGCTCATGCGGGGGATCATCTGACGGACGATGGCGTCCTGATGCTGATCGAGCCCTACGCCCGGGACCGTGTCGAAGACAATCTCACACCTGTCGGGCGGCTCTACTATGCGGGCTCAACGACGCTCTGTTGCGCCCATTCGTTGTCGGAGGATGTCGGTCTGGCATTGGGTGCCCAGGCCGGTGAGGCGCAGCTTGCCGAAGTCCTAAATCGGGGCGGTTTCTCACGGGTCCGCTTGGCCCACGAAACGCCGTTCAACCTCATATTGGAGGCCAGGCCATGAGAAACGCTTGCATCAAGCTGAAGGCCGGTCGCCGGCTTCGGATCATCGTCGCTGTGCTGTTCCGCTCCTTGTTTGGTCGGGATGGGGCGGCAAGGAGTGGGCGATTAACCGGATCCCTCCGAAACTTAGTGATCTAATCTTATCCGGCGGTTTTTCCGGGCGGCAGCGGCGTGGCCAGTTCCGCTTGGAAAAATTCCGCCAGCAACTCGAACTCGTCGGCGCGCGGCGAGGAGTTGCGCCAGGCGAAACCGATTTTTCGCGACGTCCCCCTTCCTTCCATCGGGCGAAGCTGCAGGCGCGTTCCTCTGGCTATGCCGGCGTCGACCGCCATCTTGGGCAGCAGCGTGATGCCCAGGTCGTTGGCCGTCATTTGCACCAGTGTGTGGAGGCTCGTTCCCTGGAACTCGGGCGTTCCCCCGCCGTCCTGCAGGCCGCAGGCCTCCAGGGCGTGGTCGCGCAGACAATGCCCTTCCTCGAGCAAGAGAAGCGGCTCGGCCCCCAAGTCGGCCGGTGTCAGACGTTCACGACCCGCGCCGGCGTGTCCCCGGGGCAGGGCCGCCCAGAACGGATCGTCGGCGAAAATGCGGGTCTGCAGCTTACCGGTGGGGTAGGGGAACGCGAGGAGGGCCAGATCGAGATCGCCGCCCGCGAGGCGTTCAACCAGTTCGGCCGACCGGTCCTCACGGAGAAACAGCTTCAGGTCGGGGTAGGTCCGGCGCAGGTCGGGCAACACCCGGGGCAGGAGGAAGGGTGAAATCGTCGGGATGACGCCCAGCCTGAGATCACCCGACAAGGGCGCGCCCGAGGCCGATACCAGATCGGCAATCTCCGCAACATCGACCAGTACGCGGCGGGCCCGCGCAACCACCGCCTCGCCCAAAGGCGTCGTGCGGACGGAGCGCCGGGTACGCTCGATCAATACCTTGCCGAGCGTTGCCTCCAGCTCCTTGATGCTGGCGCTCAGGCTCGATTGGGTAACGTAGCAGGCCTCCGCCGCCCGGCCGAAATGCCGGTGTTCGTCGACGGCAATCAAGTGACGCAATTGGGTGAGGGTGGGGAGGCGACGAAAATCGAGCATGGCAACGGCAAACAATTAATCGATTTAATCAATTAATACAATTGAATTAACTTGTTTTGTCTATTTAAAATTTCACCTTAGGGTCGCCTTGTCCGGTGTCGAATTCCCGACGCCGCAAGCAAGGAGAAAGATCATGACGACGGTTCCCGCAGCCACATTTCAGACCCGTGTTCGCAACGACGAACTGGAAGGCCCCAACCCTTTCGAATGGAAGCAACTGACCAGCGACGACGTCTTCAAGGGGAAGCGGGTGGTCGTATTTTCCCTGCCCGGCGCGTTCACGCCGACCTGCTCGGCCAGCCACCTGCCGCGCTATGAGGAACTCCACGCCGAGTTCAAGTCCCTCGGCGTCGATACCGTCGTCTGCCTGTCGGTAAACGATGCATTCGTGATGTACCAATGGGGATTGAGCCAGAAGGCCGAGAACGTCTTCCTGCTGCCCGATGGCAACGGCGAGTTCACGCGAAAAATGGGCATGCTGGTGGACAAGTCCAATCTCGGCTTCGGCATGCGGAGCTGGCGCTATTCGATGGTCGTCAATGACGGCGAGATCGAAAAAATGTTCGTCGAGGACGGCTACAGCGACAATGCGCCGGACGATCCGTTCGAGGTTTCCGATGCCGATACCATGCTGGAATACCTGAAAGCCCAACGCAAAGCCGCCTAGGCCCCGCGGTTTGCACAGGCGCGGACGAGAGGATATCGTCGGCGCATGGCGAATACGGAACTGGAAAGCGCGATCGCCGACTACAATGCCGGACGTCTGGCCGAGGCGGCGGCGCGCTGCCAGCAACTGATCGTTGACCATCCGGGTGACGCCCAAGCCCTCAACCTGATGGCCGTCATTGCCCTGGCGTTGAACAATTTCGAAGCGGCGGCGGGGATGTCGGAGCGGGCCGTCGCGGCGGCTCCCAATATTGCTTCCTACCTTGGCGTGCTCGGCTTGGCGCGCGCCGGACTGGGTGATGGACCCGCCGCCGAGGCGGCCTTTGGTCAGGCGTTGGAAATCGCGCCCGAAGATCCGGAGCTTCGGCGAAATTATGGTGATTTCCTACGCAAGATTGGACGGCACCGCGAGGCGATCGACGAACTTCACCGAGCTGTCGAATCGGACCCCGGCAATGTTTCGGGCCACATGGTGCTTGGCCGTGCCTTGATGGACGCTGGACGCCTCGACGACTCCGGTGATGCTTACGAACGCGCCATCGGACTGGCGCCCGGTGCGTACGCCGGTTACCAGAACCTTGGGGTGCTGCGCGTCGAACAGGACCGGCACGCGGAAGCCCAGGCGGCCTTCTCAGAGGCATTGCTGCGCAAGAGGGCCTCCCAATGGTGCGGGAAACTTGCCGACGGCGAAGCGCCGCCCAGCGAGCCCGCCGGCGACTTCGAATTCGTCACGGCGACCAAACTGCGCCACGACGCCGAGCAGCTCCGCCATCTCAGGACCGAGGGGATTCTGGGCCCCGAATTCGAGGCCGTCGCCGCCGACTACGATGCGGTTCTGGCGGAGGTGCAAACCGCGGAACCCTCGGGCGGCGTTACCGTGCTCACCCCAGACCAAAAATCAAGGATCGGCGGAACCTACAACCGGCTCCTTTATCTTGCCGAGGCGCCGGCGCTTGCCGGCGGGGCGCTCAATCCGGCACTGGATATCGAAGCGATTCGGCACGAATACGAAAACACCGGGCCCGGGGTCGTTGCCATCGATGATTTCCTCAGCGCTGAAGCCCTGGCCGGTCTGCGCCGCTTCTGCCTCGATTCGACCATTTGGTTCGATGTCCGTCATCCGCGCGGCTACATCGGCGCCTTCATCGAGGAGGGCTTCAATTGCCCTTTGCTCCTGCAATTGATGGACGAACTGAAAGCCGCGTTTCCAGACATTCTGGGGCCCCACCGTCTGCGCAAGATGTGGGCCTATAAATGCGACAACCGCATGCAGGCGATCCCCATCCATGCCGACGAATCGGCGGTAAACGTCAATTTCTGGATCACGCCCGACAGCGCCAACCTCGACCCCGACAGCGGCGGGTTGGTTGTGCATACCCGCGAAGCGCCCTTGGAGTGGGATTTCGCCGAATACAACGGTGACGAGGCGGCGATCCGCACGTTCTTGGCATCGGGCCCCTGCGAGGCCATCAAAATCCCCTACCGGCAAAACCGGGCGCTGATGTTCAATTCCAACCTGTTCCACGAATCAGACGGGTTTGAATTCAACGACGCCTACGGCGACCGCAGGATCAACATCACCATGCTGTTCGGCCACAGGGCGCGCCCGGAGACGGCCGGGGATTAGACCTCGTCGCCGTTCAACTCGGCCCGCCGTTCGGCCGATATACGGGTGATGGCCTCGCTGAGTTCGGAATCCGTGTCCAGCAGGGCGTCCAGATCGTCCTGGTGCAGCGCCAGCAACTGGCAGGTGGTAACGGCCTGGACGGACGCGGTTCTCAAACCGTGCTCGATCAGGGCGATTTCGCCGAAGAAGTCGCCGCCGTGAAGATGGGCTTTTTTGTCCTGGGTGACGACCTGAACCTCGCCGGTCGAGATGAAGTACATGCTGTCGGCGGGTGTGTCCTTGCGGATGATCATCTCACCGGGCACGGCCGAGCGAGGCTTCAGGATGGCGACGATGTGAGCGATGCGCGCCGCTTCCAGGCGCGAAAACAGCGGCACGCTCGCGACCATGTTCCAGGAGACGACGAAATCCCGGCTCTTGACGGCCTGGGCGAAACCCGACGCCAGGATTCCCGCCGGCATGGCGAACATGCCGACGCCCAACAGCATGACGACGGCGCCCAGAACCTTGCCCACCGGCGTTACCGGCGTCACGTCGCCGTACCCCACCGTACTCAAGGTCGCGATCCCCCACCACATGGCGGCGGGGATCGATCCGAAGGCCTCCGGCTGGGCGTTGCGCTCAGCCAGGTAGACGAAGCTAGAGGCGAAGGCCAGCAGCACGAACATGACGATCACCGCGGCACCCAACGGGCGGCGTTCGATGTAAAGCACGGATCCGACGAGCGACAGGGCGGCCGAATAGCGCGTCAGCTTAAGCAATCTGAGAAGCCGGATGACGCGCAGCATCCTGAGGTCGATGTTGAGAATGAAGGCGAGGTAGAACGGCAAGATGGCCAACAGATCGATCAGAGCCATGGCCGACGACATGTAGCGCAATCGGCCCCACAGGGGATGGGCATAGCGCGGATCCTCCCGATCGACGCAGGTCCAAAGACGGGCCAGGTATTCGACCGTGAAGATGGCGACGGATATGATTTCGAAGGCGTAGAAGTAGGCTTCGTTGCCCTGCACGAAATCCTCGACGGTCTCAAAAATAACCGCCAGGACGTTGGTCGAAATCAGCGTGATCAGCAAAATGTCGACGATGCGATGGGTGCGCTCGTTCGGGCCGCCGCCGTCGAGGATCAGTTGGAGCCGCTTTCTCGAGCTATGCCTTTCCGGTTGTTCCATGGCCGCCCCACATCCCCAGAAACGTTTGTCAGCGGCGGCATGTTATCAGCCTTTTTCCCGGTCGTTGAGCGATCGCGTGTGCGTAGAGTCCTTGCAACCGGCTCTCAGGTGAATAGGATACCTATGTAAGCGACGATATAAGGGGCGACCCAATAAGAAAAAATGGCCTAAGCCAAGGGTCCATAAGAAAAATCTCGATATCAAGGCTCATCACCGATCAGCGTAATCGGAATCTTAGGGAGGAAGAACATGAGCAAAAGTTGGCTTATCAAGACATCGACGGCGGTTGCCGGTCTGGCGGCGCTCGGCCTTGTCGCCGCGGCGCCGGCGGCTGCGAAGGTAGAGGGCGATACCATCATTTTGGGATCGGCCATCTCCTTCACGGGTAAGTATTCGACAAACGGCATTCATGCCTCCAACGGCTACAATTTGGCCGTGCGCATGATAAACGAGGCCGGCGGCGTCAAAGTCGGCGGTAAAACCTACAAGTTCGCCGTCAAGTATTACGACGACGAATCGACGCCCGCTCGCGGCGCCCAGCTTGCTGAACGCCTGATCAAGCAGGACGGCATCAAGTTTTTCCTCGGCCCGTACAGTTCCGGCTTGACCAAGGCCATCGCGCCGGTAACGGAAAAGTACAAAATCCCGATGGTTGAAGCCGAGGGCGCCTCGCGTTCGCTTTTCACCCAAGGCTTTAAATATCTCTTCGCCGTCCTTTCGACGTCGGAGCAGTATCTCGCCAGTTCCATCGCGCTCGCCGCGGAAATCGCCAAGAAGAACGGCAAGGCCGCAGGTGACGTCAAAGTCGCCATGGCGTTCGAGAACGATCCGTTCTCGCTGGATGTCCGGGCCGGGGTGGTCGACGACATCAAGAAGCACGGTATGAGCATCGTTATCGACGACAAACTGCCGCGTGATCTTTCCGACATGTCCTCAACACTGACGAAGGTCCGTGCGCTCAAACCCGATCTTCTCGTGGTTTCGGGTCACTCCAAGGGTGCCGCCACGGCCGCGCGCCAAATCAAGGAAATGAACATCAAGACGCCGATGATCGCCATGACACACTGTGAATCGGCCAAAGTTATTTCCAAATTCGGCGACTCGACCAACGGCTTCCTCTGCCCGACACAGTGGGCCGAGACGATGTCCTACAGCGACAGCCTCTTCGGCACCGCCGGCGAGTTTGATGCACTGTTCAAGAAGACCTACGAAGGCTACAAGAACGTGCCTTATCAGGCAGCCCAGGCCGCTGCCGCAGTGATGGTCTGGAAGGACGCGTTGGAACGGGCCAACAGCTTCGATATCCCCACGGTCCGTCAGGCGATTGCCGACACGGACATGAAGACGTTCTACGGCAACATCAAGTTCTCGCCGCAGGGCAACAACATCGCCAAGCCGATGGCGTTGCGCCAAATCCAGAACGGCAAGTTGAATGTCGTCTTCCCGGGCCGCTGGGCCACGCACGAGGTCGAATGGCCGCGTAAGTAACCGATTGAATTCGGTTTTTGAAACGGATCGAGCCCGGTCCTCCGAAGTGATCCGGAGGGCCGGGTTTCGCCCGCTTAGTAACCCCGGTCATTGGCAGCTATTAGCTCATGGACAATATTAATATTCTCCTGGCGGCTCCGGTCTTCAACCTGCAACTTCTTATCGACGGGTTGCTTGTCGGTGCCGTTTTCGCGCTCTCCGCCTACGGCCTTGCCCTGGTTTGGGGCGTCATGAACGTCAAGAATCTGGCGCAGGGCGATTTCGTGATGATGGGCGGGTACGTCGCCTACGCACTCTACGAGGCCGGCATTCACCCCTTTTGGGCTCTGCCGGTTTCCGTCGTCGTCATGTTCGGCTTCGGCTGGGCGCTCTACCGTCTCGTTATATACAGAGTGGTGGACAAGGATCTTTTCACGTCGCTTCTCGCAACTTTCGGCATCGCCATCGTCGTTCAGCAGGTCCTGAACATCATCTTCGGGCCCGAAGTCAAGATCGCCGAATCGGGTATGCCGATCGAATCATACATGGACGGCAACCTCACCATTGCGACGATCAAGGTCGTATCCTTCGTGATGGCAGGCATCCTGGCGCTCTGCGTCGTGTATTTCATGAAAAACAGCCGTATGGGCCAGGCCATACGCGCGACGTCGCAGAACGCGCGCGCCGCCCGCATCATGGGTATCGACACCGACAAGGTCTACGCCTTCACCTTCGCCCTCAATGCTGCCATCTGCGGCGCGGCAGGTGTCCTGATCTCCATGATCTGGGTCCTTCAGCCCTACTACGGCATCACCTATTCGATCCGCTCCTTCGTCATCGTTACGGCGGCGGGGCTCGGCAACCTGCCGGGTGTGATCATGGCCGGCCTCGGTCTCGGCGCGCTTGAGCAGTTTGGCGGTTTCATCATGGGCGCCGAATTCCAGCAGGCCATCGTCGTCGGGCTGCTGCTGCTGATTCTCGTCATCCGGCAAATCCAACAGTTCCGGCATCGTCAGGTGGTGAAATGACCGTCCAGCAAAAAAGCTTCGCCCTGTATGCGGCGGTTCTGATCTTCGGCATTTTTTCGCCACTGGTCTTCGAAAACTACGTGACCCAGATTGCCGTGCTTTGGTTGATGATCCTGTTCGCGTTGACCTGGGACATGATGGGCGGCCAGATGGGCTACAACTCCCTCGGCAACATCATCTTTTTCGGCATCGGCATGTACGCCAGCGCCATCGTTCAGATCGGACTCTACTATGACGTGGCCGAATACACCGCCCATTCGGGCGCGGTGAAGGTCGAATACGACTGGTTCCAATACCTTTCGGGTATGGCGTTGGGCGCCGTGGTCGCGGGTATCGCATCCGTGATTGTCGCCGTCGTCCTAGGGCGCATCGTATTCGGTTTGCGTGGGCCCTATTTCGCCATCGGTACGCTGGGCGCGGCTATCGCGGCAGGCGAGTTGTTCGGCGCTTGGGATTACGTCGGAGGCGGCGGCGGCATCACGTTGCCGACCTATCCGGGATCGGGCGACGCCCGCGCGCTGTTTTTCTACTACCTGCTGTTCGGGCTCGCCCTGCTGACGTTCGCGTTCCTGAAATGGCTTTACACCAGGCGCTACGCCCTGGCCGTTAACGCCATCCGGGATGACGAGGACAAGGCCGAGGCGATGGGCATCCATACCTTGCGCCACAAGACCGTCGCCTGGGCGATCTCGGCCTTTTTCGTCGGTCTCAGCGGCGCCGTCTTCGGCAACATGACCGGCTTCATCGAACCGCTGGAAATTGCCTTTCCGACCATCACCTTCGGCATCTTCATGGTGCTGATGGCGCTTTTGGGCGGTAAGGGTACGCTGTGGGGACCGGTCCTCGGCGCCATTGTTTTCCACATCATCAAAGAAGCGACGTGGACGTGGTTCCTGGGTTGGCAGTGGGTGGCGCTGGGTCTCCTGATTATCATCAACGTCGCTTACTTCCAGCAGGGCATTCTGGGCTGGGCACAGGAGAAATGGCCGGCCTTCTTCGGCATTACAGTTGATGAAGCGGCAACCCGTGAAGCCGCCGAGGAGGCTGCGGAATGAGTGCCATCATCGAGGTCAGGGACGTCAGCAAAGCGTTCGGCGGCGTTGTGGCCAACAGCGCCATCAGCGTCGACGTGGAGGACGGCAAGATCACCGGCTTGATCGGGCCCAACGGCTCGGGCAAGACGACGCTGTTCAATTCCATCGTCGGGCACCACCCCATTGACGCCGGATCGATAAAGTTCCGGGGCGAGGAAATCTCGGATTTCAAGGTTCCGCAAATCGCCCGCCTGGGCCTGTTGCGCACGTTCCAGCAGACGCGCATCTATTCCAAGATGAACTGCGTCGAGAACATGTTGATTTCCGTTCCCCATCGCCGCGCGAAGTTAATGGACATGTTTCGGGTTCACGCGCCGGAAAGCCATGAACGGGCGTTGGAACTTCTGGAGTTCGTGGGGCTTTACTCCAAACGCAACCTGATCGCCGGCGATCTTTCGTTCGGCCAGCAGAAGTTGCTGGAATTCGCCATGGCGCTGATGAACGAGCCTAAGGTCCTGCTGCTCGACGAACCCACCGCGGGCATCAACCCCACCTTGATCAACGGCCTGATTGACCGCCTCAAAAGGGCCAACGAGGAGCTCGGCGTCACCTTGTTCGTCATCGAGCACAACATGCGGGTGATCATGAACCTGGCCGAACACATCTATTGCCTGGCGCATGGCGAGTTGTTGGCGGAAGGAACTCCGGACAAGATTCAAAACGACCAGCGCGTGGTCGACGCGTACCTGGGAGCGCACTGATGGCCGGCGAAAACGAAGATCAAGAGGCGAAAAGAGCCAGCGGTTACCACACGGGTGCCGTCGACACCGTGATTTCCGTCGACGCCGTCGCACGCGAGGCGGAGAAAATCGCAGCCGAGGGGCCAAGCGTGGAGCGCCTGGAGGAATTGGTGGAAGGCGCTCCCTTTGTCTCCATCGAGCACCTTGTGGCGGGTTATGGCCGCATGGAGATCCTGCACGACTTCAGCCTGAGGGCGGGCAAGGGTCAATCACTGTGCCTGATCGGTCCCAACGGCGCCGGCAAGTCGACGATCCTGCATTCCATTTTCGGCTTCACAAACATTTTCTCGGGCACCATTTCGGTGGGCGCCAACGGTGAAATGACGGACATTACGCGGCTGTCTTCAAACCAGAAGCTCAAAACCGCCGGCATCGCCTACATCCTGCAGGACAACTCGGTATTCCCCGACATGACGGTGGAGGAGAACCTGCTGATGGGCGGCTACTTGCAGGACACGCCTGCCCAGGCCCAGGAGATGGCGGAAAAGGTATTCGAAAAGTACGATCGCCTGCGCGAACGCCGCGGCAAGCCTGCCCGCGTGCTGTCGGGCGGCGAGCGCCGTCTCTTGGAAATCAGCCGGGCACTGATCATGGAACCCGACGTCCTGCTGGTCGACGAACCGTCAATCGGTTTGGAACCCCGTTTCATCGACATGGTGTTCGAGATCCTCGACGACCTGCAGAAAGGCGAGGGCAAGACCATCATCATGGTCGAGCAAAATGCCAAGAAGGGCCTGGAATTTTCCGACATCGGCTACGTCCTCGTGAACGGATCGCTGGCGCTTGCCGGATCGGGCGACGAATTGTTGGAAAATCCGGAAGTCGGCCGCCTTTTCCTCGGCGGATAGGTCAGGGCGTGCAGGTTCCCAGCGCCTCGGAAATGGCGCCGGCCAGGCTTTCCTCGTCAAAGGGCTTTCTGAGGCCGCTCGCGGCACCCATTTTTTTGGCCAGAATGACGTAGTCGATACTCGAGGTCGAATGTTCGCTGGCGGACATCGCGATCAGCTTCGCCTTGGGATCAATGGCCAGAATTTCCCGTATGGCTTCGAGGCCGTCCTTCTCCGGCATGACGATGTCGGTGAGGACGAAATCGGGCGTGTTCTGGCGGAAGCTGGTGATGCCATCGTCGACGTTCGAACAGGCGTGAACGTTGTGGCCCATGGCCGTCAGCATGCCGACCGCTATTTTGCGGACGACCGGATCATCATCAATCAGGACTACAACGGACACGAAAGCTCACAGTGGCGTAGTGCAGCAACAAGTTACTGACAAATAGGGGAAAAGCGCGGGCTGCGCGGCATGAAATATCGACAGAAACTAAACATCAACAACATCCGAGGCAGGTGAAACACCACTTCAGCTAATTCGTTCAATGGTCGAAACGACGTTAAACAAGTTAAGTCGATTTGGTTCAGCATGAAAGTTTTTTATTACCAAATTGCGAATCACAAAATTTAATTTTGCAAATTCATGATTTTCAGTCATTTTCAGAAAGTTCGGGGTTCAGGATCAGGTGTGCCATGAGGCGGTCCACCGGCGCAAAATCGTCGGTGAGGATGGTGGGCGGGCCGTCCGGCCGGGCCAGTTCGTGCCGCAGCCAGCGCCGTCCAAGTCCCCGGGCGGCGTCGAGCGTGGAGAACGGGGTCGCCGATTGGCTCGCCACGACGACGTAGGTGACGCGCCCCCCGGCCAGAAGCTGATCCTCCTCCAGCCACACCTCGACCTCGGCGAAATCGAGGCTGAGCGTATCGACCAGGGCCCAAAGGAACAATGGCCGTTCGCGGCTTTCGACGACGTTGATGACATAGAAACCGTTCGGTTTTAGGCGACCGGCGATTTGCTGGTGAAATTCCCGGGTCACCAGGTGGGCCGGGATCGAGATATCTTTGAAAGCGTCACCGAAGACCATGTCGAGCGAAGGCTCCATGGCCAATCCCTGCAACGCCGCGCGGGCGTCCCGGTGAACGATTTCGAGGCCGTCCGACGGCTGGAGCCACATGTGATCGACCGCAGCGCCGGTGACGGCCGGATCCAGCTCTGCGACGGTCAGCACCGGTTCGCGATAATCCTTAAGCCAGGCGCGCGGCAAGGTGTAGGGTCCGCCGCCGATAAAGAACGCCCGGGTCCGGTCCGGCGCGGCGATCCGCTTTTTCGCCAGTTCGTCGACGAAGTGGATATAGGGCGAGAACAGCAGGCGCGGCTCGTCCCGGTCGTTAACGCCGTGTCCGAGATGGTCGAGCACCATAACGGCGCCCGGCCGCCCCGTATCCGCCGCGGCATCGACTACCCGAACGCAGAAATAAGGGCTTTCCACGGTACAAGGCGACTTATGGGCCTGGTATTGATAGCCCTTCGCGAGCAGGCCTCCGGCCAGGGCGGCCGCGCCGGCGGCCCAAACCATCAACGTCGTCACCTTGGGGGGACGTGCGGCAGCGTAGGCCAGCGCCAGGGCCAGATAGGCGCCGGCGACAGCCATGACCGTGCCGGTCGAACCGATCCATGAGATGAAGAGGAAGCCGGCCAAAACGGTGCCCGCGATGCTACCCACGGCGCCCAGCGCGTACATGCGGCCGATGACACGGCCGTGGGCGCCCGGCGCGTCGTCCACAGCCAACTTGGTGAGGATGGGCGATACGATGCCGACGAACAGGCTGGGGAGAAAAAAGACCAGGCCGGTCAGCAAGGTGATGGCGCTGACGGTATCGAGGCCGCTGCGCAACACCGGCCCACTCAAACTGCGCAGCAAGACCAACGAGGCGGCCGCCGAGGCGCCGCTCAGGGCCAGGGCGGCGGCCACGCGCCGGCAACCCTTTGCCCGATCGACGTTGGGCCCGGCCAAATGTCCGCCGATCCAGTGGCCCACCGAAAGCCCCGCCAGCACCACCGCGATGATGGCCGTCCAGGTGTAGAGCGACATGCCGACATACGGCGCCAAAAGGCGCCCGGCGACGATTTCCAGGATCAGGGCGCAGGCCGCCGTTACGAAGACGGTTGCGCCGTAGGCCGCGACACGGAGCTGCATATGCGCCTTTTTATCACACGCAATTGTGAGACGGCCCTACACAACCGTCATGTATATTAGAACATTATTGATTACAAAATATCGCATTGGCGGCTTATGATCCAGAGACGACGCAAACGATCTGGATCAGGGGGAGGGACAAGATGATCGCCGCACGTTTGTTTTTTCTTGCGACATTCCTAATCGGTGTCGGATTGCTGCCGGCGCAGCAAGTCCGTGCGGAAGAGGTGGATCTGCCGAAAACGGACGACGGGTTGCACTACCAAACCTGGTTCAAGGTCGACTCGTTTCTAGACCTGGCGGACGACCTGGCGGAAGCCAAGGCGAGCGGAAAACGCCTGGCCATCCTGTTCGAGCAGCGCGGCTGTCCCTACTGCCGGGAAATGCATCGGGTGAACTTCAAAATCCCCGATGTCGCGGACTATATCAGGGCAAACTTCGACATCGTGCAGGTCAACCTTTGGGGTGACCGGGAGATGACGGACTTCGACGGCGAAACCTTGATCGAAAAGAAGTTCGGCCGCAAATACCGGGTCCAGTACACGCCGACCATCATATTTCCCGACGAAAAGGGAGAAGAGGTCCACCGCCTGCCCGGATACTTCAAACCATTCCACTTCAAGCACATATTCATGTACGTGAAGGAGGAGGGCTATATCGAACAGCCCAATTTCCAGCGCTGGCTCTCGGCCAAGGCTGATGAGCTGCGCGCCAAGGGAATTGAGGTGAAGCTTTGGTGATGTGACGGCGTTGGCGAGAGCATGTGCAACAAATCTGCTCCTGGATCAGGAACCCGTTATTCCAGCGAATGCGGAAACCCAGGTTTGGTTTTTCTCAAGGCTTAGGTATGAGGCCAACTCAGTATGGATCCCGGATCAAGTCCGGGATGACGCCTGAGTATGTGGTTTATTTAGGTCGTCATTCCGGCGAAAGCCGGAATCCAGGTTTTCTTTTTTGTTTAGCGGCTCGAAAAATACGAATTGCCCCCGGCATGCGCCGGGGGGACGAGCCTTTATCCGCCTACCCCAGCTTGCCCAGTGCCGGGAAGG
Organism: uncultured Rhodospirillaceae bacterium; assembly: GCA_964343605.1. Lineage (GTDB taxonomy): Bacteria > Pseudomonadota > Alphaproteobacteria > UBA2966 > UBA2966 > CAYFKJ01. The sequence goes on from CAYFKJ010000005.1 coordinate 241,225, forward strand.
CCTCGAGGATGTAGTAGGCGAGCTCGGCCAGTGAGTCCGTCATGATCAGGACGCCGGTGACGACCAGCAGGACGCCGGCGCCGATCTCGATCTTGTGGACGTGGCGGCGGAAGCGCTTGAGGAAGTTCATAAAGGGTTCGATGGCGAAGGCCGCCGCCAGGAAGGGAATGCCCAGGCCCAGCGAATAGACGGTCAGCAGCGACACGCCGTAACCCAGCGAATCCTGGGCCGCCGCCAGGGTCAGGATGGTGGCCAGAATGGGTCCGACACACGGCGTCCAGCCGAAGGCGAAGGCCAGGCCGATGACATATGCGCCGATCAGGCCGGCGGGCGTCTTGTCCGGATTGAAGCGGATCTCACGCTGCAACAGGGCGAAACGGAAAACCCCCATGTAGTGCAGGCCGAAAACGATGATGACGGCGCCGGCGACTTTGCTGATGACGTCGATGTGGTCGAAGATGATACGGTTGATGGCAGACGCGCTGGCGCCCATGATCACGAACACGGTGGTGAAACCGAGCACGAACAGCAGTCCCGACCAGCGCACCCGGCGGGCGATCTGGGTGTCGAGACCGTCTTCCTGATCGAGCAACTGGTCGAGCGACGTGCCCGCGACAAAACACAGGTACGCCGGCACCAACGGCAGCACGCAAGGGGACAGAAAACTGATCAGGCCGGCCAGGCCGGCAGCGCCATAGGAAACGTCAAAAGCACCCATCTGGGCGAAACTCCCGAATATCTAACCCCCGCTACTTAAGGGCGGTCGGTTCGGCGTGCAAGGCCTAGAGTGTTTCAAGTTGTGCTTGAAACACCGAGGGCCGCCAACACATTGTGCAGCCTCAACAATATGAAACGAGGCGTTCCCGTTAAAGCGGAGAACGCTCTAGTCTGTACCCCCTTTCAGATGCCCCGCACTTTTATGCCGCTGTTCTTCTCCAGCCGAATCACTTTGTTGTCAGAAATGTATTTGGAAACCACGTCGTAGACCGGCGGTCCTTCGGTGCCTTCGTTGACGGAGGCCCAGCCGCTGACGACGTAGTTGCGCGCCGGATCGATGGGTTCGCCGGTCTTCAACAGCGTCATGTCGCTGATGCGCTGACCGATGGGCTTGCCGATGTCGATGCTGTAGCCCATGCCGCCGACGCGCACCATGTCGCCACCCTGCTGCAGGTAGGGGTCGGGATTGAACAGGTTGTCGGCGACATCTTCGAGAATCTCCTTGATGAAGGCGCCGGTAAACTCGTTGCGGTAGGCATTGGGGTAGGTGATGGCGGTTTGCGAATAGACCGTATCGCCGGTGATCTCATCACCTGGCAGCAAGGTCGCGCCCCAACGGAAGCCGGGCGACAGCGCGATTTCGGCGTCCCGTACCTCAAGGAGCGCGTCGCAGATCAGGTCATCGAACGTGCCGTTGAAGTTGCCGCGTCGGTAGAGGAGACTTTCAGTACGGCCCAGAACCTTGTTCAGCACGCCCGCGTGGGGCTTGCGAATATCGTCGATCAGCGCCGCCATGTCGGGATCGGGCGTGATGACGTCGGAAAACACCGGGATGAGCTTGAAGCGGTAATCGGCAACCTTGCGGTTCTCGACCTTGAGGTCGAGACGGGCCAGGAACTTGCCGTGGGATCCCGAGGCGACCAGCAGAGTGTCGTTCACTTTGATGGCCGTCGGGATGGCGTCGTGGGTATGGCCGGTCAGAATGACGTCGATGCCGTTGACCCGCGAGGCCAGTTTGCGGTCTACGTCGAACCCGTTGTGGCTGTTTATGACGACGAGGTCGACACCCGCCTCGCGGGTTTCGTCGACGCGCCCCTGGAGTTTCTCCTCCTCGATGCCGAACGACCATTCGGGCATCATGTAGCGCGGGTTGGCGATGGGCGTGTAGGGGAAGGCCTGGCCGATGACGGCGATGCGCACGCCGCCGCGCTCGAAGATCTTGGTGTGTTCGAAAATGTCGTCGTCCCAGGTGGCGTCCTTGACGTTGCCGGCCAGGAACGGGAAGTCCAGCTTGTCGACAAGTTCCTGGACCCGGTCTGCGCCGTAGGTGAACTCCCAGTGGGCCGACATGGCATCGACACCAAGAGCGTTCATCACCCGGACCATGTCTTCGCCCTGCGTTTTCAGCGACGTGTAGGACCCTTGCCAGGTGTCCCCGCCGTCCAGCAGAAGGGTTTTTCCAGGCCTTTCCGCCTGGATCGCCTTCACCAACGTCGCCATGCGGTCCATGCCGCCGACGCGCCCGCATTCACGGGCCAAGGCAGCATAGTCGTCGGAAGTGAGGGCATAGGCTTCGGGTGTGCCGCCCCGCAGCCCGAAATGCTTGAGGAAGTCCTTGCCCGTCAAGTGCGGCGGCAGGCCGTTAACGTCGCCCACGCCGACATTGATGGAGGGCTCGCGGAAGTAAAGCGGCACGAGCTGGGCGTGGCAGTCGGTGAAGTTCAACAGGGTGACTTGTCCGACGGCCTCGAACTCCAGCAACTGCTCCTGGGTCAGTTTGCGGCTGGCGGCGGCCAAATTGCCCGGGGCGCCCGTCACGACGGCGGTCGCGGCGGCAACTTGGAGAAAATCACGACGGGTCAGCATGCCGAACCTCTCGATTATCCAACGCTATAAATGAAATGGGGGATGCGCACACCGCACATCCCCCACCTTGAAGTCGCTGCGATCCGTTAGTTACGGACAGCCGGCGTCTCGACGCCCAAGCCTCGGCCGCGCCAGGCGACGTAGAGCTCGAGATTGACGTACTCGTCGGCGCCGTTCTTGTACGGCGTCGCCCGGACCTGCTTGTTGCAGCCGCGGAAGCGGCGGTGGCTGGAACCGACCTTCTGCCATTTCAGGCGGTAGGTCGGGAAGCCGTTCAACTGGCCCTGCGTCAGGATGTTGGCCCTGATCTTGTTGCCCTCATTGTCCTCGTGGCAATGCTTGCAGGCCATGTCCAGGAGGCCCCGGCGCTGGTAGTAGAACTTCTTGCCGGCTTCGAAGAACGGCTTGGCGGGACCATCGATAGCCACCTGTACGGGCATGCCGCGCGACTGATGACGTACGTACGTCGTCATGCTCAACAACTTGTTGGATTCCCACTTCCAGGCCTTGGCTTTCATGTTCTCGGTGCGGCACTGGTTGATGCGTTGTTCCAAGTTCTGCAGCTTGCCGAGGTCGTCCTTGTATTTGGGATAGCTGACGCCGGCGACCTTCATCGATTCCGACGCATCGTTGTGGCAGCTTTCACAGGACTTTCCCGCCTCACCGTCCACCGTACTCCACAATTCCTCGCCCGTGTCGACCCACAGCATGCCGGGATTTTGCATCTCGTCATCCTGCAGGGCTTGGGTGTCCTTGGTGGCGTACTTGTAGCCGGAAACAATGTCTTCGTCGGCTAGGGCCGGGCCGCTGACGGCGAGCGCCATGCCGAAACCCGCAATACCGGCGACTAAGCGTTTGTAGTTCATTGGGAAGCCTCCCCCTCGCTTCTTATTGCACCGTTATTTTGGCTGATTTGGTCGTGACGTCGCCGTTGTCCTCGGTCCACTTGACCTCGATCGTGCCGGATTCGACGACCCGGACGTTGAACGAAAGAAACGGATTGGCCGCAACCGCGGGCCACCAGTCGGCCTTGAAAACTTCCTTGCCGTTATAGGTGGCGACCACGTTGTTGACGATCATGCGCGGGATTCTCTTGCCGTCCTTGCCCTTGCGTTGGCCGGTTTCCATCTTGTGCTTGATCAGGCTCTTGACCGTGATGATGTCCCCTTTTTTCGCTTTTTTGGGGACCTTAAGCCGTGCGGATGCCATGATTCTGTTCTCCTCGTAACCTTACTCAGCCGCCGCAGCCGCCGATTGTGACCTTGACGTCTTTCTGCTCCTGATAGAACGACCCGTCGCTCATCTGGGCAACCGCCACGATGGCCGATGTCTTCGCCATGCGGCAGTTGACCTTGACTTCGGCCTTGCCGCAGGCCGGCGTGAAGTGAAACGCCGCGACTTCGGGGTTGGGATTTTCCTGTACGTAGACCCAGACCGTCTTGACGTGGTCGGCGTCGGTCATGGGACTGTCGACACTGATCACGATGGGCACGACCCGGCCGTTTTCGGCGATGATCGGCGTCTTCAGTTTGATTTTGCCCGGCTTGGTCGCCGCGCCGCCCGTCACCTTCTTGATCGCGGCGGCGGTTTTGGCCATGTCCGCGGAGGCGGCGGTCGGCGTCAGTCCGGCGCCCGCGGCCACGACGGCCCCGGCGCCGGCAGCCCGGAAGAATCCGCGGCGGCTTAGTCCGGTGGTCTCTTTCACCTGCATTGCTTTCTCCTCTCTGCAGCCGTTGCTGGACGGCTATTCGATTACTTCAACGTCATCAGATAGGCGACGATATCCTCGACCTCCTGGGCGCTGAGGATCGTCTTGCCCTTCCATTTTTTCTGGATCCGGTGGTAACCGGTGTTGCGGTAAAACGACGGCATGATGGTATCCGGATTGTTCAGTTTCGGATTGACCACCCGCAGCCTGATTTCCGCTTCCCGCATACGATCGGCGATCCCATTGAGATCGGGACCCACTTCGCCATGGAACTGCTGTTCGGGAATGGGCAATACGTGACACGCAAGACAATTCCCCGTCTTGCGGTTATAGGCCACTTTGCGCCCGTTCTTGGCATCGCCGGGCTTACCCGTCAGTGATTTCGGGATGCCGTCGCCGATGATGGTATATTTTACCGCCTCGGCATTTGCGCCGAGACTTGCTCCGACGCCGATTGCCAATCCCGCGATCGCACCGACCAGTCGATGAAACTTCATTTCCAATCTTCCTCCCCGTTGCGCATGCCTTGCGCGAGGGTTCGAATCCGATCCGCGCGGCGGCATTTAGCCTCGTACGTTAACCCCAGTGCTCCCCAGCGGGTCATGGTGTCGCGTTGAACCGCAATCGTTTTGACCTACCGAAAAAGAGGACCCAACCGGGATACACATAATCGAGAATAGTCGCAAGAACTATTCTTGAGGTTTTGCTAATATGCTGCAATTTGTTGCAATGCAAAATCTTTTGTTCTGCGCTGCAGCAATACTTGTAATGATTTGAAAGTATAGTAAATAAACATGTATATCATGGAGCTAAACACCCATCATGGGTTGTTTATTGTTTTTGTTGGTTGCGCCGCAACACAAATTAGGGTGAATCCCCATAGCAGCGGCCTTGCCGCCGCGGGGGCGGGTGGCCATACTTTTCGATGATGAAAAACCTCCTTGTTTTGCGCCATGGCGAATCCGAGACCTTGGGCGCTCTCGAAGACCAGTTCCGCAGCCGCGGAATCGGCTACAGCTACCATCGCCCGCTGTCCGTCGGCAAAGGCGTGACCAGTGGCGTCAACTCGGATGGATTGGTGGTATTGGGCGGCGGCGCCTGGGGTACCAATGGCGAGCGCACGACACTGCCGACGCTGACGCACGAGCTCCGCATCGCCTACGATCACATGAAGCGCAACCGCCCCATCGTGGGCTTTGGACTGGGCGCCCAGATCGTCGCCATTGCCGCCGGCGGCGGATCGGAACCCACGGCGCCAACCTTCGAAGCCGGTATGGCGCGGCGCATAAAGGACGATGCCCTGGGCGGACTGATGCCGGAACGATTCCCCTACGCCGTCTTCATGCGGGACAGGCCCGTTCCGCCGGATGACGCGGAAATTCTGGCGGTCGATGAAAACGATCTTCCTCTCGTCTTCACGATCGGTCGGGACGTTATCTGCTTTACCTGCAATCCCGGTTATACGCCGGCGATGCTGCGGGACCTGGTACATGAGACGGAAGCCGATGCAGGCGATGTGGCCGCCGCCCTGTCCCGCTGCGACGAACTGGAAACCGAGGCGGCGAAGCTTCTGCCGGCACTGGCGGAGGGAATCGCCTGGTCGACTGGCTGGGCGGCGGCCCTGGAAGCCGACGCCTTAATTCGCGGGGGATGAGAGATGAACGGCGCCGTACGGATGATTGCGGTGCTCTGGTTGGTGTGGGGCCTGCCCGCCTGGGCCTTCGACGACAAATTTGATCGCAACGGCCTCGGCGAGGCGACCAGTCCGTTCCTTCTGCAGCACGCCGACAATCCGGTTCACTGGCAACCCTGGACGCCCGAGGTCCTGGACTATGCGCGGACCTCGGGGAAGCCGATCCTTCTTTCGGTCGGATATTCCTCGTGCTTCTGGTGTCACGTCATGGAGCGCGAGAGTTTCGAAAACGAAGCGGTCGCCGCCTACCTCAACGAAAATTTCGTCAGCATCCTGGTGGATCGGGAGGAACGGCCGGATATCGACTACCTCTACCAAAATGCGCTCTACGCCATGACCGGCGCTGGCGGCTGGCCCCTCAACGTGTTCCTCGACGGGGAGGGAGCGCCGTTCTGGGGTGGCACCTATTTCCCCGACACCGACCGTCACGGCATGAAGTCGTTCCTGGCGATCCTCAAACTCATCAAGGAAGCGTGGGTCGAGGAGCGTGACCAGATCACGGCGATTACCCAGCGCATGAAAATCGGCTTGGCTTCAGCCGATGACCGGCCGGGGGAGGTGACGCCGAAATTGCTGGACCGCACAGCCGGCAAGCTCATGGCGCGGGCCGATGATTTCTACGGCGGCTTCGACGATGCGCCGAAGTATCCTCATGCCCAGAACCTCGAGGTTCTGTGGCGGGGCTACCTGCGCACGGGCAAGGCGCGCTACCGCGACGCCGTGCTGGTCAGCCTGAGACGCATGGCCAGGGGCGGCCTCTACGATCACCTCAGGGGTGGATTTTCGCGCTACGCCATCGACCAGGAATGGCGCCAGCCGCACTTCGAGAAAATGCTCTACACCAATGCCATGCTGATCCGTCTTCTGACCCACGCCTGGCAGGAGACGGACGAAGAGTCCTTTAGCAAGCCCCTTCGCGGTACCATCGATTTCGTGCTGCGGCACATGCGTACGGCTAATGGCGCCTTTGGATCGACTTTCGATGCTGAGACCGGCGCGGAGGAGGGCCGATACTATCTCTGGACGGCAGCGGAAATCGGCGCGGTTCTCGGTCCGCATGCCGCCCTGTTCCGGGCGGCTTTTGATGTGACCGATGAGGGGACCTTCGAGCCCGAGGCCGATTGGCTGGCGACCGATTATCAGCACAGCGCAAGCGTGCTCTACCGAAACTCCACACGGGCTCCGGAACTGGCGGCCATCGGCAAGGTCGCGGAAAGCGAGGTCGAGCCAATCCTGACGGCGGCGCTGGTGAAATTGCGCCGGCACCGGGACCTCAATCGTCGGCCGCCGCCCTTTGACGATAAGGTGCTGGCCGATTGGAACGGCTTGATGATACGGGCCCTGGCCGAGGCGGGCGCGGCCTTCGAGGAGGCAGACTGGCTTCAGGCGGCGATTTCGGCATTCGATGCCGTCGTCGCGGTTCACCGGTGGCGCGATGCCCAGGGCGCCGAGCGATTGCGCCACGCCTCGCGCGGCGGGAAGGCGAAGGGGCCGGGGGTGGTCGAGGACTACGCCCTGATGGCCCAGGCGGCGCTGGCATTGTTCGAGGCGACGGGAGAGCGCCGATACCTTACATGGGCGGAAGCTTGGAGCCGGTCGGCGATCGCCTACTACTGGGACGATCCGGCGGGCGGGTTCTTTCAGGCGGCAACGGACGAAAGCCAACTGATCGTGCGCGCCAAGGCGGCAATGGACGGAGAAATTCCGGCCGGCAGTGGCGCCATGGCCGAGGTTCTGGCGCGGCTCTACTATCTCACGGGACAATTGGACTATCGCAGGCGCGCCGATGCCGCGCTTTCGGTCCAGGGCGGGTCCGTGGCGGACGATCACTTTTCCGTGCCGACAATTCTGAACGCGGCCGACACGTTGTTCGGGGCGGTACAGATCGTCGTTCTCGGCACGCGGGGCGAGGAGGACGTGTCGACGCTGCTGGACGCCGTTTACCGCATCAGCCTGCCGAACCGGGTCCTCCAGGTAATAGCGCCCGGTGGTGCGTTGCCAGCGGGCCATCCGGCTCAATACAAAACCCAGGTCGACGGGCGTGCCACCGCCTACGTCTGCGTCGGGCAGATCTGTTCATTGCCGGCTACGACCGAAGCGGAGTTGCGCGACACGATCCTGACCATGCGCCGGCCTTTGGCCAATCGGACATCGTCCCAGGACTGAATGAGCGCTATTGGGTTGGCCCAAGCGAAAAATTGTGTACAAATGAAACATTAATAATTTCAATGATTTGGCAGACGTTCGAAGATTGCTGGCGAGCAGGCACCAGTCGACGATCTTGAATATGAAACGTCTCTGTATTACAATGTGTATAATGTGTACATATGATTCTGAGAAGCCTCATGGGAACCGTTACAGCACGCGTCGACGATGACACCATTGAACGGCTTGAAATGCTCGCCAAGGAAACCGAGCGGTCGAAATCTTGGTTGGTCGCCGACGCACTGCGCAACTATTTGGCGGTGAATGCCTGGCAGATCGAAGCGGTCGCTGAAGCGATCGCGGAAACGCGGGTCGAATCGGTCAAGAGTGCCGACCCGCCGTCGACGCAAAAGACCGAGCAGGAAAATCCAACTGATTCAGCCACAACGGATCATGGCGGCATCAGGGCTGCCTGGGAGGCCAAAATTGCGCGTGCGCTGGACGACCAGCGCTGAAAAGGACCTGGAATCGGTCGGTAAACCGGAAACGGTTATGAACATCCTGGATGCCGTGGAGGAACTGGCCGTGTCACCCTCGGCCGGGAAGGCCGGCATGATTCCGGGAACCCGGGAGTTGGTCCCGACAGGGCTGCCCCTGGTCGTCGTTTACAAGGTCGAAGGAGAGACGCTATTGATTCTGAGAGTGCTTCCCAGGGGCGACGCCTAACGATCCAGGAGATAGCTGGTGAAAAGGCCGATCAGCGCAGCCGTAAACAGCATCGGTACGACGACCTCCCAGCCCCATTTCGGCGGTACCGGTGCATCGTAGTTGTCGAACGTCGCTGCACTGGGGGCCTCCATCATGAAACGATATGAAGGCGGAAAGCCCCCGTCGGATGCCGCCGCCTTGGTCGGCGACTCTTCAAAGGGATAACGCCCGGTATCGGGATTGGCCTCCCGCACCTCGGCTGAAACCCGGAGCTCGCCGGCGGCGGAGCTCGATGCGATGTTGCGGGCGTCTTCCACTGCGCCGCCGTTAATGTCGGATTTACCGATAAGAATCTCACCCATCGCGATTCCCACGTGGAACCAGATATGGCCTTGCTCGGCGCCGACCTTGTTCTCCGCCAACATGCGGCGTTGAAAATCGGCGGCACAGGGCAAGGCTTCGGCAATGTTGGGAAAAGCGGCGATGACGCCGCCCTTCTGATCGCGGGCGATCACGGCCTTGCGTTCCCGCAAGGCGATATCGAGGATAGCCAGTCTTTTGCGGCCGAGTTTCCGGAGCCGCCGATTGGCCAGCAAACCGAAATTCCGGTTTTCCGCCATAACGGCATAAACGACCGTCCCCGTTCTGCGAACCTGGTCCTCCAACCGATCCTTCCCCCTAAAGCGAAATTGGGGACAGATTAGTGAAGGTTGAAGCGGATTGCCAACAACCCTTTCGTGCGGTTTTAGCCTCGGCTCAAGGCCGCCTTGACGGCCCCGCCAAGCGACCCTTCCTCAAGATACTTCATGCCCAAGTAACCGCCCGCCAACAGCGACATCCAGGCGATGAAGGATCCCACCGCCAGGGTCGACATACCGGTAACGGCCTGTCCGATGGTGCAGCCCAGGGCGATGATGCCGCCGATGCCCATCATCGTGGCGCCCACCAGGTGCCGTTTCATGTCGGCGGCGTCGGTGAACGATTCGATCTGGAATTCACCCGACAACTTCGCCGCCAGGAAAGAGCCAACGATGACGCCGCCCACCGTGGCGATGCCGAAATTGATGGTCGAGCCTGTAAACGTCATGAGGTATTGCACGCTGTCGGCTGTCGGCGAAACGAAGGTGAAGGAGAACAACGGCACCGGATCAAAGTCGTCGTTGCCGATCACGCCGGTAATGTACCAGCCGCAGGGGATGAGCAGCCCGATGATCACGCCAGCGGCGATATCGCGGTTCGAGCGGCGAAATCCGGCGTCCTTGAAGCTCCAGACCAGTAACGCACCGGCCACCGCCAGCGCGATCCAGGGACGCAATTGCGCCGTTTCCAGTCCGGATGCCGCCGAGATCAGGCCCACCGCGCCTTGGCTCTCGAGACCGAACGCAGTGAGATCGACCATCGTTAGCCCCTCGAACTCGACGCGCACCAACCCGATCAACCCTCTCAGGGTCATATACGCGGTCACGCCGATAACCATCGCCACGACCAGTGACTTGAGGTTGCCCGCACCCAGGCGGACCAGTGTCTTGTTGCCGCAGCCGCCGGCCTGGGTCATGCCGAAACCGAACAGAAGACCGCCGAGGATCGCGCCCGCCCAGCCGAAATTCGGCGTCAGATAAATCGCCCCGCTCAAATCGATGATGCCGACCATGTGCAGGGCCTGGCTGCCCAATATGGCAACGGCGATGGCCAGGACCCACGCCCGCATACGGTTGTAACTGCCCATGAAGACGACATCCGAAATGGCGCCCATGGTGCAGAAATTGGTGCGTTGTGCCGTGACACCGAAGACCAGACCGGCAGCGAAGCCCCAGGCACCGACGATCGTCGTAACGGGCATTTCTTCCATTTAGCAGGTCCCCTTCTTGAATCCGCGCAACGAACGGCTAAAATTTGTACCCCAGAAACATGACAATGTTCTAATATAAAGGTCAATAGCTCTATCGTCGCAATTTCGACGAACTCGGCAAGGGGGGATCGGTCGCCGTCTGGCGGAGGCGATCGGCAATCGGGAGTATCCGCGTTGACGACGACGTCGTATTTTTTGCGCTACCTGCCGGACCGGGCGGGAATTTTCGCGGCCGCCTTGGCAGTGGTGATCATGCTTGGGACCCAGGCGCAAGCGGAGTTTCAAACGGTCAGCCTCGACAACGATCTCGCGACTGAGATCGAGGATGCGGCGGCGGAAGGAAAACGCCTCGTCGTCATGTTCGACGAAGAAGGCTGCCCCTGGTGTATGAAAATGCGGGAGCGCATTTTTCCCCATCCCAAAGTTCAAGCCTTCTACGGTGAACATTTCATTCTCATCAATCAGGACATCAAGGGCGATCTGGAATTGACGACCCCGGACGGCGTCAGCCTGAACCAAAAGCAGTTCGCCCAGAAGCTCCGTATCCGCGGCACGCCGACCTTCGTCTACTTCAATGCGGACGGGTCCGTCGCCGCCCGCATCACCGGCTACCAGGACGTCGATACCTTCATCGCCACGGGACGCTACGTTCGGGAGGGCATCTACAAGACAGACAAGTCTCTGGCGCGCTGGCACATGGAACAGCAGTAATGCCGGCTCGCTGGGCTTTCACGATTGCGGTGATGGGGGCGGTCCTGTTCAGCGGCCCCGCCAGGGCGGAGATTCCGACACCGGGGGAACTGCTCGATCTCATCGCCGGCAACCCCCGTCTCGCCATCGCCGCCGCCGATGGCGAAATCTCCGCGGCGCGTCTGGAAGCCGCCATGGCGGCGCTGCGTCCCCGGCTGCAGGCCGGCGTTGAAGCCCGCCGACTGAATTCCATGAATCCTCGCGAAACCAGGGACAGCGACGTTTTCGGTCATCTCGAAATCGTCCAGCCGATTTACGACTTCGGCCACAGCAGCGGCAAAATCGAAGCGGCGCGAGCCGAAACCGAAGCTGCCGAAGCCGCCGCCCGCACCATCCGCAACACTTTGATGCTCGAGGGCCTGGCGCTCTACTTCGAACTCCACGCCTCGGACCTCGATGTTCAGGCCCTGCAGGAGGAAAACACCATCGCCTTCTTCCGCTTCAGCCGCTTGCAGGAAAAGGACGCCATCGGCGCGGCAAACCCGATCCTGTTGCTGGAGCTCCAGGGTCGGGCGGAAAAGGTTCGGTACGACTACTTCCGCGCCCAAAGCCGAAACGCGGAATTGAGGCTTCGGCTGTCCGAAATGACCGGTGCGCCGTTCAAGGATTCCACCCTGACGCCCGCCGCGCCGGAATCGCCGCCGTTCGAACTGGATCTCGCTGCCCTGATTGCTCGGGCGGAGGAAGCGCTGCCAGAGTTGGAGCAGTTGAGACGTCAGCGCGCCGCGCTCGAAGCGCGACGTGCGGCGGTCGGGCTTACTCCCCGCATCGAAGCCTTCGGCAGGGTGGGCGAGAGCACGCGCAACCTGCGCGGCCGCGACAACTGGGCCCTGGGCGCGCGCTTTGTGGTGCCGCTTTATCACGGCGGCATGGAAAAATCCGACCACGCAAGACTGACAGCGGAGATCAAACAGGCCGACAGCCGGATCCAGCTCCGTCGCCGGGCGCTGTCGCGGGAAGTCAGCGTGGCCGTCATGGACCGCGGCGACGCCTGGCGCCGCACGGTCGCCGCCAAAACCGCCTATAGAGCAGCGCGGCGCAAACTTTACCTTGAGCAATTGCAGCGCAATCAGGATCAGCAAGGCTCCATCGGAAGCGAGTCGGCCAGGGTTACCCGGATCGAGGCCGAGTTGGTGCGGGCCATCGGGGCCTATGCTGTGGCAGGGTCAAGACTTGCAACGTTGTTGGGGGAGCATCCGGCCCGCGGGCTCGCGCCCGACTTTCTGGAGGATATGAAAGTTGTCGAGGAATAACCGACGTTTCGTTTTTCGTCGCCTGCTCGCGGCCATTCTGGCGGGTTTGCTGTGCGGCCCGGCGCTGGGCACCGCCGCCTCCGCCGCCGAGCGCACGCTGAGTTTCGCGGTAGCCGGCGTGATTGCCGAAGTTCTGGTCTCGTCCGGCGACCGGGTCGAAGCAGGCACTCCTCTCGCCATGTTGGACACCTCGCTTTTCGAAGCCAGGCGAAAAGCGCTGGCGGCAGAGAGGGCGGCGGCAGATGCCGAATTGGATTTGGCGGAACAGCGGCATGTCTACGCACGAGAACAGTTCGACGCCCTGGCGATTTCAAAAATGGAGCTTGACGAAGCGGCCATCGTGTTGGCCAACGCCATGGCCAAGGCGGCGAAAAAGGCCGCCCGGCTGCTGGCCGTGACCTGGCGTCTTGAGCGCACCACCTTGCGTGCGCCGGCGGCGGGCGAGGTTCTGAAGGTACCGGGATATGCGGGCATGGTGGTCAATCCCAGGGTTGATATCGTCCCCGTCGTGGTTCTTCGGACGTCCCGCTGAAAGCCGCGCCGATCTTTAACAAATCCGTGAGGCCGTGCGATTAGCCTTTTCGAATACATTCAATAATACTAATGTGCCTATGGATTTATAATGGCGAGTAGGGGGAGCGGCATAAAAATCTCCAATCAGGGGAACGCGGCTCATATGAAAATCGATCGAAAAAGGAGCGGGTAAATGAGTGAAGCGAGTTTGGAGAATGCCAAGAGCCTGTCGTTGATCGTGACGAAGGGATCGCTCGATTGGGCCTATCCGCCCTTTATTCTAGCGACGACGGCCGCCGCGATGGGTCTGAACGTTTCGATGTTTTTCACGTTTTACGGCCTCAATCTTTTGAAGAAGAAGCTTGATCTATCGGTCACGCCGCTGGGCAATCCAGGCATGGCCATGCCCATGATGGGGGGCCATATGAAGATGCCCAACATCATGCCCATGATTCCGGGTGTCGACGCCATGGCGACGGGTATGATGAAGAACCTGATCAAGAAAAAAGGCGTGGCATCGATTGAGGAACTGCGTGACATCGCGGTTGAATCGGACGTTCACATGATTGCCTGCCAGATGACTATGGACCTCTTCGAGTATGAAATGGAAGACATGATCGAGGGACCGGAAGTCGGCGGCGCCGCGACCTATATCGAGACCGCCACCAAGTCCGAAATCAATCTGTTCATCTAGATCTGGAGCTTTCGCCGGGCATGTACCGAGCCCTTGTAGTTTTTGGTCTTTTGACGGGGCTCGTTGCCGGCGGCACCGCGCGCGCCGGTGAACTTATCATGTTCGAGCAGGCGTATTGCGACTGGTGCGAGGCCTGGGACGCCGAGGTCGGCCATATCTATGCCCAAACGGATGAAGGCAAGCTGCTGCCGCTGCGGCGGGTCGACATCCATGAAACCCTCCCCACCGATCTTGCCGCCATCGGCCGCGTACGTTTCACGCCCACCTTCGTGGTCATGGAGGAAGGCCGGGAAGTCGGTCGAATTCAGGGATATCCGGGTGAGGACAGCTTCTACTGGCTGCTCGGCGAAATCATTGCCAGGATGGCCAACCCGGTGACGAAGGTAAACCTGCTTGAGGCGGCAAACTAAAAAGGGGCACGCGCGAGCATGCCCCTTCGTGGATTTGAAGCGGAATGGACCTTAATCGACGGCCGTGCCGCCGGCCAGACGCAGACCGCGTTCGTCCTCGCCCTCTTCCGCCGGATCGCAATAGAGGCCATAGAGGACCTCAATGATTTGCGTGGCATCATCTCCGACAAGGGAATAGTAGATGGTTTGCGCCTCCCGACGGGTTGTCACCAACTCGTCCCGCCGCAGGCGCGCTAGATGTTGTGATAGGGCCGACTGACTCAGACCAATCATTGATTCGAGTTGCCCGACCGATTTCTCGCCATCCGCCAAACGGCAGAGGATCAGCAAGCGATGCTCGTTGCTCAAAGCCTTAAGCAAACGACTGGCCCGGCGTGCGTTCGATTGCATTTGTTCGATATCCATGTCCCTAGTCTCGAAGAATCAGGCGCTTAAGTCAATTGTTGCTTGTCATTCTCATTTAGGCGTAGGCGGTTACTGGGTTGCCTGGAAAATACCGGAGGCTTGGTAATTCGTTCCGGTAACGCCGAAATGACCTCCGGTTTCAGTGGCCGCATTGGACCCGGTGAAGAACGTGCCGGCAAGGCTGCCGGAACGTCCCGACTGGCCGCTCGACCCCGTTAGGGAGGCCGAGTATTTGTTCAGGCTGTCCGTGCCGTTGGCGATCGTGATGCCGGTGGCGGAGAAAGTGCCGCCATCGAAATCGGTAATGCTGATCGTCGAACTACCCGGGCTGTCGAAATCGACGCTGGCGCTGAAATTACCTGCGGCGACATAATTGTACGAACCGCTGCGAACCGAGCCCACGGCATGTCCGGAGAATGAAGCCGTCCCGGTGAGGGCCGAAACGGCGCTATACGAGGAGACCACACCGGCAACCCAGGAGGCCAGGTGCACGCGGTCGCGATTGGTACTGTCGGCGCGCTTGATGTCGGCCACCCACCAGCCCCATTCGGAATAGCTGCAACTGCACAGCGTCACGCCGGACGGCAGGAAGTCGGTGGCCGTCGCAACCTCGCTGTTAACCAAGAGGGCGCGGAGTTGGGTTACGGCGGTACTGTTGACGTTCGAGGCAACTTCTGAACTGTAGGCATCCCGGATGGCGAATGTATTGTCGTCGATGAAGGTGCCTCGGGACGTGCTGAAAGTTCCCGACGTTGCGACACTGCCCAGATGGAAATCGTAAACGTCGCTGCCATCGGTGGTGACATCGATTTCACCCGATACCCGATTGAGATCGGCATTGGTCGTAATGTCGAAGTTGGCCGGCTCGCCACTGGTGTTGCCGAAATTGCTATAAGTGAAGCTGCCGCCACTGGTTCTGGATTCCTGAATGCCACCAGTGAAACCGTGCATGCTGCGGCTGGTGCGGGTTGTGCCGACCCCGGACGGCGCCGTTCCCGCCGTTGCAACGTGGTCGAAGCCATAGTAGCTGCCGTCCAAATTATTGTGATCGGCTTGGAATGCGAGTTGCGCCTTGACTGAACCGTCGGAGTTCACGTCCGTCTGATCCAGCACGAAATTCTCGATGGTTACGCTTGAGGGCGAACCGAACAGCGTCGTCCCGTCATCGCCCGCCACGCTTGTGAAGCCGAACGAGGATCGCTGGGTATGCCCAGACGAACTCGTCCGCGCCGAACCCCGGCCCGCGCCGCCCAGCGCTAGTTTGCCATCACCCTTGGTGTAAAAAACGCCGGTCATGCCGGCAAGCACGGATGTCTGGCTTGAGCCTTGGCCGTTGATGCCCAGACTGACCTGCAAGACCGTCGAGCTGCTGTTGCTCACGGACGTGTTCCGTTGGCCGACCAACAATTGCGATTCCGTCGCCGTCAGCGCTCCACCCGAAGTCGAAGTGATGAAGGGTAAACTTGAACCGGTGTTGTTGAGAAAATCATCGCGAAGATCGAAAGCGAACACCTCAAATCCGTGGGAATCGTTGCTCGCCGTCGCTTCGTCGATCGGATTGCCGCCGAAAACAAAATGTCGGGTGTTATCGCTTCCTGTCAACTCGTAAAACAGAAAGTTCCCGCTGCTCGACAGCACGCCGGTACCGCTGGCGCTGCCGAAGGGCGATGAGCCGGATGATGAACCGACCGAGAACGTGCCCGATTCCACCGGCAACGAATAGGTGGTGCCGAACACCGTGGCGGTCGCTAATCCCCCGGAAATCAATCCGTTTGAAAACGTGCCGTTGTTGCCGGTATCGGTGTCCACCAAACCTGTCAGGGTGTTCAAGGTACTCAGGGTATAGGGCGAATAGCGCTTGTACCGTCCCACCATGGTGCCGCCGGAGGTGGTAGATTCGGAGGCCGTTGCTTGGCTGGCGGAGGTGGTGTCCGCGGTGTTTTCGACCTCGGTTGTATCTACGGCGACGGCGGCCGTCTGCGATGCCAAACCACCGAGCGGTGACTGCGACTCGGGCGCAACGGCGTCCGGTGATTGATCCGAGCCAAGATCGGAAATGCCGCTGTCGGCTACGTCACTGTCCTGGGGCGTATCGCCGCCGCTTTCCGAGCCGCCCCCTTCGGAGCCGCCGCCGGCGCTCTCTGTCCCGTCGCCGCTGTCGTCGTCGCCGCCGCCTTCTTCAAGCGCGCCCAGTGCCGCATCGAGCGTTTCCGCGGAGGCGGGCGCCGGGTCCGAAGGAGGGCCGCCTTCCGCATTGGTTTCAATGGCAAACCCCGACCGGGTCGCTGTTTTGGTTACGCCGCCGGCTGAAACCGTCAAGGATTTGCCGAACAGAAACACCGCTTGCGTTGCGCCGTCGGGTTTTACGTTGACCAGCGTGATGCCGCCGCGAATGCCGATCGTGGCAGTCGGGGTTTTCAAAACGACCGGCGATTTCTTACTGATCTTGCCGCCGACGAAACGGAAGACGCCCTTCACCGCATTGAGGGCGATTTTTCCGGTCTTGGCTTTTGGATCATAGACGAATTCATCCAGCACGACTTCGGCGTCGGGGCCGACCGTCAAAGCAGATTCGTCGCGAAAAAGCATCTGGGCTTGGCCTTTGGGCCCGGTCGCCACTTTTTCGTTGCTGAACATATTGATGCCGACGTGCAAGACGCGTCGCTCACCGGACGGCGGCGTACCGGTGGCCGCCGGGTTGATGGCAGCGGCAACGCCGATCTCGACATTCTGGGCCGCGGCATCGCCCGCGAATATCAAATTGTGACAGATGGGAGCCAACGCCAGGAAGGCGGCGGCGTAAACGGTCCTGTTAACAAACATTGTGTCCCCTCGAACTCAACCCAATCCATCCCCGTTTCGAAATCCCCAAAACCCATTTCGAAGGAGTATCTAAAATCAAAATTTCGTGGAAATTCCAACCGAAGCGATTTCGTTTCTGAACTTGTAGTTTAGCAGCGACGAGGCGGCCCAAACCTTTTGCAGGTTCAGGATCATCGTCCAATCGTTGTAGAGCGGCATGCTTGTCAGCATGTCGAGCGTCCATTTCTTGTCGTGCCGCCGATTGTTGGGATCCACCGCCGTATCATATCCTTTGTATTGGGTATGACTGCGCGACAAGGTCATTGACGTCGTCCAGGGCCCGTTGTCCTGCGGCAGTACGGGGCCCAGATAGTTTTTCGAGTAGCCGAGCGAGGCGGCGTATTCAAAGCTTCCCTGATACTTGTCTGCGGCTGTGGTCGTTTTGGCGCTGAGGCTGCCGCTGATCAGATCTTCGTTGCTGATGGCATACCGGCCGCCGACTTTCAGCAGACTTTCTCCACCGTCCTGGCGGCTGTTCGTGGTACGGGTGTTGGAGTCCCTGAAGCGGCGTTCCTTGTGCTGCACCTTCACATCAGTCAACAAACGCTCGCCAAACGCCCTGGAGCCTTCGAGCCCAAGACCGTAAGCGGTCATGTAGCGGGCGTCGTCCAAGGCCGGGCGTCGTCCAAGGCAATGTAATTGAGCACGGCGTAAGGCCGATAATTCAGCGTGCCCGTGTAGGAACTGTCGAAAACAGTTCTGGGGCCGGCGTTGGCTTCGATAAATACCAGATCAAGGCTCGACTGCGTTCTTTGCTGAGAGGCATAGAATATGCCGTTGGTTTCGAATGTGGTGCCGTCCTGAGACTGGAAATCGTAGACATGCTTGACGGAGCCGCTGGCAAAAATGTTCTGATCTTTTTTGGCCGTGAACTCATTCGCTAAGGTTGCCGGTACGCCGGATACCAGAACACCGGACGAGATCGGTCCGGCATTGGCGTTGCCCTGCCAACGAAAGCCCGCATAGGCGGTGCCGCTCCAACTATGGACCGAAAGGCGATCGTCGATCTCAGCCAGAAATTTTTCGACCCGGCTCTTGACATCGGACGGCGTGTCCGAGCCTTCGACGGCGCGGGTAAGGTAGGTTCGCGCCAATTGATAGGAACCCATCCTGAAGTAGAGCACGCCGAGTTCCAACCGAACGCGGGGCAAATTCGGATTGACCAGCAGCATCCGCTCAAGGGCGCTGACGGCGGCCTCGAAATTGCCCAATCGGATGGCGATCTTGGCGAATGCGAAGGACTTTTCCAGATTTCCCGGGTCGGCGAACAGCGCCTGGAACGCCATGTCATAGGCTTCTTCCAGTGCTGCGTTGTCGCCATCGGAGGTTTGTGCGTGAGAGGGTGCCGACGACAGCAATGCCGCGCCGAACAAAAGCGCTTGCCAAATCGGCCGGCGTAGCAACAGGGTGCGCACAGCGACGAACAATCCCGGCATCACACAACCAATATCGAATCGGAAACGTTCACCATGTATTTGGCGCCCCTCAGCTGAATTCCGATTGTTTAAATCTTCTGTTTATCCTGTTTAAACCATAACGCACTGGTCACCAATTAAAAAGCAACATCCGGATGAACTTCCAAGGCTCCTATTTGTTGAAATTTATTCCTATATTGCAACAGTTTATTCAAATTACATCGCCATGCGTGAGGTGCCCTATAAGCAAAATACGCACTACTGCTTAGCGGCCGAACGGGTGCTCGCGCCGACGCCCGCTAGTTCAAGTTGACGATCAATCCTCCCGCACACAAATAGGAAGTACATCCTAAAGTCGCTGAAGAGCGACCAAAACGGATACTTGAACGTGGCGGGTCTGTTCTTCTCGATCATGAAATGGCCAACCCAGGCAAATCCGTATCTTCCGATCAAAGCTCCCAACAGGGTCCAGGGGTTGCCGGTGACGATCAACAGGACGAGGCAGGCAAGGCCAAACGTCGTCCCGATGTAGTGCAGTGCCCGGCAGTTCGGATTGCTGTGTTCGCGCAGATAATACGGCCAAAATTCGGCGTAGGTTGCAATGCGTTCATCCGCCATCTGATCGATCCCCCTTGTGACGATTTCGGCTGAGAACCGCCTCCGCCGCTCGCCCGACGATGCGGGCATTGCCAAGGACTATTTTACGCCGAGGGTCGATTTCGTCGAGGGGTTGACGTTTACGTAAACGTCAAGCTAAAATTCATCCAATCGCTCGAACGCGGTTCAGCCGCGGTCGTCCACAAAACATGAAAGCACGGAACCCGGTGACCAATACATTCGGCATCAGTGAACTCGCGGAGGAGTTCAACGTCACGGCGCGCGCCATCCGATTCTATGAGGAAAAGGGCCTGATTTCGCCGTCGCGCAATGGCCAGGACCGGATTTACAGCCGCCGCGACCGTGGCCGGCTCAAGCTCATTCTGCGGGGCAAACGCCTCGGCTTCAGCCTCTCCGACATTCGCGAGATGATCGAGCTCTACGATCACGGCGACGGCCAGGCCGAACAGCTTCGCGTCACCTTCAACAAGTGTCGTGAGCGCATGGCGGCTCTTGAGCAACAGCGAAACGACATCGACGAAGTATTTGACGAATTGGCGACGGCGGCAAATGAGATCGCCAAAATTCTTGAGGAAAAGGGCGTCAAGACCGACGAGCTGTGAGGTCGTCGTTACGCCAAGCGTATCAACCAAGGTCTGCATCGGTCAGCGCACCGGTGTTTGACCCAACCAGTGCGGATCGAATGCCGGAAACAAACACCACCGATTATCCCCATATGTTGGCCCCTCTGGACTTGGGCTTCACGACCCTGAAGAACCGCGTGCTGATGGGGTCGATGCACACAGGTCTCGAAGAAGCGCCCAACGGCTTCAAGCGCATGGGCGAATTTTACGCCGCCCGCGCCCGCGGCGGCGCCGGACTGATCGTCACGGGCGGTATCGCTCCCGATGAAGCCGGCGGCGCCACACCCCACATGAGCAAGATGATCAGCGACCAGGATGTCGAGGACCACAAGATCATCACCGAAGCCGTCCACGAAGCCGACGGCAAGATCCTCATGCAGATCCTGCATTCCGGCCGCTACGCTTTCCATCCAGGGGCGGTGTCCGCGTCGGCCGTCAAGGCGCCGATCAGCCCCGTGACGCCAATTGAACTGGATGAGGAGGGCATCGAGAAGACCATTCAGAGCTTCGTCACGAGCTCCGTGCTCGCCCAAAAAGCGGGCTATGACGGCGTCGAGATCATGGGTTCCGAGGGTTACCTCATCAACCAGTTCATCGTGACGCACACCAACAAGCGTACCGATGACTGGGGCGGGGCTTACGAGAACCGCATCCGCTTTCCGCTCGAGATCGTGCGGCGCACGCGAGAGGCCGTCGGCACCGACTTCATCATCATGTTCCGCCTTTCCATGATCGACTTGGTCAAGGACGGCAGCACGTGGGAGGAGGTCGTGCAATTGGCCAAGGCGCTGGAGGAAGCCGGCGTCACGATCATCAACACGGGCGTCGGCTGGCATGAAGCGCGCGTCCCGACCATCGCCCATATGGTGCCTCGCGCCGGTTGGACCTGGGTCACCGGACGCCTGATGGGTGAAGTCAACATTCCCGTCATCACGTCGAACCGCATCAACACCCCCGAAACGGCGGAAGAGGTTTTGGCCCGGGGTGATGCCGACATGGTGTCGCTGGCGCGGCCGTTTTTGGCGGACGCCGAGTTCGTCAACAAGGCCGCCGAAGGAAGGGCTGACGAAATCAACGCCTGCATCGGCTGCAACCAGGCGTGTCTCGATTTTATTTTCCAGGGACGCATCTGTTCCTGCCTGGTCAATCCCCTGGCCTGCAACGAAACCGAGATCGTGATTGAAAGAGCGGCCAATTCGAAAAAGCTCGCTGTTGTAGGTGGTGGCCCAGCCGGTCTCAGCTACGCCGTGACGGCGGCGGAACGCGGTCATGAGGTGACGGTTTACGAGGCGGCGGAGCGTATCGGCGGCCAGTTCAACATGGCCCGCATCATCCCCGGAAAGTCCGATTACGAGGAAACCATCCGCTACTTCGAAGCCCGCCTGTCTGGCCTCGGGATCGAGGTCAAGCTCGGCACCCGCGCCACCGTCGATGATTTGGCTGCGGCGGGTTACGACGAGGTTATTCTTGCCACCGGCGTAACGCCGAGGGCCGTGGATTTGGAGGGGATCGACCACCCGAAGGTGCTATCCTACATCGACGTTTTGGAAGGCGGCGCCGAGGTCGGTAAAAGCGTTGCCGTCATCGGCGCCGGCGGTATCGGCTTCGATGTTTCAGAATTCCTGGTCGCCAACGGCCATGGCGACGACGCCGAAGCCTTCTTCGCCGAATGGGGCGTCGATACCAAAGCCGAAACGCGTGGCGGCTTGCTGCCGGACGGACCGGCGCCGGCCAAGCCGGCCCGCGACGTTTATCTTCTGCAGCGCAAGGCCGGGAAGGCCGGTGCGGGCCTGGGCAAGACCACCGGCTGGGTTCACCGCGCGGCTTTGAAGATGTCCGGCGTCAAGGCGGTCTCCGGCGTCACCTATCGGAAGATTGACGATCAGGGTCTGCATATTTTGGTCGGGGACGAAGCCCAGGTCTTGGCGGTCGACAACATCGTCGTCTGCGCTGGCCAGGAACCCCAACGTGAACTTCAGGCCGGCCTGGAAGACGCCGGCGTGACGGTGCATTTGATCGGCGGAGCGGATGTCGCCGCCGAACTGGATGCCCGGCGCGCCATCGAGCAGGGTACCCGGTTGGCGGCGGCGGTCTGACCGCGGCTTCCGGCATCGAAACACAATAAGGCGGCCGTCGATGGGGCGCCCGCCACACCAGAGGACGAACCAAATGAAGAACGTCGTTATCGCGGGCTACACCCGCTCTCCATTCACTTTTGCCCGCAAAGGCGAGCTCGCCAAAGTCCGGCCCGACGAAACGGCGGCCCAGGTCGTCAAGGGTCTGGTCGAACGCTCCGGCGTCAACGCCGATGATCTGGAAGACCTGATTATGGGCTGCGCCTTTCCGGAAGGGGAGCAGGGCTTCAACGCCGGCCGCATGGTTGGCTTCCTGGCAGGCCTGCCGCAGTCGACCGCCGGCATGACGCTGAACCGCTTCTGCGGCTCCTCGATGCAGTCGATCCATATCGCCGCCGGCGCCATCCAGATGAACGCAGGCGACGCCTTCATTGCCGCCGGGATGGAAAGCATGACGCGGGTACCGATGGCGGGCTTCAACCCGATGCCGCACCCGGGACTTTATGAATCCCAGCCGGAATCCTACATCTCCATGGGCGAGACCGCGGAGAACCTGGCCAAGAAATACGACATCAGCCGTGACGAACAGGAGGCCTTCGCGGTCGAGAGCCACAAGAAGGCCGCCGCGGCACAAGCCGACGGACGCCTGTCAGACGAAATCGTCGCCATCACCGACGGCAACATCCGGGTCGAACAGGACGGCTGTATCCGTCCCGGCACCACGGCCGAGGACCTCGCCGGCCTCGACCCGGCCTTCGACAAGGACGGCTCCGTGACGGCAGGTACGTCATCGCCCCTGACTGACGGCAGTTCGGCGACGCTGATCTGCACCGAGGAATATGCCGACAGCAACAACCTCACCAAGCTGGCCCGCATCAAGTCCATCGCCGTTTCGGGTTGCGCGCCGGAGATCATGGGCATCGGTCCCGTCGGCGCCACCAACAAGGCGCTGGAGCGCGCCGGCCTCGCCATCGGCGACATCGACATCATCGAGCTCAACGAGGCGTTCTCCTCGCAGGCGCTGGCCGTGATGCGCGAGATCGAGATGGACATGGCCAAGGTCAACCTGGACGGCGGCGCCATCGCACTGGGCCACCCCCTCGGCGCCACGGGCGCGCGCATCACCGGCAAGGCCGCGGCGCTTCTCAAGCGCGAGGGCAAGGAACTGGCGCTGGCCACCCAATGCATCGGCGGCGGCCAGGGCATCGCCACCGTCCTCGAAGCCTGCTGACGGAGGCCCGCAAGATGACCGAAATCAAAAAGGTCGCCGTCCTCGGCGCCGGCTTGATGGGCAGCGGAATCGCGGCGCATGTCGCCAATGCCGGTATTCCCGTCGTGCTGCTGGATATCGTGCCGGAAGGGGCGGAAGACCGGAATGTGCTGGCGGAGGGCGCGGTTCAGCGTCTGCTGAAGCAGAACCCGGCCCCCCTCATGCACAAACGCAATGCCAAGCTGATCACATGCGGCAACCTCGAAGACGACATGGAGGCCATTGCCGATTGTGACTGGATCTGCGAGGCCGTGCTGGAGCGTCCCGACGTCAAGCACGACGTCTACATGAAAGTCGATGCCGTCCGCAAAGCCGGTTCCATCGTCACCTCCAACACCTCGACCATTCCGCTGGGCACCCTGATCGAGGGCCAGTCGGACGCTTTTATCGCCGACTTTGCCATCACCCACTTCTTCAATCCGCCGCGCTACATGCGGCTTCTGGAGATCGTCGGCGGCGACAAGACCCGGCCCGAGGCTGTCGAGGCGTTGAGCCGTTTTGGCGACGTCATGCTGGGCAAGGAGGTTGTGGCCTGTAAGGACACGCCCGGCTTCATCGGCAACCGTATCGGCATTTACTGGTCCTACACGGCCATGAGCCAGGCCATCAAGGCCGGTCTGACCGTCGAGGAAACCGACGCTATCGTCGGCAAACCCATGGGCATTCCCAAGACGGGTATCTTCGGCCTCGTGGACCTCACCGGCATCGATCTGGCGCCCCACGTCAACGAAAGCATGCTGCGGCTGCTGCCGGAGACGGACGCCTTCTGCCGCGAGTTCGAGCTCGAAGGCACGTTGGTCAAACGCTTCGCCCAGATGATCGAGGACGGTTACACCGGCCGCAAGGGGAAGGGCGGGTTTTACCGCTTGGTGCGCGACGGCGGGAAGAAAACCAAGGAAGTGCTCGACATCGAAACCGGCGAATACCGTTTGCCGGTCAAGCCTGCCCTCAAATCCATCCGCGCCGGCCGCAAAGGCCTCCGCGCCCTCGCCGAATTTGACGACAAGGGCGGCAAATACGCCTGGGTGGTGCTGTCCAAGGTGCTGAGCTACGCGGCATCGCTGGTCGGCGAAATTTCCGACGACATCAACGACATCGACCGCGCCATGAAGACGGGCTACGCCTGGAAGTATGGCCCGTTCGAGCAGATCGACCAGTTGGGCACCGCCTGGTTCGCCGAACGCCTCGAAGCGGAGGGCATGGAAGTGCCCGCCATCATCAAGGCGGCCAACGGCCAGCCCATGTACCGCGACAACGGCACGGTGCGCGAACAGATGACGCTTTCCGGCGATTATGCCGAGGTCGTGGTCGAGGAGGGCGCCTGGCGCCTTGCCGACAAGAAGCGCGGGCAAGAGCCCATCGCCACCAACGGCTCGGCGTCGCTCTGGGATGTCGGCGACGGCGTCGCCTGCCTGGAGTTCCATTCCAAGATGAACTCCATCGACGGCGACATCGCGGCGATGATCCAAAAGGCCTCGAAGCTGCACAAGGAAGGCTACAAGGCGCTGATCGTCGGCAACGACGCCGATAATTTCTCGGTCGGCGCAAACGTCGGCCTGTCGCTCTTCGCCGCCAACACGGCGATGTGGCCGATGATCGAACAAGCCATCAAGGCCGGCCAGGACGCCTACCTGGCGCTGAAGTATTCGCCGTTCCCGGTGGTGGCAGCACCTGCCGGCATGGCCTTGGGCGGGGGTCTTGAAGTCACCATGCACAGCGATGCCGTACAGGCCCACGCCGAAAGCTACATGGGTCTGGTGGAAGTCGGCGTCGGCCTCATCCCCGGCTGGGGCGGCTGCAAGGAAATGGTCATGCGCCACGCCCTCAACAAGAAACGCCCCGGCGGGCCCATGCCGCCGGTGGCCCAGGCCTTCGAAACGATCTCGACGGCCAAGGTTTCGCGTTCAGCCGCCGAGGCCAAGGAGCTCTTGTTCCTGAAACGCGAAGACGGCGTAACGATGAACCGCACCCGGGTCCTGGCCGACGCCAAGGCCAAGGCGCTCTCGCTGGTTGACGGCTACGAAGCGCCCGACCGTGACATCGAAATCACCCTGCCCGGCGAGACCGGCCGGGTTGCCGTCAAGATGGTGCTGCAGGGCTTCATCGATCAGGGCAAGGCGACCGCCTACGACGGCGTCGTCGGCAGCCACCTGGCCGAAATCCTCACGGGCGGCGACACCGACATCACCGAGACCGTCACCGAAAAGGACATCATGAAGCTGGAGCGGGAGGCGATCATCGCGTTGTTGCGCAACGGCAAGACGCTCGACCGCATTACCCACATGCTGGAAACCGGAAAACCGCTCCGCAACTGATCAAAGACTGGAAGGACCAAAGACATGCCCGTTTACGAGGCTCCCACCAGGGACATGCGCTTCGTCATCCACGAGATGATGGAAGTGGAAAAATACCAGAACCTGCCTGGCTTCTCTGAAGCCCCGGCCGACGTCATCGACGCGATCCTGGAGGAAGGGGCGAAGATCAGCCAGGAGTTGCTGTTCCCGCTCAACCAGGTGGGACACGAGGAAGGCTGTACCTTCAAGGATGGCCAGGTAACGACGCCGACCGGCTTCAAGGAAGCCTTCGCGACCTACCGTGAGGGCGGCTGGATCGGCCTTTCGGGTAACGCCGAACACGGCGGTATGGGTTTGCCGGCGTTCCTCAGCACGGCCATGGGCGAAATGACCTGTTCGGCCAACCTGGCCTTCGAGATGTATTCGGGTCTCACCTCCGGCGCCTGCGCCGCCATCGACGCCCACGGGTCGGAGGAGCAGAAGAGCTTCTATCTGCCCCGCATGTACTCGGGCGAGTGGACCGGCACCATGAACCTGACGGAGCCCCACTGCGGCACCGATCTTGGGCAGATGCGCACCAAGGCCGAACCGCAGGAAGACGGCACGTATCTCGTCAGCGGCACCAAGATCTTCATCTCCGCAGGCGACCACGATATGGCCGACAACATCGTCCATCTCGTCCTGGCCAAGATCCCGGGCGGTCCTCCGGGCATCAAGGGCGTGAGCCTCTTCATCGTGCCCAAGATCATGCACGACGATGAGGGCAGCCTCGGTGAGCCCAACGGCGTCTCTACCGGCTCCATCGAGCACAAGATGGGCATTAACGGCAACGCCACCTGCGTGCTCAATTACGACAACGCCGTGGGTTACCTGCTGGGCCGCGAACACAAGGGCATGCAGGCCATGTTCGTCATGATGAACGCCGCCCGTTTGGGCGTCGGCATGCAGGGCCTGTCGCTATCGGAGGTCTCGTACCAGAACGCCGCGCTTTACGCCAACGACCGGCTGCAGGGCCGCAGTCTCAGCGGCGTCAAGGAACCCGATAAGGCGGCCGATCCCATCATCGTACACCCCGACGTGCGGCGCATGCTGATGACCATGCGGGCCTTCAACGAAGGCGCGCGGGCGCTCACCACCTGGACGGCGGTGAACCTCGATCTTTCGCGCTTCGATCCCGACGAGGATTCGCGCCAGACGGCGGAAGACCTGGTTTCCCTGATTACCCCGGTGGTCAAGGCGCACATCACCGACGTCGGCTTTGAGGCCACCAATACCGGACAGCAGTGCTTCGGCGGCCACGGCTACATCCGCGAACACGGCATGGAGCAGTACGTACGCGACGCCCGCATCGCCCAGATCTACGAGGGTGCCAACGGCGTTCAGGCGCTCGACCTGGTAGGCCGCAAGATGCCGGCCCACATGGGCCGCATGCTGCGCGCCTTCTTCCATCCGGTGGATGCCTTCATCCAGGAGAATTCCGGCAACAAGGACCTGGCCGACTTCGTCATGCCGCTGGCCAAGGGCTTTGCGCGTCTGCAACAGGCCACCGCCTGGATCGGCGAACAAGGTCTCAAGGATGTCGAACAGGCAGCCTCCGGCGCCACCGAATATCAACGCATGTTCGGCACCGTGGCGCTCGGCTTCATGTGGGCCTGGATGGCCAAGGTCGCCCAGGAAAAACTCGCCAACGGCACGGACGAGGCGGCGTTCTACGAGAACAAGCTGATCACCGGCCGCTTCTACATGCAGCGCATCATGCCCGATACTTCGTCCCTGCTGGCCAAGATCACGGCGGGCAAGGAAAGCATGATGGCGTTGGATGCTGCAGCGTTTTAGGCGGTTCGGCATTTAAGGAGTAGTGCCTGTGCGGGCAAAGCCGCTGGACGGCCTCAAGGTCCTCGATCTCACCCGGTTGCTGCCGGGTCCGATCTGTACCCTGCACCTCGGTGACATGGGCGCGGATGTGCTGAAGATCGAGGACACGGGCCCCGGCGACTATGCCCGCGTCATGCCGCCGTTGGCGAAATCCATGGCGCCGTTCTTCCTGGCGATCAACCGCAACAAGCGCTCCATGAAGCTGGATCTGCGCAGCGACCGGGGCCGCGAGATCTTCATGAAGCTGGCGGCGGATGCCGACGTCGTCGTGGAGCAGTTCCGTCCCGGCGTGGTCGACCGCTTAGGCATCGGCTATGACGCCGTCAAAACAGTCAATCCGGCCATCGTCTATTGCGCCATCACCGGCTACGGCCAGGACGGCCCCTACCGTGACCGGGCGGGGCACGACATCAATTACTGCGCCTACGCCGGCGTTTCCGACCAGATGGGCGCTCGCGAGGGTGCGCCGATGGTGCCCAACTTCCAGATCGCCGATCTGTTGGGCGGTGGGCAGGCCGCCGTCATGGGCATCCTGGCCGCCGTGATCGATGCCCGCGCCTCGGGCGAGGGCCGTTACGTCGACGTCGCCATGACGGATGTGACGTTGGCCCACGCCGTAGCCTCGCTGGGCAACTACGCGGGAACGGGCGAAGTCACACCGCGCGGCGGCGGGCTCTTGTCGGGAGGCATCGCCAATTACAATATGTACGAAACCAGCGACGGCCGCTGGATGGCGCTGGGGGCGCTGGAGCCCAAGTTCTGGCAGGCCTTCTGCGAGGGCGCCGAGCGGCCCGACCTCTTCGGCCGGGGCATGATACCGGGCGCCGAAGCCGATCAGGTGATCGAAGAAACTGCGGCGCTCTTCAAGACCCGCACCCAGGCCGAATGGAGCGAGTTTGCCGACCGCGTCGATTGCTGCCTGGCGCCAGTGCTGACGGTGGAGGAATCGCAACACGATCCCCAACTGAAGGCGCGAAACATGTTCGTAACGGAGGCTCACCCGACCGAGGGCGATGTCTTGCAATACGCTTTTCCGCTGAAGATGAGCGAGTTCGAGTTTTCCATCGAGCAGCACGCACCGGCCCAGGGTGAGCACAGCGAAGAGGTGCTATGCAAACTTGGCTATACCGCCGACGAGATTGCCGCACTAAAATCCGACAATGTAATCTAAGAAGTTATTGAATTTCGGAGGACCCCGATATTGGCGCTACCGCAAAAGGTCTATGAAGACGATCACCAGATGTTCCGCGATTCGGTACGCAAGTTCGTCGAACAGGAAATCGCGCCCCACCACGCCCAGTGGGAAAAGGACGGCATCGTACCGCGCGAGGTCTGGGCCAAAGCCGGCGAGGCCGGGTTGCTCTGCGCCACCATTCCTGAGGAATACGGCGGACCCGGCGGCGATTTCCGCTACAACGCCGTGGTTAACGAAGAGTTGGCCCGTTGTGGCTACACCGGCCCGGGTTTCGGGCTGCATTCCGACATCGCGGCACCCTACATCCTGCACTACGGCTCGGAAGAGCAGAAAAATGACCTGCTGCCCAAAGCGGTGAGTGGCGAGCTCATTCTGGCCATCGCCATGACGGAGCCGGGCACGGGATCGGACCTCCAAGGCGTCAAAACCTCCGCCGTGATGGACGGCAACGAGTACCTGATCAACGGCTCCAAGACCTTCATCACCAACGGCCAGAATGCCGACGTGACGATCGTCGTCGCCAAGACCGACCCCTCCAAGGGCGCCAAGGGAACATCCCTGATCCTGGTGGAGTCCGACCGCGAGGGGTACACAAAAGGCCGTAACCTGGAAAAGCTCGGCAACAAGGCGCAGGATACCTCGGAGCTTTTCTTCGATGACGTCCGCGTGCCCACTTCCAACTGCCTGGGCGAGGAAGGCCAGGGCTTCATCTACCTTATGCAGGAACTGCCGCAGGAACGCCTCTCTGTCGCCGTCGGCGCCGTTGCGGCCTGCGAGGGCGCGCTGCAGTGGACCATCGATTACACGCGCGACCGCAAGGCCTTCGGCAAGGCCATCGCGGAATTCCAAAACACGAAGTTCAAGCTGGCGGAGCTCAAGACAGAGATCACCATCGCCCGCGTCTTCCTCGACCGCTGCCTCGAACTGCACGTCGAAGGCGGCCTGGACGTGGAGACCGCCGCCATGGCCAAGCTGTGGACGACGGAACTTCAAGGCAAAGTGATGGATCAATGCCTGCAACTGCACGGCGGATATGGTTTCATGTGGGAATACCCCATTGCCCGCGCCTACGCCGACGCCCGCGTGCAGCGCATCTACGCCGGGACGAACGAGATCATGAAGGAACTCATCAGCCGCTCGCTATAGCCGGTTGGTCGAACAGGGATACAAGAGGGATAGAGGATAGAGCCATGACAGACGCTTACATTTACGACGCCGTGCGTTCACCGCGCGGCAAGGGCCGCAAGGACGGCAGCCTGCACGAAGTGACGCCGACGGCTTTGGCTGCCCATGTGCTGAAAGCGGTACGCGACCGCAATGACCTCGACACGGCCGATGTCGACGACGTCGTGCTGGGCTGCGTTGAACCGGTCGGTGAGCAGGGCTCCGTCCTCGCCCGCACGGCCGTGTTGATGGCCGACTACGACGAAACGGTCGCCGGCGTCTCCATCAACCGCTTCTGCGCCAGCGGTCTTGAAGCCGTCAACATGGCCTCGGCCCAGGTGATGTCCGGCCAGTCCGACTTCGCCATCGGCGGCGGTGTCGAGAGCATGAGCCGCGTCGCCATGGGCGCCTCGGGCGGCTCCTACGCCGCCGACCCGGCCGTGACGCACAAGCTCTACTTCACGCCGCAGGGCATTTCGGCCGACCTGATCGCCACGCGCGACGGTTTCAGCCGCGACGACGTCGACGCCTACGCCATGGAATCGCAAAAACGCGCCGCCAAGGCCTGGGAGGAAAAGCGTTTCGAGAACTCCGTTGTTCCGGTCACCGACCAGAACGACATCACGATCCTCGACCACGACGAGCACATGCGCCCCGGCACCGACATGCAGGCGTTGGCCTCCCTCAATCCGGCCTTCGAAGGCATGGGTGAGATGGCCGGCTTCGACAGCGTGTCCATCCAGCGCTATCCCGACGTTGAGAAAATCAACCACGTGCATACCGGCGGCAATTCCTCCGGCATCGTCGATGGCGCGGCCGCCGTGCTGATCGGCACCAAGGAGATGGGCGACAAGTACGGCCTCAAGGCTCGTGCCCGCATCAAGGGTTTCTCCTCCATCGGATCGGAGCCCTCGATCATGCTCACCGGCCCGTCCTATGTGACGGAGAAGGTCCTGAAACGCCTCGGCATGAACGTCGACGACATCGATCTCTACGAGCTCAACGAGGCCTTCGCCTCGGTGGTGCTGCGCTACATGGACCAGCTCGACATCGACCACGGCAAGATCAACGTCAACGGCGGCGCCATCGCCATGGGCCATCCGTTGGGGGCCACCGGTGCGATGATCCTCGGCACGCTGTTGGACGAGATGGAGCGCACCGATAAGGAAACCGGCCTCGCCACGCTCTGCGTCGGCGGCGGCATGGGCACCGCCACGGTGATCGAACGAGTCTAAGTCTATTGATACCGGCCGCGCCACTGGCGCGGCCACCAATTCAGGGAAGAACCAACGATGATCGAATACGACGTCGATTCAAACGGCATTGCCGTCATCTCATGGAACATGACCGAGCGCCCGATGAACGTGCTCAACATCGCCTCCATCACGCTGTTCAAGGAATTCGTCGACAAGGCTCTGGGCGACGACGCCGTCAAAGGCATCGTCATCACATCGAAGAAGGCCGATTTCGTTGCCGGCGCGGACCTCACGGAGCTCCTGTCGAGTCGCGTGCCGCAGGAGGTCATGGACTTCGGCGACAACTTCAAGGGAACGCTGCGCTCGCTGGAGCTTTCCGAAAAGCCCGTCGCCGCGGCCATCAACGGCACGGCCCTGGGCGGCGGGTTCGAGATCTGCCTTGCCTGCAACTACCGCGTGGCGGCCGATAATCCGAAGACCCTGCTGGGCCTGCCGGAGGTCAAGCTTGGCCTGCTGCCCGGCGCCGGCGGCACGCAACGCCTGCCGCGCCTGATCGGCATCCGCGACGCCCTGCCGCTGCTGCTCGAAGGCACGCACCTCTCGCCCGAAAAGGCCCTGGCCAAGGGCATGATCCACGCCGTCGTGCCGGCGGACGATTTGCTCGACGCCGCCAAGACCTGGATCAAGGAGGAGGGCGACCCCGTCCAGCCTTGGGACAAAAAGGGCTTCAAGATCCCCGGCGGCGGTCCGCAGACGCCCAAGGGCTACGAGACCTTCATCGCCGGCAACGCCATGCTGCGGGCCAAGACCTACGGCAACTATCCCGCCCCCATCGCCATCATGAGCTGCGTCAGCGAAGGCCTCAATTGCGCCTTCGACATGGGCCTCAAGCTGGAAAGCCGTCATTTCGCCAGCCTGGCCGCCGACAACGTCGCCCACAACATGGTACGCACGCTGTTCTTCTCCATGGGCGACGCCAACAAGCTGAAGCGCCGGCCCAAGGACGTCGAGAAAACCGAGTTCGCCAGGATCGGCATTTTGGGCGCCGGTATGATGGGCGCCGGCATTGCCTATTCGACGGCCATGGCGGGCCTCGAAGTCGTGCTGCTCGACACCGATCTGGAGACGGCCGAGAAGGGCAAAGCCTACAGTGAAGGCCTGCTGGCCAAGCGCGTCAGCCGCAAGCGCATGACCGAGGAGGCCCGTGACAAGACGCTGAGCCTGATCAAGCCGACCACGGAATTCGCCGACCTTGAAGGCTGCGATCTGGTGATCGAGGCCGTGTTCGAGGACCGCGCCATCAAGGCCGATGTGACGGCTAAATCGGAGGCCGTGATCGCGGACGACAAGATTTTCGCCTCCAACACCTCGACCCTGCCCATTACGGGGCTGGCCGAAGCGAGTTCACGGCCGGAAAGCTTCATCGGCATTCACTTCTTCTCGCCGGTCGACAAGATGCCGCTGGTTGAAATCATCCTCGGTGAAAAAACCTCCGACAAGGCGCTCGCCGTCGCCATGGACTACGTCAAGCGCATCCGCAAGACGCCCGTGGTGGTCAACGATTCGCGGGGCTTCTACACCAGCCGGGTGTTCGCCACCTACGTCGCCGAGGGCATCGCGCTGCTGGGCGAGGGCGTCAAACCGGCCCTGATCGAGAACGCCGGCCGTATCGCCGGCATGCCGGTGGGACCGCTGGCGCTCGCCGACGAGGTTTCGCTCTCCCTGATGCACCACATCCGGGAGCAGACCAAAACCGATCTCGGCGACAAGTACCGCGCCGGACCGGGCGATGCCGTCACGACCAAGATGGTCGAGGAACTGGAGCGTGTCGGCAAGAAGGCCGGCAAGGGCTTTTACGACTATCCCGAGGACGGCAAGAAACACCTCTGGCCCGGTCTGGCTGAGGCCTTCCCGGTGGCCGACGAGCAGCCCGAGGTCGATGAGATCGTCAAGCGCATGATGTACGTCCAGTCCGTGGAGACGGCGCGGTGTCTTGAGGAAAACGTCGTGATGTCGCCCGAGGACGCCGACGTCGGCTCCATCCTGGGCTGGGGCTTCGCGCCCTTCCACGGCGGCACCTGTTCGATGATCGACAGCATCGGAATCGAGGATTTCGTCGCCGAATGCGACCGCCTGGCCCAGGCCTACGGCGAACGCTTCAGCCCGCCGGCAAGCTTACGTGACATGGCCGCAGAAGGCCGCGGGTTCTACACCGAGGCTGCCAGCAAGGCCGCCTGATTATTTTG
Organism: uncultured Rhodospirillaceae bacterium; assembly: GCA_964343605.1. Lineage (GTDB taxonomy): Bacteria > Pseudomonadota > Alphaproteobacteria > UBA2966 > UBA2966 > CAYFKJ01. The sequence goes on from CAYFKJ010000005.1 coordinate 274,769, forward strand.
TCGGGGGAACGCTCGCACGCGTTCCCCCGATCTTAGAAACCGAGCGCCCTCAGGCGCCCGGCATTCTCCAGCATCAACAGTCCCATTGCCTGGGCGGCACTGTCGAGGGCTTCGGCGTTGGCCTCGTCCGGAGGCAACCCTTCGTCGACGAGCGCGGTGGAAATCGGGGCGAGGGCGGCGATCAGTTGGCCGGTGAAAGTGCGTTCCAGCTCGCCGGTGATGACCTGGGCCCGACTTGACTGAAATACCGTCAGCAGAAGATCGAGGTCCTCGGGTTTGGCGCGGAAGTAGGCGCTGAACTGGGCCAATGCGCCGGTGCTTCCCCCTTGCGCCGCCCCTGCCCGGACGTTGCGGGCGGCGAAGCCGAGGGCCTTGCCGGCCAGCTCCACCAGCAGATGATCCTTCGAGGGATAGTAGGCGTAGAGCGCGCCGGGCGTGTAGTCCGCCTCCTTGGCGATGGCCCGCATGGTGGCGCTGTCAAGCCCGTCCCGTGCGATGACGCGTCGCGCGGCGTCCAGGATGCCGGCACGCTTGTGGTCACTCAGCGCCCGGCGGCGCGGGGAATTCGTGGCCATAATGTTTATTTTATACAAGGTTCGATAAAATAAACATTGTTTAATTTTGACTGAATAGTCCATCCAAAACGCACAACCGTCATTCCCGCGAAGGCGGGAATCCAGGTTTTTGTTTTCTTACAGAAGCTTACACAGAAAAAAAACAACATGGATCCCGGATCAAGTCCGGGATGACGCTGTGCAGGGTGGATCGTCACCGTCGTCATTCCCGCGAAGGCGGGAATCCAAATTTCTTTTTTCTTTACAGAGGTTTGCGTGATGCGAAAAAAGACAAAATGAATCCCGGATCAAGTCCGGGATGACGTTGTGGAGGGTGGATCGTCCACGTCGTCATTCCGGCGCATGCCGGAATCCAATTTTCTTTGTTTTTCAGACGTTTGTGTTTGACCGAAAGTCATCATGGATCCCGGATCAAGTCCGGGATGACGCTGGAGCGGGCGGTTTGTCCCCGGCGTCATTCATGCGCATGCCGAAATCCAGGGTTCATTATCCCTTCACCAACCCAATTGCCGGGACGCCAAGTCCTTCATGATTTCCTCGGTGCCGCCGCCGATGGTCAGCACCTTGGTTTCGCGGAAAATTCGTTCGACCTTGGTGCCTTTCATATAACCGGCGCCGCCGAAGATCTGCACCGCTTCCGAGGCGCAGTAACTCATGGTTTCGGTGGCGAGGTTCTTCAGCATGCAGATCTCGGCGATGGCGTGCTCGCCCTGGTCGAGCCGCCAGGCCATGCTTTCCAGATAGGCCTTGAGGGCATTGATCCGGGTTGCCATGTCGATGAGCTTGTGACGAATGACCTGGTGCTTGATCAACGGCTTTCCGAAGGTCTCGCGCTGTTTGGCATATTCGAGCGATTCCTCATAGGCGCACTTGGACATGCCGTAGGCCATGCCGGCAATACCGAAGCGCTCGGAATTGAAGTTGAGCATGATGCCCTGGAAGCCGGCGTTCTCGGCGCCGATCAGGTTTTCCACCGGCACCCGGCAATCGTCGAAGTAGAGCGTCGCGGTGTCGGACGAATGCCAACCCATCTTTTCCAGCTTGGTGCGCGTGAAACCGGGCGTATCGCGCTCGATCAGCAAGAGTGAGACGCCGCCCATGCCCTCGCCGCCGGTGCGCACGGCGACGGTATAGTAATCGGCGTTGAAGCCGCCGGTAATGAAGGTCTTGGAGCCGTTGACGATGTAGTCGTCGCCGTCCCGCACCGCGCGCGTCTTGAGGTTTGCGACATCGGATCCGCCGCCCGGTTCGGTGATGCAGAGCGCGGCGAGCTTGTGTCCGGAAAGAATTTCCGGAACCACGGTTTGCTTGATGCGGTCGCTGCCCAGCGCCACCAGCGGCGGCGTGGCGATATTGTGGGCCGCCAGGGCGGCGCTGACCCCGCCTGCGCCGGTGCGGCCGATTTCCTCGTGGAAGATGATCTGGTGAAAAAGATCGGTATCGACCCCGCCCAGTTCCTCCGGATAGCCCATGCCGCGCACCCCGATCTCGGCGGTCTTGACGAAGAACTCACGGGGGATTTCACCGGCTTCCTCCCAATCGTCGACGTTGGGCATGATTTCGTTGTCGACAAAACGGCGGAGCTGGTCGCGGAAGGCCTCGTGCTCCTGGGTGTAGTACTGTGACATGGCGTTCATATTGGGGGGCTCCGGGTCTCGTTCGTTATTCCGCCGCTTCGGCTTCGACCAGCATGAGAAGCTGACGCGGGCTGACCTGATCGCCTTCGGCCACGGCGACTTCCGCCACCGTACCGTCGATGCCGGCGGAAATCTCGTGCTCCATCTTCATGGCCTCGATCACGACAAGGATATCGTCGGCGGTCACCTGGCCGCCGGCGGCGGCGTTGACCCGGACGACGCGGCCCGGCATGGGCGCCAGGAGACGTCCGTCGCCACCCGCCGCACCGGCGGCGCCTTGGGGCGGGGCTTCCGCGGCGGAAACGGTCGTGCCGGCTGCCGACACGTGGACGGCGTCGCCGTCGCGCAGCCAGACGGCGCTTCCCTGCACGCCTTCGAACTCGAATCGCACGGTGTCCGCGTTTCTTTCCAGGATGCGCACCGTGGCCGAGTTTTCGCCGACCCCGGAAACCAGATAAGTGTCGCCACGCATCGTCACATCGACTTCGACGGCGTCGGCGGAACCGTATTCGACCTGCAGCGGCCACTCGCAGACGCCCGTGCTGAACCACGGTGTCTCCGCTCCGGCATCGCGCGTCGCCAGAAGGGCCGTGGCGAGAGCCGTCACCGCCGCTTCATCGGCGGCCAGAAGATCGTCGCCGTTTTCCTCGATAAAGGCCGTGGTCGCCCCGCCGCCGGCAAATGTCGCGTGGCCAAGGCAGCGGGCGAGGAAGGCCTGGTTGGTGCCGACGCCCAGCAACGTGCAGTCGGCCAGCGCCTGGATCAGCTTGCGCCGGGCGTCCTCGCGCGTCGGGCCATGGGCGGCTATCTTGGCGATCATGGGATCGTAGAAAGGCGTTACGTTCATGCCGTCGGCGACGCCATGGTCGGTGCGCACACCGTCGCCCTCCGGCGGGTTCCAGCGCAGCACCCGGCCGGTCTGCGGCATGAAGTCGACCCTCGGGTCCTCGGCATAGAGGCGAACTTCAATGGCATGGCCGCTAAGATCAACCGCCTCCTGCGCCCGCGGCAGATCCTCGCCGCGCGCTACCCGTAACTGCCATTCGACGAGATCGAGCCCGGTGATCATCTCGGTCACAGGGTGTTCGACCTGCAGGCGCGTATTCATCTCCATGAAGTAGAACGCCCCATCGTCGCCCAGCAGGAACTCGACCGTACCGGCGCCGACGTATCCGATGGCTTGGGCGGCCTTGACCGCCGCCTCACCCATGCGGGCGCGGAGATCCGCGTCGACGGCGGGGGAGGGGGCTTCCTCGATAACCTTCTGGTGGCGGCGCTGCACCGAACAATCGCGCTCGCCCAGGTGCAATGCATGGCCCTGGCCGTCGGCGAAGATCTGAATTTCCACGTGCCGCGGCCGGTCGATGGCTTTTTCCAGGATCAGTTCGTCGGAGCCGAAGGCGGCGAGAGATTCGGAACGGGCCGAGGCCAGCGCCGCCGCCAGGTCGGCCGCATTTTCGACGCGGCGCATGCCGCGGCCGCCGCCGCCGGCCGCCGCTTTCACCATCAGGGGATAGCCGACGCGGTCCGCTTCTTTCGTCAACACGGCGTCCGACTGGTCCTCCCCCGAATAGCCGGGCACGCAGGGCACGTCCGCTTCGGCCATCTTGATTTTGGCCAGCCGCTTGTTGCCCATCAGCCGGACCGCATCGGCGGGCGGCCCGACGAAGCTGAGGCCGGCCGCCGCACAGGCGTCTGCGAAATCGGCGTTTTCGGCAAGGAAGCCGTATCCCGGGTGCACGGCGTCGGCGCCGGCGGACTTGGCGGCGGCGATCACGTTCTCGATGGAGAGGTAGGATTCCGGCGCCGGGGGCGGCCCGATACAGACGGCGCTGTCGGCTGCCTTGACATGAGGGGCTGCTGCGTCCGCCTCGCTGAAGACTGCAACGGTCTTCAGGCCCATGGCGCGGGCGGTCGCGAATATTCGGACCGCGATTTCACCACGGTTGGCGACGAGAAGTGTATCGATCTGTTTGGCCACGCGTTCAGGCTCCCTCGCCGCTTGAATTCCAGTCGGGTTTGCGCTTTTCGATGAAGGCGCGCATACCTTCCGTGCCCTCCGGCCCGCGGGCGGAAACCGCGAACATCTCCGCCGCGGCGTCCAGCAACTGCTCCAACGGTTCGATGCCGACATCCAGCATCAGGCGCTTGGTCATGGCGTTGGCCCCGGGCGCGCAGCGCGCCACGCGCTTCAAAGTCGCGGCGAGGGCCTCTTCCAGTTCGGCGTCACCGCCGTGAACCTCGTGGACGATGCCGAGGTCGCGGGCCGCCTCGGCGTCGATGGCAAGACCGCTGAGTGCGAAACGCCTGGCTTGCGTCAAGCCAATGCGCTGCACCACGAATGGAGCGATCTGAGCCGGGGGCAGGCCGAGGCCGGTTTCCGGCAAGGCGAAGCTGGCGTTGCCGTGGGCGAGCGCGATGTCGGAGACGCAGACGAGGCCGAAGCCGCCGCCCCGAACCGCGCCCTCGACAATGGCGATGACGGTTTGCGGGGCGTTGTTGGCGGCGGTGATCATCCGGCCAAAGCGCCGGTTGAAAGCTTGCAGGGCATCGTCCTCGCCCTCGGCGGGAGCCAGGGCCGACGACATATCCTTGATGTCGCCGCCGGAGCAGAAATTGCCCTCTGCGCCCCGCATCACGACGGTACGGACGCCGAGCTCGGCAAGGGCGGCAAAGACCATCTCGAGCTCATTGACCATGGCGTTGTTCATGGCGTTTCGAGTCTTGGGACGGTTCAGCGTGAGAAACAGCACACCGTCCTCGAGACGGAGATCAAGCGTGTGGCAATCGGGTAAATGGGCGGCGTCAGTCACGTTTCTTGTTCCCCTTACCGGGAAGTGTGCCGTCAAGCTTGGCGATGATACCGAGCATGATCTCGTCCGCACCGCCGCCGATGGAGCCCAGCCGCGAATCCCTCAGGTAGCGGTTGACGTCGCTTTCCCACATGTAGCCCATGCCGCCGTGGAACTGGACGCAGGCGTCGGCCACCTCGCGGGAAAGACGGCCGCACTTGAGCTTGGCCATGGAGGCGAGGCGGGTGACGTTTTCGCCGCCGATGTATTGCTCCACGGCCTGATAGACCAAGGCGCGCAGGCTTTCGACCTCTGTCGCCAGTTCGGCCAGGCGGAAGTGGACGACCTGGTTGTCGAGGATGGGCTGGCCGAAGGTCTGGCGGTTGCGGGTGTAGTCGATGGTGACGTCCATGGTCATTTCCATGGCTTTGAGGCTGGCCGCAGCGGCCCACAGGCGTTCTTCCTGGAACTGCAGCATCTGGTACATGAAGCCCGCGTTTTCGTCGCCGATGCGGTTGCTTTGCGGCACCCGCACGTCTTCGAAGAACAACTCCGCGGTGTCGGACGAGGCCATGCCCAGTTTCTTGAGCTTGCGTCCGCGCACAACGCCGGGGGCGTCCATCGGCACCATGATCAGGGATTTGTTCTGATGCGGCTTGCCGTCCGAGGTGTTGGCCAGAAGGCAGACCCAGTCGGCCTGATGGCCGTTGGTGATGAAGATCTTGGAGCCGTTGATGACGTAATCGTCGCCATCCTTCACCGCCTTGGTCTTGATGCCGGAGACGTCCGAACCCGCGCCCGGTTCGGTGACGCCGATGCAGCCGACGGCGTCGCCCGATATGGCGGGACGGAGGAATTCCTCCTTCAATTCGTGTGAGCCGAAGCGCGCCAGCGCGGGCGTGCACATGTCGGTCTGCACGCCGATGGCCATGGGCACGCCGCCGCAGCGTACGCGACCCAACTCCTCCGTCATCACCATGCCGTAGGAGTAATCGAGCCCGGAGCCGCCGTATTCCTCGGGCTTGGTGATGCCGAGGAGACCCGCGTCGCCCATCTTCTTGAACAGCTCGTGGGCGGGGAAGATCTCCTCCTCCTCCCACTGGTCGACGTGCGGATTGATCTCGTTGTCGACGAAGCGCGCCACGGAGCGGCGGATTTCGTCGTGTTCGGTGGTGAATTGCATGAACTTACTCCTAACCGCGGGCGACGCCGAAGCTGTTGGGGTGGGTGACGCGAACCTGCGCTTCGCGGGCGACCGATAGGGCGAAGCCGATGACGCGGCGCGAATCGCGGGGATCAATGATACCGTCGTCCCACAGACGCGCCGTGGCGGCCAGGGCGCCGCTTTCCTTTTCCGTGCGGTCGATGATCGACTGGCCCATGGCCTTGACGGCGTTCTCGTCGAGCTCGAGGCCGTCGCGTTCGAATTTGGCGCGGGTGATAATCTCCATGACCATGGCGGCCTGCTCCCCGCCCATCACGGCGATCCTGGAATTGGGCCAGGAGAAGACGAAGCGGGGATCGTAGGACCGCCCGCACATGCCGTAGTTGCCCGCGCCGAAGGAGCCGCCGGTCATCAGGGTGACCTTGGGCACGGGTGCGTTGGCCACGGCCTGGATCATCTTGGAGCCGTGTTTGACCATGCCGCCCGATTCGGAATCCTGGCCGACCATGTAGCCCGTCGTGTTCTGCAGGAACACCAGGGGCGTGTCGGACTGGCTGCAGAGCTGGATGAACTGTGTCGCCTTGACCGAGTCCTCGGGCATGATCGGGCCGTTGTTGCCGATGATGCCGCAGGCGTGGCCTTCGATGCGGGCGTGGCCGCAAACCGTGTTGGGACCGTAGAGCGGTTTGAAATCGGTGAAGTCGGAACCGTCCACCAGCCGCGCGATCAATTCGCGCACCTCGTAGGGTTTGCGGTAATCGACCGGTACCAGGCCGCACAATTCGTCGATGTTATGGATCGGGTCCTCGAAGTCCCGTGCCTCGCGTCCACCAACGTCGCGGTTCCAGTTGAGGCGGGAGACGACCTCACGCGCCTGGGCGACGGCGTCGGCGTCATTTTCCGCCAGGTATTCCGCCGTGCCGGCCAGGGTGGCGTGCATTTCCGCGCCGCCGAGGTCCTCGTCGTTGGTTTCCTCGCCGGTGGCCGCCTTCACCAAAGGCGGGCCGCCGAGGAAGACCTTGGCCCGGCCCCGCACCATGATGTTGTAATCCGACATACCCGGCATATAGGCGCCGCCGGCGGTGGAGGAGCCGTGCACAACGGTGATGATGGGCAGCCCGGCCGCCGACAGATAGGCGAGGTTGGCGAAAATCTTGCCGCCCTCGACGAAGATTTCGGACTGGTACAGCAGGTTGGCCCCGGCGCTCTCGATCAGGTTGATGACCGGCAGCTTGTTCTTCAGCGCGATTTCCTGGGCGCGCAGGCTCTTCTTTAGGCCCATCGGCGTGATGGCGCCGCCCTTGATGCCGGAATCGCTGGCCGTGATCAAGCAGCGCGTCCCCGAAACGTATCCGATGCCGACGATGTTGTTGCCGCCCGCAATGTTCTTGTCGCCGTCGTCGTCGTGCATCTTGTAGCCGGCCAGGGTCGAGAGCTCGACGAAGGGCGCGCCGCGGTCCAGCAACAGGGCGACGCGCTCACGAGGCAGCAACTGGCCGCGTTCATGGAAGCGCTCCCGGCGGCTGGCGGAATTGTCCCGCACCTTCTGCTCCAGCCCCCGGAATTCCTCGATCAGGCCGAGCATAGCGCTCCGGTTGGCCGCAAATTCCTCGGACGCCGGGTCCAATGATGTTTCCAGTACCGCCAATTTCTACTCCTCCTGATCCAATACGCGCGGCTTCTCTGCACGATGAAATCCGTTATAGGGTTTTGAACGGTCATGATCGGCGGCTTCCCATAGCGACGTGCCGAGAATGACGCCGCCGTCGATGCGCACCGTGCTGCCCGTGATAAACGAGGCGCCTTCCGACAACAGGAAGGTGATAGTCGCGCTGACCTCAGATTCCGTGCCGACCCGCTTGAGGGGAACCTCGGCGGGCAGTTTGGGAATGAGTGCCTTGACGGCTCCGTCATAGGTGTCCATGCCCGAGGAAATGATCCAGCCGGGCGCCACCGCGTTGACGCGGACGCCGGCCGCCGCCCATTCGAAGGCCATCGTGCGCGTCAGGTTTTCCATGCCGGCGCGGGCGGCGCCCGAATGCCCCATACCCGGCATACCCCGCCACATATCGGCGATCATATTGACGACGGCGCCGCCGTTGTCAGCCATGGACTGGCTGAAAACTTCCCGGGCCATCAAGAACCCACCCGTGAGGTTCGTCGCGACAACAGCATCGAAGCCCTTCTTGCTGATGCCTGTCAGGGGGCTGGGAAACTGGCCGCCCGCGTTGTTGACCAGCCCGTGGATAGCCCCGTTATCGGCCACGATGCTCGCCACCGTATCGCGCACGCCGTCTTCGTCGCGAATGTCCGTGCTGCGCCAGCTTGCCTGGCCGCCATCTTCGCTGATTTCCGCGGCTACGGTCTCCAGTTTTTCCTCGTTTCGGCCGACCAGGACGGTATGCGCCCCCAAGGCCGCCAGTTCGTGGGCGGTGCAGCGGCCGATACCGCTGCCGCCGCCGGTCACGACGATGGTTTGACCCGAAAAGAGATCGGGTCGAAAGACCGACCGATAGGTCATGTGCCTCCTCAAGGGGACGCGAAATGTTCGGCCCATGGGGAATCCAACGGCCGATTGCGTTGACAGTATCCTAGATTGACGTTTACGTTAACGTCAAGCTGACTCACAGCGTAATACCCAACCGGCCCTGAAAGTCATCGGACTGGGCTTGAACAAAAATGGAGAAAACAAGATGAGCCTGGAATCCGTGACCGAACAGATCCGCGGCAACATGGACGAAGACAGCGGCTTCGGCGCCACGGTCAAATTCGACTTCGGCGACGACGGCTGGCTGTTTCTGGACGGCGTGAGCGTGCCCAACGTGGTCAACAACGAGGACAACGAAGCCGATTGCACCATTACCATCAGTCTGGAGGACTTTGAGTCCATGCTGGGCGGCGACCTCGATCCCACCACGGCTTTCATGATGGGCAAGCTCAAGGTCGACGGCGACATGTCCGTCGCCATGAAGCTCTCGAGCGTGATGAACTAGCCGGAACCCTTCCACCGGACGAAGCCCATGACCGATCATCAGGCCGTCACCCGTCATTACACGCATGGTGGCCTGCTGACGGCATTTGAGGCCGCCCTTGAGGCTTCGGGCCGGACGATAGCGAACGTCACCATCGACGACCTGGCGCCGGCCGACGAGTTCCACGTCGGCGGGCGGCGGGCATCGGCGCATCTCATCAATCAACTCGATATTGCACCCGAAAGCCACGTGCTGGATGTCGGTTGCGGCATCGGCGGCACGGCGCGCTTTACGGCAGACCGCTTCCGGTGCCGTGTCAGCGGCCTCGATCTCACGCCGGAGTACGTGGAGACGGGCAATGCCCTATGCGGCTGGGTTGGACTGAACAGGCGTATTGACTTGCACCAGGGCAGCGCCCTCGACATGCCGTTTCCTCCGGACAGCCACGACGGCGGCTACATGATGCACGTCGGCATGAACATCGCGGAGAAATCCGATCTGTTCGCTGAAATCCACCGCGTGTTGAAACCGGGCAGCCTGTTTGGCGTCTACGACGTGATGCGGACGGGCGGCGGTGACCTGACCTATCCGTTGCCATGGGCGTCCGACGCAGATTTCAGTTTCGTCGAAACGCTGGAGGTCTATGAGAGCGCTTTGGCGGACGCCGGTTTCGATGTCGTGAACGTCCGAGAGCGCGGTGAGTTCGCGCTCGAATTCTTCAAGGAATTGCGCGCCGCCGCTGCTGCTTCCGGACCTCAGCCTCTGGGCTTGCATATCGTGCTCGGCGAGACCGCCGCCGTGAAAATCAAGAATCTGGTCGGCAACATTACGGCAGGACATATCGCCCCTGTCGAAATGATTGCCAAAAAGCGCATTTGAGCAGTTCCTCACTTGCATATTAGAATTATCTAATATATAAACCTTCCCACTTTTCGGGAGGGGAAGCAAATGAACGGTATTTCTGAAATTGACGCTGTGACGACGGCGGGTTGGCTCGAAGCGGGTTCGGCCCTGCTTGTCGACGTGCGTGAGCCTCATGAGCATGCGCAGGAGCATATCGGCGGTGCGGCGCTCATGCCGCTGTCCCGGTTCAGTCCGGCGGAATTCGCCTGGGACCAACGCATCGTCGTGCATTGCGCCACCGGTATCCGCAGCGCCCAGGTCGTCCAATTCCTGGCCGCCCAGGGCTATGCCGACGTGCACAACATGTCAGGCGGCATCCTGAGCTGGAAGCAGGCGGGATTGGCCACCGCTCCCTAACCGCCTATTCCGAAATCTTCGCCCTGCCGTTGTCGATGACGACATTGCCGCGTTCGGCAACGCGGCAGCGGAAGGAAACGGTATCGCCGTCGCGCCACAGATCCGTGACAATGCTTTCGCCCGGGAAGACCGGCGAGGAGAAGCGCACGTCGATCTCCGTCAGCTTCGCCGGATCGTAGTCGCAATAGGTCTTCAGAACGGCCCGGCCGGCATTCCCGTAGGTGCAAAGCCCGTGCAGGATCGGCCGGGGAAAGCCCGCGGCGGCGGCGAAGTCGGGGTCGGAATGCAGCGGGTTGCGGTCGCCCGAAAGGCGGTAGATCAACGCCGCCTGGGGCAGCGTGGCAAAGGTACAGCTCTCGTCCGGCTCGCGGTCCGGGATTGTATGGGGTGCGGGCGAGGGACCGGACGGGCCGCCGAAACCGCCATCGCCCCGGGCGAAAATGGTCGAGACGCCAGTGCACAGGGGCTCCTCGGATCCTAGCAGCGTGGTTTTCGTTTCAACCAGGATCAGCGCACCCTTATCCGCACCCTTGTCGAAGGCCTCCTTCACGCGCACGCGGCTGACGACCGAGGCAGCGGCGGGCAGGGGTTGGTGAATGGTCATGCGCTGCTCGCCATGAACGACCTTGACGAGATCGACGTCCGCCTTGTTGAGCCAGGCGTCGGCCCAGGTGACCACCGTCGACATTGTGGGCAGGGCCTTGAGATCCTTCTCGTAGACGAATTGCAATTCATCCGTATCCATGGGATCGGCGCCCAGGCCCAGCCCGAGCGCATAGAGCATGGTGTCCCGTTCGTCGTAGGTGCGCTCCGTGGTGGGTCCCTCCAGGGACATCAGCTTTTCGTAATCCATCTTTCGTCCAAACCTTTCCTGCCCGAACCAAACCCAGTTTATTGACTAATCTTCCATCAGGGCGCCCGCTTGGCGCGATTCCAGCGGTTCCGTACCGACCACCTTACAGATGCCCTGGCCCGGACGCACCAGCTTGTCCACCTGCCGACTGAGGATCAAGCCATCGGTGCCGGCGTGAACGGGTGTGCGGGCGTCGTATGGATCGTCCGCCGAGGGGTCGACGATTTCGGCGATCAGATCGCCCTTGGCGACGACGTCGCCGAGTTCCACGGCATAGGCGACGACGCCGGCCGCCGGTGCATAGACGATTTCCGTGGCTTCCAACGGCGTGCCGTCGCACAAGGCCTCCGGTACGGCGGGTACATCGCCCTCGATGAGGCCCCGGCGCGTGAGGAAGCGCATCAGCGCTTCGGCGTCGGCTTGGGCGAGCCCGTCGCCGACCTCGGCCTGGCCCCGGTACTCGACCGTGCCGGCCAGACAGGCGGGTGGGACGGGGACGTCGGGAAACCTGTCGGCCAGCCGCCACCAGGGATTGCCGCAAGCCTCGTCGAACGGCCCACCGCCGGAATCGTCCGCCAGCAGCACCGCGCGCATGCCGGTGTCCGCACAGAGATCGGCGGCCTCCGGCCACAACGGCGTGCCGAGATAAATATGCATCAGAGCTTCAAGGTCGCAGTGGAGATCGAGCACGATGTCGGCGTCGATCGCCTCGCTCAGGAGAGTCTTGCGGAGAGCCTGATGGGCCGTGGTCTCTTCCAACTCGGACACCGCCTTCCGCAGGGCTTCGCGGATGACGACGACGTTGGCGTCCGCGTCGGAACCCAGCAATTCCGCTACCTTGTCCTCGACCAGCGGCGCCAAGTCGGGGAAACCGCGGTTGAAGTTGCCGCCGCCGTCGAGGTTAAGACGGCCGACGTGGTAGCCCTCCAGATTCTGGGACAATCCGATGGGATTGGCGACGGGCGACACAATGATCTCTCCTTTTATGCCATCGGCCTTGTCGGCTTCGATGAGCGCCCTCAACAGGTGGTGGCCGACCAGCAGACCGGGCGTTTCGTCGGCATGCAGCGCGGCTTGGAAATAGGCCTTGGGCCGGGCGCCGTGCGCGCCGAAACGGTGGATCGTAAGCTGGTAGGTCGTGCCCGGGCTCATGGCCGGCAGCAGAGCGGTGTCGATGGTGTGTGTCATCGCGGTCGAGATTCCTGTATGAGTCGAGGGCCGGCCGGGCGGGTCGCCCGATCGGCTGGAGCTTGACACATTTAAAGGACCCGCGTCATGGATTTTGAAACCATCACCCTCGAAACAAAGGACGGCATCGCACACGTCACGCTCAACCGTCCCCGGGTTCGAAACGCCATGAACACGGATTTCTGGCGCGAGATCAAAACGGCGTTCGAGACCATCGACCGGGATCCCAAGGCGCGCGTCGCCGTGATCAGCTCAACCGGACCTCATTTCACGGCGGGTCTTGATCTGAGCTCCTTCGGCAGCATTTTGGCGCCCTCCGACGGCGACGAGGGCAGACGCCGGCATGCCCTGAGAAGGCTGATTTTGGATCTGCAAGGCTGCTTCAGCGCTATCGAGGCCTGCCGCGTACCGGTTCTCGCCGCGGTCCAGGGCGGTTGCATCGGCGGCGGCGTCGACATGGTGAGCGCCTGCGACATGCGATACTGCAGCGAGGACGCCTATTTCGTGATCAAGGAAATCGACATCGGCATGACGGCGGACGTCGGCACGCTCCAGCGCCTGCCCCACCTCATCCCCGAAGGCCTGGTTCGCGAACTGGCCTACACCGGCCGCAACATGGCGGCGCCCGAGGCGCAGGCCTCCGGCCTGGTGAACGCCGTCTTCGCCGATCACGAGACGCTCAATGCCGCCGTGCTGGAGATCGCCGCCAGCATCGCCGCCAAGTCGCCGCTGGCCGTCGCCGGCACCAAGGAAATGCTCAACTATACCCGCGATCACTCCGTGGCCGACGGCCTCAACCACATCGCCACCTGGAACGCCGGCATGCTGGTAACCGAAGACCTGATGGAAGCGATGGCTGCCAACAAGGCCAAACGCGCGCCGGTGTTCAAGGACCTCGACGAGGCGGCGGGGACGGGTTGACGACCTGTGCGCAAACAATCGGAGCCGCAAATGTCGAAATCCCTTGTTGCAGCGATCCTCCTGTTATCGTCCATCGGCATCGCCGAAAGCGCGATGGCCGACGACAAGGTGGCTTTCGGCATCTCTCGGCCGCCCTATGTGATGCAGGACGCAGCCACCGGAATTTCGATCGAACTGTTCAAGAGCGTTTACTCCAGGCTGGGCCGGCGGTTCGTGCCCAAATACATGGGCAACGTCCGAATGGAGCGGAGTCTGGCGTCCGGCGCCGTGGACGTGGCCGTGGAGGTCAAAAAGTCGGACCCGCGATTGTTCTACTCGAAGGCGTTCGTGAGCTACCAAAACTTCGTCGTCATGCGGCGATTGGACCAGGTTCGAATAAAGAAATTCTCCGAACTTGCCGGAAAATCCGTATGTACCTGGCAACAGGCCGACGAGCATCTGGGCAAGGAATTCCGGAACGCCATGAAATCGTTCAGGTACCACGAGTTCGCAAACCAGGACGCGCAGGTTCGGGTGTTCCTCGGCGGGCGATGCGACACCGTCATCATCGACGGAAAGATATTCCAGTATTGGGTTCAAAAGCTGCGGCGGGACACCTCTTTCAGCAAGCACATCGTCAGCACCGAATTTGTCTATCAACCGGTTCCTGGCCAGGGCAGAAATACGTTCTATGTGGGGTTCAGAGACGAAGCGTTACGCGACCAATTCGACGCCCATTTGGACGCGATCAAAGCGAGTGGCGATTACGACAGGATATCGAATTGGAAGGACTGGTCGAAGCCGCCTTCATGAGCGGGCGAGAAAGTCGAACCCGCGGCGCCGTCGAATGCTAACGTTGGGTGGTGTACCCGCCTAATCCTTCTCGATCAGCTTCATGATTCCGGCCGCCGACAGGACCGGGCGGTCCTCGACGCTCAGGACGGAGCGGACGAACACCATGGAGCGGGTGCGCCGCGTAATGTCGCCGACGCCGTGCACCCAATCGCCGGGTTTGACGGCCGCCAGGAAATCGCAATTGAGGCTGACGGTTGCCATCGGCTGGGCGCCGACGGCGCGGTAGACGGTCGCACCCATAAGATCGTCGGCCACGGTCATCAGCATGCCGCCGTGAATGACGCCGCCGGGATTGAGGTGCCTGTCGTCCGCCGCGAAACCGACATGGAGACTGTCCTCACCGGGACGGTAGTAGATCGGCCCCACCATGTCCGTGAAGGGCATGTCGATCGGGGCTTTGAAAAAGCCCTCCGGAATGGACGCAGCCATCAGTCGGCGAAGGCCTCAAGGGCCGCCCGGGCCACCCCGTCGCCGGCCTCCTGCACGAAGTGGCCGGCCTCGGCGACTTCAAGCGGCTCGGGACAATCCTTGATTTGCTTGCGCAGGTATTTCATCGCGGGCGGTCCCAATACCGGATCCTGCATGCCGATCGCCATGAAGGTTTGCCCTTGCCATTCGTTGTTCCACCAGTCCCTTGCCCGGCGTGACATTTCGGCGCCGCCGGCGTCGAGGCCGTCGGGCACGAGTTCCGGGAAGCGGCGCACACCTGCCTTGTAGGTGACGTCCGGATAGGGCGCGTCGTAAGCGGCGGTTTCCTCCGGGCTGAGCTCGGGGCAGGAGCGGCCCATGAGTTTGCCGATTTTCATGTCGGGGTTGTCCCGGCACCACTGGCGCCAGGCGATGAAGCCGTCGCCCAGCGGCAGATCCCCGCAGCCCAGCGCCGTATTCATGACGAGCAAGCGGCTGAAGCGCTCCGGCATGTCCATGGGCAAGGTCAATCCGAGCAGTCCGCCCCAATCCTGGCAGACCAGTGTGATGTTCTTGAGGTCCATCGCCTCGACGAAGCGGGCCAGCATTTCGCGGTGCCACTCGAAGGTGTAGACGGCATCGTCAGCCGGTTTGTCGGATTTGCCGAAGCCGAAGAAATCGGGCGCGACGCTGCGTCCGCCGGCCTCCGAAAAGACCGGGATCATCTTGCGGTAGAGGTAGCTCCAGGTGGGTTGGCCATGCAGGCAGAGGAAGGTATGCCCGGCGTCACGGGGACCTTCGTCGAGATAGTGGCAGCGCAACCCCTCGTAGCCCTCAAGGCTGTCGATATAGTTGGGCGCAAATTCGTACCCCGGCAAATTGGCGAAGCGGTCATCGGGCGTGCGCAGAACGTCTGACATGGTGTCCTCCCCGGAATTCCAGCCCGCACTATGCCGTCATTTCCCCCATTGGCAAACGGCCAAGTTGCGCCACCTTCGCCGATCACGGAGAAATGAGGCCGCGCCCATACAGGATATCGATAGTCTTTTGCATGTCGTCTCTTGCGGGGAGCAGACCGGTGAAAGCAATCAACACGGCCAAGGCGGTCTACGTTTCATTTTACCTGACGGTAGTCTCCGTCATTGCCGTTTATGCCGTTTGGCGGATGATCGAGGACGGGGCGGGCATCGGCTTCGCCGGCGCATTCCTGGCGAGTGCGCCCATCGCTTTGCTGGTGGGCTGGCTGTTGCTCACCCGCTCCATGGCCCGAACCTCGCCCCATCTGACCCCGGTCCTTATTCTGGCGCTGCTGGGCGCCGGCTTGGGCGTGGCGGCAGTGGTGACGGGGGCGCCGGCTGGGCTCGAGGCCAGCATTCTCGCCCTCGTGGGACTGGCCGGCTTCCTCGTCTACGACCGCTGGTATTCGGTATTCGGGCGGCGCGAGGCTGAACTGATATCCGTCGGCCGGGATTTGCCCGACTTCGAGCTGGAAGAGGCGGACGGGACGAAGGTGTCGTCGCGGGAATTCCTCGGCACGCCGTTGCTGTTGCTCTTCTACCGCGGCAACTGGTGTCCCTTGTGCATGGCCCAGGTCAAGGAAATCGCCGGCCAGTACCGCGAACTGGCCGACCGGGGCGTGACCGTGGCCCTCGTCAGCCCGCAACCGCACGGGCACACAGCCAGGCTGGCGGCCAAGTTCGACGTGCCGTTCAGGTTCCTGGTCGACCGGCGCGGGGGTGTGGCGGAGCGTCTGGGCATTGCGGCGCCCGGCGGCCTGCCGTTCGGCATGCAGGTGTTCGGCTACGACAGCGACACCGTCCTGCCGACCGTCATCATCACCGACGCCGGGGGCAAGATCGTTCTTTCCGACCAGACCGATAATTACCGCGTCCGGCCTGAACCGGCGACATTCCTGGCCGCCCTTGACGGCGCCCTCTGAAATGCCCTGAACTGGCAACCATGACGCAGGTCAGCAAAACCAGCATCACCGTGCCGACAAAGGGCCGGGGTTTGTACGAAATCACGCAGGAAGTCGACGCCTGGGTTCGGGCCGGGACCACCGGGGACGGTCTCTTGACCCTGTTCATCCGCCACACCTCCGCGAGCCTGACCATTCAGGAAAACGCAGATCCCCGGGTCATGGACGATCTCGACGCATTCTTTTCACGCCTGGTGGCCGACGGCGACAGTCTGTTCACCCATACCTCGGAAGGGCCGGATGACATGGCGGCGCACGTTCGCTCAGCGCTCACCCAAACCAGCCTACAGGTACCGGTCGCGGACGGCCGCCTGAGTCTGGGAACCTGGCAGGGAATCTACGTATTCGAGCACCGCCACCGGCCGCACAGCCGGCAGGTCGACCTGATCACTGTGGGAACCTGAGGCCGCTGCCGCTTCCGTCGTCCGCGCGGGTGGTCTAGTAGCCGCGCGTGTGGACTTGAACGGCCGATTTGAACAGCACGTCCTGCTTCAAAAGGTGTTCAAGAACGATATGGACCCACTGTGGGGCGCACGCCGCCGGCTTATTGGCGTGGCAATCGCCGCCGCAACCGCCCAGGATGGCCTCGGTTTCGGCCAGCACGCGATGGTGGGATGCTTTGTGGTTTGTCGCGCCAAAGAAACCGATTTCGTCGAGCAGCTTTTCTTCCGTTTCGAAATGCTCCCTCATGAGTTCGACCAGACGCTCGCAGGCTGAGGGGATGTCGGCGTACTCATTTATTTCGAAGCCGGCAATACAGTTCGTGCAGGCGATTATCTCGCGATGCTGGGCGTCGAGCTCGGGATGTCCGGTTTCGAAATTCGACGACCAGCGGAGCTCTTCCTTCGGCATGACATGTTGCATTTGAAACCACTCTACTAAACCGGCGACATCCTATAAATGCCTTGAGAAATGTCAATTGGTGCTTCGCGCCGCCTGATTGCGCGGGCAAATGGCGATCGAGTATCGAATTTGTCTAGTTCGTTCCCGCCAACCGCGCCCGCTGGCGCACCAGGGCGAGCACGGTGTCGATCGTGGGCGTCGGTGTTTCGGTCAGGCTGCCCATTTCCTGGACTGCCGTTACCAGGGCGTCGATTTCCATGGGCCTGCCCTGCTCGAGATCCTGCAGCATGGATGTCTTGTGGGCCCCCACCTTCCGGGCGCCCTCGATGCGCTGGTCGACGTCGATGGGGAACCTGACGCCCAGTTTTTCACCGATGGCCTGGGCCTCCAGCATCATGGCGCGGGCGACGCCGCGGGTGCCGGCGTCTTCCGTGATGACATCCAGCGTCGCATGCGTGAGAGCGCTTATGGGATTGAAACTGAGGTTGCCCCAAAGCTTGATCCAAATCTCGTCGCGGATGCGCGGTCGAACTGGCGCCTTGAACCCGGCCGCAATCAAGGCTTGGGACAGGGCGTCGACGCGTTCGGTTCTGACGCCGGTGGGCTCGCCCAGGGTGAATTTGTCGCCGTCGATATGCTGGACGATGCCGGGTTCGACGATTTCGCAGGCCGGGTAAACGACGCAGCCGATGGCCCGTTCCGGTCCAATGCCGTCCCATTGGACGTTGCCCGGATCGACCGCCTCGATCCGGCGGTCCTCGTAGGCGCCCTCGAGGCCGTGGAAGTACCACCAGGGTACACCGTTGACGGCGCTGACCACGGCGGTATCGGGACCCAGGAGGGGTTGCATGGAGGACACGACGCCGGGCACCGAGTGGGCCTTCAGCGTCACAATGATGAAGTCCTGTGGTCCCGCCTCCGCCGGGTTGTCGGTGCAGGCGGGACGGCTGACGATTTCCTCTCCGCCTTTGCGCAGGACCAAACCGTTCCGGCGCATCGCCTCCAGATGAGCGCCTCTCGCAATCAAGGTGACGTCGGCGCCGTTCGCCGTAAGACACGCACCGAGGTAGCCGCCAATGGCGCCGGCGCCGTAGATGCAGATTTTCACGGCCGGGCCTTCACTTACTTCGCCCCCAGTCCGAGCTTTTCGGCAAGACCGATGCGCTGGAGTTTGCCCGTCGCCCCCTTGGGAATTTCATCCATGAACAGGATGGTGCGGGGCACCTTGAAATCCGCAAGATGCTGCCGGGCAAAGGATTTGATGTCCTTTTCCGCGGCTTCCTCGCCCTCCCGCAGCACGATGACGGCGCCGATCTCCTCACCCAGCAGATCATGAGGTATGGCGAAGGTCACAACCTGCTGCACGGCGGCATGGTCCATCAGCACCTCGTCCACTTCCCGGGGCGAAATCTTTTCGCCGCCGCGGTTGATGATTTCCTTCAGGCGGCCCGTGATGCGCAGGTATCCCTCGCCGTCCAAGTAGCCCTGGTCGCCCGTCCGGAACCAGCCGTTGGTGAAGGCTTCTGCGTTGGCGGCGTCGTTGTTTTCATAACCGGCGGTGACGTTGTCGCCGCGGATGACGATCTCGCCCACCTCCTCGGGCGCCAGCAACTGTCCGGCCTCCGTCATGACGCCGATCTCGGGGCCGGCGGCGATGCCCACTGTACCAGGCTTGCGGGACGCCGGGGGTAACGGATTGCAGGCCATCTGGTGGGTCGCTTCGGTCATGCCATAGGCCTCCACGACGGGGCAGCCGAAGGCCTCCTCCAGTTCCGCCATGACCTGCGGCGGCAACGAAGAAGAGGATGAGCGGATGAAGCGCAAATGCGCACCTTGGACGATTTCCGCGTTGCGCGAGGCACGCGCCAGAATAGCCTGGTGCATGGTTGGGACGGCGGTGTACCAGGTGGGTTTGGCCGTCTCCAGCCAGCCGAATACGCGCAGCGCGTTGAAGCCGGGCGAACAATAGATGCTGGCGCCCGCCGCCAACGATGTCAGGACGGCGGCGATCAGACCGTGAATGTGAAAAAGCGGCATGATATTGAGGCAGCGGTCTTCCGCCGTCAGGGCCAGCGTGGTTCGGATGTTGCCCGCCGAGGCTGCCAGATTGCGTTGGCTGAGCGGCACGATCTTGGGCCGCGAGGTCGTACCGGAGGTGTGGAGAATAAGGCCGATGTCGTCGGCCTGGGCGAAGCCGCCCAAGTCCGGAGTACCGGCAAGGCCGTCCGCCTCGAGCGAAAATTCCCCGGCCGCCGCGCCTTCCGCGACGGTCAGGCGGATCACCGGGATGCCGAGCTTGCCGGCCGCTTCGATCGAGGGGCTCGTGCTGTCGGCCTCAACCACTAGGGCCTTGGCTTTTAGGTCCTCGAGGTAGAACTCGAATTCCTCCTCCCGGTAGGCCGGGTTGAGCGGCGCCGTTGGTGCGGCGCAGGCGATGGCGGTAAAGGCCGCGGCCATCTCCGGCCCGTTGTGCAGAACGATGGCGACACGGTCGCCCCGGCCGATGCCGAAGCCATTCAGTTTTTTCATCGTTTTATCACAGAGCGCGTGAAGCGCGCCGTGGGTGAGGTCGTCACGCTCCGGTGCGGATAACGCCACTGCGCCATCGTCCGCCACTGCCTTGAGAAGATCATACACCGTCACCGGTTCGGACATGGCACGTCCCGCCTCAAACTGAAAACTCAAACGTCGAAATCGCAGGTGCGAATATACAGGCCGCAGCGGCGTCTGGCATCCCCCGCCCTTGGACGACCCAAGTTTTCGGTGCCGTCATCGCCGCTTGGCAGTTCGTCCGCTCTAAATTAATCTGTCGCCGTCGAATGGAAGCGAGACGGCGTCGGAGATTGGCTCAACATGGCCGCACTGTTCAGTTTGGATGTATTGGTTCCGCTCTTTGCCATGATCGTGGCCGTCGGCGGGATGTTGTTTTGCAATCACGCCAAGATGAAGGCCGAACTCAGCCGTCACCGTTTTCACGAGGAACACATCAAGCCGATCAATGCCCAGTTCAAGGAATTGAACACGACCTCCACGGCGACGACGACCAGCCTCAAGAAACTTGAAAGCGCGCTCGGTCAGAAGGGGCTGGAAAAGATCAACGCCAAGGTCGACCGGCTGGAGCAAAATCTCGCGAATCTTGAAGACAGGATCGCTTCCCGCGGCTGACCCAGCCGGCTGCGGCGTTGACCCGCCGCAATTTTCTTTCGAGTTTTTCCGGATTTGCCAAACATGTGGCATGTCCTTTGCTGTGTTCATCCTCAAAACCGCGGATTTGATCCCACTTGGTTCGTTTCGGAACTGAATCGTTCCAAACCTGTGCCAAAGCGGGTTGGGTCGGTGCGGTTTGAAACGGGAGACTGCGCGCTAATGGCGAAATACCTTGCGGCCATCTTTCTGGTGATTGCGCTGACGGGCGCAACGGTAGCGGTCGCCGCCGAGCCGGCGGCGGTTGTCGAGGGTATCAGCGCAGCAAGGTCCGATGTGCAGGAACTGGATTTCCTGGAGGCGGGCCGGACATTCGAATTGGCGCCCCACGAGGTCGTCACTTTGGTCTATCTGTCTTCGTGCCTGCAGGAAACGATCACGGGTGGTGTGGTAACCATCGGCTTGGAACGAAGTTCCGTGGCCGGCGGCCTTGTCGAGCGTAAAAACATCAACTGCGAAAGCAACGCAGTGGTATCCGGATAAACGGGAGTCAACGGGGCTGGGGGGCCTTCATGAAAGTGGGAGCAGAAGCGGTAGCTGCCCAAATTGCGGCAGCCCACACTTATCAGCAGCGGATTGACGCTGCGGCCGACCGTAAGGCGGCGGACAAACAATCCGATCTCGCGGCGCGCGACCAATTACGCAGCCAGGTCGTGTCGGACCGTCGGCATCGGGAAAAAATCGAAGCTGCTGAACGCGGCGGTCTCGATATCGATGCCTGACCGTCCGCCGTCAGTCGTTTAGTACGTGTATGGTCCGCGTCGGGAACGGGATTGAAATGTTCTCGGCGTCCAGCCTTTCCTTCACGCCCTTCATGAGATCGAAGCGCACCGGCCAGTAATCGCCGTTGTCGGCCCAGACGCGGACGACGATGTTGACCGAGCTGTCGCCCAGTTCCGTGACCGCGATGAACGGTTCGGGGTCGTCGTGGATGCGTTCGTCGCCGGCAATCACGGCCTTGATGGAGTTCATGGCCTGGTCGATATCGGCGTCGTAGGCGATACCGAACACGAGATCGACGCGACGTTCGGGATGAATCGAATAATTCCTCAGGCTGCTGCCCCAGATGTCGCTATTGGGCACGATGATTTTGACGTTGTCCGGCGTCGCCATCACGGTGAAGAACAGATTGAGCGACTTGACGGTACCGGAATGTCCTCCGGCGTCGACGTAATCGCCCTCGTGGAAGGGCCGGAAGATCAACAACATGACGCCCGCCGCGACATTGCTCAGGGTGCCCTGGAGGGCGAGGCCGATGGCCAGGCCGGCGGCGCCGAGGACGGCGATTAGGCTCGTCGTCTCGATGCCGAAGCGGTTGAGAACGGCGACCCCGACCACCACCAGCACAAGGTAGCGTCCGGCATTGGCAAAGAAACTGACCAGCATGGCGTCGACACGCTTGGTCCGCGTCAGGGCGGCGCTGATCACGCGTTCCGTCTTGCCGGCGGCCCAAATCCCGACCAGCAGGATGGCAATGGCCGCGACGACGTCGAGGCCGTAGGCGGTCAGCGCCGCCAGCGCCTCGTCCAGCACGGAGCGGATCATCTCGTAGGTTTCGTTGGCGGCATCCTGCATCGTTGTTACCCGTTGTTTGGTTCCGTTGGCGGAGTGTAGTTCGGTTACACCGCTTTCCGCCAATTTTTCTCGGCGACGGACAACAAATTAGTGCGGATTCGTTCGGCGCGTGGGAAGTTACGCCGCTTCCAAAGCCGCCCAAATCCTCTGGAGCCCCGCGCGTGTCCAACGTTTTTCTGCCCATCGCCCCGATCTTCGCCCTGATCGTTCTCGGTCACCTGCTGCGCCGCGGTGGCATTCCGAACGTCGAGTTTTGGAACCTCAACGACAAGCTGGTGTACTGGGTGCTCATGCCGGCGCTGCTGTTCCACAAGGTATCGACCATCGAGCTGACGCCGGAACTCGTGGGCTCCTACGCGACGGTCATACTTGGCGCTTTCGCTTGCGCCCTTCTGTTCGCCCTGGCGGCGGGGCGGCTGTTGCGCATGACCGGGCCCGTCGCCAGTTCGGTGCTCCAGGGGGCGGCGCGCCACAACACCTTCATCGCGCTGGCCATCGCCGAGCGTATGTACGGTGGCGAAGGGCTCGCGCTGGCCGCTCTGGCGACGGCACTGCTTATACCCGTCACCAACGTATCAGTTGTCTCGCTGGTCGTGGCGCTGGTGCGGGGCGGCGGCGGGGACGGGGTCGGCAAGGCCATACTCAAGGACCTGGCGCGCAACCCCCTGCTGCTGTCCGTCGGCCTCGGTCTGGTGTTCAACTTGGCGGGCATCGGCGAGGTCCCGGTTCTGCACGAAACCACCGGCATCCTCGGCGCGGCGGCGTTGCCGATCGTGCTTATGTGCGTCGGCGCCAACATACACGTGCGCGCGATGACCTCGGCCGTTGTGCCGGTGTTGGTCTCCAGCATCGGCAAGATGATCGTCTTTCCCGCCGCCGTCGTCCTGTTGGCGCAACTCATGGAATTGTCCGCACTCGAGACCATGGTCGCCGTCTTATTCGGCGCCGTGCCGACGGCCTCGGCGTCCTACACCCTGGCCCGCCAACTGGGCGGCGACGCCCCCCTGATGGCGGCCATCGTCACGATCCAGACGGCGTTGGCGTTCCTGACGCTGCCGCTCACCGTCATGCTTATGGAAAGGCTGATCGAAACTGGTGCCCTCGGGTAGATTTGAATTGACGAAGGCACGGCAACATTGTTGACGACATGAGCTGATCCGTACATCTGAAAGGATGCAGCAGCAATTTTGGCGGCGCTGAATTAGATCGTCCAAGCCTAGTTTTGGAGTAGGCAGTCCTGCACATCCAACCCTCGACGGCGGGCCTCAACAACGTACGCGTGGTCGCTGTCGGAAGCTGCACGCCAAGCATCGCCGTCAAGATTAAGGGCTCTCCTACAAAGCAGTCTGTTGTTGGCCGCTAGCGCGCCGCCTTTTGTTCGCGATTGCGTGAATTCGGTTTGCCCAAGACCAAGTAGTTTGGATCGACAAAGATTTAGTGTTAAGCGTCTGTGTTTGGCTTCGGAAATGAACTGGCCATACTGTGCTGTGTTCGTTTCCCAAGCGTAGGTATTTTCGGCCCACCATGAATCGGCGATAAAAAGTGATCCCGCTTGAGTGGAATTGATGCATATGTCCCGGTCGGACATTGCGTTCACACTCGGCAGCGCAGACCTCCGCTGGGCCGAATTCGCAATTGAAGCAACTTGGACTTTCGGGGGTAACTTCGACAAGACGCTACTATCGTCACCTTTCACCCAAGCGTTTTGATGTCGTCCATACTGCCTTCGGGCAGCGCGGGTCATATGAACGTCTAGATACTCTTTGACTTCGCCGAGAACTACTTTTCCGTCGCCATTTCCGTATTCGCCTTCATCGGCGTTGCCGTAAAGCGCGTCAAGGAGGTGTTTGGTGAACATTCCATGCTTCGCCTTGAAGTCCCAGGACGCCACCTGATCTCCCTGCGAGGCCGTGATCACGGTCATTCTGGACGGGCGATCAGGGAGTACTGGCGTGACGGTGATGCCGGAGGTGCCCCGCACCAGCATTCCTGTCTGGCTTTCCCCAGAAAAGCATGTGTCCAAGTATACGGAGATTGATTTTGCCTCCAATTTGCTCAAATTTTCGAGGAGCGTACCTATTGAAAAGCCGTTGATCTCGGGGGCGTCGGGATCGGCATCGACAGGCAGCAGATAGCCTTGTTTATTCTTAAGACTTGGTACGCCATGCCCTGAATAGAACACGACAACTTCAGATTTGCCTTTGGGATGGAGATAACGCCACAGCTTCCCTTCGTGTGTCTCGCGGTTGCCGAAGGTGGATTGGAACTGCGATTGCGAGGCGTCCCTCAGATCGATGATGTTCTCTGCGTCATAGCCAAGCACGTTGATGACGAAGTCCTTGAAGGCGTCGGCGTCGTTGGCGGCGAAGTCGACATCCGGGATACGGTCCTGATAATCCCTATTCCCGATAATGACCGCTACCGCATCAACGTTGTTTGGCGCAGAACGAGCGGGGAGGGAACCTAACAGCACACACAACAGTGCTATCGCCATTGCGTCGACGGCCCGATATGCCGATTTCTTTGTAAACACGCGAAACAATATCCACTCTCAACACGGGAAAATGTTCATGCCTACCCATCCTACAGGAACAAGACGGATATATATACATGCAGTTAAGAAGGGATTTGGGACCTTTTCCCTCAAATACTGGTGCCCTCGGTTTGAATCTGACTAACGACTTCACCCTTGCCAGCCTGGTCGAGCGGGGAAATGTTGCTATGAATCCAGGCCTTTATCGGATTTTGTCGCAAATAAGCTCCGATCATGACCGATGTTAGCCGTCAGTTGGGCGATTCGACCAAGAATTGGAATGTCTCGGAGTATGCTTTTTCAGTTGCCGCCTTGTCATATGTCGGAAGCCAGGTTGAGTCGAAGTTGTGACCCACATTTGGAAAGACGAGCAGCCGGTAATCTCCCGCTGCGGGCCCGTCAACGGGCATGGCGCGGCAG
The DNA here is from genome assembly GCA_964343605.1 of uncultured Rhodospirillaceae bacterium. Lineage (GTDB taxonomy): Bacteria > Pseudomonadota > Alphaproteobacteria > UBA2966 > UBA2966 > CAYFKJ01. The sequence goes on from CAYFKJ010000005.1 coordinate 299,927, forward strand.
GCGTGCGCCGGTGTTAGCTCGTCGTTCTCGCCGATCATAACAAGCAGGGGTGACGACAGGCCTGAGAGATGGGTAATGCAGCCGGGATTCCAAGCGATCGCCACGGTGAATGGTGTGAGGTCCAGTTCCGGCGCGACTTTCAACCGGGGCTCCATCCGCTTTGCCGATACGGCATGCAATACGCCTGTGCCTCCGAAGGCGTGGCCCAGCACGGCAATTCGGTCGGTTTCGACGTCTCCGCGCGAGGCTAAATAGGATTTTGCGGCCCAGGCATCGACACCCTGGTCAAGATGGCTGTATCCGTTGACGGTGTCAGGCCTGCCCGAGCGCAACTCCGCCGCACCGCTTTCGCTGTCGACCAAAAGGGAAATCCAGCCATGTTCGGCAAATCGCTTTTGATCCTCGGCATAGCAGTCCGGGGGCTCGATGCCAAAATAGCGGTGAAGGATAACGACAGCTGGAAACGGGCCGTCACCTGGCGGCCTGCGCAGGACACCCTTGATTAGCCCCATGCCGCCATTGGGGGAGTACGTGGGAAATTCGACGAGCGACGACGGTTCGGCCAATACGGCGCTGCATTTGGCGGCGTCCGAAGCGGTCACGGGCTGATTGGCGAGCATCAAAAATGCAGCCAGCACGCAAATTAGTTGATACGGACCGAACGTTCGCGATTGAGCGTCCATACCCAATTGTACCCCAAACACCGAGTTTGGATGGGAGGAGAATCCGACCGGCTCTCCGGTCATCAACCGGATTTCGCGAGCTGCGCGTGCTATTTCGGGAAACTGGTGCCCTCGGTTAGATTCGAACTAACGACCTCTCCCTTACCAAGGGAGTGCTCTACCCCTGAGCTACGAGGGCGGGGGAACCAGATAATTTGGATCCGGCTGGGCCGGAAACGGCGGGAAAGTGCCACAAGCGCCGGGCCGGCGCAAGTCACTTTAAATGGCGCTCGACGGAACCCTGAGCCGCGGGTCTTGACCCGGTCACCGGGGCGCGTCAGGTTGCGCTTATGACCAGGGAGGCGAACGGATCCGGCGCGGCCGGGAAGGGCGGCCGGAAGGCGAATGACAAGGCCCGTTTGGCCCGCGAGCTGCGCGATAATCTCAAACGCCGCAAGGGACAGGCGCGGGAACGCGGGGCGGATGACGGCGCCGGGTCGGCGTCACGCGCCGCCCGGAAAACCCTGATCGATCCCGACAATAAACGCTGAGCGGCGCTCCGGACCGGCGTTGCGGTCAAAAACTGGTCGAGCGCAACAGATCGGGCCAGGCGGCCACCCAGCAGCAGCGATGCGTATAGTCGGACTTGACCACGACGGAGGTGTTACCGCCCGGTGATTCGGCGGCGTAGCTTTCGGCGATGGCGGGCGGGACCTGACGGTCGCGCGCACCGGTGAAATGTATTTGCGGCACACCCGCCAGGCGTTTGGCCAACGCGGCGGTCGTGTAGCCCGTCAGAAGCCGGTCGACCGCCTTGCTTCTTGTCCACGCCTCCACGTCCATCGGCGCGGCGACGGTGATGAGTTTTCCGACATCCTGCCGCGCCGCCGCGATCAGGGCAGCGGCGACGCCGCCGCCGGAATAGCCGACCAGCGTGAGGCGTGACGGCCCGGCCCGTGCCTCGCCGGTATCCAGGGCCAGATCGATGGCTGCGCTCATGACCGAAACGATCTTGGGGTCGAAACGGTCTCGGCCCCAGAGGTGGGGCGAACAGTCTGCCGTATCGGCAGCCTCAATGTACTGGCAGGGCCGGCCCAGGTAGAGCACGTTCGGGTTCGGGTCCGCCAGCGCCAGCTTGAGGCCAACCGGGTCGACCGGAGTGGGATCGAGCGAGATGCGCGAGCGGCTCATCCAGGCCTTGCCGTCGCCCTCGATATAGACGTGGACCGGCGCTTTCGCGTCCTTGAGGAAACTGCGCTTGACGTAACCCACCAGGCCGAACGACGGAAACTTCCGTTCAAATCGTTCGAAACCGCCAGCCGCCGCCAGTTCGTTGGCGTACGTTCGCCGGGCGCCCGGATCGAGCTCCAACGCCTGGCAAGCGGCCAGCAACAATATCAGGATGGCTGCCGGTAAGCGTTTGCAGGCCTGCACAATTCCCAATCCGGTCAATCCTGGAACCCCCTGAACCACACACCTAGCCGCAATCGCTGTGTGTTCGAATACCGCAATGTGCGTATTATAGGTCGCCATCTCGGTATGTTAATTCTTGGAGCATGGCGATGAGTGCATCAAGTTTTTCGGCCCGGCAACTCCCCCCGGCGGGGGCGGCGCCCAAGGTCAGTCTGATCGCGGCCGGGCTGATCTTCGCCCTGTTGCTGACGACGGGCACCGCGGCTTGGGCCCAGGGGTACGGTCACGGACCGTCCAAGCCGCCCGTCATGAACAAGCCGCCCGTCATCGTGAAACCGCCAGTTCTACCCCAGATCCAGCAGCAGAACCTTCTCCAGCAACGGAATTTGATCAAGAAGCGCAGGGCCAGGACGTCCGTCGGCACGGCCAGGAAAAAGGCCGGGAACTCGTTCCAGGAAATGCTGGAAAAACTCGCCGGCTACACCTGGGCACAATGGAACGAAGACGGCAAAGCCTTGGCGGCCAAGCGCGACGCCGACCTCGACGCGGCGCAGGCTGACTATATGAAGAAACAGAAGGCGCTCAACGATGTCTGGAAATCGGAAATGAGAGCGGCCGGTTCTCTCAAAGGCAAGGCGCGGGAAAATGCGGAAAAAAAGGCAACCCGGAAGTACAACCGAAAATGGGATGCCAACCGCGACGAAACCCGGAAACTGAAGGAGGGCATCAAGAAGGCCTATAAGGCCGCGAACGAGGCGTTGCAAACCAAATACAAGGCGGCGCGAAACGCCCGCGACGAACTCAAGAAGATCCAGATTGCCGGTGTGAATGCCAATAACAAGCCAACCGGTTCCAACGCCAAATCCAATACAAATACCGGCACTGGCACAAACGCCGGAACCAAAACTAACACCGGGACAAAAACCAACACGGGAACCAACGCCAACGCCGGGACCAACGCCAACACCGGGACCAAAACCAACACCGGGACCAAAACCAACACCGGAACCAAAACCAACACGGGAACCAAAACCAACACCGGGACCAAAACCAACACCGGGACCAAAACCAACACGGGAACCAAAACCAACACGGGAACCAACGCCAACACCGGGACAAAAACAAACACCGGAACCAACGCCAACGCCGGAACCAATACCAACACCGGTACCAACGCCAACGCGGGCACCAACACCAACATTGCCAAAGCAGGCGGCAACCCAAACACCGTTGTCGTGACCAACAACACGGGATTTGTCGGCAATCAATCTGTTGGCGGTGGAATCCCGAACAAGGGAATCAACACGGCTTCGGTAAATCCGACAACGCCGGTCCAAAGCGGCAACGGCGGGCAGTGCAACGCAACCTGTCAGCGCTTGCAAAAGGAACTCGACCAATTGGCGATCCAGCGAAAGGACGATCAGTACACCATTGAAGCGTTGCCGGCGTACGGTGTCGTTCAGACCTTCGACAGTGCGGGCGACGGCGCCGGCGTCGTGGGGTTCGCGGTGTGTGGGCCCATATGCATGGCTGCCGCTGCTGCACCGTTCAAGTTGGCCAAGGTCTTGATGACGTCCGTAATCGAAGGCGGCAAGCCCTCGAACCAACCCGGCGCGGACGCCATGGCCGCCGTGGGAAAAACCTTCGTCGTGGAGGGCGGCAAGGAAGTTCTCAAGGAGGCCATCGGCGACAAACTTCCCGGCGGTGGCATCGTCTGGTCCACCGCGACCAACAAAGCGGTGGACGCGGCCGTGGATACCGGCGGCGACAAGCTGGGCGACGCCCTGAGCAATCCGGCGAACGAAGCGTCCGTGGCGGAACTCCGCAAGGTTTATGTGGGGAACTAGGCCGATGACGTTCCCGCACAGCCGCATGCCCCGACTGTTTACCATCCTCGCTATTTTCTTGCTGCTCGCGGCGGTCGCGAGGGCGGAGAGCGCGGCTGCCGACATCCCGGCAGATGCGAAAATTGCGGTCAACGCGCTCGTCATGGCTATGCGCGGACACACGCCCAACCGCGCCGTTCTGCCGGCCCTGTTCGCGGAGGGCGTTCGCGAAAGCGTAAGCGATCCGCGATTTCGATATCAGGGCTTCGTTCTGATCAAGATCGGCGTCAGCGGCCTCAGCAACGTGAAAGGCGTGCCGGGCCAGCGCCGCCTCCACGGCACGCTCAGGTTCATGGATGTCGCCCAACGCCGAATTTCGGTCGATTACCTGCTGAACTACCGGCTCCAAGGCAATGAATTGTTGATCCTGGGTGCGGCCATTAGAACCGTTTCGCCGAACCGCCCCCAGATGCGCTGGTACATGGTTCCGGAGGATGACCTGGCGATCGATCCGGCCCAGCCCAACCTTGACCATTTGCAACTGATGTCGCGGGCCATGGAAGGCGGTATCCGCAAATCCGACAATCTCAATTGGGGACGCGCGGGCGATTACTACATGATTGGTTTCGTGCTCGACCGCCTGCCGGCCGGGGCCAACGTCGAGTATGCAATGCGGCGCGGCGGCAATCCGGCCGCCAGGGGGATCACCCGCCTGAATTTCGACGGCTGGCAGGTCGGGGTTATTCGCCGCAGTTTCAAGCCGATCGATTTCGGCAAAACATTCGCACCGGTGGGGACTTTGAGCATCGTGGACCCGTCCGGGGAAGTCCGCCGCACCGTCATTTCAGAGTTGAAGAAAATTCCCTACAATCCCTATCATCGTTAGGAATCCATAAGCCCGCTCACGGTTTTCAACCGGCTCGGGATGGTTTACAACCCTCAGCGCAGATATTGGGCTGCCGGGACGATTCGTCCGGCGGGCATGAAGTTGAGACCATGGACAGTATTCGAATAACCGGCGGCACGGCGCTTTCCGGCACAATTCCTATTGGCGGCGCCAAGAACGCAGCGTTGCCCTTGATGGCGGCTTGCCTGCTGACGGGAGACACGCTCCGGCTGTCCAACCTGCCGCATCTCCTCGATATTTCGACGCTGGTTCACCTTTTGGCCCAACTCGGCGTTCGCGTGGCGATGAACGGCGACGACAAGGACGGTGGGCACAACGGCCGCGTGATTTCGCTGAATGCCGGTGATATCTCTTCCACGACCGCCGATTACGACCTCGTGCGCAAGATGCGGGCCTCCGTTCTGGTGCTGGGACCGCTTTTGGCCCGCATGGGTGAAGCCCGTGTGTCGTTGCCCGGCGGCTGCGCCATCGGCACCCGGCCCATCGACCTCCACCTTGATGCCCTGGCGGCGATGGGCGCCGATATTGAACTGGCGGACGGCTACGTCATCGCCCGTGCTCCCCAGGGACTGCGCGGCGGCGAAGTGCGTTTTCCCCAGGTCTCCGTTGGGGCCACCGAAAACGTCCTGATGGCCGCTTCCCTGGCGAAAGGCGAGACCGTCATCGAAAACGCCGCCCGCGAGCCCGAAATTACCGACCTGGCGCAATGCCTGACCGCCATGGGCGCGAACATCGACGGCATCGGCACGGACCGCTTGGTGGTGCAGGGGCAGGCCAGCCTGCATGGCGCGGATTACCAGGTGTTGCCGGACCGCATCGAAACCGGCACCTACATGGCGGCGGCGGCCGTGACCGGCGGCGATCTCACGCTGGAAGGCGCCGACCTCGATACTTTGGGTGCGGTGGTTGAAGTCATGGATCGGGCCGGCGTCGAGGTCTCGGAACCTGCGCCGGGAAAAATTCGCGTTCGGCGTAACGGGTCCGGCGTGATGGCTGCGGACGTCACCACATTGCCATACCCGGCCTTCCCCACCGACATGCAGGCCCAGATCATGGCGTTGATGGCGACGGCCGAAGGCGCGTCGCTGATCACCGAAACGATCTTCGAGAACCGCTTCATGCACGTGCCGGAACTTACGCGCATGGGCGCCGACATCACGGTCAACGGCAACGCCGCGCTGGTTCGCGGCGTCGACCGTCTCAAGGGCGCGCCGGTCATGGCGACGGACCTCCGTGCGTCCGTCAGCCTGGTGCTTGCCGGCCTGGCCGCCGAGGGTGATACCATCGTCAGCCGGGTTTACCATTTGGACCGCGGTTACGAGCGGTTGGTCGAAAAACTGGCCGCCTGCGGCGCCGAGATCGAACGTCTGAGAGAAGAATAAGAGCGAAACAAAGCCATGGCGCCCAAGCCCATCAAACTGACGGCGATGGACCGCGACGATCTCGGGGTGATTTCCGCCTGTCTGCAGGATGCATTGACGCGCACGGCCGAAATGACGTATTTGCCGCGCGAGAGGCGTTTCGTCTGCACGCTCAACCGCTTCATGTGGGAGGCTGAGGACGAAGCGCGCGTCGACGGCAAACTCCATCACCGCATCCGAAGCGGTATCCACTTCAACGGCGTTTCGGCGGCCAGGCTGAAGGATATCCGCCAGGATGCGCGCGACGATCTCTTGGAACTGCTGGCCATCGAGTGCGAGGGTGACGGCGACGGCTCGGGCGACGTCAATATCACGCTGGTCCTGGCGGGCGGCGGCATGATCCGTCTCGAGGCCGACTGCATCGACTGCGCACTCACCGACATGGGATCGCCCTGGACCACCACCAACAGGCCCAGCCACGGGTTGGATGAAGACTAGTATGATCGAAAGTGCAATTTCCCAGCCGCGTGCGGCAAACGACAACCTCGTCATCGCCGTGCCCAAGGGCCGCATCCTCAAGGAACTGCGCCCCTTGATGGCGCATGCCGGATTGGAGCCCGAGGCGGATTTCGACGATCCCGATTCGCGCAAGCTGCAGTTCGAGACCAATCACGCCGGCGTCTCCATCATCCGCGTGCGCAGCTTCGACGTGGCAACTTTCGTGGCCTTCGGCGCCGCGCAGATCGGTGTCGCGGGCAACGACGTCCTGATGGAATTCGACTATCCCGAACTCTATGCGCCGCTGGATCTGGGCATCGGCCCGTGCCACCTGGCGGTGGCGGAGCCTGCCGAGATGAGCGCCACCGACGATCCGTCGCGCTGGAGCCACGTGCGCGTCGCCACCAAGTATCCCAACATCACGCGCCGGCACTTTGCCTCACGCGGTGTCCAGGCCGAGTGCATCCACCTCAACGGCGCGATGGAATTGGCGCCGGGTCTTGGCCTTTGCCGGCGCATCGTCGATCTCGTGTCGACCGGTGCGACGATGAAAGCCAACGGCCTTGTCGAGGTCGAGCGCATTGCGGAAATCACATCGCGTCTGGCGGTGAATCGCGCCGCCCTGAAAACCCGGCCCGACGAAATCGGCGGCTGGATCGAACGCTTCAGGGAGGCCGTCGATGCTGCTTGAGCTTTCCACGGCCGATGCCGGGTTCGAGGCGGCATTCAGCAAGTTCCTGGGGCAAAAGCGCGAGACGGCCGTCGACGTCGACGCCACCGTGGCCGATATCATCGCCGACGTTCGTGCGCGCGGCGATCAGGCGGTTCTGGAACTGACGGAACGCTTCGACCGGCTTGCCCTGACGCCTGAAACGATGGCCATATCGGCGCGTGAAATCGACGATGCACTGGCGGCGCTTACCCAGGGCGACCGCGGTGCGCTGGAGGCGGCGGCGGAACGGATCGAAGCCTATCACCGCCGTCAGATTCCCGCCGACCAGCGGCACACGGACGAAAGCGGCACCGAAACAGGCTATCGTTGGACGGCGATGTCGTCCGTCGGGCTCTATGTTCCGGGCGGCAAGGCCGCCTATCCGTCATCCGTTCTGATGAACGCTATTCCGGCCCGCGCCGCAGGCGTGGAGCGGATTGTCATGGTGGTCCCGACGCCGGAGGGCGAAATCCATCCCGCCGTGCTCGCCGCCGCGCGCATCTCAGGTATCGACGAGATCTACCGTATCGGCGGCGCCCAGGCCGTGGCGGCCCTGGCTTTTGGTACGGAGACCGTCCGCCCCGTCGACAAGATCGTCGGTCCCGGAAACGCCTACGTCGCCGCCGCCAAGCGGCGCGTGTTCGGGACCGTCGGAATCGATATGATCGCCGGTCCGTCGGAAATCCTGGTGGTCGCCGACGCCGACAACAATCCCCGCTGGATCGCCGCAGACCTCCTGTCCCAAGCCGAGCATGACGAGGATGCCCAGGCGATCCTCATTACCGACGACGAAATCTTTGCCGGCCGCGTCAAGCAGGCGGTTGAGGACACGCTGGAGACCTTGGACCGCCGCGACATTGCGGCCGCGTCTTGGCGGGATTACGGCGCCGTCATCACAACGCGGGATTTGGCGGAGGCGGCGGCCCTGGTCGACCGCGTCGCCCCCGAACATCTGGAGCTCGCGGTGGCGGATCCCGACGCCCTGGCGGCGGAAATCCGGCACGCCGGCGCCATCTTCCTGGGGCGCCACACGCCGGAAGCCATCGGCGATTATGTCGCCGGTCCGAGCCACGTTCTGCCGACATCCCGCAGCGCGCGGTTCTCCTCCGGCCTTTCGGTGCTTGACTTCATGAAGCGCACCTCCCTGATCCGCTGCACCGACGCCAGTGTCCGCGAAATCGGCGCCGATGCCGTCCAATTGGCGGAAGCCGAGGGCTTCGGTGCGCATGCCTTGTCGGTGGCCGTCCGGCTCGAATCCAACAGCGATTAGGTCCGTGAACGCCGGCAGCGAACGCATCGTCAACATCACGCTCGACGAGGAAACCGTCGTCCGGCGCAATGCCGACGTGGAGCATGAGCGCAAGGTCGCGATATTCGATCTTCTCGAGGAAAACTCCTTTCATCCGATCGGCGACGCCAACGGAACGGAGATGGCGGGGCCGTATTCGCTTCACCTGTCCATTGTCGAGGGACGATTGGCCTTCGATATCCGGGATGCCGACGACGTCCCGCTGAAAACGGTGATCCTGGCGCTAAGCCCGCTGCGTCGGATCGTGACCGAGTACTTCGAGATCTGCGACAGCTACTTCAGCGCCATCAAGACGGCCAGTCCATCGCAGATCGAAGCCATCGACATGGGCCGGCGCGGCCTCCACAACGACGGATCGGACCTCTTGTGCGAACGTCTGGCGGGCAAGATCGAACTCGATAAACCGACGGCGCGCAGGCTGTTCACGCTCATCTGCGTCCTGCACATCAAGGGCTGAGGCGTAGGCGCCAGATGGTTGATCTCCCGGGCGCCATCTTATTTGCCTGCACCATGAACGCAGTGCGCTCACCCATGGCAGAGGGGCTGATGAAGCGCTTTTTCGCCAACGCCGTTTATGTCGATTCGGTGGGTGTTCGGGCCGGCGAACTGGACGGCTTCGCCGTCGCGGTGATGGAGGAAATCGGCATCGACATCTCCGGCCACCGGCCCAAGACCTTCGACGACCTGGAGGACAGTTCCTTCGATCTGATCGTTTCGTTGTCGCCGGAAGCACAGCATTCGGCGGTCGAAATGACCCGCACCATGGCGTGTGACGTCGAGTATTGGGCCACCTTCGACGCCACCGCCCAGCATGGCAACCGGGAGGCCGTATTGGACGCCTACCGCGGCGTCCGCGACGCGTTGGAAAAACGCATCCGGACCCAGTTCATGGAAGCGCCGATTTCGCCGATTTGATGCCGATCGGCGGTTAAACCGTGGAAATCCGTTGATTTTTCGATCCTTTTGGCCATTATGCGGTGCGAATTGACCTGCCACACACCCAGAGGAGTCGATGGCTAAGGAAGAACTGATCGAAATGCCCGGCGTCGTGACCGAGCTCTTACCCAACGCAATGTTCCGGGTAACGCTCGAAAACGACCACGAAGTCCTCGCCCATACTGCGGGGAAGATGCGCAAGTACCGCATCCGCGTGCTCGCCGGCGACAAGGTCCTGGTCGAAATGACACCCTACGACCTGTCGAAGGGCCGCATCACTTTCCGCTACAAGTAGGGCGATCGCGCCATGAGCTCTGCACCCGCCGCGCGGTTGGTGCTTGCCTCGGGCTCTCCGCGCCGCCTCGATCTGCTCAAACAAATCGGATTGGAACCCTGGGCCGTGGAAGTGGCCGAGGTCGACGAAAGCGCGCTCCCCGGCGAGACGCCGCCGAAGCTTGCGCGCCGTCTGGCGCTGGCGAAGGCCGCCGCCGTGGCCGGGCGGCATGTCGAAAACATCGTGCTAGCCGCCGATACGGTGGTGGCTTGCGGCCGGCGGGTTCTGCCCAAGGCGGCAGATGAAACCGAGGCGCGGGGTTACCTCGGCCTGCTTTCCGGACGGCGGCACCGCGTCCATACCGGCGTCGCCATATCGCGTGGCGATGTCGTGCAGAGCCGCGTCGTGACCAGCGCCGTCACCTTCAAGCGATTGTCCGATGCCGAAATAGACGGTTATGTTCGCAGTGGCGAATGGCGGGACAAGGCCGGCGGATACGCCATTCAGGGCAGGGCGGCGGCGTTCGTCAGGGCGATTTCGGGGTCGCATTCCGGCGTCGTCGGTTTACCCTTGTTCGAAACCGCGCAAATGCTGTCGGGCGTGGGGCTTCCCGTCGCCGAAACCTGGACATGAAATCGCCCAAGAAGACCAAGGAAACGAAAAATGACCGGAACTGAACTGCTGATCGACGTCGGGTTTCGCGAGACCCGGGTGGCCGAGGTGCGGGATGGATTGCTTGTCGATCTCAAAATAGAGCCCGCCACCCGCGCCAGCGTCGTCGGCAATATCTACCTCGGCCGCGTCGTCCGGGTCGTACCCCAGTTGCGCGCGGCGTTCGTCGATTTGGGCTTGGGCAAGGACGGCTTTTTGGCGGCCGATTCGGCCAAGCATCTGAGCGCCGACGGCGGCAGCGACGGGCGGCCGGAGATCGGCGATCTGGTTCACGAGGGCGAGGCCATTCTGGTGCAGGTTACGGCCGACGCCGTCGGCACCAAGGGGGTCAGGCTGGAGGCCGACATCTCCCTGCCCGGACGCTATGCCGTGTTCGGCCCGCGGCGCGGCGGCGTCGCGGTCTCGCGCCGGATCAACGACGAGACCGAAAGGGGCCGCCTGATCGATATCTTCAAAGGCGCGCTGGGAGACGACGGCGCCGGCGGCTTCGTCGTCCGCACGGCGGCCGAAGGCGAAGACGAGGCGGCCCTGGTCGCCGAGGCCGAGGCGCTGGCCCAACGCTGGGCGGAGATCGAGGAAAAGGCCTCCAAAGGCGAGGCGCCCGCCGAGATCGAGGCTGAACTGGACGCCGTCCTGAAGACCCTGCGCGATGCGGCGGCGGGGGAGATCGGCCGCGTCGTGGTGTCCGACCGGGCGGCGCTGGCGCGGGCCCAGTCCTACGCAACGCTCGCTTTCTCCGGCGGGGGTCCCGAAATCGCCGGCCACAAGATCGACGGCGACCTCTTTGAGGACATGGGCGTCGAGGAACAGATCGAGGAATTGCTGGAGCCGCGCGTGTCCCTGCCCGGCGGCGGCGCCATCACCATCGAGACGACCGAAGCGATGACGACCGTCGACGTCGATACAGGCGGCGTGCGCGGCCCGGACCGCAACGCCAACGCCCTGGCGGTCAATCTGGAAGCCGCCGCCGAAGCGGCCCGGCAGGTGCGTCTCAGGGGCATTGGCGGGCTGATCGTCGTCGACTTCGTGCGGCTCGACGAATCGGGCCATCGCAAGCAGGTGATCGAGGCGCTGAAATCGGCCTTGGCGGAGGACCCGTCGCCGACACGCATCGGCAGCATGGACGACTTCGACCTGGTCGCCTTCACCCGCAAGCGCAGCCGTCAGGGCCTGGCGGCGTCGATGTTGGAGCGTTGTGATGCCTGCCACGCCACGGGCTGGCGCCTCTCGGTCGATGCCGCGGCGGCGGAGGCCTACCGCCTGGCGGAGTTCGAGGCCCGCAGCGGCGGCTCCGGGGCGTTGACCATAACCGTGGCGCCGGACGTCGCCGAAGCCATGAACAGCGGCGAGGCCAACGTGGCCGCGTTTGCCAACCGGGTGGGACGGGAAATCGCCGTGGCCGCGGATGCCAGGGCCGCCCGCGACGACGTGGAGGTCGTCATCGAATGACCGCATCCAGCAACGACAACCGACAGGGCGGCTGCCCGATCTGCGGCAATGCGGCTGCAGCGAAACACAAGCCCTTCTGCTCGGCCCGCTGCGCCGACATCGATCTCGGCAAGTGGCTGGGCGGCAACTACGCGCTGCCGTCCTCGGAACCCCTGACCGAGGCCGACATCGAAACCATCGTCGAAGCCAAAATGCGCGAGGACGCGGAGGAGGACGGCCGTTGATGTATATCGCGGTGAGCTAGCGGCGTGTCCAACCGTCACCCCGGACTTGATCCGGGGTCCAGTTTGTCTTTTTTTGTGCTTGGACGATAACCGACAATTTCAAGAAAAAGAAAACCTGGATTCCGGATCGCGGCCTTCGGCCTTGTCCGGAATGACGTAATTAATTTGCCGTTCGCACTTTCCTTGACTTCGATTTACATTCACAACTCTTCCTCAACCTCCACCGCAACCCACACTTTGTCGGGGATGCCGGTGTCGATTTTTCGAAGTTCCTCCAGCCGCCGCAGCATGTTTTTCGTGAGCTTCGTGCCGACGCCGAGAATGACGCTTTCGTCGCTCCCCACCACGTCCCGCGTCAGCACGCCGCCCGCCGAATAGGTGGCCACCGGCACTTCCTTCTCGGTTGCCTCTTCTGCCGTTTGCGCGTCGTCCGTTGCCGCCGGTGCGTCCAGTTTTGCCGCGGCTTCCAACACTTCCGCGCCCGGCAGGTCCAGCTCCCTGAGGATGGCCGCCATTTCGGCGAACCCCGGCGTTGCCACGGCCTGGTAGGTCGCCGCTTCCGCGGTGGGCCGTTCGGTCGCCAGCGCCAGGCCCAGCGCCGCCGCCACGGCGTCTCGCGAGATGGGCTTGTTGAGGAAGCCGTCGACGTCCAGCGCCAGCGCCGCGCCCACCAGGTCGAAGCCCTGCAGCGCCGTCAGCATGACGATGGGCAGGCCGCGGTCGATGCCGGGGTAGCCGATGCGCACCGCCTTGAGGAATTCGAGACCGTTGATCGGCAGCATGTTGAGGTCGGTGACGACGGCGTCGGCCTGCCGGGCGGGACCGATCAGGGCCTGGATGGCCTCGGCGCCGTTGGCGGCTTCGATCACTTCCGCCGCGCCCAGCGACTGCACGACGCTGGTGATGGCGGCGCGGCTGAAATCCTCGTCGTCGACCACCAGAATGCGGCGGTTGCCAAGCAGTTCTTCCGTCATGCCTCTCCGTCGTCCTCCCAGTCGTCGATAAACCGATCCACGGCCGCCAACGCCTCATCGCCCATTCTGGCGAGTTCGGCAAGCTCTGGCCAGTCGCCGCCCGCGGCCGACGCTTCGAGGTCCGCCATGGCGGCGGCAAGCGTCGTCGCCGAAGCGTTGCGCGCAGCCCCCTTCAGGGCATGGGCCTCGATGCGCAGAACTGCGCGGTCCTGCGCTTCAATCGCGGCGTTGAGGGTGTCCATGCGGCCGGCGGTACTGCGGCTGAAGAGACGCAGCAGTTGGACCGCCTGAGCCCCGCTGCCGAGGCCCAAGCGGGCGCAAAAATCGTCCATATCGATGGGTTGATCGGTCAAAATGCCGTCCCCGAAATGCCGTCGCCGCGGCATTGTGCCCGACGCCGGTGTCCGCCGTCGACAGGAAGCTTGCAGCACGCTGGACAGCGCGCCGGATATCCCCTATAAACCGGCGGTCTTCGGCACGCCCCGGCGCCGCCGAAGCCCGTGCCCAGGTAGCTCAGTTGGTAGAGCAGCGGACTGAAAATCCGCGTGTCGGTGGTTCGAATCCGCCCCTGGGCACCATTCTTTTCCCAATCTCAATCGCCGCCCCCCCCTCCTACTTCCTCGGCCAGAGGATGAGCTGAGTGCAGCGGAAGTGGGCGAGTGTTTTGCCGCTGGCGTCGGAGATGATGGTGGCGTCCCAGACCTGCGAGGTGCGGCCCTGGTGGAGCGGCCGTGCGGTGCAGATGGCCCGGCCTTCCCGCGCCGTACTCAGGAAGTTCGACGACAGATCGATGGTGGTGAAGCCCAAGGCGCCTTCCGGCAGGGCCTTCACCGCGCCGTAGCCGCAACAGGTGTCGGCCAGGCTGACGACGGCGCCGGCATGGAGGAAGCCGTTCCAGGCCATATGGCGGCGCTCGACTTCGAATTGCGCCACCACTTCCGTCTTTTCCACGGTCAGGAATTCCAGGCCGAGCAGGCCGGGGAGATACTCCCGTCCGCGGGCGTTCCATTCTTCGAGGCTGGCGGGAATATCGAGGCGGGTTTCGTTCATGGCGTCATCCGTCGATCATGCCTGGGGATTGCGGCGTTGATGGTCCGGGTCTCGCGGCGAGGTTAGGACCGAAGCGGGGCGGAGTTTATTTCGACTTGTGCGCCGCCAGCCATTTTTCGGCCAGGTCCTTCCCCATTCTGACCTCGCCGGGCGTCATGCGCCGGCTGCTGACGTCGCGGCGCTGCTTCGCGGTTTTGCTGCCCAGTTCCAGGGCGATGACGAACCACTTATAGGCCTGAACATAGTTCTGCGGCACGCCCTGGCCGTTGAAGTAGAGAACGCCGAGGTCGATCTGGGCGGGGGCGTAGCCCTGCTCGGCGGAAAGCGCCAGCCAGTGGGCGGCCTTGTCCATGTCGATTTCGACACCCTGGGCGGCGAGGTACATCTCGCCGATGTGATATTGCGCCTCTGCGTCGCCGGCTTCGGCCATGGGCAGCCATTCCTGGAAGGCGGTGACGAAATCGCCGCGCTGGAAGGCTTCCGTGGCCTTGTCCGCGGCGGCGGCGGGCAGGGCAAACGTCAAGATAGCGAGAAGAATGAGTATGCGTTTCATAATGCCCTTGGATAGCGAGGGTTTGCGCCGCCGTCAATGACCGGCGTCAAGACGGCTAGGCAGGCGGGCCGCCACGGGCTTTAATCGGCGGCGATTGTTAAGCGTCGAAGCGGGGAGTATGCATGAACTACGAAGCCTTGTTTGCCGAGGCGGGCGACCGGAGCGTCCGCGTCGGCCTGGTCGGCGTCGGCGATTTCGGCGCCAGCCTGCTGGCGCAGTCCGCGTATATCGCCAATCTGGAGATCGTTCTCTTGTGCGACCGGGACCGGACGCGCCTGGAAAGGGCGGTCGAGGCCGCCGGACCGACGGGCGGCGATATCATGTGCGTGGCCGACATCGCCGAGGCGGGTGAGGTGGCGCTCGACGTGCTGGTGGAAGCGACGGGCAATCCGGCGGCGGCCGCCGCGAACGCGCTTCACGCCATTGCCGCCGGCTGGCACGTCGTCATGGTCTCGAAGGAGGCCGATATCCTGGTCGGTCCCCTGCTTCACCGCCTGGCGGCGGAAAAGGGGCTGGTCTATACCCCCGTCGACGGCGACCAACCCAGCTTGCTGATCGGCCTGGTTAGCTGGGCGCAGACGGTGGGGCTCGAGATCATCGCGGCCGGAAAATCCAGCGAGTACGACTTCGTGCTCGGGCCGGAGGACACCCTTACCTGGCGGGGACGGGAATTCGGATCATCGGATCTCGGCAACCTCTGGCAGACGGACGGGAAGGATTTGCCGGCCACGCTAGCCCGGCGCACCGCTGCCGCGGCCGAGGCGGGCGTGCCGACCCGCACCGCGCCGGACTACTGCGAAATGGGGGTGGTGGCCAACGCGACGGGCTTGGCGCCGGACCGGCCCGATTTCCACGCCCCCCTGCTGCGCCCGGTGGAGGTCGCCGACGCGTTCCAGCCGGTGGCCGACGGCGGGCTTTTAAACGCCACGGGCCGCATTGACGTCTTCAACTGCCTGCGTCGGCATGACGAGGCCAGCTTCGCCGGCGGCGTTTTCATCGTCGTCGCCTGCCGGGACAGCGCGACCTGGGAGCTGCTGCGCGAAAAGGGTCACGTGGTCGCCCGCAACGGTAAAGCCGCCATGCTGTACAATCCGCAGCATCTGCTCGGGATCGAAGCGCCTCTGACGATCCTCTGCGCAGCCCTGTTGGAAAAACCCACGGGCGGCACGTCTCCTCGGCCCCGGGTCGACCTGATCGCGCGGGCGGCGCGGGATTTCCGGGCCGGCGACGTGTTGGCGATCACCGACCCCCACCACCACGAGGTGGCCGGACTGCAGCCCGAACTGGCGCCCGCCGCGGCCCTCGCCGAGGAAGCGGCCTGTCCTTACTATCTGGCCGTCGGACGGACGCTCACGCAGGCCGTAGCCGCCGGTGACGTGCTGACGGCCGGTATGGTCGATTTGCCGGCGGACTCCCAACTCGTCGACCTGCGCCGCCGTCAGGACGTGTGTTTCGGATTGGCGGAGGGGGGAATTTCGCCGTGACGGCCGATCTTTCCCGCCCCGTGAACATGCCGGATCTCACCGGGGTCGACGTCGACTTCGACATCGTCGACAGCCACCACCATCTGTTCGATCTTCAAGCCCTCTACTATCCCTGGCTGACGGACAAGCCCGAGGCGCATTTCCTGTTGGGCGATTACGAACGCCTCAAAACCGATTACGGCGTGGCCGACTACCGCGCCGATGCGGCGGGACTGCGCATCGTGAAGACGGTTCATGTGGAAGCCGAAATTGACCGGGCCGATCCTGTGGCCGAGACCCGTTACCTCGCGGGCGTCATGGAGAAGGAGGGCATGCCCGACGGCATCGTGGCGCACGCCTGGCTGCACGAACCCTCAAGCGAAAACGTTTTGGCGGAACAGGCGGCGTTCGAGGCCGTACGCGGCATCCGCAGCAAGCCGGTGACGTCCGCCAGCGCCGCGACGCGCGGGGAGGTACGGGGGCGTACCGCCAGCATGCAGGATCCGAACTGGCGGCGCGGCCTGGGGCTGCTGCCGAAGTACGGGCTGAGCTGGGACTTGCGCGTGCCCTATTGGCATCTCCGGGAGGCCGCCGAGGTCTGCGCGCTTTATCCCGACCTCATGGTGGTCGTTGAGCACACCGGTTTGCCCTGGGACCGGACGGAAAAGGGGTTGGCGGAGTGGCGCGCCGCCATGGCACTGCTGGCGGCCCAGGATCGCATTCACCTCAAGGTTTCCGAACTGGGTTTGGCCGGTTCGCCATGGGATTACGCCGATAACCGGCGCGTCGTGCGCGAAGCCATCGAGATTTTCGGGTTCGAACGCTGCATGTTCGCCTCCAACTTTCCCGTCTCGGGCCTGCGCATATCGTTCAACGACCAGGTTCGGGCCATCGCCCACATGGTGGAGGATTGCTCGGCGGATGAACGCCGGGCGCTGTTCCACGACACTGCCGTCCGGTTCTACCGGCTATAGATGGGGGATCTGCGAGGGATCGTCGAAGAATTTGAAGTTGGCCAGGATCCACTGCTTGTCGGGCCGGTAGAAGTCCAGTTGCCAGAAAATGAAGTACTTTTCATATTTTACAATGTAGGTGAGCAGGGTAACGGATTTGCCGACGCGGCGGCGGCCGACCCGTTCGAAGCCGAGGGCCCGGCCGTAGGCCCTCGCTGCGTTCACGAGCTGCTTGGCGGCTTTTTCCACCCTGGCCGGGCCGGCGTTGCCGCCGTAGGATTCCTTCAGCACACGGGCTGCTTCCTGGTGTCCCGTTTCGACCATGATGGAAAAGAAAGCATTGGCCCAGCCGCTGGGTTCATTGCTGTCCTGAGCGCGGGAAATGCCCGGCGTCAACAACAAGACGACAATCACGCATACCGACAGTCTCATGACGAGCCTCAATATTAGTGGAGCTCACAAGCGTCCGCGCATGCTAGCTTGGGAATATGAAAATTGGATTACCCCGTCATGCAATGGGCCGCCTGCCTACGCTTGCCTTTTTGCTGATTGTCGTCGTTGCGCTTTTCGCCGCGCCCGCGAAGGCTGCTGACGATCTGGAAGACAGGGCCCAGACGGTGGCGGAAGACTGGCTCCGGGTCATGGACTTGGGGCAATACGGCGTCGGCTGGGACCGGAGCGCCGCCGTTATCAAGACGTCGATCTCCCGACCCGATTTCTTCAAGGCGCTGGAAGCGGTGCGGACGCCTCTCGGGAGACTGATCTCACGCAAAGTTTTATCGCGCAGCCATATGACCAAGCTGCCCGGCGTGCCGGATGGTGACTATGTCGTGATCCAGTACGAAACGCGTTTCGAAAACAGAAATTCGGCGGTTGAGACCATAACGCCCGTACTCGATGACGACGGCGTCATGAGAGTCGCCGGCTATTACATTCGCTAACCTTCCTGTTCCGCTTCCGCCTCGGCCGCGGCGGCGATAATGGCGTCCAGCAGGGCCTGGCGACATGGCGTCAGCGCGAAGGTCTGACGGCGAACGACGTTGATTTCGGCCTGTCGCCGGCCGCCGTATTTCAGCGGCAGCGGACGCAACAGCCCGTCGGCGAGTTCCCTTTCGATCTTTTGCTTGGGCAGCCAGGCGAAGCCCGCACCGGCTTTCATGGCCTCGAGCGAACCGGCGTGGTTGGAGAACGTCCAGCGTTGCTCGGCTTCGAGCCAGCCGGCGTCCTGTCCCCGGCGGCCTGAATCCTTGACCACCAACTGCCGGTGGTCCCTCAGATCGTCATAATCGAGTTGCCGGCCGAGCTGGTGAAGGGGATGATCGCGATGGGCGACGGCGAGAAATTCGACGTCGGTAAGCCGGGTTGCGACAAATCCGGGCGGTACGAACGCGGACAGGCCCAAATGGGCGATGTCCTCGGTCAGCGCCTCCATGGTCCCGGACAGCACCGTCTCATGGACGATGACCCGCGTATCGGGAGCGGTTTCGGCGAACTTTTTGAGGCCGAGGGTGACGATCTTGGCCGGGACGATAATATCCACCGCGATCGACAGTTCCGTATCGTGCCCCTCCGTGAGGGTCGCCGCCATGCGCTCCAAGGCAGCCGCATCGCGGAGCAGAAGTTCAGCCCGTCGAAGCAATACCGCACCGGCCTCGGTGAGGACGGCATTGCGTCCTTCCTTGCGAAACAAGTCGATGCCGAGGCGCGCCGTCAACTCGTTGACCGCATGACTGACCGTTGACTGGCTCTTGTTGAGCGCGTGGGCGGCCCTCGCATAGCCCCCGAGTTCGGCAACGGTTTGGGCGCATTGCCACTGGTTCAATGTCGTTAGAAGTCGCCCCATATGGCCAATATATCGATTTTATCGATCAATAAACACAAAAACTTTCAATTATAATCCAAAAAAATCGATCTTATTTAGGGTGCAGCTTCAAACCGTGGAGGATGACATGAAAGAGTTGCTGCACATCGATTCGAGTATTTTTGGTTCCGGCGGGCAATCCAGCCAGCTCGGCGCGTATTTCCTGGAACGCTGGAAAGCGGCCCACCCCGACAGCAATATCGTCAGCCGCAACCTGGCGACCGATCCCGTGCCGCATTTGGACGGAAACGCGGTCATGGCTTTCATGGGTGATCCTGACGGCCTCACGGAAGGTCAGTCGGAAGCGGTGGCGCGCTCGGCGGCGTTGATCGGGGAAATTCAGCAGGCCGACGTCGTGGTGATCGGCCTTCCGATGTACAATTTCGGCGTTCCTTCGACCCTGAAAGCCTGGATCGACCACATCGCCCGTGCCGGGGTGACTTTCCGGTACACGGAAAGCGGTCCCGAGGGTCTTCTCAAAGGCAAGAAGGTTTACGTCCTGGCGGCGCGCGGCGGCATCTATCAGGGGACGCCGGCGGACAGTCAGACCCCTTATCTGCAATCCATTTTCGGCCTGATGGGACTGGACGACGTCACTTTCGTGTATGCCGAGGGTCTCAACATGGGAGACGAGGCCAAAGCCGCCGCGGTGGAAGCCGCACGCAAGCAAATTGAAGAGTTGGTGCCGTTGACCGGGGAAACGACCGTCGCGGCAGCCTAGGCCCGCGCCGCCGCCACGGTTTCGGGCCGGGCCGCGTCGCCTGGCCCGGTGGCGCGGCCTGGGTCGTCAAGGGCCTGACGGATACGCATTGCCAGTTCTCCCCGGCGATAGGGCTTGGCGACAATTGCCGCCAAAAGCGCCTCGTGCGAGCCGTCGTCGCGGATGTTGCCGGCAAAGCCCGTCGTGAGCAGAATTTTCGCCCTGGGCAACAGAACCGATGCTTCGTCGGCCAGGTCCAATCCGCTCACGCCGCCGGGCATGACGAGGTCGGTGAATATGAGATCGAACATCATTCCGGCGCGCAGCAGTTCCAGCGCTCTCGATCCGTTCTCCGCGACACGCACTCGGTAGCCCAGCTTGCTCAAGGTGCGGCGGACATAGTCTGCGAGATCGGTTTCATCCTCGACCACCAGGATGGCTTCGTTGCCCATGGGAAGTGTGGCCGCGTCGAGCGAATCGTCGTCGTCCGCGGTTTGGGTCCGCGCCGTAGCCGGCAGGAAAATTCTGAAACTGGTGCCTTCTCCCAAGCTTGACTTGACGATGACGTGACCGCCGGACCGGCGGACGAAGCCGTAAACCATGCTGAGACCAAGCCCGGTCCCTTCGTCTTTGGAGCGGGTGGAGAAGAACGGCTCGAAAATCCTCTCCTGGGTATCCTCGTCCATGCCGGTGCCGCTGTCGGTAACCGTTATCATCACGTAGTCGCCCGGATTAAGGCCCGGATTGGCGGCGGCGTACTCCCGATCGATCGACTTGTTCTCCGTTTCCAACATGAATCTGCCGCTGTCGGGCATGGCATGCCGGGCATTCACGGCAAGATTGATGACGGCGTTCTCCAATTCCGAAGGGTCGATGAGTGTCAGCCACAGCCGTTCGGAAAAGTGCATCTCGATGTCGATTTCGGCGGTCAGGGATCGCTTCAGGAAGTTTTCCAGTTCCGATAAAACCTTGTTGGCGTCAATGGGGCTTGCCGATTCCGTCGATTCCCGGGAAAACGCCAGCAGGCGCTTGGTGAGCTCCGACGCACGCCAGGCCGCGCGCTCGATTGATTGGCTCGCTTCGGCGATCCTGTCGTTGCCGCGGATACTGTCTTTAACGGTTTCGATATTGCCGATAATGATGCCGATCAGGTTGTTGAAATCGTGGGCCACCCCGCCAGCCAGCGCGCCGACGGTTTCCATCTTGTGGGTGTGCCGGAGGCGGGCCTCGAGTTCCTTGTTCTCGGCTTCTGCACGGATCTCCGCAGTGATATTGGTCCCGGTTCCCACGTAACCGAGAAACTTTCCGTCCTCATCGAACCTGGGCTTGCCGCTGACCGCGAAATCAAACTCCTGGCCGTTCGGCAGACGCAGATGGTAACGGAAATCCCTGAAGGACTCGTGGTTGTCGATCATCACCCGGTGTCGATGCCACAACACCCTTTCTTCGTCCGTTTGCGGATCGGCGAGTTCCGCCCGGGTACGCCCGATAATGAAATCCAAATCGATCCCGACGACCTCGGCGTAACGTTCCGAGAGATAGCTTATGCGATGGTTTGCGTCTGTTTCCCAGATCCAGTCGGTTGCGGTTTCGACGACGTCGCGGAAACGCCTCTCGCTGGTCCGGAGTTGGCTTTCCGCGTTTGCCAATTGCCGCAGATGCCGGCGGACGGCAAACGTCAGTCCAACGAGAACGATGAGAGCCGCAATGTTCAGCAAGGTCAGATACGTGGCGCGTCTGTACCAGGTCGTCAGTGCGTCGGCTATCGTGATGGTCGAAACGATATCGATCGGCGCGCCGGGAACGGCGGCATAAGCAACGATCCGCTCGGCGCCGGCGGGAAACAATTTGGTGGTCTGCATGCCCGATGATGCGTTCGACGACGCAGCCGGGTGGCGGTAACGGATGGTTTGTCCGGACACGTCTTCGCCGGCCGGGGCGAAACCGGACGAGGCGGCGAAGATGAGCCCATCGCGCGTGACATACGCGGAACTGACGTTTTGTTCCCGCTCCGCCCGCTCGTAGATGTCCTTGAAGTAGCCTTGAGTCACCAATGCCATGGTGATGCCGGCGAAACCACCCTTCGGGTCGTTGATGCGGCGGCTGGTGGAGAAGAACCACCTGCCAGTCGTGCGACCGATGAGGGGTTTGCCGACGTACAATCCGCTTTCGGGATTTTCCATGTGATGGCGGAAGTAGCCCCGGTTGTGGATATCCATACCGATGCTTTTTTTGCGCTCGGTGTACCGGATGATGCCTTCCTTGTCGGTTATGATCATGCCGCGCATCTGCGGCAGGGTCGTCACGAACTCAAGAATTTCCGCATTGATGTCGGCGGCCGGCCGGGTGCGGTAGGCGCGGTCGCGCTCCGCCTGCTTCTTTACCGTCAAGAGCGCCAGGTCGACGGCATCCAGGGATCGGGCCGTATGTTCGGCCAGGTTGCGGGCAAGGTTCTGAGCATGGTCGGCAGCAGCCTCCAGCGTGCTCTTGCGGTCCTGTATGAGGCTGGCAGTGGAGATAACGGCAATGAGGACGATGGCACCGGTCGTGATGCCGAAAATACGTCTTCCCAAAGCACGATATGATTTACGGGGCGTCATGCCATTATTGCTCTGCGTGCACTCACGCCCCCCTGTGCTTTCCGACCGGTCAACTTCCCGACAAGCCAGCAAGCAGATAAACTCTAGCGGAAATTTAACCATAGGTCGACACTTACTATGGGTAGTATTCATATATTTGAGTCGTTGATCCGGCCCGGCAAACCGAATCCGACCAAACTGAATCTCGAACCGGGCCCGTGGAAATCACCGGTGGGCCGGGTAAACTGGCGCGGCCGCCTCGCCGGCCAAACGCGATAAGGACGACCTCGGGCAACAACAGAATGTCAGCGCTGCAAAAAGACTTCAATAAGGCCGTCGAACACTACCTGGCGGGACGTTTTGCCAAGGCGCAAAAGCTATTTCGCAAGGTAGCGAAGGGCGACGAGCGGAATGCGGACGCCCGGCACCTGCTCGGCCTCATTGCGTTGCAAACCGGTCAGCCGGATGCCGCTGAAGGGCATATCCGGCAGGCCATCGTCCTGCAACCGGCCAACCATGTGTACCGCGGCAGTCTGGGCGCCGTACTTCGAGAGCAGGGTCAGCTGGAGGCGGCGATAGACGCCTACCGCGAGGCGCTGGAGCGACACACGGATTACGCGATTGCCTGGCAAAATATCGGCCAAATTCAAGCCGATTTGCACCTTGCCGACGCGGCCGTCGAATCGCTGCAAAAGGCGCTTGAACTCAACGGCCGGGATGCCGTCGCGCATTTCTGTCTGGCCAATGTCCGACGCGATCAAGGGGACGTGGAGGCCGCCGCAGGACATTACGAAAGCGCCGTCGAAATCAACCCCGGATACGTCGAGGCGTGGAACAACTACGGGAACCTGCTGGCTTCGGAAGGCCGGTTCCCGGATGCCCTCAAGGCGTTCGAGGAGGCGATTAAGCTCCGCCCCGACGATGCGGCACTTTTAACCAACCTGGCACGGAAACAGATTGAAGCCGGTCACCTCGATCAGGCGAGTGATTCCTATGGCCGTGCCTTGTCCGTCGACCGCCGGCACGGCGCGGCGCTGGCCGGATTGGCGGACCTGACCACATTTCTCGGGGATGACGCCGCCGCCGGCGAGCTTTACGCCCGCCTGGAGAAAATAGAACCCGACAGCCCCAGAACGCATGCCGCGCTGGCTTCCTGGCATGAATACGCCGGACGGAGGGATGAAGCGGAGGCGGCTGTTGACCGGGCGCTCGAACTTGATCCCTGGCACCAGGATGCCAACCTGATGAAGGCTCAGATCGACCGCCGCAAAGGCGATCTCGAGGCCGCCAAACGCCGCCTCGAAGCGATGGAGAATCCGGGTGACGACGGTCAATTCGGATTTGAGTTGGGCCGGGTGCTCGACCGCCTGGGCGAATTCGACAAGGCGTTTGGGGCATTCGAACGAGCCAATGCCGACCATGCCCGCAGCCGTCATGCCGAACGGCAGGACGGCGAAGGCTATTTGGCTATGATCGATGCCGTGCGGGCGGCGGCAAGATCGTTGCCGACACGGATTGCCGATCCGGTTTTGCCCGAAGACGGTTTGGCCGATCCCATTTTCTTTGTCGGCTTTCCCCGATCCGGCACGACGCTGATGGAGCAGTTTCTCGACGCCCATGAAGAATTGGTGAGCGCTGAGGAGCTCCCGTTTCTGGAGGCGGCGAAACGCCATTTGGAAGGGACGGTCGGTTACCCCGAAGGACTGGCAAAGGCCAAGCCCGAAACGATCGCCGAGCTCCGCCGGGTGTACTGGCAGGCGGCAGCGGCCGCGTTGGAGAATCCGGTCGGGGAGCGCCTGCTGGTCGACAAGCTGCCCCTGAACCTGATCCATGTGAGCTTGGTGCGGATGATGTTTCCCGCCGCCAAGATCCTGGTGGCGCTACGAGATCCGAGGGACGTCGTATTGAGCTGTTTCATGCAGAGCTTCGAGCCCAACGAGGCGATGGTGAATTTCAACACCCTGGAAAGGACGGCCGCCATGTACGACCTGGTGATGGGCGGCTGGCTGGAGCAACGCGCGACCCACGCCGGCAACATGCTTGAGTATCGCTACGAGGATTTGGTTGCCGATACGGAATCGACCGTTGCACAGGTGTTTGCGTTTCTGGACGTTCCCTGGCAGGCCAGCGCCCTGGATTACCGGGCCACGCAACCGAAACGCCATATATCCACGCCCAGCTACCAGGACGTGCGCGAGGCGGTCTATGGGCGTGCCGTGGCCCGGTGGCGTTCCTATGCGACACACCTTGAACCGGTGCTGCCGGTTTTGGAACCTTATGTTCGGGATTTCGGTTACGAACCTTTCGATTCGAATTTAGCCCCAAGGAAATGATTAATTACATTAATGTTTACGAGTCCGTTACAAAAATGCCGTGATCGGAAATATTGAAGTTACAAAGGATTTCTACCCTGTCTGCGCACCGGGTTCTGTACCCCCAATTCGACTTTGCGTAGAAGGATTAGACGATGAAAAAGTATTTCTTGGGCGCGCTTGCTGTTGCCGCTCTCAGCCTCACTCAGCCCGCAATCGCGCACGAGCATGAAGCCGCCGTCGACGAACTGGTCAAATCGCAACTCAACTCCATCGTTTCGGACGCCAAGGTCGTTAGCGCCATCAACGCCCAGAACGCCAAGACCTCCTCCCTCGACGAAGCCGCCATCATCACGCTGGACAAGAAGTGGCGGGCGGAAACCAAAGCTGGCAGCAAACCGATGATCGACGGTGTGCTCGCCAACGACCTTTCACAACATCTGATGGGTGTCGCCGAACAGAGCGAAGGCCTGTTCACGGAGATCTTCGTCATGGATGCCAAGGGCTTGAACGTCGGCCAGAGCGCCGTGACGTCCGATTACTGGCAGGGCGATGAAGCCAAGTGGAAGAAGACCTTCCTGGCCGGTTCCGGCGCCGTGTTCATTGACAAGGTCGAGGAAGACGAATCGACCCAGACCTTCCAGACGCAGGTCAGCCTGGCCATTACCGACCCCGCCACGGGCAAACCGGTTGGCGCCGTTACCTTCGGCATCAATATCGAACAACTGCTCCAGTAAGAACTCGATCCCTGGGCGGAGATCGAAAACCTAGCTGACAGGAGAGCAACGTATGTCCTCAACCGAAACCGGTGGCGGCGCCGCGCGCGATGCGGCGGCGAGCGTCCCCTCAAGTCCAACCACCGAATCGGGCTCGCAAATGAGCCTGGGGCGGAAGGTTACGCTGCTGATCGCCGTCGCGGTGGTCACGGGCATCGTTGCTCTCGTCGGCGTCCAGATCGTCAGCCAGAAAAACGGTTTGGAGGAACTTGCCTTGGCCAACAACCGGACGATTTCCGAATTGTTGGCCGCGCAGGTCGCCGGCGGCGTTCGCTGGAAGAAGAAAGCGTCGATCGAGCGCGCCTACGCCCGGCTGGTGGAGGACGAAGGATCTTCGTTGGGCGGCATTGTCACCTACGCCAAATCCGGTGACCCCATAACCACCTATGAGGCCGACGAGGGGGCCAAGGCCGTTCTGGCCGACGCCCTCGGGATCGGCGGCGATGCGGTCAAGGAGGGTGAATTCGTAACCCGCATGTTCAGCCGTCACATGCTTGTCGTCATGCCGGTCGTCGGCAAGAAGAAAGACGTCATCGGGTATGCCGCCATCGCCTGGGACCTTTCCGCCATCCAGAAACGAACGACGATGGCGCTTGCCACCCAGGGCGTATTGGCAGCGATCGTTCTGGTCGTCGTTCTCGCCCTCCTGGTCTTTGTCCTGGGTAAGGTCGTCAGCCGGCCTCTGATAAAAATAACCGGCGCCATGGCGGCGTTGGCCGACGGTGAAAACGCTATCGACGTGCCCAGTCTCGACCGCGGTGATGAAATCGGAGAAATGGCGGCCGCCCTACAGGTCTTCAAGGAAAATGCCGTAGAAGCGGAACAACTCCGTCTTGACCAGGAAAAGGCCCGGACGGAAAAAGACCGGCTGGAAGCCGAGCATCGCGAGGCGGAGGCCAAGGCCGAGAAAGCGCGCCATGACGCTTTGCTCAACCTCGCCGGCGAGTTCGAAACCAGTGTCGTCGAGGTCGTCAATGCCGTGGGGGACGCCGCTTCGAACATGCAAACCACCGCGGAATCCATGTCGACCATCGCGGACAATGCGAATACCCGCTCCGGCACGGTGGCCAGCGCCGCCGAAGAGGCGTCGTCCAACGTGCAAACCGTGGCTGCGGCCGCGGAACAGTTGGCGACTTCCGTGCGT
The DNA here is from genome assembly GCA_964343605.1 of uncultured Rhodospirillaceae bacterium. GTDB lineage: Bacteria > Pseudomonadota > Alphaproteobacteria > UBA2966 > UBA2966 > CAYFKJ01. The sequence goes on from CAYFKJ010000005.1 coordinate 326,535, forward strand.
GAAATCGGTCAGCAGGTCAGCAAGTCGTCCGAAATTGCCGGACGAGCCGTGACCACAACCAGGGAAACCAACGAGACGATCCGCAACCTCGACGCGGCGGCTCAGCGCATCGGTGAGGTCGTGAGCCTGATCAACGATATCGCCGAGCAAACCAACCTTTTGGCTCTCAATGCGACCATCGAAGCGGCTCGAGCCGGGGATGCCGGCAAGGGGTTTGCCGTCGTGGCCTCCGAGGTCAAGAACCTGGCCAGCCAGACGGCCCAGGCGACCGAGGAAATACAGGGCCAGATATCCGGCGTTCAATCCGCCACCAAGGATGCGGTGGATGCCATCGACGGCATCAGCCGGACCATCGATGACATCGCGGAAATAACGACCGTGATCGCCTCGGCGGTCGAGGAACAGGACGCCGCGACCCAGGAGATTGCGCGCAACACCCAGCGGGCGGCGGACGGCACCGGCGAGGTAACCAGCAATATCTCCGGCGTCAGCGTAGCAGCCCAGGAGGCTGGTGAAGCGTCCGCGGACGTCCTCGTATCGGCCGGCAAACTAGCCAGCGATTCCGATCGCCTCAAATCCGAAGTGAACGAGTTCGTATCGAAAATCAAAGCCGCATAAAGGCGAAATCGTCAAATTTCCGCCGCCGGAATCCGTTACTCGGCTTCCGGCGGTTTCGTTTCCGCGTTGACCGGAAGGGTAAATCGGAAAACGGATCCCTTGCCGGGTTTGCTGTCCGCTTTCAACACGCCGGCGTGCCGTTTGACGAACTCATGGCACATCTGCAGTCCCAGGCCGCTTCCCTGTTCGCCTTCAGTGCCAGGCGTCGAAACACCCGGTTCATTTCGATTGATCGCATCCAGCTGCCGTTTCTCGATTCCAACCCCGTTGTCCGACACTGATATTTCGAGGTAGTCGCCGAGATTGAGGGCTTTGACCTCCACCTGTCCCCCCGCATCGGTAAACTTGATGGCGTTTCCCACGAGGTTGCGAATGACCATCATGACCATGTTTACGTCGAGCGTGGCGTACGCCGAGGGTGCCTCCCAGCTCAATTCAACGGATTTTTCCTTGGCGGTGCTCGACATCGTATCAATGCCGGCCTGTATGAGCCGGTCGATCCGCGTCGCTTCAGGTTGGAAGCGCAGATCTTCCATCTGCGACTTACCCCAGGTCAGCAGATCCTCGAGAAGGCGGTAATAGGTCTCGGCGCTGCGGTTGATCAGGGAGGCGAACTCGACAATTTGGCGGGGCCGCAGGCTGACATCGGGCTTGGTCAGCAGTTGGGTGTAGCCCAGCAAGGCATTGAACGGACCCATGAGGTCATGGGCGATGATCGAGAAGAGCTTGATTTTGCGCTGGTTGAGCACTTCCAGTTCGTCGCGCTGGCGGGCCATTTCCGCCTCCGCCTGCTTTCTCTCCGTAATATCGGTGTAGGTGAAGACCAAGCTGCCGTCGGCAGTGGGTTGGAAGAGAACGTCGAACTCACGTTCGCCCAGGACTTTGAGCTCGGAGCGTTTGCTCTTGCCGTCGCCCCAGAAGACCTCTTGGCGCTCGTTGGTCAGTTCCGTGGGGTCTCCCTCGCCGTAGTCCCCACGCCCGGCCATGAAGTAACCGATGTCCCAAGCGGTCAGTCCCGGTTTCAGGTAACCTTTCGGGAATTTGAGGGCTTTCTCGTATTCCCTGTTCCAAGTGACGAGGCGGCGGTCGGGGTCGAACATGACAACGCCCTGGGCGATCGTTTCCATGATGCTCGCGAGCAGCCTCGAACGCTCCGCAAGCTCGCCTTCGACTTTCAGTTTGTCGGTGATATCCGTATAAGTCAGAACGATGCCGCCGTTCTTTACAGGTCGGATTTCCAAATCGAATGTTCGACCCTGCAACGTGCGCAGCTCGTTGTGAATGTCTTTCAGTCCGTAGATATGGTCGAGCCGTGCTTTGGCGACGGCTTCAATGTCGCCGTCTCCGTAATCTCCGCGAGCAGCGATCGCCATACTCACGTCGATCGCCGGCGATCCGGGTTTGAACATGCGCCTGTCGATTTGCATCAGCTCGATATAACGGTCGTTGCAGGCGACGAAGCGGCGCTGCCTGTCGAGCAGGACGACGCCTTGGTTGATGTTGTCCAATATTTCCTGATAGGCGCTGGCTTGCGTCTCGGAACTGGTACTAACGGATGCCATAATTTTCTCGAACCGCTTCCTGACGATGAGTGCACCTAATTGCCGCGGCTGGACGGCGTACGGGATATGACCGGCGAAACCTGGAGACCTTAGGAGTTTGACCCCGTTGCGTTCATGCCTTGACATCTAATTTAACTGCCGGATGCGCGAAGGCAAACAAACCCGCGGTTGCGCAAGCCTGGGCTGGGGCGTTTTGGAGAGTAGGGAGTAGTTTCGCCCATCCTTTTGGTGGGCCGAGCGATGCTCTCAAACGTTCAGTTTTTTCGACTGCGCGTGCGTTTCCTGCGCCTGATCGATGCTGGCCCAGGGCGCCTCGCTTTGCGTCCAGATCTGAAAGGCCGGCTTGAGCCAGGATGAATCGTCCATCGAGCCGGCCTTGATGGACCTGTGCGTCGTGCGGGCCGACGAATAGACGTAAAGCGGTGCGCCGCAATCGCGGCAAAAGGCGTGCGTGACCGTGTTGCCCGAATCCGCGGGCCGTTCATAGGTGGCCGCTTCCCCTTTGAGGATCGTGAAAGCCTCCACAGGAACGAAAACGCCTGTGTGAAAGGCCGTTCCTGAGGCTTTCTGGCAATCGGTGCAATGGCAGTAGTAGACGGCAACGGGCTCGGCGGTGCATTCGTAGCGCACCGCTCCACACAGGCAGCCGCCCTGAAAGGGGACGGTCATAAAGGGCTCCTATCTCATTTCGGCGCTTTGACGAAAGGTATCATGCGCGACGGGATCTCGTCCCGGTCGATCACCCAGTGTTTTAGGGTGGCTGCGATGTGCAGCAGGATGAGCAAGGCCAGAACACTGAAGCCCAGTCCGTGGAGTACGTGGAAGAACTGCGTCACCGCCATGTCCGACGGCAGCAGCGCCGTGACGTTGAACAGTCCGAACGGCTTGACGTCGGCGTCGACATAGGTGGCGGCATGCAGCAGGCCGACGACCGGCTGATAGATCATCAGCGCATAGAAGCCGTGAACGACGCCCTTGGCGATTTTTTGATCACGCGCCGACATGCTGTCGGGATAGGGCGGTGCCGGATGGCTTCGTCGCCACCATAGTCGGAACGCGGCGAGGATCAGGATCAGCGTGCCAATACCCGAGTGCCCCATCAAGGGGGTGGCCCGCTCAGCGGCGGGAACGTCCTCCAGGTTCACGCCGGCGACAATCATGAAGATGATCAGGATGGCCATGATCCAGTGAAGTGCCCTGGCCACGCCGTCGTAACGTTCGGTCATACTCGAAACCCTTCAGTTCTTGGGGCCCAATCATGAACCGATTGGACCCCGGATGACTACAAACATATCGGCCCAGCGATCAATCGTCGTCGTCATCGTCGTCGTAGCGGCCTTTATGCTTACGACGCAATTCCTTCTTTGAGACCGTGCCGTCGTCGTTGCTGTCCAAGTGGCTGACGATGCGATTCAGCGGCGTCTTGAATTCGCCTTCCGTCACTTCGCCGTCCGCGTTCTTGTCGAGCATCTGGAAGCCCTTGATCATGAAGGGGCGGGAGAACTCGAGCCAGATGGACTCGAACTCCGAAACGCTCAATTTGCCGTCGTTGTCGGTATCCGACCCTTGAATGCGCGACTTCACGGCATTCTCAAGCTCCGCCTTGGTCAGGTTGCCGTCCTTGTCGGCATCGAATTTGTCGAACAGGTCGGCGGCGTGCTGCGACATCGCGTGCCGGCCGCCCATGTGGCCTTTTCCCCAGCCATGACCCCAGCCGTGGCGCCAGCCCCCGCTCGCCTGGCTGATGCCGGCGGCGAACAGGGAACCGATCGCGACGAGCGCCGTGGTGGCGAAAAATATCTTTGTTCTCTTCTGCATTTCCAACCTCATGTGGCTGCGTTTCCAATGCGGCCATTAGACAACCGGCAAGAGGGCAAAAGTGTGTCGCCGAGTGGCTCAATTGTCGCAAACGGTGGCGCAGGCGGCGTTTGACAAACTTTGATACATTTTTCTCCGCCGCGCGGGCCTTCCAGCGGGCATACTCGCCGCCTATTTGGGTTTCGAACATGAACGAGAGCACGCCCCATATCCTTGTCGTCGACGACAACCGCGACGTCCGCGAACCGCTGGCCAAGTATCTCGGCAAGAACGGCCTGCGGGTCAGTGTCGCCGACGGCGGCGCGGCGATGCGTGAACTGCTGGGCCGCCACGCCATCGATCTTGTGGTGCTCGACATCATGATGCCCGGCGAGGATGGGCTGTCGCTTTGTCGTCACCTGCGCGAGAACACGGACATTCCCGTCATCATGTTGACGGCGGTGGCGGAGGACGTCGACCGCGTTGTCGGTCTCGAGATGGGCGCCGACGACTATGTGACCAAGCCGTTCAATCCGCGTGAATTGCTGGCCCGCATCCGGGCCGTCCTGCGCCGCGCCGAAAGCATGCCCAGACGCGCCCGCGAGCCGGAGATCCAAAGCTACAGGTTCGACCGCTGGGTGCTTGACGTGGCCCGGCGCGAGCTGATCGGCGAGAACGGCGTGGGCATCCCTCTCGGCACGGCTGAGTTCCTCCTTCTCAATGCCTTCCTCGCGCACCCCCAAATGACTTTGAGCCGGGACGAGCTGCTGGACCTGACGCGTGGACGGGAGGCGGCGGTGTTCGACCGCAGCATCGACAATCAGGTGAGCCGGCTGCGCCGCAAGATCGAACGTGATCCCAAGGAGCCCGAACTGATCAAGACCGTCTGGGGCGGCGGTTACAGCTTCACGCCCGAGGTCGAAGCGCAATGAGTTATCAGCCGCCGCGCCGATTGCCGAAGTTCCGCAAGATCCCCTGGCCCAAGAGCATTGCCGGGCAAATGATCGCGTTGATCCTGATCGCCCTGGCGGCGGTGCAGATCGCCAACCTGGCGATTCTGGGCGACGAACGGCGCCAGGCCGTGCGCACGGTCGCCCACGACCAGATTCTGGGGCGAACGGCTTCCCTGGTCAGATTGCTCAACGATGCCCCGCCGGAACTGCACCGCCAGCTTGTCGCCGCCAGCAGCTCCCCCCGTCTGGGCTTCGGCCTCGGTGAGGACGACGTTATCGACGGCGGCTCTGACGAACTCGACGACAGCTTGACTGAGCAGCTCGAGTCGCTTTTGGAGGACGAGGCCCGCGAGGTGCGGGTGGACGCCCGCGACCGCACCGGATTTCTCGGCTGGCGTTCGCGCTGGCACGAATCGCGCTGGTGGTCGGAGCGCCGCGGCAAATGGAACGACGACGATGATGACGACGAAGAGGACGAAGACGACGAAGTGGAGCGCGATCACCGCCATAAATGGGGGCCGCCGTGGCGGCGCTTCCGCCGGCTTGTCGGTCTCGATATTTCGGTGCTGACGCGTGAAGGCGTCTGGCTCAACGTCCATACCCTGGTGCCGCCCCGGCCGCCGGGCTGGGCCTTGCCGTCGATGCATACCATCGCGGTTCTGGCGGTGGTGCTGATCGTCATCGTCATCGTCATGGTGCAGCGCATCACGCGGCCGATGCGGCGATTGGCGGCCGCCGCGGATGCCCTGGGGCGGGGCGAGGACGGCGATCCGCTGCCCGAAGACGGACCGCAAGATGTGCGCCAGACCACCCGCGCCTTCAATCGCATGCGCGCCCGCCTCAAGCGCTTTCTCGATGATCGTACGCAAATGCTGGCGGCCATCTCCCACGACTTGAGGACGCCGATTACCTCCCTGCGCATCCGCGCCGAGCTGGTCGAGGACGAGGAACTGCGCCAGAAGATGATCGACACCCTCGAGGAAATGCAGCGCATGGCGGAAGCGACGCTCGACTTCGTCCGCGAGGAAGCCGACGAGGAAGCCACACGCCGGATCGATCTGGACGCACTTGTCGCCAGCATCTGCGATGATTTTTCCGACCTCGACCGCGATGTGACGTATATCGGACTGGCGGAAAGCAATGACGCCGCAGCCACGTACGCCTGCCGGCCTCTGGCTTTGAAACGGGCCATCCGCAACCTTGTGGACAACGCGTTATTCTATGCCGGACAGGCCCGGGTATCACTGGCGGCGGGCGAGAACGAGTTCGTCGTCACCATTGAAGATGACGGACCGGGCATCCCCGACGATCAATTGGAGCACGTCTTCGAACCTTTCGTCCGCGTGGAGGATTCGCGCAGCCCGGAGACCGGCGGTATCGGTCTGGGCCTGGCCATCGCCCGTTCCATCGTTCACGGACACGGCGGTGACATCGCCCTGGAAAACCGACCGCAGGGCGGACTGTCGGTTCGGGTCAGGCTGCCGATCTAGGTGCGAAGATCCTATTCCAGGGACGCCCCGGCCATTCGTCCGCGTTGGACGGGGCTCTTTGTATGGCCGGCTTCGCCAAATCTAATTTCTTTCCAATATTACTAAAATTTTATTTGATAATAATGGCTTAGCAGCCTCCAGTGGGATAGACTCAAATTCTCCGGAGCGCCGTTAGGGTTGTTTTCACAGCTTGGTTGTAGACTCATACGCTGCATTTCATCTCGGGGGCGATCGGAAAAAGCTGTTTTGGGGCAGTATCGCGCTTGGTCAAAAACCATCAACTTGATGCCAGGGAAGCCAACAGGCGGCTGAGGGATATCGCCCGGCTCACTGCGGATCTGATCTGGGAGACGGACCGCGACTTCCGCATCACCCGCTTGTCCGAAAACGCGCTCAATCTTCTGGGTCATCACCGCTCCGAACTGATCGGCCATTCGCTGAACGAACTCTGCCCGGCGATGGACGCATCGACGGATGATCCCTGGTCGGATTGGCGGAAGCCGTTTCGCGACGCCGTTGTCGGCTACCGGCATCCGGACGGCAACGCACGGACCTTCAAGGTCAGCGGGCTGCCGGTCTTCGATTCCCAAAACGGCGAATTCGAGTGCGTCAGGGGTATTGCCAAGGACGTCACGCTGCAGGCAGCCCAGGAAAGGGAACTGGAGGACCATCGGGCACACTTGGAAAAACTGGTGGCGGCGCGGACGGCGGAGGTTGAACTCGCCAATCAGGCCAAGTCCGAATTCCTGGCCAATATGAGCCACGAACTCCGTACGCCCCTGAATGCCGTCATCGGCTTTTCCGAAATCCTGATGACCGGCATCGCCGGGTCGTTGGAGGAGCAGCAGTACAACTACGCCAGGGACATCCATGTCGCCGGCAAGCATCTGCTCGACCTGATCAACGACGTCCTGGATCTCTCGAAAATCGAAGCGGGCAAGTTCAAATTGATCGAGGAGTCGATCGGTCTTCCCGACCTGATCGACCAGTCCCTCGTCTATGTTCGAGAGCCGGCGAGACGTGCTGGGGTCAGTCTGCACGCAGCGAAATCCGAGGCGGACTTCTGGATAAACGGCGACCGGCGTATGTTTCGGCAGATGCTGTTGAACCTTTTGTCAAACGCCGTGAAATTCAGTACCGAGGGCGGTGAGGTTGCGGTGGCCGTGAAAACGGGGGACGGCGGCAACCTGATGCTTTCGGTTGCCGATCGGGGAATCGGCATGGATGCGGAGGAAATACCGATTGCCCTGTCACCTTTCGGCCAGACCAGTCAGGAGGTGGAATTGCAGGAGCTCGGGACCGGCTTGGGCTTGCCGCTGGTCAAATCGTTCATCGAACTCCATGAAGGCTCACTTGAACTGAAAAGCGAGAAGCATGTCGGAACGACCGCCACCCTGGTCATTCCCTGGCATCGGGTGATATCGCCGGAAAGGAAAATCGCAGGCGTTGCCCAGCGCTAGGTATAGGTGCCGGCGTAATCGTCCCGCAGCTGCTTCTTCTGGACCTTGCCCATGGTGTTGCGGGGCAGGGCGTCAACGATAAACACGCGCTTGGGGCATTTGAAGGCGGCGAGCTTGCCGTCCAAGGCCTCCCTGACATCCCGTTCGCCAATCGCGGGGCCGTCCGGGTCGAGGGTAATCACCGCCGTCACGGCTTCGCCGAAGTCGGGGTGAGGCAGGCCGATAACGGCGGATTCGCCCACACCGTCCAACTCGTCGATCAGGCTCTCGATTTCCTTCGGGTAGACGTTGAGGCCGCCTGAGATCACCAGATCCTTCGCCCGCCCGACGATGCTGACCCGGCCGTCGGCGCCCTGGGTCGCCATATCGCCGGTGATGAACCAGCCGTCGTCGCGAAATTCCTCGGCGGTCTTTTCCGGCAGGCGCCAGTAGCCCTTGAAGATGTTCGGACCCTTGAACTCGAGCACGCCGATTTCGCCGGGTGCGAGGACATTGCCCTCGGCATCGGCCACCCGCGTTTCGACATCGGGCAGCGCAAAACCGACGGTGCCGGCCAGGCGATCGCCCTCAAGCGGATTGGAGGTAATCATCCCGGCCTCGGTCATGCCGTATCTCTCCAGGATCGCTTGTCCGGTGCGCCCGCGGAAGGCCTCGAACGTTTCGGCCAACAACGGCGCGGACCCGGACACGAACAGGCGCATGTTGGCGCAGGCTTCGCGATCGAATCCGGGGTCGTCGAGCAATCGTGTGTAGAACGTCGGAACGCCCATGAAGACGGTCGAACGTGGCAACCGTTCGAGAACGGCCCCGACGTCGAACTTGGGCAGAAAGAGGATGCGGCTGGCGTTTAACAGGGCGCAGTGCAGCGCCACGAACAGTCCGTGGACATGATAGATCGGCAGGGCATGCAGCAGCACGTCGCCCGGCACGAAACCCCATATGTCGTGTAGGGCGAGTGCGTTGCTCGACAGGTTGGCGTGGCTCAGCATGGCTCCCTTGGAGCGGCCGGTGGTGCCCGAGGTATAGAGGATAGCGGCCAGATCATCGCCGTTCCGCGCCACGATCTCATGGCTCGATTCGGCCGTGGCCGCGGCGGTGCTCAAACTGCCCGAACCCATGGCGTCCAACGTCAGGACGTGGGCAACGCCGTGTTTGGCGGCAAGTTCGCCGAACTGACCTTCGGCAGCGGGCGCGCAGACTGCCAGCACGGGTCCGGCATCACCCATGAAATAATCGACTTCGGCGGCGGTATAGCCCGTATTCAGCGGCAGATACACGGCGCCGGCCCGCAGACAGCCGAGGTAGAGCAGGACCGCCTCGACCGACTTTCCGACCTGGACCAATACACGGTCACCCGGCCGCACGCCGTGCCCCTCGAGCAGGTTGGCCATGCGCGCGGCGCCGGCGTCCAGATCGCCATAGCTGATCTCGGCGCCTCCCGGCGTTTCAATCGCCGTTTGGTTGGGGTCGTCCGGAAATCGCGTCTGAAGAATTGCGTAGAGGTTTTCGTTCATGACGCGAAGAATAGTGATATTGGCTCGGGGTTGAAGCGGGAATTCGAGCTTGCGGAACGAATTTCCGCTTCAACCCCGGAATGTGGAGCCGTTTATCCCCAAACTTCCTTGGAAATCTCCAGGGCGGCGACGGGCGTTCCGCCCAGCAGGTGCTCGTCGATGATCTTGTTGACGTCGCTTTCCTTGACTTCGGCATAGACCACGCCTTCGGGGTAGACGAGAACGACCGGTCCCTGTTCGCACATGCCGAGGCAGCCGGATGATGTCACCTTGAACCGGCCCCACAGTTCCCGTTCCTCGAATTCAGCCTTGAAGGCGTCGATGACCGGCTGGCCGCCGCGCGCTATGCACGAGCCCTTGGGATGGTCGTCCGGCCGGTTCTGGGTGCAGACGAAGACGTGTTTTTCCGGTTTCGGCATCACTTAAACTCCAATTTCTCAAGTACGCAAATGCGACCGGAGAATACCCGGAGGAATATTATGGATAAAAGGTTTAATTTGTAACCGGTTTGAACCGGACGCCGAACGCCGCCTCAATCGGGCTTACGAGCCAGCGCCGTGAGGATGTCGCTGGGCTCGACAATGCCCTGCAGGTTGCCTTCCCCGTCGACGATGCCGACCGGCTCGTTGCTGCTCGGCTGCAGGTCGATCAAGTCCCTGAAGCTGGCTTCCAAATCGATCACCACGGCCGGGCGCTCCGCGCCGGGCGGCGCCGGGCGCATCAGGTTGCGGGCACAAAGAACATTGAGCGGGTTGACGTTGGCTACGAAGGCGCGGACGTAGTCGTCGGACGGCCGCGTGACGATTTCCTCCGGCTCCCCGTACTGGACGATGCGCCCGCTTTCCATAATGGCGATGTGGCTGCCGATCTTCAGCGCCTCGTCCAGATCGTGGCTGACGAAGACGATGGTTTTTTTCAGGGTTTGCTGGATTTCCAGGAGTTCGTCCTGAAGATGTTCGCGGATCAGCGGGTCGAGTGCGGAGAAGGGTTCGTCCATCAGCAGAATATCCGCGTCGGTGGCGAGCGCCCGGGCGAGGCCGACGCGTTGCTGCATGCCGCCCGACAATTCATGCGGCTTCTTGTCCGCCCATTGGTCGAGGCGCACCAGTTCGAGCTTTTCCTCGACGTGCCGGTTGCGCTCCGCCCGGCTCATGCCGCGCAGTTCGAGCCCTAAACCGACGTTCTCCCGGATCGTCCGCCACGGCATCAGGGCGAACTGCTGGAAAACCATGGAAATGCGCTGCATGCGCAGCTCGCGCAGGGTCGTGCCATTGCAGGCCGCGATATCCACCTCGCCGCCGTCATGACCGACCCGCAAGCGGCCCCGCGAGATCCGGTTGAGGCCGTTGACGCAGCGCAGTAGCGAGGACTTGCCGGAACCGGAAAGTCCCATCAAGACGCAAATTTCGCCTTCGTGAATATCGATGGTCGCGTCAGCCACGCCAACGATGGCGCCCGTCTTTTCGATGATTTCGTCACGCGAAGCGCCGGCGTCGAGCAGGGCGAGGGCCTCGGTTTCGCCCTTGCCGAAGATGACGTCGACGTGATCGAACGAAATCGCCCTAGTCATTTTTGTTCTTGTCCGCTTCGGTGGGATCGGTCCGCTTCATCACCCGGTCCATCAGGATGGCGACGATGACGATAGCGAGGCCCGCTTCGAAGCCCTGGGCGATGTTGACGGTATTGAGCGCCCGCACGACGGGTTTACCCAGACCGTCGGCGCCGACTAGCGCGGCGATGACGACCATGGACAATGACAGCATGATGCATTGGGTGACGCCCGCCATAATTGTCGGCATGGCGTGGGGCAGTTCGACCTTGTAGAGGAGTTGCCATTTGGTCGCGCCGAAGGCCTCGCCCGCCTCGGTGAGCTGCTTTGGTACCGCCGCGACGCCCAGTTGGGTCAACCGGATGGGCGCCGGAATGGCGAAGATGACCGTCGAAATCAGGCCGGGCACAACGCCCAGGCCAAAAAGCATCAGGGTCGGGATCAGGTAGACGAAGGTGGGGATCGTCTGCATGAGATCCAGCACCGGCCGGATGATGGTGGCGAACCAGGGATTGTGGGCGGCGTAAATGCCGATGGGTACGCCGATCAGGATACAGATGAGCGTGGCGAACAGAACCAGCGCGATGGTCTGGATGGTCGGTTCCCAATAACCGAGATTGAGGATCAGCAAAAGACCGCCGACGATAAGGCCGGCGAGGCCCAGGCTGCGGTGAAGCCAGTAGCCCAGGCCTGCGATGACGGCGATAAGCAGGACGGGGGGGATGGCCGACAGGACATCGATGAAACCTTCGATGACGAAGCCCAGGGCATCTGAAAAGGCGCGGAATTCGGCATGGAACTCGTCCGTCAGCCAGAGGACGAAGTCCTTCACTCCGCGGCCGAAACTGAGTTTATTCTCTTCGATGTAAGTTGAAACCGGGTCCATGCGGACAGATTACTGTTGTTTCGCCGAAACACGAAGGGCCGGACGCGGCGGCGCTACCAACCGCGTCCGGCTCCGATCGGTGGTCGGCCTCAGAAAATCTTCTTCACGGCCGCCATGGCATCGCCGCCGTCAAACGTCGACACGCCCTTGATCCAACCGTTGACCATGCCGGGGTTGGACTTGAGGTACTTCAGGGCCGCCTTTTCGGGCGCCATGCCGTCGTTCAGGATCGATCCCATGATCTGGTTTTCCATATCCAGCGTGTATTTCAGGTTGGCCAGAAGCTTGCCGAGATTGGGGCAATCCTTGGCCAGGCCCGCGCGCGTCTGGGTGTAGACATCGGCGCCGCCGTAGTTGGGCCCGAAATAGTCGTCGCCCCCGGAAAGGTATGTGAGTTCGAAGCTGGCGTTCATCGGGTGCGGCGCCCAGCCGAGGAAGACGATCCAGTCCTTGGTGCGGGCGGCGCGGCCGACCTGGCTCAGCATACCCTGTTCACTGCTTTCGACGACCTCCCAGCCCTTCAATCCAAAGGCGTTCTTGTCGATCATGTCCTGGATCAACCGGTTGCCGTCGTTACCCGGCTCGATGCCGAAGAACTTGCCGCCGAACTTGTCCTTGTGCTTGGCCAGATTGGCGAAGTCCTTGACGCCGGCGTCGGCGACGTACTTCGGCACGGCCAGGGTGTACTTGGCGCCCTGCAGGTTGACCGAAACGGTCTAAACGGTTCCGGCCTTGGTGTAGGGATCACTGTCGCCGGCCATCGAGGGCATCCAGTTGCCCAGGAATACGTCGATGTCCTTGTTCTTCATGCTGGCGTAAGTGACGGGTACCGACAGGATCTGCGTTTTGGGCTGGTAGCCGAGCGCCTCCAGCACGATCGAGGTCGCCGCGGTCGTCGACGTGATGTCGGTCCATCCGACGTCGGAGAAACGGACGGTCTTGCATGACGCCGCGTCGCCCGCCATCGCCGAGGTTGAGATGATGGCTGCGGCCGCAAACGCCGCACCCTTTAGGCCAGATTTCAGCATTCTTTCGATCTCCCTGTAACGGTTTCGTACTTCGTGATTGATCCACGGTTTTTCTTTCTGACCGGAAGAGTAGGACGAAATACCTGGGAAATTGGATAGCATGCGACCATTGATCGACGAATCGCGACATTCAGCCGTCGTTGGGAATATGATGACGGTGGCAGAGGCGATTAACCACGCGCCCTGAACCACAAGAAACGGGGGACCCATGTCGAGCGCCGCCCAACTGAAATTCGAAATCGCCAGCCGGTCGGGCGTCGAAACCAGGACCTTGACCCTGCGCCACGCCGTCGTGGCCGGCTGGACCGGCCGGGATGAAGAAGCCCTCAACGCCCATATCGAGGAAATGGCGGAGCTTGGTATTCCGGGGCCGTCCGAGGTGCCGATGTTCTACCGCGTATCGGCGGCACACCTGACGACGGCGGACGAGATCCAGGTCATCGGCGGCGACAGCAGCGGCGAGGTCGAGTACGTGGTCATTGCCGATGGCGGGGAATTGCTGATCGGCGCCGCCTCGGAGCACACCGACCGGCGCGTCGAGCAGCACGGCATCACAATCGCCAAGCAACTTTGCGAAAAACCGCTGGCTTCCACGCTGTGGCCCTACGCAGAGGTCGCCGATCATTGGGACGAATTGGTTTTGCGCTCCTGGGCCATCGACGGCGGCGATCGCTCGCTGTACCAGGAAGGGCGGTTGTCCGAGATGCGCCACGTCGAGGAACTGATCGAACGTTACGGCGCCGGGCAGGGCCTGGCGGACCGAACCCTGATGTTCGGCGGAACTCTGGCGGCCATCGGCGGCATCCGGCCGGCCGCCAGGTTCGAATTCGAACTTGAGGATCCGGTTTTGGGCCGGAGCATGTTCCACGGCTACGACATCGTCATCCTGCCCATAAACGGCTAGGAACGGTGCTGGCGGCGCATCGCGCCAATCAGACGATATCGCCGTCCAGAACCTCGCGCAGGCGCTGGCCCAGTTCGGCGCGGCGGAAGGGTTTACGCAACAGTTTGCGCTCAGCGCCTTTCAGGCCGACATCGGCCAGCACGTTGTCGGCATATCCGGACATGTAGAGGACCTTCAGATTGGGCAGCTTTTCCCGGGCTTTCATCGAGAGTTCCCAGCCGTCCATACCGCCTTCCAATCCGATGTCGGTGAGCATCATGTCGAAATCCTGCGGCCCGGCGCCGTCGATGATATCCAAGGCCTCCTGACCGTTGCTGGCGGTTTGGACGTTGTAGCCGAAATCGCGGATCAGCTTCTCCACCGACGCAAGCACTTCCTGATTGTCTTCGACCACCAGGATTTCCTCGCCGGCGCCGCTGGGGGCCTGTTCGTCCTTGAAGCCCTCGATTTGGACAACCCCCGATTCCTTCAGTTTGGGCAGATACAGGCGCACGCAAGTGCCTTCGCCAAGGGTGCTGGCGAGGGTGACATAGCCTTTGGATTGCTTGACGAAGCCGTAAACCGTACTGAGGCCGAGACCCGTTCCCTGGCCAACGTGCTTGGTGGTGTAAAAGGGCTCGAATGCGTGTTCGGCGACCTCCGGCTCCATGCCGGCGCCGTCGTCGGTGATCGAGACCGTGACGTAATCTCCCGCCTCAATCATGGTGCCGTCAATAACCTCGGCCTGTTCCAGGTGGATGTTGGTGGTTTCAAGAACCAACTCGCCGCCATCGGGCATGGCATCCCGCGAATTGATGGCGAGATTGAGGATGGTGTTTTCGATCTGCACCGGATCAACGGCCGTCGACCACAGGTCGTCGGCCGTGATCGTTTCGATCTTGATGGCCTCGCCCAAGGTCCGTGACACCATATCCACCGTATTGGCGATGGAGCGGTTCAGGTTCAGCGGTATGGTGCGCAGCGATTGACGGCGTGAAAAGGCCAGCAGCTGCTTGACCAGTTCCGATCCGCGTTCGGCCGCGCGACTGGCCCGCTCGAGGGTTTCGGTCTGATATTCGTCACCCTCCACCTCCTCCCGCAAGACCTCCAGATTCCAGATAATGACGGCCAGCAGGTTGTTGAAATCGTGCGCCACGCCGCCGGTTAGCTGACCGATCGCCTCCAACCGCTGGGACTGGCGCTGCATGTCCTCGGCCCTGCGGCGTTCCGTGATGTCCCGAATAATCACGAAGACGCGGTGCTCGTCGCGGTAATCGTACATGGTGCCGGTCGATTCAGATCGGATCTCCCGGCCGTCCAGACCGGTCCAGCGAATCTCGATGTAATCCATCGGCTTATTGTTGGCGATATCCCGCATGGCTTGCTGGGCGAACGACCGGTCCTCCTCATGAACCAGATCGTTGATGTCCAGTCCCAGCAAGTCCTCCTCGTGGGTCGCGCCGAACATGGTTATGGCGCTTTTGTTGGCAAATTCGATCTTGCCCTTGTCCTGGACGAATATGGCGTTGGGCGTGAGGTCCACAAGGGCGCGGTAGCGGGCCCGGCTTTCCATCAAGGCGGCCATCTGATTGTCCGCATTTTCAGCCAATTCGTTTACCGCCTGTGCAACTGCGGCCACCTCTCCGCCGCCTGAGACATTCGCCCGTTCCTGCCAGCTTCCCTTCGAAATCCGGGCGGCCGTTTCGGCCAAATACTCGAGATTGCGCGTCAGCAAACTGCTCAACGCGTAACTGATGGCGCTGATCAGAATCAAACCCACAAGCGAGGTCAGAATAATGCGTCGGCGGACCTGCGAGCGAAGTTCGACGATGTGCGCCCGCGAAAATTCGATGATCAGGCGGCCGGACGTGTCGTCGTCGACATCGATTCGAAGCGATGTCCAGGTCGACGAATCGGAATCGACGGTTGCCGGCGCGGCTTGTCCGACCATGGAATCGGGCGATCCGGCGAGGATAATTCCGTCTGCGTTCGCGAGCAGCGCCCTCTCGACCCGTTCATCGTGGGCGAACAGCACAAGGCTTGCCTGCACGACGTCGAAGTTCCCGTCGGTCAAGGCCGAGCGACCGTAACTTGAGAGCAAATCGAGAATTTCGCGGTGTTCCGAGGACTTGTGCTCGTCCAGAACGGAATTCAGCACGTCTCCGCTTTGCCAGGCGACCGCCACCATGAGCAGGGCTTGGAGGGCGAATATCGTGGCGGCAAGCTTGTATCGAAACGACATTTTCCTTCAACAACTCCGCCTGGATCGGCCCCCTTCCGACCCGGTTTCGAGCGGGCCGCTAACCCGTCCCCGTTTCCTCGCCGTCGCGGCTGAACATGTAGCCGCCGTTTCTGATGGTCCGGATATAACGCGGCCGTTTCACGTCCGGTTCGATTTTGCGCCGCAGTCGGCTCACTTGAATGTCAATGCTGCGATCGAACGGCGCAAATTCCCGATCGCGCGTCAAATCCAGAAGAAAGTCCCGGCTGAGAACGCGCTCCGGGCGGGAAACGAATGCCAGCAGAAGTTGGTACTCACCGTCGGTGAGCGGCACCAATTGGCCGTCTCCGGCGGTCAGCCGCCGCGATCCGGTATCCAGTTCCATGACCCCGATCTGGTAGACCGCGCCGTCAACGTCGCCCGCCTCATCGGCCTGCCCGCCGGCGGCGGGCGCGCGGCTCGAGCGTTTGAGGACCGCTCGTATCCGGGCCAGCAATTCCCGAGGGTTGAAGGGCTTCGGGACATAATCGTCCGCCCCCATTTCAAGGCCGATAATGCGGTCGATGTCGTCGCCGCGCCCGGTCAGCATGATGACGGGAATGTCGTAGCTGTGACGAACCTCGTTCGTCAGTTCCAGGCCGTCTTTGCCCGGGAGCATAAGGTCGAGGATAACCAGATCGATGTCACCGGAGGCGAGCAGTTCCGTCATGCCCTCGCCACTGTTCAACGTCGTGATTCTATAACCGTTTTTGGCGAAATAGCTCTCCAGAGACGCACAAATTTCCGGATCGTCGTCAACGACCAGAAGGTGCTCGCCTTCAGACATGATCTTGATACCCCATTGTGCCTCACCCCGAACACCAGTGCCTTTTCACTTATTTTGCGGCAAACCGGCATGAATTGTTACGTCAATGATACACGACTGAGGCTTTGAGACAAAAAGGAGAAACATTGGCGTGCTTGAATGCACGCAATATTTGCTCGGAATGAAAAGGCAGATCGTGACGCCGGTGGGTTTAATTTCAGCAGCACGAACACCTATTGAGGGCGAAAATCCGCTCGATCGTGTGACCAATTACGGGTTCAAAGTCGGTAAATGTAACGCCAAGTGATGGAAACTAAACAGTACAGCATATTGTTGATCGGCGTTTCGGATGAAAATTTCCGGCACATCGGACAGATCCTGGAGACCGGGGGCGCGAATTCGTTAACCGAAAGCGCCGGGTCGCCGTCGGTGTTCGACGAGTTGCTGCAAACGCGCCGTTGGGATCTTGTGGTCTTGGAAGACGGCTTCCCCGGCGAATCAGCAGCAGGTTCGCTGCAGAGGATCGTCGCCGCGGTCAAGCGGGGGACCGGCGACATCCCAATCGTTGTCGTTTCGGTACATAACGACGATGAATGGGCCCAAGAATCGATCCGCGGCGGAGCCGTGGATTTCCTGTCAGGCAACCGCTTCGGCAGACTTTTACCCATCATGGAACAAGCCCGGCGTACTTCCGAACTCGCCGCCGAATTGGACAAAGCCAACGAGCAACTGAAATTGTCGGAGTCCCGGCGGGCCAATTTTCTCAACCATTTACCGGCAGCAATCGTCGCCCATCGACAGGGACGTATCATTTCCGTCAATGACGAAGCCTTGCGCATTCTCGGCGCCACCCATTTGGAGCAGCTGGAAGGCAAACTGCTTTTTGATTTTCTGCCGCGTGATTTCGTCGACGGCAAAGCCCGGGCCTGGCGGGAAAAGGTCATAAAGCACGAGAAGGCGCCGGCAAGCGACTGGTGGGTCGAGGGATTGGACGGCAAGCGCCGGTTGATCGAAGCGGCCAGCATGCCGGGGGCACCCGGCGATCGCGTGCGGGCCCTACTGGTTGCCCGCGAAATTACGGAGCGCCGCAGACTGGAAAGCATGTCGCAACGGCTGGGCCGCATTCTGGATGCTTCCTCCGACGAGATTTATGTCTTTGACGCCCGGAACTTCCGCTTGGTTCAAGTCAATCAAGGCGCGCGCAAGAATATTGGAATCGATGCCGATTTCGAGAACATGACAGCCTGGGATCTGCTCGCCGACCACGATGAAGAGGCCTTCCGCAGTTTGGTTGCGCCGCTGCTCGGGGATTATGCGCACACACTTTCCATGGAAACGCGGCAGCGCCGAACCGACGGATCGACGTACGCGGCGGCAGTAAAACTTCAATTGTTCAGGTCCGAGAATCCGCCGGTCATGGTGTCGATCGTCGAGGATGTGAGCGAGCGGCGGCGCGAACAGCAAAGGGTGCGCGATAGCGAACGATACGTCACAGCGGTGGTGGACAGCGTTTCGGACGGCGTTATCGCGGTCGACCACCGGGGAACGATCGAAAGCTTCAGCCGGGGCGCCGAGGAGATGTTCGCCTATCCCGCCGTCAAGGTGGTCGGCAGCGATGCCTCCATCCTATTTCCCAATTCCTGGAAAACCCTCTCCGACACGATGCAGGCGGCCATGCTGACGGCTGAGGAATCCAGCAGCAGCCTTCGATTCCAGTCCGAGGTCGAGGGACGGAAATCGGACGGCCAGTCCTTCTCTGCGCATATTTCCATCAACGAGATCGAGGCTGTCGAGGGCCAGGTGTACTCTCTCGTGGTCCGGGATATCACCGAAACGAAAAGAGCCGAAGAGGAACAAGCCCGTTTTCTTGAACGGCATGGGGAATCCCAAAAGCTCGAAGCCATCGGAACGCTCGCCGGCGGCATCGCCCACGATTTCAACAATATTCTGGCCGCGATCATGGGATTTGCCCACTCCGCGCTGCTTGATCTTGAAGAAGGCAGCGGTACCGCGGAAGACATCAGACGGGTCATCAAGAGTGCTGAAAGAGGCGCTAATCTGACCACGAAGATTTTGGACTTCAATCGGCGCGATGTCGTCGATCACCAGAAAATCAGCCTGGCCGATGTCGTGTCCAGCGGCGCCGAGATGTCCCGCGCCGTAATTCCCGCGATCGTACAGTTCGAACTGCGCTTGGACGCCGAAAACCCTTTGATCCTGGGGGATTCGACCCAGTGGCAGCAGGTTATTCTGAACCTTTGCCTGAACGCCTCGCAGGCAATGGGAGAGGATGGCGGCACGATCGGCATCGACCTGCGCCGCCGCCAAATCGGCAAAGGGATAGCCCAGGCCACGGCCGACCTCGAGCCGGGCAATTATCTGGAGCTCCGGGTCGCCGATGACGGCGAGGGGATGACCGAGAAGGTGCGCCAGCGCGCGTTCGAACCCTTCTTCACCTCGAAACCGCCCGGCAAGGGGACGGGTCTTGGCCTCGCCGTGGTTTACGGCATCGTCATGGCCCACAAGGGCGCAATGACTATCGAAAGCGCGCCCGGCAAAGGCACAACGATCACCATCCTCGTTCCCGGTCTGGATCAGCCGATATCGGAAGTTGTCAGCGAAACCGAAAGTGGCGAAACGGTGTTGGACGGCACCGAACGCATCCTCTTCGTCGATGACGAGGCGGCCATTTGTCAGTCGGTGTCCAAACCGTTGGGCCGGCTGGGATACCGGGTTTCGACATTTACCTCCAGCCAGGAAGCGCTGGCGGCATTCCGCGCCGAACCCGGCGCGTTCGATCTGGTCATTACCGATCAGATGATGCCGCAGTTGAACGGCACCGGCCTGGCGCGTGAAATCGGCGCTGTGAGGACCGACATTCCGATCGTGATCTGCAGCGGATTCCACCCCGACCTTACTGTCGAAAACGTCAACATTCCGAACGTCAAGGAAGTGCTGACCAAACCCATCGCACCTCGCCAACTCGGCCAGGTAATCAGGGACATCATGTCGTAATCCCATGAAAAACGAGACCAGACCCATGGCCAATATTCTTGTAATTGATGACGACGACGACATCCGGTCGATGATGGAGCGGCTGTTGACCCGCGACGGTCACAAAGTCGTTCTCGCCAGCGGCGGCCGCGAGGGTCACCAAATGCTCGGAGACCTGTCCGTTGACTTGATCATCACCGATATCGTGATGGCCGACGGCGAAGGTCTGGAAACCATTGCAGCCATCCGGAAAGACAAAATCGGGCTGCCGATTATTGCGGTTTCCGGCGGCGGCAGGGTTGCCCATGACGTCTACCTGGGCCTTGCCGATCACATGGGCGCAAACAGAACGTTGGCGAAACCGTTTCGACCCAAGGAATTGCTGGCTTTGGTCGATGAGGTGCTGGCCGCTGCGTGAATTCCAGCGCCGCCATCGCAAAACAAGCCGAACGCACGAGATTTGAGGAGTGCATATACGGAATACTAACCCGCGCCCTGGTTCCCCTCGCTTGCCGGTAGGGTTCTGCCCCAATACAAAGCCCTGCCATTTATGCAAGCCCGCAGGCGCGGTTGCGGCCTCGGTGTCAGCTTCGCTAGGTAGCTGGCCCCGGGGCCGCTCTTATTTTCCGCCATCGCCCGCCGCCGACAATTCAGATTTCCGAACCACAAGGGGATTACGCGCGGCCTGCGCCAAATTGTCCCATTTGCGTTTGTTACAAAACAGATACAAACGAACCCTAAGGGATACAAATTTCCGCTTCCAAGACATAAGGGCGATACACGGTTTTGGTGGAATATTGTCCTAGATAGGCAGGTGAATTGATATTCAAGTCACGCTTATTCGTTAGTAACTCGTTAGTTGCCACCTGAGTACCGGTGGTTTGGTACCGCCCGCGGGGTCCTGCGCCCCCAGAGCCCGCGGGCGGATCACCAAAAAAGAATGATCGTCGGAAGCGTACTAAAAGTAGTATGGATAAAGACGATAATTAGTGATTGAGTTAGAAAGTCTGAAGTTTGAGGGAACCGACCGATGGATGAATTACTCAGTGATTTTTTGACCGAGACCAACGAGAGCATTGATGAAGTCGATGTGGAATTGGTGAAACTTGAGCAGGATCCGAACAATCCGGAACTGCTCGCCAACATTTTCCGTATCGTTCACACCATCAAGGGCACTTGCGGTTTCTTGGGCCTGCCCCGGTTGGAGGCTGTCGCCCATGCCGCTGAAAACGTTCTCGGTAAAATCCGCGACGGCAAACTGGATGTGACGGCGGAGATCGTCAACGTCGTGCTTGAGGCGCTGGATCAAATCAAGGTGTTGCTGGGTGAGCTGGCGGCCAACGAGGCCGAGCCGGACGGCAACGACGCAGAACTTATCGCCCGTCTCGATGCCGCCGCCGAGGGCGAAGCGCCCGCCGCCGAGCCGGCCCCCGAGCCGGAGCCGGAACCCGAACCCGAACCCGCACCCGAACCGGAGGCCGCCGAAGGCTATGACGCCGAGATGGGCCGGGATCTGAAGCCTGGTGAAGTTTCACTGGACGAGCTGGAACGGGTGTTCCAGGAGACCGAAGGCCCCGTTGCCGACGCCGCTCCCGAAGCCGCCCCTGAGGCAGCAGCCGAGGCAGCGCCGGAACCGGCGCCCGAGCCCGAGCCTGCGCCGAAACCGGCCGCCTCCAAGCCGGCCGCCGCCGAGGGCAACAAGCCGGCCTCGTCCGACGCTTCGCTGGCCAAGCAAACCATCCGCGTCAATGTCGACCTGCTAGAAAACCTGATGACCACGGTCTCCGAACTGGTGCTGACGCGCAACCAGCTCATGCAGTTGCTCCGGGTTCAGAAGAATGCTGACTCCGATTTTGCCGTGCCGCTGCAGCGGCTGAGCCACGTGACGACGGATCTGCAGGAAGCGGTCATGAAGACGCGCATGCAGCCCATCGGCAACGCCTGGGCCAAGCTGCCGCGCATCGTCCGCGACCTGAGCCAGGAAACGGGCAAGAAAATCGATCTGGAAATGATCGGCGCCGACACCGAGCTCGACCGTCAGGTCCTGGAGCTGGTTCGCGATCCGCTCACCCACATGGTGCGCAACTCCGCCGATCACGGCATTGAAACGCCCGATGTCCGCGTCGCCGCAGGCAAGCCCGAAGGCGGCCGCATCGTCCTCAACGCCTATCACGAGGGCGGCCATATCATCGTTCAGATCAAGGACGACGGTGCCGGCATCAACATCGAACGCGTTAAGGAAAAGATCATCGGCAACGGTTTGGCGACGGAAGCCGAAGTGGCGGCCATGTCCGACACGCAGATCGTCCAGCACGTGTTCAAGGCCGGTTTCTCAACGGCCGAAAAAGTCACCAGCGTTTCCGGCCGCGGCGTCGGCATGGATGTCGTTCGGACCAACATCGAAAAGATCGGCGGTACCGTCGAGCTAACTTCGGTCACCGGCAAGGGCAGCACCGCCACGATTAAGATCCCGCTGACCCTGGCCATCGTCTCCGCGCTCGTCGTCGGCTGTGCCGGCGAACGCTTCGCGATGCCGCAGATCAGTGTTGTCGAACTGGTTCGCGCCTCGGGCGATTCCGAACACCGCATCGAAACGATCAACGACACGTCGGTCTTGCGCCTGCGCAACCGCTTGTTGCCGCTGGTCAATCTGCGCACCATTCTCGAGCTTGAAGACGAGCCCGACAATCTTCTCACCCTGGTCGAGGATGCCACTGAAGAGATGGCGGAGGCCGCCGAGGACGCGGTGGATGCCGCCGAGGTGGCTGAAGTTGCAGATGTTGCCGAGGCCGAGCTGGACGAGGTCGCATCGATCACCCGCAAGACCCGCAAGGGCGACGAACGCTTCATCATGGTCAGCCAGGTCGGCACCTACCAGTTCGGCATCATCGTCGATCGGGTGTTCGACACCGAGGAAATCGTGGTCAAGCCGGTTGCCCCCATCCTGCGCGATATCAACATGTTCTCGGGCAATACGATCCTGGGCGACGGCAGCGTCATCATGATCCTGGATCCAAACGGCATCGCCACCAAGATCGGCGATACCGCGATGGCGGAAGAGGATGCCATGTCGGAAACCGTTGGCAAGAGCAAGCGCTCGGAGGACTCCTCCGCCCTGCTGATCTTCCGCGCCGGCGGCACGGAGCCGAAGGCGGTACCGCTGGCTCTGGTCGATCGCCTGGAGGACTTCGAGGTCAATTCGGTCGAGGAATCCAACGGCCAAATGATGGTTCAGTACCGCGGCAAGTTGATGCCACTGGTCAACGTCGAGGGTTCTCACGGCGTCAAGGAGAAGGGGCGCCAGCCGGTGCTCGTCTTCACCGATGCGGACCGCTCGATGGGCCTGGTGGTCGACGACATCGTCGACATCGTCGAAAGCAAGCTCAGCCTCGAACTCGATTCGTCTCTGATCGGCTTTATCGGCAGCGCCATCATCAGCGGCGAGGCCACGGGCGTGCTCGATGTCCCGCACTATCTGAAGAAGGCCTACGGCGATTGGTTCGCCCGCCGCGAAGCCGGCTCTGGCGATCTGGAAATGCCGGAAACCCCGCCGGCGGTGTTGTTGATGGCCGAGAACCAGTTCCTGCGGAACCTTCTGGGCTCCTACCTCGGCGGCATCGGCTTCGACGTGACGGAAGCCGGCTCGATCGACGAGGCGAACGCCCTCAAGGACGCCGGCGAACGCTTCGACACGGTTTTGGTCGATATCTCGCTCGACATGACCGGCTCGGAAGTGCCGCATGTCATGACGGCCGACGGCGGTTGGAGCGATACCTCCTTCATCGCCCTGACATCGGAAGCCTCGCCTGACGAAATCGATCGCGCGGCCGCCTCCGGGTACGGCCACTGCGTCGAGAAGGGAGACCGCGAGGGCCTTCGGGACCTGCTTATGGATACAATGAATGAACGGAGGATCGCGGCATGACCCAGGATGCCCCCACCAATGCCGTCGTCGCGGCGGCGCAGGCTCAGCAGGCCGGCAGCGAAGGCAGTCTCTACCTTACGGTAAACATCGGTGTGCAGCCGTTCGGTATTCCGGTCCTCTGCGTCCATGACGTGCTGGCCGCCCAAAAGGTGACCCGCATTCCCTTGGCGCCGCCGGAAATCGCCGGTGCCCTCAATCTGCGTGGCCGTATCGTCACGGTGATCGATGTTCCCAGGAAACTTGGCTTGCCCGACCGGGACAACGCCGATCCCGGCATGTACGTCGTCATCGAGCAGAACGGCGAGCTTTACAGTCTCATGGTGGATTCCGTGGGCGACGTGATGTCGCCGCCGCCGGAAACGTTCGAGCAGAACCCCACCAACATGGAACCGATGTGGCGCGACATTTCGCGTGGCGTGTTCCGGCTGGAAGGAGAGCTTCTGGTCGTCCTCGATATCGACAAACTGTTTGGCGAGCAATCAGGGGCGGCCGCGGCAGCTTAGATCAATTCCCAGGCGTGCCGGAAAACATGGACAAGGAGATTGAGCATGTTTGACCGTCGACCGAGACCGATGTCACCGGCACGCCGTGCCCGCCTCAACCGCCGCTGCGAAAGTTACCGCCACGCCTGTCTCGACACCGGCGCCGAAAACGATGAACGCCTGGTGACCGAGTTGGCTCAGGTTTCGCCCGCGCTGGCGGCCGAAATGGCGAGACGGCTGTCGGGAAAAGCCCACCCCCAAGGCTAGATCCGGTCTGCCCGGAACCGGTATCAGCCCGCCATTCCCCCAAATTTTAGTCCGGCTGCCGATGCCTGAGCTTCCGCGGCGGCCAGTTGTTTGGCCGCGCCTTGGTCTTGCGCATTCTGTGCCAGCGCCGCCCTGGCGCGGGTGCGGGCAATTATCATGTCCGACCAGGGCAGCGGTTCCGCGGCGGTGTATTCCGCCAGGGCATCGGCCTGACGTTCCGCCTCCTTCCAGTTTTCCTGCCGGCAAGCCAGTTCCATGGCCGCATTGCGGAAATGCAGATGATTGTGGCTGACGCATTCATCTGCCAGAACCTCCTCGCCCTGCGCCAGCGCATTTTCCCGGCTGGCCGGATCGCTTTCGGCCAACGCGATGCAGCCGGCAAGCCAGGCGCCTGCGTAGCTCTTGCCGTGCTCCTCGAATATTGCCCAGGCCTGGCGCAACAGAGACAGGCTCTTCGCACGTTCCCCCAGCGCAAAATGGGCCAAGCCAAGCTGCATCAGGCTGTCGGCTTCAAATCTCCAGGTGCCGAGCCAGCGGGAAAGGTCGAGTGCGCGTTCCAGGGTATCCAGAACATCGCGATGGCGCCCGCAGGCATTGTGGATGGTGCCCAGCACTATGCGGCTCAACGCCTCGCCGCGCCAATCCTCGGTTCGCAGCGCCATGTTCAAGCCGCTTTTCGCGTCTGCCAGGGCGGCCTCCACCTGACACAGGTAGAAGGAGGTGAGTCCCCGCATCTGCAAGTTGGCTGATTCGATCCGCATGAACTGATTGTCACGGGCCATGGCCACGACGTCATCGAACAAGGCATTTGCGGTGGCCATTTGACCGCGCTGGTAATGCGCGTCCGCCAGGCCACTCAGGGCGAGGGCCGTGAGTTCGTGGGAGCCGGCCAGTTCGGCGGCCGCTTGGGCCAACCGGTGGTCTCTCATGCAACCGTCGACGTCGCCCAAAGGGAACAAAATGTTGCCGCGCAAGGTGAAGAAGCGGGCCAGCAGTTCGCTGGGGGCATTTCTTCCGGCAGCTTCCTCGGACTGTTTCAGCGCGCTGAGGGCGCCGGTTGTGCGGTCCAGCAAGCGCAAACAATCGGCGATCCAAAGCCAGGACCAGGATTTCGCGATATCGCCAGGCGCGCCGTCCAAGGCGCCGTGAAATGCCGCCAGGGCGGCTTCCGGATTTCCCCGCCGGACCAGCGCCTGGGCCTCCAGCATGCTCAGGTCGTATTTCAGGGTCTCGTCCTTGGCCACCTCCCGGCCCCTTGCCGCCATGCGCCGCACCATTTCATGCCGGCCTTCCCGCGACTTGGCTTCGGCCGCCAGCCGATAGGCATTGGCCGCCGAGGGGTCGTTGGCCTTGTCCAGATGATGGGCATGCAGCGGCAAGTTCCGCTCCCTGAACCAGGCGGCGGCCTTGGCATGAAGTTTTTTCAGCCGAGGTGCGGGTTGCGAGGTATAGACGCACTCGTGAATGAAAGTGTGGGCGAAATGGAAGAGCTCGCCCTTCGGTCGCACCAATCCCTGGGCGAGGAGATTTCGACAGGTATACCCGGGCTCGTCGATCAAATGCCTCAGGGCGCCGATTTCGAAGCGCATACCGAGGACCGCCGCCGCCTGCAGCGCCCTGCGTTCAAGCGGTTCCAGCCTGTCCATGCGCTCCAGGACGACGCTTTGCATGGAGCCCGGCAGTTCGTCGCCGCCGGTCGGCCCGATCTTCAGCAGTTGTTCGAGGAACAAAGGATTACCCTCTGCGCGGACGACGCAGTCTTCCCTCAGGCCTTCGTCATCGGGGGCGTAGTATTGGGCGAGTTCATGGGCTTCCTCGGCGCGCAAGGGCGCCAGGTCAAAAGTGAGAAGCGAACAACCACTAGCCTCCGCGCGCCAGGCGGCGCCCAGGGGGTCCCCATCGACCCTGGTCGTCATCAGGAGGATTGCCGGAATTTCCGCGATCAAGCGAGTCATTCCGGCCAGATCGATCATCGAGATCTCCTGCGCCAGGTGAACATCCTCGATGGCGAACAACAACGGGGTTTCGGCGGCGCGGGCGTTGATCAGGGCGTTGAACAGCCGCCGGCGGGCCCGCAATCGCGCTTCAA
Organism: uncultured Rhodospirillaceae bacterium; assembly: GCA_964343605.1. GTDB lineage: Bacteria > Pseudomonadota > Alphaproteobacteria > UBA2966 > UBA2966 > CAYFKJ01. The sequence continues at coordinate 353,058 of CAYFKJ010000005.1, forward strand.
CGTCCATCGCTTCGAAAACGCCGGCGATCTCGGGCGGTTGATCCAGATCCAAATGGTCGTTGAGAACCGCGGCCACCGGCGGCGCCAGGGCGAGGGCGGCGCTGATCTCGTCGGCGGTCCGCCGCCATTCCGGTCCGGCTGCCTGTCCGACGACGCCTGCGAGGCTACGGGCGATTTTCTTCATCGCCCGGCGATCGGCGCCGAAGCCGATGTCCAGAATGCCGGTCCGGTGGATCGAGAAGCCCTCGGCCTCCGCCATCATGGCATATTCGTCGACCAGCCTGCTTTTTCCGATGCCGGCGTTGCCGCGCACGCTGATCGTTGCGCCCGTTTTGTCGCTTAGGCACATCTCCAAGGCCGCAACGAACTGTCGTTTTTCGGAACGTCGGCCGACAAACGGTGCGATCGTCACCTCGCCGGCGGCCGCTTCCTCCCCGAGAATTCTCCTGGGACGGGTGGCCCGCGCCAGCTCCCCGGCGGCGTCAATCATCTCGCTGTCGAACTGATCGGCAAGGGCGACCCAGACCGTATCGGAAACCAGGGTTTCGGACTGGGCGGCAACCTCGCACAACCAGCCGGCCCAATTGAGCACCTCGCCCTCGACGGCGGGCTCGGCGTCCGTACCTTCGCCGACCAGAAGGCGGCCGGTGGCGACGCCGACTTTCAGGTGGAAACCGTGGCCGTACGATTCCCCGAATCCCGGCATGGATTCATGCAGCGCCATGGCTGCGCGGACGGCCCTCTCCGGATCGTTGCTGTGCGCCGTGCGCACACCGAAGGCGGCGACCGCGCCATCATCCAGCGCTTCGATGACGCTGCCGCCATGAAAGCGCACGATGCCGCCGATCAATCCGGCAAGTCGATCCGTCAGGTTCCGACGGTCCTCGGGACCCAACTCCGAAGCCAGATTGATGAATTCCGGCGTCCGCGCCGTCAAAATAGTTGCCTGGCGCAATTCCGGGGCCGCCGGCGCTTCCGTTGTGTCCGGGTGCTCGTCAACCGGACTTTCGGCGCGCGCCGGAGGGCTCTTGGCTGTCTCTTCCCGCCCGCCGCTTTCACGCCGCTGACGCAGGATCGTCCGGTAGAGCGCATCCGTTTCGGGTTCCGGCATGACCCCGAGTTCCCGCTGCAGGACATCGCGGCAGCCGCGGTATTGCTTCAATGCCGCGGCCGGCCGGCCCAAGCGCAGGTGCAATCGCATCAGCGCCCGGTGAACGGCCTCGTCAAGCGGGTCCATGACGAGCAAACGCGAACCCAGTGCAATGCCGTGATCGTGGTCGCCGGTCGCCACGGCATGATCGAGCAGCGTGGTCAAGGCGCGCCGCGCCTGCTCCCGATAGACTTGGCGTTCGCCGCTCAACCAGTCGGCAAAGGCCGGGGCGGAAACGTGAAAGCCCTCCAAGAGGTCGCCGCGATAGGCCTCCACCGCTTTTTCAAGATCGGGAAAGTCGCCGGCGGCGATGCCTCGGTCGAACGCTCGAACGTCGATGTCGGCGCCGTCCAGTTTGAGGCTGACCGTCTCCTGATCGGCTTGCAGCATGTCGGCGTCCACTTCAGACAAGGCCTTGCGGACGGCCGTCAGCGCCTGGCGCAAACTTGTGCGCGCCTGATTTTCGTCGCTTTCACCCCATAGCAAGGCGGCCAACTTGTCCCGCGCCTGCGGCTTGCCGTCGTTGAGAACCAGATAAGCGAGCAGGGCCCTGGCTTTCCGCGCGGTTGGCGCAATGGAATGCCCGGACTCGTCATTGATGTGAAAGCCGCCCAACAGCGAAAAATTGATGGCTGTCATTGGGTCGCCGTCCCCCTGATCTTGCCGCCGGAGGCAATATAGCGGGCAAAAAAAGTCAATAAAAGCGCCGATAATCCAATTTTCACGATTTTTTCACGCCAATTTACGGCCGCCTTTCACGCCCGGCTCCTATTTCTGCCGCCAAGCAATGAGCGAACTGGAGGCAGGCAAATGGATAAGAAATTCGCAATGATCTTCGCTGTGGGGGTGTACGCCATGTTTATCGGCGTTTCCGTCTACGGCTTGGCGTTTTTGCTCGACATAGGCGGAATCAAGACGATCAACAGTGGACAGACCGAGACCGTCGGCCTGGCACTGGCGATCGATCTCGGCCTGATCGCGGCATTCGGCCTCGTCCACGGCTTCATGGCCCGTCCGGCCTTCAAGGCCTTGGCCAAGCGCATCGTTCCGGCTCATATGGAGCGCACCGTCCATGTTCTGGTGGCCAATTTGATGCTGATCGCCCTGTTCTGGCAATGGCGCCCCATCGACGGCGTCGTCTGGCAGGTCGAGCATCCCGCCGGCCTGGCCCTGGTTGCGGCGCTCTTCGTCTTCGGACTGGCCTTTATCGCCGCCGGCTCGTCGGTTCTGGGGCACTTTTCCCTGGTCGGCGTGCAGCAGGTCAAGGACCACGTCTCGGGGCGGGCGGCTCAGCCGGAACGGCTGGTCACGGGTCAAATACAGGAGGTCGTGCGGCATCCCCAGATGGTCGGCTTCATGCTCGTCATCTGGGCCGCACCGACGATGAGCGCCGGCCACCTGCTGTTTGCCGTCGCCACGACCCTCTACATCGCCCTGGCGATCCAGTTGGAGGAACGCGACCTGCTGGCCCGTCTCGGCGACCGATACTGGGCCTACCAACGCCAAGTGCCGATGATCATACCGGTCTTCAGCGGCTGGCTTGCCTGGCGCGCCTATTCCGCCCGGTTGCTGCGCAACGCCCTCAACGGCTGAGCGCAGCCCTCCGGCCTCCAGCTTCGCACCTTCAACCAATCAAACAATCAAACCCAATTCGAGGAGATGACCATGAGTGTCGCCGAAACCGTACATGAACCATTTTTCAACACCGCCAAAGCCGAGGCCTTCGCCGAAAAAGCGATGGAAACCATCAACGGCGGGTGTCTTGCCCTGATGACCTCAATCGGCCATCGCACCGGCATCTTCGACGTCATGAAGAACATGTCGCCGTCGACCAGCCGGCAGGTTGCCGACGCCGCGGACCTGGACGAACGGTACGTGCGGGAATGGCTCGGCGCCATGGTGGTGGGCGGCGTCATCGAAACGGATCCCGATGCCGGCACCTTCCAACTGCCGGCGGAGCATGCGGCGTTCCTAACGCGCGATGCAGCGCCCGACAATATCGCCGCTTTCACCCAGTACGTTGGTCTTCTGGGCTCCGTCGAAGACGCCATCGTCGAGTGCTTCAGGCAGGGCGGCGGGGTGCCCTATTCGGCTTTTCCACGCTTTCAGGAGGTAATGGCGGAGGACAGCGGCCAGACCGTGCTGCCGGCGCTGTTCGACCATATTCTTCCGTTGGCACCGGGTCTCGTGGAGCGTCTGGAGGCGGGCATCGACGTCCTCGATGTCGGCTGCGGCGCCGGCCGGGCTCTAGCCATGATGGCGGAGTCCTATCCGGCCAGCCGTTTTGTCGGTTACGACTTCTCCGAACATGGCGTGGCGATGGCCCAGGCCAACGCTGACGAGATGGGTCTCACCAATCTCAGCTTCGAAGTGAGGGACGTCACCAATCTCGGCGACGAGAAGCGCTTCGACCTGATCACGACGTTCGACGCCATCCACGATCAGGCGGAACCCGCCCGCGTGCTGTCGGAAATCCGTAAAGCCCTCCGCGACGACGGCGTCTACCTGATGCAGGACATCGCCGGTTCCTGCCACATGCACAACAACGTCAATCATCCGATGGGACCGTTCCTCTACACCGTGTCGACCATGCATTGCATGACCGTGTCGCTGGCCCAGGGCGGAGCCGGTCTCGGCACCATGTGGGGCGAGGAAACCGCCGTAGAAATGCTCGGCGAGGCCGGCTTCGGCAACGTCGACGTCAGTCATCTCGCGCACGACCAACAGAATGCCTACTACGTCTCAACCATATAGGGGGCCGCGCGGCGGGGAGGGGGAGACCTCCCCGCCGGAAGGGCCCAAGGGGAAAAGGATTACAGCCATGAGTTTGCAAACAGCCACCGCCGAAAACCGCGCCCAGTTCATCCTGCGCGAAGCGGATGTCGCCGACGCGCGGAATATCGCGGAATTCGTCCGCCTCAGCTCGGACGGCGTCGCCGATTACACCTGGTGCAAGCTGGCCGAACCGGGGCAGCTTTCGACGGAGGTGGGGGCCCGGTATTACGCCCGCCGCGATGCCGAGATTTCCTTTCAGAACTGCGTCATGGCGGATGTCGACGGCGTCAGCGTCGGCATGGGGCACGCCTTCGAGGTGGTGGCGCCCAGTCCGGCGGAAAGCGATCCCGTACTCAGGCCCTATGCCGAGTTGGAGATTGTCGGCAGCCTTTTCTGCGCGGCCGCGGCCGTCGTGCCCGGCTATCGGAACCACGGCATCGGCTCCACGCTCCTGAGCAATTTCCGCTTGCGCGCCGCCCGCCGGGAAGTCGGGACGCTCAGCGCGATGATCTTTGAAAGCAACGGCGATGCCCGCCGCCTTTTCGAACGTCACGGGTTCCGCGAAGTGGACCGGCGCCCCACGGTCGGCCATCCCTTGATCAAGCGCACGGGCGACATGCTGCTCTACGCCTGCGAGTTATAGACCGGGGCTCGGCGCACGCACGGGCGCTGCGTCGAGCGCCGCCGCCAAGGCGTACCAGGCCGGTTTGCGCTTGAATTCCGCATCGTAAGGCAGACCCCGGACGGTATCGCCGTCCGCGCGCGGGAAATGCCGGGTCAGCCAGGAATAGCGGTCGGTGATGCCCCACGTGAGGACCGCCTTGGTGGCGGGTCGGGCCAGGACGGTTTCGAGGAACCGGGCATAGGCGTCGGCTACCGCTTTGTCGCGCTCCGCGATGCTGCCGTGGATGGAGGTATCGCGGGCATCCAGTTCGGTCACCTGAATCGTCAGGCCGAGGTCGGCTACCTCATCGCAGAATCTTCCCAAGGCGCGCATATCCATGGCGCCGTCCACACCGGGATCGAGGTGCCCCTGGATGCCGACGGCGTGCACCGGGACGTCATTCCCGAGGAGTTTCTCCAAGAGGCGCAGCGTCGCGTCGCGGCGGCGCCGGCCGACGTCCCAGCCCCACTCCTGGCCATAGTCGTTGAACACCAGCCGGGCTTGCGGGTCCGCTTGGGCCGCGGTGCGGAAGGCGAGGTCGAGGTATCCCGGACCGAGCGCGCGCAGGAAAAGGGAATTGCGCAGGCCGTCGGCCCGCCCGTCGTCCGGCTCGATGGCCTCGTTAACCACGTCCCAGCTGTGCATGCGGCTGCGGTAGCGTTCGCCGACGGTGCGGATGTGATCGACCAGCAGCCGGGCAGGGTTCTCGGCGTCATCCTCAAGGGCGCCCGGCAGCCATTTGGGCACCATCTGGTGCCAGAGAAAGGTATGCCCGCGCATGGCCATGTCGTGGCGTTCGGCAAAGCGCGCAACGGCATCGGCGCCGCCGAACATGAGTGAGTTGCGGACGCTCTCGAGCGGCCCCCACTTCAAGGCGTTGCCGGCCACCACCATGCCGGCGTCCCGGACCAACATGGCCCGGTAGGCAGGATTCCTGAGGAGCCGCGGCACGACCTCGGCGCCGAAAACCAGCCCTTTCCGCGCGGCGCGATCCTTGAGCGGCGCTTCGCCGATGACCGCCGGATCGCGCACGGCGACAGGGGCGCATCCCGTCAGCGCGAAACCCGCTGCGCCCGTGAGAAACCGCCGTCGCGACATTCCCGTGTTCGCAAGCATGCGGACAGTTTAACCGGTTCCCCGTCGGGCCGCCGGTGTATTTGGCGGCGCTTGTCGATTGCGCGGCTTCCCGATTCCGGCGACAATCCGGCCCTTGAGGAGATTGTTCGCCATGGAATTCAGCGACATTGTGAAACGCCTGGCCGCGGCGGCGTGCGCCGGGGACGGCGCCGGCATGGCCGATCTGTTTACCGAGGACGGCGTCTATCACGACGTTTTTTACGGCAGCTTCGAAGGCCGCGCGGCCATCGCCGACATGATCGAGAACTATTTTCACCGTGACGGCGAGGATTTCCTTTGGGATATGCACGAGGCCGTTGGCCGCGACGGCCTGGGCTATGCGCGTTATGTCTTCAGTTACCGCTCCAAGCTGCCCGACTGCAAAGGCAAACGCGGCATGTTCGAGGGCGTCGCCATCGTTCGCTACAACGAAGACGGCAAGATCACCGACTACCGTGAGGTGGCCGAAAGCGGCGTCGGGTTGCATCTGTTGGGATTCAGCCCGGAGCGGATTGCCAAGTTCATGAACCGCGAAGCCGAGGAATTGAAGTCCCGCGATGAATCCGCCGCCCATCTGGCGCGTTTCTGAGATTAATCACGACCCACACCACAGGAGACCCCCTTGACCGACTTGGTATTAAGCGAAATCAACGACGGCGTTCATGTCGTTCGGATGAACCGGCCCGACAAGAAAAATGCACTGACTCAGGACATGTACGCCGTCATGGCCGATGCCGTTTGCGGGGCGGATGACAATCCCGACGTCCGCGTCGTGGTCATCACCGGGTGCGAGGACGCCTACACCGCAGGCAACGATCTCAAGGATTTCCTCAACACCCCGGCCACCGGCGAGGACAGCCCCGTGACCCGTTTCCTGCGGGGCCTAAGCGAAACCAGTACGCCGATCGTCGCCGCCGTCAACGGCATGGCGGTGGGTATCGGTACCACCATGCTGCTGCACTGCGATTTCGTTTACGCCGTGGAGGACGCCCGATTCCACATGCCCTTCATCAATCTGGCGCTGGTGCCGGAAGCGGCTTCGAGCCTGCTGTTGCCGCGCGTCGCGGGGTATCGCAAGGCGGCGGAACTGTTGCTCCTGGGCGAACCCTTTGACGCGGCGACGGGGGTCGAGGCCGGGCTGGTGAGCAACATCGTTCCCGCCGATGCGTTGATGGACACGGCGATGGCGACGGCGGCCAAGCTCGCCGCCAAACCGCCGGCGGCGCTGCGTCAGACCAAAGCCCTGATGCGGACGGATCACGCCGATATCGAAGCGGCCATGACGGCCGAACTCAGTCTGTTCGGTCCCTGTCTGACCTCGCCGGAGGCCAAGGAGGCGATGACGGCATTCTTTGAGAAACGGGCGCCCGATTTTTCCAAGTTCAGTTGAGGGAGCCGGCACGTGGCCCCGGTTGTCGACTATTACCTCTCGCTGCAGTCGCCGTGGACCTACCTGGGGCACGACCGGTTGATCGCCGTCGCCGAGAAGTACGGCGCGGCGGTGAATTGCAAACCGGTTGATTTCGGCGAAATTTTTCCAATTTCGGGAGGCCTCCCGTTGGGTAAACGCGCACCCCAACGCCAAGCGTACCGTCTTACCGAACTGGACCGCTGGCGTCGGCACCTCGACGTCGATCTGAACCTTCAACCGAAATTTTTTCCCGCGGCGGAACGATCTGCGGCGTTGCTCGTAACGGCAGTGGCAACGCAAGGCGAAGGCGCCGGAAACTTGGCTGGGGCCATCCTCAGGGCCGTTTGGGTCGGGGAGCAGGACATCGCGGACGAAGGTACGTTGAAAGCGATCGCGGAGGGCTGTGGCCTTGACGGCGCCGCCCTGATGGAGGAAGCAAAAAGCGAAGCGGTGAAGGACCGCTACGACGCCCATACCCAAGAGGCGATCGAGCGCGAGGTGTTTGGCGCCCCGTCGTACATCTACGAAGGGGAGCTGTTCTGGGGACAGGACCGGCTCGATTTTCTCGATGCCGCACTTGCGGGCGGATAAAGCTGACGCCGAACCAGAGGTCGTTGACGTGGACCAAACCCTGCATCTTCTGATCGAGGCCTTGCCCGATGCGGTCCTTCTTGTCGATAACCAGCGCACGCTGGTTGCGGCCAACGAGGCTGCGCGCGATGCCTTCGGCAATGAAATCGTGGGCCGCGACCTGGCGTTGGCGGTCCGCCATCCGGCTGTTCTGGAAGCGGTCGAAGAGGTCACGGACGGCGGCATGCCCGCGGAAGGCGAGATCGGTCACGGCAGCGGGGTGGTCACGACCTACAAGTTCAGCGTCAGCGATTTTCCGGCTGAGACGGATCAGCAGTTCGCCGTCATCGTCCTGCGCGATGTCAGCGCTGCCAAGGCCGGCGAGCAGGTGCGGGCGGACTTTGTCGCCAACGTCAGCCATGAACTGCGTTCCCCGCTGGCTTCGCTGGTGGGGTTCATCGAAACCCTGAAGGGGGCGGCGCGCGACGACGCCGAAGCGCGAGAGCGTTTTCTCGACATCATGCAGGAGGAGGCGGGCCGCATGTCCCGGCTCGTCGACGATCTGTTGTCTCTCTCTCGGGTGGAGGCCAACGAACACGTGCAGCCCAGCGACAGCGTGGACTTGCGCGGCGTGCTGCAGGCGGTGTCGACGGCGCTGCTGCGGCGCGCCGAGGAACGCGACGTGACTATCGATCTAGCCGTTGCCGACGATTTGCCCGCGGTTGCGGGGGACGAAGACCAGCTTATCGAAGTCTTCAACAACTTGATCGACAACGCCATCAAGTACGGGCCAGGCAATTCCCAAGTAAGGGTCAGGGCGGAGACGGCCGGCCGCATTCCCGATATCGGCGGCGGAGGGGTGGCCGTATCGGTGCACAATGCCGGCGAAGGCATCCCCCGAGAACACCTGCCGAGGCTGACCGAAAGGTTCTACCGGGCGGATAAGAGCCGATCGCGTGAGATGGGCGGCACCGGTCTGGGACTTGCCATCGTAAAGCACATCGTCAACCGCCATCGCGGCCGTCTCATCATCGAAAGCCGACCCGGCGAGGGCGCCACCTTCACCGTCTACCTGCCGACCGGAAGTTAAACGCCGCCGACGCTGTCATAAAAGCGTCATATCCCCGTCATAGAACCATTGTCGTTCGCCGCTAGCTTTGGCGCTGTGAAAGAGCCTAATTCAACAGCGTCGTGCAGAGGAGAAACGACAATCATGAAGACCCGAAATATCGCAGCGGCCGTGACCGCCTCGCTGCTGATCGCCGGCGCCGCCGAGGCCCGAGATCAAATCCGCATCGTCGGTTCCTCGACGGTTTTCCCGTTCGCCACCGCGGTGGCCGAAACCTTCGGCAAGACGACGTCGTTCAAGACGCCCGTCGTCGAGAGCACGGGCTCGGGCGGCGGCCTCAAGCTCTTTTGTGCTGGAAAAGGTGAACGGCATCCCGATATCGCCAATGCCTCGCGGCGCATCAAGAAATCCGAGGTCGAAAAGTGTGCCAAGAACGGCGTCGGCAACGTCGTTGAAGTCAAGGTCGGTTACGACGGCATCGTAATGGCCAATGACAGATCCGCGCCCAATTTCGCGCTGACGCGCCGCGACGTCTTCCTGGCGCTGGCGCGCAAAGTTCCGGCTGGCGAGGGCAAGCTGATCGACAATCCGCACAAGACCTGGAAGGACGTCAACCCGGTGCTGCCCGCGGTCAAGATCGAGGTCATGGGTCCGCCGCCGACCTCCGGCACGCGGGATGCTTTCGCCGAACTGGCGCTCGAGGGGGGCTGCAAGACTTTCGCCTGGATCAAGGCGATGAAGAAAAAGGACAAGCGGGCCTACAAGTCGCTTTGCCACACCATCCGCGAGGACGGCGCCTATATCGAGGCCGGTGAGAACGACAACCTGATCGTCCGGAAGCTGCAGACTAATCCGAACGCGCTGGGCGTCTTCGGGTTCAGCTTCCTCGACCAGAACGCCGACCGGATCAAGGGCAATCCCATGGACGGGAAGCAGCCGACCTTCGAGAACATCGCCTCCGGCGATTATCCGGTTTCGCGCCCCCTTTACTTCTACGTCAAGGCGGCGCATGTGGGGATGGTGCCGGGCATCAAGGAATACTTGGCCGAATTCTCCAGCGAAAAAGCCTGGGGCAACGGGGGTTACCTCACGGGCAAGGGATTGATCCCGATGTCCGATGCCGAGCGTCTGGAATGGAGCAAGCGGGCCCGTGGTCTGGTCAACCTTTCCATGTAGTCCAACCCGTCCGGGTTCAGGGGGCCGCGGGTTGATGTCCGCGGCCTTCGCCGCGCGCCGGCGCCGGCGTTTTGAAAGGCTGATCCTGGCGGGCCTCATGATTTGTTCGACGCTTGCCATCGTCACCACCATCGGGATCGTACTCTCCCTGTTGTTCGAGGCCGTGCGGTTCTTCGAAGCCGTACCGGTTTGGGATTTTCTGTTCGGCCTGGAATGGAGCCCCCAGACTGCCATTCGCGACGACCAGGTGGGATCCTCCGGCGCCTTTGGCGCGGTCCCGATCCTGGCCGGTACCCTCATGATCAGCCTGATTGCCCTTGTCGTGGCCGGGCCCATCGGCCTTCTGGCCGCCATCTATCTGGCGGAGTACGCCCAAGCCCGGGTGCGCGCTATCGTCAAACCCCTGCTGGAGGTGCTCGCCGGCATCCCCACCGTCGTTTACGGCTTTTTTGCGGCCCTGATCGTGGCGCCCATGCTGCGCGGCGCAGGCGACGCCTCGGGCATCGAAATCTCCTCGGAAAGCGCGCTGGCGGCCGGCGGCGTCATGGGCATGATGTTGGTGCCTTTTATCTCGTCGCTTTCGGACGACGCCATCTCGGCGGTGCCAAGTGCCCTGCGCGATGCGGCTTTGGGACTGGGGGCGACCAAATCGGAAACCGTCAAACAGGTAATCCTGCCCGCCGCGTTGCCGGGTATTGCCGGCGGTTTTCTTCTGGCGGCGTCAAGGGCCGTGGGTGAAACCATGATCGTGGTGATGGCGGCCGGTTTGGCCGCCAACTTGAGCGCCAACCCGCTCCAGGCCATGACGACCGTCACCGTGCAGATGGTCACCCTTTTGACGGGGGATCAGGAATTCGACAGCCCAAAGACCCTGTCTGCGTTCGCCTTAGGCCTGATGCTGTTCGTGGCGACGCTCGCCATGAACGTGGGAGCGCATGCGATCGTCAAAAGGAACAGGGAACGCTATGAGTAGTCCGGCAAGCGAAACAGCCCGACGGGTGGAGGCCGGCCTGGCGCGGCGTTACCAAGCTGAACGGCGATTTCGTAATTTTGGCATCGCGGCGGTCGCGGTTGCGATCTGCTTCCTCGCCATCTTGCTGGGCAGCGTCGTTTGGAACGGCGTATCGGCATTCCGTCAGACCTTTGTGGCGCTCGACGTAGCTTTTGATGAAGGCGCCGTTTCGGCCGGCGACTACCAGGGGCTGGTCAAGCAATCGCTGAGTACAAAGTTTCCCGAGGTGAAGTCCCGGCGGGACAAGCGCCGCCTCTACAAACTCCTGAGCTCGGGCGCCGGTTACGACCTGCGCGACATGTTGGCGGACGATCCCGGCTTGCTGAACCGGACCAAAACCGTCTGGCTGGTGGCCTCCGACGATGTCGACATGCTCATCAAGGGAAAGATCCGCCGGGACGTGCCTGCCGCAGAACGACGCCTGAACGACAAAGACATCGGCTGGGTCGACCGACTCCTCGCTGAAGACAGGATCGAGACGCGGTTCAATTCCCGTTTCTTCACCTCGGGTGACTCGCGGGAGCCCGAGCTGGCGGGCATTCTCGCCGCCCTCACGGGCTCCGTACTCAGCCTCGCCGTGTGTTTCCTGCTGTCCTTCCCCATCGGCGTGCTGACGGCGGTTTACCTCGAGGAATTCGCGCCGCGAAACCGCCTTACCGAACTGATCGAGGTCAATATCAACAACCTCGCCGCCGTGCCCTCCATCGTTTTCGGTCTTTTGGGCTTGGCGATCTTTCTCAACGTCTTCGGCTTGCCCCGATCGGCGCCGCTGGTGGGCGGCATGGTGTTGGCGCTGATGACGCTGCCGACCATCATCATTGCCGGACGTGCCGCCTTGAAGTCCGTTCCGCCGTCGATCCGCGAAGCCGCGCTCAGCGTCGGTGCAAGTCCATTGCAGGCCGTCTTTCATCATGCCCTGCCTTTGGCCATGCCGGGCATGTTGACGGGCACGATCATCGGCATGGCGCAGGCCTTGGGCGAAACCGCGCCGCTGCTGATCATCGGCATGGTGGCGTTTGTCGTCGACGTGCCGTCGAGTTTCGTCGAACCGGCGACGGCGCTGCCGGTACAGATTTTTCTGTGGGCGGACAGCCCGGAGCGGGCCTTCGTCGAGCGGACCTCGGCTGCCATCATCGTGCTGCTCACGTTTCTGATCGTCATGAACTTGGCGGCAGTCGTGATGCGCCGGAAGTTTGAACGGAATTGGTGAGATGGATGTGATGACGAGCGTTGCGCTGGAAGCGCCCGAAGCCCCAAGGACCGAAGCGCCGGCGGTCAAGATTGCGGCCCGGCGGGTCGACGTCTATTACGACGACAAAAGAGCCCTGAACGGGATCGACTTGGATATTCCGGCAAACCAGGTGACGGCCCTGATCGGCCCCTCGGGCTGCGGCAAGTCGACGTTCCTGCGTTGCTTCAACCGCATGAACGACGTCATCGAGGGTTGCCGGGTGGATGGCTCGATCAAGTTGGATGCCGAAGACATCTATGCCCGCGGCATCGATGTCGTGCACCTCAGGGCGCGCGTCGGCATGGTTTTTCAAAAACCCAATCCCTTCCCCAAAACGGTCTACGACAACGTCGCCTACGGTGCCCGCATTCATCGGCTCACCGACAGCAAGTCCCAACTGGACGATCTCGTCTCATGGAGCCTGGAGCAGGCGGGATTGATCGACGAAGTGCGCGACCGGTTGGATGCACTTGCGACAAGTCTTTCCGGTGGCCAGCAGCAGCGCCTCTGTATCGCCCGGGCCATCGCCGTCCGGCCCGAGGTGATTTTGATGGACGAGCCCTGTTCGGCGCTCGACCCCATCGCCACGGCCAAGGTCGAGGAACTGATTGACGAGTTGAAACAAAACTACACGATTGTCATTGTGACCCATTCGATGCAGCAGGCCGCGCGGGTCTCTCAACGAACGGCATTCTTCCACCTCGGCGACCTTGTCGAACAAGGCGAGACGGAACAGATTTTCACCAACCCGCGCGACCGGCGCACCGAAGCATACGTCACCGGCCGCATCGGCTAGCGGCCAGAAGACCGCAGGGACAAAGAAGCATGGAAAGCAGCGACCATATCGTCAAATCCTACGATGAGGAGCTCAGTCAACTCGACAACATGATCGCGGAGATGGGCGGCCTGGCCGAAGCCCAGCTCGCCGACGCTGTTCAGGCGCTGGTGCGCCGGGACATCGATTTCGCGGCGTCGGTCGTCGAGGGCGACCGCCGCATCGATGCAATGGAGACGGAGATCGACTTGTTCACCGTCCGGCTGCTCGCCTTGCGCCAGCCGCTGGCCGACGATCTGCGGGTCGTCATCGCGGCCCTGAAGATTTCAGCCAACTTGGAGCGCATCGGCGACTATGCCAAGAACGTCGCCAAGCGGACCGGCGTGTTGGTGCAAAATCCGGCCATGGGCGGCGCCACAGGTACGATCGTGCGCATGAGCGCCATGGTGCAATCGATGATCGCCAATGTGTTGGACGCCTTCATCGCGCGCGACGCCCAGGCGGCGGCGGACGTTCGCCTGCGCGACCAGGAAGTCGACCACCTCCACACCAGCCTGTTCCGGGAGTTGTTGACTTATATGATGGAGGATCCGAGGAACATTACGGCATGCACCCACCTCTTATTTATTGCCAAGAACGTTGAGCGCATCGGCGATCACGCCACGGGCATCGCCGAACAGGTCTATTTCATGGTGACGGGCACGATGCCGGAAGCGGAAAGGCCCAAGGGCGACGACAGCAGCGTGACCACACTCGCGCCGGCGGCGGCAAAGGACGATTGAGCCATGGCTCCGTCCATCCTTATTGTTGAAGATGAACCGGCCCAGGTCGAGGTGCTGCGCTACAACCTCGAGCAATCTGGTTTTGACGTGATTGTCGCCGGCGATGGGGCGGCCGCCCTGGATGCGGTCGAGGACCATAGACCCGATCTCATTGTATTGGATTGGATGCTGCCGGAGGTCTCGGGTATCGAGGTCTGCCGGCGATTGCGCGGCCGCGACGAGACGCGGACATTGCCGGTGATCATGCTGACGGCGCGGGGCGAGGAGGACGACCGGGTGCGGGGCCTGGAAATCGGTGCCGACGATTACGTCGTCAAACCCTATTCTCCGGCTGAGATGATCGCCCGCATCCGCGCATTGCTTCGCCGCACCGATCCGGCTTACGACACGGAAGTTCTCCAATACGCCGACGTGACGATGGATCTGGCGGCCCACCGGGTCAGCCGCGACGGTGTGTCCCTCAAGCTCGGTCCCACGGAATTCAAGCTATTGCGGGTCTTCATGGAGCGGCCGGGCCGGGTGCTCAGCCGCGAACAATTGCTCGACTTGGTGTGGGGCAGCGGCATCTACGTCGAGGACCGCACGGTCGATGCCCACGTCGGAAGATTGCGCAAGGCCGTCAACGCGGGCGGTAAGGCCGATCTATTGAGAACCGTGCGGGGCGTTGGTTACGCGCTCGACGCTTCGGCCTGAGCCGGAACCTCAGCGGTTTCCCCCGACGACGAAGGCAGATCGATCCAGAATGTCGAACCGACGCCGGGCTTGCTTTCAAACCCGATACCGCCGTTCATCATTTCAATCAGCCGTTTGCAGATGGTGAGGCCGATACCGGTTCCCTCGATGGAGGAGACCTCCGCGCCAAGGCGGTTGAAGGGTTCGAAGACCAATTCCTGTTTGTCTTCGGGAATTCCCTCGCCGCTGTCGCTCACCGACAAACGGACGCTGCCGTCGGCATTGACGCCATAGTCGAGAATGACGCTGCCGTTTTCCCGATTGTATTTAACCGCGTTGCTGAGGAGGTTCATAAGAACCTGGCGGAGGCGCGTTGCATCGGCGCGCACGAATAGCGTCTCTTCCGCCGGCGGCAGGATGACCTTGATCCCGCGGCTCGCCGCCAGTGCCCCGCCCAGCGCCAGGCAATCTTTCAGAACCTTGCTGACCGAGATGTGCTCCAAGGAGATTTCCATGTCGCCCCCCTCGATCCGGGCCAAATCGAGTACCTGGTCGATGAGGTCGAGCAGGTGCTTGCCCGCACCGAGGATCTGGTCGACGGATTCCTGCTGCAATTCGGCCAGCGGCAGATCCTTGTCGGTATCCATCAGTTGGGCAAAGCCCAATATCGCGTTCAAGGGGGTGCGCAGTTCGTGACTCATGCTGGAAAGGAATTCGGTCTTTGCCAGGCTGGCGGCCTCGGCGGCATCCCGGGCGGTGCGTAACTCCTCCTGGATGATCAGCAAATCCGTGATGTCGTAGACCCAGGAGAGGATGGCGTCGACGCCGCCCGAAGTGTACCTCTCCCACGTCACCCAGGCATGGAAGGTCGAGCCGTCGACGCGCCGGTACTCGACCTCCCGGTTGACGACTCGGCCGTCGCGGTCGAATTCGGCCCTCAATCTGTCCCGCTGACCGGGATCGACATAGAACTCGGCGGCGTTTCTTCCCTTCATATCCTCGATTGTGGTGCCGAAAAGCATGGAATTGCGGTTGTTGGCGAATATGATCTCGCCGTTTTCCGTGTCGGTCATGGCGACACCGAAGGGGCTCGAGTGGAGGATTTCCCTCAAGCGCCGTTCGCTGTCGGCCACTTCAGCCATCATCTGTTCGCGTTCGAGGGAGACGCGGACCCTTTCGAGGAAGTCGTTGTAGGTCTTGTTGGCAAGTTGGAACGTCGCCCCGGCGTAGAAGATCATCATGAGCCCCATCACGGTGGTGATGGGCTCGCCGTGAAAAAAGAGGCCCAGCGCCAAGGGGAGGGTGCTGAGCCAGATGTAGGCGTAGCTGGACGATAGGACGGGCGACATCCAGACGGCAGCGCCGGCGGCCTGTCCGCCGATGACGAAGGCGAGGAAAACGTGGTGAAGGATTGAGCCTTGCAACGCCAATCCCAAACCGGCGACGCCCCACAAAGCCCCGCCCAAGCCGGACCATACGGCGGAGCGGACGATGGTGCGCCGCTTGACCGCGTCGGGTGGGGGGCGGTTCCTGTTCCTGTACCAGGAAACAAGTCTCTCAGCCGACACCACGAGCGTAAAGCCGGTCCAGATTACCAGGAGCCAAAGCGGAACCAGGTCCCGGCAGAGAAGGGCAACCAGGAGTGCGTTGATCATGTTGGCGGTCGACATGGTTGGGACGGCCGCCGCAATCTGGATGAACTGCTGGCGCCGCACTTCGGCGCCCAGCGCCGTCGGATCGTCGGGAATGCCTGGCCACAAATACCGAAGGACGGCTTTCATATCTCTTCCCGCTAGGCCGAGGGGAGCGTCTTTCTGCAATCTGAGGATACCGCCGATTGCGACGACCTGTCTCCCAAGATTACCAGCAGAAAGGTAGGTGGAACCGAGCCCGTGACGAGGCGGCGTGATGCCGGGTCTTGCCCGTGTCAACCATTCTGTTCCTGAAAGTGAGGAAAAAACGACCGGAAATCCTATTGACTCGGCTCCATCCAAGCGGGAACATCGGGGCCAATCACGCTCCAATTCGGAGGGCGCTAGCCCTCGCGATTTGGATTATTGGCCGTCGTTCGGGGGGAGCCAATTCTGGTAACCGCGGTCGAAGGCATTTTTTCTAAAGAAGCCGGCGCTAGAACCGGCAGAATCATGCAGGGAGAAAACCAATCATGAAACTAAGAACAGTGGCCGCAACGTTGGCCATGAGCGCCGCCGTGGCGCTTTCGGCTCAGGCCAAGGAGCTCAAATTCGCCTTCCAAGGCACTTTGAACTCGTTCGATCCTTATAACCTCAACGAAACCTTCCACCTCGGCACGCAAGGCAACGTCTATGAAGGCCTGATCCGCCGCGGCGCCGACATGAAGATCGAGCCGGCGCTGGCGACGAGCTGGGAAGTGATTTCACCGACCCAATGGCGTTTCCACCTCCGCAAGGGCGTCAAGTACCACAACGGCAATGCATTTAATGCCGACGACGTGGTGTTTTCAGCGAACCGCGCCCGGGCCGAGGGCTCGGACGTCAAGACCCGCGTGGCGGCCGACACCAAGGTCGTGAAGGTTGACGACCACACGGTCGATTTCATCACGTCCAAGCCGAACCCCATCATCCATTTCGAATGGGGCACCTGGTACATCATGGACAAGGAGTGGACCGAGGCGAACAACGCGGTAAGCCCGCAGAACGTCGGCGGCTCCGAAGAGAACTACGCCACGCGCCATGCCAACGGCACGGGCCCGTTCAAGTTGGTCAGCCACGAATCCGGCGTCAAGACGGTGTTCGAGGTCAACCCCAACTGGTGGGATAACCCCAACAAGGAGCACAACCTGACCAAGGTGGTGTTCACGCCGATCGGCCAGGACGCCACGCGCGTTGCCGCCTTGCTGTCCGGACAGGTCGACATGGCCTATCCCATCGCGGTGCAGGACCAAAAGCGGGTCGACGGCAATGCCGGCACCTCCATGCTGGTGGGTCCGGAGCTTCGCACCATTTTCCTCGGCTTCGACCAGCATGCCGACGAACTGCTGCACTCCAACGTCAAGGGCAAGAACCCGTTCAAGGACAAGCGGGTCCGAGAAGCCTTCTTCCGCGCGATCGACATCAATGCGATCAAGAAGAAGGTGATGCGGGGGCTTTCCGAACCGTCCTCGCTGATGATTGCGCCGAGCCTGACGCCGATCAGCGCCACGCACTTCAAGCGTCTTGACTTCGATCCCGCCAAGGCCAAGCAGCTGCTGGCCGACGCCGGTTACGGCGGTGGCTTCGAGGTTGGCATGGACTGCCCCAACGACCGCTACGTCAACGACGAAGCGATCTGCACGGCGGTGGTTTCCATGCTCGCCAAGGTCGGCGTGAAGGTTAACCTTCTGGCCCAGCCCAAAGCCAAGTACTTCCCGAAGATTCTGGCGCCGAACCTCGACGTCAGCTTCTACCTGCTTGGCTGGACGCCGGGCAGCCTGGATAGCTGGAACGTGCTGCACAACCTGCACGGCTGCCCGAACCTTACCGACGGCGGCCCGATCTGGCGCAAGGAAGATCGCAACAAGATCAGCCGCGGCAAGTTCAACATCGGCGGTTACTGCAACCCCGAGGTCGACAAGCTGACGGCCATGATCCTGAGCGAAACCGACAAGGGCAAGCGCGACGCCATGATCGAAAAGGCGTGGGGCATGACGATCAACGACATTGCCCACATTCCGCTGCATCAGCAGGCGCTGTCCTGGGGCAAGTCCGACAAGGTCAGCCTCAAGCAACGGGCGGATAACCAGTTCGCCTGGCGCCACGTCATGATTAAGTAGACACGGATTACTTAATCGAGTACTTACCCGGGCCCCGAGTCATTCGGGGTCCGGTTTTCTTTCTCAAATCCTGTTGATCGCATGAGCATTCCCATGCACATTGGCGCCAAATGATAGCGCTTATTATTCGCCGCACATTCCAATCCGTCATCGTCATGCTGGTCGTGGCCTTGCTGGCTTTTACCATGTTCCGTTACGTGGGGGATCCGGTGGCCATGATGGTGGGACAGGAGACGTCGCTTGAGGAACGCGCCGCCCTCAGGGAAAGTCTCGGCCTCAACGATCCGGTGCCGCTGCAGTTCGGCCGCTTCGTCGCCAATACGGCGAAAGGCGAGTTCGGCATCTCATATCAGATCGGGCGGCCGGTCTCCGAACTCATCGCGGAGCGCTTGCCGGCGACGCTCGAATTATCCTTTGTCGCGGCCTTGTTCGCGCTTTTCGTGGGCATCCCCATGGGGGTCTATACGGCGCTCAAACCGGACAAGTGGCTGAGCAAAGCCTTCCTCACGATATCGCTGATGGGCATATCGTTGCCGACCTTTCTGATCGGCATCCTCCTCATCCTGCTGTTCGGCGTCATTCTCGGCTGGTTGCCGACGTTCGGCCGCGGTGAAGTCATCCAGATGGGCTGGTGGTCGACGGGCTTCGCCACCGCCAGCGGCTGGAAATCACTGCTTATGCCGGCCTTCACGCTGGGCATGTTCCAGCTCACCCTGATCATGCGCCTGACGCGGTCGGAAATGATGGAGGTCCTGCTGACCGACTACATCAAGTTTTCCCGTGCCCGCGGCTTGACCAACCGGGCGGTGAACTTCGGTCATGCGCTCAAGAACACGCTCATTCCCGTCATGACCATCACGGGTTTGCAGTTGGGTGCGATCATCGCCTTCGCCATTATCACCGAACAGGTGTTCCAGTGGCCGGGCATGGGCCTCTTGTTCATCGGCGCAATCGCCACGGTCGACATTCCAATCATGGCGGCCTACCTGGTTTTGATCGCGCTCTTCTTCGTGGTCATCAACCTGATCGTCGATATTCTCTATCATGTCGTCGACCCGCGCCTGAGGGTCGACGTTCGCGGCGCCCACGGGTGACGGTTAAACCATGCAATTGAGCGCCCGCATACAAGATCTGATGTACCGCTTCTTCGACGGCGACATCTGGTACAGCTTCAAGCAATCCAAGATTACGATGATTGCCGCGGTCGTCACCGTGATCATGCTGCTGGCGGCCTTCTTTGCACCGCTGATCTCCCTGCAAAACCCCTTCGATCCGGCCAGCCTGGATCTTATGGATGCGTTCAACCCGCCGGTTTGGTCCGAGGACGGGGCGTGGGCCTTCCCGCTGGGGACGGACGATCAGGGCCGCGACCTCTATTCCGCCATCCTCTACGGCAGCCGTTTGTCTCTGCTGATCGGTTTTGCCAGTGTCGTCTTCGCCATGTTGTTCGGCGTCACCCTCGGCCTGATTGCGGGCTACGTCGGCGGCGCCACCGACGCCGTCATCATGCGAATCGCCGATGTGCAGATCAGTTTTCCCGCCATCCTCATCGCGCTCCTGATTGACGGCGTGGTGCGCGCCCTGCTGCCGGGCGAACGTCATGAGGAAATGGTGGTCTATGTCCTGATCCTGTCGATCGGATTGAGCCAATGGGTGAATTTCGCCCGCACGGTACGCGGCTCGACCATGGTGGAGCGCAACAAGGAATACGTCCAGGCAGCCCGCGTGATCGGCGTGTCGCGGCTCAGGATAATGGCGCGGCACATCCTGCCCAATGTTATGGGACCGGTGCTGGTGATCGCGACCATCACGTTGGCGACCGCAGTGCTCCTGGAAGCGACGCTTTCCTTCCTGGGTGTCGGCGTTCCGCCCACCGAACCCTCGTTGGGCACCCTGATCCGCATCGGTCAGGATTTCCTCTTCTCGGGCGAGTGGTGGATCGTCATCTTCCCCGGGGCCACGCTGGCAATTCTGGTTCTCGCGGTCAATCTCCTCGGCGACTGGATGCGTGACGCCTTCAATCCGAAACTGAGGTAGCCCGTGGCCGCACCTGCAAACCAACCCCTGCTCAGCGTCAGTGAACTGCGCGTCGAGTTTCCCACGCGACGCGGCACACTGGTTGCCGTCGACGGCGTTTCGCTGGATATCGCGCCGGGCGAAGTTCTGGGCGTGGTCGGCGAATCGGGCGCCGGCAAATCGATGACGGGCAATGCCGTGATCGGTCTCCTGGAACCGCCGGGCCGCATCGCGGGCGGAGAGATCCGGCTCGAGGGCGAGCGCATCGACAATCTGCCCTACGAGGAAATGCGCAAGATCCGCGGCCGGCGCATCGGCGCGATCTTTCAGGATCCGCTGACCAGCCTCAATCCGCTTTACACGGTGGGCCAGCAATTGGTGGAGACCATCACGACCCACCTCCCCGTTTCCGAACGCGAAGCCCGCGACCGGGCCGTCGGTCTCTTGGAGGAGGTCGGCATCCCCAGCGCGCGGGAGCGCATCGACCACTATCCGCACCAGTTTTCCGGCGGCATGCGCCAGCGCGTGGTGATCGCCCTGGCGCTGTGTGCCGAGCCGCGCCTGATCATCGCCGACGAGCCCACGACGGCGCTCGACGTGTCGATCCAGGCCCAGATCATTACGCTGCTGCAGCGCCTCTGCCGGGAACACCAGACGGCGGTCATGCTGGTGACCCACGACATGGGCGTGATCGCGGAGACGGCCGATCGCGTGGCCGTGATGTACGCCGGGCGCATCGCCGAAATCGGTCCGGTGCGCGACGTCGTGAAGAACGCGCACCATCCCTACACGCACGGTCTGATGGGATCTATTCCCAAAATCGGCCACGACGTCGACAAACTGACCCAGATTGACGGCTCCATGCCCCGGTTGACCGATATTCCCAAGGGTTGTGCCTTCAACCCGCGTTGCGGCGAAGCCGGCGCGAGGTGCCTTACGGAACGGCCGATCCTGGAGCCTGCCGGGCCGTCCCGGGTCGCCTGCTGGAAATACGATCCGGAAGGCGTGGGCGAAGCCGTCACCAGGGAGGTCGTGGATGCCTGAGGCGCCGCTACTCCAGGTCGACAATCTGACGCGCTATTTCGATGTGTCGCCGCCGCTGTTGAACCGCGTGCTGGAAGGCACCGGCCACCAGATCGTGCGCGCCGTCGACGGTATCGACTTCGAGGTCAAGAGGGGCAAGACCCTGTCGCTGGTGGGCGAGAGCGGGTGCGGCAAGTCCACGGTGGCGCGGCTCGTGGTCGGGCTCTACCACCCCACCAACGGCGACGTGACGTTCGAGGAAGTCAACCTGACGACCATAACGGACAAGAAGCAGGAAGCGGGCTTGCGGGGACGCATGCAGATGATCTTCCAGGACCCCTACGCCTCGCTCAATCCGCGCTGGCGGGTGTCCGACATCGTTGCCGAACCGATCCGCCACAAGGGCGAAATCAAATCGCGACACGAGATAACCGCCAGGGTGGGCGAGTTGCTCACCCAGGTCGGTCTGTCACCGGCCGACGGGGAGAAGTACCCGCACGAATTTTCCGGCGGCCAGCGCCAGCGCATCTCCATCGCGCGCGCCCTGGCCGGAGAACCCGAATTCCTGGTCTGCGACGAACCGACTTCGGCGCTTGATGTGTCGGTGCAGGCGCAAATCCTGAATTTGATGAAGGATTTGCAGGCCCAGTTCGGGCTGACTTACCTATTCATCAGTCATGACCTGGCCGTGGTTTACCACGTGTCGGATGAAATCGGCGTGATGTATCTCGGCCGGATCTGCGAACTGGCTGAAACCCGGACGTTGTTCGAAAAACCGCGCCACCCCTATACGCGGTTTCTGCTCGACGCCATTCCCGACCTGGACATGTCGGGCCGTCAACGCATACCGGTGGCGGGCGAAGTGCCGAGCCCGATCAATCCGCCGTCGGGCTGCGCCTTTCACCCGCGCTGTCCGTTCGCCAACGACCGCTGTTCGTCCGAGCGGCCGGAACTGCTCGAAACGGAAGGCGTTCGCGTCGCCTGCCATGCCGTCGAGGAAAACCGGCTGGAAGAGACGGCCTGAGTCCGAAAGCTTTGTTTTAGGAGATTTTGCCGATGGCCACGCTATTCGCCGGCGGATTGGTTTTCGATGGCGCCGAAGTTCTGGAGGGACAAGGCGTGCTGGTTGAAGGCGACCGCATCACCCGCGTCGCCCCTGCCGCCGAGTTCGATGGTTTCGCCGACAAAAAGGTGAGCACGGCCGGCGGTACCCTGATGCCCGGCCTGTTCGACTGCCACGTCCATCTCTGCATGGACGCTTCGGGCGATCCGGCCACCGCCATGGGCAAGATGTCCGACGCCGAGATCACCATGCAGGCGCTGGCGAACGCCCAGACTATCCTGCGCGGCGGAATCACCTCGCTGCGGGACTGCGGCGGCAAGGACTATCTCGAATTCGCCGTGCGCGACGCTTGCAACAAGCGCACATTCCAGGGCCCCTCCATCCTTGCTGCGGGGCGCATGATCTGCATGACCGGCGGGCACGGCAACAGAATCGGCCGCATTGCCGATGGCTGCGATGAGGTCGTCAAGGCGGTGCGCGAACAAATCCACGCCGGGTCCGATTTCGTCAAGATCATGGCAACGGGCGGCGTCGGCACGCCCGGCGTCAACCCTGAGGACGCGCATTATTCGCCGGAGGAAATGGCGGCGGGGATTCACGAAGCCCACCGCTTCCACAAACATACGGCCAGCCACGCCCAGGGACGCGACGGCATCGTCAACGCCGTGCGCGGCGGCATCGACAGCATCGAACACGGCATCTTCATGGACCAATACTGCGTCGACGAAATGAAGGACCGCGGCACCTATCTGGTGCCCACGCTGGCCGCGCCAAGGAACATCCTGGCCAACGCCGAAAAGGGCATTCCCGACTATGTCATCGAGAAGACATCACGGGTCGCAGCGATCCACAAGAAGTCGGTCGGCATGTTCCACGAACAGGGCGGCAAGATCGCCATGGGCACCGATTCCGGGACGCCCTTCAATACGCACGGCGACAACGCGCTGGAACTGGAATACATGGTCGACGCCGGCATGTCGCCACTCGACGCCCTGATCGCCGGCACCGCCAATGCAGCCGATTTGACGCGGGCGGAGGATCGCGGCCGCATCCGGGAGGGTGCATTCGCAGATATCCTGATTGTTGACGGCGATCCCACCAGCGATATCTCTATGGCGGCGCAAAAAGCGAACCATAGGGCGGTCATCAAGAACGGCGAACTGGCCGCCGGCAGTTTGGGCGCCGGGAATTTGCCTTCGTAGGATTTCGAACCGGGAGATTAAGACAATGACCACACTTTTTTCAGGCGGCCATGTATTCGATGGTGAAGGCAATACCCTAGAAGATCACGGTGTCCTGGTGGTCGGCGACCATATCGAGCGGGTGGCGCCCATGGGCGAATTCGATGGTTACGCCGACAAAAAGGTCGATACCTCGGGCGGAACGGTGATGCCGGGACTCTACGACTGCCATGTCCACCTCTGCTTTGACGGCGCCGGCGATCCGGCCACGGCGCTCTCGAAGCTCACGGACGCAGAGATCACCATGCGTGCCCTGGAGAATGCGCAGTCCAACCTGCGCGGCGGCATCACCTCGATCCGCGACTGCGGCGGCAAGGATTACCTGGAATTCGCCGTGCGTGACGCCTGCAACAAGCGAACTTTCCAGGGACCGTCGATCCACGCGGCGGGCCGCATGATCTGCATGACCGGCGGGCACGGCAACCGCTTCGGGCGCGTCGCCGACGGTTGCGACGAGGTCGTGAAGGCGGTGCGGGAACAGGTTCACGCCGGTTCCGACTTCGTCAAGATCATGGCCACCGGCGGCGTCATGACGCCCGGCGTCAACCCCGAGGACGCGCACTACAGCGCCGAGGAAATGGCCGCCGGCATCCACGAGGCCAGCCGCTTCCACAAGCACACGGCCAGCCACGCCCAGGGGCGTGACGGCATCCTCAACGCCGTGCGCGGCGGCATCACCTCCATCGAGCACGGCATCTACATGGACGACCGCTGCTGCGAGGAAATGATGGAGAACGGCACCTACTTGGTGCCGACCCTGGCGGCGCTCAAGAACATCGTCGCCAACGCCGACAACGGCATTCCGGCCTACGCCGTGGAAAAGGCGCTGGCCGTCGCCGAACGCCACAAAGAGTCGATCAAGATGTACTACGAAGCGGGCGGCAAGATCGCCATGGGCACCGACGCCGGGACGCCCTTCAACTACCACGGTGAAAACGCCATGGAACTGGCGTACATGGCCGATCTCGGCATGGCACCGGCCGACGTTTTGGTCGCGGCCACGTCGAACGCGGCGGACTTGGTGCGCGAACCCGATCGGGGCCGCATCCGGGAAGGCGCCTTTGCCGATCTGCTCGTGGTCGACGGAAATCCGGCCGAAGACATCTCGATGGCGGCGGCCAAGGAAAATCACCGTATCGTTATCAAAAACGGTGAGTTGGCGGCGGGGACGCTGGCCGGCACCAACTAGGCCGCCCGGTAAGATCATCGAAGAAAGGCCTTGTAATATGGCCTTTGGCCTGTATGGTCGCGTCACGTTTCGAAGTCGATGATGCTTTCAAGCGTCTCCGTTTCGACGGTTAGCTAGATACCTTCCGCGACATTGTGAACGTTACACCAGGGGCACCGCATCGGGCGGTGCTCCGCTCATTTGTCGTGAAAGGAATTCATCATGACGACAGGAACCGTGAAATGGTTCAACCCCACCAAGGGTTTCGGCTTCATCGAACCCGAGGACGGTTCGAAGGATGCCTTCGTGCACATCAGCGCTGTTGAGCGCTCGGGCCTCTCGAACCTCAATGAAGGCCAGCGGGTCACCTACGAACTGGTCTCGGGCCGGGACGGCAAGATGTCCGCCGAGAATTTGACCGTCGCAGACTAACTTGTTGCCGGGGCCGTCTCTGACGGCCCCAGTTTCAACCTAACTCAACGAGAACGCAGTTTGGCCCGTAAACCCAATTACAAGTTCGAGCGCAACGAGCGCGAACGCGTCAAGGCTGCGAAGAAAGCTGCGCGCTTGAAAGCCAAGGCGGAACGCAAGGCCGCCCGCGAATCCGACGGCCAATCAATCGACGAAACCTCCGTCGAGCGGGATATCGAACAGGATTGAAGAAAAGGCTTCTCCGTTCGCCCCGCAATCTACCAAGCCAGCCAGTCCAGCGTGTCAAAGCTGGAATAAGACATGATCGAATCGGGCGGGCCCTTGGCCTCCGGCCCGAAGTGTTCGACGCGTTCCAAGCTGTCGCCGGTATCGCCCGGCTGAATCGTGGCGACAACGTCCCGGCCGCCGGGTCCCGGCAGGTTGGGTGTCGAAGTGTAAGCGACACGAATTATCCGAAGTTCACGTTCACTGTCGTTGATGACGACGGTGCCGATCGGGCCTCCCACAGGCTTGGTGATGCGAGAGCTTTTGCCATCTCGGAACGTGTACTCGCCGCCGACGAACTGCCTGACCTTGCGCCATTTGATCTCGCCGTCGGATTCGTCGACGATGACCACGTCGAATTTCAAGGTCACCTTCTGCGAGGCACTGATGGCCAGCATGCCGCTGGGCACCGCCAGGCCGAGTATCAGGAACAACCGGACGCGCCCGACCAGGCCGTAGACGATCAACCCGGCGCCAACCGCCCAACTGAGATAGCTCAGGTAGTCGAGATACAACGTGTCTTCCGTGAGCACAGCGGCCTCCGTCCGTGAACCTCAACGCACGATGAAGACAGCTTCAGCGCTGCGACCGTCGATGGAAAGGGTGAGCTTGTATTCGCCGCGTTCCCGCATGTCCTCCTCTTCGACATAGAGATCAAAGCGCCGGGACCCCGCTGGCTCGATTCCGCCTCCGAATCCGGGCCGGGAATCCATGACCGTTCGGCCGTCCGGCGCCTGTACGACCACATGCGGCCATTCGGGCAAGTATCTTCCGACCTCGTCGAACCGTTTGTAGCTGTCATTGTAGATCTCCACCGTCATCGGAATTGAACGCAACGGTTCGCCGCGGCGGGAGGTCTCGACCACCGGAGGCGCGATGAAAAAGACGATGAACGACACATTGACGCGCAGCCCGGCATAGCCGGGTCCGGAGTACAGACCGCCCTCCCGAGGCGGTGGGGAATTGGACGGCGTCTCACTCCGGGCGGTTTTCACCGGTTCCTGAGATTCGGACGCCCCCTCGCGATTTCGGCTATCGGAGGATTGGTCCCCGCCGGGGATCGCCAGGCCCGCCACCCAGGCCGACGCGTCGCGCCAGGCGGTACGCCGGTCGATGTCGATGCCCCAGTCGTCGTATCGCAGAAGGGGCGTGGAGCCGAAAAAGAAGGCGACGACGGCGATCACCGACGCACCCCCCGCGTAGCGCCCGAAGAGCTCAAGAAACCCGCCCTCGGGGTAGATGATGAAGAGGGCGAGAAGCAGATGCGTGGTTGCGCCGACCAGCCAGCCGATGGCGAAGTAGAGGAGATGAGCTTCGCGGGACAGGAAATCGACGAGCAATTCCCTCGACCAGTCGACCCACTCGTGTCGCGGGATCTGACCGACGAGGCCGATAAGCGTCGCCGGCTCCACCAGCCACCAGGTAAGCACGAACCCGGCACCGATGGCCAGGGACAGGAGCGTCAGGACGTCGTTGTTGTCGTCGGCGAATAGGAACAACACTTCGGAAACGAAAAAGCCGAACAGACCGAAAAGAAGAAGATCGCTTATTGCCACGGGCGCCGCTCCGTGTAGCGCTCCACCAGGGGTACCATCCAGCCCGGCAGGCCCGAGGCGGTCGCGTAGAAATTCAGGGCGAACTTGTCGACCAGACTGTCCAGGCGCCTTTGCAATTCGGGAATGCGGTCGGCGTCATAGACGAATGCTTCCGGGGCATCGGCCGCCACCGCCAGCACGCCGTCCGCCAGGTCGGCGGCTTCCTGCATGACATTGCGTACGTCGTTGACGCCGCTGAGGACGCCCAGCAGGCCGCTGCGTTCCTCCACGAGATCGATGATGCGCGATTCGAGTTCCCCCCAGGCGGCTGCTTCGACGGCTTTCACGGGCAACATGCGGTCCAACTGGTCGATCTTCGCCCTCAACTCCCGCCTTTCCCGCCGGGCGCTGTTCAACAAGTGGTTGTCGTTGCTCATGCCGATGCGCAGGCTGCTGATTTCACTCCTGATATCGAAGATATCGCGTCCGATGGCGTCCGCCCGGCGTCGCTCCGCCGCCACGTCCTCCTCGACGACATTTGCATGGCTATTCGCCAGCCTCGCCTGCTCCAGCAGCGATCCGGCTTCGTCGAAGCGGAGCGAAATGGACGAGGCGTTGGCGCGGGTGGCGGTGAACGCCGGAACCGCCGCGGCGGCCAGCCGGACGGGTTCGGGCTTTGCCAGCCTCGCCGGCTCGGCGAACCGGATCTCCTTGCGCTCGGAACTGCCCGAGGCATGCCCCGGGCCGTACATAGTGGTTCCGGGCCGCGGCGGGCGTCGGAAACTGCTGGGTGGCGGCAGGTCCTCGCCAAGCTTGACCGCGGCCCGATAGAACCGGGAGCGGGCTTCGGCGCTTACACGTTCGAGGTTCTTCGTCTGTGCCTCCGCCTTTTCGACCATCGGTCTGATTTCGCCGGCCCGGCCGTCGGCTGCGGTGGCGGTGCCGTGAGTATTGCTGCGGGCATCCCGGTGACGGGTCAGATCATTCCTCAACTGGCTGCGCACGTCCGCCCACTGCCGTGTCACCATACGCCAGTTCTTGAGATCGTCCTTGGCCGACCACCAGCGGGCTTGCTGATAATTGTACTTGGCGTGGGCCGCGAACAGCGTGTCGTCGGCGGCCCTCGCGAGGGAATGGAAGTCATGGACGCCGGAAAGCGTAGGTTCCGGTCCCAATCCGTAAGGCTGCATGTTGAGCAGCCGGTTGATCCTGTCCGCCGCCGTTTGCAGCAATCCCTGGCTCGGCCGGCTCGGCACATAGGTGCCGGTGGTCGTATTGTTGTCGTTTCTCGGCGGCGGACCGCCGCCTTCGGCGCACGGGACGGCGACATTGTGGCTTGACCCGCCTGCCCCGGCGACGCACCCCGCTTCGGTCGGATGGGGCGCCCCGATCATCAACATGGTGAGCAGGCAGGCTTTGCCGATCCAGAATGTCGTTTTCATCCCGCGCCCTTTCGGCCGTGAGCTGATCTCCAGTTTAACATGTCGGCGTCCTCTTTTGGGCCTTGCGGCCTCATCACGCCATGCGGTTTTTCTCGCGGGTTTGATCCGCTATGTTTGGCATTGGTCGATGCCAGGAAAGCGATGCGATGTCACGCTACGATGAAGTCGACAAACTCTTGCGCGAAGGGATGCGGTGCGGCGGGGAGGGTGAGCGCCGAGCCGCAAAGCGCGCTTTTTCCGAAGCCATCGATATCGTCAAGCGCGCCGCCACGACGGGTACCGTTGACGGTCAGTTGGCGCTTTCCTCGGATCTCCAGGAAATTGCCGACGCCCAGGCTCGGGCAGGCTTGTGGCGACCGGCGCAAAAGTCTTTCGTGGCGGCCCGGAAGGCGGCCAAAAAAGCGCCCAACGTGGTAACCCGCCGGCTTGAGCGGGCGCGGGCGATCGACCAGGTGGGCGAGGCGGAAGTCGTGGCGATGATGGCGGCTTCCGAACCGCGGGCCGCCAGGGGAGCGGCAAAGCGGATTGCCGATGCCAACGTGAAAACGAAGGCGTGGCTGGCGGCAGGCGAGGACAGGGCCAAGGCGGGTGCCTTGGACGACGCCCGAACGGCCTTCGCCGAGGCCCGTGCCACCGCTGCGAATCTCCCGGACGACGGCTCCCGGAATTATTGGTTGGACGAAGCCGGCCGCCTGGAGACAAAAGCCATGGCCAAGGCGGCGCGGTCAGGCGGCAAGGCCAAGGGCGGGAAGAAAGCGCGGGCGCTGGGCGATACGGCCAAACTGGCGGAGAAAGCGGCCGAGGGCAACGCCCGGGCGATCAAAGCGATGACGGAAGCCGTGCGTGACGGCGGTGCCGACGAAGCCCGGATCGCGGCCCGCGCCCTGGCCGACGTGTGTTTTCTGGATGACGTCGATTCCAGCGACACATTGCCCGGGCTGCTCGCGGCCTTCACCCACCGCGACGAGGAAACCCGGGAAATTGCCGCCCAGGCTCTCGAATCCCTGATGCTGATTGCCTCGGTCAGCGGGCTATCGGGCGACGTGGACAGCACTGATTTGTCGGTCCGACTATCGGAGCGTCTCTCCGACCCGGCGCCGAGAATTCGAGCCTTGAGCGCTAACGCCCTTGGTTGGCTGGGGAACTCGCGTTCCCTGCCGGCGCTGGTGGATGCTCTCAAAGCGCCCGGTCTGGCGTCCCGCCTGTTTTCCAAGGACGGCGCCGGCGAGGCCCGCGCCGCCGCGGCCCGGGCGCTGGGCGCCTTGGGAGAGGACGGCCGGGATGGCGTTCCCGCCTTGATGAACTCCGTCAAATCCGATCCCTTCGGCGATACCCGCAGGGCCGCCATGCAGGCGCTCGACAGGATCGGCGACACCCGCGCCCTGGCTCTCGCAGCCGGTCTCTTGGACGATCCCGTTTGCGGTTACGAAGCCCGCTCCCTGATCGTCAATTTCCGCGACCGGGGCCTTGTGGACGAACAGCAAATGGCGAAACTGCATCACGGCCTGGGCGACGAAGCCTTCGACGATTGACAAGCCAGGCCGGAAAGCGCTTTGCCCGCTTCATTCACGCTGGGCATCTGCCGGCGGTTGCCAATCGGTCTGACGGCGGAAGGCGACGCAGAGCACGGACACCAGCACGGCGGTGAACAGGAAAGCCAGCACCAGTTGGGCGGCTGCGAGTGGGATCATCCATTGACCCAAGGGATTGTCCCAGGCGCTTTGGCCGCTGCGGGCGATGATGGGTTCCATCATCATGACCAGCTCGCGGGCAAAGCGGTCGGCCACGCCCAAGGGAATGGAGGCCAGGAAAGTGGCCCAGAAGATCCGCCAGCCCGATCCCTTGGTTTCGCCCCACGATTGGCGGAAACCGGTCCGCCGTTCCACCGACACCGAGGGAAAGATGAACGAAAAGCGGATGCCCAGCCAAATACCGATGACGGTCAAGCCGGCGACGACGACCAGCATCTGCGGCGGCAGTTTGAGCATGTCGCCGCCGTGGTAAAGCAGCGGCACCCGGGCCGCCAGCAGCGGAATGGCCAGGAGGGCCGCGTAGATCATGAAACGGATTTCGCGGGCGCCGAGATGGAACTGGAAGGGCCTGGTCGAATCGCGATGCCCAAGTAGGGCATAGCGGTGCCAAGCGACCGAAAACACCACCCAGAACAGCCAGCGGAAGGGTTCTTCGATAACGATGCGCCAGCGCGAACTGAGACCCCAGCCGTGGACGATTTCCCAGCCCAATACCTGCACCAGATAAGTCGCCATTATCGGTATGGCGGCAATGGCGACGAATTGGCCGAAACGGCGGAATACGATGGCGTAGGCGCGTGCAATAGTGCGCCAGACAGGCAGTTTTCCCGTGCGGGCATAAAGATCGTCCGCAATATCGTGCGCGAGCTGGGGAGTATGCGCGCCGGCCCGCCCTTCAAGTTCGCTTTCGGTTCCGGCCACTTTGGGAGATTCCTCTGGGCTAACCCGGCAATTCCTACCGTGCGCGTCGGGTGATTCCTGCCGCACAAACGGCGTTTCCGCCGATCATAGGCTGTTTTTCTTTCAAAATCAGCTAGTTGTCGGATGTGTATGAATACCCTCTTGCTTGGCACGGCGCTTGCGAAGTTACGGATAGAACGCCGTCAAACATGGCGGCTAGGCAAGTGGAGAGTGTGATGAAGGTTATGTTCGAAAACAGTACCGACTACCGCGATTTCCTGGGCGCCGAATTCGATGATATCGCCGGGTCCACAACGGATCGGGAATTGCGTTTCAGCCGCGGCAAACAATTCGTCGAGGACGTTTGCAACGATCTCGATCTCGACTTGGATGACGGTTGGATTGAAGGCGAAGAACTGCAGGCTCTCGGTCTGATCCGCCACTAGGGAGCCCGCCCCTTAAGGGCAGACCTTTACGTCGCGGCCTGCTAGAGCAGGGACAGCCAGTATTCGACGCGGGTCGAAAGCACGTCTGAATCGATCGGTTTGGAAAGGTATTCCGTCCCGCCGGCGGCGATGGCGTCGGCCAGGCTTTCACGGGCGTCGTTTCCGGTCAGGAACAAGACGGGGATGGCAATGTTGGGATGTTCGGCGCGCAGCCGCCGGCAGGTCTCGAAGCCGTCCATCTCGGGCATGTTGATGTCCAGCAGCAACACGTCCGGATTTACGTCATCAATGATTTCCAGGCACTCACGGCCATTGCGGGCGCCCACGAAGTTGTAGCCCCGCTCCTTCATGATTGCCCCAATGAAAACGATCATCGATTGATCGTCGTCCACAGCCATGATGGTCTTACCCGATCCGGCCGCAGGATCACTCGCTACCAAATAATTACCCTCCCGCGCCCCCTCAGATCGCCGGTTGGCATTTCGTCGTCATCTTAGACGGAATATTCGAAGTATTCCAACTTGATCTTCCGTGCTACTCCGCCGCCCTGCGGGGGATTTGCGGTTGCAGGCCAAGCTGCGCCGCCAGGCTCAGACCGTCGGCGTCGGCCAGCGCGGATTCCCGTGCGTCCGCAATGCGCTCCGCCAGATCGGGCGCCGGATGCTCAAGGCCGGGCTCAACGAGTTCGTCGAAAATTTTGGTTAAATTATCGACGCCGCGACGGTGGGTCTCGCCATAGCCTTTGACCAGCCGGGCGCAATCGATTACTTCGCGCGCCAGTTGCCGGTCGCCCGGAACGGCGGCCTTGACGGAGGCAAGCCAGCGTTCGATCAGTGCCTGTTCGGCGGCGTAGCGGTGGCCGCGCCGTCGCCAACCCTTCATCCTGGCGACGGTTCGCAGGAGAGTGTATCCCAAGGCGCCGCTGGTCTTTACGTGCAGCCCGATGTTGAAGGCGTCGAGCTTGCCACGCTTTCCCGCCCAGGCGAGCAGCGGCCGGGAAATGAAACCCGGCAGGATCGAACACATCTCCTCCAGGCCCGGCTTGAGATAGTCGATAATCACCACCGGTTCGTTCTCGCCGGCGCCGGCCTCCTCGCGGATTCGCGCCAGGCGTTCCGGGCGCGTTTTCAGATCGGCGACCCGCACGACGTCCTCGAAGGCCATCCAGTGGGCCAGAGCCTTGGCTGCCGATACCGTCAGGTCGAATCCGTGCGCCTCGCCGCCGTTTTCGCCGTCCAGCCTCCGCACCGCGTCGAGGCGGTCAAGAAACAGGCCGGCGTAAGCGGCATCCTGGTAGTCGATCAGCCGGGCCACGCCTTCCCTCACCATGGCCAGCGCCGTTCCCGGATACTCGCGGTCGACGCGCTCCGCCAAGGCACCGGCATCGAGCTCTGCCGGCTCATGACGGGTGGCGGGTTCACTGACCTCCGGCTCCGGTGTGCCGGATGAGGCAAGGTCGAAGCCGGCGGCAAATCCCTTGAGATTGGCCTCAACGGCAATGCCGCCGTCGCGGATGGTGTCTTCCAGGGTTTCCCGCGACATGGGCAGACGGCCCGAACCCGCCATCGCGCCCAGCAGCACCGCGTTGATGATGCTGCCCGAACGTCTGGCGACCTCGCCCATGTCGAACAGGATGCCGCTCAGCGCCATTTCCTGGGCGGCGGCGATTACGCGCTTGGCGTCGAATCGGCCATCGCCTAAGTGCATTTTCTCCAGCGTGGCGTATATCCGGTGGGTCGAGGCGATCAGGGTGGTGCGATCCGGCGTGATAAAGCCGTTCTGCATGGCGCGGCCGGCCTCCAGCAGTTCCGATGCCGCCATGATGTCAATGCCGCCGGGGCTGGGCAGCAGCGTGAGGACCGGCCGTCTGTCGCCAAGCACGTCCGCCGGGACCGGATAAATTTCGACGAAATAGGTTGTGGCGCCGGTTCGCTGGGCGACACCGGGGATGGAGGTGCTTTGGGCGATGTAGTTTTCACGCTCCGCCGCCGCCACCAGCCAGTTGGTGAGGACGCCGCCGCCTTCGCCGCCCAACGCCGCGATCAGAATGCTGACGGGCCGCTGGGGCAGATCGGCACTTTGGATTTGATCGCTCATGCCGCTTCACCTGAGCGGTTGACTGGCCCAGCCCCGTTTCGGTCCGCGCCGAACCAGCCCAGCACATGCTGGTGGACGTTTTCGGCGAACTTGTCGAAGGCGGTTGGATTCTGCACGACCTCGGCACGGTAGAAGGAGGGGCACAAGGTGGCCGCGTGGGCGTTTTCGCCGCACAGGCCGCAGCCGACGCAGCCCTGGTTGACCTGCGCCACGGGATCAGGCTTGAGCGGATCGCCGCTCGGCTGGATGGTGAGCGAGGGGCAGCCCGAAAGGCGGACGCAGCTGTGATCGCCGGTGCAGACGTCCTCGTCGACGCCGAAGCGCTTTCGTACGACTCGCTTTCCTTCCGATACCGCCTTGCGGTCGGCGGGCTTCTTCTTGCGCTGGACGGCCAGCATGCACTCGCCGTCCGCAATAATTACCTTCAGACCGCCCTGTTTGGTGGTCATGGCCTCGTGCAGCGTTTTCTTCATCTCCGAGACATGGTAGGTGCGTACCCGCTTCAGCCACTTGACGCCTACGCCTTTCAGCGCTTCGACGATGTTCTGCCCGGTCGGCTCAAGCCGCGCGTTGGTACCGGTTGAGGGAATGTGTTGGGCGCCGGTAGCGGACGTGTAGCCGTTGTTGAAAATCACCAGGATCGAATCGTCGCGATTGAAAATGGCGTTCGACACGCCGCTGTTTAGGCCGTTGTGCCAGAAGCCGCCGTCCCCCATGACGCTGACGACCCGGTTGCCCATGGCCGGGGCGACGCCGGTCGACGCCGACAATCCGAGACCGTAGCCCAGGACCGAATTGCCGATGCTGAACGGCGGCAAGGTCGAGAACGTATGGCAGCCGATATCGGAAGAGACATGGAAGGGGCCGGTTTCCTTCTGCACCAGCTTCATGGCGGTAAACACCGGACGCTCCGGGCAGCCGACGCAGAAGCCGGGCGGACGGGCGGGCACGGGGCCGCCCAGCAGTTCGGCGGCGCGCGCCTTGTGGCCACCGATGCGGTCCGCGGCCTCGCTTATGGTGCCGGTATCGACACCGGCGGGCAGACTGCCTTCGAGGAACTTGGTCAAGCCTTGCAACAGCGTCTCTGCCGTGTATTCGCCCGCCATGGGCAGGACATCCTTGCCGACCAGCGTCGTGTTGATGTCGGCCTTGCGAAGGAAGGCGTGGGCGGCCTGCTCGATGTAGTCGGGTTGACCCTCCTCGACGATCAACACCGCCCGCTTGCCGGCGCAGAATTCGGTAAATTCGCTGTCGATCAGCGGGTAGGTCACGTTGAGCACATAGATCGGCACGCGGCTCTCGCCGAACACGTCCGCCAGTCCCAGCTGCTGCAGGGCGCGGATCACGCCGTTGTAGTGGCCGCCCTGGACGATGATGCCGATGTCGTCGTGCTGGCCCGCGAACACTTCGTTCAGCTTGTGCCGGCGGATGTAGTCGATTGCGGCCGGCAGACGCTGCTCGATCTTGTGTTTTTCCTGGGCGTAGGTCGAGGGCGGCAGGCAGATACGTTCGAAGTCGAAATCCGGGTTCTCCATCACCTGGCGGCGGGAGAACTGGGGCGGCACGTTGTCCTTGGCCGCAAAACTGCCGTGGACGTGGCAGGCACGGATGCGCAGTTCCAGCATGACCGGCGTATTGCTGGCTTCCGAAAGCTCGAAGCCCCGCTCCACCATATCGACGATCATCGGCAGGTTGGGACGCGGGTCCAGCAACCACATCTGCGATTTCATGGCGAAGGCGTGACTGCGCTCCTGGATGATGGAGGAACCCTCGCCGTAGTCTTCGCCGATGATGACCAGGGCGCCGCCCTTGACGCCGGCAGAGGAAAGGTTCGACAGGGCGTCGGAGGCGACATTGGTGCCCACGGTGGACTTCCAGGTGGCGGCGCCGCGCAAGGGGTAGTTGATCGAAGCCCCCAGCATGGCTGCGGCGCCCGCTTCGTTGCCGCAGGTTTCGAGATGCACCCCCAACTCGTCCAGTGTCTCCTGGGCATCGGCCAAGACGTCCATGAGATGGGAAATCGGCGCGCCCTGGTAGCCGCCGACGTAGGATACGCCGGATTGCAGCAGCGCCTTGGTGACGGCGAGAATGCCCTCGCCATGGAAGGTATCTCCCTCTCCCAGTTTCAGGGATTGAACCTCTTTCTTGAAAGAACGTTCCATTCCGCGCCTGCTCCACCAGTCAAGCCGCCGGACCCGCCGGCAAAATTCGTTAATAATTGTTGGCCTACCCAACAATTTCTGGATATTACCGCCCTCGCGGCCGCGTCTCCAGAAAAATCCATTATAGAATCATTTTAATTTATGAAAATGACGCAGGCGTTGCACTTGCAAAACGGCATGGAAGCGGAGAAACTCCATCCACTTGGCATGAAATGGGACCAGGTGCAGTTAGTCGAAACTCAGCATAAGCGCCGCGGCCGCCGTGGGAGGGGAGACCTTGGCTGAAGTCAGTTACGAGGTTTACGTCAAGCAAAGTGGGCGTTGGACGATCGAGCAGCGCTACACGAACATGGAGCGTCAGGTCGCCATTGATGACGCCAAGTCCATGCACGACAACCCTTCCGTGGAAGCGGTGAAGGTCGTCAAGGAAACCTACGACGAAAATACCAATTCGACCACCGAAGCGACGGTATTTTCCACGGAATCGATCCGGCCGGCGGTCGGTGCAAGTGCCGACAGCGGCGGTGGCATGGGTGATTTCGAGGTCGAAGTTGACGACCGGCCGTTTGCCGACCGGGGTTTTGGCGGGGACGACGAAGAAGAGTGGGACGTCCCCGACATGAAGAAGAAAAAGAAGAAGGCGGCGGCGGGCAAGCCTTCGGGGCGCAATCCGATTGCCACGATTTTCATGAAAATCGTGCTGATCACGGTCGTCAGTCTCGGGTTCGCGTTTGTCATGACGTTCTTGTACTCGGAATTCGGCTAGGCGAGAGCAGGGAGCAGACCCCATGAGTATGCAGGCGCAATCGATCCTGATTTTCGTCGGAACGTTTCTGTTCTCATTCCTCTCGCTCGCCTATGTCTTCATCTCGCCGATCGAGCGCAGCTATCTCAAGGAATGGCTGACCAGCAGCGGCGACGGTGCCAAAGCGCCTCCGCCCGAAGAAGAAAAGTCCGATTTCCAAAAGCGCGTTGAGGCCGCGGAACAAGACAGAAAGAACAAGAAGAAAAAGAAGAAGAAAAAGGACGAGGACGCCGATGCCGCACAGGAGGCGGCCGCCGAGGGCGAAGAAGAAAAAGCCGAAGAACCGGCAAAAGAAGAGGCGGCAGACGAGGAGGCGGCCGAAGAGGCCGAGGAGGCCGAGGAAGCCGAAGAAGAAGAGGAAAGCGAAGAGGAAGACGAGGAAGTCGTCAAATCCGAGGAGGTCAAGGATTCAAGCGTCAACATGATGAAATTCCTGGGCGGTGCCTTGGAAGGCCTGATGGACCAGGGCATCAAGCTCGACGGCGTCAACCGCTTCGGCTGCCACCTCTTCCTTGCCGGCGCTGCAGAGGCCCAATCTCGAGAGGCCGGCTTGAGCCACAAACAATTTGTCAAGGTGCTGGAACAGTGCGTGTCGGTATTGGGCACGGACAAGAAGATGGCGCGCCAGTTCGGTGAAAAGTACGAGGAATATCTGCTCGAGCCCAAATATTGCGACATGTTCCGGGCCGGCGGCGCGGCCATGGAACGGTTTTTCGAGGACGACGAAATGAACGTCGCGACGACGCTGAAGGCGGCGCTGGACACCTGGAACACCTCGGCCGACAAGGCCGATGCCGGCGCGCCCATGGCCGTGATGTTCACCGACATCGTCGGCTCGACCAAGCTCACCCAGAACCATGGCGACGACGCCATGCAGAAGATCGTCCGGGCCCACAACAAGATCGTGCGCTCGGAGCTGAGAAACTTCGCCGGTACGGAGGTCAAGCATACCGGCGACGGCATCATGGCGTCGTTCAAGTCGGTCGCCAATTCCGTCGACGCATCGCTCGCCATGATGAAGGGGATCGACCGGTTCAACGAAAGTGCCGGCGACATTCCCCTGCAGATCCGCATCGGCATCAACGCCGGCACGCCTATCCAGGAGGACGGCGACCTGTTCGGCACGACCGTCCAAATCGCCGCGCGTCTCTGCGACAAGGCGGACGACGGCGGCATCGCGGTCTCGAATCTGGTGAGGGAACTGGCGTCCGGCCGGCCGGCGGAGTTCAGTTCCATGGGCGAAATGGAACTGAAGGGCGTCAACGAATCGGTGATCGTCTATTCGGTCGACCCCAAAGGCTGACGCCGGCGCCACAAACGCCAGTAGATAACCCCGTTCAGCGCGAACACGCCGACTCCGAGGGCGATGAAAAATCCCCTTGGAATCCCATCGGGAAACATCAAGCCCGGATAAATGACCGGCAGCAGGTAATGCTCGATGAAGCTCGTGCGGTAGCCGGCCGCCGCACCCTCCGCCCGCAACGCGTTTTCAAGATAGGTGAGGGGACAGATCCAGCCGCCAATTTCGATCGCCCCGCCCCAGATGAAAACAGGTACGTGGAGCCAAGCGGTTTTCGGCCAGCGCAGCGCTGCAAATCCGCCGAAGACGACGTAGAGAATAAACAGCAGGTGGAGGGCGAGGACGAGGTCGGCCAGGATGCGGAAAAGCATGCCGGAGCGTTAGCTGCACGCCCAATCCGGCCAACAAGGGTACTTGCCGTGCTCGATGAAATAGGCAATTCGCCAGTAGATGCCGTAATACCAGCCGAGGAAATAGGCCAGCAGGGCCGCCAATTGTAGCGCCAGCAGCACTTTCAGCCGCAAGCCGATGCGTTCCTTCCCCTCGAGGTCAGCCGCACTGACTCTGGAGGTGAGCCGGCTTTCCACCACGGCGGACACGCTTATGCCGCCGGGCTCGGTTTGTTCCATAAGCGTACGTGCATACGCTGAACCGCCGCCGGGTTCGCCGTCCGGTGCGGCCTTGAATTCCGCCAGGTTGACGCCCGTTCGAATCCCCCCACCCCAACGCTTGTGCAAACGTTTTAGGCACGGCAGCGCGTCGCTCATGGTGGGAAAGACGATTACGCAGGCCGGCCAATTCGAATCCACGAGGAAGCCGCCCCGCGATTTCGCCTGTTTTCCCAACCAGCGGGCTTCGTCGCTTGTCTTGTCGGGTTGATTTCCCTCGAAGCCGACGCAGGCGATGGCAACCATCCGGTTTTCATAGTCGATATCCGGATCGTTGCCCCACAGGCGTCCGTCAAATTCTTCCTGAACCGCGAGGGCCGTCGCCATTGGCCGGTTTCCCGAGTTTTCCGCCGCGAGACTTCAGCGCGACGGATCAATCATACTCGAAATGCCCCTCGTCTGGCTAATCCGGCAATGGGATCTAGGCTGCCTGCCGCCGGCGCTGGTGCTTTCTGCGGCGTTGCCCGGGACGTTTCTTCCGCTGGGGGGAGCGTTTGGCGGGTCCGGGATCGTTGGCGATCTCGGCGGAATGGAAGGGATGATCCTCGAACACCGGTACGCTTTGGCGGATCGTTTTCTCGATGTCGCGCAGGTAGGCGCGTTCGTCGTGGTCGCAGAACGAAATGGCGATTCCGTCAGCTCCGGCGCGGGCTGTGCGGCCGATGCGGTGCACATAGCTTTCGGGGTCGTTGGGCAATTCGAAATTGATCACGTGGGTGACGCCTTCCACATCGATCCCGCGGGCGGCAATGTCGGTCGCCACCAGCGCCCGGATGCGGCCATTGCGAAAGCCGTTGAGGGCCCGCTGGCGGGCGTTCTGTGCTTTGTTGCCGTGAATGGCGTCCGAACGGATGCCGCTTTTATGTAAATGCCGGGCGACCTTGTCGGCACCGTACTTGGTGCGGGTGAAGATGAGAACACGCTCGATATCGCGGTCGTCCAGCACGTCGGCCAGCAGCGCGCGTTTCTTCTCCTTGGGCACGAACAGGACGCGCTGTTCCACTTTTTCGGCGGTCGTTGCGGCCGGCGCCACCTCGACCCGGACCGGATCGTTAAGCAGGCCGTCCGCCAACCCTTTGACCGAATTCGGCATGGTGGCGGAAAACAGCACGGTCTGGCGCGCTTGCGGCAATTCGGCGGCGATCTTCCTGACGTCGTGAATAAAGCCCATGTCGAGCATGCGGTCGGCCTCGTCGAGGATGAAAACCTCGACGGCATCCAGCCGCACATGGCCCTGCTTCATCAGGTCCATCAATCGGCCGGGCGTCGCCACCAGCACGTGAACGCCGCGGGCCAGGCCCTTGATCTGGGGTCGGATCGAAGCGCCGCCGAAAACAGTCGTGGTATTGAGGCGGAGATGGCGGCCGTAGGTTCTGAGGCTGTCGCCGATCTGGACGGCGAGCTCACGCGTCGGCGCCAGGATCAAGGCGCGCGGCTTGCGGCTCCGCGGTTTGCCGGCGGTCGCAGCCAGGCGATGCAGCAGAGGCAGCGCGAACGCCGCGGTCTTGCCGGTACCGGTTTGGGCCACGCCCAGAAGGTCGCGCTGCTGAAGCAGCGGCGGAATGGATTTTTCCTGGATCGGCGTGGCGGTGGTGTAGCCCTCGTCCGAAACGGCACGAAGGATGGGTTGGGCCAATTCGAGGCCCGAGAAGTTCGTCATATCTATTTTGTCTTTCTCGATAATATGGTCGTAACACCGCCCCGGCATCGGGGCGACGGGTGTGCAGCACAATGCGTGCACGAACGGCGCGCTCTACCCACGGCAAGTCGCGTCTAACGAAACGTCCATAAATGTCGGAAAGAAACGGTGCCGGACCAACAACAGTTGGGGCGGCGAGCGATCAAAATTCAAACGGATAGGGAGTGTCGCTGGCGGCTATATGAGGCTTTACCCCGGATAAGTCAAGGTCGAACGGCAATTTCATTTCGTTCACGCCCCTTGCGCGCAACCGAATTCCGTTCTTCACTGCGGGCGAATTTTTTAGGGGGGATGTCATGTCAGCCATCCAAATCAGACAAGCGGCGGCCGGGGATGCGGGTGAGCTGCTCTCGATCTATCGCCCCATCGTCGAGGAGACCGCCACCTCCTTTGAAACGGAGTGTCCGTCAGAGGCGGCGTTCGCCAACCGCATCGCAAAGGCATGCGAAACCCACGCCTGGCTGGTCGCGGAGATCGGTGGTGAGCTCGCCGGCTACGCTTACGCGACACCGCATCGCCCGAGAAGCGCCTATCAATATTCCGTAGAAACTTCCGTCTATACCCATGCCGGATTTCGCAAGCGGGGTATAGGTTCACGGCTTTATGAAAGGCTGTTCGATGTCCTCGGGGAGCTGCCGTATTTCCACGCGTTCGCAGGCATCACGCTGCCCAACGCCGGCAGCGTCGCGCTTCACCAGTCCGTGGGATTTTCGTCAATCGGCGCCTTCCCCAACGTCGGCTACAAGTTGGGCGCCTGGCACGACGTCTCGTGGTGGTACCGCAAAATCAAGGACGGGGAGCCGGGATAGCGCAGCCGGTGCCTAATGGTTCAGGTTGTCCAGCGGCTCGCGGCTGACAAAATGCTTGCAGTTCACCGTCATGACGACTTCGTCCCGCTGATTGACCATGCGGTGCTGCATCGCGACCAAACCGCGGTCGGGCTTCGATTTGGACGGGATGATCTCGGTGACCTCGGCTTCGGCCCAAAGCGTGTCGCCGGGGCGCACGGGAATGAGCCAGCGCACATCGTCCAGGCCGGGCGAACCCATGTTGGCTTTTTCCAGAATGCCCAGGCGCACGAACAGGCTGAAACACATCGACAGCGTGTGAAAGCCGCTGGCGATCAGGCCGCCGAAGGCGCCCTTCTTGGCGCTCTCGATATCCATGTGCAGCGGCTGCGGGTCGTAGATCAGGCCGAACTGCAGGATTTCCGTTTCGCTGAACGTCTTGCCCTGGGTGCGGAAGCTCTGTCCGACCTCGAAATCGTCAAAAAACATGTACTTCATGAAACCAAGCGCCTTTCTAGAGCGATTTCCGTTTAGACGGAAACGCCTCGTCTAATACTTCTGAGGCGACACAATGTGTTGGCGGCCCTCAGTGTTTCAAGCAAAACTTGAAACACCCTACCTGCCGCGCTCGACATACCCGAGCAACAGCGACGTCGTCAATCCCATCACGCCGAGGGCGCCCATCATGAGGATCGACGATTCCCACCCGCCATAGGCGCCGATGATGGCGCCCAGGATCGGCGGCCCGAGCAAAACGCCGATGTTGGCGCCATTGATGATGACGCCATTGGTCGTGGCGATCAGCGCCGGGCTGGGGCTGTGCATCCCGGCCCCGGCAAACAGCGTCGGCGGCACCAGTCCGGCGATGAACGAGAAGAAGAGCGCGAGCGCAATGCGCCCGCTGTCGGGAATGTCGGCGACGAATATGCCGTAGGCGGAGGCAGCCATGGCGACGGCGGCGGTGGCCGGAAGAGACCATCGCGGCGCTCCCGTCTGCAATACCCAGCCGCCGAAAAGATTTCCCGGTACATTGAGGAAAACCACCAGCGCCGTCACCAGGGCGGCATCGGCAATGGAGGCGCCGATGCTTTCCGTCATGAAGGTGGGCAGCCAGGCCATCAGGGCGATCCACTGCATGGAATAGGCCATGAACGTGAGCCCCAGCAGCCAGGGCCCGACGGCGCCCAACACGGCGACGACCGCAGGCCCGACAGCGACCCGCTCCGACGGCGGTGCGGCCGGGGTCATGGTCTTGGTGATGGCGTAGAACAGCAGGCCGAACAGGGCGGCTATCGCGGCGTTGGCGAACCACAGTTCGCGCCAGCCGAACGGCTCCAGCAACAGCGGGGCGACCGCCATCATCAAGGCCATACCGGCGGGCATGTAGGCGCCCCACATGCCGAACACAAGCTTTTGGTGGCGCGCCGATGCCGCCCGCACCAGGACGCTCGGGGCGCTGACGACGATGCCGACGAAACCGAACCCCTCGATGACGCGGGAGATCAGAAGCAAGGCGGTGGTTTGCGACAGCGCGCCGACGACGTTGCCGATGCAGATCAGTCCGAGGCAAATGATGATCATGCGCCGGTTGCCAATACGGTCCGAAACGCTGCCCGACAGGATGCCCACCGTTGCGGCGGTGACCGACAGCAGGGAAACGACCCAGCCGGCCGCCGTCATTCCCAGCTCGAATTCGGCGCGCAGGAGACCCAGTGCCGGCGGTGTCTTGCCGGCTTGCATCGAACCGACCATACCCGCCGCAACGCACAGCGCGACGACCAGCCAACGTGTCTGGGCCGAGCCGGAACTAGACAACTTTGCCGGGGTTCATGATCCCCTTCGGATCGATCAGGTCCTTGATCTGGCGCATGAGGTCGAGTGCGGCCGGATCCTTGTAGCGCTTGATTTCCTCACGCTTGGCTTGGCCCAGACCGTGCTCGGCGCTGATCGAGCCGCCGAGACGATGCGCAATGTCGTGAATGATGAGGTGGATGTCCTTGGCGTGAGACATGAATTCTTCGTCGGACATCTCCAGCGGACGGGAAAAATTGA
The DNA here is from genome assembly GCA_964343605.1 of uncultured Rhodospirillaceae bacterium. Classification (GTDB taxonomy): domain Bacteria; phylum Pseudomonadota; class Alphaproteobacteria; order UBA2966; family UBA2966; genus CAYFKJ01. The sequence continues at coordinate 395,884 of CAYFKJ010000005.1, forward strand.
AGTGAACGTTGCCGTCGCCAACGTGCCCGAAGGGCAGGGATCGCACGCCGGGAACGAAATCCTCAACCGCCATCGCTCCCTCGGCGATCATTTCCGCGATCCTGGAGATTGGTACGGAAACGTCGTGTTTGACGCTGGCGCCTTCCGGCTTCTGGGCTTCGGGCAGGGTTTCACGCAGACGCCACAAGGTCGCCGCCTGGGCCTTGCTTTCGGCAACCACAGCGTCTTCCACCACGCCGTCGTCGATCGCCGCCGACAGGGCGCTTTCAAAAGCCGGGCGCAGCGTGACCTCGCCGCCCGGCGATGAAATCTCAACGAGGGCGTACCACTCGTGAACGTTCTCCAGAGGATCGCGGCAGCCGTCGCTGTGCTTGCAGGTGAATTCGATGGCCCGGCGCGGCATCAGTTCAAAAGCCGTAACGGCGTCACCCACGGCGCTTCGCGCCCGCCCCAACAAATCCACCCCCGCCGCGACGTGGGGGACGGCGGCGAATGAGGTGACGATTTCGTGCGGCATGGGGAACAGTTTCAAAGCCGCCGCCGTGATGATGCCGAGCGTGCCCTCGGCGCCGATGAACAGGTTCTTCAGGCTGTAACCGGTGTTGTCCTTGCGCAGTGTCTTCAGGTCGTCGATCTTCCGCCCGTCGGGCAGAATCACCTCCAAACCCAAGGCCAGGTCGCGAGCGTTGCCGTAGCGCAGAACGTTGGTGCCGCCGGCGTTGGTCGAAAGATTCCCGCCGATCCGGCAGCTTCCCTCAGCGCCGAGGCTGAGGGGAAACAGCCTGTCCACTTCGGCCGCGGCGGCCTGGACATCCGCCAAAATGCAGCCCGCCTCGACCGTGATGGTATTGCCGATGGGATCGATGTCCCGGATGCGGTTCAGGCGCCTGAGGCTGAGGATGATTTCGTTGTTTGTCTCGTGCGGAATGCTGGCCCCGACCAGACTGGTGTTGCCCCCCTGGGGGACGACCGGCGTGCACGTTTCCGAACAGAGCGCCAGGATGGCCGCAACCTCGTCCGCGTTGGCCGGCTTCATCATCAGGGGGGACGAGCCGGTGAACAGACCGCGATCCTCCTTGAGATACGGCGCGATCTCGTCCTGGTCGTCCGTCCAGCCGCCCGGTCCGACGGCCGACTTCAAGGCGTCGAGGACGTCGGTTGAAAGCGCTTTGGGCAAAATGCTCATGCCTTGGATGTAGTCTATCTGGGGCAGACGGGCAAGCGGCGGGCCTATTGCCGGGGCGCCGCGGCGCGGCGCAAGCGGTCGTTGATGGCGCGGCCGATGCCGCGCTCCGGGATGGGGGCGACGGCAATGCCGATATGGTCATCGCTGTCGAGCTCGTAGAGGAATCGGAACAGATTGGCGGCGGCTTCGTCCAGATCGCCCGCCGCGCTGAGGTTGAGAACGACGTCCGCATTTTCCGGCGTTTCCGTGCCGAAAGCCAAAGCGGCTTCGCCCGGCCGAACCGATCCCGCGTTCAGGCGAACCGGCAGGTGAGGCGCATAATGACTGTCGAGGAGGCCCGGCGAGATCAAGCCCTGTTCCTTTGGCTTCGTTGTGCCCTCGCTCGCGTGGATGGCGACCGATCCGATAACCGCCTCCAGCTCGTCCAACGTCACACCGCCCGGACGCAACAAGAGCGGCGTGGATGAAGTCAGCGAGAGAACGGTCGATTCGAGACCCACCCGGCAGGGGCCGCCGTCGAGGATCATATCGACGGCCGCACCCAGGCTTCGTTCGACATGGGCCGCCGTGGTCGGACTGACACCGCCCGATTTGTTGGCGCTGGGGGCCGCCAAGGGACGCCCGGTTTCCCTCAAAAGATTGAGGGCAAGTTCGTGATCCGGCATGCGTATGGCGATGGTGTCGAGGCCGGCGCTGACGGCCGGAGCGGCCGCGCAACGGGGATTTCGACTGACGACCAGCGTCAAGGCGCCGGGCCAGAACGCTTCGGCCACCCTTCTGGCCCGCTCGTCGAACAGACCCAGTTCCTCGGCCGAGCGGAGATCCGGCACGTGGCAGATGAGCGGGTTGTAGGCGGGGCGTCCCTTGGCCTCGAATATGGCGGCAACCGCCTCCTCGCTGAGAGCGTCGGCGCCCAGGCCGTAGACGGTTTCGGTGGGGAAAGCGACAAGACCGCCGGCGCGCAGGACTGCCGCCGCCTGCGCTATGGATTCGGCGTTCGCCGGCTGAATGCCGAGAGATGTTCCCGGTATGTGATTTCCGCTCGTGGATGCCAAGGGAGTTGATCCGCGTACTTGCTTGCGTCGTGTGAGGTGCGATATTACCACTGTTTCAGATTTAGGATAATCGCCGCTGTCCGGAGGCCCCCAAAATGACCGAGTACGCCGCCCCCCTGCGCGAGATGCGCTTCGTTCTCGATGAAATCGCCAAGCTCGATGAAATTAACGCCCTGCCCGGTTTCGGCGAGGCAACGCCGGACCTTGTGGACGCCGTCCTGGAGGAGGCCGGCAAGCTTGCTGGCAACGTGCTTTCCCCGCTCAATCAGCCGGGCGACGAGCAAGGCAGCCGGCTGGAAAACGGCGTCGTCGCCAACCCCGACGGTTTTGCCGAAGCCCACGCCCAGTATGTCGAAGGCGGCTGGTGCGGCCTGGCGCTGGATCCCGAGTACGGCGGTCAGGGCCTGCCCTGGAGCCTGAGCGTGCCGGTCAACGAAATGCTGGCTTCTTCCAACATGTCCTACAGCCTGCTGCCGCTGCTGTCGCAGGGCAGCATCGACCTGATCAGCCATCACGGCACGCCCGAACAGAAGGCCACATATCTTACGAAGATGACCAGCGGCGAGTGGTCGGGCACGATGAACCTCACCGAGCCGCAGGCAGGCTCCGACGTGGGCGCCGTCAGGACCAAGGCTGAACCCCAGGCCGACGGCAGCTACCGCATCACCGGCACCAAGATCTTCATCACCTGGGGCGAGCACGAGCTATCGGAAAACATTATCCACCTGGTGCTGGCCCGCCTGCCCGATGCGCCGGGCGGCACCAAGGGCATATCCTGCTTCATCGTGCCCAAGTACCTGATCAACGAAGACGGCAGCCTGGGCGAGCGCAATGATCTCCGCTGCGTCTCCCTCGAACACAAGCTCGGCATTCACGCCAGCCCGACGGCGGTGATGTCCTATGGCGACAACGAGGGCGCGGTCGGTTACCTAGTGGGACCGGAAAACGGCGGTATGCGCTGCATGTTCACGATGATGAACAACGCCCGCTTCGGCGTCGGCATGGAGGGCGTCGCCATTGCCGAGCGCGCCTATCAGCGGGCATTGGCCTACGCCAAGGAGCGCGTGCAGGGCCGCGCGGTGGGCGGGCCGAAGGGCGCGCCCATCGTTCACCACGCCGATGTCCGCCACATGCTGATGACCATGAAGGCATTGACTGAGGCGAGCCGGGCGCTGGCCTACCATGTCGGCGCCCAGAACGACATCGCCGCCCACGCCGAAGACGAGGCGGTGCGCCAGGAAGCCGACGACCGCGTCGCGCTGTTGACGCCCATCGTCAAGGCCTGGAGCACGGATATTGGCGTCGACGTCGCCTCCCTCGGCGTGCAGATCCACGGCGGCATGGGCTTCATCGAGGAAACGGGGGCGGCGCAATATTACCGCGATGCCCGCATCGCGCCCATCTACGAAGGCACCAACGGCATCCAGGCGCTCGACCTCGTGGGCCGCAAGCTGCCGTTGGCCGGCGGCGAGACGGTCAACAAGTTCTTCGCCGAAATAGAGGCGGTGGAAGGCGAACTGGCCGCGGCAGGCGGAGAACTGGCGGCCATCGGCGCCCACCTGACGGCGGCCCGCAAGGCCCTGGCGGAGGCGACCGATTGGTACGCCTGCGGCGGCGGCGAGGATCCCCGCGCCCCGGGCGTCGGCGCGACGAACTACCTCCGCATGTTCGGTCTTGTCTCGGGCGGCTGGATGATGGGTGTCTCTGCCTTGGCGGCCAAGCGGCGGCTTGATGGCGGTGGCGGCGATGCGGGCTTCCTGGAAGCCAAAATCGCCACGGCGCGCTTCTTTGCCGAACAGCAGTTGCCCATGGTTGCCGCGCTCGTCGGTCCGGTGACGGGTGGCGCGGACGCCACCTTCGCCATCGAAGTGGAGCAGATGGCGGGGTAAGCGCATGTTCCATAGCCGGAGCTAGCTTGACGTTTACGTTAACGTCAAGCTACCATGGGGCTTGTCGCGCCGTATTGTGCGCCTTACTTCACCTTCTCCCGATCGGAAAGATAGCTCTTGTCCCAGACCGTTGATTACCCGTTCGCCGACTTGCCGGAGCCCGGCGAGACCATGGAAGTCGCTCCCGGCCTTCACTGGGTGCGCATGCCGTTGCCGCTCGACCTTAACCACATCAATCTGTGGCTGGCCGACGACGGTGATAGTTGGAGCGTCATCGACACCGGCCTGAACACCCGCGAGATCCAGGGTCTATGGCAGACCGTCGTGGATAAAACCCTGGGCGGCAAGCCGATCAAGCGCGTCTACGTCACGCATCTGCACCCGGACCACATCGGCCTGGCCGGTTGGTTCACGGAGAATTGGGATGCCGAGGTAGTGATGTCGCGGACCGACTGGTTCCTGGCGCGCATGCTGACCCTCAGCGCCAGTGAAGTCCCGCCCGAACCCGTCATCGAATTCCACCGCCAACTCGGCCTGCCGGAAGACCTGGTCGAGGTTTTCCGCTCCGCCGGGTACGGCAATTTCGCCAGGGGCGTCTACGAGTTGCCCTTCGGGTACCGCCGCATCAAGGACGGCGACATCGAAAAATTCGCGGGCTCCGACTGGCGCGCCATGGAGGGCCTGGGCCACGCGCCGGAACACATCTGCCACTACTCGGCGGAAAAAGGCGTGCTCATCGCCGGCGATCAGGTCCTGCCGCGCATCAGCCCCATTATCGGCGTCTACCCGAGCGAACCCGACGCCGATCCGTTGACCGAGTACGTGACCTCACTGGAAACGTTCAAGGCGCTGCCCAAGGATACCCTCGTGCTGCCGGCCCACGGCAAGCCGTTTTACGGTTTGCACGAACGCATCGACGAACTGATCGGCCACCACGACGAACGCTGCGAAATTCTGATCGAGAATTGCCAGACGCCCATGAGCGTTTACGAAACGCTGCCGCTGTTGTTCAAGCGGCCACTGGAAGGGCAGAGCATTTTCATGGCGATGGCCGAAGCGCTGGCTCACGCGCACAAGCTGATCACCGAGGGACGGATGGTGCGTGAGGTCGACGCCAACGGCATCTTCCGCTACCAGACGGTCATGAAGACCGGCGCCGCCGCGTAATCCGGCAAAGGCCGCGATGAATAACCTTATTATCCAACTGCTTCCCTCGTCACTCCCGCCCCCGCCTTCGCGAGGACAGGCTTCGCGGGAGTCCATTCCAGAGCAATCGAATTTTCAGCGGCCTGCCAGGTGGAGAGGCCACGGCGTGGATTCCCGCCTGCGCGGGAATGACGGAATTTCGAACGCGTACCGATGACCAGACGTCAGAAAAAGAACTGGAGAGCGACATGAGCGATACCGTATTGATGGAGCGCGACGGCGCGGTGATGACGGTGATCCTCAACCGGCCCAAATTCCTCAACGCCCTGGACGGCGAATTGGCGGTGGCTTACACCGAGGCCGTCGAGAGCATCGAGGCCGACGACACGATCCGCTGCGTCATCGTCAAGGGTGCGGGCGACCACTTTTGTGCCGGCGGCGACATCAACGCCTTCACGCCCGCCCGCTCCCTGGACAGCGACGGCCGGCGCGCCATGTTCCGCCGTTTCATCGGCGCCATCCACCCGGCAATGCAATGCATGCGGCGCATGCCCAAACCCATCATCGCCAGCACCCGCGGCGCGGTCGCCGGCTTCGGTTTTAGCCTGGCCGGCGCCTGCGATTTGACGGTGAGCGCCGACAACGCCGTCTTCACCCTGGCCTACAGCCTGATCGGCACCAGCCCCGACGGCTCGTCGACCTACTCCCTGCCGCGTCTCGTGGGCGCCAAGAAAGCCATGGAAATCGCCCTATTGGGCGATCGCTTCGATGCCGAGGAGGCCTTGCGGCTGGGGATCGTCAACCGCGTCGTGCCGGCCGACGAGTTGGACGCCGAAACCATGAAGCTGGCCGAACGCCTGGCGGCGGGACCGACAAAGGCCTACGCCAACACCAAGAAGCTGATCCACGCGTCGCTGGGCAATTCGCTCAACGAGCAGTTGGACATGGAACTCGAGTGCTTCGCCGACTCCGCTTCCGCCGACGATTTTCAGGAAGGTGTTGCTGCTTTCCTCGAGAAACGGCCCGCCAAATTCCAGGGCAAATAAGCAGTCCCAGATCATCGCTATCTAGCGCATTATCCACAGGCGCTGTAGCATACCCGCAAAACAAGCGGGGGGCGTGCAGTTGTGCGCCTTATCCCGCCGTCATAAACATTGACCGCAAATCAATTGCCGGCATGGGAGGACACGATGAACGACGCCGTGTGGCTGAAGAAGTACCCTGAAAACATCAAATGGGATCAGGAATTCCCCGGTAAACCGGTGTGGACGCTGATGGACGACGCGGTACACCGCTATCCCTCCAACAACATCCTCGATTTCCTCGGCAAGACCTACACCTATGCCGAAATGGGCCATCTCGTGGACCGCGCGGCGGCGGGTTTCCAGCGCCTCGGTGTCGGCAAAGGCATCAAGGTGGGACTCTTCCTGCCCAACTGCCCGCAGTTCGTGATTGCCTACTACGGTATCCTCAAGGCGGGCGGCACGGTGGTGAACTACAGCCCGCTCTATTCCGAGCAGGAATTGCTCCATCAAATCGAGGATTCGCACACCGACATCATGGTGACGCTGAACCTCAAGGTGCTTTACCCCAAAATGAAGGCCATGCTGGAGCAGAGCCGGGTCAAGACCCTGGTCGTCGGTACCATGCAGGAGGCCCTGCCATTCCCCAAGAGCCTGCTGTTCCCGTTGTTCAAGCGCGGCGATATCGCAAGCGTGCCCAACGACAGCGCGCATGTCGCCTTTGCGCAGTTGATCAACAACGACGGCGCCTATACGCCGCAGGAGGTCGATCCCGACAAGGACATCGCCGTGCTGCAGTACACCGGCGGCACCACCGGCGTTTCCAAGGGCGCGATGCTCAGCCATACTAACATCTACGCCAACACCCTGCAGGGCGAAGCGTGGTTCGAGGGCATGGAGGTGGGCAAGGAACGTGTGATGGCCGTCCTGCCGTTCTTCCACGTTTTCGCCATGACCGTGGTGATGAACATGTCCATTGCCTCGGGCGCCGAGATCATCATGCATCCGCGTTTTGAAATCGAACCGGTGCTCAAGGATATCTCGAACAAGAAACCGACGCTGTTCCACGGCGTGCCGACCATGTACACGGCCATCAACAACTACCCGAAGCTGTCCGATTACGACCTGTCGTCGGTCAAATACTGCCTCTCGGGCGGCGCACCGCTGCCGGTCGAGGTCAAGCAGAAGTTCGAACAACTCTCGGGCTGCAAGCTGGTCGAGGGATACGGCCTCACCGAATCCTCGCCCATCGCCACGGCCAATCCGCTCAACGGCGTCAGCAAGGAGGCCTCCATTGGCCTGCCCGTGCCCGGCACCAGCATCGTCATTACCGACCGCGAGGACCCGCACCGTGTCGTCAGCCAGGGCGAGGACGGCGAGATCTGCATCAAGGGGCCGCAGGTGATGATGGGCTACTGGGGCCGCGAGGAGGCCACCGCCGAGACCATCATCGACGGCTTGCTGCACACCGGCGATGTCGGCCACATGGATGAGGAGGGCTATACCTTCATCATCGACCGCATGAAGGATCTCGTGCTGGTCGGCGGCTTCAACGTCTTCCCGCGCCACGTCGAAGAGGCCATCTACCAGCATCCGGCCATCGAGGAGGTGACGGCCATCGGCGTGTCCGACGATTATCTCGGCCAGACCGTGAAGGCCTTCATCAAACTGAAGGACGGCCAGAGCCTGAACGACGAGGAACTCAAGGCGTTCCTCCAGGACAAGCTCGCCAAGCACGCCATCCCGCGCCACATCGAGTTCCGCGACGAGCTGCCCAAGACGATGATCGGCAAGCTATCCAAGAAGGAACTTGTGGCCGAGGAGAAGGCGGCTTACGAGGCTGCCAAGGCGAAGGGCGAAATGGTCGGCGAGAAACCGGCGGACGCCTGAGGCGGTTTACTCCACGCTGCGCAGCCGGGGCCGGGATCTCACGTCGTCGGTTGCAGGCTCGTCGTGGCGGGTCAGCAGTTTGCGTCCCTTGAGGACGTAGACCCGCGCGGTGATGCCGCCCTTGAGCGCGAGTTCGCCCTTGTCCTCAAACTCGTAGAGGTGCTGCAGCCGCCAATAGGTTGCCTCCGACACCTGGATGCAGTTCTCGGCGCCTTCAGATTCGAGACGGCTTGCTAGGTTGACGGTTTCGCCCCAGAGGTCGAAGGCCGGCACCTTGGTGCCGATTACGCCTGAGACCACGGCACCGGTTGCGATGCCCACCCTCATCTTCAGGGGCAAACCGTGATCGGCGGCGTATTGATCGATGGCGTTGAGGGCTTCGATGGCGAACTCTACGACGGCTTCGGCGCTGTCGGGCGAGGGATTTCTCACGCCCCCTACGGCCATGTAGTTGTCACCGATGGTCTTGACCTTCTCGACGCCCTTCTCCTCGGCGATCTCGTCGAGCTTCATGAAGATATCGCTGAGAATTTCGACGAGATGGCCGGGCGCCAAACGGTTGGTCAGGGACGTGAAGCCGACGAGGTCGCCGAACAGAACCGTTGCTTCGCCGACGGCTTCGGCAATGGTTTCCTCGCCGTCCTTCAGCCGGTCGACGATGCGTTCCGGCAGGAAGTTGCGCAACATGGCGTCGCTGACCTTCTTCTCCTTCTTGAGCTCCAATTTGAATTCGAAGGCGCTGCGCTCCTTCCACTCCAGAATCATTGTGTAGGCGAGGCCGATGATGGAGGCCGAGACCAGGACATAGTTGGCGTTGACGAATACGAACGCGGAACTCCCCGCCAGGTACATGGCGGCATTGGATGCCACGATGATGCTGAAACAGGTAATTGCCGCGGGTATGAACAGTAGCCGCAACAGGCCGCAGGCGAACATGATGGCGAGCAGGATGGTGGCGGCGCCGTAACTGAATCCGTCCGGCAATTCGTACAAGACCGCCAGGATGCCCGTGGTGCCGATCATGGCGGTCAGGCCGAGGATGAGCTGGGACCAGCGCACGAATGAGGGGTGGAAGGTCAGACCGAAGACGCTGGCCGCGACACCGACGCAGATCAACCTGGCCGCGAGCATGTATCCCAGCTTGTCGGGATCGATGTAGTAGTCCCAAAAGAGATAGCCGAGAAAAAGGGCGCCGGCGATGGGCAGGGAAACGCGGACGAACGCGATGGAGCGGTCCGCGTACTGTAGACGGAACCGCGCCTCGGTTTCGGGGTCAAAATGCTTAAGCAACATCGGGCACCATGTCACAAGTCGTTGAAAAACAATGCGAAAACAAAAAAGCTTACGGTGCCCGTATCGGCTATGACAAGAACAAATACAAAATTAAATTTTGTGGTGCTGCCTGGAGCTGTGAAAACAATCAGGTAAAATTCAATATCTTGTTATTTAATTGCGAAGCTACCACGACATGAGGTGTGCCTCGGCGCATTATTCCTCGTCTATACAGGAAGAGAAATTTGGAAATTTTTTTTCTTAACCGCACTAAGGAATTGATATTTAAGTCGTTTGTGGACGCAGCGATACCTGAACGCCCTCGCCCGGAAGGCTGGCCAAGGGGCCGCCGGAAGCGTGGTCGAGGTTGTCGGCGAATTCCAGTTCCATGGCGTCTAGGCAATATTGATTGCAGAGGGAGAGATACTCCGGATCGCAAGCCGGTGACGGCAAATCCGACTCGGCGATGCTGTCCCTGAAGTTGCTGGCGTCAAATCGGCTGCAGCGAAGAAAGTAGGGTTCCTGGAATTTCATACGTCGGCGAAACAGCCGTTCCGCCATTGTCATGGGCCGGGTCTTGAAGTCGTGTGCCGTTGACAGCGAAATCCCGCTGACGTCCAGCGATTTCGAGGCCACCCGAAACAGCGTGGCGAGTTCCACGGTTCGCGCGCTCGTGATGTTGTAGATGCCGCCCGTCGAACAGTCGGCTTCGGCAATGCGCCACATGGCCTCCGTGACGAAATCCACAGGCACCACGTTGACGGGCAGTTCGGGATCGGCGACCACGCGCAGGCGAAGGTCCCGATCGAAACCCGGACCGATGTTGATTTCCAGTCGCCGGGTCAAAAGGTAGAGCGCCCGAAATACGCCTTGATAGCCCGTAAAACCCAAGCTCAGACCGCTGCCGCTGTCGCCCGCCACGATGGGCGGGCGAAAAATTCGATAGTTGATGCCGCGGGCTTCGCAGAACGCCGCCACGCGCCGCTCAGCCTCCGCCTTGGTCGTTTCATAGTCGTTGCCTTTCGCTTCCTCCGGCGGGCAGAGGCGCTCATAGGCAACGTTGTCGAGGGTCGGCGAGGCATAGGCGGTGCTGACGAAGTTGAGCCGAACCGGTCGGTCGCACCGCTCAAGGAATTTGAGCAGGTTGTCCGTGCCGCCGACGTTGGTGGCGTGGACCGAGTTGTCGCCCCTTCCCTGATCGTCGAATGCGGCGGCAAAGTGCCAAATTTCCGTGATGGCGGCGGCGATGCGCTTCCCGTCTTCCTCGGAGAGGCCGCAGCCGGTGGACCGGACGTTCCCTTCGACGCTGGTAAAATTGTCCGAAAGATTTCTCGGGAACTGGGGGCTCAAGCCGCCGATCCGGTCGATCGTCGGCAGCAGCGAACGTTCCGCCGAATTCCTGACAAGGGCGAACACGCGTATCCCGTTGCCCAACAGATGGGCGGTCAGGAAGGCGCCGAGGAACCCGGTGGCGCCGGTGACGAAGGCGGTTCTGGTCATCAGAGATCGGTTTTGGGCTTCTCAGCCGTAATCAACGTATAAAGATAGGCCGTCGGAATGACGTCGACGTTCGTGAACCTGGCGTTCGAAAGCATCTGGGAAATCTCGCCGTAGGAGCGGATTTTTCCGGCCGGACTGATTAGCTGCATCAACAGCGAGATGGCGAAGGTTTCATCCGGCACCCCTTCCGCCGTCTGCATGGTCTCGTAGATCAGGATCCGCCCGCCCGGCGGCAGCGCCTTGAAGGCCTTGCGCAGCAACAGCCTGACGGTGTCGTCGGGCCAGTCATGCAGGACCCGCATCATGACGATGGTATCGGGCCCTTCGGGAAAATCGTCGCGGAAGAAATCGCCCGGGAAGATTTCGATGCGCGAGTTCAATGCCGGAAAAGGCGTCAGGTAGTCCTGGGCCTGGGCGCAGATCTGGGGCAGATCGAACAGCACGACCCCGAGGTTTGAATATTGCGACGTCAGGGTCGCCGCGAGTCTGCCGCTGCCGCCGCCGACGTCCAGGAGCCACTTGCTGTCGCTGAAGTCGTAGTATTCCATCAGCAGCAACGCAGGTACGACGCCGCTTTCGTGCATCAGGTCGGCATAGTTGCTTGCGAGATTGTCGCCGTCCCCGAAGAAGTAGGCGAAGTTCGTCGTCGTCGGCGCGTCGTTCACCAGCGCCGTTTCCAGTTCGCGGCAGGCTTCGTAGAGGCTCTCGAACAGCTTGACGTTGGCGCCCTGATACTCCGGCCGGCCCTTGACCAGATAAGTCGCCGAGATGACGGAGTTCGTATAGTAATCGCCGACTTTTTCCAGCAGCTTGATGGCGACAAGCCCGTCGAGGAACAGGGCGCACGGCTCGACGGCGATCTTCAGGTGTTCGCTGAGCTGGCCGAGCTTCAGCGACTGGTTGGAGAGGTAGGTGAAGAGATCGCGCTTCAGCGCGACGGCGAGCAACTGCGCCCGGAAAGCCCCCGTCATGATGCCGAAGAGCTCGGACTCATGCGGCGTCAGGAGCGAACCGTCAGCCTGCTCGCGCTGAATCTGGTCAATCGAGATGACACACCCCTCTTACATCGCACCACATGTCTTTCCCCGTACCAAACGTCGGTCAGTTCGCGTCGAACCGGTACTGGCGAACCGGCCATAAAACCGAGCGGTGCCCCCCGAAAGCATCTAGCCAAATTAAATTTGGCTACTTCAATGTTAAACCATAAAGCTCGATTTGTACCTTAATAAATTGAAATATTTCACAAAATAGGAATTCGTTTCCTATTTTCATCAACCTTTCACGGTAATTTGTCTCAAGTCCGGTTGAATTTAAGTAATTGCTAATATACGATTTCGACAATGTCGCCGGGCGCGGAGGGGTGTATATTCGCCGCGCTTAATCGTACGAACATACACTTGAGGGAACTAACCATGTCGGAATTTGACACCGAACTCGACGCCCGCGGCCTCAACTGCCCGCTGCCCATTCTCCGCGCCAAAAAAGCCATCGGCGGCATGGGATCAGGCGAGATTCTCAAGGTCGTCGCCACCGATGCCGGCTCGGTCAAGGATTTCGAAGCCTTCTGCCGCCAGTCCGGCGACGAACTGATGGATTCCAGCCAGGACGGCAGTGAATACCACTTCCTGATCAAAAAGGCTTAGGCTGCCAATTCTCATAAAGAAGGGCGTGCGGAAACGCGCGCCCTTTTTCTATTCCGCCGGCGTCGGCGCTGGAATGACGACGGGAGAAGGCCCCACGCTTCTGCGTCATCCCGGACTTGATCCGGGATCCATACTGAATCTCCATTCAGTGCAGACCATTGAAAAAAGAAGACTGGATTCCGGCATGCGCCGGAATGACGGTGGGGAGAGTCGGGCAGGGTATTAGATTATCGACAATTCGGACTGCACCAGATAGTACGATCCGTTCTATTCCGCAGGCGTCGGTGTCGGCGGTGGGGTTTGGGTTTCGGCCTTGTCCTGAGCCGTTTCCAGCTCGCTCAGCTTGCGGGCAATGTGGCCGGTGGGCTTGGCGAAGCGGGCCAGCAGCAGATAAAGCACCGGGACGATCAACAAGCTGAGAATGGTGGCGAAACTGACGCCGCCGATGATGACGACACCCAGCGAGCGGCGCGCTTCGGCGCCGGCGCCGGTGCCCATGGCGAGCGGCAGGGCGCCGAAGGCGGTGGCGATGGAGGTCATCAGGATGGGTCTCAGCCGGTTGACGGAGGCCTCCGTGACGGCAGTCAGGATATCCTCCCCCTTGTCGCGCAATTGGTTGGCGAACTCGACGATCAGGATGGCGTTCTTTGCCGTTAGGCCGATCAGCATGATCATGCCGATCTGGCTGTAGACGTTCAGCGTCACCCCCTCGATCAGCAGCGCTCCCAGTCCGCCGGTCACCGCCAGGGGCACCGACAGCATGATGATGAAGGGATGGATGAAGCTCTCGAACTGCGCCGCCAGCGCCAGAAAGACGATGATCAGAGCCATGGCGAAGGTGAACAGCAGGGAATTGGAGGATTCGCGGAACTCCCGGCTGGCGCCCGACCAGCTAATGCGGGCCTGCGTCGGCAGAGCATCTTGCGCGGCTTCGCCCAAATCCTCGACGGCCTGACCCAATGTAAAGCCTGGCGCCACGGAGGCGGTGATGGTAACGGCCCGCATGCGGTCGGCGCGCTTGAGTTCCTGCGCGCCCGCGCTCTCGCGGAAGTTCACGAGGTTTGCCAGCGGCACCAGGATGTTGGTGGACGATGAACGCACATAGATGTTGGTCAAATCGTGCGGGCTTGCGCGTTCCTCGGGACGGGCCTGCAGGATGACGTTAAAGAGCTTGCCGCCCTGATCGAACGTCGTGACGTAGCGCGATCCCAGCAGGGTTTCCAAGGTGCGGCCGACTTCCTCAACCGGCACCCCGAGGTCGGCGGCGCGGTTGCGGTCGATGTCGACGAACAACTCCGGCCGGCTCTCCTCGAAGTCGGAGATCACGTTGATCAGGCTGGGTATGGACCGCGCTTCCTCGATCAGCCTGTCCCGCCATTCCTTCAGTGTTTCGTAATCGGGCCCGCCCATCACCATGCGCACGGGCGCACCGAAGCGCCGGCGGCCGAGGCTGGCCGGGCTGACGGCAAAGGCGCGGACGCCGGTCACGGTCATCAATTTCGGGAAGATTTCCTTCACCACCTCCTTCTGGGCGATCTCGCGCTCGCCCCAGGGCACCAGGCGCAGAATGATGAAGGCCTTGTTGACCGGTCCGGGCCGTCCCCAGCTCGGCGCCACGATGGTCAGCATCGACCAGGCGTCGCCCCGCTTGATGATGGGCTGCAGGCGGTTCTCGATCTGGTCGACATACCGCCGGGTATAGTCGAGGCTGGCGGCGTCGGGCGCGGTGATCGGAATGAAGATGGCGCCGCGATCCTCGATGGGCGCGAATTCCTTGGGCACCACGACCCACAAGCCGAAGGCGACGGCGGACAAGGCGCCGCCCAGGGCAACCACCACCAGCGGCATGGCCAGCATGCGGCCGACCAACCAGCGATAACCCCCGTGCATGCCGTCGAACACACGCTCGGTGAGGCGGTAAAGCCCCGCTTCCTCCTTCGGATTGACCAGCAGCTTGGAGCACATCATCGGCGTCAGCGTCAGCGCCACGAAACTGGAAAAGGCCACGGCGGTGGCGACCGCGATGCCGAATTCGGTGAAGAGGCGGCCGGTTTCGCCCTCCATGAAGGAAATCGGCACAAACACCGCCACCAGCACGATGGTCGTGGCGATAACGGCAAAGGCGATCTGCCGGGTCCCGCGCACAGCGGCCAACAGGGTGTCCTCGCCTTCCTCCATGCGCCGGTGGATGTTTTCCAGCACCACGATGGCGTCGTCGACCACCAGCCCGATCGCCAGCACCAACGCCAGCAGCGTGAGGATGTTGATGGAATATCCCAGCGAAGCGAGGACGCTGAGCGAGGCGATGACGGAAACCGGGATGGCGACCGCGGGGATCAGCGTGGCCCGCAGGCTGCGCAGGAAAATGAAGTTGACCGCAATGACCATGACCAGGGCGATGGAAATGGCGATGAAGACTTCATAGATCGCCTCGCCGATGAAGACGGCCTGGTTGTACGCGACCTCCAGTTTGACGCCCGGGGGAAGGGAGTCCTGGAGCTTGTCCATTTCGGCGATGATGCCGTTGGCGACCTCCAGCGTGTTGCCCTTGGACTGCTTGACGACGCCGAGGCCGATGGCGTTGCGCCCGGCGACGCGGAGGTCGGTGCGGTCGTTTTCGGCGCCGAGTTCGATGTCGGCGACCTCGCCGAGGCGAACGAAGTAGCCGCCCGATTCGCGCACCACGACGTTCTCGAAGTCCGCCACGTTGCGCAGGCTGGAATCCGTGCGCACGGACATCTCGCGCTCCACCGATTCGATCCGTCCCGAGGGTAGCAGGACGTTCTGCCGGCGCAAGGCCACTTCCACGTCCTGCACGGTCAATTGCCGCGCCGCCAGCGCTTTCTTGTCGAGCCAGACGCGAATGGCGTAGCGGCGGCCGCCGCCGATGCGGACGTTGGCGACGCCGGCGACGATGGAAAGCCGGTCGGCGAGGAAACGCTCGGCATAGTCGGTCAACTCCAGGCCGCTGAGGCGGTCGCTGGTTAGCGCCAGCCACATGATGGCGCGGGCATCATCGTCCGATTTGGCGATGCGGGGCGCGTCGGCCTCGATGGGGAGTTGACGGATGGCGCGGCTGACGCGGTCGCGCACGTCGTTTGCGGCGCTGTCCATGTTGCGCTCCACACCGAATTCGATGGAGACGGAGGAGGATTCCTCGCGGCTGGTCGAGGTGATCGACGTGATGCCCTCGATGCCGGCGACGGCATCCTCGATGATCTGCGTCACCTGGCTTTCGATAATCGTTGCCGAAGCGCCGCGGTAGACCGTGCTGACCGAGACGACCGGCCGGTCGATATCGGGCATTTCACGGACGCTGAGGCGCTGGTATCCGAACAGGCCGAAGATGACGAGCACGAGGCTCATCACCGTGGCCAGGACCGGCCGCTTGATCGATGAATCGGAGAGGATCATCCGGCGCCGCCTAACCCGAAGTGTCGGCAGGCTTCTTGGCGCCGGCCGTCGGCATGCCTTCGGGTTTCTTGGCGCCGGAGTTGCCTTCCGGCTTCTTGGGCTTCGCCTTGCCGCCTTTCTTGAAACCGCCCGGCGGCAGCACCTTGACGGCTTGGCCGTTCCGCACCTTCTGGATGCCGCCGGTCACCACCGGCGTGCCGGCCTCCAGCCCGGACAGGATTTCGATCTCCCCCTTCACGTGCTCGCCCGTCTTGACGGTGACTTTGGCAGCCTTGCCGTCCTTGACGGCGAAGACATGGCGCGCATCGCTGGAGGCGATCAGGGATTCTTCCGGGATCAGAATGGCGTTTTCGCGCACCGCGGCGGTCAGCGTGGCGGCCAGGAACATGCCGGGCCGCAATTTGCCCTGTTTGTTGTCGAAATGGGCGCGGATCTCAATAGAGCGGGTCACCGGATCGACCCGGCTGGAAACCGTGCCGACCTTTCCCTCGAACACCTCGCCGGGATAGGCGGCGCTGGTGGCGGAAACCGCCTGGCCCTTCTCGACGAAAGCCAGCGCCGTTTCCGGCACGCGGAAGTCCACCTTGACGCGGGAGGTATCGTCCAGGGTGGTGATTTCGGTGCCCGGCCTGATCAGGGCGCCCAGGCTGATGCGTCGAAGCCCCAGGCGGCCCGAAAAGGGGGCCCGGACAACGGTCTCAGCCAGGCGCGCCTCGTCGGCCGCCACCCGCGCCTCCGCAGCCTGCAGCAAGCCGAACAGGTCCTGAACCCGCGCTTCCGGCACGTTTCGCGTCGACAACAGCCGCTTGGCCCTTTCATACAGGCGCTTGGCGTTGTCCCGGCTGGCCAGGGCCTCAGCCAATTCGGCATTCAGTTCGCCGGCCTCCAGTTCCAGCAGCACCGCGCCCTTTTTGATCCACTGGCCTTCGCGGAAGCGGATCTTGCCCACCATGCCGGTGACCTTGGCGGTGACGACGACGGCCTCGTTGGCCTGGGCCGTGCCGACGGCATCGACCGTTACGACGACATTTCCCGTACGTGCCGGCTTGACTTCGACCAACGCCGGGCGATTGCCCCCCCGGCGGCCCTTTTTCGCGGATTTGTCGCCGCCCGCCAGCCACGGCAGCTTGTCGGCATAGGGGATTTGATCACGATAGACCCAGCCGCCGTAGCCGACACCGGCCATGACCGCAACAACGACCAACTGGGTGATCACTCTCATCCGCTCTGCCCCGCAATACGCGTTACGAATATCGGCGGCGCGGCATGTCCCGCGCCGGGCTGGCATTAAAGCGCGAAAACACGGAAAATGACAGCGCCGGACAGGTTTTCTCACGCTGTCGTTACATCCCGGAAAAGGTGCAGCCCGTGGCCACTCAGCTCTATACCCACCCCTCGTTTCTCGACCACCGCACGGGGGACTATCACCCCGAAAGACCGCCGCGGTTGACGGCCGTGCTGGAGGCATTGGAGGCGGATGAATTCGCCGGTCTGGAACGGCATGAGGCGCCGTCGGCTGAACTCGACCGCCTCGAACTGGTGCACCCGCTCGAATTCGTCACGGCGGTGTTCGATGCCATTCCGGCGGCAGGCGACGACGCGCCGCACCGTCATCTCGATCCCGATACGGTTGTTTCGTCAGGGTCAAAGGAGGCGTCGCTGCGGGCCGTCGGGGCCCTGTGCGCCGCCGTCGATGCCGTCGTCGGCGGGGATGTCGACAACGCGTTTTGCGCGGTCCGGCCGCCGGGTCACCATGCGGAGCCCGCCCGCGCCATGGGATTCTGCTTGTTCAGCAGCATCGCCATTGCCGCCCAGCACGCCCGCGCCGAATACGGTCTGACGCGAATAGCAGTGGTCGACTTCGACGTTCATCACGGCAACGGCACCCAAGCTGCGTTCTGGGACGACGCCGATCTCTTCTACGCCTCGACCCACCAGTTCCCTCACTACCCCGGCACCGGCGCCGCGGACGAGACGGGCCAGGGGAACATCGTCAACGCGCCTTTGCGCGCCGGGGCCGACGGCACGGCGTTCCGCAGCGCCATGAACGATAATATTCTGCCGGCGCTGGACGCCTTCAAGCCGGAACTGGTGCTGATTTCGGCGGGGTTCGATGCCCATGCCGCCGATCCATTGGCCGAGGTCAACCTCGTGGAGGAGGACTTCGCCTGGGTAACGCAGGAATTGATGAACCAGGCCGACATTCATGCGAAAGGCCGTGTGGTATCGGCGCTGGAAGGCGGATATGATCTCGCCGCTTTGGGCCGCAGCGCGGCCGCCCACGTACGTACCCTGATGAGTGCTTAGGAGAGAGTTTTGGATTCGGAGGAGTTTCGTCGTCACGGCCACCAGTTCGTCGATTGGATGGCCGATTATATGAACACGGTTGGCGATTTTCCGGTACGCTCCGGGGTCGCGCCGGGCGATATCGCCGGGCAACTGCCGACGTCCGCGCCCCAAGTGGGCGAGGATATGTCGGACATCTTCGCCGACTTCAAGGACATCGTCCTGCCCGGCATCACGCACTGGCAGCATCCCCGTTTCTTCGCCTACTTCCAGTCCAACGCCAGCCCGCCTTCCGTGCTGGCGGAAATGCTGATGTCGACGGTGGCGGCCAATTGCCTCCTCTGGCAGACCTCGCCGGCCGGCACCGAGATGGAAACCCGCATGATGGAATGGCTGGCCGAGATGATCGGTCTGGGCGGCGACTTCGAAGGCGTGATCCAGGACTCCGCCTCCAGCGCCACCCTTTGCGCCATTCTGACGGGCCGCGAAAAAGCCACCGGGTGGCAAGTCAACGAGGACGGTCTCGGAGCTGTGCCGAAGCTCGCCGCCTATGCTTCCGTTGAGGCGCATTCCTCCATCGAGAAGGATGTGATGGTCGCCGGCCTGGGGCGCAACAACCTGCGCAAGATCGCCGTCGACGACGATTTCTCGATGATCCCCGCCGACTTGGAAGCGGCCATCGAGGCCGACATAGCCGCCGGCATCAAACCGGCCGTCGTCATCGCCTGTCTCGGCACAACGGGCGTCGGCGGCATGGACGATCTCCGCGCCATCGGCGAGATTTGCCGCCGCCATGAGGTTTACCTCCACGTCGACGCGGCCTGGGCCGGCACCGCCTTGGTGCTGGAGGAGAACCGCCATCTCATTGACGGCATCGAGTACGCCGACAGCTTCATCTTCAACCCGCACAAATGGATGTTCACCAACTTCGACTGCACCGCCCATTTCGTGCGCAATTCCGGCGACCTCACGCGCACCCTGTCGATCCTGCCGGAATACCTCAAAGGCCGGGAGACCGGCAGCGTGATCGATTATCGGGACTGGAGCGTCCAATTGGGCCGGCGCTTCCGGGCGCTCAAACTCTGGTTTGTAATGCGCTCTTATGGCGTTGAGGGAATTCGGGCGATCGTCGCCGACCATATTGCCTGGGCCGCGGAGCTCTTCGAAATCGTCGAGGCCGATGCCGATTTCGAGATCATGTCGCCCCTTAGGCTCTCGCTCTTCAGTTTCCGCTACCGGCCCGCAGGCATCGAAGATGACGATGAATTGAACGCCCTGAACGAACGGCTGCTGAACGCCATCAACGACGACGGCCGCACGTACCTCGCCCAAACCCTGGTTAACGGCCGCTTCGTCATTCGCTTCGTGACGGGACAAACGACCACGACGCGCGATGACGTCATGACCGCCTGGGCGGCCGTTAAGGAGCTCGCGTCAAATCTCTCGGATTGAAACGGCCTCCAATCCCGCCCAAGCCGTCAGCCTCTCGCGCATGCGCCGGGTGTGGCCGCCGGTCCAATAGACGCGTTGGCATTCCGGGCAGGCATTAAATGGGGGCTCGATGCCGGGGCGGCGGACAATCTCGGCAATCTCATCGTCAAGGGCTTGGCGCAGCGAAACATTGCATAAGAGACAGCGGCTGAACGGCCGGTAGAGCCAGTCGAGCGCCAAGCCCGAAGCCAGTTCGGCCGCCTGGGCGTCGAGCAAGCCGGATTTCAGCAGGAAAACCCGGGCGCCAGCAAGCCGCAGCTTCGGAATGCGTCGGTCGCGCGTCAACAGCATCCGATTTTCGGTTTGAGCGCATGCCACGAGCGCGCGGTCGTCAGACTCTTCGGTGGCTCCTTCGGCATCGTAACCGGCTGCGCGCAGCCAGCGGCTCAAGCGCGATAGCATTTCATCGCAGAGAAACCGCGGCGGCTCCTTCGTGGCCGCATCCGTTACGCCCGTCTCACCGGGAGAGGAGAGCTCCATGTCCTGCCTTCCGCGATGCATGATACAGGCAACATGGCGGGGTCGACAAATTTGCGCGACCGCACCGCCGAGGGGATTGTGAGCCTTGCTCCCGCACTCCGGCGGGCATAAACTCCGGCTCAATCAGGCCCAAGGGAGAAAACATGGCCAAGGCTCCGGACAAGAGCGGTGAAATACCGCCGGAAATTGCCAAACTCAGCTTCGAGGAGGCCCTCGGCAAGCTCGAGGACATCGTCGAACGGCTGGAAAGCGGTGACGTGAATCTCGACGAATCCATTGACATTTATACGCGTGGGACCGCCTTGCGGCTTCATTGCGAGGCCAAGCTGAAGGACGCGCAGGCGAAAATCGACAAGATCGTCAAGGGGCCGGGAGGGGACATCTCCGCCTCGCCCGCCGATGTCGATTAGGCATCCCGAAGAGCATGTCTGAACAGTTGGACAACGCCCTGCGTGACTGCGCCGACGACTTGGCGCGTGAATTGAACGCCATCCTGCCCGAAGCGGAGGGACCGGAATCCCGCCTGCACGAGGCCATGCGCTACGCCACGCTGGTCGGGGGCAAGCGTTTGCGTCCCCTTCTGGTGCTCACCAGCGCCGATCTTTTCGGCGTTGCTCGGTCGTCCAGTTTGCGCGTGGCGTCGGCGGTGGAACTGGTCCATACCTATTCGCTCATACACGACGACCTGCCGTGCATGGATGACGACGATCTCCGGCGCGGACAACCCACCGTGCATAAGAAATTCGACGAGGCAACCGCCGTTCTGGCAGGTGACGCCCTGTTGACCTTGGCGTTCGAGGTCCTCTCCCACGAGACCTGCCATCCCGATCCGCTTGTGCGGGCGCGGCTTGTTCTCGGTTTGGCGGAGGCTGCCGGCGCCCACGGCATGGTGGCCGGGCAGATGATCGACCTGCAAGCTGAACAACTGGCGCCGGACGTGAGTACGATAACGCGGCTGCAGCAGTTGAAAACCGGCGCTCTTATCGCCTATGCCTGTGAGGCCGGAGCCATCCTCGGCCGGGCGTCGGACGCCCAGAAACATGCCCTCCACGCTTATGCCCATGATTTGGGCTTGGCCTTCCAGATCGTCGACGACCTGTTGGACGCCGAGGGTGACGAAGCCGCGGTCGGCAAAGCGGTGGGCAAGGACGCCCGCCGCGGCAAGGCGACGTTCGTTTCGGAAATGGGGGTCGAGCGCGCCCGGACTCAGACGAAAATGTTGGCGGATCAGGCGTCTAGACACCTTGAGCCGTTTGCGGAAAAGGCCGAATTGTTGCGTGAAATCGCTGTCTTTGTGATAAACCGTAGTATTTGATCAGTAAATCGAGAGTTTCAACGTGTCGAGCACGAGCAAAACGCCACTTTTGGATACCATCGAAGGGCCTCCGGACATCCGGGACTTCGACGACGAGCAGTTGCGTCAACTTTCCGATGAAGTCAGGACAACCATGATCGACGCGGTCTCCAGGACTGGCGGACACTTGGGCGCCGGCTTGGGCGTTGTCGAACTGTCCGTGGCACTGCATCACATCTTCGACACACCCACGGACCGTCTGATTTGGGATGTGGGCCATCAGTCCTATCCCCACAAAATCCTGACCGGCCGGCGCGATCGTATCGGGACTTTGCGTCAAGGCGGCGGCATTTCGGGTTTTACCCGTCGTTCGGAAAGCGAGTACGACCCGTTCGGGGCTGCCCACAGTTCAACCTCGATTTCCGCCGGTCTCGGCATGGCGGTCGCGCGCGATCTGGCGGAGGGCGACAACCGCGTCATCTGCGTCATCGGCGATGGTGCCATGACGGCAGGCATGGCGTACGAAGCGATGAACAATGCCGGTTCCATGTCGAGCCGCCTGATCGTCATTCTCAACGACAACGACATGTCCATCGCGCCGCCCGTGGGCGCCATGAGCGCCTACCTTTCGCGCCTGATCTCCTCGCCTCCCTACCGGGGCCTGCGCAGCATCGCAAAACAGGTGGCGCAGAAACTGCCCGACAGCGTCGAGCGCACCGCACGCCTGGCCGAAGAATACGCCCGCGGCATGGCGACGGGCGGCACGTTGTTCGAGGAAATGGGTTTCTACTACGTCGGCCCCATCGACGGTCATAATTTCGACCATCTGCTGCCCGTGCTGCGGAATATCCGCGACAGCGAGCAGGACGGCCCTGTATTGCTGCACGTGGTCACGCACAAGGGGCATGGTTACGCGCCTGCCGAGGACAGCTACGACAAATACCACGGGGTTTCCCGCTTCGACGTGGTTACCGGCGCGCAGGAGAAACCGACGCCGAACGCGCCCAGCTATACCGGGGTATTCGCCAAATCCCTGATCAGCGAGGCGGAAAGGGACGACAATATCGTCGCGGTGACGGCCGCCATGCCTTCGGGCACCGGTATCGACAAGTTCGCCGAACTGTTCCCCGAGCGCAGTTTCGACGTCGGCATCGCCGAACAGCACGCGGTCACTTTCGCGGCGGGCATGGCGACGGAAGGATATAAGCCGTTTGTGGCGATCTACTCGACCTTCCTGCAGCGCGCCTACGATCAAATCGTGCATGACGTGGCTTTGCAGCACCTCCCGGTCCGTTTCGCCATCGACCGCGCCGGTCTGGTCGGCGCGGACGGCGCCACTCACGCCGGTGCCTACGATCTTGCCTATCTGACCTGCCTGCCGGGCATGGTGGTCATGGCGGCAGCGGACGAAGCGGAGCTTGTCCACATGGTGGCGACGGCGGCGGCCTACGACGACGGACCCATCGCCTTCCGTTATCCGCGCGGCGAGGGAGTCGGCATCGACCTGCCGGAACGCGGCGAGATCCTGGAGATCGGCAAGGGAAGAATTATCCGGGAAGGCACGACAGTGGCCATTCTGTCGCTGGGCACGCGCCTCGGCGAATCGCTGCAGGCGGCGGAAGAGCTGGCCACCCGCGGACTGTCGGTAACGGTCGCCGATGCCCGCTTCGCAAAACCCTTGGACGAAGACCTGGTGTTGCGACTGGCCCGGGAACACGAAGTCCTGATCACGATCGAGGAAGGCGGTTCCGGCGGTTTCGGCGCCGCCGTGCTGCAGTATCTGGCGACCGCGGGCGTGCTGGATGAGGGGCTCAGGATCCGGCCCATGACACTGCCCGACGCGTTGATCGACCATGACAGTCCCGCAAAGCAATACCAGACGGCGGGTCTGGATGCCGCCGCCATCGTCGACACGGCGCTGGATGCGCTTAGCGAAGACGACAGCGAAGCCAACGTCCGCGCCTAACCCGAACGCCCGGGACGGGCTATATTGACCCCATGACCAAGACGGCGAAAAAGCGGCTCGACGTTCTGCTGGTCGAACGCGGCTTGGTGGAAAGCCGCGGCAAGGCGCAAGCCCTGATCATGGCCGGCAAGGTGTATTCGGCAGAAAGCCGGCTCGACAAGCCTGGCCACCGCATGCCGGAGGATCAGGCCCTGACGGTGCGCGGCGAGGACCACCCCTGGGTCAGCCGGGGCGGCATCAAGCTCGCCCGCGGGCTTGAGTTCTTTAACCTGGAGGTCACCGGTGCGACGGCAATCGATGTCGGCGCCTCCACCGGCGGTTTCACGGACGTCCTGCTGCAATCGGGTGCCGGTAAGGTTTATGCCGTCGACGTCGGGCATGGCCAGTTGGCCTGGAAGCTCAGGACGGACGATCGAGTCGTGGTGCTGGAAAAAACCAATGCCCGCTACCTCGATGACCGGATCGTTCCGGAACCCGTTGACTTGATCGTTTGCGACGCCAGCTTCATCGGTCTGCGCACCGTCTTGCCCACCGCGATGGCGCTGGCAAAGTCCGGCGCCCGTCTTGTGGCCCTGATCAAACCGCAATTCGAGGTCGGCAAGGGCCGGGTGGGAAAGGGCGGCGTGGTGCGCGACGCCGACCTGCACCGGGAGGTCTGCGATACCGTCTCCGATTGGCTAGACGGATTGCCGGACTGGCGGGTTCTGGGTCTCACCGAAAGCCCGATCAAAGGGCCCGAGGGGAACGTCGAGTTCTTGATCGGGGCGGAAAAAACCACAGGTATATTCCATGCTTCCCCTGCATGACGACAATCCGACCCACATCCGGCCCTACGTCACATGGACGATCATCGGCTTGTGCGTCGTTATATTCCTTTGGCAGTTTTCCCTAGATGCTCGAGGCGGGCGCGAAGCGGTTTACGGCTTGGGCCTGATCCCCTCGGTGCTGTTCGGTGAAAATCACCTGCCGCCGCATCTGGCGCATGCGCCGGCCATCCTGACGCCCATTACGTCGATGTTCCTCCATGGCGGCTGGATGCACCTGATCGGCAACATGCTGTTTCTCTGGGTTTTCGGCAACAACATCGAAGATGCCATGGGGCACTGGCGCTACGTCGGGTTCTATCTGGCCGCCGGTCTGGCCGCGGCGGCGGGCCAGATCATGTCCGATCCCTCGTCGACCGTGCCGATGATCGGTGCCAGCGGCGCCATTTCCGGCGTGCTCGGCGCCTATCTCGTGCTTTACCCGAGGGCGCGTGTGTTGATGCTGGTGTGGTTGGGGTTCCTGGTCACGACGATCCGGGTGCCGGCGCTCATCGTTCTGGGTCTTTGGATTGTCATGCAGATCTTCAACGCCACTTTGGCGGGCGAGGGCGGGGGTGGCGTCGCCTGGTGGGCGCACATCGGCGGCTTCGTCGCCGGCATGGTGCTCATCCCATTGTTCCGCCACAAGCACATCCCGTTGTTCGGGCACGGCTACGAAGGGCACGGCCGGGGCGGTTTCGCCCGCAGCGGCGACCATCCCTCGCGCAAGCCGTTCGTGCTGCGCACCGGCGGTGAGAAACCCACCGGACCGACGGTCATGAAGGGGCCGTGGACCCGGCGCAAGAACACGCCGCCGGGACCGCCGCCGCGCAGGCGCAAGCCAGGACCGTGGGGGCGTCGCCGCTAGCCCAAATGGCGGATCTCGAAGTTAATATTGCTCGTCTGGGTGGCCGGGGAGACGGCATCGCGGATGGCCCTGACGGTCCCCTGTACGTCCCCTTTTCCCTGCCGGGCGAGCGGGTGAGGGTAAAGCCGGGGGCGAAACGCGGCGACGGCCGCACGGCTTCGCTGCTTGAGGTCATCGACCCCGCGCCTGAGCGCTTGGAACCACCTTGCCCCCATTTCGGCGAATGCGGCGGTTGCGCCTTGCAGCACATGTCCGGGCCGGCCGAGTTGGCCTGGAAGCGGACGTTGGTTGTCGACGCCCTTGGACGACGCGGCTTGCAAGACGTTTCGGTCAATCGACCTGAAGCCATCCCCGCAGGCAGGCGGCGCCGGACGACTCTCCACGCCGTTCGCGCCGGCGGGCGTGTGATCATTGGTTACAGTGCGCGCGCCAGTCATCGCATCGTACCCGTGGCTGCTTGTCTTGTGCTCGATCCCCGCTTAAGCGGCCTGATTGAACCCTTGCGGAATCTGGCGGGGCATCTGCCGATCCCGAAGAGGGGCCTTGAGATTTCGCTGACCTCGACCGACGGCGGGGTCGATCTCCGCATCGGTGCGCCGGGCTCGCCGGACCTGACGGTTCGGGAACGCCTGACGGACTTCGCCGTAACCCACGATCTGGCACGCGTCTCCTGGGGTTCGAGGGATCCCGAGCCAATACTGGTTTCGCGCAATCCCCATGTGTCGCTCGGCGGCACCGAGGTCGTTGTCCCTTCCGGGGGCTTCCTGCAGGCCGGATCGGATGCGGAGGCGCTGCTTATCGAACGGGTCGTTGCCCATGTCGGCCAGGCAAGTCGCATCGCCGATCTCTATGCCGGCGTCGGGACCTTCGCCTTGAGTCTGGCCGCGACCGGCGCACAACCCGCTGCCTACGACGGCGATGCTGCCGCTATCGAGGCTTTGCAAGCTGCGGTCAATGCCGCGGCCGGCCGCCTCAACGTCAGGGCTGAGGTTCGCGATCTGGCGGACCGGCCACTGTTGGCTGGCGAATTGGTGGCGTTCGACGCCGTGGTGCTCGACCCGCCGCGGGCCGGAGCGAGGGAACAGGCCCGGGAACTGGCCCAATCAAACGTGTCGAAAATTGCCTATGTTTCCTGTCACCCGGGAACCTTCGCGCGGGACGCCCGCATCCTCGTCGACGGCGGCCATGACCTGATCGACGTCACGCCGGTCAACCAATTCCAGTGGTCGCCCCACGTCGAACTGATCGCCCGCTTCGTTAACAATAATTAAGTGCCTGACACCAATTAGAGCTATCGGTCCATGCCGTGGTATTCGGGGTTGGGCATCATGTCGACGGCCAGGGCGACGCGGTTGCTCATGTTGAAGAAACCGGCGACCTCGGCGATCTCCCAAATATCGGAATCGGAAAAGCCGTGATCGCGCAAGTTATGGCGGTCGGCTTCGGACATGTTTTTGGGGTTTTCCGTCAGTTTTACGGCGAAATCGAGCATGGCGCGCTGGCGGGGCTCCAATTCGGCGTTGCGGTAATTCATGACCATCAGCTCGCCCAGCATGGGATCGCCGGAATACTGCCGTACCGCCTGGCCGTGGGCGACCAGGCAGTAGACGCATTTGTTCTCGGACGATACCGCCACGGCGATCATTTCCCGTTCGAGCTTGCTCAAGCCCCCCTCGCTCAGCATCAGTTCGTTGTACATGTTGACGAAGGCGTTGAGCTTCTTCGGGTTCCACGAATAGGCCTGCAGCACGTTGGGAATCATGCCGAGCTTTTCGGTGCATTTGTCGAAGTAGGCCTGCATGCTTTCGTCGAGTTCGGCCGGCGGCAGGTCGAGCGCCATGATGTGGTCAGGCTGTGCGGACATAATGGGGGTCTCCGGTTGGACGCTGATGGGGGAACTTAACTACCTGTCTGGCCGCGATGGCGCAACAGGTGATCGGCCAGGGTGCAGGCCATCATGGCTTCGCCGACGGGAACGGCGCGGATGCCCACGCAGGGATCGTGGCGGCCCTTGGTCTCGACGTCGATGTCATCACCGCCGGTCGTCACGGTCTTGCGCGGCGTCTGGATGCTGGAGGTCGGCTTGACAGCGAAGCGCACAACGACGTCCTGGCCCGATGAAATGCCGCCCAATATCCCGCCGGCGTTGTTGGAGAGAAACTCCGGTCCATCCGGACCGCTGCGCATTTCATCGGCGTTCTGCTCGCCGCTCAGGGCGGCGGCGCCGAAGCCCGCGCCGATCTCGACGCCCTTGACGGCGTTGATGCTCATCATGGCGGCAGCCAGATCGCCGTCGAGCTTGCCGTAGATCGGCGCGCCCCAGCCGGCCGGCACGCCCGAGGCCACAATCTCGATCACCGCGCCGATGGAGGAGCCGCGCTTGCGGATGGCGTCAAGCTCGGCCTCCCAGCGCTTGGCGGCCTCGGCGTCTGGGCACCAGAATTCGTTGTCGCCGATGGTCTCCCAGTTCCAGGCGTCATAGTCCACGCGGTCGGCGCCCATCTGCACCATGGCGCCGCGCACCTCGATGCCGTCGCCCAGGATCTTGCGCGCCACCGCACCGGCTGCGACCCGGACGGCCGTTTCGCGCGCCGAGGCACGGCCCGATCCGCGGTAATCGCGCACACCGTACTTGGCGCGATAGGTGAAATCGGCGTGGCCCGGCCGGTATTTGTCCTTGATCTCGTCGTAATCCTTGGAACGGGCGTCGATGTTGGCGATCTCCAGGGCGATCGGCGTTCCCGTCGTCAAGCCCTCGAACACGCCGGACAGAATTCGGACCTCGTCGGTTTCGCGCCGCTGGGTGACGAAGCGCGAGGTGCCGGGGCGGCGGCGGTCGAGCCAAGGCTGGATGTCCGCTTCCGTCAGCGCGATGCCCGGCGGCGTGCCGTCGATCACGCAGCCGATGGCCGGCCCGTGGCTCTCCCCCCAGGTGGTGACCCGGAAGAGGTGGCCGAAGGTGTTGTGGGACATCGGCTTGCGTTCTAGACGGTGGAGATGTCGGGGGCGTCGACGGCCTTCATGCCGACGACGTGGTAACCGCAATCCACGTGATGGACTTCGCCCGTAACGCCGGAGCCCAGATCGCTGAGGAGATACAGCGCAGAGCCGCCGACTTCGTCGATGGTGACGTTGCGGCGCAGCGGAGAGTTCAGTTCGTTCCACTTGAGAATGTAACGGAAGTCGCCGATGCCGGAGGCTGCCAAAGTCTTGACCGGTCCCGCCGAGATGGCGTTGACGCGAATTCCGGCACGCCCAAGGTCTTCCGCCAGGTAGCGCACGCTGGCTTCCAGCGCCGCCTTGGCCACGCCCATGACGTTGTAGTGGGGAATGACCTGTTCGGCACCGTAATACGTCAAGGTGACCATGCTGCCGCCCTCGTTCATGATCGCTTCGGCCCGGCGACAGAGGGAGGTGAACGAATAACAGCTGATATCGAGGCTCATGAGGAAGTTTTCGCGGCTGGTGTCGACGTAGCGGCCTTTGAGTTCATCCTTGTCGGAATAAGCGATGGCATGCACGAGAAAATCGAGCTTTCCCCAGGCGCTTTTGATTTCGTTGAATACGGCCTCGACGCTTTCCTCGTCGGTCACGTCGCAAGGCAGGACCATGGACGAGCCCAGCTGATCCGCCAGTGGACGTACGCGTTTCTCCAGAGCTTCGCCCTGGAACGTAAAGGCGAGATCCGCGCCATGGGCCGCCAACGCCTTGGAGATTCCCCAGGCAATGGAGCGATCATTTGCCACCCCCATGACGAGGCCCTTCTTGCCCGCCATCAACGATGTCGTATCCGACATTAATCCCTCGCAACTTTGTACCGAATATCAAGCGTTTCGCGGCATCGTACACCAATGTCAAGGGGCGTCAAACCGAGCCCGGATTTGCCGATCGGGCCTCACCTTCGGCCGCTCCATGCCGCCCGATCGCCGCGTTGATCTCCGCGCCAAACAGAAACACCGCCCCCAAAAGGTAGAAAAAAATCATGGCAATAACAATTCCTCCAAGACTGCCGTAGGTGATGTCGTAATTGTTGAAGTGACCGAGATAGAGCGTGAAGGAAGCCGCCGCCCCACCCCAAAGGACCAATGTCACCAGCGCGCCCGGCAGAATCGCACGCCAAGGGGGACGCCGGGCGGGCAGCATGCCGTACAGGGCGCTGAGCAGCAGCAGCACGAAGGCGATGCCGATCAGGCTTCGGAAAGGTCCCAATTCAAACGCCGGCAGATCGCCGAAGCCCATTCGAGCGGCGGCATCACGCCAGAGTATGGGGGCGAGGATCAGAACGGTCACGCTGATCACGATGAGGATACCGCCGACCAGCACGAGAGCGATGCTTTCCAGCCGTCGCCGCCAAAAGGGAATTGGCGATTTTTCGCCGAAGGCCCGCTCGATTCCGGCCCTGGCCCCCTCGACCGCCGACGCCGCCGTCCAGATGGCGCCGGCCATGCCGATGGTCAGAAGCCCGCCGCGCAGCTCCTGCAGGACCTCGAGGATGGGTTCCTCGAAGACCATGGCGACATGCTCCGGCATGTTCTCCAGCACGAAGGCGACCACCATGGTGCCCGCCTCGGTATTACCGATGAAACCGGCCAGGGCGACAATGAAGATGAGGAATGGAAACAGGGTCAGTAACGTCATGAAAGCCAGATGCCCGGCGATCAGCGGCGCGCCATTGCGGATGAAACCCGCCGAGGCGGAGCCCAATACCCGGAAAACGCTGTGACCGATGCGGAGCATGAGCGCGAGAGTAGCGCCTCCCGGCCCTGAAACCCATACCTTTGGGCCTTTTACGTTTTGTCGAACGGCGAATGGGGTTAGGCTGCCGGTCTTCAAATCGGAGCTTGGTATGACAGATTACAATTACGCTGATTTCAGCCTGAAACGGGAGATGCCGCCGTTCGATGAATTCCGCGACCGGCTTCACGCCGGTGAGCGGGCGCCGGACTTCCCGCTCGAGGATCTTGCCAGCGGCGAGGTCGTGAACATGCGGGATTTGTGGAAAAAAGGCCCGGCGATCATCGAATTCGGGTCCTTCACCTGACCGTACTGTGCCATGGCGGCCGAGGCGATGGACGACCTCGCCGACCGCCTGGCGGACCGAGCCGTGAGCTCAGTTTTTCTGTACACGCGTGAAGCACACCCGGGCGAAACCTACCGCCACCACACCTCGATGGACGGCAAGCGCGCCAACGCGCAGGCTTTCCGGGAACACGTGAACCTGCGGCGGCCGATCCTGCTCGACGATCTTGAAGGCACGGCCCACAAGGCCTACGGCATCCTGCCGAACATGACTTGGATCATCGGCAAGGGCGGCATGATCCTCTACAAGGCGGCCTGGACTGGCGTCGAAGATGTCGAGGATGCCTTCAATACCCTGATGGACGGCCATGCCCGGCGCATCAAGGACCAGCTCGTGCCGTTCTACAGCGAACGCTTCGCCTGGCGGACGCGCGACGAGGACGGCTTCAGAGAAGGCCTGGAACGCGCCGGCCCGCAAGCCGTGTCTGATTTCTACGACAAGGAATAGGCGAACGCTGTCGGATGGCGGGGTCTAGAGTTGGACCCAGCCCTCCGGCGGCGAGCCTTTGCCGGGGTGCATCGCGCCGCAGTTTGGGCACTTGCGGGCGTCCTCGTCCTCGTGGAAGGCCTCGTAGATCTTGGGGAGGGCGGTGACGATGCCGCTCGGGCCGCCCAGGGGCACCTCGACGCGGTGGACGCGGGCTTCGCATTCGAAGCAATACCACTCGAAGCCCTCCTTCATGCCGTCCATGCGCGGGCTCTCTACGACGATGCCGACCGATCCCTCCTGCGGCCGTTGCGGCGCATGGATGGTGTGCGAGGGCATCATGAAGACTTCGCCCTCGCGGATCGGCACGTCGTAGATCGCGCCGTTCTCGGCAATCTTCAGCATCATGTCGCCTTTGACTTGGTAGAACCATTCCTCCACCGGATCGTCGTGGAAATCGACGCGGGTGTTGGGGCCGCCGACCACCATCACGATCATGCCGCTTTCGTCGTGCAGCAGCTTGTTGTTGACGGGCGGCGTCAGGGAGGCCTGGTTGTCGGCAACCCATTGCTGAAAATTGAATGGCGTGAACCTCGGATGCAACGGCATGGCGGAAACTCCCCGATTAATAATTACGAATGAAACTTATTCGGCGGCCATATCGTCCGTGACCAGGCCGCAGGATTCAAGGGCGATTTTAGTCTGAACTTTCTCTTCTTCGGTCAGGTCGAGCATGGGCCGGCGCACCGGTCCGCCGGCCTGGCCCAACAATTCCTGCCAGTACTTCTGGTGGGCCTGGGGCTTGCCGCCGGGGCGGGTGCCCTTCAGTGCCCGACGAACCGGTTCCAAGCTGTCGCGCACCGCACGGGCCTCGTCGACGCGGCCGGCAAAGGCGAGCTCGGTGTACTCGTGCATGCGCCGGTCCGACTTGGTTTGGATGAGATACGGGGGAGAGGAGCAGAGATAGAGCTGCCAGCCCAGTTCGACAATGTTGTCGAACCACTCGTCCTCGGAAGCCGAGCTCACCAGTATCCTGTCACCGGCAAGCCGCGTGAGCTCGGCATACATGTCGCGCGGCACGCTGTACTTGATGGCGACGATGTTGTCGAGGTCGGCGATTCGGTTACACAATTCCGGGCTCATCAGGTAGCCGCTGTCGGGATGGCTCCACATGGCGATGCCGAGGTTGGTGCGCTCCGAGATGTAACGGTAATACTCGTAGAGCGTCTCGTCGCGGTCCGTCACGAAGTGCAGGACCGGCGCATGCACGACGATGTAATCGGCGCCGACGTCCTCGGCGTGGCGGGTGAGTTCGAGTACCGTGTCCATGTTCTGATCGGAAACCGACATGATGGTGTTGCCCCGATCGCCGGTGGCCTCCACGGCCAATTCGAAGGTGCGCTTGCGTTCCTCTACGGACATGGAGAAGAACTCGCCCTGCTTGCCGGCGATGAACAGGCCTTCGATGCCGAGGTCCTCGACCCAGTGCCGGATGTTGGCGCGGAAGCCGTCCTCGTCGATGGATAGGTCCGGATTGAACGGGGTCAACGCCGCCGCCCAGATGCCCTTCATGTTTTGCCGGGCATAAGCCTTGGCATCTTGCTTGTCGTATTTCATCACTCGCACTCCCTGGCGGCTTTCATTGCGCGCCACACCCGTTCACTTGTCAGCGGCATATCCAATTGCTCGACGCCCAGCGGCGCCAAAGCGTCCAGCACCGCGTTCAGTATGGCCGGCGGTGCACCGATAGTACCCGCCTCGCCGATGCCCTTGGCCCCAAGAAGATTAAAGGGCGAAGGGGTTTCGATCTTATGCAAACGAATATCGGGCATATCGTCGGCCCTGGGCAAGGCGTAGTCCATCAGCGATCCCGTCAGCAACTGGCCATCCCGGTCGTAAACGACGCGCTCCATCAAGGCTTCGCCCAGGCCCTGCGCGATGCCGCCCTTCACCTGACCTTCCGCCAGCAGGGGATTGACGATGGTTCCCGCATCATCGACACAAAACACCTGTTCCACGCGGACCACGCCGGTATCGCGGTCGACCGTGGCCGTGGCGACGTAGCAGCCGTTGCCCCAGGCCTCTCCGTCGTTGTGGTAGACGGTTTCCGCTTCGACCATTTTCCCCGGACCGGCTTGCCGCGACAAGTCGAGCGCTTCCCGGGCGGCCTGCAACAGCGCACTGCCGCCGATCGCGGTCGACCGGCTGGCGAGGGCGCCGATGCCGGCGGGGACGGTGTCGCTGTCGCCGACCACGACCTCGACCTGCGTTGGCTCGACCCCGAACACGTCCGCCACGATCTGGGCGTAGGCCGTTTCCCGCGCCTGCCCCTGGGTGCTCGATCCGCTTGCCGCTGTGATGGTGCCGTCCGCGCCGACACGAACCCGCGCACTTTCCCAGCCCTGCCCGCTGGGCTCGACGTAAGCCGATAGGCCGATGCCGTACAATTCGCCGGCGTCCCGGCGTTGCTGTTGTGTCCGCTTCAGACCGCCGAGGCCGCTGAGGTCGCCGGCCGCCGCCAGGGTGGCTCCGAAATCACCGGAATCGAGGACGATACCGGTTGCGCTTTTGTGCGGAAGCCGATCCGTTCCGACGAAATTCCGCCGCCGGATGTCCATGGCGTCGAGATTTAGGCGGCGCGCAGCCGCTTCGGCCAGACGTTCCATCAGCATGGCGGCTTCGGGTCTGCCGGCGCCGCGGTATATGCCCACTGGCGCCGTGTTGGAGGTCTTGGCCTCGACGTGTATGTCGACGGCGGGAATGTCATAGGGTCCCGGTAGAATTCGACCCGCGTTCCAGGCCGGAACGGCGGCGCTGAAAGGCAGCCAGTTGCCCAGCGGGCATTGGACGCGCGCGCGTAAGCCCAGGAATTCGCCGTCCTCCGAAAGGGCCAGTTCGCCCCACGACTTCGCCCCGCGGCCGTGGGTGGCGCTGAGGAGATCCTCGGAACGGCTGGCGACCCATTTGACGCTGCGCTTGAGTGTGAAGGCCGCGTAAGCCGTCAGGATTTCCTCAGGGTATACGGACGCTTTCATGCCAAATGCGCCACCCACATCCGTCGCGATGACGCGGACGCGCGCCGCATCGAGTCCGATGATTTCGGCGACGTCACGGCGTGCCCGGTGCGGCGTCTGGCTGCTCGTCCACAGCACGAGGCTTTCACCTTCATCGCTCCATTCGGCGACCAGGGTCCGGGGCTCCATGGGGGAGGGGGCCAGGCGCGGGTGCTCGATATTTACTTCAACGGTGGCGAAGGCGTGCTCAAATATCTCGTCGCAGTCCTCCGTGCGCCACGACTTGGCGATTTCCGGCGCCTCGGCCTCAGGCGGCGATACGTCTTCAAGATCGGCGAATATCAATTCGGCGGCGTCGACGGCCGCCGCCTGGCTTTCGGCAACGACTGCGGCGATCGGCTGGCCGACCGCCGTAACCCGATCCCGGGCCAGAACGGGGCTCGGCGGAACACGCATGTCCTCGAAGATCGGGTTGACGGGCAAGGGACCCAACGCGGCGACATCGGCTCCGCTGAAAACAGCTATGACGCCTGGGTGTTCCCGCACCTCGTCAAGGTCGAGCGACAGGATCTCGGCATGGGCCATGGGACTTCGAAGAAATGCGATGTGAAGGCAGTCGGCGGGCGTGATGTCGCCCACGAAACGGCCGTTCCCCGTCAGCAAACGATCGTCTTCCCGTCGCAGGGTCCGCTGTCCGATCCAGCTCTTGGATCGGTCGTCGTTGTCGGCCAATGCGCTCAACTCCATAGCTCTCTCAAATTTCGAGACGGACACCTTGCGTCATTGGTGGTCGAGCCTCAAGCCCTTGATCTGAAGTTCCCCGGCGTTGCAAGGCGGACGGCTGGTTGCGGCGACCCGGATCAACTTGGGCCCCGGCGCAAGACCGGCGATTTCGAGGATCATCTTCCGCCGAATGGCGCGGGCGAAATCCTTAAAGCCATCGGCCACGATGACGAAGGCGCCGGATCCACCGATGACGCAATCCTCAAAGTAGGCATCCAGTTCGAGCAATTGCGAAAGCCGGTAGGGACCAGGGCGCTGGTTGATGATGGGCAATCCATTGATGGTAATGCCGGCGGCTACCGTCCGGTCGCGGGCCGGAACGACGATCTCGCCTTTGTTGTTGGGCCCGTCTCCCGATATGTCGATGATGCGGCGAGGCGCTTCGAAGCCGTTGTTGTCGAAGGTCGGCGCCAGGGCGTCGAGCAGGGCACTGATGTAGGTCCAGAACTCGGTTCTGATTTCGGGCCGGCTCACCGCCTCGGCGAAGCGGGTGGCGCTACCGGCATCGGACACCTCGGTCCAGTCCACCAGCATCCGCTGAACGTCGGGACCGGCCCATTCGACGTAGGCCACCGCAATGCGGCCGTAACGGCCGTGACGGATGGCCTCGATTACGTCCGGGTGCTTGAGGGCGTTGACGAAACCCTGCCTCTGCAGCCTGGCTTCCTTGATATCCATGCTGCCGGAAATATCGGCCGCAAGGATCAGTTCCAGATCCACCTGGCGTGCCTGAACCGTTTGCAGGGGCAAGCAAGTCCAGACCAGGGCTGCGGCGGTCAGCAGGAATCGTCGTCCCATGAAGCACCTGCATGGATCTTGGCGCCAGTCGGGGACTCAGGTCTTCTTGAGACCCTTGCGTACGTCGTAGTCGTTGCCTGGCGCCCACGACTTCACCAGTTGCGTGAAGTCCTTGTCGTTTTCCGGCAGCACGATGCGCAACGTCATGTGCTGGTCGCCCCGCACGCCGGTTTTGCGTTCTGCCACGCCCTTGCCGCGCAGCCTGAGGCGGGTATTGGTGTTGGAACCTTTCGGCACGGTAAGGCTGACCGGACCGTCGATGGTAGGCACTTCGATGCGGGCCCCCAAAACGGCCTCCTGTATGGTGACCGGCAGTTCGACGTGGATATCCTGGCCGACCTGAACGAATACGGGATGCGGCAGGATACCGATCTCCACCAGGGCGTCGCCGGCCGGTCTGGCGCCAAGGCCCGTCTTGGCCGCATCGCCCATGCCTTTGAGGCGGATGACCTGACCGTTCTCGACACCGGCGGGAATGGCGACGTAGACGTCCTTGCCGCTCTTCAGGGTCAGGCGTTTCTTGCCCCCCTTGATGGCGTCCAGGAGGCCGATCTCCAGCTTGTAGTGCTGATCGCCCACCTTGCCGTTGGGTTGGTCATCGCGGCTTTCCTTTTTGCCGCGGAAGAAGGGTTGAAATATATCGCTGGCGGAGAACCCGCCGAAGCCGAAGTTCTCGAAGCCGGCGGGCTCGACGGTGGCTTGCTCGCCGCCTTTTGCCGTTGTCTGTCCGGACTCCGCCGCCGCTGCCGCCGCGGCGCCGGTTTGCGCCGTCGTCTTCTCCGAGCGTGTCCGGCTTCCCGAAGCACTGCGCTGTCCCGTGCGGGGTTTGGCGCGCGACCGCTTCGCGTTTCCTTTGCGGAAATTGGTTTGGCGTTTTCCCGCCGCGTCGATTTCGCCCCGGTCGAAGCGACTGCGCTGGCGGGCATCGCCCAGCAGATGGTAGGCCGCTGCGACCTCCTTGAACCGCTCTGCCGCAAGCGAATCGCCGGGTTGGCGATCCGGATGCCACTGTTTGGCCAGCCGCCTGTAACTTTGTTTGACCTCGGCCTGGCTCGCACTGCGCGAAACGCCGAGGACTTCGTAGGGATCAAGCATGGCGCCCCCACT
Organism: uncultured Rhodospirillaceae bacterium; assembly: GCA_964343605.1. Classification (GTDB taxonomy): domain Bacteria; phylum Pseudomonadota; class Alphaproteobacteria; order UBA2966; family UBA2966; genus CAYFKJ01. Next base: position 432,297 of record CAYFKJ010000005.1, read on the forward strand.
ACCCCCTTATTTTGTCGATTAGGCGGGTTGATGCGTGAGACGGTTCTGGTCGTATGTTACGGCGACTTTTTGCCGCTGCGAAAATCATTTTCGCGTGTTGAATCATACCAAATTGTTAACGTCAGCGGATTCGTCGGCAGCGGGGACGTGATGGTCGGAAATCAGGGGGATTTCTTGTTCTTTTCCCAGAGTTCGGCCAGCCTTTGGGCGCCGACCAATTCATGCGGCAGCATCTCGGCGCGCAATTCGCCGAGGAACCGTTTGGCGGTCTGGTGACCGTTTTCGGCCGCCAGCGACCACCAGAGATACGCGCGGGCCAGATCTTCGTCCACGCCGGCGCCGTCGCGGTACAACCCACCCACGTAGAATTGGGCGTCGGAATCCCCGTTTTCCGCCGCGGGGAGCCAGAGATCCAGGGCTGCTTCATAGTTGCGCGCGCGGTAGGCCAGCAAACCGGCGTCCAAAATTCCGGAAGGCGGTGGTCCATTGGCGCTGGGTTCGTTGGAGGCCGTGATGGCTTCCGCCGCCAGCGCGGCGGTGCGCACGGTCTTGCCCCCGGTTTCCAATTCGTTGAAACCGCCGCTCGTTCCCTCGGTGGACTTCTTGATTTGCTCCGCCTGCGCTTCGGCCACAATGACGGGCGAAGGGGGCGGGGGCGGCTTGGCCGCCTCAACTTCCGCCTCAGCCTGTTGCTTAGCCTCCTCGACAATGATCGGTGACGGTGGTGGCGCCTCGGCCGCCGGCTCGACTGCCGGGGTCGGGGCATTCGTTTCGTCGGCGCCGGCCGTCGGCTCGGGATCGGTGGCCAGCGCGGCAACCTTATCCTTCTTGGCTTCTTCGACAAGAATGGGCGAGGGCGGCACGGTTTTCGGTGCTTCGGCCTGCAGTCTGGCGGCCATTTCGGCCTTGCGCTGTTCCACCTCGGCTTTTTGCTTGGCGGCAGCTTCGGCTTCTGCCTGCCGTTTGGCCTCCTCGGCGGCGCGTTTTTCGGCTTCGGCCTTTTCCCTGGCCGCGACCTCGGCTTCGGCTTTTTGTCTCGCCTCCTCGGCCGCTGCGAGCCGTTTGGCTTCCTCGGCCTCACGCTTTTCGGCTTCTGCGCGCAACCGGGCGGCCACTTCGGCCTCGGCCTTGCGTTTTGCCTCCTCCGCCTTGCGTTGAACCTCGGCTTCCGCTTCGGCCTTGATGCGGGCTTCCTCCGCCCGGCGTTTTCTCAGCTCTTCCTCTTCGGCTTTGCGTTTGGCGTCGAGGGCGAGCTGCCGCGCAGCTTCGGCCTTGCGTTTGGCTTCCGCCTCGGCCTCGGCCTCGGCCTTGAGCCGGGCGTAGAGTTCCTCGGCGCGGCGTTTTTCCTCAGCCAGTCGTTTCTCTTCCTCTTCGCGGCGCTTGCGTTCGGCCTCCGCCGCGGCGCGCGCTTTGGCGGCTTCCTCGGCCTTGCGTTTTTCCTCGGCCAGCCGGCGTGCCTCGGCCTCGCGCCTTGCGGCTTCCGCCTTGGCCTGCTCCAAAGCAGCCTCCTTGCGCCGGGCCTCGGCTTCCGCAGCGACCTTGGCGGCGACACGCGCCGCTTCTTCCGCGCGCAGGCGTTCTTCCTCTTCGGCCCGCTTCTCGGCCGCGATTCGCGCCTTGGCCTTGAGTATCTGCAATTCGGCTTCCTTGCGCCGTTCTTCGGCTTCCTTGCGGGCCGTTTCGGCTGCTTCTTCGATCAGGATGGCGGAGGGCACGGCCTGGCGTTTGGCGATGGCGGCGGCGAGTTCCTGTTCGGCCTTGCGCGCCTCCGTCTCGGCCGTCTTGGCGGCGGTGCGGACCTTTTCCGCTTCCGCCACGGCAATCTTGGCAAGACGTTCCTGTTCGGCCAGCAAGGTTTCGGCCGCCTTGCGGCGTTCCTCGGCCTTGGCCACGGTCGCCTCGAGATCCTTGCGCTTGCGCTCGGCTTCGGCAATGGCCGCCTCGGCGGCCTGACGCCGTTGTTCGGCCTCGAGCCGGCGTTCTTCCGCCTCCTTGGCGGCGGTTTCGGCGGCGGTACGCGCGACCTGCGCCCGGACCGCTTCCGTTGCCTTGCGTTCGGCTTCCTGCTGGGCGGCCAGGGCCGCAGCCTTTTCCTCCTCCAACTTGGCCGCCGTCACCTCCGCCGCCTTTCGGGCAGCAGCAGCGGCAGCGGCCTCGGCGGCATTGCGGGCGGCTTCAGCCCGGGCGATGTCGGCGGCCTTCCGGTCGGCTTCCGCCTTGGCGGCGTCCTCGGCAGCCTTAAGCTCCAAGGCCCGCCGTTCCGCCTGCGTGACCTCGCTGGATTGCTGGGCGGCGGCAGCGACCCGGGCGGCCTCGGCCTTGGCGGCTTCAGCCTTGACCGCCTCTGCCCGCGCAGCCTCGGCCTTGGCCGCTTCTTCCTTCAGTTTTTCCTCGGCCAGACGCTTGGTTTCCTCGGCCAGGCGCTGGGCTTCTTCGGCCAGCCGCTTGGCCTCGGCCTTGCGGCGAATTTCGGCAGCGCGGCGTTCCGCTTCCGCCTGTTTGCGGGCGGTTTCCGCTTTGCGCGCCGCCTCCGCAGCCTCGTCCGCCCGTTTCTTCGCTTCGGCGGCGGCCTCCTTCGCGCGCCTTTCCGCTTCCCCGGGGTCGGGGACCGTATCCGTCGGCGCCGGCGTGACGCCTTTTGAGATGAGGAGCGCCAATTTCTCCATCGCTTTGCGGTGCCCCAGTCGCGACGCCTGGTAATACCAGCTCAAGGCGGTGACATCGCTTTTTTCGACGCCGACGCCGTTCTCGTACATCATTCCGAGATTGTATTGAGCGATTTGGTGGTTCTGCTTTGCCGCCTTGGTGAACCACTTGATCGCTTCCTTGGGGTTCTGCGAGGTTCCCTGGCCCCGGAGATACATGTTGCCCAGGTTGGCCTGAGCCCTGGCGAAACCCTGCTCGGCGGCGCGGCGGTACCAATCCAGCGCTTTCTTAAAATCCTTCGGAACGCCGTGCCCGACCCGGAAAAGATGGCCGATGTTGCGTTGGGCCGCAGGCTGGCCCTTTTCCGCCAGCGGCAGCCAAATTTCGTAAGCCTTGGCGAAATCGCCGACCTCATAGGCGGCGAGCCCGGCGTCAAACGCCTCCTGCACCGACGCAAACTGGGCGCGCGCCGGTTCCGCAGCGGCAAACGACACGGCCGCCGCAACTACGAAGGCGCTGAGAAAACGAGCAAATTTCACTGTCGCACGATTGATCTAGTTCGCCTCAAGCAGCATCAATTCTGGATCTTCCAGGTGCCGTCAGGCTGGCGGCAGGCCGTGCCATAAGCTTCCTCCGTGCGGCCGCCGACCGTGATGGTCTGCTGGAATTCGCGGCAGTACGTGCCCTGCGCGGTCTGATAGGTACGTTGCGGCGTTACCGTACCGCTATTGCCCGAATCCGGATTCTTCCAGGTGTTCGACGTTCCGGACGGCTTGGTCTCCAGGGTTTGTTGCTGCGTTCGGTTCAGATACATCATATCGGCGCGGTCGAGGGTCTTGCCGACGCTGGATCCCGCCAAGGAACCGAGCAGGGCGCCCATGGCGATGCCGACGTCCCGGCCCTTGCCTTTGCCCAGTTGAGCACCCGCGACGGCACCGACAGCGGCACCCACGACGGTGCCGATTTTTTCTTTTTCACCCGCGCCTTCGCAGGCCGCGAGAGATAGAGCGATGATGCCGATGGCGGCGAATTTGACGTATTTCATACCTGCCTATGCCCCCTAAAGCATTGAGATCAATATCTAATTCATACTTTTGGCGGACTTACCCCTCGATCCGCCGATCCGCTGTCGGAGTATAACAGCAAGCGGCAGCGCAAGGAGAGAGATTTTGCTACCATGACGACCCCAAAAATACCGGCCTGAGGTCGACATTGCTTGGGCGGCACTCTAAGTATAGCCCGCCAGCCGCAACGGGTGCGGCGGCTTCCAAGATAACTTATGGACGGATTAGAGCAGAAATATGGCGGGCGGCGATGAGTGACGTAGAAGATCCGTTTGTGCGTTTTGCGGCATGGCTCGAAGAGGCGATCGAGACCGAGCCCAACGATCCGACGGCCATGGCGTTGGCCACCGTGGATGCCGGCGGGATGCCGTCGGCGCGCATGGTCCTGCTCAAGGGTTCGGACGAAAGGGGCTTCGTCTTCTATACCAACACCGAAAGCCGCAAAGGTGATGACCTCGCAGCCAATCCCCGGGCCGCACTTTGTTTCCACTGGAAAAGCCTACGCCGACAAGTGCGCATCGAAGGGGGCGTGGAGCCCGTTTCGGAAGAGGAGGCCGATGCCTATTTCGCCAGCCGGGCCCGCGACAGCCGGATCGGCGCTTGGGCGTCCGATCAGTCCCGGCCCATGGCCGGACGCTTCGACCTCGAAAAGGCCGTCGCCAAGTACGCCGCGAAGTTCGCCCTCGGCGAAATTCCGCGCCCGCCCCACTGGTCGGGCTACCGCGTCATCCCCTCAAGGATCGAGTTCTGGCGCGACAAGGCGTTTCGGCTGCACGAGCGTCTCGTCTATCTCCGTGAGGATGCTTCGGCGGGTGAGCCCGCCGTTTGGCGTACGGAAATCCTGTTTCCCTGAGCAGCGGAACGAAAAAGCAAATTGATGCCTGCAGATACGAAAGAGACCAATCCTCAGGGCCAAACGTCGGTCGGCGCGGTCGACCCGCGGACCGCCCGCCTGATGCGCTGGGCGACCTACGCGTCCGTCAGCGTGGCGACCATCCTAATCGCCATCAAGATGTGGGCTTGGCTGGCCTCCGGTTCGGTGGCGCTGTTGAGTTCGTTGGTCGATTCGATCCTTGATGTCGTCGCATCGATCGTCAGTTTGATCGCCGTTCGCCAGGCCTTGGAGCCGGCGGACGAAGAGCACCGTTTCGGCCACGGCAAGGTGGAGTCGCTCGCCAGCCTGGGTCAGGCAGCGTTCATCGGCGGATCTGCCGTGTTTCTGGTTTTCGAGGCGGGCCACCGTCTGATCCGTCCCCAGCCCATCAGCCACGGCGAAATCGGCATCATGGTGATGCTTGTGTCCATCGCTCTGACGCTGCTGCTCGTCATTTTCCAGAGTTACGTCGTGCGCAAGACCGGATCCATCGCGGTCTCGGCGGACAGTCTGCATTACCGCAGCGATCTGTTGGTCAACGTCGGCGTCATTGTCGCTCTGTTGGCGGTCATGCTGCTCGACTGGCAGGTGGTCGACGCCCTGGTGGCTTTTGCCATCGCCGGGTATATCCTGCGCGGCGCCTGGACCATCGCCCGGCAATCGTTCGACATGCTGATGGACCGCGAATTTCCCGACGAGGAGCGCCGGCGTATCCGGGAGATCGTGATGGCGCATGAAGACGTCTATGAAATGCACGATCTGCGCACCCGATCCTCGGGCGTCAATTCGTTCATCCAGCTTCACCTTGAGTTGGATGACGACCTGACGCTCTTGCGGGCGCACGAAATCGCCGACGAGGTGGAACTGAAAATTCGCATGGCCTATCCCGGTTCCGACGTTATCATCCATCAGGATCCGCAAGGCGTTCAGGAAGCCCATCGCAGCTATATCTGACCGCCGCCGGTAGTTACGCGTTACGGGGTCGCCACATGATCACGGAAGATCAGACCGAGGCTATCCACTTTCTCTCCGATCCCTTGTCGTATGGTTCCGGCGCGGACGGCGTTCAACGCATTGACACCCACGGCGCCGTCGTCTTCCTGGTCGGGGAGCACGCCTACAAGATGAAGCGCGCGGTCTATTTCGAGTACATGGATTTCTCCACCCTGGCGCGGCGTGAGCGGTTTTGCCGGGCGGAGGTGGACCTCAACTCCCGCACCGCGCCCGAGATCTATCTCGGCGTTCGGCCGGTCACGCGCGAGGCCGACGGAAGCCTTGCCTTGGGCGGCGCTGGCGAGGCCGTCGAGTGGCTCGTCGAGATGCGGCGTTTCGAGGAATCGGGCGTGCTCGACAAGGTCGCCCTGCGCGGCGAATTCGACCGGGAACTGGCGGGCAAGCTGGCGGAGACGGCCTGTGATTTTCTCCAATCCGCCGAGGTTCACCGGGAAGAAGGTGCGTGTGACACCATCGCCGACATCGTCGCGGAAACCGCCCGGCTGTTGCCGGAAGGCGTCGGCTCGATGTTCGATCAGGCGGAGGTCGACCACCTGACGGGAGCTCAAAGCGCCGCGGTCGAGCGCCTGGCGGATGCCTTGGAGGCGCGGCGGATCGAGGGTTTCGTCCGCCATGGCCACGGTGATTTCCATCTCCGCAACGTCTGCCTGATCGACGGCCGGCCAACACTTTTCGACGCCATCGAATTCAACGACCGGCTGGCAATTTCGGACATCCTCTACGATCTGGCGTTCCTGCTGATGGACCTCGTTCACCGGGGCCTTCGCGCCCAGGCCAACCTGATCCTGAACCGCTACCTGGAGCGTACCGGCGACTTCGCCGGCATTGAACTGCTGTCGCTGTACTTGTCCGTGCGGGCGGGTATCAGGGCTTTCACCGCCATACCCGCCGCCGCCAGTCAAAGCGATCCGGAAGTCGCTGAACGCGTACGGGTCGGCGCCAGGGAATACATTGCACTGGCCGCCGAATTCCTGGAGCAATCCCGTCCCAGGCTGGTGGCCGTCGGCGGCCTCTCGGGCAGCGGCAAGTCCACCCAGGCGAAAGTGGCCGCTGCCCTGCTGCCCGGGCCCGTCGGCGGTATCGTCTTGCGCAGTGATGTCCTCAGAAAAGCCATGCTGGGGAAACATGAGACGGAACGGCTCGGACCCGAGAGCTATACGCGCGAGATGTCCGACCGGGTTTATGAGGCGCTGCGGACGACCGCCGGTACACTCCTCGCGGCGGGCCACTCCGTCGTGGTCGACGCCGTGCACGCCCATGAGGCGGAGCGCTCCGCCATCGCGGCCGTCGCCGCGGCCGCCGGGGCCGACTTCACGGGCTTGTGGTTCTCTGCGGCGTTCGAGACCATGGCGGCCCGGATCGAGAAGCGCAGCCAGGATGCGTCAGATGCCACCGTCGATGTGCTGAAGCAGCAAACCGGCTATGATTTGGGCGACCTGACCTGGCCCGAGATATCGACCGACGGCGACAAGGAACAGACGGCTGAGCGTATCAAGGACGTCCTCCTCGGCGCGTCATGAAGTCGCGGCCGGCTGGCCGAATTCCGCTTGGCAATTACATGCGGCGTCCCAACGTGTTAAGTATCTCGGGTAGAGTGTTGTAGGCAGCACAGGGAGGCGGATATGGCGATTAAGACAATCCTGATTCCGATGAGCGGGATGGCCGGCATTTCAGCGCCGCTGGATGCCGCCTTGACGGTCGGCCGGCGGCTCGGCGCCCACGTCGAAGCGCTGCATGTCGCGATCGATCCTCGTGATTCCGTGGCCTACGTCGGCGAAGGCATGACCAGCGCCATGATTGAGGATGTCATGGCCAGCGCCGAGCGCGAGGCCAACGAACGGCGCGCCCGGGCACGGGAGCGTTTTGCCGAAGCCTGCAGCCGCAATGGCGTCAACGAAACCGCGACGCCGTCCGTCGACGGCGGCGGCACGGCCCACCTGGAAGAAGTCGTCGGCCGAGAGGAAGATTATGTGGCGTCGCGCGGCCGCCTGGCCGACCTGATCGTCGCCTGCCGCCCGCAGGCTGACGACGACGCGGCACCGTCCGCCACGCTGGAGGCGGCATTGATGGATACCGGCCGCCCGGTGCTCGTCGTGCCGGCCGGGGAGACCATCGAAAACCTCGGTAAGACCATTGCCCTCGGCTGGAACGGCAGTCCCGAATCGGCCCGCGCGGTGAGCGCAGCACTGCATTTTCTCGGCGAAGCCGAAACCGTCGTGGTATTGGAAGTCGAGGAAGCAGGCAAGCACGGACCGAGTGCCGAGGACGTGGTCCGATACCTGGCCTGGCACGGTGTCAGCGCGACCAGCCGAGACGTTCAAAGCGGTTCGGGATCGGTGGGCGAGAGTCTTCTGGCGGCAGCGGCCGAGGCCAATGCCGACATGGTCGTCATGGGCGCCTATACCCACAGCCGCATCCGCCGGCTGATCTTCGGCGGTGTTACCGGAGACGTCTTGCGCACGGCGTCCGTGCCCGTTCTGATGGCGCACTAGCGCGCCTGAATTTGGAGTGAATTGGTCGACGAATGAGTAATGAAGAACGCAGAACATTGATCCTCACCGGCGCCAGCCGGGGAATCGGACACGCAACGGTCAAGCGCTTCAGCGCTGCCGGCTGGCGCGTTATCACCTGCTCCCGTCAGGAGTTTTCCGAAAACTGCCCCTGGGAGGCCGGGCCCGAAGATCACGTCGTCATCGATCTTTCCAGCATGGAAAACCTGGCCAGCGGTGTGGAAACCTTGAAGGAACGTCTCAACGGCGGGCCGTTGCATGCCCTTGTCAACAACGCGGCGATCTCGCCGAAGGGCCCGAACGGCGAACGCCTCAACTGCCTCAATTCCGAGATGATCCTGTGGCGGGACGTCTTTCACGTCAATTTCTATGCCCCCATCGTTCTGGCCCGCGGCCTGTTCGAGGAATTGAAGGCCGGCCAGGGCAGCATTCTCAACGTAACTTCGATCGCGGGCGGCCGCGTTCACCCCTTCGCAGGCGCCGCCTATTCGACATCCAAGGCGGCGCTGGCCGCGCTGACGCGGGAAATGGCGGCGGATTTCGGCCCGCACGGCGTGCGGGTCAATGCCATCTCGCCGGGCGAGATCGAAACCGCGATGATCGGGCCGGAATATCAGGCGCTGGCGGACGAGATTCCCATGCACCGCCTGGGCCGGCCCGAAGAAGTCGCCTCAATGATCTACGTCCTGTGCTCGGAACAATCGTCCTACGTCAACGGCTCGGAAATCCACATTAACGGCGGCCAGCACGTTTGAAGAATTTGAACTAGGGGACGGGGCGCTGCTGGATAAGGCACCCCAGCTATATCCTCGTCATTCCGGAAATTGCGCAGCAATTATCCGGAATCCATGCCTGAGAGCTTGAATAACGTGAGAGTATCCGTGTCGGACAGGAAACGGCATGGATTCCCGCTTTCGCGGGAATGACGGCAGTGAGTTCGGCTAGCCCTGACCGACTAAGCCGGGCTCATGCCGCGTTGTTTTTCGCTGCGGCGGCGCAGGAGTTCGAGGACGGTCATCAGGACGATTGAGAACACCACCAGAACCGTGGCGACGGCCAGGATGGTGGGGCTGATCTGCTCGCGGATGCCGGCCCACATCTGGCGCGGGATGGTGCGCTGTTCGAAGCCCGCGAGGAAGAGCACGACGACGACCTCGTCGAACGATGTGATGAAGGCGAAAAGCGCGCCCGAAATGACGCCCGGGGTGATCAGCGGCACGGTGATCTTGCGGAACACCGTCACCGGATTGGCGCCCAGGCTGGCGGCGGCGCGCGTCAGAGAATGGTCGAAACCGACCAGCGTCGCCGTCACGGTAATCACCACGAAGGGCGTGCCCAATGCGGTGTGGGCCAGGATCAGGCCGACGTAGGTCTGCGCCAGACCGACCTGGGAATAGAAGAAGTACATGCCGGCGGCCGTGATGATCAGCGGCACGATCATGGGCGAAATCAGAAGGCTCATGATTGCCGTGCGATAGGGCATCTCCGGCCGCGACAGGCCCAGGGCGGCAAGCGTGCCCAGGAAGCTTGAGAGCGCCGTCGCAAAAATTGCGACGATGATGCTGTTCTTGATCGAATGCATCCACTGCTGATTGTTGATGATGTCCTGATACCAGCGAATGGAAAAGGCGTCCGGGTCGAGCGACAGCATCGCCTCGTTGAACGTGAAGTAGGGCTCGGCGTTGAACGACAGCGGGATGATCACCAGGATCGGCGCGATCAGGAAGAAGAACACCAGCGCGCAGATCACCCGGAAACCGTAATACCAGGTCCGGCCGAGGGGTCCGACGTAGGGTTGCAGCGCCATCTAACCTATCCCAGCTTCATGTTGTCGATGCCGACGATCTTGTTGTAGAGCCAGTAGAATACCAAGACCCCGGCCAGCAGGACCGCGCCGAGGGCGGCGGCAAGTCCCCAGTTGAGGGATTTCTGCATGTGGTAGGCGATGAAATTACTGATCAGTTGTCCCGTGCGCCCGCCCACCAGCGCCGGCGTGATGTAATAGCCGATGGAGAGGATGAACACGAGGATGGAACCGGCGCCGATGCCCGGCACCGTCTGCGGCGCATAAACCTTGACGAATGCAGTGAACGGTGTGGCACCCAGGGACTGGGCGGCGCGCATGTAGCTCGGCGGGATGCCCTTCATCACGGAATAGATCGGCAGCACCATGAAGGGCAGCAGGATGTGCACCATGGCCACGATGGTGCCGAACTGATTGTAAATAAGCTGCGGCCGTTCGGTCACCATGCCGGTGAGCATGACAAGGTCGTTGATGACCCCCTCGCTCTGCAGCAAGACGATCCAGGCGGTGGTCCGCACCAGCAGTGACGTCCAGAACGGCAGCAGCACCAGGATCATCAGAAGGTTCGATGTCTTGAGCGGCAAAGTCGCCAGCAGATAGGAAATGGGGTACCCCAGCGCCAAGCAGGCGACCGTGACGAGCAGACTGATCCACAGGGTGCGGATGAAAATCTGGCGGTAGATCTGGCGCTCTTCCGGCTGGTTGACGATCTCGCCGTCGACGTTCTGCCTGAGGTCGACCGCCGCCAGGTATTGGACGTGGGTGTAGCGCTTGCCCATGCGCTTTACGGTGGCCCAAATTTTTCGATCGCCCCAATCCTCGTCGATCTCAATCATGGCCTCCTTGTAGGGACCGGTCTTGATCTTGCGGAGCTTGCGCGCGGATTTGGTGATCAGACTGCGCACCCCGGCGGTCTCGAAATTGAGGCGCGTCGCCGCCCGGCCGATGGTCTTGTCCTTGCGGCCCTTGACCAGCTCCGCGGCCATGGCGGCATAGGCCTCTTCGCTGGGCAAACCTTTGCCGTCCCAGTTTTCCAGGATGGCCAGGGTTTCGGGGAAAACGCCGTTGACGACGGGGTTGTCGACGCTGCGGAACAGCATCAGCAGGATAGGCACCAGGAAGGTAATGACGATGAAGGCCAGCAGCGGCAGTACGAGGCCGAAAGCGACGATGCGGTTGCGGCGCGTCGTCCGCCTCAGCTTGACCTTGAGGGGGATGTCGTCGTCCGAACGGACGGCCGGGGCGTCGACGGTGGTGTCGATCAAAGTGCCAATCCCCCTTACTTCACGGTGAAATAATCAACAAAAGAAATGCGTCGGGAAAGGTCGGGAGGGCGGCGGAACCGCCCTCCCGAGTTCCATCGAGCGCTACTTCGCCAACCAGGCGTTGAAGCGTTCGTTGATTTCGTCCGCGTGGTCGGCCCACCATTCGAAATCGTTCTGCAGCGCGTTCTTGAAGTTGTTCGGCGCCGTCGGCATGTGCGGCTGGATGTCAGCCTTGACCAACGGGAACGAAGACTTGCGCACCGGACCGTACGAAATGTAGAGGGTCTGATCGGCAAGACGCTGCGTGTCGGAGGAGAACTTGATGAACTCCAGGACGTTCTTCAAGTTCTTGGTGCCTTTCGGAACCACCCAGAGGTCGATGTCCCAGACCTGGCCGTCCCAAACGATGTTGAACGGCTTCTTCTCCTTGTAGATGGCGTTGAACAGGCGGCCGTTGTAGGCGGAGGCGATTGAAACCTCGCCGTCGGCCAGCATCTGCGGCGGTTGGGCGCCGGCTTCCCACCACACGACGTGGTCCTTGATGCTGTCCAGTTTGGCGAAGGCGCGGTCGAGACCGGCTTTGGTGCCGAGCATCTTGTAAACGTCGCCCTTGGCCACGCCGTCAGCCATCAAAGCCCACTCGAGGTTGACCTTGGCGTTCTTGCGCAGGCCGCGCTTGCCGGGGAACTTCTTGACGTCGAAGAGATCGGCGATGGTGCTCGGCTTGGCGCCTGGGAACTTGCCGGCGTCATAGGCGAACACGGTCGACCAGACGATCAGGCCGATGCCGCATTCCGAAAGCGTGCCTTCGATGAAGTCCTGGGTGGCCGGCGTGCCGTCGGGCGCGGGCGGCAGGATGGACTTGTCGATGGGCTCGAGAATGCCTTCGTCGCAGCCGCGGATGGCGTCCGAAAGTTCGACGTCGACGGCGTCCCAAGTGACGTTGCCGGCTTCAACCTGGGCCTTCACTTCGGCCAGGCCGCCGTTGTAGTCCTCGGAGTTGATCTTGATGCCGGTCTTGGCCATGAAGGGCTTGTGATAGGCCTCTACCTGGCTTTTGGTGTAGGCCCCGCCCCACGATACGATGGTCAGCGCGTCAGCGGCCAAAGCCGACTGTGCGCTGGCGAGGCCGATCGCCGTAGCGCCGGCCACCGCAAGCGGTAGGAGTTGTTTTCTTAAGGTCATTTAGGTCGTCTCCCTGTTGTGGACGGCCGGTTACCCCGGCCTTGGTCAGATGGTGGTCTCCAAGCCCCGCCTCAGGCGTCGAAAACGTCCAGGGCGCGGCAGTCTTCAGCGTGCCAGCCAACTCTGACGACTTGGCCTTCTTCCAGCGAAGAATGACCCGCTGCATTCGGTATCTTGACGATGAACTCGTCGTCGCCGCAGACGCTGATGCGGCTGCGGATGTGGTCGCCGAGGTAGATCAGTTCCTCGACCTTGGCTTCAAAAATGTTCTGCAAGCTGCCTTCGGCCGGATCGACGGTGACGCGTTCCGGGCGCAGCGACAGCGTCGAGCGTTCGCCGACGCCGCCGATATTGACGGCTAGGGCCTCGACCACGCTGCCGTCGTCGATTTCCACCGTGCAGGTGTCGCCGCCGTTGGCCTTGACCGTGCCCTTGAGGCGGTTGTTCTCGCCGATGAACTGCGCGACGAAGGCGTTTTCAGGCTTCTCGTAGAGCGCAGAAGGGGCGGCCAGTTGCTGGATCACGCCGTCGTTGAACACTGCGATACGGTCCGACATCGTCAACGCTTCCGACTGGTCGTGCGTGACGTAGACGACGGTAACGCCGATGTTCTCGTGGATGTGCTTGATTTCGTACTGCATCTGCTCGCGCAGGTTCTTGTCGAGCGCGCCGAGCGGTTCGTCCATCAGTACGAGCTGGGGATCGAACACCAGCGCCCGGGCGACGGCGACGCGTTGCTGCTGGCCGCCCGAAAGCTGGGCCGGCCGGCGGCCGCCGAAATCGCCGAGTTGAACCATGTCGAGGGTGCGCTTGACGCGGTCCTCGATCTCGGAACGGCCCATGTTGCGGACGTTGAGCGGGAAAGCCAGGTTCTCCGCCACCGTCATGTGCGGGAACAGGGCGTAGTTCTGGAAGACCATGCCGATGCCGCGTTTGTGTGGCGCCACCTTATTGATGGAGCGGCCGTCGAGCACGATTTCGCCGGCGGTGGCCGCCTCGAAACCGGCAAGCATCATGAGGCAGGTTGTCTTTCCCGAACCCGACGGACCGAGCATAGTGAGGAACTCACCGCGGGCGATGTCGAGGTTCAAATCCTTGACGACGAGAATTTCACCGTCATAGCTTTTCTGCACGTTGACGAAGCGGACCAGATGATCCGCTTCCGTGCGATCCGTCTCGGACAAATTCTCCCCCGCTCCACTTCCCTGTTGACCAAGCCCTTGTTGACCAAGTGGCGTTTGACCTCGTGCCAGCTGACCAAGCGCGTCAGGTTTCGGGGTTGCAATGGTTTGGCTGTTTACCGCCAATTTTCAGCCCGCCCCGCCGATATCGCGTAACTGTTGCCCATGAGGCATGGTGAGTCAAACCCGCAATCGACGCAAAGTCGCTCAATAACGACTCGTGCGCGCCGTGATCCGACCGTTTTCCTGATTTTGGGAATGTCGTCCTGCCCCTGAGCCACGTAATCCTGGGAGCCGGCAAGGAAGATCACATCATCGTCAGCGCCTGCCCGCCGCCCTCGTTCCTGCGGGGCCGAAGCGCTAATCGGATTCGCTCCAGCTTGTGAGATTGTGTACGCTTCGAGCGACGCCTTGGGGGAGGTGCTCTTTCGATGAACGACAGCGGGGATCAAAGACGTCTTTCGGCGATACTGGCGGCGGACGTTGTCGGCTACACCCGTCTTATGGAAGAGGATACGGACGGGACCGTATCCGCTTGGAAGGCTGCCCGCTCGGATCTGATCGATCCGGCGATCTCCGATCACATGGGCCGCATCGTCAAACACACCGGCGATGGCTTTTTGGCCGAATTCTCGACCGTGCTGGATGCCGTCAATTGTGCCATCGCGGTGCAAACTCAACTCCGCGCCAGTCCCCTTGAATTCCGCATCGGCGTCAACCTCGGTGATATCGTCGACGACGGTGAGGACATCCATGGAGAAGGCGTCAACATTGCGGCCCGCATTGAAGCCTTGGCTGAACCGGGCGGCATCTGCATTTCCGGCGACGTCTACAACCAGGTGCGAAACCGGCTGGACTGCAAGTTCGACGACCAGGGCGAACACGACGTAAAGCACGTCTCCGCACCTGTGCGCGTATGGCACATCGTGCCGTTGGGGGACGAGCCGGCTCGCGAAGCAGGCCCGTTTAATAATCAGACGCTTCCGGACAAACCTTCGATCGCGGTTCTGCCCTTCGACAACATGTCGGGCGATCCGGAGCAGGAGTATTTCTCGGACGGCATTGCCGAAGATATCATCACCGACCTTTCAAAAATCTCGGCCCTTCTCGTCATCGCCCGAAATTCGTCGTTCACCTACAAGGGCGATAGCGTCGACATTCGCCGGGCCGCTCACGAATTGGGCGTGGATTATGTTCTCGAGGGCAGCGTGAGACGGGCCGCGAACAGGGTTCGGATTACCGCCCAGCTTATCGACGGCGCCAATGCCGCCCATCTCTGGGCCGAACGCTACGACCGGGAATTGGACGATATTTTCGCCATCCAGGACGAAATCACCAGGGAGGTGGTGTCGGCGCTCAAAATCACCCTCCGCCTTGACGAGAATGACCGCATCGGTATCCAGGCAACCGACAATATGGAGGCTTACGATCTCGGACTCAGAGGGCTGAGCCTGCTTTACCGGCACGACCGCGAAGGCGTGGTTGAGGCGCAAACGCTGTTCGAGAAGGCGATTGAGCTCGATCCTACCTTCGTGATGGCGCATTTTGGTCTGGTCGTGGCTTTAGGGAACATCTTTACGAACAATTGGAGCGACTCCCCGGAATCGGTGGCTGACCGCGGATTCGAACTTGCCGAGCGGGCAATTCAATTGGACCCTCTGGATCCACAGGGACACTGCGCTATGGCGCTCGCCCACACCTGGCGGCACGATCTCGACAAGGCCGTTTCCGAGGCGGAGCGCGCCATAGAACTCGCACCGAACATGGCTGAGGCCTACGCCATCCGCGGCTACGCCCTCAGTTATGCGGGCGAGGCCCGTGAAGCGGTAAGCAGTCTCCGTGCAGCGATGAGGCTGGATCCGCAGTACACCGACATATGGCTGCATTTCCTGGGCCACGCCTACTTCATGGGGGCGGATTATGAGCGGGCGAGAGACGTTCTTGAACGCCGCATCCGCCGCAATCCCAAGACCGACATTTCGCGCGTGCTGTTTGCTTCGTGCTCGGGGCATCTCGGCCGCACGGAAGACGCCCGGCGGGCGTGGTCGGAGGCATTGGGGATCAACCCGGATTACTCGCTAGCGGTGAAAGCAAAAATCCTGCCCTACAAGAACCCGGAGGACTGGGAGCGTTTCGTGGACGGTCTGCGAAAGGCAGGCATCGAGCAGGGCTGAACCCGTCGGGTTGGGGGCGCGCCCATCGCGGATATTCCTACGCCGCCGCCTCCGCGTCTTCGGTCTTGACCAGCCAGCGGTCCATCGTCTTGGCGAGAAGCGGATCGCCGCTCAGGAAGATGCGGTCTTTGGAAATTTCGGTTTTTAGCGTCGAGTAACCCATCCAGACCGATCCCAGCGCCCGCAATTCCGCTTCCACGTATAAGTCGACATCGAAGCCCGGATCGACCAGGCAGAGATCCCCCGCCATACCGGGTCGAACCATCAGCCAATAGGTTGCCTCCTCCTTCCGGCAGTCGGGAAAATGAAAACGCACGACGACCCGGCGGTCGGGCAGGGCCGCGGGATCGATCTGACGCCTGAGATTCCACATCAGATAATCCGGCTGTAGATTGTCCAGCGCGACCTCCGGTTCGACATGGCGATAGGCCCAGTCACCCAGCAGGTCGAGCACCGGTTCGAGTTCAACCGCCATGGGCGTGCGCACATAGTCGACGGTGCCCTTTGCCCGGTCCTCCAGCCGTTCGACCAGCCCCTGCTTCTCCATCTCCTTCAGCCGCTTCGACAGCAGCGTCGGCGAGATGCCCGGAACGCCGCGACGGATCTCGTTGAACCGCGTCGCGCCCAGCCACATTTCCGCCAGGATCAGCATGGTCCAGCGCGGTTCCACGACCTCGCAGGCCATGGCGATCGGGCAAAACATCCCGTAGCTCTTGCTTGGCATCGCTTGTCCCTCCCCACGGATAAGCTAGCCCAATTCACCCGTGGCAGCCTAGTACATAAAGTGTACCGGGGGTGCTACATTTCGGTCACTGGCTGGGCGGACTTCCTCCGGGGCAATGTGGCGTCAGTGAAACGTCACGAACGAAGGAGGAAATCATGACGGATCCAATGGAGATTGTTGAAAACCTGTGCGAACGCTACCAGTCGGCCGTCAGCGCCAACGATTCGGTAGCCTACGGCAGCTTGTTCGCGCCCGACGCAATCCGCATACCGCCGGGCGGCATGCCTGAACGCGGCCCGGATGAAATCCGGCAGAGCGAGCAGCGCGACTACGACGTCGCCAAATGGACCGTTCAATCCAAGCCGATCGACGCTTTCTTGATCGACGAGGATTGGGTCTGCGGCGTGGCGGAGGCCCATATCTCACTCGAAGCCCATGCCGACGGCGCCACCGAAGCCAAGACCGCCAACAAGATCTGGCTCATCAACCGCCAACCTTCAGGCGAATGGCTGATCCGGCGGCAGATGTGGAACTATCAGTGAACCGGGCCTGGCTACGTTACGCGTCAGAAGGTCGGCCGGTCGGGCGGGAATCGGAAAATTCCGGTTTCCGCCACGACCTCGCTGCTTGAACTGAAGTGATGCCCATCGACTTTTCAGGGCCGCGATCATTGAATGCGGACATCGGCCTTCAACATGTACCCGACACCCGTTACGGTCGTTAGGATCTTGGGATTAGCCGGATCGGCCTCCAACTTTCGGCGCAGGCGGGCAACCATGGTGTCCACTGATCGGTCGTAGACCGGTCGATCGGCCCTCGAGGACAGATCCAGTATCTGTTCCCTGGTGAGTACACGATTCGGATGCTTTACGAATGTAAGCAGCATTTCGAACTCCCGCGTCGTCAGATCGACGGGATTTTGTTCGGGGTCCGACAATGTCCGCGTGGCCTCGTTAACCATCCATCCGTCAAACCTGTATTCATGGTTTCCGTCATCGGTGGATGGCGCGGCGCCGTTGGTCCGGCGCAAGACGCTGCGTATTCGCGCCAGAAGTTCGCGCAGCTCAAACGGTTTCGCCAGGTAGTCGTCAGCGCCGGTTTCCAGCCCGATAATGCGGTCGGGGGTTTCGCCGCGCCCACTCAGGATGATTATCCCTGCGTTGCTCTTTGCCTTGAACATTCGGGTCAGAGTCAGCCCATCGATATCGGGCAAATTGATGTCGAGTATGGCCAACTCAAATTTCGACGATTCCAACGCGGCTACGGCTTGCTGTCCCTCGCTCGTCACCGATACCGAATATCCGGAATCGGTGAGAAACTGGTCAATCATCGCCAGCAGTTCTTCGTCGTCGTCAACGGCTAGGATCCTCGGAGGCTCGTCCATATTGTGTCCATACTCGGGCTGGAACTGTTTTTCCCGACCTTTTCTCTGTCTCCCCAGTTGACCGCACCTCGCCCGCATCCGCCATCGCCGCGAATCAGCCGAGCGCTCGGAAAATCATGATAGGCACATTCCGAAAGGTTGCAAACAGGGTGCGGTGCCCAATGTCGCCCGCAGCAAATTTGCGGGTCTGGAGGACATACGGCACATCCGAAACGTGTACGGTTTGACGTCGAGCAGACGCAATGCGGAAACACTTGTTACACATCCGTTACCAAACTCCCGAGATCTGACCCACCTCAGACATGTCACTGGGCAATATTTCCTGAGCCTCAAGTTGAAGAAATGAATTCGGGTCCTGAATGTCGATTTTGGGCCCGAGCGTTGAACCCGGAAATTTGGAACTGAGTTAGCCCAATGTCTGAAGTTACCCGAAAAGAAAAAATTGTTCTCTCGGCGACGTTCTTTGCCGCATTTTTGGTTCCGCCCATCGTCTACACCCTCTTCATCGGGATGGGAGAACTGGCCAATTCCGAAATCCGGCAGGGGATGTTCGACAATCCTCTCAAGGTCGTCGTTATCGGAACCGCATTCCTCATCGCCGGCTGGTATCTGAAGAAGAACATTTTCTCGAGCACGTTCGGCCAAAGGCTTGAGGAACGGGCCTATGTGAACAAGCTCTGCCGCGCCCATTTCTGGGGCACCGTCGCTTTTGTCGTCATTGGCCCCAACGGCGAACTCCTGGGCGTCGTTCAGGATCCCGTTGTTTACATCCTGTTGTGGATGTTGGTCGTGCCGATCCTTTTCGTGGTGAATTTGCCCTTCTTCATCTTCTTCAGGATCAAATTGCTGTCCGTGCGTCAGGGCATTTATCCGCAAAGAAACAGGATCGCGACGGAAGACGTTCTGAACTTCCTGCGCTTCAACGCCTATGCGCAGTGGGGTTCCGTGTTCCTGCTGGGGCTCGGGTTTATCCTGCCCGCGCTGAATTCGGAATTGCCCGCGTTGACGGCGGGACTTCTCGCGCGCAACGCCGTCATGTTCGGTCTGGTCGTCCTGGCCGTATCGACGATCGGTTACGTGATGATGAATAAGGCCTCCGGCAGTCTGGAACAGAACTTCAAGGAATTCAGGGAATCGACCCTGCGGGCGGAAAAAGCGTCGGAAGAGGCACGCCTGGCCGACGAGCGCCGGCAGGACGAAGCCCGCGAAGCGGAGGCGTTGCGTCAAAAGGACATCGAAGAAGCCGATAAGGCGAAGCGCGCGCAAATGTTGGAGCTTGCCGACGATTTCGAGGGCAGCGTCAAAAAACTCGTCGACGGTTTTTCCGTGGCCTTCGAAAAAATGTCGGCCACGTCCGACACGATGTCCGTCAACGCGGACAAAGCCAATTCGCTGACGAGTACGGTTTCACTTGCCTCCGAAACGGCGAGCAACAGCGTAAATTCGGTTGCTTCCGCGTCGGAACAGCTATCTTCCTCGATCAACGAGATCAGCCGCCAGGCCAATCAGGCGGCCGAAGTCGCCAGCGAGGCGGTATCCGAGACGGAGCGAACCAACGCGATGGTGACGAGCCTGGATGAAACCGCCGCAAAAATCGGCGACGTGGTCGGTCTGATCAACGACATTGCCGGACAGACTAATTTGCTCGCGTTGAACGCCACCATCGAGGCCGCCCGGGCCGGGGAAGCCGGCAAAGGTTTTTCGGTGGTTGCGTCGGAGGTCAAGAACCTTGCCACCCAAACCGCCAGCGCAACCGACGAAATCTCCGAACAAATCAAGATGGTTCAGGACGAGACGGGAAACGCCGTCCGCGCGATCAAGGATATTTCCAGCACGATCGAAAAGATAAACGAGATCGCCGCCGGTATTTCCTCCGCCGTCCAGGAGCAGGGGGCAGCGACCGGCGAAATCAGCCGCAGCATCCTGCAGGCTGCGGAAAGCACACAGGAAGTCGCCAACAATATCGTGACGGTGAGCGAGGCTGCCAGTTCGACCGGCTCCTCCGCGACGGAAGTCAAGAAGGTAACGACCGATCTCTCGGACGACATCCTCAATCTGGACAACGAAGTTCGGCAGTTCCTCGATCGCGTTCGCAACGGTTGAGGAGCAGCGCACAGGGACAGCGCGCCGGATCCTGGCCGGTGCGCTCCCGCCTGCGGGTTCACGTTCCACCGGATTCGCGGGCGGGTCACCCATCCCCCTAATAGAGTTTATTAAGTAGAAATCGGGAGTAGGTCAGTGGCCAACATTCTGGTGATCGATGACGACGACGACGTTCGGCTCATGCTGGCGCAGGCGCTGGCCAAGGCGGGGCATCGGGTAATTCAGGCCCAAGGTGGAAATGAGGGAATCGAAATTTTGAGCCAGCATCCGATCGACCTCGTTGTAACCGATATTGTCATGGAAGACGGCGAGGGTCTTGAGACGATCATCAAGCTAAGGGATAGCGGCAACTCGCTGCCGATTATCGCCATGTCCGGCGGCGGCCGCATTTCTAACTACGGCTATCTGAAAAGTGCTTCCGTCTTGGGCGCCGATTTGGTCTTGGGAAAGCCATTCGGACTGCAAAATCTTATCGATGCTGTCGATAAACTGCTTGAAGGGCGGAATTGTGAATTGGCACCAGTTGAAATTGAACCGTAACTCGAATTGCCACTGACGGCGGATCGAGGC
Organism: uncultured Rhodospirillaceae bacterium; assembly: GCA_964343605.1. Classification (GTDB taxonomy): domain Bacteria; phylum Pseudomonadota; class Alphaproteobacteria; order UBA2966; family UBA2966; genus CAYFKJ01. The sequence continues at coordinate 452,795 of CAYFKJ010000005.1, forward strand.
ACGACGCGATTGGGGAGCACGTTGAAAAGAACATGCCGGCCTGCAGTTCCGGTAAATTGAGCGGGATGCTCTAACAGCCTCCGGGTCCACACTTCCGACAGTGCCGCTCCGCCGGTTTGGCAGGAATAAGATGGGGTTTAGTTCTATTATCGAGTCTCTAGGCGATGCGGTTACGTGGCGTTGGAGTCCCAAATGAATGAGCGCTTTTCGCCCCTTCGAGTAGCAGTGATCTATGCCGTCTTTGGCGCGGCCTGGATTCTGTTCTCCGATTCCGTCCTTCATGCCCTGGTCCAGAACGCCGATCTCGAGAACAGATTGCAAACCGCAAAGGGGTGGTTGTTCATCGGCGTGACCGGGGGGCTGGTGTTTTGGCTGACGAGCCGGTTGGCGAACGAGCTGAATGACAACAACGAGGAGCGGAAGGAGGCACTGGAGGCGCTGCGGGAAAGCCGTGACCAAATGCGACTGGTTACGGACAACCTCCCGGTCTTGATCGGCTATCTCGACCAAGAGGGTCGGTACCGCTCCATCAACAAGACGGTCGAAAGCTGGTTCGCCCGGCCGGCGGACCAGATTCTGGGGCGCACGGCACGGGAAGTCCTGGGGCAGGATGCTCACGAGGCGGTTTGGCCGAACGTCGAAGCGGCCTTGAAGGGGACCGAGCAGAACATTGAACGCGTGGTCTCGTTTCCCGATAGCAGGACGCGCAACGTCGACATTACCTACGTTCCCGACATCGATGAATCGGGGTCGGTTCGAGGCTGTTTTGCGCTTGCCCTCGACATCACGAAGCGGAAGCGCGCCGAAGAAGCTCTTGCCGAGAGCGAGGCTCGGTTTCGCGCCTTTGTGGAGCACGCGCCGGAAGCGATCACGATGCTCGATGTCGACACCGGCTTATACGTTGACGCCAATCCCAGGGCTGAAACCCTGCACGGGCTGGGGCGCGAGAAGCTGATCAACAAAATCGGTCCGGCTGATCTCAGTCCGGAGTACCAGCCGGACGGTCGCCTCTCCACGGATGCGGCAAGGGACTACTTGAAAAGAGCCCTTCATGGGGAGTTTCCCAAGTTCGAATGGATGCACGTGACGCCCGACGGCAAGGAGACGCTATGCGAGGTCAGCCTCGTCAAATTGCCCGATCCGCAGCGCAATCTGGTGCGCGCCAGCATTGCCGATATCACGGAACGCAAAGCCGCCGATGAACGTCTTCGCCAGGCCCAGAAAATGGAAGCGGTGGGTCAGCTTACCGGCGGCGTCGCCCATGATTTCAACAACCTTCTGGCCGTCATGAGCGGCCACGCGGAGATGCTTGAACTCCGTGCCGGCGATGATGATCAGCTTCTTTCCGGCCTCGGGGCGATAAGGCGGTCGGTGATGCGCGGGGCGTCCTTGACGCAACGTCTGTTGGCGTTCTCGCGAAAGCAACCGCTTATGCCCATCTCTGCTGACATTGCTGAAATGGCTCACGGTCTTGAGGAATTGTTCCAGCGCACCCTCGGGGAAACGATTGATCTGAACGTCGGCTTTGAAGAAGACCTCTGGGCCGCGACGGTTGATCCAAATCAGTTGGAGAACGCCATGCTCAACCTGGCAATCAACGCCCGGGATGCCATGCCCGACGGTGGCACGCTGTCCATTCGGGGAGCCAATGTGGTGCTGGGCGACGCCCACGCGGGGCAGGGTGAAGACATCTTGCCGGGGGACTACGTCCAGATATCGGTCAGCGATACCGGTTGCGGCATGACGAGGGAGAACCTGAAGAAGGCGATCGAACCATTTTTCACCACCAAGGGCGTCGGCAAAGGCAGCGGTCTCGGCCTCAGCATGGTCTACGGCTTCGCCAAACAATCCGGTGGGCACATGGCGATCGACAGCGAGGTCGGACGAGGCACGACGGTCAAACTCTTCCTGCCGCGATCCCAGGACGAAGTATCTCCCATAGGTGTCACGGATGCGATCCAGCCGCCCGCCGGCGGGTCGGAATGGATTTTGGTGGTGGAGGATGACCCGAACGTCCGGGAAATTCCCGTGACGACGTTCCTTAATCAGGGATACCAGGTAATCGAGGCAGCGGATGGCGAGGCTGCAATCGCGTGCCTGAGAGAAGGCCAACGCATTGACCTGATATTTACCGATCTGGTCTTGCCGGGCGGCATGAACGGCGTCGAAATCGCAAAGGAGGCCAAGCGAATTCAGCCAAACATCAAAGTTATTTATGCCACGGGCTACGTCGACAACGAGGTGATGAAAAAGGGCGAACTCGAGCCGGGAGCGACATTGGTAAGCAAGCCGTACGAACTCGTCCGACTGCTGAAATTGGTGCGCGACGTCCTTGACGGTGTCGCCTGATGACATCGTACGTCCATGGTTTTTCGGCTGCCTGAGGCCGACGCCAAACGGCATCGACCTAGCCGGGCCGTTCATCCGCTCACGTAAGTTTTGTTGCCTTGGAAAAAGTAGCGATAGAGATCGAAGCAGTCGATGACGACGCAAATCGACATCAGCAGCAGGCTGTATACCGACCAGATTCCGAACAGGGACAGTTCAACACCCGCGGCGACCTTCATGCCAAGAAGGGCGATGGCAGGCAGAAACACGACGTGGCAGACCGCCATCAGCCGCGTTAGCGAGTGCCGCTTGTAGATTTGCGTGGCGATCAGGAGCGAAACCAGGATGCCGAACACCACGGCCCCGCCCTCAATCGTATTCACGAACCACAGTCCGCCCAGCAAGGTCGGCACATTGAGCATAAAGCCCCACGCGCTGAGCAATTTGGAACGGCTGGTGATTTCGCGCCGCATCGTAATGAAATCTGCAATGGGATTGAACATCCTGCCCCCCGGCTATTCGACCTTTGAATAGTTAACCAGCAATATAGCTAGGGCGCGACATACTGATCTTCCATTTCATCGAGGCACTCCGGCCAGAATTCTGAGAGGAATCCCACTGCCTCTTCCTCGGAGATTGTCTAATCTAACGCCGATGCCGATTAGCTGGGAGAGAGCTTGATGACGGGTGCCGAAACGAAGGAAGTCATAGGATTTATCGGCCTGGGCGGTATGGGCCGCGGCTTGGTGAAAAACCTCCTGAAACACGGGTACGACGTGGCCGTCCACGATATCGATCCGGCGGCGGTGGCCGGCGCCGTCGAGCTGGGGGCCGGCGCCGCCGAAGACGTTTCGGCCCTGGCGGCTGGCGTGGATGTCCTGGCGGTCTGCGTAACAACGGCTGAAGCCGTCCAAAGCATCATGCTGGGTGAAAACGGCGCTCTGGGACGCATGAAGGAAGGCGCGGTGTTGTTGGATCACACAACCACTTCTCCGGCGCATGTGGAAACGATGGGAGCGGCCTGCAAGGCGGCCGGTGTCGACTATTGCGAAGCGCCCATGACCCGCACCCCGGCGCACGCCGACCGCGGCGAAGTCAATGTTCTTTATGGCGGCACGGAGGGACTGCTCGACCGGCTGCAGCCGGTTTTCAATGCCTATGCGGAAAACGTCTTTCACGTCGGACCGGCGGGACACGCTATCCGGCTGAAGCTCATTCACAACTACATCGCCTTTGCCAATGTCGCCGCCTGGTGCGAAGGGTTCGCCCTGGCGGCACGGGACGGACTCGACATGTCCAAGGTCATCGAGATCATCTCAGCTGCCGGCGGTCGAAGCGGCATGATGGATATTTATGGCGCCTCGACCCTGGCGCGGGACTTCACGCCGCACATGTCTCTGGACAACGCCGAAAAGGATGTTCGCTACTATGCGGAATGGCTGGCCTCCACCGGCCTGCCGACGGCGGCGGCCGAAGCCGTTCACGGAACCTATGTCGAGGCGTCCCGTCAGGGACATGGCGGGGAGGGTTGCACCGCCATCATCAAAACTTACGAGAAACTGTCGGGCGTCGAAGCGCGTTTCGAGGATTCCGGCGGGAACTAGGCTGGGTTGTCTATCGGTTCGCCAGCCCATTCATCAGATCGACCAGGGTTAGCGTCAGGAAGGCCGTCGAATCGACCTTGAAGCCCGCCATTTCAGGGCGTTCCATAATCTTGGCGACAACCGGTGCGGGATCGGCTGTCGGTTGCAAGCCCATCAACAGCGCGTGTGCCGTGATCAGAAGCCGCATGCCCTCACTGGCATTCAGGAAGGGCAGCCGCTCCTCCAACAGTCCGGCCGTGTAGACCGAGCGGCGAATGAGCGCCTGCTTAAACTCGAGAACGGTGTCGTAGTCGACGTTCTGCTCCAGCACTGAGTGCGTGATCGCGGCCAGTCTGGGGAAGTCCGAATCATCGGTCAATGAGGCGGCGAGCGCTTGTGCCACCTCGGGAACGGAACCTGGGATCGGCATGTCGAGCAGCGTCCGGTCAAGCTGATCGAAGGAATTTTCGTATCCTGATCTCAAAACCTCGAGGAACACTTCTTCCTTGGTCTTGAAGTAGATGTAGACGGTGCCCTTGGCGATGCCGGATTGCCGGGCGATTTCCGCCATGCTGATGTCGTCGAAGGAGGCGTCGGCGAAAAGAGCCGTCGCGGCATGGAGAATCGTTTGACGCCGGGCTTCCTTCTGTTCGCCCCGGACAGCCCTTTTTCCGGCAGTTAAAACAACCATAAATGACCTCAAGTCGATTATTACAAAGATATAATTTAAATCTAACCCTTTGTCAAATAATAATATTTCAAGATAATCTGAAAAATTTGTAGTTTCTTGCCCCTTGACATGACCCCTGGTCAGTTATAAATGACCTTAAGTCAGTTAAAATGCCAGGGAGGCGACAATATGAAGATTACCGTGAACGGACGCGTCCGCCAGATTGACGCTGATGCGGAAACGCCGCTGCTCTGGGTTTTGCGCGAGAACCTGGGCATGACCGGCACGAAGTACGGTTGCGGCGTCGCGGCCTGCGGCGCCTGCACGGTTCACATCGATGGCGTCGCGGTGCGCTCCTGCCAAACCCCCGTCGGTGAGGTCTCAGGAGAGGTTACGACGATCGAAGGCCTCGGCACGCCGCACTCCCTGCACGCGGTCCAAAAAGCCTGGATCGACCACCAAGTGGCCCAATGCGGCTACTGCCAATCGGGCCAGATCATGCAGGCGGCATCGCTCTTGGCGGAAACGGCAGAGCCGACGGATGCCCAGATCGACGAGGCCATGTCCGGAAATCTCTGCCGTTGCGGTACCTACCCGAGAATCCGGGAAGCCGTAAAGACCGCTGCCGCCGACCTGAAGGGGGCGTCGTCATGAGCCGGATCAAATCAATCACGCGCCGCAGTTTTTTGATCGGATCCACCGCCGTCGCCGGCGGCGTGGTGTTCGGTTGCGTGCCGCGAGACAATCCGCTTGAGGGCAATCTCAAGGAAGGCGAGGCCGCGCTCACCCATTATGTCCGGATCGCTCCCCACGGTGTTACCCTGATCACCCCGCACACCGACCTCGGCCAAGGCGCACACTCCATGCAGGCCGCCCTGATCGCCGAGGAACTGGACATCGAATTCGGCCAGTTCCGCGTCGACCCCGGTGAGCCCAGCGCCGTCTACTACAACACCGCGCTCGGCAACGAGATGGCTCCGTTCATGGCGACCGACCGCGGATTCGCCGCCGAATTGACGCGCGACGTCATGGGGGGTGTCGTGAAGCTCATGGGTCTTCAGGTTACCGGCGGCTCGAGCTCGGTTGCCGACAGCTTCGAGAAATTGCGCGTCGCCGGCGCCGTCGCGCGGGAAACCCTGAAACTGGCGGCGGCGAAAAAATCGGGCCTGCCGGTCGATCGGCTGACGACGTCGAACGGGGCGGTTCACCTACCGGACGGCAGCGAGCTCAAGTACACCGAACTGGCGGCCATCGCAGCAACCCTGACCCCCGTCAACGACGTCGAACTGCGCGATGCCGGTCAATGGCGGATGATCGGCAAGCCGATGCAGCGCCTCGACGTGGTCGGCAAATCCACGGGCGCCCAGGTTTACGGCATCGACCTCGCCATCGACGGTATGGTGCATGCGACCTTGAAGCTCAACCCGCGGCAGGGTGGCACCCTCGAAGGCTTCGACGCCGGCGAGGCGCAAAATATGAAAGGCGTGCGGCGCATCGTCCCGGTCATGGGCGGCGTTGCCGTCGTCGCCGACAGCACCTGGCAGGCCATTCAGGCCGCAAATGCCATCCGGTTCGAATGGGGTCCGTCCGCCTATCCCGCCGAAATGGACGGTCACTGGAAGCTGCTCGGTGATGCCTTCAACGAGGATCAAATGGAAGCGCGTCCCCGGGATGACGGCAACGTCTCGGCGGCCCTGAAAGATGCCGACGGGGTGGAGGCCGAATACCGCGCGCCCTATCTGGCGCACGCCCCGATGGAGCCCTTGAGCGCCATCGTCAAGGTGACCGACGAACGCGTCGACATCTGGACCTGCACCCAGATGCCGCGCTTCGTGCAGAACAACGCCGCCACCATCACCGGCTTGGATGCCGATCAGGTTTTTGTCCACGTCCAACGCGGCGGCGGCAGCTTCGGCCACCGGTTGGAGGACGAACATGTCAAACGGACGACGGAAGTTGCCATGGTTCTGAAGGGCACCCCGGTAAAGCTGACCTACAGCCGGGAGACCGACTTCGCCCATGACTTTCCGCGCCAGATCGCCATGGGGCGGATGAAAGGGGCAGTCAAGAACGGCCGGGTCGAGGCCTACGATCTCGGCATTTCCATGCCCTCGCCGGTAACGTCGCAAACCTCGCGACAGGATTTTCCGGCCATGGGCCCGGACAGCCAGATTACGGCCGGCGCCTGGGATCAGCCCTTTGCCATTCCCCACTACCGCATGACGGGCTACCGCGCCGAGGGGCTCGCGCCCATCAGTTCTTGGCGCTCGGTTGGCGCCTCCACAAACGCCTTTTTCTTCGACGGCTTTCTCGACGAACTGATCCACGCCGCCGGCGCCGATCCGCTGGAGGAACGGTTGAGGCTCGTGAACGACCGCCATTCCCGCAAAGTCCTCGAGGCCGTGGGGGAAATGTCCGGCTGGGGCAACCCGCTGTCTCCGAACCGGGGGCGAGGCGTCGCTTTCTGCCTTTCTTTCGGCGTGCCTTGCGCGGAGGTCGTGGAGGTCACAAATACCGAAGAGGGCATCAGGATCGACAAGGTCTTCGCAGCCGCCGAGGTCGGCACCATTGTCGATCCGGTCAATTTCGACAGCCACGTCAAAGGGGCCGTCATTTGGGGTCTCGGGCACGCCATGAACTGTGAAATCACCTATTCCGACGGCATGGCGGAGCAGGCCAATTTCACCGATTTCGAGGGTATGCGCATGAATCAGTGCCCTGAAATTCAGGTGCGGGGTCTGGAAAATTCCGACCGGGTCAAGGGTATCGGCGAACCTCCCGTGCCACCGGCCGCGCCGGCGCTGGCCAACGCCATTTTCGCCGCGACGGGAAAACGGTTGCGAGAGATGCCCTTCAACAAGCACATTGATTTCGTCTGAGTGCGAGAAGGGGACCCCCTTGATGACCAAACGTCTTTCAGCCGCCATCGGCGTTCTCGCCCTGACCATGGGGCTGACGGCCGCCTGCGCCCAGACCCTGAACCGGAGCAGCGACATGCCTTTCCACCACAATGCCGACGGCACCTTCAGGAACCTGCCGGGCGGTCAGAAAAGCGACGCCGGTGTTATCGAGAGTGCGGCCTTTTTCGCCAAGATGCTTTTTGACAATACCGAGGTGAAAAACCCGCCCGGCCATGTTCTGCCGGCTGATCAGGTGCAATTGGCGGCCCTGGCGGCGCCCAATCCCTCCGTCACCTGGCTCGGCCATGCCGCCTTCATCGTGCGCACCGGCGGCAAGGTCATCCTGACCGACCCCTTCCTCGGCGACGTCGCCGGACCCACCGGACTGGGACCCCGCCGCCACGCGCCGCCGGGAATGACGGTGGACGAGCTGCCCGACATCGACATCCTGCTGATCAGCCACAACCACTACGACCACCTGGATCGCTCGACCTTGAAGGCCCTTAAGGGCAAAGAGCAGATTGAAGTGATCGTCCCCTTGGGTCTGGCAGGGATGTTTCATGACATGGGCTACCGCCGCATCCATGAACTCGACTGGTGGCAGGAACGCTCCTTCGACAGAGTTACGGTACGTCTGTTGCCGGCGGTACATTTTTCCGGACGCGGCATCTTCGACAAGAACAAAAGCCTCTGGGGCAGTTTCGGCATCTACGCCGACGATGCCCGCATCTGGTTCTCCGGCGACACTGGTTACGGTTCCGTGTTCAAGGAGATCGGCCGGCGGGCCGGACCGTTCGACATGGCGCTGGTCGCCATCGGTGCGTTCGAGCCGCGCAATTTCATGAAAGCCGTTCACGCCTCACCCGAGGAGGCCGTGAAGATCCTGAAGGACGTCCGCGCCGACAGGGGTATCGGGATGCACTGGGGAACAATCAAGTTGACGTTGGAGGAACCTTTCGAAACCCCGGACAGGTTCAGGGCCGCCGCGCGGTCGCAAGGATACGGAGAGGAAAACGCAATAATCCTCGCCATCGGCGAAACCCACGCCCTGCCGGAGCGCATCGCACAGGCCGTAGGGGAGTAATCGGCCACACTTCGAGTCTTTGCATCGCACCTGCCGACGACGAACGGGGAGCACGAAAATCGGATGAAGACATGGAGATTGATCGTTTGGCTGGTTGGGATTGTCGGCGTCCTCGTTGTCTCGGCGGCTTTGTTCACCTCCAAGACGTTTCGCGTTGAAGTGTTCGTTCCGGCGCCGCAAAAGGCCGTCTGGTCGGTGCTGACCGATACCTCGCGATACCGGGAGTGGAACCCCGTTTTCATTCAGGTCGATGGCGAGTTTCAGGAAGGCGCCGAAATCAGGAACACCGTCCTCGATCCCGACGGAAACGAACTCGCCATGACCTCAACGGTCGACAAACTGGTTCCCGAAAGGGAGATCCGGCAGTACGGAGGCGTTCCGGGGATCATTACCTTCGATCACACCTGGCGGCTTGAACCGGAAGAGGGCGGAACCAAGGTCATCCAGCACGAGATCGATCGCGGCCTGGGGTTATGGTTTTGGGATTCGAGCTGGATCGAACCTTCCTACACCAAGGCAAGCGAGGCCTTGAAGGAAAGGGTTTTGGAGTTGGCCGAAGAGCGGGCCCGCCAGTAAGCTTCCGTCCGAAGGCTTCCTCGCCGAAACTCAGCGTTCGCGTGGCCGGCATACTGGGGGCAACCAAATCGGAACATGAAACCGAAGCGTAGCACGCTCAGAAAACTCTCGGCCTGTTTCGCCCTGGCTATTGTCGGCGGGGCGACAGGGTACGCCTACACCGTCTACATCGGTGGCCAACCCCTCATCGGCATGGTCGTCGGATGTGCGATGTTTGGCGGCGTGTCGTCGTTTGAGCTTTTTTACGTGCTGCAACCGAGCGGCGCCTGGCTCCGTCGCAAGCCTTTGCTGGTCTCCGTGGCGCTATCCACTTTGGCCTGGGTCGTCATCATCGCCCTCAGCGTCAGCGTCATTCCCTCCCTGTTGGGCTCCGAATCGGGGCGGTATAGCGGGGATTTGCGGGCCGCGGCGTTTCTTCAGGATGTGGTTGTCGCCCTGACGCTGTTGATCGTTGCGAACGTGGCCATGCGCCTTCGGAGTTTGGTCGGCGGCCGGGTTTTGCTGAACTTTCTCATAGGCCGTTACAATCGACCTGTTCGGGAGCAACGCGTCTTCATGTTCCTCGACATCGCCGATTCCACGCGACTGAGCGAGGAACTGGGCGACATCCGTGTGCAGGAGTACATCGGCCGGTTCTTTTTCGATATTGCGCAGCCGATCATCGAAAACGGCGGCGAAACGCACCGCTACATTGGCGACGAAATCGTCGTGACCTGGCCGCTATCCTCCGTCGTTGGGGACGCCCGCTGTATTACTTGCGCCTTCGACATTCAGAATCTGATGGCGCGGGAGGCATCCAAATACAAAGCCGATTTCGACGTTGTGCCGAAATTTCGTATCGGCATGCATGGCGGCCCGGTCGTGGCGAGCGAAATCGGCGACGACAAACGGGAGATCGTTTACTTCGGAGACACGATCAATTCCGCGGCCCGCCTTCAAGCCCTATGCAAGGAAGCAAAGCAGGATTTTCTTGTATCGGCCGACTTGCTTTCGATGATCACCCTGCCCGAGGGAATTACGGCCACCGATGTCGGCGAGGTGGAACTGCGCGGAAAATCCCGGTTGATCGGCGTTCGCGCCTTGTCGCGCAGCGTCGAAAATGGCGAATGAGCAATTGTGCTCTCGCCGCGTCAACAACTTTCTGCCAGCCCCCCGCCCCGACTAAGCATCATCCTCGACGGTGTCGAAATCGGCGGGCAGGCAGAGCTCCAGGGCCTCGAAATCCTCGGAACACGCCATGAACGTGTGCTTGATGCCCGCCTTTTGATGCATGCTCGTGCCGGCTTCGAGCAGGACTTCGCCTTCCCCCTCGAACCACATTTTCGCCCATCCCTTGAGAACGTAGACGAATTGGACGTCGAGGACGTGGTGATGCAGCTCGCCCTCTTCGGTAACCGCTTCCTTAGCGCGGTTGATTTGCGCCATCACCCGGCCGCCCGTCGCCTCCGTTAATCCGAGATCGCGATAAGTGAAATAACTGCGCAGGCCGCGGTCTTCGAACTTACCTTCCGATTCGGGCTGAACCAGAAAGTCGTTGGTCGGTTCGGTCATGGATGTAGTCCCCCGTTTTTAATTTGCCGGCCGGAAGGCACCCCAACCATATCAGCGTATGAGGCTTGTGACGCCCCTGGAGAGGTACGGGACCCCATGGGTTCATTCGGCCTCAGAATTTAACCACCATCTTGCCGATCGTCGCGGCCTTCTCGATGCTCGAATGCGCTTCTTTCAGGGTATCCGCGGAAAGGCCGCTCAGGACCTTGGTTTCCGTGGTCTTGACCGTGCCGTCGTCGACCAACGATGCCATTCGGGCCAGGATCCGCCCCTGCTTGTGCATGTCGGAAGTTTGAAACATCGACCGTGTGAACATCAATTCCCAGCACAGCGCCGCCGATTTGCCTTGCAGGGCCGAGAGATCAAGCTTTTCATCGGTTTCGACGATCGTGCCGATCTTTCCCTGCGGCGATACCAATTCGCACATCGCATCCCAGTGCTGAGCGGTGTCGGCATATTGGACGATGTAATCCACCGTTTCGTAGCCTGCGGCTCGCGTGCTGGCCACAAGATCGCGGTGGTCCACGACGTCGTGCGCGCCCATCTCGCGGCACCAGTCGGCGGTTTCGCGCCGCGACGCCGTAGCGATAACTTTCAGGCCGGTCAGCTTGCGGGCGAGCTGTGCGGTGATCGAGCCCACGCCGCCGGCGCCGCCGATAATCAGCAGGCTGGCCGGTGTTTCATCGACGGGAACCTGAAGACGGTCGAACAACATCTCCCAGGCCGTCAAGGCGGTCAGCGGTAAGGACGCGGCGCTTTCCGGCGTGACAGCTGTCGGCGCGACGCTGGCGATCCGATGATCGACGCACTGCATGCTGGCGTAGGATCCGGGGCGATTGGCGTCGCCCGCATACCAGACGCGATCGCCGACTTTGAAACCCGATACTTCGTTGCCCATCGATTGAACGATGCCCACGGCGTCGTATCCGAGAATGAAGGGCTCCGCATGGGGTGCTTCCACCGCCGTCCGAATACGCCGTTTGGCGTCCGCCGGGTTGATCGAAATGGCTTCGATCTTGACCAGAAGATCGTTCGCCAGGGGTACCGAATCCGGCAGCTCGACGTCGAACAGGCTGTCGACTTCCGTAATCGGCAGTGATTTGAGGAATCCCACGGCTTTCATTTTCTTGGTCCTTTTAATATCGGTTATCAAGTTGGGTAGCGCATGAATTCGATGCCGCGCATCATCACGAGGCTGTTTTTTTCCGGCTGATAAGGTGGTTCGATGCCGCGGCGGCGAGCAGGGCGGCGCCGATGACCAGCGTCTGGTAGTACGCGGGCACAAGGGTCAGCATCCCGACCGTCAACGCCATGATGATCAGCGCGCCGATGAACGACCGCAAAACCCGGCCTTCGCCGCCGCTGAACGCGGTGCCGCCGATCAGGACAACGAGAATGGCGTTGAGTTCCATGCCGTCTCCCGACAGCGGGTCACCCAAAGACATGAAGCTTGAGCGCGCGATGCCGGCAAGGGCCGCCGACACGCCCACGAGTATGTATAGAAGGAAGACAACTTTCCCCGTACTGATGCCGGACAGTTTTGCCGCCGTGGGGTTACCGCCGGTCGCCGCCGCGTACTTGCCCAGCAAAGTCCGGTTCTGCGCGACAATGAGAAGGAGGGTGACCGCGACGGCGATCCAGAAGGCAGCCGGAAGCCCCAGCAACACGCCTTCCCGGCCGAAGGAGTTGAACCAACCGGGCATCTTCAGACCGCCACCGGATTTGATTGCCGACACGCCGTCCTCGACCAGCAGAAGCGCTATGCCCTTGAAAAGACTGAGGGTGATCAGCGTGGCGATCACCGGCGTAATCTTCAGTCTGACGACGAGAAAACCGTTGATTGCCCCCAAGCCGACGCCGACCGCCAGCGTGGCGACGAAGGCAATGATGAACGGGACGCCGCTGATCGCCAGCAAGGCGTAAACGACGGCGCCCAGGCTCATGGCGCTGCCCACCGAGAGGTCGATGTAGCCAGAGACCATCAACAGCGTGAAAGCGCCCGCCAGCATCAGGAGCGGCGCGGAAACCCGGAGAACATTGATGATGTTTTTCGGATAGAGGAAATTGCCGCGCTCGAAGAGTTCGAACCGGTCGAGGTTCGCCACGCTCAAAACCACGACGACGGCCAGCAGCACAAAGTAGATGTAATAGTTGCGCAGGAACTGGGCGGCGCGGTCGCCGAGCGACGACGGAGCAGGGATGTGGACGGGCGCTTGCGACATCGGCTTCACCTGTTCCTTCGCGCCAGCGCCCAGGTTTGGGTCGTGATGGCAAGGAAGACCGCGATCGCCTTGAGGATGAACTGCCAATCCGGCGACAGCACCAGGCCCGTGGCGGCGGAGGTCACGACGGCAAGGATGAGTGCGCCGAAGAACATGCCCACCACCGAGCCGAATCCGCCGGCGATGGCGACACCACCCAGCAAAGCGATAACCAGGGCGTCGAACTCCATCAGCGTACCGCGGCCGGAAAAGCCGGATTTGAACTCCGAGGCCAGCAGAATGCCGACGATACCGGCGACCGCCGAACTGAAGAGGTAGAGATAGGTCACGTGTCTGGCCGAATCGATGCCCGACAGCTTGGCAGCGACCGGGTTGGCTCCGATCCAATAGGTCAGCCGGCCGAAAACGGTTTTCCGTTCCACGAAGACCGCGACGATCAGGAGAATGACCATCAGGACGACCGGCAGCTTCACCGACGTCCCGAACATCGTCATATTACCGAGAATGCCGAATTCCTCAGGCAGGTTGGTGTTGCGCTGGGAACCGTGCGTAATGACCTTGGCAATACCGCGTGCCAGCATCATCGTGCCCAGGGTCACGATGATCGACGGAATGCGGAAGCGCACGACAAACAGGGCATTCAGTCCGCCGATCGCCATCGCCCCCGCAAGCGCACCGATAAACGCCAGCCAGTAGGGCAACCCGAGCCCGGTTGAAAGCTCGGTGGCACCCCCGGCCGATTGGGCAAACCAGACCGCGAGAACGCCGGAGAGGGCCACGATGCCGCCGACGGAAAGGTCGAAATTTCCCGTCACCAGGAGGAACGTGACCCCGACGCCGAGCGAGATCACCGCCCAGTTGTTGGTCACCAGATTGAGCAGGTTGAGCCACTGGAAAAAGTTCGGCACCAGGATGGAGGCGACCAGGAACAGTCCGACCGCGACGGATGCGACAAGCAACGTGATAAACGTCTCGTCGCTCATGCGGCGCGGGGTGTGCAAAAGCGGCCTGCCGGTATTTGTCGTAACACTCAATGCGCCACTCCTTCGTGCCCGCCGGTGACGACGTTGAGGATGTGGGCCGCGTCGACGTCGGATCCGTTGACGACTTCGGATTCCAGGGAACCCGAGTACAGGAGGAATATACGGTCGCAGATGCCAAGCACTTCCTCCAGTTCGGAAGAGAAGACGGCAATCGAATTGCCCCTGTCCGCCAAATTCCGGATGATGTCGTAGATTTCCGTTTTGGCGCCGACATCGACGCCGCGGGTGGGCTCGTCCAGCAGCAGCAGGTCCGCGTCGGCGAAAAGGCACTTGGCGAGCACGACCTTCTGCTGGTTCCCGCCGGACAGTTTTTCCACATACTTGTCGATCGAATCCGATGCGATGCTGAGTTTTTCGACGTATTCGACGGCGGTAGCGGTCTCGTCGGAAGAACGGATGATTCCGTTGTCGGAAAGCCGCGGCATGTTCATGACCGGGATGTTCTGCTCTATGGAGAGGCTGGTGAACAGACCTTGGGTGCGCCGTTCCTCCGGTACCAGGGCGATACCCGAAGCGATCGCTTCCTTGGGCGATCGGCCGACCTCCTTGCCTTTGAAACGGATCAATCCGGACACCTTGTCGGCACCGAAAATGGCCCGGGCGATTTCGGTCTTACCGGCACCGACAAGGCCGTAAAAACCGACGATCTCGCCCCGCTTGATATCAAACGAAACGTCATCGAGCAGGTGGTTCGACAAACCTTCCGCCGTCAGGACTATTTCGTCGCCAACGGTTGTTCGCGGCGTGTAGTCCTGGAACACGCTCCGGCCGATCATCATCTCGATCAGTTCGGCCCGTCCTTCGACCTCCGAAAGCGGTTTCGTGGCAATATGCTTGCCGTCCCGCAGCACGGTGACGGCATCGCCCAGTTTGAATATTTCCTCGAGCTTGTGCGATATGTAGATCACCGTCACGTCCGATTCACGCAATCGCCTGATGACTCCGAAAAGCCTTTCGACCTCCCGCTCGGATAGGGCCGCCGTGGGCTCGTCCATGATGATGACGCTGGCGCCGGACGACGCCGCCCGCGCGATTTCGACGATTTGCTTCTGTGCGACGCTCAGGGTGGAAACCCCGGCCGACGGATCGATGGAGGGTTCGATCGCGGCGAGCGTGCGGACCACCCGTTCGTCGAGGTCGGATTTGACCATGAAGCCGAAACGGCTCCGCTCCATCCCGAGCGTGAGATTCTCCTGCACGGTGAGCTCGTCGACGACGTGAAGTTCCTGGAAAAGAGTGGCGATGCCGCCTTCCCGGGCATCGCGCGGATTGTCCGGCTCGTAAGCCGCGCCGCGCACCTTCATGGTTCCGCTGGTCGGCTGCAAAGCCCCTGTCAGCATTTTTACCAGCGTCGACTTCCCGGCACCGTTCTCTCCCACCAGGCAGTGGACGGTGCTGCTCTCGATGGAGAAGCTCACGTCATCGACGGCCCGCACACCGGGATAGTCCTTGGTGAGTCCCTCTACTGACAGAACGGGTGATGACGGCTGGGCTGACAAAATGATCTCGTTATGTCCTGGCGGCGGTGGCGTGGCTTGTCACCACATGATCCGGCCGCGTTGGGGGTCGGTAACCGCAGCGGGTGGGGACGGGGAGGAAGCCCCAGCCCGCTGCGGCTTTGGTCGTACCGATGTCATGCAGCCGGACCGGGATCGCGTCGTGATCAGGGGCCGGCTGCATAACGGGAACGCGTGACTACCCGCCGAACTGGGTGTGGAGCCACTTCTGCGCCTTGTCCTTGGCCATCGACCAGTAGGAAATGGTGTAGGCCTTGTAGAAGAACTCCTTGGCGGGGCTCGACTTGGCCGCCACGTCGCCTTTCATGACGTCCATGATCAGATCGATGCGACCGCGCGCCGTCTCGACCGGCGGCAGGCCCATCGAAACCTTGAGGCTGGAATTCGGGTCATAGATCTGGCCGAACTCGACGCTGTCGAAATCCACACTGGCGACGATTTCGGTCAAGGGCTTGCCGTCCTTGAACTTACCCCGGCCCAGTTGCGAGAGGCCCGCCATGGTGCCGACCGTGAGGTTTGAGGCCTCGGAGTAAATGAGGTTGACTTCGGGCCGCTGTGTCAGCAGGTCGACGATAATCTGCTTCGCCGCTTCCTGGCCGGCGCTCGAGTCGAGGGCGCCAAGGTTTTCAGCCTTCGGGTCGACGGACAGAACGCCCTTGGCAAACGGGGCGGTGCGCCCGGAGTTGACTTCGGTGTGGTTCGGCCAGCCGAGCTGGACCATCACGATCGGCTTGTCGGGATGGGCTTCCTTCCAGGCGGTCGCCATCTGCTTGCCCATCTCGTAGGAAACGCCGGCCTCGTCGCTGCGCGCCGTCGGGATGCCCGTATCGGTGATCGGGCTGAAGAACGACGTCATGACGATGCCTTCGCTGAGAGCGTCATTGACGCCCGGCGTGGCGGCCTCGGCGTCCCAGATGTGCAGGGTCGCACCATCAAAGGCGCCGGCGACGACCTGGTCGATATTCTGGGTCATCACAGCCGAATCGGCCTGGCCGTCAAAAACGACGACCTCGGCGCCGTATTTTTCAGCCGCGTAGCGCTTGGCCTCGGCGGCCTGCGATTGATGAAACACGTTCGAAAGGTCGGACACGAAGAACGCGATCCGCTTGCCCTTCGCCGCCTCGGCGGTGATGCCGATGCCGGCCGCCGCCGCCAGTGACAATGCCAAAAGCCCCGTCACAAACGATCTTTTCCGTAAATTCATTGTCTTTTCTCCAATTTCTGTTGACTGGGCCTGGCCACCTGACCAGAAGGCCCCCTTTGCACTGCAAATACCGACAACCCCTAAACCCAAAGAACGAATATTGTTGCAGCGCCCAGCGTTAGATTTCGCTATCTGTAAAGATTTGTCAACAAATAAGACATATTTTATCAACAAAAAAAGCATATTTTTTTACAACATGCTTCGTTGAACGACCGAATGCGCCCCATTCGAGCGCGCGGAGAAGCGATCGCGCGCCCGTGTGCGTTTCCGCGACGGAAATCGAATTTTCGGCTTATTAGTCTTCGGAGTCGGCCGCGCCCAGCATGCGGTCGACGGCGGTGCTCAGGTGGGTCCGCATGGCCGTGCGGGCCCGATCCGGATCCTGCCGCGATATGGCGTCGTAGACTTTCTTATGCTCGGCGACGACCGTGGAGACGACGTTCTTGTAATCCTTGTTGGAAAGTTTGGTCCACATGACCCACGAGTTTTTCGCCGCTTCATTCACCGACCTGATGATATCGACGAACAATGAATTGCGCGTCGCTTCGGCGATCGTTTCGTGAAACATCATGTCGGCACGGCTGACTTCCAGATTGGAAACACTTGCAGAATCTTCTTGAAGATCAAGGGCTTCCTTCATTTTCGCCAGCTCGTCCGTGCTTCGGCGGGCGGCCGCCAGGGCGGCGGCGTCACCTTCCAGGGCGATGCGCAGTTCGTGGCTTTTCAGCATTTCCGAAATCGCGCCGGCGCCGGGATTCAAATTCAGTAGGGACGTCGAGGGCCGGCGCGAGACATAATTGCCCGATCCCTTGCGCGACACCACGAGCCCGTCCGCCTGCAGCCGGGACAGGGCCTGGCGCACTGTCGGACGCGATACCCGGAAAAGCCTTGCCAGTTCATTTTCCGGCGGCAGCCTGACGCCTTCATCCAGTTGGCCGGAGATCAGTTTTTCCAGAATATTTTCGTAAACGTAGTCCGACAGATGCCGCGTTTTCCGCTCGGGCACCGCGCCAAACTCGTGTTGACCTGGGCCGAAATCGACTGTGCTAGGGCTCTCAAACGTATTGTCGGTCATACCAATTTCCGAGCGATTCAACGGGAATACGGACGTTCCCCTAGTGTATTTGATATGTCGAATTTTACAAATAAAATTACAAATTTCCATTTAATCATTAAAAATCAATCATCTATGTAAAAAAATAATTTGTAAAAATTTGTAAGATAGGGTACAACATCGACAAATTCGGCATCCGAACTTGCGGTCGCCGCGGGGCACATTCAGATCGAACGGGAACTAAGTACATGACAAAAAAGAAACTTCGGTCTTCGGAATGGTTCGGCAAGCTTGACCGCGACGGCTTTCTCAAACGGTCATGGCTGCGCAATCAGGGGACGCCGGACGAAGCTTTCGACGGACGTCCCATCATCGGCATCTGCAATACGGCGTCGGAACTGTCCCCCTGCAACGCGCATCTCGATGAAATCGCCGAAAAAGTGAAGCGCGGCGTCCTCGAAGCCGGCGGCTACCCCTTTGAATTCCCGGTCATGAGCGTCGGCGAATCGATCGTCAAGCCGACCGCCATGCTGTTCCGGAACCTGATCAGCATGGATGTCGAGGAATCGATCCGCGCCAATCCTTTGGACGGCGTCGTGCTTCTGGTCGGCTGCGACAAGACGACCCCGGCCCTGGTCATGGGCGCCGCAAGCTGTGATATCCCCACCATCGTCGTTTCCGGCGGACCCATGCTGAACGGCCGGTTCAAGGGCGGCACCCTGGGCTCGGGGACGGATGTCTGGCGCTTTGCCGAGGAGGTCAAGGCCGGCGAGATATCGGTCGGGGAGTTCATGTCGGCGGAAGGCGGCATGCATCGCTCCAACGGATCGTGCATGACCATGGGCACCGCTTCGTCGATGGCGTGCATGATGGAGGCTCTGGGCATCGCCCTGCCCGGTAACGGCACCATCCCCGCCGTCGATGCCCACCGCAAATTGCTGGCGCAGCATTCCGGCCGGCGCATCGTCGAACTGGTCCACAAGGACATCAAGCTGTCCGACGTCCTGACCCGGGAAGCGTTTGAAAACGCCATCCAAACCACCGCCGCCATCGGTGGCTCGACCAACGCCGTGATCCACCTGCAGGCCATCGCCAAACGTCTGGGCGTGCCTTTGTCGCTGGACGATTGGGATACGGTCGGGCGCGATATCCCGACGATCGTCAATCTGATGCCCGCAGGTGAGTATCTGATGGAGGACTTCCACTACGCCGGCGGTCTGCAGGTCGTCAACAAATCGCTCTTGGCTTTGGGCAAACTGAACGGCGGCCACCGGACGGTCACCGGCCGGACCGTTGCCGAGAACTGCCAGGATGCAGTCAATTACAACGAGGACGTCATCCGTCCCTGGAACGCCAGCCTGACCGCCAACGGCGGTATCGCCGTTCTCAAGGGCAATCTGGCGCCAAGCGGCTGCGTCGTCAAACCCTCCGCTGCGTCGCCCGAACTGATGAACCACAAGGGCCGCGCCGTGGTCTTCGAAACCATCGAGGACTACCACGCCAAAATCGAAGATCCCGACTTGGACATCGACGAAAACTGCGTCATGGTCCTGAAGAATTGCGGCCCGCGCGGGTACCCGGGCATGCCGGAAGTGGGCAACATGGGATTGCCGCCGAAAGTCTTGAAGAAGGGCATTACCGACATGGTCCGGATTTCCGACGCGCGCATGAGCGGCACGGCCTACGGCACCGTGGTCCTGCATGTCGCACCCGAAGCCGCCGTCGGCGGCCCCCTGGCGTTGGTGGAGAACGGCGACGAAATTGAAATCAGCGTCGACGAGCGGCGCATCGAGCTGCTGATTTCCGACGACGAGCTGGACGCCCGTAAGTCCAGATGGATGGCACCCCCGCCGACCATGGAAACCGGATACCAGCGGCTTTATCACAACCATGTGGAACAGGCGGATCAAGGCTGCGACTGGGATATCCTCGCCAGCAAACGCGGCGTCACCGTCGCCCGGGATTCTCATTAGGCATATCGAAAAACGCCCTGTGAAGGGCTGAACCGAAGGAAAGAGCGTCAATGGCTGAGGAAATAAACCTAACCGAAACCGTCTACCCGAGCCTTGAGGGCCGCACGGTGTTCATCTCCGGCGGCGCCGCGGGCATCGGTTCCAGCATGGTCGCACACTTTTGCGCCCAGAAATCAAAGGTTGCTTTCGTCGATATCAACGTCGAAGCCGCGAACGAACTGGTCGAGGCCATTGTCGAACTGGGCCATCCCGCGCCGACGTTCATCGAATGCGACCTGCGCGACGTGGACAAGCTTCAAGCCACTGTCAAGCAGGTCGGCCAGGACCTTGGAAACATCACCGTCCTCGTCAACAGCGCTGCCCATGACGAACGCCACGACGTTGCGGAAGTGACTCTCGAATACTGGGAAGACCGCTTGGCTGTGAACATGCGCCATATCTTTTTCGCGACGCAAGCTGCCGCGCCGCAGATGATCGAGGCGGGCGAAGGTTCCATCATCAGCTTCGGATCCATCTCCTGGATGTCGGCACAGGACGACCTGCCCGCCTACGCCGCCTCAAAGGCGTCGGTCCACGGGTTGACCCGCGGATTCGCCCGCTACTACGGCAAACACGGCATCCGCGCCAATACGCTGGTCCCCGGCTGGATCTTCACTGAGCGCCAGAAGGCGCTTTGGTACAACGAGGAAGGCGAACAGGTTCTGCAGATCAGGCAGTGTATCAAGGACCACATCCAGCCCTATGAAGTCGCCCGCATGGCGCTGTTCCTCGGCGCCGACGATTCCAAGATGTGCACGGCGCAGAACTTCATCGTCGATGCCGGCTGGACCTGACCCGCACCTCTGCTGATAGCTGCCCGGAATTCGCGCTCGACGTCAGCGCAATCCCTCTTTGGCGACGTGGGCTTCCGTCTCGTCGAGCGCCTTGCCCAGCCGCGCGATCATTTCGTCGATCTCTGATTCCGAAATGACCAGGGGCGGGCAGAGGCCGATGTTGTCGCCCATGGCGCGGACGATCAGGCCGTGGTCGGCGGCGCGGTCAGCGAGGTAGGGGCCGACGCCCTGGGCCGGATCGAAGCTCCGTTTGGAGGTTTTGTCGGCAACCAGTTCAAGGGCGCCGATCAGGCCGATGCCGCGCGCCTCGCCAACCAGCGGATGATCGCCCAGGGCCTTCAGCCCGGACTGCATCCTGGGGCCGACGGCGGCTGCGTGCTGGAAGACGTTTCGTTCGGCCAGCAGTTCCAGATTTTTGTTGGCGACAGCGGCGGCGACGGGGTGCCCGGAATACGTGAAGCCGTGACCGAAAACGCCGATGCGGTTGCTCTCCTCCTTGACGCCTTGATAGATCTCCTCGCTGATGATGACGGCGGAAATCGGCAGGTATGCCGATGACAGGGCCTTGGCGACGGTCATGGTGTCGGGCTCGATACCGAATGTCTGGCAGCCGAAGTCGTTGCCGGTACGGCCGAAGCCGCAAATCACCTCATCATCCAGGAACAAAACGTCGTGCTTGGCCAGCACGGCCTGGATTTTCTCGAAATAGGTCGCCGGCGGCACCAGCACGCCGCCCGCGCCCATCACCGGTTCGGCGATGAAGGCGGCGACCGTATCCGGGCCCTCGTCGACGATCAGCTTGTCGAGATTGGCGGCCAGGCGGTCGGCGAATTCCTCCTCCGTCTCGCCGTCTTCCGCGCCGCGGTAGTGGTGCGGACAGTCGGTGTGGATAAATCGTTCGAAGGGTACGTCGAAGGAGCGGTGGTTATTGGGCAGGCCCGTCAGGCTGGAGGCCACCAGGGTGATGCCGTGATAGGCGCGCTGGCGGGAAACGATCTTCTTCTTTTCCGGCTTGCCGCGGGAATTGTTGTAGTACCACACCATCTTGATCAGGCTGTCGTTGGCTTCGGAGCCCGAATTGGCGAAAAAGACGCGGCCACCCTCGATCGGCACCATTTCGTTGAGGCGTTCGGCAAGGTCGATCGCCGGGTTCGTCGATTTGTGGGCGAAGGTGTGATAGTAGGGCAGCTTCCGCATTTGCTCGGCGGCGGTCTCGACCAGTTCCTCGACGCCGAACCCCAGGGCCGTGCACCACAGCCCGGCCAGACCCTCGATATATTCCTTACCGGTATCGTCGTAGACGTAAACGCCCTTGCCGTTTTCGATGATCAGGGGCCCTTTTTCCTCGTGCACCGCCAGATTGGTATAGGGGTGCAGGACGTTGGCGATATCGCGCGCGGCGGGCGAATTGACCCGGATTGACATAGGCGTGCTCCGTTTCTGGATCGAGGAGGCGGTCTGACGCCGGTGAGGCGTTCCGCGAATAGAACGACTTTCCCGCGCCCCTGTCAAAGAACGAATGACCGCACTACCATGCGGCCGGGATCAATATTTTGAGAGCGGGGCGGCGGAGCATGAAGGCAGAGGAATCGGAACTGACCCTCCAGGACGGCATCACCCTGCATGCCTACCGGTGGGAGCCCGAAGGCGCTTGCAAGGCGGTCATCCAGATCGTTCACGGCATGGCCGAGCACGCCGCCCGTTACGACCGATTTGCCAAGGCCGCAACGGCGGCGGGCTATGCCGTGGCGGCGCTTGACCTCCGCGGGCACGGTAAGTCGGCGGCATCACCCGACGACTGGGGCTTCTTCGCGAAGCGCGACGGCTGGAACAAGGTCGTCGGCGACCTGGCGGAACAGCGTCGCCGGATCGGCGCCGAATTCGCCGGCCTGCCGGTGTTCCTGCTGGGTCATTCCATGGGATCGTTCCTCTCCCAGCAGTTGATGATCGAACGCGGCGGCGATTACGCGGGTGTCGTGCTGTCGGCATCCAACGGTCCCGTCGGGCCGTTGGGGGCGGTTGGCGCATTGCTGGCCCGGTTCGAGGTCCTGCGGCTGGGTCCGAAGGGAATCAGCAAACTCCTGACCAACATATCATTTGGCGAATTCAACAAGCCCTACAAACCGGCCCGAACCGATTTTGACTGGTTGTCACGCGATGAGGCCGAGGTCGACAAATACGTCGCCGATCCGCTCTGCGGTTTTGACTTCCGCACCAGTTCCTGGCGCGACATGATCGACGCCCTGGGCCATCTCCATGACCGTGCGGCGCTGGACCGCATCCCGAATGTCCTGCCGGTCTTCATCGTGGCGGGTGAAAACGATCCCGTCAGCAACAAGACCAAGGGCCTGGAAAAACTGATCTCTGTCTACCGGGCCGCCGGTCTAACCGCGGTGGAGAACCGGTATTACGAGGGTGCACGCCACGAAATCCTCAACGAAACCAATCGGGATGAAGTGACGGCGGACATTCTGGGCTGGCTGGACGGGGTGCTGCAGCGTCGCTGAGGCGGGGGATTTTCGACCCCCGGCTGTGTCAATATGTCTCACCCTGTGGGGCGTCCGCGCCGTTGATGTTCCGCTACGGAATCACCATACTTTTGCCGCAAGGGGGCAGGCAGATTTTATTAGGGATCGTTACGAGTGAAACCGTTGTCTCTCCTTGCATGAATATTCCTCATTTTTTTAACCAGGGAATTCGCGCCTCGCGGCACGCCAAATCTCTGAATTTGTCAGGAAAATTAATGTCCCAAGGGATGCTCGCCCCACTCTCGAAGTAACGATTTGGTTATGTTTACACGTCGTTCGTCCGGTCCCGCCAGCGTAAAGGGATTGGACGCCCGGTACATCGTCGTTCTCCTGTTGATTGCTTTCCTGTCCTTGGGAAGCTTCGGCCTGCTCGAGTCCGTCATAGCCAGCCAAAAGACCAGCGCCGCCGAGATCAACTATGCCGGCCGCCAGCGCATGCTGCTGCAGCGGGTCAACTACCTTCGTAGCCAAATTGACGGATCCTGGGGCGAACATGACCGGAGCATTGCACTGAGGGAATTTTCCCTGGCCGTCAACATGATGTCGCGCTCCCACAAGGGCCTGACGGAAGGCGACGCCTCGCTGGGATTGTCCCCGCCCGCAAGCGATGAACTACGGGCCCGATACTTCGGTCCCGTCAGTTTCATCCATCGGGATCTCACCGCATTTTTCGAGGTCGCAAACGACTACATGCTCGAGGTTCACGCCGGCGGCAGCGCCGCTGAACACTCGAGATTGCTGCGTAAACTCATCTCTCCGCGTCTGCGAGCGGATTTGGACGGCGTCGTGGCCCAATACCAGCAGGACACCGAGGTCAAAGTTTCCGCGCTGCAAAATCTCCAGGCCGTGACCGTTGCCGTCGTACTGGGCGTTTTGCTGTTTTCCGGCTTGTTCGTTTTCCGGCCGATGGTTGTGAGATTGAAGAAAGACGTCGCCGATCTCGCCGAAGCGGAAGAACGTTTCCGTTCGATCACGGAATCATCGGAAATGGCCATGGTCATCGCCATCAACGACGGCGGTAACATCATTGCCTGGAATCCGGCAGCGGAGAGGACGTTCGGTTACCGTGAAGAGGAAATCATCGGCAAAACCCTGAAAACCCTCATTCCCGAACGTTACCAGGGCGCCCATCAAATGGGCTTCAACCGCGCGGTTAAATCCGGCGAACTGCGGAACGCCGGCAAGACGATCGAGCTTCAGGCGGTCCACCGGGACGGTCATGAATTTCCCATCGAACTGTCGCTCGGGACTTGGCAACGTCACGGCCGCAGGTATTTCAGCAGCATCATTCACGACATTTCCGAACGCAAGAAATCGGAAAAACTGAACATCCGCCTGGGCCGCATCATCGAGCACGCGGTAAACGAAATCTACGTCTTCAATGCCGAAACGCTCGAATTGATTTCAGCCAATCAGGGGGGGCGCGACAATCTGGGATATTCCATGGAGGAACTCAGCGGGATGTCGGTTCTCGATTTCAATCCGGACTTCGACAAGGCCGGGTTCGAGAAGCTTATCGCGCCCTTATGGGAGGGCCGCAGAGAACGCGTGATCCTGAATTCCTCTCTCCTGCGCAAGGACGGATCGAGCTACCAGGCCGAAATAATCCTGCAGATGATACGAACCGAATCGCCGCCCGTCGTGCTGGGATTTGTGACCGACGTCACCGAACGCAAGGCCCTGGAGGATTCGCTCCGTCGGTCGCAAAAGATGGAAGCCGTCGGTCAACTGGCCGGCGGTATCGCCCACGACTTCAACAACATTCTGGGGATCATCTCCGGCAACCTCACTCTGTTGAACCGCAAAGCGGAATTGGACGAACGCAATGCCAAGCGGGTAGAGACGTCGATGCGCGCCGTCAACCGGGCGGCGGCGTTGACGACCGAACTGCTTGGCTTCACCCGTCTGGACGCCGCCCGTTCGGCGACCGTCAACATCAACGATGTCCTAAGGGACATGTTCAACCTGGTCGAGCAATCGGCCAGCAAAAGCGTCACCAAACAGGTAAACTTGGCCGACGACCTGTGGCTCACCGACATCGACGCCGGCGAGTTGCAGGACGCCGTCGTCAATCTGTGCGTCAACGCCGGACATGCCATGCCCGACGGAGGCACGCTGACCATCGAAACGGAGAACCGGAAGCTGTCCGTGGCGGAAAGCGGCATGGTCGACGACCTTCGCGAAAAGGAATTTGTCCTGCTGACGGTTACCGACACGGGCTGCGGCATCCCCGACGATCAGATCGACAACATTTTCGAACCCTTTTTTACGACCAAGGAAAAAGGCCGTGGAACGGGTTTGGGATTGGCGCTTGTGTTCGGCTTCGTGCGGCGATCCAAGGGCGAAATCAAGGTCGATTCGAAAGTTGGCGAGGGCACCAAGTTCGAAATTTACCTGCCCCGGTCATCAAGTGAAAAAGTTGGCGAAACGGCGGCGCCGGTTGAGGACACGCCGGTCCGCGGCGGTGACGAATTCGTGCTGGTGGTGGATGATGAGCCCGAGTTGGCGGCGGTTGCGGAGCAATACCTGAGCGAAGCCGGTTACCGAGTGGCTGTTGCGACGAGCGGTCAGGAAGCGCTCAATCTCCTGGCCGCCAATCCGGACATCCAGCTCGTTTTTTCCGACGTCGTCATGCCCGGTGGGATCACGGGTTTCGACCTGGCCATCCGGGCCATCAAGAAGCGACCGAATATCAAGGTCATCCTGACCTCGGGCTATACGTCCGAATCGGAACGCTCAAGGATCAAGAACGCCTATCTGGCGCGGCAATTGTCGACGGCGTTGCTGGAAAAACCATACTCCCGCAACCAGGCGCTGACCCGCGTTCGTCAGGCCTTGGACGAGGAAATTCGCTGGGTGTGGACGAAGGATCTGGAAACCGGAATCGATGTCGTGGACGAAGATCACCGCGTTATCATTTCCATGCTCAATCGTTTCTGCACCGCTCTATCGATGGACGACAAGGACGTTTCGCCTGACATCGTGCGGCAGATCGCCAACGATATCTTGAGTTTTTCCAAGGATCATTTTGATCGCGAGGAAGCCGTCATGGAGTTCTGTGGAGCACCGGAACTTGAGGTCCACAAGGAGATGCATCGACGGTGTCTGGGGCAACTGTCGAACAACGTCGGCCGATTGGACGGCGCTGATTTCCGCGCCGGTGCGGAAAGTTTGATGAAATTTCTCAGCGGATGGCTGATCGAGCATATTGCCGAGATGGACATGGAATTGCGAAACAGCGCCCGCGATCGGGAAGACGAAATACGGGCGCATCTCGAAGTCAATCATCAAGGCGCGGAGATCGGCGGTTGAGCAAGACGTTACTCGTTGTCGATGACGAACCGGATATCTGCGACTTCGTTCAGGATGTCGCCGAGGGTATCGGATTCAAGGTCGTCACAACCAGCGATACCAGCGAATTCCCCTTGGTCTATTCGTCCAAGTTCGACGGCATCGTCATGGATCTCTCGATGCCCGGAATGGACGGCATCGAACTCATCCGTTTTCTTGCCGACAACCGTTGCGGTTCCGCCTTGATCTTGATGAGCGGCTTCGATGGCGGCGTTCTGGCGACGGCGGAGCGCTTGGGGCGGGAGCGCGGACTGCACGTTCTCGGCGCCTTGAGCAAACCGATCAATATAGACGAGCTCGAAGTCGCACTCGGCCGTGTGCCCGCTTTACAAGCGCCTTCGAAGGAGCGTCGGTCCAAATCCGAAAGCGGCGATGGCCCGGATGAAGACCCTCTGACGGTCGAAGAACTGCAAGCCGCCATCCGTGCCGGCGATGTCGTGCCGTATTTCCAGCCTCGGGTCAGGCTGGAAGACATGCAGGTTATGGGGGTCGAGGCGTTGGCACGCTGGCGGCATGGAAATTTGGGCGTGATTTCGCCGGCGGTATTCATTCCGATGGCTGAGGAACACGGACTCATCGACGATCTGACGACGGCGATTTTCGATCAGACCCTGGACAATCTTCGGCGCTGGCGCGATGCCGGTGTGGCCGTCGACGCCTCCGTAAATTTTTCCGCGAAATCGCTGGGCGATCTCAATCTGCCCGACGTCATGGCGCGGAAACTTGATCAGGCCGGCGTCAATCCGAACCGGGTCATCGTGGAAATCACGGAAAGCTCGGTCCTCTCCGAATTGGAGGATTCCTTGGATGTCATCACGCGGTTGCGCATGAAGGGGTTCCAACTTTCGATCGACGACTTCGGAACCGGCTTTTCCTCCATGCAGCAACTGCAGAACGTGCCCTTCACCGAATTGAAGATCGATCAATCCTTCGTCAAGCGTGCCCTGGTCGACAGGGAAGCTCAGGCCATCGTCGAAACGACCATCGATCTCGGTCGTCGCCTGGTGATGGCGGTGGTGGCTGAGGGGGTTGAGGAAATGAACACCTTGGATCTGTTGCGCGGCAGCCGCTGCGAACAGGTTCAGGGCTATTTCATCGCCAAGCCCATGCCCGGCGGCGAATTTCTCGATTGGCATGCGGATTGGGCGCGGGCACACCGAAACTGATCTCGCGCTCTCCGCCCAAATCATGAAATTTCGATCCGTAGTCCCGTTTTTCGCTGGCCTGTCGATTGCCGCGCGGGCAATATTTGTGCGCGTGGGTGCGCTTTCCGGCGGCATCCCAACTAGACAAAATTCAAGACAACGGCGAGGCGAAAGGAATACCCCATGAAAGGTCTGATGCAGGATTGGCCGCTGCTGATCTCATCCCTGATCGATTACGCGAAGGATTACCACGGGGACCGTGAAATCGTCTCGCGTACCGTCGAAGGCCCCATTCACCGCTACACCTACAACGATGCCCATGGACGCTCGAAGCAATTGGCCAACGCGCTGGGCAAACTGGGCGTCAAGCTCGGCGATCGCATCGCAACCCTGGCCTGGAACGGGTTTCGTCACTTCGAGCTCTACTACGGCGTCTCGGGCATGGGGGCGGTGCTCCACACCATCAACCCGCGCCTCTTCGCTGAGCAGATCATCTACATCGTCAATCATGCGGAAGACGACTACATCTTTACGGATTTGACGTTCGTGCCGCTGCTGGAGCAACTCCACGATAAATTCGAGGGCGTGAAGGGCTTCGTCATCATGACTGACGAAGACCATATGCCGGAAACCACCCTGCCCAATGCGCTGTGCTACGAGACGTTGCTGGCGGCCGAGAGCGCCGAGTACGACTGGCCGGACCTGGACGAGAACACGGCTTCGTCGCTGTGCTACACCTCCGGTACCACCGGCAATCCCAAAGGCGTGCTCTATTCCCACCGCTCGACGGTGCTGCACAGCTTCATCGTTTGCATGACCGATACCTTGGCGTTGTCTTCCAACGATACCGTGTTGCCCGTCGTACCCATGTTCCATGCCAACTCTTGGGGCATCGCCTATGCCGGACCGATGTGCGGCGCGAAGCTGGTGTTCCCGGGCGCCGGTCTGGATGGAGCCAGCGTGTACGAGCTGCTGGAATCCGAGAAGGTCACCATGACGGCGGGCGTGCCCACCGTTTGGCTGATGCTCCTCAACCACATGCGGGAGAACAGCCTGACGCTGACCGAGCTCAAGCGCGTCGTGTGTGGCGGCTCGGCTGCGCCGCGTGCCATGATTGAGGAGTTCGAGGAAGCCCACGGCGCCCGCATGGTTCACGCCTGGGGCATGACGGAAATGAGCCCCATCGGCACCTGCGGCACGCTCAAGACCGGCATGGAGGACTTGCCGGCCAAGGAACGTTACGACATCCAGGAGAAGCAGGGCCGCGGCATCTACGGCGTCGAAATGAAGATCGTCGGCGACGATGGGGATGCCCTGCCGTGGGACGGAGAGGCCTTTGGCGACCTGCTGGTGCGGGGCCCGGCCATCTGCTCAGGCTACTTCAAGGGCGAGGGCGGAGAGGTGCTCGACAACGGCGGATGGTTCACCACGGGCGACGTCGCCAACATGGACGCGGAAGGCTACATGCAGATCGTCGACCGCTCGAAAGACGTCATCAAATCGGGCGGCGAATGGATCAGTTCCATCGACCTCGAGAACACCGCCGTGGGTCATCCCGAAGTCGTCGAAGCCTGCGTCATCGGCGTCTATCATCCGAAGTGGGACGAGCGCCCCTTGCTTCTGATCATCAAATCGGAGGGCAGCGATCTCGATAAGGAAGGCGTGCTAGCTTACCTCGACGGCAAGATCGTCAAATGGTGGATGCCGGACGACGTGGTGTTCGTCGACGAACTGCCGCACACGGCCACGGGCAAGCTCCTGAAAGCGGCTCTGCGCGAGGAATACCAGGATTACAAGCTGCCGACCGCCGAAAGCGCCTGACCGCTTGACGCCGCCATGACAAGCCTCGACCCCCGTCATCCGCTTTTCGAGGACGGGCGGCGAGGTCTATTCGCCCTGCGTTATCCCGAACTATGGCTGACCGGCGGGATGGTCATGGTCATGGTGGTGCTGGCCAGTGTTCTGGGTGCGCCCATCGTGTTTCCGGCGGGCACCAGCCTCAATTTTCTCGGACTGCATTATTCGTTGCCGGTGGCCATGCCGCTGGCCTGGTTCGCGCTGGTTTTGTTTGCCCGGGCAATGGGATTTTCCGACCGCCGGGACGATATCGAATGGTCCCAACGAATCCTGCGCTACCTCTCATTCATTATCAGCCTAAGCATCGTGATCTGGTGCCACCTCAACATCAAGCTTTGGATCCCGCTGCTCAATCCGTCTTCGTTCGATGCGGCTTACCAAGCCAGCGATCTCTGGCTGGGGCCGTTGGTCGGGGGTATGGCATGGATCAGAGCCGAGGTGGCCGGGTACGTATCGACAGTCGACACCTGGTATCTCTTTTTCTTCATCTTTTTGTTCTTTGCCTCTTTCGTTTACCACGCTGTTTTCGATGAACGGAATCTGAGCCGTGTTTTTCTTGCGGTCCTGTTGATTGAGGCCGTCGGACCGTTTTGTTATCTCATCGCGCCGGCGGTCGGACCGTTCATCTATGAACCCAGCGTCAACCAGGTGGCGCACATGAATCAGCAAATAATGTGGGAAGCGCATCAGGACATCCGTCGCCTTGGGACGCCCTGGCTGGCCGAAAACGGTCGCTATTACCTGCCGGCGGGATTGGCGGCGATGCCGTCCCTTCATGCCGGCGCACCGTGGATCTTCGTCCACTACCTCTACAAAGCGCGTTCAACGTTGCTGCCCATCGCCTCGCTCATGTTCGTTTGGATCCTGATCGAGGCCGTTGTGGCCAAATGGCACTATGTGGTCGACCTTCCCGCCGGCATCGTCCTGGCGTTCATCTGTATCTGGCTGTCCGAGCGCTTCCACGCCGCCGAATAGGAAAACAGCGGATCACCGCCCGATCTGAACCAGCGAAGGGAAATTGATTTCGCCGGATGGGTATTCTTAAGGGTTGGCTACGACAGGGGGCTGAGCCGGTACCGTAAAACTGATCGTCGTGCCCATGCCCTCCTTGCTGGCGGCGGAAATGCTGCCGCCATGTTTTTCGATGAAATCCTTACAAAGAAGGAGACCCAGCCCGGAACCAGTTTCTCCGTCCGTGCCGGGCGTGGACTGGTTGGTATCGATCCGGAACAGTTGATCCAGGTGCTCCTCGTTCATGCCGATCCCGGTATCCGTGACGGTGAAAACGATTTGCCCATCCTGTGACCGGGAGCGGACGGCCTCGGCGCTTACGACGACACCACCCCGCGGCGGCGTGAACTTTATCGCGTTGCTCACGAGATTACGGATGACCGTGGTCATCATGTCGGGGTCCGCGACGAACTCTATTTCGCCCGGCTGTAAATTCACCTTCACACCCTTCAAGTCGGCGACATCCCGGAGTCCGTCCAGTCCCGCGTCAAACAGATCGCTGGTGGATAACGCCTCGGGATTGATCCTGTCCGCATTCATCTGCGACCGGCCCCAAGCCAAAAGGTCCTCAAGGAGCTGATAGAGTTTCCGGCCGCTGGCGCTCACCGAATGCGCCATGTCCAGCATTTCCTCCCGGCTCATTTCCTCGCCCATTCTGTCGATCAGATCGGCATAGCCGATCATGACGTTGAAAGGATTCTTCAAGTCGTGGGCAATAATGGAAAAGAATCTGCTTTTTTGCTGGTTCAGCAGGATCAATTCGTCGCGCTGCCGGGCCAGCTCCAGTTCCGCCAATTTGCGGTCGGTAATATCGCGACTCACGCCTATCAATGTTTCGGGTTCACCCAGTTCATCCCTGACCAAAATGGCTGCGGCGTGAACGTGGGCGATGTTGCCGTTTGGGCGTATGATCCGATACTCAATATTGAACTCTTCGTCATTGGAGAATACCCGGTCCAAGGTTTCCCGGACGGCCCCGGCGTCCTCCGGATGCAGATTGTCAAGAAAATCGGCTTCGGCCCGGCCGGTGTAGGTGCCCGGTTCGAACCCCCAGATTTCGTGGTTGCGATCATCCCAGAAATGGGTGCCGTTCTTGATGTCCCATGAAAACGTCCCAATTCCTCCGGACTTTAGCGACAGGCTGAGCCTTTCTTCGCTTTCCCTGAGTATTTGTTCGGCGTTCTTCAGTTCGGTGATGTCGTTGATCTGTCCAAGAATGAACCGGGGGACTCCATCGGCATCGCGGAGATGGGCCGAAAACACCCTTGCCCAGACGATCTTGCCGTCCTTGTGCAAGTAACGTTTTTCAAGGACGAAATTGTCGAGTGCACCCGTCTCCGCTTGATCATCGAGCTCCTCAGTCGGGCCGATATCTTCCGGATGCGTGACGTCCCGCCAATTCAATTGTAGGAATTCGGGTTCCGTGTACCCCAGGATGTTGCAGAAGGTTTGGTTAACCTTCAGATAGGTGCCGTCGAGTTTATGCAAAGCCATACCGGCGGCGCTGGTTTCAAAGGCACCCCGGAACTGTTCCTCGCTTGCCCGCAGGGCCTCCTCCGAACGTTTGCGGTCGGTTACGTCGGAATAGGTTGCGACCAGACCATCGTCATCCGTTCGCTGAAAGCGGACTTCGTACGATTTGTCGCCGCGAACGGTGATTTCGGCGTGGGAACGGGATTTTGCCCAAAGCAGACTGAGTCTTTCGTCCGTGAGCCTATCGGGATCGCCCTCGCCGAGATCGCCCCTTTTGGCGAGGTAGAGCGTCATCTCCCTGTTCGCCAGCCCGGTTTTTAGGAAGCCACTGGGAAACTGGAGAATTCGTTCGTATTGCGAATTCCAAAGGACGAGATGCCGCGAACGGTCGAACATCACGACGCCCTGTGTGATGTGTTCGAGTACGTTTGTCAGAAGTGCGGACTTTTCGGCCATGCCCCTTACGCCATCTCCGATCGCGGCTGGTTTCGAATTGTTCTCACAGGCTCCGCGAGTTTGGATTCATCGTAAAAATATAAGGTATTCACGTCGTCCGGACAGGAATTTGCGCGGGCTGGCGGAAAGTCGGGGGGAACCCGTTGGCGCTGCCCTCAATTTCTCTTTCCAATCAGGGGATCTAACCGCATAGGATGGAGCCAACAAAGCGCGTATCAATTTTCTACAAACAACACTGGGGGGTGTCGGTCGTGACAACCGTATTGACGGAAACGGGTCCAACCGAGGTATCGGCGGGACCAGGCGGAGAGGACTAGCTTTGGCTGTCGGCCCTGGATGCGAAAGCTGTATCGGGCTGGAGCCTGCAGCCCGAAGGCCTGTGCCGGGGCGAGGTGTGCATACCGGTGCCGGGTGGCCGCGAAGATCAATATGTTCGTGGCGATCTTCTAAATCTGGCGGCCTTCTGGAGGCGCATGGACAAGCCGGTCGCCCATAGCCGCGACGGCGAAGTTTGGGCTTTCGGCGAAAGTGCCGGCGAACGGGCGGTAAAGCTGAAATCGCTGGACGCACCGGAATTTGCCCTGCCCGACCTGGACGGCGAAATGCATAGCCTGTCCGATTATCGCGGCCGGAAGGTATTCCTGGCGACTTGGGCGTCCTGGTGAGGGTGTCGTGCCGATCTGTCCGTGTGGCAGGAAATTTACGACGACCATCAGGATAAAGACTTCATCTGCATCGCCGTGGCGATGGACAACGACGTCGAAGCGGCGCGTCCCTGGATCGAGGAAGCGGAGCCCACATACCCCGTGCTGATCGACCGCTATCACCGGTTGGCCGATCTCTACAACATGGTGAACGTACCTCAGGCGGTGTGGATCGACGAAGCCGGCAGAATTGTCCGGCCCACCGAGAACGCCGGCGCTTTCGAGGGCTTCCGGGCGCTCGACTTCGAAACCATGACGGTGCCCGATGATGTCGCCGCAACGGTCAAGAACGCCAAATCGACCTACGCCGCGGCAGTGGCGGATTGGGCGGAGAAGGGGGCTGACAGCAGCCATGTCTTCTCCGGGCCGGACGCCGAGGCCCATCTCGAAGCACCGGACGACAATGTCGCCCGGGCGCACGTCCTGTTCCGGCTCGGGCTGCATCTGGCCGAGGTGGGTCGCCGGGAAGAGGCTGACGAGGCGTTGGCGAAGGCCAGCGAGCTCCACCCCGAGTCCTGGACGATATGGCGCCAGGCGGCGGAAAAACTGGATAACGGTTTGGCGGCGGGTCCGGCGTTTTGGCAGCGCGTTCAGGCGCTCGGCGGGCGCCACTACTACCGGCCGGTCGATATGGCCGGCATGCCGACCGAGGGACCGCCGACACGTTGATACGGTTCCGACCGGCTGTCAGGGCAGGCGGTAGTCGCTTTCCAGTCGGGGCGGGCCGTCGCACTTGGCGCGGCCGGTCTCGACCATGTGCACCAGGTGTGCATGGACGGAACGCTGTGCCGCCGGGTGAAGGAAGCTCGGTACATCGGCGTACATGACCTCGACCATGCCGGCAATGGACGATGGGCCGCCTGTCAGGCAAGTCAGGATCTGGGCTTCCCGGTCCCGGCGGTGGGCGATGTAGGCGTCGACGAACGGCCCGGGCTCGTTAATCGCTGGTCCGTGGCAGGGTCGGTAGATTTTGTCGTCCCGCTTCAACAAAAGATCGAGGCTCCGCATATACGCCTGCATGTCGCCGTCGGGCGGCACGATAACGGTCGTTGACCAGCCCATCACGTGATCGCCGGTAAACAACGTTTTTTCTTCCCGCAACGCGAAGCACAGGTGGTTGGAGGTATGGCCCGGGGTGTGCACGGTCTCGAACGACCAGCCGTCGCCCTCGATGACATCGCCATGGCGGAGCGGGTGGTCCGGATGGAAATCGTGATCCGCCCCCTCTTCGATCTGGCCTCCCGATTCCGGCCGGCCCGAACCGTGGGGGCCGAACCCGTAGGTCGGGGCGCCGGTCTTTTGCTTGAGCAGCCGGGCGGCGGGCGAGTGATCCCGATGGGTGTGCGTGACGAGGATGTGACTGACCGCGACACCGTCGAGCGCAGACAGGAGGGCGTCGACGTGGGTCGCCAGATCGGGTCCCGGGTCGATAACGGCCACTTCATCGTTGCCGACGATAAACGTGCCCGTCCCGTTATAGGTGAAGGGGCCGGGATTGTTGGCAATCACCCGCCGGACGAGGGGAGAAAGGGATTGGGACGCACCGTACTTGACGTCGTCCTCCCGGACGAATGGAATTTCAGTACTCATGGGGCCGGGCTATGTCTCCGAAACTCGATGCGTTGAGAGCTCGTATCTTAGCGGCTTACGTCCTGTGACACACGGTTTTCGGGCGAAGACCGATGATGAATTCCCACCTCACCGATCGATCGTTCAACGCAAGCTTGCAATGGGTGGAGCTCATGTGATTTATTTGGCGCCGGCGGGGCGAGATGATCCGGGCGGATGGGACGAAAATCCCAAGGTACCGGAACGTCGTGTCAGGGATCGTCACTCACCTCCGGTGCTGTGGCAGCCCGCGAAGGTGGAATTATGCCGAGCCCTGCGAGTAGTAGAAAAAGAGTAGCTAAGGCCGCTGAGAGGGCGCTTGTTTCAGAGTCCTTCTACCATGCTTTCGACGATATCCCCATCGGGGTGGTGATCCATGTCGAGGGAACGATCCGCTATGCCAACATGGCGGCGGCACGTCTCCACGCGATGGAGAGACCATTTTCCCTCATTGGTTGCCAGGCGCGGGACTTCGTTCATCCCGATGATCTGAACCATGCCTTGGAACGCGGGCGGCGGGTTCGTGAAACGGGCGTCGCCGCGCCGTCGATGGATCTCCGGCTGCGCCGCCAGGACGGCTCGTACGTGCACGTCCAATCCCATATTTCGCTCACGAATTACAAGGGCGAGGCGGCGGTGCTGGCGGTTTACAGTGACATCTCGGAGAAGAAATCGGCCGAGGAAGCGCTGCGGCACAGCGAAGCTAACCTGCGGTATGTCCTGGATGCGACGCAGGAGGGACTCTACGTCCATCGCGATGGCAAGATCCTGAGCTTCAACGACCGTCTGCTCGACATGCTGGGCTACGACGCCGAGGATTTGCAAAATGAGAAAGCGATAAATTTTGTCGCTCCGAGCCGGCGGCAACAAGTCCGGCGAATTTTGCAGTCGGAGGGCGACTGCTTTTACGAATCGGCCGCCCTTCACAAGGACGGCCGGGAAATCCCCGTCGAGGTATCGGTCAAGAGCAGAAGGGAAGGCGATCACGTCCTCC
The DNA here is from genome assembly GCA_964343605.1 of uncultured Rhodospirillaceae bacterium. Taxonomy (GTDB): domain Bacteria; phylum Pseudomonadota; class Alphaproteobacteria; order UBA2966; family UBA2966; genus CAYFKJ01. The sequence goes on from CAYFKJ010000005.1 coordinate 488,460, forward strand.
GCTATGTTGCGGTGCGCAACATTTCCGAGCGCGTGAGAGCCGAAACCGAACTTCGCGAGCGTGAGCGCATGTTGTCGGAAGCCCAACGCATCGGGCGCATTGGCCATTGGCGCCTCGATTCAAATCTGAAAATCGTGGAATGGTCGGATCAGATGTACGAGATCTACGGCCTTGACCACGCTACATTCAATATGTCGTTTGATACCGTTTCCGCCGGTATCGATCCGGAATTCCGGGAAAGGGCCGTCGAGAACCGAAACAGGGCCATCGAAGAGCACCAACCGTACGTCTTTCAGTACGGCTTCACGATGCCCTCGGGCGAAAAAAAGGTGATCCGCGGCGAGGGCTGGCCCGAGTACGACGAGGACGATCAGTTCAAGTCCATATTTGGAATTTCGCAGGATGTAACCGAGGAAGTACAGGCCGCAAACGACCTGCGCGAAAGCGAGGAAAGGCTCAGAACGCTGCTCGAAGCGGCGCCAATCCCGTTGGTGATCTCGGTTGAGGGAAAATACGTTTACGCCAACGCCTTGGCCCACGAACTGTTTGGTGTTCCCGAAGGCGGTCTCGTCGGCCGCTCGCCTGCGCAGTTTTACGCCGACAGCACGCGATGCGAGCGCGCGTTCGAGATCATTCGGCGGGAAGGGCAGGTAACCAACCTCGATGTGGAAATGCGCCGGGCTGACGGCACGTTGGTGGAAACGTCAATCAGTGCGCGGCGCGTGCGTTACGCCGGCAAGGACGCGGTTTTCACCGGCATCGTCGATCTATCCGATTTGCGCACCACCCAGGCTCAGCTCCATCAGGCCCAAAAAATGGAGGCGGTGGGACAGCTCACCGGCGGCATCGCGCACGATTTCAACAATTTGCTCGCCGTCATCCTGGGCAATGCGGAAATGGTCGGAGAAGATGTCGGGGAGGGCGTTCTGCCGTCCACGGATATCGTGAAATCCATTGTTTCGGCGGCTGAAAGGGGGGCGGGGCTTACCGACCAATTGCTCGCCTTTTCGCGCAAGCAGTCGCTGACGCCCGAAACACTTGATCTCGGCCGGCAGGCCGAACAGTTGGTGAATTTGCTGCGGCGGACCTTGGGCGCGACAATCGAAGTCGAGATTTCTCAGGATGACGGCTTGTGGCTAGCTCTTGCCGACCCCGGGCAATTGCAAAACGCCTTGTTGAATTTGGCCGTAAACGCCCGTGACGCCATGCCCGACGGCGGCAGACTCATGATCGAATCCAGGAATGTCCATGTGGATCGCACGTCACCGGCCGGTAAGGCGGGATGTGCGGAGGGCGATTACGTCATGCTGGCGGTATCGGATACCGGTTCGGGCATGTCCCAAGAGGTAATCGACAGAGTGTTCGAGCCCTTCTTCACGACAAAAGATCCGGGCAAGGGCACGGGGCTGGGCCTGAGCATGGTGTTCGGTTTCGCCAAACAATCCGATGGACACGTCGAGGTGGACAGCGACCAGGGCAGGGGGACCACCATAAATTTGTATCTTCCAAGGGCCGCCTCGGCGGAAGCTTCGGGAACCGAAAACCGGAAATCCGCCAGTCCATCCGAAAAGGGCGAGGTCGTCCTGGTCCTGGAGGACAGCGCCGAAGTCCTCGAATTGGTCACGGTTCTGCTGCGTTCCTTGGGATACCGGGTTCTGGAGGCAACAAACGGCGACGATGCGCTGCATCTTCTCGATTCACACGAACCGATCGACGTACTGCTTTCCGACGTTATCCTGCCGGGCGGCATGAAGGGACCCGATGTCGCCCGAGCGGCTTTGACGAGAAAACCCTCGCTGAAGGTCGTATACATGTCGGGCTACACCGACGATGCGGTGTTGGACCATGCTGTGTTGGAGGGTGACTCGGTCCTCCTGCAAAAACCGTTTAAGAAGCAGGAACTCGCCGAAACGCTAAACAGTATCCTGAGTAACTAACTATTGATTGATGTTCCGATTGCATTGTCGTTACGCTTTTCAGATTTCCAGGCCTCTTGCTGCTGTGGACACCACCGGTACCGAATGCTCTGTTGCCGGACGGGGCGAGCCCGGCGGCGGATACGAACCGGTCAAGGGTGCGGTTGAATGACGACGTTCAAACGGACAAATCTGGTGCCGGCCGGCGTTTTTGTCGCTCTCGCCGTGGTTATTGCCTGGCTGTGGCAGGTAAACGCCGACAATTCGACAGCCCGCATGCGCTCGAACACCACGTTGGTGGCGGAACAGATCGCGGTGAGACTTGATTCGCTTGTTTCCACGCAGCTTTCCGTTGCGGAACATTTCCGCCGTGAATGGGCGGAGGGCGGCAAGCCCGAGCGGAGCGGGTTCGTTCGCGAGGCTCACTCCCTGCACAAGCTGTTTCCCAACTTCCAGGCAATCAGTTGGATGGACAGGCACGGTGTCATACGTTGGGTCACGCCTCTCAAAGGAAATGAAGCCGCCGTGGGATTGGATATCCGCCGGCATCCTTTTGCCGGGCCGGTACTTGCCGCCGCCGAACAAACTGGGACGACCCAGATAACGCCGCCTATCGGCTTGGCCCAAGGGGGCAAGGGGTTTGTCGCCTACGGGCCGTTGAAGAGCCGGGACGGCGATGCCGGCTTCATCAATCTCGTGTTTCGCATCGATCCGCTGGTCCGGTCGGCACTCAAGTCCAGTGCCGTCGGCAACTATCACCTCGCCGTCGCCGACGGCGACAGTCATGTTTACGGCAGCGTCCCGGCCGGTGGCCACACCGCGGACACCGTCCAACGGCGCATTTCGATAGCCAATCGGCATTGGACGATATCGCTCCGACCCACCACCGCGCACATCGTATCCAGCTCAACCGTTACCGTTCGGATCATTTTGCTCTTCGGCTTGGTTCTCTCAGCCGTTTTGAGCTTCGTCCTCCGGCTATACCTACTGCGCCAGGAGGGCAGAAAGCTCGAAATCGTCAAACGCAAGAAGATTGAGGCCCAGCTTGTGCGTTCGGAGGAACGTTTTCGCGACCTAGCCGAAACCAGCTCCGATTTCTTTTGGGAGATGGACGGCGATCTCAGGGTGACGAGCGTGTCGGAAAAATGGTCGGAGATCACCGGGGTACCTCGGGAGCGTATCATCGGCACAATCCAAGGTCCCGAGGGTGCGGGAGATTTGCCGCAAGAGATCTGGGATGCCCATCTTGCGGACTTCGAAGCGCACCGGGCCTTCAGCGAGTTTCAATACCCGCACCGGCACGCTGAGCGCGGCACGATATGGCTTTCGACAAGCGGTCGGCCGGTGTTCGATGCCGAGGGAAAGTTCACCGGATATCGCGGTACCGGCAGGGACATCACGGGCCGGAAGCTGGCGGAGCAGGAACTGGGGGAAACGCTCGCCGAGTTCAGCGCCGTCATGGAAGCGATCAACTACGGCGTCCTGTTCATGGATGCGGACCTTCGCGCCCGTATCGCCAACAAGGCGTTTCAGGACATGTGGAATTTTCCCGACGAGCTGATCGAGCGCCAAGCGACCATGAGCGAGTTCGTCGAGTACAACCGGCACAGCGGATTTTATCCGGTGTCCGACGAAGAATTCGACGATTACGTGAAGGAACGGGTTGCGCGGGTGCGCAAAGGGCCCATTCCGCCGACGGAAATGGTCCGGGCCGACGGCGTGGTTTTTCTTTACCAATGTTTCGCGCTGCCGAACGGCGGCCGCATGCTGACCTACTTCGACATTACCGAGAGCAAGAAAATCGGTGACAGCCTCAAGATGGCTAAGGAAAAGGCGGAGTATGCGGATCGGGCGAAAACCGAATTTCTCGCCAACATGAGCCATGAACTCCGCACGCCGTTGAACTCCATTATCGGGTTTTCCGAGATCCTCAAAGCCGAGGCGTTCGGCCCCATCGGCGACCGCAAATATCAGGAGTACGCGGCCGACATCAACGCCTCGGGAAGCCACCTTCTGGAACTGATCGGTGACATTCTCGACGTTTCAAAGATCGAGGCGGACCAACTGGAACTCTCCGAAAGCCTTTTGGCGCCAGAGGAACTGGTGGATAGCTGCCTGCAGATGATGCGGGAGCGCGCCACGCAAGGCGGTATCGTGTTGCAGAAGGACGTTTGCCGGCAAGCCGGTTTGTTCCGTGGGGATGCGGTACGCATGAAGCAAATCGTCCTCAACCTGTTATCAAACGCCATCAAATTCACGCCGCCGGGGGGAACCGTCAAAGTCGCCGGCTTCATGGACGACGGGGCGCTCACGTTGCAGGTCACCGACACCGGAATCGGGATTTCGTCCGACGACATGGAAAAGGTGATGACTCCGTTCCAGCAGGTCGCGCACAATCACGATCTGGCTTCGGAGGGAACGGGCTTGGGCGTTCACCTCTGTAAATCGCTCACCGAACTGCACGGCGGCATTTTGACCATCGAAAGCGACCCCGGCGAGGGCACCACAGTGACCATGAAGTTTCCCCAGGAACGAACGGTTCCGCTCGGATAACGGAGAGCTGCCCTCAACCGACGCCGGCGGCGGCCAGCAGTGAGGCGTTGCCGCCGGCGGCTGTGGTATCGACACAGAGATGGCGTTCCACCGAGAGCGTGCCCGGAGACGGTACCTCGGACATGAGAGGCAGGATCGGGCCGTTGCGACCGGCCAGGGCCAAACGATAGGGGCCGATGTCGGCCGGCGGCGCCCAGTATAGAACGGCGTGGAAGCCCTCGGCCCCGCGCAGCGCGTCCGGGGTGGGCCGTCCGTCCAACAACGCAACCGAGTTTTCGGGCGCCTCGAATTCTGGCAGGACCGCCGGGAGGTTGGGCGCAGCCAGGACAACCCGGTTGCCTTCCGCCAAGGCCATCCTGGCCTGTTCGATCGCCGCTTCGGCGGTCGGCCCAAGACAGAGCACGGCGCCCCTCGGATAAAGCGTGAGACGGTTCGATTCGCCTGTCGGGCCGGGCAGGGGAATTGTTGAACCGGGTTCTTCCCCGGAATGCGGTGCAGTGGAGAGCCCTGCGAGGGTGGTTTGGAGTTCCGCGAGGCCGATTTCCCGGGCCGGGGGCGCCGCTACCTCAGGGGCCGGCTTCTTCGTGAAGCGGGCAACGTAGTGCGGACCGCCGGCCTTCGGGCCTGTTCCCGACAGACCTTCACCGCCGAACGGCTGAGAGCCCACGACGGCGCCGATCTGGTTGCGGTTGACATAGATGTTGCCGGCGCGGACGCGCTCGACGACCTGCTGGACCCTGGAATCGACGCGGGTATGCAGCCCGAAGGTGAGCCCGTAGCCCTTGGCGTTGATTTGATCCACGACAGCGGTGATATCGGCGGCGTCGTAGCTGGCGACGTGCAGAACCGGTCCGAATATCTCACGTTCAAGATCCTCGATGCCTTTGACGCGTATGACGCAAGGGGACGCGAAATGGCCGTCATCGGGGACCTCGAGAATTTTCAGCAGGCGATTGTCGCGCTTTGCCGCCCTGACGTGCTTGTCGATCATGCTCTTGGCTTCGCCGTCGATGACCGGTCCGATATCCGTCGTAACATTCCAGGGATCGCCGATTTGGAGTTCGTCCATGGCGCCGAAAAGCATTTCAAGCGTGCGCTCGGCGATTTCGCTTTGCAGATAGAGCATGCGTAAGGCCGAACAGCGTTGGCCGGCGCTTTGGAAGGCGGAAGCGAGAACGTCCCGGACGACCTGTTCCGGCAGGGCGGTCGAATCGACGATCATGGCGTTGAGGCCGCCGGTTTCCGCAATCAGCGGCGCTGCCGGCGCGCCTTTCGCCATGGCCCGGTTGATATGCCGCGCGGTCTCCGTCGAACCGGTGAAGCAAATGCCGGCCAGGCGCGGATCGGCGGATATGGCGCCGCCGACGCCCGGCCCGTCCCCCGGCAAGAGGTGCAGGGCGTTGCGCGGGATGCCCGCCTCGTGCATCAGGACGACCGCCCGGGCCGCCGTCAGCGGCGTTTGTTCGGCGGGCTTGGCAATCACGGCGTTGCCCGCCCCCAGGGCGGCGGCGATCTGTCCGGTGAATATGGCCAGCGGGAAATTCCAGGGCGAGATACAAGCCATGATGCCGCGCGGCGGCAAGCCCGGCTCGAGACGTTCCGACTCGCCTGCGTAGTAGCGCAGGAAATCGACGGCTTCGCGGACCTCGGCAATCGCATCGGGCAATGTCTTGCCGGCTTCACGGGCGCAGAGCGCAAACAATTCGGGCGCGTGGGCTTCGTAGTGATCGGCGACGGTGCGTAAGCTTTCGGCCCGCTCCGCCGCCACCCGGCCCGACCACTCGGCGTACCCGGTTTCGGCTTCGGCGAATGCGGTTGCGACGTCCGTTGGGCTCGCCGGGCGGACGGTTCCCACGATATCGTCCGGGCCGGCGGGGTTTCGGATTTCGATTTGGCCATGCTTAGCGTCAGATGCGCCATCGCCCGTCGGTGCAGCCTGCCAGCGGTGATGCCTGAAGGCCGATCGTTGGGCGTCCAGGGCGGCCAACGTGGCGGCGTCCGTATGGTCCCAACCCCGGGCGTTCCGCCGCTCGGCACCGAACAGGGCGGCGGCCGGAGAGACGGCGGGGTTGGCGTAGTCTCCGGCCGTATCCTCGAGTTGCCCGAGCGGGTCGGACGCCACGGCGTCCGGCGGCACGTCCTGGTCGACGACCCGGTTGACGAAGGAACTGTTGGCGCCGTTCTCCAATAAGCGGCGCACCAGGTAGGCCAGCAGATCGCGGTGGCGCCCCACCGGCGCGTAGATGCGGCAGGCCCTCCCCGTTTCCTTGAGGATGGCGCGATGTAACGCCTCCCCCATGCCGTGAAGCCGCTGGAACTCGAATGCCGTCTCGCGGTCCGCCATGTGAAGGATGGCGGCGGCGCTGTGGGCGTTGTGCGTGGCGAACTGCGGATAGATCCGGTCCGTCATGCCCAGCAGGGTTCGGGCGCAGGCGAGAAAGGAGACATCGGTGGCGGATTTCCGCGTGAAGACGGGAAAGCCGTCCAGTCCCATGACCTGGGCGCGCTTGATTTCGCTATCCCAGTACGCGCCCTTGACCAGCCGCACCATGATTTTGCGGTCGTGCCGGACGGCCAGGGCATGGAGCCAGTCCAGCAGGAGGCGCGCGCGCGGACAATAGGCCTGGACCACGACGCCGAAGCCGTCCCATCCCGCCAGCGCCGGGTCGGCGAGCGCGCTTTCGATGACGTCGAGGGAGGGGTCGAGGCGATCGGCTTCCTCGGCGTCGATGTTGAAGCCGATGTTGGCCGACTTGGCCAGCGAGGCGAGGGCCAGGACGCGCGGCGTCAATTCGGTTTCGATGCGGTTGCGCTGGGTCGCCTCAAAGCGGGGATGGAGAGCGGATAGTTTGACCGAAATGCCCGGATTCTCCCGCAGGTCCTCGGACGGGGCCACCTTGGCAAGGGCGGTGATGGCTGTGGAGTAGGCCAGATGGTAGCGCCGCGCATCCGCCTCGGTGCAGGCTGCCTCCCCCAGCATGTCGTAGGAATAGGTATAGCCCTTCGCCTCCATGCCGCTGGCGCGATCGATGGCGTCCTCGATTGAGGTGCCGAGCACGAATTGACGACCCAGCTCGCGCATCGCCTGCGATGCCGCGGTTCGAATGACGGGCTCGCCGAGCCGCTTCAAGGCACCGCGCAACACGATCGCCAGTGTGTCGCCGTGCACGTCGAGCACCTTCCCGGTCAGCATCAGGCCCCAGGTCGAGGCGTTGACGAGGGAAGAGCTCGAATGTCCCAGGTGCCGGCCCCAGTTCGACGGCGCGATCTTGTCCTCGATCAGTTGGTCGACGGTCAGGGTGTCAGGCACGCGCAGGAGAGCCTCGGCCAGGCACATCAGGGCGATGCCTTCCCGTGTGGACAAGCCGTACTCGGCGAGGAACACCTCCATCAATCCGGGATTGCCGGCAGTGCGGATGGAGCGCACCAGGCGGGCCGTATCCTGATCGATTTCGGCGCGCTCGGCGGGTGACAGGCCCACTCGGCGCATCAATTCGGGAATGACCTCGGCTTCGTCGGCCAGGTAGTTGGAGCGCACAAGTTCGCGCAGATCCGTCAAATCATTTGTCGCTGGTGACATCATGCTCTCGCCGTCGAGGGGCCCGTTCAGCCCGTTTTGTGCGCCAATATTGTGGCCGATCTTCAATAGTGATTGAAACTGAATGTCTTGAAAAGCGTAGCAATAATCACTAAAAATAGGCGATATAATCTTGCAAAACGACCAATAGAATGACCGATCATAGTGATTTAGACCGCATTGACTTCCGCATGCTGGTCGAATTGTCCAACCGGGGCCGCATGACCGTGACGGAGCTGGCGGAACGTGTCGGGCTGTCCAAGACACCCTGCCAGGCCCGCATGAAACGCCTGGAGCAGGAAGGATACATCCGCGGATACCGCGCCGTCATCGACCAAAAGCGCCTCGGCATGACCCACGTGGCGTTTGTCGAGGTCAAATTGTCCGATACCACCGCCCCGGCCCTGGAGGCTTTCAACCAGGCCGTCCTCGGCATCGTCGACATCGAACAATGCCACATGATCGCCGGCGGTTTCGATTACCTGCTGAAAGTGCGGACACGCGGCATGGAGGCCTACCGCCGCCTGCTGGGCGAAGAGATTTCCAGGTTGCCCCACGTGGCCCAGACCAGCACGTATATGTCGATGGAGGAAGTGAAGGATCTGGCCTGAAGAGGGTTGGGCCCAAATCAACAATACTCCGCAGTCTCCCGCGGGGTTCGATCCGACCTGAATGGTCGGGGAGAGAGGATTTGAACCTCCGGCCCCTACGTCCCGAACGTAGTGCTCTACCAGGCTGAGCTACTCCCCGATATGGCCGTTTTGACGGCCCGCAACCGGGGCGCCGAAAACAGCGGAGGACTGTATAGCGGCATCCGGCCCGGCCCGCAAGTGATAGCGCCGGTCCCCGAAAGAAATGTGCCCCGGGCTCCAACCTGCCGGTTCCCGATCGCCGTCGTGTGGATAGTTTCCCCTGAAAGGTGAAAATCGCGTACAATCATATCCGATCAGAGGCTAATCAGGGGCGCGCCGCCAGGCGTGAGGGTCCAATGATGGCAGCCGGGTATTCACCAATTTCAAACGACAGGCGTTCCGGGGGCTGGCATCGGCTGCTCGGCGCTTTTCTCGCTGTTTTTTGCGCATTTTCATTCGTGCTGGCCGGAATCGCCGCGGCCAAGACCAACAAACGCGCCGTTGCCGTCATCATCGGCAACAAGGATTACGAGGACCGCATTCCGGATGTGGAATTCGCCGCGAACGACGCCAACGCCTTCCGCAAGTTTGTCGTCGACGTCCTGGGCTACGACCCTGAAAACATCATCGACCTGAGGAACGCCACCAAGGCCCAATTGGAGGCAGCCTTCGGCAATCGCGTGACCCACGAAGGCAAGCTCTGGCGCTATCTCGACCCCAAGGGCCGGTCGGATGTGGTGGTGTTCTATTCGGGCCACGGGGTGCCCGGCCTCAAGGACAAGCGCGGTTACCTGCTGCCCGTCGATGCCGACCCCAACTCGCCGGAGATCAACGGCTATCCCGTCGATACGCTGTTCGACAACCTCTCCAAGCTCGAGGCGAGATCGATGTCGGTCTTCCTCGACGCCTGTTTCTCGGGCGAAAGCCACGAGGGCATGCTTGTGCGGGCGACCTCCGGCATCACCATATCGCCCAAACTGCCCACCAAGACGCCGACCAAAATGAGCATTATTACGGCAGCCCAGGGCGATCAGGTGGCGAGCTGGGACTTCAAGGCGAAGCACGGCATGTTCACCCGTCATCTGCTGGATGCGCTCTACGGCCAGGCCGACAAGGGCGAATACGGCAACGGCGACGGCAAGGTGGCGCTCTCGGAGGTCAAGGAATATCTCGACGACTTCATGACGCGAGCGGCCCGGCGTGAATACGGCCGGCACCAGAACGCCTGGGTCAACGGCGACGACGGCATCGTGCTCACAACGCCGCCGAAGGGTGCCGTGCGCCCGACCAAGGTCGTTGCCAGGGTAGTGGCGCCAAAGCCCAAACCGAAACCCAAACCGCGCGTCGTCGCGCCGAAGCCGGTCAAGCCGAAGCCCGCCCCGAAAAAAGTGGTGAGCGTGGCGCCGGCGCCCAAGCCGAAGCCCAAGCCCAAGCCGCGTCTCGTCCGCCCGCCGGTCGGGAGTTCTTTGAGCTACAGCAACCGAGCCATCCGCATCCAAAGGTACGAAAACAACATCGTGACCATCAGTACGCCGACGGGAACGGAAAAGCTTCTGCTCGGCATGATCCGCATGGGCAAGGACGTCTTCCAGGTTCACCACACGCTGAGCATTTCCAGCGGCGAATGGCGCAAGGCGTCGCGCCTCTTTCCCCTGCAGGTGGGCAAGCGCGTGAAGTTCGAGCTTGAGGACATCTACACCAGCGGCGACCGGCACGAAGATCCCATGGCGATCTCCATGAAGGTGGAGAGCCGCCGGACCGTCAGTTTCTCGGGCGCCAGCATCGACGTCTGGCGCATCACGGCGGTGGCCAATCTGGATACGCCGCGGCGTTCGAACGTGGCCGAGGTCAAGTGGGTGATCGACTACAGCCCCGTGCTCGGTCTGCCCCTGTCCGTGCGGGAAAGCGTCAACAACTGGGCCAACTGGGCGATCAAGACGTTCGGCTCCTACGGCCTGAACAACCTGCCGCGCAGCGCCTTCGCCAGCCGGTAACTTTCGAGCTCAGCGCTCCCGCTGGTCCTTCACGCGGTTGGCCTTGAATTCCGTCTTGGGCAGGGTTCCGGGCGACAGAACCTCGACGTCGACCCGGACCTCGCAGCGGGCGCGGATTTCCTCAGCCGCCTGTCCGCCGGCGCCGTCGTCGGTATGTTCGATGCGCACCGTCATGACGTCCAGGCCGTCGTCGTTGGCGGCGATGACGACCTCGTATTCGTCGCCGACGCCCGGCACGGCCCGGACGGCTTCCTCGATCTGGGTCGGATACATCTTGATGCCGCGTAGATTGATGAGATCGTCGCTGCGTCCGGAAAAGGCGCCGACGGCGCGGACATGCGTGCGGCCGCAATCGCAAACGCCGTCATCGAACGTCGTGTAGTCGCCCACCAGGAACCGCAGTTGGGGAGAACTTTCCGTATTGAGGTTGGTGCAGACAGTGAGACCCCGTTGACCGACCGGCACGGGCTCCTTGGTGTCAGGATCGATCAGCTCCCAAATCTGGATATCCTCCATCAAGTGCGTGGTAACCGGATCGCCGGCGGATGACGGACAGGAATAGCCCCCGGCGTGCGGCGCCGCTTCGGTGCAGCCATAGAACTCGACAAGCTCGGCGTCCCAAAGTTCCTCGAGGCGGCGGCGGGTATTGCCGATGCCGCTGGCCGGTTCGCCGCCGACGAACAGCAGGCGGATCGAGCTGGCCGCCGGATCCATGCCCTTTTCCTGCATGACGCGGCCCAGATGCAGGGCGTACGATGGCGTGCAGGTCAGCACGCTTGGCTTGAAGCGCTCGACGATCATCGCCCGCATGGCGCTGTCCATGCCGCCGCCCGGGATCATGGCGACGTTCATCTTGGCCAGCGCGTACTGTACGCCCCAGGCGAAGACGTGGGGGCCGTAGCCCGAGCAGATGAAGACGCTGTCACTGGGACGGATGCCCATGGAATGCATGGCGCGGGCGTTGGCCCACGACCACATCTCGCGATCGAACTGGGAATAGCGGAACACCCGGGGGACGCCCGTGCTGCCGGAGGAGGAGAACATCATCCAACCGCGCTTGCGCCAGAGATCGTCGTCCATGCCTGAATAGGTGCCGTAGGGCGGGTTGGCGACGGCATCCTCCATCATTTCCGACTTTTCGACGACGGGCCATTTGACCAGATCGTCGACGTTGCGGATGTCCGTCGGCGCCAGCCCCAGGCTGTCGAAACGGCGGCGGTAGAAGGGGCTATTTTCATAGAGGAACGGCGTGACGGCTTCGATCTTGGCGTTCTGGATGGCGATGAGCTCGTCGCGGGAGGCCGTGTCCAGCGCCGGCGACCAGTAGTCCGACGATCCCGGCGCGTCGGCATCCTTTTGGTGAGACCGCAAGGTGTCGAGCCAGTGGTTGCGTGTCGCTTCTTTCCGGTCGCCGCTCATATTCCCGATCTCCCCGTTCAACGTGGTTTTGAGCTGTCGGCGGGCAGTTTAAACCTCCCGCCGCATATGTAAATTCTATAATACTATTGACATTTCTATAAATCAATAGAATTATAGATTTCAACGTAACCCCGAACCGCCGGAAAGATCGAAGAGGTGCCCCATGTCCCGTTTGTTTATCGACGCTCACGTTCACGCCCAGCGCTTCAAGCCGGGATTCCTCGCCCGCGGCGAAGCCTTCACCTACAAAGGCCTAGAGGACGTCATCATGACCGGCCGGCCGTTCGACAATTCGCGCATGCTGTTGGCGGATATGGACCGTCTCGGCATCGACATGGCCTGTATCCTGACCGCTTTCACGATGCGCAATGAGATGATCGCCGAGCAGGTCCGTCGCCACCCCGACCGCTTCATCGGTTTCTGCGGTTATGTCGATACGGCCCGTTCCGAGTGGGTGGGCGAAGCGGAATTCGATCCCGCTGTCGCCGCCGATGAAATCGATTTCTGGCTGTCGAACGGATTTACCGGCGTCGGCGAGGTGCTCGGCATGCTGCCCAGCAAGCGGCGCGATCTCTCCATCGACGCCAACATGCGGCTTCTGTATCCCATTATGGAGGTGATCCAGAAGCACAAGGCGCCGGTGCTGTTCCACACCGGCTGCATCGCCTACCAGGACACCTGCCGGCTGCGCGCCGTCGATCCCATCCTGCTCGACGACATCGCGCTGGACTTTCCCGACGTCTCCATCATCGTCGGCCACAGTGGCGTGCAGATGGGCTGGTACAAGAGCCAGGCCGAGCACGCGCTGATGGTCGCCGCCCGCCATCCCAACGTCTACCTGGAGCTTTCCCAGTGCCAGCAGGAACAGATCGAACGGCCGCTATTCGACCCCAACATCGGTCCGGACAAGCTGGTCTTCGGCTCGGACTGGGGCGCCTCCATCGCCTACAAGTACTATGGCCGCGAAAAGACAACCTACGCCGCGACGACCTGGGACGCCCCACCCACCGACCTGCCATTGCACATGGACTGGAACCTGCGGCAGGTTCATGCCATCGACATGTCGGAGGACGATCGCGCCAAAATCCTGGGACTCAACATGGCGCGCATTTGCAAGCTCGATGTGAAATCCCTGATGCGGGCCAAGGAAGAACGCTATGGCGACCAGATCCGCTGGGACGACATCCACGTCTCCTGGCAGCCACCCGGAAAATCCGTCGCCTGAGTTGCATTGGCGTCGCGTGGGATATACGCCGCTGGATAATTGCCCCCGCCATCCCCTATAGTCTTAAAGAAAACGGGACCGGTGGGGGCATGAAAGCGGAACGCGAAAAAGTTAAACGGCGGCAGCAGGAGTTTCTCGATGCCGCAGCGGCGGTGTTTGCCGCCAAGGGCTACCACGGCGCCACGACGGGCGACATCGCCGCCCGTCTCGGCATCAAGCAGGGCAGCCTCTATTACTACTTTCGCTCCAAGGAGGAAGCTCTGGAGCAGGTTTGCCTGATCGGCGTCCAGGGCTTCGTGCAAAGCATCGAAGCCATCGCCGCCAGCAGCCGTCCCCTGCGCGACAAAATCACCGACACCGTGACGGCGCACGTCGGAGCACTGGAAACCAAGCGCGATTTCGTGGTGGTGTTCCTCGACCAGCGCCAGCACTTGCCGCACGAGCGCCGGCGTGACATCGCCGCCCAGTCCCGGCGCTACGTGCAGATGATCGAGGAAATGCTGGAGGCGGGCATCCGAAGCGGCGAGGTCCGGGCCGACCTCGACTGCCGCTTGGCCGCTCTCTCCCTTGTCGGCCTGTGCAATTCGGTCTCCATTTGGCACGGCCGCGAGCCTTCGGCTTCGATCGCCAAGGTCATCGAAACCATCATCGGCATATTCATCGACGGCGTTCACGGATAGCCGACCCGGCGACGACATGACCGCAGCCGACCAAACGAGAAATTTACGGATCGGCCTGAAACTGCAGCAGGCTGGAAAACTCGCGGAAGCCGAACGAATTTACCGGGCGGTGCTGCGGACGGAACCCGGCAATGCCGAGGCGCAAAACCTATTGGGTCTGGCAAGACTGCAGGACGGTGACGCAGCGGCCGCCCTGCGCCTCATTACCCAAGCTGCGTCGGCGGCGCCGGGCAACGCCAAGTACCTGAGTAATCTGGGCGAGATTCATCACCGCACGGGACACGAAACGGAGGCGGCGGATGCCTTCCGCCGGGCCCTCAAGCTGGAGCCCGGACTGCAGGGCGTCGACGCCAAGCTCGGCCGGACGCTGATGGGTCTCGACGAAGTGCCGGAAGCGGTCGAGGCTTTCCGACGCGCCTTAAAGGCTGATGGGGAGAGCGCAGGGGGCCTGAACAACCTGGGCGCCGCCTATGCCCGACTGGATCTGATGGCGGATGCGCTGAATTGCTGGCGCCGCGCGACGGCGCTCGATCCCGGCCATGCCGGCGCGCTCGCCAACCTGGGTGTCGCGCTGCGGGAACTCGGTCGGCCGGAAGAAGCAATCGAGGCCTATCGGAAAGCGCTGGCGATCGATCCCGAACTGACGGAGGCGCACTGCAGTCTCGGCACGGCGTTACGCGAATGCGGCCTGACTTCGGAAGCCGAAGAATCCTTCGAAAGGGCGCTGGCCTTGAGGCCGGATTTTGTCGATGCCTTGTACATGCACGCGCTTGTCCACAGCTTCGTACCGGGCGATCCCTGTCTGGCCAGGCTGTATGAAGCGCTGGACAATCCTCAACTCCCGGAGGATGACGAAACGACGCTGCAGTTCGCCCTTGGACGGGCATTGCACGACATTGGGGATTATGCCGCGGCCTTCGAGAGCTTTGCCGCCGCCAACGACAAAATCGCCGCACTTCAGCCGTTCAGCCGTCCGGCCCATCGCGTGGTCATCAAGGAAATCCGTGAGAGTTTCGGCCGTTCAGCCGCAACTGACCGGAAGATTGAGCAAGAAGAGCAACAGATTCCGGTGTTTGTCGTCGGATTGTCGCGCTCCGGTAAAACGCTGGTCGAATCGTTATTGATGCAGGATCCGTCAGTTCATGGTGCCGGTGAAAACGTGGAAATGGCCAAAGCACTCGAGGCTGTCCTGCAACGCCACGGCATCACGAAAAACCTCATTACCACGGTACCGGATCTGTCCAGCGAAGTGCTTCACGAGATCGGCGAGCGCTATATGGCGGACATTTCGTCGCGTTCTCCACAGTCCCGTTTCTTCGTCAATACGTCGCCGGTCAATTACGAGTACGTCGGTTTGATATTTCGAGCGCTACCCCACGCCCGGGTCATATTCTGCCGGCGGGATCCACTGGACAATTGTCTCTCCATATTCTTCTCCAGATATCGCCGCCGCCACGAATATTCATACCGGCTCGCCGATATCGCATCATACCACGCCGACTACACGGGCCTTCAGGATCACTGGAGGGAGCAATACGCCGAGCGCATTTTTGACGTCCAGTACGAGGATTTAGTGCGCCGACCCGTGGTCCAAACGGCGGCTATATTCGAATATTGTGGTCTGGAGATGACCGATCCGGTGGACATCAGCCACGTTCACGGCGATGAAATCGGGCATTGGCGGAACTACGAAGTCGAGCTCGCCGAGCTGATTTCCAAGTTTACTTAGTGCGCCCGTTCGATGCAGAAATCGATGACGTCGATCATGGCCTGCTTCTCGTCGGACTGTCCAAAGATGCCCAGTGCGTCTCGCGCCTTCGAGCCGTAGTGACGGGCCCGCTCGACGGTGTCGCTCAGGGCGTTGTGTTTCTCCAATAGCTCCATGGCGTGCTCGAGATCACCGTCATGCTGCTCGGTGTCCGCCATGGTGCGGTTCCAGAAGGCACGTTCGGTTTCGTCGCCGCGCCGGAAAGCGAGAATGATCGGCAGGGTGATCTTGCCTTCGCGGAAATCGTCGCCGACCGTCTTGCCCAACGTCGCCTGCTTGGCGGAGTAGTCGAGGACATCGTCGATAAGCTGGAAGGTCACGCCGATATTGCGGCCATAGGAGACCAGGGCCTCCTCTTCGGCCTTGGGCCGGTCCGCGACCACGGCGCCGATGCGGCAGGCGGCCTCGAACAGGGCCGCCGTCTTGCTGCTGATGACCTCGAGATAGGCGTCCTCCGAGGTGCTGGTATCGTTGGTCGTGACCAACTGCAACACTTCGCCCTCAGCGATGACCGCGGAAGCCGTCGACAGGATATCCAGCACGCGCAGCGAGCCGTCCCGCACCATGAGCTGGAAGGCCCGGCTAAAGAGAAAATCGCCGACCAGAACGCTGGCCTGATTGCCCCACAGCGCGTTGGCCGTTGCGTTGCCGCGCCTCAGATCGCTCTCGTCGACGACATCGTCGTGCAGCAGGGTGGCGGTATGAATGAATTCGACGCAGGCCGCCAACTGGATGTGCCGTTCGCCCGAATAGCCGCACATGCGCGCGCTGGCCAACGTCATCAGCGGCCTGAGGCGCTTGCCCCCGGAAGCGACGATGTGACCGGCCAGTTCGGGGATCAGCGGAACCTTGCTGTCCATGCGGTCGACAATGACCTTGTTGACCTTGATGAGGTCTTCCGCAACCAGGGCCTGGAGCGCGTCCAGCGACGCCTTGCCGGCGGATTCCGATTGACCGTTTAAGGGAACGACGACGCCCACGGATTGTGACCTTTCTAAACGTTACACGGCGGCGAAAGCGGCGTAGATTAGCGCTCGCCCGAAGCCCGAGAATAAAAGCGGGCCGGAACCCGGGTCAAGGTCGGGTGTTGACGGGCGAAATACGAAAGCGCGGGATCGTGGTTGAAATACTGAGAACCAATGATGCGGTTGTTTTGTCCTTTCTGACGGCCTTGCTGGCCGATTCGGGGATCGAATCGGTGATTCTCGATACCCATACCTCGGTGTTGGAGGGCAGTATCGGCGCGCTGCAACGCCGGCTGGTGGTGGCGGAGGAGCATGAGCGGGCGGCGCGGCAGTTGATGGCGGAGGCAAATATCGATGACGGCCTCAGCTAACCCGAATGGCCGGGTCGACGACGAGCATGCGCTGCTTGACGGACGGCTCAGGTTGCGCCAACCGGCGGAGGGCTACCGCGCCGCCATCGATCCGGTGTTTCTCGCGGCAGCCGTGCCGGCGAAGGCCGGCCAAGCCGTTCTCGAGCTCGGCTTCGGCGTCGGCACGGCGGGGCTCTGCCTGGCCAGCCGGGTCGAAGACGTCACGGTTCAGGGCGTGGAACTGCAGGAAGACCTCGTTGCCCTGGCCCGCCACAACATCGACGCCAACGGTTTTGGCGACCGGGTCGGCGTCAGCGTCGGCGATATTGCCGACTTGCCGGAAGGCGTTCGCGGCGTCACATATGACCACGTCATGATGAACCCGCCTTACTTCGATCCCGCGAAGTCGCGGGCTTCACCGCATCCCGGCAAGGCGCTGGCCAACACGGAGAGCCAGGCCACATTGGACGACTGGCTGGCGGCGGGAATCGGGCGGCTCGGTCATCGCGGTGTCATCACCCTCATTTACGCCGCCGACAGGCTGGACGACGTGCTGTCGGGCTTGCGCGATCGTGCCGGCAGCGTAGAGGTGTATCCGCTCTGGCCGAAAGCGGGCCGGCCCGCCAAACGGGTTGTCGTTCGGGCCATAAAAGGAGGACGGGCGCCTTTGATCATGCACCCCGGAATGGTGTTGCATGAGGCTGACGGCGAATTCACCGAGGCGGCGCAGTGCATCTTGCGGGAGGCCGACGGGCTGCCCATTTAGGATTTGGAAGGGGGCGAATATATGGAACAACGATTGAGCATCGTTACGCTTGGCGTCGAAGATATCGCGGCCAGCCGGGCCTTCTATGAGAGCCTGGGCTGGAACGTGTCGTCGGCGAGCAACGACAGCGTCGTATTCATTCAGATGGGCGGCGTCGCCCTTGGTCTCTATGGACGGGAAGCCCTGGCCGAGGACGCCAATGTACCAGCCGGCGAAAAGCCCAAGTTCGCCGGAATCGCGCTGGCCCACAACGCCCGCAGCGAAGCCGAAGTGGATGAAATCCTGGGCCGGGCGGAAGCGGTCGGCGCAACCATTCTGAAGATGGCGGAAAAGGTCTTCTGGGGCGGTTATTCAGGGTACTTCAGCGATCCCGACGGCTATCCCTGGGAGGTCGCGTTCAACCCGTTCTTCGAGATCAACGAGAAGGGCGAACTCGAACTGCCGATTTGAGCAGTTCCCTCCGTTCGCGCTAAACTCGGATCATGAAATTCGACATTGCATCGTTGCTGGCCAAGCTGCCGGTGGAACGTTTTCGCGACCCGCCGCCGGTGGTCGCCGTATTGCGCCTCAAAGGCGTGATCGCACCGTCCGGGAGGCTGCGCGGCGGTCTCGACCTGGCCGGGCTGGCCGGTCAGATCGAAGCCGCGTTCAAGTTGAGGCGCCTGACCGCCGTGGCCTTGGCGGTTAACTCGCCGGGCGGCTCGCCGACCCAGTCCAACCTCATCTACACGCGTATCAGGGCGCTGGCGGCGGAGAAGGAAATTCCGGTGATCGCCTTCGCCGAGGACGTGGCGGCATCGGGCGGCTATTGGCTGGTCTGCGCCGGCGACGAAATTTATGCCGACGAGAACTCCATTGTCGGATCGATCGGCGTGGTGTCGGCAAGTTTCGGTTTCCAGGACCTGCTGGCCCGCATCGGGGTGGAGCGCCGCTTGCACACTCAGGGCGACCGCAAAGTGATGCTCGACCCGTTCAGTCCGGAAAAGGACGCGGACGTCAAGCGCCTGACGGCCATACAGAAGGACATCCACGCAAATTTCAAACGCCTGGTGAAAGAACGCCGCGGCGACAAGATCACGATTTCCGACCGCAAGCTCTTTTCCGGCGACATCTGGACCGGGCGGGAGGCGTTGGAAGCCGGCCTGATCGACGGCCTCGGTGAGATCCGCGAAGTGCTGCGGGCCAAGTTCGGCGACCGCGTCAAACTCCGTCTGATCCGGGGCCGCACGTCTCTGCTTAAGCGATTGACCGGCCGCGGGGGAACCGAGTTCGAAAGTGTCGGGGACACCCTGGCCGATTGGCCCCGCAACCTGATCGCCGCCGTCGAGGACCGCGCCTTCTGGTCGCGCTTCGGTTTGTAGATATTTCGTCATCCCGGAATTTGCGCCGGCAAATATCCGGGATCCAAGCCTGAGCATTCGGTTCACGCCGCCAACTCTGATGGCGCTTCTAAGGCATGGATTCCCGCCTTCGCGGGAATGACAGGATAAAACGTGGACGCTTGAAGGCTTGACCCGAATAACTCAACCCCCTAAAGCTCAACCATGTTCGGTTTCAGCATTTCAAAACTCATTCTCACCGTCGCCGTGATTGCGGCCGTCTGGTACGGCTTCAAGATGCTCAACCGTCTGGGCGAGCGGAAGCAGGACAAGGTCGGCCAGGGCGGGGCTTCGAACCCCGCCGCCAAAGCCGGCGGAGACGCTGCCGAGGACATGACGGCGTGTTCGGTCTGCGGCGTTTACGTGGCGGCGTCGTCAGCCGGCAACTGCGGCAAGGCGGGCTGCCCCTACGGCGCTTGACCGTATCCGGCGCGGCCTCTATTTTGCAGCGCACAAAACGCCTAATTCGAGCCCTGTTCAGCCAATCCCGAGGACCCCGCCGATGGCGGCCGCCACTCCCTCTCCACCTTCCTTTCAGGACCTCATCCTAACCCTGCAGCGCTTCTGGGCGGATCAGGGCTGCGTCGTGCTGCAGCCTTACGACATGGAGGTGGGCGCGGGCACGTTTCACCCGGCGACGACCTTGCGCGCCCTGGGTCCGAAGCCGTGGAATGCGGCCTATGTGCAGCCCTCGCGGCGGCCCACCGACGGCCGCTACGGCGAAAATCCCAACCGCCTGCAGCACTACTACCAGTTCCAGGTGATCCTCAAACCCTCGCCGGACAACATCCAGGCGCTTTACCTCGAAAGCCTTGCGGCGCTCGGCATCGATGCCGCCAACCATGACATCCGTTTCGTCGAGGACGACTGGGAAAGCCCGACGCTGGGCGCCTGGGGCCTGGGTTGGGAGGTCTGGTGCG
>CAYFKJ010000006.1:0-496215 GCA_964343605.1 uncultured Rhodospirillaceae bacterium
GCGGCGCCGATGGCGACGACCTCGTTCGGGTTGACGCCCTGGTGCGGGTCTCGGCCGAAGAATTCCTTCACCTTTTCGATGACCTTGGGCATGCGCGTCATGCCGCCCACGAGGATGACGTCCTCGATCTCGCCGGCCGAAAGCTCGGCGTCCTTGAGGGCCTTGCGGCAGGGCTCGATGGTGCGTTCGATCAGGTCTTCGACCAGGGCCTCAAGCTTGGCCCGGGTCAGCTTCATGGTGAGGTGCTTCGGCCCGCTGGCGTCGGCGGTGATGAAGGGCAGGTTGATTTCGGTCTGCGTTGCGCTGGAAAGCTCGATCTTGGCCTTTTCAGCCGCCTCTTTGAGGCGCTGCAGGGCCAGCTTGTCGTTGCGCAGGTCGATGCCCTGTTCCTTTTCGAATTCCTCGGCCAGGTAATTGACCAGCTTGACGTCGAAATCCTCGCCGCCCAGGAAGGTGTCGCCGTTGGTCGACTTCACTTCGAAGACGCCGTCCCCGAGCTCGAGAATGGAGACGTCGAAGGTGCCGCCGCCGAGATCATAGACCGCGATGGTGCGGGCGTCGCCCCGGTCGAGGCCGTAGGCCAAGGCCGCGGCGGTCGGTTCGTTGATGATGCGCTTGACGTCGAGGCCGGCGATCTTACCGGCGTCCTTGGTGGCCTGGCGCTGGGAATCGTTGAAATAGGCGGGGACGGTGATAACCGCTTCGGTCACGTCTTCGCCGAGGAAGGTTTCGGCGGTTTCCTTCATCTTCTGCAGGATGAAGGCGCTGACCTGGCTGGGGGCGTACTTGTCGCCATGGGCCTCGACCCAGGCATCGCCGTTTTCGGCGGCGACGATTTTGTACGGCACCATCTCAATGTCTTTTTTGGTCATGGGATCGTCGAACGGGCGGCCGATCAGACGCTTGATGGCAAACAGCGTGTTTTCAGGATTGGTGACGCCCTGGCGTTTGGCGGGCTGGCCAACCAGGCGTTCACCGTCTTCCGTAAAGGCGACCATCGACGGCGTGGTACGCGTGCCTTCGGCGTTCTCGACGACCTTGGGATCGGAGCCGTCCATAATCGCGATACACGAGTTCGTGGTGCCCAGATCGATACCGATAATCTTACCCATGACTTCCTCATTCTTTGCGGCAGGATCGACCGGCCTCTGACGGCACCGCACGATCCCCCTGAAATTCAAGCTAAAATTCCGCGTTACGCTGCATATCAGCGCGATCACGACGGAATGAACGCCCGTTATATAGGGAGGGAGTCGAATTCGTGCAAGTGAATGAATCTCTTTATGGCTCTGGCTTCCGGCGGGCAAGCTGCCTACGTTCATAAATGAAAGCCAATTCCGCCGGCCATATCGTCGGCCGGAGCATGTGCGCAAGGAACGTCATGATCATATCGGCGAGCTACAAAACCGATATTCCGGCACTCTACGGCGAGTGGTTCATGAACCGCCTGCGCATCGGTTTCTGCCGTATGACCAACCCCTACAACGGCAAATCCTTCGACGTGCCGCTGGACAACGATTCGGTCGACGGCTTCGTCTTCTGGACGCGCAACATCGGCCCCTTCCTGCCCCATCTCGACGAAATTCATCGCCTGGGCCATCCCTTCTACGTGCAGTACACCATCACGGGTTATCCCGGCGAAATCGACCGCGCCGTCCCGGATGCCGCCAGGATGGTCCGCCAGTTCAAGCGCTTGGCGTCGGATTTCGGCCGCCACGCCGTGGTCTGGCGTTATGATCCCATTCCCATCACGTCTTTGACGGGGCGCGAGTTTCATCTGAGAAACTTCAGACGGCTGGCCGAGAGGCTGGAAGGGGCGACCGACGAAGCCGTCGTCTCGTTTCCCACGCTTTACCGCAAGACGCGGCGCAATCTCGACCGGGCGGCCAAGGACTACGGCTTCCAATGGCGCGACATCGCGCCTCAAGAAAAGCGCTCGCTAATCGCCGAATTGGCGGATATCGCCGAATCCCATGGCATGCGGTTGACGATCTGTTCGCAGACCGCCTTGCTGACGTCCGGTGTCGGCGGTGCGCGCTGCGTCGACGCCGGCCGTCTCTCCAAGGTCGCCGGCGTCAAAATTACCGCCAAGGAGATGGGCAACCGGCCCGGCTGCCTGTGCCATCAATCGCGCGACATCGGCGCCTACGACACCTGCCCGCATGGCTGCGTCTACTGCTACGCGGTGGATGATCAGGCCGAAGCGTCGGAGCGCTATCACGGGCACAATCCCGACGGCGCCTTCCTCTTTCCCCCGGGGAAATCAAAATCCAAAGTCAGGGCTTCGCGCCGCACCTCCGCCTGAATTATCCGCTGACAGAGAATCGCGTAGGCTGTGCGACCCTTTGCCACAGCGCGTTTGCAGCGCATCGCGGCTACATTTGTGCTCAAGAGCGGAAGTTCATTTCCGCCAACAGCGGGGCTCCGCCGGCCGGCTTGCCGGAACGGTAGAGGCATCCGCAGGGAGTCGACAGTTTGGGAAGCGCGTCAATCACGTAGGTCGGCCGCGCGGCGAATGGAGAGTTACGCGTGGACGAAGGCGGGATCGCGACTGGAGTAGGAATGTATGGCCATGACGCTTAAAAAACCGCCGTTTCGGCCGATCATTCTCGCACCTGCCCTGGCCATCCTGCTGGTTCTGGCGATCTGGCTGCTGGGTGTTATCGACTTCGTCGGCGCCGGCTGACCGCCAACCTCGAACCGGATGCTTCAGGCCGACGTATCGACCTTGCCGCCCGAATCGTTTCCGTTCTCTTCCGGCGCCTCACTGTCCGATTGATCCGTCGCGGGCGCTGCCTTGGCGACGCCGACCATGGCGGGGCGCAACAGGCGATCGCCGATCACGTAACCGGCCTGAACGACCTGCACCACCGTCCCCGGTTCCGCATCGGCGCCCGGGACTTCGAACATGGCCTGATGCAGGTTGTGGTCGAATTTTTCGCCGACCGGATCGATGCGCTTGATGCCGTGACGCTCCAAAGCCGAAAGCAGCTCGCGCTCGGTCATCTCCACGCCCTGCCACAACGAGCCCATGGCGTCGTCACCGCCGCGGGCCTCATCCGGCACGGCGTCCAGGGCGCGGTGCATATTGTCGCTGACGCCCAGCATGTCGCGGGCGAAATTCGCCATGGCGTAGCGTGAGGCGTCTTCCTTCTCCCGCGCCGCCCGGCGCCGGACGTTTTCGGTTTCCGCACGCGCGCGCAGCAGTTGATCCTTCAGCTCGGCGATCTGCTCCTCCGGCGAGGGTTCGGCCGGTTCCTCGGCTTCCTCGTCCTCGTCGGCCGCCTCATCGGCTTCATCGACGGCGTCGGCCTCATCGTCCTGCAAAGCCGCCCGCTCCGCATCGGCCTCTGCCTTGGCGGCATCGTCGCCGCCCGGTCCGTTGGCATCGTCGAGCGCAGGCTCACCGTTCTCTTCGCGCGGGCTATCGCCACCCGTATCACTCATCTCGTCTTCCTTCAGGCTTTTCAACTGGTCTTACAAAACTTTGGCTTCAACCCAACAATCGGCCCACCACTTTGGCGGTGTAGTCAACCATGGGGATGACGCGGGCATAGTTCAGCCGGGTTGGTCCGATAACCCCGATGGCGCCGACGATGGAGCCGCGGCCATCGGAGTAGGGCGCGACGATAAGCGAACTGCCCGACATATTGAAGAGGTGATTCTCGGAACCGATATAGATCCGCACGCCCTCTCCGCCTTCCGCCAGTTCCAAAACGCGCGCCAGTTCGCTGCGGGTTTCCAGAATATCGAACAGCTCGCGGATCCGCTCCAGGTCTTCGGCGGCGCTGACTTCGTCCAGCAGCTTGGACTGGCCGCGCACGATCAGGGTGCCGCGCCCGCCGCCGTCCGACCAGGTGGCCAAACCGTCCTCGACCACCTTGGCCGTCAGTTCATCCAATTCGGCGCGCCGGGATTCCAGTTCGGCCAGGATATCGTTTCGCGCTTCGGCGATGGTGCGCCCGGACAGCCGCGTGCTGAGATAGTTGGTTGCCTGGGTGAGCGCCGACAGCGGCAGGTCCGGCGGCGTTTCGATGACGCGGTTCTCCACCGTGCCGTCGGCGGCGACCAGGATCACCAGCGCCCGTCCCGGCGACAGGCCGACGAATTCGGCGTGGCGCAGCGGGGCATTGCGTTTTGGCGCCACCACCAGTCCCGTGCACTGCGACAGGCCGGCCAAGGTGTCCGTGGCCTGCCGCAGGGCCTCCTCCAGGCTTTGGCCGCCGGCGGCGCAGCGCGCCTTGATGTCGGCGCGCTCCCCTTCGGTCAAATTGCCGAGTTCCAACAGGCCGTCGACGAAGAAACGCAGTCCCGCTTCTGTGGGCAGGCGTCCGGCGGAGGTATGGGGGGAGTACAACAAGCCGGCGTTTTCCAGGTCCGACATGACGTTGCGGATGGAGGCGGGCGAAAGCTGCTCGCTCAAGCGGTCCGACAGCGTGCGCGAACCGATGGCGGCGCCGGTTTCGACGTAGGCATCGATTATATGGCGGAATATCTCCCGCGAGCGCTCGTTCAATTCGTTGATCATGTCGCCGTGCCGCTGAAATCTCAGTTCCTGAATGTAGTAACGCCTCTGCGGGGCGTCAACGCGGCGGCGCGAATCGGCGCTGGACCCTCACGCCGGTTCCCGATAGAAGTCGCGCCAGTTGTTTTTTCCGGATTTCTTGGGAGAGTGCCATGCGGCCGTCGGGACGTGCCCTGGACCAAATGCGCGAAGTATCGCTGGAGCCCGGTTTCGCCAAGTACGCGGAAGGCTCGTGCCTCGCGCGCTTCGGCGATACCCATGTGTTGTGCGCCGCCAGCGTCGATGAACGGGTGCCTCCCTGGATGCGGAACACGGGGCGGGGCTGGGTGACGGCCGAGTACGGCATGCTCCCGCGTTCGACCCACGAGCGCACCAACCGCGAGGCCGCCCGCGGCAAACAATCGGGCCGGACCCAGGAAATTCAACGTTTGATCGGCCGCAGTTTGCGATCGGTGACCAGGCTGGAGGCCTTGGGCGAACGCCAGATCAAGATCGATTGCGACGTCCTGCAGGCCGACGGGGGCACCCGCACCGCCTCGATCACCGGCGCTTACGTCGCGCTCCACATCGCGCTTGCCAAGCTGGTGGAAGACGGCGTGATTCCGGCGCTGCCGCTGACCGACCAGGTCGTCGCTGTCTCATGCGGGCTCTATGAAGGCGAAGCGGTCCTCGATCTCGATTACCCCGAAGACAGCAACGCCCAGGCAGACGCCAACTTCGTTCTGACGGGGAAGGGCGATATTGTCGAGGTCCAAGGCACGGCCGAGGAGGCGCCGTTCTCGCGCGATCAGTTCCTCGCCTTGCTTGATCTTGCCGAAGCGGGAGGGCGGCACCTGGCCGTAAAGCAGCGCCAGGCGCTGGGACTGGAATAAGCCGGGTCAACCATCATGGCAGCGCGCAAATTCGAGGGCGACAAGCTCGTCGTCGCCACCCACAACCCCGGCAAGGCGCGGGAGATCGGCGAACTTCTGGCGCCGCTGGGGATCGAGGCCCTGTCGGCCGCCGAGCTTGGTCTGCCGGAGCCAGAGGAAACAGGTACCACTTTCATCGCCAACGCCGAGCTCAAGGCCCTGGCCGCCGCTCAGACGGCGAAGCTTCCGGCTCTGGCGGACGATTCCGGTCTTGCGGTTGACGCGCTGGACGGCGCTCCGGGCATCTATTCCGCGCGCTGGGCCGAAGAGGCGCGGGCCGAAGCGGGCGGCGGGCCGCGCGACTTCATGGCGGCCATGCAACGGGTTGAAGACGAACTGCAAGCCAAAGGGGCGACCGCGCCGGCGCAGCGGGGCGCTCATTTTGTTGCCGCTTTGACGCTGGCCTGGCCCGACGGGCACATGGAATCGTTCGAGGGACGCTGCTACGGACATTTGATCTGGCCGCCCCGCGGCAGCAACGGATTCGGCTATGATCCCATGTTCGTGCCCGACGGCCACGACATCACGAACGGAGAGATGGAACCGGAAGCCAAGCATGCCATCAGCCACCGCGCCAACGCCTTCGCTCAACTCCTGCCGGCCTGCTTCAAATAGCGGCGCCCCAGGCTTTGCCGTTTACGTGCACTGGCCGTTCTGCCTTTCCAAGTGTCCGTACTGCGATTTCAACAGCCACGTCCGCGAAGAGATCGATGAGGCCGCCTGGACGCGGGCATTGGTCGATGAACTCAACAACTCGGCCGCCGGCATCGACAGGCCGCGGGGCGGCGTTACCAGCATTTTTTTCGGGGGCGGCACACCGTCGCTGATGCCCACGGCCACGGTGGCCGCCGTGATCGAGGCGGTGGCGCGGGAGTTGGGGTTGGCGGCAGAGGCGGAAATCACGCTCGAGGCCAATCCGACATCGGTGGAAGCGGAACGCTTCGCGGGCTATACCGCTGCCGGGGTCAATCGCTTTTCCCTCGGTGTGCAGGCGCTTAACGATGCGGATTTGGCGGCACTTGGCCGCACCCACGGTGCGGCCGAGGCCGAAGCCGCGTTAGCGGTCGCGCGGGCGCACGTGGACAACGTCTCCATCGACCTCATATATGCCCGGCCGGGCCAGCGCAGCGAGGATTGGAAGCGCGAGTTGTCTCGGGCCCTCGGTTTCGGATTACCGCACCTGTCGCTCTATCAGCTCACCATTGAGCGCGGCACGCGGTTCCATGAGGCGGCGCGCCGGGGCGATTTGATCTTGCCGGACGAAGAGACCGGTGCTGAATTGTTCGAAATTACCCGAGAGTTCTGCCAGGCGGCCGGTCTGTCGGCTTATGAGACGTCCAATCACGCGCGTGCCGGGTCGGAAAGCCGGCACAATCTCAGCTACTGGCGATCAGACCCCTACCTCGGGATCGGTCCGGGCGCGCACGGCCGGCTGGATACGGCGGACGGGCGCGCAGCGATCAGCCGCCTCCGCAGTCCCGAGAAATGGCTCGCCGCCGTCGAGGCGCGCGGCCACGGCACGGAAAGCGAGGTAACCCTTGGCGCCGATGAGTTGATTGCCGAGATTCTAATGATGGGACTGCGCACTCGGGAGGGCGTTTCCGCCCGGCGCTTTGCCGAGCTTGCTGGAACTCCGTTGACCCAAGCGGTTTCGTCCGACGCCTTGGCGGAATTGGCGGACGGCGGCCATTTGATTTCGGATGATGAAGGCCTGCGGACGACCGACAAGGGTGCGGTTGTGCTCAACACCCTGATCGACAAGCTGATTGTTTAGGAACCCCCGGCCGTAAAGGAGTTCGGCGCGGGGTCGAGCACCTTGAGCCCCCGCGGCATGACCTCCACCACGGCAAGGCCACGCTCGGCAATGCCGTCGTTGCGGAACCGGAACAACCCGTCGGCGCCGGCGAAACCGCTGGGGTCGGTCAGGGCTTCGGCGGTGTAGTTGGCGCCCTGACCGCCCGAGGACAGGATGGCGGCCAACGCCACAGCATCGTAAGCCAGGCTGGCGATGCGCGGCGGCCGGTAGCCGTAGACGTCTTCGAAGCGCGCCCGGAAGGCCTTGCCGAGATTGGGATCGGGGCCGGCGAACCAGCCGCCCACCAGGGCGGGCTCACGGCCAATGCTGTCATCGTCCCACAATCCGGTGCCCAGGAAGCGGACCTTGTCGGGGTGGACGTCGTAGAAGGGCAGAAGCGGGGCGACGGCCCGGAGCCTTGTGCCGCCTTCCGGCAGCATTACAGCCTCGAAATCCACTTCGCCGAGGGTTTCGGCGTTTTCCAGCCGTTCCAATTCCGCCGCCGCGTCAGGATCCTCGCTTTGCGCCAACTCCTGGCGACGCGCCGCAAGGGCGGCACGCCGGCCCTCGTATTCCGCCAACCGCTTGGCCGGCTCCATGACTTCCTCATCGTCCGGCGCATAACGCTCGATGCGGACGATTTCGCCGCCGTGCCGGCTCGCCGCCATGGCGAGCTGGGCGATGATGTGGTCGCCATACCGCGTCATGGGCGCCAGTGACGCATAGCGCCTCAGGCCCTGGCTGCCGGCATAGTCCATCACCCGGTCGACCTGCTGATCCGCCATGAAGCCCATCAGGTAGACGCCGTTTCCGGCAATGCTGCGATCGGTGGAAAAGGCGACGACGTTGACCTCGCGCTTTCGGGCCGGTTCGGCCGCCGCCTGCACGGCCCGGCTGAACACCGGACCGAGGATGATTTCGGCGCCTTCTCCCAGGACGTCTTCGGCCGAGCGGGCGGCGCCTTCGGCGGTGCCGCCGGTGTCCCGGGGCATCAGGGTGAGGCGTTCCGGCGCGACATCGAACAACGCAAGTTGAGCGGAATCCAATAAGGCCCGGCCAAGCGCCTTTTGCGTTCCCGACAGCGGCAACAGGAGCGCCACGCGAAGGGGTTGCGGCCCCGTTATGGGCGGCCGGATCAGCGCCGGTCCCACGGGTTCGGGGAGCGGCGGGATCACGAACACGGGCGCCGGCGATGTCTGGACCGCGATGTCGGAATCCGACGCCGGGTCCTCCTCGGGCTCCGTTGCGGTGGCCGCTTTATCCAGCTTCGGCGTCACCGGCTCGGGGATCGGGTCGGGCGGCGGCGTCGATTTGGCCGGCGTCTTCGTTTCCCCTTCGACAGGCGCGGGTGTCGCCCGCTCGCCCAGCAAATCCGAAAGATTGCCCGACAGCCCGCCCTCGGCGCACCCCACAAGCAGGGCCGCCAACGCCACGACCACGCCTACGCCGGCGAGACGGCGTCCGGAACAATGCATGGTTGACGAAGGAAGGCTCACCTGAACAATGCCATGGAATGTTTTTCGACGGGGCGAGCGTAGCGCCGGTTGTACCCCAAGTAAACGGAGCAACGGTTTGGAGGCGGGTCTTTATATCGTGGCGACGCCCATCGGCAACATGGCCGACATTACCGGCCGTGCCGTGGAGGTGCTCGGCGCCGTCTCGGTCATCGCCTGCGAAGACACCCGGGTGACGGCAAAGCTACTGCAAAGAAATGGTCTGAAAACGCCGATGCTGCGCTACGACGAACACAGCGCCGGGCGCGCGCGGCCCAAGATCATGCAGCGTCTCACCGCCGGCGAGGCCGTGGCGCTGGTCTCCGACGCCGGAACGCCATTGATCTCGGATCCCGGATACAGGTTGGTGGAGGCGGCCTTGGAAGCCGGCGTCAAGGTCATCCCGGTTCCCGGCGCCAGCGCCGTTTTGGCCGCCCTGGCCGCTTCGGGCCTGCCGACGGACCGATTTCTGTTTGCGGGCTTTCTGCCTTCCAAGCAGGGCAAGCGTCGAAGCGAGCTGGCCGAACTGGCGGGCATCCCGGCAACGTTGGTTTTTTTGGAATCGCCCCGCCGTCTGGCGGCGTCGCTGACCGACATGGCGGAAATCCTGGGACCGCGCCCGGCCGCGGTCGCGCGCGAGCTGACCAAGCGCTACGAGGAATTCCGCCGGGGCGGGCTGGATGAACTTGCGGCGGATTATGCCTCGGAGGACGCGCCCAAGGGGGAAATCGTGCTGGTCGTCGGCCCGCCCGGTGATGAGGCGCCGGCGTTCGACCTCGATGCGGCGCTGACCGACGCGCTGGCCGATCACAGCGTGCGCGAGGCGGCGGCGTTGGTGGCGGCCAAATCCGGCCTGGCCAAGCGGACGGTCTATGCCCGGGCGCTGGAGTTGAAGGCCGGGGCCCGGACGGTTCCCGGTGACGACGTTTGAGGATGGTATCCTTGCAAGCCCGCGAATACAGACAACGGGCGGAGCGTCTTGGCCGCTTGGCGGAGTTCGCTGCCGCCGGGTATTTGCGGTTGAAGGGCTACCGGATCCTTGAAAAGCGGTACCGGACACCTGCGGGTGAAATCGATCTGATCGTGCGCCGCGGCAATTTAATTGCCGCCGTTGAGGTCAAGGCGAGATCGGATGCCGCCGCCGCCGCTGCCGCCGTGACGCCAAGCCAGCAAAAGCGCATCGCCGGGGCGATGGAGGTTTTTCTCGGCCGCAGCACGGCCTACGCAAAATTTGATGTGCGCTTCGATGCCGTTCTCATAGCTCCCTGGCGGTTGCCCGTTCATATTCCGGCGGCCTGGTAAAATTTGTCCCGCCCAAACAATCGGTGCGCGACATTCGCCGTGGGATGTCATATTTTGCTGGCCAGAAATTTTGGGGAGCTGCGGACCATGAACACAATTTCCAGGATCACCGGATTGCCGGCAAATCTCGTGGCGGGAATTGCCCTGATCGCGTTGGCGTTTGGCTTGGGCGGTTGCGCCGGCGCCGTCGTCGGGGCGGGCGCCACGGCGGGTGTTGCGGTGGCACAGGAAAGGTCCGTCGGCGACGCCGTCGATGACGCGTCGATCCAGCTTGCGATCAACGAGGCCCTGCTGCAAAAGGACGAAAAACTGTTCTCCAGGGTAGGCATCGAAGTGGTCGAGGGCCGCGTCCTGCTGACGGGATCGGTTATCAAGCCGGAAGACCGCGTCGAGGCGGCGCGGCTTACTTGGCAGGTCGACGGCATCAAGGAAGTCCTCAACGAAATTCAGGTGACCGACCGAGGCGGCATCGTCAACTACCTGAAGGACGGCAAGATCACAACGCAACTTAGGTTCCAAATGCTGCGCGACCGGGCGATCCTCGACATCAATTTTTCCGTCGAGACCGTCAACGGCGTGGTTTACCTGATGGGCATCGCACAGGATCAGGCGGAACTGGACAAACTGATCAATCACGCCCGCAACATTGCCGGCGTCGTCAAGGTGATCAACCATGTTCGGCTGAAGACGGATCCGAGGCGGAAGACCACCTAGCCTTTCTCCAGCTGTTCAGACCCCGGCTCGGGAACGACACATGACACTCAGCGTCGCCATTCAAATGGATCCCATGGACGGCATCGATATCGATGGCGACAGCAGCTTCGTGCTGGCCATGGAGGCGCAAAAGCGCGGTTATGCCCTGTATCACTACCTGCCCCGTGACCTGAGCCTGTCGTCGGGACGGGTGATCGCCCGGGCGCGGCCTCTTGAGGTGCGCCGGGAGCACGGCAACCACTTTTCGCTGGGTGCCCAGGAGATGATCGATCTGGCGGAGGCTGACGTCGTTCTGATGCGCCAGGATCCACCGTTCGATATGGCCTACATCACCGCGACGCACATCCTTGAACACGTTCACCCGGATACCTTGGTCGTCAACGATCCCGTGCACGTGCGCAACGCGCCGGAAAAATTGTTCGTCACCCATTTCGACGGCATCATGCCGCCCACCCTGATCACCTCCGATCCCGATCAGATCGCGGCTTTCCGTGAGGAACACGAGGACATCATCGTCAAACCGCTCTACGGCAACGGCGGGGCCGGGGTCTTTCACATCGCGCCGGGCGACGAGAACCTCAATTCGCTGATCGAGATGTTCACGGAACTGTACCGCGAACCCATCATCATCCAGCAATACCTGCCCGAAGTGCGGGCGGGCGACAAGCGCATCATCCTGATTGACGGCGCGCCGGCAGGCGCCATCAACCGCGTGCCGGCGGAGGGCGAGGCGCGCTCCAACATGCACGTCGGCGGCCGGGCGGAGCAGTCCAAACTGACCAAGCGCGAGGAGGAGATTTGCGAGGCCATCGGTCCGACCCTGAAGCAAAACGGCTTGATCTTCGTTGGCATTGACGTCATCGGCGACTATCTCACTGAGATTAACGTGACCTCGCCCACCGGCCTGCAGGAAATCGATCGCTTCGACGGCGCCTGCCTGGAGGCCGGCATCTGGGACGCCATCGAAGCGCGTCTCTAGGGCGGTTTCCGTTTTTACGGAAACGCCGCGTCCCATGTATTCGAGGCGGCACAATGTGTTAACGGCCCTCAGTGTTTCAAGCCAACCTTGAAACACCCTAAGGGCGTCAAATCCGGGGGGGAACGCCATGACCATTTCGGCGATCGCGCTTGTATTGCATGTACTGTCCGCCGTCGTCTGGCTCGGCGGCATGATCTTCGCTCACCAAATGCTGCGGCCCGTCGCGGTGGAGGTGCTGGAGCCGCCGCAGCGCCTGACGCTCTGGGTCGGCGTGTTCGGCCGGTTCTTTCCCTGGGTGTGGGCTGCCGTCGTTGTTCTGTTGGCGACCGGCAACTGGATGATCTTCGACGTCTACGGCGGTTTCGCCACCACGCCGGTCTACATCCACATCATGTACGCCCTCGGCCTCCTCATGATGGCGATTTTCTTCCATGTCTTCTTCGCCCCGTACAAACGCCTGAAGGCCCATGTCGCGGCCGGGGCCTGGCCCGATGGCGGCGCCCAGATCAATCAGATCCGGCGTCTTGTCGGCATCAATATCCTGTTGGGCGTGGCGACGGTCGTCGTCGCAGCGGGCGGGCGGCTGTTGCCTTAAATCCGGCCAGCCGGTCGCCAGCTTTCCGGCAAGCCCAGCCAGTCCCTGGCTTCCCGCGGACTCGAAAAGATTTGGATGTTCGGCATTTCGGTCATGGCGCTGGCCATGGCCTGGCCCATTTTGACGAGGTATTTCTGGCCCGTTTCAGTGACGATGACGGCGCTTTTTATGCCCTCGCGGCTAACGCCGTTTCTTTTTGCGGTCAGCAGATCGAACACGTTCTGAATGCCGTCCGGCGTGAATTCCAGAGCGGCTGCCCTTGAAAAATCGGTCAGTGTCGGCAGATCGATCCGCCAGTCCGGGTCGCTCCACACGTCCTCGACCAGACCGGAAAGATCGTCGTCCGTGACGATGCCCCAGGCGGTAAACAGGGCGACACCCTTTTCCGTATCGATTTCGTACCTGAATGGCATGGTCGTACGTCCCCTCCCGAACGAGTGACGTAAACGAACGCGCTAAACCAATCAATCGAATGAAGCGTATCATAGTATGTAATTCGCCCCTACCGTGCGTCAAGCGCAGGACCAAATGCGAAAACCGGCTCTAATCCATCCATATCGCCAGGTGAATTCAAAACATCCTATCTGGCTGCGGACGGGTGGGTATCGACGGGGAACGGTTTGTTATGGTTGCACGAGTCAACACGGTGGCCTTCCAGGGCATCGACGTCATCGCGGTGGACGTTCAGGTTCACCTAGCCGCCGGCCTGCCGGCCTTTACCATCGTCGGCCTGCCGGATAAGGCCGTGGCCGAGAGCCGGGAGCGGGTGCGAAGCGCCCTGGCTGCCATCGGCCTGGCCCTGCCGCCCAAGCGCATCACCATAAATCTAGCCCCCGCAGACGTGGCCAAGGAGGGCAGTCATTTCGACCTGCCCATCGCCGTCGGCCTGCTGGCCGCCATGGAGGTGCTGCCGCCCGACGAGGTGACGGCCTACACGGTGCTGGGCGAGCTGGCGTTGGACGGGGCACTGGCGCCGGTGGCCGGGGTGTTGCCCGCCGCCGTGGCCGCCGTCGCCGGGGAGCAAGGCATCATCTGTCCCGGAACCTGCGGCGGCGAAGCCGCCTGGGCCGGCGAGCTCGAGGTTCTGGCGCCGACCACGCTCCTGTCGTTGGTCAATCACTTCAAGGGCAGCCAGGTCCTGTCGCCGCCCGAACCGGCTTTGGCGGGCGGCTCGAAGGTTTGTCTTGATCTACGCGATATCAAGGGTCAGGAAACGGCCAAGCGCGCCCTTGAGGTGGCTGCCGCCGGTGGTCACAACATGCGCATGACGGGCCCGCCGGGGGCCGGAAAATCCATGCTGGCGGCGCGTTTGCCGGGCATCCTGCCGCCCATGACGGCGGCCGAGATGCTCGAAGTCAGCATGATCAGCAGTATCGCC
Source organism: uncultured Rhodospirillaceae bacterium (assembly GCA_964343605.1). GTDB lineage: Bacteria > Pseudomonadota > Alphaproteobacteria > UBA2966 > UBA2966 > CAYFKJ01. The sequence continues at coordinate 13,693 of CAYFKJ010000006.1, forward strand.
GGCATGTTGACCGAAGGCGGTGTCACAAACGTCCGGCCCTTCCGCGATCCCCACCATTCGGCCTCCCAGGCCGCCATGGTCGGCGGGGGGGCGCGGGCCAAACCGGGCGAGATCTCCCTGGCCCACCACGGCGTCTTGTTTCTCGACGAACTGCCGGAATTTCCCCGGCCCGTTTTGGAAAGCCTGCGCCAACCCCTGGAGATCGGCCGCGTTACGGTGGCGCGGGTCAACAACCACGTCACCTACCCGGCGCGCTTCCAATTGGTGGCGGCCATGAACCCCTGCCGCTGCGGCCATCTTTCGGACCCGGGCCTCGCCTGTACACGGGCGCCCAAATGCGCCGCCGATTATCAGGCCAAGCTCTCGGGCCCTCTGCTCGACCGCATCGATCTCCACATCGACGTGCCGGCGGTGGAGATCGCCGACCTCGCCCTGCCGCCGCCCGCCGAGGGCTCGGCGGAGGTAGCCGCACGGGTGGCGGCAGCGCGGGAAATCCAGACCGCACGCTTCCAATCGCTGGTTGCCGACGGTGCGGTACGCACCAATGCCCAGGCCGACGGCGAGTTGCTGTCCGACATCGCTACGCCTGATGCCGAAGGCGTGCGCCTCCTGACCGAAGCCGCCGGGGCCATGCGTCTCTCGGCGCGGGGCTACAACCGCGTCCTGCGCGTCGCCCGCACCTTGGCCGACCTCGACGGCGAGGCGAACGTCCGCCGCATCAACGTCGCCGAGGCGCTCTCCTACCGCCGGCTGGGCGCGGCGCAGGGTTAATTTCGCCTCTCCCGCCATCTCCGGTTGATCCCGCGCCGTGGGTGAGTAAGCTCTCTCCATGACCATCGAACAACCGCGCATGCGCATCGGCGTGCCCAAGGAAATCAAGCCCGGAGAAGGGCGCGTGGCGTTGACGCCGGAGCACGTCGAAATGCTGGTGCGCGACGGCCATGCCGTGCAGGTGGAACGCGGTGCGGGGGCCGCATCGGGCTTTGAGGACGGTTCCTATTCGGCGGCCGGCGCGGCGCTGGCCGAGAACGGCGCCTGGATCTTCCGCATCAGCAACCTCATCGTGAAGGTCAAGGAAATCATGCCGGCCGAGTACAGCTACCTGCGGCCCGAACATATCCTCTTCACCAACGTCCATTCCGCCGCCAACCGCGAACAGCTCGACCACCTGCTGAAATCGGGACTGACCGCCATAGCGGCGGAGGAGACCCACGCCGAAGGCTCGCCCAACAGCATCCTGGCCGGCGAGGTCGGCGCCTTCGAGGGGCTGCGTCTGGTCTTTGCGCCCCACGGCGGCCCGGGCCGCCATTTCATGGCGCACTTCGGCGCCCCCCCGGTCAGGGCGCTGGTGCTCGGTCTGGGCGGCGTCGGCCGGGGCGCCTTGCGCACGCTGCTGAGCCTCGGCGTCTCCGTTGCGGCCTTCGATGTCAGCGCCGAGGCCCGCAATCGCGCAGAGGCCGATTGGCCGGACGCCGATCTCGAGACCTTCGACATCGCCGAATTGAAAAGCCACTTGGCCGCGGCCGACGTCATCTACAATTGCGTCCTCTGGCCCAAGGAACGGGACGATCACCTGATTAGCCGTGACGATCTTGGCGCCTTGAAACCGGACGCCGCCCTTGTCGACATCTCCTGCGATCCGGCCGGCGCCATCGAGACCAGCCGCCCCACCACCTGGGACGATCCCGTGTACGTCGAGGCGGGCATCCGCCACTTCTGCGTCGACAATATACCGGGCGCGGTGCCGGTGACGGCTTCGGCAGGCTATTCGAGCAGCATCATCGACAACCTCCTGCTGATCGGCAGGGCCGGTGTGGCGGAAGCTTGCCGCCGCAACGAATGGCTGGCGCGCGGCCTGACCTGCGCCGGCGGCGAATTGATGCTGCCGGAAGCGGCCAAGGTCCAGGACCGCCCCTACACGCCGGTCGAGGACTACCTGGCGCGGCAGGCCTCGTGATCCGCGCATGAACCGCTGGCTCCAAGCCACGGAAGTCTACGCCGACCGCCGCATCGTCCGGCTGCTGTTCCTCGGGTTCTCCAGCGGGCTGCCGCTCGCCCTGACCTTCAGCACCCTGAGCATATGGCTGACCGAGGTGGGCGTCAGCAAGGGGACGATCGGCCTGTTTGCCGCACTCGGCGTGCCCTATACCCTGAAATTCCTCTGGTCGCCGCTGGTCGACCGGGCGCCGCTGCCGGTCCTGACGCGCCTCTTGGGCCGCCGCCGGGGCTGGATGCTGGCGACGCAGGCAGCGCTCGTGATCTCCATTCTCGCTCTCGGGCTCAGCAATCCGGCGCAGGATGCAGGCTTCGTCGCCCTTCTGGCGCTGGTGGTGTCGTTCTGCTCGGCCAGCCAGGACATCGTGCTGGACGCCTATCGCGTGGAAACCCTGGAGGAGCGCCAACTGGCGGCGGGGGCGGCGGTTTTTGTCTGGGGCTACCGGGTGGCCATGCTGACCTCGGGCGCGGGCGCGCTTTACATCGCCGACATGACCGACTGGTTCCCGGCCTATGCGGCCATGGCTGCGTTGATGGGCGTCGGCATCGTCACGACCCTGATCAGCCCCGAACCCGCGCGGCAAGGCAGCGCCGAATCGGACGCCCGCGAAGCCGAGGCTGAAGCCTATCTGGCGCAACGCGGCATGGGCCGGAACGACTGGCGCAGCCGCACCTCCGCCTGGATATACGTTGCCGTCATCAGTCCCTTCGTGGAATTCCTCTCCTCGCGCGGTTGGATGGCGTTCGCGGTGCTGGCCTTCGTGATTTTCTACAAGCTCGGCGATTCCATGGCCGGCGTCATGACCAACCCCTTTCTGGTCGAAATCGGCTTCAGCAAGATCGACATCGCCAACGTCTCAAAGCTCTATGGTTTCACCGCGACAATGGCGGGTCTGGCGGTCGGCGGCTGGCTGCTGAACGCCACGGGCATGGTCAAGAGCCTGTGGATCTGCGGCATCCTGCAGTTGCTGTCGAACCTGATGTTTGCCGTTCAGGCCGAAGTCGGCGCGGATCTCGCTTTCCTGGCGCTGACCATCGGTTTCGAAAATCTGGCGGGCGGCATGGGCACGGCCATTTTCATCGCCTATCTTTCCAGCCTCTGCAACGTCGCCTACACGGCCACCCAATACGCCCTGCTGTCGTCGCTTTTCGCCGTGCCGCGAACCCTGATATCATCGGGCACCGGGTTCGTGGCCGAAGCCGTGCCGTGGACCGATTTCTTTATCTACACCGCCGTGGGCGCCGTGCCCGGCCTGGTCATCCTGTGGTGGATCACGCGACCCGGAGCCGTCACGCGTCCCGCCTGAAAAGGGGGTGCCCATGCCAGCCGAAATCGAGATTATTGAAGGCGATATTACCGGGCTGGAGGTCGACGCCATCGTCAATGCCGCCAACAATTCGCTGTTGGGCGGCGGCGGCGTCGACGGCGCCATTCATCGCGCCGCCGGTCCGAAGCTGATGGAGGAGTGCCGAAGCTTAGGCGGCTGCGAGACCGGCGACGCCAAACTCACCGGCGGCTACGATCTGAAGGCGCGCCACGTCATTCACACCGTCGGTCCGATATGGCAGGGTGGCAACGCCGGCGAGCCGGAGCTCTTGGCGGGCTGCTACCGGCGCTGCCTGGAGATCGCCGATGAATACGGCCTCGAAACGATCGCCTTTCCCGCCATCAGCACCGGCGTTTACGGCTACCCGGCGGATCGCGCCGCTTACACCGCCGCCGAGACTGTCAAGCGTACTTTGGATGGGGGATCGTCGGTCAAACGCGTCATTTTCGCCTGTTTTGGTGCGGCCTCGACCGCGGCGGCGCAAAAAGCGGTCGACGAGGTGTTCGGCACCTAATCTCCGCGCTGGTGGATGATGCCGTTGGCGACCTGAAGCTCGCGGACATAGCGGATGATGGCGGCGATCTGGTCGTCGCTGACCTGGGGCTGCGGCGGCATGTTGCCGAACTTCCAGTGGTGCGCCCTAACCCCCCGCTTGGCGGCCATCACGAACGTCATATCGGCGTGATGACCCGGATTGTAGATCTGGTGGACGAGCGGCGGCCCCTTGTCGCTGCCCCCGGCGTTGACGCCGTGGCAGTCAGCGCAGTTGGCCGCGAAGGCTTCGCCGCCGCGCGCGGCTTGCGCCGTCAGCATGGGGACCTTGATAGCGGCTTGTTGCTGGGCTTCCCGCGCGCCCATGAAATTCCAGCCGAGGATAGCGATGACGAGCAGCACAAAACCCGCGATGGCCAGTTTACTTGAACTCATTTCGGTCCACTTACGATGCAATTCCAGGGGCATATGTGGGCCTTCCGCCACTGGAAGGTCAAGAGCGAGCGGCCGATTGCTTCGCCTAAGGCCGTGGCGTTGACGAAAACGTGTGCATCTGCCGGTTTGACCCGCTTTGCCCAGCCGGGCTACACTTTCCGTCTTGTGGGTACACAGGAAAGGAGCCCGATCATGCGTATCAGCGGAATGCTGGCTCTGGTGGCGGCCGCCGTCATGTTCACGACATCGGCGTTTGCCCAGTGCGCGGGCCATATCAAGTCGGTGCAAATCGACGACGAAACCGTGACGGTGCAGTCTTCTCAGCCTGCGACGACCAAGAAGGATAAGAAGAGCTGATTTAAACTTCCACGGTTTGCGGACTGAATATTTGCCGCCGGGTGCGCACAGCGCCCGGCGGTTTATTTGTCCATCGGCATCGGATCCGCCGTCACCGAACGTTCACCCGCCTTTGGCCTTCCTGTCGCAAACGCATGATCAAGTCCTCGGCCATATGAGCATTACCCTTCAGCAAATCGGAAATTCCCGGCCGGCGTCCGCAGTCGGGGTTTTTACGCCCGCGTCGTCGCGCTCCTGCGAACTCACCGTCCGACTGGCCTCGGATCAACGTGAAGTCAGGGCCGCCCAGAAACTGCGCTACCGTGTCTTCTATGAGGAAAAAGACGCCCAGCCGACAACGCAAATGGCGGCGGCGCGCCGCGACTACGACAGCTTCGATCACGTCTGTGATCATCTGCTGGTGTTGGATGAGACGCCGGGGCGCCACGCCGAGGTTGTCGGAACCTACCGCCTGCTGCGCGGTGATGCGGCTTATCGCGCGGACGGTTTCTATTCCGCTAGTGAGTTCGATTTGTCGCCGTTGCAAGAAGCCGTTGACGATCCCGCCCGCCTTTTGGAGTGCGGCCGCAGTTGCGTCGACATCCGCTACCGCACCAATACCACCATCCAGCACCTCTGGCGGGGCATCGCCGATTACGTGACGGCCTACGCCAGCAGCTACCTCTTCGGCTGCGCCAGCCTGCCGGGCACTCATCCGGCTCTATTGGCCGAACAGCTCTCCTACCTTCACCATTTTCATGCGGCGCCCTCGGGCCTGCGCGTATCGGCCTTGCCGGGCGGCCGTGTCGATATGGACCTGATGCCGGTTGAGGCGATCAATCCAAAGCGCGTCTGGCGGGCCCTGCCGGCCTTGCTGAGGGGCTACCTCCGCGTCGGGGCTTTTGTCGGCGACGGCGCCTTCATCGACCGCCAATTCGGCACCACCGACGTCTTTGTCGTGCTGCCCGTGGCCAACATCGAAACCCGCTATCTCGATCACTTCACCAAGCAACCGCAGGCCTGACCAAACCGACTTGACGATAATCGTTCGGCAGCCCTCGCAAGCGTCATAAAACTGTCATACAACTGTCATATTGAGGTGACGATTTCGCCCGCTTACGAGGACCTTCATGATCCCCACAAAAACTGTCGACAAGGATCTCAAGCGCTTTGCGCGCATTGAGGCGGCAGCCCATCAGGCCGGCTTGCAGAACGTCAAACTGGGCGTCGGCCTGCTTTTTATCCTTGGGGTCTGGGCGTACCTCACGCTGCAGTCGGGCAGCTCCCAAGGCGATATGTTCGTTGTTGCCGCCGGTGTCATCGGCGCTTATATGGCGCTCAACATCGGCGCCAACGACGTCGCCAACAACGTCGGCCCGGCGGTCGGTTCCGCTGCGCTCACCATGACCGGCGCGCTTGTAATCGCCTCCATCTTCGAGGCGGCGGGCGCCATTCTCGCGGGCTCCGACGTCGTCAGCACCATCCGCAAAGGCATCATCGATCCGGAAGGCATTGCCGATACGGCCACGTTCACTTGGGCGATGATGGCGGCGCTTTTATCGGCCGCCATGTGGATCAATCTGGCGACCTGGGTCGGTGCGCCGGTGTCGACCACTCACTCTATCGTCGGCGGCGTCATGGGCGCGGGCATCGCGGCGGCCGGCTGGACGGCCGTGAACTGGACGACCATGGCCAAGATTGCCGCGAGCTGGGTGATTTCGCCTGTGCTCGGCGGCATCATCGCGGCCGGTTTCCTGGCCGTCATCAAATTCATGATCGTTTTCCAGGACGACAAGATCTCGGCGGCCAAGAAATGGGTGCCCATTCTGGTTGCCATCATGGCGGCGGCGTTCTCCGCCTATATCGTCATGAAGGGCCTCAAACACCTGTGGAAGCCCGGCGGCCTGGCCGTGGCGGGTATTGCCGTCGCGTCGTTCGTCGTTTCCTGGTATCTGGTGAGGGGTTGGGTTTCGCGCGCGGCCGTAGGCTTGGAAAACAAGCGCAAGTCCGTCAGCACGTTGTTCACGGTGCCGCTTATCTGTTCCGCCGCCCTCTTGTCTTTCGCGCACGGGGCCAACGACGTCGCCAACGCCGTCGGTCCGTTGGCCGCCATCGTCGGGTCGGTGTATTCCGGCGAGGTCGTGTCCAAGGTCGCCGTGCCTTACTGGGTGCTGGTGATCGGCGCCATCGGCATCTCCGCCGGTTTGGTGCTGTTCGGGCCGAAGCTGATCAAAACCGTCGGCACCCAGATCACCAAACTCGACCGCATGCGCGCGTTTACCGTGGCGCTGTCGGCTTCCATCACGGTGATCGTGGCCTCAGCGCTGGGCCTGCCCGTGAGTTCCACTCACATTGCCGTCGGTGCCGTGTTCGGTGTCGGTTTCTTCCGCGAGTGGTTGGTCAATCGCCGGCGCGAGGCAACCCTGACCTCTATGGCCGCCGCCGACGTTTCATCGGCCGTCGGGGGCTGGGGGCCGGAGGAAGAGATCTCCTCCGCCGAAGCCGAGGCCATGGGTCTGAAGCTGGCCAAGAAGGAAAAGAAGAAAAAGAAGAAGCGGAAAAAGAAGCTCGTCCGCCGCGCTCACTTCCTCACCATCATTTCGGCCTGGCTTGTCACCGTGCCGCTGGCCGCGCTCCTGTCGTCGATCCTCTTCTTCACCATTCGCGGCTTCATGCTGCCGTGAAGATTAGGCCGAAGTCCAAATAGCCTTGTCATTCCCGCGAAAGCGGGAATCCATGCCGTCGCGTCTCGGCTGGCGAGGACGGCGGGAAATCAGTTGCTCAGGCATGGACCCCGGATCAAGTCCGGGGTGACGCTGGAGCCGGGCGGCCAGTCCATAAAATGTGCCCTACCGCATCGCCTCATGCGCCGCCAACGCCGCCATGTTGACGATGTCGCTGTCGGTGGCGCCCATGCGGACGATCTGGGCCGGTTTGGAAAGCCCCACCATCAGGGGCCCGATCACGGTGCCGCCGCCCAGTTCCTGCAAGAGCTTGGCGGAAATATTGGCGGCGTAGAGGCCGGGCATGACCAGCACGTTTGCGGGTTCGGTGAGGCGGCTGAAGGGATAGAGCGCCAGCAATTCCTCGTTCAACGCCACGTCGACCGACATTTCGCCCTCGTACTCGAACGAAACGTTGCGCTCGTCCAAAAGGCCGACGGCGGCGCGGATGCCGTCGACGCGGGCCCGCATGGGGTTGCCGAAATTGGAGAACGACAGCATGGCGACGCGCGGCTCGTGGCCCAACTGGCGGGCGACCGCGGCGCTTTGCTGGGCGATGGCGGCCAGTTGTTCGGCGTCGGGGCGTTCGTGAGTGGTGGTATCGGCGATGAAGACTGTGCGGCCCTTCGCCACCATGATGGAAAGCCCGAAGGTGACGCTGTCGGGAGAGGGGTCGAGGACGCGCAGGATATCCTCCAGCACCTCGTTGTAACTGCGGGTGGAACCCGCCACCATGGCGTCGGCGTCGCCACGGGCCACCATGCAGGCGGCAAACACCGTGCGGTAGACCCGCACCATGCGCTCGCACTCGGGCAATAGGACGCCGCGCCGCTGCAGGCGGTTATACAAAAGCTCGGTGTAGTCCTCGTGATGTTCGTCGGAATCCGAGGCGGCGATTTCGATCCCCAGGGCCTCGGCCTGGCCGATTTCCGCCAAACCTTTACGGATCTTGTCCTCGTCGCCGATCAGGATGGGCGTGCCGTAGCCGGCGTTGCGGAAGGTGACCGCGGCGCGCATCACGCGCTCCTCCTCGCCCTCGGCGAAGGCGACGCGGGCCGGCCTGGCGCGGACCTGTTCCAAAATCAACTGCATCGGCCCGGCGATGGGATCGAGGCGGGCGCGCAACTGGTTGCGGTAAGCCTCCATGTCGAAGATCGGCCGTCCGGCGACGCCCGAATCCATGGCCGCCTTGGCCACGGCCGGCGGGATCTCCGAGATCAGGCGGGGATCGAAGGGCACCGGAATGACGTAGTTGGGGCCGTAGACAAGGCGCTCGCTCTGATAGGCGGCAGCGACCTCGTCGGGCACATCCTGGCGCGCCAGCTCGGCCAGCGCCTTGGCGGCGGCGATCTTCATCTCGTCGTTGATGGAGCTGGCCCGCACGTCCAAAGCGCCGCGGAAGATATAGGGGAAGCCCAAAACGTTATTGACCTGGTTGGGATAGTCCGATCGGCCCGTCGCCATGATGGCGTCGTCGCGGATGGCGGCCACTTCCTCTGGCGTGATCTCCGGATCGGGATTGGCCATGGCGAAGATGATCGGTTTGTCGGCCATGTCGGTGACCATCTGAGGCGTCACCGCGCCCTTGACCGAAAGGCCGAAAAAGATATCGGCGCCCTTCATGGCGTCTTCCAGGGTGCGGGCCTCGGTATCGATGGCGTGGGCCGATTTCCACTGGTTCATGCCCTCCTCGCGGCCCTGGTAGATCACGCCCTTGGAATCACAGAGCGTCACATTGTTGTGGGGCATGCCCAGCGCCTTGGCCAGTTCGACGCAGGCGATGCCCGCCGCGCCCGCACCGTTCACCACCATGGTGGTTTTGGTGATGTCGCGGCCCGTGAGGTCCATGGCGTTGATGATGCCGGCGAGCGAGATGATCGCGGTACCGTGCTGGTCGTCGTGGAAGACCGGGATGGGCATCAGCTCGCGCAGTCGCTGCTCGATGATGAAGCACTCCGGCGCCTTGATGTCTTCGAGGTTGATGCCGCCGAAGCTCGGCCCCAAATAGCGCACCGCATTGATGAATTCGTCGACGTCGCTGGTGTCGACCTCGAGGTCGATGCTGTCGACGTCCGCGAAGCGCTTGAACAGGACGGCCTTCCCCTCCATCACGGGCTTGGAGCCCAGCGCGCCCAAATCACCGAGACCCAATACCGCAGTACCGTTGGAGATCACCGCCACAAGGTTGCCCTTGGCCGTGTAGTCGTAGGCCGTGTCGGGATCGTCGGCGATGGCGAGGCAAGGCACCGCGACGCCCGGCGAATAGGCCAGCGACAGGTCGCGTTGCGTCGTCAGCGGCTTGGTGGGCGCGATTTCGATCTTGCCGGGCTTGCCTTCGGCATGAAAGAGCAGGGCCTCCTCGTCGGAGAGGCGGGTAAATTCGTCACTCATGGGTTTCGTCTTCGGGGTCTCTCTGTCGCGCAATCAATGGGCGAGGTTGGGGGTCAAACGGGCACCCTAGCGGTAAAACCCGCGCCCGCAAACCGCTTTGAGCGACAATCCCTTGATTTGACGTAAAAAAACCGGCGATACGGCAACCGCATCGCCGGTTTTAGAGCCTATCCGGGTTAATGCACCGGATTGATCGCGGCTGATCCCTCCGAGGACGCCGCATTGCCTCTTTGCGCCCGGACGATGCCCAAGGCTTCAAGCCCGGCGAATACAGCCACGGCGATTGCCTGAAGGATGACGAGCTCCATGCCCAGGGCCGTGAACAAACCCGAGGCGACGATCATCAGCAGGGCGCTGTCCACCACCCAGAAGGCATCCAGGGCGCAAATGATCTTCGCCCAACGAAGATTGATGCGGGGACGGCGGGCAACGAAGTAGACCACCGCGGCGAACACCACCAGCGCCAGGCCGGTTTCCAACAGGATGTCGGCCGCACCGAACCCGAGGATCTGGAAATCCTTGGCGAACGCCACGGCCGCAATCGTTTCGGCTTCGGCTGCCAGAACCAGTCCGGCCAGTGCCGAGAAGAAAGCGTTGGCCAGGAGGGTCCGACGGAGCAGCGTTTGATTGTCTTGGTGATCGATTTGACGGGTTTCCATGACAGCGTTCCTTTCGCTTCGACTTCACTGACACGAGACCTAATATGATCGGCGGTATGCCTGCAATTACCTGCCGGGTAGTTGAGCGGCGGAAAATTTTCAAAGCAAATGGACGGCGTCATGAATGCGATCCCCGAAGAATTTCCCCACCTCATGAAATCCTGGCGCGCCAAGCGCGGCGTCAGCCAGCTGGAACTGTCGCTGCGCTGCGAGGTCTCGCAAAAACACATCAGCTTTCTCGAATCCGCCCGCAACGCGCCCAGCAAGGTCATGGTGATGCTGATCTGCGAGGCGCTCAATATCCCGCTGCGCGACCGCAACGCCCTGTTGCTCGCCGCCGGATTCGCGCCGGGATACAAGGAAAGCGACCTCAGCGAGCCCGAGCTCGCCACCGTCGACCAAGCCATCACGATGATCATGGAGAGCCACGAACCCTATCCCGCCATGGTGGTCGATCCGTTCTTCAACGTGATCCGCGCGAACATGGGCGCCATGCGTCTGCAGGCCATGCTCTACGATGTCGACAGGCCCGAGGATCTGCCCGCGCTGGCCGCCAACGTCCTGCGCGGCACGTTTCATCCCGAGGGCTTCCGCCGCTACATCAGCAATTGGGACGAGATCGCGCCCTGTCTGCTGCAGCGCCTGCAGAGCGAGCTCTACGCCCACGGCGGCTCGCCCGAAATGCAGGCCTTCATCGACGAACTGGCCGCCTGCGAAGGTGTGCCGGCCGATTGGCGCCAGCACGTAACCGGCGAGTGGCAGGCGCCCATGCTGACCGTCAACATCGCCAAGGACGGCGTCGAGCTCAGTTTCTTTTCCACCATCGCCACGCTGGGCACGCCGCTCGACGTGACGCTGCAGGAAATCCGGATCGAGAGCATGTTTCCCGGCGACGAGGCAACACGGCGGTTCTTCATGGACGCCTGAGGTTGTGGTAGGTTGCGGCCCATGTCGTCCACGCCGCCCGCCGATCCCATCGAAACGCCCGAAAGTCCGCCCGCCCGGAAAGCGGACGTGAGCAAGCCGGCGAAGAAGGGCGGCGGAAAAGCCGCCGCGCCGACGCCGATGATGGCCCAGTACCTGGCCATTAAGGAGGACCATCCGGACGAGCTGCTGTTCTACCGCATGGGCGATTTCTACGAGCTTTTCTTCGACGACGCAGTGAAGGCCGCCGCCGCCCTCGACATCGTGCTGACCAAGCGCGGCAAGCACCTGGGCGATGATATCCAGATGTGCGGCGTGCCGGTGCACGCCTACGACAATTACCTGCAGCGCCTGATCCGCGCCGGCTTCCGCGTCGCTGTCTGCGAACAGACCGAGGCACCGGCCGAAGCCAAGAAGCGCGGCGCCAAATCGGTGGTGGCCCGAGACGTCGTGCGCGTCGTCACCCCCGGCACGCTGGTCGAGGACACCTTGCTGGATTCGCGCAACCACAACTTCCTGGTGGCGCTGGCGCGGGCGGGCGGGGCGATGGCGCTGGCCTGGCTCGACCTCTCGACGGGTGATGTGTCGGCGGCCCCGGTCGAGACCCAGGGCTTGGCGGCGGAGCTGGCGCGCCTCAATCCCAGCGAACTGTTGATTTCCGAGGCCGTTTCGCAAACCCCGCAACTGTTCGAGGCCCTGAACGACTGGGCCCACGTCATGACGCTGCTGCCGCCCTCGCGCTTCGACAGCCAGGCGGGCGAGCGGCGACTGAAGGCGCTCTACGGCGTGGCGTCGCTGGAAGGCTTCGGCGCCTTCGGGCGCGCTGAACTGGCCGTATTGGGCGGTCTGGTGGATTACGTGGAGCTTACCCAGAAGGGCCGCCTGCCGATGCTCAAGGCGCCCAGACTGGATGCGGCAGGCTCGACGCTCGCCATTGATGCGGCGACGCGGCGAAATCTCGAACTGACGCGGACGCTAACGGGCGAACGGCAGGGCAGCCTGCTCTCGGTCATCGATCGCACCGTGACAGGCGCCGGCGCGCGGCTTTTGTCGGCTCGTTTGTCGGCTCCGCTGACGGATGGGCAGGCGATCAACGCCCGCCTCGACGATGTCGGCTATTTCATCGACGCCGTGGAACAGCGAGAGACCGTCCGCGCCGCCCTCAAATCGACGCCCGATATCGAGCGGGCGCTGAGCCGGCTCACCTTGGGCCGCGGAGGTCCGCGCGACCTTGCCGCGATCCGGGATGGTCTCAAAGACACGGGGCCGATGCGCCAAACGCTGCTGGCGCCGGGTCTGGCGCCCGTACCGCAGGGTGTTGCCGACATGGCGCGCGATCTCGGCCAGCACGACACCCTTGTCGACCGGCTCTCCCGAGCCTTGGCGGCGGAATTGCCCCTGCTGGCGCGCGACGGCGGTTTCATCGCCGCCGGCTACGATGCGGCGCTCGATGAGTTTAAGGGCCTGCGGGACGAGAGCCGCCGCCACATCGCCGCTCTGCAAAGCTCATACGGCGAGGAGACCGGCGTCGCCGGTCTCAAGATCAAGCACAACAACGTGCTGGGCTATTTCATCGAAGTCACGGCGACCCACGGCGACAAGATCATGGGCCGCGACGACGGGCGCTACATCCACCGCCAGACCATGGCCAACGCCGTGCGGTTCACAACGGCTGAACTGGGTGAGCTTGAGCAGAAGATCTCCTCCGCCGCCGACAAGGCCGTGGCGCTGGAAACCAAGTTGTTCGACGACCTGGTGGCCGAAGTGGCGGCGCGGGCCGCCGAGATCGTCCTGGCGGCCGAGGCGCTGGCCAGGATCGATGTCGCCGCCGCCTTGGCCGATCTCAGCCTGACGCGGCGTTACGTCCGGCCCGAGATCGACCAAAGCCTTGATTTCGAGGTCACGGGCGGCCGCCATCCGGTGGTCGAGGCGGCGCTGGAGAAATCCAACGAGGGCGCCTTCATCTCCAACGACTGCGATCTGGCGGAAGCCCAGCGGCTGTGGCTGATGACCGGTCCCAACATGGCGGGCAAGAGCACGTTTCTCAGACAGAACGCGCTGATCGCGGTGTTGGCGCAGATGGGTTCCTACGTGCCAGCCGCCGCCGCCCGCATCGGCGTCGTCGACCGCCTGTTCAGCCGCGTCGGCGCGGCAGACGATCTGGCCCGCGGGCGCTCGACCTTTATGGTCGAGATGGTCGAGGCCGCCGCCATCCTCAACCAGGCCGGGGAGCGCTCCCTGGTCATCCTTGACGAAATCGGCCGAGGCACGGCGACCTTCGACGGGCTCTCCATCGCCTGGGCGGTGATCGAACACCTGCACGAGGTTAACCGCTGCCGCGCCCTCTTCGCCACGCACTATCACGAACTGACGGCGCTTTCGGCCAAGCTGCCGGCGCTTTCCAACCACACCATGCGGGTCAAGGAATGGCAGGGCGAGGTGGTCTTCCTGCACGAAGTGGCGCCGGGTTCCGCCGACCGCTCCTACGGCATTCAGGTGGCCAAGCTGGCCGGCCTGCCGGCGGCCGTCGTGGGCCGCGCCGGCGAGGTGCTGGAGATCCTGGAGCAAGGAGAGCAGGCGGGTGCGGTTTCCAAGTTGGCCGAGGATTTGCCGCTCTTCGCCGCCGCACCGGAATCGCGGCCGCCGCCTACCGCCCCGGTGCAACCCTCGGCGGTGGAAGCGGCGCTGCGCGACCTACACCCGGACGAAATGTCGCCCCGCGAAGCGTTGGAGGCGCTCTACCGCCTGCGCGGCATATTGAGCCAGTAACGCCCATTTTGCTTGAAAATCGCTGCCCAAAAGGGCACTTCGGTAGGGCTATGAAGGGCACGGGCGCATGAACAAGGTCAGCAACCGCCGCGACATCATCGACCGCCGGGCTCTCGGCGGGCGGCTGGAGGCGCTTGTCGAGGATACCGACCCGCGCTCGCCCCAGGTGCGGGCGGACCTGCTGGCCGCCCTCAAGGAGGCCCTGGCCACGGGCCGGACGGAAATCCAGCGGCGCTTCGAGGAAGAGGGTGTCCAGGGCCTGGCCACCGCCCATGCCATCTGCTTCCTGACGGATCAGATCCTGAGGACGGCCTTCGATTTCACCGTCTCACACGTCTTTCCGGTCAACAGCGCCACGTCGGGCGAGCGTTTGGGCGTGGTCGCTGTCGGGGGCTACGGCCGGGGCGAAATGGCGCCGTACTCCGACGTCGATCTATTGTTCCTGCTGCCCTACAAGCAAACGCCCTGGGGCGAGCAGGTCGTTGAATACCTGCTCTACCTGCTGTGGGATCTCGGCTTCAAGGTCGGCCACGCCACCCGCAACGTCGACGAATGCGTTCGCCTCTCCAAGGAGGACATCACCATCCGCACGGCCCTCCTGGAAGCGCGCTATATCTGCGGCGACGAGGACCTCTACAGCAATCTCAAGGGCCGGTTCACCCGGGACGTGGTGGCCGACACGGGGCCCGATTACGCCCGTCAGAAACTGGCCGAACGCGACGACCGGCACGGCCGCTTTGGCGAATCGCGCTATCTGGTGGAACCCAACATCAAGGAGGGCAAGGGGGGGCTTCGCGATCTCCACACGCTGTTCTGGATCGCCAAGTACTTCTACCAGGTTGAAAAAGTCTCCGAGCTCGTAAAGCTCAATGTGCTTACGGCCAACGAGCGCCGCCGCTTCAAGAAGGCGGAAGGTTTTCTCTGGAACGTGCGCTGCCACCTGCATTACCTGACCGGCCGGCCGGAGGAGCGCCTCACCTTCGACGTGCAAACCGAAATCGGCCGCCGCCTGCAGTACACGGACCGGGCCTCCAGCCAGGGCGTCGAACGCTTCATGAAGCACTATTACCTGGTGGCCAAGGAAGTCGGCGACCTCACACGCATCTTCTGCGCCTCGCTGGAGGAACAGCACAAGCGACCCAGCCGCTTCAGTCTGCCGCGCTTCAATCTTTCGCGCCTTCGCGGCGTGAGGCGCCGTGAGATCGACGGTTTCGTGGTGGAGGGCGGCCGTGTCGATCTCGGCCAGGAGGATCTCTTCGAGCGCGATCCGCCCGCCCTGATCCGGCTCTTCCGCACGGCCCAGGAGCAGGGCGTCGACATCCACCCAAGCGCCCTCAAGCAGGTCACCCGCAACCTCAAGCGCATCGACGGCGATTTGCGTACCAACAAGGAAGCCAACCGGCTGTTCCTCGAAATCCTGACCTCACGCGACGATCCCGAGACCAGCCTGCGCCGGCTCAACGAGGCCGGCGTGTTCGGGCGTTTCATCCGTGATTTCGGCCGCGTCGTGGCCCAGATGCAGCACGACATGTACCACGTCTACACGGTCGACGAGCACACCATCCGGGCCATTGGCATGCTGGCCAGCATCGAGGCGGGAGAGCTGGAGGACGATCACCCCCTCAGCCACGAGATCATCCACAAGGTGCTGTCCCGCCGCGTGCTCTATGTCGCGGTGATGCTGCACGACATCGCCAAGGGCCGCGGCGGCGACCACGCGGTGCTGGGCGCCAAGGTGGCGCAAAAGCTTTGCCCGCGCCTGGGGCTGGATCCCGAGGAGACCGAAACCGTCGCCTGGCTGGTGCTGCACCACCTCGACATGAGCCGCACGGCCTTCAAGCGCGACGTGCAGGATCCAAAGACCGTCGCCGATTTCTCCGAGCTGGTGCAGGACCTGGAGCGCCTGCGTCTACTGCTGGTGCTGACGGTGGCCGACATCCGAGCCGTCGGGCCGGGACGCTGGAACGGCTGGAAAGGGCAATTGCTGCGCGAGCTCTACCACCGCACCGAGGAAGCGCTTTCGGGCGGCATGTCGGGCGAAGGCGCCAAGGCCCGCGTCGAAAGCGCCAAGCTCGCGCTCACCGAGGAGCTTTCCGACTGGACGCCCCTGGAGGTGCAGGAGCATCTCGACCGGGGTTACGATTCGTACTGGCTCGGCGCCGACACCAGGGTCCATGCCCGCGACGCCCGCATGATGCGCGAGGCCGACCAGGCCGGCGCCGATCTCAAGATCGACACCCATGTCGACCAGTTTCAGGCGATCACCGAGGTCACGGTTTACACCGCCGACCATCCCGGCCTCTTTTCGCGCATTGCCGGCGCCATCGCGGTGGCCGGTCTCAACGTGGTGCACGCCACCATCTTCACCACCACCGACGGCATGGCGCTCGACACCTTCTGGCTTCAGGACAGTGACGGCGGCGCGGTGACCGACAAGAAGCGGCTCGACCGCATGCGCCGCTCAATCGAGGACACCCTGGCGGGCAAGGTGAAAATCCGCCAGGCCCTGGCCGATCAGGCCGGCCTGCCCAGCCGCACCCGCGTTTTCAAGGTGGCGAGCCGCGTCCTCGTCGACAACAAGGCGTCCAACGTCTACACCGTCATCGAGGTCAGCGGCCGCGACCGCCGGGGGTTGCTGCACGACATCACGCGCGCCCTCGCCGATCTCGGCCTGTCGGTCGCCAGCGCCCGCATCGCCACCTACGGCACGCGCGCCTCAGACGTCTTCTACGTCAAGGACGTGTTCGGGCTGAAGGTCACGCACGAGGGCAAGCTCGACGCCATCAAGGAACGCTTGCTGAAGGTGTTCGAAACACCCAAGGCCAAGAAGAAAGCCAAAGCCAAGCCGAAGACCAAAAAAGCCAACGCCGCCTAATTTTCTATTATTCAGTTTACGGAGCCCCGCCATGATCGGAGACCCCATCGCCCTGCGCATCCGCCGAGACATCGAACGCGCGCCGAAATCCCTGGTGCGCGCCTTCGGCAAGGCGCAGACCAGCTTCATTGCCGACGCCATGCAGGGCTGGAACTGCCTCGATCATTCGATCAAAGGCCTCAATCCGAAACAGACGTTCGTCGGCACGGCGGTGACCGCCGACAACGGCCCGCGCGACAACCTGGCGGCCATGGCCATGCTCGATTACGCCAAGAAGGGGGACGTGCTGGTGATCGCCACGGGCCGGGATGAATCGGGCGCCGTGATCGGCGACATCTGGGCGGCGGTGGCCAAACAGAAGGGCGTCGTCGGCATCGTTACCGACGGTCTGGTGCGCGACGCGGCGGGCTGCGAGAAGATGGGCCCGCCGACCTTCTGCCGCGGCCTCAGCCCCAACGCCGGCTACCGCAACGGCCCCGGTGAGGTCAACGGCACCGTCAGCCTGGGCGGCGTCAGCATTTCGCCCGGCGACATCATCGCGGGCGACCGCGACGGCGTGGTCGTCGTGCCGCGCGGTCAAGCCACCGATGTAAAGAAAGCCCTCGACGCCGTTATCGAGGCCGAGGCGAAGAAGGACAAACAGGTCAAAGCCGGCAAGATCAAGGCCCTGTGGAACCCCGCCGACTTTGAAGGCCGCGGCATCGAATACGTCGATTGAGGTGGGACTAACGCACCAGCGTCATTCCGGCCCCCGCTTTCGCGAGGACAGGCTTCGCCGGAATCCAGGGTTTCTTTTTTTCCGACGGTTTGCGCAGGATTGAGAGTCAGTATGGATCCCGGATCAAGTCCGGGATGACGTAGGAGCGTGGGTTCCATTTCCGTCGTCATTCCGGCGAATGCCGGAATCCAGTTTTCATTTTTTTTTCAAATGCGGGCGTGGGGTGATCGGCCCTCACCTTCCCTCCATGAACGTATTCAACTCTGCGAACGAGGCCGCCTCGTTGGCGTAGGTGAAGGTGCCTGCCTCCTTGATTTCCCGGCCGGCGCGCAAGAGAGCGCCCAAGGCGGTGCGGGCGAAGGAGGCGCCGACACTGATGCGGCGGACGCCGGCCTCGCGCAGTTCCTCCACCGTCATGGCCTTTCCCGCCAAACCCATCACGACGTTGACGGGCTTCGAAACGGAGGAACAAACGTTCCTCACGGCCTCGATGTCCGGTAGGCCTGGCGCGTAGAGGACATCGGCGCCGGCGGCTTCGAAGGCCTGCAGGCGTTTGATGGTGTCGTCGAGGTCGGCCCGGCCATGCAGGTAATTTTCCGCCCGGGCGGTGAAGGCGAAGGGGAAGTCGAGGGCGCGGGCGGCTTCGGCGGAGGCGGCCACCCGCTCCACCGCCAAACCGAAATCGTAGATCGGGTTATCGGCATCGCCCGTGAAATCCTCGATGGAACCGCCGACCAGACCGGTTCCCGCCGCCAGCGTGATCATCTCGGCGGCGGCCTCGGGTTCGTGGCCGTAGCCGTTCTCCATATCGGCCGAAACGGGCAGGTGCGTCGCACCGACGATGGTGCGGGCGTGCTCCAGCACCTCGTCCCGCGATATCACACCCTCCTGCCGGCCCTGCGAGAAGGCGAAACCGGCGCTCGTGGTCGCCAGGGCGTCGAAGCCCAAACCCGTGAGGATGCGGGTGGTGCCGATATCCCATGGATTGGGGATGAGGAAGATGCCGTCCTGATCGTGCAGCGCCTTGAAGGTTTCCGCCTTTTCCCGTTGCGTCGGGCCGCTTGAATTGTTCATGTTATGTTCTCCCATTCAATTGCGACCCTACACCAAGCCCGGGCTGAAAGCGAGGCCGATTTGACCGGTCTGCGACACCAGGACGCACGCCCGTGCCTTCCTTCCGCCCCAATAATCCTTTAAGAACAAGGCCATGGCGGGGCAACCCAGACTCCTCAAGGCGATTACGACGGTCGGCGGCTTTACCATGGCAAGCCGCGTCCTGGGCTTCGTGCGCGATATCCTGATCGCCTCAATCCTGGGCGCGGGACCCGTTGCCGACGCCTTTTTCGTGGCCTTCAAGCTGCCCAATTTCTTCCGCCGCCTGTTCGCTGAGGGGGCCTTTAACGCAGGCTTCGTGCCTGTTTTTTCCGGGCTCCTTGAGCAGGACGGTAAACCGGCGGCCCAGCTCTTCGCCGAACAGGCGCTCGCCGTGCTGCTGGCGGTCCTGTTCATCTTCGTCACTGCGGCCCAGATCCTCATGCCCTGGCTGATGATGGGTCTGGCGCCGGGCTTCATGGACGACCCCGCCAAGTTCGACCTCACGGTGCATCTGACGCGCCTCACATTCCCCTATCTTTTATTCATCTCGCTGGTTTCCCTCATGGGCGGCGTGCTGAACAGTCTTGGGCGATTCGCCGCCATGGCCGCGACGCCGATCCTGCTCAACCTCTGCCTGATCGGCGCCATCCTCGGCTTCGCCGAAGCCATGCCCAGCGCCGGACATGCCCTGGCCTGGGGCGTTGCCGTCGCCGGCATGGTGCAGTTCGTCTGGGTAATGGCGGCGCTGCGGCGGGAGGGCATTACCCTCAAACTGCCGCGCCCCCGCTTCACGCCGCGCGTCGTCGAGCTTCTCAAACTGATGGCGCCCGTGGCGGTGGGGGCCGGCATCGTGCAGATCGCACTGGTCATTGACATCGTGCTGGCCTCGCTGCTGCCCGAAGGCTCCGTAAGCTTCCTGTTCTACGCCGATCGCTTGAACCAATTGCCCATCGGGGTCGTCGGCGTCGCCGTCGGGACGGCGCTTTTGCCGCTTCTTTCGCGCCAGATCGCGGCGGGGAACGAGGCTGATGCCCTTCACGCCCAGAACCGGGCCGTCGAGTTTTCGCTCCTGCTGGCCCTGCCGGCGGCTGTGGCGCTTGTCGTCATCGCCGAACCGCTGATCAAGGTATTGTTCGAGCGCGGTGCTTTCGATGCCCTCACCACCCACCAGACGGCCATGGCGCTTCAGGCCTACGCCGTCGGTTTGCCGGCCTATGTTCTCGTGAAGGTTCTGGCGCCCGGCTTCTTCGCCCGGCGCGACACCAAGACGCCGGTGCGCATCGGCCTCATCGCGTTGGGCGTCAACCTGGTGCTCAACGTCATCCTGATGATCCCCCTGAAGCACGTCGGCCTGGCGCTCGCCACCGCCATCGCCTCGTGGCTCAACGTCGCCATGCTCTATTGGACGCTCAACAAGCAGGGGCAGTTCAAGATCGACGACCGCCTCAAATACCGTCTCAAACGCACTTTCATTTCCACCGTCATCATGGGCGTCATCCTGCTCGCCGTATCCACAGCCCTGGCGCCCTGGCTCGACGCCAACCCGGTGCTCCGCACTTTCGCTCTGGTGATCCTGGTGGTGGGCGGTCTTGCCGTCTATGGCGGCGCGACGGAGTTCACGGGCGCGGCCCGTTTTTCCGATCTCAAAAGCCAGCTGCGCGGCACCGACAGTTGACCTTAGGCCTCACGCGGGCCATAACACCGCCCGCGCGCCGCTGATTGAGGGGCTGGCGGGGGAACCCGCCGGGCGGTGCGACGATCGACGCCCGTGTCCAAAGCGAGCTTAAGAAGGTTTGAAGACCATGAGTGATCTGCGCGTTTCCAACCGTATTTTTTCCGGCGTTCAGCCGACCGGCAATCTCCACCTCGGCAACTACCTCGGCGCCATCCGCAACTGGGTGACCCTGCAGGCGGATTTCGAGTGCATCTACTGCATGGTCGATTTGCACGCCATCACGACATTCCAGGATCCCGAGGAGCTGAAGGCCTCGACCCGCGAGGTCGCGGCAAGCCTGCTGGCGGCCGGCATCGATCCCAAGGGCTCCATCGTCTTCAACCAGAGCCAGGTACACGCCCACGCGGAGCTCGCCTGGATCTTCAACTGCGTGGCCAAGCTCGGCTGGCTGAACCGCATGACCCAGTTCAAGGAAAAGGCGGGCAAGCACCGCGAGAACGCATCCGTGGGTCTCTATGCCTATCCCAATCTCATGGCGGCGGACATCCTGGCGTACCTCGCGACCCACGTGCCGGTGGGCGAGGACCAGAAACAGCACCTGGAGCTTACCCGCGACATCGCCCAGTCGTTCAACTCGGCCTACGGCGTCGACTTCTTTCCGCTGACCGAACCGCTGATCTTCGGCGAGGCGACGCGGGTCATGAGCTTGCGTGACGGCTCGAAGAAGATGTCGAAGTCGGAAGCCTCCGACATGAGCCGCATCAACCTGACCGACGGACCCGAGGACATCGCCAAGAAGATCCGCAAGGCCAAGACCGATCCGGATGCGCTGCCCAGCGAGGCCAAGGGGCTTGAGGACCGGCCCGAGGCGGCGAACCTTCTGGGCGTTTACGCGGCGCTCTCCAACCAGTCCCTGGACCGCGTTTGCGATCAGTTCGGCGGCGCCGAGTACTCCCAGTTCAAGAAGGAACTTGTCGATCTCGCCGTGGCGGAATTGTCCCCCATCACGACGGAAATGCAGCGCCTGGTGGCTGATCCCGGTTACGTCGACGGCGTGCTGCGCGACGGCGCGGAACGGGCGGCGGCGCTGGCCGATCCGATCGTCGCCGAAGTGCAAGACCTGGTGGGTTTCCTGAGACCCTAGGCCGCAACACTTGTGGCAATGCGATAGCCGCCCCATGTAAATGGTTATGGAACGCATCACGGACTTTTTTTCGCGCAGGCCCAGCCTGCCAAACTTCTCCGTGCCCCGGCTTGAGGGGAAGGTCGGCAAAACCCTCGGCGGGACGGCGCTGGTTCTTGTCGTCATCGCGGCGCTCTACTATCCCATCGGCATGATGATGGTGCACGCCATCAACGACGACCTGCGCTACGACCCCGCGGAGGCCAGCGTGCCCGAAGGCGCCAGTTTCGCCGTCGCCGCGACGGCCGACCTGATCGGCCGCGAGGTCGACCAGTCGCGTTGGGTGGCCAACGATCCATGGTTCATGCCGGGGGCGGCGCTGGACAACATGCCGGCCTTCCAGCAGGGCGTGGTGTCGGCGCTGGCGCGCTTCGCCTTCGAACTGACCGACCAGATCGGCCGCACGCGCGGCTCCAGCCAGACCGACAAGGATCTCCAGGAAGCCGCCGGCCTCTTACAGTATTCGGGCACCAAGTGGGTGTTCGATTTTTCCACGTCGCTGGCGCCAACCGCGACGTCGGAGGCCCAGTATCGCAAGGCCCGCCGGTCCCTGATGGCGTTCAACAAACGGCTTGCGAACGGCAACGCCGTGTTCGACCGCCGGGCCGACAACCTGCTGGCGACGCTCGACCGCATGGCGCTCGATCTCGGCTCGTCCTCGGCCGCCATCGACGTGCACATTGCCGAACACTCCGGCGCCATCATCGATTTCGGCGCCGACGATTTGTTCTACAGCGTCAAGGGCCAGCTCTACGGCTACACCATCCTGCTGCGCCAGCTCGGCCGGGACTTCGGCAACATCATTGCGGAGCGCGAACTGGGCAAGGCCTGGGCGCTCATGATGAAGAGCTTCGAGCACGCCGCCGAGCTCGATCCGCTGGTCATCGTCAACGGCTCGCCGGACGGCCAGGCCCTGCCGAGCCACCTCGCCTCACAGGGTTTTTATCTCTTGCGCGCGCGCACGCAACTGCGTGAAATCACGAATATCCTATTGAAATAGTAAGGTATTTCACCGTCTGCCAATCCCCTTACCGGCGTGTGGGCGCAATCGCCGCACCAGGGAAGGCTTGATTTTCACCGCCGCGTCAGCCAAATAGGGAAGTGAACGCGCATTAATTCCTGCGGAGAGCACTCATGTTTATCCAGACCGAAGCGACGCCGAACCCGGCGACCATCAAGTTCATCCCCGGTGAAGCCGTCATGGATCACGGCACGGCCAATTTCGCCGATGCGGAATCCGCCGGCCGCTCGCCGCTGGCCAGCCGCATCTTCGAGGTCGAGGGTGTCGCCGGCGTCTTCTTCGGCACCGATTTCATCAGCGTCACCAAGGGCGGCGTCGAATGGACGGAGATCAAACCGGCCGTTCTGGGCGCCATCATGGACCACTACACCTCCGGCGCGCCGGTCATCGAAAAAGCAGAAGAGGCGGGCGACGAACAGGACGAGGACGGCGTGGTGATGCAAATCAAGGAACTGCTCGACCAGCGCGTTCGCCCCGCCGTGGCGCAGGACGGCGGCGACATCATTTTTCATGGTTTCGAGGACGGCGTGGTGCATCTCGAGATGCATGGCGCGTGCGCCGGCTGCCCGAGTTCGACCATGACTTTGAAACATGGCATCGAAAATATGCTCAGGCATTACATCCCGGAAGTGATGGAAGTCCGCGAAGTTTAAGGGTTTTCCGGAACGACGAAAATTGGCGTTTTTTGGGACAAAACGCCGCATAGACAACACATCGCAAAATCGCTATAAGGCGCCACCAAACGGGGGCGGCGTGAGCCGTTGAGTGGGACCTTGCCCGGACGTCCGGACCTTCGGGCCTGGCTGTGCGGGGCCACCCGGTAAAGGCGCGATGACGGGCAGCGACAACAAATAAATGTCGGTCCAGAGCCGCGAAGGTAACCGGGTCAGAAGCTGAGTTGAAAAGCTTGAGTCCGACGTTTGAACAATTTCGACGAGGAAACGCCGTGAAGTCCCATACCGTTCGACCCGGGTTCGCCGGGTTGCATGTCACTCGCTTCGACCGCGTCTATCTTGGCATCCTTGGGCTTAGCATCGCCGTCCTGCTGACGGCAGTGGGCCTCGACGGCATCCGCTCGCTGGGCGAGCACGCGGAACCCGCCCGTCAGGTCACGGCCATTGCGCCGCTCAAGCAGACCGGGCCGGCCGCACCGCCAGTCGTCCAAGAGGAGCGCTCGGCAGAGGCCTCGCCGACGCCGAAACCGACCGAAACGCCGGCATCGGCGGTCACCCCGGTGGCGCTCTCGAAGCCCGTCGACGAAGAAAACGAGGCGCCCGTCTTCATTGCGGCCCTCCCGCATTACAATCTTTTCGGCCAGCGCAGCGAACCCTCGGCCGAGGCGAAGCGCATCAAAGCCGTCACAGGCGTCGTACAGGTCGCCACGGCGGCGGATGTCGACGACAAGTTCGCCCAGGCCGGCTTCAGCCTCGACGACATCAAGGGAGGCGCCGACGTGCCGCGTCTGACCTTGGTCAGCCTGCCGCGTGATCTCTCGGGTCTCCGTTCGGTCAAGGCGCGCAAGAGCCTGTTCATTCGCGGCATGCTGCCGCTCGTGCTGCAGGCCAATGAAGCCGTCAGAAAAGACCGTCAACGCCTACTGAAGTTGATGGCCCGCGGCGCGCCGTTCGGCGCGGCGGATCAGAAATGGCTCGATGCGCTGGCGGACCGTTACGGCGCCGAGAAGCTCGAAGGCAAGGCCCGCTTGAAGGAATTGAAGCGGCGCGTCGATATCGTGCCGCCATCGATGGCGCTGGCTCAGGCAGCCGAGGAGTCCGGTTGGGGCACCTCCCGTTTCGCCGTCGAAGCCAACGCGGTTTTCGGCCAATGGACCTATAAGAAGGGTCAGGGCATCGTCCCGGCCCGGCGCGACGAAGGCAAACGCCACGAGATCAAAGCCTTTCAGGGGCTGCGATATTCCATTGCCGCCTACATCGGCAACCTCAATACGCACTGGGCCTACGCCGATTTCCGCATCGCCCGCGAGCAAGCCCGCCGGGGCGGCGGCGACCTGACCGGTGCCCAGTTGCTACCGACGCTGAAGCGCTACTCGCAACGCGGCGAGGCCTACGTCAAGACCATCCGCACCATCATGCGGGTCAACGGTCTTTCGGTGTTCGACCGCGCCCGCCTCCAGGAGCCTGAGGGCCGGGACACCTGATCAAGCCGCCGCCCTTTCGAACGGGCGGCTTTATTTTTTCGGAACGTAGAACTGGCGGCCGAGCCAGCGCCAGCGGCCTTCCTTGGTGCGCATGGTGCAGTTGACGCGCGAGCGTCCGGGCGGGAAGGGTTTTTCGAAGCGGACCTCGAAGCGGCTCGGCCCCAAGCGCTCGATGCGCACCGGATGCTCGAGGTGCGAGGCGAAGCAGTTCAGGCGCCCGATCCCGGGGATGGTTTCCGTCAGCGTGAAGCCGAAGGACGGCGGGTTTTGCCCAAGCGTCATGTCCGCCGGCGCGATTTCCGCCACGGCGATAGGCAACGCATTGACCGCCAGGCGGAACCGGTCGATGCCGCCGTAGGTTTGGTTCAGGGCAAAACGCGGCAGGTAAAAGAGGTCGGGTCCGGCGACGGCGACGCCCGAATGCTGTCCGAAGGCCGCCGTGAAACCGTTCGCGATCAGATGGTCCCGGAGCGCCAGATTGGCCTCGCCGTAGGGATAAGCGAAGATCTGCGGGATGCGGCCGAGGTGGAGCAGATATTGCTGATCGGCCCGCTCAATGTCCGCCGCGTTGGCCTCCATCGACGCGGCTGCCATGTGGGCGTGGGCCGCGCCATGGTGGCCGATGCCGACGCCCGCAGCGTCGAGCTCGCGGATCTGCGCCCAGGTCATGTAGTTGGCACTGCGGCCGACCTGGTCGGTCGAGACGAAGACGGTAAAGGGAAAACCCGCCGCCTTGAGGCGTGGCCAGGCTTCGCGATAGACCGATGCGTAGGCGTCGTCGATGGTGATGACGACGGTGCGATCCGGCAAGGGCTTGCCGTTGGCGATGGCGTCGACGACGGTTGAGAGCGAGAGAACGGTGTACCCGCCGCTCCGCAGTTCCGCGATGTGGGCCTCGAACTGGTCGAGGCGGATGTTGGTCGAGGGCAGTGCGGTCTCGCCGAAGCGGTGGTACATCAGCACGACGGCATGCGGCGGCTCGGCCCTTGCCGCCGACGCCCCGGTCAAAATGGCCCACTCCAGAAGAATGGCGCAGACCACGCTCAAGTATCCTATTCGCGCCCCCATGGACCTCACCTTACATCATTCCCGTTCCGGATTCTTCGTCGCTGAGAACGGCGTAGCGCCGGGCATCGAACAGCTGATAGTGCCACCACTCGTTCCGGTAAAAATCCCAGCCCGCCGCCGACATGATGCCCAAAAGCAGCAACCGCCCGCGCTTCGCCTCCGCCGAAACGGTCGGGTTGTCGTGATGGGACCGGTCGCTGAGATCGTCGAAATGCGTTCCCATATCGATGGCGCTGCCGTCCCCAGCCAACAACGTCAGATCGACCGCAACGCCCCGGCTGTGAGGCGAGCCGCGCCAGGGCGGTGCCAGGAAATCGGGATCAGGCGTATGGCGCCAAAGCGCCCACTGGGCCTCGGCCGGGCGGAAAGCATCGAAAATCTTCAGACGAAATCCGATATCGGCAGCGAGGACGATCGCCCGGGCCAATGCGGCTGCCGCATCCGGGTGCAAATAGCAGGCTGCCTGTCGGTACACCGGTGCGCCCGTGAAATTGTCCGGCGTGGCGTAGGCGATATCGAACTCAACGTCGAATTCCGGGGGCGCGATCTCGACAAGCATGGCAAAAGCTAATCCGGTTCGTGCTACACAAGCAAGGCGGATCATCATTATCGGAAACCAACATGCCGGCTGAATTCCCCAGCCTTCGACAATCCCTGACGACGCTGGCTTTCGACACGACGCTCGAAACCTGCTCGGTGGCCGTCGTTGCCGGTACGGACACCCGCGCCCACCGCTCGGCGCAGTTGGGCAAGGGACATGCCGAAGCCCTGCTGCCGATGATCGAGGCGATCATGGCGGAGGCAAAGACCGGTTACGACGAATTGGACCTGGTCGCCGTAACCACCGGTCCCGGCACCTTCACGGGACAGCGCATCGGTCTCGCGGCGGCCCGGGGCATCGGCCTTGCCCGCGGCATACCGGTACAAGGCGTCTCGACTC
Source organism: uncultured Rhodospirillaceae bacterium (assembly GCA_964343605.1). Lineage (GTDB taxonomy): Bacteria > Pseudomonadota > Alphaproteobacteria > UBA2966 > UBA2966 > CAYFKJ01. The sequence continues at coordinate 40,478 of CAYFKJ010000006.1, forward strand.
TTGAGGCGCTGGCCTGGATGGCCAGCCGCAACGGTCTCGAAGCGGCGGAGACGCACGTTCTCGTCGCCATGGATGCCCGGCGGGGTGAGATCTACGGCCAAAGCTTCGAGGCGCCGTTCTCACCGGACCGACAGCACGGCGCCGCGGCTTGCCTCCCAATCGATGAAATCGACGCCATCGCACCGTCGGGGCCCACATTGATTGTCGGTTCCGGCGCATCTTTGGTGTTGCCGGTCCTGAATTCGACGAACGGTCGGTTTCGGGCCCGGGCTGAGCTCACCGACGCCGACGCCGTTGACGTGGCGCTGTTGGCGACCCTGCGCGTAGCCAAACACGGCTTCCCCGAAGACCCGCCGGCGCCCCTCTATCTGCGGGCGCCGGACGCCAAACTACCCGGCGGAAAATCGCTGTGATCTCCGTTTCGCCGGCCGGACAATCTCACGCCGAAGTTCTGGCGGGCTTGCACCGCTCGGCTTTCGGCGACGGCGGTCGGTCCTGGCAGGCGGCGGATTTTCAGGAGCTGCTGGCAATGCCCGGCGCCCAGGCCTGGATCGCCTCCGCGGCAAGCAATCCGGTGGGGTTCCTGCTGGTGCGCCTGGCCGGCGGGGAGGGCGAGATCATATCCCTGGGCGTCGCGCCGGACTGTCGTCGGGGGGGTGTCGGGCGCCGGCTTCTGGTCGAGGCCCTCGAATTGGCGAAGGCGGCCGGGGCGCCCCTGTTTCTGGAGGTTGCGTCCGACAATGAGGCCGCGCTCGGGCTTTACGGTGCGGCCGGCTTTACTGAGGTCGGGCGGCGGGCAAATTATTACGAGCGCGGCGGCGGCCGCGTCGATGCCTTGGTGCTGAGGCGGGAGACCGCCGGCTGAGGGCTATTTCTTGCGCAGGATAAGGAGATGGACGCCGGGCGCGTCCGGAACCGCCTCCAGCGAAATCAGCTCGTGTCCCTCTTCAATGACCGAGCGCGGTACATTTTCCAAGGGTTCGCCCTCCCCGAGACGAACTTCCGCAACCTCGCCGCTGGCCATGCGCTCGATCAACAGCTTGGTTTTCACGAACGTAATGGGACAGACATCGCTCGTAATGTCCAAATAGTGGTCCGATGAAGTGTTCACGGCCTCAGCTTTCCCGAATCGCGGCATTTTCAATAATCATTGAAATAATTATCTAAAGCCAATATAAAAATCAAAGTCATTAGCACATAGGGTCGAATTAAATGTCAGAACAAATAGAAACAAACGAACTTCTTGCATTGACCACCGATATTGTTGCTTCGCACGTCTCCAACAATGACGTTCCGGTTGCCGAATTGCCGCAACTAATTCAGCAGGTATACGACGCATTGGCGAAGCTCGGTGGAGTCGCCCCTGCCGTTCAGGAAAAGCCCACGCCCGCCGTCTCGGTCAAGAAATCGGTGACGCCAGACTATATTGTTTGTCTTGAAGACGGAAAAAAGCTGAAAATGCTGAAACGTCACATCAAGACGCGTTATAACCTGAGTCCAGACGAATACCGCGAGCGCTGGGGTTTGCCGGCCGACTATCCCATGGTCGCCCCCAACTACGCCGCCCAGCGGAGCGATCTGGCCAAGAAAATCGGTCTTGGCACAAAACGCCGTCGCGGCGCCTAGTCTTGACGTCCGCCGCTGGCGGTCCGTCCAGCCAAGAGGTGGGCAAGGAGAAGAAGTTTGAGTGAGTTGTCGCGCCTTGAACGGCTTTGCGTCGAAAAAGGCATGAAGATGACCGGCCAGCGCCGGGTCATCGCAAGAGTCCTCTCGGAATCGGAAGACCACCCCGACGTGGAGGAGGTCTACGCCCGGGCCAGCAAGATCGATCCCAAGATCAGCATTGCCACCGTCTACCGCACGGTGCGCCTGTTCGAGGAGGCGGAAATCCTAGACCGCCACGATTTCGGTGACGGCCGGGCCCGCTATGAAGAGGTATCGGAAGAACACCACGATCACCTGATCGACGTGCGCACGCGTCAGGTACTGGAATTTCAGGACCCCGAAATTGAACGCCTGCAGAGCGAAATCGCTCGCCGCATGGGCTATCGGCTCATTGATCACCGCCTCGAATTGTATGGCGTGCCGGTCGACGAGGACGAGGCCTGACGCGGCTTTCGAACAGACTTGAAAGTGTCCTGGCTGCCGGGGTCGATCCGCGCCGCACTGGCGCTATTGTGGACCGGGGCGCTGCTGCCGCCCCAACTCCTGGCCGTGCGCTGGAGCCCGCGCGCCGCGCGGTTCATCCCCCAGCTCTACCACAAGGGGGCTGCCCGAATTCTCGGCCTTTCGCTGGAGGTCGAGGGCGAACCCGTTGGCGCCGCGCCTGTTCTCTTCGTGGTGAACCACGTCTCATGGGTCGATATCGTCGTCCTGGGCAGCGTGCTTCAGGCGGGGTTCGTCGCCAAAAGCGAGGTGAAAGGCTGGCCCGGCGTCGGTTTGCTGGCTCGACTTCAGGGCACCGTTTTCATCGAGCGTCGTCCGCACAAGATCCGCGGCCAGGCCGACCAGGTGACGCGGGCGCTGAAAGGCGGCCGCCGGCTTATCCTGTTTCCCGAGGGCACCAGCAACGACGGCAACCGCGTACTGCCGTTCCGCAGCGGTTTCTTTTCCGTCGCCGAGCGCTGGGACGGGCCTGAGGCGTTGCCCGTCCAGCCGGTAAGCCTGAGTTACGTTCGTAACAAGGGCTTGCCGCTCCTGCGGGCGAGGCGGCCGGATGTCGCTTGGTACGGCGATATGGAACTGGCCCCCCATCTTTGGGCGATGCTGTGCCGGGGCGGGGGTTTGACGGTTCGCCTGGAATTTCATCCCGCCGTGAGGGCGGGCGAATTTTCAACCCGCAAAGCGCTGGCCGAGCATTGCCGAAACGTCGTTCGCAACGGCGTGTCAGGCGCGGTTTCCGGTCGTTCCGGGGCGCTTGCGAAGCTTGACATAGACTTATCGAGTGCGCATGTTTCTAAGGCGTAACTGTTGTGGCGCGCGCCTGAATCGCGGCACCCGTATTGGAACTAAAGCAACCGACCTTGATTAAGCAGGCTCCGAGCCCAAAGAAGCTGCACATCCGGACATACGGGTGTCAGATGAATGTGTACGATTCCGGGCGCATGGCGGATCTGCTCAAACCGCTGGGATTCGTCGCGTCGGATGATGCCGAGGACGCCGACATGGTGATTCTCAATACCTGTCACATCCGGGAAAAAGCGGCTGAAAAGATCTATTCCGAACTGGGCAGGCTGAAGACCTTTAAGCAAAACCTGGCTGCCCGCGGCAGGCACATGGTCATCGCCGTGGCCGGCTGCGTGGCGCAGGCCGAAGGCGAGGAGGTGACGCGCCGCGCGCCCTGGGTGGATATGGTGTTCGGACCGCAGGCCTATCATCACCTGCCCGACATGGTGCAGGCGGCGGCCCGGCAGGGCGGCATCATCGATACGGAATTCCCGGCGCAACCGAAATTCGACGGCTTACCCGAATCGGTCGAGGTGAAGGGTTCCAGCGCGTTCCTGACCGTCCAGGAGGGTTGCGACAAGTTCTGCACCTTCTGCGTCGTACCGTATACGCGCGGGGCCGAATATTCCCGGCCCGTGCGGGACGTGATCGACGAAGCCGCCCGGCTGGTTGAGGCCGGCGCGGTGGAAATCACCCTCCTCGGGCAGAACGTCAACGCCTATCACGGTGCGGCCGCCGAAGGCTCCGCCTGGTCGCTTGGCCGGCTCATGTCGGGGCTGTCGGAAGTACCCGGCCTGAGGCGCCTGCGGTATACCACGTCCCACCCGCTCGACATGGATGCCGAGTTAGTGGCGGCGCACCGCGACAACGAAGTCCTGATGCCCTATCTGCACCTGCCTGTGCAGTCGGGATCCGATGGGGTCCTGACGGCCATGAACCGGCGACACCGGGCCGCAGATTATCTCACCGTTATCGAGGCCTTGCGCGCCGCCCGGCCCGATATCGCCATTTCCGGCGACTTCATCGTCGGCTTTCCCGGAGAGAGCGATGCCGATTTCCGGGCGACGCTGGATCTGGTCCGTGAAGTCAAGTACGCCAGCGCCTATTCCTTCAAGTACAGCCCCCGCCCCGGCACGCCGGCGGCGGCGCTTGAGGATCAGGTGCCAGAAGACGTCAAGACCGAACGGCTGGCGGTCCTTCAGGAATTGCTCGATGCCCAGCAGCTCGCCTTTAACCAGACGACGGTGGGGCGGGATACGGAGGTGCTGCTGGAGCGTGAGGGCAAGCGCCGGGGCCAGCTTGTCGGCCGCAGTCCGTACATGCAGGCGGTGCATGTCGACGGCGCCCACGCAGCCGGCCTCGAAACGGGGACGATTGCATCGGTGTGCATCGAGGCCGCCCACCCCAACAGCGTCCGCGCGGTGCCCACCGGAACCGAGGCGAACGCCGCCTGAACCCGAAATGGAGGGATGGAAGACAGCTTGAAAGCAGTACAGAACGCAGGGTCGGGCGATCAGCCCCTGGTGATGGATTTCGACGACAACCGGTTGCTCCTTGAGCTTTTCGGCGAACATGACCGCAACCTTGCCCGCATCGAGCAACGCTTGAACGTTTCACTGTCTTCGCGCGGCAACCGCGTTTCCATTCAAGGCAGTCCGAGTTCCCGGGCGGCGACCAAAACGGTTCTCGAGGACCTCTACGCGCGCCTCAAGAAGGGCCATGCCCTGGACAAGGGCGAGGTTGACGGTGCGATCCGTATGGCCGAGGCGGCGGCGTTGGGTAACGGGCCCAAGCTTTCCATTGCGTCCGAGGAGATCATGATCCGGACGCCCAAGCGGATGATCACGCCGCGGACACCGGTTCAGGCCGAGTATGTCGCCCAGCTGCGCAAACGGGAACTGGCCTTCGGGATCGGTCCCGCAGGTACCGGCAAGACCTTTCTCGCCGTGGCGATTGCCGTGGAAATGCTGATGGACGGATCGGTCGAACGCATCGTCCTCTCGCGTCCGGCGGTCGAGGCCGGTGAGCGGCTGGGCTTTTTGCCCGGTGACATGCGGGAAAAAATCGACCCCTATCTGCGTCCGCTCTATGACGCCCTGCACTACATGATGCCCGGCGATCAGGTCATGCGGCGGCTGGAAAGCGACGAAATCGAGGTTGCCCCGGTGGCCTTCATGCGCGGCCGGACGCTGACGAACGCTTACATCATCGTCGACGAGGCGCAAAACACTACGCCCGTGCAGATGAAGATGCTTCTGACACGACTCGGCGAGGGCAGCCGGATGGTGGTGAACGGCGATCTAAGCCAGGTCGACCTGCCGCGCGGCACGCGTTCGGGATTGGCGGATGCCGCGGAGGCTCTCTCGGGCATCAGCGAGGTCAACATCGTGCGCTTTTCGGATGCCGACGTGGTGCGTCATGATTTGGTTACGCGGATCGTCAAGGCTTACGACCAGCATGAGCGCAAAGGCAACGAAGGGAGAAAGGACGAAGGCTAGGATATGCCGGGAGATTCCACTGACAATAACGACAATCGTCCCGCGATTGACGTGTCGGTCATGTGTCCGGATTGGCAAAACGCGCTGCCCGATGCCGCGGCGGCCTGCGCGCGCGCTGCGGAAGCGGTGTTCACGGTCGTGACGCCCGATTTGCCGGACGGTGCGGAGGTTTCCCTGGCACTTGCCGACGACGCCATGATTCGGGACCTTAACCGCGACTACCGGGGCCAGGACAAGGCCACCAACGTTTTGTCGTTCGCCCTCAACGATACCGCGCCCGCCGAAGCAGACGTCGGTGCGGACGGCATGTTGGGCGACGTCGTGCTGGCCTTTGAAACGATTTCGCGGGAAGCGGACGATCAGGCGAAATCGCTCCCGGATCACCTCGCTCACATGGTTGTTCACGGTGTCCTTCATCTGCTTGGTTTTGACCACGAAACGGATGCCGAAGCGAGGGAGATGGAGGCGCTGGAAGTTTCGATCCTGTCCGGTCTCGGGATAGCGGATCCTTACGATTCCACGCCCACGCAGATGAAACAGGGTGCACGATGAGCAATCCCTCAGGCAGCCTCGGTTCCGGTCAAGGCGACATCAACGGCGAACAGGGCCAACGCGGCGCGTTGGACTGGCTGCGCAGCCTGCTGCGTGGCAGAAACGGCGACGCCAACCTGCGCGAAACCCTGGAAGAACTCATCGAGGAAAGCGATCTCGACGCCAAGTCGGCGGAGCCGATCAACGCCGAAGAGCGCCTGATGCTCATGAATATCCTCGACCTTGCCGAACTGCGGGTCGACGATGTCATGGTGCCGCGCGCCGATATTATCGCGCTGGAGGCCTCGACCGGGCTGGACGCCATGGTAGAGGTTTTCCACGCCGAGCTTCACTCCCGCATGCCGGTGTACCGCAAAAACCTGGATGACGTCTTCGGCATGGTCCACATCAAGGATCTGCTGAGCTTTTGGGACCGCCGGGAGGAGTTCAGCCTGCGCCGCATGGCGCGAGACGTCCTGTTCGTGCCGCCCACCATGCCGGTGCTGGATCTTCTGCTGAAGATGCGGGCAACGCGTATTCACATGGCCGTCGTGGTCGATGAATACGGCGGCACCGACGGCCTGGTGACGATTGAGGACCTGGTCGAGGAGATCGTGGGCGAAATTGAAGACGAACACGACCAGGTCGAGGGTCCCCTCATGGTGGCCGGGCCCGACGGCGCCATCGATGCCGACGCCAGGGCGCCGATCGAGGAGTTCGAAAGTGAGGTGGAACTGGACCTGTTGCCCGACGACCGCGACGAGGATGTCGATACCCTCGGCGGTCTTGTCTTTTCGCTGCTGGGACGCGTGCCGCAGCGCGGAGAGTTGGTGACCCATCCCGCCGGACTGGAATTTGAAATCCTCGACGCCGACCCAAGGCGGGTGAAGCGCCTACGCGTCCGCCGGCTGCACACGGGCGACAACGACCCGGAACCGGTGCGATCCGGCAAATGACGGCCTGGGCCGTCGCCGTGGGCCGCTTGACCGGTTGGCGGCGATACCTCACCTCGTTCGGTTTTGGCGCCGCGGCGACCCTGGCGATGGCACCGCTTCATGTCGTACCGGTTCTGATCATTTCATTCACGGGCTTTCTCTGGCTGCTGGCTGCAGCCGATCGCCGCCGCACGGTGTTTGCGCTCGGCTGGTGGTTCGGCTTCGGCTATTTCGTCTCCGGGCTTTACTGGATGGGTTCGGCGTTTCTCGTGGAGGCCGACAAGTTTGCCTGGATGCTGCCGTTCGCCATCATGGGGCTGCCGGCGATCCTGGGCCTGTTCACTGGCGCTGCGGCGTTGACCGCCCGCTTTCTTGAACGACTCGGCCTCGGTGAGATCGCCGCGTTCGCGCTGGCCTGGTCGGTGTTCGAGTGGATCCGCGGGCATGCCTTCACCGGCTTTCCCTGGAACCTTACCGGGTATGCCTGGGCGGGGACGGAAGCCGTGCTGCAGAGCGTCGCCTACATCGGTATCTACGGCCTGAGCTTTCTCACCGTCGCCGCGGCGGCGGCGCCCGCCTCACTGGGTTTGCCGGGCGGCGGGGCGAGATTCGGAAAATCCTGGCTCCCCAGCGCTCTTGCCGCGCTCTGTTTCGTTTTCCTCTGGGCGGCGGGAAGTGCAAGGCTCTCGGAGCACCCGGCTGCCGACGTCGAAGGCGTGCGGTTGCGCATCGTACAAGCGGCCATTCCGCAGCACCTGAAATGGCTGCCTGAACTTCGGCGCGGCCATCTCGAACGCCTGCTGCAGATGACGTCCGAACCCGGCATCGATGCCGTCAGCCATGTGATCTGGCCGGAAACCGCCATCCCCTACCTGTTCGGCAGGGATCCGGCGTTGAGCGGACTGCTCGGCGGCGCGGTCAGGCCGGGCGGTCTGCTGATTACCGGGGCGCAGCGGACGACCGCGAAACGGGAACAGAAGCTCCGCGTCTGGAACAGCGCCGTCGCCGTCGATTCCGCCGGCGGATTGCAGGAGAGCTACGACAAGTTCCACCTCGTGCCGTTCGGCGAATACGTGCCTTTCAGGGGCTTGCTGGCGACGCTCGGCGTCGAACGCCTTACCGCCGGCCGCGGCGACTTTCAGACCGGCCCCGGTCCCAGCACGATCCGGTGGCCGGGCCTGCCTCCGGCCAGTCCCCTGATATGCTACGAGGCGATATTTCCCGGTGACGTCACCGACCCCGGCGACCGCCCGGGCTGGCTGCTGAATTTGACCAATGACGGTTGGTTCGGTCGGACCGCCGGCCCCTACCAGCATTTCGCCGCGGCCCGGACGCGGGCGGTCGAGGAAGGCCTTGCCCTCGTCAGATCTGCCAATACCGGCATCTCGGCTATCGTCGGGCCGCTGGGCCGGGTTCGCGGATCGCTCGGTCTCGGCGCATCGGGTAATCTTGACGGAGCGCTGCCCAAATCGCTCGATGAGCCGACCTTATTTGCCCGATGGGGAGACTGGTCGCTCCTTGGCCTCGCACTGGTATTGATCGCGGGTTCGGTCCTGGTTTCGGGGCGCCGCATCGTATCCGGCAGCTAACAAAAAGCGGGTTCACTCCTCGCCCTTGCGTCGACCTTCGTTCTCACATACACATGTATGCATTGTTGAACCGGGGGAGTTGTTGGGGAGGTCCGATTGGCCAAGAAGCCTAATCCCGTTGACGTTCACGTCGGCGGACGCATGCGTTTGCGTCGTACATTACTGGGATATAGTCAGGAAAAACTCGGCAAAGCCGTCGGCCTGACGTTTCAGCAGATTCAGAAATACGAACGCGGCGCCAACCGCATTGGCGCCAGCCGCCTTTATCAATTTTCAAAAATCCTCGACGTTCCCGTAGCCTTTTTTTACGACGACATGCCGGCGGAAGTTGACGAAGCCCAGCCGGGGTTGGCCGAGGACGACGGTACGCCGTTCGACCAGCAGCAATTCACTCGTCGCGAAACCCTCAAATTGGTGCGGGCCTACTACGCCATCGCCGATCCGGCCATTCGGCACCGCATATACGAGCTCACGCGTTCCGTCGCCCAGATGGACGAAAACGTCGAACTGGATCTGGACGGCGATTAACGAAACCCGGGGTCTTGTGGAATTTGCGTCTCGGTGTCGAGCGCCGACTTCCGAATTGAATTGACTTGACCGCACCGGCAAAGATTGTCAAAAGGTCTGCGCCGCACTTTTTCGGCCGTGGAAGATTTGGATCGCTTGCCGCCACGTTAAATACCGTCGCTAAGTGGTGCGGACCGGCGTTCTGCCGAAGACGCTCCTGATCCATAATTGTTGGCAATGTCGATCGGAGGAGTATCCCGTGCCGAGATCCGAATACCTGTTTACCAGTGAGTCCGTTTCCGAAGGCCATCCCGACAAGGTCTGCGACCGCATTTCGGACGCCGTTGTTGATACGTTCTTAGCAGCCGAGGCCGAGGCTCGCGTCGCCGTCGAGACACTGGTCACAACCAATCGCATCGTGCTGGCCGGTGAGGTTCGGGGTCCTGATTCCATTACCCATGACCACCTTGAGGAAGTCGCCCGCGCGGCGGTGAAGGATATCGGTTACGAACAAGACGGCTTTCACTGGAAGAATTCCGACGTTTCCGTGCACGTCCATTCCCAGTCCACGGATATCGCCCAGGGCGTCGACGCCGCGGGCAACAAGGATGAGGGTGCCGGCGATCAAGGCATCATGTTCGGTTATGCCTGTCGCGAAACCGAGGTTTTGATGCCCGCCCCGATCCATCTTTCGCACAGCATTCTGCGGTCCATGGCAGAAGCCCGCCACTCCGGAGCGCAACCGGGGTTGCTGCCGGATTCGAAGAGCCAGGTGACGCTGAAATACGAGAACGGCAAGCCCGTGGGAGCGACCTCCGTCGTCGTCTCGACCCAGCACACCGCCGATCTCGACCAGGCCGAGGTCAAGGAAATCGTCCGGCCGTACGTCGAAGAGGTCCTGCCCAACGGCTGGATGTGTCCCGAGGACGAATTTTACGTCAACCCGACCGGCCGTTTCGTCATCGGTGGACCCGACGGGGATGCCGGTCTGACCGGGCGCAAGATCATCGTCGATACCTATGGCGGTGCCGCCCCGCACGGCGGCGGCGCTTTTTCAGGCAAGGATCCGACGAAGGTTGACCGCTCGGCCGCCTATGCCGCGCGCTATCTCGCCAAGAACGTCGTCGGCGCCGAGCTTGCCGAACGCTGCACAATCCAACTCGCCTACGCCATCGGCGTTTCCAAACCGCTTTCGGTCTATGTCGACACCCACGGCACCGGCAAGGTCGACGAAGCCAAGCTTGAGGGCGCGCTGGGCGAGGCCTTCGACCTCAGCCCGCGCGGCATTCGCGAACACCTGCAGCTAAGCCGCCCGATCTATGCCCGGACCAGCGCCTACGGCCATTTCGGCCGCTCGCCCGATCCGGACGGCGGATTTTCCTGGGAGAAACTCGATCTCGTCGACGCCCTCCATGGAGCGCTTTCCTAATCGATCAACTCCCCGCCCCGGGTCTGCATGATGACCGATCCGGGTTCGGGGAAGCGCATCCTCTACGGCCGACGCCGGGGGCACAAGCTGCGACCGGGCCGCCGGGAACTCGTCGACCAGTTGCTGCCCCACCTGGCCGTCGAACTGCCGGAAGACGGCCCGCTCGATTTGGCCGAGCTCTTTGCCGCCATGCCGAAGTCGACGGACGCCACCGTCTGGCTGGAAATCGGCTTCGGCGGCGGCGAGCACTTGGCAACCCAGGCGGAAGCGCATCGGGACGTCGCCTTTGTCGGTTGCGAGCCTTTCATCAACGGCATCGCCAGTTTGCTCAGCCACATCGAGCGGGCAAACCTCAAGAATGTGCGGATATGGGACGATGACGCCCGCCCGCTGATCGAAACAATGCCCGACGCCTCCCTTGATCGCGCGTTTTTGCTTTACCCGGACCCTTGGCCCAAAGCGCGACATGCCAAGCGCCGGTTTGTCGCGGGCGAAAATCTCGATCAATTGGCCCGGGTGCTGAAGGACGGCGCCCAACTGCGTATCGCCAGCGACCATCCGGTCTACCAGCGCTGGACACTTTGCCAACTGACCCGGCACCCGGATTTCATCTGGACCGCCGGGCGGGCGGACGATTGGCGGCAACGGCCGGACGACTGGCCCGAGACCCGCTACGAACAGAAAGCCGTCCGCGAAGGCCGCACGCCGATGTACCTGATATTCGAGCGCCGGACGCGGCCATGAAGCATTTCCGATTCACTACTTGAAATTCCCGGGCGATCGGCGCATATTCCCCTCCGTTAGCGTTTGCTGTATCCGCAGTAACCCGGTCTTGAGGTGATCGGGACCAGGAAAACCCGACAACAAGACAATAGGTGGGTCGCGACCCGCCTTTTTTATTGTTACCGAAATCTGTCGCGGAAATCCGGATCTGGGGGTGAAGAGCGGACGATAATCCGAACCTTGCGAAGTACCGGGAATGACATGGAGCCGACCGCTCGAATAGAAGAATTGCTGACGCCGACGCTTGAAGCCATGGGCTTCAACGTCGTTCGCGTGCGTTTCTTCGGCGGCGAGAAACCCACGCTGCAAGTCATGGCGGAGCCGCTGGACGGCGCCGAGATGACGGTCGAGCACTGCGCCGACATCAGCCGGGCGGCTTCGGCCATTCTGGACGTCGAAGATCCCATACCGGGCGCTTATGACTTGGAAGTCTCCTCGCCCGGCATGGACCGGCCGCTGGTCAAGCTTCGCGATTTCGAGGCCTACGCCGGGCACGTCGCGAAGATCGAACTCAAGAAGCTGCGCGACGGGCGCAAGCGCCACCGCGGACGGCTTCTCGGCGTTGAGGACGGTATGGTCCGGTTGGACCGGGAAAACGGGGAACTTGCCACCCTGCCTTTTGACGAGATCGCCGACGCCAAGTTGGTGGTTACCGATGAACTGATTGCCGAGGCCCTGCGCAAGCAGGCGGACTCGGATGGGAACCAGGAAAAAGAGTTGAGCGAAAACGCATGACTGCCATGGATACGGATACCGCAACCGGCTGGAACCGGATGGAACTTTTGCAGATCGCCGATTCGGTGGCCCGCGAAAAAAACATCGATCCCCAAACCGTGTTGGAGGCGATGGAGGAAGCGGTGCAAAAGGCCGCCCGCTCCAAGTATGGCCACGAAAACGACATTCGGGCCGAAATCGATCCCAAAACCGGCCAAATCAGCCTCTACCGTTGTCTGGAGGTCGTCGAGGAGGTCGAGGACGACTACATTCAGATCGCCCTCACGTCGGCCCGGCGCCGCAATCCGGATGCGCAAATCGGCGACGTGATCGCGGACAGTCTGCCGCCCATCGACTTCGGCCGCATCGCGGCCCAGACCGCCAAGCAGGTCATCGTGCAGAAGGTGCGCGAGGCGGAGCGCGAGCGCCAGTACGAGGAGTACAAGGACCGCATCGGAGAGATCATCAACGGCCTGGTCAAGCGTATGGAATACGGCAACGTGACCGTCGATCTCGGTCGCGGCGAGGCCGTGGTGCGGCGCGACGAGCTGCAGCCGCGCGAAAGCTTCCGACAGGGCGATCGCATCCGCGCCTACATCTACGACGTCCGGCGCGAGCAGCGGGGACCGCAGATATTTCTCTCGCGCACGCATCCGCAGTTCATGGCCAAGCTGTTCTCGCAGGAAGTTCCCGAGATCTACGACGGCATCATCGAGATCAAGTCGGTGGCGCGCGATCCCGGCAGCCGTGCCAAGATTGCCGTGCTGTCCAACGATTCGGCCATCGATCCTGTCGGCGCCTGCGTCGGCATGCGCGGCAGCCGCGTGCAGGCCGTCGTGAACGAACTGCAGGGCGAGAAAATCGACATCATTCAGTGGTCGCCCGATCCGGCCACCTTCATCGTCAACGCTTTGGCGCCTGCCGAGGTCGCCAAGGTGGTCCTGGACGAAGACGCCATGCGCATCGAAGTGGTGGTGCCGGACGACCAGCTCAGCCTGGCTATCGGCCGGCGCGGCCAGAACGTGCGTCTGGCTTCGCAGCTCACGGGCTGGGATATCGACATAATGACGGAAGCCGAGGAATCGGAGCGCCGTCAGGAGGAATTCCGGGCCCGCAGCCAGATGTTCATGGACAGTCTGGATGTCGACGAGGTGATTGCCCAATTGCTGGTGACCGAAGGATTCTCCTCGGTTGAGGAAGTCGCCTTCGTGCCCATCGAGGAGCTCTGTGAAATCGAAGGTTTCGACGAGGAAATCGCGGAGGAACTGCGCAATCGGGCCAACGAATACCTGTCGGTCCTGGAGGCGGCCCAGATCGAACGCCGCAAGGAGCTTGGCGTCGCCGACGACGTGGCGGAAGTCAAAGGCCTGAACGCGGCCATGCTGGTGGTCTTGGGTGAAGCCGAAGTCAAGACTTTGGACGATCTTGGCGATCTGGCGAGCGACGAGTTGATGGAAATTTTGGCTGATTTCGGCCTCGGCGCCGAGGAGGCCGACGAAATTATCATGGCGGCACGGGCGCATTGGTTCGACGATTTGGAAGAGCCGGAAGCTGCCCCGGACGCCGAAGCCGATGCCGAAACCGCCGAGGGAGAAGCCGAGGAAGCTTGATCGGAGACGGAAATCGTCATGATGGCCAGCCGGGCCGCGCGCACCAGCCCCGAGAGACGCTGCATCGTCTCCGGCGAGAGCAAACCAACGGCCGAGCTGGTCCGCTTCGCGGTCTCGCCCGAAGGCCGGGTGGTCCCCGATCTGGCGCACGCGCTGCCGGGACGGGGAATGTGGGTGACGGCGCGGCGGGCGGAATTGGATGAGGCCGTCGCCGCCGGCAAATTCGCCCGGGCCGCCAAGGCACGAGTGACGGCGGATGCGGAGTTGAGTGATGTGGTTGAGCGTGGATTGAGCGAGCGCTGTCTCAATCTGCTCGGTTTGGCGAGGCGGGCCGGCGAGTTGACGGCCGGTTTCGAGAAGGTCAGGGCCCTGGTCAAGGGCGGAGACATCGCCGTTCTGATCGGCGCCGCCGACGGCGCCGCCGACGGCAGAGAGAAACTGGCGCGCCTTGCACCGGGCGTGCCGGTGGTAACGATATTGCGGGGTGCGGAATTGAGTTTGGCGTTGGGACGGGAAAATGTGGTACATGCAGCCCTGACGTCCGGTGGATTGGCATCGCGTTTTACCGCCGAAGCGGCTCGTCTGGCCGGATTTCGATCCGCGGACGGGGCGCCGGATGCCTGAGCGCTCGGGAACTGGGTTCTCGGGACCTTTGGTAAAGCGGGCCGAAGGAAGTTGACGGCTTTGCCGTTGTTGGGCGCAACTGTGCGCAAGGAAGCTGAAAGCAAGCGTTGGAATGAGTGAAACCGAAGAGCCTAAAGACACGAAGAAGAAGTCTCTGAGCCTGTCGAAACCGAGACGGTTGGAATTGAAGAAAACCGTCGAGTCGGGGCAGGTGCGTCAGAGCTTCTCGCACGGTCGTTCGAAAGCCGTGACGGTCGAGGTCAAGAAAAAGCGGACTTTCACGCGCGACGGCGCCAAGTTCAAGGAAAGCGCAGACAAGGCGGCGCCGACCGACGCTGCCGCCGCACCGCCAGCCGACCCGGCGCCCGTGGCCGAAGCGCCCGCCGCGCCGGTCGACGCCGATGTTCCCGCCACGCCGCCCGCCGGCGACGTCGATGATCACGCCGCCCGTGGACGCGTCGTTCTCAAGTCCCTGACGGCGGACGAAAAGGAAGCGCGGGCGAAGGCCCTCGAAGGCGCCAAGAAAGCCGATGAGGAAGCCCGCCGCCGCGCCGACGAACTGGCGGACCGCAAGGCCAGGGAAGAAGACCGCCGCGCCCGTGAGCGCGAGGAGGCGGAAGCCAGGGCGCGCGAGGAGGAAGAACGCAAGGCAACCGAGGAAGACGCGCGCCGGAAGGCCGAGGAAGCCGCCGCCAAGCGTCTTGAAGAGGAAGCCGCCGCCCAAGCCGAAACGGCGGAAACGCCCGAGGAAGGCAAGAGTGCCAAGGCCTCTCCCCGTCCCGCCAAACCAAAACGGCAGCGCCCCTCTCCGGCCCGCTCGGGGCCGGGCGGCCAGCGCCGCCGCAGCGGCAAACTGACAATTACCGACGCGCTTTCCGACCGCGATCCCAGAACCCGCAGCCTGGCGGCCGTCAAACGCGCCCGGGAAAAGGAAAAGCGGGCGATGGAGGGCGAGGAACGGCAAAAAATTGTCCGTGAAGTCGTCGTACCGGAGATGATTTCGGTCCAGGAGCTTGCCAACCGCATGGCCGAGCGCGGCGTCGACGTCATCAAGTCGCTGATGAACATGGGCGTCATGGCGACGATCAATGAATCGATCGACGCCGATACCGCTGAATTGGTCGTCAGCGAATTTGGGCACACCATCAAACGCGTGGCGGAGGCTGACGTCGAAGTCGGCGTTGTTGGCGACGACGACGATGAAGCTGATCTCGTACCGCGGGCGCCTGTGGTGACCGTGATGGGTCATGTCGATCACGGCAAGACCTCGCTCCTGGACGCCCTGCGCGCCACCGACGTGGCCGCGGGTGAAGCCGGCGGCATCACGCAGCACATCGGCGCCTACCAGGTACACCTCGAATCGGGCAACGCCATCACCTTCCTGGATACGCCGGGCCACGAAGCCTTCAGCGCCATGCGCGCGCGCGGCGCCGAGGCGACGGACATCGTCGTTCTTGTCGTGGCCGCCGATGACGGCATCATGCCGCAAACGGTCGAAGCCATCCGCCACGCCAAGGCGGCCGAAGTGCCGATCATCGTGGCGATCAACAAGATGGACAAACCGGACGCCAACCCGGATCGCGTCCGCCAGGAACTGCTGAACCACGAAATCCTGCTTGAATCCGTCGGCGGCGATGTTCTTTCCGTCGAAGTGTCCGCCAAGGAGCGTATCAACCTCGACAAACTGGAGGAAGCCATTCTCCTGCAGTCGGAGGTCCTGGAGCTCCAGGCGAACCCCGATCGTTCGGCCGAGGGCATCGTCGTTGAAGCAAAGATCGACCAGGGCCGCGGGCCGGTTGCGACCATCATCGTCCAGCGTGGTACGCTGCGCGTCGGCGACGTTTTCGTGACGGGCCAGGAATGGGGCCGTGTCCGCGCGCTGGTCGACGACCACGGTCACAAGATCAAGGAAGCCGGCCCGGCCATGCCGGTCGAGGTGCTGGGTCTCAACGGTGCGCCCGAGGCGGGTGACGATTTCGCCGTCGTCGAATCCGAAGCCAAGGCCCGTGAGGTTTCCGAATTCCGCACCCGCCGCAGCCGGGCGCAGTCGGTGACTGCCAGCGCTCACGGTTCGCTGGAGGAACTGTTCTCGGAAATCAAGCAGGGCAAGGCGAGCGAATTTCCCGTCGTGGTCAAGGCCGACGTGCAGGGTTCGCTCGAGGCCATCATGGGATCGCTCGGCAAGCTGTCGACCGAGGAGGTCGCCATTCGCGTCCTGCACGGCGCGGTGGGCGGCATCAACGAATCCGATGTGACGCTGGCTCAGGCGTCCAAAGCGATGATCATCGGCTTCAACGTGCGCGCCAACGCCCAGGCTCGCGATTTGGCGCGGCAGGAGAAGACAGAAATCCGCTACTACTCGGTGATCTACGACGTGACGGACGACATGAAGGACGTGCTGTCCGGCATGTTGGAGCCGACCCGTCAGGAAACCTTCATCGGAAACGCCACCGTCAAGGAAGTTTTCGGCGTCTCCAAGGTCGGCAAGGTTGCCGGCTGCCTGGTGACCGACGGCGTGGTCAAGCGCGGCGCCGGGGTTCGCCTGCTGCGCGACGACGTGGTTGTGCACGAGGGTACCCTCGGCACCCTCAAGCGCTTCAAGGACGACGTCAACGAAGTGCGGGCCGGCACCGAATGCGGTATGGGTTTCGAGAACTATCAGGACATCCAGCCCGGTGACGTGATCGAGGCCTTTGAGGTCGAGGTCGTCGCCCGCAAACTGGATTAGAAGCCCGACACCGGCGGCATGCCGCCGGGAGGGCGAGGATTTTGCCATGGCAGGTCGTCAGAAGCGGGCGGGGCGCAACCGCGCCCCCAGTCAACGCCAGTTGCGCGTCGGCGAGGAATTGCGCCACGCCATTTCCGAGGTGCTGTCGCGCGGCGAAATCCGCGATCCCGCCGTGGAAGGCGAAGTGGTTAGCGTCACGGAAGTGCGGGCCAGTCCCGATCTCAAACAGGCTACGGTCTATGTCTTTCCGCTGGGCTTGCACGAAGCCGCGGATACCGAGGCGGCGGAGGCCGTGGTCGACGGCCTCAAGCGGTCCGCCGCCTTCGTCCGGGGCCGCGTGGCGCGCAAGGTGCATCTCCGCCATACGCCGCAGTTCAGCTTCGAACTCGACACCTCCTTCAACAACGCCAGCCACATTGACGACCTGTTGCACCGCCCCGAGGTTGCCCGCGATATCGATCACGCGTCGGGTGACGCGGCTGACGAAAGTTAGGTCTTTCCGTGGCGCGGCGGCGCAAGGGCAAGGCCATCCACGGCTGGCTCAACATCGACAAACCGCAAGGGCTGTCCTCGGCCAAGGTGGTCGCGGAGGTAAAGCGCCTTACGGGCGCCGCCAAGGCCGGCCACGGCGGCACGCTGGACCCTCTCGCCACCGGCGTTCTGCCAATTGCGCTGGGGGAAGCGACCAAGACCGCCGCCTGGTCCATGGATGGCCGCAAGGCCTACCGCTTCGTCGTCCGCTGGGGCATCGAGACGGCGACGGATGACGGCGAGGGAGAGATTCTGCGGACAAGCGACTTCCGTCCCGACGAGAACGCGATCAATAAGGCACTGCCGCTCTTCATCGGAGAAATCGAACAAATTCCGCCCGCTTATTCGGCGATCAAGGTTGACGGCAAGCGCGCCTACCGGCGCGCGCGCGACGGCGAAATTGTCGAAATGGCGCCTCGTACCGTACAAGTCTTTGATTTAAAACTGATTTCTACGCCCGATGAGGATCACGCCGAGTTCGAGGTAAGTTGCGGCAAGGGCACTTACGTGCGTTCGCTGGGGCGGGATATCGCCGAGAGGTTGGGTACTCTCGGACACATTGCCGTTTTGCGTCGAACCGCCGTCGGGCCATTTGAAATCGGGCAGTCGATTTCGCTGGATATCTTGGCGGACTTGGGGCATAACTCGCCGCTTAATTCGTACCTATTACCGGTCGAGGCCGCGCTGGACGACATCCCGGCGTTGGTTTTGACCCTCCCGCAGGCTGAACGACTACGTCACGGGCAAATGGTCCGGGTGCTCGACGCGCCACAAGGACCCTGCGTTGCGATGGCGGGCGGACAGCCGGTGGCCTTGGCCGAAGTCGATATCGATGAGGTGCGGCCGGTGCGGGTGTTCAACATCCAGACGTCATAGGAGAGACGATGTCGATTACTGCTGAGCGTAAGCAGGATTTGATGAGCGAGTTCGCCACCAAATCCGCCGATACCGGTTCCCCCGAGGTTCAAGTCGCGATTCTCACCGAACGCATCGTCAACCTCACGGAACATTTCAAAACCCATAAGAAAGACGTGCATTCGCGCCGCGGCCTGATCCGCATGATCAACCGCCGCCGCAGTCTGCTCGACTATCTCAAGCGCAAGGACCAGGGCCGCTACGAGGCCGTGATCAAGGCGCTCGGCATACGTAAGTAAGCCGCGTATCCGCCGCAGCCAAGGGCTGCGGCTTTGCCGTTTCGGATGATGGTGAACACGAGGCAACTCAGGGAGCTTGGGCGAAGGCCCGGCCCGCCTGTTGCTGGCCATTCAAGATACCATCCGAACGGCTCAATCCATCGCACCTGACGATGGACCACCGCCCGGCGCAAGGAGGCGCCGCGGCGGCGACCGGCGGCAAAACAAGGAACAGAATTGCCGCGTCGGAGGAGCCATTGGGGCTCCAATCAAAGCAGGGGCCGTTCGGGCCCCAGGAAGACCGGCCGCCATGGGGGCGGCTCGGTCTCAGAGGTAAGGAAATACAGATGTTCACAACCCATCGTAAGGAAATCATGTGGGGCGGCCGCAAGCTGGTCATGGAGACCGGCAAGATCGCCCGGCAAGCCAACGGCGCCGTCATGGTGAGCTATGGCGACACCGTCGTCTTGGCCACCGCCGTCGCGGAAGCTGCCCCCCGTCCGGGTCTCGATTTTTTCCCGTTGACGGTCAACTACCAGGAAAAAACCTTCGCCGCCGGAAAGATCCCCGGCGGCTTTTTCAAGCGCGAAGGCCGTCCTTCGGAAAAAGAGACGTTGACCTCGCGCCTGATCGACCGGCCTATCCGGCCGCTCTTCGTGAAGGGCTTCAAGAACGAAACCCAGGTCATTCTTACCGTTCTCAGCCACGATCTCGAGAACGATCCGGATATCGTCGCGCTGGTCGGCGCATCCGCCGCGCTGACGATCTCGGGCCTGCCTTTCATGGGCCCGATCGGTGCTGCCCGCGTCGGCATGATCGACGGTGAATACGTGCTCAACCCGGTGCAGGACGATATGCCGAACACCGATCTAGACCTCGTGGTCGCCGGCACGCGCGATCACGTCATGATGGTCGAATCGGAGGCCAACGAACTTTCCGAGGAGCAGATGCTCGGCGCCGTCAACTTCGGCCACGAGCACTTCCGTCCGGTGATCGACGCCATCGTCGAATTGGCTGAGCAGGCCGCTGCCGAGCCTTGGGAAATGCCGGAGGAGGAAGACTACTCCGAATTGATCGCGGCGCTGACCGAAGGGTACGAGGCGGATCTCCGCGAGGCCTACGCCGAAAAGGACAAGACCGAACGGCAAGCCAAAGTCAGCGCAGTGCGCAAGGCCGCCGTTGAAGAACTGGCCACCGAAGAGCTCGACGCCACCGTGGTCGGCGGACAGTTCAAGAACCTGGAGAAGAAAATCGTGCGGGGCCAGATCCTGGAGACCGGCAGCCGTATCGACGGCCGCGACACCAGCACGGTTCGTCTGATCGAGGCGGAGGTCAATCTCCTGCCGCGTTCGCACGGTTCCGCCCTGTTCACCCGCGGCGAGACCCAGGCCATGGTCGTGACCACGCTGGGCACCGGTCGGGACGAGCAGATCATCGACGCTCTGGAAGGCGAGTACCGCGAGCCTTTCATGCTGCACTACAACTTCCCGCCCTACTCGGTCGGCGAAACCTCGTTCCGCCTTGGCCCGGGCCGCCGCGAAATCGGCCATGGTAAACTCGCCTGGCGCGCGATTAAGGCGCTGCTCCCTTCAGCCGAGGATTTCCCCTACACCGTCCGTGTGGTGTCGGAAATTACGGAATCGAACGGTTCGTCCTCAATGGCCACCGTCTGCGGCACCTCGCTGTCGCTGATGGACGCCGGCGTGCCGCTGAAGCGGCCCTGCGCCGGTATCGCCATGGGCCTGATCCTGGAAGGCGACAAGTACGCCGTGTTGTCCGACATCCTCGGCGACGAGGATCATCTCGGCGACATGGATTTCAAGGTTGCCGGAACGGAAGAAGGCGTTACATCTCTACAGATGGATATCAAGATCGCGGGCATCACGGCCGAGATCATGGAGATTGCGTTGGCCCAGGCCAAGGGTGGGCGCGAACATATCCTCGGCGAAATGTCCAAGGCACTGACCGCCGCGCGCGATGAGGTGGGCGAGCACGCTCCCCGCATCACCACGACCTCCGTGCCCAAGGACAAGATCCGCGACGTCATCGGAACCGGCGGTAAGGTGATCCGCGAAATCTGCGAGGTCACCGGCGCCAAGATCGATATCGAGGACGACGGCACCATCAAGGTGGCTGCCACCTCGACCGAATCGGCCGACGCCGCGCTCAAGTGGATCAAGGACATCGTGGCCGAGCCCGAGGTCGGCGTGATCTACCAGGGCAAGGTCGTCAAGGTCGTCGATTTCGGCGCCTTCGTGAACTTCATCGGCAATCGCGATGGCCTGGTGCACATCAGCGAGCTGGCTGATCATCGCGTTGGACAGGTCACCGACATCGTCAACGAAGGTGACGAGATCTACGTCAAGGTCCTGGCGGTCGATGACCGTGGCAAGGTCCGCCTCAGCATGCGCGTCGTCGATCAGGAGACCGGCGAAGAGCGCAAGGAAAAGGCGGCCGCCGACTAACGGAAGACCGGACCGGCGTCCGCGGCAATCGCGTGGCGGACGCCGGATCGGAAGCAGAATTGGAATGGAGCGGTAAGTGAAGGCACTCAATCCGGTCAAGGTTTCGGGGCGCGAACTGTTGCCGCTGCTGGAGGCGGGCAAGGGCGTTGCCGTTTCCGACGGCGAGAGCTCTGGCGCTTGGGCCGCCGCCGGCGGCATCGGCACGATTTCCGGGGTCAATCCCGATTATGAGGACGACGACGGCAATATCGTCGCCCCGACCTACAAGGGCAAGACCCGCGGCGAACGCCACGAGGAATTGGTCGCCCAGGGCATTCGCGGCGGCCTGACGCAGGTGAAGATCGCCCATGAGGTGGCCGGCGGCGAAGGTCGTCTGCACCTCAATGTGCTGTGGGAAATGGGTGGGGCCCAGCGGGTTCTCGAGGGCGTTCTCGAGGGCGCCAAGGGACTTGTGCACGGCATCACCTGCGGCGCCGGCATGCCTTATCAGGTCGCGGAAATCGCGGCCAAATTCGGCGTGCACTACTATCCCATCATCTCCTCCATGCGCGCTTTCCGCGCTTTGTGGAAACGCGCCTACCACAAGAACCCCGAACTTCTCGGCGGCGTGGTTTACGAAGACCCCTGGTTGGCAGGCGGCCACAACGGCCTCTCGAATGCCGAGGACCCGCGCAAACCCCAAGCGCCGTATGAGCGCGTTCTGGCGATACGCCAATTCATGCGCGAAGTCGGGCTCGACGACACGCCCATCGTGATGGCCGGCGGCGTCTGGTACCTCAGGGACTGGGAAGACTGGATCGATAACCCGGAACTGGGTCCGATCGTCTTCCAGTACGGCACCCGGCCCTTGCTGACCAAGGAAAGCCCCATCCCCGAGACCTGGAAGCGCAAGCTGATGACCCTGAAGGAGGGCGATATCCTGCTGCAGCAGTTCAGCCCGACCGGTTTCTGGTCCTCCGCCATGCACAACGACTTCATCCGCGAACTGGAGGCCAGGAACGAGCGCCAGACGGAATACCGGCGCAAGCCGGAGAACGGCTTCGACGCCGGATTCGCCTTTGGCGCGCGGGGACGCGAGGTTTTCCTGTCCGCCGAGGATAAGACCAAGGCGGAAGGTTGGGTGGCCGAGGGCTTTACCGAACCCATGCGCACGCCGGACGAGTCGCTGATCTTCGTGACGCCGGAAAAAGCCGCGGAATTGCGCACCGATCAGGTCAATTGCATGGGTTGCCTCAGTCAGTGCCGCTTTTCCAACTGGGCGGAGAACGAGGAAGGCACCAACGGCCGCAAGGCCGATCCCCGCAGTTTTTGCATCCAGAAAACGCTGCAGAGCATCGCGCACGAAGGGGACGTCGACAACAATCTGGTGTTCGGCGGTCACAACGCGTTCAATTTCGCCACCGACCCCTTCTACGCCAACGGCTTCGTACCCACGGTAAAACAGCTGTTCGAGCGCATTCAAACGGGTGATTGACCAAGGTCAATTACTATAATTGTTCAAATTAGTAATATAGCCCCTTGATGTAGAGCTTTTAAATTTATCCTTATTTTGGTAGGGTTAAATCATGAACGAAATGTCCTCCGTGGCCAACCGGCCCTTCACCGGCGTCATTGACCGTCTCAAAATCGCTGGTCTCCGTCCGACGCGCCAGCGTCTGGCCCTTGCCCGTCTGCTGTTCGAAAACGGCGACCGCCACGTCACCGCAGAAGCGCTGCATGGTGAAGTGCTCGAGTCGAACATCCGGGTATCCCTGGCGACCGTTTACAACACCCTTCACCAGTTCACGAAATCAGGTTTGTTGCGGGAGGTCGTCGTCGATTCGGGCCGCGCCTATTTCGATACGAATACGACCGAACACCACCACTATTTCGACGAACAGACCGGTGAGTTGAGCGATATTCCGGATTCGGGCCTGGTCCTGACAGGTACGCCGACGGCGCCGGAAGGCCGCGAAATAAGCGGTATTGAAGTCGTTGTCCGGTTGCGCCCTGCAAAAGATTAAACCCAAGATTCAATCGATTTGATCGAAGGGCCCTATTCAATTTATTGGATAGGGCCTTGTTCATTGGCGCGGCGCCGCATCGCTAACTTTCTAGAATTGTTCTAAGTTGTTGACTTACACCTGATGCCGAGGCATATAGGTGGGACGACCAGTTTGCCGCCGCGGCCGCGTATTTCAGCGGGCGCTCGTAATTGACGGTATTCGTTTGGTTGACACCAGTTCGAGTAACCAGGGAGAACTCGATGTCGCTTGCAGGTTCCAAGACTGAACAAAATCTGAAGGATGCGTTTGCCGGTGAGAGCCAGGCAAACCGCCGCTATCTCTATTTCGCGCAAAAGGCGGATGTGGAAGGCTATAACGACGTTGCCGCCGTCTTCCGTTCAACCGCCGAGGGTGAAACCGGCCACGCTCATGGCCATCTCGAATACCTCGAAGAAACCGGCGATCCCGCCACCGGTAAGCCGATCGGCGGAACCGCAGACAACTTGGCGGCCGCGGTTGCCGGCGAGACGCACGAATACACCGACATGTATCCGGGCATGGCGCGCACCGCGCGTGAGGAGGGTTTCGACGAGATCGCGGAATGGTTCGAAACCTTGGCCAAGGCCGAAAAATCACATGCCGGGCGCTTCCAAAAGGCGTTGGATACGCTTGACGATTAGCGCACCGACGGCATCACGGGGCAAATCCGATCTGCCGGGCCGGGGGGGCTAGGCGGATCGGGTCTGATGAAAGGGGGAGATGCGTTCGCGCTTCTTCCCCTTTCTATTTTCCCAACGAACGGTATTTTTAAGCCGGGATGATGACCCGGCCGTGTTGATATTTAGAGTATGTTTCCAACATGTCGATGAAAGAAGGCAGCACCGAAGCGCCGATCCGCCGGCCCATCGACTGGCAGGACGACCGGTTCCATGATTTTGACGCCATCGAGGCGGAACTGACGCGGGTCTTCGACATCTGCCACGGCTGTCGGCGTTGCTTCAACCTGTGCGACAGTTTTCCCAAGCTGTTCGATTTGATCGACGAATCGGAAAGCGGCGAACTCGACAGCGTCTCGCCGTCCGACTACAAGCCCGTCGTCGACGCCTGCACGCTCTGTGACATGTGTTTCATGACGAAGTGCCCGTACGTGCCGCCGCATGAATTCGATTTGGATTTTCCCCATCTCATGCTGCGTTACCGGGCGGCCGAAAACCGGGCTGGCCGGACCGGCTTCTTCGCCCGGCAAATCACGGCGACCGATCGCAACGGTCGCCTTGCCGGCAAGATGGCGCCGCTGGCCAACTGGGCGACGAAGCGCGGTAACGGACTGACGCGGAAGCCCATGGAAGCCGTGGCCGGCATCCACCACGACGCCGCCCTGCCGCAATTCCACGGCAAAACGTTCGTCGAGCAGGCCAAGGCGGCGCCGGCGCCGGTGACCTCGGCGCCGGCCGCGGGTCGCAAGGCCGTGCTCTACGCCACCTGCTTCGTCAACTACAACAATCCGGGCATCGGACTGGCGGCGCAGCACGTGCTGGCCCTGAACGGCGTCGATACAATCGCCGATTATCCCGGTTGCTGCGGCATGCCGCAATTCGAGCAGGGCGATCTGGCGGACGTGGCGGCCAAGGCGCGCGCTGTCGCGGCGGCCCTGGAAGCCCCTATCGACGACGGCCGCACCGTGGTCGCCCTGACGCCAAGCTGCGCCCTGATGCTGAAGTTCGAATGGCCGCTGCTGCTGCCCGACGACCCGCTCGTCGCGAAACTCGCCGGGGCGACGATGGATATCACGGAGTACGTTGTCGACATCGCCCGCAACGAGGGCCTGGCGGAGGGCCTGAAGCCGCTGGAGGCCGGCGTCGCGCTGCACTTCGCCTGCCACGCGCGGGCCCAGAACATGGGGCCCAAGGCGGCCGACATGCTGCGGCTGATCCCCGATATCGACCTGCAGATCATCGAGCGCTGCTCGGGTCACGGCGGGTCCTGGGGGGTAATGAAGGAAAACTTCGACACCGCCGTTAAAGTCGGTACCCCGGCGGCGCGGCAGGTCGTGAAATCGGGCAAAACGACGGTTGCCTCGGAGTGTCCCTTGGCCGGACAGCACCTGCTGCAGATCATGGAGGATCTGGACGGCGCGGCGCCACCGGTCCACGCGCCCCATCCCATCGAGCTTTTCGCCCGGGCCTACGGCCGCGAGGCATAGACAAATCGGATACCCAACATGACGGTTCATAAAACGGAAATTGCCGCGGCGGATGTTCTCGATCCCGATGCTTACGAAGAGGTCCGGGCGGAAAAGCGGGCGAGCCTGATCGCGGCCAAACGGGACCGGCGGCTGGCGGTCGGGCCGGACGCCACGATCTATTTCGAGAACTGGGACACCATGTGGCTGCAAATCCAGGAAATGCTGCGCATCGAAAAGGGCGGCGCGGCGCAGCTGGCCGACGAGCTCGCCGCCTACAATCCCATGGTGCCCAAAGGGCGCAATCTGTCGGCCACGTTCATGATCGAAATCGCCGACGAGGCGCGCCGGGACCGGGTGCTCTCGGGTCTCGGCGACATTGACAAGACCGTGACCCTGCAGTTCGACGGCGAGACGGTAACGGCGACAGCCGATGATGACGTCGAACGCACCTCGGAGGAGGGCAAGGCGTCTTCGGTGCACTTCCTGCTCTTCGAATTCAGCGATGGGCAGGTGGAAAAATTCCGGGCGCCGGGCGCCGAAATCGTGCTTTCCGTAGGGCATGAGAACTACCGGCACATGGCCGTGATGCCGGAGGCAATGAGGATGTCGCTCGCCGCTGATTTCGCCTAATTCCGACTTAACATTCATCGTCATTCCGGAATTTGCGTCCGCAAATGTCCGGAATCCATGCCTGAGCGCCCAAATTTCGTGAGGGCGCCGCAAACGGATACGCCACGGCATGGATGCCCGCCTGCGCGGGCATGACGGAAAACGGATTATCTAATCAAAATTCTCCGCGTCGTATGCGCCCCAGATGTGGCCCCGGCGCAGCCAACCGTCGGTGCCCGCGATGCGCATGCGGCACCACTTGTCCTGGCAGGCCAGCAAGCCGCCCTGGACGCCGGCTTCCGCGCGCAGAACCGGGATCGAGCCGTTGAGCCGGCGGTAGAGGGTGCGGACCTTGCCCGTGACGATGGCGGAGCGGCGGCCCGACAACAGGCTCTTGTGGACCCAGCCTTCGGTGCCCTCGATATCGCGCACCTTCCGCCACAATTCGAACTCGGCGATGATTTCGACGGGCAGACCCTTGCGGACGAAGATCCAGCTGATCGGGTAGCGCACACCCGGTCCTGCCCGCACGTTCACCTTGTCGGCCCTCAGGCTGGCGAATCGCGGCAGCTTGCCGGCCGCTTCCGCCGCCGGGGCGGTCCAGCAATACAACAGCACAAGGGAGATGGAGATAAACGTCGTCCGTCGAAAAGCGCCCATGGCCTAACTTACGTCAATCGACGGGCCGATGCCAAGCCGCGCCGACGGGCTGCAATTTCCGCCTCTTCGTTCGATCAAATGGTTCCATATGAGCGAAATATGTTTTAGACAAGTGCGTGCGCCCGCCGGTGCATCCGTTCGTCCCTAGGAGCCTCCATGACCCAGCAAAAGCCCGTCGTCGTCGTCACCCGCAAGCTGCCAGAAGCGATCGAAACGCGGATGATGGAGCTCTTCGACGCCCGCCTCAATCACGACGATCAGCCGATGGATCAGGCCGCCCTGATCGAGGCCGTCAAGTCCGCCGATATCCTGGTCCCAACCGTGACCGACCGCATCGATTCGCGTGTTCTCGCCCAAGCCAACCCTGAGCTTCGGCTGATTGCCAACTTCGGCACCGGCGTCGATCACATCGACCTGGCAAGCGCCCGCGAGCGCGGCATCACCGTGACCAATACGCCGGGCGTCCTGACCGAGGATACCGCCGACATGACAATGGCGCTGATCCTCTGCGTGCCGCGCCGGTTGGCCGAGGGCGAACGCCTGATGCGTTCCACGGAATGGACCGGCTGGTCGCCGACCTCGATGCTCGGGCATCGCATCTGGGGCAAGCGCCTCGGCATCATCGGGATGGGGCGCATCGGCCAGGCGGTGGCGCGCCGCGTTCGTGGTTTCGGCGTCTCCGTGCACTACCACAACCGCAACCGGGTGCACGAGGAGATCGAGGAGGAGCTGGAGGCGACCTACTGGGAAAGCCTCGACCAGATGCTGGCGCGCATGGACATCATTTCGGTGAACTGCCCGCACACGCCCGCCACCTATCACCTCTTGTCGGCACGGCGTTTGAAGCTGCTGCAGCCCCACGCCTTCGTCGTCAACACCGCGCGCGGCGAGGTGATCGACGAAAACGCCCTGACCCGGATGTTGCGCGGCGGCGAGATCGCCGGCGCCGGTCTCGACGTGTTCGAACACGAACCTGCGGTCAATCCCAAATTATTGGAACTCGACAACGTCGTGCTGTTGCCGCACATGGCGTCTGCCACCCTGGAGGGTCGCGCCGAGATGGGCGAGAAGGTCATCATCAACATCAAGACCTTCGTCGACGGCCATGTCCCGCCGGATCGTGTCCTGCCCGGCGAGTACGTCTGAAATTCATCCCACTAACGAGCTAAATTGAGGGCTGCGGGAAGCGGAAATCACCCTTCTGACGATTTCCGCTTTTCATCTCAAAGCTGAGGCGTGTTGCGCCTGAAGCGGGTATAGAAAGTTAACCCGAAAGCGGCTTTTGAGCATTCCAGAAAATCTGCTCCAGCTCGGGCTTGAAGGCCAAATACAGTCATAATCACCGGTTTGTCTTATGATAACCGTTTCGAATGTCGGTCTGGGTTTGTCGGATGAAAAAATTTGATCCGGTACCGTCTAAGACGAACACTTCCAAACTCCCGGCGAAGAAGATACCTGCGATTGGAGTCGGCCTATGTTTGGCTCTCACGACGATATTGTCTGCGGTGCCGCCAGTTTCATCATCAGCGATAACAGGTGCGCCAATCTCGGCCGCGTGCTTATGAACCGGCTCCCAACTGTTGCGGCGCAACCGGTGAGGATGTGGACTGCCTTTCCGGCTTGACGGTGTCCAGCCGAAGCAATATTGAATTTTTCAAGTAGGCCAAAGCGCCCTAGTGCCGCAGGGAATTGCCGATTGTCCAATAGGCCGGGACGGAGATTAGTTCTTTCGGTAGTTTTGCTTGTTGATTAGGCTTGAGGCCGATCTGGAGATACTGCGGGATACGTCCGACTAGTAATTCACTTCAGGCCCTTGGGGTGCGCGATCCATCCAGTTGAAGCGTTCGAGGATGTAAACGTGTGGGGGCTTCGGATTCCGACTGTTGCGTTTGTCTCGCTTTCTCCCGGCAGTTGCGGTAGTGACGAGATTTTTGCCAATTTGTCGCAATAAACAGATCTGATATGCCAAGAAATCCCGAACCCAGGGTAGTCAACGAGTAAATCGTCGCGGCCGAAGCTGCCGTGGTAGCGCGGTTGCATGTATGAGTGGCTGGACCGAGGGGGAAGCGCTAATGGAGGGAGTGGTACCGGAAGAAATCGGAGGCATTGCGTTCGTCGACCTGCAGGCTCAACGTCGCAGGCTCGGAAGCCGCATCGAAAAGGCCGTTTCGCAAGTCATGGCGCACGGTCAGTTCGTTATGGGACCCGAAGTGGCAGAGTGTGAGAGACGTCTCGCATCGTTTTGTAACGCCGGGCATGTCGTCACTTGCGGCAGTGGAACCCAGGCCCTCTACATGGCCTTGAAGGCATTTGGGGTGACTGCGGGCGATGCGGTTTTTGTGCCCTCTTTCAGCTTTGTTGCGCCGGCGGAAAGCTGTGCCCTTCTTGGAGCCACGCCCGTTTTCGTGGACATAGGAGAAGGCACGTTCAACATGGATCCCAACTGTCTCGAGGCGGCGATTGCTACGGTTCGTCAACATGGACTCCGGGCCGTTGGGATCATTCCCGTCGACCTGTTCGGCCAGCCGGCTGACTACACCGCGATTCGGGACGTTGCCTCCCGCCACGGTCTTTTCGTACTGGCCGACGCGGCCCAAAGTTTTGGCGCCGCTCTGAATGGCGAATTCGTTGGCACCCTTGGCGACATAACCGCCACAAGCTTCTTTCCGGCCAAGCCGCTGGGGGCATACGGCGATGCAGGTGCCATGTTCACCGGCGACGAGAAATTAGCTTCGATCCTGCGCTCAATCCAAATGCATGGCGCTGGGAAGAGTCGCTATGATCATGTTCGAACCGGACTGAACGGGCGGATGGACACGATCCAGGCCGCTGTCCTGATGGAGAAGCTATCGATTTTCAACGAAGAGATACGACTCCGGCAACGCATCGCTGAGAGATACAGCGCTGGGCTCGCAGATCTGGTCGCTGTGCCGTCCCTGGCTCCACAAGCGACATCGGTTTGGGCGCAGTATACCGTCCTCACACTCGATCACGACAGGGATGTCATTGCCGCGCGGCTGGAAGCGGCGGGCGTGCCCACTCGGGTTTATTACCGTGCGCCGCTCCACACGCAAGAAGGCTACCGCGCGTTTCCTGTTGCCCCCAACGGCTTGCCGGTCACGGAGGCAATTACGGACCGGGTTCTCAGCTTGCCCATGCACCCATATTTGACCGAGGAAACCCAGGAGCGGATCGTCGAGGCCTTCCGCGTCGCCGTGGAAACTCCGCCATGAATGCGGCCACACGGGTCGCGGTGGTGGGGGCGGGCGCCATGGGGCGGAACCACCTTCGAATATATGCCAATCTGAAAAATGTGGAGCTTGTTGGGATCGTGGAGCCGATCGAGAAAAGGGCGAGAGAGGTGGCGGAGGAATACGGGTGCAGAATTTTCGCCGGGATTGAGGACCTTGTGGGCGCCGTCGACGCCGCGAGCGTGGTCGCGCCGTCTCCCGCACATGCCGGTATCGCGGTTTATCTGCTCGGGAATGGCATCCACTGCCTTGTCGAAAAACCGCTTGCCACAACCGATGAGGACTGCCTTGCCCTGATCGCGAGCGCCGAGAAGTCAGGGGCGCGATTGTTGGTGGGGCATGTGGAACGGTTCAATCCCGCAGTGAGAAGACTGTCGGAAATCATGAACGAGGGCCACAGGATTTACGCGATCGACGCCCGCCGTATGAACTGGGCAAGCGCGCGGGTCAAAGACATAGATGTCGTGACCGATCTCATGGTCCACGATCTCGATATCGTCCTCAGTCTCGTCGGGAGCCCCATACGCGACGTTTTCGCGCAGGGGATTAGCGTACTCGGCTCGAACGGCGCGGATCACGTCGTGGCGACATTGTCTTTTTGCAACGGCACTCTCGCTAATCTGACCGCCAGCCGCATCACCCAAAATCGGATCCGGGAGCTTACCGCAACGACCGAGATCGGGCACATCCGCCTAAATTACGGCCGCCAGGAATTGACGCTCTATAGAGACCCTGATCACTCTCCACGCCGCTTGCTCAATCCGGAACCTGGTGGTTCCGTTCTTGACTATGCGATGGAGCGCGTATTGGTGCGTAGCACCGAGCCGCTTAGGGCTGAGTTGCAGCACTTTGTCAATGTCGTGAATGGCGAACAAGAGCCTCTCGTCACCGGCGAACAAGCTCTGGAAGCGTTAAGGATGGCCTGGAGCATCGGCGAAAGCGTGAAACGAAACACCCAGCCGTTATCATACATCGACGGCGTTCCCCGGCGGCGAGAACACGTTGACCCAGACTAGCTCCATTATGCGCCGCATCAGAATATCGGGCGGGCTGAAAAGATGGCCATGCCTGAACTAAGGCTATTGTCACAGGGCTTGTATGACCTTTTTTGTTTTCCGCTGTTGGCCATCACGTTCGGCCCTTTTGTTCTACTTGCGCTTCCCGGCCGTTTGGCGCGGGATAACGGGCACACTGAATCTGCGATAATCCTCAGATAAAGACGATCTCGCCGTCGCTCCCGGCGCCCTGGTAGAACGTCACAAGGCCGCCGTCGACGATCTTGATGTCGTCGCGCACCTCGTCGCGGCTGCGGCCGATGGCGCGCAGGCCCATTTCGCAGACCATGAATTCGGCGCCGAGGGCGCTGCAGGCCTCCAACAGTTCGGTGAAAGAGGCGACGCCGCGTTCGATGTTGTCGGTTTCGGCCTCAATGCCGGTGCGTCCGTCGGTCGCCGCCAGATCGTTCCAGGCAGGCGGCTCGTCCTCCGGCGCTTTCAGCAAGGCGTCGATGCCGCGCATGGTGAAGAAGAGCGTGACGGGTATGTTGACGGCAAGCGCCGCGCTGGCCATGGCCAGGGCGTAGTGTACCTTGTCGAACTCGCCGGAAAAGACGATCAGGTTGAGCTTGGAGGGTTTGCCGCCGTCGGCCATGAGCTTAGGCCGCGTGGGCCGAAAGATCGCTGATGGTGGATTTGGGGCCGCACAACGGGCAATCGGCGTCGGGCTTAAGCCGGATCTTGCGCCAGGTGCCGCCCAAGGCATCGTAGATCGTCAGCCAGCCCGACATGCTGTCGCCGATGTCCAACAGTTCCTTGATCACCTCGACACCCTGCAGCGATCCCATGGTGCCGGCCAGGGCGCCGAATACGCCGCCTTCGGCGCAACTCGGCACCATGCCGGGCGGCGGCGGCTCACGGTAGAGGCAGCGGTAGCAGGGGTTGTCGCCGCCCTTGTGCGCGCGGAACGTCGAGAGCTGGCCGTCGAATTTCAGCAAAGAGGCCGAGACCAATGTCTTGCCCCCCAGATAGCAGGCATCGTTGACCAGAAACCGGGTGTCGAAGTTGTCGGAGCCGTCAGCCACGACGTCATAATCGGCAATCAGCGCGGCCGCGTTGGACGAATCCAGTCGGAAGGGGTGTTTGACGACCTCCACGTCGGGATTGAGGCCGGCGATGGTCTCGGCGGCGCTGTCGGTCTTGGCCACGCCGACACGGGACGTGGTATGGGCGATCTGGCGCTGCAGGTTGGAGAGCGACACGGCGTCGTCGTCGACGATGCCGATGGTGCCGACGCCGGCGGCGGCCAGATACATGGCAAGCGGCGAACCCAGGCCGCCCGCGCCCACGACCAAAACGCGGGATTCCAGCAGCTTCGCCTGGCCCGTGCCGCCCACCTCCGACAGCACGATGTGGCGGGCATAGCGTTGGATTTGGTCTTCGCTGAAGTCCATGTGGTCGTCAAATCTCCCTAGACGTCGTCGAACAGGGCCGTCGTCAGGTAACGTTCGGCGAAGGACGGCAGGATGACGACGATCAGTTTACCCGCCATCTCCGGTCGGGCGGCGACTTCCAGCGCCGCAGCCAGTGCGGCCCCCGACGAAATGCCGACCGGGACACCGTCGGTGCGGGCCACAAGGCGCGCATGTTCGAAGGCCGTTTCGTTGGCGATGGTGACGATCTCGTCAATCACGCCGGTATTCAGGATATCGGGCACGAACCCCGCGCCGATGCCCTGGATCTTGTGGGGGCCGGGATTGCCGCCGGACAGCACCGGGCTGTCCTCGGGCTCCACGGCGATCATCCGAATGTCGGGATTGCGCCCCTTAAGCACTTCGCCGACGCCGGTGATGGTGCCGCCGGTGCCGATTCCGGAGATCACCGCATCGACCTTGCCGCCGGTGTCGTTCCAGATCTCCTCGGCCGTCGAAATCCGGTGGATCTGCGGGTTGGCAGGGTTCTGAAACTGTTGCGGCATGATGGCGTTGGGGTTTTCCGCGATAATTTCCTCGGCCCGCGCAATGGCTCCCTTCATGCCCTTCGAGGCGTCGGTGAGTTCCAGTTCGGCGCCCAGGAAGGCCAGCATCTTACGCCGCTCGATGGACATGCTCTCGGGCATGGTCAGGACCAGCCGGTAGCCCTTGGCGGCGCAGACGAAGGCCAGCGCAATGCCGGTGTTGCCCGAGGTCGGTTCGACCAGGACGGTGTCCGGTCCGATCAAGCCGTCGGCCTCCATGGCGGCGATCATCGAGGAGCCGATGCGGTCCTTGACCGAAGCCAGGGGATTGAAGAATTCAAGCTTGCCGACGAGGTCCGCCTGGCAGTTTTTTTCGGCCATCAAGCCCGACAGGCGCACCAGCGGCGTGTTGCCGATGGTTTCGACGATGTTTTCGTGAATTCGTCCGAGACCCTCGGTCGCCCCGGTCGTACTTGCAGAACTCTCATTCATGTTGCGTTGTTCCCTGCTTCTCGGGCGCCCCAAGTCGCCCCGCCAAAATCTCAAATCGAATAATCGGCCTCGTCCATGACTTCGCTGCTGATGCCCTGGGCCTGGGCCTGCTTGCACAGATCCTCGATGGTCACCACTTTCAGCTTTTCCATCAGATCGAGGCGGAGATCGCGCCACACGGGGCGCACGACCTTTTCCGCCAATTGCGAGGCGGCGCCGTTCTCCATAATGTCGTCGCCTTGTTCCAGATCGTAGACCACGTTGGCGACATCGGCGACGGAAATGCGGCGGCGTTCGCGGGCCAGCCGGTAGCCGCCCTTCGGCCCCCGCACGCCCTTGAGAATGCCGGCGTGCACCAGACGTTGCATGACCTGCTCCAGGTAGCGTTGGGGAATGTTCTGGCGCTTGGTGATCTCGCGCGATTGCACGGGCTCGGGCCCGGCGTGGTAGGCGATGTCGACCACCGCCTCCAGGGCGTAGATCATCTTTTTCGAGAGCTTCAGCATGGACTAGGTCGGGTCCGTGCCGGTCGAGCCGAAACCGCCGCCGCCGCGTGCCGTCTCGCGCAGCGTTTCGGCTTCCATCCAGCGGGCGTGGGCGTGCGGGGCGATGACCATCTGGGCGATGCGCATGCCGCGCGTCACGGTGAAGGGCTCGCGCCCCAGATTGATCAGGATCACGCCGACCTCGCCCCGATAATCGGCATCGATCGTGCCGGGGCTGTTCAAAAGCGTCACGCCGTGCTTGAGCGCCAGGCCGGACCGCGGCCGGATCTGGGCTTCGTAGCCCTGCGGCAGTTCGATGCTGAACCCGCTGGGAATGAGGGCATGGGCGCCGGGAGCCAGCACGAGGTCCGCCTCGACCGCAGCCGGCAGGTCGACGCCGGCCGACATTTCGGTGGCGTAACGGGGCAGTTCGAGCCCGTCCCCGTGCGGCAGGCGGCAGATGGCGACGTCGATGCCGGTCATGACGCCTTATCCGACTTACCGTTTAAGTGACCGGCAATCTTCGCCGCCAGTCGTTCGGCCACACCGGCCTTCGAGAGGCGCGGCCAGTCCTCGACATCGTCCGTCGTCACCAGGTGGACGGTGTTTTCGTCGCCGCCGAAGGTGCCGCTGCCGGTGGAGACGTCGTTGGCGACGATCCAGTCGCATTTCTTGCGGGCCAGCTTCTTGGCGGCGTTGTCGAGCAGATTCTCGGTTTCGGCGGCGAAGCCCACCACCAGCCGCGGCCTTTGGTTACCCGCCGCGCTCAGGGTCGCCAGGATATCGGGATTTTCGGTCAGTTTGAGGTCGGGCGGCGCGCCGCCGTTCTTCTTGGTCTTGTTCGCTGCTTCCTCGGCCACCCGCCAGTCAGCCACGGCAGCGGCGCAGACCGCCACGTCGGCCGGCAGCGCCGCCTGGCAGGCCGCCAGCATGTCGCGCGCCGATTCGATGCACACCGTGTTGACGCCCGCCGGCGCGGGCTCGGCCGTCGGGCCGGTGACCAGCGTGGTGTCCGCGCCCTGGGCGGCCAGGGCGGCGGCGATGGCGTGGCCCTGCTTGCCCGAGGAATGATTGGAGAGATAGCGCACCGGATCGATGGCCTCCCGCGTCGGGCCCGAGGTGACGATGGCGCGCCTGCCGATCAGGGGCCGGTCTCCGCCGCCGGCCAGCTGGAGCTCAATAGCTTCAATGATATCAATGACTTCCGACATGCGGCCCGGTCCGACCTCACCGCAGGCGAGATCGCCCTCGGCCGGTCCGACGAAGGCGATGCCGTCGTCGCGCAAGGTTGCGGCGTTGCGTTGGGTGGCCGGATGCGCCCACATTTCGACGTTCATGGCGGGCGCGATCAGGACGGGCTTGTCGGTGGCCAGCAGCGCCGTCGAGGCGAGATCGTTGGCCAGGCCCGACGCCATCTTGGCCATGATGTCGGCGGTGGCCGGGGCGACGACCACGAGATCGGCGGCGCGTGATAGCTGGATATGGCCCATCTCCGCTTCATCGTCGAGGTCGAAAAGGTCGCCGTAGACCTTGTCACCGCTGAGGGCCGAGACCGACAGCGGGGTGACGAACTCGGCCCCGGCGCGCGTCAGAATGCAGCGCACGGCGGCGCCCTTGTCCTGCAGTCGCCGGATCAATTCGAGGCTCTTGTAGGCGGCGATGCCGCCGGCGATTACCAGCAAAATGCGTTTTCCCGCAAGCACCATGTTCCCTACCGCTGTAAAAGGTCAGAATTTACGTCAGTTCTGTGTGGATAATCGGAAAGACCTTAACGCCTCCCGCCAATTCAGCCAAACTAATTCGGCAATTCCCTTGGACGCTGCGAAAGAGAGCTTTCATGATCATGTATTCCCGCGAACTGACCGTCTCCTGGGGCGAATCCGATCCCTTCGGCCTGGTCTACTATCCGATGATGTTCACCTGGTTCAACGAGACGGAGCACGAACTGCTGCGGGCGCTGGGTTTTCCCACAAACCGCCTGATCAAGGACTCCCGGACGGCGTTCGTCATGGGCGACGTGCATTTCCGCTTCATCGGCCCGGCCGCCTACGGCGACAAGGTGCGCACCACCATTCACATGCACAAGATGGGCGAGAGCACCGTGCACTGGGATTGCAAGGCGGTTCAGGTGGGCTCCGGCGACGTCATCACCGAGGGCCGCGCCATCCGTATCTACGCCCGCATCAAGGAAGACGGCAACCTCGAAGCCCACCCCATCCCCGACTACATTCGCGAGGCCCTGACCCAACCCGGCGGCCTGATCAACCTGCCGGACAAGGAGGCGTGAGCAAGGAATAGGGAGAATTGCCGTTTGAGGATTTATCGGTTCGGATTATCGAGGCGCTACATCTTCACCAGCAGCACGGCGATCATGCCGACCAGCAGCACGATGATCAGCATTGAGGGCATGCCCTTGCGGCGGCCGGAGGCCTCGCCAATGGCGCGTTCGCTGTCGGGATGGAGCTTGATGCCGGCGGCTGTGAGCTGGTCGCTGGCCTGCTCGGCGCGCTCGATAATGGCGGGAATGCGCCGGGCGGCCAGCGCCGTTTCCTTGACGGCATCGGCCATGCGGGCCTCGGGACCGAGGTTATCGCGCACCCAGTCGGCGAGGAAAGGCTTGGCGGCCTCGAAAAAGTTGGTGTCGGGGCTGAGATCGCGGCATACCCCCTCCACCACCACCAACGTCTTCTGCAGCAGCAGCAATTGCGGCTGGGTCTGCATGGAAAACGTCTCGGTGATCTGGAAGAGCTGGGCCAGGAGCTTGCCGATGGAGATGTCGGAGGCCGCCAACCCCATGATCGGTTCACCAATGCTGCGGCAGGCCTGGGCGAAGACATCGACCGACTTGTCGCGCGGCACGTAGCCCGCCTCGAAATGGATCTCGGCGGCGCGGTGCCAGTCGCCGGTGACGAAGGCCAGCAACAGCTCCGCCACAAAGCAGCGGGTCTGGCGGTCCAGGCGGCCCATGATGCCGAAATCGACCGCCAGCACGCGGCCGTCCTCGCGCACGAACAAGTTGCCGGGGTGCAAATCAGCGTGGAAGAAGCCGTCGCGGAAAACCTGCCTGAGGAACGCAACCAGAAGGCCGGCGGCAATGGCTTCGGTGTCGTGGCCGGCGGCGATCAGGGCATCGCGGTCGGCGATGGGAATGCCGTGGATGCGCTCCACCGTCATGACGCGGCGCTGGGTGCGGCCCCAATCGATCTCAGGCACGCCGAAGTCGGCGTCGGTTTCGAAGGCGTCGGCCAGTTCCGAGGCCGCCGCCGCCTCGAGCCGCAAATCCATTTCGAGATCGACGGTTTCCTTGAAGGTGCGCACGACCTCGACGGGCCGGAGTCGGCGGAATCCGGGCTGCAGCGTCTCGATGGCCTCGGCCAGCCAGTAGAACAGGCGGAGATCGCGGGCGAAGGCGTCCTCGATGCCGGGCCGCAGCACCTTGACCGCGACCTCGTTGCCCGCTGTCGTCCTGGCGAAGTGAACCTGGGCGATGGAGGCGGCGGCCACCGGCTCATCCTCGAATTCGGCAAACATGGCGTCGATGGGCAGGTCGAACTCGGCTTCGATGGTGGCCTTGGCCTCGGCGGCCGGAAACGGCGGCAGCCGGTCGCGCAGATCCGCCAGGTCGGCGGCGACATCCTCGCCGATCAGGTCGGCGCGGGTCGACAGCGACTGGCCGAACTTGATGAAGCTCGGCCCCATTTCCTGCAACGCGGCGGCAAGCCGTTGGCCGGGGCGCAGGGCGGCATGCGATTTGTGCGGCCGGCCGGCAAAGAAACGGAGGATGGTGACCGCCCAGTCCGGCAGGTCGAGACGCTCCAAGGGGAAGAGGGCGTCGTAACGCGCCAGGGTGCGGACGATGCCCAACAGGCGCAGCAGGCTTTGGATGGCGCGGAACATCGGTGTCAGATGCGCCAGGCGGAATGCAGGGCCGCAATGCCGCCGGAAAGGTTGCGGATCTTGACCCGTTCCAGTCCGGCGTCGGCGATCATGGCGGCGAAAGCGTCCTGATCGGGAAATTGGCGGATGCTTTCGGCAAGGTACTGGTAGGCCTCCCGGTCGCCGGCCACGATTTCGCCCAGCGCCGGCAGAACCTGGAAGGAATAGGCGTCGTAGGCGGTTTTCAGGCCAGGCAGGATGACATGGCTGAATTCGAGGCAAAGAAAACGCCCGCCCGGCTTCAGCACCCGCCGCGCCTCCCTCAGCGCCGCCGGGATATCCGTGACGTTGCGGATGCCGAAGGCGATGGTGTAGGCGTCGACGCTGGCCGGGGCCACCGGCAGCGCCTCGGCATTGCCGCACAGCCAGTCGATGCCCTTGAGACGCCCCCGGTCGATGGCCCGGTCGCGCCCCACGACGATCATGGCCTCGTTGATGTCGCAGACCGTGACCCGCGCGCCATCGCCGGACGCGCGATCAACAGCGCGTTCGAGAAACCGTTCGGCGATATCGCCGGTGCCGCCCGCCACGTCAAGCAGGTGATCGCCAGGCCGGGGGTTGAGCCAATCCAGCATGGCTGATTTCCAGAGCCGGTGGATGCCGACGCTCATCAGGTCGTTCATCAGGTCGTAATTTTCGGCGACGCCGTCGAAAACGGCGCGCACCAGCCCGGCCTTCTGGTCCCGTCCGACCGTCCGGAAGCCGAAATGGGTGCTGTCGCCGGCGGAAGATTCCGCCCGGCCTCGTTTGTTGCTGGCGTTCATCAGGCGAAGATAGCGCAGGCCCCTGATCCGCGCTACCTTGCCAGGCCAATTAAGCAGGGTTGCCGACCGTATGCCTGAATTGCCGGAAGTCGAGACCGTCCGCCGCGGCCTGATCCCTTTCCTGGAGGGACGCACCTTCGCGC
Source organism: uncultured Rhodospirillaceae bacterium (assembly GCA_964343605.1). GTDB lineage: Bacteria > Pseudomonadota > Alphaproteobacteria > UBA2966 > UBA2966 > CAYFKJ01. Next base: position 78,963 of record CAYFKJ010000006.1, read on the forward strand.
GCGTCGAACAACGCCGGCCCAAGCTGCGCATACCCTTTCCCGAAAAATTTTCCGACCGGTTGACGGGACGCAAAGTCATCCGCCTGGCGCGGCGGGCGAAATATCTTCTGGCTCACCTTGATGACGGCTGGGTGTTGATCATTCACCTCGGTATGTCGGGTCGCATGATGACAGCGGCGGCGCCGGCCGGGACGCCGGGCAAGCACGATCACGTCATTTTCGAGATGGACGGCGGCGGCGTCATCACCTTCAACGACATCCGCCGCTTCGGCCTCATGACATTGGCGGAAGAAAACGCGTTGGAGGGACACAAGCTGTTGCGCGATCTGGGGCCGGAGCCCCTCGGCAACGCGTTTTCCGGGGCCTATCTTTCGGATGTGCTCAAAGGCCGACAGACGCCCATTAAGGCTGCCCTGCTGGATCAGAAGGTGGTCTCTGGCGTAGGCAACATCTACGCCTGCGAGGCGCTGTTCCGGGCCGGCATATCGCCCAAGCGGCTGGCCGCCAGCGTCGCCGGAAAACGGGCGGAGCGGCTGGCGCCGGCGGTGCGCCAGGTGCTTGAGGACGCCATTGCCGCCGGTGGCTCCACGCTCCGGGATTACGTTCAGGCGGACGGTGAACTGGGCTATTTTCAGCACGATTTCGCGGTTTACGGCCGCGAGGGCGAACCGTGCCCCGACTGCGATTGCGGCGGCGAGGTGAAGCGTATCACCCAGGCCGGCCGCTCCACCTTCTATTGCGCCAAACGCCAGCGCTGAGCCCGGTGTGCTAGGGTAACCGCCATGCCGTTCAAGTCCGCCATCCTCTGCCTTGTTGCGCTAACGAGCGTTGTCTGGGCCGCCACCGCGACGGCCCAGGGATTTTTCGCCAGCGTCGACGACCTGCCCTTGATGGCCGGGCTGGAGGAGGTCCCTGAAGCCGCTCTGATGTACGACAAGCCGGGCGGCCGCATCGTCGAGGTGATGGCCCACGGCCGGGTGTCGCGGAATGCCGTGGAGCGCTTCTACGACCAATCCCTGCCGCAATTGGGCTGGCAGCGCACGCATGAGGGTTTCGAGCGCGACGGCGAAATGCTAACCATCACCTACCTGACGGACGGCGGTGAAACCGTCGTCCGCTTGCGCCTTAACCCGAAGTAACCGCCCCCCGGAAATTGGAGATCGAATTCATGTCTTACGAACACATTCTGGTTGAAACCCATGACGCCGTGGGTCTGATCACGTTGAACCGGCCGGATGCCCTCAATGCCCTGAGCTCGCCCCTGATGGCGGAACTTACGGCCCAACTGGACGAATTCGAATCGGACGACGCCATCGGCGCCATCGTCATCACGGGCAGCGAAAAAGCGTTCGCCGCCGGCGCCGACATCAAGGAAATGCAGTCCAAGGACTATATTACCGCCTACGGTGAAAACTTCGTCACGGCGGGCTGGGAACGAATCACCCGTTGCCGCAAGCCGGTGATCGCGGCCGTTGCCGGTTTCGCGTTGGGCGGCGGCTGCGAAACCGCCATGATGTGCGACTTCATCATCGCCGCCGACAACGCCAAGTTCGGTCAGCCCGAGATCAAGCTCGGCATTCTGCCCGGCGCCGGCGGCACGCAGAGGCTGACGCGCCAGGTCGGCAAATCGAAGTCGATGGAAATGTGCCTGACCGGCCGCATGATGGATGCCGAGGAAGCCGAACGTTCGGGCCTGGTCAGCCGGATCGTGCCGCTTGACGACCTGATTGACGAAGCTCTGAAGGTGGCGGCCGAAATCGCCGCCCTGTCGCGGCCCGTGGTGATGATGACCAAGGAGAGCGTCAACCGGGCCTATGAGACCACGCTTTCGGAGGGCGTCTTGTTCGAACGCCGGACATTCCACGCGGCTTTCGCCCTTGACGATCAGACTGAAGGCATGGCCGCCTTTGTGGAGAAACGCAAGCCCGAGTTCAAGAATCGCTAATCGGAGCGGCTCGGTTCCGCTTGCCGATTGCAACAGATCGCCGGTCTCCGGCAAGAATCTGAAAAAGCGCCGAAATCCAAGGTTGACGCGGCCCTGCGCCGGTACTATAAGCCTGCGTTCGCGGTGCGGCATCGCCGCCGCCCGCATCCCTTTTGCAACGAGAGAGTATTCCATGGCGCACCATAAATCAGCGCTGAAGCGCATCCGGCGCACCGAACGGGCCACCGCCGTCAACCGCGACCGCCGCGGCCGCATCCGCACCTCCATCCGCCGGGTCGAGGAAGCCATCGCCGGCGGCGATCAGGCGGCGGCGCAGGCGGCTTTGAAAGCGGCCCAGCCGGAAATCATGCGCGGCGTGTCACGCGGCGTGTTGAAACAAAACACCGCCTCACGGAAAATTTCCCGTCTCGCCCACCGCATCAAGGGCATGGCCGGCTAACCGAATTTCCGACATACGGCCGTGGGCCGTTCGCCAAAACCGCGCCTCTTTGAAGCGCGGTTTTTTTTGTGCGGCCGGCCGATCGGTCGTCAACGGGTGGCAGCGGGGATGAAATTTTTCTCGGCGATAATCTGGCTCGGCGTTAACGATCACAAAATTCCGGACGCTCGAACGCCGCTGTCTACATCTTGTGGAATCGATGACGGCGAGACCGATTCAGGCCGTTTTTTTTCGGCGTTCTTCTTTCGGACCCATTGCGTTTCTCGGGCGGTCGAATTACTGTATTGGGACATCGGCGCGGCACGCCGGTAATAAGTTGTAAAATCGATATTTCGAAGCTTTTTCTAGCCGAATACTTATGGATTTGGCGCATATGTCGGACGTTTTGCTAAAGCTTTAAGAAAAATCGAAGTATAAAAAAACGAGGCCGTTAGGCTTGGTGGTCACGAGTAACGACGGGAATTCAATTCGGTCCAAGTTGAATTACCGTTTTCGGGGAGCGCTTCTTTAAATGTCTGGGGATTCATCTACAGCCGGCACGACAAACGTCGATGGAGACTATGCCGGCGACGTATCGGTCGAGGAGGCTTGGTCGATGCTCGTGGATGATCCGGCGGCGACGTTGGTGGATGTGCGCTCGGCGGCCGAATGGGCGTTCGTCGGAACGCCCGACCTCGGGTCGCTGAACAAAGCGCCGGTCGCGATCGCCTGGCAGAATTTCCCCGGCATGATCACGAACCCGTTTTTCGTGGCTGAGATCAAAGCCCGAAGCGTGCCGCAGAATGCGCCGCTTTTGCTGCTCTGCCGTTCCGGCGTGCGCTCGAAAGCGGCGGCGATCGCCTTGACGTCGGCGGGGTACGGCCCCTGCTACAACGTAGCCGGCGGCTTCGAGGGCGACCGCGACGATAAAAAACACAGGGGAAGCGTAGGCGGCTGGCAGGCCGCCGGTCTTCCCTGGACACAGAGTTGATGATGGGTACAGGTGTGACGGGAATAAGCGAAAGCGGGGTACTGACGCCGGAAATGGAAGCCCAATGGGGGCAGGTTCGGGGCTCGCTCCGGACCGAGGTCGGGGATGCCGCCTACAATAGCTGGCTGAAGCCCTTGGTGCTTTCCAAGGTGCGCGAAGGTCAAGCCGTAATGACGGTGCCCACCCGCTTCATGCGGGATTGGGTCGTGTCGCATTATGGCGATCGTATTCGCGAGCTATGGGCCGACGTCAATCCCGAGGTTCTGTCCGTCGATATTCACGTCAAGACCTCCGACAAGCCGCGCGCGGAAAGCGCCGACGCGCCGGAGGCCGTCCTTGAGGCGGCGCCCCAACGCCGCGCCTCCGACCGCGAAAGCCAGGGCGATATCTTCGACGTCGGCGCCTCGCTCGATCCGCGCTTTACGTTCGAGAATTTCGTCGTCGGCAAACCCAACGAACTGGCTTACGCCGCCGCCCGGCGCGTTGCCGACGCGGCCGAGGTGCCTTTCAATCCGCTTTTTCTCTATGGCGGCGTGGGCCTTGGCAAAACCCATCTGATGCACGCCATCGCGGCCCAGATCCGCCTGCGCTACCCCGAACGCAAGGTGCTGTACCTCTCGGCCGAGAAGTTCATGTACCAGTTCATCCGGGCGCTGCGTTTCAAGAACGTCATGGCGTTCAAACAGCAATTCCGCTCGGTCGACGTTTTGATGATCGACGACGTGCAGTTCATCGCCGGCAAGGACACCACCCAGGAGGAGTTCTTCCACACCTTCAACGCCCTGGTCGACCAGAACCGCCAGATCATCATTTCCGGTGACCGCTCGCCCAGCGATCTCGATGGCATCGAGGAACGTATGCGCTCGCGGCTGGGCTGGGGGCTGGTGGCGGATATTCATGCAACGGACTACGAACTGCGCCTCGGTATCCTGCAAAGCAAGGCGGAACAGGCCGGTGCCAATGAGGTTCCGGCCCGGGTGCTCGAGTTCCTGGCCCACCGGATTACGTCCAACGTGCGGGAATTGGAGGGCGCGCTCAACCGGGTGCTGGCCTATTCCAATCTAATTGGCCGCCCCATCACGCTGGAGACCACCCAGGAGGTGCTTAAGGACCTCCTCCGGGCCAATGACCGCCGGGTTACCATTGAGGACATTCAGAAGCGCGTAGCGGAGCACTACAACATCCGCCTGGCCGACATGTATTCGGCCCGCCGGGCCCGCGCAGTGGCCCGTCCGCGCCAGGTCGCCATGTACCTCGCCAAGCAGTTGACCTCGCGCAGTCTGCCGGAAATCGGCCGTAAATTCGGCGGTCGCGACCACACCACGGTGATGCATGCGGTCCGTAAGATCGACGAGTTGCGCCAGAACGACAACACGCTCTCGGAGGACATCGATCTCCTGCGCCGCATGCTCGAAGCGTGAGGCCGATTTCGGCCCTGACAAGGCCCCGGAAACGTCCCTCCAAACGGGAATTTCCTGCCGCTCGGGGCGTTAAAAAGACTGCTTTCCCAAGGCCATTCTGGTATAGTCCTTAACCGGTCGGAGGGTTCGGCCGGACGTCCATTTGCGACGGCTCGCCAGCCTGATTCCGGAAGGGATTCCAGAGCGGCGGCGGCCGCCGCCAACCGGGGTGGTAAGTTCTGCGAGTTTCGACCTTATTTCAATCATTTGCCGGCGAGAAATGCGGTGCAAACCTGTGTCGCGACCGGTTCCCGAAAGATATTGTTTTGATAACGAAATATTGTCATCGCGATGGCTGTCGCCCGGGCGCGGCTTGGGCCTTGCCCGAGCACCGTGCCGGAGCTCCCGCGGCACTTGGATGAATTGACCGAAAATTGATCATTAGCAGACCAGAACAACATCATGAAACTCACCATTGAACGCGCCACTCTGCTGACTTCCCTCGCCCATGTTCAGAGCGTGGTCGAACGCCGCAACACCATTCCGATCCTGTCGAACGTCCTGATCGACGCCAATGACGGCGCGCTCAGCCTGACGGCGACGGATATGGAGCTGGCGATCGTCGAATCGACCACCGCCGACGTGGCGCAAAACGGCGCCACGACGACACCGGCGCACACGCTTTACGACATTGTGCGCAAGCTGCCCGACGGGGCCCAGGTGGAGCTGGCGCTGGGCGGTGACGACGGACGCCTGGCCTTGACCGCGGGGCGCTCGGAATTCGCCTTGCCCTGCCTGCCGCGGGACGATTTTCCGGTGATGGCGGACGACGATCTGCCGACCCGCTTTACCCTGGCGGCCGAGGCGCTGCGGCGGTTGATCGACAAGACCCGCTTCGCGGTCTCGACGGAGGAAACGCGTTACTACCTCAACGGCGTATACCTGCATGCGGCGGAAACCGGCGGGGTCGCCATGTTGCGGGCCGTGGCGACCGACGGCCACCGGCTGGCCCTACTGGAAACCCCCTTGCCCGAAGGCGCGGCGGGCATGCCCGGCGTCATCATACCGCGCAAGGCGGTAGGCGAATTGCGCAAACTGATCGACGAAACCGACGGCGAAGTGTCCGTCAGCCTGTCGGATACCAAGATCCGCTTCGAGTTTGACGACGCCGTCCTGTCCTCAAAGCTGATCGACGGCACCTTTCCGGAATACCAGCGCGTCATTCCCGAAGGCAACGACAAGGTCATGGAAGTCGACGCCAAAACCTTCGCGGAGGCGGTCGACCGCGTGTCGACGATCTCGACGGAAAAATCGCGTTCGGTGAAGCTCAGCCTGAGCCGGGGACAGGCCGTTCTCACGGCGACCAGCCCCGACAACGGCAGCGCCTCTGAGGAACTGGCCGTGGTGTACGATGCCGAGGACATGGATATCGGCTTCAATTCCCGGTATCTGCTTGAAATGACGTCACAAATCGAAGGCGATGAGGCGCGCTTCGCGCTCTCGGATGCGGTTTCGCCGACCCTGGTGCGCGACGCCAGCGACGAAGCGGCCATATACGTCCTCATGCCCATGCGGGTGTGAGGACACGGCAGGAGCCGGTGAACGATATACGCAATCTCAGCACCCGGAACGCCCAAGGTACGGCGACGGCCGTAAACCGCCTCGTCCTCACCGATTTTCGCAACTACGCAGCCCTGCGCCTCGAGGCCGGGCCCGCGCCGGTGGTTCTGACCGGCGCCAACGGGGCGGGTAAGACGAACCTGCTTGAGGCGCTGAGCTTCCTCTCGCCGGGACGGGGCTTAAGGCGGGCCAAGCTGACCGAAGTCACCCGCACCGGTGCCGGAAGCTGGGCCGTGGCGGCCAACTTGTCGGGGGCGCAGGGTGCGGTGGACATCGGTACCGGCTTGGCGCCGAGCGAGACCGTAGCGGAGGAAGACGGCGGTGCCAGGCGCATTGTCCGGCTGGACGGCGCGCCGGCAAGGAGCGCCGCCGCCTTGGCCGAGGTCGCCGTGGTGGGCTGGCTGACGCCGCAGATGGACAGGCTGTTCATTGAAGGCGCCTCGGCGCGGCGGCGTTTTCTCGACCGGCTGGTTTACGGTTTCGACGCCGGTCATGCCCGGCGCGTATCGGCCTACGACAAGACGCTGCGGGAACGGGCGCGTCTCCTGCGGGAAGGCCGGGACGCCGCCGCCTGGCTGGATGCCCTGGAGGAGACCCTGGCCGGACACGGCATTGCCGTCGCCGCCGCCCGGCGCGACGCCGTCAGCCGGTTGTCCGGGTCGCTGAGCAGCGGTTTCCGCGGGCGTGACGGGACGGACGCGGTGTTCCCCCGGGCCGAGGTGGCGGTCGACGGCACCGTGGAGGCCTGGTTGGCGGAACATCCGGCGCTCGAGGCGGAAACCCGGTTTCGGGAGGCGTTGTTTGAGTCGCGGTCCCATGATGCGCTCAGCGGCGGCGCACGGGTTGGCCCGCACCGCAGCGATTTGGCCGTAACGCATGCCGACAACGGGATGGCGGCGGCACAGTGCTCGACCGGCGAGCAAAAGGCCCTGCTGGTTGCCATCGTACTGGCGGATGCGCGTCTGCAGGCCGCCCGGACGGGCTGTCCGCCGCTGCTGCTGCTGGATGAAATCGCAGCCCATCTCGACGCCGTCAGGCGCGACGCCCTGTTCGCCGAATTGACCGATTTGGGCGTGCAGGCCTGGCTCACCGGAACGGACGCCGAACTGTTCGCCGGTCTGCGCGGAAAGGCGCAATTTTTCAGCGTCGCCGAGGGTGTGGTTACGCCGGAGCACGCCTCGAACGAACCAATGTGAAGCGACACCGTTTAGGAATACGACCATGACCGATCAAGCCTCGAAGCCCGATGACGCCGCCGGCGTTGGAGACAACGGCGAGGATTACGGCGCCGATTCGATTAAGGTGCTGAAAGGCCTGGATGCCGTGCGCAAACGCCCGGGCATGTACATCGGCGACACCGACGACGGCTCCGGTCTCCACCACATGGTTTACGAGGTGGTCGACAACGCCATCGACGAAGCCCTGGCCGGGCACTGCGACGCGGTCGAGGTCACGCTCAATCCGGACGGGTCGGTGACGGTGCACGACAACGGTCGCGGCATTCCCACCGACATTCACGAGGAAGAGGGCGTTTCCGCGGCGGAAGTGATCATGACCCAACTGCATGCCGGCGGAAAATTCGACCAGAACTCCTACAAGGTGTCAGGCGGTCTGCACGGCGTCGGCGTCTCGGTGGTGAACGCGCTCTCCGTCCGCCTGGAACTGCGTATTTGGCGCAATGACGAGGAACACGTGATGGAGTTCGCCGACGGCGACGCCACTGGGCCGTTGGAGGTCGTGGGGCCGGCCGATGGCAGGACGGGCACGGAAATCACCTTCCTGCCCTCGCCCCAGACCTTTTCCAACACCGAGTTCGACCAATCCACCCTGGAGCACCGCCTGCGTGAACTCGCTTTCCTCAATTCCGGCGTCAAGATCGTGTTGGAGGATACGCGCCACGTCGAATCCAAACGCGTGGAGTTCCTCTACGAGGGCGGTATATCGGCCTTCGTCGAATACCTCGACCGCAACAAGTCGGCCCAGCACCCGGGCCCCATCACGATCGTCGGCGAACGCGACGACATCGCCATCGAGGCGGCGTTGGAATGGAACGACAGCTACCACGAAAACGTTCTCTGCTTTACCAACAACATCCCTCAGCGCGACGGGGGTACGCACCTTGCGGGCTTCCGCGGTGCGCTGACCCGGACGGTCAACGCCTACGCCGCCCAGTCGGGCATTTCCAAGAAGGAAAAAGTCAGCCTCAGCGGCGATGACGCCCGCGAGGGCCTGACCTGCGTTCTCTCGGTCAAAGTGCCGGACCCCAAGTTTTCCTCCCAGACCAAGGACAAGCTGGTGTCGTCGGAGGTCCGGCCGGCCGTCGAGAGTTTCCTGGGCGAACACCTGGCGCAATGGTTCGAGGAGCATCCCAACGAGGCCAAGGCCATCATCTCCAAGGTTGTCGAAGCGGCCGCCGCCCGGGAGGCGGCGCGCAAGGCCCGCGAGCTCACCCGGCGCAAGGGGGCGCTTGATATCTCCAGCCTGCCCGGCAAGCTGGCCGACTGCCAGGAGCGCGATCCGGCCAAATCGGAGCTCTTCCTGGTCGAGGGCGATTCGGCCGGCGGTTCGGCCAAGCAGGGTCGCAACCGCGCGACCCAGGCGGTATTGCCGCTGCGCGGCAAGATTCTCAACGTCGAACGCGCCCGCTTCGACAAAATGCTGTCGTCGGCGGAAATCGGCACCTTGATCACGGCGCTCGGCACCGGCATCGGCCGCGAGGACTTCGACGTCGAAAAACTGCGCTACCACAAGATCATTATCATGACGGACGCCGATGTCGACGGCGCCCACATCCGCACGCTGCTGCTCACGTTCTTCTACCGTCAAATGCGTGAGATCATCGAAGGCGGCTTCCTCTACATCGCCCAACCGCCGCTTTACAAAGTGTCGCGCGGCAAGTCCGAGCGATACCTCAAGGACGAGGCATCGTTGGAGGAATTTCTCATCGACGGCGGCCTGGAGGACGCCGTTCTGACGATGCACACCGGCGAACAGCGCGCCGGTCACGACCTGCGCGCCCTCGTTGACCACGCGGCGCTGTGCCGCCGCCTGCTGGAGGCCGTCAGCCAGAAGTACGACCGTTCAGTCGTGGAACAGACGGCGATCGCCGGTGCTTTGAACCCGGGCGTGCTAGCTAATTCCGAACAAGCCGTGGCGGCCGCCGCTTATGTCGCCAACCGGCTCGATTTGTTGAGCCCGCCCATCGAGCGCGGCTGGCAGGGCGAGCCGACGGCGGACGGCGGGCTCAAATTCACCCGTGTCCTTCGGGGCATCACCCAGGTTCACGTCATCGACGGACCCCTGATCCGCTCGGCCGAGGCGCGCAAACTGGACGAGCAGGCGATGGAGTTGCAGCAGGCCTATGTCAAGCGGGCGATTCTGACGCGCAAGGACGAGGAGCTCGAAATCCGCTCTCCGACCGAACTCCTGAACGCCGTCTTCGGCTTCGGGCGCAAGGGCCTTGCGATCCAGCGTTACAAGGGGCTCGGGGAAATGAACCCCGATCAGCTTTGGGAAACCACCTTGGACCCGGACGTTCGGACGTTGCTCCAGGTGAAGGTCAGCCACGCCGACGAAGCCGACGAAATGTTTTCGACGCTGATGGGCGACGTTGTCGAGCCCCGGCGCGAGTTCATCCAGGAAAACGCGCTCAGCGTGGCGAATTTGGATATTTAGGTTGCCCCGTGCGGTCGGCGATCGTCGCACTGGCTTTCGCGCTCGTCGGTTGCGCATCGGCTGTCGACGATAGCGATGTGGCATCGGTCGAGACGCTGGTTTCGGTCTTCGACCGTATGGGCTTGGGCTTCGGGCGCGACGGCAACACTCAGGGTCGGGCCGTCAAGTGGGCGGCGCCCATCCGGGTACGGTTTCTGGGCGATTACGACGATTCTGATGTGGCCACCGTCCGGCGGGCGTTCTCAACGATGCAGCGGTTAACCGGAATTTCGGTCGAAATCCCGTCGAAATCGGGACAGGCCAATTTTGCTGTGCATTTCATCGAAAAGTACAAGCTCCATGAGGAGGTCCTTAAAATCGTAAAGGATCCCGAATCGGTATTCAGCATTCCCATCGACGGCATCTGCATGGCCATTCCGAATTACGTTCGCAGCATAACGAGTGCAAACATATTCGTAGCCGGGAAGAACGACCGGAAATTGCGTGAAACCTGTGTCCGGCACGAACTCATGCACGCGTATGGATTGCTTGGCCATCATCAAAAGTACCGGCCTTCCATTCTTTTTTTTCGCAACATCGACCTGGCCCGGCTGTCGACGAACGACATGATCCTGTTGCGCACGCTATATGACCCACGCATCCGGCCCGGCATGAAGCGCTCGCTGGCGCTTCCCCTCAGCCGAAAGATCATCGCGGAATTGACCGCCAGGTTGAGGACAGAGGGCGATCCCGAGAGGGCACTGGCTTTGGAAGCTCAATGATTGACAACGACGATACCACCGAGCCTGGCAAAAAGTCCGGTCGTTCGGGCCGCGTATTGCGCTTTCTCGCCTACTGGGGTGCAGTTGCCGGAATTTGGCTGACGGTTGGACTAATCGGCTTGGTGGCCTGGTACGCCTACGAGCTGCCGTCCGTCGATGCGCCGGGCCGGGCGCTGCCGACGCGGGGTCCCACGGTGAAGCTGCTCTATGCCGACGGTCGTGAACTGACCTCCGTCGGCGGCGCCTGGGGAGAGGAGGTGGCTTTCGACGGCTTGCCGAAATCCCTGGTCGACGCCGTGGTGGCGACGGAGGATCGGCGGTTTTTCGACCATGTCGGCATGGACGTCATCGGCTTGGTCCGGGCGGCCGTTGCCAACCTGATGGCGGGCCGCGTCGTCCAGGGCGGCAGTACCATCACGCAGCAGCTGGCGAAGAACGTTTTCCTCACGCCCGAACGAACGTTGAGACGGAAATTGCTGGAAGCGATGATGGCCTTCTGGCTGGAGGCAAAGTACAGCAAACCCGAAATCTTCGCCCTCTACATCAATCGGGTGTATCTCGGCAGCGGCGCCTACGGTGTCGACGCCGCGGCGCGGCGCTACTTCGGCGTGCCGGTGTCGCAACTCAGCCTGACGCAATCTGCCATTCTGGCGGGGCTCCTGAAGGCGCCCTCGCGCTATGCGCCCGACCGCAACGCCAGGGCGGCGGAGAAACGCACCCGCGTTGTCATCGCCAACATGTTGGCAGCGGGTCACCTCGACGCTGAAGGCGCGGCAAAGGCGGGGCGCGAACTCAACCGCACGCTCTCGCGCGTCAAGGCGGCAAAGCGCCGGCGCAGCGCCGGCGGGGCGCGCTATTTCGCCGACTGGGTGCACGAACAGTTGGCCGATTACGTCAGCCAGTCCGGTCGCGAGGTGGTCGTCCGCACCACCCTCGATTCACGCCTGCAGCAGGCCGCCGAAGCCGCCGTTGCCAACGGTCTTGACGGCGAAGGCAAAAAGCGCGGCGCCGGCCAGGCGGCGCTGGTGGCGATGACGGCCGGCGGCGCCGTGAAAGCCATGGTGGGCGGGCGATCCTACGCAGGAAGCCAGTTCAACCGGGCTGTCGCCGCCCAGCGTCAGCCGGGCTCCACGTTCAAGTTGTTCGTCTACCTGGCGGCCTTGGAAAACGGCTACAAACCGGACAGCCGGGTCGTCGACGGGCCGGTTACGGTGGAAGGCTGGTCGCCCCGGAATTTCGCCGACTACAGGGGCAAGGTCAGCCTGACCGAGGCGCTGGCCTACTCGCTGAACTCGGTACCGGTCAAACTCTCGGAAAAGATCGGACGGAACAAAGTCGTGGAGGCCGCGCGGCGTCTCGGCCTGACCGGGAAGCTGGAACCGCACCCTTCGCTCGCCCTCGGGGTGGCGGAAGTGACGCCGCTTGAGATGACGGCGGCCTATGCAGCGGTGGCCGGCGGCGGCCGCGGCGTTTGGCCTTACGCCATCACGGAAATCAGCGATTCGGCGGGTGAGGTTCTCTACCGCCGCTCGGGCTCCGGTCCCGGACAGGTTGCCGAAGTGGCACCGGTGCGGGCTTTGACCGGGATGTTGCGGGAAGCGGTCAGCGGGGGTACGGGGCGGGCAGCCCGCCTTAAGCGGCCGGCGGCCGGCAAGACCGGCACCAGCCAGGACCACCGCGACGCCTGGTTTGTCGGCTTTACCGCGGATCTGGTAGCGGGCGTCTGGGTCGGCAACGACAATGCCGCACCCATGAAGAACGTCACCGGCGGCGGTCTGCCAGCGCGCATTTGGGCATCGTTCATGCGCGACGCCCACCGCGGCCAGCCCGCCAGACCGTTAACGGCTGGATTGGTGGTGAAGGAAGAGCCACGGAGTTGGCTGGAGAAAATCATCGGCGGCGGCTCGTCACCGGAGTCCTCGTCCTCGACGACGCGGCCGGATCGCTAGTTGGCTTTCCGCGTCATTGGCAACGCCGCGTCAGATAATTCCGGGAAACGCCTGACCTAGCCGTAACGGTGAAGATTGGCGCCGTGTAGCCTCAGCCAGTCCTTGGGTGTTTCGGCATCCTCCACCAGGCGCTCAACCAACCCCCAGAAACGGGGGCCGTGGTTCATTTCAGCGAGATGGGCGACCTCGTGGGCGACGACGTAGTCGAAAACGCTTTCCGGCGCCAGGATCAGCCGCCAGGAAAAGGACAAGGTGCCGCGGGCGGAGCAACTGCCCCAGCGGCTTCGCGGGTCGCGCAGCGTGATGCCCTTGATTGCGACGCCCAGGATTTCGGCGGCCGCCTGGGCCTTTTCGTTGAACGTACGCCGCGCTTCGGCTTTGAGCCAGTCACGCACCCGCCGTTCCACGTGGGGGGCGTCGCCGACAACGTAGACCGTCTCCCCTTCGCGCCAGACCGGTCCTGGACGGCCGCCGCCGGCACCGGCCAAGCCCTTGGCGACCCGGCGGTCGATATGTCTCACGGTGCAGGGCAGGCCGAGTATCGGAATGCCGGCCCCGTCCGTGAACGGTATGGTGGGCGGCAAAGCCGCAAGGTGGTCGCGCAGCCAGTCCGATTTGCTGGCGGCAAAGGACAAGCCGCGTTTGGTCGAGACGCCCTTGGGCAGGACCAGCTCGGCGCCGCCGAGACGGGGGTCGACGCGCAGGCCGATGCGCCGCGCCCGGGCGCTGACCCTTACCGTTAGGGTGATTTCACCGTCGTTGGTTTGCAGGAGCGCGATATTGCGGGTCATTTGGGCCAAACCACGACGTGGTCCTCCAGGTCGCCGGCCTCGCGCTCCGACGTGACGCGCCCCGCGACCGAAATGCCGGCCCGCTTCACGCTTTCGGGATCGCCCGAAACCAGCGGGTGCCAGTCGGCCAAATCGCCGCCCTCGGCCAGCACGCGGTAGGCGCAGGTGGACGGCAGCCAACTGAGACGGCTGGCGTTATCGCTCGTCAGGGTGACGCAATCGGGGACATATCGCGTGCGCTCGGCGTAATCGGTGCAGCGGCAGGTCTCGAGATCGAGCAGGCGGCAGGCGACGTTGGTAAAGGCGATTTCGCCGCTGTCGATGTCCTCCAGCTTGTTCAGGCAGCAGCGGGCACAGCCGTCGCACAGACTTTCCCACTCCTCGACCGACATCTCGTCGAGCGATTTTTCCCGCCAGAACGGGACGCTGGTCACCGGGTCAGCTGTTGGCGCGGATGAATTTTGCGATTCGAGGGGCAATTTCCTCGCGCCAGCGCCGACCGTTGAAGACACCGTAATGGCCGACCCCCTTCTGTTCGTAATGCTTGCGGCGGGCCTTCGGCACGCCGGTACAAATATCGTGCGCCGCGCGGGTTTGTCCAATGCCCGATATGTCGTCCAACTCGCCCTCGACGGTCATCAGTGCCGTCCTGGTGATGGCGGACGGTTCGACGGGGTGGTCCCGCCACATCATCGTTCCCTTGGGCAGCGCATGCTCCTGGAACACGGTTTTCACCGTTTGAATATAATACTCCGCCGGCAGGTCCATGACCGCCATATATTCGTCATAGAACGTGCGGTGCTGTTCGGCGCTGTCGCCGTCGCCTTCGATCAGGTGCTGGAACATTTTGACATGGGCGTCGATGTGCCGATCGAGGTTCATGGACATGAAGCCCGAAAGCTGCAGGAAACCCGGATAGACCTTGCGCAGGACGCCCGGATAGATCATCGGAACATGGGTGATGACGTTGCGTTCGAACCATTCGATGGGGCGGTCTTCGGCCAGTTTGTTGACCTCGGTGGGGTTCTTGCGGGTGTCGATGGGTCCGCCCATCAGGGTCATCGTCGGCGGCGCGCAGTCGTCGTTGTCGGCATTGAGGACCGCTGCCGCCGCCATCATGGGCACCGACGGCTGGCAGACCGCCATGACATGGGTGCCGGGTCCGAGGTGATGCAGGTAGGTGATCAGCAGGTCGATGTAATCGTCAAGGTCGAACCGCCCCTCCGTCAGCGGCACGTCCCGGGCGTCGTTCCAGTCGGTGATATAGACGTCGTGGGCTTTCGCCATCTCCCGCACCGTGCCGCGCAGCAAGGTCGCGAAGTGGCCCGACAGAGGTGCGACGATCAACAGCTTGGCGTCGTCGCGCGTCACCTCCCGGCGAAACCGCTTCAGATTGCAGAACGGGCCTTGGACGACGATCTCCTCGGTGATGTTGACGAGGTCGCCGTCGATCTCGACAGCGTCGATGCCGAATTCGGGTTTGCCGCGGCGCTTGGTCGTGTCCTCGAAGATCTCCGAAGCCGCGGCCATAACGCGGCCGGCTTGTGTGTAGGACGCCGGATTGTAAGGGGATTGGAAGAACTTCTTGTTTGCGGCGGCGGCGAGACGCCAGGGCTTAAGAGCTGCCTGTTGCATCTCGTGAAAATGATAAAGCATACCGACTCCCGTGAGGCGCCGACCGGGCGCAGGGTTTACTGTCTACCGGTGCAAACCCGTTGGAGGCCCCAACCCAGGATCCGTAACCGCGTGAAGGGCTGATTATAGCGATTCGGCCGGCGAATCCAGCGGGAGATTTTGCACTGCGGAATAGATTAACACCAGATTTTGTGGTCGATAAAGCCCAAACACCAATTGAACACTGCACTGCGGCATCACGCCGATGGCGCACCCAACCTAGTTCAGGGTCTCTTCCAGCTTGGCCGCCATCTTCTCCGGCGTCACGCTGTGGCCGAAATGGCCGACGTATTCGCCCTCGGGGCCCATCAGGTAGGTGATCGCGGTGTGATCCATCAGGTAATCGGCGGAGCTTTCCTCATCCTTCACCTTGGCGTAGTAGACCCGGTAGGCCTTGGCGACGGCCGTGATCTGTTCGACGCTGCCGGTCAGGCCCTGGAGGCTCGGATGGAAGTTCGAGACGTAACCGTTCATGACCTCGACGGTGTCGCGTTCCGGATCGACGGTGATGAACAGCGGCACGACCTTGGAAACGTCGCCGCCCTTCTCCTGATAGGTGTCGAGCGCCTCGCCGATGACCTGCAGGCCCAGCGGGCAGACGTCCGGACAGTAGGTGTAACCGAAGTAAACCAGCGTGTGGCGACCGGCGTAGGTTTTCTCGGAGACGGTCTGGCCGTTCTGGTCCGTCAGCGTGAAGGGCCCGCCGACCAGCGCCTTGGGCATTTCCACTTTCACGGGCCTTTGGGCGTCGCCAAGCAAGAAATACCGACCGCCGAAACCCAGGACGAGCGCGGCGATCACGGTGATGATGATTAATGTCAGTCTGTTCATAGCCGCGGGAGTATACAGGTGTGCCCTGCGAAAATCAGCATCTTCTTTGGTGGCACATTGACGCAGGCGGCATGGCGGTCAATGCTGAGTCATGTCGGGGCTCGATTTCCGCTTTGAATTCGCCACGTTGGCCTACGGGCCCGGGGCCGAAGTCCTGTTGCTCGCGGCGTTGGCCCTGGACGCCCTGTTCGGCGCCTGGCCCGGCCTGCGCCGTGTTATACCCCACCCCGCCTTGTTGCTGGCCGCACTGGTCGGCGAAATGACGCGGCGCCTGAATAGGGTGGAACGCGGCGGCGCCGCCCGTCTGACACGCGGCGCCCTCGTTCTCGTTACCGTTGCCGCAGTCGGCTACGTGGCCGGCCGGGGCGTCGAAATCCTGGCGGCCGGCATCCCGTTTGCGTGGCTCATCGCCCTTCTGCTCGTATCATCCCTCATGGTGCTGAGGGGGCCGTTCGATGAAGCCGGCAGGATAACGAAGGGATTTTCGGAGAGCGCGCTGCCGGGCGCGCGCGCCTCGGCCGTTTCCGTTCTGGGTCCCCGCGCGGAACAGCTCACGGCGGCCGAGCTGATCCGGGCGGTTCTGGAACATCTTGCGGGACGTCTGGCCGACGGCCTCGCGGGCGGCATTTTCTGGTTCCTCCTGGCGGGGCTGCCCGGCCTGGCAGTCTATCGCGCAGTGAACATCACCGGCCGGCTGCTGGACGATGCCAAACCCGACATGGGTCTGTTCGGCCTGGTGCCCACCCGGGTGAACGAGGCCGTCGGCTTGCTGCCGGCTCTGCTGGCCGCCTTGGTCGCCAGCTTCGGGGCGCTATTCGTGCCGGGCGCCCGTCCCCTCAGCGCGCTGGCCGGGCTTCTGCGCAACGGGTTCCGTTCCGGCCGGCTGAGCGAAGGACCGGTGGTGGCCGTGTTCGCGGGCGCGTTCGCCATGACGCTCGGCGGCCATGGCGGCGGCGTGGAGCCCGGCGGCAAAACCCTCGCCGAGATCGTGCGCGGCCAGTACCTCTATGCGGTTACGGCGTTGCTGTTGTTCGCTTTGGTGGTGGTCATCGGCCTGGGCCGTCACGCAGTCTAGGACGGCGCTACTCCCGGCCCTCGCAGTCGATGCTGTATTTCTCCAGGCGGCCCCGGAGATCGTCGTCGATAGGTTGGGGGCGGCCGTCGTCGAGGCTGGTGACGACCAGGGCGGACTTGGCCACCAGTCGTTGTTCGCCCTTGACCCGGCCAACGAAGCGGACGCGCATGGAGGAATTGCCGATGTGCTCGAGGTACAGGGTGATCTCCAGGGGATCGCCGAGGCGGCAGGGCGCCTGGAAGGTGCACTCGGTCTGGGCCGTCGGCAGGCCGAGCCGCTTGCCCAGCACGAAATCCGAATACTTGAGCTTCAGCGCCTGGGTGAACCACTCCTCCACTACGGCCTGCAGCATCTCGAAATAGCGCGGAAAGAAGACGTATCCCGCAGGATCCGTGTGAGTGAACCGCACGGGCAGGCCGAGGGTGAACGGCGCCAGCCGGACGGATGTCTGATCGGTGGTCATTGAGGCTCCCTCCCCGGGTCGTACGTCGTGGCCGCTAGTCTACCGGAATTGATCAGGCTTAGCGCGCACGCTGATTGACGAAGGCAACCCGCCAGTTGCCGCCTTGGCCCGGTCCGTCCAAGTGGTCGAGCCGCGTCGTCGAGAGGTTCTCCGTCTGCAGCACCAGGGCCCTGTCCGGATCGAGGTCCAGCGCCAGGGCGATGGCAGCCCGGATCACGCCGCCATGGGCCACGGCGACGATGTCGCGGCCCTTGTGTTCCTCGGTCAGGCGCTCGATCGTCGTGCCGACGCGCTCGATGACGTCGGTAAAGCTCTCGCCGTTGGGCGGCTTGTGGGTTGCCGGCGCGTACCAGAAACGGTGCAGGGCTTCCTCGCCCTCCGTTTCGCGCATGCGTTCGCCCAATTCGTCGTAGGTCATGCCCTGCCAGTCGCCGAAATTCTGCTCGCCGAAATCGCTTTCGATGATGCGCTCGCCGTGTTCCAGTCCGGCTTCGCCGATGGCGTCCGCCGTCACGTGGGTGCGCGAGAGGTGGCTCGTCACCCAGACGGCGTCGCGGGGCAGGCGGCGGGCCAGATTGCCGTAACTTTCCGGATCGTCGGTGTGGGCGGGAACGTCGTTGGAGCCGTAGACCCGGCCTTCGTGGCCGACGACGGGGGCGTGGCGGATCCACCACCAGCGGGTGACGGTGAGTTGCGGCATGTCATGCATGAAAAGAGCTCTCGCAAGCTGGAATTGGGCGCTTGTTATATCCCTTTGCGCGACGGCGGCAAAGCCCGCTTTGTCGGCTATTCGCCCATCTGCAGCAGCAGGCCGTGGCGGCGGGCGCTGTGGAAGAAACCCAGGAAGGCCGCAGCCCCGCCGAGCAAGTAGAGCACGTTGAGGGCGCTCGCCGTAACCATCATGTCGGGGCGGTAGGCGCCGTCGACCAGGATCGCCCGCATGCCTTCGAAAACGTGGGCGGAGGGCAACGCCAGCGCGACCGGCTGCAACCAATCGGGCAGGGTGGCGACGGGATAGTAGATACCGCTTAACGGTGCCAGGGCGAAGATGGCGACCCAGGCGAGGCTTTCGGCCCCCAACCCCCAACGCAGCACGAGGCCGGCGACGACCAGGCCGACCGCCCAGCCCATGACCAGCAGATTGAAGAAAAATCCGATCAGCGGCAGGCCGAGCGAGTAGACCGAAAAGCCGAAGAACCACATGGCCAGAAACGTCGCCGGCAAAAGCCCGATGGTGGTGCGGATCAGGCTCATGGTGGTCAGCGCCAGGATCATCTCATGGGGCCTCAAGGGGCTGACGAACAGGTGGCCGAGGTTGCGCGACCACATTTCCTCGAAGAACGAGACAGAGACGCCGAGCTGGCCGCGGAACATCACGTCCCATAGCAACACCGCCGAGAGCAGCACGCCGAAAGCCTGGGCGATGAAGGATGAGTTCGTCGCCAGGAACTGCGTGATGAAGCCCCACATGATCATCTGCACCGTGGGCCAGTAGGCGAGTTCCAGAAGCCGCGGCCACGAGCCCCGCATCAGGTAGATGTAACGCAGCGCCAACGCGCCGACGCGGCGCGGGCTGAGGGTTGGGTTCGGCGGCGGCGGTCCGGTGCGGGGAAACGTCATTGTGCCGCCGTCTTATCTGCGTCGCGCCGGTTCCGGGCAATGTCCAGGAATACTTCCTCAAGGTTGGCGCGGCCGTAGCGATTCAGAAGTTCGGCGGGCGAGCCCCGGTCCACGAGGCGACCGGCCCGAAGCATTAGCACGTCGTCGCACAGTCGCTCCACCTCCGCCATGTTGTGCGAGGCCAGCAGGATGGTGGCGCCGGTGCGGTCGCGGTAATCGGCCAGATAGCCCCGCACCCAATCCGCCGTGTCGGGATCGAGCGAGGCCGTCGGCTCGTCCAGCAACAGGAGCTCCGGTTCGTTGATCAAGGCCTTGGCCAGTGCCACGCGGGTCTTCTGTCCGGCCGAGAGTTTGCCATAAGGGCGGTCGATGAAAGCGGTGAGGTCGAGGGCCTCTGCCAGGCGCGCCAGACGGTCCGAGAGACGGTCGAGATGATAGAGGTGTCCGTAGACCCGTAGGTTCTGGCGCACCGTCAGCCGGGCCGGCAGGTCGACGTAGGGCGAGGAGAAGTTCATTCTGGACAACACGTCGTGGCGCCGCCGCAGCATGTCGCAGCCCAACACCTCGATATTCCCCGATGTCGGCAGCAGCAATCCCAGGAGCATGGCGATGGTCGTCGTCTTGCCGGCGCCGTTGCCGCCCAGGAGCGCCGTCGTGCTGCCGAGGCCCACATTGAAATCGAGCGCTTCGACTGCGACGACGTCGCCGTAGGTCTTGCCCAAGCCCGAAACGGTAATTGCGTTTGCGTTTTTCACCATTCCAATATGGGCCGCCCGAACCCTGACCGCCAGCCTTTGTTCGCCGCTGCGCCGGATGATATGGTCCGTTCTGTTTGAAACCAATTTGCGATTGGTTTATGAGGACGCCCATGACGGAACACGCCGCGCATCAAGCCACCAGTCTGGGCACGGACGAGCCGGAAGGCCGCACCAAGGCGGCGGACAACGGCGCGGTCCCGGCGCCGACGCGCGGCTGGGTACGGCTGCAGACGCTGGTTCTGATCCGCTGGGTT
The DNA here is from genome assembly GCA_964343605.1 of uncultured Rhodospirillaceae bacterium. Taxonomy (GTDB): domain Bacteria; phylum Pseudomonadota; class Alphaproteobacteria; order UBA2966; family UBA2966; genus CAYFKJ01. Next base: position 99,188 of record CAYFKJ010000006.1, read on the forward strand.
GCGGTGGCCGGCCAATTGCTGGCCATTCTGTCCGTTCACTACCTGATGGGCTTCAAGTTGCCCGTCGGTTTGGCGCTGGCGGCGGTCGGCGCCTCGGCGCTGCTGAACCTCGCGGTATCCTTGCGCTATTCGCCGTCGACACGATTGCAAAACCGCGAGGCGGCGATCTATCTCGCCTACGACATCGTGCAACTCGCCGTCCTGTTGTTCCTGACGGGCGGCCTAACAAATCCCTTTGCGTTGCTGTTCCTGGTACCGGTGACGATCTCGGCGACGGTCCTGCGGTTGCATGCCACGCTCTGGCTGGGCGCCGTCACCGTTGCCTGCGTGACAGTGCTGGCGAACCTCCACATGCCCTTGCCCTGGCCCGGCGAACCGCTGGTTCTGCCCCGGATTTACATCTACGGCATCTGGAGCGCCCTGGTGCTCGGCATGGCGTTCATCTCGATCTATGCCTGGCGGGTCGCCGAGGAGGCCCGTCGCATGGCGGACGCGCTGGCCGAAACGCAACTGGTCCTGTCGCGCGAGCAGAAGCTGTCGGCGCTCGGCGGTCTGGCGGCGGCGGCGGCGCATGAACTGGGCACGCCGCTCGGCACCATCGCCCTGGTGGCCAAGGAATTGGCGAACCAGCTTCCCGAGGACAGCGAAATGGCCGAGGACATGGCGCTGATCTCGAGCCAGACCGAACGCTGCCGTGAAATTCTGGGCCAACTTTCGCGCACGCCGGAAGCCGAGGGACGGGGCGGGGAGTTCAGCCACGTCAGCTTCGTCGCCCTGGCGCGCGAGGCCGCCGAACCGCACGGCGGCGGCGACGTCGACATCCAAATCGCGGCGGTCGGGGACGGCATGCCGCCGCACGTGCCGCGCCACCCGGAAGTCATTCACGGCCTCGGGAACTTTATCGAAAACGCCGCCGACTTCGCCCGCAACCGCGTGGTCGTGGTGGCGAACTGGGAGGACGAAAGCCTCTCCATCGAGATCATCGACGACGGTCCCGGATTTTCCGGCGATATCCTGGGCGCCCTGGGGGAACCCTACGTGACCAGCCGGCGCTTGTCGGATGACGGCGGCGGCGGCATGGGGCTCGGCGTTTTCATCGCCAAAACGCTGCTGGAGCGGACCGGTGCGTCCGTCGAATTTCGCAACCAGCGTGGCGGCGGCGCCAAAGTTGTCATATCATGGCCCTGGATCGAAGCGATGAAGGGATAGGGAATGACCAAGGAAGACGGCGGCGCGTCCGCGGGTTCGGACATGGCGGACGCCGACGCGGCGGGTGAGGTGGAACGCACCCTGCTGCTGGTCGACGACGATGAACCTTTTCGCAAGCGATTGACCCTGGCGATGGAACGCCGCGGCTTCGACGTCACGGCGGCGGAAGGCGTCGCCGAAGCGGTGGAAATCGCCAAGCAAAATCCGCCGGCGTTTGCCGTTGTGGATTTGAAGCTGCTGGACGGCAGCGGTCTCGACATCGTGCCGGAGCTGCGTGCCGCCCGGGACGACATGCGCATCGTCATGCTGACGGGCTACGGCAACATTGCGACGGCGGTGGCGGCGGTCAAATCGGGCGCCGTCGATTATCTCGCGAAACCGGCGGACGCGGACGAAATCGAGGCGGCCCTGCTGGCCAAGCCGGAAGGGCACCCCGATCCGCCGGAACGGCCTATGTCGGCCGACCGCGTGCGTTGGGAGCACATCCAGCGGGTGTTCGAACTCTGCGACCGCAACGTGTCGGAAACCGCCCGGCGGCTCAACATGCACCGGCGCACGCTGCAGCGCATTCTGGCCAAACATTCGCCGCGCGAATAACGCCTTTCAATTTTCGGTGGGTGATCGTATCAGGCGACGGTGGCCTGGCCCTTTTGCTCGTTCAAAAGCTTGTCGATATAACGGCCCTGGAAGAGTGAGATACCCAGGGACTGGCCGAATTCGACGGCGATTTCATCGTCAACGCGGCAGAGGATGACGCGGGCCGCGCCGGCTTGCGCCACGGACTGGCGGATTTTTTCGCGTCGGGCATCCTGGCCTTCGTCGCTGAGGTCAGGCGCCCAGTACATTTTCTTGAGATCGACGCCCAAGTCTTCGCGGTTGACCAGCGGAAACGTAAGGTGCGTCAGGCCGTCGACGCAGAAACGGTAACCGCGGTCGTGAATGAATTCGCGGGCGAACATATAGGCGCCCATGTCGCTGAAGATATCGGCCGTCTGCAATTCGAACACCACGGCCTTTTTTGTCGCCGCCCTCAGTTGCATGTCGAAGGCGAGGAATTCCGGCGACAGCAGCGTTGAAACATTGACGTTGAGGCTGAAGGCGCGCTCAAGATCTGACTTCATGTCCGGCAGGGCGGCGAGTACGCGCTTGTCCAAACTTTGGGTCAGGCGCTGGAAAAGCGAGCGGTCAGCGAACAAATCGACGCCCGGCATGATTTGGCGCTTCAGCTCGGCCATGGCGATGAAAAGCTCATTGAACACGAGCTTGGGCTCGTTGCCCGGGATGACAGCACAGATCGGTTGGCGCCGGATCAAGCCGCGAATGTCCATGCGGCCCAGCGCTTCCTCGAGGCGGCCCAACAGTTCCGGGGTCAGCGGGCCGGTGGTTTCCTGCGGGCGGGCGATGCCGATGGAGGGAGCGTCGTCAGGCCGGCCCAAACGCTCCCTCTCGCGGCGTTCCTCGCTGCGGGCATAAAGCTCGTCGGCCATCTGCTTGAAGGCGTCGCGCTCCGGCGGATTGCCGATGTCGAACCACGTCGTAAATCGCGTGCCGCCTTCATCGCCCGACATGGCGACCGGGTCTTCGCTGAAAAGCGCCCGCAGCTTTTCAATGACAGCTTCGATATCCGTGACCTCGGCGCCCTTGCAGGCAAAGACGAAATCGGCGTTTTCAAGGCGGAACAGGCGGCCGTCGAAGCGGCGGATCAATTGCTCGAACGAGGCCGCCGCCATACGCTGATGGTGATCCTGGCGGTTTTGCGCCCGCAAATTCGACAAATGGATGTAGACCGCGCGCCAGCCCGTGGGGAAACGCGACAAGCGGTGGGCGTGATCGGCCAGCTGCGCCTCGTCGGCGCTGCGCTTCACCCCTCCGAAATTTGCCTCCGCCATGCTCATGACGCGATCCCGAAATCCCTCCGACGGCTTTCAAGCGTTACCACCGCCAACCCTCCAAAACTATTGAAGCGCCGACATTTTTTTGCCCGATCCGAATATCTAAATTATCTTTCCAAATAGTGAATTGATTCAATGATATTTTTTCAAGTACGAATTGCCCGAATGTGCCAAAACATGACGGAAAAAGCGTGAAACCAAGCATTCCAGAGGGCTGGCGGCTATACGCGGTCGGCGATATTCACGGCCGCGCCGACCTTCTGCGCAACCTTCACGCCCGCATTCTCGCGGATTCCGGCCAGCCCAACCCTGAAACCGGCACCGTCAGCCCCAACAATAGGATAATTTACCTGGGCGACTATATCGACCGCGGCGGCCATAGTCGTCAAGTATTGGATATCCTGGTTTCCGACCGTCTGCCGGGCTTCGACCAAGTTTCCATCATCGGCAATCACGAGCAGTATTTGCTCGAGTTTCTGGACGATCCCGGCGTGCTGTCCGCCTGGCTGTTCAATGGCGGTGACGCCACGCTGCGCAGCTACGGCGTGGACCTGGAGGATCCCGCGTTCGGGCGCGAGGGCGAGGAGTGGCTGCAACGGCGGTTTCGCGAGTTGCTGCCGCCCGAACACCTGATGTTCTTCCGTGATCTCGCCACCGGCCATACCGCGGGCGATTATTTCTTCACCCACGCCGGCGTTCGTCCCGGTATCGACATCGACAACCAGGCGGTGCGGGACCTTGTCTGGATCCGCGACGAGTTTCTCTACGCCACGGCGAATTTCGGCAAGATCGTGGTGCACGGCCATACCGTGACCGATGAGGTCGTGTTCCGCAGCAACCGCATCGGCATCGATACCGGCGCCTACAGGAGCGGGCGGCTGAGTTGCCTCGTACTCGAGGGCACTTCGCGCCGGGTTATTCAGACCTGAGGGCCTGACGCGGGCGGCGTATTCCGCTACAAGGGGAGCGGAAAATTCTATGGATCGTGTTTTTTGGGGCGGCGGATGGATGTTGCGGCGTATTTGACCGGGGAGTTCAAGGCCCACCAGGAGGTGGCCGCCTCGACCCTCGACGCGGTTGCGGAACCGTTCGAAGCGTTGCTTGACGCCTGCGTTGCGGCGATCCGGGCGGGCGGTAAGATCCTCTTTCTCGGTAACGGCGGCAGCGCCGCTGACGCCCAGCACCTGGCCACCGAGCTTGTGGTCCGCTTCCGACGGGACCGCGATGCCATTGCCGCTCTTGCGCTGACCACCGACACCTCGCTTTTGACCGCTGCCGGCAACGACCTGGGATACGAAAACGTTTTCGCCCGGCAGGTTCAGGCTCTGGCGGCCAAGGAGGACGTCGTCATCGGCATCTCGACCTCCGGCAACAGCGAAAACGTCGTGCGGGCGTTGGCTGCGGCCAGGGCGATCGGCGCGGTGGCGGCCGCCTTTACCGGCGACGGCGGCGGCCGGCTTTCGACGATCGCCGATCCGCTGATCGCCATTCCGTCGACGGACACTGCGCGCATACAGGAAATGCACATCGCCGTCGGGCACATGCTGTGCGCCGCGCTGGAAAACGAACTCGGCTTGATTGCGGACTGACGGGATGCCGGACCACAGCAACGCCATGGACCTCATCGCCCGCCTGGGCGGCGCCAGGGTCGCCGTCATCGGCGACCTCATGCTTGACCGGTACGTTTACGGTTCGGTCGATCGGGTTTCGCCCGAAGCGCCCATCCCCGTGCTCGGCATTGAGCGCGACGCCGTTATGCTGGGCGGGGCCGGCAACGTGGCAAGGAACGTTGCGGCGCTGGGCGCCAAGGCGGTGTTGATCGGCGTGACCGGAGAGGACGGGTCCGGCGAGGCCGTGGCCGATCTGCTGGCCGGCGAAGACGACATCGACGCCCGCATCACGGTTTGCCAGGGGCGCGCAACTTCCGTGAAAACACGGTTCGTGGCGGCGGCCCAGCAGCTCTTGCGGACGGACCGGGACGATCGGGCCGAACTCGGATCTGAGGAAGCCGAAGCCGTTCTCGCAGCCGCGCTGGCGGCGATCGAAGAAGCCGGCGCCGTTGTCCTCTCCGACTACGCCAAGGGCGTGCTGAGCCGCGATTTGATCGAGAAAGTTACCGCGGCGGCGGCATCGAAGGGGATTTCCGTCATCGCCGATCCCAAGGCGAGAGAGTTCGGCCGCTACCGGGGGGCCGATATCATTACGCCCAACCGCGCCGAACTGGCGGCAGCGACCGGTATCGGCGTCGACGACAACGCAGGCGCCGAAGCGGCGGCGCGGCAGATCATCGACGACTGCGGTATCGCCGCGGTTCTGGCCACACGCGGCGCCGACGGCATGACGCTCGTGCGGGGCGCGGAAGAGCCTGAACACATCGCCGCCCGGGCCCGCGAGGTCTTTGACGTTTCCGGCGCCGGCGACACCGTCGTGGCGGCGCTGGCCGCGGCGCTCGCCGCCGGCGCCGATCTGGCTGCCGCCGCCGAACTGGCCAACGCTGCAGCAGGCGTCGTGGTCGGCAAGGTGGGAACTGCCGTCGCTTATGCCGACGACTTGGAGGCCTCGTTGCACGCCGGCGACCTGATGGACGCCGACGCCAAGGTGGCCTCCCTCGGCCGCGCCCGCGACCGGATCGACAAATGGCGGCAGGCCGGCGACGACATCGTTTTCACCAACGGCTGCTTCGACCTGATCCACCCGGGCCACGTCGCACTGCTGGCCGAGGCGCGCGCCTGCGGCGATCGCCTGGTCGTCGGCCTCAACGCCGATGCTTCGGTCCGGCGTCTCAAGGGGGATGACCGCCCGGTACAGGGGGAGGCGGCGCGCGCCGCCGTTCTGGCTTCCTTCGCTGCCGTCGATCTCGTGGTCATCTTTGCCGAGGACACACCGCTCGACCTGATCGAGGCCTTGAAGCCCGACATTCTGGTCAAGGGCGCCGACTACAGCGAAGACGAGGTGGTCGGCGCGGATATCGTCAAGGCCAACGGCGGCAGGGTCGTGCTGGCCAGGATCGTCGACGGGCACAGCACGACGGGCACGATCGCGAAAATGAACGGCGGAGACGCATCATGATCGTAGTGACCGGCGGGGCGGGTTTCATCGGCTCGAACATCGTCGCGGCGCTGGAAGCGCGCGGCCACAACGACGTCGTCGTCTGCGACTGGTTGGGGACGGAAGACAAGTGGCGCAATATCGCCAAGCGCGAAATCGAGGCCGTGGTGCGGCCCGACGACCTCTTTGACTTTCTCTATCGGGAAGGCGACAGGTTGGAAGCGGTCTTTCACATGGGGGCCATATCCGCCACCACGGAAACGGACGGCGACAAGATCATCGAGAACAACTTCGATCTCTCGATGCATCTCTGGCAGTGGTGCATCGAGCACGGCGCCCGTTTCATCTACGCCTCCTCGGCGGCGACCTACGGCGACGGCAGCGGTGGTTTCGACGATGACGGCTCGGTCGACGGACTGGCCGAGCTGCGCCCGCTCAATCTTTACGGCTGGTCCAAGCATCTCTTCGACCGGCGCGTCGCGCGGATGGTGCACGACGGGGCACCGGCGCCGACGCAGTGGGCCGGCCTGAAATTCTTCAACGTCTACGGCCCCAACGAATACCACAAGGGCAACATGCGCAGCGTCGTCTGCCAGGTTCACGAAAGCATCCGCGACGGCCGTCCCGTCATGCTGTTCCGCTCCCACCATCCCGACTACGAGGACGGCGGCCAGATGCGGGACTTCGTTTTTGTCGAGGACTGCGTCGAGGCGATGATGTGGCTTTACGACAACCCGGGCGTCAGCGGACTGTTCAACCTGGGCAGCGGCAAGGCCAGGACCTTCGCCGACCTTGCCGCCGCCGTTTTTGCCGCCCTGGACAAGGAGCCGGACATCAGCTTCGTCGACACGCCGGTCGAAATTCGGGACAAGTACCAGTACTTCACCGAGGCGGCCATGGCCCGTCTGCGCGATGCCGGCTACGACGGACCCTTCACCGAGTTGGAAGATGGCGTGCGGACCTACGTGCGCGACTTCCTCGAAAAAGCCGATCCCTACAAGTAACCCGTTAATCTTAATTAAGTGCCTGACACCAATTTGCGGGGACACCAATTAGCGGGGGGTGTCCGGTGGCGGGTCGATCAGGGCGGTCAGGCGGCGCGCTGCGGTGCGGGCGAAGGACAACGTCAGGGCCTTGCGCCGGGCGGCGTTCATTTTGCGCGCTTCGGCATCGCGCATGATCTCGGCGCCGAAGCGGTCGGCGATGATCAGCCCCTGGTCTGCGGGCAGGATCTCAACCGGGAACGTCTCGTCCACGGCGAAGTAGAACCGGTCGCAATGATCGAGGTATTCCGGCCACTTGGCGTCGCTGCGAAAATCGGCGACCGAGGATTTGATCTCGACGATGAGGACGTTGCCCTTGCGATCGATGGCGGCGACGTCGGCACGGCGGCCGTTCTTCAAATTGAATTCCGTGAGTGTGGCGTGACCGTGGTCGGCCAGCATGCGCGAAACCCCCCGCGCCAACTGCCTGGCGGTGTCAGAGGAGTCCGCTGACGGAGGCGGCATCGTAGAGCGTGGCGAGACCAAGGCAGATCGTGGCGCTGCCCAACGTCAGGTTGAGCGCGCGGTATGTGCCGGTGACGGCCCTCGCCCCGGCACGCAGGGGAAGGGCGATGGCGCAGGACAACAGGCCCATGCCGATGGTCGAGCCGACGCCGAAGAGGGCGATGTAGCCCAATCCGGCGGCGACAGTGGCGACACTGTCGAGGGTCAAAAGAACCAGGGCGGCCGATCCCGCCAGCCCATGCATCAGCCCGAGAAGGAGGGCGCGCCGCGGCAGGGCGCGGGCATGGCGGTGCCGGTGCGCCGATGCGCCATGATCGCGCTCGCCACGGTGGGAGTGGGCGTGGAGGTGAACCTCGTCACCGTGGGCGTGGGCGTGGAAGTGAACCCTGTCACGCCACAGACGCCACAAAACGTCAGCGCCCAACGCGACCAGCATGACGCCGACCAGGGTTTCGGCAAACTGCGCCACTTCACGCGCCGCCCCCCACTGAAACACCAGAACCGCCGCCCCGAAGAGGCTCAATGTGACGGTGTGCCCCAGACCCCACGCCAGGCCCAGGCGCACGGTCCGGCCGACCGACGTGCTGGCGGTGGCGAGCGAGGCGACGGCGGCGACATGGTCGGCCTCAAGCGCATGCTTCATGCCGATCAGCAGGCCGAGAAAGAGAATGGATGTCATGCGGGAACGATTCCAGGCAGGGGGTAGGGGGGTATTATAGCGGCTGGCGATGGGGACACCATGCCCATGTGTAAATTCGCCGCAAATCCCTACGGCGCGAATTCCGTGAGTGATTTTTGAACAGAATTTTGCCTCCGGCTTGATCTACGTCAAGTCATCAAGGGGCGGTTTCCCCGATCCTTCGGCCCCGGAGGATCAGTTCCCATGGAATACGTTTACTTCGCGATCGTTGCCATTGCGGCCTACGTGATTGCAGACCGCTTGCTTGATTGGTTGGAGCGCCGCCACGGCGAGCGCTTCGAAAACCGTCAGGTTTATTTTTTCGCCATCCTTCTGGTACTGGCCGTCGGCTCGTTTCAGATCATCGGCTGGCTGTCGCAGCAGTAGGCGAAAACGCCGTGTTAACGATCAATTTTGCACTTTCAAGTGCGGCATTCCGTCGCACTGCGCCGCCTGCGGGAGATGACCTTGATCAACGTCAAGGCTCCTCGCGTGACGACGGTGTGAGGTGTCGAACACTTGGCTGGGCGCGCTGTTTTCACGCCCGGCCCGCCATTCATTGGCACCATTTTTTTGGGAGGTAGCCCATGACCAATCAAGACGACGCGCCGCAGACAGGCGGCGAGGACGAGCACATCCCGTTCATGCAGCGTGTGCTCGACAATCATTTTTTGCTGCTCTTTATCGGCGTCGTGATGCCGACGGTTTTCTACATCCTCTGGGGGGTTATGGAAATCGCCACAATCCCGATCGCCACTTAGGAGGCCTGACCAATGGCAATATCCCCCCCCGATGTAAAGCTGTGGTGGAAGGAACCCATTCACAGCATGGAAATCTGGTGGGCGCTGATCGCGCTCATCTGGTCATTGATCATGTTCGTGATGATGCCCTACTGGCACGTCTACGGTGAGCAGAACATTTCCAACGAAGCGTACCGCATTACGCCCGAGGCCTTCGGCGCCAAGGTCGAAGAGATGACCGAGAAGTACACCGTGCGCGAAGAAGGCGACACCGGCATCCCGGTCGTCCGTCCGCCCGCCGGATCGGACGTCTACCTGCTGAGCCGCCTGTGGGAGTGGTATCCCATCCTCGAACTGCAAAAGGGCAAGAGCTATCGCCTGCACCTGAGTTCGATGGACTGGCAGCATGGCTTCTCCCTGCAGCCCACCAACCTCAACCTGCAGGTCCATCCCGGCTACGACTTCGTCGTCACCGTCAAGCCGAACGAAGCCGGTACGTTTTCCATCGTCTGTAACGAGTACTGCGGCGAGGGGCATCACACGATGCTCGGGCGCATGTACGTAACGGACAAGTAAGGGGAGGTCGCAATGTCGATACTTTCGAAATTCCGTATCTGCCCCGAGTCGGGTCTCTACTTTGACGACGCGGCGGAAAAGCTGATCAAGTGGAACGCCGTCACCGCGGTCGTATTCCTGCTGGTCGGCGGCCTGTTTGGCCTGCTGATGGCGCTGACGCGCTGGCCGGCGGTCCACATTCTGCCGTCCGACCTGTTCTACATGCTGCTGACTGCACACGGTCTCGACGCCCTGGTGGTATGGATCGTGTTCTTCGAGATGGCGGTGCTTTACTTCGCCTCGTCGACGCTGTTGAAAGTGCGGCTGGCCGCGCCCAACTGGGCCTGGCTCGGCTACATCCTGATGCTGGTCGGCGCCGTGCTTACCAACGTTATGGTGCTGATGGGCGATTCGAGCGTTATGTTCACCGCCTACCCGCCGATGAAGGCCGATCCGCTGTTCTATCTCGGCATCATCCTGTTCGCGGTGGGCGCCCTGATCGGTTGCATGGTCTTCTTCGGCACGCTGGTGCTGGCGAAGGATCAGAAGACCTATGAGGGGTCCGTACCCTTGGTGACCTTCGGCGCCATCACGGCGGCCATCATCGCCGTCTTCACGATCGCTTCGGGCGCCATCATCTTCATCCCGACGATGCTCTGGTCGCTCGGCTACATCGCCCACATCGATCCCTTGATGTACAAGACGGTGTTCTGGGCCTTCGGTCACTCGGCACAGCAGATCAACGTTTCGGCCCACGTCGCCGTTTGGTACGCCATCGCGGCCATCGTCTTCGGCGCCAAGCCGTTGAGCGAAAAAGTCAGCCGCATGGCCTTCCTCTTCTACATCATGTTCCTGCAGCTCGCCTCGGCTCACCACTTGCTGGTGGAACCGGGCCTGTCGCCGGAGTGGAAGATCTTCAACACTTCCTATGCCATGTACCTCGCGGTGCTGGGCAGCATGATCCACGGTCTGACCGTGCCCGGCAGCATCGAGGCGGCACAGCGCAAGAAGGGTTTCACCAACGGCCTGTTCGAATGGCTGCGGCGTGCGCCCTGGAGCAATCCGGTGTTCTCCGGCATGTTCCTGTCGCTGGTCTTCTTCGGTTTCCTGGGCGGCATTACCGGCGTCATCATGGGTACCGAGCAGATCAACATCATCATGCACAACACCCTCTACGTACCGGGCCACTTCCATGCCACGGTCGTTGCGGGTACCACACTGGCCTTCATGTCGATCAGCTACTTCCTCGTGCCGCTGTTGTTCCGGCGTGAGTTGTGGTGGCCGGGTCTGGCCCGCTGGCAGCCGTATCTCTTCGGCTTCGGCGTCGCCGGCACCTCGCTCTTCATGATGGGCGCCGGTACGCTCGGCGTGTCGCGCCGGCACTGGGACATCGGTTTCGCCGATGCCTCGCTTGGCTTCGACTATCCGGCTTCCGCCTACATGTTCCTGGCGCTCAACGGCCTCAGCGGCATTCTGGCGGCGATCGGTGGTGCCGCGTTCTGCGTCATCATGGTCGGCACCATCCTCTGGGGCAAGCGCAAGGCCGACGCTCCGGCTCCGGCCGCCGAGCCCGCACCCGCAGCGGAACCCGCCCTGCACACCGCAGGCGGCGCCCACTCGGTAACGGTGCCCGGCACATTCGTCCTGGCTTTGGTCTTCTTGGGTACTTTCGTTCTCTACTATTTCGTGAACTGGAAGTATCTCGCCGAAGTCTGGCCGATCTCCTAAGGACCGGATCATGGGTGCCGCCGCCAGTCAATTGCTCTCGGTATTCAAGCTGCGCATCGGCGTGGTGATAATGCTCAGTGCCTTGGCCGGATTGGCGGTCACCCCCGGACCGCTACCGACTACCTTCCAAATGTTCGTGCTGGCCGCCGCCGTCTTGGTGTCGGCGGCCAGCGCGGGCGCTTTCAACCAGTATGTCGAGCGTGACATCGACGGTCTGATGAAGCGCACGGCCGCCCGGCCATTTGTTACGGGCGAATTCCTCGCCGGCCCGGTTTGGCCGGTCATCATTTGGGGCCTGATGGCCTTGGCGGTCGGGGCTGCGGCCCTTGCCGTCAATGTCTGGGCGGCCCTCTATACATTTCTCGGCGCCTTCACCTACGCCATCGTTTATACGGTTTGGCTGAAGCGCCGCACATGGCTCAACATCGTATTCGGTGGCCTCGCCGGCAGCTTTGCTGTTCTTGCCGGCGCAGCAGCCGTAGACCCCGGCTTTGCCGCGTTGCCGTTCCTCATGGCGTTTGTCTTGTTCCTGTGGACCCCCCCCCACTTTTGGAGCTTGGCGCTGGCGCTCAAGGACGACTATGCGGCGGCCGGGGTCCCCATGTTGCCCGTGGTCATCGGTGCGCCCGCCGCCGCCCGCGTCATTCTGGCCAGCACCATTGCACTGGTCGGCGTCTCCCTGCTGCCCGCTTTTGCCGGGATGGGCTGGATCTACTTCGCGTCTGCTGCCGCCGGCGGCCTTGTCTTTATCCATTTCAGCGTCCGTCTGGTTTCGCAACCGACCCGGCGGCGCGCCATGCTCAATTTTTTTGCCTCTTTGATTCAACTCTCCCTGCTTCTGGCGGGGGCCATGCTTGATCGCTGGCTTTTATAGGATCGCGAGAGTAATGATCGAGCTTAAGCGCCACATCCTGATGATCGGCGCCGCGGTCGGCTTGTTGTCGGGCGTGTATGTGACGCCATCGACGGCTGCCGAGGGTGTGGCGGTTGCGGCCGATCGGCAGGCGGCGGCAAGAACCGACTTCGACGGCAAATCGGCCCTGGCCGAAAGCCAGGCGGCCATCGGACGATCGTTGCGGGATCACCGCTTCGTCAATGCCGCGGGCAAGTCCGTTCGCATTGCGGATTTCGCCGGTAAACCGCTGATCATCAGCCTGGTCTATTCAAGCTGCTACCACATTTGTCCGCAGATTACTCAGTCGCTGGCCCGCGCCGTGGATGTTGCCAACGAAGCCCTGGGCGAGGGACAGTTCCAGATCGCGACCATCGGTTTCGACACCGAATACGACAAGCCCTCGGCCATGCGCGCCTTCGCCCGGCAGCAGGGGATCTCGTCCGAAAGTTGGCACTTCCTCTCGACCGACGCCCCCACGGTCTGGCGCCTCAGTGACGATATCGGGTTCAGTTTCACCCCGTCGTCCCAAGGTTTCGACCACCTGACGCAGACGACGATCATCGACCAGGACGGCAGGGTCTACGCGCAGGTCTACGGCGAAGACTTCGCCACGCCCCAACTGGTCGATCCCCTCAAGCACATGGTCTTCAAAGGCGGTCCCTGGACCGGTGTCCAGTCGCTCATAGACCGGGTTCGTTTGGTTTGCACCATTTACGATCCGTCGCGCGACGCTTATTACTTCGATTACTCTCTCTTTATCGGCATGGCGATCGGCTTTGTCTGTCTCGTCTTCGTCGTCGGTTTCATCGTTCGGGAATATGTCCGGGGTCGCGGCCGCCCGCCGGTGCAAGGGACAAGTTAGGATTTCACGACGTGTTGAAGATGGTGCAGCGCCCGCTGTTGCGGGGCTTCGAACTTGCCGAAATCGGCTTCGATAAGCTATTCGGGCGGGACTGGAACCCGCTCTTCTACCTGGGCGCTTTGGCCTGGTTCAACTTTTGGATCGTCGCGGCCAGCGGCATCTACCTCTATGTCGTCTTCGAGACCAGCATCCAGGGCGTTTACGATTCCATCGAGTATCTGACCCACGAGCAATGGTACCTCGGCGGCGTCATGCGCAGCCTGCACCGCTACGCCTCGGATGCCCTGATCCTGGTGACCATGATCCACCTGCTGCGCGAGTTTGCGCTCGACCGCTACCGGGGCGTTCGCTGGTTCACCTGGACGCTGGGCGTGCCCATGCTGTGGCTCATCGTCATGTCCGGCATCAACGGCTATTGGCTGGTGTGGGACGAAATGGCCCAGATGATCGCCGTGGCCACCGCCGAATGGATCGACTGGTTCCCCATTTTCGGCGAACCCATCGCTCAGAACTTCCTGACCAAAGGCAGCATGGGCGACCGCTTCTTCAGCCTGCTGATCTTCCTGCACATCGCGATGCCGCTGATCCTCTTGTTCCTGATGTGGCTGCACCTGCAGCGCATGACCAATGCGCGGATCAACCCGCCGCTCGGGTTGGGCGTCGGCACTTTCCTCATGCTGCTGGGCCTCAGTCTCGTGTTCCCGGCCACCAGCCATCCGCAGGCCGATCTCAGCCAGGTGCCGGCCGTCATCAATCTCGATTGGTACTACCTCTTTATCTACCCGCTGATCGATCTCTGGTCCGCCGGTCCCGTCTGGGGCCTGGTCTACGGCATCACCTTCCTCCTCATGCTGATGCCCTGGCTGCCGCGCGAGAAACCGGGATCTCCCGCCGTGGTGTCGGAGGAACAGTGCAACGGCTGTGAGCGCTGCTATCAGGACTGTCCCTACAGCGCCATCCAGATGCGGCCCCGTGAGGACGGCCCCTACGACAAGATCGCCGTCGTCAACGAGAGCCTGTGTTCGGCTTGCGGCATTTGCGTCGGTTCCTGCCCCACCCACACGCCGCTCAGGCGCGACGACCATATCGCCATCGGCATCGACCTGCCCGACATTTCCCTGCACCAGATGCGGGGCCAGGCTGTTGCGGCCGTTGCGGGCTTGCCCGACGACCAGGCCAAGGTCCTGCTGATCGGCTGTACCCGCGCCGTCAACGTGGAGCAACTGCGGCTCGACGGTATCGCCACGCTCAACCTGCCGTGCACCGGCGCCGTGCCGCCTGCACTCCTGGACTTCATGATGCGGCGCGGCGGCGTCGACGGCATCTTTCTGACGGGCTGCGGCGACGGGGAATGCTTCCACCGCATGGGCGGGCGTTGGGTCGAACAGCGTCTCGACGGCAGCCGCGAAACCTACTTGCGCACCCGCTTTTCGCGCGACCGCATCCGGCTCTCGTGGGCCGCCCCGGCCGACGCCGACCGGCTGCTTCAGGAAGTCATCGACTTCCGCGAAAAGCTCGAACCGATTCCCGATGAGGACCGCGACGAGGTGATGTCATGAGCAACCTCTTCGACATCATCCGGCGCTATACCGGCCAGGTTATCGCCTATATCGGCTTCGCCGCACTTCTGGGCTACTTTTCCATGGCGCCCCAATGGTCGTATTTCCCCGACGACAAGGCCCTGATCAAGCTCAGCCTGACCCACGGGGGCCAACGCAAGGAAGCCTGCCGCGAACACACCAAGGAAGAGCTCGCAAAGCTGCCGCCCACCGCGAAACCGCCCAAGATCTGCCCCCGCGAACGCCATCCCGTGCGGGTATCGATCTGGCTGGATGACGAAAAGATCTACGACGAACTCAAAATTCCGACCGGTCTTTCGAAGGACGGTCCCTCCCAGTTCTACCAGCGCTTCCAGGTGTCGCCGGGCAATCCGCTTCTGAAAGTCGAGATCGAGGACAGCGGCGGCCGACAGGCGCCGGTGGTTCAATCGCAGAAGATCGAACTCACCGCACGCGGCGTCCTGGTCATCGAGGCCGATCACGGCAAGCTGAGGGTACGATGAAATCGCAGCGAATATATCTTGGCTTGACCAAAGTCATGCCGAGGCGGCGTTCCTGTGCTAGCCTTTTACGGGAACAATGGACAAGTGGGGTTTGCGCGGCATGAGCGCCAGCACACAAATCGGGGGATCGGCCGGCATGGAACCCGAAGTGATTTCGCGGGTTGCGAAAATACCCCTGTTCGCCGGTCTGACCAAGAACGCCATCGCCGATCTGCTGGGTAACGCCGTGGTTTCGATCGCGCCCGCGGGGACGGTGCTCTTCTCCCAGGGCGACGTGGCCGACCGCTTCTATGTCCAGCTTGACGGTCAGATCGAGCTCTACGTCGTCGCGCCCGACGGGCGCGAGAGCGTGATCGACATCCTCGGTGCGGGCGAAACGTTCGCCGAGGAAGCCATTTTCGATACCGGGGTCTTTCCGGTCGGCGCCAAGGTGGTGAGCGATGCCCGCATCGTCGCCGTCGAGGCCAAGCCCTTCCTCGAGCAACTCACCAACGAGTTTGATCTGGTGCTGGCCATGATGGGCGGTATGTCCCGGCATCTCAGGGTCCTGCTCTACCAGATCAGCGAACTCAAGCTGAAGTCGACGGCGCAACGTCTCGGCGGCTTTCTGTTGAGCCTGACGGAAGCCGACGACGGCGAAATCGTCGTCGAACTGCCCTACGATAAACGGCTGCTGGCCAACCGGCTCGGCATGAAACCCGAAAGCCTTTCGCGGGCGCTGGCCAAGCTGCGGGAGATCGGCGTGCAGGACGTCGAGGGCGTTCTGACCATCGCCGACGTCGGCAGCCTGCGCGAGTTCTGCCTCGAAGGCGCCCCTGGGGACGCTGCCTGACCCGTGATCCCGCGCGGTCGTTGTTTTCGGTATCGAGTGATTCACCTTGACCGCCGCCCCCGGCATCCGCTTGACTTCAGTTAACTTGAAATCTTCGGAGGTGTCGGGTGCCGTCCCATCTGCTCGGACCTGAGGAAATAGCGCAAATCGCGCACATCGGACCGTTTGCCGATCTGCCGCTTGACGATGTTGCCGGCTTGGTCGGTGGCGCCCATGTTCGCGACCACGCCAAGCATTCCCTGCTGTTCAGCCAGGGCGACGTTGCCGACCGGTTCTATATATGCCTGGACGGCCGGGTGAAGCTGTTTACCGCCACCGAGGAGGGCGACGAAAACGTTGTCGGCGTCTTCAACGCGGGCCAATCCTTCGGCGAGGCCGCCATGTTCGCCTCCGGCCGCTTTCCCGTGAATGCCGAGGTGGTGGAGGACGCCCGCCTGGTCCAGATCATGGCCGAACCCATGATCCAGCACCTTTCCGACAACAAGGATCTCGCCTTTCGCATGCTGGGCTTGATGGCGCGCCGGCACCGCCGCTTTCAGAAGGACATCGCGGATTTCAAATCGAAGTCGCCCGGCCAGCGCCTCGGCGGTTTTCTGCTGGCCCTGACCGACGTCGAGAAAGGACCGGCGAACGCCCAGTTGCCCTTCGACAAGGCCCTGATCGCCGCCCGCATCGGCATCAAGCCCGAGAGCCTTTCGCGCGCCCTGGCGCGCCTGCGCGAAATCGGCGTGGATTGCCACGGCCGCGAGGTCGATATTGAGAGCGTCGAGACGCTGCGCGCCTTCTGTGAGGAAAGCGAGCCCCAGGGCCGTCACAAGATGTAGGGATTATCCTAGCCGGGCCGGCCGTCGGGCCGCGGGCTCAGCAGTACGGGCGCGTAGACCACCACGAAAATCGAGAACGCCGCGGTCCACAACAGGCCGGCGAGGTAGTTGGCCTCGAGGTTCAGTTCCGGAGCGATCGACGGAACCACGATTCGGATCAGGGCCGCCAGGCTTATCGCGGCGTACGTCCAGGGGATGACGGGACGGATCTGCAGCGGTCGTCCGGTATGCCCGAGGGCGACGCGCGTCATCATGCCCAGCGTGAGCGAGCCGACGGCGCCCAGCGTCAAACCATGCAGCGCCGTCGCCATCGGCAGGAATTCGGTCAGGGCGGCGACGCCGCGCAGGGCGAAACCCACGACCAGCCAGAGATAGGCCAGGTGGAGGATCCAGAGCAGCGGGGTCTTGAGTGTCGCCATGCCGCCCCAGCCCGAGAGCCTGATGCCGTTGGCCAGGGCGGCGGCGAGGCACAGCGTACCGATCACGATGCCGGGCGCGCTCACCAGATCGGCGGCGGCAATGGCCAGCACGAGCATTACCGCGGCCTTATCGGCTGTGGGCCGCAGCACCGGTTGGGTGCCAAGGGCGTTGCGCGTGAAGGCCGGTGTAATGCGGCCGCCCACCATGACCATGATCACGATGACGATGTCCAGCGCGGCATAGAGGGCGCCGTCGGCGTATCCGTCGATATAGCCGAGCGCTTCGGCGTGAATGACGAGGTTGGCCGCCGCCATCAAGCCGAACAGGATCGTGAACGCGGTATTGGCGAACTTGCCCGCCTTCAAGAGAGCCGGCAGTAAAGCCAAGGCGACGCCCGGCAGAAACAACATGTCCACTAAGGCGACCAGGGGGCCCGGCAGGGCGTCGGCGAACAGGATGGCGATGCGGCCGGCCAGCCAGAAGGCAAACAATAACGCCAGCGGGGCACCCTTGACGTTGGGCGTACCCGTCCAGTTAGAGACCGCGGTGAGCAGGAACCCGGCGATTACGGCGGCAGAATAGCCGAATATCAGTTCATGGCCGTGCCAGCCGATGCCGCCGAGGTAGCTCGGCATGCCGATGGCGCCCTGCAGCATGACAACCCAGATGGGAACCAGGACGGCGGCGGAAATGCCGCCGAACAAAAAGAAAATGCGAAAGCCGTAGGCGAACAGAATGCGGTCGAACATCGAAGAGAAATACCGTCGAGAAAAATTCAGGCGTCGGGTCGGAAGATGGCGCGGCGGCCATCCGCGAAAGTTACATAGGCGACCTCGCCGCCACTCCGCCGCAATAAGGGGGAGATGGTGTCGGGCGGCACCATCGTCAATGCCGTCGAAAGCGCATCGGCCGACGTGGCCGTTTTCGCGACGACGGCGACCGCGCGGTAACGCACGGGCGAGAGACCTGTTCGAGGGTCGATCAGGTGGTGAAACCGGCCGCGCTGATCGAACGGCAAGCCGTATCCGCCGGATGTGGCGACTGCCCGATCCTCCAGCGGGATCAAGTTGCGGGCCTTTGGTCGGCCTCCACCGTCGTCGAGGGCGATGCGCCAGGGTTCGCCGGGCGCGCGCGGCCCCACGGCCCGGAACTCCCCGAGATTGATCAGGACCCGGTGAAGACCGGCGCCCCGCAGCAGATCGGCGA
Source organism: uncultured Rhodospirillaceae bacterium (assembly GCA_964343605.1). GTDB lineage: Bacteria > Pseudomonadota > Alphaproteobacteria > UBA2966 > UBA2966 > CAYFKJ01. The sequence goes on from CAYFKJ010000006.1 coordinate 117,648, forward strand.
CGCGATCGGTGATAAAGCCCTGGGCGATGCCGTTGAGGGTGAGCGCTTGCCCGGGGCCAAGCCGAACGGCGGAAGGGGAGGCAGAAACCCGCCGCCAATCGACCAATTGCAGTGCGCGCTCGATGTCGGCGCGAGACGGGCCCTCGACGGGCGCATACGGGTTCCTGAAGTGATCTGCGAACAGATGCCACAAAGGCTGCACCGTCGGATCGAAGGCGCCTTCCGACCGCCGCGACATGTTGGATGCGTCAGCGAGCAACCGCAGCAAGTCGGCCGAAGGGGCCGGGAGCTCGCCAGCCGCGTTCAACCGGCTGAGGGCGGAGTCCACTTGGAATAGGCTGAATTCCGCCTCCAGCCGCCTGATCTCGTCGACGCAGGCGGTGATCACCTGCTCCGCCCGTCGTTCGGACAGGCCGACAATTTTTAGGCTGGCCGTTGTCCCGAGCGCCGTTCCCCGCCATTGCCGGACATAGGGCTTCGAGGCAGCCGATCCGGACGGCAGCAGGGCAGTACCTGCGGCGGCGGCGGTCAGGGAGATGGCGCGGCGGCGGCTGATGGGGGTCATGGCGCCCTCTCTTCCGGCGTCGGCTGAGGGGCGGCGGCACGCGCCGCCTCCCGGGCCGCCTTGCGCGCCGCCCGGTCTTCGCGCCTTTTACGCCGGGCGATGGCGGGCGGACAGATCTTGTCGTCGTAGTAAAGCACCTGGCAGTCGAGGCAGTAGATGCACTCGTGCGGTTCGATACGGCCGTCGGGATGGATGGCCTGGACGGGGCAGCGCGTGGCGCAAATCTGGCACTCGGTACCGCACTGCCGGCGCCGGCGCAGCCAATCGAACATGCGGTTGTTGGCCGGAATGGCCAGGGCCGCGCCGAGCGGGCAGAGATAGCGGCAGAAGACGCGTTCGACGAACATCCCCGCCGCCAGGAGGCCCAGCGCGTAAACGGCAAACGGCCAGGCGCGCACGAACTTCAGGGCGATGGCGGTTTTGAAGGGCTCGACCTCAGCCCCGATTTCAGCGAGGCCGACGGAGTGCAGCGACAGCGCCAACAGCCCCAGGAAGAGGATGTATTTGATCGGCCATATCCGCTCCGACAGACCGAAGGGGACAGGGATTTGCGGCAGGCGCAGGATGCGCGCCGCCCGCGAGGCCAGTTCCTGGAGCGCGCCGAACGGACAGAGCCAGCCGCAGAAAACGCCGCGGCCCCAGAAAAGCAGGGCGACCGCGACGTACGACCAGAGAATGAAGACGATGGGATCCAGGAGGAAGAAATCCCAGCGAAATTCGGTGAGCAGCGCGTTGATGAACGTGATGACGTTGACGACGGATAACTGGGCGCTCATCAACCAACCCAGGCCGACGACGGTGAAGGCGAGGAATACCACCCGGACGGTGCGAACGAAGCTTGGGTTCTTGGCTGCCGTGTCGTGAAACACCAGCAGGACGTAAAGCAGCAGGAGCGCCCCGATAAGGACGGCAATTTCGCCGACGCGGTTTTCCCAGACCTGGAGCCAGACGCCGTCGCCGACCAAAGCGGCTTCGTCCAACGCCGAAGTTAGGCTGCCGTCACCGATTACGGCCGGCTCCGGCCGCAGGATAAAGCGGTCGGGTACCTGGTAGGTGAGCGGAAATTTGGCCTGAACGGACTGGCCGTCTTCGATATCGCGCGTCACGATCAGTTCCAGCCGCCAGGGGGCGGTCGGATCGAAGCCCTTGTGGGCGGGCACGATGAATACGCCCATCTCGCGGAACTTGGGAGCGCCCTTAACCCCCAGCTTTTCGATGAGGCGGTGCTGCTCCTTGGCGAAACGGTGGGTGGTCTGCCCCTGGACGAGCTGCAGACGGTCGAAGACGCCGGCTTTGCGCCAGACCCAGCCCTTGAACGAGTAGAGACCCTGCGCCGCGATCAGCAGCGCTTGTTCGCCGGGCTTGAGCTCGGCCCTGAGCTTGCTGTAGGCCGGGAAGCCCAGCAGGTTCTGGCCAATTCCAGCAGGCGTCAGCAGGGCGGCGTAGAGGGTGATGAATTTCCCCCGGGGTTCGCGCGGCGTCGCCGACGGTGCGGCCCGGCCGGTTTGCGTAACAAAACCGTCGTCGACTTCACGGTTGCGCAAAAACAGCCGTGTAACGGCGCCGCCGGCCAACAGGTTCTGCCAGTCTTCCTCCTCGAACAGTTCGAGGTCGAGTTGCGCCTCCTTGATGCCGCCGCCTTCGATGATGCCCCGGCTGCGCGCCACGGCGCGGGCGGCCCGCATGATGGAATCGTTGAAAACGATCGAGGTTACGCTGGCGCCGGAAATGCCGTCGACGACCAGCGATCCGCCGTCCTCGTCCGGCTGGAACCCACGGCTGCGCCCGACGCTGACTTTTGTTCGAACGCTGACGCCGGTGTAGGAGCTGACGAAGGCGTCGAGGTGGCTGTCGTCGATACCGAGGATGAGGATGGGTTCATGGTGCTCGATGACGGCGGCACCGGTGATGTTGCCGTTCAAATCGAGACCGACGGCGGTCTTGATCGGTTTGCCGGAATAGCCCACGGAACGAACGACGTCGGACGTAAGGAACACGTAGCCGATGATGGCGTCGTCCTTCCAGGCCGCCGCGGCGGGCGGCGTACCCTCGATGGGTCCGATGCGCTCGGCGCCGGGGAAGACGGTTTGCAGCGGCAGGTCTGCGGGATTTTTCGCCGCTGCGATGGTTCCCATGGAAGTGATCAGGAAAATCGCCAGGGCTGCGGACAACGCGCTGCGACAAAGGGTCGCAACCCCCCGCCGAACCCCTGACGGGGGCCTGGCGTTGTTCCTCCAATGATTAATTAACCATTTGAAATAAAATGATTTTTCGGCAGCCATGCGGATCAGATTAAACCGCGGAGGCGGGCAGCACCTTGATCTGCGTCAAGCTGATCGAGCGGCCCAAGCCGTAATGTTGACCGAAGTCAATCGTACCGGTTTGGCTGCGTGCTACCCAAATCCGGTCATCCGTCCGTAGGGGGGGAGGACATCACCGAAACCATGCTTCAACTGCCCCTGAAGCAACGGAGGTATTAATGATTAACGCCAAAATACTCGGCACGTTTACGGCTGCCGCCGTGATCGCTGTCGGAACATTGGCCGCATCGGCGGCCGAAACGCCTAAGGAAAAATTGAAAGGTCACGAAACGACGCCCGGTGGCAAGTACCAGCCTTCTCTCGATTCGGTCGAGGGCGGTCAGCAGCTTATCACCAAGGGTGCGCCGGCCCTCACCGACGAGGAATTTAGCGAAGCCCGTCAGATTTACTTCGAACGCTGCGCCGGTTGCCACGGCGTGCTCCGCAAGGGCGCCACGGGTAAACCGTTGACCACGAAGGTCACGAAAGAGCTCGGCTTCGACTACCTCAAGGACTTCATCACCTACGGCTCTCCCGCCGGTATGCCCAACTGGGGCGCCGAGGGCGGTCTGACAGAGAAACAGATCACCGTGATGGCGAAGTACCTTTTGAACGAGCCGCCCCAGCCTCCGGAATGGGGCATGAACGAGATGAAGGCCTCCTGGAAAGTTGTGATCCCGGTCGAAAAGCGTCCGACCAAGAAGGAGAACGATCTCGACCTCGACAACGTCTTCTCCGTCACGCTGCGGGACGCCGGTCAGGTCGCCCTGATCGACGGCGGCACCAAGAAAATCGTCGAGGTTATCGACACCGGCTACGCCGTGCACATTTCGCGCATGTCGGCATCGGGTCGTTATCTCATGGTCATCGGCCGCGACGCCAAGATCAACATGATCGATCTCTGGATGAAGCATCCCGACACGGTCGCCGAGATCAAGGTCGGTATCGAAGCACGCTCGGTCGAAACCTCCAAGTACAAAGGATGGGAAGACAAGTACGCCATCGCCGGCGCCTACTGGCCGCCCCAGTTCGTCATCATGGACGGCCAAACCCTGGAGCCGAAGAAGATCGTCGCCACGCGCGGCATGACGGTCGACACCCAGGAATACCATCCCGAACCCCGTGTCGCCGCCATCGTGTCCTCACACTACGCGCCGACCTTCCTGGTCAACGTCAAGGAAACCGGTCAGGTGATGATGGTGAACTACACCGATCTGAACAATCTCAAGATCACCACCATCGGCGCCGAGCGCTTCCTGCACGACGGCGGATTTGATTCCACTGGTCGTTACTTCATGGCCGCGGCCAACGCCCGCAACACCATCGCCGTGATTGACACCAAGGACGACAAACTGGTCGCCAAGATCGAAACCGGTACGACGCCGCACCCCGGCCGCGGCGCCAACTTCGTCCATCCCAAATACGGCCCCGTCTGGGCCACCAGCCACCTGGGCGACGAGGTCATCGCACTGATCGGCACCGATCCGGTGAACCATCCCCAGTACGCCTGGAAGATGGTCGAGGAACTGGAAGGCCAGGGCGGCGGTTCGCTGTTCGTCAAGACCCATCCGAAGTCGAAGAACCTCTGGGTCGACACGCCGCTCAACCCCGAAGCCTCGATCGCTTCGTCGGTGGCCGTGTTCGACGTCGACAACCTTGAAAAAGGCTACGACGTCATTCCGGTCGGCGAGTGGTCCGGTATCGCCGAGGGCGTCAAGCGCGTCGTCCAGGGCGAATACAACAAGGACGGCACGGAAATCTGGTGGTCGGTGTGGAACGCCGCCACGGAGGAAAGCGCCATCGTCGTCATCAACGACAAAACCCGTAAGCTCGTGAAGGTGATCAAGGACAAGCGCCTGGTCACGCCCACGGGCAAGTTCAACGTGCTCAACACGAAGAACGACATCTACTAGCCGGTTTGTGTCGGGCGGGGTTTCGGCCCCGCCCGATGCGACCATTGTTCAACTCGACCCGTTAGTCCCGTGGGGGGATGACATGAAAGAAACAGCACCCGGCCAGACACCAGATGCGGCGAACGTCTTTCTCGTGGGCGCCGGTCCGGGCGATCCGGATCTTCTGACGGTCAAAGCCCTCAGGCTCATTCAGTCGGCGGAGGTCGTGGTTTACGACCGGCTCGTCGGCCCCGATATTCTCGATCTCATTCCGGTCGGCGCCAGCCGCATCTTTGCGGGAAAGGCAGCCGGCGCGCATCACCTGCCGCAGGAAGAGATCAACCAGACCCTCGTCCGCCTCGGCCGCAGCGGCCGGCGTACCGTCCGGCTCAAGGGCGGCGATCCCTTCGTCTTCGGACGCGGATCCGAGGAAGCCCTGGAACTCGTCGCAGCCGGTATTCCTTTCGAGGTCGTGCCCGGTATCAGCGCCGCCACCGGCGCCAGTGCCTATGCCGGCATTCCGCTGACCCATCGCGGCCTGGCCCGCAGCGTTCGCTTCGTTACCGGACACTGCCGGGAAGACAAACCGCTGGATCTCAATTGGCAAAGCCTGGCCGACGCCGACACGACCCTGGTCATCTACATGGGTCTTGCCAACCTCAAGGAGATCTCGGCCAAGCTGATCGAGCACGGTCTCGCGGCCTCCACACCGGCCGCGGCCATCGAGAACGGTACGAAGCCCGGTCAGCGGCGGCTGGTCTCGACGCTGGCCGATTTGCCGGCGGACGTGAAATCCCGCGAATTCCAGGCGCCCTGCCTCCTGGTGATCGGCCGGGTGGTCGAACTGGCCGGTGCGCTCGATTGGTTCGCCGGCGCACGCCCGTCCGGGGCGGAATTGGACAATGTCTTGGTCGCGGCTCAATAGCGCCCTCCTCGGATTGCTGATACTCGGGGGGGTATCTCAAGCGACGGCGGGGGAAATGACTCCGCCGCGGCAGACCGAGCTCGGGGTTTTGCTGGAACAGGACTGTGGCTCGTGCCATGGTCTGACGCGCCGCGGCGGATTGGGCTCGCCCCTGATGCCGGAATCCCTCGAACATTTCACGGACGAAGCCTTGATCGGAATTATCCTCGACGGCGTGCCCGGCACGCCGATGCCGCCGTGGCGGCCGTTTCTCACACGCGAGGAAGCGGCCTGGCTGGTCGCGCGGCTACGCAAAGGACTTAAACAATGACCGGCCTGCGCCTCATCTTCGTATCGATTTGCGCCCTGCTGGCCGCCGCCTGCACGGAAGTGCGCGGCACCGGCGACCTCGGCATCGTCATCGAACGTGCGGACGGCAACGTCCAGATCGTCGACAATTCGGCGCGCAGGAGCCTCGCCACCGTGTCGGGTCTCGGCGATCTTTCCCATGCCTCGGCGGTTTACTCGCGCGACGCCCGCTACGCCTTCATCTTCGGCCGCGACGGCGGCTTGACCAAGGTGGATCTGCTGGAGCGCCGGATCGTCGGCCGTACCATCCAGGCCGGCAACTCCATCGGCGGCGCCATCTCGCAGGACGGCAAACTGGTCGCGGTTTCCAACTACAAGCCGGGCGGCGTGCGTATTTTCGACACCGAGACGCTCGAGATGGTGGCCGACATACCGGCCATCGGCGCCGACGGCGAACAGTCGAAGACCGTCGGCCTGGTCGATGCGCCGGGCCAGCGCTTCGTCTTCGGGCTGTACGATGCCGGTGAGATCTGGGTGGTCGACATGAACGATCCCGCCAACCCGGCGATCACCAAGATGACCGGAATCGGCGAGCTGCCGTACGACGGCCTGATCACGCCGGACGGGCGCTGGTACGTCGCCGGCCTGTTCGGTGAGGACGGCCTGGCCATGGTCGACCTCTGGAATGTCGAGGCCGGCGCCAAGCGCATTCTTTCGGGCTACGGCCGCGGCGGCAAGAAAATGCCGGTCTACAAGATGCCGCACCTCGAGGGCTGGGCGATGGCCGACGGTCACGCCTTCTTTCCCGCCATCGGCCACCATGAGGTCTTGATCGCCAAGGCCGGTTCCTGGAACGAGGTGGGGCGCATCGGCGTGCACGGTCAGCCTGTCTTTGTCATGGCGCGGCCCGACGGGCGGCAGATCTGGGTCAACTTCGCCTACCCCGACAACGACACCATCCAGGTCATCGATGTGCCCAGCCGGCGCATCGTCAAGACGCTCAAACCCGGCCCGGCCGTTTTGCATATGGAATTCACGCCGCGCGGGGAGGAAGTCTGGCTTTCGGTGCGCGATGCGGGCAAGGTCGTGGTCTACGACACAGAGACGTTTGAGCAGCGCGCCAGCCTCAAGGCGGCCAAGCCCAGCGGCATCTTTTTCACCAACCGGGCCCATCAGATCGGCTTGTAGGACAAAGAAGATGGCGCGCGATATTTCACACCGGCTATTGAACGACTACCAACGGGATTTCCCCCTGGTCGCCGATCCCTTCGCCGTCATCGCCCAGGATGTGGGCGTTGAGGAAGCCGATGTGATAGCGGGGCTCACGGCTTTGAAGGAAGCGGGTGCGGTTAGCCGGATCGGCGCGACCCTCCGGCCCGGCGCCATCGGCGCCGCCACGCTGGCCGCCCTGAAGGCGCCGGCGGATCAGCTCGAAGCCGTGGCCGATCTGGTGAGCGCCTACGACGAGGTCAATCACAACTACGAACGCGAACACGACTACAATCTCTGGTTCGTCGTCACCGCCGCCAGCAGGGCCGGCGTCGCGCGCGTCCTCGCCGATATCGAAGGCCGTACGGGCTTAGCCGTTCTCGACCTGCCCATGGTGCGGGATTACTTCATCGATCTCGGCTTCGATATCGACGGCCGGGACGAGGATCCCGCGCCCTGCATGCCGGCGGCCCAACCGCCCCTGCCGGACGCCCGTGACAAGGATTTGCTTGGTGTTCTGGAGGGCGGGCTGCCCCTGGTGAAGAACCCATACGAGGATATCGGCGCGGCGTGCGGCCTTACCGGCGAAGCGGTCATCTTCCGCCTTCGCGCCCTGCAGCAGGCCTGCACCATCCGGCGCTTCGGGGTCATCGTGCGCCACCACGAACTTGGTTTCCAGGCCAACGCCATGACGGTCTGGCAGATTGCCGAGGATCAGGTGGACCAGGTGGGAGAGCGCCTCGGCGAGCTGCCGTACGTGCGCCTTTGCTACCGGCGGCGGCCTGACGTCAACTGGCCCTACAACCTTTACGCCATGGTCCATGGTCGCGACCGCGACGTCGTTACGGCCCAGGTGGCCGAAGCCGCAAGAAAGTGCGGTCTGGAAGACGTGCCGCAGGAGATTCTGTTCAGCACCCGCCGTTTCAAACAGCGCGGCGCCCGCTACCTCGGCCGCACCGGTCGGGGGGAGGCGGCGGAATGACCGAGCCTGTCCAAAACACTTTGCTCGCCGGTCTCGACGATACGGACCGCGCCATCATCAACAGCCTGCAGCGCGGATTTCCCATCTCGGAAAACCCCTATGCCGAAGCCGCCGGCGATTTCGGCATCTCGGAGGTGGAGTTGATCGCGCGCCTGCAGCGGTTCCTGGACGACGGCATCTTGAGCCGCTTTGGGCCGATGTATCACGCCGAACGCCTGGGCGGCGAGCTGACGCTGGCTGCCATGAAGGTGCCCGAGGAGCGCTTCGATGAGGTCACGGGCCAGGTCAACGCTCACGACGAGATTGCCCACAACTACGCCCGCGACGACGATTTCAACATGTGGTTCGTCGTCGCCACCGACACGCCCGGCCGCATTGTCGAGGTAATCGCGGAAATCGAGGCCGAAACCGGGCTTTCCGTCCACGACATGCCGAAGACCGACGAGTATTTCGTCGGCCTGCATTTCGAGGTCTAGACCATGAGCAGCGCCGGCAAGTTCGAGACGGAAGGCGCCTTGGACGTCGTCGACCGCCTGATCGTGGAGGCGACGCAGAAAGGCCTCCCGCTGACGCCCCGTCCCTACCACGACATCGCCGAGCAACTGGGGTTGAGCGGGCCGGAGGTTATGGCGCGCATGGAGGCCATGCTCGACGCCGGCATCATCCGCCGCATTGCCGCCGTGCCCAATCATTACAAGCTCGGCTACCGCGGCAACGGCATGAGCGTCTGGAACGTCTCGGACGAGGATGCCGACGCGGCGGGCCGCGAAATCGGCGCACTCGATTATGTCAGTCATTGCTACCGCCGGCCGCGGCATCTGCCCGACTGGCCCTACAACCTATTTGCCATGGTCCATGGCCGCGACCGTGAAGCGGTGCACGATCAGGTTGCCCAAATCGCCGAACTGCTGGGATCGCGCAACCGGGGGCACAAGGTGTTGTTCAGTACGGCCATTTTGAAAAAGACCGGGTTTCGTTTAGGCACGGCCAAGTCCGGTGATCGGAGGTAGTCCATGTTCCGCGTCTCCCAATACATGCGAACCCTGGCCGGCAACGCCCCCGCCGCGCGGCAGGGCAGCGGCGGCGGTACGCCGCCGGGCCCCGTCGTCATCTGGAATTTGATCCGGCGGTGCAACCTTACCTGCAAGCACTGCTATTCGATCTCGGCCGACAAGGATTTCACAGGGGAACTCACGACTGACGAAATTTTCAGCGTGATGGATGATCTGCGCGATTTCAAAGTGCCGGTGCTGATCCTCTCGGGCGGCGAGCCCTTGCTGCGGCCCGATATCTTCGACATCTCTCACCGCGCAAAGGCCAAGGGTTTCTACGTCGGGCTTTCGACCAACGGCACCTTGATCGATGAGGACAACATCGACGCCATCGCCGAGGTCGGCTACGACTATGTCGGCGTGTCCATCGACGGCCTGCAGGAGACCCACGACAAATTCCGTCGCAAGGCCGGCGCCTACGATCAGTCCATGCGCGGCATCGCGCTCTGCCAGGAGCGCGACATCCGGGTGGGCTTGCGCTTCACCATGACGCAGGACAACGCCCACGAATTGCCCGAAATGATGGACAGGATGGAGGCCGACGGCATCGACCGGTTCTATCTCTCGCACCTCAACTACGCCGGCCGCGGCAACCACAACCGCACCTCCGACGCCGTCTTCCAGGCGACGCGCGAGGCCCTCGACATGCTGTTCGAACGCGCCTGGGCCGACGCTGAGGCCGGGGGGATGCGCGACTACGTCACCGGCAACAACGACGCCGATGCCATCTACTTCCTGATGTGGGTGGAAAGGAATATGCCCGAACGGCTCGACGAGGTCCGACCAATGCTGGAACGCTGGGGCGGCAATTCATCGGGCGTCAACATCGCCAATATCGACAATCTGGGCAACGTCCATCCCGACACCATGTGGTGGCACCACACCTTGGGCAACGTGCGGGAGCGGCCGTTCTCTGAAATTTGGCCGGACACCTCCGATCCCCTGATGGCGGGCCTCAAGCAGTCGCCGCGCAGGGTCAAGGGCCGTTGTGCCGGCTGCACCCACTTCGGTATTTGCGGCGGCAACACGCGCGTGCGCGCCTACCAACTCACCGGCGATGCCTGGGCGGAAGATCCCGGCTGTTACCTCACCGACGAAGAGATCGGCGTCTCCGGTGGCGGCGACCGTCTCAAAGTCGTACCCTTCTCCGCGACGCGAGGACAAAGAAGGACAGCCTGACATGCGCCTTTCAGGCTTGGCGGCGGCCGTGGCTCTGTCGCTGGCGGCCACGTCGGTACTGGGCCAAACGCCCGAACAGAACTATGACAACTTCTGCGCCTGGTGCCACGGCGCAGACCGGCTCGGTGGCCAGGGCCCGGCTTTGCTGCCCGAAAACCTCCGACGCCTGCGCAAGAACAAGGCCGCCGGCGTCATCGCCCGCGGCCGCCCCGCCAGCCAGATGCCGGCGTTTGGCCAGAAGCTCTCAACGACAGACATCGACGGCCTGGTGAAGCTTATCTACACGCCGCTGCCGCGCATCCCCGAATGGGGCATGGCGGAGATCGCCGGGTCGCGTAAGTTCATGACCGATCTCTCAGCGTTGCCCGACGCGCCGCAGCACCAGGCCGATCCCCTCAACCTCTTCACGGTGGTGGAAACCTTCGATCATTACATCACCATCCTCGACGGCGACCGGTTCGAGCCGCTGGCCCGCATGAAGACGCGGTTCGCGGTGCATGGCGGCGCCAAGTATTCGCCGGACGGCCGCTTCGTCTATCTCGCCTCGCGCGACGGTTGGATCTCCATGTACGACCTCTGGAGCCTGCAGCCCGTGGCCGAGATCCGCGCCGGCATCAACACACGCAATGTCGCGGTTTCCTCGGACGGCAAGTTCCTGATGGTCGCCAACAACCTGCCGCACACGCTTGTCGCCCTTTCGGCCGAGGATCTCACGCCGATCAAGGTGATCGAGGTGAAGGACACCAAGGGTAAGTCCTCCCGCGTCAGCGCGGTTTATACCGCCCCGCCGCGCAACAGTTTCGTGGCGGCCCTGAAGGACATCCCGGAAATCTGGGAAATTCCCTACGATCCCTCGATCAAGGTCTATCCCGGCCTCGTGCACAATCACGAGGAGGGCATGGAGGAGGCCATCCCCATGCCGGGGCCGTTCCCGGTGCGGCGCATCATGCTTGACGACTATCTCGACGACTTCTTTTTCGACCTCGATTACCGCAATCTGATCGGCGCCGCGCGCAACGCCAAGAACGGGCAGGTCGTCAATCTCAACGTCGGCCGCAAAATTGCCGAAATCCAACTGGCCGGCATGCCGCACCTGGGTTCCGGCATCACCTGGCAGTACGAGGGCCGCGACGTCATGGCGACGCCGCACCTCCGGGGCGGCCTGGTCAGCGTCATCGACATGAAATCGTGGCGCACCATCAAGACGATTGAAACCAAGGGGCCGGGCTTTTTCATGCGCAGCCACGAAAGCTCGCCCTACGCCTGGGTGGATGTGTTCTTCGGCGACAACCGCGACGTGCTGCACGTCATCGACAAGCGCACACTGGAAATCGTCAAGACGGTCAACCCCGCCCCCGGCCTCACCAACGCCCACGTCGAGTTTGACCGCGACGGCAGCCACGCCCTCGTCAGCATCTGGGAGAACGACGGCGCCATCGTGATCTACGACGCGAAGACGCTGGAAGAGGTCAAGCGCCTGCCCATGAAGAAGCCGAGCGGCAAGTACAACGTCTGGAACAAGACGCGCTACGCCGCCGGTACCAGCCACTAGTTTTCAAGACGGGGAAAAGCCTCTAGGCTTTCGGTTTCACCCGACCGGAAAGAGGCTTTCATGGATTACCGCCCCCTCGGCCAAAGCGGCCTTCGCGTCTCCCCTCTGTGCCTCGGCACCATGATGTTCGGCGGCCCGACGGACGAAGCCACCGCGGCGCGTATCGTCGGCGCGGCCTACGATCAGGGCGTCAATTTTATCGATACCGCGGACGTCTACACGGATGGCGCTTCGGAAGAGATTACCGGCCGCGCCATCGCAGCCCACCGCCACGACTGGGTGCTGGCGACGAAATGCGGCAACCAGATCGGCGAGGGTCCCAACCGCACCGGAGCCGGTCGCAAGTGGGTCATGCAAGCCTGCGACGAAAGCCTCGCCCGCCTCGGCACCGACTACATCGATATTTACTACCTGCACAAGGAAGACCTGGAAACGCCGCTGGACGAAACGGTGTCCGCCCTGGGCGACCTTATCCGCGCGGGTAAAATACGCCACTTCGGCATCTCCAACTTCCGGGCCTGGCGGGTGGCCGAGATTGTCAACGTCTGCGCCGACTTAGGCGTCGACAAGCCGGTGGTCAGCCAGCCCTACTACAACGCCATGAACCGCATGCCCGAGGTCGAACATCTGCCGGCTTGCGATCACTACGGCATGGGTGTCGTGCCCTACAGCCCTCTGGCGCGCGGCGTGTTGACAGGCAAGTACAAGCCCGAGGAGATTGGCAATCCCAGCAACGGCACTCGGGCCGGACGCAACGACATGCGCCTCATGCAGACCGAATGGCGCGAAGAATCGCTGATCATCGCCCAGGATCTCAAATCCTATTGCGAGGAGAAGGGCATCAAGCTGACCCATTGGGCCGTCAACTGGGTTTTGAACAACGCCTTGGTGACGGCCGTCATCGGCGGTCCCCGGACGGAAGAGCAGTGGGAGGACTACGTAGCCGCCCTGGACTACGAGTTCACCAGCGAGGACGAAGACCTGCTCAACAGCCTCGTCACCGTCGGCCACCCTTCGACACCCGGTTACAACGACCCGGCCTATCCCATCGAGGGCCGTGTGACCTACAGCGATTGATTGCTCAGGCGGCGCGACCGCCGATGCGGCGCCGGTACTCGCCCGGCGACATGTCAGTGTGCCGCCGGAAGATGGTGCGGAAGAAAAGCGTGTCCTGATATCCCACGGTACGTCCGATCTCTTCGATGCCCGTCCGGCCGTTTTCGAGATGGAGCTTGGCCACCGCCACCCGGACGATGTGCAGATAGGCCAACGGACTGTGTCCCGTCGCCTGTTTGAAGCGGCGGGCAAAGTTGCGCGGGCTCATGCCGACGCGGGAGGCGACCTGCTCGAAGGTGAACTCGCCGGCGTAATGGTCATGAAGCCAGTGTTGCGCCTTGAGGATAGTCTCGTCTCCGTGATGCGTATGGAGTTCCTCCTTCGAGAACCCCGTTTGCCAAACCCGGGGCATGTCGACCAGCATCGACTTGGCGGTTTCGACGGCGGTCTCGTGCCCGCAGAATTTTTCGATCAGGTAGAGGCTGAGGTCGAACGCCGCGTTGATGCCGCTGCCGCAGTAGATGCCGTCGTCGTCGGTGACCACGCGCTCGGGCTGCCAGATCGCCTTGTCGAAGCGCCGCATGTATTCCTGGGCAAATCCCCAATGGGTGGTCGCCCGCCTGCCGTCCAGGAGGCCCGCCGCGGCAATCAACGCGACGCCGGTGCAGACGGCGGCGATGGGTGTGCCCTTGGCGTGATGCCGTCGGAGCCAGGGCAGCAATGCGGCGTTTCGCGCCAGCATGTCATCGACGTCCATGCCGGCGGAGGGTACGAAAATGAGGTCGGTTTTCCTGATCTGTTCGATGGTTTGGGCGGCGCGCACGGTCAGCGGTCCGTCCGGCGTGACGTCGCCGGGTCCGACCGATGCCGTGCGAACCCGGAACGCCGGTGACGTCCGCTCCCCCGTGAGTTCATTCCAAAACCTCCCCGCGGCGCTGAACATATCCATGGGGCCGATCGCCGTCGACACGTAGGCGTGGCCGACCAGCAGGACCGTGACGTCGATCACAGAATTTCTCCGAAATGGCGAAAATACCCATATATAATGTCATATTTGCCAACTTGAGACAAGCCGCCGAATTTCCGATTTTTCCTCCCATCAACCCCAACCAAAGGAAAGGTGGAAAAATGAAAACGTATGTAATTGAACGCGACATCGAAGGCATCGGCGGACTGACCGAGGCCGAATATCAGGAAGGGTCGGCGGTTTCCAACGCCGCCCTGGCGGAGCTGGCGCCCGACGTCCAGTGGGTCCAGTCGTTCGTGACGCAGGACAAGCTCTTCTGCGTCTACCGGGCGACGGACAAGGACGTGATCCGCAAGCACGCCGATATGAGCGGCTTTCCCGCCCATATCATCACCGAGACGGTGACGATCCTCGATCCGACGAGGGCCGCCGCGTGACGGTTCGGCCCGGCGTTTCCGGCGCCGGGCCGAATGACCGAACTTTTGTTTGATCCCGCCGCCGATATCCATACTCTGTTTCCCGACCAAGCGAGCGGGGTGCATCTTGACCAAATACCAAATCGCCGTAGTGCCGGGCGACGGCATCGGGCCCGAGGTTTGCCGGGCAGCGGTGTCGGTATTGCGAAGGTGCGGCGTCGGCGACCGCTTTGAATTCACGGAATATGCCGCCGGTGCGGATTGCTACACTGCGACCGGCGAGGCGTTTCCGGACGAGACCCAAGAGGCCTGCCGCGCGGCCGACGCCGTGCTGCATGGCGCGGCGGGTTTGCCCGACGTGCTCTATCCGGACGGTACCGAGGCCGGCCAGGATTTCTCCATGAAGATCCGCGCCGCCCTCGATCTCTATGCCAACATCCGGCCAATCAAGCTTTACGAGGGCGTCACCCCGCCGCTGGCGGGACGCAAGCCCAGCGACATCGATTACGTTATCGTCCGCGAGAACACCGAGGGCCTGTACGCCGCACGTGCGGGCGGCAACCTGCTACGCGACGAAATGGCCTCGGACACCATGGTGATTACCCGCAAGGGCACCGCCCGGGTGGTTCGCGAGGCGGCCGAACTGGCCCTGCAGCGCAACGGCGCGCCGGCCGACGGAAAGCGCCGGGTCACCATCGTCGACAAATCCAACGTCCTCCGGTCCTTCGCCTTCTTCCGCCGTGTCGCGGAGGAGGTGCTGTCGGACTATCCCGCCCTCGAGGTCGACTACGCGCTTTCCGACGCCGTCACCATCCGCATGGTGGAGCGGCCCGATACCCTCGACGTGCTGGTCTGCGAGAATTTTATCGGCGACATCATCTCCGACCTCGGCGCCGCCACCGTCGGCGGCATGGGACTGGCGCCGTCCGCCGAAATCGGCGAAGCGCATGGTTACTTCCAGGGCTCCCACGGCACGGCGCCCGACATCGCCGGAAGGGGCATCGCCAATCCGGTGGCGACGATCCTCTCGGCCGCCGAAATGCTCGACTGGCTGGGCCGGCGGCAACAGGATCCGCCGTTGGCCGCCGCCGCGCAAACCATCCGCAACGCCGTCGGTGATGTACTAAGGGATGGCACCGCCACCACCCCCGACCTCGGCGGCGTCGGGTCGACGGAGAGCTTTGCCGAGGCCATATCGGCTTTGCTGAATTGATGTCAGAACGACTGGCGCGCCTCTTCGGTTCCGAAGACGTCCTGCATCAAAAGCCGGGCATGTTGTCGGGCACGTAAATCGTCTGTTTTTGGCTGACGCCGCGGAGTTCGAATTCGCCAATGGGCACCAGCGGC
Source organism: uncultured Rhodospirillaceae bacterium (assembly GCA_964343605.1). Taxonomy (GTDB): domain Bacteria; phylum Pseudomonadota; class Alphaproteobacteria; order UBA2966; family UBA2966; genus CAYFKJ01. The sequence goes on from CAYFKJ010000006.1 coordinate 133,378, forward strand.
GAGGAACAGCGTTCGGCGAAGGCCGACGAGACGACGACGCGGGGATCGACCTCCTTCGTCAGGCTCTCGATGCGCGCCGCTTCGTTTGCGGCGGCGCCGATCACCGTGAATTCGAGGCGTTCCGGTATGCCGATATTGCCGTAGGTGAGGCGTCCGACGTGTAGGCCGATACCGAAGTCCAGCGGATGGAGTCCCTCGGCCGCCCGGTCCTCGTTGAACTTCTTCATGCGGTCTTCGGCGTCGGCCGCTGCCGCGAGGGCGTCGTCGCAGGCGCGTTGGAGAACCGCATCCCCGTCCAACAGGGGAAAGACGGCGAGCACGGCGTCGCCGATGAAACGCAATACCTCGCCGCCATAATCGACGACCGGCTTGACCATACATTCGAAGAAATGATTGAGGATGGCGAGGAACTCCTCACGCGACATGCTCTCCGCCAACGGTGTCGATTGGCGCAGGTCGCAGAACCAGATGACGGCGTTCAGTTCCTCCGAATCCCCCCTCTTGATCAATCCCTTGAGGACCTTCTCGCCGGTATGCCGGCCGAGATAGGTCTGCAGCAGCGAATTGCTCATGCTGCGGGCGGCGTGAACCTCGTAGAAGCGGCTGAGGACGGGCAGGATCTCGTGCACGCGGCCGAGTTCCGCCGTCGTGAAGCCGCCCTGGCGGTCGGTTGACATCGTCAGGGCATTGATCTGGCCGTCGGAAAAGGTCATCGGCATGGCCGCGTAGTCGGTCATGCCTTCTTCGTGCAGTTGCTTGATGATGCCGTAATCGAGCAACGGATTGTCGCCCTCCAGCCTGCGACGGATGCCGCCCGCGCCGTTGAAGATGGGGATCAATGGGCTGTCGAGAAACAGCGGGCTGCTCAGGGTGTCGTGGGTGAGGACGAATGAATGGACGTCCTCCTTATCGGGCCGCCAGACGTAGGCGGAGCCGATCAACAGTGGATGCAGGGTGCGGATGAAGACCGACATGCGGCTGACCGCCATGCCGCTTTCCACCAGCACCCCGCCGAGCTGCTGGGTTAATTCCGACGGCGATTGGGTGTCCCAGCCTTCCCTCAGCAGCCAGTCGACGAAGACGCTGCCGTGGCTGTCCATTTCGGTCTGGACGTTTTCGTAGTCACTGTCCTCGTTATAGGAAACGCCCAGCTTGGAAAGGTAGAACGCGAGATGCCCCTTTATGGCGTTGGCCTCGGGCAGGGGGTTTTCGTAAGACCAGACGGCATCCTCGACCTTGTTGTCGCCGACCTCCAGTGACCAGTAAGAGGCGTTGCCCTTGAATGGGCAGTGCGTGCGGTGACGTGTGCGCTGCATGAGGTCCATGCGCACGTCCTCGCGGGGGAAGTAATAGACGGCCGGTAAGCGCGATTCGCGGTAGAGCACCGCCTTGTTGCTGTCGACGACCGTGACGCCGTTGAATTCGATGCGCACGTTGTAGTCAGAGATCTCCGCCGAAATATCGTACTCCGGCAGTGCGCCGTCGCCGGCACCCGTTTGATCCGTGTCCGACATCGTGACCCCCGTTGCCGCTCCACAAATTCGGGAATTATTCTAACAAACAATATGAGAAATGGGCATAAACCCGGCGGTTATGACGGAGATGTTATCCGTCGGAAAGCACGAAGCGGTTTTTGCCCGCTTCTTTAGCCCGGTACATCCGCTCGTCAGCCAGGGCGACGAGGTCGGACCAAGTACCTGGTGCATCGCTTTGCAATTCGGCGATACCCATGCTGATGGTCAACGGGCTCCCTTCCGGCCGCTCGCCCAGCCCGTCGTCGAAAATCCGGGCGGCGACCCGTTGCGCGCCCTCGCTGTCCGTACCGGGCAGCAGGATCAGGAATTCCTCCCCGCCCCAGCGGATCAGCACATCGGCGCGGCGCAGGTGGTGGGACAATGCGTCGGCCGCCTGGCGCAGGATGCGGTCGCCCTCGTCGTGGCCGAAGCGGTCGTTGACCGATTTGAAGTCGTCGATATCGGCAAAGGCGACGGCCAATGCGGCTTTCTGCCGCTCAGCGACGTTGAACTGGTTCTCCAGCACTTCCTGGCCTACCCGCCGCACCATGGCGCGGGTCAAGGGATCGACGGCGGCCTGGCGGGCGATCTCGATGATAAGCTGCAACTGGCTCATGCCCGCAATGGCCGATATCGCACCCGTCAGGACCAGCAGCCAGAGAACGCCCGCCAACGCGTAGATGTTCTCGTTGGTAACCAGCAAGATGTGGATGGCGCTGTTGGCCAACAGCAGGGGGATGGTGAAGGACAAGGCTTCGACCAGCGAAATCGGCAGGATGCTCAATCCCGCAATGACGATGAAGGGCAAGAGCGCATAGCCGGTAAAGACGGTCTTCGCCCAGCCCATGGTTTCGAGCCCCGACAGGTAAGGGAAACAGGCGGCGTAAAAGAGCGTCGGGATGGCAAACATGAAGGCCGCACACGAACGCGCGTCGGGCATTTCGCCCGACTTGTTGGAGACGTAGGCCAGGAACAGGAAAGCGCCGGCGGTCATCGCCCGGCCGACGGCGAGACTCCGACCACAGTCGCAAATTGTGAAAAAATAGTAGGTTTTTGGTCCTTAAAAGCCTTTGATTTAGATCAATTCAAAAAGGTACACTTGAAACTAATGGGGTGTCGCGGTTAGGGTGCGCGGCATTGAAATTCAGGGCTGAAGAACGCCGGGGGAATTCACCGCGCAGCCCGCCGGATCGATTGGAAGGAATTACGCACATGCCCATCAAACAGGTTCATCACGTCGCCTATCGTTGCAAGAATTCACAGGAGACGGTGGATTTCTACACCAAGGTCATGGGCATGAAGTTCGCCATGGCGATGTCCGAAGACCGGGTGCCATCGACGCATGCGCCGGATCCCTACATGCACATCTTTTTCGAGGCCGGCCCCGGCAGCTTTCTCGCTTTCTTCGAGCTGCCTAATTCGCCGGAAATGGGGCGCGACGAAAACACGCCCGACTGGGTTCAGCACATCGCCTTCCAGGTCGAGGACATGGACGACCTTCTGGCCGCCAAGGAACGCATCGAATCCCACGGCATCGATGTTGTGGGCGTAACCGACCATACGCTGTTCAAATCCATCTACCTCTTCGACCCCAACGGCCACAGGTTGGAGCTCTCATGCAACGTCGGCAGTCAGGAGCTTTGGGACCGCACCGCCGACATCGCCGAGGAGATGCTCAAGGAATGGAACGAAACCGGCCGCGCACCCAAGGTCGGCGCCTGGATCCACGAAAAGGAATTCGCCGAATAGGCCGCTCAAGCCATTGAAACCGTTCTAAGGGGCATGTACTCGTTACATGTCCCTTTTTCTTTGTATGAGAAATGATCCGGAAAACATGGCAAGCGATCCCACCACTGCGCTGACGCCGGGCGCTCTCGACGGCGTCCGCATTCTCGACCTGACGCGAATCCTCGCCGGCCCGACCTGCACCCAGTTGCTGGGCGATCTGGGCGCGGACATCATCAAGGTTGAACGCGTCGGCGTGGGCGACGACACGCGCACCTGGGGACCGCCCTACGTCAAGGATGCCGACGGCGGCGACACCACCGAAAGCGCCTACTACCTCTGCGCCAACCGAAACAAACGATCGCTCGCCGTCGATATCTCGAAATCCGAGGGCGCGGAGCTCGTGCGCCGGCTGGCGGCGCAGTGCGACATCCTGATCGAGAACTTCAAGGTGGGCGGCCTGGCGGCCTATGGCCTTGGCTACGCAAACCTCGCGGACAGCCATCCCCATCTGGTCTATTGCTCGATCACGGGCTTCGGCCAATACGGGCCGCACGCCGAGCAGGCGGGATACGATATCCTGGCCCAGGGCCAGGGCGGCATGATGAGCATCACCGGCGATCCCGACGGCGAGCCCATGAAAGTCGGCGTGGGCATCGCCGACGTGATGTGCGGCATGTATGCCGGCGTCGCCATCCTCAGCGCCTTGCGTCACCGCGACCTCACGGGCAAGGGCCAGCATATCGACATATCCCTCCTGGACAGCCAGATCGCCTGGCTGATCAATGAAGGAACGAATTACCTGACATCGGGTCAACCGCCCGTCCGGCGCGGCAACCAGCATCCCAACATCGTCCCCTATCAGGTGTTCGAGACCTCGGACGGCCATGTCATCGTCGCCGTGGGCAACGACCGGCAGTTCGAACGCTTTTGCGACATGCTGCGGGTACCGGAACTGGCCGCCGATCCACGCTTCGTCAGGAATGCCGACCGGTTGGCGCACCGCGACGAACTGGTGTCCCTGTTGGAGGTCGAGGTCAGGAAGTTCAACAAGGCCGAGGTTCTGGAGGGGCTGAAGGCGCGCGGCGTGCCGGTGGGACCGGTCGATACCGTGCCCGAGGTTTTCGACAGCGAACAGGTGGCGGCCCGCGACATGAAGATTTCCATGCCGCATCCCAGCGCCGGCGGCGGCACGGTCGACCTCATCGGCAATCCGCTGAAGATGGGCGTCACGCCAATCAGCTACCGTCGCCCCCCGCCGACGCTGGGCCAGCACACCGATGAAGTGCTGACGGAGATGCTGGAAATGGACGAGGAAACGCTGGACGAACTGCGTCGCGGCGGGGTGATCTGAGGCGGGAGGTGGGACCATGCTTCAATTGAACGATACGCAAATTCGCATCCGTGATGCCGCACGGGCCTTGGCGAAGGATGTGATCGCGCCGCGCGCCGCCGAGGTCGACCGTACGGAGGAATATCCCTGGCCCAATGTCGAGGCGCTGACGGCGGCCGGATTCATGGGCATGACCATCCCAGAGGAATACGGCGGGCAGGGGCTTGGCTACGCCGAAGCCGTTCTGGTCATCGAGGAAATGGCCAAGGTCTGCGGCGTGACGGGACGGATCGTCGTGGAGGCCAACATGGGCGCGATCGGCGCGATCATGCGGTTCGGCTCGGACGCGCAGAAACGTCTGGCGGCAGGGGCCGTGCTGGCCGGCGACAAGCCCGCCATCTGCATCACCGAACCGGGCGCCGGCAGCGCCGCCACCGAAATGACCACCCGGGCGGACAAGCGGGGCGATCATTACGTCCTCAATGGCGGCAAGCACTGGATCACGGGCGGCGGCGTCTCCAGGGTCCATCTGATTTTCGCCCGCGTCTTCGAAAACGGAGAGGAACTGGGCATTGGCGGCTTTCTCTGCCTGCGCGATGCGGAGGCCGGAACGCCCGCAGGCTTGCGCATTGGCACGCGGGAACCCGCCATGGGTCTCAGGGGTATCCCCGAAACCGAGGTTCTGTTCGAAGACCTGGAAGTCCCGGAAGACATGATCGTGCTGCCGCCGGAAGGCCTGCGGCGCGGTTTCGCCGGCTTGATGAACGCCTACAACGCCCAGCGCGTCGGCGCCGCGACGGTGGCGCTGGGCATCGCCGAGGGCGCGTACGAACTGGCGCTCGATTATGCCCAGACGCGCGAACAATTCGGCCGGCCGATCTGTGAATTCCAGGGCCTGCAGTGGATGCTCTCGGACATGAGCATCGGTTTGGCGGCGGCCCAGGCGCTGATCTACAAGGCGGCCGCCGGTGACGGATTTCCCGACCCGCTGGAGGCCGCCCAGGCCAAGATCCTGGCCTCGGAGACGGCAATTAAGGTGACCAACGACGCCTTGCAGGTCTTCGGCGCCGCGGGCTATTCGCGCAACCTGCCGCTGGAGCGCATGGTCCGCGACGCCCGCATGTTTACCATCGGCGGCGGCACGGCTCAGATCCTGCGTACCGTCGTGGCGTCGCGTCTCCTGGACCGCAAGCTGCCGCAGACGCGCGACGGCTATTCGCGCCTCAACTCGCCGGCACGCTGATGGCCACGACCGCGGAGATCATCGCCCGGCGCCTCCATGATGCGGGCTGCCGCCACGCCTTCGGTATACCCGGCGGCGAGGTGCTGGCGCTGATGGATGCTCTGGAGCGCGTCGGTATCAAGGTGCAGTTGACCAAGCACGAGAACTGCGCCGGCTTCATGGCGGAGGGCGTGCATCATCACGACGGTGCGCCGGGCATCCTGATTGCCACCATCGGCCCCGGCATCGCCAACGCCGCCAATGTCGTGGCCAATGCGCTGCAGGACCGGGTACCGATGATCGTGTTCACCGGATCGGTGCCCGACCTGGACAGCCATACCTACACCCACCAAATATTCGACCAGGTGAATTTCCTCGAGCCCGTGACGAAGGCGGCCTACCGCGTGGTGCAGGGAACGGCGGCGGTCCTGGCCGACAAGGCCATCGCCATCGCCACGCAGGATCGGCCGGGCCCCGTGCTGCTCGACGTGGCCATGGATGCCCAGGCCGCCGACCAACCCGAAGCTCCCATGCCATACCGGGCGTCGCTCTCGCCGATGGCGCCGGCCGGGGGAGAGGCGTTGGCGACGGCACGAAGCTGGCTGGCAGAAGCCGAACGGCCATTGATGATCGCCGGCGTTGACGTGCTCAATCAGGGCTGCGCCGACGAAGTCGCCGATTTCTGCCGGGGTTTGGCCGTACCCCTGATCACGACCTACAAGGCCAAGGGCGTCCTGCCGGAGGATCATGATTTGGCGCTGGGGGCGGCCGGGCTTTCGCCCAAGGCGGACCGTCATTTGTTACCGCTGGTCGGTTTGAGCGACTGCATCATCCTGGCGGGATACGATCCCATCGAAATGCGCCAGGGCTGGCGCGATCCCTGGGACGCCCAAGCCCGCGTTATCGAGTTTTCCGCCGCCGCCAACACCCACTACATGCACCAGGCGTCGCTTAATTTTGTCGGCGACGTCGGCGCCGGTTTGGCGGCATTGCGCCGGGAAACGGCAGAGCGTCCGCGCTGGCCCAAGGGCGAAGCCGCCGCCGTTCGAGACGCCTTACGGGGCGATTTCGCCCGTGACGAGGACTGGGGCCCGGCCGCCGTGGTCGACGAAAGCCGCCGCGTCCTGCCGCGCGAAACCGTGGCCACGGTGGATACCGGCGCCCACCGCATCTTGCTGAGCCAGATCTGGGAATGCTTCGAGCCGCGTGGTCTGCTGCAGTCCTCGGCGCTCTGCACGATGGGCTGCGCCCTGCCGCTGGCCATCGGGCGTAAGCTGGCGGAGCCGTCGCGGCCCGTCGTGGCCTTTGCCGGCGATGCCGGACTGGAAATGGTTCTCGGTGAACTCACCACGTTGCGCGACTTGCAACTCGGCCTGCCTATTGTCGTTTTCGTCGACGAAAGCCTCGGTCTGATCGAGCTGAAACAGCGAAGCTCGCAGCTGGCCAACCTTGCCGTTGATTTCGGCGGCACCGACTTTCCCGCCATCGCCGACGCTTTGGGCGGGACCGGTTGTTGGGTGGAGAACCGCAAGGATCTGGCCAGGGCGCTTGAGACGGCGTTGAACGCCGATACTTTCACGCTCATTGCCGCCGTGATCGGGCGCAAAGCCTACGACGGGCGCTTGTGAACGGATCGTCGTTTGGTCGCCAAATACGTACCTCTGCTAATTTCCGAACCTTCATCCTGCTGATATTTTCCGGTGGTTTTTTCCGTGGCTTATACGGGTCGCGGAAAGGACGGGCACAGGAATTTGTTACGGTCGAGGGATTGTTCCAATGTTGAGTTCGACGTTTTGGTTGCGTTTCACCACCTCTCTGACAGCCGCCGTCATCATCGCCTGCACCGCGGGATCCGCCCTGGCGCAGGACTCGGGAGACAGCAGCGACAACGACACCACGACCCGTCCCGCATCGGATGTGCTGTTCTCCGAACAGCAACGTGTGACCACCGTGCAAACAATCAGCGGCATTTTTTCACACACGCGCATGATCGCGATGCGGCGTCAGGCCAACCCGCTGGCCAAAACGGCGAGTCTGCCGGGCGAATACGGCACGGGTCTCGCTGCCGGTGACGGTACCGGCGGCATGTCGGGCTTCGTTGCTCTCTCCCGTGCGTCGGCCGAGGACGACTTCGTTTCGACGGCCTACGACGCCGATACCACCAGCTTGTCGTTCGGCGCTGACAGATCCTTCGGCGACAGCGTTACCGTCGGCCTGAGCGCCGGATACTCCAGCACGGACACAACCTCGACCTTCAACGGCGGCAGCAGCGACACCACAGGCTGGAACCTCAGCCCGTATGCGGCCTTCGTCGTCAACGACTTGGTCAGCATCGACGCCAGCGTCGGGATATCCCGTGCGGAGAGCGACAACACGCGAGTGGCGGCGGGCGCAACGATCACCGGTACGCAGGACTCGAGTTCCAAATTCGCCGCGCTCAACCTCAACCTCTCAACCTGGAGGGGGAATATGGGTCTGAGCGGCAGCGCCGGATTTATCCATTCGAGCACCGACAACGACGCTTTCACCGAAAGCAACGGCACGGCGGTCGCGTCGAGTTCCTCCACCTTCCGTCAGATTTCGGTCGGCGGTCAGCTGAGCTACTACACAGAAACCGTCATGCCGTATGCAAAACTCTCCTACAACCGTGAACTCGGTAAGGATCGCATTGTTGTGGCCGCCGGTCAGTCGCAACCGCCGAACGATGCCGATGAGTTTGTTGTGGGCGGCGGTGTGAGCATCTTCGGATCGGGGGCCGTGTCCGGCGGGCTGGATGTCGCCAAGACGTTCAGCCGCAGCAACTTTGACGGCACCACGTTCTCGGGCAGCCTCTCCATCGCCTTCTAGATCACCTCGGAGCAACACTCTCTCAATGCTGGAGGTCCGAGCGGGGCCCGGTTTGTACCGGGCCCCGTTTCTCTTCAGATCATGTTGTTGCGAACGGCAAAGGCGGAGAGTTCGGCGACCGTGCCGAGCCCTAGTTTGCGTTTGATGTTTTCTCGGTGCTTGCGAACGGTATGGGTGCTGATGCCGAGCAATTCGCCGGCGCTGTTCGAGGTGTGGCCCTCCGCCACCAATTTGATGACCTGCATTTCGCGTTGGCTCAGGAGATCCGCGACATCGACGGCGCCGGAGGCGGGACCGTCGGCTTCGTCCGAGAACTCCAGATCGGGCGGAAAGTACTGCTCGCCGTTGAGTGCCGCGGTGACGGCCTCGCTGACCTGATTAAGCTCGGCGGTTTTGAAGAAGAAAGCGTCTACGTTGACGCGGTTCATGGCCTCCAGAGCAAGGTTTTCAGCGCTCAGGCCGGTCATGATCACGACCCGGGTCGGCATCTCTCGCCGTCGGATTTCTCGCGCAATGTCGAGACCGGTCAAACCGGGAAGCCTGATGTCGAGAACGGCGAGGTCGAACGGCCGCTTCAGGATCAAATCAAGCGCCGACCGCCCGTGAGCCGTTTGGACGACCTCGGAAACTCCATCGATACGTTCCAACAACGAGGCGATCCCCTCGCGGATCAGGGTGTGATCGTCGGCGACCAGGACGGCGGTGGATGAATTTGACGACGGGCTCATGCTGTTGGATGGATCTGTTCGAAAAGACGGGCCTGAGTGGAAACCAAACTGGGAACCGAAACCGTTGGGGTCAACTATGTCCGCTCAAGATTCGCCGGGACATACGCACACCTGCGTATTTACTCCGTTGCCGCGCTATCCCAGTTTTCCAATGACGATCGGACATCACAAACCGTTTCCGGTTCGATACAATTAGGAAATTTCTTGGGGTTATTAGCTTTGATTTTTGTCAAGCTTAGCCGGATTTTGTTCCTAGCGTTTGCCGTGACGACGGTCGTTTCGTTTGCCTTTGCGACGTTCGCGGAGAGCGTTGCCTCCGATGAGCCGGGGCTCGCGGCCGACACCCAACCGCCCGCCCCGCTCACCGGTCCCTGGCAAGTCATTCGGGGCAAGATCGCCCGTCCCGGCGAATTCTCCCGAATGTACAAGGGCGACACGACGCCTCTGCCAGATCCCTGGCACCGGCGCAAGAAAGCGGACCAGAGTAATTCCGAGCCCTTGGGATTTGGTGTCGCCAGCTATCGGCTGAAGCTGAAACTCCCGAAGCATGCCCGACCGCTGGCGGTCAATCTGCAGCATCCCTATTCCGCCCACGAATTCTGGATCAACGGCGAACTGGCGGGTTCCAACGGCAGGATCACGGAAACGCCGGAGGGGTTCGAAGCGTTCTATCTCCAGCGGATATTCGCGCTGCCGGAGACGGAGGAAGTCGAACTCGTCCTGATCGTGGCAAACTTCGAGCATTTCGCCGGCGGCGTGCTGCGTCCCCTCCTGATCGGCAGTGAAGCCGCGATGCAATCGAAGGTCCGGACGTTCTACTTCTCCTATGTGTTCGTCTTCGGCGCCTTGCTCGCTTTGTTGGTCTTCCAGTTGGCATACTTCATCCGCAGTCTCGGCGGACCGCCGGAATGGGCCCACTTCTGGTACTGCGCGCTGTCGATTGTTCTGCTGGTCCGCCTTTTCACGGTCCAGGCCATCCCCTACTTTCTCGATCCCGACCTGCCCCAGATCAGCACCAAGCTGATCGAATACCAAACCCTTTACTTGGCGCCGCTCACCTATGTCGCGTTCATGTCTTCGATGTTCCCGCGCGAGTTTCCCAAAATCGTGTGCTGGCCCTTGTACGGATTGTCGCTGGCCATGACGGGATTGGCGACTGTGGCGCCGGTTCACGTCTATACGAGCTTCCAGGATTTTTGGATTTTCGTGATGTTGGCGGTCATCATCTACGCCCAGGGCGCACTCGTTATGGCCTGGATCCGCAAGCAGCATGGTGCGGCTGCGGTGGTGATCTGCACCGTTCTGTTTTTTATCACGCTGCTCAATGACTCGGCGGCCTACCTCCATACCTTCGATCTGAAGCCCTGGTCGCTGCCCGATCTTACGCCCTTCGGCATTGCGATCTTATCGGCGGGTTTCGCCATCGCGCTGGGATCGCGCACGCGCGCCGTTTACGACCAGGCGCGCAAACTGTCCTCGGACCTTGAAGCCTTGACGGGTTCGTTGGAGCAGCAGGTCGCCGACCGCACGGCGGATCTCGAACACGCGCGCGCTGAGGCCGAGAAAACGGCGCGGGAAAAGTCGAACTTCCTGGCCACGGCCAGCCATGACCTGCGCCAACCCATCCACGCCCTTTCCGTCTTCAACCAATCCCTGCTCTATCAGGTCGAACATGAAGCCGGCTTGAAGGAAATCGCCGGAAAACAGGCGCAGCTCGTGCGCTCCCTTTCCGGCATGCTTGAAACCATGTTGGACCTCTCCCGCCTGGAAGCGGGGACGGTTGAGCCACGCTTCGAGGGAGTTTCGCTGGGCGATCTCTTCCGCGAAGTCCGATACGCCGTCGAGGCCCAGGCCCTTAGAGGTGGCGTGGCGCTCAAGTTCGTCGACACAACCCTGGCAGTGCGGGCCGACCGTCGTCTGTTGCGGCGCATATTGGTGAACCTCGTGGTCAACGCCGTCAACGCCGCGCCGGACGGCAAGGTCGTCGTGGGCGCTCGGCGGCAGGGTAATCTGGTGCGGCTGTGCGTCGCCGACAACGGCCATGGCATTCCACTGAACGAGCGGGAGCGAATTTTCGAGCAGTTCGTTCAGTTGCGTCAGGACGGCGCATCGTCGCCGTCGGGCCTCGGATTGGGGCTTTCCATCGTCGCCGATCTATGCCGCCTGATGGATTTCCGGATCGGTCTGAATTCGGAACCCGGACGAGGTACGACGTTTGCGATCACGGCCCCTATAGCCGCACCCGATCTCCCGGCGGAATCCGAGGGTGAGGATACGCCCCTGGTACGGCGCGAACCGGAGCCCCAGAGATTGGTGATCCTCGTTGTCGATAATGAACCGGCCGTCCTTGATGCCATGGTCGCGCTGCTGCGGGGGTGGGGGCACGCCGCAATGGGGGCGGCATCGGCCCTCGAAACCATTCGCGAGCTTGACGAACTGGGAAAGCCCGACCTCATTCTCTGCGACTATCAGCTCGATGGTGGGGCGACGGGCTTCGAACTGATCGCCCAGGTGCGCCAGTACTTCCACACCGACATTCCGGCGGCCATCATCACGGGAGCGACCCGCCCTGACGATCTTCGTATTCTATTCCGCTCCGGATTCCCGGTGCTGCACAAGCCTTTGGACTTCGACCATATGAACCGCCTGCTGGCCCGGGTCAGTTCGCCTCAAGAGCTTGTTTAGCGAGCAATTGCACGCCCGCTCGTGATCTGTATTGTGATCCCGAACGGCCCCAACTAGGTCACGGCGGCCGGCAAATCCCAGGGGGTGGCAATGGTTGGCGAAGTCCTCATCGATCCCGGTTTGGCCAATTTGGCGCAATGGCGCAAAGTCATGGTCGGCGGCGCAAGCGTTCGTCTCGCCGACGGCGTTCGACAGGATGTCCGCCGCTGCCGGCTTGCGGTCGAGAAGCTGTTGACCGAGGAAGAGGCCATTTACGGCGTCAACACGGGCTTCGGCAAGCTCGCGCAGATTCGCGTCGAGGATGCCCAGTTGGCCGAGCTTCAGCGAAATCTGATCATGTCTCACAGTGTCGGGACCGGGGACCTCCTGGATGACGATACCGTTCGGCTTGTCCTCGTGATGAAGGCCGCTTCGTTGGCCCAGGGCCACTCCGGTGTGCGCTGGTTGGTAATCGAGCGCCTTCTTGAGTTGGCCAACTTGGGTCTTTATCCCGCTATGCCCTCGAAAGGCTCCGTCGGTGCATCGGGTGATCTGGCGCCCCTGGCGCATATGGCGGCGGCAATGATCGGGTTGGGAAATATTCGGCGGGAGGGCGAAATTATTCCGGCCGCAGAGGCCCTGACGGACGCAAAACTAGAGGCACTCGAATTCGGCCCGAAGGAGGGTCTCGCCCTGATCAACGGCACGCAGGTTTCGACGGCCCTGGCGCTCAAGGGATTGTTCGCTGCCGAGGACCTGTTGCGCGCCGCCCTGGTGACCGGCGCCGCGACGGTCGACGCCAGCAAGGGATCGGACACGCCGTTCGATGAGCGCATCCACAAGCTGCGCCGCCAGCCCGGCCAGCAATCGGTGGCGGCGGTTTACCGCCGCCTGCTGGCCGGTAGCCGCATCCGCGAATCCCACGTCGATTGCGAAAAGGTGCAGGACCCCTACTGCCTGCGCTGCCAGCCCCAGGTGATGGGCGCGTGCCTCGATCAATTGGATCATGCGGCCCAGGTTTTGGAACGCGAAGCCAACGCCGTAACCGACAATCCGTTGGTCTTTCCCGACGAGGGCGATGTCCTGTCCGGCGGCAACTTCCATGCCGAACCGGTCGCGCTGGCGGCTGACAACATCGCGCTGGCCATTGCCGAGATCGGGTCTCTGTCCGAACGCCGCCAGGCCATGCTGGTCGATGCCTCGCTGTCGGGCTTGCCGGCCTTCCTGGTCAAGGAAAGCGGCATCAATTCCGGCTTCATGATGCCGCAGGTAACCTCCGCCGCCCTGGTCTCTGAGAACAAGAGCCTGGCCCACCCCGCGTCGGTCGACAGCATTCCGACATCGGCCAACCAGGAGGACCACGTGTCCATGGCGACGCATGCCGCCCGCCGCCTGACCGACATGGCGGAGAACGCCTTCACCGTTGTGGCCATCGAGTGGCTGGCGGCGTCTCAGGCTGTTGAGTTCCATGCGCCGCTTGAAACGTCCAAACCCTTGCGGGCCGCGCACGATGCGCTGCGCGAGGTTGTGCCGACTTTCGATCACGACCGCTTTTTCGCGCCAGAGATCGAAACCGCCAAGCAGCTTGTCAAGCAGGGCGTCCTCGGCGACCTTGTGAGCGAGGCAATCGGCCCCAGTTATCAATCCGCGTAACAAGAAGGATCACCCATGCCCTGGATCGAAACCGTTCCCTACGATGAAGCCGACGGCCGGCTAAAGAAGCTCTACGACCGCGTCAAGGGACCGGACAACAACGTCGACAACATCATGATGATGCACAGCCTGCGCCCCCACACCATGGAAGGGCACATGGCGATCTACAAGTACGTGTTGCACCATTCCGCCAACAAGGTGCCGAAGTGGTTCCTGGAAACCATCGGCGTTTGGGTGAGTTTGCTGAACAGTTGCGCGTACTGCGTCGACCATCACTTCCAGGGCTTGAAAAGATTGCTCGGTGACAATGAGCGCGCCGCCGCCATCCGCGCCGCCCTCGATGCCGACGACCCCGACGCGGCCCCCCTCGAAGACAAGGAGAAGGCCGCGCTGCGCTACGCCAGGGCGTTGACCCACACACCCGCCGAGGTCACCGAGACCATGGTCGGGGAATTGCGGACCGCCGGGTACGACGACGGCGAGATCCTCGAGATCAACCAGGTCACGGCCTATTTCGGCTATGCCAACCGCACCGTCCTGGGGCTCGGCTGTTCGACCGAAGGCGATATCATCGGTCTTTCGCCCAACAATTCCGACGACCCGGACGACTGGTCGCACCAGTGACCGGCTCTGTCCGCAACAGGCGCATCGCGGATCTCGCAATTGCCAGGCCGCCGGAAATTGCCGAACCCGACTGCCGGCCGGCGGCCGACGTGCGCCGCCTCAATCTCAATGAATCGCTGTTGCCGCCTTCGCCCCAAGCCCTTGCCGCCATGGCGGATGCCCTGCAGGACGCGCAGGCGTACACCGATCACGGCTGCTCGGCGCTGTCGGCTCTGCTGACCGAAAGAACAGGTCTGCCGGCGGACCGCATCAGTTTCGGCAACGGCAGCGGTGAACTGCTGACCATGGCGGCGGCTATCGCCCTGGAGCCCGGCGACCAGGCCGTTTTCCCCACGCCGACGTTTCCAACCTGCGCCAAGGGCGTTGCCGTCGCGGGCGGGCGGATCGTCGAAGTGCCGGTGAGATCCGACGGCGTCAACGACATCCCGGCCATGCTGTCGGCGATGACGGATAAGACCCGGCTGTTCTATGTCTGTACGCCCAACAATCCGACGGGTGCTGCCATCGGCGAAGAGGACCTGACCGCCGCCATCGAGGGCGTGCCGGAGGATTGTCTGCTGGTGGTGGACGAGGCCTACCATGAATTCGCCGCCGCCGAAGGCTTTCCGGATGTACTGGCGCTGCTGGCCGAGCGCAACGGTCCTTGGGTCGTGACCCGGACGTTCTCAAAAGCCTATTGCCTGGCGGGCATGCGGGTCGGCTATGCCTTCACCAGCGACGCCGAATTGCGCGAGGCCTTTTGGAAACTGCGGGCCAACTTCAACGTCAATCGGGTCGGTCTGGCCGGTGCGGTGGCGGCGATGAAGGACGAAGAATACCTGAGGGAGACGCTGAACGGCCTGCTGACGCAACGAAGCCGCCTGGCGGCGGGTCTGGAGGGTTTGGGATTTGAGAACCTCCCCAGCCAGGCTAATTTTCTAACCAGCCTGGCGCCGCAGCCTGCGGCCGACCTTGCCGGCGCGCTGGCGGCCGGTGGGATCCTCGTGCAACCCATGCCCTGGCCCGGCGGCAACGGCAGCCTGCGCATCACCATCGGCGAAGCCCGTGATGTCGACACTGTGCTGGATATTCTGGAAGGCGCCGTCTAGGGCTATTGCCCGGTGGTAAACCGCCCGACTAGCCGGTGCCGCTCGCCGGGATAGGTCAAGCGCACGTGGGTCAGGGCGTTGTCTCCCATCCACGTCGAGCGCTCTACCTGCAGACAGGCATCGCCCCGTGAAATGCCGAGTTGCTTGGCGATGTCAGCGGAGGCGTTGACCGCCGCGATGACGTGCTCGACGCGGGACCAGGGTACATTTTTCAAGAGCCAGCGGTTGGGCGGCTCGAGATCGAACGGCTCTTTTCGGGCCGCGGGTACGGTCGCCAGGTTTATGGCGCGTTCCTCCATCAAAACGGGCTCGCCGTCACTGGAATGCCGGCAGCTGAGCTGCAGCACAGATTTACCAGAAGTATTACCGAAAATTTCCGACTGCCTGCTGTCTGGCTTCACGATCTGGCGCCCCAGCAGTTCATAGCCGTAGGCAGCGCCCGTGGATTCGATCTCGTCGGCAATGTCGCGCAGCTCCATGACGGCGTGCTCGGACACCTGTTGGGCGACGAAGGTGCCGTGCCGCCGCCGCCTCACTACCAGACCTTCGTCCGCCAACATCTGCAGGGCCCGGTTGACCGTCATGCGCGAGGCGCCGAAAAGATCCATGAACTCGTGCTCCGATGGCAACCGCGCGCCGGGGAGGAGTCTGCCCGCCAGAATCGGCGTGGCGATGGCGCGCCGGATCTGGCGGAACACCGGGCCGCGCCCGTCCAGAGCGAAGTTGGCGACATCAGGTGAAGAGCGCGCCGCCGTCATGTCTGCAGCAGTTTGGTCAGGGTATCGGTGAAGCGGCGGGCAATGGCGTCGGCATCTCTGTGCCGCCCCTCACGGACGACATGCATGCCGCCGCACCAGACATCCGAGACAGCGTTGGTACGGGCGGCAAAAATCCAGCCGTCCAGCAAATCGTCGCCCGCGCGTGCAACCAGAGCCGGATGACCGGCGTCCAATGACACGATGTCGGCGCGGTATCCGGCCTCCAGCCTGCCGATTTTCCTGCCGCTTGCCCGCGCGCCGCCCGCCAACAGGGCGTCATAGAGAGACCGGCCCGTGGAGCCGCCCCGGGGGTTCAGCCGGTTACGCCGCCGGTCGCGCAAGCGCTGGGCGTACTCCAGCAGGCGAATTTCCTCCGGCAGGCTGATCAAAACGTTGCTGTCCGAGCCGATTGCCAGCCCTCCACCGCTGGCCAAGAACTCGACACCGTCGAAAATGCCGTCGCCCAGGTTGGCCTCGGTGATCGGGCAAATTCCCGCCACCGCGCCGCTGGTCAAGACCGCTTCACTTTCCGCCTGCGTCATATGCGTGGCGTGCACCAGGCACCAGCGTTCATCGACGCTCGCATGATTGAAGAGCCACTCGACCGGCCGTTCGCCCGACCAGGCCAGGCAGTCGTCCACTTCCCGGATCTGTTCGGCGATGTGGATGTGGACGGGGCCGGTGGGTGCGAGGTCGACGACCGCCGACAGGCTTTCGGGCGTGACGGCGCGCAGACTATGGGGGGCGACGCCGACGGCGGCGTCGGTCACGCCTTGGCCGATATGACGCACTCGTTCCAATAATTCTCCGAAGCCGTCGGGCGAATTGATGAAGCGGCGCTGGGCATTGCTCGGCTCGATGCCGCCGAATCCGCCGTTGGCGTAAAAGACCGGCAGGAAGGTCAAACCGATACCCGTCTGCACCGCGGCGTTCCCGATAGCTGCCGACATTTCGCCGGGATCGTCGTAGCGCGCGCCGTCGGAATTGTGGTGCAGGTAGTGAAATTCGGCGACCGCGGTGAAGCCGCACTCGAGCATTTCGGCATAGGCCTGGGCGGCGATGGCGGCGAGGTCCGGCGGCGTCAGTTTTTCGACGAAGCCGTACATCGCGTTGCGCCAGCTCCAGAAATCGTCCTCGCCCTGATGACCGGTTTCCGCCAGTCCGGCCATGGCGCGTTGGAAGGCATGACTGTGGCAGTTGGGCATGCCCGGGATCGCGACAAGACCTTTGAAGTGCGCATTCGAACCGTCCGTCCCGGTCGCGACGTCCGTGATCCAGCCGTTCTCGTCGGCCTCGATCAGTACGTCTTCGGCCCAGCCGCCGGGCAACAGGGCGTGGTCGAAACGGAGGCGCATGTGAGTAGGCATGTATTGTCTATACAAAAAAGCTTGCCCCCTGTCCATTCTAATTGTATATACAAATGAATTGGGGGTGGACCGATGACTACTGCCGTCGACACAATCTGGAAAAACGCCCGTCTCGCGACGATGGACCCCGCGTTCGAAGGCTACGGAGCCGTTGAGGGCGGACTGATCGCCGCTACAGGCGGCCGCATCGCCTGGGTGGGGCTCGAAGCCGACGCGCCGGAAATGTCTGCTGAGAGCGTCGTCGATGTGGCGGGCCGCTGGATTACGCCGGGATTGGTGGACTGCCACACCCACCTGGTATACGGCGGCAACCGTGCGACCGAATTCGAACTGCGTCTCAAAGGCGCGACCTATGAGGAAATATCGAAAGCCGGCGGCGGTATCGTTTCCACCGTTGCGGCGACTCGTGAGGCCGACGAAACGGCGCTGGTCCAATCCGCGCTACCCCGCCTCGACAGCCTGATTAAGGACGGCGTGACGACGATCGAAATCAAATCCGGCTACGGCCTGAATACCGAAGCCGAATGCAAGATGCTGCGCGCCGCGCGTGCCCTCGGGGGTGAACGCGACGTTCGGGTGCGAACGACCTTCCTCGGCGCCCATGCTTTGCCGCCGGAAGCCGGTGGCGATTCCGACGGTTACATCGGCGATGTCTGCGACAACCAGCTCCCTGCCGTCCACAACGACGGCCTGGCCGATGCCGTCGATGCCTTTTGCGAAGGTATCGGATTTTCCAACGCGCAAACCCGCCGCGTGTTCGAGGCCGCGAAGGCGCTCGGCCTTCCGGTCAAGCTTCACGCCGAGCAGCTCAGCAATCTCGGCGGCGCGGCGCTCGCCGCCGAATTCGGTGCGCTTTCCGCCGATCATCTCGAATACGTCGACGAGGCAGGCGTCGAGGCCATGGCCAAGTCGGGCACCGTCGCCGTCCTATTGCCCGGCGCTTTCTACTTCCTGCGCGATGAAAATATGCCGCCGGTCGATCTCTTCCGCCGCCATCGGGTGCCCATGGCGCTGGCCACGGACAGCAATCCCGGCTCGTCGCCCATGGGGTCGTTGCTGCTCGTCCTCAACATGGCCTGTACGCTGTTCCGCCTGACCCCGGAGGAGGCCCTGGCCGGGGTGACCCGTGAGGGCGCCCGGGCGCTCGGCCTCCAGGACGAGGTAGGCACCATCAGCGCCGGCAAGGCCTGCGACCTGGCGATCTGGGATATTGAGCATCCGGCGGAGCTGAGCTACGCCATCGGCTTCAACCCCCTATACCAGCGGGTCTGGAACGGCAAGTGAGTGATATCGTCGAAATCCGCGAGGGTACCTCGCCCTTGATCCTCAGCATGCCACATTGCGGGCGCATGCTGACGCCGGAAGTCGAGGAATCGCTCAACGACGAAGGCCGGGCCATCGCCGACACCGACTGGTGGATAGAAAGGCTCTACGGCTTTCACGCCGAGCTAAATGCCAGCGTCGTTCAGGCCAAATTGTCGCGCTACGTCATCGACCTCAACCGGGATCCGTCGGGCGTATCGCTCTACCCCGGCCAGGCCACGACCGTACTTTGTCCTACGACGACGTTCGACGGTAAGCCGATCTACCGTGACGGCGCGGAGCCGGACGATGCCGAGATCGGGCGTCGCCGAGAGGTCTACTTCCGGCCGTATCATGATGCCTTGTCGCGGCTCATCGCGGACACCCTGGAACGCCACGGCCATGCGCTCCTGTTCGATTGCCATTCGATCCGCTCGGTCGTGCCGCGACTGTTCGACGGCCAACTGCCCGACTTCAACATCGGCAGCAATGACGGCACATCGTGCCATCCCGCCATGGAGGGCATTCTAGTCGATGCTTGTCGGGGTGCGGCGGACTTCACGACAGTTGTCAACGGTCGCTTCAAGGGCGGCTGGATCACCCGTCAGTACGGCAACCCGGACGGCAACGTCCACGCCTTGCAGCTCGAACTGGCGCAGTGCGCCTACATGGAAGAAGCGCCGCCCTGGACCTACCAGGACAAAAAGGCGGCGCTCGTCCAAGAGATTTTACAGCGCGCCCTCGGCGACATGATCGCCTGGGCGCGGGAAACATTGGGAGAAAACGGATGACGCAGTCCTCACGCATCGACAACACGCGCGAGATCCGCGCCCCGCGCGGCACCGAACTCAACGCCAAGAGCTGGCTGACGGAAGCGCCGCTGCGCATGCTCATGAACAACCTCGATGCGGAGGTTGCGGAAAAACCGCAGGAACTTGTGGTCTACGGCGGTATCGGCCGGGCGGCGCGCAACTGGGAGGCCTTCGACCAGATCACGGCAAGCCTCAAGGATCTTGACGACGACGAAACCCTGATCGTCCAGTCGGGCAAGCCGGTCGGCGTTTTTCGTACCCACAAGGACGCGCCGCGCGTTCTGATCGCCAATTCCAATTTGGTGCCGGAGTGGGCCAACTGGGATCACTTCAACGAGCTCGATAAGGTCGGCCTGATGATGTACGGCCAGATGACGGCGGGGTCGTGGATCTACATCGGCAGCCAGGGCATCGTTCAGGGTACCTACGAAACCTTCGTCGAGGTCGGTCGCCAGCACTACGACGGCGATCTCTCCGGGCGGTGGATTCTGACGGCCGGTCTGGGCGGCATGGGCGGGGCGCAGCCGCTGGCCGCCACCTTGGCGGGGGCGTCCCTGCTGGCGGTGGAATGCCAGCCCAGCCGGATCGATTTCCGCCTGCGCAGCGGCTATCTCGACGAAAAGACCGATTCGCTCGACGATGCCCTGGCCATGATGGAGAAATCCTGCGCCGAAAAGAAACCGCTATCCGTGGGCCTGTTGGGCAATGCCGCGGAGATCTATCCGGAGATGGTGCGCCGGGGCGTGCGGCCCGACGCCGTCACCGATCAGACCTCGGCCCATGATCCGCTCAACGGTTACCTGCCGGCGGGCTGGACGCTCGATCAGTGGGAAACCCAACGGGAGCGCGATCCCAAGGCGGTAGAGGCCGCCGCCAAAGAGAGCATGGCCGTTCAGGTCCGCGCCATGCTGGACTTCTGGCACGGCGGCGTACCGACACTGGACTACGGCAACAACATCCGCCAGGTCGCCAAGGATATGGGCGTCGCGGACGCCTTCGATTTTCCCGGTTTCGTGCCGGCCTATATCCGGCCGCTGTTCTGCCGGGGCATCGGACCGTTCCGTTGGGCCGCCCTGTCGGGAGATCCGGAGGACATCTACCGCACCGACGAGAAGGTCAAGGAACTAATCCCGGATGACCCGCACCTGCACAACTGGCTCGACATGGCGCGGGAGCGCATCCACTTCCAGGGCCTGCCCTCGCGCATCTGCTGGGTCGGACTGGGCCAGCGCCATCGTCTGGGCCTCGCCTTCAACGAGATGGTGGCCAAAGGCGAACTCACCGCACCCATCGTGATCGGACGCGATCACCTGGATTCAGGCTCGGTGGCCAGCCCCAACCGGGAGACCGAGGCTATGAAGGACGGCTCCGACGCCGTGTCTGACTGGCCGCTCCTCAACGCCCTGATCAACTGCGCCTCGGGCGCCACCTGGGTGTCGCTGCACCACGGCGGCGGCGTCGGCATGGGGTATTCCCAGCACGCCGGCATGGTCATCGTCTGCGACGGCACCGACGATGCAGCGCGTCGGATCGAACGGGTTCTGTGGAACGATCCGGCGTCGGGCGTCATGCGCCATGCCGACGCCGGTTACGAAAGCGCGGTCGCGTGCGCCAGGGAAAACGGCCTCAAACTGCCGTCGCTGGGTATTGGCTGAGCGGCCTCAAGGCCACTTGACGACCTTGCAGTATTTGACGCCCTTGTCCTTGATCGCCTGGCAGATGCCGGCGGCGATGGTTCTCTGGCCGACGGGGCCGTAAATCAGGCGGTAGAAGGTTCCCTTGTCCTTGACCGCCACCGGCTCCTGGGTGTGGTCCAGATCTTCCAGTTCCAGTTCGAGCGACTTGCGCAGCCGGGCGGCGCCTTTATTCAAGGCATTTTCGTTGCGGTAGGAGCTGAGATGAATGCCGAACCCGCCCGTCGGTTTAGGCGCCGGTTTCACGGCGGCCTGCTTGGGTTCCGCTTTTTCATCCTTCTTGGCATCCATTGCCGGTTTTGTCAGCGGCATGGGCGCCGATTCGGGTTCAGGCGCGGGCATGCCGGTCGATTTCGCCGACAGGTAAGCCCCCAGCGCCGAGAGCTTGCGCACCTCAGAGTTCAAGCGGTCCACGCGGGTCGTCAGGCTCTCCATGCCCAGTTCGACGGCAAGCAGGCGGGAATGCGTGTCGTCATCCGATTTATCGGTCTGCTCGTGCATGGATGGCTTTTCGGCCATCTGTTCTTTCGTATCCTCGTCCTTCCCGGGGTCTTCCCGGTTGTCGTTTTGCGCCATCTGTTCCGGTTTCTTCTCCGGCATTTTTTCTTCCGCCTCGGCGGGCTTCATTTCCTTAGCAGGTTGGGTGCTGCTCACCATGGCCCGCCGGACGTGCACCTGCTTGAGCTTGCCGTCCTCGTTCATGTGTTGGTAGCGCTGCATGCGCAGGTTGTTGAGGTCGGGCAGTGCGGCTTCGAAGTTGCGGAAGTCGAGAGCGACGTTGCCGAACATCACGTCGAGCCCGACGGACATTTCGATATAGCGCGTCTCGCCGTCCTCCAGTGTGAAGGAGAGCCGCTTTTCGGCATCCATTGTAGTGGCGACGTCATGAGGACCGGGCGGCGCATCGACGACTAGGAACTGGCCGTTGACGAACTTGCCCAGGAACTTGTTGTCGAGGTAGGCGTGAGGCTCGACCGAGTATCCGAACATGCCGGCGCGATAGAAGAAGATGCGCCCGGCGCCGTCGGCCAGCGGCGGAAGGTCGTTGATCTGGGGTCCAGGGTCTGCGGGCGCGCGGGTGCAGGCCGCAATTCCAAACAAGATGGTAATCACGACAGCCAGCCGAATTGCGACGCGCATAAGCTCCCCCGTTACCGAACCAATCTCAGGTGCGGGCAATCGTCGCGTTTGGACGATGCCAAGTCAATCAATCATTGAAGGCATCGCGACGAAAAAGCCTGCCAACCCAACCGGTAAAGTGAAATTTTGCCGTTTCCGGGCGTTAGCCTGTATGGTCTCCCTGCAGCGCGTCCGCCGGTCGCCGATATCTCTCACGAAGGTCTTGTTAGATGCGAACACCCGAATTTTTCCGTCCGGACGTCATGGCCCGCGTTCGGGACAAGTTTCACCACGTCGATCATTGTCCCGTCGTCGACGCGCCCCGCATTTTCTTCGAAAGCGGCGGCGGTTCATTGAAGCTGAAGACGGCGGTTGCGGCCAGCGCCGAGGTCGAGGGTTTACCGGACCAGGAAGGCCGTGACAACGACGCTTCGCGCTATCTCTCGAAGCTGTTGGACGACGGCCGCGAGGACCTTCATCTGGTATTCGGTTCGGCCAACCTGGGCGCCGCCCGCGGCCAGGTGATTTCGGGCGAAACGGGCACTCGTCTGTTGTACCGCGTCATCCGTTCGATCGCCCTGTCGGCCCCGCCGGGTCCGGTGCTGTCGTGCACGCTGGAGCATCCAGCCAGCCTGGATGCCGCCCGGCAATGGGCCGCCAATACCGACCGCGAGTGGATCGAGGTGCCGTTCGATGCCGAAACGGGCACAGCCAGGCCGGAACATTACGCCGCCGCGATCACGCCCGACACCCGCCTTGCGACGGTCATCCACACCAGCATGCTGACGGGCTTCGTGGTCGATCTGGAAGGCATCGTTCAGGCGATACGGGAAGTAGCGCCCGATTGTTTTATCGTGGTGGACGGTATCCAGCACGCGCCCCACGGAGCCATGCACGTCGACCGCTATGGCGTCGATGCCTACGTTTTTTCGCCCTACAAGGCCTATTCCCGCTTGTCGCTGGGCTTCGGCTGGATCAACGACCGCGTCGTCAAGGTGCCGCATGAACACATGTTGGGCGGCGATCCCGACAAATGGGAACTGGGATCACGTGATCCGGCGTTCTACGCGGCCCAGACCAAGGTTGTCGATTATTTTTGCTGGTTGGGCGGGCTGAGCTCGGGCGCAACCGGCCGGCAGGAGCTTCTCGACGCCGGATCGGCGGCCATGGCGGCGCACGAGGCCGCCCTGATCGACCTGCTGCTGTTCGGCGACGATGAGATCAAGGGTCTTTCGCAGTTCGACAATATCACGCTGGTCGGACCGGCCCAGCTCGAGGGCCGGGAGGGCATCGTTTCTTTCAACCTGACGGGCGTGCCGGCGCCGGAATTGGTGCGCAAGTTCGCCGACCGGAATATCCGCGTACACGCCCGCATTTCCGATGCCTATTCGGGCCGCATCCTGGCGGCACTTGGGATAGAGGATTGCCTGCGCGTGTCGCTTTGCCACTACAATTCGCCGGCGGAGGTCAAAACCTTTCTCAAGGTTCTAGGGGAGTTTGCCGCCGACGCCGAGCAAGTCGGCTAGTTCATCCAAGAGCCTGCCATCGGTTTCGCTGGACGCGTCCAGTTTCATGCCGGCGATCACCGGCCCCGCCAACCGGCGGTAGACGATGGGGCCGAGGAAGAGGGCGAGAAAGTCCGGGAATTCAAGCCGCGACAGGCGGCCGTCAGGGTTTTGCCTGCGGGCGGTGTGGAAAAGGCCTTCGAGGTGGGCGACGAAGAACTTCAGCGGCCAGACACGGCCCCCACCGTCTTTACCGCTGCCGATGCGGTCAATCATGTCGCGCATGACGAGCCGAAGGGATTGGGGACGCCGCCGGCTCCAGGCCTCGACCTCCAACGCGATGGCCAGAAGCTCGGTATTCGCGGATCCGCCCCGGGACCGGGCCACCACGTCTTTCAATTCGCTGCCCAAACCGCTCAGCGGCATTTCCGAAAGCCCGTTGGTCGACAATCTGCTTTATCTGCTGATCTGTGCCGCCGTCATCGGCACCGTGTACTGGGCGTTCGAGCGCATCGTGAAATCACCATGGGGGCGGGTCCTGCGTGCGATCCGGGAAGACGAGACGGCGGCGGAAGCCCTTGGCAAGAACGTATTCCGCATCCGCCTTCAGGCCTTCGTTCTGGGATCGGCCGTCATGGGACTGGCCGGCGGCCTTTACGCGAACTTCATGGGCTTCATCAGTCCGCAGGATTTCCTGCCCATCTTTACGATCCAGATTTACGTCATGCTGATCGTCGGCGGCAGCGGCAACAATCTGGGGGCACTCCTCGGCGGCCTCGTCATCTGGGCGCTGTGGTCGGCCAGCGGCAGCCTGATCGCGGCGGTGTTTCCGCCCGACTTCCAGACCCAGGCGGCGGCGGTGCGCATAGTTCTCATAGGCCTCGTGCTGGTCTTGATGCTGCTCTATCGGCCGCAGGGGTTGCTGAAGGAGCGCAAAACGGTTTCCGAAGCGGCAAATATCGGAAGAGAAACATAGATCACGCCGAATCAGAGTCGTCGACCCGCCTTCGAATCCAGGTCAGATTGTGAAAGAATTTTGGGCTGTATTCCGATTCGGCTTTTGTCTATCGTGTCGCTTTCCTGTCGAAGTTGGGGTTCGATGAAATTACCGATCCGTCTTCTCGTCGCGCTCAGCCTGATCGCGGCGACCACCGAAATCCAATCTGCAGCGGCTCAATCGGTGGCGCCCTATCCGCCGTTGATGTCGGACATGGCAGCGCACATGAAAGCCTATTCGGGCCAAGGCCAATTGACCGGCCAGACTGCCGCCCCACGGGCCACGCAAGCTCAGCTCAAACCCAAACGGACGACCCGACCAAAGCCGAGGAAAAACAGATACGCCCGTGCCGATCAGCAAACGGGGTTCCAGGTTACCTCAGGCCTTGCGACGTCGATCGGTATCGGCATACTGACTGCTATCGGTCTGGCAATCTCGTTGGTCATCTCGGATGACGCCACAGCCACGGCGGCAGGCACCAGCAGCACCTCGACCACGACTTCGACGAACTAGACTTCGAACGATCGCTATTCGTCGTTTTCCGGATCCATCAAGCGATGCAGATGGACGATGAAGTATCGGGTCAGCGCGTCATCCACGGTGGCATGGGCCTTGGCCCGCCACGCTTCATGGGCGGCCTGATAGTTCGGGTAAACGCCCACGATATCGACCTTTTCAAGATCTTCGAATTCGGTTTCGGTGGGATCGGTCAAGCGGCCGCCGATAACCAAATGCAAGAGCTGTTTCGCCAACTATTCCTCCCGAACAAGTATGCTGGATTGGCGTTCTTTAGTGCATTTCGTCGGCGGTTGGAAGTCGTAATGCCGGGCCACCCGCGCTCTCGCCCGTTAGGGTTAGGCTAAAGCTTGCCGTGGGTGCCGTCGCATCTCGGTGCGTTCTTGCTTTGTTTGCAGCCGCAGAAAAAAATCGTCTTGCTCTCCTCGGCCTCGAAGACGACGGGGGAAAGTCCAACCTCCTTGTGGGAGCCGTCGCAAAACGGTTGTTTCCGGCTGCGGCCGCAGGCGCACCAGAGATACTTCTTGCCGGCTTCAACATCCACCGGAAACGGGGCTTTCTGGGCGATAACGGATTCTGACATGGTAATCCTCGCAATCGGCTTCGTTACCAGAAAGCTAGGGGTTAATTCAGATTGGGCAAATCGACGCGCTGATGCCCGCGCGCCGCGCCGCCTGCCGCCATCATTTTTCGGCGCTGACGATCTCCAAGGTGGCGCCGTTGACGCCGCTGATGCGAATGCGGGTGCCGGCGGGAAGATCCGGCCCTTCCACGGCCCAGCCGGAATCCCCGATTTGAACGCGGCCACGGCCGCCAACAATGGGCTCGGACAGCACAAGCTCGCGGCCCACAAGTTTTTGCCCCCGCTGATTGAGCGTGGGGTGATCGGTTTCGATCGGCCGGCTTTTCAAGTATCGCTTGGAAACGACGATGCTGACAATGGACAGGACGGCAAACACCGCCAGTTGGGCTTTCCAGTCCAGGTCGGGCATGAAAAACACCAGTCCGCCCACAACCGCGGCGGCGATGCCCAGCCAGAGAAATATTGCACCGGGAGCCAAGGCCTCCAGCAGCACCAGCGCGCCCGCAGCGATCCACCAAGTCCAAAAGCCGAATTGATCGAGGTAGGCAAGGAATTCAGTCATGCCGGTTAACTCCGCGAATCCGGAATTCGCGACGACCCGTCGCGATCCTCGTCGTCGCTCTTCCCGAAGGATTCCTTGGCAAGCTCCGCGATGCCGCCGATCGAGCCGATCAGGCTGGCTGCCTCCATAGGCAGAAACATAACTTTCTGGTTGCGGGCGGTCCCGATGTCGGACAGGGCTTCCACGTATTTCTGCGCCACGAAATAGTTGATCGCTTGGACGTCGCCCTGGGCGATCGCCTCCGACACCATGGAAGTCGCCTTGGCTTCCGCCTCAGCTTGGCGTTCCCGAGCCTCGGCGTCCCGAAAAGCGGATTCTCGCCGGCCTTCGGCTTCCAGGATGGCGGCCTGTTTCTCGCCTTCGGCGCGCAGAATTTCCGCTGCCCGTTCGCCCTCCGCCTCTAAGATCGCAGCGCGTTTGTCGCGTTCCGCTTTCATCTGCCGGGCCATGGAATCGACCAGATCGCGCGGCGGGGCGATGTCCTTGATTTCGATGCGCGTCACCTTGACGCCCCAGGGCGAGGTCGCGTGATCGACCACCTGCAGCAGCTTGGCGTTGATTTCGTCGCGCTTCGACAGCAACTCATCGAGATCCATGCCGCCCATCACGGTCCGGATGTTGGTCATGGTCAGATTGAGTGTGGCGTATTGCAATTGGCTGACCTCGTAAGCCGCCGATGCAGCGTCAAGAACCTGGAAGAATACCACGCCGTCCACCGCGACCATGGCGTTGTCCTTGGTGATGACTTCCTGGGTCGGGACGTCGAGGACCTGCTCCATCATATTCATTTTCGCACCGACGCGATCGATGATGGGGATGATCAGGTGGAGCCCCGGTTTCAACGTTCGCGTGTAGCGGCCGAACCGTTCAATGGTGTACTCGTAACCTTGGGATACCGCTTTGACACCGAGAAAAACAATAAAAATCGCAACGATTACCAACACAATCACGAATACTGCGGCACCAGTCATTTCAGCGGGCATAAGCCATTCCCTTCAAAAGCGATCACGTGACGGACACGCCATTTCAAAAAATATTACAACAATTAGTTCGCACAATGATTGTATGTAAGTGGGTGCGTCGAAGTCATCATAATACGATCAACGTTAACCCGGTCCTAAGCCCACCTTGGTCATGCCGTCGATGTAATGGTTTCTGTCGTCATCCTGCAGGAACGGCTCGGTCTTGAGCTGATGGTCGAAATCAAAATCGGGCGCGCGCCGGCGATATTCGGCGGCAGCTTCGCGCGCCGCCCCCATTTCGCCCAATTGGGCGTACGAGATGGCGAGCCAACGGTAAGTGCCCGCGCCAGGAGTCTGCACCTTGCGCAGAGCTGCGATAGCATCCTCGTATTTACGTTCGGTGTAATGCACCATGCCTTCGAACCATGAATACCAAGCGGGCGGTGTGAGGGTCATGGTGCGCCCTTTTTCGATCAGTGGCATGGCCTCCCCGACCCGGCCGGAATAGGTCAGCAGGCGGGCCAGCAAAACATAGCCGTCCGGATCATTGGGATTGATGGCGATGGCCCGTTCCTGGGCGTCGATGGCGTCCGCGTGGCGGTGAAGCGACATATACACGGATGCCAAGGCGGCGAAGTTTGAATGCGAATCGGGATTGACGCGCACTCCCGTCCGGGCCGCGTCAAGGGCTGCCTGAAGCGAACCCTGGGGATCGTCGCTCCAACGTTCCGAAGCATCGATCATATGGGTCCAAGCCAAACTGGCGTAGGCCCGGAAAAAACTAGGATCGAGGTCGATGGCCTGTTGATAAAGCTCGCGGGCTTTATGGTTGTTGTCCGCCGTAAACTTGAACCAGTATTCGCGGCCCTTGAGGACGAGATCGTAGGCTTTCAGGGTGTCGGGATCACGGGATTTGGCGCGATTGCGCTCCGTTTCCACCAGCTTTCCCGACAATGTGGCGACGATCTTCTGCACGACCTCGTCCTGAACGTCGAAGATATCCTCCAGCGTTCTGTCGAAGCGCTCGGCCCAAAGATGGTGGCCGCCTTCGGCATCGATAAGCTGGGCCGCGATGCGCACCCGATCACCCGCCCGGCGGACACTGCCCTCAAGGACATAACGCACATTCAACTCCCGGCCGACGTCCTGGACCTTCACGGCCTTACCCCGGTAGGTGAAGACGGTATTGCGGGCAATGACCAGAAGCTCCTGGAAGCGCGATAGTTCGGTGATCAGGTCCTCGGTAATGCCGTCGGCGAAATAGTCCTGTTCCGGGTCACCGCCGAGATTGTCGAACGGCAGCACCGCAATGGCCGGCCTGTCGGCGGCATTGGCGGGCTGGGGGGGCGCATCGGCACTTTGCGCCAAAGCCGCAACGGCTGCGCCTGATCTGTCGGCCCCGCCAGCGCCAGCTACGGCGGCTTCGGCGGACGCCGTTTGCTGGCCGCTGATGTCCGGAGCGCCCTCGAAAAGGACGCGGAAAGCCCGAACGGGCTGTTCGATGTTTTTCAGGGCGTGTTCACCCATATCCTCCAGTTGATATCCCGGGCGGTGGCGGATTTGCTCGTTGACGCTGGCCGAGACCCAGATGCCGCCAGGTTCCGCCAGCGCTTCGATGCGGGCGGCGATATTGACCCCATCGCCATAGATGTCTTCATGGTCTTTCAGGATGTCGCCGAGGTTGATGCCGATCCGAAACTGCACCTTGTTCTCCTGGGGCACGTTCCGGACCCGTTGGCCGATTTCAGTTTGGATGATAACCGCTGCGGCGACAGCGTCTGAAACCGAGGGAAACTCGGCCAGAAAACCGTCGCCGGTAAGCTTCACGATACGGCCTCTGTTGGCGTCGATGGCAGGATCGACGACTTCCCGCCGATAGCTCCACCACGCGGCCATGGTTGCATCCTCATCCAACTGCATGAGACGTGAATAACCGGCGATGTCGGCGGCAAGGACGGCCGCCAGCGTGCGTGCGAAATCAACGTCGCTCAAGTTCGATCTCCCAGCGGGCCAGGGAAGGCGCGATATCGGGGCCCACGGCCGAAGCGTCAGCATAATTGGCAATGCGGATACTAGCCATATATAGGGGCCGGTGGCGTCCGATTCACGGAATCTTCACTGCGATGTGTTTAGCTAGACCCATGTCGGCCGTTCAGATCGTCCAGGTTTCCAGTTTGTCACCCCCCAAAGGAGTGCTAAGTTTTTGATATTAGAATTCAAAACGCATTCTGAGGGCTCAATATGCTGATGAATTTGGTCAGGCGACGTGTGTTTGCCGCATTGGGGTTGGTTGCGGCTCTGGTGATCGGCGCGCCGCTCCAGCCGGTTCAGGCTGAATCGCTGCGCGAAACGCTGGCGGAACTGGTCAAAAATCACAAACGCATGAAGGCTGCCGCCGCTGATCTGGAAGCTGCGCGGGAGGGCGCGATGGTTTCCGGCGGCAGTTGGTACCCGACATTGGATGTCACCGGGCACTACGGCTTCGAGGAACAGCGCAAGGGTGAGGGCACGGCCGACACCCATTTGCCGACGCGTGAATTGGATTTCAAGATCACCCAGTTGCTCTACGATTTCGGCTCGACCAACGTTTCCATCGAGCAAGCGGATCTTGGCGTAACTCAGACGGAAGCCATTTTCGAAGCCACCCTTCAGGGTCTGCTGTTGGAGGCGATCTCGGCGCACCTCGGCATCATCAGCGCCAACGAAATTCTGCGCTTCGCCAAAGGGTCGGAGGCCAACATCAAGCGCCAGACCGAATTGGAAGACGCCCGCGTCAAACGAGGTTCCGGTTTTTCGACGGATGTTCTGCAGGCCAAGGCCCAATTGGCCGGCGCCCAGGCACGACGCGTCCAGGCTGAAGGTGCCCTGCATCAGGCCCGCTACCGTTATCTCGCCGTTTTCGGCAAACTGCCGGACGATGTGACGAAGCTGAAAAAGCCCGCGACGCCGTTCGATCTCCTCCCCGACAACGTTGATGCGGCGGTTGGTCAGGCGCTGGAGAAAAATTTGCAGATTCAGGCCACGCAAATCGCTTCCACAATCGCTCGCAGCCAAACCAAGAAGTCATTCTCCGACGGCTTCCTGCCGACCTTCAACCTGATTGCCGAAAACAAGTACAAGGAAGACGTGGCCGGCACCGTCGGCTTCAAAGGCGAGCAGATCATCCGTATCGAAGGCACTTACTCGTTCAATTTGGGCGGAACCTCGTTCAACACTGTTGAGGCCAGCAAACAAGCTTACCTCGCCGCCGAGAGCCGGTTGGGGGATGCCAAGAACCTGGTGGCCGAACAGGCTCGCGTGGCCTGGCAACAGTTGGAGACCAGCCGTCTCAACGCGGAATTCCTGCGCAATCAAGCCAATATCGCCAGCGAATTCCTTGATCTTGCGCGCAAGGAGCGGCGTCTCGGCAGACGTTCGCTGATCGACGTTCTGGCTGGCGAGACGGCCCTGATCAACGCCAGTTCAGATGCGGCGGCAGCCGAGACAGCTGTTTCGACCGCCGCTTTCTCCCTGCTGGCGGTGATGGGCCAGTTGAGCCTCGATTCGGTCAAGTAGAGGTAAAGGAATCGATCCCGGCATGGCCCTTCCCACCCCGCAATTCGGACCCCAAACGGTGCTGGACCCAGGTCTTCCGGCGTTCCTGCTGGATGCCGAATCAGAGGGTATCTCACTCGCCGTGCCGGGTGGGGATTTCGTTCTCAAAGCGGACTATCTGCGACAGGGGCCAGATCTGCTTCTCCAGGGAGACGGCCAATCGGTGCTGGTGCGCGGGTATTTCACACACGAGGCCCCACCGGATCTGACGACCACGGACGGCGCCGGCATCATAAGCGGCGATTTGGCGGTAAAATTGGCGGGACCCGCCACGGCCGGTCAGTTTGCGCAAGCGGCGCAGCCGGCGGACAGTGCCTCTATCGGCCAAGTCGAAAACGTGGCGGGACGGGCTTTCATCACCCACCCCGACGGGACCCGCATTCAGGCCGAAAGCGGCAGTAAAATTCTCCAAGGCGATCTCGTCGAGACCGAAGGCGGCGCCAGCATCGGTATCGTCTTCGCCGACGACACCACCTTCGCTCTCGGCGAGGAAGGCCGCATGGTGATCGATGAATTGATATTCGATCCCGGGTCGGATGACGGCAACGCCGCCTTCAACGTCGTGCAGGGGGTGTTCTCTTTCGTCAGCGGTGAAATCGCCAAGTCCGGCCCCGACGCCATGGTCGTGAAGACGCCCGTCGTGACCATCGGCATCCGGGGTACCACCGTGGCCGGCCGGGCGGCCGCTGAAGGGACCGCCAATACCATTACCCTACTGCCCGACCCTGGCGGTGCCGTCGGCGAAATCAGCGTCAGCAACGACGTCGGCACGCTGGTCCTGAACCAACCCCTGCAGACCACCCAGGTCACCAGCGCTTTCGTGCCGCCGGCGCCGCCGATCACCCTGCCGGCCGCCGCGGCCCAGCAGTTGTACGGCCAGGCCACCGCTGCCATGCCGCCGCCACCGCCGCCTCGCGAGGACACTGACGATGCCGATGAGGGCGACGATCAGCAGGAGGGTGAACAGGCCGCCGAGGGCGAAGGCGAGCCCGAGGAGGGTGAAGGCGAAGAAGGCGCGGAAGGCGAACCCACCGAGGGCGAACAGGCTGCGGAAGGCGAGGGTGAACCCCTGGAAGGCGAGGGCGAACCCGGGGAAGGCGAACCTGGAGAGGGTGAACCAGGCGAAGGCGAACCTGGCGAGGGCGAACCTCAAGCTGCTGAGGGCGAACCCGGAGAAGGCGAGCCCGGAGAAGGCGAGCCCGGCGAGGGAGAACCTGGTCCAGGCGAAGGCGAACCCGGCGGACCCGCAGAGGGCGAACCTGGACAGCCCGGCCCTGAAGAGGGCCAGCAAGTGGCCGGCGACGGCCAACCCGGGGAAGGAGAACCGGGTGAAGGTGGTCAGCCGGGTGAGGGTCCTGAAGGCCCTGGCGGGCCGGGTCAACCGGGCCAGGGACCGGACGATCAGAATCTGGCTGCCGCCACGGATGCCTTTAGCGATGCGGTCGAAGGCGGCGCCACTCAAGAGGAAGCTTTCCTGGCCGCCGCCGAGGCCGCGGGCGCCTCACCCGAGGAAGCTGCCGCTGCGGCTGAAGCCTTCGAACAGGCGCTGGCCGGCGGCGCGTCTCCAGCCGAGGCCCTGGCCGCTGCGGCAGCCTCACAAGCCGGTCCCGGTGGTCCGCTAGGCCCCGGCGGCTTCGGTCCGGGTGGTCCCGGCGGTCCTGCTCCCGGTAGCCCTGAAGCAGAAGCCCAAGCCGCGTTCGACAACGCCTTGGCGCAGGGCCTGTCAATGGAGCAGGCTTTTGCCGCTGCCGGTCAGGCAGCCGGCTTCGGGGGACCTCCACCGGGTACCCAGGATTTCGCCGCCTTGATCGATCCCGCGACCGGCCAGCCGGGCGGACCCGGCGGCCCACAACCGTTCTCGCCGTTCGGCCCGGCGGGTTTCGGACCAGGCGACCCGTTCGGACCCGGCCCCGGCGACTTTTTCGGACCGGGACCAGGTGACTTCTTCGGACCGGGGCCCGATGACCATTTCGGACCTGGATTTGGCCCAGAATTCGGTCCTGATTTCGGTCCGGAATTCGGCCCCGAGTTCGGACCGGAATTCGGATTCGGACCAGACCCTTTCTTCGACCCTGCGTTCCAAGATCCGTTTTTCGACCCGTTTTTCGACCCCGCCTTCGACGATCCGTTTTTCAGCCCCGACGAATTCTTCATCGATCCGGAAGGCAATATCGTCTTCTTCGACGACATCACCACCGACGATCTCATAGGCGACAATACAACCGATCAATTTAGCGAATTCCTGACGGCGAGCACGGGAGATGACAGTCTTATCGGCGGCGACGGCAACACCCAGTTCGAGATGATCCAGGGCTCGTCCCTGGGAGGATTCGACACGGTCGATGGCGGCCTTGGCACGGATGAGATCACGCTCCGGGGATTGACGGATATCCAGTTGATCTACGACGCCTCGACGGAGCAGGCGCAATACGCCAACGCCGGCGGCAATATCTCAGGACAGATATCGCTCTTTTCGGTCGAACAGTTGTTCGCCGACAACGGGACGGAAGCCCGTGTGCGGCTGGAATTCGGCACCGACAACTCCGGCTTCGGTTATATCCTGTCCGGCAGTTCTTCGGCCGATTCGATCACCTTGGGCGACGGCTCTGGGGCGGTTGACCTCGGCAACGGATCCCTCAACCACGATATCGATGCCCAGTCGAGTTTCCTCGGCTCCATTGTGTTCGGCGGCGGCGGCGACGACAACCTGACCGGACTGGCCGGCGTCAGCGACATCCTTTATGGCGGTAGCGGCAACGATACGTTGACCGGCCGGGGCGGCGGCGACGCTCTGGACGGCGGCGACGGTAACGACCGCTTCATTTTCCGTTCAAGCTCGGATTTCCAGGAAGAATCGAGCAGTCAACCGGGCGGCAGCATCCTGGGCGGCAACGGAACGGACGACGTAATCCAATTCGGCGACGGTACGGGCTCGGCACAAACCTTCACCATGGCCCAGTCGGGCAGCAACAGTACCCTGGTGACGGGCATCGAGAGGTTGAACTTTCAGGAGGCTTCCTCGACGGCGGTCGTCAACGGTTCGATCTTTACCGGTTCCAGCAACAGCATTACGACCATCAACGCCGAATCCGGCGCCACCAACCTGACCATCACCGGCGCCTTCGGATCGCTTGACCTAAACACCGTCACCACGGTCTCCAGCAACGTGACCAACCTGAGCGTCAATTCCACCGGCGGGTCGACTTTTTTGCGGGATGCCAACGATTCCACGGGGCGCACCCTGACCGGAACCTCGAATTCGGATCAGTTGGTCGGCCAGGGCGGGGCCGATACGATGAACGGCGGCGATGGAAACGATACGTTTTCCGTTTCAAGCAACTCCGACATCGTCTCGGGTGAAACGCTTAATGGCGGTAACGGCACGGATCGGATCAACGTCGAATCAGCCAGTGTCACGTCGTTGACGCTGACAGGAGCCACCCTCAACAGCGTTGAGACCATAAACACCACCGAAGCGACCAGCGGCATCACGCTGACTGCCGGCTCAAGCGAACTGTCTGGCGTGACGACCATCTCTGGCGGCAGCGCCACCGATACGCTATCACTCACCAACAACACGACGCTGACGGGCAAGACCATCAACGGTTACGAAAATCTTTCGCTGGCCGACGGCGTCACCGCGACGGGCACCGAATCGAATCTCGGTATGACGACGTTTAGCGGTACCTCCGGTGGATCCGACGAGGAACTCACGATTTCATCCGGTAACTTCACCGCCAGCGGCGATACCTTCACGAATATCTTCCAAATCACCCTGGGCGAATCGTCGGCGAATCAGACCATGACGATCAACGGATCGACGACCCTCAACAGCACCCGGATCGTCGGCTCCCTCAACAGCAGCGTCGGCGACAGCATTTCCGCCAACGGCAACGTGACGTTCAACGGCGCCGACCTGATCAATATCGAGGACCTGACGCTGGCCGACGGCAGCGGCACCCGCCAGACCCTCTCGGTGAGTAATCAGAGCGACTTCAATGTGACCGAGATCGAAGGATTTACGGCCGGTACCGGATCAACCACCGATATCTTCGACTGGACGTCGGCCCTGCAGTCGGGCAACGGCACGACAACCGGACTGACCGCTTCCGATGACGTTGTGCTGAGCGAACAGACCTCGCAGCTCTCCACTGATTTCCTGTCGACAGGGACGTTCGGCGCCATCGAGTTCAACTTCAGTGGGGCGAACATCAGCAACGATTTCCTGACCACCGCAGAATCGACCTTGCTGACATCCATTGCCGGTAAGCTCGACGGGGCGGGGGTCGCCGGGGCGGCGACCACCGAGGGCTCGGCCAGCTCCGATGTCTTGATGGTGTTTTACGAAGCCGCAAGCCAGGGAAGCACATCCGACGCCATAATCGTGCGCTACCAGGAAGGCACGACGACGTCGGACGCCTTCTCAAGCGACCTCAGCGTGGTGGCCATCCTGCAAGGGGTGACGGACATAACGGACACCAATCTGGCATAAGCTAGTCACTTGGCCGGGATGACGCCGATATCGCCATGAACGATCCCGCTGCCGAAGCGGAAAGAGCGCGCCAATCCATGTCGGCGGGCGCCCCGGATCGGGCGCTTGCCATCTGGGAATCCTTACTCCAGCATCAGCCAAACTTGATCGAGGCAAGAATCGGTGCTGCAGATTGCCTCATGGCTTTGAAGCGGCCGGCCGAAGCTGTCGAGCACTATCGCGCCGCTGTGGCAGGAGGCGCCGATCAGGCCAACCTGCTGTTCGGCCTGGGAACGGCGGAGGCCGCGGCGGGCGTCCTGGCCGAAGCCCGTCGACATCTAGAAGCGTCCCTCAAAATCGATGATGCCAATCCCCACGCGCACAACAACCTGGCCTCGGTGCTACTACGCCAAAACGACCGTCCGGGTGCGCTGCGACACTTCCGCCGCGCACTTGAGCTCAAGCCTGATTTGGAAAGCGCACGGAACGGTGCGGCCACCGCCGCGAGAGAACCCCGGCGGACGATCGAGAGCTACCTGTCACGTGGATTCGCGGCGGTAAACAAGTCGGAATTCGCCTCCGCCAAACACGAATTCCAGGGGGCTGTAATTGATTCACCCCTCAGATCCGAAGCTTGGGTCGGCCTCGGTTTGGCTCAACTTGGCCTTTGGGAGCGACAGGAGGCACTTGAATCTCTCGACGAAGCAGTTCGACTCGATCCGGAAAACGTTGAGGCCCTGTATCACCGCGTCATTGCTCTGAGGGCACTGGGGCGGGCCGAGGAAGCGGTTGAAGCGTGTCAGAGCGTTTTGGCGGTTGAACCGTTGGAGGTCCGGGCCTGGGCGGCGCGCGGAGCCATTGAATTGGAACGGGGTCGCGTGACCCAGGCAATTCCGGACTTAGAGAAGGCCTTGGCGGGGCGGCGTCATCAGAGCCGGGAAGCGGTCCTTGCCGCGTTGTGTTTCGCTTATCGCATTATCGGTCAATGGGGCAAGGAGTATGAAACGGCGCGTCGCGAACTGATTTCGATTTTTCTTGACGACGATTATGTGCTCGGTCCGCTCGTTGTCGCACCATTTCAACTCCTGCCATTGGGAGTTCCTGCCGAGGTGCAGCAAATCGCGGCCCGTCGCGCCAGTGCCAGGGGCGATTCGGGTGCCGTGACATTGCCTGCGGTCGCAAAAAAGGCCGGCAGAGCACAAATCAGATTGGGGTACATGTCGCCCGACTTTCGCAATCACAGCATTGCCGCTTCGATCAGAGACGTCATCGCCTCACACGATCGCAATGAATTCGAAGTTTACGGGTTCGCCCTTAATCAAGACATGGACGAAACGACGGAGTACTTCATTTCGTCGTTCGATCGATTTCACACCCTTGCTTCGCTTAGCCATATCGCTGCGGCGAGGGTGATCGCCGAACTGGGCATCGATGTACTAGTCGATCTGGCCGGTCACACCAAAGGCGGCAGGCCGGAAATTTTGGCCCAAGGTCCGGCAGCCGTGCAGGTTCATGCTGTCGGATATGGCGGACCGGTGTGTGCCTCCTATTTGCCTTGGCGCTTGACCGACGCAATATCGACGCCCAGCGGAATCAGACGATATTTCGACGAGAAATTGATCGATTTGCCGAACAACGCCTTGCCGGCATCCCGTCCCGCCGTTGAGCCCAGGCCGTTCACTCGGCAAGAGCTCGGATTGCCTTCAGATGCACCGGTATTTGCGAATTTCGGCGGCACCTACAAAATCGATCCCGAGAGCTTCGATGCCTGGGCCGCAATACTGAAAAGTGTACCCGATGCCCGCTTGCTGCTGTTGGATTTGGGGCCTACGGTGCGGTCCAACATGTGGCGCGAAGTAGAAGTGAGGGGAGTTGCGCCCAATCGGCTGATCTTCACGCCCTTCACCGATCCGGCCAGCCATCTGGGCCGGTACGGAGTGGTCGACCTCTGCCTGGATACCCTGGTTCACAACGGCGGCGTGACCACCACCGATGCCCTGTGGATGGGGACGCCTGTCCTCACCACCTATCGCAGCGATCTGCCCGACCGTACCGGAGCATCGCTTCTGGCGGCGGCCGGTCTCCCTCAGTTGGTTGCCACCGACAACGCCGACTTTGTATCCCGCGCCGTTCAAATGGCAACCACGCCCGGGGCGCTGGCTGCCCTGCGCCGCCAAGTTGTCGCCAATCAAGAAACCGCGCCGCTGTTCGATACCGCCCTCTATACCCGAAATCTGGAGATGGCGCTGCTGGACCTCTGGGCGCGGGCGGTCGATAATCGGCCGTCTTTGCAGGGAGACGCCGAACGCGATGCTTGAAGTCTTGCGCAGACTAGCGGTCCGGCCGGTGCTGGCAGTTGAAATGCTGGCAGCGTCCCTGTTCGCCAATGTGCTGGCCCTGGCGACGCCGATCTTCGTCATTCAGGTGCTCAACCGTTACGTCGCCCATGGCGTCGATTCGACGCTCGCGACGTTGACCGGCGGGGCGGTCATCGCCATCGTGCTGGAATTCGGCTTCCGCCGCGTCCGACTGCGCTTTGCCGAAGCTGTCAATTCCAAGCCCGACGAAGCTTTGTCATTGGATACCTACGCTGTTTTGACCGGCGCCAAGGCAGCCGCCATGGACATGTTGCCGCCCGGATTGCGGCGCGAGGTTCTGTCCGGCGGAGATACCATTCGCCAGGCCTTTTCCGCACCCCACCTCTGCACCCTGATGGATGTGCCTTTTGCCCTGCTGTTCCTCGGCGCCTTGCTCCTTTTGCATCCGCTCCTCGCCTTCGTGGCCGGCGGGTTCGTTCTTGCCGTATTCCTGGCCGTGCTGGTCGGCATGGGCTCGATGCGCGGTTTGACCAAAGCGATGTCACAGGCCGGCGGCCGGCGCGGCGTGCTCATCGATTCGGCGATCGATGCCGCCGACGCGGTCCGGGTATTTAACGCGGCAGGATTTCTGCGTCGCCGCTGGGCCCAGGGGGTGCGCGTTCTGGATGGGCTCAAGCGCCGCATCGGCAGCCGCCAAAATGCCATTCAAGGTCTGATTCAAAGCGCCCATGCGCTGATGACCATCGCCATGATCAGCCTCGCCGCCTTGCTGGTCGTTCGCGGCGAACTGGACGTCGGCACCATGATCGGCGCCAATATTCTGGCCTTGCGCGCGCTCGTTCCGCTGGCCAGCATGGCGCAGATGACGGAGGGCTGGGCCCGGGCGCGCCAGGCCCGGGACATGTTCGCCGAGTTTTCGCGCCTGCCCAGGGAACGCGAAGACGGGACGGCGATCGGCGCTTATTCGGGACGGGTCGGACTGACCGATGTCACCTTCGCCTACCCGGGGTCACAAGCGCCGTTGTTCGAACAACTCGATTTCGAACTTCAACCCGGCGAAGTGTTGGTGGTGACGGGTGCCAACGGTAGCGGCAAGACCACCCTGGCGCGGCTGCTCGTCGGCTTGCTGGAACCGGTGCGCGGCCACGTGCTGGTGGACGGCATCGACCTTGCCCAGGTGGCGCCGGCGTGGTGGCGCCAGCAGATCGTCTATCTGCCGCAGGAGCCGAGGTTCCTCGGCGCCAGCCTGCGGGAGAATTTCCTGGCCTTCCGGGAGGACCTCGATGCGGCGGCGATCCACGCCCTGCTCGGTCGCGTCGGTTTGCAGGAATTCGTCGACCGCCACGCCGACGGGTTGGACATGCCGCTTCTGAACGGCGGCACCAATCTGTCTCTCGGCATGCGCCGCCGACTGGCGCTGGCCCGCGGTCTGGCCCATGACGGCAAACTGGTGATCCTGGACGAACCGACCGAAGGTCTGGACGCGGAGGGCGCGGCGCACGTTTATGCCGTGATGAACCAGCTTGCCTCCGAAGGTCACACCATCATCGCCTTCTCCCATGACGCCCAAATCATGCGCGGGGCGCATCACGTTCTCGATCTCAATGAAAAGCCGGTGCCCAAATTTTCAACCCTGGCCCAAATGACCCCGCCCAGGGCGGCCAATCTGCCGGAGGCCGGGCAATGACCGATCGGCAGACCCAAGCCGATGCCGGCCACCACGGCGCCGGCGCCGCCAGCCACTTTCTATTGGCATTGTGCCTGCTTGCCGTCGCCGCTTTTGGCGCCTGGAGCCATTTCGGCAAGCTGGATGTCGTCAGCGACGCCATCGGCGAGGTCGTGCCGTCCTCCCAGGTGAAGTCGATCCAGCATTTGGAGGGCGGGATCGTAAGGGAAATCCTGGTCCGCGAAGGGGACGGGGTGAAGTCGGGGCAGCCCCTGGTCGTGCTGGAACAAACGGCATCGGACGCCGATGTCCAGGAACTCGTCGTGCGCATGCGGGCGCTGCGCGTCGACGTCGCCCGCCTGGAAGCCGAACTGTCGGGAGCCAAAAGCATCAACTTCCGCAAGGATTTCGCGGCGGCCCACAAGGCTTTGGTCGCGGAGGCGCGCAAAAGGTTCAACACGCGCATGAGCCGCATCGACACCGAAATCGCGGCCCAGCGACAGCTGATCACCCAGCGACGCGAGGAAGCCCGGGAAATCCGCGCCCGCATCGACAAGCGGCGAAAAAGCCTCGTCTTGCTGAAGGAACAGATCGCCATCAGCGAGGAGTTGATGAAGGAGGATCTGACCAATCGAATGCTGCACCTCAACCTTTTGAAGGAGGAAACCTCGCTGGTCGGCGGCGTGGCGGAGGACGAGGCGGCATTGAAACGGGTTGAGGCAGGGGTGACGGAAGCGCGTGCCCAGACCTCCGCCCTGCGGCATCAGTTCAACGAAACCGTTCGCCAGGAATTGGACACCAAGCGCCGCTCGCTCGACGAATTCACCGAACGCATGTCCAAGCTCAGGGACAATCTTGCGCGGACTACTTTACGCTCACCCGTGGATGGCGTGGTCAAATCTCTCCACATCGCGACCGTGGGCGGCGTGGTGCGGCCGGGCGGCGACGTTATCGACGTCGTTCCCGCCGGGGACCGCCTGGTGATCGAGGCCAAGCTGCCGGCCCAGGATGTCGGATACGTCGCACCCGGCTAGTTGGCCAAGGTGGCGCTGGCCTCTGCCGATGCCGTTCGCTTTGGGCGGATCGAGGGACGAGTTGCACACATCAGTCCCGACACGCTGACGACTGAAGACAATGTCCCCTACTACAAGGTCAGGGTGGAAACGGCGGTGGATTACTTCGAACGCCGCGGCGCGCGTTACTCCCTGGTGCCGGGGGTACAAGTAATCTGCAGCATCCAGACCGGCCGGCGCTCGGTGCTGGAATACCTGCTGGACCCCTTCCTCGGAGCCTTTCAGGCCGCTATGCAGGAGCGTTGAAGGGCCGGACCGATCAAGCCATGTCCGCGCGGAAACGCTCTGTTTGAGAGGCCCGTTCCGCGGGCGGCGTTTCCAGCCACAACTCGATGCGGTTCAGGATGTCCTCCAGCGACGCCTGCTTGGTCAGGTAGTCCGCCCCGCCGGCCGCGAAGGCCTGATTGATGGTTTCCCTGTCGTCAAGCGCCGAGACGAACAGGATTGGGATGTCTTCGCCGAAGCGTTCGCGAATCATGCCGCAACCTTTGATGCCGTCTATTTCCGGCATCATGATATCGGTCAGGATGATGTCGGGTAGGTTTTCCTCAAGAACGCCGAGCGCCTCCTCAACCCCCGAGGCGGCGCTGACGATATACCCCT
The DNA here is from genome assembly GCA_964343605.1 of uncultured Rhodospirillaceae bacterium. GTDB lineage: Bacteria > Pseudomonadota > Alphaproteobacteria > UBA2966 > UBA2966 > CAYFKJ01. Next base: position 174,678 of record CAYFKJ010000006.1, read on the forward strand.
TGGCTGTCATCATATCGCCATAGAGCCGGCTCAACATGTTCTCGTCTTCGATCAAAAGAATGGTTTGGCCACTCATAATTGCACCTAAGAATTACCCCCAAAAAGTGCGGTGAATGATGACCGCCCGCATTCCCTAGCCAAACGGGCAGGCGGTTATTCATTCTTCTCCGCCACGCCGGCCTCCGCAAAGGTCGACATGCCGATGTGGGCGGCCAGGGCCGACCTGACGATTCCCAGCGCCACCGCCGCGCCCGACGCTTCGCCCAACCGCATGTCGAGATCAAGCAGCGGAGCCTTGTTCAAGGCCGCCAGCAGCCGTTTGTGCCCCGGCTCCTGCGAAACGTGTCCGACTAATGTGTGCTCTAGACCGCCTTCGATCAATCTAAAAATGGGTGCCACGGCGGCGGTGGCGACGTAGCCGTCGATGATAACCGGGATGCGCCGGATCCGGGCGCCCAACACGGCGCCGGCCATGGCCGCGAGTTCCCGGCCGCCGACGCGGCGCAGAACCTCGAGCGGATCGGACAGGGATTCGCCATGGCGTTCCATGGCGCGGTCGACGACATCGGCCTTAAGTTGCAACCCGGCGTCGTCGACGCCCGTGCCGCGGCCGACCCAATCGGCGCCCCTGCCGCCGAACAGGGCGCAGGCCACGGCCGCCGCCGCCGTGGTGTTGCCGATGCCCATTTCGCCGATGCACAGGATGTCGGTCTCGACGGACAGGGCCGATATGCCCGCCGCCATGGCCGCCGTTACCTCGGCCTCCGTCATCGCGGGGCCTTCGGTGAAGTCGGCGGTCGGCCGGTCGAGATCCAGGGGTACGACGTCGAGCCGGGCGCCGTTGGCCTCGCTGAGTTGATTGATGGCGGCGCCGCCATGGCTGAAATTGGCGACCATCTGGACCGTGACTTCGGCCGGAAAAGCCGATACGCCCTGGGCGGTAACGCCGTGATTGCCGGCAAAAACGCAGACCTGGGCATGATCGGCGCTGGGCGGGTGCTTGCCCTGCCAGGTGGCCATCCAGACGGCGATATCCTCCAACCGGCCCAAGGCGCCAGCCGGCTTGGTCAATTGGGCATCGCGTTCACGGGTGCGCTCGGCGGCCTCTGCGTCAGGACCCGGCGCCTCCTTCGCCAGGGCACGGATGTCGTTCAGTCCGGAAATTTGTTCGGCCAAGGTCATGGGATCGAGCATGGGGGGTCCTTCGAATAATTGAAATTTTTCAACGAATGAAAGTCTATGTGCAGGCCGACAACTGTCCTATAACCGATGCCTCAAGGCCAGCATTTTGTCGTGCCGGAGGCCGATTGACGGGCGAAAAGTGACGGAAAACGAACGCGACGGAAACGACGGATCGGGGGAACGCCTAAACGGCAATCTGGTCGCCGACATCAAACAGTCGGCGGCGTTCTTGACGCGCCTCCCGGTAACGGTCCCACCCGGCACGCCCAGCCATGCCCTGGCCACCGCCATGCGGGTTTTTCCCGTCGTCGGCGCCGGCATCGGCTTAGCCGGTGGGCTGGTATTCGCGTTCGCCGCTTGGTTGGGCATGTCTGGGTGGCTCTGTGCGACATTCGCCCTCGCGGCCCTGATTTTGATTACGGGGGCTCTCCACGAAGATGCCCTGGCGGACGTTGCCGATGGTTTCGGCGGCGGCCGGAATCGCGATGCCAAGCTGGAAATTATGCGGGATTCACGGGTCGGTACCTACGGTGTTCTAGCCTTGGTGATCGCGGTGCTGGCTCGCGTTGCTGCCCTTGCCGCTCTGGAGAACCCCGGCCAAGTCATTGCCCTGCTCGTGGCGGCGGGGGCTGCCTCACGGGGCGTCATGCCCATCGTCATGCACGTTCTCGAACCCGCCCGCACGGACGGCCTGGGCGCCGGCGCGGGTAGGCCGGATCGCAGTACGGTCTATTGGGCGGCGGCCATTGTTCTTGGAATTGCCGTGGTGACTCTCGGTATCGCCGCCGCGGTGGTGTGTTTGGCGGCCGCAGCCGCAGTGGCCTGGGGCATGGCGCGGCTGGCGCAGACCCAGGTGGGCGGCTATACCGGCGATGTCGTCGGCGCCTGCGGGATGCTGGCGGAAATCGGCTTTCTGGCGGCTGCAACCGTTGTCCTTCAGGCCACGTAAACTGAGGATTTTAGCGCTTCCGGGCACTTGTCGGCGCCAAAGCGAAAGCTTATAATTCCAGACGTCCGGGCGACGGGCGGTGTAAGCGTGATCAGGGAGTATTTCAAATCATGACCCAACAAGATAAGCAGGCCAAAGCAGTGGCGCAGGCCCAAATGACTGATCAGGTCGTTTCCGGTGTTCGCACGGCAGCTCTCGCCCCGGCGCTTCTGGCGGCTCTCCTTGGCACCTTTATTATTTTCGGCGTTGGCTTTGCCAACTCCGCGGCGGTGCACGACGCGGCGCACGACACGCGGCACGCGGCATCGTTCCCCTGCCACTAGGCTAACTCCATGAAATTGTTGCGGCGCGTAATATTCAGCGCAGCGTTGGCCGGTGTCCTCGCCGGCCTTCTTCTGTATGCGGTTCAGTCGGTGTTCGTCGTACCGCTGATCCTGGATGCGGAAAACTACGAAACAGCTGAACCGGCGCAACAAGCGCAACCAGCCGACGACGGTCATTCCCACAGCCACGAGCACGCGGGCGGGGATGATCATGCGTTGTTCGGACTTGAGCGCCGTTCGCTGCTGACCGCCGCGGCGGACGCGGTGACAGGCGTCGGTTTCGGTCTTCTCTTGGTCGCCGGATTCGCCCTGCGAGGCGGTGTCGACTGGCGGCGCGGACTGGCTTGGGGCGTGGCCGGCTTCATGGCCTTCACCTTGGCCCCTGCTATCGGCATGCCGCCCGAATTGCCGGGCGATTTTGCCGCCCCCCTGGCCGATCGTCAGTTCTGGTGGTTCTTTGCCGCCGTCGCGACGGCGGGCGGATTGGCCTTGGTCGCTTTCGCCGAATCCTGGCCCTGGCGGGCCGCCGGTCTGGTTCTGATCGCCCTGCCGCATATCGTCGGCGCCCCCAGTCCGGAGGAGCACGGCGGCCTCGCGCCGGACGAATTGCGCCAGAGCTTCCGTATCGCCGCGCTTGCCACGATGGCCCTGTTTTGGGTGGTCCTGGGCGGGCTTGCCGGGTTCTTTTATCGCCGTTTCGAGAGCGCTTAAGCCCCCCGGCTAGTCCTGCCGGTCCACCAAATGGATGAAGGATCCGGCGACTGATCCTTTGACCAACCCCGCCCGTCCAAGCGCCGTGCCACGGGCATCATGGGCTTCGAACAGGGGGGCGTTTTTCTCGAAGTCCTCGTGCACCACCGTGGCGTAGTGGAATTCGTGTCCCCGATAGCCGGTTGCGCACGCTCCCAATGGTCCGTCCCCACAAAGCGACACGGCGCGGTAACCGAGATGTAATCGGCGCTCCGCGAACGATGTCTCCAGAGCGAGAAGACCGGCCATGCGGTGGCTGACGCCGTCCGCGTCGGTCAGCATCTCCCCCAACACCATGTAGCCGCCGCACTCACCGAAGACATTCGCACCTCTTTCGGCGGCGTTGGTCAAACCGTCAATAAAGCCTTTGTTTGCGGACAATTTGCCGGCATGGAGCTCGGGGTAGCCGCCGGGAAGATACACAGCGTCGGCCCGTTCGTCGGGACACTCATCGGCCAGCGGGGAGAAAAATCGGATGTCCGCGCCCTCGGCCCGCCAGCCGTCCAGCACACCGGGATAGGTGAAGGCGAAGGCGCCATCGCGTGCCACGGCGATGAAACCGCCCAGGGCCGGCAACGGCGCCGACGCATGCTCGGCGGTGTCCGCCATAGGCCGGGCGAGCGCCAACAGGGCGCCGGTATCGATGTTCGCCGCCGCGACATCGGCCGCCGCCTCCAGGCGGGCATCCAGATCGCCGTGCTCGCCGGCCTGCACCAGCCCCAAGTGCCGCTCCGGCAATTCCAGGCGTTCATCGCGCGGAAGGTACCCCAAGACGGCGATATCCAGTCCCTCACACGCAGCCGCCAGCGTCAGGCGGTGGCCTTCGCCACCGACCCGGTTGAAGATGACGCCCGCCACCTCGACACCGGGACGGTGGTTGGCAAAGCCCTCGACGACGGCGGCAGCAGAAGCGGCTTGGCCCTTCACATCAATCACCAGCACCACCGGCAGGCCGGTCTCGGCTGCAATGTCGGCGGTCGAACCGCTGCCATCAGGGGCGCCGTCGAACAGTCCCATGACGCCTTCGCCGATCACATGAGCCGCGCCGGCAACGGTGTCCGCGAGGACGTGATCCCGGGTCTCGCGACGCATGGCCCAGCCGTCGATATTGCGGCAGACCGTCGACCCCGCGGCGCTATGGAAGGCGGGATCGATATAATCCGGTCCGACTTTGAAGGAATGAACCTCGATGCCTTCGCGACGGAAATGGCGCAAAAGGGCCAACGTCGTGACCGTCTTGCCGCTGCCCGAAGCGGGCGCGGCGATGATCAGTCCGGTGGGCGGTGGTGAGGTTGATTCCGACATGCTCTTGTTATACGGCGTCGCACTGCCCGGGGATACGCTTTTGCCCAACCTGTGTCAGGAATGATCTAATATCGCCGCCATGACGGAGACGCCCGACAAATCCCTGCGCCGCGGCTGGACCACGGGCGCCTGCGCCACGGCCGCCGCCAAAGCCGCCTATCAGGCTTTGTTGAGCGGGGCGTTTCCCGATCCCGTCACCATCACACTGCCGGGCGGCCAGCAACCGGCGTTCGCTCTGGCCCGTGAAGCTCTCGCGGCCAACTCGGCCAGTGCGGCCGTGATCAAGGATGCCGGCGACGATCCCGACGTCACCCACCTGGCGGAAATCGAAGCCTCGGTCAGGCTCGGCGATGCCGGCAGTGGTATCACGTTCAGGGCGGGCGAGGGTGTCGGTACGGTAACGCTGCCGGGTCTGCCGCTTGAGGTCGGCGAACCCGCCATCAACCCGGTGCCGCGCAGGATGATCGCGCAAGCCCTGGATGAGGTCGCGCACGACCACGGCGGCGTCGGCGATATCGAGGTGACGGTTTCGGTTGCGGGCGGTGAGGAACTTGCCGAACGAACCTGGAATCCGCGCCTCGGCATTCTGGGCGGAATTTCCATCCTGGGCACCACCGGCATCGTCGTGCCCTTTTCCTGTGCCGCCTGGATTCACTCCATCCATCGTGGCATTGACGTCGCGCGGGCGGTCGGCCATGGGCATGTGGCGGCGGCCACCGGGCGCACATCGGAAGCGGGACTGCGCACCGTCCACGATCTGCCCGACACGGCGATGATCGACATGGGCGATTTCGCCGGCGGCATGTTGAAGTACCTGCGCGACCATCCGCTGCCGCGCCTCTCCATCGGCGGCGGCTTCGCCAAGCTTTCCAAGCTGGCCGCCGGCGCTCTCGACCTCCACTCCTCACGCAGCCGGGTCGACACCGGCTGGCTGGCCGCCGCCGTGGCCGAACTCGGCGCCGCCGCGGAGGTGGTGGAGTTCATCCGCAACGCCAACACCGCAAAGGAAGCGCGGGACATTGCCTTGCGCCACGGTTTGGATCTTGCTGACGTGGTGGCCCGGCAGGCGCGGGAGACGGCGCTCGCCACCCTGAGCGGCGGCACAGAGGTCGAAATCATCGTCTTCGACCGGTCTGGCGCGATGATCGGGCGCGCCGGGGGTTGGCCGTCATGAGGCTCCTGATCCTCGGCGGTACGGCGGAAGCGGCGTCCATCGCCGAACAAGCCGTGGCGCTGTCTGGTACGGAGGTCATCACCTCCCTGGCGGGCCGGACGCGCGCCCCCCGCAAGGTGCCGGGTGAACAGCGCATCGGCGGCTTCGGCGGGCCGGAAGCGATGGCCGACTATCTACGCAATCAACGGATCGATGCTCTGGTCGACGCTACCCACCCTTTCGCCCTCAACATCTCCGCCAATGCGGCGGCGGCCTGCGATGCCGCCGGGGTGTCGCGTCTCATGCTGGTGCGGCCTCCCTGGAAACCGGGCCCGGACGACAATTGGATTTCCGTGGCGAACGCCGCCGGCGCTGCTTCGGAAATAAACGCGCGCGGTTACCGGCATGCTTTTCTCGCTACCGGCCGGCAGGAACTCCCGGCCTTTGCCGACATGCCCCACATCCGGCTGCTGGTGCGGCTCGTGGACCCGCCCGCGGCGGCGCTGCAACTGGCCGATTACGAGGTGGTGACGGGCCGCGGACCCTTCGTCGAGGCCGAGGAGCACGACATGCTCAGCCGCCACGGGATCGACGTTATCGTCGCCAAGAATGCCGGCGGGATCGGCAGTTGGCCGAAGCTGGCGGCGGCCCGGCGGCTCGGTATCCCGGTGGTGATGATCGAGCGATCCGGGCGGCAAACGGGCGAGATCGTCGAGACCGTTGACGACGTGATGGCCTGGTTAGGAGCGTTTGTGGCGCAATAGGTGTACGTGGTCGGGCGCGTAAAGCCGGCTTTCCTCGAAACTGTCCTCACCCAGAACTTGGCCGACCATCACCAGGGCAGTCCGGGTGATCTTGGCGGCCCGGCATTTCTCGCGGATGTCCGCCAGGGTGCCTGTGATAATCTGTTGGTCCGGCCAGCTCGCGCGGTAGATAACGGCCACCGGACAGTCGGCGCCGTAATGGGGGATCAGGTCGGCGGCCACCTGCTTCAGGTTCCGCACCGATAGATGCACGGCGAGCGTCGCGCGGGACCGGCCGAGTTCCGCCAGCTCCTCGCCTTCCGGCATGGCCGAGCTTTTCATGGCGGTGCGGGTCAGGATGACGGTTTGGCTGATACCCGGCAGGGTGAGTTCCCGGCCCAATGCCGCCGCGGCCGCCGCGAAGGCGGGAACGCCCGGCGTGATGGTGTAGGGAATATCCAGGCCGTCGAGCCTGCGCATCTGTTCGGCAATGGCGCCGTAGAGCGAAGGATCGCCCGAATGCACGCGGGCGACGTCGAGGCCTTTTTCGTGCGCGGCCACCATCTCCGCCAGGATTTCATCCAGGTTGAGCGGCGCCGTGTCGATCACCCGGGCGTCGGCGGCTGCCGCGGCGACGATCTCCGCGGGCACCAGCGATCCGGCGTATAGCACCACGGGCGCCGATTCGATCAGACGCAAGCCGCGCACCGTGATGAGGTCGGGCGCGCCGGGGCCGGCGCCGATGAAGTGCACGGTCACGACGAAGCCTCCGATTTGTTCGCGTCCATCTTCTTGGCGTAGCCGCGTGGGGTGTAGACCCGTGCCCCCCCGCCCAGCTCGATCCGCTGGGTCATGGAGGAACCGACCAGCACCACCGTCAGCATGTCGACGTTGGCAGGATCGAGCGCACCCAGGGTGGTGTGACGCAGGCCTTCGCTGGGCCGTCCGAGGTTGCGGGCGAGCATGACCGGTGTTTCCGCCGGGCGGTGTCGGAGGAGGATATCGCGGGCCTCGGCCAACTGCGTCGTGCGGCGCTTGCTGACGGGGTTGTAGAAGGCGATGACGAAGTCCCCGGCGGCGGCGGCTTCGACGCGGTCGCGGATAACCTCCCACGGCGTCAGCAGGTCGGAAAGCGAGATGGCGCAGAAATCGTGACCCAGCGGTGCGCCGGCTCGCGCCGCCGCCGTCTGCAGGGCGGAAACGCCGGGCACGACGATCACTTCCAGCCGCGCCCAATCGGGCCGGGTTTCAAGCTCCCTGTCGATCAGTTCGTAAGTCGGCGACGCCATGGCGTAAATCCCCGCGTCGCCCGAACAAATCAAGGCGACGTTGCGCCCTTCGGCAGCGAGGTCAAGGGCGGCGCGTACGCGGGCCTCTTCCTCGCCGAGGGCGAAATCGTGACGCGGCTTGCCCGCGGCCGCCGGGCCGAGAAGGTCGAGATAGAGGCTATAGCCGATCAAGTCGCTGGCCGCGGCCACGGCGGCATCGGCTTCAGGGGTACGCATGGCCGCGTCGCCGGGTCCGATGCCGACCAGCGTCAGGCGTCCCCGGGCGCGTCCAACGGTGGCGCTATCGATGATGCCGGAGGCGCGGGCGACAGCGCAGGTCGCCCTTTCGCTCTTTTGTTTCTCGACAATCAGCTCGCTGTCTGGTCCGGCGGCGGCAAGCGCGGCGGCCTCGCTCACGCCGTGGCAGCCAACCTCTGCGAAGACGATGTCGGACGGATTGGCGAGCCGCGGCGTTTCGGCCTCCAGCGCGGCGGCGTCAAAAAAGCGGACCGGCACCCCTAAGTCGGTGGCGGCGGAATGAACTGCCGCTTCGTCTGCCTTGAGGTCGAGCGAGACGATGCACGAGACCGACTCGGGCGCCAGTCCGGCTTCCCTTAAGGTTCCGCGAACGAGGTCGACAACCTCTGTCGCCGAGGCGCCGCGTTCGCAGCCGACACCAACGGCAAGGACGGCCGGGTGCAGGACGACGCCGGGTGCCGATGGCGATGACCGGTCGGTGATGCGAACGCTTGTTTTTCCCCCATCGCCAAACGTTTGGCCGTCGGTCAGCCAGGCGGCATCGACGCCGGGGCAGTCGTTCTCGAGTGCGACGGCTTCGGCGGCCAGCAACGCTGCGGTGACGTCCTTGGCGGCGCGCCGATCGGCTATGCGCCAACCGGCCGGCGGTTCGTCCAGGGCGAAACCCAACCGGTTGTCGCCCGCGGTGGTAACGACAGCGTCTCCGCCCAAGGCCCCGGCAATGTGGCGGGCCATGTCGTTGCCGCCGCCATGGCCGCCCAGCAGCGGGACGACATGGGCGGCATCTTCCGTCACCGCGATTACGGGCGGTTCGACCGTCTTGTCGTGCAGTTCCGGCGCCAGAAGGCGGATCAGGATGCCGGCGGCGCAGACGCCGACGATGGGCGTGCCGGCGGTAAAAAGCTCGCGCAGGTGGTCGCCGGTTTCGCTGAACTCCAGATCGGCCCCTTGCGTGCGTCCGGCAAGACCGTGGACGCGGGCGCCCGGCAGGGCGGCCGCCACCCGCCAGGCGGTTTCCAGGCCGCGCGCCGTGAGCGCGATGACGGCGGGCGCGGCGGTCATGCACCGACCCCGTTCCGGCCCACTTCGCCGACCCAGGCGTCACCGCGGCGGTGCACCAGGATCATGGAAAAATAAGGCGCCACATCCCCGGTCATTTCGGCAAGCGGCATCGATTGCTGATTGGACATGGTGGCGCGCTCGACATAGCGAGCCCGATCGGTCAGTTCGAGCCGCTCGATCACATCCCTGATCTTGCCGAGGTGACGCCCCACCTTGATGATGGCGGCGGCATCGGCGTCGCGCAGCTTGGCCTCCAGTTCAGCCTCGGCCAGCGGGCCGGGAAGCACGCTGAGGGTGTCGTTGAGCGCGGCCAGCGGCGAATGCGTAACCGCGGCGCAGGCCGTGAGCGACGACACCCCCGGTATGACTTCGACCTCGTGATCCGCCGCCAGACGGCCGAAGAGATACATGAAGGAGCCGTAGAAAAAGGGATCGCCCTCGCAGATGCAGGCGACGTCACGGCCGGCCAGCAAATGCTCGGATATCTCGCGGGCGGCCTGGTCGTAAACGGATTCGGCGGGAAAGTGGCCCGGCGTCATGGGAATGCGGATGGGGATCTCGGTTTGGCCGCCCGGCAGGTGATCGGCGACGATGGCGCGGGCCAGGCTGTCGCCGTCGTCGGGCGCGGGCCAGGCGATGACCGGGCAGTCGCGCAGCAGACGCAACGCCTTCAATGTGATGAGTTCCGGATCGCCGGGCCCGACGCCCAGTCCGTAAAGGGTACCACTCATGTTCGTTTCAGTTCCTCAGTTGGATTTCGTCACGCTCCATTGCGTGACCGGCGCCAGTGCGCGCCACATGTTGAATTTGCCGCGGACCTCGGCGCGGGAGATTTCCAGACGCCGCAGCTCTCCGCCGTACTGTTTGTGCAGCGCCAGGACCCTGGCCTCGCCCTCCGCAGTGACGACGTTGGCCACCAGCCGGCCCCCTGCCGGCAGAGCCTGCCAAGCGGTCTCGAACACGCCATCAGTCGTGATGCCGCCGCCGATGAACACGGCGTCCGGTTGCCCAAGATCCGCCAATGCAGCGGGTGCTGCGCCGATGACGAGCTCCAGCTTGGGCGTTCCCAATGCGGCTGCGTTTTCGGTGATGAGGCTCGCCCGTTGCTTGCTGCGCTCGATGGCGACGGCGCCGCCGTGCTCGGACGCCCGCATCCACTCGATGGCGATAGTGCCGCAGCCCGCGCCGACGTCCCAAAGTGTTTCGCCGGGCTTGGGTTGCAGGGCGGCCAGCGTGACCGCGCGGACTTCGCGCTTGGTCATTTGGCCGTCGCTGCGAAAGGCCTCGTCGGGCAGGCCCGGTGATCGGCTGAACGCGATGGCGCCCTCGTCCGCGATACAATGGATGCCGACGGAAACGAAATCATCGGTGGGTTCGTCGGGCCAGTTGGCGGCCAGGGCATCGATGCGTTGCTCGTCCGCGCCGCCCATACGGCAAAGCGCTGTCATGGCGCTGCCGCCGTAGCCCAGCTTGACGAGTTCGGCGGCGATCTCGCGGGGGCTTTTGCCGTCGCGGCAAAGCACGACGAGGCGCGCCCCGGGCCGCAAGTGTCCGTTGACCGTTTCGACGGGACGGCCGTGCACGGTGAGACAAGCCGTTTCGGCCTGGGGCCAAACGAGGCGCGCACACGCCATGTCGAAGGCCGAGGATCCGGGAATGACGGTCATCTCCTCGGGCGCAAAACGCGCACTCAGCTTGACGCCGACGCCGTACCACATGGGATTGCCCGTCGCCAGCACGGCAACCTGCCGTCCGGCCGAGCCGTGTTTGGCCAGATCGTCAAAGAGATCCTCCAGCGGCGTCGGCCACTCCAGCAAGTCGTGTGTCTGTTTCGGCATCATCGCCAGGTGGCGTTTCCCGCCGGCGACGATGTCGGCAGCGTCAAGCAGCGCGCGGGCCGAGGCGGAGAGACCGTTCAGGCCATCCTCGCCGATGCCGATCACCGATAGCCAGGGGTTTGCCGTCATTGGTCGTCCTCACTGGTTGCGGCGACGGCGTTGACCGCGGCGGCGGCCAGCGCACTGCCACCGCGCCGGCCCTTCAGCGTTATAAAAGGTACGCCGAGATCGGCGTCGATCAGAGCCTGCTTGCTTTCGGCGGCGCCGACGAAGCCGACGGGGAAGGCCAGGATGGCGGCAGGCCGGGAAGCGCCCTCGTTCAGAAGTTCGAGCAGCCTGAACAGCGCCGTCGGCGCATTGCCGATGGCGACGACGGCGCCCGAGAGCGGACCCATCCAGAGATCGACGGCGGCGGCGGATCGCGTGGTTCCAAGCATGGCGGCCTGGTCGGCGATGGACGGCGTGTCCAACGTGCAGATCACCTCGTTCCCGGCGGGCAGGCGGCGGGCGATGATGCCGTCCGCCACCATGCGGCAATCCGCCAGCACGGGTGCGCCATCAACGAGGGCCCGGGCCGCCGCCCCCGCCACGTCGCCCGACCACGAAAGATCGCCGGTGATGTCCGGCATGCCGCAGGCGTGCACCAGCCGCAGCACCAGTCGGGTCAGGTCTTCCGGCAGACCTTCGGTATCGGTTTCCGCCCGCACCATTTCGAACGAGCGGCGGTAGATCTCCGCCGGGTCGCGCAGGTAGTCGTATGTCCTGTCCCCGCTCACGTTCCGCCTTTAGCTTTCACCGTCGTGGTGATGGTGATGAGCGTGTCCATGGTGATGGTGGTGGTGGCCGTGATCGCCGTCCGTGCCGATGCCCTGGACATGGTGGTGGTGGCCGACCTGTGGTGCGCCGTGTTCGGCCTCGAAACCGACAAGCTGTTCGCGGTACTTGCAGAGCTGGCAGTTCATGTTGGGATTGCCTTCGATGATCTCGTGCATGCGCTCGATGAAGGTATCCAGAACCTGGGGATGATCGTTGAGGTAGCCCGCCTTGATAATGTCGATGTCCGGGTATTTCTCGTTGGCGGTGTCGGCGGCGTCGTAGATGCGCGTGACAAGGATGCCTGAAAACAAGAAATAGGGAAAAACCACGATACGTTTGAAACCGAGCTTGGCCGCGTAATCGAGACCGTCTGCGATTAGGGGAACGGCGACGCCCGAGTAGCTCGTTTCCGCCCAGCCCAGGTCGAGGCCCTCCCACAGGAAGCGCGTGATCTTGGTGACGTTGGAATTGGCGTCGGGATCGGAAGCGCCGCGTCCCACCACCATCAACAGTGTGTCCTCCCGGCCGATCTCTTGGCGTTTGTCGGCCTCGGCGATGGCGTCTTCGATACGCGAGGCGGCGGCGTTGATCAACTTTAGGCTGACCGCCAGTTCGCGGGCGAAGTGAAGCTCGACGTCCGGATTGTCGCGGGAGAATTCGTTCAGCACCGACGGGATGTCGTTCTTGACGTGGGCGGCGGCGAACAGCATGCCCGGCAGGGCGAAAATGCGCTTGCAGCCCTTCTCGACCAGTTTGTCGAGCCCCTCGCGGATGATCGGCAGCGCAAATTCCAGGAAGCCGTGTTCGACTTCGTAGTCCGGCAGCAGCTCACGCAAGCGCACGGCGAGGTTCTCGAATTCCGCCACGGCGATGTCGTCGCGGCTGCCGTGGCCGCAGATCATCACGCCGGTCTTAATCTCATCACTCATACCGTTTTCCTCAAATTACCGGGGTCTCATAACACCGCCGGTGGTCTGTGCCAAATTTCACCGCGCCCGAAGTTGACGCCGGCGGTTTCGCAAATCATTGTCTGGCGATGTTTTCCTTCGCCTTGCCCGAGGCGGCCCTGGCGCCGCTGGTTATTCTGTTGCTGGCCTTGGCCGCGGATGCGGTGATCGGCGATCCGCCCGCATTGTGGTCCCGCGTGCCTCATCCGGTCGCCCTTATCGGCAACTTGATCGGCTGGGCCGACGGCGCCTTCAACAAGGAAGACGACGGCGCCGACGCGCGCCGCTCCGCCGGTGTGGTCTTTGCCGCCGCGCTGATCGTCTGCGGGGCCTTGGCGGGTTGGGCCCTGGCCCAGGTCTGCCGCGCGCTTTCCATCGGCGTCGTGCTGGAGATCGTCTTTGTCGCCGTCTTCCTTGCCGGGCGGTCGCTCTATGACCATGTCGCGGCGGTGGCGCGCGGTCTCAGTGAACGCGGCCTCGCCGGGGGGCGGGCCGAGGTGGCGCGCATCGTCGGGCGCGATCCCGAACAACTGGACGAGGCCGGCGTGGTCCGCGCCGCCATCGAATCCCTGGCCGAAAACTTTTCCGACGGCGTTGTCGCACCGGCCTTCTGGTATGCCCTCTTCGGCCTGCCGGGCCTGCTCGCCTACAAGGCTCTCAACACCGCCGATTCCATGGTGGGGCACAAAAGCGATCGACACGCCGATTTCGGCCGGGCCGCTGCCCGGCTCGACGATTTCGCCAATCTGGTCCCGGCCCGTCTGAGCGCGTTGTTGATCTGCGCCGCCGCGGCTGTGCTGCCGGACGCCTCCGGCGGCCGGGCCTATGCCGTGATGGTGAGGGACGCGTCTCAGCATCGCTCCCCTAACGCCGGCTGGCCGGAAGCCGCAATGGCGGGGGCGCTGGGCGTCGCTCTGGCAGGGCCGCGCGTGTACGCCGAAGGAGCGGTGGATGATGCCTACATGGGTGGCGAGGGCCGGCGGGAAACCAACGGCGCTGAGCTCGCCCGAGCCTTGCGGCTCTATTTCTGGGCCAATGCCGTATTGGCTGCCGCAATAGCCTTTCTGGCGTGGCTGATATGAAGGTTTAACGGTCACCGGCGATCTCCAAAATCCGTTCCGTGTGCAGGTGCGCTTCCAAATGGTCGGCCAGGCCGTCCAAGGCGGCATCGACGCCGGTCTCGTACTCCAAAGAACCGCTGCCGCCGAGACGCGCAATGAGGGCGTGGCGAAACTCGTCTGAAGCAAACAGGCCATGTACATAGCAGCCCATCACGCGACCCTGGGCGTCGACGGCCCCATCGGCGTGTTCGCCGTCGAGCGTCAGCATGGGCGAGGCGGTGCCGGCGCCGGCAGTATCGCCGCAATGCATTTCGTAGCCGCTGATGGCTGCCCTGTCGCGGGTGTCGAAACCGCTCACCTTTCTCAGTGATTTGTCACCGGCGATTGTGGTCTCGACATCCAGCAGCGCGAGGCCCGTCTCGCTGCCGGGCGCGCCCTCCAGACCGTCGGGATCGTGCACCGCCTTGCCGAGCATCTGAAAACCGGCGCAGATGCCGAGCACCTTACCCTTGCGCCGGACGTGGGCTGCGAGGTCTACATCCCAGCCCTGCTCCCGGAGGAATCGAAGATCGGCCAGCGTGGCCTTCGATCCCGGCAGAATGACGAGATCGGCATCGCCCGGCAGGGCGCGGCCGGCCTCGACAAACTCAAGGTCGACGCCGGGTTCGGCAATCAGGGGGTCGAAGTCGTCGAAGTTGGCGATGCGCGAAAGCTTCGGCACGGCGATGCGGATATCGCCTCCGTCCCGATTGCCCGGGCCTCGCTCCAGCACAACGGCGTCCTCTGCGGGAAGGCGGGCGGCGTCGGGCCAGAAGGGAACAAGGCCGAGGGTGGGCCATTCCGTGCGCTTTTCGATCTCCGCCATACCGTCGGCGAACAGAGCGGCGTCGCCCCTGAAACGATTGACGATGAAGCCCCTGATCCGCGCCCGTTCGTCAGTCGGCAGCAGGGCATGGGTGCCGACCAGGCTGGCGATCACGCCGCCCCGGTCGATATCCGCGATCAGCGCCACCGGCACGTCGGCGGCTTCGGCGAAACCCATATTGGCAATATCGGCCGAACGCAGATTGACTTCCGCCGCGCTGCCCGCCCCTTCGATCAGAACGATGTCGGCTTCTTTGCCGATCGCCTCGAAGCCAGCCAGCACGTCGGCCATCAGACGGGGCTTGAGGTCGGTGTATTCCGCCGCCGTCGCATTGCCGCGCACCCGGCCGCGCACGACGACCTGGGCGCCGACATCTGTCTGCGGTTTGAGTAGCACCGGGTTCATGTCGGCCACGGGCTCGACGCCGGCGGCGCGGGCCTGCAAAGCCTGGGCCCGCCCGATCTCCCCGCCGTCCGCCGTAACGGCGGCATTGTTCGACATGTTCTGCGGTTTGAACGGACGTACTTTCAGGCCGCTGCGGGCGAAGCTGCGCGCCAGGCCCGCGACGATCAGCGACTTGCCGACGTCGGAGCCCGTGCCCTGGAACATGATGGCGGGGGTGGTCACGGCCGATCAGAACTCGATGCCGACCTGGGCCTTGACGCCGCTGCGGAAGGGGTGTTTCACCTGCGTCATTTCCGTCACCAGATCGGCTGCCTCGATGATCTCGTCCTTGGCGTTGCGCCCCGTCACCACGACGTGAAGCATGTCGGGCCGGGCGCTCAAAACCTCAACCACCTCGGCCAGGTCGAGATAATCGTAGCGCAGCACGATGTTGATCTCGTCGAGGATGACCATGTCGTAGGTCGGTTCGGCGCCCCGGCAGGCCTCGATCATTTCCTTGGCGACCTCCCAGGCGTTCTTGGCGGCGGCGATGTCGCGCTGGCGGTCCTGGGTGTCCCAGGTAAAGCCTTCACCCATGGTGCGGATGGTGACCTGGTCGGGGAAGTTTTCCAGCACGACACGTTCGCCGGTCTCCCATTTGCCCTTGACGAACTGGACGATGCCGACCTTCATGCCGTTGCCGACGGCGCGCGTCGCCAGACCGAAGGCCGCCGTGGATTTGCCCTTGCCCTTGCCGGTATGAACGATCAGGAGGCCCTTCTCGATGGTCTTGGTGGCGAGCATCTTGTCGCGCGCCGCTTTGCGCTTGGCCATTTTTTCGGCATGGCGCTTGTCCAGTTCCTCTTCCGTCTCGGAAGATTTTGGCGTCTCTTCGGTCATGATGCCTCCTTGGTGGCTGCGTCGGCAGCCGTGAGATCCTTGAGGATGCCGTGCGTGGAATTGAGCCGCGGCCGCCACAGGCCGCGCTCCTGCGCTTCGAGGAACTTTTCGGCCATTTCACGCAAGGCGTCGGGGTTGTTGTCGGCGATAAAGTCGCGCACAGCCTCGTCGCCGAGGTAGGCGTCGAACACGGCGTCGAAGTGATGGTCCTCCACGGCGTGCGCGGTGGCGGCGAAGGCGAACATGTAATCAAGCGTTGCCGCCATCTCGAAGGCGCCCTTGTAGCCGTGACGCATGACACCGGCGATCCACTTGGGGTTCACCACGCGGGCGCGCACCACACGGGCGATCTCGTCCTGCAGGGTCCGGACCTTGGGCGTTTCGGGCCGAGAATGATCGTTGTGGTAAACGCTGGGTGCGCTGCCGGAATGAACCTCCACGGCGGCGGCGAGGCCGCCCTCGAACTGATAGTAATCGTCCGAATCCAGAAGGTCGTGCTCGCGGTTGTCCTGGTTCTGCACGACCGCCTCGATGGCACCCAGGCGGCGTTCGAAAAGACCGTGTTCTGCCTTGCCCTCCGTGCCGCCGCCATAGGCGTAGCCGCCCCAGGCGACGTAGGCGCGGGCGAGATCCGCCTGGGTCTCCCAACCCTTTTCGTCGATCAACGCCTGCAAACCGGCCCCGTAGGCGCCGGGCTTGGAGCCGAACACCCGGTGTCCGGCACGCGCGCGCGCGTCATCTTCGGCCACGCCTTCGGCGACCAGAGCCGCGGCGTCGCGCCGGACGCGGGCAGCCAGGGGATTGATGTCGTCGGGCTCGTTGAGATCAGCAACGGCTCGGGCCGCGCTGTCGATCAGATCCATCAGGCTGGGAAAGGCGTCACGGAAGAAACCGGAGACGCGCAGAGTGACGTCCACGCGCGGCCGGTCGAGCAGGTCGGCGGGCAGGATTTCGAACCCCGTGACGCGGCCCGAGGCGCCCTCCCAGGTCGGCTTGGCGCCCATCAGGGCCAACGCCTGGGCGATGTCGTCGCCGCCGGTGCGCATGTTCGAGGTGCCCCAGGCCGAGATCGCCATGCTGCGCGGCCAGGCGCCGTGGGTCTGGCGGTGATGGGCGACCAGCAGGTCGGCCGATTTCCAGCCGAGATGCCAGGCGGCCGGCGTCGGCACGGTGCGGGTGTCGACGGAATAGAAGTTGCGCCCGGTAGGCAGCACGTCGGGCCGGCCCCGCGTCGGCGCGCCGGACGAGCCCGGCTCGAGGAAACGACCGGCGAGCCCCGTCAGCAGGCCCGTCATTTCCGCCTGACCGCAGTCCTCAACCATCGGGCGGAGCGTTTCGTCGATGTAGCCGAGTACGGCGAGGGTGCACGGCCATTCGCCGGGCAGATCGGTCGAGCCGGCCACCAATCCGAGGGCCAACAGTTCCAGCCGTTCCAGTGTGTCGCCGACGGTACGCCAGGGATCTTCGGAAACGCCGGCCAAAACCTCAGGCCGGGGGCCTTGCCAGGTTGCCCCCAGTTCGCAGTCCAGGGGGTCGAAGCCGCCAAGGCCGGCATCGGCGGCCAAGGCGCGCAGGATCGAGGCTTCCGCCGCCTCCGGGCCGCGCGGTACCCGCACCAGGGCGACCAGCAGGGCATTCAGGAGATCGTCCTCGGGAGATTGGCCGAAGACGTGCAAACCGTCGCGGATCTGCATTTCCTTCAGCTCGCAGAGATAGTTGTCGAGCTTGGCCAGCGCCGTCGCTTCATCGTCGGCGTCGGCGATGCCGACGTCCCTGTCCAGGCCGAGCGTTGCGGCGGTTTCCAGTATCTGTTCGCCCAAGATGCGCAGGCGGCGGGGATCAACGCTGGCGGCCTCGTAATACTCATCGCACTTGGCTTCCAAATCGCGCAGGGGGCCGTAGGTTTCAGCCCGCGCCAGGGGCGGCGTCAGATGGTCGACGATGACGGCGCTTGTGCGGCGCTTGGCCTGGGTGCCCTCTCCGGGATCGTTGACGATGAAGGGGTAGAGGTGCGGAACGGCTCCGAAGGCGGCCTCCGGAAAACAATCCTCCGACAGTGCCAGGGCCTTGCCCGGCAGCCATTCGAGGTTGCCGTGCTTGCCGACGTGGACGACGGCCTGGGCGCCGAATCCCTCGCGTAGCCAGGCGTAGAAGGCGAGGTAACCGTGCGGCGGCACGAGATCTGGGTCGTGGTAGGTCTTGACCGGATCGATGTTGTAGCCGCGTGCGGGCTGCAATCCGACCGCGACGTTGCCGACGCGGAACGCCGGTATGGCGAAGGCGCCGCAGTCGAGTTCTCCGGCGCGGTAGAAGGGATCGTCTTCCGGCGGGCCCCATCTTTCCGTCACCTGTTCCCGGACGGTTTTGGGCAGGCGGGCGAAATAGGCCGAATAGTCGGCGAGCGACAGCGTTTCGGAAATCTCGCGTTGGCGGTCCGGGTTGTTGGTCGGGCCGCGTTTCAGGCGCTCAACCAGTTCGTTGCCGTCCGCCGGAGCGTCTTCAACCCGGTATCCGGCATCCGCCATGGCCGTCAGCATGCCGGCGGCGGCGGCCGGCGAATCGAGGCCGACGCCGTTGCCCATGCGGCCGTCTCGGTTGGGATAGTTGGCCAGCACACACGCGATGCGGCGCTCGGACGCCGGCGTGCCGCTCAGGTCGGCCCAGGCGGCCGCCAGGGCGGCCACGAATTCGATGCGGTCGGGCACCGGCCGGTAGGCGACGATGGACGTTTGGCTCTGCTCGTCGAACCGGGCTTCCGCTTTGAAAGAGACGGCGCGGCTCAAGATCCTGCCGTCGACTTCCGGCAGGGCGACGTTCATGGCGATATCGCGGGCCGCCAGACCGCGCGTGCCTTCGCGCCAGCCTTCCTCGTTGGATCCGGCAAAAACCACCTGCAGGACCGGCGCGCCCGGTTTGTCGAGGGGCCCCGGCGCCCGCACTGCCCCGGGCTTGGCAACAGCGAATCCGGTGGCGTTTAGAACCACAGCCGGCGGCGCCTGGGTGAACGTTTCTTCCAGTACACCTGCCGCGACGGGATCCTTGAGGCTGGCGACGAAGACCGGTAACGGGCGAAGACCTTGTTTCTCCAGCGCAACGGTCATGGCGTCGATGGGCGCAAGGTTGGAGGCCTGGTAGAGGGCGCGGTAGAAAACGACCGGCACGACACCGCCTTTGCCCTGCCACCGCTCCTGAATTGTAGCCAGGTCGACCGCGCCCAATCCGGGCCAGTAAAGACCGCCGCGCATCAAGGGCGCCGGTTCGCGCCATTCCGTCTCGCCACCGATCAGCGCGGCGGCGTTGTTGAGGAATTGCCGGGCGTTGTCGGGCCCGCCCTGAACGCAGTACTGCCACAGGCGATGGACGTCTTCCGCCATAAGTGTGCTTAGGCCGCTGAGCTCGGGGTCCGGTTGGTCGTCGCCCGGCAAGATGGCCAGGGCGATGCCCTTGCGCCGGCAGACCTCGGTGACGCGCTCGACGCCGTAGGGCCAGTAACCGACGCCGCCCAGCAGCCGGACAACGACCAGCTTGGCTTGCGCGACAATGTCGTCGACGTAACCGTCCACCGACATGTTGTGGCCGAGGTGGAGGAGACTGGCCAGCCTGAGCCGCGGTGCTGCGTCGCCCATGTCGTCGATGAGGCCGGCCTGTGCCGCCGCCAGCATGGCGAGCTCGGTATCCGCCGCCGACAGCACGACGACGTCGCCCGGCGTCTGGCCGAGGTCGATCGCTTCGCTGCCGTCGTCGACGGCGCCGGGCTTGGCGGCAAGGAGGTGCATTCCGGAGCGCCTTAGGTGCCGCCCAGCGCCGCGACGATGCCCGCCCGGTCGAGACCTGTCTCACCGATAACCACGAGGCGGCTTAGGCGTTCTTCGCCGGCCTGCCAGTCGCGGTCGAAGTAGTGCTGAATGCGCGGCCCGACGCCCTGTACGACCAGGCGCATGTCCTTGCCCTCGACCACCGCAAATCCCTTGATGCGTAAAATGTTGTGGGCTCTCACGGCGTCCTCGATGCGGGCGCAGAGAACGGCGGGATCGTTGGTCGGCGGCAGGTCAACGTCGAAGCTCTCGAAATCGTCATGGTCGTGCTCGCCGTCGACGTCGTCGTGATGTGAGGGACGCCCGTCAAGGTCGTCTTCCGCCGCGGCGTCGATGCCCAGCAGAACCTCGGCGTCGATGCGGCCGTGCGCCGTGTGCACGATCTTCACGGCCTCTCGGGCCTCCGACAGCACGTCGCCTGCGACCTTTTCCGCCGTTGCGCCGTCCATCAGATCGGTCTTGTTGAGGACGATCATATCGGCACAGGCCAATTGATCTTCAAACAGTTCCTCAAGCGGGCTTTCATGATCGAGGTTGTCATCCAGCGCCCGTTGGGCGTCCACGGCGTCGACGTCGGTGGCGAAGAGACCATCCGCTACCGCCGGGCCGTCGATCACTGCGACGACGCCGTCGACCGTGACCCGGGTTCTGACCTCGGGCCAGTTGAAGGCGCGCACCAATGGTTTGGGCAGGGCCAATCCCGACGTCTCGATGACGATGTGATCCGGCGCCTCGGGCCGGTTCAGCAGGGCCTCGATGGTGGGCAGGAAATCGTCCGCCACGGTGCAGCAGAGGCAGCCGTTGGCGAGCTCGACGATGTCGTCCTCGGCGCAGGTTTCCTCGCCGCAGGCCTTGAGGATTTCCCCGTCGACGCCGATGTCGCCGAACTCATTGATGATCAGGGCGATGCGCCGGCCATTTGCGGTCTCCAGCAAATGGCGCACGAGGCTGGTCTTTCCGGCGCCGAGAAAGCCGGTAATGACGGTAGCGGGAATACGGGTGGTCTGGGTCATGGGCCCTGTTCGCTGTTGTGGGATGGGGTCTTGAGATAAAGAGGTAGGCCGGCGGCGATGAAAACCACGAAACCGGCGGCTTCGGCTAGGCGCTGGTTGAGGCGTCCGGCATGGTCGCGAAA
The DNA here is from genome assembly GCA_964343605.1 of uncultured Rhodospirillaceae bacterium. GTDB lineage: Bacteria > Pseudomonadota > Alphaproteobacteria > UBA2966 > UBA2966 > CAYFKJ01. The sequence goes on from CAYFKJ010000006.1 coordinate 195,432, forward strand.
CTCACGCGCCAGGGCGTTGTCGGGCACGATGCCGAGGCCGACCTCGTTGCTGACCATGACGACGGGCTGTTCCGCCGCATCGATTGCCCGGATCAGGTCCTCACCGGCGGCGTCGATGTCGGCGTCGGCGGCCATTTGGTTGGAGAGCCACAGCGTCAGGCAGTCGACCAGAACGGCGCCCGAACCGGCTGGCGCGCGGCCGAGGGCGGCGCCAATGTCATGGGGGGCTTCGATCGTCGTCCAGTCCGGACCGCGGCGCGTTTGATGCTCACGGATGCGCACCGCCATTTCGTCGTCCCCGGCCTCGGCCGTGGCGATATAGGTCCAGGGCGCGGGCATGCATTCGACGAGACGTTCGGCGTACCGGCTTTTGCCTGATCGGGCGCCGCCCAGCACCATGGTGAGGGCGGGCAACAACCCCGGTCCGGCCGTCTGCAAGCTGTTGTCCGACATGCCCGTCGCCTCCCTCCGAGGTTGGTGGGTCACAAGAAAAATACGCCGGCTGCCCTTCGGGCAACGCGAACGCGGGGTTGAGGTGCTGAGGAGGTCTCCTGGCTTGGGGTCTTCGATTTGCGGGCGCCTTCCCGACCGAAGGGGCCGTGCGGCCCGGTCAGTGGCGGTTGCCCGAAATCTCCCCCCTACAGTTGCGGGGGCAGCGCCGGACTGGCAAATCCGCGATTTCGGCTGCGGACCGCTTCACCGGCTTCCCTGTTCTCAACACTGTGGCGAAGCTATCACGCGGGCGCGGGCCGCGCCAGACTCGAATGAACGGCTCAATAAATGGGGACAGGTACGATTTACGCAATTCACGTAAATCGTGCCTGTCCCCATTTATTGAGACCAAAAAGAAAGTGGCCCGGCCACCGCCCCCCTTCGCGAGTCGAGGGGTCCCGTATATGTCGGGGGACGGCAACCGGACCGCAGTGGAGGCCCAATGCTGATTAATATGGTTTGGCAATGGGGCGGCGCTGGGGCGAAATTGGGGCAATATTAAGGCGCATGGCCGGGGCAATTTTCCGTCCCACAGGCGATTGACCGACCGGCAACGGCACACTACCGTTTTCGCATGACTATCAGCCCGCCCGCCCGCTCCCGACGACCGGCATGAGCATCTTTCTGGCCAAGCGTTTTGCGACGTTCATCGCCACCCTGCTGGGGGCGTCCATCGTCGTCTTCGTGATCCTGGAAATCCTTCCCGGCGACCCCGCCATGACCATCCTGGGGCCCGATGCGGACGAGGAGGCTTATGAAGCCCTGCGCATCCAACTCGGCCTCCACGACCCGGCTTATGAACGTTATTTCAGATGGATCGGCGGCATCCTGCGCGGCGACCTCGGGATTTCGTACGCCTATTCCGTTCCGGTCGGAGATTTGATCTGGGAGCGTCTCCAGCTTTCCGTCCCGCTGGCCATGCTGGCCATGGCAATGACGGTGGCGGCGGCCCTGGTGCTCGGCGTCTTCGCCGCGGCGCGCCACAACAAGCCCGGCGATTACGGCGTGATGGCGTTCAGTCAGCTCGGCATCGCCGTGCCCAATTTCTGGTTCGGCATCCTGCTGATCCTGCTTTTTTCCGTCTATCTCCGCTGGTTTTCCTCCGGCGGTTTTCCGGGCTGGGGCGAGGGCTTCTGGCCGGCCTTCAAGGCGATGCTGCTGCCCGCCATTGCGCTGGCCACAGTCCAAGTGGCGATCCTGGCCCGCACGACCCGCTCAGCCGTGCTGGAAACCCTGCGCGAGGACTACGTCCGCACCGCCCGCGCCAAGGGCCTGAACGCCAGCGCCACGCTATGGCGTCATGTCCTGCGCAATGCCCTGATCCCCGTGATAACCATTATGGGGCTGCAGTTCGCCAACCTGCTGGCCGGTACTATCGTGATTGAGAACGTCTTCTATCTGCCGGGACTGGGGCGGCTGGTCTTTCAGGCCATCGCCAATCGCGACCTCATCGTCGTCAAGGACGTCGTCCTGCTGCTGGCCGGCATGGTCATTCTGGTGAATTTCACCGTCGATCTGGCCTATGCCGTGATCGATCCGCGCCTGAAGGTCCACGATGTCTAGCGCCGAAATCCCGCAGGTTTCGCGCCCAGGGCCGGTGTCGTTCATCAGACGCGCCCTGCGCTATCGTAATTTCGTCATCGGCGGCATCCTGACGGCGCTGGTCATTATCACGGCGTTCGTCAGTCTCGTCTGGACGCCGCACTCCGCCACCGTATTGTCGGTTCGGGAAAAACTGCGCACGCCGTCGTGGGAGCACTGGCTCGGCACCGATCACTTTGGGCGCGACGTGCTGTCGATGATCATGGTAGGCGCGCAGAACTCGCTGGTCGTCGGCATCGTCGCCGTCGGCATCGGCGTCGTGGCCGGCGTGGCGCTGGGTCTCTGGGCCTCCGCCCGGCGCGGCTGGACGGAAGAAATCATCATGCGGCTGTCCGATTTCACGTTCGCCTTTCCCGCCATCCTCTCGGCCATCATGATCACGGCCCTTCTGGGTCCGGGAGCGGTCAATTCGATCCTCGCCATCGGCATCTTCAACATCCCGGTCTTCGCCCGCATCGCGCGGGGCTCGGGCAACGCCATCTGGTCGCGCGAATTCGTGCTGGCGGCGCGGGCCGCCGGCAAGGGCAGCTTCCGCATTACGGTCGAGCACATCCTGCCCAACATCACCAGCGTCATCGTGGTTCAGGCCACCATTTCGTTCGCCATCGCCATCCTGGCGGAGGCCGCCCTTTCCTATCTCGGCCTCGGCACCCAGCCGCCGCATCCGAGTTGGGGGCGCATGCTCAACGACGCCCAGACCTTCATGTTCAACGCGCCCTACCTCGCCATCTTCCCGGGTGCTGCGATCTTCCTGTCGGTGTTGGGTCTCAACCTGCTGGGCGACGGCTTGCGCGACATCCTCGATCCGCGGCTGACGAGGGGGCGTTAGGCCATGTCATTGCTCAAGGTCGAAAACCTCGACGTTACGCTGAAGACGGCCAGCGGTCCGGCCCGCGCCGTGCGCAATCTGGGCTTTTCGCTCGACCGCGGCGAAACGCTCGGCATCGTCGGCGAATCGGGCTGCGGAAAATCGATGACGGCACTGGCGCTGCTGGGTCTTTTGCCGGAAAACGGCGTTGCCACGGGACGTATCGATCTCGACGGCCGGAACCTGCTGGAACTCGACGATGCGGCCATGTGCACCGTACGCGGCAACCGCATATCGATGATCTTCCAGGAACCCATGACGTCGCTCAATCCCCTGCACACCATCGGCCGCCAAGTAACCGAGCCGATGATCCTGCATCAGGGCATGACCCTGAACGACGCCCGGGCGGAAGCCGTAAGATTGTTGGAACGCGTCGGCATCGCCGGGGCGGAGCGGCGCCTCGACGCCTATCCTCACCAGATGTCGGGCGGCCAGCGCCAACGGGTAATGATCGCCATGGCGCTCTCCTGCCGTCCCGACGTCCTGATCGCCGACGAGCCGACGACGGCGCTCGACGTCACCATCCAGGGACAGATTCTCGACCTGATCGCCGACCTCGTGGAGGAAACGGGTATGGCGTTGATCCTGATCTCCCATGATCTCGGGGTGATCGCTGAAACCGTCGATCGCGTCATGGTGATGTATGGCGGCGCCGGCGTCGAATCCGGACCGACCTCGGCGGTGTTCCAGTATCTCGCCCATCCCTATACGCAGGGCCTGTTTGCTGCCGTGCCGCGCCTCGGCATGGGTCACTCGGCGGGGCGGGAAGCGAGGCTCGCTACCATTCCCGGCATGGTGCCCGACCTCGTGGATCTACCGGCGGGCTGCACCTTCGCTGACCGCTGCCCCATCGCGGATCAAGCCTGCGCCGGCTCCATCCCGAGCAATGGCGAGGTTGAAGACGATCCGGGGCACCTGGTCGCCTGCCTCAAGCTGGCGGAGGCGCTGTCGCGATCCCAAGCCGCCGCCGGAGAGCCCCAGTGACCGCCCCGGTGCTCAAGGCTTCGGACGTCGTGCGGCACTACGTGCTGCCCCGTGAAAGCCTGTTCCAGCCGCCGGGCAGGGTCTTCGCCCTCAACGGCGTGAGCATTGAGATCGCCAGGGGCCGCAGCCTCGGCGTGGTCGGCGAAAGCGGTTGCGGGAAATCGACCCTGGCCCGTTGCGTCATGGCGCTCGAACCGTTGGACGGCGGCCGGGTGGAAATCGACGGAGGTGACCTGTCGGCCCTTTCGCCCGAAGCCCTACGCGACTTGAGGCGCCACTTCCAGATGGTCTTTCAGGATCCTTTCGGCTCGCTCGATCCCCGTCACACCGTCGGGCGGATCGTGGCCGAACCCCTGGACGCGCTGGAGCGGCTGGACAAGGCGGAAAGCCGGGAGCGGGTCACGCGCGTGCTGGCCTCGGTCGGCCTCAAGGAGGCCGATGCGCAAAAATACCCCCACGAATTCTCCGGCGGCCAGCGTCAGCGTATCGCCATCGCCCGTGCCTTGGTGACCAAGCCCGCCCTGATCGTCGCCGACGAACCGGTGTCGGCGCTGGATGTGTCGGTCCAGGCCCAGGTGCTGAACCTGTTGCAGGACCTGCAGGATGAGTTCGGCGTCACCTATCTGCTGATCAGCCATGACCTCGCGGTCGTCGAATACGTCTGCGACGAGGTTGCGGTAATGTATTTGGGTTCCATCGTTGAGCAGGGACCGACGTCCGACGTGTTTTCCGAACCGGCCCACCCCTATACCCGTGCGTTGCTGGATGCCGTGCCGCAAATCACGCCGGGACGACGCAAGCGTCAGCGTCTGGCAGGCACCGTTCAGAGCCCCACGCACCTGCCCAAGGGATGCGCCTTCGTCGAGCGCTGCCCGGTGGCGGAGGCGCGCTGCCGCGAAGCACGGCCGGTATTGAAGGATGTCACGCCGGGCCACGCCGCCGCTTGTTTCCTGAACGAGTGAGGAACTGCCGAGGCGAGCATCTGGGCCAAGTCCGGCTTTGACGAATTCGTGAATTTCGTGGCATGCTGACGCTCAGCACAAAGGCCGTATTCGACATCGGGGGCGCATGAGCGACGTACTCAGTTTCGATGACTTTCGGCCCGCCCGGTCGAGGACGACCAATCGGGCGGGAAAGGAAACCGTCGTCGTCTTTGGCCGTGTCGAACTCGACCTCATTCTTCAACTTTACAGCCGCATGGTTATGGCGGGCGATTGGCGGGACTACGCCGTCGCCTTTGAACGGCACGAGGCCGTGTTCTCCATCTTTCGGCGATCCTCGGAAATTCCGATTTACCGCATCGTCAAGAGGCCGAAGCTGGCCCGCAAACAGGGCGCCTACGCGGTAATCACGGCCGAAGGGCGCATCCTGCGCCGGGGCCGCGAACTCGCCGCCGTTTTAAAGGTGCTGGAGAAAAAGGCGCTAAAGCTCGTCTAGCGGTTAGAGCGCCGCGCGACCGGCGATGTAGAGCCCCATGGCCAGTAAAGCCAGGAAGAAAGTCCGGCGAAACTGGCGCTCCGAGAAGCGCCGGCGCAACCGGGTGCCGAGCGCCATGCCCGCAAAGGCCGGGACGACCGCCAGCGCGGACAGGGCGGCAATTTCCGACGACATCAGCCCCCGCCCGCCAAGAGCAACGAGCAGCGCTGCCGAGACCGTCGTGAACGACACACCGAGCGTTTGGATCAGCATCTCGCGGGGGAGGTTCAGCGCCTGCACGTACAGCGATCCCGGCACCACGAACGACCCGGTCATACCCGTCATCACGCCCGAAATAGCGCCCATCAGGGGATTGAGCAGCCGTTCAAACCGCCCCGGCGCCGGGACTTGAAACATCGTCAGACTGCTGGCGGCGTAGACGATCAGGATACCGCCCAGCAGGGCCATGAGAAGGTTCGCATCCGCCGTCGCCAGAACGCCCGCGCCCACCCAGGTGCCCAAGCACAGGCACAGAAAGAAGAGCCAGAGCCGGCGCAGGATGTTCAGAAGGTGCGGGCCGGCGAGCCCCTGCCAGATGTTCGTAGCGATGGCGGGGATCAGCATGAGGGCGATGGCGTCCTTGAGTCCGAGAAGGGCGGCCATCAACGCCAGTGAAATGGTCGGCAGTCCGAGACCCACCACACCCTTGACGAAACCGGCAAGCACGAACACGGCGGTGACGATCAGTAGGTGTTCGGGCGACCACATGGTCCCGCAACTTAATCTGACAAGCCAAGACGGCAAGGAAAAAGGGCCGTCCTGAGGGGAGGACGGCCCTTTAGAATTTGGCGTGAGCCGGAGGTCCACACCGCTCACGTCCCTCGCCGTCTTTCCCGATTTCCCGTTTTACGAGCTTGAATGATCGCAACCCGGGTGGGGTTTATGCCAGACGGCGTTACGCGTTTCGCTCCAGCGGTTGGGGGCCGAATGAAGCAAACAGCGCTGAGGTAATTATAAGTCTCAATTTCCCAAATACTCCAAACAAAATTTTGCGATTTTGGGCAATGGAGTAAGAAAATTCCTATTATTTGGTCGTTTTCTGGGAATTAAGTCACAGATTCGGTACATCCACCCCTGACTGGCGGCAGCAGGCCGTCAGCGTATTCAGCAACAAACATGCGATCGTCATCGGTCCGACGCCGCCGGGAACCGGCGTAATCGCGCCGGCGACAGCGGCGGCCTCCTCGAAGGCCACATCTCCGACAACCCGGGTCTTGCCCTCGTCGGCGCCGGGAATGCGGTTCATGCCGACGTCGATCACGGTGGCACCCGGCTTGATCCAGTCTCCGCGGATGAGTTCAGGTCGGCCCACGGCGGCGACAACGATATCGGCCCGGCGGACGACGGACGGCAGATCCCGGGTGCGCGAATGGGCGACGGTCACGGTACAGTTCTGCGCCATGAGCAGTGCCGCCATGGGCTTGCCGACGATGTTGGAACGCCCGACGATGACGACCTCGAGTCCGCTGAGGTCCCCGAGCGTATCGCGCAGCAACATCACGCAACCGAGCGGCGTACACGACACCAGGGCATCCTGTCCGGTGGCCAACAGGCCGGTATTGATGACGTGGAAGCCGTCGACGTCCTTGGCCGGATCGATAGCCGAAATAACGGCATGTTCGTTGATTTGATCCGGCAACGGCAACTGCACCAGGATGCCGTGAACCCGGGGATCGGCGTTGAGTTCCGCCACCTTGGCCAGCAGGGTCTCCTCGGTCGTGTCCTCGGGCATGCGGAACTCGAAGCCCTCCATGCCGGCTTCGATGGTCTGCCTGTTCTTGTTGCGCACGTAGATCTGGCTGGCCGGATCCTCGCCGACGAGCACGACCGCCAGTCCGGGCGTCAGGTTGTGATCGGATTTAAGCTTGGCCACCTGTTCGGCGATACGGGCCCTGAGATTGGCCGAAAAGGCGCGGCCATCGATGATTTTGGCGGTGGGTTCGGTCATGAAACTACTCGCGGGTTGGGGGGTCAAACGTCGTCGGTCTCGTCGAAGTCACTGTCCGGGTCGGCATCCAAAAGCGCCCAGCTAATGCGTTCGGCATGTTCCGCCAGGGTCTCCTCGTCGGCCTCGACCGCGGCCTCAGGGTTTTCCCACGGCGTGCCGGGCCAGCCGGGGTCGCCTTCTTGGCGGGGAATAACATGCCAATGCAGCCAAGGCACGATATTTCCGAACGAAGCAACGTTCATCTTGTCCGCGTTGTAGAGTCTGGCCAGCGTCTGCGTAACAAGGCGTACCTCGCCCATCATTAGAAGGTACTCCTCACCATCCAGATCGTGTATCTCGCGCCACTCCTCCTGGGCGATGAGCAGGCAGCGGCCTGGATAGCTCCAGTCGCGCGCGAGGCGAACCTCGGTGGTTTCCAATTCGACCACCGGATAGGTCGATGCGATCAACCTTTCGTCCATTGGCTAGCTCTGGAGGGCCGGAATATTGTGGAACAGGTCAAGGGCTTCGGGATTGGCCAGGGCGTCGCGGTTCTTCACTTCCCGTCCATGCACGATATCGCGTACCGCCAGCTCCACGATCTTGCCGGATATGGTGCGCGGGATGTCGGCGACGGCGACGATGCGCGCAGGGACGTGGCGCGGCGTTGCGTTGTCGCGGATCTGCTTGCGGATCCGGGCTTCCAACTCGTCGTCGAGCGCGATGTCGTCGCGCAGTCGGACAAACAGCACCACGCGCGTGTCGCCGTCCCATTCCTGGCCGATCACGAGGCCCTCGACGACCTCGTCCAGGCGTTCGACCTGACGGTAAATTTCGGCCGTGCCGATACGCACGCCGCCGGGGTTGAGGACGGCGTCCGAACGGCCGTAGATGATCATGCCGTCGTGTGCCGTGATCTCGCAGTAGTCGCCGTGACGCCAGACGTTGTCGTAAACCTCGAAATAGGCAGCCTTGTATTTTGCATCCCCGGGATCGCGCCAAAATTCCACCGGCATGGAAGGGAACGACCGGGTGCACACGAGTTCGCCTTTCTCGCCGCGCACGGATTGGCCGTCGTCGTTGAAGACGTCGGTCGCCATGCCGACCACCAGGCTTTGCAATTCGCCGCGCCACACCGGTTTGGTGGGATTGCCGGCGACGAAGCAGCCGCAGAGGTCGGTGCCGCCGGACATCGACGACAGCAGCACGTCGCCTTTCACCTTCTCGTAGACATAATCGAAGCTTTCCGGCAGCAGCGACGAGCCGGTGGAGAGAATGGTCTCGACGCTTCCCATATCGTGGGTCCTGGCCGGTTCGATGCCGCCTTTGGCGCAGGCGTCGATGTACTTGGCAGAAACGCCAAAGACATTGATCTTTTCCTGATCGGCGAGATCGAACAGTACGTTGCCGTCGGGATAGAAGGGCGAGCCGTCGTAGAGCACCAGCGTCGCCTCGCAAGCCAGGGCTGAAACGAACAGGTTCCACATCATCCAGCCGCAGGTGGTGAAGTAGAAGAACCGCACGCCCCGCTTCAGGTCGCAGTGCAGCAACTGTTCCGACATATGCTTGAGCAACGTGCCACCGGCGCCGTGAACGATGCACTTCGGCAGCCCAGTGGTACCCGACGAATAGAGGATGTAGAGCGGGTGGTTGAACGGCAATTGCTCGAAGACGATTTCGCCCGGCGGGTAAGGCTCAAGAAAATCGTCCCACAGGACGGCGTTGGGCAATTTTGCCAGAGACGGATTTTCATCGACGTAAGGCACCACGATGATCTTTGCCAGGCCGTCGAGCTGCGCGGTGATGTCGCCGATGCGCTTAAGCGAATCGTGCGACTTGCCGTTGTAGAAATAGCCGTCCGCCGTGAACAGAACCTTGGGTTCGATCTGGCCGAAACGATCCATCACGCCCTTGACGCCGAAGTCGGGCGAACACGACGACCAGATGGCGCCGATGCTGGCGGCGGCCAGCATGGCGATGACGGCCTCCGGCATATTGGGAATGAAGCCGACCACCCGGTCGCCGGCCTGGACGTCCAGCTCTCGCAGTGCCTGAGCGGCGCGGGAGACCTGATTGTAGAGCTCGCCGAACGTCATTTCGCGGCGCACCTGATCCTCGCCCCGGAAGATCAGGGCGGTGTCGTCGTCGCGCCGGCGCAGCAGATTTTCGGCGATGTTCAATTTGGCGTCCGGGAACCACTGCGCGCCCGGCATCTTGTCCTGATCGGCGACGAAGCGGTTGCCCTTGATCTCAGCAATGATGCCGGCGTAATCCCACATCAGCGACCAGAACGCAGGCGCTTCGTCGACGGTCCAGGCGTGAAATTCCTCGTACGATCCGAAAGGTTGGCCGCGGTGGTCTCCGGCCTGCTTCATGAACGCGTCCATATGGGTGGCGGCGGCGCGTTCCGCGGTGGGCTGCCAGAGCGGTTGATCGGTCACGGGCGCATCCTCAACGGCAAGTCACAAAATTTACGTCTCGTGCGCGGAGTATAGCGCGGCCCAATTTTCTGCCAAGCGCCGCGTCGAACATCCCGGCGCAGGGCTGCCATGCATCGGCGCGGCTGGTGTAAAACGTGCCTGCCGTATACCCTTGGCCGAATGGGGAATTCCGAAAAAACAGAAGCGATCGGCGCCGGCGGCGCTTCCGATGCGCTCCGCGCAGCCTTGTGGATGGTTGCAGCGTGTGCTGGCTTCGCTTGCATGACGGGCGTGATCCGGCACATTTCGGAGACCTTGCCACCCTTCGAAATTGTGTTCTTCCGCAATCTCTTCGGTTTGCTGGCGCTGACGCCGTGGCTCATGAGGAACGGTGTCTCCGCCCTCAAAACCGATCGCCTGGGGCTCTATTCGGTTCGGGCGCTGACCGGACTGACGGCCATGATGACCTGGTTTTGGGCTGTCAGCATCGTGCCGTTGGCAGACGCCACCGCGCTGTCGTTCACGGCGCCAATGTTCGCTACCGTTTTGGCGGTGTTCTTCCTCGGTGAAACGGTCCGCCTTAGGCGCTGGTCGGCGACACTGATCGGCTTCGGCGGCGCCATGATCATCTTGCGGCCCGGCGTCGGCGAGCTCGACCCCGCCCTGCTGATCGTGCTGATCTCGGCCGCTGCCATGTCCATGTCGGGAATCTTCGTCAAGAAGCTGACGTCGACGGAAAGCCCGGCCAAAGCCGTGGCCTGGTCGGGCATCATGATGGTGCCGCTCTCGTTCGTGCCCGCGCTTTTGGTTTGGCAATGGCCTACCGGCGAGGCCTGGGTCTGGCTCATCATCCTGGGCATTGCCGCGACGGGATCGCACATCGCCATGAACCGCTCAATATCCTTGAGCGATATCACAGCCGTACTGCCTTACGATTTCACCCGCCTGCCGTTCGCCGCGCTGGTCGGCTACCTGGCCTTCGACCAGATGCCGGATCTCTGGACCTGGGTCGGCGCCGCCGTGATCTTTACCAGTTCCATCTATATCGCCCGGCGGGAATCCCGCTTGCGGCCGGACGATCCGCTGCCCACCGCCGCCGCCGCCGGAACGGCCCGGCCCGCCGACGTCGGCCTGGAGGTCGAAGCCGGCTCCGCGCGGGGCGGCCGGAAGGCCACCGAATGAGCGACGCCTGGTTCGAAGCGCTCCTGCCCGGATTTTCGCGTGCCTGGAGGAAGCTCCCGCCCAACGCCCGCGGCGCGCTCTGGATGATGGTGGGGGCAGTATTTTTCTCCTGTATGGCGGTGCTGATCAAATCCTTGGGCGGCAGGCTGGGATCGCCCGTCATCACCCACTTCCGGGCGTTGTTCGGTCTGGCGGTTGTGATGCCCTTTGCCCTGCGTTACGGCGTCGGGGGGCTGAAGACGGAACGCCTGCCGCTGCACATCCTGCGCGGCGCGATCGGGTCCTGCGCCATGATGCTGGGGTTTTACTCGCTCACCAAACTGCCGCTGGCCGATGCCGTGGCGCTTTCGTTCACGAGGCCGTTTTTTCTCATCGTACTTGCGGTGATCTTCCTCGGCGAAGTCGTCCGCGTTCGCCGCTGGAGCGCCACCGCTGTCGGCTTCATCGGGGTGGTGGTGATGGTGCGGCCGACAGGAACGGTCGAAATCGCTACCTTCGCCGCCATTCTGGGCGCTTTGCTGGTGGCGGGGGCCGTGGTTTGCGTCAAGAAACTCTCCACCACGGAACGCCCTTCGGTCCTGCTCTTCTATTTCGGCATCGTCTCCTGTCTCGTGACGTTGGGACCGGCGGTGGTCTATTGGCGTACGCCCACGGCACTCGAGTTTGCGGCACTGATCGCGGTCGGCGCCACGGCGGCGACGGGCCAGGCCTGCGTCGTCCGGGGCCTCGCCGTCGGCGACGCCACGGCGGTGGCGCCGTTCGACTACACCCGACTGCTGTTCGCCGCCGCGTTCGGCTACCTGGTCTTCGGCGAGGTGCCGGACGCCTGGATGTGGACAGGGGCCGCCATTGTGGTTACCGCGTCCGTCTACATCGCCCAGCGGGAAATTCGCCTGGGCCGGCGGGAAACCGCCACGGCGCCGCCGCGCGAAGGCAATTGAACGAGCAGTCGACTATCTGCTACATCACCTCTTGAACAATGTTTCCCCACCCAACTAAATCAGACGGAGAACCCCATGGATATTAACGGACTTGCCGCCATCGTGACCGGCGGCGGCTCAGGACTGGGCGAAGCCACGGCTCGCCGGCTGGCTGCCGCCGGCGCCAAGGTCGCCTGCCTCGACGTCAACGCGGAGGCGGCCGAGAAGGTTGCCGGTGAAATTGGCGGCGTCGGCGTATCCTGCGACGTCACCGACGGGCCCGGCACCGAGGCCGCCATCGCCCAGGCCGCCGAAGCCCACGGCCTCGCGCGCATCGTCGTCAACTGCGCCGGCGTCGGCATTCCCGGCAAGGCCGTCGGGCGCAACGGCCCACTGCCCCTGGAGGACTTCGCCAAGGTCGTCAACATCAACCTGATCGGTACGTTCAACGTCTGCCGCCTGACGGCCCACGCCATGCAGCAGGAACCGACCATCGACGACAATGCCCGCGGCGTCATCATCAACACCGCTTCGGTGGCGGCCTTCGACGGTCAGATCGGCCAGCCCGCCTACGGTTCGTCCAAGGGCGGCGTCGCTGCCATGACGCTGCCGCTGGCGCGTGAATTCGCCCAGTGGGGCATCCGCGTCTGCACCATCGCGCCGGGCCTGTTCGCCACGCCGATGATGTTCCTGCTGCCTGAGGAAGCGCAGAAGAGCCTCGGTGACAGCGTGCCCTATCCCTCGCGCCTCGGCGATCCCGACGAGTACGCCCAACTGGCGCAGCACATCTGCGAGAACCAGATGCTCAACGGCGAAACCATCCGCCTCGACGGTTCGCTCAGGATGGCGCCGCGCTAAAAGACCAAAGATGAAAACCCCGCCGCAATCCAACGATTTCTGGCCCAGCGCCGCGGACATCGAGACGATTGCGGCGGCGGTCTATGCCGAACTCCCGGAGCGCTTCAAGGCCTCCATCAAGGATATCGTCTTTCGGGTCGAGGAATTTCCAGACGACGAGATCTGCGCCGATTTCGATCTCGACTCCCCATTCGATCTGCTGGGCCTTTATCAGGGTCTCAGCCTCGATCGCCAGTCGGTATCGGACATCGGCGGCGCGCTCGACATGATCTTCCTCTACCGCCGCCCCATCATCGACTACTGGCAGGCTGAAGGCGGCGATCTGGCGCACATCGTCCAGCACGTCCTGATCCACGAAATCGGCCATCACTTCGGATTTTCGGACGCCGACATGGAGGCTATCGAGCGCGATGCGTGAGACAATTTGCGCTCTTGACCCCGACTAAAGGCCGCTCGAAACTTGTGCTTAGGCCACAAGGACCAACCGGAGGTCGGCATGGCGTCATCCGATCATGTGCCCGGCGCGCTGAGACCTGAGCAGCTCTATTCGAGATGTGATCCCGAAACACTGCCTTTCGGCCGCACCGACGAAGCCGATGGATACACAGGTGTACTGGGCCAAGACCGGGCTGTCGAGGCCGTCCAGTTCGGCATCGGCATCCGGCGCAAGGGGTATAACCTCTTTGTCCACGGACCAGAGGGCACGGGTCGTCATTCCACTGTGCGGGAATTTCTCGATCGCCGCGCCGCCGGCGAGGCGGTACCTGCCGACTGGTGCCTCGTCAACAATTTCGCTGCACCCCACCAGCCCCTGGCCATCGAATTGCCGGCCGGCCGGGGGGCGCTGTTTCGTGATGACATTTCGGGACTGCTTGAGGAGCTCGACACCGCCATCCCCTCCGTCTTCGAAGCGGAAGACTACCGCGCCCGCCGCCAATCCATCGACGAATCGTTCAAGGAGCGCCAGGAGGAGGCGTTCGAGTCGCTGCAGGAAAAGGCACGGGAATTCGATATCGCGCTGGTTCGCACGCAGATGGGCTTCGCGCTGGCGCCCATGAAGGACGGCGAGGTGATCGCGCCGGAGGCCTTCAAGGAACTGGATGATGCGGCGCGCGCCAAATTCGAAGAGGACCTGGAAGTACTGCAAAAGGAATTGCAGGAAACGGTCCAGCAACTGCCGGCCTGGGACAAGGAACGGCGCGAACAAATCCGCGACCTCAACCGTGAAGTCACGATGTACGCAGTGGGCCATCTGATTGATGCCCTACGTGACGCCTATGACGAGTTTCCCCGGGTCACAGAGTATCTCACCGCATTGCAGGGCGACGTGGTCATCAATGCCGACGCCTTCATGAAATCCGACGAGAGCGCCGCGCCGCTGCAGGCGCTGGCGGCCATGAAGCCGCCCCAGGAAGCCGATGTGACGCGACGCTACGTCGTCAATCTCATGGTGGACAACGCCCACACCGTCGGCGCGCCGGTGATCTATGAAGACATGCCGAGCTATTCCAATCTGATCGGGCGGGTCGAACACATCTCCCAGATGGGCGCTCTGGTCACGGATTTCGCCATGATCAAGGCGGGCTCCCTGCACCGCGCGAACGGCGGCTATCTGCTGATCGATGCGTACAAGCTGATGATGCAGCCCTATGCCTACGAGGCGCTGAAGCGGGCCATCACGGCCGGCAGCGTTCGAATCGAATCACTCGGCCAGGTGCTCAGCCTCGTCAGTACGGTTTCTCTGGAGCCCGAACCCATCCCCATCGACGTCAAGGTGGTGCTGATCGGCGCGCCTCGGCTTTACTACATGCTCAACCAACTCGATCCCGAATTCGCCGATCTCTTCAAGGTTTCGGTGGATTACGGTTGGGATATGCCGCGCGAGGACGGCAACACGGCGGCCTATGCAAACCTCATCGCGACCTTGTCGGCCAAGGAAGACTTGAAGGCTTTCGATGCACCGGCGGTCGCCCGCCTGATCGAGTTCGGCGCCCGCGAGGCTGACAACGCCGGCAAGCTTTCCACGCAAATGGGCCATGTCGCCGACGTTATGCGCGAAGCCGACTACTGGTCTCAGCAGGCTGGCAATGGGGTTGTGGGCGCAGCGGACGTGCAGGCCGCCATCGATGCCCGTATCAGGCGCGTCGACGCCATGAGGGAACGCAGCCAGGAAGCGATTGCAGATGGCCTCAAACTGATCGACACGGAAGGCGCCAAAGTAGGCCAAATCAATGGCCTATCGGTGCTGTCGCTGGGCGCCTTCGCGTTTGGCGGCCCGAGCCGCATTACCGCCCGCGTCCGGCTCGGTAAGGGGCAGGTGGTCGACATCGAACGCGAGGTGGAACTGGGCGGGCCGATCCACTCAAAAGGCGTGCTGATCCTGTCGTCGTTCCTGGGCGGCCGTTTCGCATTGAACCGCCCGCTCTCCCTCTCCGCCAGCTTGGTCTTTGAACAGTCCTACGGCGGAGTCGATGGGGATTCGGCATCATCGGCCGAACTCTATGCGCTGTTGTCGGCACTTTCCGAAACGCCCATCAGGCAATGCTATGCCGTAACGGGCTCGGTCAATCAGATGGGCGAGGTCCAGGCCATCGGCGGCGTCAACGAAAAGATCGAAGGCTTCTTCGACATCTGTTCCGCCCGCGGCCTGAGCGGCGAACAGGGCGTCCTGATTCCTACAGCAAACGTCCGACACCTGATGTTGCGAACGGACGTCGTAAAAGCCTGTAGTGAGGGCAAGTTTTCCGTCATTCCCATTGCGACGATCGATGAGGGTATTGAAATTCTCACCGGCGTAACAGCGGGGCTGCGTGACGATAAGGGTGACTTCCCGGCCGGATCGGTCAACCATCTGGTTGAACGGAAGTTGATCGACATGGCGGATGATCTCAGGAAGTTCAGCCAATCGCCGGACAAGGACAAAGCCGGCGGCCCCGAGGACTCGGATAGCAGCCGGGAGGCCACCAGGTGAGCGCTTCGGCGGAGAAGGATTCGGGACGGCCTTCGGCGCATCTGCTGCTGGCGCTTGACGCTTCGCTGGGCGGAGAGATCGCCACGAATTCAGCCGTTCGGATGGCCGCCAGGCTGGGGGCCGACATCGAAGGACTGTTCGTCGAGGACGACAACCTCCTACGCGCTGCTGGATTGCCCTGTTCCCGGCTGGTCCGGCTCTCAACAGCGCGGATCGAGGAATTCACCACCGAATCGATGGCTCGGGACCTCCGGCTGCAAGCCCGCACGGCTCGCCGGGCCTTGGCTGATGCCGCGGATCGGCGAAACATCAACTGGACTTTCACGGTCGCCCGCGGAGCGGTTGGCGAAAAAATACTGGCGGCCGCGCCGGCGTCCGAGTTGGTGGTAATGGGACGCGCCACACGAGGGAACCGGCCCCGTCTCGGATCGACCGCACGCTGCCTGGCGGCGGAGGCGCCGGCCGTACTGTTCGCCTGCGAAGTCAAATCCACGGGTCCAGTGCTCGTCGATTTTACCGGCAGCGCCTCTAGCCGCCGGGCGTTGTCATTGGCGGCCAAGCTCGCTTTGCCCGGTGAAGGGCTTGTCGTCTTGCTTTCCGGTGATGGGGCATCTCATGCCGAGGCAGAAAAAATCCTTCGGGGCTTTCGATTTGAGGCTCGCTACCGCGTACTCAAAGGCATGGGACTGACGACTTTGGAGCTCGCCGTACACGAGACGGCGGGTGAGATGCTGGTCGTCGCTGCCGACAATCCGGCCCTTGCCGAATTTCCCATCGAAAAGGCCATAGAAGCTCTCGACCTGCCTGTTCTGCTTGTCCGCCAATAGAGACGCGGGCTATGTAAGGGTATGGACACCATCAACCTCGCTGAAAAACTCGCCTCCTTCGACGAACACTGGTCGCCCAAACTGATCGCCGAGGTCAACGGCCAGGGAATCAAGGTCGTCAAGGTGCTGGGCGAATTCGTCTGGCACCACCACGCCGATGCCGACGAACTTTTCCTCGTGATTCGCGGCAGCCTGCGCATGCTTTATCGCGATGCCGACGGCGCCGAGCTGGAAAGCACGGCCGGGCCGGGCGAGTTTATCGTCGTGCCGCGTGGCGTCGAACACTGTCCCGTCGCCGATGAGGAAGTCGAGATCCTGCTGATCGAACCCACCGATCTGCTCAACACCGGCAACGTCCGTGATGCCAAAACGGTCGACAGGATCGACCGGATTTAGAAACTAATGCTGGAAGGCTTTGCTGGCGGGAACCGCCAAGCCGTAGGTTCGGCCGGAGTTCATCCCGGTGCCCACATGGACACCGATCACCGACAGGCGGTCGCCGCGACGGATCAAAATGGGCGATCCGCTGTCGCCCTCGATGGCGTCGCAGTTGTGTTTCAAAAGGCGTCCGTTTTCGTTGTACCCAAGAACCTCGCAACCGGTATTGAGCGAAAGCGACATCGCCATGTCCTTGCTGTATCCGGCCTGCAGCACGGCCACCGTCGTTTCGGGCAACCCTTCCAGATCGGCCGGCTTCAGTCGGCCGATGGGGATGAAGCCGAAATCCTCCGCCGCCGGATTGGTCAGCGTCAGGATGGCCCAGTCGTTGGCCGTGTGCCGAGGGCTGGCGCCGAATTTCTCGGGGTAGTTCGCAGCCCTGCGGTAGGACGCGACGGGAGAGTGCGCGGCCGCGGTGCCCCGGCTGTAGCCAGCTTGGAAATGAAGGAAATCAGGCGGCGCCCAGCGCCATTCCTTGTGATCCCAAAGGCAATGCGCAGCCGTTAGTACTTCGCTGGGGCTGATCAAGGTGCCGGTGCAGTGGCGTCCGTTCAATATGTTGATGCGCCCCACGGCGCGCCAGGGGTAGCCCCGGGCGTCGATCTTGACCCGGTTGTCTTCGCCCAGCACGCCCAATTTCTTGACCTTGGCGTCGGCGGGTGCCGTCAAACCCGAAACGCCCATGGCGAACACGATGAAGAGGATGATGAGGCGCGGGACCCGGTGCATGGGCGCACACTAAACCAAGCTGCGGCCAATGCGAATAAACAATCGGTGAGAGAGCGTGGATTACGAGTCTAATAACTTGTCCACGTATGCCGGAACGACCTCCGTCGCCGGCCCGTGAATGCATTCCGCGAACAGGGTTGCCCCCTCTGACGGTTCCAGGTTGAGCTCCGCCGTATGGGCGCGGCCCCGCCGCCGGACTTCGGAGACGTAACCGGCCGCCGGATAGACATTGCCGGACGTGCCGATGGAGAGGAAGAGGTCGCAGGCCGCCAAGGCGCTGTCGATGCGGTCCATCTCGAAGGGCATTTCGCCGAACCAGACGACATGCGGGCGCATAAAGCTTTGGCTGCCGCAGGCGGTGCACTTCGTTTCCAGGTAAATGTCCTCGGTACAGACCGTGATGTGTCCGCAGTTGGCGCAACGCGCCTTCAGCAGTTCACCGTGCATGTGCAGGACATTCCTGCTGCCGCCCTTCTCGTGGAGGTCATCGACGTTTTGCGTGACGATGAGGACATCGGCCGGATGTTCGGCCTCTAGCCGCGCCAGGGCGACATGGGCGGCGTTCGGTTCGGCGTTGACCAGGTTCTTGCGCCGGGCGTTATAGAAATCGTGGACCATGACCGGATCGCGTGCGAACCCTTCCGGGGTCGCGACGTCCTCGAGATTGACCTTGGTCCACAGACCGTCGACGTCGCGGAAGGTGCCGAGACCCGATTCTGCGGAAATGCCGGCGCCGGTGAGGATGACGATGGATTTGTAGTCACTACTGGACATGTGCGCGACCCGTTCGAACTTTGCCGGTACAATGCCTCCCGAACGAAATCGACGCAAGTTGGAGGGTCTCCGCGAATGGTTCGAGTCCTGTTTGTTTGTATGGGAAACATCTGCCGCTCCCCCACGGCCGAGAGTGTGTTTCGCGCGCTAATCGAGCGGGAGGGCCTGACCTCGGACATACAGGCGGATTCAGCCGGAACCCACAGCTACCATGTCGGCGACCCGCCCGACGGCCGGACTATCCAGGCGGCGGCCCGGCGTGGCGTCGACCTCAGCCGCATGCGGGCGCGCAAGGCGACCTCACGGGACTTCCATGACTTCGATTACGTCATTGCCATGGACGAAGACAACGCCCGCCATCTTCGCGGTCTGATGCCGGTCGACGCCGACACCCGTCTTGAGATGTTCCTGGATTTCGCACCCGAGCGCCCCGAGCGGGAAGTGCCCGACCCTTACTATGGTGGCGGCGACGGATTCGAAAATGTTCTCGACATGGTGGAGGCGGCGTCGATGGGATTGCTCGCCGATATCCGGGCAAGACACCTCTCCGGCGCATGAGCGATTTATTCGATCGTATCGAAGCCGCCATCGGCGAAAGGCCCGGCGGCGAGCACGCCATGGGCGGCGGCTGCGTCGGCAACCTGAAGCGCCTTGATCTTTCCGACGGCCGGATGCTCGTGGCCAAATCCGGCGTGCCGGGGGACCGGCTCGACCTTGAGGGATACATGCTGATGTACCTCCGCGAGAAGTCGGCGCTGCCGGTGCCGGAAGTCTATCTCGCCGAGGACGATCTCCTGCTGATGAGCTTTATCGACGGTGGGGACGCGCTTAGCCCGAGTGCCGAAGTTCACGCCGCGGACCTCATCGCCGCCCTTCACGACGTCGAAGCGGACCAATTCGGCTTCGAGCACGATACCCTGATCGGGGGGTTGCCCCAGCCCAATACGCAGTCCCCATCGTGGCTGGAATTCTTCCAAGACCGTCGGTTGCTCCATATGGCGGCGGAGGCTCGGATTGCCGGCCGCTTGCCGGGCGATCTGTACGCGCGCGTCGAAGAACTGGCGGGGAAGCTCGACGACTGGATCGGCGGGCAGGCGAGACCCAGCCTCGTTCACGGCGATCTCTGGGGCGGCAATGTCATGGCAAAGGGAAGTCGTATCGCCGGCTTCATCGACCCGGCAATCTACTATGCCGACGCCGAAATCGAGCTGGCGTTCTCGACGCTGTTCAATACCTTCGGCGACAGTTTTTTCGGCCGCTACCGCGAGCATCGCAAAATCGAGCCGGGGTTCTTCGAGGAACGCCGCGATCTTTACAATCTCTATCCCTTGTTGGTCCATGTCAGGCTGTTCGGTGGCGCTTACGTGGGTGCCGTCGAGCGCACTTTGGCGAGGTATGGCGCGTGAAAATTCACAAACTTGAAACATTCGCCAACGAATTCGTCGGTTTCGTCCGCCTGACGACGGATTCCGGCGATCAGGGATGGGGTCAGGTTTCAACGTACAACGCCGATATCAGCGTCCAGGTGCTGCACCGCCAGGTCGCGCCGCACGCGCTCGGCTGGGACGCTGCCGACATCAACGGCATCGTCGACCTGATTCCGGAGCGCGAGCACAAGTTTCCCGGCTCCTACCTGCGCCGCGCCCTGGCTGGCCTCGACACCGCCCTTTGGGACCTCAAGGGAAAATTGGCCGGCAAGAGCGTTTGTCAACTGCTCGGCGGGGAACCCCGGCCGTTTCCGGTCTACGCTTCCAGCATGCGCCGCGACATCACGCCGGAGGACGAAGCCACGCGCCTGGCGAGCTTGCGGGACGAATTCGGCTACGATGCCTTCAAGTTCCGGGTCGGTAGGGAATGCGGACACGACGCCGACGAATGGCCGGGCCGCACCGAGACCATCGTGCCGGTCCTGCGAAAGGCGCTCGGCGACGAGGCGACGCTGCTGGTCGACGCCAACAGTTGCTATTCGCCCGCCAAGGCGATCGAGGTTGGCCGCATGCTCGAACAGAACGGCGTCGTCCACTTCGAGGAACCCTGCCCCTATTGGCGGCTCGACTGGACGCGCGAGGTGACCGAGGCGCTCGACCTCGACGTCACCGGCGGCGAACAGGACTGCGATATGCAGGTGTGGCGACAGATGATCGATGCCCGCGCCGTCAACGTCGTGCAGCCGGATATCTGCTACGTCGGCGGTCTCACGCGGGCGCTGAGGGTGGCGGAAATGGCGGCGGCGGCAGGACTTCCCTGCACACCCCACAGTGCAAATCTTTCGCTCGTCACCGTGTTTTCGCTGCACATGCTGGGTGCCATCGGAAATGCCGGACCCTATGTGGAGTTTTCCATCGAGGGCCTCGACTACTACCCCTGGCAGGACGGCCTGTTCGAACCGGCCCTGGTCACCCGCGATGGCCGCGTTGCCGTTCCAGACGGACCGGGTTGGGGAGTTGAGATCAATCCTGCGTGGCTGGCGGCAGCGGACTATCAGGTGAGCGAGTTGAGCGCGTAGCTTTCTTCCGGTGTATGCAGTGCGCCCTCGGAAGAAAGAAAACTCGAAAAGAGCGTGAAGCGGTCCGCCCGGATGGGATCGGCCCTGAACGTGGAATTCGACTCCAGCCAGTCGCGCACGCGGTCCGGCTTGGGGTGCCGCAGGCGGGCCAGCGTCACGTGGGGTGTGAACTTTCTGGTCTCCGGCTCCAGGCCGGCGTGCTCGACCGCGATCTCGACCTTTTTTTGTAGGTGATTCAGCGCCTCATTGGCCTCAATGCCCGCCCACAACACGCGCGCTTTCCGTCCTTCACCGAAGCAACCGGTGCCGTCGACGGTGAAATCGAACGGTTCCGCTTTGACGCGGGCGAGTTCCGTGCGCACGTCCGCCGCCACGTTTTCCGCCACGTCACCGATGAAACGCAGGGTCAGATGAAGCTGTTCGGGCGGTAGCCAGCGGGCGCCGGGCACACCGCCCTTGAGGTGGGACAGGCGCTCCCTGACCTCGGCTGGGATTTCGAGGGCGACGAACAAGCGGATCATTGGAACGCTTTAGGGGCTGGCGAGGAAATGCCGAACGACGGGCGCCAGCCGTTCGGCGATGAGCGTATAACCCGCCGCCGTCGGATGGATGCCGTCCCCCTGGTTGAGGGAGGGTTCCGCCGCCACGCCGTCGAGCAGGAAAGGATAGAGTGCGATGCCGTGTTTCTCCGCCAGCTTCGCGTAGATGGCCTTGAAGGCATCGCCGTAATCGGGACCCAAATTGGGCGGCGCCAACATGCCCGCCAGGAGGATGCGGATATTGCGCTTTTTCAGCTCGGCGACAATGGCGTCGAGGTTGCCGTAGGCCGCTTCCGGGCTCAGTCCGCGCATGGCGTCATTGGCGCCCAGCGCGACGATGGCGTAGCCGGGCTTGGGCTCAGCGCCGTCAAGAGACCACGCCAGTCTGGCTCGGCCGCCGGCGGTGGTGTCACCCGAGACGCCTGCGTTGACGAAGCGGACATCCAATCCTTCGGCTTTCAAGCGCGCTTCCAGTTGGGCCGGCCAGGTCTCGTTCGGGCTGACGCCCAGGCCCGCGGTCAGGCTGTCGCCGAAGGCCACAATCACCTTTTCCGCTGCTGCAGGGGATCCGCCCCAGGCTGACATCGCCAACAAAACCAAGAAGATCAGTCCAAGGGATTTGGCTAACCCGGTTCGGGTCCCTATATGATGGAAACGAGCGAATGCCAGGGAGTCATGCATGTTGAGTTCGAACCGGTCCGCCAGCGGTGGGACAAGTGGACCGCTGGTCCAACTGGCGGACGTCCATCTCACTTTGGATAGCGGCGCGGGCGCCGTCAATATCCTGCGCGGCGTCGACCTGATTATTTCGGCCAAGGAAACCCTGGGCGTGGTCGGGCCGTCGGGCTCCGGCAAATCGACCATGCTGGCCGTAACGGCGGGTTTGGAGCGGCCGAGCTCGGGCAGCGTCGAGGTTGCCGGGCGCGAACTTACCTCCCTTGACGAGGATGCGCTGGCCCTGTTCCGCCGCCGCCACCTCGGCATCGTCTTTCAGTCCTTTCATCTTATTCCCACCATGACGGCTCTGGAGAACGTTGCCGTACCCCTCGAACTGGCGGGGGACGACGACGCCTTCGATCACGCGAACGAGGGGCTGAAGGCCGTCGGCCTGGCCGATCGTACCAGCCACTATCCGGCCCAGCTCTCGGGCGGCGAGCAGCAACGCGTCGCTCTGGCGCGCGCCTTCGCCGGCAGTCCCGACCTGATCCTGGCGGACGAGCCCACCGGAAACCTCGACAGCGCCACGGGTGCCTCGATCATCGACCTGATGTTTGACATCCAGCGCCAGCGCGGCACCACCTTGATGCTGATCACCCACGACGACCATGTGGCGTCGCGCTGCGACCGCGTGGTGCGCATGGCCGACGGCCGGCTGGAAGGCGCCGAACTGGGCGTTGCCGCGAAATGACGGGGCGGAACGCATGACCATGCCCATAAGCTTCCGCTTCGCGGCGCGCGACCTGCGGGGCGGCCTCAAGGGGTTTCGCATATTCCTTGCCTGCCTCACTTTGGGCGTTGCGGCCATTGCCGGGGTCGGGTCCCTCAGTTCGGCGATCCGCGCCGGTATCGAGAGCAACGCCCGTTCGCTCCTGGGCGCCGATGTGGAAATCCGCGTCGCCAGCAACCCGGCCAAACCGGAACAGGTCGCCTGGATGGAGGATCGTTCCCAGGCCGTCAGTCTGATCCGGCAATTGCGCGCCATGGCCCGGGCCGGCAGCACGGACGGCGAGCAAACCCTGGTCGAATTGAAGGCCGTCAATCACGCCGGCGGGGGTGCCTATCCGCTTTACGGCGAGATCGTTCTCGATCCGCCGCTGCCGCTGGCCGATGCGTTGGGTGAGCGAGACGGCGTCCACGGCGCCGTCGCGGAAGCTACCCTTCTGGCCCGGATTGGGGTGCAGATCGGCGACGAACTCACCTTGGCCGGTAAGCGCCTGCAGCTTCGCGCCGTCATTCTCAACGAGCCCGACCGCATCTCCGGCACTTTCGCCCTGGGGCCGCGCCTGATGATTTCCAATGCCGGCCTTGAGGCAACGGGACTGGTGCAGCGCGGCAGCCTGGTGCGGCACAAATACCGTGTTCGCCTGGCGCCCGAATCGGACATAAAGGCCTGGTCGAAGGATCTGTCTGTGGCGTTTCCCGAGGCCGCCTGGCGGGTGTTCGATGTCGACAAGGCCCAGCCCTCGGTCAAACGCTTCATTGACCGTTTAGGCCTGTTCCTCACCCTGGTGGGGTTGACGGCGCTGGTGATCGGCGGCGTCGGCGTCGGCAACGCCGTGCAGGCTTACCTCGGCGGCAAGACCGAAACCATTGCGACGCTGAAATGCCTCGGCGCCGACGGCGGACTGATCTTCCGCACTTATCTGATCGAAATCGGCGGTCTGGCGGCGCTCGGCATCGTCATCGGCCTGGCCCTTGGCGCCGCCCTGCCCATGGCGGCATTGAGCGTGCTGGAAGGCGAATTGCCGCTCACCGCCAACCTCGATATCTATCCCGAGCCGTTGCTGCGGGCGACGGCCTTCGGCGCCCTCACGGCCCTGGCCTTCGCCCTCTGGCCGCTGGCGCGCGCGCGGCAGGTGCCGGCGGCCGGGCTTTTCCGAGACATGATCGACAAAGCGGGGCAACTGCCGCCGTTGCGTGACTTGTTGGTGATCGCCATCGCGACCGTTGGCTTGATCGTGCTGGCCCTCACCAGTGGCGAAAACGTCATGATCGCCCGTTGGTTCGTCGTCTCCGCCGCCGGCGCCATGTTCACTTTCTGGCTCTTGGGCCGGATCATCATCTGGATCCTGCGGGCGCTGCCGCGGGCCCGCCGTCCGGGCCTGCGCCTCGCCATGGCCAACCTGACGCGGCCCGGCGCGCCGACCGCCGGCATCGTAATTTCGCTGGGTGCCGGACTTACCGTGCTAGTGACCATCGCGTTGATCGAGGGCAACCTTGACCGTCAGGTCCAGACCCGCATTCCGGAACGCGCACCCTCGTTCTTTTTCATCGACATCCAGTCCGATCAGACGGAGGCCTTCGACCGCGCGGTCGCCAGTGTTCAGGGCAGTGAACTGATGCAGCGGTTGCCGACGCTGAGGGGGCGGGTCGCGACCATCAACGGCGAAAAGGTCGACGGCATTCCCGTTGAGCAGGAGGGCGCCTGGTTCGCCCATAATGAAATCGGCTTCACCTATCTCGGCGAAATGCCAAAGGATACCGTTTTGTCGGCGGGCGAGTGGTGGCCGGCGGACTATGCGGGAGAGCCGGCCATATCGCTGGGCCAGCACATCGCTGAACATTTCAATCTCAAAGTCGGAGATACCATCACCTTCAATATTCTCGGCCGCCGCATCAAGACACGCATCGCCAACCTCAGGTTCATCGACTGGACGCAGATGCGGCTGAATTTTGCCGTCATCTTCGCACCCGGCGCCTTGGAGGGAGCGCCCCAGGTCCATGTCGCCGCGGCCGGCGCGCCGCCCGAGCAGGAATCGGCCCTCCGCGATGCAGTAACAAAAGCGCTTCCCAATGTCTCCGCCGTGCGCGTCGGCGACGTTCTGGCCACCGTCACCGGCATGTTCGAGCGCATCGCCACGGCCATCCGCGCCTCGGCCGGGGTTACCCTGATTGCCGGCGTTTTGGTGCTGGCGGGCGCCCTGGCCGCCGGTTACAGCCGCCGGGTCTACGATGCCGTGGTGCTCAAAGTGCTGGGTGCGACCCGCAATGACATCGCGCGGGCCTATCTGATCGAATACGCTCTTCTGGGCATCGCCACCGCCATGCTCGCGGCGCTGGTGGGAACGGTCGCTTCGTGGGCCGTGATGACGGGGTTCATGGCTGGGGAGTGGATCTTCCTGCCCATCGCCATGGTGCTGACGGCCGGCGGCGGTATCGTTGTTACGGTTCTGCTCGGCTTCATCGGCACCTGGCGGGCGTTGGGCCAAAAGGCCGCAACCGTGCTGAGGCAGGTGTAAGCCGGTTCTCAATTGCGCTAACCTGATGCCGTTGTTTCAAGCGGTGGGTTGATGAACGCGGACTTTGCATCGAACGATTGGGCGGGAGCCGGCAAACGGCGGCTGCTGATTTGGGGAATTCCGGCCCTCGGACTGTTGGCGACTGGCTACCTGAACCTCGAACTTCACGCTTGGCCGCTTCTCCTGCTGTGGATGGGGGTGGCCTGCGTGCTCAATGCCCGGCGTTGCGGACGCCTGCATTGCTACTTTACCGGCCCTTTTTTTATCGCCATGTCCGCTATGTCATTGTTACACGGTCTTAAACTGATTCCGCTGGGACCGGACGGCTGGACCTGGCTCGGTTGGACGATCATTGTCGGCTGGCTGTTGCTGCATTACGGCATCGAGGCCGTATTCGGCAAATACCGCCAAATCTAGGCAACTTCTTGAAGTCCTTGATTTCGGCGTCGAAAATCAACATATTCCAGGGGAATTGAGCTTTTTCCATCAAGGGAGATACTGATGGCTATCGAACCTAAGGTTCATCTCGGTACGACCGGTACCCGGGCTGGCGTCGCCGGCCGTGAGATCGATCAGGGTCTACGCGCTTACATGCTGCGGGTTTACAACTACATGGGCTCCGCGTTGGCGCTTTCCGGTATTGTCGCCTTCGCGATCGCCAGCAGTGAGGCGGCCCAGCAGGTTGTTTTCGGCACGGGCCTGATGTGGGTCTTTATTCTGGCCCCCTTCGCCTTCATCCTGGTGATGAACTTCGGCCTCAATAAGATGAAGGCCAGCACGCTGCAGATGGTTTTCTGGGCGTTCGCCGCCACCATGGGTGTCTCGCTCGCAACCGTTCTGCTGGCCTACACCGGCGCCAGCGTCGCCCGCGTGTTCTTCATCACCGCCGGCACCTTCGGCGCCATGAGCCTATACGGCTACACCACCAAGCGCGATCTGACCGGCATCGGCAACTTCATGATCATGGGTCTGTTCGGCATCATTATCGCCATGATCGTCAACATCTTCCTGGAGTCTTCGGCGCTGCATTTCGCCATCTCGGTCATCGGCGTGATCGTCTTCATCGGCCTCACCGCCTATGACACGCAGAAAATCCGCCAGATGTACTACGAAGCCGACGGCCACGAAGTTACACAGAAGAAGGCCATCATGGGGGCGGTAACGCTGTACCTCGATTTCATCAACCTGTTCTTCATGTTGATGCACCTTCTCGGCCAGCGCGAATAATCCGCGGCGCAAACGAAAAGAAAAGGCCCGGCAGTTGCCGGGCCTTTTTTTGTGGCGAGCAGCGCCTAGAACAACGCGAGCTGGAACGCGAGACCGCTGGCGGCGGCGCCGATCATGCCGAGCACGATATAGAAGCCGAACACCGGCAGGCGCACCAGGGCGAAGACGGCCATGGCGGCGGGGATGCTGGTGACGCTGCCGGCCACCAGGAAGGACATTGCAGCGCCCGGCATCATGCCCATGCCCAAGAGCGCGTCGATGGTGGGCACCGCGGCATAGCCGTTGAGGTAGGCCGGAATGCCGACGATGACGCCGAGCGGGATCGACCACCAGTTGCCGCCGCCCAGCCAGGAGCCCACGAAGTCGGCGGGGATGTAGGCCACCATCAGGCTCTCCAGGACGAACGCCAGGGTCATCCAGCGCACCAGGAACCAGCCGGTCTCAAAGCTGGTCGCCCGGAACTTGGCGCGCCGTTCGTCGTTCTGCCAAAAGCGCCAGACGATCTCCGGATCCTTGCGCTCGGCGGGCGGCGTGGAATTGGCGCTGCAGCCGGTCTTGGCCATTGGGCGCAGCGGGTTGGAGAAAGCCGCGGACGTGGCGAAGACGTGCATGGCGAAGCCCGCGCCCAGCCCCATGACGACGGCGGCGATGGTTTTGGCGACGGCGAAGTCCGCACCGAGTACGGCCGAGGTGATGAAGAACATGCTGGGATCCATGATCGGCGAGGCGATCCAGAACGCCATGACGGGCGCCAAGGGCACGCCGGCGGCCAAGAGGCCGGCGATCAGGGGCACGACGCCGCAGGAACAGAAAGGCGACAGCGCGCCGAACAGGGCGGCGGCCACGATCGTCTTGACCGGATTGCCGGTGAAGACCAACGCCACCTGCTTGTCGAGGCCCGTTGCGGTGGCCCAGCCGGCCAAGCCGACGGCGACGATCAGGAACGGCAGGATGGCGCCCAGATTGGCACCGGTGAAGACGGCGCTGTCCCAGGCCTGAGCCGGCAGCAGTGCGATCAGCAACGCAAAAATCGCGACGATGGCGAGAATGACTTTATCCGCCTTCTTCAGCCACTGGCCGGGGGACGTTTGGGTAACAGTAGTATCGGTCATAATCCTACTTTCCTAACTCACGCAACTATTCAAATGGCTTCGCTGTCGGGTGTTTTGAGACCGACGCCGCTGCAGCATTCGGCGAACAGGGTTTCCGCCAGGCCGCGCAGCCGGGCAAAGTCGGGGCGGCAGCGCAACGTGCGGCCTTCACGCTCCTGCTTGACCAAACCGGCGCCCACCAAATGCAGAATGTGGTGCGACAGGGTGGAGGCGGGGATGCCGAGATGGCGCTGCACCTCGCCGACGGCAAGGCCTTCGTCACCGGCCCGTACTAGCAGACGGACGATTTCCAGGCGCTTCGGATTGCCCAGCGCCTCCATGCAGGCCGCCGCTTCGTCGATCTCCAGTTTCAGGCTGGCGCCGGTAAGGGCTTGGGCCGCTGTGCTCATCTTCGGGGTCTCCAGGGATGATTCGTTATTTCTAGAATTATCGAAATATAAGAGTTGAACGTCGTTTCGTCAAGTCCGCTTATTTGGTCTATCGCGTCATGTCCTGGGATCGGCCATACTTGGCTAACGAATGCAGGGGACGAATTTTCAAAGACGGAGATACATATGCGCCTCGTCATCGCCATGATGAAGCACGAGACAAATACGTTCTCGCCGGTGCCGACGCCGTTTCAGCGGTTCGAGGACTGGGGCGCCCAGTTCGGCGCCGCGGCGCGCGAGGCCTACGAGAACACCGCCATGCCGATGGCCGCTTACATGAAGTTGGCGCGCGAACGCGGTGCGGAATTCGTGACGCCCTTCGCCGGGGAAGCCATGCCCTCCGGCCTGGTCGAGGCAGAAGCCTACGACATCATGTGCGGCGCCATCCTGGACGCTGTCGACGCCGGCTGTGACGCGGCGCTTTTGGACCTGCACGGCGCCATGGTGGCCGAATCCACGCCCGACGGCGAGGGCACGCTCCTGGAGCGCATCCGCGCCATCGCACCGGATCTCCCCATCGCCGTGACCTGCGATCTCCACTGCAATCTCACGCAGAAGATGATCGACAATTGCACGGCGCTGATCGGCTATAAGACCTATCCCCACGTCGACATGTACGAGGTCGCCGAACAGGTCGGCCGCATTCTCTTCCGGCACATCGACGGCGAGATCGACGCCGTGATGGCCTGGGGCAACCGGCCGGTGCTGGCCCAGACCCTGCGCATGGGCACCGACGATGAACCCATGAAAAGCCTGATTGCCGCTTGCGTCGCCGCGGAACAATCCGGCGAGGCCCTGGCCGCCACGGTATTCGGCGGCTTCCCGCTGGCCGACATCCACGATGCGGGCCTCTCGTCGGTCGTCATCGCTGATGGCGACAAGGCCAAGGCGGAAGCGGTGCGCGACCGTTTGCTGGACGAGAGCTGGACGCAGCGCGAGGAATTCGTCTACCGGGGCGAGCCCCTGGCCGACGCCGTGGCGCGCTCAAAATCGTTGGAGGGCGGGCCGGACGATCTGCCGGTGATTATGCTCGATCACGCCGACAATACGGGCTCCGGCGGCAATCAGGACACCATGCATGTTCTGGCCGAAATCCTGCGCCAGGAACTGGACGACGTCTGCTTCGGTGCCATCTGGGATCCGGTCGCGGTGAAGGAAATGCAGAAGGCCGGCGTCGGCGCCCAAGTCACGCTCGACCTCGGCGGCAGGACGGACATGCCCTCCATCGGCCAGAAGGGGGAGCCTTTGCGCGTCACCGGCCGGGTGCGCACCCTGACCGACGGTGAGTGGGTGGTGCATGGGCCGATGTATACCGGCGTCACGGTGCAGATGGGCCCCTCGGCGGTGCTGGATACCGGGCGGGTGCAGATCGTCGTCATCTCGCGTCACCACGAACCTTGGGACCAGGGCGTCTTCACCTCCATGGGCATCGATCCCCGCCATAAGAAGTTCGTGGTCTTGAAGTCGCGCATCCACTACCGCGCCGGCTTCGCCCCCATCGCCCGCGAGACCGTCACCTGCGACGGCGTCGGCGTCACCACCTCGGACAACGACCAGCTCGACTTCGTCAACGTCCGAAGGCCGATCTACCCGTTGGATCGGATCAACGAGCCTTAGGAAAAAAGACAAACTGGACTCCGGCCTTCGCCGGAGTGACGAAGGGTGGGATTTTCGAATTGACGTCATCCCGGACTTGATCCGGGATCCATTTATTCTTTTTTACCGCTGCCGGTTCAGTAGCCGCAGCCGCAACGCATTCAGCTTAATGAAGCCCTCGGCGTCGCGCTGGTCGTAGACGTCGTCTTCCTCGAAGGTGACGTGCTCGAGGCTGTAGAGCGAATCGGGTGATTTGCGCCCCACCACGGTGGCGGCGCCCTTGTAGAGCTTCATGCGCACCGTGCCGTTGACGCGTTCCTGGCTCTTGTCGATCAGGGCCTGCAGCATCTCGCGTTCGGGCGCAAACCAGAAGCCGTTGTACACGAGTTCGGCATAGCGGGGCATGATCTGGTCCTTGAGGTGGCCGGCGCCGCTATCGAGCGTGATCTGCTCGATGCCGCGGTGGGCCGCCAACAGCACGGTGCCGCCGGGGGTTTCGTAAATGCCGCGCGACTTCATGCCGACAAAGCGATTCTCGACAAGGTCCAACCGCCCGATGCCGTTGGCCCCGCCCAGTTCGTTGAGCTTGGTCAATAACGCGGCCGGGCTCAGGGTTTCGCCGTCGATGGCGACCGGGTCACCGTTCTGGAATTCGATCTCGATGTAGGTCGGCTCGTCGGGCGCTTCCTCAGGCGCCACGGAGCGGGAATAGACGTACTCGCCGGCCTCCTCCCAGGGATCTTCCAGCGCCTTGCCCTCGCAGGAGATGTGCAGGAGGTTGGCGTCCTGGCTGAACGGTGCCTCGCCGCGCTTGTCCTTGGGGATGGGGATCTGGTGCTGCTCGGCGAAGGCGATCAGCGCTTCGCGGCTGTTCAGGTCCCACTCCCGCCAGGGCGAGATCACCCGGATGTCGGGGTTGAGGGCATAGTAGCCGAGCTCGAAGCGCACCTGGTCGTTGCCCTTGCCGGTGGCGCCGTGGGCCACGGCGTCCGCGCCGGTTTCCCGAGCGATTTCGATCTGGCGCTTGGCGATCAGCGGCCGGGCGATGGAGGTGCCCAAGAGGTACTCGCCCTCATAGAGCGCATTGGCCCGGAACATCGGAAAGACGTAGTCGCGCACGAACTCCTCGCGCAGGTCTTCGATGTAGATTTCCTTGATGCCCAGAAGCTCGGCCTTGGCGCGGGCCGGTTCCAGCTCCTCGCCCTGACCGAGATCGGCCGTGAAGGTCACGACCTCGCACTGGTACTGGTCCTCCAGCCACTTGAGGATCACGGAAGTGTCCAGCCCGCCGGAATAGGCGAGCACGACTTTTTTGACGTCGCTCATCGAATTCTCCTGCCAGGGATGCCCGGTAATTGGTGCTGCAGCGCGCGCAAATTAGGCGAACGGCGCGTCCGGGGCAAGTGCGGGGTTAGCCTACCGCTCGCTCGCGCGTTTCCTTACGGACGCGGACTTCAACTGCCCACAGGCGGCGTCGTGCCGAAGGCGCGCAAACCAAAAAATCATGGCCGCCGAACCTACTCTCTTTCGCTTGCCTTTTTCTTCACGGAGGCCGATTTCAATTGTCCGCAGGCGGCCATGATGTCGCGGCCGCGGGGCATGCGGATGGGGGAGGAATAGCCGGCGCGGAAGATGATGTCGGAAAACTTCTCGATGGTCTCCCAGTCGGAGCATTCATATTTCACGCCGGGCCAGGGGTTGAAGGGGATCAGGTTGATCTTGGCGGGGATGCCCTTCAGCAGACGCACCAGTTCGCGGGCGTCGGCCGGGCTGTCGTTGAGGCCCTTCAGCATGATGTATTCGAAGGTGATGCGGCGCGAATTTGAGGAACCGGGATAGCGCTTGCAGGCCTCCAACAGTTCGGCGATGGGGTACTTGCGGTTCAGCGGCACCAGCTCGTCGCGCACGTCGTCGCTGACGGCGTGCAGCGAGACGGCGAGATTGACGTCCAGTTCCTCGCCGCAACGGTCCATCATGGGCACGACGCCGGCGGTCGAAAGCGTAATGCGGCGCTTTGAAATGGAAATGCCCTCGTGGTCCATGATGACACGAAGCGCCTTGCCGACGTTGTCGAGGTTATAAAGCGGCTCCCCCATGCCCATCATGACGACGTTGGAGATCTGCCGCCCCTCGGTGGGCGTCGGCCATTCGCCCAGGCCGTCGCGGGCGATCATGATCTGGCTGACGATCTCGCGCGGGCCCAGGTTGCGCACCCAGGCCTGCGTGCCGGTGTGGCAGAAGCGGCAGTTGAGCGTGCAACCGACCTGGGAGGAGACGCAGAGCGTGCCGCGGTCGTCTTCCGGAATGTGAACGCTTTCGATCAGCGCGCCGTCGACGTTGCGCACCAGCCACTTGGCCGTGCCGTCGCTAGATTGCTGCCGGTCGGCGATCTCGCCGCGCGCCAGGGTGCAGGTCTCGGCCAATTTGGCGCGCAAGCCCTTGGCCATGGTCGTCATGACGTCGAAGTCGGTGGCGCCGCGATGGTAGAGCCAGTGCCAGACCTGATTGGCGCGCATGCGCAGCGATTTCTCGGGCTCGCCGAGCTCGCGAAACACCTCGGCCAGTTCGGTCCGGTCGAGGCCGATCAGGAAGCGCTTCCCCTCCGCGTCGACGTCGGCCGGCATGGCGCCGTCCACAGGCACGGGTTTCTCGATGATGTCGGCGAACGCCTCCGTCGGCGCGGCCGCTGCGGTTTCCATCGTCATAAAGCTTCGGGTCTTTTCAGCCCATTCTAACGCCCGTTGCCGGGCCAGCGTCACTTCACCTTGCACGACCGCCCGATGGCCTTATGGGCGGCGGTGAAGCCGGACAGCGAAAATCGGTACGTCACCCGGGTGCCGCGTTTCGACGTGCCGCGGACGATCATATCGTGGCCGGCCTTCATCGCCTTGACCAGCCGGGCATCGTCCTTGGCGTCGTAGCCCCAGGCGGAATCGACGCTGGTATACATCTTGTAGGTCTTCTTGGCTATGCCCACGGTGACCTCGCTGCCGGGGCGGAAGGGAAAGCCGACATTGATGCTTACCTCGTTGCGGATCTTGGCCTTGGGCCGGTGGGTCACCATAACGTAGATATCACCGTGCTTGACCTGTTTCGGTTCCTTGTGAACCGGCACCGAAGTCATGAAGCAGGTCTTGCCCGCTTTTTTTTCGGTAAAGGCATAGGCGTCCCAGTCGCGGTGCTCGCCCAGCAGTTTGGGCGTTTGGCTCCAGACGGGAAAGGCGGTGAGGAAAAGGAGAGCAATCGTCGCGAACGCTGTTTTCATGGCACCAGAAGATAGTTCAAGCTTCAGTCCTCGGCTAGTTCCAGATCGCCGGTTCGGATCACGCTGGCGCCCTGGATGTGTTCGGGCAGCGGGATCGGCTCACCCCGGCTCGAGGTAGGGCGTTCGGCGAAGCGGCCCATGCTGATGACTCGGTCGTACATCACGATGGCGCCGGCGGTTGCCACATTGATGCAGAATTTTGTCGGAATTTTGATGACGTGCTCGCAGCGCGCCACCAGATCGGGAGTGAGCGAGCCACGCTCGGGTCCCAGCACGTAGGCCGCCTGCACGGGATGGCGGAAGCTCGGCAGTTCGGTGGCCTCCTCCAGCAGTTCCACGCCGACGATGCTGCACGATTTCGGAAGCACCATCGACTCGACCGAATCGAAGCGGTAAAACGGCATCTGTTTCCACGCCGTGCTGGTATCCGACCGGGGGCTGCGCAGGGGCAGATCGGAATCGATGGTGAAGGCGAAGCTCGCCCCGAAGGCATGGGCCGAGCGAAAGAGGTTGCCCGCGTTCATGGGTTTGCTGAAGCGCTGTACGCCGATGCCGAAATAACCGCGCATTTTGTCCTATTATCGATCCGGGCCCGCAGCCGAGCGCCCAACATTAACGCCACGAGGTTCCATGTCCAACCCCGCTCCCGCCCCCGCCGCCAATCCGTTTGCCGTCGAAGTGACGCGGGGACGCCATCCCGACGATGCCTTCGTCGAGAGCCGGCATACCGCGGCCTGCGCTGTCGTGGCGGCGGACGGCACCGTCGTACACGGCTGGGGCGATGTGGAACGCGCCATCTTTCCGCGCTCGGCCATCAAACCGATCCAGGTGCTGCCGCTCTTGGAAACAGGCGCGGCCGACGCCTTTTCGCTGTCGGATGCCGAGATTTCACTGGCCTGCGCCTCTCACAACTCCGAGGCGCGGCATATCGAGACGGTCACGGCATTGCTCGATCGCATCGGCCTTAGCCCCGAAGCCTTGGAATGCGGGCTGCAAATTTCCGTCAACGAACAGGTCAAGCTGGAAACGGTACGCGGCGGCGCCGAGGCCAGCCGCCTGCGCAACAACTGTTCGGGCAAGCACGCGGGCTTCCTGACGACGGCTGTGCACATGGGCGAGCACACGGCGGGCTATATCGGCCGCGACCACCCCGTCCAACAGCGCATTTTCCAAACCATATCCGAGATGTGCGAAATCGATGTCACCCAGGCACCCGAGGGCATCGACGGTTGCTCCATCCCGGCGCTGGCCCTGCCGCTTCGCGCCCTGGCCCACGGTATGGCCAAGCTCGCCGCATCAACGGGTTTGGGCGCCGTACGGGAGGCAGCGTGCAAGCGAGTGGTTGAAGCTATCGCCGCCGAACCCTTCATGATGGCGGGTTCGGGGCGGTTCTGCACCGCGATCAACGGCGCCATGAACGGCAAGGCCGTTGTCAAAACGGGCGCCGAGGGCGTGATGATGGCGGCTGTGCCAGCGCTGGGGTTCGGCATCGCCCTGAAGATTGACGACGGCGCCGGCCGGGCCAACGGTGTGGCCATGGCCGCCGTGTTGCGCCGGCTTGGCATCCTTAGCGATGCCGCCACGGTCACCATCGCCGATTACGTCAGGCCGCCCGTGTACGATCTCAATAACCGATTGGTCGGCCATATCAGGCACGCCGCCGGCTGGCCCCCCATTTGACGACATGCCGCCCGACCACATTTTGCCGGACGTGCTCCAACCCGGCCTAAGGCTCGTCTTCTGCGGCACCGCACCCAGCCCGCGATCCGCCGCCGAAAAAGCTTACTACGCCCACCCCGGCAACCGGTTCTGGCCGACGCTCCATGCCGTGGGACTCACCAAGCGGCGCCTGCGGCCTGATGAATATCCTGAGCTCCTCAAGCTGGGCGTCGGCTTCACCGACGTGGTTAAGACGCAAAGCGGTCTGGACGCCGACCTCTCGAGGGAGGCTTTCGACGGCGAGGGCTTAAGGGAAAAAATTCTGCGGTTTCAGCCGGCCATTTTGGCCTTCACATCCAAGAACGCGGCGAAAAAGGGACTGGGAAAACCCAAGGTCGATTACGGACTGATGACGGAAACACTTGGCGAGACACGCCTGTTCGTGCTTCCCTCACCGTCTGGCCTGGCGCGCGGCGCCTGGAACGAGGAGCATTGGCGCGCGTTGGCCCGATGGCTCAACGAGAACACGAAAGCGATGGGGTAGGATGCGATGAAGGCGGTACTGGTCAAGGAATTCGGCGGGCCCGATAAACTGGTTGTGGAGGACATCCCGTCGCCGACGCCCGGCAAGGGCGAGGTGCTGATGCGGGTGCACGCCTGCGGCGTCAATTTCGGCGATACGCTGATCATTCAGGGTTCCTACCAGGTCAAACCGGAACTGCCTTTCAGCCCCGGCATGGAGTGCGCCGGCGAGATCGCCGCCGTCGGCGACGGCGTCGACACTTTCAAACCAGGCGACCGCGTTATCGCCATGACCGGCCACGGCGGCTATGCCCAGGAAATCGTCGTGGCCGCCAAACTGCTGATTCCGATCCCTGAGAGCATGTCGTACGAGCACGCTGCGGCCTTTCCCGTGGCCTACGGCACCAGCCATGTCGGGCTCGACTACCGCGCCGGGCTTAAGGAAGGCGAAACACTGCTGGTGCTGGGCGCGGCCGGCGGCGTCGGCCTCACGGCCGTCGAAATCGGCAAGGCCATGGGCGCCACCGTTATCGCCGCCGCGGGCTCGGCGGAGAAATTGGCGGTCACCAAGGAATACGGCGCCGATCATCTGATCGACTATTCCACCGAGGACATCCGCGAGCGAGTCAAGGAAATCACCGGCGGCAAGGGCGCGGACGTGATCTACGACCCCGTCGGCGGCGACGCCTTCGACGCCGCCATGCGCTCCATCGCCTGGGAGGGGCGGCTGGTGGTCATCGGCTTCGCCTCCGGCCGCGTACCCGAAGCCAAGGCCAACATCGTTCTGGTCAAGAACATTTCCATCGTCGGCTTCTACTGGGGCTCCTACAACATCAACAAACCATCCGTTGTGATGCTGTCGCTGCAGACCCTGATGACCTGGTACGAACAGGGCAAGATCAAGCCCCACGTCTCGCACACCCTGCCTATGGACCAGGCCGCCGAAGCCCTCGACATGATGATCGGCCGTAAATCCACCGGCAAGATCGTCCTGACCATGGATTAGAGGCAGAACGAAGAAAGGACAAACTGGACCCCGGCTTTCGCCGGGGTGACGCTATGACGTGAGATCAGACCCGTCGTCATTCCGGCGTATGCCGGAATCCATCTTTTTTCTTTTGTTAATCCGGTTCGTAGGACACGTCGCTGAAGGCTTCGGCGTAGATGACCTTGCCTTTGACGTCCGTGAGCACGCCGGATTTCAACTCCTGAGCCATGAAAGCCTCGCCACCGTAAGGGGAGTCGAGGGATTGCGTCAGCTGGGAGGAGAAGCCGAAGCGCTTGTAGTAGCTGGGGTCGCCGACGACGACGATGACTTCGATGTCGGCCGCGCGGCAATCGCGGACGCCGCGCATGACGAGACCGCCGGCTATGCCCTGCTTTTGATGTTCGGGCGACACGGCCAAAGGCGCCAGGGCCGCGCCGCGAATGAGGGATCGGCCGGTTTCGATGGGCAGGTCGCTGAACAGGATATGGCCGACGATGGTATCGGTTTCGTCATCGACGGCGACCAGGGAAACCAAGGCGTCGCCGTCGGCGCAAAGCCGGTCAACGAGTTGGGCCTCGTCCTCCCGCCCGAACGCGTTCGCCACCAGCGCATGTATTTTTTCGGCATCGCCCGATTTCTCGGACCTGAAGATGATCATGCGGTTTCCCGGACGTAATAAACGAAATCGAGGGACGGCGGCTCCACCTCGGTTTGCGACAACAACGCGTGGGCTTGTCCCCTGTGGTGGGTCTGATGGTTGAAGAAGTGGGCCAGCAGGAGTCTGAGTTCGTCGTTTTGATAGTCGCCGGCCATATTGGTGTATTCGAGCCAACCGGCCAACGCATTTTCGTCCAAGCCGTCGACATAGTTGATGATATGAGCGTCTTCCGCCCGCCTGGCAACTTCGAGGCCGGCGAATTCGGCGTAGAGTTCCTGATTGAGCGCGCTGATACCCGATTCCGTCCCGGTAAATCGGGACATCCAGATGCGATCGCCCACCAGGACGTGGTTGAGCGTCATATGCAGGGAACCGAAGAAGCAGGGTCGCGGGGCGAGATAGTCGCTCTCGTGGAGTTGGCCGCAGGCTGTGTAGAGCCGGTCGTTGGCCCAGGCGTTGTAAGCGGCGAAAATGCGAAAGTTGTCTAGCAACGGAAAAGCCACGGCACTTCTCTCCGACCCGGTTTGCCTTTCCTAAAGCATGGGCCGGAGAGCATGCGCCGTCAAATATCGAATTAGCGATTCCCCTCCGATATCGATCGAAAATCGAGGCCGACTAAGCGCGCCAGAAGGGCTTTCCGACCTCCCGATGCAGGGTGCTCGCATCCATGCCGATGTCTTTGAGGATGTGCGGCTCGAGCTCGGAAAGATGGCGACGCTCGCGGGCCCGGTCCTGCCAGGTGTTGAGGGTATTGATCAACCCGCCAATCACACTGCCAGGCCCAAAAAAGCTAATCCCAGTAACATGCGTCCGTTCCATATCTTCCTCCTACGAGCTTGTTGATTGATGCCTTTCGAGGTGTTATTTAGGTTACCTTCACTGTTTCCACAAACGATCAATTCTCATAATAATCATTAGATATTCTAATCCGAAAAAAGGCTTCGAATGACCCGCCGCCTGCCGCCCCTGAATGCCCTGCGCGCCTTCGAATCGGCGGCCCGCAGCCTGTCGTTCACGCGGGCGGCTGACGAGCTCAACGTGACACAGGCCGCCATCAGCCATCAGGTCAAGGCGCTGGAGGAATGGCTGGGCACGCCGCTGTTCATCCGCCGCAACCGCGCGCTCCTGCTGACGGAGGCGGGCCAGGCCTATGCCGGTCCGCTGGGCGAGGCATTCGATACCATCGCCATTGCCACCGGCCGGTTGTCGACGCTGGACAGCACGGGGACCCTGACCGTGTCGGTCCTGCCGTCGATTGCCGCCAAGTGGCTGGTGCCGCGCATGCGCCGGTTCCGCGAACAGCACCCGGAAATCGAAGTGCGGTTATCGCCTTCGATGCACCTCACCGATTTCTCTCGCGAAGCGGTCGATCTGGTGTTGCGCTACGGCCGGGGCGACTGGCCCAACCTCAAGGCCGAGAAATTCATGACGGAGGACGTCTTTCCGGTCTGCAGCCCGGCTTTGCTGGAGGGACCCCATCCTTTGCACCGGCCCGAAGACCTGCGCCATTACACGCTGCTGCACGACGATTATTTCGAGGACTGGCGGAAGTGGCTGCTGGCCGCCGGCGTGACCGATGTCGATTACGACCGCGGTCCGGTTTACGAGGATTCGGGCAACCTGCTGCAGGCGGCGGCGGCCGGCGAAGGCGTGGCGCTGGGCCGCTCCGCCCTGGCGGCCGACGATCTCGCCGCCGGCCGTCTGGTCAAGCCTTTCGATATCAGCCTGCCGATCGAATACGCCTACTACGTGGTGGCGCCGGAAAGCAGTTGGGAACGGCCCAAAGTCGCCGCCTTCCGCGACTGGGTGATCGAAACCGCGGCGGCGGACGGGATGGGCCCCTCATGACCGGCGCGGAGTCTGCGGTGGAGGACCGGCGGGGCCAACACGCCCGGGTCTGGCGGCTGGCCGGGCCCATCATCCTTTCCAACGTTTCCGTGCCGCTGCTCGGGATCGTTGATACCGCCGTCATGGGGCACCTCGATCACGCCTATTACATCGGCGCGGTGGCTGTCGGCGCCATGATCTTTTCCTACGTCTACTGGGGCTTCGGCTTCCTGCGCATGGGTACCACCGGTCTGGTCGCCCAGGCCTACGGCGCCGATGACGTAAACGAGATCAGGGCGCTGCTGGGGCGTTCGATGTTCCTGGCGGGCGTGCTGGCGGCGGCGGTCATCGCACTCCAGTGGCCACTGATCACCGGCGCCATGATGTTCATCGAGGCCAGTGCCGAAGTCGAAGCGCTGGCGACGACCTACTTCGAAATTCGCATCTGGGCGGCGCCCGCGGCGCTGGCGAACTACGCCGTGCTGGGCTGGCTGCTGGGCCTGCAACGGGCCAAGAGCGCCCTGATGCTGCAGGTCTTCATGAACGGCCTGAACATCGTGCTCGACATTTGGTTCGTGCTCGGACTGGGTTGGGGCGTCGAGGGCGTGGCGCTGGCCACGGCGATCTCGGAATACGCCGCCGCCGCACTGGGTCTGGCGCTGGCCTTCCGCGGGCTCGGCCAATTGGGCGGGGCCTGGCGCGATGTCAGCCTCCTGGATCCCGACAAGCTCAAGCACCTACTGGCGGTGAACACCGATATCTTCATCCGGACCTTGTGCCTGGTTTCGGCCTTCGCCTACTTCACCAGCCAGGGCGCCGCCATGGGCGACGTCCTGTTGGCGGCCAACGCCGTGCTGATGAATTTCCAGCTTTTCATGGGCTACGCCCTCGACGGTTTCGCCTTCGCGGCCGAGGCCCTGGTCGGCGCCGCCGTCGGAGCGCGCGACCGCAGCCGGCTCAGCGCCGCAGTGCGGACCTCGACGCTGTGGGCCGGCCTTTTTGCGCTCATGTACGGGCTGGTCTACTGGTTTGCCGGAACCGCCATCATCGCCGCAATCACCGATATCGAGGAGGTGCGCGAGGCTGCCGGGACCTACCTCTGGTGGGCCGTTCTCTCTCCGCTGATCTCCGTCTGGAGTTTTCAATTGGACGGCATTTTCATCGGCGCCACGCGGACCCGGGCCATGCGCAACGGCATGATCGTCTCGCTCGGCATTTTCCTCGCCTCGGTCTGGGTGCTGGTGCCGCTCTACGGCAACCACGGCCTGTGGCTGGCGTTCTACCTTTTCATGATCGCCCGTGCGGTCACGCTGGCCGTGCGCTACCCGGCGCTGGCGCGGGCCACCCGGGCCTGAAGCTCGGCAAAATCGGCGGCGTCACCATCCGCGATCAGCAGCCGCTTGTGCCGGTCCTTG
Organism: uncultured Rhodospirillaceae bacterium; assembly: GCA_964343605.1. Taxonomy (GTDB): domain Bacteria; phylum Pseudomonadota; class Alphaproteobacteria; order UBA2966; family UBA2966; genus CAYFKJ01. The sequence goes on from CAYFKJ010000006.1 coordinate 235,601, forward strand.
GCGACCGCGACGACCGTTATGCGGCCCTTGGCGACATCGAAGGATTTGGCCAACAGCTTGATCAGGGCGGCGTTGGCCTTGCCCTTTTCCGCCACCGCCGTGACGCGCACCTTGAGCACCGCTCCGTCACTGCCGTCGGCCACGCCGTCGATGCGGTTGGCGGAAGATTTGGGGGTCAGCTTGACCTGGACGGCGATGCCGCCCGTGACGATTTCGAAGGGGGAATGCGCCGGCTGCGGCGTCACATCATGCCGGGGGCGATGTCGTGGATGAGGAGATTGCGCACGAACATCAGAACCAGGATCAGGATCACCGGGGAAATGTCGATGCCGCCCATCAGCGGGATAAAGCGGCGGATGTGCCGAAGCGCGGGCTCTGTCAGCCTATAGAGAAAATCGCCGACGGCATAAACGAAGCGGTTGGAGGTGTTGAGGACGTTGAACGCCACCAGCCAGCTCAATACGGCGGAAATGATCAGGGCCCAGATATAAAGCGTTATAACGGTGTCGACGAGTATCAGGATCGCGGTCATCTGGTCTCCGGTCGGTTTGGCCCTGAGGGTGTGTATTTCCGCTGAGAGAATATATCACAGGTGGGGACGGGCCAAGGGGGCTGCAAGGGGAGGCGGCGAGGGCCCGTGAGCGCCGATGACGGCTTGACATCGCCGGGCCGCATCACCATTATCCCGGCGCGCACGGCCCCTGGGGGCCAACAAGCGCCTTTTTGTGGGGCCGTAGCTCAGATGGGAGAGCGTCGCGTTCGCAATGCGAAGGTCAGGGGTTCGATTCCCCTCGGCTCCACCAATTTTTTTCAGCTCATCCTCGAATTTTCGCTCTTTCGCCTCGGCCCAGCCGCCTTCTACCTCAAGAGCGTGGCGCCGCCGGACATCACGCTCGGCATTATTTTCAAGTCGTTGGCGCCTTTTATTTGTATTCAGATCACAGCCGTGGCACTCCTGATCGCGTTTCCGGGCATTACCGGCCACTGATCACGGAAGAAGAGTTGTGACGTCCAAACAGAAGCTGCGCTCCCGCGCCTGGTTCGACAATCCGGACAATCCGGATATGACGGCCCTCTATCTTGAAAGATATCTCAATTACGGTTTGACCCGCGAGGAATTGCAATCGGGCAAGCCCATCATCGGTATCGCCCAGACGGGCTCGGACCTGTCGCCGTGCAACCGGCCGCACCTCGAACTGGCCCACCGCGTTCGGGATGGCATTCGGGAAATGGGCGGCATCGCGCTGGAGTTTCCCGTGCACCCCATACAGGAAACGGGCAAACGGCCGACGGCATCGCTGGATCGGAACCTTGCTTACCTCGGACTGGTCGAGATCCTTTACGGATACCCTCTCGACGGCGTCGTCCTGACGGTGGGTTGCGATAAGACCACGCCGGCCTGCCTGATGGCGGCGGCCACCGTCGATATCCCGGCCATCGTGTTGAGCGGCGGCCCCATGCTCAACGGTTATTCGGACGGCAAACGCTGCGGCTCGGGCACCGTCATCTGGGAGTCGCGGGAAAAGCTCGCGGCCGGTGAAATGGATTACGAGGAGTTCATCGAACGCGCGGCGGCTTCCGCGCCTTCTGCGGGCTACTGCAACACGATGGGCACCGCCTCGACGATGAATTCACTGTCGGAAGCCTTGGGCATGCAGCTCCCCGGCGGCGGCGCCATACCGGCGCCCTATCGCGAGCGTGGGCAGCTCGCCTACGAGACGGGGCGGCGCATCGTGGACCTGGTGCGCGAGGACGTTCGTCCCTCCCAGATACTGACGCGCCAGGCGTTCGAGAACGCCATCGTCGTCAACTCCGCCCTGGGCGGATCGACAAATGCACCCATCCACATCACCGCCATCGCCCGCCACGCCGGCGTCGAGATGACGATCGATGACTGGGAAAAGCTCGGTCTGGATGTCCCGTTGCTCGTCAACCTCCAGCCCGCCGGCGAGTATCTGGCGGAGGATTTTCACAGGGCGGGCGGCGTGCCGGCCGTCGTTTCGGAATTGCTGCGGCACGATCTGTTGCACGGGGATTGCTTGACCGTATCCGGGCAATCGATCGGCGAAAATTGCCGCGGCTTGTCATCGACCAACCCCGACGTCATCCGGAATTTCGATACCGCACTTGTCGAAAAGGCCGGCTTCAAGGTCCTGCGGGGCAATCTGTTCGACGCCGCCATTATGAAGCTCAGCGTGATTTCCGATGAATTCAGGGAACGTTATCTGTCGGACGCTGATGATCCGGATGCCTTCGAAGGCCCCGCGGTGGTGTTCGACGGACCGGAGCACTATCACGGTTCCATCGACGATCCGGCGTTGAATGTCACGGAACGGTCCGTCTTGTTCATGCGGGGCTCCGGACCCGTCGGTTATCCCGGAGCCGCCGAGGTCGTGAACATGCGCGCGCCCGATTACCTGTTGAAGCAGGGCATAACCGTTTTGCCCTGCATCGGCGATGGCCGCCAATCCGGCACTTCGGGTTCGGCGTCCATCCTGAACGCCTCCCCCGAGGCCGCCGCCGGCGGCGGTCTCGCCATCCTCAAGAACGGGGACCGCGTGCGCATCGATGTCGCCAAGGGAACCGCGGATATCCTGATTACCGACGAGGAAATCGCTGCACGATACAGGGCCTTGGAGGATCAAGGCGGCTATCCCTATCCGGAATCGCAGACCCCCTGGCAGGAGATTCAGCGGCGCGACGTTGACCAGCTGTCCGAGGGCATGGTGCTGAAGGAGGCCGTGAAGTATCAGCGCATAGCGGCCACGAAAGGCCTGCCGCGGGACAATCACTGACAGGCAATGCCGTGACCAGAATCCTTTCCATAGGCGAGGTGATGCTGGAGCTGTCCGATGTCGGAGATGGACTGTTTCGCAAGAGTTTCGCCGGCGATACCTTCAACATGGCGCATTATCTGAATGTTGTTTCCCGAGGCGCATTCACGGCCGATTATCTGACGGCGGTCGGAATAGACGAGGACAGTGATGATTGCCTGTCTTTTTTGCGCGACCATGGCGTGAATACCGCGCGCTGCCTCCGCGATCCGGACCGAACACTCGGGCTTTTCATCCTCAGCAACGACGACAAGGGCGAAAAACGCTACGGCTACTGGCGGGGACAATCCGCCGCCCGGCACGTGTTCGACTCCGTTCAGGATCTGGCGGGATACGATGTGATATACGTTTCCGGCATTACGGCGGCCGTCACCGAGAACAAGGATAACCTCGTCACCTCCGTCGCACTGGCGCGAAAGGAAAAGGCCACCGTTGCCTACGACTTCAACTACCGCGCCCAGTTGTGGGGACCGGCGCAAGCGAGCGAGTTCGCCTCGCGCATGCTTCCAAACGTGACGATCGCCAAGATATCGGATGAGGAACTGGAAATTCTCTATCCGGGCGGGGAGGTTCAGAGACTGTCGGAAAGCTATCCCGAGATCGAATGGGTACTCACCTGCGCCGGGGAGAAAGCGGAAATCTGGCAGAACGCGACGCTGATTGCGCGGTACGCATTCGATCCGGTCTCGGAGATAATCGACAGCTCCGCCGCCGGCGACGCCTTCATCGCGACCTACCTGGCGGCCAAGCTGGAGGGCCGCGAACCCTTAACCTGCCTGCACAAGGCGCACCTCGTTGCCGCACAAGTGGTCTGCGGCAAAGGTTCGATCGTACCTCTCGACCTCGCTCTCCTGGATGAAAATCATGCCTGACGATCTTTTCGAAAGAATTTCCCAAATGCCCCTTGTCGCCGTGCTGCGGGGTATAACGCCAACCGATGCCGTGGCCGTCGCCGACGCCCTGGTTGGGGCGGGCTTTTGCTTCATGGAGGTGACCTTGAACAGCCCGGACTGGCAACAAAGCCTGCGGCTGATCAATGAAGCGCACGGGGACAATATCGTCCTGGGCGCCGGTACGGTGCTGTCGCCGGACGATGTGGACGAAGTCCGCTCGGCAGGGGGCCGGGTCATTATTTCGCCCAACATGGACGTCGACGTCATCGCCCGGACGAAACAGTTGGACATGCTGTCGGTGCCGGGCTGCTGCACGCCGACCGAGTGCTTCCAGGCCCTGTACGCAGGCGCCGATATCCTGAAAATTTTTCCCGCGGATACCCTGGGCGTTCCGTTCATCAAGGCGGTCACGGCCGTGCTACCGGCAAACACCCGACTCTGCCCTACGGGCGGCGTTTCGGCCGACAATCTCGGAGACTACTTTGCCGCCGGCGTTTTTGCTGCGGGCATGGGCTCATCGCTCTACAAGGCTGGGAAAAGCCCCGCCGAAATCGCCAAGTCGGCCGGTGAAATCGTATCGGCTTTCAGAAATCGATTGGAGCTCTAGGTTCGCCCTCAGATCCCCTGCTGCATGGTCAGGCGGATGTATTCGGCGCGCTTGACGGCGCCGCCGGCGTTTTCGCTGGGGAACTTGGCGAGCCAGGCTTCCATCTTGACCGACAGCTTGCAGATGATGCCGCCGATGATCGAATGGTTCTCGCGCACCACGCCCTTGAACTTGTCGAAGCGTTTTGAATCGATGTTGTCCCACATCTTGTCGGTGATGCTTTCGAAGGTATGGAAGCGTTTGGTCATGCCCTGGTTCATTTCGGCGAACTTCTCGTAGAGCTTGTCGCAGGTCTTCATCAGCGTGCGGTCCTGCTTCAGCGTGTGGTGCTCCATGATCTCCTCCACCGAATGGACGAAATCGCTGAACGCCGGCTGCACCGATTCCCAGTATTCCCGGTAGTAGGCCACACTGAGATAGATGTCGCCGAAATCCTCCAGGAAGACAGGGACGTCTTCCAGACGAATGCCCAGCTTGTCAGACATCATCTTGAGCTTGGAAACGGCGTGCTTTTTGTCGGGGTGGCGGAACAGCTTGACCACGTCGTTGTAGTTCCGCACCCCGTCATCGTTGTCGCCGTAGACCTCCATGATGACGCGCTGGGTGAAGGCCCGCATGAAACGGTGAAGTTCTGCCTGCTTGGCCTCCGACAACTTCAGCGCATCCTTGTCGTCGATGGAAATGCCCAGCTTGCGCAATTCGATGCGCAGGCAGTAGACGTCGTAAGAATAGAGCTTGGAAAGCTTGTTCAGAACGTTGACGTCGCCGGAATCGATGTTGGTGAAGACCTGCCTGATGGCGTTGACGGGAATTTGCCCGCTGCCCGCTTTCTTGTCGTCGAAAAGCTCGATAACGCTTTCGAGTTTGGCGTTCTTGATCATGCGCGTGCGTTCCAGACCCTTGGTCTGCAACGGCACGATACTGAGTGGCAAAATGTGGACCGAATCGCGATCCTCGTCCTTTATGGGAACGTTCGAATTGGCGGCTTCTGCCGTGTATTCCGCTTCTGCAGCGAGTGTCATGACTGCCCCCCGTAGGCAACGACCCGCGATTTAAGGGGGCAATCATAGTGTTTATTGAGAATTAAGCCAGTTATTACTGTAATTGACCTATTTATGAGAATAACAAATAAACACCTTCAAATAGTTTTACGCGATTTATTGTACTCTCAATTTAGAGTCAGTCAAATATCGACTCCTAGCTGCCCACACGAGAGTCCGCGCCGAAGCCATTGTCACGGCAAAACAAATTGCCCAGGCCCGGCGTCTGGCCGGTCCGGTCCGGTTCATGAGAGGACAAAATTATCAGGGTTGCTCTAGCGGTGCATGGCAAGCGTGCCGGCGCAGCCGATGCCCTCGTTTTGATCGCCCAGCACCGTCCAGCGGCCATGCCAACTGCGGCCCCGGTAGTTGAGTTTGTAGCGGTAGAAGAACGGCCCCTGCATGAAATGGCCGGAAATCAACCCGCTCCACTGATCCTCAAGCTTGCCGGTGAAGGTTGAGAACTCGCGGCTGGCGATGCGCAGGCCGGTGGGCTCCAGCCGGGCGTTGGTCCGAATGCGACCTTTGAGGCAACCGCTATTGCCCGAGCCGCTCTCAATGACCAGATTCCAGGGGCCGAAGAATTTCGACCCGCCCTGCGTGGAAGCGGTTTGCGCTGAACTGACGGGGGCCGTGGCAGTTGTCGCGGTCGAGCGGCTGGCCTGCTGCACGCCGCCGGCGGCGGCCCGCATCGCCGCCGTCCGGGTAAGGAAGATCTCGCCCTCGCATTGGAATTCGTCAACTTGCGCGGTGTAATCGCCCTTCCATTTGACGCCGTCATAAACCATCCGGTAGGTCGCCACGAAAGTGCCGGCGGCAACCGTCCCCCGGATTTCCCGGTTACCCGGCTGCAGCGCGCCCTTGACGGTGACCGAGGCCCCGCCAGAGCCCTGGAAGCCGTCGCGCTGGAGGTCGACGATGAAACGCGTCGTCTGCACCGTGCAGATGATGCCGACGCTGGAGGTTTCCAGCATCCATTTGCCGAAAATGGTCGGCTTGCGGGGTTTCGGCTGAACGTAAACCGGCTTCTTCGCCGGCGTTGCGCGGGCGACGACGGTGGGCTTCGGCTTGGGCTTCGCCTTCACGACCGGTTTCGGTTTGACGACTGGCTTGGGCGCGGGTTTGGGTTTGGCCCGCCGGACCGGCACGGAAGCCAGCACGGTCATGCTGTCGCCCTTGACCCAGGCGTTTTGATGGCGGCCGTAATTGCGCCGGGCGGCGCGGGTCATGCGGTCGTCCAGGTATTCCTGAACTTCGGCCAACGATATCTGCTTGTCGCCGTTGCCGTAATCCTCGCCGTCGGCGGCGCCGTAGAGGGCGTCCATGAGGTGTTTGGTAAAGAGCCCGTGGCGCGCCTTTTCGTCCCAACTCGCCACCTGGTCGCCTTGGGAGGCCGTGATGATGGAGATCCGGGTCGACGACTGATCCGGCAACTTGGGCGAGATCGTGATGCCGGATGTGGAGCGGATCAACATGCCCTTCTGGCTGTCGCCGGAGAAGCAGGCATCGAGAAAGACCGATATCGACTTGGCCTTGAGTTTGGCGAGATTGGAGAACAGCGTATTGACGAGATAGCCGTTGATCTCGGGCGCATTGGGATCGGCGTCGACGGGCAGCAGATAGCCCTGTTTGTCCTTCAGGCCCGGTACGCCGTGGCCGGAGTAAAACACCATGACGTCGGACCGCCCCCGCGGGTCGAGATACCGCCAGAGACCGCCCTCGTGGGTCCGCTCGTTGCCGAAGGCCGCCTCCAATTGCGCCTTGGTGGCGTTGCGCAGATCAATGATGTTTTCCTTCTCGTAGCCCAATACCTCGGTGACATACCTTCTGAAGGCGTCGGCGTCGTTGCGGGCGAAGTCGACATCGGGAATGCGGCCTTTGTAGTCCTTGTTGCCGACGATGACGGCGACCGCCCACTTGTTGCGCTTGGCGGCTTCGGCGGCCTGCCCGCCCAACACGATCAGCATCAAGGCCGCTATTGCGGCACAGAAGAAACGCTGGAGATTGCTGGTGAGGGTCGCCACGCCGTCCTCCCGATCTTCGGGCAACCGCCCGATATTGATGATCTTGGAAATGAAAAGATTAGCACTCTTTTTGGGCTCTTGCAGTGAAATGATGTCAGCTCATCATCATTAATGATTGCATCATTCTAGGTTTAATTCTATCAATCGGAGATGGCGATGGCCAAACTTCCGGCTAATGCCCCGTTAAGAAAATCGCGTTATGCTCACATCAAGGGGGATAGTCATAGTTGGTCGGGGTGCGCCAAATGACGATCGAATCTCTTTGTTTTTCGCCGCCTGCGCGCTTGGCTTTGGCGGTTGTTGCGTTAATCGTTTTGCTTTCCGGTTGCGACGATGCCGCCGAACAGCGGCGCGCCGGTGCGGAATGGCTTACCAAGAACCATGACGTGCCGCCCGAAAGCGGATGGAAGATGGGAAAGATAGCCGCGAACACGCGCGATGAAATCGTCATCAACGTCGACCTCTACAGCGCCGCAAAAGCCAACTCCCTCAACGGATTGAGCGCCATGGACAAGGGTGAGGTGGCGCGGCTGGCCTGCCCCCGCCGCAACAGCGAATTCTGGTCGGTCTCCGGCGCCGAAAGCACCGTCATCGTCCAATTGCAAAGCATGGGTGAGACCTTGGTGACGGCCAACTGCCGCCGGCCATGATCCTTGAATGGCTCGAAGCCCTGACGACGCCTTGTCCCAGGACCTGGCGCCGTATGGGCTACTTGCGGGAAGCCATCGCCATTCAATATCGCTACCGGCGGTGTCGCGCGGACTGGACGCTCCATCTCGAGCATAGTCGGCATATCGTTCGCGAACGCGCCGCCGAAATCGGCGGCGGACGAAAGGCCCTGATGCTGGGCGCAGGCCTGATATACGACCTTCCTGTCGACGACCTGGCGGCCGCCTTCGACGAGGTGCTGTTGGTGGATCTGGTGCATCTCCGACCCGCGCGGGCAGCGGCCCGGAGATTCGCCAACGTCCGTCTGGTCGGCTGCGATCTGACGGCCAGCCTCGACGGCATTCACGCCGGCAATGCGGCGGTCCGCGCGCCCGAAGCCTTTCTCGATGATGCGGCCATCGACTTCGTCGTCTCGCTCAATCTAGCGTCCCAACTCCCCATCCTTCCGCTCGCCTGGTTGGAGCGTACGGGCTCGTGCGACGACGAGGCGAAGGCGCAATTGGCGCAGCGGCTGATCGAATCACACCTTGAATACCTGGGTCGTTTCAATTGCCCCGTGACGCTGATCACCGATGTCGAACGCATCCACCACAATGCCAAGGGGACGGAGGTTTTCCGGGAAGCGCCCCTACATGGCGTCGAACTGCCGGTGGGAGGCGAGTCCTGGATCTGGGACATCGCGCCTCTGGGCGAAATCGACGCTCACACGGCGATCCACCATCGCGTCACGGCCGTCCATCTGGACCGGGCCTAGCTCAGGGGCAGCATGACCTCCTGGCGGTAGGCGGGGCGTTCGCAAAAGCGGGCGTACCAGGCTTCGACGTTTTTGAGGCCCGGCCGTTCGATGTCCAGTTCGAACCAGCGGTGGGCAAAACACGCCGCGGGAATGTCCCCCATGGAGGGATCGTCACCGCAAATGAAGGCGCGATCCTCAAGCCAACCGTCCAGCATGGCGTAAAGCCGGCCGCACTCTTCCGCTGCAGTTTTCAGCGCCTGCCAGTCCCTGTCCTCGGGCGCCGTGCGGATCAGAGTCCAGAAGACCACGACCATGGGCGGCTGCAGCGCTCCCAGGGCCCAGTCCATCCACTGGTTGGCCTGGCCGCGGGCCTCGAGCGTTTGGGGATACCAGGGGGTGTCCGCGCCGAAAGTTTCCGCCAGATAGCGCACGATGACGTTGGATTCCCACAAGGTGAAATCGCCGTCCCGCAAGACGGGGATTCTACCGTTGGGGTTGAGAGCCAGAAACTCGGGCGTGTCGTTGCCCCCGAAATGGCCGCCGATGTCGCTGCGCTCGACCTCAAGTCCGAGTTCGACGGCGCACCACATGGCCTTTTGCACGTTGACGGAATTGTTTCGTCCCAGAATTTCGATTTTGTGCGCCATGCCGCGACCCCATGCCTGAATCTGCCCCGGCGATTTTCGGCATATCCGCTTGAAATAGCAAACGGCGCAGCCACCGAAGCCGCGCCGCTATGCAATTTCGCCCCGTAAACGGTCAGTGGGCGTGGACGCCGCACCAGCGCCGGGGAAACAGCGCGGAACGGCGTTCGATCTGGCCGGCTCTCAGGCCGCCCCGGCGCTCCACACTGCGGCGGTCGCGGTCGGCTCTGCGCTCGGATTTTTGGCGGTTTTCGTTTCCCTGGGCATTGGAGCCCGGCTTTCTGCGGTCGAACATTGGGGTTACTCCCGATGAAAATCGTATACCAAACCCCTAGCGTTCGACGAAAATCGTCGTCCCCGGGCCCAGGAATACCGACTCAAAGTAAAGGGCCGGTTAATTTCTGGAAAAATTCTACAACCCAATTGAATTTCTATAATTTTATCGGCTGGCTTGGCGCTGCGATCCAGAGGCGATTTCCAGGATGAACTTGCGGCGCACGGCGGCGCCGAAGCTCTTGTCCTTGTCGGCTGTTATGACGAAGCTGCCGGGGCCACCGATGATGTAGCTCGAAAACGCCGCTTCGACATCGTAATCCACCGGCCGGCCGTTGCAGCCGCGGCAGAGGATGGCCAGGCCGTTGATGACGATGCCGTCGTCGAGGGCCGCGGCGCGTGCCTCGGCAACCGGCACGCCGCCCCAGTTGTTGGCACTGTCGCCGGAAAAATCGATGATCTTGCGTGTACCCTCCAGATCGTTGGTCTCAATCAGAGTGTGGGCGACCGCGATGGCGCTGCCGATGGCGTTGGGCCCGAAGGCGAGGCGGGGTGCGGCCATCAACTGATTGGCAAATTTCGTGGCGCTCTCCAGCCCGTCCACGACGGTCCAGGGCACGACCACCTCCTGGGAATAAGCGTCGCCCCATTCGACGTAGGTCACGGCGATCTTGCCCCTGGCGCCCGTGGCAACGGCGTTCAGCAAATCCGGATGGGTGATGGCTTCGGCGTATCCCCGCCGCTGAAACCGGATTTCGGCCTCGTCGATCGAACCCGAGGCATCGGCCAGGAATACCAGTTCCACATCCACCCGCTCCTGGGCGGCAGCACCAAAGGCCGACAGCGCGCCCACCAAAATCATCAGGTTGATCAAGCTACGCATGGCAACCTCCTGTCAGAAGCTCTCAGTGCTCCATCCGAACCGATCGCAGTCTAACTCAAGCGACGGCGCGCGGCGCCAGCATTCGCAGGCGCTGGATGTGCTCCGGCCCGATGCCGCAGCATCCCCCAACGACGACTGCGCCCAGTCCCAGCCAGCGCCGGGCGTGAATTTCGTAGGTCCAGGGATCCATGTCGTCGTCGTGTTCAATGGGGCCGTCGGCCAGCACGTGTCCATCAGGCACCGGGCGGAAAGCGTTGGCGTAGGCGCCCTTGGGCTTGTCCGTCAGGTCCCCCAGCAGATTGAGCGCGGAATCGATGCTTTCCGGGACGCAGCAGTTGAATAGGTAGGCATCGATTTCAAGATCCGCCACGGCCGCCAGCGCGTCGGCGACGGTCTCGCCCGAGCGCAACAGGCCCGAGCCGTCGTCGGCCAGCGTCCAGGAGAGCCAGACCGGTTTGCCTCTCCCCGCCGCCACTTCGGCGGTCATGCGGCCCTCCGCGATGCTGGACATGGTTTCGCACAGCAGAAGGTCGACATGGGGCATCAGGGCGTCGGCGATGGTGCGCAGGACGGGCTGGGCTTCGGCGGCGTCCAGCACCTCGTCGGGGCGGTAGCTTTCGCCCAGCGGCGGCAGGGCTCCGGCGATGAGCGTGGCGCCGCCTGCCTCGTCACGCGCCTCGCCGGCGATGCGGGCAGAGAGCTCGACCAGCTCCGCCATGCGGTCTTCCAGGCCGCGGCGCTCCAAGTAGCTGGGCACGCAGGCGTAATTGTTCGTCGTGATGATGTCGGCGCCAGCCAGGATGTAGTCGACGTGAAGCCGGCGCACCACCTCGGGCGCCTCCAAAAGCGGGGCGGCCGACCAGATGTCCCGGGGAATGTCGACGCCGCGCGATTTGAGAAAATCGCCCATGCTGCCGTCGAGCACCAGCACTTCACGGTCGCGCCAAATATCCTGGACCATTTCGACACCCCCCGTAGGCGACAATTCCGCCGCTGGGAAACCCTTGATTCCTGCGACTTTAGCAACCAGACCCGTTCGAATGTGTAACAGCAGAGCGGACCGCTTGAAAGAATTTTTGCGAAAGTCGGGCGCGTCCAGGGCCGGACATTCGCGGGCAAAGGTATTACACGGGTTGACAAAGCCCCGTCCCGGCCATGTGATTGATAGTGTCGGTTGTATGTTTTATCTCGGAGGTCCAAGAATAAGAACAACTCGAAAAAGGGAGGACGACATGAGAAGCGTAAAAACAACATGCGTTGTATCCACCGTTTTCGTCGCCATGACATTGTCCGTTTCGGCAATTGCGCAAGGCGTGAACGATGCGCCGTTCACCGAAAAATGGGCGCCCAGCGAATGGGGCGCGGATGACAAGGCCGGGGCGGTCAACCGCACCACGGCCGCCATGGTTCTAAAGGCGGCGGGACTGGTCAAGCAGGGCAAAGTCGCCACCCTCGGAAAAATCTATGCCGGCGACGCGCCGGCGTTCGGTACCCGCGGCTGGCGCATGACCATTCCCGGCCTGCCGACCGGCGGGCCTTTCGGCAAACACCAGCTCGTCTATAACGACGAATACCTAGCCACGGAAATCGGCCAGATCGGCACCCAGTTCGACGGTCCGGGCCACATCGGCGTGATCACTTCCAAAGGGAACTATTTCTACAACGGGCGCTTCCTGAAGGACGGCAACATCACGGGCTACGGCATGGGCCCGCTGGGGGTCGAACATGTCGCACAGAAAGGATTCGTCTGCCGCGGCGTGCTGCTGGACGCGGTTGCCTTGCGGGGCGGTCAACTCCAGATCCCGAAAGGCAAGGGCGATCCGGGCATCATCACCGACAAGGACGTGCAGGAGATGGTGAAACGTCAGGGCATTGCTTCCATCGGCGAGGGGGATTGTGTGTTCCTGTACACCGGACACGGCAATCTCTGGCATCCCAAGGACTGGGACAAATTCGACGCGGCCGAGAAATCCAAGCGGGTTGCGCAATTCAATGCCGGCGAACCGGGTTTCGGCATTTCAGCGTGCAACTATCTGGCCGACCGCAAGGTCATCCTGACCGGCGCCGATTCCTGGGCAGTCGAGGCGGTGCCGGGCGAAAACGCCGACTTCCCGTTTGAATGTCATGTCCAGTTGCAGACCCGGCACGGCATCTGGAACCTGGAGAACATGGATCTCAGCCAACTTGTCGCCGATAAGGCGTACGAGTTCCTGTTCGTTTGGTCCCCGTTGAAAATAAAGGGGGGAACGGGCTCTCCCGGCAACCCGGTCGCCTTGTACTAGTTTTTCTACGCTTTTGAAGGGATTGGGCGGGGGCGGCGGCAAATGTCGCTCTCGCCCCTTCTCATTTGACGATCAGTTCGCGAGGGAACTCGCAAAAAGGCACGGCGCCCTGTTCCGATACGTGGAAGCACTCGCTGATTTCAATGCCCCAATCGTCCATCCAGATGCCCGGGATCATGTGAAAGGTCATGTCGGTCTGCAGCACGCTGTCGTCGCCCGGCCGGAGGCTCATGGTGTGCTCGCCCCAGTCCGGCGGGTAGTTGAGGCCGGTCGAGTAGCCGATGCGCGAGGGCTTCTCCAGGCCGTGGCGGGCGATGCTGTGGCGCCAGGCGGCCTCGACCTCGCCGCAGGTGACGCCGGGCTTTGCCGCATCCAGGGCGGCGTTCAGGCCCTCCACGACAATCTTCGCAGTATCACTCAGCTTGGCGGGCGGCTCACCGAGGAACACCGTGCGTGCCATGGGGCAATGGTAGTGCCGGTGGGCGCCGGCCAGTTCCAGGATGGTCGCTTCGCCGGAAACGAATTCGTCATCGGACCACGTAAGATGGGGAGTCGACGTGCCGATACCGGTCGGCAGCATGGGGACGATGGCGGTGTAATCGCCGCCAAATTCGGGGTGTCCCGCGATCTGGGCGCTGTAGATTGCCGCCACGGCGTCGCACTGGCGGACGCCGGGCCGGATGGCCTCGACGCCCGCCTGCATGGCCAACTCGATTAGACGAGCGGCCTTGCGCATCAGCTCCAGCTCCGCCGGCGATTTGATCGCCCGGACCCAGTTGACCAAATGATCGCAGTCGGTGAAGCGGGCGTCGGGCAGCCCGGCCTTCAGCGCATCGCAAGCCCGCGGCGAAAAATAGTAGCTGTCCATCTCCAGTCCGATCGTGCCCGTGCCCCAGCCGCGCGAGCGGATGTGCTCGGCGGCGTGATCCATGGGGTGCTTGTCGCGCGCCTGCACGTAGTCGTCGGGATAGGGAACGATGTCGGCGTCGGTGAGGTTTGTCGTCACCCGCGCCCCGCCGGCATCGATGCCGCGGCCGATCCAGACGGGCGAAGCGCCGTCACCCGGCACGGCGAGGCACTGCGGCGTGTAGAACGACCAGCCGTCGTAGCCCGTAAGATAGTTCATGTTGGCCGGATCGGTGACGACCAGGAGGTCCAATCCAGCCGCCGCCATGCGCTCGCGCACGGTTGCCAAGCGGGACTCGTACTCCGCCGTCGTAAAGGGTCGGGATTGCGTCAACCTGCTCTCCTTCTGCGATGAGGGACGGTGGAGGTTAGCGCATTGGCCGTTGCCGGGGCGATAAAATGCGGTTAGATGGCTGGTCAAACCATTCGCGGGCCGAGGGGGAAAGCATGACGGAAACGCCGTCGAAAGTCGCCGCCGATATCGATCTGGAGGCCGCCGGCAAGCGGTTCGGCAGCATCATCGTGCCGCACAGCCGAGACGATTCCGCCTGGGGCAGCGTGCGGCTGCCGCTGATCGTGATCAAGGGCGATGCGCCCGGACCCACCGTCCTGTTCACGGGCGGCAACCACGGCGATGAATACGAGGGTCCCATCGCCCTTCTCGACCTCGCCCGCAACCTGAATCCCAGCGACGTCAAAGGCCGGGTCATCATCGTGCCCGCCCTGAACCTACCGGCAGTCAGGGCCGGAACCCGCACGTCGCCCATCGACGGCGGCAACATGAACCGGGCGTTTCCCGGCCGCTGGGACGGCAACGTAACCGAGATGATTGCGGATTTTGTTACCCGCTTCCTGGTGGCGCCGGCGGATGCCGTGATCGATATTCATTCCGGAGGCAAGACGCTGGATTTCGTGCCCAGCACTGTCATTCACCGATTGGCCGACGCCGATCAGATGGCGCGAACGCAGGCGGCGATGATGGCCTTCGGCACGCCGCTGGGCCTCATTCTGGAGGAACTCAACGCCGTCGGCATGCTCGACACCACCGTCGAGGAGATGGGCAAGATATTCGTCTCCACGGAACTGGGCGGCGGTGGCACGGCACGGCCCGAAAACGTGGAACTGGCCCAGCGCGGCGTGCGTAACCTGCTGGGCCACTTCGGTCTGGTCGACGGCGCCCTGGAACTGCGTGAGACGCCGACGCGGGTGATGGAAACGCCCGACGCGGCCTGTTTCACGGCGGCCCGCACCGATGGCCTCTACGAAGCCGTGGCACCTCTTGGGACCATGGTTTCGGCGGGCGACGCCGTCGGCCGCATTCACTACGTCGAGGAACCCGAAAGGCCGCCCGAAGTCTACCGCGCCAAGGTCTCCGGCATGCTGATCTGCCGCCACCACCCCGGCCTCGCCCAGGCCGGCGACTGTCTCGCCGTAGTTGCCGTGGACACGGAAGATTGATCCGACACATAGGTGCTATGCCGAAATAGCTGTTCGCTTCGTTGGGGTGGCCACCTATATTTTAGCCCAATTCAATGACCCAAACGGATTGACCGGATGT
Source organism: uncultured Rhodospirillaceae bacterium (assembly GCA_964343605.1). Lineage (GTDB taxonomy): Bacteria > Pseudomonadota > Alphaproteobacteria > UBA2966 > UBA2966 > CAYFKJ01. Next base: position 250,950 of record CAYFKJ010000006.1, read on the forward strand.
CTGAGGCTACGACGACCCGTCCCGACCCGCTGGAGGCCATGCGCAGCATGAGCGGTCTGGAGTTCATGCGCGCCATCGTCGACGGCAACCTGCCAGCGGCGCCCATTGCCAAGACGGTCGGTTTCGAGGCGGTGGAGGTCGAGGAAGGCCGCGCCGTCTTCCGCGGCACCCCGAGCGCCGAGGTCTTCAATCCCATCGGCAGCGTCCATGGCGGCTGGATCGGCACGCTTCTGGACAGCTGCATGGGTTGCGCCGTCCACACCACGCTGCCGCGGGGCATGGGCTACACGACGCTGGAATACAAGATCAACTGCGTGCGCGCGATCAATCTCGACACCGGGCCGGTCGACGCCATCGGCACGGTGGTGAGCAGCGGCAAACGGGTCGGGGTCGCCGAGGGTACGCTGGTCGACCGCAACGGCACCGTGCTGGCTTTCGGCACCACCACCTGCTTGATATTTCCGATCTGAGGGGGAACAGGGAATGACCGACACGAACCCATCCACCGTTACCGGTTGGCGCACCCCCATGGTCGTCATCACGGCGGGCTGCCTGATCGCCATCGTCGGCTTCGGCATCCGCTCCGGTTTCGGTCTATTCCAGGTTCCGATGATGGCGGATCTCGGCTGGGGCCGCGAGACGTTCAGTATCGCCATGGCGGTCCAGAACCTGATGTGGGGCGTCGGCGTGCCGGTTGCCGGCGCCATCGCCGACAAGTTCGGCCCGACCCGCGTCCTGATCTTCGGCGCGCTGATCTATCTGGTGGGCGTGGTTGGCATGGCCGAATCGGAGACCACCATGGCACTGCATCTCTTCGGCGGCGTGCTGACCGGTCTCGGCGTGGCCTTTACAGCATTTTCCATCGCCATGGCGGCGATGGCCCGCGTGGTCGGTCCGGAACGGCGGTCGCTCGCATTGGGGCTCGGCACCGCGGCCGGTTCCTTCGGACAGGTGGTGTTCTCTCCCCTCGGCTACGTGTTGATCGAAACCTACGGCTGGCATTCGGCCTTGCTTATTTTTGCCGCTGTTTCCGCGGTTATCATCCCGTTGGCGATGGCCCTGCCGGGCGGCAACACCGCCGAGGGCGAAGCACCCAGCGACCAGACGCTGAGGACCGCGTTTCGCGAAGCGGCGACGCATCGGGGGTTCGTGCTGCTGACGATCGGATTCTTTGTTTGCGGCTTCCATGTGGCCTTCATCACGGTTCACTTCCCGGCCTATGTCACGGACCTCGGCCTCGGCGCCGGGGTCGGCGCCACCGGTTTGTTGCTCGTCGGTCTGTTCAATATTGGGGGTTCGATCATTTCCGGGGCGGCAGGCCAGCGGTGGAGCAAGAAGGGTAGCCTCAGCTTCATCTACTCCGCCCGCGCGCTGGTGATCCTCGGATTGCTGCTGGCGCCGAAAACCGAATGGACGATGTACATTTTCGCCGCCGCCATGGGTCTTCTCTGGCTGTCGACCGTGCCCCTGACGATGGGCATCGTCGGCCAGGTGTTCGGCCTCAAATACGTGACGACCCTGTTCGGCATCGTCTTCCTCAGCCACCAACTGGGCAGTTTCCTGGGCATCTGGCTGGGCGGGCGTCTCTACGACACCTCAGGTTCCTACGATGTCGTCTGGTGGGCCGGCGTGGCGCTCGGGTTTGCTGCCGCCATCGTTCACTGGCCCATCGACGAGAGACCATTGGCGCGATTGAGCGAACAGAAAGCCTGAAATCGCCATTTTTCCGCTTGAGATGATTTTCGGCTGGAGTTGACGCGTGGCCCGGACTAAATATGCCGCCATGAAAATCAAGATTACTGAACCAGAGCGCGCCGGCGAGATCGCGGAGCCGCTTCTGGCTTTGATCCGTTCCGCGTTCGAGGAACAGCGGGGCGCCGTCGATCCCGAATCGTCGGCCCTGGACCTGACCCTCGACGGGCTCAAGGACATGATCGAGGGCGAAAACCTGGCCATCGCCTCGGTGGGGCGGGAGATGGCCGGTAGCGTCTTTTTCACCGCCGACGGCAACGATCTCTACCTCCATACCCTGGCGGTCTCGCCCGAACACCGCCGCCGCGGCGTCGGCCGGGCCCTGATCGACCACGTCGTCGCCTGCGCCAATGAAGGCGGTTACCGGCGCGTGACCCTCAACATGCGAACAAATCTGGACAACAATCTCCGGCTGTTTCAGCGCTTGGGCTTTGCCAAGTTCGACGACGGCTATCATCGCGGTTACAGCAACCCGACATATCTGAAAATGGCCAAGCAACTGGCAGTCTGATCCGGCTGCCGTGTACGGGGCCCGAATTGCGGAAGGGCAATCATGAAAGCAGCACAATACGCCACGCGGGGCAATCCGGTTGAGGTCACCGACGTCGTCGAAATGGACGATCCCGTGGCCGGAGCGGGAGAAGTCGTCATCGACGTCGAGATTTCCCCCATCAACCCTTCGGACGTGCTCACCATCACCGGCGACTACGGTGTCCTGCCGAAACTGCCCGCCCTCTGCGGCAATGAAGGCGTGGGCCGGGTGGCAAGCCTGGGCGAGGGTGTGGACGATATCAATGTCGGCGACCGTGTGTTCCTGCCCATCGGCCAGGGGACCTGGCGCACGCAGATGATCGGCAAAGCGGCCGATCTGGTGCCGGTGCCGCCGGGAACCGATCCCCTGCAGATGTCGATGCTGGGCATCAATCCGCCGACGGCCTATCTGATGCTGCGCGATTTCGTGCGCCTCGAACCCGGCGATTGGATGATCCAGAACGCCGCCAACTCCGGTGTCGGCCGCTACGCAATCCAATTGGCGGCGGCGCAGGGCGTCAAATCGATCAATGTGGTGCGCCGGGACGATGTCGCCGATGAATTGACGGCGCTGGGAGCCGAGGCCGTGGTTGTCGACGGTGACGACCTCGCCGAACGGGTACGCGCCGTGACCGACGGCGCGCCGCTGAATCTGGCCCTGGATGCGGTGGGCGGCGATGCCACGATGCGCTTGGGCGACTGTCTCACCGAGGGCGGCAAGGTCGTCAATTACGGCCTGTTGTCAGGTCTGGCCTGTAAGCTTTCGCCGGCGGCGACGATCTTCCACGACGTTTCCCTGCATGGCTTTTGGCTGGCCCGCTGGTTCCGCACTGCCCCCATCGGCGAGCGCATCAGCGTCATGACCGAGCTGGGCGCGCGGGTCGCCACCGGTGAAATGACGGCGGCCATCGACTCAACCTATACGCTGGACGATATCAAGGCGGCATTGGGCCGGGCCATGGCTGACGGGCGCCAGGGCAAGGTGCTGATCACGCCCAACGGCGAGGTCAAGGATTAGGAGACAGGCGGATGGCTGAGGGTCACACCAACGGCGAAGGGCGCGTCGCCGGCAAGGTCGCGCTGATCACCGGCGCCGCCTCCGGCCTGGGCCAGGCGTCGGCCGTGCTGATGGCGGATGAGGGCGCCAACATCGTCGTTACCGACATGAACGGCGAGGGTGCCGAGGAAACCGCGCGCCTGATCAACGATTCTCACGGCGCCGGCCGCGTCGTCGCGGTGACCCATGACGTCACCAGCGAAGAACAGTGGATCGAAGCCATCGACAAGGGCCTGGACACGTTCGGCGTGCTCGATATCGTCGTCAACAGCGCCGGCGTCGGCGTCATGAAGGATGTGGAGGAAACGACGCTGGAGGAATGGCGCTTCGTCAACGCCGTCAATCTGGACGGCACGTTCCTGGGCTGCAAACACGGCATCGGCGCCATCAAAAAGACGTCGCGGGAACGCGGCGGCTCGATCGTCAACCTGTCGTCCGTCTCCGGCATCATCGGCGGCCACAACGTCGCCGCCTACAACGCCTCCAAGGGCGGCGTGCGCCTGTTGTCGAAATCCGTGGCGCTGCACTGCGCGCGCAAGGGCTACAACATTCGCTGCAATTCCGTGCACCCCACCTTCATCGACACGCCGATGGTGCAGGAAATGTTCAACGCCGCCGACGAGCCGGAAAAGGTGCGCAGCAAACTCATCCGCCAGATTCCCATCGGGCGGCTCGGCGTGCCGGACGATATCGCGCAAGGCATTCTCTATTTGGCCTCGGACGAATCATCTTTCATGACGGGTTCCGAGTTCGTGCTGGACGGTGGTATCACCGCCCAGTAAGGCGATTGGCCTTTCAAGCGCGATCAGCCGACAAGGCGCTTCGAGCTATCCCTGAGACCCTTCTGGATCAATCGTTCTCGATCGACGATTTGACCGATTCGGCCCTTGCCGCCAGCCAATCGAGGGCGTGGCCGGCCTGGGCCGGAACCTCATCGGCCAGAGCTTCGGCCAGTTCACGGTTCTGTTCGCGGCAGGCCTTCTCCAATTGACCGCCGAGATCGGACAGTGCGGTCAGGCCGATATTGCCGGAAGTGCTTTTGATGTCGTGCGCCTCCTGGCGCATGATGTCGAGGTCGTGGTCGCGGTGGGCCTGTGACAGCCTTTCCAGCCGGCTGTCGATATCTTCGAGATAGATATTGATCAGCTCGAGTGTGCGTTCCAAGCCGATCACGGTTTGCAGCTCGCCCAGTACCTTCTCGTCGATGGCATCGCTTTGGTCGTCGATCGGCAGGCCTTCGGTCGAAGGGGGCAGGCTGCCGGCAACCCGCGTCAATGCTTCGCTCAGCATGGCCGGGTCGATCGGCTTGGCGATGAAACCGGTCATGCCGGCATCGGTACAGCGCGCCGCGTCCTCGGGAGTGACGCTTGCGGTCATGGCGAAGATGGGCAGGGCGGCGACCTCGCCCGGCAGCGCGCGGATTGCGGCGGTCGCCTCGATACCGTTCATCACCGGCATCTGAATATCCATCAGGACGGCGTCGTAGTCGGCGTTCTGCACCGCTTCAACGGCTTTTTTGCCGTCCGTCGCCACGTCGACGTTGTGCCCGAGGTTGCCAATAATCGCCAGGGCGACCTTCTGATTGATCAGGTTGTCCTCCGCCAGCAGAAGGTTCATCGGCCCCAGGCTCTGCTCGACGGCGCGGTGCTTGGTGAGAAGCGGCAGGTCGCGGTCGTCCGGGGCCGCCGCCAACTCGCTGAGGATGCTGAACAGGACAGGCTTGTCGATGGGCTTGGTGAGGAAAGCGGCAAAGCCGGCGTCCTTCATGCGCTGGGCATCGCCCCTCAGCCCCGTCGCCGTCGAAACGATCAGGTGAGTTCCGGCCGTCACCGGATTTGAACGCAGCGCCTTGGCGAAACCGGTGGCCGACATATCGGCTGAATTGATGTCGATGAGGGCGAAATCGAACGGGTTCTGCGTGTTCGCAGCCCGCTCGATCATCTTGATGGCGTCCGATTGGGAGACGGTCGATTCGACGGTCATGTTCCAGGCGCGGAAAAGCTCCTCGAAATGACGCCGGTCGATATCCTCCGGGTCCAGCAGGCAGATGCGCAATCCGGCGATGTCGCTGCTGCCGACCGTTTCTTCGTGGGTGGCGACGCCGACGGCGATCTCGAACCAGAACGTGCTGCCCTCGCCCTCGCAACTGTCAACGCCGATCTTGCCGCCCATCAGTTCGATCAGGCTGCGGCAGATCGCCAGGCCGAGACCGGTACCCCCGTACTTTCTGGTAACGGAACTGTCGACCTGCGAGAACTTGCTGAACAGTTGGTCGCGCGCCTTTTCCGGGATACCGATGCCGGTATCCTCGATCTCGACCCGGATGCGGGACTTATCGGAAGTTTCGTCGGCTTCTCCAACGATATCGGCGCGGACCTCGACGGTGCCTGTTTCGGTGAATTTGACCGCGTTGCCGATCAAATTGAGCAGGATCTGCCGGAGCCGTCCGGGATCGCCCAGCAGAATGTGCGGGATGGCGCCGCTTAACCTGCTGCTGATCTCCAGGTGCTTGTTTTGGGCGCGCGGCGAGAGCAGGCGGACCGTTCCCTCCACGACCGAATGAAGGTCGAACTCGATGGATTCCAGTTCCAGCCGGCCGGCCTCGATCTTCGAATAATCGAGAATGTCGTTGATGATGGTGAGGAGCGATTCACCGGAATCCTTGACGATTTCAGTGTATTCGCGCTGGGTCTGGTCCAGTGGGGTCTCAAGTAAAAGACCGGCCATGCCGAGAATGCCGTTCATGGGCGTGCGGATCTCGTGGCTCATGGTCGCAAGAAATTCCGATTTCGCCTGGTTCGCCGCCTCCGCCGCGTTGCGCGCGTCCGTAGCGGCCCGGCGCAACCGGCGCGGCTCCGTGATGTCACGGATCAGGCCGGTGAGGTACGGCGTGGTGCCGGACAGGACGACGGAAAATCCGAGGGCGAAGTAACGCGGCTCACCCCCGGGCGTGCGAATGCGGAAGGTGTCGACGGCACCCACTGAATCCTCAACCTCGCCGTTGGCGAAGGCGCGCAGGGTAAATTCCAGGAATTCCCGGTCCTTAGGATCGACGAGGTCGAAAAAATCATCGACGTCGATATCCGGTCCCTGTCCCAGGCGCTGAATCTGTAGCCAGAAGCGATCGCCAATGGTCATTTTGTCGGTCAGCAGGTTCCAGTCCCAAAATGCCTGGTCCGCGGCCTGCATGGCGTAGATGTGCCGGTCGACGTCCGCCTTGGCGCGCTCCCTCTCCGCGATCAGGTCGCTTACGTCGTAGTAGGTGAAGAGGTGGCCGCCGCTGGGTAACTCTTGGCGGCGGCGCTCGACCGTCCGTCCGTCCTCAAGTTGAATGACGGATATGTTGTCACCCTTTGTACTCGGCGCCCCGCCGTTTGGCGCAAAAAGCCGGCTGCAGCCATCCAGGGCCGCGACGTCTTCGGCATGGGGGTTGCCCGCCAGATAGGCGGCGCCGATCTTCCACATTTCCCGAAAGGCCATGTTGCTTCGTCGGACGCGGCCGTCGGCATCGAGAACCAACAAGGCAACCCCGATTACGTCATCGAGCGCCGAGAGTTCCTCGAGCAGCAGGGTGCTGAGGCCGAGGTCGCCGCGCGTCGCGCCGATCCGGTCCGCGTGACCCTCTTCGCCGGGTGCTTGTTCGTCATCCATGGGGTCTCAACCGAGCAAAAGCATTCCGTAACAAAATTGGCACGCCGCCCGGTTAAACCATCGGCGGATTAATTTCAATGCCCTTGCCCCCGGTGCCCCACCAGCCTAAATTCTTCCACCATGAAAGATCAAATCCTTTTGGTGGTTCACCAGGAAACCTCCGATCCCGGACGGGTGGCCCGGCAGCTTCGCGCGCGCGGCTATGGTTTGGACATCCGCCGGCCGTCGGGCGGCGATCGTCTGCCGGAATCCATGGACGAACATGCCGGCGCCATCGTGTTCGGCGGCCCGATGAGCGCCAATGACGATCACCTGGATTTCGTGCGCGATGAAATCGACTGGCTGTCGGTCGTCTTGGACTCCGGAAAACCCTTCCTCGGCATTTGTCTGGGCGCCCAAATGCTGGTGCGGAATCTGGGCGGCAAGGTGGAGCTTCACCCCGAGGAGCATGTGGAAATCGGTTATCATCCGATAACGCCCACGGAAGAAGGCAAATCCGTATTTCCCGGCCCCATGTGCGTCTATCAGTGGCACAAGGAAGGCTTCGACATTCCCCGTGGCGTCGAGCGCTTGGCGACTGGCCCGGTTTTCGAGAACCAGGCGTTCCGCTACGGCAACGCCTACGGCATTCAATTCCATCCCGAAGTCACCAACGCCATCATGCTGCGCTGGCTTACAAAGGCGGCGCATATGCTCGGCAGCGTCGGCGCCCAGGGCCACGCCGATCAGGTCCGGTCGCGGCGCCGTCATGACGGCGCCACCATCCGCTGGCTATCCGATTTCTTTGACGTCTGGCTGGCGCCCGTGGCGGCAACACCTTGTCGCCCTAGCTCGATCGTGTCCGAGACACTTCGTCAATCAGCACCTTGACTTCGCCCTTGCCAAGCAGCTTGTCGCTGAGGCGTTGCAGCGAACGGGCAATCGCGTCCAGTTGCATAACGCCGGTTGAGGCCGCCGAACTGCCGTAGCGGTAGAGATAGTTCAAAAAGGCATCGCTCAGTTTCGGCAGGCGTATGCGAATTCTCTCTTCCATCGCGCCGTTAATGACCTGCAGCTTGAGCACCAGGGTAATGTTGCCGCGGATGGAGCGTTCGTCCAGAACGGGCGCGATCAACGGATCCATCTTGATGAAAATGTATTTTCCGGTGGGGACAGCGTCTTCTTCGGTCTCTTCTTCCTCTGTCGCGTCCTCATCCGATTGGGCGGCGGCCGGGGCGGCCAGCAGGCCGGCGCACAACAGCCCGATCGTCAGGCCGGCCGCCAAACAGCCCGTCCAACGGGCGGCGAGCAACCGGATATTGACGTAATAAAGCCCCAGGTTCACCATCGTCGACGCTGTACTAAGCCGCGAGCCGCAGCCTATCTCCCTAGAATGTATGCATTTTTACCATGACATGTCCGGTGGTGAAAGATTACCGACCGTGCGCTCTTGAATTCCCGCCGCAAAGACCCACATGAATATTAACGATCCGAAACGTTTTTGGATTTTCAGCGAACCGGGCCTCGGCCCTGACCACCAAGGAAGCATTAGTCCCGCATCTCAATTTACTCTCTCCCTCTCTCTTCTTAAGCACTTCGCCGCCCACCGGGCGGCGATTTTTTATGAGGCGGCCACATTTGCAAACCGCAGCCCGCCCACTATCATCATTCGTAACGAAGAAGACACCGACAGGCTCGTGGCCACGTTGCAGGGAGGCTCCATGTCCGGCGAACTCGGAACTCGAGAGGAATTACCCCAAGATTACCTCGACGAACTGGAGGCCATGAGCGTCACGCCTCTGTGGCCGAGTTTGCGCCAAGTCCTGCCCTACGAGACACCGTCACGGGCAACGCGTCCCTATCACTGGAGCTACGCCGCCATCCGGCCCTACCTTATGCAAGCGGGCGACCTGACGCCGATCGAGAAAGCGGAACGACGGGTCCTGGTGCTGGCCAATCCGGGTTTGGGAATTGAAACGATGCGGGCGACGCCGTCGATCTACGTCGGTCTCCAACTCATCAATCCTGGCGAAACGGCGCCCCGACACAAGCATACCCCGACCGCCGTGCGGTTCGTCATTGAGGGCGGCGGCGGTTACACGGTGGTCGAGGGCGAAAAACTGCCAATGGAGAAAGGCGACCTGATCCTCACGCCGTCGGGCCAGTGGCACGATCACGGTCATGAGGGCGATGGCCCCGTGGTGTGGCTCGATGCCCTCGATCTGCCGACCGTCTACTATCTCGAAGCCTCCTACTGTATCGAAGGCGCAGTGGAACCGCCGGACAACCGTCCCGACGCGTCGCAGTGGCGCTACCGCCGGGCTGGTTTGGTGCCGTTTCAGGCGCTGTCCAAAAGCAGCGGGGATTATCCTCTTCGGCGCTATCCCTGGACCGAGGTCCGCGCGGCATTGATGGAGATGGCGGTGGCGACAGACCTGGGCGATCTTGTCCAACTCGCATACGTCAACCCGGAAACGGGTGAGGAATGCCTGCCGATCCTCGGCTTTTCGGCGCAGATGCTGCGGCCCGGCGAGGAAGTCCGGCCGCTCCGGCGTTCCGCCTCTTCGGTCATGCACGTGATCGAGGGGGAAGGGGAAAGCGAAATCGACGGCGAGACCTTCGCCTGGCGGGAGTGCGACACCCTGTCGTTGCCGACCCATGCGGTGGTAACGCACCGCAACAAATCGACGCGCGAGCCGGCGTTCCTTTTCCACGTCGATGATGCCCCCCTGCATCGAAAACTCGGGTTCTTCGAGGAATTTCCTCATGCCTAACGGGATCGGCGAAATAACGGATGAGGCGTTTCGGTGGCTTTGAGCCCGGAAATCGCCGCGGCCGCCCTCGCTGCCGCCCCCGACGGCATCGTCGTTCTCGACGACGGCGGGAGGATCGTCGAAGCGAACAGCGCCGCCGTCGTCCTGCTCGGCGGAGAGGACGACATTGTCGGCGTCCCCTTCGACGATCTGGTTGAAGGCAAGGAGAACCTCGACTGCTCGTCGGCGCCGATCGGCGACGGAGAGGGTGCCGGGAAGGTCGTCATCCTGCGCGACAATTCGATCAGCCGCGCCGCTTCGGAGCACACCGCCGTCGCCCGCAAGATGGAAAGTCTCGGTGAAATGGCGGGCGATATTGCGCACGAGTTCAACAACCACCTGACCGGCGCCAGCGGGTTTGCCCAAATGGCCCTGGTGCGGCTTGACGACACCGAACGCGTTAAGGTGTGCCTGGAGGAAATCATTGCCGCCACCAACGCCGGCGCCGAGCAGACCGGACGCATCATGCTGTTCGGGCACCAGCACGAAATCGATACGCGCCCCAGCGCCATTGGGCGCCACGTGGCGGACGCCGCCGGGCTGATCGAACCGATACTCGATCCCGGCATCGACCTCGAACTCGACATATCGGACACCGAAACGGAAGCGACCCTGCAGCCGGGACCCTTGACCGAGGTATTGCTCAACCTCGCGGAAAACGCCAATCGGGCCATGTCGGGGCGGAATGATGGAAACTTGACGATCGCGCTCAGTCGCGTTGAACTGGAAATCTCGGATGTCGCAGCCTTTCCGGGGGCGCCGGCCGGACCTTGTGTCCGTCTCACGGTTTCCGATACGGGTTGCGGCATGACGGCGGAGGTTCGCGAGCGCATGTTCGATCCGTTTTTTTCGACGGCCGACGTGGGCGAGGGCGAAGGTTTGGGGTTACCTTTGGTCTATTCCGTCGTATCGAAGGCTGGTGGTATGATTGACGTCGAGACGATGCCGGGAGAGGGCACGACGGTCACGATTTATCTGCCCGTCGCTGTGTAAACGTTGGGGGTAGTTGGAGAACGGCATGCAGTTGGAAAAGGTCCATTGCCTCGTGGTCGAGGACAACGCCCAGACGACGCGGCTCATCCGCATGATGCTGATGGATATGAAAGTGGCGGAGGTCACGACGGCCAAGGACGGCGTCGAAGCTGAGGAAGTGCTCGAATCGGGCGACTATCCCATCGATATCATATTGTGCGATTGGCGCATGCCGCGCATGACAGGTCTGGAGTTTCTCAAGAAAGTGCGGGTGAGCCATCCGGATATGCCCTTCCTGATGGTGACCGCCAACGCCGACGTGGAATCCATCCGGACCGCCGCCGGCTCAGGCGTCAGCGGCTACATCGCCAAGCCGTTTTCCCAAGGGCAGCTGCAAAAGAAGATCGAGGCACTGGTCGGCGACAAATAGCCTAGATACCGCGGTCATGAAAATTTGATTGGCGAAGCGTTTCGTTTGCCCTTTCTATGGGCCGCGACGACCGACCTTTAGTGATTTCGGGGGGCTAAAATCATGACAATCGAACTTACCTATCTCGCCTGGATGGCGTTGGTTTGCATCCTCATGTGGCTGCCGCACGTTTCCGCCCGCGGGCTGATCATCGGCCCGGCGCAAGCCGCCGGTTACCCGGACGAGGAGCCCGAGCTGCCGAAATGGATCGGCCGCGCCCGGCGGGCCCACGCCAATATGGTCGAGAATCTGGCGGCGTTCGGTGTGCTTGTGCTAATCGCTCACGTTGCCGGCGTCAATAATGAGATGACGGCACTTGGCGCGGCCCTGTTCTTCTGGGGCAAGTTGGTACACACCGCCGTGTTCATCATGGGCATACCCTACGCCCGCACCTTGGCGTTTCTGGTAGCCTGGATCGGTATGCTGCTGATTTTCTACCAGCTTATCGCCTGACGCCATAGGTCTGCCTCAGTTCGCTCTTCAGGATCTTGCCCATGGCGTTCTTGGGCATGGCCTCGATAAAGGCGTATTGGCGCGGGATTTTGTAGCCGCCGATAAGATCGCGGCAGTGGGCGATCATTCCCTGCGCGTCGAGTTGTTCGCCGGCTTTAGGCACGATGACGGCGAACAGCGCCTCCCCCGTTTTGTTATCAGGCACGCCCACAACGGCCGCTTCGAGCACGCCGGGGTGTTTGTAGAGCACCGCCTCCACTTCGGTCGTGTAGACGTTTTCGCCGCCGGTGATCACCATGTCCTTCTTGCGGTCGAGCAGGTAGAGGTAGCCCTCCCCGTCGATCCGTCCGACATCGCCGGTATGGAACCAGCCATCCTTCAGGGCGGCGGCGGTTTCATCGGGCAGGTTGTGGTAGCCGTTCATCACGTTGGGCCCGCGCGCCAGGACTTCACCGCCTTCCCCCGGCGCCACCTCGTTGCCTTCGTCGTCGGCGATGCGCAGCCAGACTTCCGGTACGGGGCGGCCGGCGGATTTCAGGCGCGTGGGATCGCCGCTTTCGATGGCGGCGCGGTGGCTGGCGTCGTCGAGCACGGTGAGGATCGGCGCGGTTTCGGTCAATCCATAACCCTGGCAGATCTTGGCGTTTGGAAACTTCTCCATGGCGTCGCGGATCCATCCTTCCGCCATGGGGGAGGATCCGTAGTAGATCAGGCGTAGGGAACCCGTGTCGCTCGTGCCGAAGGCGGGATCATCCATCACCATGCGCAGCATCGTCGGCGGCAGTACGGTCGCTGTCGGCCGGTGGCGTTCCACCGCACCGAGGAAGTTTGCGCCGCTGAACTGCGGCAGGTAGACGTGGCCGCCGCCCATCAGCGTCGGCGAATTGCCGATCAGGTCGGCGGAATGGAACATCGGTGCCGCGTGGACCCAGATGTCGCCGTACCTGATGCCCAGGGCGTAGCCGTTTTGCCCTGCGTTGGCCACGATGTTGCGGTGACTGAGCCGCACACCCTTGCTGCGCCCGGTGGTGCCGCCGGTGTAAAGGATCAGGGCATCGTCGGTCTCAGCGCTGCGGTGGGACGCAACCGGATCGGTTTCGACCAGCGACGTCTCGATATTGGGATAGGGCGTATCGCCGCCCGCCGGGCCGTGCCACAGGGCGCTCTCCGCCCACTTGTCCAGCGGCGCATCCTCCAGCAAGGGTGCAAAGGCGGCGTCGACGACAACGAACTTAACCTCGGCGTCATCGAGGATGTCGGACATCTCCCCCGGCGCCAACCGCCAGTTTACCGGAACGGGAACGCAGCCCATCCAGTAACCGGCCCAAAAAAGCTCGGCCGTCCGGAAACCGTTGAGCATGATGACGCCGAAACGCTCGCCCGGTTGCAGGCCATGCCCGGCCAAAATTCCGGCGGTGCGGGCAACGCGGTCGGCGGTCTCGCCCCAAGTCAGATTGCCTTCGTCGTCGTGGACTGCCGTAAGGTCGCCGTAGTGCCGCGCCGCAGCGCTCAGGATATCCGGCAGGATCATCTCAACCTCTCCCCGTTTTGCCGATCAAACTCCTGGGCCAGAGATTAGCGCAATTTTGAGTCCCAAACGCGTTCCCTGAACTGATAAATTGGCCGTGGTAATAGGGAGGGAGAACGAACAATGGCACGTCACGCGCATCTCATCGGCAGCGTCGGTCTCAGCGACGCCGAAACCGTTTTCACCACCGTCAGCGATATCCTCGGCGACTGCTGCCCGCGCATTCCGGATGGTGAAACCGGAGGGCGGGGATATTGGATCCGCTGGCAGGACGCCACATTCGCCAACTGTGATCAGATGGCGACCGAGGCAGTGTCGGTGAAAATACCGGGTTTCAAGGATGCGGTGGAACGGACTTTCTACACCATCAAGGACGGCGTCGCCGCAGCCGATCTCGATTTCGGCGAGTTGGGCTATGCCCGAGAAGCATTGGACTCGTGGGCGCTCTTCTCCCGTTTGCAGGATGAGGGCAAGATCGGGGCCGGGACGCGCTTTCAAGTCTCCCTCCCCACCCCCGTGGCCTTGCTCAGCGGATTCGTCATGATGCCCTCGCGGGGGCCGGCCGAAGCCGCCATCGAACGAGCCATGGTGGAAGATCTCAACCGTATCCAGGGCAGTATTCCCAACGAGCGCCTCTGTATCCAGTGGGATGTTTGCTACGAGGTTGTCGGCGCCGACGGCGGCCCGCCGTTGCACTTCGATGACGCTGTGGGCGGTGGCGCCGAACGCGTCGGTCGACTTTGCGGCCAAGTTAATGACGATGTCGAACTGGGTATCCATCTCTGTTACGGCGATCCCGGCCACCAGCATATCATCGAGCCGGCTGATCTGGGCACCTCGGTGGCGTTTGCCAACGCAATTTGCAAGGCTTCGCCGCGGGCCATCGACTTCATGCATATGCCGGTGCCGCGGGGACGTGCGGACGAGGCCTACTTCCAACCGCTCAACAATCTCGACATGCCGACGGAAACCCGCCTCGTCATCGGCCTGGTGCATCACACCGACGGCGCCGAGGGCACGCGGAACCGCATGGCGACGGCGGACCGATTCGTAACGGACTACGACGTGGCGACCGAATGCGGATTCGGCCGCCGTGATCCCGACACCATTGAGGAATTGCTGCAGGTGCATCGCGACGTCTGCAACTGATCGATTAGTTGGCCGGAGCCGGTATATTGTGATATTGTTGGGGTGGCCAACAATATTGAGAACGGGGAGTCTCTCATGCTGTTCCGCACCCGGGCCGAACACCGGCCTTACCATCTCGGGACCTATCCGCTGGAGGTTCTGGAACGGGATGACAGCGTAATTGACGTTGAGGCGTCGCAGCCCCGCGTGGCGGCGCCGGCCTATGAGACGGGACCGGACGGACCCCTGGCCAAGGCCCTGCGCGACTACCTCGACATCTTCATCGAGAATTCCGGCGGCGAGCCGGCCGGGCAAAAAGCGCCCGTGCCCGACGATCCGCACCGCAAGATGATGGACGTCAAGGGCTACAGCTACTTCATGAACGCATCGCAAGTCGGTATTTGCCGCATCCCGGCCAACGCCTGGGCGGAAGGGGCGGAGCCCCTGGACCACGATTACGCCGTGGTGCTGCTGCTGGAGCATGGCCGCGTGCCTGAGGCGGGCAACCCGGCGCGGAAATGGATAGAGCCGGCGACCCGGGACGCGGCCGACAGCCGCATCGGCGGCATCGCCGTTTGCCTCTCCGGTCACATCAAGAAGCTCGGCTATCCGGCGACGGCCCACGTCATGGGCGCGGGTTCGGTCGACGCCGAACGGCTTGCGGTGCTGGCGGGTTTGCTGGTGCGCGACGGCGAGACTTTACGCAATCCCTATTTCGACCGCGATTTTTCGATTTCCGTTGTCACGACGTCTTACGAATTGGAAACCGACCGGCCCCTGGCCAAGAGCGCGCTGAAGCCGAAGGGTTTAGGCTACTGGTTCGGCCAGGGCGGCGCGACCTCGGGGCGCGAGCGTAACCGGCGCAACGCCCGGGCGACGCACTTGGGCTCGTATCCGATGGAAACCGTCAAGCGCGTCGACCGTCCGACCACCCTGATCCTCGACGACGAAGTGCCTCAGGTGTCCAAGCGGTCGGCATTCTTCGACCGGGCCTTGCGCGGCGACCTCGGCGCCAAGAGCCAAGCGGAACGCAGCCGCTTCGCCTTCAAGCAGCCCCACACCTCGGGCATGATGTCCTCGATGAGGTCCATGGTCGCGGTGCAGAGCGGCGAGACCAACGCCGACGCCGACACCGGCCTCTATTCGGATCCGGCGGCCAACGCGCGGGCGCTGAAATCGCTCTCCTACCTGCTGGGCGCCGACATGACCGGCATCTGCGAGGTGCCGCGTTACGCCTGGTATTCCCACGGCGCCGACGGCACGCCCATCGAGACCAACCACAAGTACGCCGTCGTCATGCTGATCGACCAGGAATTCGACACCATGGAGGGTGGCACCGGTGACGACTGGATTTCGGGCACGCAAAGCATGCGGGCCTACCTGCGCGGCGCCGAGATCGCCGGCGTGATGGCCGACATGCTGCGCCAGCTCGGTTTCGCCTCGCGCTCCCAGACCAACGTCGACAGCGACGTGTTGCAGTTGCCGCTGATGCTGTGGGCCGGCCTCGGCGAGCTCTCGCGCATCGGCGAACTGGTGCTCAATCCCTTCGTGGGACCGCGCCTCAAGACCGTGGTGATGACCACCGACATGCCGCTGGAGGTCGACAAGCCCATCGACTTCGGCCTGCAGTACTTCTGCAATAATTGTTGGAAATGCGCCCGCGAATGCCCTTGCGATGCGATCTCATGGGGCGACAAGGTGATGTTCAACGCCTATGAAATGTGGAAGCCCGACGCCGAACGCTGTGCCCGCTACCGGTTGACCAACGCCAAGGGGTCGGCCTGCGGACGCTGCATGAAGACCTGTCCCCTCAACAAGGTCGTGACCGCCGACGGTCCCATCGTCGAGCGCATGGCGAGTTGGTGCGGAATCAACGCGCGTTGGCTCAAGCCGCTGCTGGTACCCATCGCCGTGCGGGTCGACGATCTGCTGGGCAAGGGCAAGCGCAATCCGGCCAAAAAATGGTGGTTCGATCTTGAGGTGGTCGACGGCGTCTGCGTCGAACCGGTCAAGGGCGTCAGCCAGCGCGACCTCAACCTCGAGCACAAGATCGATCCGGCCAAGCAGAAGATGGCCTATTACCAGGCCCACATGATGCCGGTACCCAACGATCTGAGACCCCAGCCGGTCGACCGAAAGGAAGCGATGGCCGAAGCGGCTGTCCTGGAAACGCCCGATCAGGCGGCGGCGCGCAAAGCCAACGGCGGCCTGGTACCGCCGCAATATACGCCGACCCTGCCCGACCCGGACGGCCCCATAGGCGAGAACATCAAGCCGACGGTCTACGGCGGCGGCACGGAAAAATCGAAGGCGTCTTAAACTTCGTTATCCGGAATTTCTTCGGCAGCCGGCGGGTAGCTCGGCTTGCTCAGCACGTACCACATGCCCCAGATCACCAGCACGATCATCGTGAAGATGATGTAGAGGGGCGGGTCGGAGAAGAACAGCAGGTAGGCGAGACTGGCCAGCATCGAGCCCGTGGAAGCAAGCTTGGCCACCGGCGGAATGACCCGGTACTGATCCCAGACCTGCAGCGGCGGGCCGAATATCCGATGGTAATAGAGCCAGTTGTGCAGCCGCTCCGAGGAGCGCGCAAAGAACCACAGCGCGACGATCAGGAACGGCGTCGTCGGCAGCACCGGCAGGAACGCACCGATCGCCCCGATGGCGACGAACGCCAATCCGATCACGAGCATTAACGGTCTTTTGCCTGGGTTCACCTGGGTCCTCGACTGCCGTTGGGGGATAGACACTAAATCTGAGGGTCCGGAAGGCGAAATTCAAGCGTCATCAGCCTGCGGCACTTCGTCATCCCGGAATTTGCGTCAGCAAATATCCGGGATCCATGCCTGAGTGTTAGATTTTCACGACGGAGTACCGGTTGGAGACGCAACGGCATGGATTCCCGCTTTCGCGGGAATGACGCGGAGGGTAAATTCGAGGCCCCAAGTTGTCGTGTTTCAGTCCAGGCTCCATGCCCGAGAAAATTCTCAAGCAAGTATTCGGTTTCGATCGCTTCCGCGACGGCCAGATCGAGGTCGTGAATGCCCTGCTGGCGGGTGAGCATGCCATGGTGGTGATGCCGACGGGCTCCGGTAAATCGCTGTGCTTCCAGATCCCGGCGCTGATCAAGGGCGGACTGACAATTGTGGTGTCGCCGCTGGTGGCGCTGATGGAGGATCAGGTTGCCGCCTTGTCTCTCGCGGGGGTGCCGGCCGATACCATCAACTCGTCGCGTGAACGCCACGTCAACGTGGCCGCCTGGAAGCGGGCGGCGGCGGGCGAGACTCGGCTTCTCTATCTCTCGCCCGAACGCCTGATGACGGAGCGCATGCTGGCCGCGCTCGCACGGCTGCCGGTCAAGCTGATCGCGGTCGATGAAGCCCACTGCCTGTCCCGCTGGGGTCCGTCGTTCCGGCCCGAGTACGAAGCCCTCTCCAGGCTCAAAGACGTCTTTCAGGGCGTGCCTATCGCCGCGCTGACGGCCACCGCCGATCAGGCGACGCAGAATGACATCGCCGACAAGCTGTTCGGCGGACGGGGCGGGCGCCACGTATCCAGTTTCGACCGCCCCAACATCCGCCTGCATGTCGCGATGCGAACCAATGCCCGGCAGCAATTGTTGGAGGTCGTAAAGACGCACGAGGGCGAGAGCGGTATCGTCTATTGCCTCTCCCGCGCCAAGACCGAAAAGACCGCCCAGTATCTCAACGACCGGGGCATCCGCGCGCTGCCCTATCACGCCGGCATGAGCGCCGAAGAACGCAACCGCAACCAGGACGCCTTCATGGCGGAAACGGGCGGCGTCGTCATGGTGGCGACCATCGCATTCGGCATGGGCATCGACAAACCGGACGTGCGCTTCGTCTTTCACACGGACATGCCGGGCAATATCGAGGCCTATTACCAGGAGATCGGCCGCGCCGGACGCGACGGCAAACCGGCCACCGCCCACATGGTCTACGGCCTGGACGACATCCGCATGCGGCGGATGTTTATCGAGGAGGAAAACGGCGGCGCCGACCACCAGCGGCGCGAGCACAAACGCCTGGATGCGCTCATCTCATACTGCGAGGCGCCCACCTGCCGTCGTTATGCTTTGTTGGCCTACTTCGGCGAAGATCACGATGGCGAATCGGGGTGCGGCAACTGTGACGTCTGCCTCGACCCGCCGGAGATGGTCGAGGGTACGGAGGCGGCGCAAATACTGCTGTCGGCCTGCACGGCTACGGGTCAAATGTTCGGCCAGGCCCATCTGATCGACATCATGCGCGGCGCCGATACGGAAAAAATCCGAACCGCCCGGCACAACGAATTGCCGGGTTACGGCGCGGGCGCGGATTTGGACAAGGATACTTGGCGCTCCATCGTGCGTCAGCTGGTAGCGGCAGGTTTTCTGCGTCTCGACGTAACCGGGTATGGCGGGTTGAGTCTGACGGAAAAGGGGGCGGCGCTTCTGGCCGGGGACGAAACCTTTCGCTATCGCAGGGATTTGATCCGGAAATCGGGTGGGATCGGCAAAAGCCGCAGCAAGGCCGCGCCGGAAGACCTCAGCGCCGATCAAATCGAAATGTTGGGCCGTCTCAAGGCGAAACGCGCGGAACTGGCGCGGTCAAGGGGCGTTCCCGCCTACATCATCTTCTCCGACCGCTCGCTCGAGGACATGGCCCGCCAGGCTCCCGGCGACGAAGCCGCCTTCGCCGACATCCACGGCGTCGGCGCCGCCAAACTCAAGGATTTCGCAACGATCTTCCTCGACGTTATTGCCGACGGGGTCTAGCCGAAGTGAACACCAGAGTGGATTGAATGCCGTTTGCCCGGCCCCCCCACCCTGTCCCTCCCCCACGCTGGGGGGAGGGAACTCACTTTGATTATTTGGCCCACAAAATTTAGCCCTCCCCCTTGATGGGGGAGGGTTGGGTGGGGGTGACCAAAATGAATTAGTCGTTGACTGCTTTCTGGCTATCCCCCCAGCGGATAGCGGCCGAATTCCTCCACGGCGTCGACCATGGCGAGGACGTTTTCGCCGGGGACGTCGTTCATGATGGTGTGCACCGGGCCGATCATACAGCCGCCGCCGGGTCCCAGGAGGTCGATCACGCGCTTGACCTCCTGCCGCACTTCTTCCGGCGTGCCGTGCGGCAGGACGTGGTGGGTGTCGATGGCGCCGCAGAAGACGATGTTCATGCCGAAGCGTTTCTTGAGCCCCGCGAGGTCCGCCATCTTGCCCGCCGAGGTCTGGATGGGGTTGAGGATGTCGACGCCGATCTCGATGAAGTCATCGATCAGCGGTTCGACGTCGCCGTCGGTGTGGAAGAACACCTTGGCCCGGGTGCGTTCGCGGATGAAGGCGATGAAGTCGGCGTGGATGGGCTTGAGGATACGGCGGTACATCTCGGGTGAGATCATCAGGCTCTCCTGGGTGCCGAGATCGTCGCCGATCTTGATGATGTCCACGTTGCCGTCGAGTTCGGCGAGGAACGCCGCCATCAGCGTTTTGCAGTGGTCGGCGATCTTAACCATCAGCGCCTCGGCGAAGTCGGGGTACTTGAACATGTTGCGCAGGAACTTATCCATGCCCTGCATGGCGTGGGCGCGTTCGAAGGGAAACAGCAGCCAGGGCGTAGCCAGGATGGCGTATTCGTTCTGCTGCGCCAATGCCGCCGCCTCGGCCCGGACGTGGGCGACGCGGCTCGGGTCCGTCATGTCGGGCCAGCCGTCGTAGGCCTCGATCTCCTCGAGCGTGGTGGCGCCACGCATGGGGTGGATGCCGGGGTACCACTCGCCCGGCTTGACCTCCTTTTGGCCGCTGCCCCAGGAATCGATGAAGTCGGCGTGGGGTTCCCGCTTCCTGTTGGCCGCGAGGACACTTGCCGGCTCCAAGTCGGTGACGCCGCGCACGTCGCTGTGCAGGCGCTGCATAATGGCTTCGTCGATGGCTGCCGTGCCGAGCTCCGGCCATTGGTAGATGTACTCATCCGGCGCCTCGACGCCGATGATCTCCTTGACCTCCTTGTAGGGCTTCATCTTGATGCCGGTGGCGTTGCTCACGCCGAGGACGATGGGCACACGGTCGGGTTCTTCATGGTTGACGGCGGCGAGCACGCGCTCGCGGGAAGTCAGGGGCATGGGTCGCTCCGGCGGCAATAAACAACAACTGGTCGTCGGATTGTAGGGGCCTCAATCCCAATTAACTACCGATTGATAGCCGGCAAAGGCGACATACGAAATGAAGCCGCCATATGGCCGGCTATAAAAGTCTGTCCATTAGGTCAGGTTTCTGTTCTCGTGGGCGGCGGAATTGGTTACCATCGTCGGGTATCAAACAAATGATCCGACGGTCACACGGCTGTCAAAAAAAGCCGGTACGCATCCGGCAACAAGAACGATACGCAACAGGAGGGGATTTCTATGGCTATCAGAAAATGTTTATTGGCGACCGCATCGGCGGCGCTTTTCGCGGTTGCCGGCGTGGCCAAGGCCGACGGCGACCTCATCCGCATCGCCACGGTGCCGGCCGGCGCCGAGGTGGCGGGCATCGCGGTGAACGGATTGGGCGAGCTGTTCTTCAACGCCCAGCATCCGGGCAAGAAGGCGACCTTTAAGGAAGGCGGCCCGGCCGCCGAGATCGGCTACATCGCCGGCATGAATATCAACACCTACAGCGGTGGCGACGTCGCCATTCCCGGCAAGGACGACCGGGCCAGGGTGCACGTGGCTGCGGGCGAATACGTCACGCTGGCAAAATCCGGCGACAAGCTGGGCAACGGCCAGGTCGTCGGCGGTGTCTACGACCACGCCGGCAAGCTGATGTTCATCAGCAACGACGTGGATTTCAACGCCTTCATCCCGCTGAGCTCGTCGGAAGCCTATCTATACACCGCCTTCGAGGGCGCCGGCCGCAAGGGCGTTTCCAGCATCAGCCAGCTCAAGCTCAAGCGCAGCAACGGCCGCTGGTCGGCGGATCTGCAGCAGTCGAAGATGCTCGACCTGCAGGGCATCGACGGCGCCTGGGTGCTGTGCTTCGGCACGGTCTCGCCCTGGGGCACGCCGATCATGTCGGAGGAGTACTACTTCTACAACACCAGCCTCTGGAACCATCCCAACGACCACGATGAGGACGAACGGCCCTCCTTCCGCAAGGGCAACGACATCTCCTATCATCAGGCCAAGCGGATGAACGAGTTCCTGGGGCGGAACTCCAACCCCTACCGCTACGGCTACAACATCGAGATGAACAACGCGGCCGGCAATCCGTCGCTGGTGCGCCATTACGTGCATGGCCGGTTCAGTCACGAGAACGTCATGGTCATGGGCGACGGCAAGACGGTTTACCAATCCGACGACGATTCGGCCAAGTACACCAACGCCAAGTACAACTCCA
This sequence comes from uncultured Rhodospirillaceae bacterium, assembly GCA_964343605.1. Lineage (GTDB taxonomy): Bacteria > Pseudomonadota > Alphaproteobacteria > UBA2966 > UBA2966 > CAYFKJ01. The sequence goes on from CAYFKJ010000006.1 coordinate 272,667, forward strand.
ACTCGGGCGGGGTGTTCTTCAAGTTCGTGGCCGATACGGCAGGCGACTTGAGCGCCGGCACGCTCTACGCGGCCAAGCTCACGCAGGATGCCGGCACCGACCCGCGGACCACCGGCTTCGGCGTCACTTGGATCGAACTGGCCAGCGGCAACAACGCCCAGATCGCCAAGTGGATCGACGAGTATGAAGGTTTCGGTCCCAAGGACTACAAGGAAGGCGGCACCAACTACATTTCCGACGCTGACGTCAACAACTGGGCCGAAGGCAAGTCGGGCAAGGACCTGAACGGCGACGGCACCGTCGGCAGCTACAAGGACGACCGTCCGGCCTTCCTCGAAAGCCGCAAGGCCGCCGCGGCCTTGGGCGCGTCCAACGACTGGAACAAGATGGAAGGCGTCGCCGCCGACGGCAAGAACGTCTACCTGGCCGCGTCCAACATCACCGAGAGCATGGACAAGGCCTGGGGCCACGTCCACTGGTCGACAGGCGCCAAAGACAAGGCCGCGCCCGGCCACATCGCACTGGACAAGGAAGCCTGCGGCGCGGTGTACAAGGGCGCCCTGACGGCCGATTACGACATCAAGCGGCTCGAGCCCTATGTGGTCGGCCGCGATCTCGGCAACAAGAAAGGCTGTGATCTGGGCGGCATCGCCAGCCCCGACAACATCCTCTCGACGCCCGCGGGCGACCTGTTGATCGCCGAGGATGCCGGCAGCCGCCAACACCCGGTCGACTTCCTCTGGCTCAAGAAATAAGTCGGAACCGCAAAAGCGGTCAAAACACGCAAAAAACTGGAGGGATGCGGCAACGCATCCCTCTTTTTTGTCGAGCCGCCGTCAGTTCAAATCACATAAGGGATCAGCATCTTGCTGCGGGCGGCGTAGGCGCCGAACTGTTCACCGTACTTGGCGTGGAGATATCGCTCCTTCAGCGGCGCCAGCACGAGCAGGAAGAGGAGCGCCATGAACCAGGGGATGAGCAACAGGATGAAGGCGTGCGCCACCAGGGCGAGGCCGCTAAAGAGCAGGACGTCGCCGAGATAATTGACGTGACGCACACGGGCGGACAAGCCTTCGGTGTATAGGCGGCCCCTGTTGGCGGGATCCGACTTGAAGCGGTGGCGGGCGTATTCGCCGGCGGAGTTCAGGTAGGAACCGGCGACGTAGAGGGCGATCCCGGCAACCTCCGTCCACCCAACCGGATCGGTTGGCCGGGCGGCCTGGGCGATCAAGAGGAGGCACCAGGGCATGACGCTGGAGACGATCAGCGCCTCGCGCCACATCAGGATGCGGCGGAAAAAAACGAACAAAGTGGCGTAGACGCGCACGACATAGACGGCGAGGCAGGCGAGCAGCAGGCCGTCACGCAAAAAATCGCCTTCGCGGCGATAGGGGTTGGACCAGGGTAGCTCGTCGATGCGGCTGCCGAACAGGATGTCGGCCGAGGCCGCCAGCGCCAGCGTCAGGAGGGTGGCCAAAAACAGCTTGGGCCAGATCGAAGGCTGATGGTCGTCGCGGAAAAACACCGGACCTACGCGCCCTCCCAACCACAGGAATGGCGATCCCGGCAGGATTCGAACCTGCGACCCCCAGATTAGGAATCTGGTGCTCTATCCGACTGAGCTACGGGACCGTCGAGCATTCCAAGTTCATATAAGCGCATCGCGTGGGGGATGCAAACCGCTTGTACCGCGAACCCCAAGGCACTTCGGGCTAATCGCTCCAGAGGTTCCTGCCCGAAATCTGGTCGAAGGGAACGGCGTAGGTGATCACGAAGCTTTCGGCGCCCGGATTGTCGGCGTCCAGGCTGGCGTTGGAGATGTGATTGACCGACAGCCCGAGGCGCGAGCGGTCGTCGAAGCGGTAGGCGAATTCCAGTTGGGAGCGGAACTCGATCCAGTGCCCCAGATTTTTACCTTCCGCGCCCCTGCTGTAGGCGCCTGCGGCGAAGCTCGGCTGCAGGACGAAGCGGCGGCCGAAGAAGAGGTCGACGAAGACGCCGGCGTAACCGTACATGGCCTGATCGCTAGTGTAGGTGAAGCCGCTGAAGGGCCGGAATATCCACCACTGAATGTCTGAGCGGTATTCCAGCCGGACCGAGGGCACCCGGCCGTCGTCGTTGTAGTCGTGGATGCCGGCGCTGAAAGCCATGAAATCGGGATCTTCCGCCTGCGCCTGCGTCGCCGTTCCGCCGAGCCACAGGAGGATCGCAAAGGCGCAAAAGGTTCGGACTGGAAAGGACACGGATGTGAGCTCCGGATTGTTGCACGGCCGGTTGATCGCCGCGGGATTGTACGAAAAACCGCCCCGCCCTCCAAACACCGATTTCCCTGCCACTTATGTGATCGCGGGCGGCCTGATAGGCTGATGCGATGCGCCCGGGTTTCGCTTTTTGTCTTTTGATCCCGCTGATCCTGTGTGGCGGGGCCGGTTCTGCCCTGACCGAGGCTGTGAAGCTGGAGCCCGGCGGCGCCGGCATGGTGGCCAGGGTGGTGGACGGCGACACCGTTCACCTTGAGGACGGGCGCAGCGTCCGTCTGGTCGGCATCCAGGCGCCGAAACTGCCGCTGGGGCGGCCGCATGTGCGAAAGCAGCCGCTGGCCGACGCCAGCAAGGCGTTGTTGGAAAAACTGGTGCTGGGCAAGGCCGTCGCCCTTTCTTACGGCGGGCGCAAGATTGACCGGCACGGCCGGGCCCTAGCCCACCTCCATGACGAGGGTGGCCGCTGGGTTCAGGGCGTCCTGCTGGAGCAGGGGATGGCGCGGGTCTACTCGTTTCCCGACAACCGCATGCTGGTTGGCGCGATGCTGGAACGGGAGCGTGCCGCCCGGACCGCCAAGCGCGGCATCTGGCGGCTCCGTTTTTACGAAATCAGGACGCCCGAGGAAGCGAACCGGTACATCGACACCTTTCAACTGGTCGAAGGCACGGTGCTCTCGGCCGCCCGGGTACGGGGACGCATCTATCTCAACTTCGGCGAAGATTGGCGAAGCGACTTCACCATCACCATATCCAAGCGAAGCGCCCGGGCCTTCAAATCCGGGGAAATCGACCCACTGGCCTGGCAGGGGCGCCGCGTCCGTGTGCGGGGCTGGCTGTCGTGGCGCAACGGACCCATGATAAACTTGACCCACCCGGAACAGATCGAAGTGCTGTAATGATGAAATTGGTTCGCCGTGCCGCCCGCCTCAGCCGCTTCCTGGCGGCGTCGCTGTTGTTGACGCCATGGCTGGGGGCGTGCGTCACCACCAACCCGGCAACCGGCAAGGACGACTTCACGCCCTTCATGTCGCCGGCCGAGGAGCGGCGCGTCGGCGCCGAGGAACATCCCAGGATGCTGGCCCAGTTCGGCGGCGTCTACGACGACCCCGCCGTCGGCGGCTATGTCGCCAGCATCGGCGGACGGTTGGCGGCGCACTCGGAGCGGCCCGACCTGGAATTCCGGTTTACGGTTTTGAACTCCCCTGTCATCAACGCCTTCGCCCTGCCCGGCGGCTACGTCTACATATCACGGGGTCTGATGGCCCTGGCCAATTCGGAAGCGGAATTGGCCAGCGTCCTGGCCCATGAGATCGGCCACGTCACGGCCCGGCATTCGGCCCAGCGCTACAATCAATCGATCTTCCTCGGCGTCGGGACGGCTCTCCTCGGCGCCGTCGTCGGCAGCAGCGTGGTCAATCAGATCGCCAATATCGGCGGGGAATTGTATCTCAAGGGCTATTCACGCGATCAGGAGCATCAGGCCGACCACCTCGGTATCCGCTACCTCAAGGGGGCGGGCTACGACACTGCGGCGGCCGCTGATTTTCTGCGCAGTCTGCAAGCCGATTCGGCGCTCAAGCAACGCATCGCCGGTGCCAAGGGTAGGGATCCGCTGGCCGACATCTTCGCCACGCACCCCCGAACCGCCGACCGGGTGGAGCGCGCCGCAGCGGCGGCCGGCGGCGGCAACGGCGCACCGCGTCTGCGGTCGCGCTTCATGGATGAAATCGACGGCATGATATTCGGCGACGACCCGGCCGAGGGCCTCGTTCGCGGTCGGACGTTCTGGCACCCCAAGCTCGACTTCACGTTTTCGGTGCCCGAGGGGTTCAAGCTCGTGAACCGGCAAAAGGCCGTTTTCGCCATCGCCAAGAACGGCGCGAAAATCCGTTTCGACGCCTCGCCGGATCAATGGAACGGCGGCATGATGCGCTATATTTCCGACAAATGGGCGGCCAAGTTGCGCCTGCGCGATCTCGAACCCATCGACATCAGCGGCATGCCGGCGGCAACCGCGGTCACGGAGGTCATGTCGGATCGTAAAAAGATGGACCTTCGCCTCGTCGCGGTCCGCTTCGATCGGCGCACCATCTTCCGCTTCCTGTTCATGACGCCGCCCCGCCTGACGTCCTCACTCGATCTCGGCTTCCGCCGCACGGCCTTTGGTTTCCGGCGCATGACCGACGACGAAAAAATCGACGTCCGTCCGCAACGTATCCGCCTGGTGCCCGTGAGGGAGGGCGACGACGCTGAAAGCCTGTCCCGCCGCATGGAGGTGAAGGAGCGTCCCTTGGAACTGTTCCGGGTGCTGAACGGACTTCGGCCCGGCCAAAAGGTTCAGCCGGGCCAAAGAGTGAAGATCGTCGTGAACTAGGCCGGGAGCAATCCCGCCGTCGAGACGTCGCCGGCTTGACGAACAATCGACGCCTTGAGCTTGGCGAGCGCTTCCTGCTCGATCTGACGCACCCGTTCCTTGCTGATGCCGAGCTTGGTACCCAGAACTTCGAGGGTCAGCCCGTCCTCCGCCAGTCGCCGCTTGCGGATGATGATCTGTTCACGGGGGCTGAGCTCGTTGACGGCCTGGTCGATCCAGTTCGACCGGACCAGCGTGTCGTGGTCGCGCATGGTAATGGCTTCCGGGGTCGGCCTGTCGTCAGCCAGGAAATCCTGCCACTCGCCATCACCGTTCTCGCCGACGGGGGTGTTCAACGAACGGTCATTGCCGGAAAGGCGCTGCTCCATCATTTCCACATCGCGTAACGGTACTCGCAGGCAATGCGAAATTTCAGCCCGGCTGGAATCCGTCAGCTTGCCGTCGCCGCCCTCGATGCGGGCCCTGAGGCGGCGCAAATTGAAGAACAGCGATTTCTGCGCGGCCGTCGTGCCGGTCCGAACGATGGACCAGTTGCGTAGGACGTATTCCTGGATCGAGGAACGGATCCACCACGTCGCATAGGTCGAGAACCGCACTTCACGTTCCGGCTCGAACTTGGCCGCCGCCTGCATCAGTCCAATGTTGCCTTCCTGCACCAGGTCGCCGATGGGAAGGCCGTAAGAGCGAAATTTTGTGGCGGTCGAGATCACCAGGCGCATGTACGGCGTGACCAGCTTATGCAGCGCTTCCTCATCGTTATGTTGGCGCCAGCGCCGGGCGAGATCCTGCTCCTCCTGACGTTCCAGGAGGGGAATTTTCATCGCGGTACGGATAAATTTTCTGTTGGCCTTTTGTGTTTCGGGCGTGTCGATAAATGCCATGACTAATCGTCCTCCAGGTAAACCGGGTTCCGTACCCAGGAATCCGGTTGCGCGCATCTCGCTGTGCGCTTTTACCCGACCTCACCCCAAGGTTTTTTCAAACTAGGTCGATCGAAATAACTCAGTAATCTAGTAGGATGCTCGCGTAGGAAATTTGATATTGCAAGTCATTATTAAAACAATCGAATTGAATTTACCTAAAATTGTTGCAAAAAACCGCAGAATTCCGCCGTTTTCTGAAGCGGCAAATTCGGCGCTCTCTAATATGTTACTAATATCTAGCGAATTGGACTTGGAAGCTCACGCACCAATGTGGTCGGAAAATTGATTGGAATTAAGGCATAATCCCTAATCCGTTGCGAAAGCGAAATTGCCACGCCGATAACCGGCGTGTTTTAAGTTTTTCTTGAAACTCGGGGGACGGAAAACGCCTAGCGGTGCCTGGAAGACCTGTGGCGGAACGGCCCCGTTTTGAGGGAAACGGCTTCAGATTTGAATCCAGTCGGCCGGTTTTCCGTCCAGGGTGAAGCAGGCGGCGTGCAGGTTGCCGCCGAAGCCGGCGCCACCGTCGAGGGTTGCCGTCACGCTGCCCATTTCCGGTGCGTGCCCGGCCAGGTCGCAGCCCCTGACGATGCGGACGAAGCCGCGCCAGGGCTCGACGATATTGCCGAAATCCGGGCTTCCCCACCAAAAGGCATCACCTTGTTCGCTCACCGGCCGATCGGGATCCAGGCCCGCCGCCGTGAACAAAAGCTCGCCGCCGTCGGTAAAGGCGGCGCGGCGCAGTGCAACGGTCAGCTCGTCGTGGCCGGGCCGGGCCCGAACGGACGCTGCAATCCCGCCGGTCCAGCGCGTGATGGCGACGGCGCCCTCCCGGCAACAGCCCTTGCCGTCGTTCGCGTCGATACCATAGGCCGCCAGCGTGGCGTCGACGCCGTGACTGAGCATCCAGTCGAGAACCTCCGCCGGCGCCGGCGCAAACTGGATTTGACTGAGTTTGCGCCACATCTCCTCCTGCGAGCCGCGCAACACGACGTGGTCATTGGCGAACGTTCCGGGCCGGGCCAGAAACTCGCGGCGATAGGCAATGATTTCATCGGCGGCGGCGGCGGGATCGGGGCCGTGTCCAAGGACATTGCCGAGATAGACAAGTTGATCGCCGGGCTCAAGCCGCCCGCGCAGTTCCGCATGCAGGGCGCGCAGTTTTTCGACCTCGCCGTGAACGGCGCCAACCGCCCAAACCCGCCGGGTGTTTTTTAGCGTTGCGTATACCTGGGGATCGGTACCGGTCATTCAGGATTTTCGGTTATCAGGAGGAGGTTCTAAAGCGCTGAATCATATTAGGCGAGTGAAGGCAGCGCGTATAGCCGATTGGCGGGCTCGGAGGCGCAAAAAAGGGCGCTCCCGAATTGGGAACGCCCTGTCTTTGTCTCGCGCGATAATGGGATCAGGCGGCTTGAAGCACACCCTCCAATTTTTCCGTGGCGCTGTCTTCGTCGGTTTTTTCCACCGCCGCCAGTTCCCTGGCCAGCCGGCCCAGAGCGGCCTCGTAGATCTGGCGTTCGCTGTAGGACTGATCGGGCTGGTTGGAACTGCGATGCAGATCGCGAACCACCTCGGCAATGGAAATCGGATCGCCGGAATTGATCTTGGCCTCGTATTCCTGGGCCCGGCGGCTCCACATCGTGCGCTTGACACGGGCCCGGCCCTTCAACGTCGTTAGCGCCTGGTCCATTTCCTTGGCGGTGGAAAGACGCCGCATGCCTGAGGATTTCGCCTTCGCGACGGGAACCCGAAGCGTCATCTTGTCCTGGGCGAAATCGATAACAAAAAGCTCAAGCTTGATGCCCGAAATTTCCTGTTCCTCGACGCCGGTTATCTTGCCGACGCCGTGCGTGGGATACACCACGTAGTCACTGGTTGAAAAAGCCATCTTAACTTTACTATCACTCTTCTTCGGCTTCGCGCTCGCCTTTGTGGCGGCCGCCTTTGCCGGGGTTGCTTTGCTGGCGGCGGCCTTCGCCGGCGCCTTTACGATTTTTGTCTTGCCGGAAGCAGGTTTCGCGGCGGCGGTCTTCGGGCTCGCCTTCTTTTTCGCGGCGGGTTTGCTCACGGCCTTCTTGGCCGGCGCGGCGCTCTTCGCAGCCGCCTTTTTGGCCGGCGTCTTGGCCGCAGCCTTCTTGGCAGGCGGCTTTGACGCGGCTGCCTTGGCGGCCTTCTTCTTCGGCGCGGATTTCGCTTTCGTCACAGGTTTTTTCTTTGTCGTCATGCTGGTCTGTCTCTCACCAATTATCCAAGTCGTTGTCGCGCAGCCAAACAAGCCTCGATCGACCGCCCATCCCGGATCACACTCCACCGGGCGTTATGTTCGTAGGCAAGGCGATGCGCTGCGACCAATAACCAACCAAATTCCTTACGCCATCGCCGCCCTCGGCGTTCGCCGAGATCAGTCGTTTTCGAGCCCGACTTCAGACCACCCGAAAAAATTACGCTCGATCGAAGGGGTTCGATCAAATCTCGGGTTCCGATTAAGTCGGCAAGTCTGAAAAGGCAACGGTTGCGTGGACCTCGGAATCTGGACCTCTACTCGTGGACCTTAACGACAGCGCCCTCAAGCTTGGGCCTATCCTCGCGAACCTTCGCTATGGGATATTTCCATTTATTTCACGAATTATCCCACAAAAGTCTCAAAGTGCATCATTTTGAACCATTTAGACGCAAAAAAAGCGCCTGAAAACGGCCCACCGCGACGCAACGGCAATACCGTAGCACAAATTTTGTGCTTTTTCCAGTACTTGCAAGTGGAAATTGAACCGTGACAAACAAATGTCACGATTTGGCACGGGACGAACCAGGCGCCCCGTCAACTACCGTAGGTCAAGCTCAGGTGCCGGGTCCCGGATTTTCGCTGAAGTACTTGTCGAATTTGCCTTCCTCGTCCTTGAAGTTGTCGCGGTCCGGCAACAATTCTCCGATACGGGTGATGTTCGGCCACTTCTCGGCATATTCCTTGTTGATCTGCACCCATTTTTCGACATCGCCGTCGGTATCGGGAATGATCGCTTCGGGCGGACATTCGGGCTCGCAGACGCCGCAGTCGATGCATTCGTCGGGATGAATAACCAGCATGTTCTCGCCCTCGTAGAAACAGTCGACGGGGCAGACTTCGACGCAGTCCATGTATTTGCATTTGATGCAGGCTTCAATAACGACGTAGGTCATCGTGCTCTCCAGCTTTTACTATCGGTCTCGGCTCAGCCGTTTATACGGCGTTGCTTGAATTGTCCATACTTTCCGTCAGGCCCAAGCGGTCCATGACTTTCTTCCGTGCTGCACCCCGGTCCCTGTCCGATACATATATCAGGCCGCCGATGCGCCGCAATAAATTCGCTTCGTAATCGTGCAGGACGCCGTCCGCATAGGCGACTTCCCACAGCATTTCAATCAACTCGATTCGATCTTCGGGAGAATATTCGTCCTTGATGGTACGGGTAAACCGCAAAAGGTGATTGGCTTCGCTTTGCGCCGCTTCGGCCGCCGCGATCAATTCCTCGCATTCCGCTTCTTCGATATCGAAGTGTTCAGCCAAAACCGCGCTGATGGTCCGGCGTTCGTCCAGATCGAATGTCTCGTCGAGCATGGCGGCTTCTACGAGCAGAGCCGCCGCCGCCAGTTGGCGGTCGTCTGTTGTCGGAGCTTCGACACGGGGTTTGTCCGCCAAAGCCGCTTTGATCTTTTTCAACATGATTGCGCCGCAGATTATTTCAATATTGTTGGGGTGGCAAACAATTTCATTCGAGAGAGCTACTTGGTATCGCCGCGCCATTTCTCCATGGCCCGCCGCTCCGCCTTGGTCGGCCGCCCGGCGCCGCGATCCCGACGCGCCGGCAAGGCTTCGAGCGGACCCCGGCCTTTGGCCTCGGGCGCTGTTTGGGTCGGCGGCGCCATGTCTTCGAAGAGCTGAGCCGCTTCGACGGCGGGGCCCCGGCGGCTGCCGAGGGCGGCGACCTTGACGGTCCGGATGATCCGTCCCTGGGGAAACGTCAACACGTCGCCGACGCCGATCAGCTGGCTGGGCTTGGCAACGACCTGGCCGTTCACCCTGATGCGCTTGCCGCTGCACAACCGCGCGGCGCCGCTGCGGCTTTTGAAAAAACGCGCAAACCAAAGCCAGCGGTCGATGCGCAGGCGCGCCGTCCCCACGTCTTCAACGGTCACCGACAAGATCCTTCAACACGGCGAAAGGGCTGTCGGGATCCACTTTAACCCTCGGGCGATCGGCCTTCTTCCGAGCCGGTTTTTTTCTGGCGGGCTTTTCGCGCCTTTGGAAGTAAACCGTAACCTTATCCGAATCCTCGTCCGGAACGTCGCCTTCCAGTGCTTGGCGCCGGCGCGATTTGTATCCCAGTCCCTTCATCACTGCGCCGAATTCGGGGCGGCTGCATCCCACCAGCGACAACAGCTCGTGGTCGGGAACGACTTCGATGGCGCCGTTCTTGCGCAGAGCCGCCACCAACCGCTCCACCATGTCGATGCGCACGGCACGGGCGCCGAACACCCGGTAGCCGCAGACGCCGTAGTAGCCGTCCGGCAGCCCGTTCCCGCAAGGGACCGATACCAGGCTGGCGGGCGGCGGGCTGCAGGTTTCGGCGCAACCGTGTTGAACGGCCCACAACAGTGCGCGTAACGCGCTTTTTGCCGGTTTCAGCAAGGCGGGCAGGAAGACGGACTGGGCGCCGATGGTGACGCCGCGCTGGCGAAAATAATAACGGTCGTATCCGCTTAAGCTTTTGACCTGGTCGGCGACGGTGGCGCGCGGCAGGACCCCCAGGGCCTCCTGAAGTTGAAACGCCAATCCCCGGCCGGCGGCGCTGAGAGTTTGGTGGTCGGGTGTCTCGGCGGAGGTTCCGCGAAACGGCTTGCCCAGGTTGAAAAGCGGTTTGAGTTGCCGTTCGACATAGGCGGCCAGCCACAGCTCCAGGCGCGCCGTCACCTGCCGCCGTTCCGTTTCCTCGAGATCGTTTGTCAATAGACCGACGCCGGGCTGAAGCTGGATCCGGCCCGCCGTAATTCGTCCCACCGCATGTTCGGTTCCGTTGTGTCGCCAAACCAACCGGCCCGCGGCGTCCATCGAGAAGTCTTCGTCCGCTGCCATTTCCATTGACCGCACTCGCCTGACAAGTTCAGCCGCCACAATCGGCGCGGCGGCGTTGCGCAGGGTGCGGACCTGTTCTGCGCTTCCTTCGGCGCCTTCCTGGCCACCGTCGGCGACGAAGCGGAACCCCTCGAGGTGGCCCACACCATGGCCTTCCACGGATACCGCGCCATCGGCGGCGACGCCGCCCAGCAATTCGATGCCGGCGCCCTCGTCAAGGCGACGCAACAGCGCCGCCGAACGCTGGTCGACGAAACGCTGGGTCAGGCGCTGGTGCAGCGCATCCGACAATCTGTCCTCGATGGCGCGGGCCTGGGCCTGCCAGTGCGGCGAATCGTCAAGCCAGTCCGCCCGGTGCGAGACGAACGTCCAGGTACGGATGTGGGCGAGACGCGTCGCCAGGGTGTCGATGTCGCCCTCGCTCCGGTCCAGCCGCTTGAGATGGTCCGCCACCCAGTCCGTCGGAAGCCTCCCGCTCTCCGCCAGGTGGCCGAAAATCCGGGCCAGCAGCCTGACGTGGGCCTCGACCATGGTTTTGCGGAAATCGGGGATCTGGCAGACCTGCCAGAGCAGCGAGGTGGCTTCCTTGCCCTTGGCGGCCGCGGCGATATCGCTGTCGCTCAAGAGCCGTTTGAGCGCCTCGAGATCCGCGCCCTCCCACGGCTTGGTGAGGATGTCGCGGAAGCGCGCCGGCGGCGGCGCTTCGAGGCATAGCTGAAGCGCCGTCGTCGACGACACGTCAGGCTCGGCGTTGCGCCAGCAGATGGTCCGGACCGGTTTGAAGCGGTGCTGCTCGACCCGTTCGATGAGCTCGATGGCGGGATCGGGGGCGTCCCCCGTCACGCCGAAGGTGCCGTCGTTCATATGCCGCCCGGCCCGGCCGGCGATCTGACCGGCTTCGGCGGGCGTGAGATCGCGCGTGAAACGGCCGTCGAACTTGGAGAATCCGGCAAAGGCGACATGGTCGACGTTGAGGTTCAATCCCATGCCGATGGCGTCGGTGGCCACCAAGTAGTCCACCTCGCCGGCCTCGAACAGTTCCACCTGTGCGTTGCGCGTGCGCGGGCTCAGGGCGCCCATGACGACGGCGGCGCCGCCGCGCTGGCGCCGGATCAGCTCGGCGACGGCGTAGACTTCGGCGGCCGAAAACGCCACGACGGCCGAACGGCGCGGCAGGCGCGAAAGTTTCTTGCGATCGGCCCAAGTCAGGCTGGAAAAGCGCGGGCGCTCCTGGAACCGCACGCCGGGCAGCAGGCGCTGCACCACGCCGCGCATGGTGTCCGCGCCCAGCAGCATCGTCTCCTGGGTGCCGCGGGCGTTGAGGATGCGGTCGGTGAAGACGTGGCCACGCTCCGGATCCGCCGCCAGTTGGATCTCGTCGATGGCAACGAAGGCGAAATCGCGCTCCAGCGGCATCGCCTCCACGGTGCAGACGAAGTAGGCGGGCTCGGGCGGCACGATCTTTTCCTCGCCGGTGACCAGGGCGACGCAATCAACGCCGCGCCGCTCCACGATGCGGTCGTAGATCTCGCGCGCCAGCAGCCTGAGCGGCAAGCCGATGATGCCGCTTTCGTGGCCCAGCATGCGCTCGACCGCCAGGTGCGTTTTTCCGGTGTTCGTCGGCCCCAGGACGGCGGTGACATGTCCCGGCGCCGCCATCGTCTGTCGTCTCGCCATCACCCCCTCAACATCGGTCGTGACGGTCCGGAATGCAAGGGGGCGGTTGGGTGAGGCAAACAACCAAAGGTCTGCGCGCACAATCCATGATACACTCACGCATAGATCGAAAGCAGAACGTCGGGGAGGGGGCGATGGCGGAAGTGAAGGGCGAGATATCAAGCCGCAGGAAACAGATTGAGGCGGAGCTGAACGATTTTTTTTTCAACTCACCCGAGGTGCCTAAGAGTTTCGATGCCAAACTCCTGACTAAAGGGACAATGGAAGAGTATGGAAAAAAGTTAAGGGACAATTTGCTCAATGAATCCCGCCCAACGTTGATGGGCCTCACGCAAACACAAAATTACATTGCTGGTGAGACCTATTTCGACTTACTGCTCACGACCGATGATTTAAATGTTCTAGTCGCCATCGAAACTGACAAACGTGATCGGAAACAAGAGTTTGACATAGAAAAGCGACGATATGCTTTTGCAGAGGTACTTCTTGCTGATGTGAATGCCCTGATATTCGTCCTTTGGATCGGAGAGCAAAACGAAGGTCAGAAAAAAAGTGTCACCGATTGGAGCGCAATATCCTCCGGCCATATTGCAAGTATTCACTCATCTGCCGCCTGGGCACTGATTCTTTCCGAGGAGGAAATTAGAATTGCCACACCAAGCGTGAGGGAGGGAAAATCTAGGAACGAGGCGGAAGATGAGAGAGAAATTACCTTACCCGAGGCCGCTGCCCACGCCGCGTCCGACGCGCCGGCGACGCTGGCGACGGATGAACTGGGCTTTAAGGCCTACGTCGATACATTTACCGAACTTTTCCAAAGCGAGCAGACCGAGCCGCCTGTGACGGTCGCGATCAACTCGCCCTGGGGCGTGGGCAAGTCGTCGCTGGGCGGCATGATCCGGGAGCGCCTTGACGACTATGTCTCAGCGCCCGGCGTCATCGAGTGCAAGACCCTGTGGTTCAACGCCTGGGACCATGACGAAGCGGAAAAACTCACCGGCGCGTTTATCGCGGAGCTCGTTCGGGGCGTCGACCGCATGCGGCTTCTGACCAGCCGTCTGAGCCGTCCCCTGCCCTGGTCGCTGAGCCAGAGGGAGGCCGTCGGTTACTGGTGGCTGCGCTGGCTGGTAGCGGCATTCGTTGCGGGCGCCGTCACCATCGCCGGGACCTACGCTTGGGCGTTCATATTGGACGCGGACGTTCGCAGCATCTGGGCCGCCCTGTTGACCGTTACACCTATTGTCGGCGCGGCGTTCATACTTCTGCCAAAGTTCGTGCCCATGGCAGCCAAGTTCGTAACCAGCCCCGGTCAGCGGGCGAGCCGGGGAGAGATCGCGCGCCTGCGCGACGAGGTGCAGGAATTGCTCGATGACGCCCTCAAGGGGCCGCGCCGTCGGCGCAACCGCCGTCTCGTCATCTTCATCGATGATCTTGAGCGCTGCCGGCCGCCGAAGTCCATCGATCTGTTGGAGGCCATCAATCAGTTATTGCCGCGTGACAACGTTATTGTCGTCATTATGGCGGACATGCCCGCCGTGGCGGCCAATGCGGACATCAAATACGAGAAGATCGCCAAGCTCTACGATCCTGCGCGCGGCGGGGCGCCAATCGGCGAACGCGCCTCGCATTACGGCCGCCTATATCTGCAAAAAATGGTGCAGCTTCAATTCGACCTGCCGACGCACCGGAGGCACAATCGCAAAACACCCTCCGTCGATAGTTCGGCTTCCGTGGATAATGGCGGCGACCCGGTCAACGTACATCTCGCCGTCAGTCGAAGTATTACCGCGATGATGGTCCGCATGGTGATGACCGGTGACCTGAAGGAGGGTCGCTTCGCCAATCTCGGCCTGCAATCTCGAAATCTCATGCTCCGATGGCTCGCGGGATTTTTCCTGCTGATCACGGAGGCCTTCGTCGTTCCACTGATTCTCCTGCGACAAGCGATTTCGGGCGATACCCGATATTCCAGGCGGGAGGCCGAGATTTGGTCTGAACGGTCGCCGTCGCCGGAGTCGGGCACATGGCTCAAACCGGTCGCACTGATTGTCGGAATTGGGCTTGCGGTGGCGATATTCGCGCCAGTGACGGCTCCGACCGTGATGAATTTCTACCTCACTCACATCCTTCCACATGAGAATCTGCTGCCGCTTGGCGTATCCCTCCTGTCGTTGATGTTAGGGATGGGCATCGCATACGCCATTACCAAATACCAAGCCGACGAAGTTGAACGTGAACGTCAAGCGGCCGCCGAACTTGTCGATGTCGAGGGGGCAACCGACGACGATTTCGAGGCATTGATCCTGCAATCGAACGTTTCGGAATACACTCTGGCCTCAGTTCGCCAGGGACTTGCCGCGAAGGAATTCGCCCGTGCCGATACGGTGGCCGAGCTTCTCGGAAGCGCGGCCGTCGAGAAATTTCTCACACTGACCCCGCGCGGCCAGCTCAGGCTGGAGAATCGAATTCGCCTTTTGATCAGCATTCTGCGTGAGCGCGGCATCCTGGATCGTTTTAGCGGCCAAGGGAGCGATATCCTCGCCAAGTGGGTGGTTCTGCAGGAACGCTGGCCCGAACTGGCGCATGCCGTCGCCCGCAATCCCGCCGTTGCCTCATTGCTCCAATTGGAAAGCGTTGCGGCGACAACTGAAACCCTGTGGGATACACCGTCCCCGGACGGTACAAGCCGGGTGCAGGATGATTTTACGATTGCGCTGGCGGATATCGCCCCTGAGGTCGTCGGCGATCCGGATTTACTCGAATTCATGAGGATGGAACCTGGCATCGGCTCGCTCCAAAATGAACTCGTGACGTTTGACGCCCTCTGAACCGGCTCGATTCGCGTCGGTAATTTGCCGAGTTCACCACGCAGAAGCACCTTTTTCTTTCGCAAGTGCGAAGAAATGTGCGATTTTAGGTGCACGTGCGAAATGCCCCCCGTTTGCGACGAGATGAATTCATGAGCGACTTCGACAAAAAGACCCCCCAGGACTGGCGCGACATGGCCGCCAAGGAACTCAAGAAACGGACGCCGGAGGATCTCGTCTGGCGGACGCCGGAGGGCATCGCCGTCAAGCCGCTCTACACCGCCGAAGACCTCGACCAAATCGCCGAGGCCGGTTACGACGCCTCGACGATTCCCGGATACGCGCCCTACACGCGCGGTCCCCGGGCGACGATGTATCCGGGCCGGCCCTGGACCATTCGCCAGTACGGCGGCTTCTCCACGGCCGAGGAAACCAACGCCTTCTTCCACCGCAACCTGGCGGGCGGCCAGACGGGCTTGTCCGTCGCTTTCGACCTGGCGACGCATCGCGGGTATGACAGTGATCATCCCCGCGTCGTCGGCGACATCGGCAAGGCCGGCGTCGCCATCGATTCGGTCGAGGACATGAAGATCATGTTCGACGGTATCCCCCTGGACAAGGTCAGCGTCTCCATGACCATGAACGGCGCCATCCTGCCGGTCATGGCGGGCTACATCGTGGCCGCCGAGGAACAG
The DNA here is from genome assembly GCA_964343605.1 of uncultured Rhodospirillaceae bacterium. Lineage (GTDB taxonomy): Bacteria > Pseudomonadota > Alphaproteobacteria > UBA2966 > UBA2966 > CAYFKJ01. Next base: position 288,517 of record CAYFKJ010000006.1, read on the forward strand.
GGCGTCGACCAGGCGGCGCTTTCCGGCACCGTGCAGAACGACATCCTCAAGGAGTTCATGGTCCGCAACACCTACATCTATCCACCCGAACCCTCGATGCGCATCGTCGCGGACATCATCGCCTACACGGCGGAGCACATGCCGCGCTTCAACTCCATCTCGATCTCCGGCTACCACATGCAGGAGGCCGGCGCGACGGCGGTGCAGGAGCTCGCCTTCACCCTGGCCGATGGCGTCGAATATGTGCGCACGGCGGTCAACCGGGGTCTCGACGTCGATAAGTTCGCGCCGCGGCTGTCGTTCTTCTTCAACATCGGCATGAACTTCTTCATGGAGGCGGCCAAGCTGCGCGCCGCACGGCTTCTTTGGGCCCGCCTGATGCAGCAATTCGAGCCGAAGGACCCACGCTCGTCGTCCTTGCGCACCCACTGCCAGACCTCCGGCGTCTCGCTGACCGAACAAGACCCCTACAACAACATCATCCGCACCGCCTACGAAGCCATGGCGGCGGCGCTGGGCGGCACGCAGAGCCTGCATACCAACGCCTTCGACGAGGCTATGGCGCTGCCCACCGATACCTCCGCCCGTATCGCCCGCAACACCCAGCTCATCCTGAAGGAGGAAACCGGCGTCACCAACGTCGTCGATCCCCTGGCCGGCAGCTACTACGTCGAGAGCCTGACGCACGAGCTTGCCGAAGAGGCCATGAAGCTGATCGACGAGGTCGAGGCCTTGGGCGGCATGACCAAGGCGGTGGCCGAGGGCATGCCCAAAATGCGCATCGAGGAAAGCGCCGCGCGCCGCCAGGCCCGCATCGACCGGGTCGAGGATGTCATCGTCGGTGTCAACAAATTCCAGTTGCCCGAGGAAACCGAGATCGAACTCCTTGAGGTCGACAACGCCAGCGTGCGCGAAAGCCAGATCAAGCGGCTGGAAAGCATCCGTTCGACGCGTGACGAGGCGGCCACGCAAGCGGCACTTGCCGCGCTGGAAGACGGCGCCCGCAGCGACGGCAACCTGCTGGCGCTGTCCGTCGAGGCGGTTCGCGCCCGCGCAACGGTGGGCGAGGTTTCCGACGCGCTGGAGCGCGTCTTCACGCGCCACCGCGCCACCACCCACTCGGTCACCGGCGTTTACGGCGGCGCCTATGGCGAGGACCAGGAATTCGCCGATATCCAGTCACAGGTCGGCGCCTTCGCCGAGGCCCAGGGCCGACGTCCGCGCCTGCTGGTCGTCAAGCTCGGCCAGGACGGCCACGACAGGGGCGCCAAGGTCATCGCTTCGGCCTTCGCCGACATCGGCTTCGACGTCGACATCGGCCCGTTGTTCCAGACGCCCGAGGAAGCCGCCCGCGAGGCCGTGGAGAACGACGTCCACATCGTCGGCGTCTCGTCCCAGGCGGCGGGCCACAAAACGCTGGTGCCGCAACTCGTCAAGGCGCTCAAGGCCGAGGGCGCGGAGGACATCCTCGTGGTGGTCGGCGGTGTCGTGCCGCCCAAGGACTACGACGAACTGCGCGCCGCCGGCGTCGCCGCCATCTTCGGCCCCGGCACCAACATCGCCCACGCCGCCGCCGAAGTCATCGACCTGGTCACCGCCAGACGGAAAGCTGCTTGAGCCTGAAACTCCTCGAAATTACTCCTTGGCGTCATTCCGGAATTTGCGTCAGCGAATATCCGGAATCCGGGTTTCTGTTTTTTTGAAAGTTTGCGACGGCTCCACAATAAAAAAGAAAACATGGATTCCGGGTTGATGCTTCGCATCCCCCGGAATGACGAAGGTGTGTGTTTTGGCGCGCCTTCATTGCCGCTATGGTCGTTCTCAACAGCAATTGCCATTGGGGGGGCGAGATGAGAACGTTGGCAATCCGATTGGGCGTTGTCCTATTTGGCGTGACAACATTGGCTGGCGGACGTCCAGCGCACGCCGTCGATCTGCGCTATCCGATCTTCGACACCCACGTGCACTACAGCGAACCGGCCTGGAGCGTTTATTCGCCAGCCGAGATCATCGCCAAGTTCGACCGGGCCGGGGTGGTGCGGGCGTTGGTGTCGTCGTCGCCGGACGACGGTACGCTGGCGCTCTACAAGCTCGCGCCGACGCGGGTGGTGCCGGAGCTCAGGCCCTATCGCGACGGCGTCGGTTCGGGCAACTGGACGCAGGATCCCTTCACGCCGGCCTATTTGGCTGGGCGACTTGCCAAGACGCCGTACGCCGGCATCGGCGAGTTTCATCTCCTGGACGTCCGGCAGGTCGAGACGCCGGTGGTGCGAAAGGTCATCGAGTTCGCGCTGGAGCGGAATATCCTGCTGCACGTCCATTCCGATGCCGAGGTCATCAACGCCCTGTTCGCCGCCGAACCCCGGCTCAACATCGTCTGGGCTCACGCAGGCCTGGGCGACCCGCCGGAGGTCATTGGGCCGACCCTGGACGCCCACAAGAACCTGTGGGCCGATCTCTCGATCCGGGAATTCGATTTGCTGAGAAGCGGCGGGCGGTTGGACCCGGTCTGGCGGACGCTTCTGATGCGCCACGCCGACCGGTTCATGGTGGGCAGCGACACCTGGATCACGGCCCAATGGGATTCTTACGACGAAATTCTTGAGACCAACCGGCTCTGGCTTGCCCAGCTACCTGAAAATGTTGCCCGCGCAATCGCCTACCGCAATGCCGTCAAGCTGTTCGGCACCGGCGGTCACGAGATCTTAAGCGCCGAGTAAAGTCAGGCAGGCTCCATGCCGTCGTCCTTGGCCGGCGGCGGCGCATTGCCGGCACTGGCGTTGGGCCAGGGGCCGACCGGGAAAGGCATCTCTTCCGAGGCGAAGGTCAGGAAATTGACGATCTCCTTCAGATAATCGGCGATATCACGCCCCAACTCCACCAGCCCGTCCAGCGGCTTGCCGGTCAGCAGCTTGAAGACGATCTGCAGCAGCACAACAACGGCCAGTACCGCTTCGGCCAGGTTGAGGGTGATGACGAACAGGACCATGTAGGCGATCCGCTTCCAGGTCGACTGTTCGGTAAGGTTCTTCTTGGTTTCCGCATCCATCGGAACGTGTCTCCAGCTAAGGCGGTTCCCCCTACAGATGGCGACGAGCGGGCGTTATTCAAGATTTGATGCGCGAGCGGATTTTTTCGTCCGTCAATTCCCGGATGGCGTCCGCGGCAATCCACTTGGCGGCCGGCGTACCGCGTGCGGCGATGCGTTCGGCGCAATCCAGGGCGTGGGCGTTGAGCGCATGGCTACGCTTTCCGATTTGCCTGAGCGCCCAGTTGACGGCCTTTTTGACGAAGTTGCGATTATCGTCCGAGTGGGCCTCGATCAGCGGCAGGAGATCGACGAACCGTTCGTCCGGCTCGCGCTTGGCATGAACGGCAAGCGACGCCAAAAGCGCGAAACCGGCCCGGCGCACGAATTCCTCTTCCCGCGCCGTCCATTGCTCGACCTTGTCCCAGGCCTCGGGCAGGCGGCGGTAGAGGTTCATGCAGTGCTGATCGCAGACGTCCCAGGAATCGAATTCCGCCGCCCATCTGTCCATCAAGTCGCCGTCGACCCGCTTGGGCTCGGCGACCAGGGCCGCCAGAATGCGGGCTTCGTGGATGCCAGTGTCATAGAGCGCCAGGGCCAGTTCCTGATCCCGTCCCAATTCCTTGGCCAGACCGCGGATCTGCGGCATGCGCAGGCCCAGCACGCGATCGGTATTGATGCCGTAGCGCGCCATGCCGTCGCGCGACGACGGGTCGGCCATGCCGCGCATGCGTTCGATGGTGTCTTTAACGTCTTCCGCCATTCCCTTCGTTCCTCGGAATCCCAAGCAGGGGCTTTACTTTATCAGGTTGGGCTGGCAAATAATGTCATCGTTGCAGGGCGGGGGACGCCCAAATTAGGATGCGGGGTCCGTCCCCAACGGGGCAAAAGGGAATCGACTGTGATCGGTTTTATCGTCCGGCTATTTCTCTCACTCTTCCTCGACAAGGATGGGCGGCAGGCGCTTGCGCGTCGCGCGCATATCAATCAGCTCGAGGACGAGCTGAAGATCGAGATGGCCAAAACAAACGCCTTGATCAATGCGCTCAACAAGCAAGGCGACCAGGCCCTGGGTATTTCAGACGACCGCCAGGCGGAGATCGCCAAGGCGCTGGAAAGCCAGACTCGTGCCCAGGCGGCCCTGAACGAGCTCGACCCCGAAACCCGCCGCCGCATGATCGAACGCGTTCTGGCGGACGAGCCTCAAGTAAATGGGCCGACTTCCGACGCGGGTCCCGGGGGTACCGTCGTCGGCGGTGGTGACGACGAGGCCATAGGGGAAGGCGGCGCCTTGGGGGAAGGCGAGCGGGGTTAATAAGCGTGCGCCATGGCTCATGACGAGGGCGCCTTTGCCGAAATATCCGAAGACATTAAGAATCTAGCGCTTGGCGTCGTAGACGGTGAACGGCGTGCGCTGGCGCGCGCCATCACGCTTGTGGAGTCCAGACGTCCCGACCATCAGGCCGACGCCGAAGCCCTCCTGTCGGCCGTCTTGCCCCACACAGGCGGCGCCGTTCGGCTCGGTATCACGGGACCCCCGGGCGTGGGCAAATCCACCTTTATTGAAGCATTCGGCCTGCATCTGGTGGAACAGGGCAGGCGCGTGGCCGTTCTGGCCGTCGATCCTTCCTCGGCCCGGTCCGGCGGATCCATCCTCGGCGACAAGACGCGCATGGAGGAACTTTCGCGCCATCCTTCGGCTTTCATCCGGCCCTCGCCCTCGGGCGGTACCCTCGGCGGCGTCGCCCGGCGCACGCGGGAAGCCATGATGATCGTCGAGGCGGCGGGTTTCGACGTCGTCATCGTCGAGACAGTCGGCGTTGGCCAGTCCGAAACCACGGTTGCGGCCATGGTCGACATGTTCCTGTTGCTGTTGGCGCCGGGGGGCGGCGACGAACTGCAGGGCATCAAGCGCGGCATCATGGAGCTTGCCGACCTCGTCATCGTCAACAAGGCGGATGGCGACCTGAAGGCGGCGGCCGGACAAATCGCCGCCGAATACAAGGGGGCCCTGGGGCTAATGCGCCCGGTTACGCCGCACTGGTCGCCGGAAGTGGTGTCCTGTTCGGCCATGGAAAAAACCGGCATGGACGGCGTCTGGGATGCCGTCATCAGCCACCACGAGACGTTCGAGGCCGCGGATGCCCTGACAACCCGACGATCCGAGCAATCGCGAGAATGGCTGTGGACGGAAATCGAAGCCAGCCTGAACCAGGCTTTTTCCGACGATTCGGCGGTGCAGGCGCGCCTCGGCGACATCGAAGACCAGGTCGCCGCGGGAAAAATGACGCCGACGGCAGCGGCGGCGATGCTTTTGCAGTCGTTCCGGGGCGGCGACGATCCGTCATAAGTCCTTGACGCTATGGCGGGCCTGGCTTAAAAAACGCCGTCGCCGGGTTCGAAAGCCCGGCTTATTCCTTTTTTCTACGAAATTGCGCCGCCCATGCGGCGATGAAAACCTGGATGTTCGAACCATGGCACGACGCTGCGAATTGACCGGCAAAGGCGTACTGACCGGCAACAACGTGAGCCACGCTCACAACAAATCCCGCCGCCGCTATCTGCCCAATGTGCAGAATACGGCGCTTTACAGCGAGGCCCTGGAACGCACCTTCCGTTTCAAGGTGTCGGCCTACGCCATCCGCTCGGTCGAGCATGTCGGCGGCCTGGACGCCTTCCTGGCCAAGGCCAAGGACGCCCAGCTTTCAGACGGCGCCCGGCGCATCAAGCGCCAGATCGCCAAGAAACTGGAAGCGGCGAGCGCCGCAGCGTAACGCCGGTTCGGATCCCCGCTCCGGTTAGCGGGCCGGACCAAGACCGCGATACCGACCGGACTTGACGGAGGCTGCGCCATGACCCGCCTGGTAACCCTTGCACGCGAGCTCTGGCTGCCCATTTCGGCGATGGTGGCGATCATCGTCGTCTCAAATATTGCCGTTCAGATCCCGATCAACGACTGGCTCACCTGGGGCGCGTTTACCTACCCTATCTCGTTCCTCGTTACCGACCTGACAAACCGCCGATTTGGCCCGGAGCGGGCCCGCCGCGTCGTCTACGTCGGTTTCGCCATCGCCGTGGTGGCGTCGATCTACTTCGCCGGCGCGCGCATTGCCGTGGCCTCCGGCAGCGCCTTCCTGTTTGCCCAGCTCCTGGACGTCACGGTTTTCGACCGCCTGCGCAACATGAGCTGGTGGCGGGCGCCGCTGATATCTTCCGCGCTGGCCTCGGCGCTCGATACCGCCCTCTTCTTCTCCCTCGCCTTCGCCTTCACAGGCCTGCCTTGGATTACCTGGGCGCTGGGCGACCTAGCCGTCAAGTGGGCGATGGCGGGCACCATGCTGATCCCGTTCCTGGCCCTCATGCGGTACATCGCCCCGGCGCCGGTCCGCACCTAGGGTGTTTCAAGTTTTGCTTGAAACACTGAGGCCCGGTCACACATTGCGGTACCTTGAAAGCATGAGACGAGGCGTTTCCGGTTAAACGGAAAACGCTCTATCCACTTCACAATTCGGAGAGCGTGTTCGGGAACGCCTTGGAAGGGCGTTCCCCGGACCCGATAATGCCGCCTTCAAAACAAAATAAGGGGGAGGCACAGTATGTTTGCACGCAGAAGTGTCATGAAGGGCGTTGCCGGTTTGCCATTGGCGGCCTTACTGGCGGACCCGCGACTGTCTCGGGCGGCCGCGTCGGCCTTGGAACCGGTGGGCATCACCACAAAGGGCGGTCAAAGCGTTTCGGCGGCTCTGGCGGTTCCCGCCGCGGCCAAGGCACCGGCCGTCATGTTGGTGCACGAATGGTGGGGCCTCAACGACCAGATCAAGACGGTGGCGGGTGAATTTGCCCGCGAAGGTTTCCTCGCCCTGGCCATCGATCTTTACAAGGGTTCGGTCGGCAAGACACCGGACGAGGCGCGGGCGCTGACCCGTTCCGTGAAGCCGGACGAAGCCGTCGATACCGTCTCCTCCTGGATCGCCTGGCTCAAGGCTCACGGCCGGGGCAACGGCAAGGTCGCGACCATCGGTTGGTGTTTCGGCGGCGGCTGGTCGCTCAACGCCTCCCTGGCGGCGCCGGTTGACGCCACCGTGATCTACTACGGCAATGTCGCGAAAGGCGCCGACCAGTTGACCGGCCTCAAAGGGCCAGTACAGGGCCACTTCGCGACCGAAGACAAATGGATCAACAAGAAGATGGTGTCGGGGTTTGAGGCCGCGATGAAGACCGCGGGCAAGAGCCTGGAAACCCATTGGTACGAGGCCAACCACGCTTTTGCCAATCCGACCCAGGCCCGCTACGACGAAGCCGACGCCAAGCTTGCCTGGTCGCGCACGATCGAGTTTCTGAGGAGGACACTTTGATCGGTTCCGTCATCCCGGACGGCGCAGGCCGATCCGGGATCCATGCCTGAGCGTTTGAATTACTCGCCGGAGCATCAAATTTCGCCGGTACGGCATGGATTCCCGCTTCCGCGGGAATGACGATGAATTGACTTTACGCTTCGAAAGCGGCTTTGACGGCGGCGGCGATTTCCTCGGCAGCCGTCTGGGCCTCGTCGATGACCTTGCCCATGGTGAGGAAGCCGTGAATCTGGCCCTCGTAACAGCTGTAGTCGGCAGCGACGCCGGCAGCGTTGAGCAGATCGGCATAGGCCTTGCCTTCGTCCCGCAGGGGGTCATACCCGGCAGTTAGAACCAGGGCGGGAGGAAGCGCAGACAGGTCGTCATGCAAGGCGGGCGAGACCCGCCAATCGCTGCGTTGATCTCGATTTTCCAGGTACTGATCCTGAAACCAGCGCTGGCCCTTGGCCGTCAACATGTGACCTTCGCCGAATTCCGCGTGCGACGGGGTAGTGCAGTGAAGATCGGTGGCGGGATAGATCAGGGCCTGGAAGGCGATTTCGGGTCCGTCCGCGTCGCGGGCCAGGATGGAGACGACGGCAGCAAGGTTGCCGCCCGCCGAATCGCCGCTGACGGCGAGGCGTGACGGATCGATGGCGCGGCCGCCGGCACCTGCGGCAACCCACTGCGTGACGGCCATGCAATCCTCGACGGCGGCGGGAAACTTGTGTTCCGGCCCCATGCGGTAATCGACGGAGAAAACGGCAAAGCCGCCGGCGTTGGTCAACCAACGGCATATGACGTCGTGGGTATCGGGATCGCCGATAACCCAGCCGCCGCCGTGAAAGAAGACCAGCGCGGGCACACGCTCCGCGTCGCGCGATCCCTTGGGCCGGTAGTAACGAACAGGAACAGGACCGGCGTCGGTTTCAACGGAAAGATCCTCGGACAGGCCCACGTCTGGCGGCTCGGGCGACAACGCACCCCGGCTGTCGCGGTAGAACGCCCGCGCCTCCGTCGGTGACATCTCTTCCAGAGGGGGGCGGCCTTCGGCTTCCGCCTGTTCGATCAGCTCGAGAACCAGTTTGGCGCCGGGATGTAGGGTCAAGGGCTCGGCTCCCGTCCTAATGCATGGCGCGGCGGCCCGTGGGCACGCGGCTCAAGGGGTCGTCTTCGAAGAGCTCCGCCAGTTTCTCCAACATCACGCCGCCCAGTTGTTCGGCGTCGACGATGGTGACGGCGCGGCGGTAGTAGCGCGTTACGTCGTGGCCGATGCCGATGGCGACGAGATCGACGGGCGAGCGCGCCTCGACCCACTGGATGACCTGCCGGAGGTGACGGTCGAGATAGTTGCCGGGATTGACGCTGAGGGTCGAATCGTCGACCGGCGCACCGTCCGAAATGACCATCAGGATGCGCCGTTCCTCCTGGCGGGCCAGCAGGCGGGCGTGGGCCCACAACAGCGCCTCGCCGTCGATGTTCTCCTTCAATAATCCCTCGCGCAGCATCAGGCCGAGGTTTTTGCGTGCCCGGCGCCAGGGCTCGTCCGCCGACTTGTAGACGATGTGCCGGAGATCGTTGAGGCGGCCCGGATTGGGCGGCTTGCCGTCGGCCAGCCATTTCTCGCGTGATTGGCCGCCCTTCCAGGCCCGCGTGGTGAAGCCGAGGATCTCGACGCGCACCGAACAACGTTCCAGCGTGCGTGCCAGGATATCGGCGCACATGGCGGCGACACTGATGGGCCGGCCGCGCATGGAGCCCGAATTGTCCAGCAGCAGGGTGACCACGGTGTCGCGGAAATCGGTTTCGCTCTCGCGTTTGAAACTGAGCGGGTTTTCCGGGTTCGTGACGACGCGCGAAAGCCGCCCGGCGTCGAGGATGCCTTCCTCGAGATCGAATTCCCAGGAACGGGTCTGCTTGGCCAGCAGGCGGCGCTGCAGCCGGTTGGCCAGCTTGCCCACCATGCCCTGCAAGTGGTGCAGTTGCTGATCCAAATGGGCGCGCAGGCGGGTCAATTCCTCGTCGTCGCAGAGCTCAGAAGCCTTGGTGACTTCGTCAAAGGCGGCGGTGTAGGGGCGGTAGGGCTTTTCGCTCGGGTCGTTGAGCGGCAGATCGTCGGGCCACCAGGGTTGTTCGCTGCGGCCCGGTTCGTCGTCGCCGGCCGCCTCGGCCTGATCCTCGCCGATTTCGCCGTCGGCTTCGATACCGGCTTCGCTCTCGCCCTCGGCGGTTTCCTGGGTGTCCGATTCCGACTGCTCGGGACCTTCCGCGGCATCGCCTTCGTCGGACGCTTCCTGTTCGGTGGCGCCGTCGTCCTCGCCCGAGGATTCGTCGTCCATTTCCTCGCCGTCCCATTCATCGGCGAGGTCCAAGTCGGCGATCAATTGCCGGGCGCAGCGCGCGAAAGCCGTCTGGTCGTGGATGTTCTCGGCGAGATCGGCCAAATCGCCGGCGGCCTTGTCGAGCACCATGGGCTTCCACATCTCGACCACCGGCTTGGCAGCGGCCGGCGGGGGGCGGCCGGTCAGCCGTTCCCTGACGATCAGGCGCAAGGCTTCCGCCAGCGGCGCATCAGCTTTGTCCTTGACGGCATCGAAACCGTGACTGACGCAGTGATCCTCAAGGGCGGCATCGAGGTTCTGCGCTATGCCCTTCATGCGCTTGGTGCCGATCGCTTCAACCCGTGCCAGCTCGACCGCGTCGAACACGGCCCGGGCATCCGCCCCCGGCGGCATGGCATGGGCGTGGGTTGCGGTGTCGTGGTAGCGCAGCTTCAGCGCGATACTGTCGGCGGTGCCCCGGATGTTGGCCACCTCGCCGGGCCTGAGATCGCGCGACGGCAAGGGCAAACGTGCAGTATCTCCCGCAGTTCCTGGCGGATCGGAGGAGTAGCTCACCTCCAGCTCGCGCCGGCCCGAGATGGCGCGCACGGTCGCGGCGACCGCCTGCTTGAACGGGTCGGTGGGATTGTCGTTGCCGGCCACGGGTTGGCGCTTTCCCTCAGGCGTTAGTTGAGGCTGACGGCCGCGGAGCTCTCGGGCAGTTCCTCGCCGAGGGCGCGCTGATAATACTCGGCCACAGTGGCGCGTTCGATCTCGTCGCACTTGTTGAGAAAGGTCAGGCGGAAAGCGAACGCCACGTCGTCGAAGATCCGGGCGTTTTCGGCCCAGGTGATGACGGTTCGGGGCGACATCACGGTGGAGATGTCGCCATTGACGAAGCCCTGGCGCGTCAACTCGGCGACATTAACCATGTTGGAAATGAGCTTCTGGCCTTCGGGGTTGTCATAAGTCGGCGACTTGGCCAGGACGATGTTGGCCTCTTCCTCATGGGGCAGATAGTTGAGCGTCGTGACGATCGACCAGCGGTCCATCTGGCCCTGGTTGATCTGCTGCGTGCCGTGATAGAGCCCCGTCGTGTCGCCCAGGCCGACCGTATTGGTCGTGGAGAACAGCCGAAACGCCGAATGCGGCCGGATCACCTTGTTCTGGTCCAGCAATGTCAGACGGCCCTCGGCCTCCAGCACGCGCTGGATGACGAACATCACGTCGGCGCGGCCGGCGTCGTACTCGTCGAACACCAAGGCGGTCGGTGATTGCAACGCCCAGGGCAGAATGCCCTCGCGGAATTCAGTGACCTGCTTGCCGTCGCGCAGGACGATGGCGTCCTTGCCGATCAGGTCAATGCGGCTGATGTGGCTGTCCAGATTGACCCGGACACAGGGCCAGTTGAGCCTGGCTGCGACCTGTTCGATGTGGGTCGACTTGCCGGTGCCGTGGTAGCCCTGGATCATGACCCGCCGGTTATGGGCGAAGCCCGCCAGGATCGCCAGCGTCGTGTCGCGGTCGAAGCGGTAGCTGTCGTCGACATCGGGCACGTGGCCCGAAGGTTGCGAAAACGCCGGAACTTCAAAATCCGTATCGATCCCGAAGGCCTGACGAACGGAAACCGTGATGTCGGGCGTGCCGGTGGGATGATCCATTGCGTCCACGGCGGTCGATTGCTCAGTCATGTCGTCTCAATTCCTGGATTTACGGTGGGTGGCGGCAACATAAGCGCGCCGAGCCGATAGCTCAAGAACTAGAATAAGTCTTGGGCCTCAACTGTAGCCGCAGTTCAAAAGGTAGGTATAGGCGCTGTTGACGGCTTTAAAGCGGTCGCCCGCCTTGTCGTCGCCGCCGTTCAGGTCGGGATGGTACTTCTTTGCAAGCTCTTTGTATCGCGATTTGATCTCGTCGAGACTGGCGCGCGGGCTGAGATTGAGTTCCGCCAGCGACTCGCGCTCCTGGGGCGGCAACTGGCGTACAGCGGCTTCGGCTTGCGCCTCGGCGCCGATCTTGAACCCGGCTGCATCGAACACGCCGAGGTCGTCCTGGATCGTCTCGCTATTGGCCGCAGCGCCGTTCAGGCCGAGACGCCAGGTGGGGCGGTGGCCCGTGACATCCGATCTTTGAAAGTGTTCGACTTCGTCGTCCGTCATTTGTTCGAAGAAATTCCAGGACTTGTTGTAATCGCGCACATGATCGAGGCAGAACCAATAGTATTCCGTCAGATTGGACGGCGATTTCGGCGCCCGATAAGCGCCGAAATCCTGGCAATCGGGATGATCGCAGGTTCGCACGGCGGCCTCTTCGGCGGCCCTTTGGAACTGGTTTCGAGTCATGTGGAAATTATGGGGAATCAGGCGTTTTAGTTCAAGCGTGTGTCGGGCTTGACCGGGAGATTTGGTTGACGCTTCGCCGAATCGAAAAATAACAGCGGCCCGGTGGGTGCCGGACCGCTGTGGGGAGGGGCGGCAGAGTGCGATGCAGGTCCGCCGCCGCGGGGGTTGTTTTGCCGGGTTATTCCTCGACGAGAGCTCTCGCCAGGGAACTCAGCGCCTTTTGATGACGCTCGTTCGTTATCTGGCCGAAATTTCGGGCAAGTTCGAGGCACATCCGCTGACGGGGTGGGACGGTAAACTCATCGGCGCTTTCAACGCCCTCGTAGAAGTAGCCGACGTTCACGTCCAGCGCCTTGGAAATGTCGTACAGCCGACCGGCAGACACGCGGTTGATGCCGCGTTCGTACTTGTGAGCCTGTTGATAGGTTACGCCGATCAAATCTGCCATTTGCTGCTGAGTTAATCCCAGCATCGTCCGGCGTTCGCGTATGCGTTGACCGACGAAGGCATCTATTTCACGTGCCCGGCTATGTTGACGAGGGGAAGATTCAGAGTCGAGTTCGTAATCAGCCTGTGCCGCCATTGCCGTCATAACAATCCACCCATGCAAGACATTGGAATTATCAGACAACGTAGCTGAGATAAATAGATTTCGCAAGTGAAACTTACTCTCAATAAAATTTGTATTTCTCAGTGGCTTATGCCTTCAAGAAAAACAGGAAATTGGAGATAGGCACAATTGTCCGAGTAGTTTAGTCGGATATATTTTCCTTGTTCCTGAATGTTCGGCGAAGTCCAAGCCGGTTGACAGGGAAGGGCGGCGCGATCACTTTCCTAAGCCAGTTACGGCATCACATAAAACCGGAAAGCAATTTGGCATGAACGCGCAAACACCGATGGCGGCCCGTATTGAAACGAAGCTGACGGAGTCCTTGGCCCCCGAAAGTCTTGAAGTTGTGGACGAATCGGCCATGCATGAGGGGCATGCCGGTGCCCGGCCCGGCGGCCAAACCCACTTCCGCGTTCACATCGTGGCCCGGGCATTCGAGGGTCAGTCGCGAATTGAACGTCAAAAATCCGTATACCGGGTGCTGCGCGAGGAAATGGCGGACAGCGTTCATGCTTTGGCGCTGACGACGCGAACGCCGGCGGAGGAATCGGGTCAATAGCCTGTATTTTTTTACGCATGATTGCCAAAACCAACTTTCACTCGAAAGGAAATTGAACAATAATCACAACTGGAAATGGCAATTTGATAATTTTTGCCGTATTAGGTTGTGATTGCCGTCATTTCCCGCGCCACCGGATCTCTCGGTGCGGGCCGACGATCTGTAGATTTTTCTTATCGGGGGTATGGTTTCCTTGGGTTCAACGAAAAGCCGGAATATCAGGGTCGACGGCCGCCGCACCAGTGTGAGATTGGAGGATGCGGAGTGGGACGCCTTGGCGGAAATCTGCGCTGCGGAACGTCTTACCCTGAAGCAAGTCTGCAGCGAGGTCGACCGCAAGCGACCGCAAGGCGCCTTCACATCGGGCCTCCGCGTATTCATGCTGAATTACTTTCGCTTGAAAGCGAGATCGAACCGACGCAAGTCCGGCCCCATGGGCATCGACAAGGTTTGGTCGGTCTAGGATCCGGGGCCTGGAGTGTTTCATTTTTTTTATGAAACACTGAAGGCCGTTAACACATTGTGCCGCCTCGAAAATATGAGACGAGGCGTTTCCGTCAATATGGAAACTGCTCTAGAGCACCAGAAGCAGCAACAGAGGCAGGGTGGCGAACGACAGGGTTGTTGAGACCACGACCATGCCGGCGACGTCTGCGGGAGAATTGTCGTAGCGTTGGGCGAACAGGTAATTGAATACCGCCACGGGCATGGACGACTGCAGGATCATGATGCCGCGTTCCATGCCCTCAAGGCCGAACAGCAGCGCCACACCAAAGCCGACGCCGATCCCCATGCCGAGGCGCAATAGCGAAAAGGCCACAGCCCGCGTGACGTTGGCGACTTTGAGCTGCGCCAGCGATACGCCCAGCGTGATCAGGATCAAGGGGATGGTCAGGCCGCCGATCAGGTGCGTCGTATTGCTGAGCCACCTTGGGACATCGATTTCCCATACCATGAACGCCAGGGCGGCCAGGACGGCGTAGATCAACGGTGTACGCAGCAAGCCACCGGCGGAACCGCTGCCCGAACTGATCCAAACGCCGAGCGTGAAGTTGCTCACGGATGTGATCGTGAAGTAGGCGATGCCCAAAGCGAGACCGACGTCGCCGAAGGCGAACAGGCAAAGGGGCAACCCCATGTTGCCGGCGTTGGGAAAAATGAGTGACGGCAAATAGGGACGGAAGGGCAGGCGCGCAATCAATAGGACGGCACTTGAGACGATAAGAAATCCCGCCAAAGCCACGACGGCGGCCCCGGCCATCTGGCTGAACGCCGCCGCTTCGAGCGGCGTTCCCGTCAGCGTCGCAAAGACCAGACAAGGTGTGCCGATGTAGTAGGTCAGCGTGGTGACGAATCCGGTATCCCAGGCGCGTTTGGATTTTGCCCAGCCAAAGCCCAGTCCGGCGCAAACGAATATCGGCGCGACGATCGCGAACAGTTCAGCGATCACGAGGAGGCGACCTCCTGTGGCCCTTTGGCTGGCGTCGTGCTTTTGGCGGCGGCGACCGGCGGCGTGACGCGCAATTTGACGATTTGATTGCGTTGGCGCCGGAGAACCTCGAACCGAAATCCGTGAAAGGTGAAGACCTGGCCGACGTCGGGAATGATCTCCGCGGCGTAGATGACCAGTCCGGCAATCGTCGCGGCCTCCTCGTCGGGCAGGGGCCAATCAAACAAGCGGTTGAGATCGCGGATGGTCATGGTGCCGTCGATGACGTAGGTCCCGTCGGGTTCCGCGCGCACGCCGGCTGCAACCTCGTCGTGCTCATCCGCAATGTCGCCGACGATTTCCTCGAGAATGTCTTCCAGCGTAACAAGGCCCATCAGCGCGCCGTATTCATCGACGACCAGGGCAAAGTGCATGCGGCGCTGGCGGAAGGCATTGAGTTGTTCCCGCAAGGTGGTCGTTTCGGGCACAAACCAGGGTTCGCTGGCGACGCCGACGATGTCGAGTTCGTCGAGAGCGCCGTCGTGGGCGGACACCGCGCGCAGGACGTCCTTGGCGTGCAGCACGCCGATGATGTCGTCGACCTCGCCGCGGTAGATGGGCAAGCGCGTGTGAGTGCTGCTCAGCACCTGATCCACGATTACCGACGGCGCATCATCGCCGTTGATCAGTTCCATGTTCTTGCGGTGGATCATGATCTCTTCCAGATCGACATCGGCCAAATCGAGGATGGAACCGATCATGTCGCGCTCATGCTTGACGATTGCGCCTTCCATGCTGTGCAAATCGACCGTGCTGCGGATTTCCTCGGCCGCCGAGGTAAGGTGCTGGGACTTGCCGACGTCAACGCCGAACAGTCTCAGGAATAGCCTGACGATCAACTGCATGCTTCGTGTCACCGGCGCCAGCACAGCCACGACCACACTCAGCACCGGCGCCACGAAAAGCGCCGTCCGGTCGGCGTGCTGCAAGGCATAGGTCTTGGGCATGATCTCGGCGAATATCAGAACCAAAGCCGTCATGCCCACGGTGGCGTAGGCCACGCCGGGATCGCCGAAAAAGCCGATGAGCAGGCTGGTCGCCAGGGCCGAGGCCAAAATGTTGACGAGGTTGTTGCCGAGCAGGATGGCGCCGATCAGCCGGTCCTTCTCCTCGCTGAGGGCGCCGACTTTGCGGGCGCGCTCGTTGCCTTTGCGTTCGAGATGGTGAAGGCGGGCCCTGCTGGCGGCCGTCAAAGCGGTCTCGGAACCGGAAAAGAAAGCCGACAACACCAGGAGTACGACGATGGCGGCGATATATAGAAGCAGACTCAAGTCCACGGTCGGATGCGGCCCCCCAATGCTGCGGCACCTACGAAGTTACGTGGCGTTCAACGCGGAGCGGAATAAACGATGTAACGGTTATCTTAAGGCGAATTGGCGGTTTGGCAAAGGGAAGCCGCTATCCGTCGTGACGGACGGTGCCCGCGATCTCCTGTTTGAGAGTGGACAATAGAACCGTTTCCTCCACCTCTCGGGTGATGAAGGCGCCGCCGATGCATTTTGCCAGGACAAACGTCAGCTTGCCCCCGATCACCTTTTTATCTTGGCGCATGTGGTGGAGCAACCGTTCCGCCCGCCATTCGCCGCTTTGAGCATGACCCGGGATATCCTTCACGGTGGCCGCCATGCCGAAAGTCCTCAGGCAGGCATGAACGCGGTCGGCATCTTCCTGGGGACAAAGCCCGAGGCGAGCCGAAAAATCAAACGCCATACGCATGCCGATGCCGACCGCCTCGCCGTGCAGGAGGCCGTCGCCGTACCCCATTTCAGCTTCCAAGGCGTGGCCGAAAGTGTGGCCCAGGTTGAGCAGCGCCCGCACGCCGCCTTCGCGCTCATCCGCGGCGACGATCCGCGCCTTGGCCCGGCAACTCGCGATCACGGCCTTTCGCCGGGCGGCATGATCGCCCCCGAGAAGCGCCTCGCCGTTGGCTTCCAGCCAATCGAAGAGCTCGACGTCATCGATCAGTCCGTACTTCAAAACCTCGGCGAAGCCCGCCTTGACGTCGCGCTGCGGCAGCGTATCAAGCACGCCGATGTCGGCCAGCACAAGGCGAGGCTGATGGAAAACCCCGACCAAATTCTTTCCGCGCGGACTGTTGATCGCCGTCTTGCCGCCGACCGAACTGTCGACCTGCGCCAGTAAAGTGGTCGGCGCCTGGATGACATCGACGCCACGGCGGACGACAGCGGCGGCAAATCCCGCAAGGTCGCCGACCACGCCGCCGCCCAGCGCAATCACGACGTCGCCCCGTTCGATTCTGGCGGCGAGAATTCCGTCAACCAGGCCTTCGAACCGGGCGAAGCTCTTGCTGGCCTCACCGGCCGGAACAACCATGACCTCGTGTTCCACGTCCGCCTCGGTCAATGCAGCGGTCAAGGTGTGAAGATGCAGTTTCGCGACCGTTTCATCGCTGACGACGGCTGCCTTGCACGTTCGCCCGGCAGTCAGGTTTTTCAGGTACTCGGCGGTGCGCGAAAGAACGTTTTCGCCGACGACGATATCATAGGCGCGCTCGTCCAACTCGACGCGGACCGTATCGACGTCGGTTTCCGGGGCGGGGATTGATTGCGATTCAGCGGTCATGGGGTTTCATCGCTCGAAGACGCCGTTTCGGTCAACATGCCGTGCTCTTCCAGAGACCGGAGAATTTTTTCCACCACGACATTGTGCGGGGAATCGTCGGTCTCCACCGTCAGGTCCGCTTCGGCATACACCGGATACCGTTCCGCCATGAGATTCGACAGAATTTCCCTGGGGTCGCCTTTGTGGAGGAGGGGGCGCGTGTTGCGCCGGCTGGTCCGGCGGAATAGCACATCGAGGTCGGCCCGCAGCCACAGCGACGTTCCGAGACGGCGAATCAGATTTCGGGTATCTCCGTTCATGAAGGCGCCGCCGCCTGTCGCCAATATCATCACGGGGCCGTCGAGCAGGCGTTCAATCACCCGCCGCTCGCCGTCGCGGAAGGCCGCTTCGCCGTGCAACTCGAAGATATCGTTGATGCTGCAACCCGCCGCCTTCTCGATTTCCTCGTCGGCATCGACGAAGGGCAGGCCGAGGCGTGCAGCCAGCCGTCGACCGATCGTGCTCTTGCCGGACCCCATGAGGCCGACAAGCACCAAGGTCTTGTCCAGGCTTGCCGCGCTCACGCTGAGGGAGCCGGTGAACATATGAATACCATGCCATCTCCTTCGACGAAGCCCGGTGATCTTTATCTCGAGCCGCCGGGCTCGGGAGCCGTTGAATCGCTCCAGCCGTGCCGATAAACTGACGCAACTTTGCCACAATCTTGAGTTTAGATCACTTTTCGTCGCCGCCAGACCACTTGATTTTAGGATTCATTTCAGAGGCTCAATGTTCCGCGCTTCCTTTATTGCTATCGCCGTGCTGTTCGCGATCGTCGTCGGCGGCGGCGTTTTTCTCGCGACTTGGGATATTCCCGCGCCGTCGGAGCGCGTTGAAAAGGTATTGCCTGATGATCGTTTCCCGCGTTGAGGCGGCGGTTCCGGCTTTCGCCGCCGCCGGAATTCTGGCGCTGTCGATCGCTGCCTTTCCGTTTTCCGGGCCCAAAGCCCAGGCCCAGCTCGGACCGCCTAAGAATCTAGTCCCGGGTGCGGAAGAAACCTACAAGGATCCTGCGGCGCCGAAGGCCCTTGTCGATCCGTCCAAGGTTCTGCCTTCCCAGTCTGTTCCCGCCGCCAAGCAAGCCAAGCCGGTTCAGCCGGTCGAGCCCGCTACGGCCGCTGCACCGGTAAAGCTCCTGCAGCCGGTCGAGCCCACGCCCGCCGCGGCTACCGTCGAACAGAAGACAACGCCGACAGCGGAAAAAAGCGGCGTACAGATCGGCGCACTGCAGGAAATCGATCCTTCGTCCGTGGGACTGCTCGATCCCGAGGCCGGAGGTTTGGGAACCGAAATGTGGGCCGGCAGCGATCGGGCCAGGATCGAACGCCTGCTGCCCCGTTTGCCCATGGGAACGCTGTCGCCGGTCATGCAAAAGATGGCGCGGCGTCTGTTGCTGTCCTCCGCCGAAGTGCCGGCGGGCGAGGCCGTTGCGCCGAGTTTGCTGGGCTTGCGCGTGGAACGCTTGGCGGCCGGCGGGCTCACCGACGAGGTTAACCGGTTGCTCAATTTGGCGCCCGCCCGGCTCACCGATCCGGCCTTTGCCCGGGCGGAGATGAATGGCTTGCTGTTGACGGGCGACCGCCCGGCCTTTTGCACGCGCATCGAAGATGTCGTTGCCGAGGATTCCGATCCGTATTGGCTCAAGGGGCTTGCTTTCTGCAAAGCCCTTGAGGGCGAAACCCAATCCGTCGAACTCGCCGTTTCCATCTTGCGCGATCAGGGCGAAACCGGCGATGAAGCCTTTTTCACGCTGGCGGAGGCG
The DNA here is from genome assembly GCA_964343605.1 of uncultured Rhodospirillaceae bacterium. GTDB lineage: Bacteria > Pseudomonadota > Alphaproteobacteria > UBA2966 > UBA2966 > CAYFKJ01. The sequence goes on from CAYFKJ010000006.1 coordinate 307,584, forward strand.
CTTTCGGGTGACGCCGAGGCGGTGGTGGAAAGTTTGATCGATCCCTCACCGCTTCAGTTGGCCATGCTGCGGGCGGCCAAGCAGCAACTGCCCGCGGATGCCGTTCCGGGGGCCCGGCCCGGCATCTTGCGGGCCCAGGCCCAGGCTGCAAATGCCGCCATCGATCTGCGCCTGGCGGCCGCCGAGAAGGCGGAAGCCGCCGGTGCCCTGTCGACCCAGTCGTTGGCTCAAATTTACGCCGGCATCGAATTCACCGACGATGAATTGACCAATTGGTCGGGCCTGGCGCAAGAAAATCCGACACCGCGCACCAACGCCCTCCTGTTTCAGGTGGCGACGATCGAGAGCGAACCGGTCAAGCGGGCGAAGGTCCTGCAGGCGGCCTGGCAACGAGCCCGCGAGGAAGGGGGATTTGGCGCCATGGCGCGGGTGACCTATGACGCCGCCCGTAGTCTCGAACCCTCGGATGAGTTGATGTGGGCCGCCGGCGATATCGGCCGGGCGTTGTTGATGGCCGGCGACAGCATAAGGGCGCGGCGCTGGTTCGAATTCGTCAGCGAAGTCGCAAGTACGCCGCGGCAACCCGCGCCGCCAATACAGCCGCGGATCATCACACCGGAGGAAGCCGCGAAGCGCCTCACGACGGGCATGCTCGGGGCGCCCAAACCCCAATCGCCGCCGCCGCCGGAACGCCCTATCGACGAAGCCGCCCGGGCGGTTCTCGAACTTTGGCCTCTGATCCTGATCGCCGATCTCAACAGCCCATTGGCCTTCCGGCCGGCAATCCTGGATGCCTGGTGGCCGGGTCAGATTGCGACGGTGGGTGAAACCGCGGCTTCGGAACGTGCCGCGGTGTTTTACTCGCTGCTCGACGCCATGGGATACGCCATGCCGGACATCGTCTGGGAGCCTCTGCTAAAGGGACCACTGACGGTGACGGCTTATACCCCGGCCCCGGCGCTGATCAGGGGATTGGAAAACGCCGTCAGGTCCAAGCGGGTGGGCGAAACGGTCATGCTCTGTCTCCTGGCTCTAGGCGACGTCGGCCCCGCCGGCGCTGATCCCTCGACCTTGCACACCGTCATCCGGGCATTGCGCGCCATCGGATTGATCCGGGAATCGCGCGACGTGGCCCTGGAGGCGGCAGTCGGCCGGGGCCTGTAAGCGGGGCGGCATGGGCGCAAACCGCCACATCGACACATTTCTTGAAATGATGGCCGTGGAACGGGGCGCGGCGCCCCGGACGCTGGACGGATACCGGCGCGATTTGGCGGATTTTGACAGCTATTCCGGCACTTTGGGGCGGCCCATCGAGGCGGCCTCGAGCGCCGATATTCGGGGCTACATTGCCGATCTGACCAGGGCCGGGCGTGCCGCTTCGACGGTTTCGCGAAGGCTCTCCGCAATTCGGCAGTTTTACCGCTTTCTCTACGGCGAGGGCCTGCGCGGGGACGATCCCTCGACTACCGTCGATGGACCACGGCGGCGGCAATCCCTGCCCAAATATCTGACGGAACAGGAAGTTGAAAGCCTATTGGCAGGCGCACACGGTAAGGGTGGGGTGGACGGCGCGCGTCTCGTCGCCCTGCTTGAGGTTTTGTACGCCACCGGATTACGGGTATCGGAACTGGTCTCCCTGCCGCTCTCAGCGGCAACCCGGGACGTGCGTTTCATGGCGGTGCGGGGAAAGGGCGGCAAGGAGCGGCTGGTGCCGCTGAGCGATCCCGCCCTGGACGCCCTGGCCGCCTATTTGCGCGTGCGCGGTGAATATCTGCCCGAAGGCGCCTCATCGCCGTGGCTTTTTCCCTCGCGTGGCAAAAGCGGCCATCTGACCGATCGAAGGCTGGCGCAATTGCTCAAGGAACTGGCCCACGAGGTCGGATTACCCCCAAGCCGGGTCTCTCCGCACGTCTTGAGGCACGCCTTCGCCAGTCATTTGCTGGCGCACGGCGCGGATCTCAGGGCGGTGCAGCAGATGCTCGGCCACGCCGACATCTCGACAACGCAGATTTATACCCACGTGCTTGAAGCCAGGCTCAAATCGCTGGTTGAGAGCCATCACCCCCTGGGCGACAATTGATCGGAGTGGTGATGGAGATCGGTTTTCCGGGGGTTGCGGGGGGCGATGCGACATGGTACTTGCCCCGCAATCCCGCCATTGGTTCCGTTGCCGACAGTTTACGATGTATTAGGAGACCCCGATGAGTTTTACCGTTCCCGAACAGGCGCAAGCGCGCCTCAACCGATCCGAACTGGCTGTACCGGGCAGCAATCTCAAATTTCTCGACCGGGCTCTCGATTCACCCGCCGACGTCGTGTTCCTCGACCTGGAAGACGCCGTGGCGCCCGACGACAAACCGCAGGCGCGGAAGAACATCATCAAGTCTTTGGCGGACCCGCGCTGGAAGAACCGCACGGTAAGCCTCCGCATCAACGGTCTGGACACCCATTACATGTACCGCGACGTGGTCGACGTGGTGGAGCAGGCCGGCGAATACCTGGACCTGATCATGATTCCCAAGATCGGTACGGCTGCCGACGTATACGCGCTCGACATGCTGGTCACCCAGATCGAGGACGCCGTCGGGCTGAAGAAGAAGATCGGTTTCGAACTGATCATCGAGACCGCTCTCGGCATGGCCAATATCGACGAGATCGCGGCTGCCAGCCCGCGTCTCGAAAGCCTGCACTTCGGCGTCGCCGACTATGCAGCCTCAACCAAGGCGCGGACCACGAATATCGGGGGGCCGAACCCGGCCTATCATGTGTTGACCGACGCGGACGCGGAGGGTAATCGCGACGTCCACTGGGGCGACATGTGGCACTATGCCATCGCCCGCATGGTCGTGGCGGCCCGGGCCAACGGTCTCAGGCCCATCGACGGCCCGTTCGGCGACTTTTCCGACGCCGACGGCTACCGCGCCCAGGCGGCCCGCGCCGCCGTGTTGGGCTGTGAAGGCAAGTGGGCCATCCACCCGACGCAGATCGGTCTGGCGAACGAAGTGTTCAGCCCGGCCAAGGAAGAGGTCGCCAAGGCCAAGAAAATCCTCAAGGCCATGAAGGAGGCCCAAAAGGCCGGACGCGGCGCCGTGGCCCTGGACGGCCGTCTGATCGACATCGCCTCGATCAAGCAGGCCGAAGTCATGGTGGCGGCGGCCCGTCAGATCGCCGCCGTCGACCGCCGGGCCAAGCCCGCTGCCAAGAAAAAACCGGCGAAAAAGAGCGCCGCCAAGAAATCGGCGTCCAAGAAGAAATAAGAACGGAGAACACCCGGGTGATTGGTAGCTGGACCGCTTCATGAACAGTTTTCTTGATTTCGAAAAGCCCCTCGCGGACATCGAGGGCAAGATCAAGGAGCTTCGCCACCTTTCCGAGGGCGGCGACGTCGACGTCGTGTCCGAAATCGCCAAACTGGAAAGCCGGGCCGAGCAGCTGTTGCGGGAAACCTACGAAGGCCTGACCGCCTGGCAAAAAACCCAGGTCGCCCGCCACGCCGACCGGCCGCATTTCCTCGACTATGTCGACGGTCTGATCGAGGACTACACGCCGCTGGCCGGCGACCGCGGGTATGGCGACGATTCCGCCATTCTCGGCGGTTTGGGCCGCTTCGACGGCCACAGCGTGATGGTTATCGGCCAGGAGAAGGGCAGCGGCACCGACGGTCGCATCAAACACAATTTCGGCATGGCGTTGCCCGAAGGCTACCGCAAGGCCGTCCGCCTGATGCAGCTTGCCGAACGTCAGAAGCTTCCCGTCATCACATTCGTGGATACCGCCGGCGCCCACCCCGGCGTCGGCGCCGAGGAACGCGGCCAGGCCGAAGCCATCGCGCGCAGCATCGAGGCATGCCTCGGGCTGAGCGTCCCCTTGGTCAGCGTCATTATCGGCGAAGGCGGTTCCGGCGGCGCCGTGGCGCTGGCTTCGGGCAACACCGTTCTGATGCTCGAGCACGCCATCTATTCGGTGATCACGCCGGAGGGATGCGCCTCGATCCTGTGGCGCTCCGCGGAAAGAGCCCAGGACGCGGCCGAAGCCCTCAAGGTCACGGCGCAGGATCTCTTCGAACTCGGGGTCATTGATCAAATCGTGCCCGAACCCCTGGGCGGCGCGCAAAGGGACCCCGAAGGCGCCATCCGGAATACCGGTGAAGCGATCCAGGCAGCGCTCGAACCTTTGCTGACGATGGATGGATCGCTGCGCAACCACCGACGCGAAAAATTTATCGCCATGGGCCGTTTGGGGCTCGGCTGATCGAACGGCAGCGCCGGTCGGTTATGGTTTGCCGGGCAGCCCGATCGTGAACGTTTCCTGGTAGCTGACCGGGCCGACCAGGCCGCCGGCGTCGATTCGGCCAACATAATTGCTGCGCAAATGCAGCGGAATTGCCGTGACCAGATCGATTAGCATGGTCGTGCTCACCCCGACATAAAGGCGCCCGTTACCCCGTTTGAAACGAAAGTTGCCGATGCCTTGGGCAACAGCCGCGTTGCGCCCGCGATAGCGCGTGACGCCCATAAGCGTGAGCTTTGCCGGCGAGGCGCTTTGTTCCGGTTGGAGGGATTGGCGACGCATGCGGGCGCCGGCCATGTCGGTGATCGACGCGATGGCATCACCTTGCGCCGAAGGGAGGGAGCGCCGTGTTAGCGCACCTGATCTCAGCCCGTCGAAAAGCTGACGCAGCTTTTGCCGATAAACACCCGCCGCCACACTTTGGGGCAGGGCGGCAGGGTCACCGAAGCGCAGTGTCGCGTTAAGCTCGTGGCCTCTGAAATCCGTAATGATTTCCAAACGGTCCCGCGTTGCCCAACTCGTCTCTCGACCGTCGTCGAGGAAAGTTACGTGATTAACGTCGAAGGACCAGAGAAAACCTGTTCTGGTTTCCGACAAGCGGCCGTCGCCGGAAATTTGCGCATGGAGGACATCGCCGGGCAGCATCAAACCTGAGTTTTGCGTCGTGTAGACGAACGGGAATCGCGGCACTTTCTCAATCTGCAGCAAGACCGGAATGGGGAGATCGGTAATCTCGGGATACTGGGGTGCCTGGGCACTGGCCGACGCGCTTGCGAGGATCAATGCCGCCAGGACGCTCTTCGGGAAAGTACGGTGTTTCAATTCGCCCTCCCTTGTTAATGAGACATTGTCGATGGAGAGGGGATGGTTGGCCGGGGCGGCGGCCTGTAAATGGTGGGTGGCCGGGTCGATCTGAGCGTTTTGGTTCTGTTCATCGTGTCCAGAACCCGCTTGCGGTCAATCTCCTCCTGCGACGGCTTCGACTTTGCCAAGGGAGAATTCGGGAAGCGTTCCTCGTACTCTTCCGTAAGTTCGGCAAGACGGCGTTCGGTCCGGGCGATTTTTTGTCTTTCTCCTTCCCGAAGTTCGCTGCTGGTCGGAATGCTGCCGTCATGTGCCCGGGCCAGTTTTCCGGCCGCGATCAGGCCGTCAACGGCCTTGCCGAGCAGCCAGTTCGAGGTCTTGGTTCGCTCGGCATGGTCTGCCTTCAAGCGCTTCAGATATGCCCGTTCCTCGTCGATCGAGCTGCGAAGACGTTTTTTGTCTTGCTCGCGCCTGAAGGTGGCGACGGTTTCGCCTTCCTGTTCGATCAGGCGTCCGTTCCGCGTCGTCGTCGTGCCGATGATTTCGCCCGAGCGGGAATAAGCTTTTTCCACCACCGTACCGTTTTCGAATACCGTGGTGGCCACTCGACCGCCGCCGCGGTAGCTGGCTTCACTTTCCGCTTCGATGACGCCGTATCGTCCCCGGCGTTCCTCGTTACAAGCCGTAATGAAGGAGAAGATTAAAGCGCACACTGAAATCAGCAGGAAACGTGACATGCGATATCCTTTTTCGGGCCTGAAACGGGCGGGAAAACGATGGATGCCTACATGTCAAAAATAGGCGGCATGGCGCGGAAATGGCTGCGGCACATGGACGCATGGGGTGGATCGTAATGGCCGAGCCATCGCTAAAACCTGCGTCCGCAGCAGTATTCGTGGAAAACGGTTTAGGCGGCGACGGCCAGCGGGCTACACTTCATTTTGAATTTGTGAAAGGGTTTGGTCTCCGTGGACAAGATGGCCTGGGTGTGGCCAACCCGCATATCCTTTCGGGAGTGCTGAGTAAGTGATCTGGAATTCCGTTCCAATCATGACGGCCCTCGATCTCGTGATGATCGGTGTCGCCGCACTTGCGGGCTGGGCCTACTTCGTCAACCGCTCAAGTTTCCGCCTTGTTTCGTTCGGCGCGGGCCAGGTGTTGATACTCCTCGGCATTTTCGTGATCGGCGGCTTCTTCGCCGGCGATCTGTTCGCTATGCACGGCTTGCCCCTCATCATACCGCGCGGGGAGGCGATGGCGGTCATGAGGAGACTGCACACCGATTTCAGTTGGTTCGCCATCATCGGCGGGGCGACGGCAATTGTCGCCGGTTATGGGTGGATCATCGCCGATCTCAAGAAGGTCGAGGATCAGCTCCGGCGCAGCGAGAACTTCATCCGCGAATCCCGCGTCAAGCTTGATGGCGCCATCCAGAGTTTTTCCGACGGCTTTGCTCTGTTCGACGCCGACGACCGCTTCCTGCTGGCCAACGAGCCGTACCTGACCACCCATAAGGCGGTGCGGGAAATTCAGGTTCCCGGGACGAAATTCGAGACGATCGTGCGAAAGCTCGCCGAAGTCGGATTTTACGGCAACTCGCCGGAGGAATCGGAGCAATGGGTGCAAAATCGGCTGAAATTGTTCCGGTCGGGGAAATCCTTTGAATACGAGATGGCGGATGGCCGTTGGTATCAGGTCAACCAGTACACCACGGCGGACGGCGGCACTGCCTTGGTACGGGTCGACATCACCGACCTCAAGAAAGCCGAGGCCTCCCGACTGGAAGCCGAAAACCGCTTTCGCGCCGTCGTCGACAATTCGCCGGCGCCCCTCTTCTTTAAGGATTTGGAAGGTCGGTTTCTCGTCGCCAACAAGGCCTATGAATCCGTTTACGGCGTCAAATTGGAGGACATTCAGGGCCGAACCTCGCGGGTGCTCTTCGATGAGGAGGCATTCGAGTTCATTCGGAATCATGATCAGGAAATCATGAGCACGAGGAAGGCCGTCTCGAAAGTCGAAGACTTCATCGGCCGCCAGTTCCTGGTCACGAAATTTCCGGTGGTCGATGCCGAGGACAATCTTATCGGCCTGGGCGGCATCGACACCGACATCACCGAACTAAGAAGAGCGCAAGAGGCGCTGGCGCAAAGCGAAGCGCGGTTTCGCGATTTTGCGCAGTCATCGTCGGACTGGTTCTGGGAAACCGACGCGGACGGCAGAATCAGTTGGGAGTCCGAGGTCAGCCGGGCGGAGGAGTGGCATGCGGCCGACTCGGCCATCGGTCGGACGCGGCAAAGCATCGCCGCCGATCTGGCGTCCGAAACGGATTGGCGGGCCTACGACAAAGCGCTTAGGGACCACCTGGAGTTCAAGGATTTCGAGTACTGTTACTTGGGCGTCGGCGGCGCCAAGCGCCACGCCAGGATCAGCGGCAGCCCGGTGTTCGCCGACGATGGGACGTACATCGGACACCGCGGCGTCGCCACCAACATCACGGAAATCAAGGAGGCGGAGGAATCGCTCCGCAAGGCGCAGAAGATGGAGGCCGTCGGCCAATTGACCGGCGGCATCGCCCACGATTTCAACAATCTCTTGGCCGTCATGATCGGGAACGCCGATATCATCATGGAGAAGGCCGGCGACCACGGCGATCTCCGGGACAGTATCGAAGCCATCGTGAGGGCGGTTGAGCGCGGCTCCTCCCTGACCAACCGCCTGCTGGCTTTCTCGCGCCAACAGGCGCTGTTGCCCCTTGCCGCCAACGTGGCCGATCTGATCGGAGATCTCGAGGAAATGTTCCGGCGCACGCTCGGGGAAACCATCGATCTCAAGTTCGCGGGCGCAGCGGATCTGTGGCCGGCGCTGATCGACGCCCACCAGTTTGAAAACGCCATCGTCAATCTGGCCATCAACGCACGGGACGCCATGCCCAACGGCGGTGTACTGACCATCGAGGCCGCCAACGCGAAGCTGGACGACGAATACGTCAAGCAGCAGGAGGAGGTGACCCCCGGCGACTACGTCATGGTGGCGGTGAGCGATACCGGGACCGGTATGGCGCCCGACGTGCTGGAAAAGGCTTTCGATCCCTTCTTCACGACGAAAGACGTCGGCGAGGGCAGCGGTCTTGGGCTCAGCATGGTCTACGGCTTCGCCAAACAGTCGAAAGGCCACGTCACGATCTACAGTGAAGTCGGCCACGGCACGTCGATTAAGCTCTATTTGCCGAGATCCTTTGGGGATGACAGCTGGGATGAGGCGGAAGAACCTGTACCGCCACCCGAAAGGGGTTCGGAACGTATTCTGGTTGTCGAGGACGAGCCGGCCGTTCGTGAAGTGCCGGTCGCCATCCTCCGAGGCCAGGGCTACGAAGTCGTTGAGGCCGGCAATGCCGACGAGGCCATCGGCCATCTGGAAGACGGCCAGCGTTTTGACCTGCTGTTTACCGACATTGTCCTGCCCGGTGGCAAGAACGGCGTGGAAATCGCCCAGACGGCGAAACGGCTGCAGCCGCAAATCCAGGTGCTCTACACCACCGGTTATGCCGAGCAGGCGGTGGTTCACGCCGGGCAGTTGGACGCCGACGCCCCGGTGGTAAACAAGCCCTACCGGCGGGCGGAATTACTGGAAAAGGTGCGGACCATTCTCGACCAAGCCCGGGTCTGACTGCCCGGCGCCGCCGGTGAAATTCTACGAAGCTGCGGTGCCGAAGAATTTCCGCATGTCGTCGACCAGTTCGACCGGGTTTTCCATGGCCGCGAAATGACCGCCGCTCGGCATATCGGTGCGGTGGACAACGTTGTAGGCGCGCGCCACCCAGCTTTGCGGCGGCGGCGGGAACAGGTCGTGGGGGAAGAAGGCGAAGCCGCTCGGAACCGTGACGCGCTCACCCTCGGCCAGGGCGGCGCCGCTGCCGTCCATCAGGGAGGCGTAGAGCCAGTTCGACGAGTTGATGCAGCCGCTCGCCCAATAAATCATGATGTTGGTGAGCAGCCGGTCCATGGGGAAGGGTGGCGGCTGGGTCGCGTCTGCGCCGGGCCAACCGTGAAATTTTTCCGCAATCCAGGCGGCCAGGCCGAGCGGCGAATCGGTGAGGCCGTAGGCCAAAGTCTGCGGTTTGGTGCCCTGGATCGCCTGATAGCCGCCCTCCCGCTTCATGCGGGCCTTCACGGTTTTGACATAGCCGCGCTCTTCCTCGCTCAGCGCGTCGGTTCCGGCGCCCGTATATGGGATCAGACCCAACATGTTGAAATGGCTGGCGCTGACGGCCTCGGGTTCGAAGACGCCCATCCAGGCCGTTATAACGCTGCCCCAGTCTCCGCCCTGCGTGAGGTAGTTCTCGTAGCCGAGCACGCCGGTCATCAACTGGTGGAACACCCGGGCCATCACCTTCGGCGTGATGGGGGCGGCGGGGCTCGAGGAGAACCCGTAGCCCGGTAACGAGGGGATGACGACGTCGAAGGTCGGCGCGCCTCGGGCGTCGTGCTTTTCCGGATTGGCCAGGGGTCCGGCAATGCCAAGCAGCTCGTAGAACGAGCCGGGCCAGCCGTGGCTGATCAGGAGCGGTTTGGGCGACGGACCGGACCCCTTGAGGTGGACGAAATGAATGTCGAAGGTCTCGCCCGTTTCGGGATCGGTCACCGGCGCCATAAACTGGGGAAAGGCATTGAGTTGCGCTTCCGCCGCCCGCCAGTCGAATTCGTCCCGCCAGTAATCGATCAACTCCCGCATGTAGCCGAGATTGGCCCCCCAGCGCCAGCCGGCGTCCTGAGGTTCGTTGGGAAAACGGGCCAACTCCAAGCGCGCCCGCAGGTCGTCAAGAACGGCGTCGGGAACGTTGACCTCGAACGGCTTCATGGCGGCTTGGCCGGATCAGACGGCCTTGCCGTGGCAGTGCTTGTATTTTTTGCCGGAGCCGCACGGGCAGGAGGCATTGCGCGGCACCTTGCCCCAGGTGGCCGGGTCGTTTGGATCGCGCTCCATCACGTCGCCCGGCATGGCCTGCGCCGGCGCGGCGGCGGCCGGCTCGGCGGCCTCAATGCCTTCCTCCATCCCGAGAGGCTCGAGGTGCTGCTCCTCCAGGTCGGCGGATGCCGACATGGGCGCCGCGAGTTGCTGCTCCTCCTGGTCGAGGTGCAGTTCGACATGGAACAGCATGGAGGTGACGGCTTCGCGCAGATTGGCCAGCATGGTTTCGAAAAGGTTGAAGGCCTCGCGCTTGTATTCGTTCAGGGGATCACGCTGGCCGTAGGCTCTGAGACCGATGCCCTGGCGCAGGTGATCGAGCGCCAGCAGGTGTTCCTTCCAGTGCTGGTCCAGAAGCTGCAGCAGCAGGTTCTTCTCCACCATGCGCCACAGTTCAGGGCCGTAGTTTGCCGCTTTTTCCGCCATGCGGCGGTTGGCGGCGTCATGCACGCGGTCTTCGATTTCGGCCTCGGCGACGCCTTCTTCCTTGGCCCATTCGTCGACCGGCAGATCAAGGCCGAGCACGCGGTGGACTTCGGCCTTCAGTACGTCGGTTTCCCACTCTTCGGCATGAGCTTTCTCGGGGATGTGGCGCAGCACCAGTTCGCTGGTGATTTCGCGGCGCATGTCGGCGACGGTTTCGGAAACGTCGTCGGTGCGCATCAGGTCCTTGCGCTGCTCGTAGACCACCTTGCGCTGGTCGTTCATGACGTCGTCGAACTTCAGCAGGTTCTTGCGGATGTCGTAGTTGCGCGCCTCGACCTTTTGCTGGGCTTTCTCCAGCGCCTTGTTAATCCAGGGGTGGACGATGGCCTCGCCCTCTTCCAGCCCCAGTTTGCGCAGCATGCCGTCCATGCGTTCAGAGCCGAAGATGCGCATCAGGTCGTCTTCCAGGCTCAGGTAGAATTTGGAGGCGCCGGGATCGCCCTGGCGGCCGGAACGTCCACGCAACTGGTTGTCGATGCGCCGGCTTTCGTGGCGTTCGGTGCCGACGACGTAGAGCCCGCCTGCGGCCAGCACCTTCTCGCGGTCGGCCTCGATCTCTGCCGTTATTTCCTTGATCTTAGTCTCGGCCTTGGCGTCCGACAGGCCCGCCGTTTCCCCGGCGATTCGCATTTCGAGGTTGCCGCCCAATTGGATGTCCGTGCCGCGGCCCGCCATGTTGGTGGCGATGGTGACCGCGCCGGAGTGGCCGGCCTGGGCAATGATGGTCGCCTCCTGATCGTGGAAGCGGGCATTCAGGACGTTGTGGGCTATTTTCTTGGCCTTCAGCAGGTCGGCCAGGTGTTCCGATTTCTCGATAGAGACCGTGCCGACAAGGATGGGCTGCCCGCGGTTCTGGCAATCTTCGATCAGATCGATGATGGCGTTGTATTTCTCGTTGGCGGTGCGGTAGACCTCGTCGTCCTGATCCTGGCGGATCACCGGCACATTGGTCGTGACGTTGACGACTTCCAGCTTGTAGATGTCGGCGAATTCCTCCGCTTCGGTCATGGCCGTACCGGTCATGCCGGCGAGTTTTTCGTAAAGCCGGAAATAGTTCTGGAAGGTGATCGAGGCCAGCGTCTGGTTCTCGTTTTGGATATCGACCTTTTCCTTGGCTTCCAGCGCCTGGTGCAGACCCTCGGAATAGCGCCGGCCCTCCATCATGCGGCCCGTGAACTCGTCGATGATGACGACCTTGTTGTCCTTGACGATGTAGTCGGTATCGCAGGCAAACAATTTGTGCGCTTTCAGCGCTTGGTTGACGTGATGGACGATGGAGACGTTGGCGATGTCGTAAAGGCTGCCTTCGGTGATGGCGCCCTCTTCGACCAGCATGGCCTCGACGTGCTCGACGCCCGCATCCGTGAGCGATGCCGTACGAGATTTCTCGTCGATCTCGAAATGATCCTCCTCCAGCTTGGGGATCAGGTCGTCGATCTGCAGGTAGAGCTCGGAACTGTCCTCGGCCGGACCCGAGATGATCAGGGGCGTGCGGGCCTCGTCGACCAGAATGCTGTCGACTTCGTCGACGATGGCATAGGTGAATTCGCGCTGCACCATGGTGTCGAGCGAAAACTTCATGTTGTCGCGCAGATAGTCGAAGCCGAACTCGTTGTTGGTGCCATAGGTGACGCCGCAGGCGTATTGGGCCCGGCGTTCGTCGTCATCCAGGCCGTGGACGATGCAGCCGACCTTGATGCCGAGAAACTTGTATATCTGCCCCATCCAGGCGGCGTCGCGCTGGGCCAGGTAATCGTTCACCGTGACGACGTGGACGCCCTTGTCGGTGAGCGCATTGAGGTAGACCGCCAGGGTCGCCACCAGGGTCTTACCCTCACCGGTGGCCATTTCGGCGATGCGGCCCTCGTGCAGCACCATGCCGCCGATCAACTGGACGTCGTAGTGGCGCTGGCCCAGCGTTCGCTTGGCCGCCTCGCGCACCGTGGCGAAAGCTTCCTCCAATAGATCGTCGAGGGTTTCTCCGGCCGCTAGCCGGGCCCGGAAGTCATCCGTGCGGGCGCGCAGTTCGTAGTCCTTGAGCTGTTCCAGCTCCGGCTCGAGTGCGTTGATCGCCGCGACCCGGCCTTCGTATTCCTTCAACGTCCGTTCGTTGGCCGAACCGAATATTTTCCTGGCGATAGCGCCAAACATGCATTTACCCCAAAAAGAGCGAAAATTTCATGCCCCGGGGGTCGGGGCCAGACTGAGACATAAGCGGCGGGCGGGGCCATGTCAACGACGGGAAACGCTTTCGTGAATGCGGTAATTCGCCGCTGCCGGGCGCGCCTGTGTCCGGCCTGCAATTCTAGGCGGTTGTGAGGCCGGAAGGCATATGCAAAAGTCGCGCAAAACCGCAGCCAGGAAAGACCGTCGAGCCGATGTCCAAACGCCCCCAAAAGAAAGCCGCCGCCAAGTCCAAGGATCCGGTTTCCCCCCTGGCGCCCAAGCGCTTTCCCGCCATGCCCGAAATCGCGGGCGTGAAGCTGTCCGCGATCGCCGGCGGTCTCCGCTACAAGGGACGCAAGGACCTCTTTTTGGCCGAGCTCTGCCCGGGTACGCAAGCGGCCGGCGTGCTCACCCAGTCGAAAACGGCGTCAGCGCCGGTGCTGTGGTGCCGCGACGCCCTGAAATCGGGCCGGGGACGGGCGGTGGTGGTCAATGCGGGAAACGCCAACGCTTTCACCGGGGCCGGCGGTATGGCGGCGGTGAAGACAACGGCCAGGGCAACGGCAAAAGCCGTGGGTTGCCGTCCGGGAGACGTTTACATCGCTTCCACCGGCGTGATCGGCGAAACGCTGGACGGCGACAAGATCGCCGGGCTCGTGGGGCGTCTGCATCGCGGTCTAAAACCGGGTAACTGGAAATCGGCGGCCCAGGCCATCTGCACGACGGATACCTTCCCCAAGGCCGCATCAGCGACGGCGGAGATCGGCGGTAAAATGGTCACAATCGGCGGGATTGCCAAGGGCTCGGGCATGATCGCGCCCGACATGGCGACAATGCTGGCCTTCGTGTTCACCGACGCCAAAATTCCGGCGCCGGTTCTTCAGTCGCTGCTCAAATCGGCCAACGCCCACGCCTTCAACGCCGTGACCGTCGACAGCGACACCTCGACATCCGACACCTGCCTGTTATTCGCCACGGGCCGGGCCCGGCATGCCAAGGTGACCAAGGCCTCCGATCCCGCTTTGAAGGCGTTCAAATCGGCACTGGCGGAAGTGTTGCAAAATCTTGCCCACCAGATCGTGCGGGACGGCGAAGGAGCGAAAAAATTCATCACCGTCAACGTCACGGGTGCCGAATCCAGCGCCGCCGCCAAAACCATCGCCCTTTCCGTTGCCAACTCGCCGCTGGTCAAGACGGCCATAGCCGGGGAGGATCCCAATTGGGGCCGCGTCGTCATGGCCGTCGGCAAGGCCGGGGAGGCGGCTGACCGCGACAAAATGTGCATTCGCTTCGGTGATCACCTAATTGCCGAAAACGGCATAATGGTCCCGGGCTACGACGAGGCGCCGGTCGCGGCCTATATGAAGGGCGACGAGATCGACCTTTCGGTGGATGTCGGCGTGGGGCGCGGCAAGTTTACTGTCTGGACCTGCGATCTGACGCACGGTTACATCTCCATTAACGCCGATTACCGCAGTTGAGCCATGAGCGCGTTCGACGAAAGCGGCTGTTGGGGCGCCGGCGACGATGACGCCGAGGCGATGGCGGCGCGCGGCCGGTTGCCGCGTATCCTGGTTGCCGCTGCCGCTCTGGTCGACGCCGACAACCGCGTTCTGCTGGCCCAGCGGCCGGAAGGCAAATCGATGGCCGGGCTATGGGAGTTCCCCGGCGGCAAGGTCGGACCGGACGAGACGCCCGAAGCCGCCATCATCCGGGAACTGCACGAGGAACTGGGCATCGATACGCGCCAGTCGTGTCTCGCGCCGTTTACCTTCGCCTCCCACGCCTACGACGATTTCTTCCTGCTGATGCCGCTTTATGTCATCCGCACCTGGCGCGGCACTCCGGTGGCAAGGGAAGGGCAGGCCTTGAAATGGGTCCGGCCCCTGAAACTGGCGGATTATTCCATGCCCCCGGCTGATGTGCCGCTGGTGGCCATGCTGAGGGACTACCTCTAACCGATCCTCCGGATTACGCGGTTCTTCGTATGGCCGGGCCCATTGCAAGGTTCTACCCTTCGACCATCGTCCATATTGATCACGCGGGTGTCGGAGGAACGGATCATGGCCGATCGGGTCGTCGAGTTTATTGCCTGGGGTACGGTACTGATGTTCGTGGCCGTCCTGATCGGCGTCGGTGCGATGGTTTACGGCATCATCTAAACGGGCCGCATCAGCTTCCCCTCGACTTGTCGCCCAACGCTTCCGCCATCCGGGTCGTTGCCGATCCCGGGGCCAAAGGTTTCGGCTGGCTGGCGTCGGGCGCCCACGCCGTCAGGGTGACGATCTCGAAAGTCGCCGGTATGCGGCCGTCCTCGCCGCCGTATCGGTCTTCATAGATTTCCGCCGCCCGCATCAGCGTATCCCGCCGCGTGAAGGTTTTGAGCCCGGTGTTGAGGGCGCTGCTTTCGCCCATGCCGCGCAGGTCGTTGAGGAGCTTGAGGGCCGATTCGTAACGCACGGTAATGGTTTCGTGATCGGCCACGGGTAAAGCGAAACCGGCACGCTGCAAAAGGTTGCCCAAATCCCGCACGTCCGCAAATGGAGAGACGCGGGGGGCTGCGCCGCCTGTGGTTTCGGTTTCGGCCGCCAGGAACGACTCGCGTAGCTCTCTAAGGGTATTTCCCGCGAACAGGGCCGCCAACAAGACGCCGTCCGGCCGTAGGCAGCGGTTGGCCTGGATCAACGTGCCAGGCAGGTCGTTGACCCAATGAAAACCGAGGACGCTGACGATCAGATCGAAGGCCTTGTCCTGGAAGGGCAGGGCTTCCTCGTCGGCGGCGAGCGCCGGCCAGCCGTTGGCGGCGGCGGTAGTCGCCATGCGCGGCGAGAGATCAGCCTGAACCAGGGAGCTTACGCCTCTCCGGTCGCGCAGCAGTTCCGCCGCCTGGCCGGTATGGCAGCCGAGGTCGAGAACGTCCGCAAACTCCCGGCTGATATCGTCGAGGCGGTCGACCAGGCGGTCGGCAACCTCGCGGATAAGAAAGTCGAAATCGGCCAAACCGGCTGCGGCGCGCTCGCGGCGGCGGCGCAGCAGGGTCCGATCAAAAGGACGGGCGGTATCCATCATCGCTGGATATATGGCACGCGCAGGTCCGAACGGCCAGGGTGTTTCAAGTTTGGCTTGAAACGCTGAGAGCCGTTAACACATTGTGCTGCCTATAAAATATGAGACCAGGCGTTTCCGTTAAAAGCTGAAACGCATTAGCATTGTCCCATGACCGTTCCGGGTGAAAATCGCGATTCGCGAAAGGTAAGCTTGCCGGTGGCGTCCGTTGTCAAGCGCCTCGGTGCATGCGTGCTCGATGCCCTTTTGCCGCCCCGCTGCCTGGGTTGCGGCGCCGGCATCGACGCCGATGGCGCGCTCTGCGCAAAATGTTGGCGCGCCGTCGACTTCATCGACGGCCCGGTATGCGCCTGTTGCGGGCTGCCGTTCGACTTCGACGAAGGCGAGGATGCCCTGTGCGGCGTTTGCCTGCGCACGCCTCCGGCATTCGACCGCGCCCGGGCGGTGATGCGTTACGATGCGGCCAGCCGCGGCCTTGTTCTCGGTTTCAAACACGGCGACCGGACCGACGGCACGCCGACCTACGGCGCCTGGCTGGTTCGTGCAGGCGTGCCACTGCTGAAAAGCGGTACAGTTGTCGCACCGGTGCCGCTGCATCGCCGCCGGCTGTTCCGTCGGCGCTATAACCAGTCGGCCCTGCTGGCGCTCGCCCTTGGACGTGCCACCGGCGCGCGCGTTCAGGTCGATCTGCTCAAACGCGTCAAATCGACGCCCAGCCTCGGCGGATTGAGCGCCTCGGCCCGCCACAGAACCGTTCGCGGCGCCTTCGCCGTGCCCAATTCCCGCATGGGGGAAATTCAGGAGGCGCACGTCCTTCTGATCGATGACGTCATGACGACGGGCGCGACGGTTGATGCCTGTGCGGCTGTGTTGAAGCGTGCCGGCGCTGCCCGCGTGGACGTGCTGACGCTGGCGCGTGTGGTCCGCGCGAGCACGGTTTGAGGGGATAGATCGCCCGTCAGGTCCGACCGTCGTTGAGGTTGTAGTGCATGATGCGACCATGTCGGCCGGTTTTAACTCGCTCCAAGTCATAGACGTCGCCTTCGGGTCCCTCCCGCCGGCTGATGACAGCCTCAATTTCCGAGAAATCCCGGTCGTCCAGTTCGATGTCGAAAATCTTGAGATTTTCCTCCAGGTGCCGGGTGGAGGTGGCGCCGATGACGGCACAGGCGACCTGTGGACGGCTCAGGGTCCAGGCCACGGCGATCTGTCCGATGGTGGCGCCGTGGCGCTCGCCGACGCGGGCGAGCACCTGCAACAGTTCCTGAAACAGTGCCCAGCCGCCGAAGTCCTCAATGATGAGCTTGTACTTGGTCAGCGACCGGTTGCTGAAAGGGCCTTCCGGCTCCGGCTTTCCGAGCCATTCGTCGGACAAGAAGCCGCCAGCCAGCGCGCCGTAACAATAGAGATAAACGTCGTGCTCCCGGCAGAAGTCGACTGTCGATTTTTCCGGGCGGTTGTCGATCAGGGAATACTGAAGCTGGTTTGACGTGAGGGGAAATCCGGCGTCGACCAATTCCTGCAGGACGGCGGTGTTGTAGTTGGTGATGCCGAGATGGCCGATCAGGCCTTCTTCCTGGAGTTTGACCAGGGAGGTCGCCACGTCCAGGTATCCCGGTACCGAGGTGTCCCACCAGCAATACTGCACCATGTCCAGGCGCTCCATCCCGAGGCGCTTGAGGGAGCGGTGAATGGTGCCCTCGACATAGGCATGGTCGACAGTGTCCATGATGTCGTAGTCGGGCACAAACTTGGAATTGACGTTGATGTCCTTGGCGAGCGAGGGGTAGGTCCGGCGAAACTCGCCGACCATGTCCTCGACGCCGGTGTAGATGTCGGCGAAGTCGAAGGTCGTGATGCCCGCCTCGACAAACGCCGCCATATCCTTGATGGCCTGCCCGCGGTCTATTTCCCCGTGCCCGCCCGCCAGATGCCAGCCGCCCTTGAGCAGTCGCGAGATTGAGAGGCCCGGCCTCACTTCAAAGGATTCGACTTTCGACATTCGCACCTCCCTTACGATCCTTCCCTGACGATATCTTGAATTATGCCGGACTTGTCCGTCCAGGCGCCGCGCCTATATTGTGTAGCGCCGAAAAAATGAGCCGGACCGATGCTGAAAAAGATATTATCGTTTGTCCGAAATCCGAACCCTCAACATGCGCCAAGTGAATTGAATATGACGGAAGCCCCGACCAACATCACCGCCGAGGTCGAGATCTATGCGACCCAGTATTGCCCCTTTTGCTGGCGGGCCAAGGACCTGTTGTCATCGAAGGGTGTCGAGTACACCGAAATCGACGTCGGCATGGACAGCGACTTGCGTCGGGAAATGACGGAGCGTTCGGGCGGCGGCCGCACGGTGCCGCAGATCTTCATCAATGGCACGCCCATCGGCGGTTGCGACGAGTTGTACGCGCTGGATAGTCAAGGTGCGCTCAACCCCATGTTGGAGGGGACGACATGACGGCCAAATTCAAGGCAGCCTGCGTTCAGGTCAGCGCCGGCGACGACATGACAGCCAACATCGAGACGGCGGTCGGTTTCATCCGCGAGGCGGGCGCCGCCGGTGCGGATTTCGTCGCCATGCCGGAAAACGTTTCCTTCATCGGCGCCGGTCCGACCGATTCGCGCGACCGCGCCCTGCCGGAAAACGAGCACCCGGCGCTGCCTGCATTCTGCGGGGCCGCGCGGGATGCAGCCGTCTGGCTGCTGGGCGGTTCACTGGGCATCCGGGCGAACGACGGCCGCGTCCTCAACCGCACCTTCCTGGTCGATCCCCGTGGCGACATCGCCGCGCGCTACGACAAGATCCACATGTTCGACGTCGATCTGGCCGGCGGAGAGACCTATCGGGAATCGGACAATTTCCAGCCCGGCAGCCGTGCCGTGACCACCCCATTGCCGTGGGGCACGCTGGGCATGACCATCTGTTACGACATGCGCTTTCCGTATCTCTACCGGACCCTGGCGCATCACGGCGCGGACATCTTCACCGCGCCCGCCGCCTTCACGAAGGTCACGGGTGAGGCGCACTGGCACCTACTGTTGCGGGCGCGGGCGGTGGAGAATGGTAGCTTCGTCATCGCGCCGGCGCAGTGCGGCGTGCATCCCGGCGGGCGCAGGACGTTCGGTCATTCCCTGATCGTCGACCCCTGGGGAAAGGTGCTGGCTGACGGCGGCGAAGAGCCCGGCGTCAGCATCGCCGAGATCGACATGGCGCGGGTGGCGGAAGTGCGGGGCATGGTGCCGTCGCTCAACCACGACCGGCCCTACAGCGATCCCGGCGCCGACAGCGATACCTCGGCAGCTTAGATCAAACCCGTCTCGCGCAGATTCTTTGGATGACGGCCGGTTGGGGTTTGGCGATCTCGCCGTGCTCGTAGGCCATAACCTCCAAACCGGTGCCGCGAACGGCCTCCAGCAACTCTCCCGGCTTCAACAGGTGATCGGGATTGCGCGGACGGCCGAATTTTTCATTTCCCCGAGCGAAGGTTTCGTAGATCAGCAATCCGCCGTCAGCCACGGCGGCGATCAGGTCGGGCATTAAGGGGCGCCAGAGATAGTTGGTGACGACCACGGCGTCGTATGTCGTTCCCGCCAACGGAAAGGGCGCGCCGGTTTCCAAATCGGCTTCGATTGCCGTAACGGCCGAGAGATCGGAAAGCTCCGCCAACCCGGCGATGTCGCGGTCGACCGCCGTCACTGCGTGGCCGGCCTCCGCTAACAGGCGTGTGTGCCGGCCGTTGCCGCAGGCGACGTCCAATACCCGGCCGCCGGACGCCAGGTGGTTGGCAAAGCGCCGCACCCAAGGCGACGCTGAACCCGTATGGGGTGTAAAAGATTGTTCGTTCTCTTCTTGCCCGGTATTCATTCCGCCCCTTATATTAGCGCCGCTCTTGTACCATATATGAAGTTACGATGATTTCGTTCGATCTGAAATGCGCACGCGACCACGTTTTCGAGGCGTGGTTCAGCGACAGCGCGGGATACGAGGAACAGCGCGCCGCGGGCGACGTTGCCTGCCCGGTATGCGGCGATGTCGAAGTCGAAAAATCCTTGATGGCGCCCAACGTCGCCGCCAAAAAGGGCGATGCCCCGGCCGGTCCCGACGAAGCCGCAGCCGCCATGCAGATGCTTTACCAGATGCGCAGCCACGTCGAAGAAAACTGCGAGAACGTCGGCGACCAGTTCGCCGAGGAAGCCCGCAAGATCCATTACGGCGAAACCGAGAAGCGCGACATCTACGGCCGGGCGACCGAAGACGAGGCGACGGCGCTGGCCGAGGAAGACATCGAATTCGGCGTCCTCCCCTGGCCCGACGCCAAGGACGCTTGATGTCCGAAGACGCCGTCGATCCCGACGGCCGTATTACGGTCGAGAGTAAAGATCACCTTCATCTCATCGGACTGGACCGGCCGGCCAAGCTGAACGGCTTCACGCCCAAGATGCTGCGCGAACTGGCCGAAGCTTTTACCGCCTTCGAAAACGATCCCGAGGCCCGCGCCGCCGTATTGTTCGCCCACGGCGACAATTTCACGGCCGGTTTGGATCTCCCAAAGGTTTCGCCGCTGATGAAGGAAAGCGGCGGCGTCTTTCCCGAGGGACTGATCGACCCCATGGACATGCGCCCGCCGCTGCGCACCAAACCCGTCGTTACGGCGGTGAGGGGGTATTGCTACACCATCGGCATCGAGCTGATGCTGGCGACTGACATCGTCGTGGCCGGTGCCGAGACGCGCTTCCGCCAGCATGAGGGCGCGCGCGGGGTCATGGCCGCCGGCGGCGCCACCATCCGTTTTGTCGAACGCGCCGGGTGGGGCAACGGCATGCGCTATCTGCTGACCGGCGACGAATTCGACACGGTCGAAGCCCGCCGCCTCGGCTTCGTGCAGGAAATGGTCGCGCCGGGACGGGATGTGGAGCGCGCCGTCGAGATCGCCACAATGATCGCGGCCCAGGCGCCCTTAGCCACCCAGGCCATGCGCACCAATGCCCGCCTGGCGCTGCACGAAGGACCGGATGCCGCCATCTCCGACATGCGGCCTCGCCAGATCGCCCTGATGGAGTCCGAGGACGCCGCGGAGGGCCTAGCCTCCTTCATCGAACGCCGGCCCGGCAATTTCAAGGGCCGGTGAAACCGCGGCGACCGGCTAGCCGCTCCTTACCGGTCGAATCCGTTGCGGCAAAGTAAACGGCAATTCTCAGACTTCTGTCTTGACTCGGACCACCAGGACTGAGGCAATAGGGCCGACCGGGAGGCCTCATGTCGGTTCGACGGTTGATTCAACATGCGACAATTCTTTTGGCTGCGTCCTGCCAGGTAGCGGCCGGCTTCGGCGCGGTATCGGCCAGGGCCGAGGATGTCGTCAAGATCGTTCTCAAACAGTCGGATATCGACCAGCGCGCCACCTACAAGGTCGAACTGCTCAAGGCGCTGATGGACGAAACCAGGGACGAATTCGGTCCTTACCGAATTCTGTCCGCGGACAAGGTTCCCCGGCCGCGGGCGTTAAGCCTGATGATCGCCGGCGACAAGCTGAACGTTTACTACGCCCCGGCAGACGTCGATTGGGAAACCCGGGTCACACCCATTCGAATACCGGTGCGCCGGGGGCTTCTGAATTACCGGCTTTTGCTGATCAACAAGAACGGCATGGATTCGTTCGTCAGGATCAAGGATGCGGCTGATCTCAGAAGGAAAACGGTCGGTCTGCGGCTTCACTGGACCACGACCAAGGTAATGAAGGCGCTGGGGTACACGATCATTCCGACCAACTCCTATGACGGCCTGTTTACGATGCTCCAGCACCAGCGCTACGATTTTTCGCCGCGCGGGGTGAACGAGGTGTTCGGCGAACTGGAAGCCCGCAAGGGCAGCGCACCGGATCTCATGATTGAGCCGCGTATTGCCTTGTTCATGCCCATGCCGGTCTATCTGTATGTATCTCCACAGCATCCCCGGCTGGCCAAGCGCCTTCGGGCCGGGTTCGCGAAGATCATGGCGGACGGCAAGTTCGAGGAGCTGTTCGCTAAGTACTTCAGTGACCAGGTCCGGCGGGCCAAGCTGGAGGATCGCCATATCATCAACGTAGGCAACCCGTTGCTCAGTAAGGAAACGCCCTTGAGGCGCAAGGAGTTGTGGTTCTACCCCATCCCGGAATAGGGCCGCGCCTATCTAGAACTTGAGCTTCATGCCCTCATGGCTCGCTTCGAAGCCTAAGGATTCATAAAACTTCAAGGCGTCCGGCCGTGCCTTGTCCGTGGTGAGCTGCACAAGCTCGCAGTTCCGTTGGCGGCATTCCTCGATCGCCCATTCAAAGAAATTCCGCCCCAAACCCTGGCCCTGGCGGCTCGCGGCGATGCGCACGCTTTCGATCTGGCCGCGCCACATGCCGAGCCGGGACAGACCCGGAATAAAGGTGAGCTGAAGGCAGCCGATCACCTCGCCGCCGTCCTCCACTACAGCGAGATACTGGTTGTGGTCGCTGTCGATGGCCGCGAAGGCGTCGCTGTATTTCGGGTTGAGGGGGCTGGAGGCGTCCTCCCTGGTTTGGCCCAGCGGGTCATCCGCCAGCATGCCGACGATGGCGGGAAGGTCTTCCGCCCGGGCCCGGCGGTACGTCAGATCGGCCATGCATCACCCCATTGTTTCGTTTGTGACCTTTGCGCTTTATCGGTAGCGCTATCGCCCCTATCCTGGCAAGCCAATTCCCAGGCGGTGCGGTGTGCGTATGTTTCATGGATGGCGGGTTGTCGCGGGCGCGTTCGCCATGCTCTTCATGGCGTTCGGCTGCGCCTACAGCTTCACGGCGTTCTTCCAGTCCCTGCAGAGCGAATTCACCGCCTCGCGCGGTTCGATCTCGCTGATCTTCTCCATATCCAGCTTCCTCTATTTCGCCATGGGCTCCCTGAGCGGCGCCTTGGCCGACCGGGTGGAGACGCGCTGGATCACGGCATCCGGCATGTTCCTGGTGGCCGTCGGCTTGCTGCTGGCCAGCCGGGCAACGGCGTTGTGGCATCTCTACGCCGCCTACGGCCTGGGTGTCGGTGTCGGCATCGGTCTGGCCTACGCCCCGGCACTGGGCGCTGTGCAGCGCTGGTTCGTGCGCAAGCGCGGCTCGGCCACGGGCTGGGCGGTGGCGGGTATCGGTCTTGGCACCACAGCGGTGCCGCCGGTGGCGGCCTGGATGATCAGCGCCGTCGGCTGGCGCGACGCCTATTTCACGCTCGGCCTGGCGGTCCTGGTTGCCGGGGTGGGTGCGGCCCTGTTTGTCGAGGGATCGCCGGCCAAGCGGAACCTGCTCCCTGACGGCGACGGTGTGCCCACCGCGGCGACCGGCAACGGCCCTGCCGCAGCGCGTCCCGAAGCCCTGCTTTCCGTCAGCCTCCGCCAGGCGCTCAGAACCAAGCTGTTCTGGATTTTCTATGGCACCGGTATCCTGGCCACGATCGGCATCGCGTTGCCGTTCGTGCACCTGATTCCCTTTGTGGAGGACCAGGGCATGCCGCGCTCGACCGCCCTTTACCTGCTCGGCTGTATCGGTATCGGCAGCACGCTCGGCCGCTTCATCCTGGGTGCTGCGGCGGACAGGTTCGGCCGCCGGCCCACCTTCGTCGGCATTTATGCCGGCCTGACGGTGGCCTACGCGCTATGGCTGTTCGGCAGCACGGAATGGCCGCTGATCGGATTCGCCCTTCTATTTGGCATTTGCTACGGCGGCTATGTGGCGCTGGCGCCGGCTATCATGGCGGACTATTTCGGCGTCGGCAGCGTCGGCGCCATCATCGGCGGACAGTTCACGGCGGCGGCCATCGCTATGTTCCTCGCTCCGTATCTGGCCGGCATCGCCTACGACCAGACCAACAGCTATTTCCTGCCCATCGCCGCCAGTTGCGCCGGCGCCGCCATATCCGGCATCGTCACCGCCCGCCTCGACAATCCCGACGTTTGGTTGAGAAACCACCATGGCTGAAAAATTTTCTTGTAATCGTTTAACGTTGAACTATTTTTAGTTCAACGTTAAATCAAACAGAGGAGGCCGGTATGGCCATCAATCGGCGTAAATTCATGAAGATCGCGGGCTCATCGGCCGTCATCCTGGCGGCGGGCGGGACCGCCTGTTCGTTCGGCGACACCGGGACCGCCAACCGGCCTTGGTCGGAAGCCGGCAAGCAATCCGCCTCTCCTCTGGAATACGCCGTCTCCTACGCCATCCTCGCGCCCAATCCGCATAACCGGCAGCCATGGCTGATCGATCTGAGAAGCGCCACGGAAGGCACGCTTTACTGCGACCTGAACCGCACGCTGCCCGAAACCGATCCGTACGGACGGCAAATCGTCATCGGCCTCGGCTGTTTTCTCGAAGTCCTGCGCATTGCCGCTGCAGAGGCGGGATTCGGGGCGGAAATCGAGACCTTTCCCGAGGGCGCTGACGAGCGGGTGATCGACGCCCGGCCCGTCGCCCATATCCGGCTGGTGCGGGACGAAGGCATCGCCCGCGATCCGCTGTTCCACCAGATCCTGAAGCGCCGCTCCAACAAGGAGCCCTACGAGACCGACCGGCCCGTGGCCGCGGGGATACTGACGGCGTTGCGGCAGGCTACCGGCCGGGACGCCGGCGTTGGCGTCAGCGCCGAAAGCGGGTTGGTTGGGGCCGTTCGGGATCTCTCCTGGCGTGCCCTGAAAATCGAGATCGAAACGCCGCGCACCTATATGGAAAGCGTCAACCTCATGCGCATCGGCAAGGCCGAGATCGAAGCCAACCCCGACGGCATCGATCTTGGCGGGCCGATGATGGAGACCTTGAAAATGTTCGGACTGATGAACCGCGAGGTCGTTGCCGATCCCACGTCGATGGCCTATCGACAGGGTCTGGAGATGTTCGTGCCGGTGATGAACTCCGCCATGGCCTATGCCTGGATCGCCACCGATGGTAATGACCGGCAACGGCAGATCGAGACGGGAGGGGCCTACGTCCGGCTCAACCTGAAAGCGACGGAACTGGGTCTCGGCATGCATCCTATCAGTCAGGCGCTGCAGGAATATCCCGAAATGACGCACGCCTACGAAGAGATCCACGGTCTGCTCGGCGTCAATGCGCCGCGACGGGTGCAAATGCTGGCGCGCCTGGGCTATGGTCCCGACATCGAGGCGTCGCCGCGTTG
Organism: uncultured Rhodospirillaceae bacterium; assembly: GCA_964343605.1. Classification (GTDB taxonomy): domain Bacteria; phylum Pseudomonadota; class Alphaproteobacteria; order UBA2966; family UBA2966; genus CAYFKJ01. Next base: position 332,526 of record CAYFKJ010000006.1, read on the forward strand.
GCCGGCGGAAACCAGGATGAGGCGTGCATGACGGCAAGAGCAAAGGATCGGGGGCCTGAGGCATTGCCCCCGATGATGCGCTTTTTCAACGAGATCGGCATTATCGAGCAATTGGCGCGCAATCTGTTCGAGCGCAAGCTGGAGGGCGGCCTCAAACTGCCTCATTTTTCGGTACTCAATCACTTCGTGCGGCAGGGCGGGGCGCAGGCCCCGTCGCATCTTGCCCGTGCCTTCCAGGTCACCAAGGGCGCTATGACCAACACCTTGTCGCGGCTCGAATCCCGGGGCTTCATCGAAATCTACGCCGACCCCACTGACGGACGGGGCAAATTGGTGGAAATCACCGCGGCCGGCCGGCGAGCGCACAAGGCGGCGATCGCCTCCCTGGCGGATGAGTTCGCGGAACTTGGCACGGTGTTCCGGGAGAAGGAATTCATCGAGGCGCTTCCGCTGCTTGAACGCGTGCGCGTCTTTTTGGACGAACAGCGAAATCCATAGTTGCGAGAAACCGCCGGGTACTCGATCCTGACGGCGTCCAGGATTCGCCAAGGAGTTCTCAAGTGACCACCCACACGTTCGGCCAAACCACCGTGACCCGGATCGAGGAAAGTCTGAAACCGTCCTTCGAAGCCTCGATGTTCCTCCCGGACTTCAACCAGGCAGCGATTGAACCCCACGTCGACTGGTTCGTTCCCGATCACTACGCCCCCGAAACCAATCAGCTCGTCCTCAGCATGCATAGTTGGCTGATCCGCACGCCGCAACACACCATCCTCTTGGACACCTGCATCGGCGACGACAAGGACATGCCGTACATGCCGGCCTTTCACATGCAGAAATCGCCCTACATGGCCAACCTCGCGGCGGCAGGCGTCCGGCCGGAAGAGATCGACTACGTGCTCTGCACCCACCTCCACGTGGATCACGTGGGCTGGAACACGCGTCTGGAAGACGGCCGCTGGGTGCCGACTTTCCCCAATGCCAAGTACGTCTTCTCCAAAACCGAACACGATCACTGGGCCCAGGGACAGGACGGCAGCGGGCCTTCGGACATCTTCAAGAACAGCGTGTTGCCCGTTGTTGAGGCCGGAATAACTGAAATGGTGTCCGGCGAACACGCGCTGGGCGATCAACTGTTGATCACGCCTGCGCCCGGCCATACGCCGGGCCACATCGCGATCGAGTTGGAGGATTCCGGCGAGCGCGGGCTTTTTTCCGGCGACAGTCTGCACTCACCCATTCAGGGCCCCTACCCCGATTGGAACAGCGCCTTTTGCGAGGACCCCGATATTGCCCGGGCGACGCGCCGGCGGCTCCTGGGCCATTGCTGCGAGACCGGGGCATTGCTGATGCCGCAACATTTCGGCAAGCCGTTCGCGACCCAAGTCCGCGAGGCCGGCGACGCCTTTGCCTTCGATTTCATGTCCTGAACGAAAAACGGGCCCCGGAATACCGGGGCCCGCCTTGGTCTTAAAGCCGATATTGTTTATGCGGCTTTGATGTTCTTCAGGAACTCCTCGACCTCCTGGCGCAAGCCCTGGAAGCGTTCGGCCAGTTCCTGGGAGGCGCTGAGCACGTTGCCCGAGGCCTCTCCGGTCTGTTCCGACCCGGCCTTCACTGTGACGATGCTCTCCGAAACGTTCTGGGTGCCGGAAGCGGCTTCCTGAACGTTGCGGCTGATCTCGCCAGTGGCCGCACCCTGCTCCTCGACAGCCGAGGCGATGGTGGTGGCGATTTCGTTCATCTCCGAAATCGTCGTGCCGATGCCTTCGATGGCGCTGACGGCCTCTTGGGTCGTACCCTGGATGGCGCCGATCTGGGCGCTGATATCCTCGGTCGCCTGGGCCGTCTGGCTGGCCAGGTTCTTGACCTCGGAGGCTACCACCGCGAAGCCCTTGCCGGCGTCACCGGCGCGGGCCGCCTCGATGGTCGCGTTGAGGGCCAGCAGGTTGGTCTGATTGGCGATGTCGTTGATCAGGTCGACGACCTCGCCGATCTTCTGGGCGGCCTCGGCCAGATCGCGGATGGTCTGGTTGGTGCCTTCCGCGGCCTTGACGGCGTTACCCGAGATCTCGGCCGAGTGCGAGACCTGGCGGCTGATTTCGCTGATCGAGGAAGAAAGTTCCTCGGCTGCGCTGGCCACCGTTTGGACGCTGGCAGTCGCCTGCTCGGCAGCGGAGGCCACCGTGACGCTCTCGTCCTGGGTCTGGCGGGCGATTTCCGACATCGACTGGGCGGAGGATTCCATCTCGGTCGAGCTGGACGCCACCACACCGAGGATTTCCTCGACCGTGTCGCCGAAGCCGGAGGTCAGGCTGTCCATGCGTTCCTGGCGGGCCTGGCGCTCGGCGTTCTCCTCGGCCTCGCGTTGACGCTCGGCCTCTTCGCGCTGGCGGCGTTCTTCGGCGGCCTTCTTTTCCTCCTCCTCGAGGCGGATCTTCTCGATGGCGTTGTCCTTGAAGACCTGGACGGCCTTGCCCATGTCGCCGAGTTCGTCGGACTTTTCCTGGTAGAGCACGTCGACTTCATTGTCGCCATCCGCCAGGGCACCCATCACGTCGGTCAATTTTACGATAGGCGTGGAAATGGTCCGGGCCAGGAAGAATCCGATGACGCCCACGACCAGAACGACGATGACGCCGATGATCAGGGACATGTTGCGGATGGTGTCGATTCCGGCGAAAGCCTCGGCCGAATCGATTTCCGTCATCACGGCCCACTGTGTGCCGTGGAATTCAAAGGGTACGTGCGCCGACATCACCTTGACGCCGCGGTAGTCGAGAACTTCCGCCACACCCTCGTTTCCGGCCAGGCCGGCTTTGGTGGTGGGGCCCTCGACCTTGGTCTTCAGGATGGTCGATTCCTCGGAAAAGCGGGAGTCGCTGCGCATCAGGAAGTCTGTGCCGACGATGTAGCTCTCGCCGCTCTCGCCCAAACCGGCGCGCTGCTGCATGATGGCGTTGATGCGGCCGATCGGCATCTGGAAGGCCAGAACGCCCAAGGCGACGCCGTCGTCGCCGAATACCGGCGAGGCGATAAAGCTGGCGGCTGCGCCGAAGCTCGGGGCATAAGGCCGGAAATCGGTAAAGGACAATTTGCCCGATTTACCTTCTTTGACGGCGGCCCGGAATACATTGCCGAGATCGCTGTCCTTCCACTTACCCGTATTGAGGTTGGTGGCGTAGTCCAGTTCCTTGAACACGGTGTAGATGACGTTGCCCTGCATATCGATCAGGAAAATGTCGTAATAATCGCGCTGCTCCAGCATGGTGCGGAACTTCTCGTGCACCAAGCCGTGCTGCATCGTGTATTGGGAATCGTCTTTGGCCGCCGACAGTTTGTGCTTTTCGCCGGTGGGATGCGGGTTGTTGTTGATGTAGAGATCCTGCAGCGTCTTCGTCACGTCCTTGCCGAACTCGCGGTAGGCGCCGGCGAAGGCGGCCAGGGACTGCTGCACCAGGTCGTTGACGACCATGACGCGCATGTCCTGATCGATGGAGCTCAAATAGCTTTCCAGCGCCGATTTACGGCTCTCGACGATGCCGATAAGCTTTTGTTCGGTCTCGTTGTGGATCTCTTGCTGGGCGATCGTATAGTTGCCGATGCCCACGGCCACGCCGCTCAGCAGAGCGGCGCCGACGATAAACGCCGGCAACTTCTGCGAAATTCTCAAACTGATCTTCATCTCGGTTACTCCCCTCGGGGTTGTCTGACAACACGTGTTCGGTAGGGCGGCGGCGCATTCGTGAACTGAAATAGGTACCAATGCGTCAAAATGCCGCACTCCGTCTTGCGGCGATTCAAACACCGGGGCGTATCGCGGATGTGTCTTAATTCCTAAGAATTGTTTCCTAAGAATTTCGAATGTAACGGGTATGTTTCAATAAGCTGATTGATAAAAATCAATACACATTGGCCGGAAAGCCGAGAATCATGACTAAGAATCATGCATTCCAGTGCTTACGGGAGTTTGCGCCGAAGATTTGTCAGGGATGTCTCGCCAGGGCGCAGAGAAAGGTTTGGCGGAAGCCGAAATACCCGACCAGCAGCAAGGTGTCCGAATCGCGGTCCTGGCGCATCCAGTAGCGCAACGGGATGTATGAATCGGATGCATCCGCGTAGGCGTGCCCCCGGAAAAGCGTCAACGCGTGCTTTTGGGGAAAGCGCACGGCCGCCGCCCTTATGCTGAGGCGGTTGTAGGGATTGCGTTTCTTGTGAAAACTGAAACGGCCGTCGAAATGGACCCGGCCGCCGGTCCGGCTGATGTAAATCCCGGCGTATTGCGGCGCGTCAGGCTCGACCAGCGGGCTGCTGTAATAACAAGTCCCCGAATAAACCCCCGGGATCCGATTGCTGTCCAGCCCCGTGGCATTTTGGAAGCGGCCCCAAATCTCCTGCTGCCGCGGTCCGCAAAATTCACCGCTGCAAACGCTCGTCGGCAGTCCCTCATCGACGGCGGCGGCTGCGCTGGAAGTGAATGTGGCGATACTAAGTTGGCCCAGGCACAGGAGGCTTATGGCGGACAACGTCGCGAGGCCGCTGGTTAACAATCTCTTTTGAAAACACCATGCCACCTGATCGACATACAAGCAGACCGGAAATCAATCAAATCACGATGCTGCGAACCGGCCGGCTGCCGCCCCGGGGGAGCAGGGTCGCTAGCCCTTGGCGGCGCACAGCATGTAATTGACGCCGGAATCGCCGCTGGGCCGCCAGTCACCGCTGGCGAGATCGAGCGACACGCCCGTTACGTCCTCGAGTTTGAGGCCGCCTTTTCTCAAACCCCGCGCCAGTTCCGAGGGCTTTACGAAGCGCCGCCAGTCGTGCGTGCCGCGCGGCACCCAGCGCAACAGGTACTCGGCGCCAACGATGGCCAGGGCGAAGGCTTTGGGCGTTCGGTTGAGGGTGGCGCCGAAAAACAGGCCGCCGGGGGCTACTAGTGTTGTGGCGGCATCGAGAAATCCGTTCAAATCCCCGACGTGCTCGATCACTTCCATCGCCAGCACGATATCGAATTGTTCACCGGAATCGGCCAGGGCTTCGGCCGTCGTGTGGCGATAGTCGATGGTCAATCCAACTTCGGCGGCATGGCTTTTGGCAGCTTTGACCGCCGCGGCACCGGCGTCGATGCCGGTGATCCGGGCACCCAGGCGCGCCATGGGTTCCGACAGGATACCGCCGCCACAGCCGATATCGAGCACGCGCAAGCCTTTTAACGGCTCAAACCCTTCGCCATCAAGGCCGAAGCGCGCGCCGGCGCGATCGCGGATGTAACGTATGCGCACGGGATTGAGCTTGTGCAAAGCCGCGAATTCGCCGTCCGCGTCCCACCATTTGGAGGCCAGCGCGCTGAATCGCTTCACTTCGGACGGATCCACCGACGATGGATGGGCGTTCGCGGTCATAGGTTCCCTTGCGTGTTGTCAGCCGAGGAACTATATATGCGCCCCATTCGGGGCTCGGTTCAAGCATCCACTCGATTTACATTCCAACCGGACCGGGAATTTCGCGATGCCGAGGCGCGCGAAAACCTTCCGGCGATCAATCCGGCGGACTGCGTGCCGTCTGGTAAGAAAGGATTCGGGCCATGGCGCGGCTCGTGATGAAATTCGGCGGCACATCGGTTGCGGATATCGACCGCATCAAGGAGGTCGCACGCCGGGTCAAGGCGGAGGTCGACGCCGGTAACGAGGTTGCCGTCGTAGTATCGGCGATGGCGGGCACGACGGATCAACTCGTCCGCTGGTCGGGCGAGGTGGCCGAGATCCCCGACGAACGCGAATACGACAGCGTCGTTTCAGCCGGCGAACAAATTACCTCCGGCCTCCTGGCGATGGCGCTGCAGGAACTCGGCACGCCGGCGCGGTCCTGGCTGGGTTGGCAACTGCCGATCCATACCAACGACATTCACGGCTCGGCCCGCATCGAAAAGATCGAGGCCGCCGACGTCGAAGCCGCCCTCATGCGCGCCGAAGTGGCCGTGGTGCCTGGATTTCAGGGTGTTAGTTCCGAGCAGCGGGTGACCACACTGGGCCGGGGTGGCTCGGATACCTCGGCCGTGGCACTGGCTGCGGCCTTGCAGGCCCACCGATGCGATATTTACACCGATGTGGAAGGGGTTTTTACCGCCGATCCCAGGATCGTTGCGAAGGCCCGCAAGCTTGATAAGATTACCTACGAGGAGATGCTCGAAATGGCCTCGCAGGGCGCCAAGGTCCTGCAGACCCGCTCGGTCGAGATGGCCATGAACCACAGCGTTCGCGTGCAAGTGCTGTCGAGCTTTACCAATGCACCCGGAACGCTGGTTGTCGATGAGGAAGAAATCGTGGAACAAGAGGTCGTAAGCGGCATCGCCTATTCGCGCGACGAGGCGAAAATCACCCTGATGGGCATCGATGACCGTCCCGGCGTCGCGGCCGGCATTTTCGGCCCGCTGGCCGACAACAACATCAACGTCGATATGATCGTTCAGGACGTCTCGGAGGACGGCGCCCGCACCAACCTCACGTTTACGGTGACGGAGGCCGATCTCGACCGGGCCGTGGAAGTGATCGAAAACTCACGCAAGTCCGAGAACGGCATCGGTTACGACAAGATCCTGTCGGACAAGGACGTCGTCAAGGTTTCGGTCATCGGGGTGGGTATGCGCAGCCACGCCGGTGTGGCGCAGCGCATGTTCCGGGCGCTGGCCGACAAGGGCATAAACATCATCGTCATTTCGACCTCCGAGATTAAGGTGAGCGTGCTGATTGCCGAGGAGTACACCGAATTGGCCCTGCGTTCGCTGCACTCGGCCTACGACCTGGATGCGGCCTGAGGCCATGAGCGCCGCCACGGAAAACGCCAGCGGAGAAGCGCGCCTGGAGGCTCTGTGGGCCCGGGGACGCGAGCTGTTGGGTACGCGCTACGCCATCCTGTGCGGCGCCATGAGCTGGGTTTCCGAGCGCCACCTCGTCAGCGCCATTTCCAACGCCGGCGGCTTCGGCGTCATCGCCTGCGGCTCGATGACGCCCGACCTTCTCGAGGCCGAAATCGTCGCCACCCAGAAAATGACCAAGAAGCCGTTCGGCGTCAACCTGATCACCATGCATCCCGACCTTGAGGCGCTGATCGACGTTTGTTTGGCCCATAAAGTCAGCCATGTCGTGCTCGCCGGCGGCCTGCCCAAGGGCGGCGACATCAAGCGCATAAAGGAAGGCGGCGCCAAGGTCATCGCATTTTCGCCCGCCGTCGCCCTGGCCAAGCGGCTGGTGCGCAACGGCGCGGACGCCTTGATCATCGAGGGCGCCGAGGCCGGCGGCCATATCGGGCCGGTTGCCACCAGCGTGCTGGCCCAGGAAATCCTGCCGGCCGTGACCGACGTGCCGATCTTCGTCGCCGGGGGTCTGGGCCGCGGCGAAGCCATGGGCATGTATCTCGAGATGGGGGCTTCGGGCTGCCAATTCGGCACGCGCTTCGTTTGCGCCCACGAGTCCATCGCCCATGAGAATTTCAAGCAGGCCTTCATCCGGGCGAGCGCCCGTGACGCCGTGCCCACCGTTCAGCTTGATCCGCAGTTTCCGGTAATTCCCGTTCGCGCGCTGGTCAACGAAGGCACCCGCGAATTCATGGAGACCCAGCGCCGCGTCGTGGAGCGGTTTCATGCCGGCGAGGTGGAACAGCAGGACGCCCAACTGGAAATCGAGCATTTCTGGGCCGGTGCGCTGCGCCGCGCCGTCATCGACGGCGATGTCGAGGGCGGTTCGATGATGGCCGGTCAGAGCGTCGGCATGGTGACGCAGGAACAATCGAGCGCCGAGATTATCGAGGAACTCGTCGCCCAGGCGGCTCATGCCCTGAACGGCGGACGACGGGTAGAACAAGCGGAATGAGCGAGGGCTTCGCCAGTGGTCCTCGCGTTCTCCTCCGGCGGTTGCGCGAGATCATGGCGGGGCCCGGAACGGCGCAGGATCGCCTTGACCTCGTGGTCCACGGCATCGCCGGGAACATGGTTGCCGAGGTCTGCTCGGTCTATCTCATGCGGGCCGGCGAAATTCTCGAACTGTTCGCCACGGAGGGGCTCAACCCCGAAGCCGTGCACCAGACCCGGCTCCGGGTCGGCGAGGGCCTGATCGGCGATATCGCGGCGCACGCGCGGCCGCTCAGCCTGGCGGACGCCCAGGCCCATCCCAATTTCGCCTACCGGCCGGAGACCGGCGAAGACGTCTACCATTCCCTGCTCGGCGCACCCATCATGCGGGCCGGCCGGGTGATCGGCGTTCTCGCCGTGCAGAACCGGACGCAGCGCCACTACACCGAGGAAGAGGTCGAAGCTCTCCAGACCGTCAGCATGGTCCTGGCGGAGCTGGTGGGCGGCGGCGAACTGATCCCCCAGGGTGAGCTGCAGGCCTTGGGCGGCAATGCCACGAGAACCTTTTCGATCGAAGGCAGAACGTTGGCCGAGGGCCTGGCCCAAGGCGAAGCGGTCCTGCATGAACCCCGCGTCGAAATCCACCGCCTCTTCGCCGAGGATGCGGCTGCCGAACAGGAAAGGCTGGGCACCGCCATCGACGCCCTGCGCCAGGCCGTCGACGACATGCTGGCGTCGGCGGACGTCAGTCACGGTGGCGAACACCGGGACATCCTGGAGGCCTACCGCATGTTCGCCGATGACCGGGGCTGGGTGAAGCGCATGGACGAGGCCGTCGCCTCCGGCCTGTCGGCCGAAGCCGCCGTTCAGCGCGTCCAGGTCGACACCCGAAACCGCATGATGAAGGTGGCCGATCCGTACATTCGCGAGCGTCTGCACGATCTGGATGATTTGGCGAACCGCCTCCTGCGTCTCCTGTCGGGCCGGCCGGCGACGGCAGCGGCGGATTCGCTGCCCGACGAAGCGGTGGTCATCGCCCGCACCATGGGGCCGGCGGAACTCCTGGATTACGACCGCGAGAAGCTGCGGGCGGTCGTGCTCGAGGAAGGTTCGGCGACGGCGCATGTCACGGTGGTTGCGCGCGCGCTGCAGATCCCACTGATCGGCCGCGCCCAGAGCGCGCTGGAACACATCGAACCCGGCGATCCGTTGATCGTCGACGGCGATGCAGGGGTGATTTATGTTCGGCCAGGCGAGGACGTCGAGGCAACCTACGCCGCCTCGGTTTCGGCGCGCGAAGAGATGCGGGCGGAGTTCGCCGCCCTCAAGGACATTCCGGCCGTGACCAAGGACGGCATCAGGATCTCCCTCAACATCAACGCCAATCTGCTGTTCGACCTGGCCCATCTGGATGACGCCGGAGCCGAGGGCGTCGGCCTGTTCCGCACGGAAATCCCCTTCCTGGTGCAGGGCGACGTACCGCCGGTCGATCAACAGACCCGTATCTACGCCGAAGTCCTGGCCCGCGCAGCCGGCCGGCCGGTCGTATTCCGGACCTTGGATATCGGCGGCGACAAATCGCTCCCCGCCTTCGCAAGCGGCGGTGCGACAGGAGAGGAAACCCGGCATATGGCGGAGGAAAACCCCGCCATGGGCTGGCGCAGCCTGCGGATCGGCCTGGATCGTCCCGCCCTGCTGCGCAACCAATTGCGGGCGCTGCTGTTGGCCGCCGCCGGCGGCGAGCTCAACGTCATGTTCCCGATGGTGGCGGAAGCCGCCGAATTTTCCGCCGCCAGGGCCATCCTGGATCTTGAGATCGCCCGGCTTGGGGAACGGGGCGCCGCCCTGCCAAAGAAAATTTCGGTCGGCGCCATGATCGAAGTGCCGGCCATCGCCTGGCAGATCGACCCCCTGCTGGCGGTCGCCGATTTCGTTTCCATTGGCAGCAACGATCTGATGCAGTTCCTCTACGCCAGCGACCGGTCAAATCCGGTTTTGGCCGATCGCTATGACGCCCTGGCCCCGGGGATCCTGTCGATCCTGCGGCACATCGTCGAACGCGCGAACGCAGCCGGCGTGCCGGTTAGCCTGTGCGGCGAAATGGCGGGCCGCCCCTTGGAGGCCATGGCCTTGATCGGTCTCGGACTGACCAGCATTTCCATGCCGGCGGTCGCGGTCGGTCGCGTCAAGCGAATGGTTCTCAGTCTCGATGCAGCGCATTGCGGGAAATATTTGGAACAATTTCACGGCGCCGCCGAGCACAGCCTTCGCGACAAATTGCGTAACTTCGCGCGGGATCACGACATAATCATATAAACCATTGCAAAACCTGAGGTTTTCTGGTTTTATTCTCGATCTGTTTGAGTGTTTGGTCATTTTTTATCCACAGCAGGAAATATGATCCTGGAGAAATGCCACCACCTGGAGCGGTTTCCGTTTTAACGGAAACGCTACGTCTCATATTTGGGAGGCGGCACAATGTGTTAACGGCCCTCAGTGTTTCAAGAAGAACTTGAAACACCTTGGGCCGCGAGCCGAAAGGGGGCCGCAGTCCGAGTGGGGAGCCGCATGACGGAAAACGCGCCAAAGAAGCAAAATGACAACCGACAGCAGGGCCGTCGGTTGCATTTGCGTGAGGTCAATACCGATATCAGCGATTACAACGGTATCGGCGCCGATTTCCGGGCTGCGCGCGTGCGCAACGGCGAATCGCTGGAATCCGTCGCCGATGGTCTGCGTATCCGTCTCGAACACCTCCAGGCGATCGAGGAGGGCCGCTTCGACGCGCTGCCGGCTCCGGTTTACGCGGTCGGGTTCGTCCGCTCCTTCGCCGAACACGTCGGCATCGACGGCGCCGACGCCATCGCCCGCTTCAAGGCGGAGGCGGAAGGCCTGTCCGCCCAGACACGCCTGAGCTTTCCCACACCCGAGGAGGAAAGCCGCGTCCCGAAGGGATGGCTTCTGGTGCTGGCCGGCGTTGCGGCAGTGATGATCTATGCCGGATGGTATTACGTCGAAAACAAGGATCGCTTGAACCTGGCCTCGGTGCAGCAGGTACCCGAACGGTTGGCTGGCCGGTCGGGGCAACCGACGGAAAAGGCTGTGGTAACACCCGCCGTACAGGCCCCGGAACCGGCGGTCCCGGCGACAACCGAGGTCAAGCCCGCCGCGCTGCCGGTTGAACCGGTCGAGAGCGCAACCGTTATTGGGGCGCCCGAACCCGTCACCGCCACCCCGGCGCCCGTTGTTCTGCCGGTCTATACACCGGCTCCCTACGTTCCGCCCGCCCAGCCGGAACCGGCTACCGTCGCTGCGGTGTCGGCCGCGCCGGCCGCGGTCGAGGCGGAAGCTCCGGCATCCGGACAATCCGGGCAGGAAGACGAAGAGACGGCTTCGGAGACGGCTACATCGGATGGTGTGGCCGATGTTGCCACCCAACCGGCGGAGGAGAGCGCCACCGCCACCCCGCAAACCGTGGCTTCCGAAGAGGAACCGGCAGTGACGGCGCAGCCGGCGGAACCGGCGGCCGAGCCCGTTGACCAGCCGGCCGCCGTACGTCCCAAACCGGTTGTTCAACCACTGCCGACACCGGAAGAACGGGCCCTGCTGGCCAGCGCGACGACCACGCCCGGCCAGCCTGAAGCGGCGGCCGAAGCCGCAACAGCGACAACGGCGCAAATCGAAGCGGCGACTGAAGCCGATACTCCTGTGGTGGCCGCACCGCAGGCGGAAGAGCCTGCCGCTCCCGAGACTGAAAACGAGGCGGCAACCGCCGTACCCACTGCCCCCGCTGCGCCCGCCATCCCGCAAGCCCCGGTGGCCTCGAACGAGACCCCGACGGCCGTGGCCGCGGCGAGTTCGCAGCGCATTAACGAACCCCAGGTCTTCGGCGTCGGAAACTGGAACGCCCGCGTAGTGCTGACGGCGCGGGCCGACGTCTGGGTGCAGGTCTCCACCGCCGACGGCCGGGCGCTGCTCAGCCGCATTTTGCGCCAGGGCGACAAATACCTGGTGCCGTCGAAAGGCGAGGTCTTGCTGACGACCGGCAATGCAGGCGCCTTGGCGATTTCCGTGGACGGCAAAAACGTACCGCCCATCGGGCCGGCGGGCGCCGTGCGCCGCGAAGTGGTCCTGTCGCCGGAAAGCCTCCTGGCCACCGCCGCCACGGGCAATTAGCGAAGCAAATTTCGATCCGCGTTCGCGGCGCTTGATTTTTGCGCCGTGATCGACGCATGTTAGCGGCGTTCGGACGTACTTTTTCCCGACGCTATATCAACCCTGACCAGATCCGTTGCCAGACCCGTTGACCGCATGAGCCTGCGCCCCTATCGCGATATTATCCGCCGTCCTTCGCGGCAGATCCTTGTCGGATCGGTGCCGGTGGGCGGCGATGCGCCGATCAGCGTCCAATCGATGACCAACACGCCGACCTCGGACGCCGCCGCGACCATGGCCCAGGTGGCGGCGCTGGAGGAGGCGGGCGCCGATATCGTGCGGGTTTCCTGCCCCGATGCGGAGAGCACGGCAGCCCTGAAAGAGATCGTCGACGCCGCCGGTGTACCGATCGTGGCGGACATCCATTTTCATTACAAACGCGCCATCGAAGCCGCCGAGGCGGGCGCGGCCTGCCTGCGCATCAATCCGGGCAACATCGGTTCGGCCGCCCGCGTGCGGGAGGTCGTTCAGGCCGCCCGCGATCACGGCTGTTCCATGCGCATCGGCGTCAACGCCGGATCGCTGGAAAAGGAGTTGCTGGAAAAATACGGCGAACCCTGTCCCGAGGCGATGGTCGAAAGCGCTCTGGCGCACGCCCGTATCCTGGAAGACAACGACTTCACCGAATTCAAGATCAGCGTCAAGGCGTCCGACGTCTTTCTGGCCGTGGCCGCCTACCAGCAACTGGCGGAGGCCTGCGACTACCCCTTGCACTTGGGTATTACGGAGGCCGGGGCGCTCAGGGGCGGCACCGTCAAATCTTCCATCGGCATGGGCATGCTGCTGTGGGCGGGCATCGGCGACACCATCCGCGTCTCGCTCTCGGCGGACCCGGTGGAGGAAGTCAAGGCCGGCTTTGAAATCCTGAAGTCGTTGGGGCTCCGGCATCGGGGCGTGGCGGTCATCTCGTGCCCCTCCTGCGCCCGCCAGGCCTTCCCTGTGATCGAAACCGTGGAGGTTCTGGAGGCGCGCCTGGCGCACATTACAACGCCCATGACGCTCTCCATCATCGGCTGCGTCGTCAACGGCCCCGGCGAGGCGCGCGAAACCGATATCGGACTGACCGGCGGCGGCGGCGGCAATCACATGGTCTATCTATCGGGTGTGGCGGACCACAAGATCGACGACGGCGATCTCCTGGATCACATCGTCGAACTGGTCGAGGCCAAGGCCGCCGAAATCGAGGCGGCGTCCGGCAAGAGCAAATTCAAACAAGCATCCTGAGTTAAGAGAGTTATTCCGTTGTCCAAATTACAGCCGGTCCGCGGCACCCACGATATTCTGCCCGACGAAAGCCGCCGCCACCGACACGTCGTCGATGTTTCCCGCACGCTGGCCGAACGTTACGGTTTCGGCGAAATCTCAACGCCGATATTCGAATTCACCGAGGTTTTTCAAAGAACTCTTGGCGATACCTCCGACGTCGTGACAAAGGAAATGTACACCTTCACCGACCGGGGCGGTGAAGGTCTGACCCTCAGGCCGGAATACACCGCGGGCATCGCCCGCGCGTTCATGTCGGGCGGTTTGGGCCAGCACGCACCGCTTAAGTTCTTCGGCCACGGGCCGATGTTCCGCTACGAGCGGCCGCAAAAGGGCCGCCTTCGCCAATTCCATCAGATCGATGCCGAAATCCTCGGCGTCGCCGGCCCGCAGGCCGATATCGAGGTCATCGCCCTGGGCGCCGACATCCTGCGCGAGCTCGGCGTCCTCGACCGGACCGTCCTTGAACTCAATACGCTGGGCGATCCCGAAAGCCGCAACGCCTACCGCGAGGCGCTGGTCGGTTATTTCGGCGGCCACGTAAATGCACTGAGCGAAGACAGCCGCATGCGGTTGGAGCGCAATCCCATGCGCATCCTCGATTCCAAGGACGAGGGCGATCGCGAATTGATTGTCGACGCCCCGAACATGGCCGACTTCATGAACGATGCCTCGGCGGCCTTCTTTGCCGAGGTCTGCGCCGGGCTCGATAATCTCGGCATCGCCTACAGCCTGAACGACCGTCTTGTGCGGGGGCTGGATTACTACACTCATACGGCCTTTGAATTCACCACGACGGACCTCGGCAGTCAGGGCGCGGTGATTGCCGGCGGCCGCTACGACGGACTGATCGAAACCATGGGCGGCACGCCGACGCCCGGCATCGGCTGGGCCGGCGGCATCGAGCGCCTCGCCATGCTGAGCGCCATTGACATCCCGGCGCCGCGTCCCATCGCCGTGGTGCCGGTGGGTGCGGAGGCGCAGGCGCCGGCGATGAAAATCGCCTACGACCTGCGCGCCGCGGGCTATGTCGTCGACATGGGCTTTTCCGGCAACCTCGGCAAGCGCATGAAGCGGGCCAACAAGTTCCACGCCAGCGCCGCCGTGTTGCTGGGCGAGGACGAACTGGCCAAGGGCGTGGCCACGGTGCGCGATCTGGAATCGGGCGAACAAAGCGAGGTCGCGATCGATGCCCTGGCCGCGGCGCTCGAGACCTACCGGCAATGATTTTCCGGACCGGAGGCGCCGCGTGATTCCCGAGGAAAAGCTCGAACAAATTCTTGACCGCCACCATGCGCTCGAGGGCCAGCTTGCCGAAAGCGGCGGGGCCGGCGACGACTATGCCCGGATATCCAAGGAGTACGCCGAGCTCGGGCCGGTGGTGGAATGCATCAACGAACTTCGCGGCATCCAGTCGGAAATGGCCGATCTGGCGGAGCTGATCGCCGATCCCGAGGGCGACGACGAGATGCGCGAGATGGCGGAAAGCGAATTCGCCGAACTGATGGAGCGCCAGCCCAAGCTCGAACGCCGCATGCAGGTGCTGATGCTGCCCAAGGATGCAGCGGACGAAAAGAACGCCATCCTCGAGGTGCGCGCCGGCACTGGCGGCGACGAGGCGGCGCTGTTCGCGGGCGAGCTCTACCGCATGTACCAACGCTTCGCCGACATTGAAGGCTGGAAATTCGAAACCATGCAGATGTCGGAAACCGACCTCGGTGGCGTCAAGGAAGCCCAGGCCAACATTTCGGGCCGCGGCGTCTTCGCCAAGCTGAAATTCGAATCCGGCGTCCATCGCGTTCAACGCGTGCCGGATACGGAATCGGGCGGCCGCATTCACACCTCGGCAGCCACCGTCGCGGTGCTGCCGGAAGCCGAGGAAATCGATCTCGAGATCGAGGAGAAGGATCTGCGTGTCGACGTCTTCCGCGCCAGCGGGCCGGGCGGCCAGTCGGTCAACACCACCGACAGCGCCGTGCGCATCACGCACCTGCCGACCGGCATCGTGGTCTCGCAACAGGACGAAAAATCCCAGCACAAGAACCGTGCCAAGGCCATGAAGGTGCTGCGCTCGCGCCTTTACGATGCCGAACGCGCCCGGGCGGACGCCGAACGCGCCGCCTCGCGCAAGGGCCAGGTCGGTTCCGGCGACCGCTCGGAACGGGTCCGGACCTACAATTTCCCACAAGGCCGCGTGACCGACCACCGCATCAATCTGACGCTCTACAAGCTCGACAAGGTGATGATCGGCGAGGCGTTGGGTGAGGTGGTCGACGCCCTGATCGCGGAAGATCAGGCCAACCGGTTGGCTGAAATGGGCGTGCGTGATTGACCACGATCGCGGAGTTGCTGACGGACGCCTCGACTCGGCTTGACCGGGTCGACGTCGCTGACCCCCGGCGCGATGCCAGGCTATTGATGGCGGCGGCGCTGCATCGATCTGCCGATTTCGTTTTCGGCCATCCCGAGTACCGGTTGAATGACACCGAGCAAGCATTGTTCGCAGCAGTTATCGACCGCCGGCTCGAACGCGAGCCGGTGTCGCGCATCCTGGGGTGGCGTGAGTTCTGGAGCCTGCCCATCAAATTGAACGCCGCCACGCTCGACCCCCGGCCCGACAGCGAAACCCTGATCGAGGCCATTCTGGAACTTCGTGTCGAGCGCAATCGGCCCTACCGCATTCTCGATCTCGGAACGGGCAGCGGCTGTCTGCTGGCGGCTCTCTTGACCGAATATCCCGACGCGTCGGGTGTGGCCGTTGATATATCTGCCGCGTCGATCGACATGGCGAGCGAGAATTTTCGCAACCTCGGTTTGGCCGACCGCACGACTGCCGTGGTCGGCGACTGGCAGGCGGCGTCAGGACAAAACTTTGACATCGTCGTCTCGAACCCGCCTTATATAGCCGAACCCCATATCAGTGGCCTGGAACCAGAAGTTTCGGCATTCGATCCGCCGGGCGCCTTGGCGGCCGGCACCGACGGCCTCGATGCCTACCGCGCGCTGGGGCCCACCATCCATGACTATCTGGATGCCGGCGCCCTCGCGGTGGTCGAACTCGGAGCGGGTCAATATCACGCAGTGAGCGATCTGTTTGAGACTTCAGGTCTGCATATCGAAGGCTCGAAAACCGATTTGGCGGGACACGAAAGATGCATAATTTGCAGCCGCGCGAAGGACTTACCGTCCGACTAAAAAAAGGGGTTGGAAAGCGAAGCCAGTACGGCTAGGGTCTCGGTTGGAAACCGCATAGAGAACTGGCCTGGAGGTATCCGGCCCATAGGTTTCATTCCAGCATCGATTATATGCCGGCATACGCAGACTGGCACACCGCGCAGCGCGCATGTGTGTCCGGGGATCGCCCAAAAAGTAGCGATCAGCATCGAAACCGATACCTGGAATTTGGCGAAGGGAAGCCTTCGATCACAGCGGAGTTGTCTGGGAAGAGGCTTCGCGCAAGGTAACTGAGGGAAGCGTTGAACAAACCCATCAATAAGCGTTCGCGGGGCCGCAACAACGGCCGTCGCTCGCAACATCCTGGAAACCGGACCTTCGACAGCAACGGGCCGGACGTAAAGGTTCGCGGCAGCGCCAGTCAGATCTGCGACAAGTATCTTGCTTTGGCGCGTGATGCCTCCTCCTCGGGTGACAGGGTGCGGGCGGAGAGCCTGCTCCAGCACGCCGAACACTATTTCCGGCTGATCAACGGCGGTGACGATGCGCGCAATGAACGCGGCGGGCAAAACCAAAATGCCCGGCGCAACAGGGCGCCCGCCGAGGTCGCGGTGGCCGGTGAAATGCAGATGGACCAGGAGGCCAAGAAATCCGGCGGTCCCTCCAGACGCGAACGCGCCATGGCCGCGACGGCGGCAGAGAACGCCCAAGCGGCCTCCGCCGAAACTGAAACCGCAAATGTTGAAGTCGCGGACGCCAACAGCGCCGACGCGACGGAAGAAGCCGTGGTTGAAGAGGCCATTGTTATCGCCGAGGCCGTGCCGGACGAGGCCGGCAAAGAGGAACCCGCTCCCGAGTCCGAAGTCGCCTGATCGGGGACTTCTACCGCTCCAAATACTCGCCGTCAGGCTGTTGTGGCTTAATTGCCGCACCCCTTGCGTTGCCGAAATGCCACACTAAATACCGTAAGCGCACGGATTGAACGCCGCAAATGGGCGATAAATCGTGCGTTAACCGTTATTCTGGTATGCGGAGAGTGGCATGGATTTCGAAAAGTATACCGACCGCTCGCGCGGGCTGATCCAGGCTGCGCAAACCCACGCCGTGGCGGCGGGGCATCAGCGTTTCACGCCCGAGCATGTGCTCAAGGCCTTGCTGGATGATCCGGAGGGCATGTGCGCCAACCTGATCCGTCAGGCCGGCGGCCGGCCCGAACTGGCGCTGGACAAGACCGACGCGGCGCTGGCGAAGATCCCTGCCGTCGAAGGCAGCGGCGCCGGCCAGTTGCATCTGACGCCCGAAACCGCCCGCCTGTTCCAATCCGCCGACGAGATTGCCAAGAAAGCGGGCGATTCCTTCGTCACCGTGGAACGCCTGCTGCTCGCTCTGGCGCTGGCCGAAGGAACCCCCAGCGCCGCCGCCCTCAAGGATGCCGGCGTTACCGCGCAGGCGCTGAATTCGGCCATAAACGACATCCGCAAGGGCCGCAGCGCCGACAGCGCGGGCGCCGAGGATTCATACGAGGCCTTGGCGAAGTACGCCCGCGACCTGACGGAAGCGGCCCGCGACGGCAAGCTCGATCCGGTCATCGGACGTGACGAGGAAATCCGCCGCACCATCCAGGTACTCTCGCGTCGGACCAAGAACAATCCGGTGCTGATCGGCGACCCCGGCGTCGGCAAAACAGCCATCATCGAAGGCTTGGCGCTGCGCATCGTCAACGGCGACGTGCCCGAAAGCCTGCGCGACAAGAAGCTCATGTCGCTCGATCTCGGCGCCATGATCGCCGGCGCCAAGTTCCGCGGAGAGTTTGAAGAGCGCCTCAAGGCGTTGCTCAGCGAAATCCAAAATGCCGGCGGCGAGGTTGTGCTTTTCATCGACGAACTGCACACGCTGATCGGTGCCGGCGCCGCCGAGGGCGCAATGGACGCCTCCAACCTCCTCAAACCCGCCCTGGCGCGCGGTGAGCTTCACTGCGTCGGCGCCACGACGCTCGACGAATACCGCAAGCACGTCGAAAAGGACGCGGCCCTGGCGCGGCGCTTCCAGTCCGTCTACGTCTCCGAACCGACGGTCGAGGATACGGTTTCGATCCTGCGCGGCCTCAAGGAGAAGTACGAACTGCACCACGGCGTGCGCATCGCCGATTCGGCCATCGTTTCGGCCGCCACATTGTCGAACCGCTACATCACAGACCGTTTCCTGCCCGA
This sequence comes from uncultured Rhodospirillaceae bacterium, assembly GCA_964343605.1. Classification (GTDB taxonomy): domain Bacteria; phylum Pseudomonadota; class Alphaproteobacteria; order UBA2966; family UBA2966; genus CAYFKJ01. The sequence goes on from CAYFKJ010000006.1 coordinate 351,237, forward strand.
CAAGGCCATCGACCTGGTCGACGAGGCGGCCAGCCGTCAGCGCATGGAGGTGGATTCCAAACCGGAGGATCTCGACGAACTCGACCGCCGCATCATCCAGCTCAAGATCGAGCGCGAGGCGCTGAAGAAGGAAGAGGACAGCGCTTCCAAGGATCGCCTGGCCAAGTTGGAGCAGGAACTGGCCGAGTTCGAACAGCAATCGGCGGAAATCACCGCTAAGTGGCAGTCCGAAAAGGACGAGCTTGCCGGCTCGCAGAAGCTGAAGGAGCAACTGGACGCCGCACGCCTGGAACTGGAGAAGGTGCAGCGCGAGGGCGATTTGGCCCGGGCGGGCGAGTTGAGCTACGGCGTCATTCCCGACCTCGAAGGCAAGTTGGCCGCGGCGGAAGCGAAAGGCGACGGCCATATGGTGCGCGAGGCCGTCACCGACGAGGATATCGCCTCCGTGGTGTCGCGCTGGACCGGCATTCCCATCGACAAGATGCTGGCGGGCGAGCGCGAGAAACTGCTGGCCATGGAGGAGGCGCTGGGCGCGAGGGTGATCGGCCAGAAGGAGGCCGTCGATGCCGTTTCCAACGCTGTCCGCCGGGCCCGTGCGGGCTTGCAGGACCCCAACAGGCCCGTCGGCTCGTTCCTGTTCCTCGGCCCGACTGGTGTCGGCAAGACCGAACTCTGCAAGGCTTTGGCCGCTTTCCTGTTCGACGACGAACACGCCATGATCCGCATCGACATGTCGGAGTACATGGAGAAGCACACGGTTGCCCGCCTGATTGGCGCACCTCCGGGGTACGTCGGCTACGACGAGGGCGGCGCCCTGACGGAGGCCGTGCGCCGCCGGCCCTACCAGGTGATCCTGTTCGACGAGGTCGAGAAAGCCCACCCCGACGTCTTCAACGTGTTGCTGCAGGTGCTGGACGACGGCCGCTTGACGGACAGCCAGGGCCATACCGTCGATTTCAGCAACACGCTGATCGTGCTCACGTCGAACCTCGGCTCCGACATCATCGCCGCCCAGCCCGAGGGCGAGGACACCGATGCCGTGCGCGAGCCCGTGATGGCCGTCGTCCGGGCGGCCTTCCGGCCTGAATTCCTCAACCGTATCGACGAAATCACGCTCTTCCACCATCTCGAGCGCGGCCACATGGACGGCATCGTTGCCATTCAGCTCAAGCACCTGGAGGCGCTGTTGGCCGACCGCAAGATCACTCTCGAACTGGACGAGGCGGCCACGGCCTGGCTGGCCGACAAGGGGTACGATCCGGCCTACGGTGCGCGGCCGCTGAAACGCACGATCCAGCGCCATGTTCAGAACCCGCTGGCCAACCTGATCCTCGACGGCACCATTGCCGATGGTGAAACGGTTGTGGTGACGGCAGGCAGCGATGGCCTTACCATCAACGGCCAGGTTGTCGCGGCGGCCTGAACCCGCTCGACGTATCACGATTTCAAAGGAGACCCCCCGAAATGTTGACCCGTTTCCCTCTCTGGGGCGCTGTTCTGACGATCATCCTGGCCGCCGCCTTGGGGCCGGCGCAGGCCGTCGACCTGAACCCCCTCAACATGATCAAGGGCGTCGTGGAGGCGGCGGTCGAGGATCGCAGTTCCGAGGACATCGCCAACGACCTCGCCATCAAGGGCAAGCTGACGGCGGAAGTCATCGACAAGATGGGCAGCGACGTCATCTCGATTACGGCCGACGTCTACGAGCAGGTCGTCATGCTGACGGGCACGGTCGAAACCTCCAAGCAGAAGGCGACGGCCGGCAAGCTTGCCAAGAACGTCGAGGACGTCAAAAAGGTCATCAACGAAATCATCGTCATCAAGGACGTCGACAAGAAGAAGGGCGCAGTGGAAGGGTTCGTCGACGACACCGTCATCGAAACCAAGATCAACGCGCTGTTGCTCGAGGCTGCGGGCGTCAACGTGACGAACTTCCGCTACCGCTCGGTCGGCGGCCGGGTTTTCCTTTTCGGCCGGGCGCTCTCTAACAAGGAATTGAAGAAGGCCATCGGCATCGTCAAGGAAATCAAGGGCGTGGCCTCGGTCAAAAGCCGCGTCATGGTCCGGCCGAAGGGGTAATTTGGCAAGACAATCGTCATTCCGGCGCATGCCGGAATCCAGTTTTCTATTTTTTTTCGCGGCTCGGTGCCGTGAAAAAAAAAGAAACATGGATCCCGGATCAAGTCCGGGATGACGCAGTGGCGTGCGAGGAAGTTTCGGCTAACCCACGATCTCCGAATGAACCGAATACGCCCCGAGGATTTCCTCGGCGCGAGCTCGGTCGTCTGCGTTCGCTAACTTAACCTCGGCCTTGCAGCCGTGAACCGGATCGGCGCCGACTGCAAGCTCGGCTCGGATGCCGGCCTCGCCCAGGGCGGTCTCAAATACGCGCCGGATGGCGTTGTAGCGTAATGTCGGCTTGAAGATCTTGCCCACGGCGGTGACCGGCATCCGCTCGATCAGGTGAATGTCCGCAGGGACGGCGGCCCGCTCGGTGATGTGGGCGCGGGCGTGCTCCATGAGATCGTCTGCGGTGACTTCGGCGTCCGGCTTGAGCTCGACATAAGCCACGGGGATTTCACCGACACGGGCATCGGGCTTGCCGACGGCGGCGGCCAGACCGACCGCTTCGTGCTGATGGAGCGCGGATTCGATCATTTCCGGATCGATGTTGTGACCGCCCCTGATAATCAGGTCCTTGGCCCGGCCCGTGAGCCAGAAATAGCCGTCCGCGTCGCGCCGCGCCAGGTCGCCGGTGTTGAGCCAACCCTCGCGCGGCCAGATGCCCTCATTGTGGTGATCCTGCAAGTAGCCGGGAAAGACGTTGGGCCCGTTGATCACCACGGTGCCGATTTCGCCGACTTCGCATTCCCGGACCCATTCGCCGTCTTCGTCGACGATGATCGTCGTCATATTCTGGTAGGGATAGCGGATGCCGATCGAGCCGGTGCGCCGTTCTCCGCCCGCGGGGTTCATGGAACTCGCGGTGGTGCCCTCAGTGAGGCCATAGCCTTCCAGGATCTTGATACCGGTCTGGCCCTCGAAGGCCCGGATGACCTCAACGGGCATCGGCGCCGCCCCGCAAATGGCGTAACGCAGGGAGCTGACGTCGGCACCGTCCATGGGTATGCCGAGCAGCGTCGAATAGATGGTCGGCACCGCACTGAAGAAGGTCGCCCTGTAGCGCTCCACGATGCGCCAGAAATTCTCGATGACGGACGGATTGCGGTATCCCGCGGGACTGGCGATCAGCGCCGATGCGCCGATAAAGAACGGCGCCAGACCCGTCACCACGACGGCGTTGACGTGGAACAGCGGCAGGCCGCAGATCATGACGTCGTCCGCGTTCAGGTTGCCGCCCAGGGTGATCGCCCAGGCTTCGTATACTTCGCCCCAATGGGTGTGGCGGGCGACCTTGGGCGCCCCCGTCGTGCCGCCGGTGTGAAACAGCGAAGCGATGTCGTCGGGCTTGATGATCCGACCGCTCACAAGCCTGTCGGCGGGCTGCCGGGCGATTTCTGCGCCGAAGTCTAAAACGCCCTCGGGCAAATCGCCGCCGCCCACGCAGAGAACGGATTCCAACGTCGGAATTTCCCGCCGGACGGCATCGACCTTGCGCCAGATGTCGTTCTCCGCGCTCGGCCCCAAGGTGACCAAGACCTTCGTTTCCGTGGCGCGCAGGATGTCGGCGATCTGTTCCGGTTCCAGCAGGGGATTGACGGCACCGACGATCCCCGCCGCCTCGCCGCCCCAGATCACGTAATGGGTTTGCGGCAGATTGGGCAGGATGAATGAGACCACGGTGTCCGGTTGAATGCCCAGATCGTGCAACAGGTTGGCCGTCTGGTTGATGCACGCCAACAAGTCGCCGTAGCTCAGAACGACGGGCTCCTCGTCCGCGTTGCCGGCCGGCAGGAAAGTGAGCGCGGTCCGATCGGCATATCGCGCCGTCGTCGCCTTGATCAAATCGTAGGTATTGTCGACGTCAACGCGGTCTTCGAAGGGGATCTTTTCGATCGCCTCGATATCGGCCAGGCTGGCGACGATCGTCGGGTCATCGGTCATGAAGGGAGACTAATCGCTGCTGGCGACTTTCGTAATGATCGAAGTGGCGGCGCGTGCGGCTTCGATCTTGGCGAGATCGGCCTGGAAGCGGGTCAGGGACTTACCCTTGAGTTTGCGCCCCGTCGGCAGCTTCAGCCGCAACGGGTTGATCTGCCGTCCGCCCTTGAGGATTTCGTAATGCAGGTGGGGGCCTGTCGACCGGCCGGTCGAGCCGATGTAACCGATGATCTGGCCCTGGCGCACGCGCTTGCCGCGTCGGATGCCCCGGCCGTAGCCGTTCAGATGGGCATACGCCGTCTTGTAGTTCGAGTTATGCCGGATACGGACATACTTGCCGTAGGCGCCGTTGCGTTTGGCCATTTCGACGACGCCGTCGCCGCCGGCCATGACGGGAGTACCGCGCGGGGCGGCGAAGTCGAGGCCGCGATGGACTTTGGTGTAGCCCAGTATCGGATGGCGGCGCTTGCCGTAGCGCGAGGATAGCCGGGCCCCGTTGACCGGCGTGCGCAGGAGCGCTTTGCGCGCGCTCTGGCCTTTCTCATTGAAATAGTCGATGGCGCCGTCGCTGAGTTCATGGCGGTAGAGGTTGATCGTCGTGCCGCTCAATGTCAGCGCCGCATGAAGCACTTCTCCGTTCTTCACCGGTTTACCGCTGGCGTTGTGGAAACGTTCGAAAAGCACCTCGAACTTGTCGCCTCTTTGAATGTCGCGCTGGAAGTCGACGTCCCAACTGAAGATGCGGATGAGTTCCATCAACACACCGATTGGCACCCCAGCGCGCCGGGCGGAGAGGAACAGGCTGTCCTTGATGGGGCCGCCCGCCCGCATGTAACCCTTGTCCAACTCCTCGACGATCTCGTCGAAGACGAAGCCCTTGTCCCTTCTCAGCGCGGCAATCTGCCGGTTGACGTCGGTGGCGATGTGGATCGAGATCAGGCGGTCGGCTTGGTTCTTGCTCTTCGCATCCGGAGCCAGGGCGACACGGACTTGCTGTCCGATCTTGAGGCGTCTGGGATTGAAGTTCTTGCCCAACGCCGCGATGGCTTCATGAGCTTCCCGGCGCGGCGCGCCCGCCCGCGTCAGAGCCTTCATCAGGGTATCGCCCTTGCGGACCTGGACGGTTTTGGTAATCGGGACCGGTTTGTTTGCCGGTGCGGTTTGCGGACCGGTGGGGGGCGCCGCTTTGGCTTTGGTGGGTGAAACGTGAACTTCAACAGCCGCCGTTTGCGTTCCGCCGACCAGGGGAGGCGCCGAATCCTTGGGTTTCAGGTAGGTCGCCGTGATGATTTGCGTCGTCTTGGCGGTGGTCGCGTCGGCCGGAGCGCCCGATTTCAGGGGCACCACGTCGCCGCCCGCCTGTCGTTTGACGACCCAATCCGGCAATCCCGCCAGAGAAACGATGGCGAGCGTTACGCCGGTGCCGATAATCGCGCCGAAGGCCATGAACCGGAGGCCCCCGCCACCATTGGCGTTCAGGCCGTTCTCGGGGGCCGTCCCCGGAAGGTCTCTCCCCGGGCGTCGGGTCATATTGTCTCCTTGCCCACTCGTCTTCTCTCCCGATTCATGCGTTTTTATCAAGTGGTTATGCCGCAGGTAATCGGAAATCAGCCTCCACCGCGGCAACACGATGGGGATGTATTTGAAAAATGTCAACAATTTTTGTGTTTTGAATCAATGAATTCCAAGTTTTCTCTTATGTGTTTTTCGAGAGTCGATGCGGATCGCACTGGTGAATCAGATTGAATCAAAATGGTCCAATCGTGCGAAATTGCGCCGTTCCGGCCGTCGAAAAATGAGGAGGAAGGGTTGGTGGGTTAGTCGGTCTGCGTGAATGTTTCCGTCGTGTAGCGCCAGACGCGCACAGTATCCGACCAGTGGTCCGATTTAAAGCCCGCTTTAGCCTTGAGGTGGGTCCAGAAATCATCAACCTCCGGCAATTGCTCCCAAACCTGGGGCAGGAACGTGCCGCGGCGGCCCTGGTCCTCAAGGATCAAGCCATCGATACCCGGACGGAATTGGCTGATCAGGTCTGCTTCGGAGGAAAACTCGAGTTCTTGGCTTTCACTCAAAATCGATATTTTCAGGCGAATGCGACCGTACTCCTCCTGTTTCAGGGGCTTAAAGCGGGGATCCTTGAAGGCGGCGGCGTAGGCATTCGCCGCTAGATCGGCGATCAGGGGCTGATGCGCCGCCAGCGAGCCGATACATCCCCTCAGGCGGCCGTCCAGTTCGATGGTGACGAACGTTGCACGCTGGTCGGCCAGGGCCGCCGGCCAATCCGCCACCGAAATTTTAATCTGCTTGCCCGTCTCCAGGCCGTGGCGGATCGCGCTGTCGGCGACCGACATCATGATCCGCCGTAAGCCATCGTCGAATTCGGCGGTTTCAGCTTGGTCCGCATCGTTGTCCGCTTCCTCGACCATGAACGAGGCATATCCCACGACCTTGTCCCGCGAGCCCGCCGTATCGCCGGAGTTGCGCAGATCGAGAAGGGAGAAATTCAGGTTTCGCTTCTTCCCCAGCGCCATGAGCCCCTTGATGGGCCGCCCCCCGCAGGCGCGGTCGGAGGTAACCAAGTCCAGGTCGCCGGCCTGAATGGCGTCGACGGTCGCCTGATCCTTGGCCTGCGCCGTGGCATAGTCGTGGTAGTGGCTGAGGTCGGAACTGATGACGACGGCGGTTTCCTTCCCGCCCCACAAGGCGTCAAGGACGGCCGCGACAGAATCCGGGTCGGCATCCCCGACGACCAGCGGCACCAATTCGAAATCCCCCAACACGGCTTGCAGGAACGGCAGATGGACCTCGAGGCTGTGCTCCATGGCATGGGCCTCATCGAGAACCCCGACGCCTGGCAACGCCGCGATCTTGGCAAGGGCGGTCTGGTCGATGGCGATATCGCCGAGCGGCGTCGCGAAAGCCCGGGAACTCGGCGCAGCGATGCCCTGGAAGGCGACCCGATGGGAGGGGCCCAGCAGAACGACTCGCCGGATAACCCCGCGGCCCGGCGCAAGCCGGGCGTAGGCGGAGGCGGCGACCGGCCCGGAATAGACAAAACCGGCGTGCGGCGCGATAAGCGCCTTGGGCCATGATTCCCTGGCCGGACTATCGGCGGCGGCGAGGTAACCGTCGACGGCGCGCCGGAGCTCATCCGCGTCGTCGGGGTAGAAATAACCGGCGACGGCCGTCGGGCGGGTTTTCATGGCAACGTTCATGTCTCAGCCGTTGTTTTCTCGGTCCGGTGGATACGGGACGCCAACCAACAAGACGGCAACCTGGAACAAACAGGATCAAAGCAAAATAACTTCAATGATCCAAGACCAAATTACCCGGATTTCGAAAATGGCAGGGCAATTGTACATCTTTAATTTGTCGATGTGGCCAATCCCGGCCGCTTGTGCTTTATGATGTGTCTTGCCTGTCGGTTTGGGGGGAATGAACCGGTCGGCTCGAAAGACACAAAAGGGTAACGCGGAAATGAAAGAGTTTGAGGGGCGTCTCGCGGGTTTGCGGGAAATCGCATTCCGTCTGGGAGAGGCCGCCGAATCGAGGACCCGTACGGGCGGTAATCACGTCCGGCGCCTGTCTTTGCTGTCGGAGATGATCGCCGGCGAATTGGGCCTGGATGGCGAAGAAATCGCCATGATCGGAATTGCCTCGACGCTGCACGACATCGGAAAAATAACCATTCCCGACAGCATCTTGAACAAACCGGGAAAGCTGACGGAAACGGAATGGGAAACCGTCAAGGCGCATGCGGCAAACGGCGCCGACATTCTTCGCGATTCCAACCTGGACGTGCTGGATATGGCCGTCGACATCGCCGCAAGGCACCACGAGAAATGGGATGGCAGCGGCTATCCCGGCGGCCTGAAGGGCGAGGATATCCCCTTGGCCGCCCGCATCGTTTCGGTGGCCGACGTCTTCGACGCCCTGATCAACGAACGCATCTACAAGGCCCCCTGGCCGGTGGAGGACGTCCGGGCGTACTTTGTCGAGGGTCGCGGCAATCAATTCGATCCCAAGGTTGTCGACGTTTTTCTGGGAGCCTTCGACCGGGCTGTCGCCATCAACGATGCTCACCCGAACTGATCGCGGCGGCTCGGTCGGCGGAATTCGCGACTGGCCAGCGAGCTGTTGAAATTTCGCCGGTTATGCGCCAAATCTAAGACGAGAAGCCGAACCTCCCTTTGAGGAGACGATCATGACGTCGGCGCCTGCGAGATATTGGCATACCCTGGAGGACGGCCGCATTCAATGCGACGTCTGTCCGCGTTTCTGCAAGGTGCGCGACGGACAGCGGGGGCTGTGTTTCGTGCGCGCCAATGAGGGCGGCGAGATGGTCTTGACGACGTACGGCCGCTCGTCGGGCTTTTGCGTCGATCCCATCGAAAAGAAACCGCTCAACCATTTCCTACCGGGCACGCCCGTGCTGTCGTTCGGCACGGCGGGCTGCAACCTGACGTGCAAGTTCTGCCAGAACTGGGACATGTCGAAATCGCGTGAAATGGACACCCTGGCCGATGCCGCGACGCCCGAGATGCTGGCCCGGGCCGCCAAGGAACTCGGTTGCCGCTCCGTCGCCTTCACCTACAACGATCCCACCATCTTCCTCGAGTACGCCATCGATACCGCCAAGGCCTGCCATGCCCTCGACATCAGGACGGTGGCGGTGACGGCGGGCTACATCTGTCCGGAGCCCCGGACCGAGTTCTTCAGCCACATCGACGCCGCCAACATCGACCTCAAGGGGTTCACCGAGAGCTTCTATCACGATCTCTGCACCGGACATCTCAACGACGTCTTGGAAACGCTGGTCTACCTCGTTCACGAAACCGGCGTTTGGGTGGAGGTCACGACGCTGTTGATTCCCGGCGAGAACGACAGTCCGGAAGAAATCGATGCCATGACAAAGTGGTTCATGAAGGCGCTGGGGCCCGACGTGCCGCTGCATTTTTCCGCCTTCCATCCCGACTACCGCATGATGGACATCCCGGCAACGCCGCACAAAACGCTGCTGGATGCCCGCGACATCGCCATGCGCAACGGACTGCGGTACGTCTTCGTCGGCAACGTCCACGACAAGGCGGCCAGCAGTACCTATTGCCACGGCTGCGGCACGAAGCTCGTCGGCCGGGACTGGTACCAGCTCAGCGATTGGAACCTCACGGATGACGGTCATTGCCGGAAGTGTGGCACGGCCTGCGCCGGCGTCATCGAGGGACCGCCCGGCACCTGGGGTCCGAAACGCAAACCGGTGCGGCTCGCCTCTTAGAGGGTTTCAAATTTTTTTGGAACACTGAGGGCCGTGTCGACTGGTTTTGCCTGAAAAATATTGGACAAGGCGTTTCCGTTAAAACGGAAAGCGCTTTAGGGCAGGGTGTCGTCCCCGTCGCCTACGGAGCGTTGCATCAGGACACTGTCGACCCAACGGCCGTGCTTGAAGCCGACCGAGCGAAGGGTACCGACGCGCCGGAACCCGAGCTTCTCGTGCAGCGCGATGGAGGCCGAATTGCCGCTGTCGCCGATCACCGCCACCATTTGCCTGACCGAGGCGATGCCTTCGCACTCCTCGATGAGGCGGGCGAGCAGCCGGGCGCCGATGCCGCGTCCATGGACGCCCGGGGCGACGTAGACCGAGTTTTCCACCGAATGGCGATAGGCCGGACGGGGACGGTAGGCGCCGGCGTAGGAATAACCGAGAATGGCGCCGCCGCCGTCCGAACCGTCGACGGCGACAAGGTATGGCAGGCCGCGCTCCCGGATATGCTCCCAACGCCGGCGAAATTCCGCCGGGTCGGGCGGCGTTTCCTCAAAGGAAGCCAGACCGTGCAGGACGTGATGACCGTAAATATCGAGCAGGGCGCCGAGATCGGCGGCTTCGGCATCCCGGATGGTGATGTCCGCGGCGTTCATCTCCCGCGGGTCAGCGTCGCCGGGTCCAGGCCCGTGAGCGCGTCGATCACCGACGTCATGTCGCCGGCGACGCCGTCGAATTCCGCCAGCCGCTCCATCGCCTGTTCATCCATATAGAGCCCGCGGTTGAGCTCGATCTGCAGGGTGTGGACGCCCGCGCCGGGCCGGCCATAGTTGCGCGTCGTGAAGCCCCCGGCGTAGGGCGTGTTGCGCGCCACCGAATACGTGAGGCCTCTGAAGGCTTGCTCGGCGGTGTCGATTACAGTGTCGGCGCAACTCGAACCGAAGCGGTCGCCGAGGATGACGTCGGCGCGGCGGCGGCCGGTGTCCTTGTCCATGGGACCGCCCACCGACGGCATGGAATGACAGTCGACCACGACGGCGCAGCCGAATGCCTCACGGGCGTCCGCGATCAGGCGCTTCAGGCAGTCGTGGAAGGGCGTGTAAATGGATTTCACGCGCCGTTCCGCTTCCTCGAACCGCAACTTGCCGGCATAGATTTCAGCGCCGTTTGAAACCACGCGCGCCAGGGTCCCCAGTCCGCCGGTGACGCGGTAGGAGCTGGCGTTGACGTAGGATGGAAGTTCGCCCTCGAACATTTCGGGATCGAGCTCCCAGGGCTCGCGGTTGACGTCGAGGTAGGCGCGCGGGTAGTTGGCGCACAACAGCGGCGCGCCGAACCGGGGTGCGGCGGCGAACAGTTCGTCGACGAAGGCGTCTTCCGAGCCCCTCAGGGCCAGTGCGTCGAGGCGCGATTGGGCGATGAAGGCCGCCGGATAGTGTTCGCCGCTGTGGGGCGAGACGAAGATCAGCGGCGTCGACAGGCGGGCCGGCTCGTCCACGCAAAACGGCGCCACAACGCCCTCTTCGAGGGCGCTCGGCGGGTCATCGAGCGTGGCACCGTTAGGCTTGTTGACGTCGTGCATGTGAACGATTCATAAGTCTCAGCGGCCCGGGCCGCAAGGGTTTGCCGCGAATTAGACCAGTAAAATGCAAAGGAAGCGTTGAAGGGCGTCGATTTTCCGCCCCAAAGGCTTGCATCCCTTGGCCGTATGGCTATATACACAGCGCTTATCGGGCGCATAGCTCAGCGGGAGAGCACTACGTTGACATCGTAGGGGTCGCTGGTTCAATCCCAGCTGCGCCCACCATGAAAGGCCTCGGGTAATTCCGGGGCCTTTGCCGTTTTTGGCCGCCTTTTCCCCAAAATCAAAGGCAGCCGGGATTGATTCGTCCGATTTGCGCGCCTTCGCGCGCGGGCCCGGCTGCGCCGGGCGCTGAAATCCGCTGTTTATCCGGTCTTGTTGCCCGCTAGGTGTCTGTTGCCGCCATCAGCGCCTCGACCTCGTCCAAACTCGGCATGGAGGGGGCGGTGCCGGGGCGGGTGACGGAGATGCCGGCGGTGGCGCAACCCAGACGGGCGGCATCCAAGGCGTCGTCGCCGCGGGCCAGGCCGGCGGCAAACCCGCCGTTGAAGGCATCGCCGGCGCCCGTGGTTTCGACGACATCGCCGGCGTTTAGGGCCGGGACCAGTTTCGAGCGCTCTGAGTCCTGGTAGTACACCCCGTTTTCACCCAGCGTGATGACGGCGGCGCCTACGCCCCCTGCAAGCAGACGATCCGCCGCGCGCCGGGCATCGTCGGCGGACGTGACAGTTGTGCCCGTTAGTTCTCCGGCTTCGGTTTCGTTGGGGGTGACGTAGTCGCAGAGCGCCAGCATGCCCTCCGGCAGGGTGGCTGCGGGCGCCGGGTTCAGGATCGTTTTGACCCCGGCCGCGCGGGCGATTTCCAACGCGCGATGGGCCGCCTCGACAGGTTGTTCCAACTGGGTCAGGAAGACGGACGCCGATCCGATCAGATCGGCGTGGGTGTCCATGTCCGCCGCTGAGATCGTTGAGGCCACGCCGGGACAGATGATGATGGCGTTGTCGCCCGTCGCCTCCTCGATGAAGATATAGGCGGCGCCGGTGTGGCTGTCGCCGCTTTGCTCCACCACGGGCTTGACGCCGGCATCGGCCCAGATCCCGAGCGCCATGTCGGCGAAAGCGTCTTGCCCGAGCTTCGAGAGAAATGTCACGTCGGCGCCGAGCCTGGCGGCGGCGACGGCCTGGTTGGAGCCCTTGCCGCCGGGGCCCAACGCGAAGGCGTTGCCCATGACGGTTTCGCCGATGCGGGGCGCACGATCGGCGCGATACGACGTGTCGGCATTGAAAACGCCGAGGATTACGATGGGTCCCGCCATTCAACGCTCCCGCCAAAACCTGTTCCCGCCGGAATGATGCCCAAGGCGGCGACGCCGGGCCATCCAAAATAACCGCGAAGAACGATTTTCATGACAGGATAGGCAGAAGTCCTCAGGGTGACGCGGCGGGTTGTCATAAGAATAAATATTATTTATTTTCCTTAAAATTCGGGCGGGAGATAAGACGAATGGCTTTGAAGACGCGCCATTGGCAACGGATTGGGAACGGCGAACTGACATTTACCGAACTCGGATTCGGCAGTGCGCCGCTGGGCAACCTCTATCGGGCGATCAACGATGACGACGCGCGCGCCATCCTCGATGCGGCCTGGGAAGGCGGCGTGCGCTACTACGACACCGCCCCGCTGTACGGCCTCGGTCTGGCCGAAACGCGGCTCAATCCGTTCCTCAGGGGCAAGAACCGGGACGACTATGTTCTGTCCTCGAAGGCCGGCCGGCTGCTGCACGCTTGCGCGCCGGAGGAACAGACCGGCATCGGCAAGTGGTTCGACGTGCCTCACCGGCGCGAGCATTACGACTACTCCTACGACGGCGTCATGCGCTCCTTCGAGTTTTCGCTGGAACGGCTCGGCGTGTCGCGCATCGACATCCTCTACGTTCACGACCTCTGCATCTTTACCCACGGGTCCAAGGAGGCATCCGACGCCCGCATCGAGGAATTCATGGGATCCGGCTACGACGCCATGACCTCTTTGCGCGATCAGGGCGTGGTGACGGCCATCGGCGGCGGGATCAACGAGTGGGAGGTCTGCCAGACGCTGGCCGAGCGGGGCGATTTCGACCTCTTCCTGCTGGCCGGCCGTTACACGCTGTTGGAACAGGAATCGCTCGAGACTTTTCTGCCGCTCTGCCAGTCCCGCGGCATCGGTATCGTCATTGGCGGTCCTTACAACTCGGGCATCCTGGCCAGTGGTCCGGTGCCGGGAGCCTGGTTCAACTACGATCCGGCGCCGGAGCAAATTCTGGAGAAGGTCCGGGCGATCGAGGCCGTCTGTAGATTGCACGGCGTGGCCATGGTCGACGCCGCCTTTCAGTTTCCCCTGATGAACCCCAATATCGTTTCCGTCATTCCCGGCGGCCAGAGCCCCGACCAGATGCAAGGCAATCTGAAAGCGGCGACGGCGAAAATTCCGCCGGCGCTGTGGGCCGATCTCAAAGCCCGGGGCCTGATGCGCGAAGATGCACCCACCGATTGATCCCGGCATGAGCATCCAGATCGACGCCCACCAACACTACTGGCAACCCAGCCGGGCCGACTATCATTGGATGACGCCGGACGAGCCCGTGTTGTTCCGCCCCTACGGCCCCGATGATCTTTGGCCGCATCTTTCAAGACACCGGATTGCCGGAACCGTTCTGGTTCAGGCCGCCCAGACGGTGGCGGAGACCGAGTACATTCTGGATATCGCGGACGCGACCGAAAGCGTTCTGGCCGTCGTCGGCTGGATCGACTTCGAGAACCCCGGCGACCTCCGTCACCTCGAAAGGTGGGCCCGGCATCCTAAGTTTGTCGGCGTGCGTCCGATGATCCAGGATATCCCGGACGTCGACTGGATGTTGCGCGACGACGTTCAGTGGGCCTACCGGGCCATCATCGACCTTGATCTCACGTTCGATGCGCTTGGCTTTCCGCAACATCTCGACAATTTCCACACGCTCTTTACCCGTTACCCCGACATGCGCACCGTGATTGACCATTGCATGAAGCCGCAGATTCGCGATCACGCGCAGGGGCCGCGTGTCTTCGGGGAGTGGGCGGAGGGCATGTCCAAACTGGCCGAGCAAACCCCGGCCTGCTGCAAGCTCTCGGGCATCGTCACCGAAGCGGACGAGAACTGGACGGTCGACGACCTTCGGCCCTACACCAATCACGTGTTGACGGCGTTCGGCGCGGATCGCGTGATGTGGGGCTCGGACTGGCCCGTTTGCCGGCTTCGGGCGGACTATGACGATTGGCGCGCCGCGGCTGAGGATTTGACGCAACATCTCGCCGACAACCGGCGTGCCCGCATTTTCGGCGGGACGGCCATCGAGTTCTACCGGCTGGAGATTTGAGCGATTTTTGTTCTCCGCACATGTAGGCCTTCGCCCAACGCCTGGGCTACACTCGGCCAGCTTTGAGTCGATTTCGGGGAATGGACGGAAAATGGAAGAACGGGACCGCGCCCCGCTTCGCGTGGCGGTGGCGCAATTCGACGCCGAATGCGGTGATCTGGATCACAATATCGCCAGCCACATCCGACTTCTGGAAGAAGCGGCCGCCGCGGGTGCCGCGCTCGCAGTGTTCCCCGAGCTCTCCCTCACTGGCTATTGCGCGGGCCTTCTGGATAGAGACGTAACCGCCTGCATCGTGGATCCCGGCGGCGACAAGCTTGCCGAACTGCGCGGCGCCTGTGCCCGTCTCGGCGTCGCCGCCGTCGTGGGCGCGCCGGTCGCCGGAGAGCGCGGTTTGCACCTGTCTGCCATCGTCATCGGTAACCGGGGCGATATTGAGCGCATCTACGACAAAATGTACCTGGACGAGGACGAAAGACGATGGTTCCTACGCGGCGGCCACCCCGAGCAGATCACAATTGAAGGCTGGAACCTGGGCATCGGCATTTGTTACGACAGCAGCTTCCCCGAACACGCCCGCGGCTACGCGGTCGCGGGGGCCGACGCTTATCTCCTGCCGGGCGCCTTTCCGCTGGGACGCTCGGACTATCGGCGCAGCGTCTATTTTCCCGCCCGGTCCCTGGAAAACACGATCTACCTCGCGTTTTCCAACTACGTCGGGGAACACGACGGTCTCGCCTACGGCGGCATGAGCGCCATTCACGGTCCCGACGGCCAATGCCTCAGCGATGCCGGACCGGACGATCCGGGTATCGCTGTGCATGACCTCGATGACCGGCTCTTGAAGGAGACCCGCCAAAGCCTGCAGATGCTGCAGGATCGCTAGGCGTCCGGCGCGGGCACAACCTCGGCCAACAGCGCCTTGTAGACCGGAAAGCCCGAGACCGTGTCGATGTTGTCCGGATCGGTGAGTTCGTTAACGTTGGCCTGCCGCCAGGCATCGGGGCCGAGCGGGCCGCCGCCCCCCATGTTGACCTCGATGGCGCCGGGCACGATGTCCTCGTTGACCCGGGCCCAGAAAATCACCCGGCCGCGCGGCGTTTCCACGAACACCCTGTCGCCGTCTTCGATACCGCGGGCCTCGGCGTCGCGGCGGTGCATGTGGACCAGGGGTTTCGGCTGCTTGGCCACCAGTGACGGGATGTTGTGGTGCTGCGAACGGAAAGCCGATTGGGTGCGGGCGCCCGAGTTGAAGACGAGCGGGTAGCGCCGGGCCAGTTCCGGCGCCGCCAGCGGCCCCTCCAGCGGTTCGGTGTACACCGGCAGGGCGTCGTGGCCGTGCTCGCGCAGCCATTCAGAGGTGATCTCGAATTTGCCCGTCGGTGTCGCGAAGCCGGGTTTGCCGTCGGCCCGCAGATGGCCGCGCTGGTATTTGCGGTAGCCGCCGTCCGGCAGGTCGAAAGGCAAACCGTTCGGATGGTCGCGCAGATCGTCAAGCGTGAAGCCGGTGCCCTCGAGGGCGGTTTCGACCATACCCGTCTCGGTCCGCGGCCAGAGGTGGCCATAGCCCAGCCTTTCCGCGAGTTCGGCAAATATGACGTAGTCGCCGCGCGCCTCGCCCAACGGCTCGATCAACCGGGCCCTGTGTTGCAGGTAGCCGTCGTGGATCATGTAGGATTCGCACTCGAAGGGCGTCGCCGCGGGCAACAGGAGATCGGCGTAGGCCGCGTCGGCGGTGGGGAAGCGGTTGACCACGGCGAGGAAATCCAGTGACGCCAGCGCCTTCCGCCAGGTCCCCGGATCGGGCCAGGCTGTAATCAGCGAGGTGCCGCTGAGGATCATGCCGCGCAGGGGATAGGGATCGCCTTCCAGGATCGCTTTGGGCAGCGCCCCGCCGTGGGCCTCGCGGCGGACGGCATGGTAGAGCGGAAATTCCGCCGCGCCGATGGCCCGCCGGGCGCTGCTCGGCGGCTCGGTATTGCGCCCCTGCACCTGGGTTCGAGAGGGCATGCGAAAGCACTTGCCGCCCGGCACGTCGAGGTGTCCGGCCAGCGCCTGCAGCGTCCAAATGGCGCGTATGGCTTGGATACCGCTGTTGGAGTACTCGAGGCCGGTGTACATCAGCACCGAACAGCCCTTGGCTCGGCCGACCGAACGCGCCAAATCGGTAATTGCCGACGCCGGGACGCCTGTGATTTCGGCGGCGCGCTCCGGGCTGAACTGCTCGACGTACCGGCGAAGTTCGGGAAATCCGTGCGTCCAGTTCTCGATGAACTCGTGATCGAGGAGGTCCTCGGCGATCAGCACGTTGATCGCGGCCAGCGCAAGGGCGCCGTCGGTCCCGGGCCGCACGCCGAGCCATTCCGCGCCCAGCGCTTTCACCGTCTCGCTGCGGCGGTGATCGACGACAACGATGCGGGCACCGCGGGATTTGGCCTTCTTGAGCCGTCGCAGGTTCACAGGCGGTGAATCGGTGGCCGGATTGCCGCCCCAGACCAGGATAAAGTCGGCGTTCTCAAGGTCCTCATAGAGTTCCCGGATGTGCAAACCGAAGCACGCCTCGGGTGCGATCATACCGTAGGAGACGTAACACAACGCGCCGACGCTGGTGGTATTGGGCGAACCGAAGGGGAAGAGCACGCCGTTGGCCGACGATTCGGAGGTCTGGCTGGGCGCAAAAGCCTCGCACAATCCGTATTCGAAGTTTCCCCGGCCGGTGGACAGGCAAACCGCTTCCGGGCCGTGGCGCTCGGCGATTTGCCTCAGGTTGTCGACCAGGATTTCGTATGCGTCGTCCCAGCTTATCCGTTCGAATTCGTTGCTGCCGCGGTCGCCCCGTCTACGTTGCGGGTAGAGCAGGCGGTCGGGCGAATAGATGATCTCCGCTGCGTGTGCGCCGCGCGGACAGACGTAACCCAGCGGGTGATCCTTTAGCGGCGTCAGGCGATCGATGCGTTCATCCTTGAAGTGCACCTCGACCCCGCAACCGGCCGGGCAGATGCCGCAAATGCCCGGCACGCTGTGCCGCTCTGTTGCGGCGTCATAAGCCAAGTTCGCTTCTGAAACCGTATTCACTTCGTCCTCTCGCTCAACGTCAACCAAACTTGGTTTTTTAACACCCCAATCAGCCGCCGAAATTGACCAAAGTCATACTGCGAGCGAGTGGCTTTCCGTTCTCACAGAGTCTTGGATTTGAGGAACAGCACCCGCGCTTGCCCGCTATTCCTGAAAGGTCTTGCCATTGTTGCCAGACGCGACACCTTACTGGTTCAGGCAAGAACAGGGGGGTGTTATGGCCGAAAGGTTCGACGCCATCGTCATCGGGACCGGGCAAGCGGGGCCGTCCCTCGCGCAGCGCATGACGGGGGAGGGCATGAAGGTGGCGATCATCGAACGCAAGCTGTTCGGCGGCACTTGCGTCAACGTCGGCTGTATTCCGACAAAATCCCTGGTCGCCAGCGCCCGGGCCGTGCACATGGCACGCCGCGGCGCGGACTTCGGCTTCAAAGTCGACGGCGGGATCGACGTCGACATGGCCGCGGTCAAGGCCCGCAAGGACGCCATCGTCAAACAATCCAGCGACGGCGTGACCAACTGGCTCAGGAACATGGACAACCTAACCGTAATCGAGGGCCACGGCCGCTTGGAAAGTGCCCGCACGGTCGGCGTCAACGGCCGGACGCTGGAAGCGGATCGGATCGTGCTCAACGTCGGCGGCCGGGCCGTCGTGCCCGACATGCCGGGGGTTGGCGAGGTCGATTATCTGATCAACACCAACATCATGGACGTCGACTTCCTGCCCGAGCATCTCGTCATCGTCGGTGGCAGCTACATCGGTCTCGAATTCGCCCAGATGTACCGCCGCTTCGGCAGCCGGGTCACGGTTGTCGAGATGGGACCACGGCTGATCGGCCGCGAAGACGAGGAAATATCCGAAGCGGTTCAGGAAATCCTGGAGGCCGAGGGTATCGACGTTCGTCTCAACGCCAACTGCATCGCCTTGACGCGGCGCGATGGCCAAATCGCCGTCAGGGCGAGTTGCGATCCTGGGCCCGAGGAAATTGTGGGTAGCCACGTGCTGCTGGCGGTCGGGCGCAAGCCCAACACCGACGACCTGGGCCTGGAGGCGGCCGGTGTCGAGACGGACGATAGGGGTTACGTCGTCGTCGACGACGCATTGCAAACCAATGTCGAGGGCATCTGGGCTATCGGCGACGTCAACGGCCGTGGCGCCTTCACGCATACCTCCTACAACGATTACGAGATCCTCGCCGCCAACATGTTCGACAACGACCCGAGGCGTGTTTCGGACCGCATCACCACTTACGGCCTGTTCATCGATCCGCCCTTGGGACGCATCGGCATGACGGAAGCCCAGGTTCGCCAATCCGGCCGTAAGGCGCTGGTCGGCAGGATGGCGATGGCGCGGGTTGGCCGGGCTCGCGAGCGCAGCGAAACCCAGGGCCTGATGAAGGTTCTGATCGACGCCGAGACGGAGCGCATTCTGGGGGCGGCGGTCCTGGGCATCGGCGGGGACGAGGTCATTCACTCCCTCTTGGACGTGATGTATGCCGACGCGCCCTACACGGTGATCCAGCGCGCAACGCACATTCATCCCACCGTTACCGAACTGATCCCGACGCTTCTCGGCAATCTGGAGCCATTGAATTAGGCCGGCCGGTTTTACGGTCGATCAGGTTGCCTTGCCGAACCGTCCGAACTACGATTTTCGCCGGTTTGGACCGTGGTCCGATTGGTTGGCGGAAGGCTTCCCATGTATCAGTTTGAATTGACGCGTTCCCTGGTCCCGGCCCAAAGCGACGATCTCATCGAGGAAACCACGGTCGGCGATCTGTTGCGAAATGTGGCCGCCAAACATGCATACGCGCCCGCCCTGGTCGAGGTGGACATGGAAGGCCACACCGCCCGCACTTGGACCTATGGCGAGTTGTTGGCGGAAGCCGAGGAGCTGGCGTTGGCTTTGTCGAGCCGATTCGCGCCTGGCGAAAGGGTCACGGTCTGGGCGCCCAACATTCCGGAGTGGTTGCTGGCGGAATACGGCTGCGCCCTTGCGGGCATCACGCTCGTTACCGCCAATCCGGCCTACCAGGCCAAGGAACTGCGCTACATTATGGAGCAGTCCGGATCGGTGGCGCTGTTTCTCATCGAAAGCTACCGCGGCAACCCCATGGCGGAGATTGCGGCGGAGGCCTGCCGGGGCCTGGACGCCATTCGTGAGGTTGTGGATATGGACGACCGCGACGCCTTCTTCCGCCGCGGTGACCGGCCGGCCGTATTGCCTGAGGTGACCCCGGACGACGCGGCGCAGATCCAGTACACCTCCGGCACGACGGGCTTTCCCAAGGGCGCCGTCCTGCATCACCGGGGCCTGACCAACAATGCGCGCCTGGTGGCCGAGCGGGCCAACACCAAGGCGTCCTCCACCTGGGCCAACTTCATGCCGATGTTCCACACCAGCGGCTGCGGCATTATCTCGCTTGGCTGCCTGCAAACCGCGAGCCGCATGTTGCTGGTCAAGTTCTTCGAACCGGCCGCAGTCAACCGCTTGATCGAGGCGGAGAAAGTCACCGCGCTGCTGGGCGTGCCGACCATGCTGGTGGCCATGTTGGAAGCGCTGGAGCAGGAACCCCGCGATACCGCCTCGGTCGAAATGGCGATTTCCGGCGGCTCCATGGTGGCGCCGGAACTTGTGCGCCGGGTGCGGCAGGCCTACGGCTGCGATTTCGAAATCGTTTACGGTCAGACCGAAACCTCCCCGGTGGTGACCCAGCACCACCACGACGATTCCCTCGACGACATCTGCAACACCGTCGGTCAGCCCATGCCGCAGACGGGCATTTCGATCCGCAGCGTGGAGGATAACGCGGTCGTGCCGATCGATACCGTCGGCGAGATTTGCGTCCACGGTTACTGCAACATGATCGGCTACAACGCCAACGAGGAAGCGACGGCGGAGACCATCGACGCCGAGGGCTGGCTGCATACCGGCGATCTCGGCGCCATGGATGCCCGCGGCTACGTCCGCGTCACCGGTCGGGTGAAGGAGATGATCATCCGGGGCGGCGAGAACCTCTTTCCGGCGGAGATCGAAAACGCCCTGCTGGAGCATCCCGCCGTCGCCGAGGTCGCGGTGGTCGGTCTGCCGGACGACAAGTGGGGCGAGATCGTCGCCTGCTTCCTGCGCGCCGAAGCCGATCAGAAACCGGACCCCCAGGAACTGCGCCGTCATTGTCGCGAACACTTGGCGCCCCACAAGACGCCGGCGGTCTGGTTCAGCGTCGAGGCCTTTCCTCTTACCGGGTCGGGCAAGATCCAGAAATTTGCGTTGCGCGACGGCTATCTCGCCGGCGAGCACGAACCGCTTTAGGAGCGGAAATTTGTCGGTAGCAAACGGGGTCGGGGCATCGTTAAGATTTTGGACAGCCGCCGAATAAGCATAAGGGGTCAACGGACATGTCGGAAAAGCTGCTTGAAGATAAAGTCGCGCTCATCACTGGCGCGGGCCGGGGTCTCGGCCGCGCCATGGCGCTGATGATGGCGGAGGAAGGCGCCAAGATTGTGGTCAACGACCTCGGCGGTTCGGAAAAGGGAGACGGCGAGGACCGCCAGCCAGCCTCCGAGGTCGTCAATGACATTCGCGCGGCGGGCGGCGAGGCCGTAACCAACTTCGACAGCGTTGCCGATTTTTCCGCTGCACAAGGCATGGTCGAACAGGCGATGGAGCAGTTCGGACGCCTCGATATCGTCGTCAACAACGCCGGCATCCTGCGCGACACCATTTTTCACAAGATGACCGAAGACGACTGGGATCAGGTCATCGCCGTTCACCTCAAAGGCGCGTTCAACGTCAGCCGGGCGGCGGCTCCTATTTTCCGTGCCCTTGAAAGCGGCTGTTTCGTGCACATGACCTCGACATCGGGCCTGATCGGCAATTTCGGACAGGCCAACTACGCCGCTGCCAAAATGGGTATCGTCGGGCTTTCCAAATCCATAGCGCTGGACATGTCCCGCTTCAACGTGCGCTCCAACTGCATATCGCCGTTCGCTTGGAGCCGACTGATCGGTACCATCCCCATGGGTACAGAAGCCGAACGTGAAAGGGTTGAGCGCATCAAGCAGATGAGGCCGGAAAAAGTCGCCTGCGTCGCCGTGGCCCTGGCCTCCGACGCCGCCCATGACGTGACGGGCCAGATCTTCGCCGTGCGCAACAACGAAATCTTTCTGATGGGCCAGTCGCGCCCGGTCCGCGGCCTGCAGCGCGGCGACGGCTGGACGCCGCACACGGTGTTGGAGCACGCGCTGCCGGCCATGCGGCCCAATTTCTACGAATTGGACCGGACCAGCGACGTCTTTACCTGGGATCCGGTTTAGGCAACGCACCATCATCACGCATCGCGAGGACCGAATAAGCATGGGACCGTTAACCGGACTGAAAGTCGTTGAATTTGCTGGCCTGGGACCCGGCCCCTTCGCCGCCATGATGATGGCGGACATGGGCGCCGACGTGCTGCGCATCGACCGCAAGGCGGCTTCGGACGCCCTGCCGCCGACCCCACCCGAGACCAATCTGCTGGCGCGGGGCCGCCGCTCGATCGGGCTCGATCTGAAAAATCCCCACGGCACGGAAACGGCCCTCAAGCTGATCGAGCGGGCCGACGCCCTGATCGAGGGGTTCCGGCCCGGCGTCATGGAACGCTTAGGGCTCGGCCCCGACGTTTGCCTGGCGCGCAATCCCAGGCTGGTGTTCGGCCGCATGACCGGCTGGGGGCAGGACGGACCGCTGGCGGACGTGGCCGGCCACGACATCAACTACATCTCGCTGTCCGGCGTGCTCGCCGCCATCGGACGGGCGGACACCGGGCCGGTACCGCCGCTCAATCTGGTGGGCGATTTCGGCGGCGGCGGCATGCTGCTGGCCTTCGGGCTGGTCGCGGCGCTGTGGGAAGCCCAGCGTTCGGGCGAAGGCCAGGTGGTCGACGCCGCCATGACCGACGGCAGCGCGCTGTTGCTCGCCGGCGTGTTCGGCCGTCACGTCGCGGGCGACTGGTCGATGGACCGCGAGGCCAACTTGCTGGATGGCGCAGCGCCCTTTTACGGCACCTATCAGTGTGCAGACGGCAAATGGCTCAGCATCGGCTCCATCGAGATCCAGTTCTACGATCTCTTGATCGAAACGCTGGGCATGACGGACGAGCAATTGGGCGACCGCTGGGACAAGTCGCTCTGGCCCCAGCAGCGGCAAACCTTCGCTGATGCTTTCCGCCAGAAGACGCTGGCGGAGTGGTGCGAGATCATGGAGGGCACCGACATCTGTTTCGCGCCCATCCTGGATATGGACCAGGCGACAAGTCATCCGCACAACGTGGCGCGCGAAACCTACGTCAAATTCGACGGCGTGGAGCAGCCGGCGCCCGCACCAAGGTTCAGCCGCACACCGCCGGAACTCAGCATAAACGCGCCCGCCCCCGGCGAGAACACGTCGGCCGGCCTGGCCGACTGGGGGTTTTCGGCCGACGAGCTCGACGCCCTCGGCGCCGAGGGCGCCATCCAGACCTGAGTTTCCGGGAATGATGAAGTGAAAATCCTCGTCACGGGCAGCGCCGGCCATCTCGGTGAGGCAATGGTAAGGACCCTGCGGGAGACGGACCACGCGGTCGCGGGGCTCGACGTCAACGATTCCCCGTTCACCGACCATTGCGGATCCATCGTCGACCGCGATTTCGTCAAGGAATGCCTCGATGGCATCGATGCCGTCGTTCACACGGCGACCCTGCATAAACCGCATGCCGGCACGCACAGCCGCCAGGACTTCGTCGACACCAATGTCACCGGCACCTTGAACCTGCTTGAAGAGGCGGTGGCGGCCGGCATCGAGCGTTTTATCTTCACCAGCACGACGAGCGCTTTCGGCGATGCGCTGAAGCCGCCGCCGGGCCGGCCTGCGGTCTGGATAACGGAGGATGTCCGTTCGATCCCCAGGAACATATACGGCGTCACCAAGACGGCCGCCGAGGATCTCTGCCAGCTTTTCCACCGGCAGTTCGGGCTGCCTTGTCTTGTGCTGCGCACCTCGCGTTTCTTTCCCGAGGAGGACGACAGCAGGGCCGCGCGGGAGGCCTTCGCGGATGAGAATTTGAAAGCGAACGAGTTCCTTTTCCGCCGGGTCGACGTCGAAGATGCCGTCACGGCCCATATGTGTGCGCTGGACCGGGCGCCCGACATCGGCTTCGGACGCTACATCGTCAGCGCCACGACGCCGTTTACCCAAGCCGATCTTTCAGACCTGCGCGAGGCCGCCCCCGGCGTGGTTTCGCGGCTCTGTCCGGCGTACGAGGCGGCCTACCGGGAACGCGGCTGGCGCATGTTCGAGGGCCTCGACCGGGTCTACGTCAACGAAAAGGCTAGGCGCGAGCTCGGTTGGCGGCCGGTTTACGATTTCACCCGCATCGTGGACCAGCTCAGCGCCGGCGAGCCCATCGGCAGCGAGCTCGCCCGCGCGATCGGTTCAAAAGGCTATCACGCCGAGGTTTTCGCGGACGGCCCGTACCCCGTCGCTTGATCGCGCCTATGTCCCCGCCTCTAGACGCACCAGGTAACGCTGCTCGCCCTCCAGGATCAGTTCCCGCCGTTGATTGTGGATGGTTGCCTTCAGGGTGATGATCCCCGTCGTCCGTTGCTCCTCCAGGTCGACGATTTCAAGCATCGGGTAGACCGTATCGCCGGCGTAGAGGGGTTTCAGGAAACGGCTCGACTGGTCCAGGAAACCGATCAGCGAATCGCCTACGACATGGGGAAACATCCCGGCGCCCGGTGCGGTCTGGATCAGGGCGTGAAAGCCGTGCGCCAAAAGGTTGGGGTGGCCGCGCTCGCGGCAATACTCAACGTCGTAGTGGATCGGGTGGTTGTCGCCCGACGCCAACTGAAACGCCGCAAAATTGGCGTCCCCGATGGTGCGCGACGGAATGGGAAAGCGGTCGCCGATCTTCAGTTCGGCAAAGCTTTTTTGGTCAACCAGCTCGTGCCGCGCGGGGTCGAATTTCTCATCGATGCTTGGCGTATCACCCACTTTCAATCCTCCAGTTCAACCGGCGTTTTTCAAACGTCTATACCACTTTAAAATTGATCGTGCGTCCATGCCGGGCAGGAGAATAGTACAACTCGCTTGCCTTCATATCGTCGTTCGCCTTTGCATACTGAATGCAATGGCTTTGAAGAAAAAATTATCGTTCCTGAGCGAAAAAATCGCCCTCCGGTAAGGCGTTCTTTACCAAGGCGTGCTATCATCGTTTTTGTCGCTGGAGCAGTCAGGCAGCGGCCATTTGGTTGCTGCGATGAGCGGCGGAAGAGGACGGCGGATCGTCGAGACGGTCAACGCCCGGACGATCCTCTGGACCTGACGATTATGACATTTCCGCGGCGGACCGCTTCAAATCTTCTTGAATGGAAGAGCTGGCAGCCAGCTCCAACATTCATACCTAGGGCATACGCGATGCAAACTTTCGAATTCCAGACAATCCGGGGGGTGCCCGACCAGTAGCCAATAAAAAGGAAGCGGTGATATGGAAGTATTCGATCTCTATTCCGAACAATACAGCCGCGGCAAACAAGAGGAAATAAGCCTGCAGGATTTCCTGCTGGGCTGCCGGGACGATCCCATCATGCACGCCGACACGGCGGAGCGAATGATTGCGGCGATTGGCGAACCGGAAGTTATCGATACCAGCGCCGACCAGCGAATGGGGCGCGTCTTCCTTAACCGAACCATCAAGATCTACCCCGCCTTCAAGGATTTCTACGGCATGGAGGAGACCATCGAACGGGTGGTCGGCTTCTTCCGCCATGCCGCCCAAGGCTTGGAGGAGCGCAAGCAAATCCTCTACCTGCTGGGCCCGGTGGGCGGCGGTAAATCCTCGCTCGCCGAAATCCTCAAGAGCCTGATGGAAACCGAGCCGATCTACGTGCTCAAAGCCGGCGACGAGATCAGTCCGGTATTCGAATCACCCTTGTCGCTGTTCAACCGCGAAAAGATGGGCGATCTGCTCGAAGACAAATACGGCATCCCGGCGCGGCGGCTTACGGGGCTGATGTCGCCCTGGGCGGTCAAGCGGCTTGACGAGTTCGCCGGCGACATCTCGAAGTTCACCATCGTCAAGATGTTCCCCTCCAAACTGCGCCAGATCGCTATCGCCAAGACGGAACCCGGCGACGAGAACAACCAGGACATCTCGGCGCTCGTGGGCAAGCTCGACATCCGCAAGCTGGAACACCTGAGCCAGGACGACCCCGACGCTTACAGCTATTCGGGCGGCCTCAACCGCACCACGCAGGGTTTGTTGGAATTCGTCGAAATGTTCAAGGCGCCGATCAAGGTGCTGCACCCGCTACTAACGGCGACCCAGGAACAGAACTACATCGGCACCGAAAACATCGGCGCCTTTCCGTTCCACGGGCTGGTAGTGGCGCATTCCAACGAAGCGGAATGGCAGCAGTTCAAGGCCAACAAGAACAATGAAGCCTTCCTCGACCGCATCAGCGTCGTCAAAGTGCCCTACTGCCTGCGCGTGACGGAGGAAACCAGGATCTACGAAAAGCTCCTGGCGGAGAGCGCCCTGGGTGACGCCCGTTGCGCGCCTGAAACGCTGACGCTGATGGCGCGCTTCAGCGTGCTGACGCGGCTCAAGGAGCATGAGAACTCCACGCTTTATTCCAAGCTTCGGGTCTACGACGGCGAGAACCTCAAGGACACCGACCCCAAAGCCAAGTCCGTCCAGGAGTACCGCGACACGGCGGGCGTCGACGAGGGCATGACGGGCGTCAGCACGCGCTTCGCCTTCAAGGTGCTGTCGGAAACCTTCAACCACGACACCGAGGAGGTGGCCGCCGATCCGGTGCATCTGATGTACGTCTTGGAGGACGCCATCAAGCGCGAGCAGTTCGGCGACGAAACGGAGAACAATTACCTCGCCTTCATCAAGGCGGAGCTGGCACCGCGGTACGCCGAATTCATCGGTTTCGAAATCCAGAAGGCCTACCTCGAATCCTACAAGGACTACGGCCAGAATCTTTTTGACCGGTATATTTCGTTCGCCGACGCCTGGATCGAGGACCAGGACTACAAGGATCCGGACACCGGCCAGATGTTCGACCGAGAGGTGCTGGAGACCGAACTTTCGAAGATCGAAAAGCCGGCCGGGGTCAGCAATCCGAAGGATTTCCGCAACGAGGTCGTCAAGTTCGTGCTGCGGGCGCGGGCCGAGAACAAAGGCAAAAACCCCTCCTGGACGAGCTACGAGAAGCTGCGCTCGGTGATCGAAAAGCGCATGTTCGGCCAGGTCGAGGATCTCCTGCCGGTGATCAGCTTCGGCTCCAAGAAGGACAAGGAAACCGACGAGAAGCACCACGAGTTCGTCGAACGCATGATCGGGCGGGGCTACAACGAACGCCAGGTCCGGCGGCTGGTGGATTGGTACATGAGGGTAAATCAGGCTGGTTAGGGTACAGGCATGCCGCATTTCATCGACCGGCGCCTCAATCCGAAGGGCAAGAGCCTCGGCAACAGGCAACGGTTCATAAAGCGGGTCAAAGCCCAGATCAAAGAGGCTGTGGACAAAGCCGTGCGCGGGCGCGCGGTGGCCGACGTCGACAAAGGCGAAACCATCACCATCCCCACCAAGGGCATTTCCGAACCGACCTTCCGTCATGCCCGGAAAGGCGGGCGACGAGATCGGGTGTTCACCGGCAACCGGGAATTCCTCACCGGCGACAAGATCGACAAACCCAAGGAGAGCGAAGGCGGCGCCGGCGGCAAGGAAGGCTCGGACAGCGGCGAGGCGGAAGATACTTTCCAGTTCGCCCTGTCGCGCGAGGAGTTCCTCGACCTCTTTTTCGAGGATCTGGAATTGCCCGACCTCGTGAAGCGCGATCTCAAGAACATTCACGAACTAAAATTCCGCCGCGCCGGGTTTGCCCGCACGGGTTCGCCCACCAACATCAGCCTGCGACGCACCATGCAGCACAGCATCGGGCGTCGCATTGCGTTGAAGCGGCCCAAGGAACGCGAGATCAGCATCCGTCTGGAGGAAATCTTCGAGTTGGAAAAGCTCTCCGAACCGACGCTGGTCGAACTGGCCCGGCTCAAGGCCCTGCATGCCGAAATCGAGGAGATCGAGCGCAAGCGCCGGGTCATCGCCTACATCGATCCCCTGGACATCCGCTACAACTATTTCCAGCCCCGGCCCGAACCCAACGTCAAGGCCGTCATGTTCTGCCTGATGGACACCTCGGCCTCTATGGGGGAGCGTGAAAAGGATCTGGCCAAGCGCTTCTTCGTGCTGCTGCATCTCTTCCTCAAGCGGCAGTACGAAAAGATCGACGTCGTGTTCATCCGCCACACCCACAAATCGGCCGAGGTCGACGAAGAGGAATTCTTCTATTCGACGGAGAGCGGCGGCACCGTGGTCAGCACGGCGCTTACCGAAATGGACCGCGTACTCAAGGACCGATATCCCGTTTCGGAATGGAACATCTACGCGGCCCAGGCCTCGGACGGTGAAAACTATTCCGGCGATTCGGCCAATTGCACGAAGCTCCTGAACGAAACGCTGATGCCGATGTGCCAGTATTTCGCCTACATCGAGATCATCGACGAGCGCGAGGCCGATATCCTCCATGACGAAACAAATGGGGCCGAGTTGTGGCGTGCCTACCGGGAGGTCTCCGACATCTGGTCGAACTTCGCCATGAAGCGCATCAGCAACCCGCAGGAAATTTACCCGGTCTTCCGCGAGCTATTCGCCAAGCGGCATGAGCAGGGCTGAGGTCATGGCGGTAAAGCAAAAAACCAAGGCGAAGCCCAAGAAGCGCAAGGCGAAGGCCAAGAGCAAATACCTGTTCGAGGATTCCAATTGGAACTTCGAAACCATGCAGCGCACCGTCGATGCCATCGAGGACGTGGCGCTGGGCGATCTCGGCCTCGACATCTACCCCAACCAAATCGAAATCATCTCCTCGGAGCAGATGCTGGACGCCTATTCGTCCGTCGGCATGCCGTTGATGTACGCCCACTGGTCCTACGGCAAACGCTTCTTGCGCGAAGAAAAGCTCTACCGCCGGGGCCTGCGCGGCCTGGCCTATGAAATCGTCATCAACTCCAATCCCTGCATCAGCTACAACATGGAGGAAAACACCATGGCCATGCAGGCCCTGGTGATGGCGCACGCGGCCTTCGGCCACAACCACTTCTTCAAGAACAACTATCTGTTCCGCCAGTGGACCGACGCCGAGGGCATTCTCGACTATCTCGAATACGCCAAGGGCTATATCGCCAAGTGCGAGGATCACCACGGGCCGGGGGAGGTCGAAAAGGTTCTCGACGCCGTCCACGCGCTGATGGACCACGGCGTTTTCCGCTATCGCCGCCCGCCAAAGCTGAGCCTGCGCGAAGAGCGTGAACGTGAACGCGAACGCCGCGCCTACGAGGAGCAGACCTTCAACGATCTTTGGCGCACGGTGCCGGCAGACGCCAGATCCAAAAGGAGCAAATCGCAAAAGGAGGCCGAAGAGCGCAAGAAGGGCCTGCACCTGCCGGAGGAAAACCTGCTCCACTTCATCGAGCGCTACAGTCCCGGGCTGGAAAGCTGGCAGCGCGAGATCATCCACATCGTGCGCAACATCGCCCAATATTTTTATCCGCAGAAACAGACAAAGGTGATGAACGAGGGCTGCGCCTGTTTCGTCCATTTCTACATTCTCAACACGCTCTACGATAAAGGGCTGCTGAACGAAGGCGCCATGCTGGAAATCCTGCACATGCATTCCAACGTGCTGTTCCAGCCCGATTTCGACGATCCGCGCTACAACGGCATCAACCCCTACGC
This sequence comes from uncultured Rhodospirillaceae bacterium, assembly GCA_964343605.1. GTDB lineage: Bacteria > Pseudomonadota > Alphaproteobacteria > UBA2966 > UBA2966 > CAYFKJ01. The sequence goes on from CAYFKJ010000006.1 coordinate 380,429, forward strand.
GCTGGGTTTTGCGATGATGCAGGACATCCGGCGGATCTGTGAGGCGCCGACCGAAGAAGACCGGCATTGGTTCCCCGAGATCGCCGGCAGCGACGACTGGCGCGGCGTGTTGCGCAGCGCCTGGGCGAACTATCGCGACGAATCGTTCGTCCAGCAGTTCCTCAGTCCACACCTGATGCGGGAAATGCGCCTCTTCGCGCTGACCGACAAGGCCGATGACAACTTCCTCACGGTGTCGGGCATTCACGACGAACAGGGCTTCCGGCTGGTGCGGGAGACGCTGGCGCGATCCTATGACGTGGCCGCCAACGACCCCGATATCCAGATCGTCGACGTCGACCTTTTGGGCGACCGGCACCTGCGCTTGGTCCACACGCGCCGCAACGGCGTGCCGCTGGACGGTGATACGCGCGACAAGGTCCTTGGCTACCTGCGCTTCCTCTGGGGCTATGACGTCACCTTGGAGGGCTGATTCCGCCGATTCAGCCTTGGCGGGAGCATATCGCTTTTAATGCATGTTCAAGGCAACGGCTCGTCGGAAAACTGCATTATATTTCAGCAAATTTTCCCGGTTTCATGGACTCACAGACCACTTTCCCTTAAAGTTTTCCGGCAGTTACGCACTCAAGTGCTTGATTCCTGGTGGCAAGGAAACTTCAAGCGCCCCCCATGGGACAACGATCCCAAATCAAGCCACAAAAGAACTGAACAGGGAGTTCACGCGATGATGAAGAAACTTGGACTAACACTTGGCGCCGGTGCGGCCGCCGTCTTGGCCGTCAGCGCAGTCGCGCCTGCCGCCTCCGCCGAGACGACGTTGACCGCCGCCAGCTGCTTCCCGATCGGCAGCCCGCCGTCCAGGCCGTTCGAAGCGTTGGTCAAAGCGGTCAACGAGCAGGGTGCCGGAGTCGTCAAGATCGATCTCAAGGGCGGCGCGCCCGCTATCGGCAGCCCGTTCACGTTGACGCAAAAAATGTCCAAAGGCGCCTACGACATCGTCGGCTGCACCGAAGCCTACTTCGGCAACGTGTTGCCCGAGGCCCCCGTGTTCCGCCTGACAGAGAAGCCTTACGCCGAACTGCGCAAGAACGGCGGCTGGGACTACATGGCGAAATTGATGGCCGGCAAGGGCGTCCACATGATCGCCCGCCACCACGATTTCGGTAAGTTCTATCTCTGGCTCAACAAAAAGATCGACAAGCCCGACCTGACCGGCTTGCATCTTCGTGTCGCCCCCGTCTACACGGCGTTTTTCGAATCCCTCGGCGCCACCACCCAGACCTCCAACATCGCCCAGGTCTACACCTACATGGAAAACGGCACCGTGCAGGGTTACGGCTGGCCGGCGCTGGGTTGGGTGCCCTCATGGGTGAAGGTGACGAAGTACCGGGTCGAGCCCGGCTTCTACAGCGCCACGCTGTTCACCATGGCCAACCTCAAGAAATGGAACTCGCTTTCCGCCGACGTGAAGGGCGTACTCAACAAAGTCGGCATGGCCTTTGAATCCAAGTCCGAGCCAAGCGGCGCGGCGTTCAAGGCGCTTCTCGACGCTCAAAACGCCAAGACCATGAAGGAAGGCCTCATGCCTATCGAATTCAAGGGTGCGGACCGCGAGAAGTGGCTTGCCGCGGCCAAGAAGGCGGCTTGGGACGAAGTCTTGAAGAAGAGCCCCGAGCACGGCAAGAAGCTCATGGGCCTGTTCACCAACTAGAAAGACGACAAAGTAACGATTCGGGGGCGTCCGTATAACACGGCGCCCCCGTTTTGTGATATCCCCCCCACCAACATCTACGGAAGACAAGGACGGCGAACCGCGTCATGCGCAAGCATATAAACTCATTCGAGACGGGTTTTAACCTGCTCACCCGCTACGCCATATACTGCGTCGCGGTCTCCATCGGGCTGATCGCGGTCCTGATTCCCCTCAACCTCCTTCTCATTAAAATGCAATGGGGAAGCATGTGGTGGCTCTACGAGGGCGTCGAGTACACGCTGTATGTCGGCGTCTTTCTCGGCGCGCCCTGGGTGCTGCAGCAAGGCGCCCACGTCCGGGTCGATGTTCTGACGTCGGCCCTGCCAAAGCACATCGCAGCGCATGTCGAACGGTTCCTCGACATCGCCGGCGCCGGCCTTTGCTTCCTGCTTTGCTGGTACGGCATCCGGGCGACGATCTCGGAGTTCGAGGACGGCACCATGCCCGACAAGGCGCTCAGCATCGCCAACTGGTACATGCTGACCGTGTTCGCCGTGTCCTTTTTCCTTTTGGGCATCGAGTTTCTGCTGCGCTTCCGGCGGGCGGGTGAAATCGTCGAAGCCGAAGCGGCGACGACCAAGGACAGCGGGTTTTAGTCATGGAATGGTATTTCGCCCTGACCCTTCTGCTGGGGACCGTCTGCATCGCCATGTTTCTCGGCATGCCCGTGGCGCTGGCCTTCTTTGCCGCCAACGTCCTCGGCACTTTCCTCTTCATCAACGGCGACATCGGCCTGGTGTTCATGCCGATGGAGTTCCATAACGCCATCAAATTCACCCTCTCGCCGATTGCGCTCTTCCTGCTGATGGGCGAGATACTTTTGCAGACCGGCGTTGCCTTCAAGGCCATCGGGGCCATCGACCGCATGATCTCCCGCATTCCGGGACGCTTGTCCGTGGTTTCGATTGTCGGCGGCACGGTGTTCTCTTCGCTCTCGGGTTCGACCATCGCCAATACGGCGATCCTCGGCTCTGTGCTGCTGCCCGACATGATGAAGCGCGGCTACCAGCCGGCCATCGCCATGGGTCCGATCATGGCTGTGGGCGGCATCGCCATGCTCATCCCGCCGTCGGCGCTGGCCGTGCTATTGGCCAGCCTTGCCGAGCAATCCGTCGCCCAGCTTCTCATCGCCGGCATCGTGCCGGGCATTCTCATGGCGGTGCTCTTCTTCACCTACGTCATGGGGCGCTGCATGATTAATCCGGAGCTCGCCCCGAGCTACACGCCGGACGAAAGCCACCTCGAAAACCCCATCACGGTTTCCTACAACTCGAACGGCGTGAGCCGCTGGTCAATGACCTACGATGGATCGTTGAAGCGTTTCCTCAACCGCGTGCTGCCCTTCGGTTTCTATATCTTCCCGCTCGGCAGCATCTTCGTCGTCGTGGTCGGCAGCATCTTCTTCAAGATCGCCGCGCCGACGGAAGCCGCGGCACTAGGTTGCCTCGCCTCCTTCGGCGCCTGTTACTTCTTCAGGTTGTTCAAGAACAAGATCACCATTTCCGGCATCGAGGGCGCCGATTTCAACTGGCGCGCCATCGCCAAGGCGCTGGTGGAAACGGCCAAGATCAACACCATGATCCTGTTCATCATCGCCGGTTCCCTGGTGTTCAGTCAGGCGCTGGCAAATTCAGGCGCGACCAACGGTTTGTTGGAAGCGGTCACCGCATTCGAGCTGACACCCCTGACGGTCGTCATCATCATGATGGCCGTGCTGCTGTTCCTCGGCGCCTTCATGGATCAGGTCAGCATGCTGCTGCTGACGCTGCCGTTCTTCCTGCTGGGCTCGACCTCGCTGCAGGCGACTTTCAACATCGACGTCATCTGGCTGATGGTGCTGATGCTGATCACCATGGAGATCAGCCTGCTGACGCCGCCCTTCGGTTTGCTGCTGTACGTCATGAAAGGGGTCGCCCCGTTCGACGTGTCGCTGGGCGCGGTGGTGCGGTCGGCGCTGCCGTTCATCGTCATCGAAATGGCCGTCCTGGTCCTGCTGATCGCCGTGCCGGAGGTCGCGACCTGGCTGCCCAAGCAACTGAATTGATGGTCCGATAGCACGCAAAGAGGGGGGTGGCCGATGAAGCGTTTGCCAAGGTGGCTGCGCATAACGGGATGGGTGTTGGCTGCTCTCGCGGGGCTGGCCGGCCTGCTGTTGCTAGAGGCCTGGACGCCGATGGGCGCGGCGCCGTCGGGCGCGAGGTTGAAGGCGGTGCAGAGTTCGCCTCAGTTCGCGAACGGCAAGTTCCGCAATCCCGTCGAAACCCATATGATCAAGCCGGGCCAGTATCCGACGATGCTGAAAAACCAGTTCTTCGGCAATGAAGTGCGGGAGCCGACGGAACCCATACCAATCGTCGAACTCGATGCCCAATCGTTCGCCGAGGCGCCCGCATCTGGATTGCGCCTCACCTGGATCGGTCACGCGACGACGCTGGTGGAGATCGACGGCTACCGTGTGCTGTTCGATCCGGTATTCAGCAACATCGTTTCACCGGTCTCCTTTCTCGGGCCGGGCCGTTTCTTTCCGCCGCCGGTCTCGATCGCCGACCTGCCCGACATCGATGCCGTGGTCATCTCCCACGATCACTACGATCATCTCGATTACGCTTCGATCCTCGAACTGGCGCCCAAGACCAAGCGCTTCGTCGTCCCCCTGGGCATCGGCGCCCATCTTGACTCCTGGGGTATTCCGGCTCGACAAATCGTCGAACTGGATTGGTGGCAGGAAACGACAAGCGGCAACGACCTGAGGATGATCGCCACGCCGGCGCGGCACTATTCGGGCCGGGGTCTGACGGACAGCGGGACGCAGCTCTGGGCGTCGTGGGCGATTATCGGACCCCGGCACCGCGTCTTCTTCAGCGGCGACACGGGCTACATGAAGCTGTTTCAGGATGTCGGATCGAGGCTCGGCCCCTTCGATACGGCGATCGTCAAAGCCGGCGCCTACGACATAACCTGGGACCAGATCCACATGATGCCGGAGGATTCTGTCGCCGTGGCGCAAGACGTTCGCGCCAAGCAGATCCTTCCGGTCCATTGGGGAACGTTCAATCTGGCCCAGCACGGCTGGACCGAGCCCATCATGCGAACGCTGGTGGCGGCGAAGGCGGTGAACCTGCCCGTTGTGATGCCCAAACCCGGCCAGTCCTTCGAACCGAGCTCACCACCGGCGGTCGAGCGCTGGTGGCCGAGCGTGCCGTGGAAACGGGCGGCGGCCGGCGATTAGGTTCGGTTCAGAGACTTATTGCGACATCCAGCGGCGGACGACGGCGAGCGCTTCCGCGGGATTTTCGTCGACCATTTCGCCGATAAGTTCGGCTGTGACCGGCTTGGCTCGGCCTTTGCTATTGGCGTTGATCGAGGGTTCGGGCGCGGGCGTGCTTTCGCCTTCATAGACGGTCGGTTTGCGGTTCTTGAGCGCCTCGACGATGCGCCGGCGCTTCATTTCCTTGTCGCTCGAACTGCTCATCGTTCCCTCCGCGCCGGCATTTTCGGCGTGAAGCATGAAGATTTGGTTTAATTCCACTACATTAGGTCGAACCGTACTTGCGGCATAACGCCATGAAAATGACCGACAAAGCCCTGGTCGCGGGCCTCAGCCGCGAGCAGCACCGGGAGTTGCACAGCCGGTCCGACTTAGCCGGCATGCGCCAATTTGCCCTGCATTTCGGGCTTGTATTGGCCGGGGCGGGCCTTATTCGGGCCGAGGTTCCCTACTGGCCGGTATTGCTGCTGCCCCACGGCATCGCACTGATTTTCCTGTTCACCGCCTTACACGAAACCATCCACCGCACGGCCTTCGGGTCGGACCGTCTGAACGATCTCGTGGCGGGCGTTTGCGGATTTTTGGTCTTGCTGCCGCCCAACTGGTTCCGCCAGTTTCACTTCGCCCACCACCGATACACCAACGATCCCCCGCGAGACCCTGAGCTCGCAGTCGCCAAGCCTGCGAGCCTCCGCGATTACCTCCTGTATCTCTCGGGACTGCCGGTTTGGGCATCCCAGATTCGAAAGCTGATCGGCAACGCCTTTGGCGCGGAGTTGGATGCGTTCGTGGCGCAGAAAGATAAAGCCGCCGTGCGGCGGGAGGCGCGGGTTTATCTGGCGTGTTACCTCGGGGTGATCTTGTTTTCGATCGCCATGGAGAGCACCGTTCTGGTCTGGACCTGGCTTGTGCCGGCGCTGCTCGGCCAGCCTTTCCTGCGGGCCTACCTGTTAGCCGAGCACGCCGGCTGCCCTCTGGTGCCCGATATGCTGGAAAACAGCCGTACCACCCTCACAAATCCGCTGGTGCTGTTCTTTACCTGGAACATGCCTTACCACGCGGAACACCACCTCCTGCCGGCGGTGCCGTTCTGGAAATTGCCGATGCTTTACGAAATCACCCGGCCGCATCTGAGTGTCACCCAGCGGGGCTACGCCCGGTTTCACGCCGAATTTGCCGCTAGTCTTCTGCGGGCGCGTGGTTGAGTTCGATAACCGTGCCGTCGGGGTCGCGAATGAAGACGGCGGCGTGGCCGCCGGGAAAATTGATCGGCCCCTCGGTGATCTCGATGCCGGCGTCCTTCAGCACGGCCTGCGTCGCCTCCAGATCGCTTACGGCCAGGGCGATGTGGGTGTAGCCGGCGTGCTTCTCCTCGACGTCCATCAGGATGTTGACCGGGGAGGCGTCCCGGGCGTTGAGAATGAAATTGATTTCGACGCCCGATGGATGTCGCACGATGGCGACCGGCTCCGGTCCCACCGGACCGATGATGAACTCGAAGCCGAGCAGCCCGTAGAATTCGCGGCTGCGCTCCAGGTCCTTGACCCGGATGCCCGTATGGGCGACGCCGGTAACGGGTAGGCCGCCCGCCATCCCTATCAGGCCGCCTTCTTGAGATGCTTGTTGATCAGAACTTCGGCGATCTGCACGGTATTCAGCGCTGCGCCCTTGCGCAGGTTGTCGGATACCACCCAGAAGTCGAGGCCGTTGTCGACGGTCGGATCCTCACGCACCCGGCTGACGTAGGTGGCGTACTCGCCGACCGACTCGACAGGGGTGATGTAGCCGTTCTCCTCGGGTTCGTCGTAGAGCATGACGCCGGGTGAGGCGCGCAGGATCTCGCGTGCCTCGTCGGCGGAAATTTCCCGTTCGAACTCGACGTTGACGGCTTCGGAATGGCCGACGAACACCGGCACGCGAACACAGGTCGCCGTCACCTTGATCTTGGGATCGACGATCTTCTTGGTCTCAACGATCATCTTCCATTCTTCCTCGGTGACGCCGCTATCCATAAAGCCACCGATATGAGGAATGACGTTGAAGGCAATCTGCTTGGTGAAGTTTTCGGGCTCGGGCGACTGGTTGGCGTAGATGCCCTTCGTCTGATCGAACAACTCGTCCATGGCCGCATTGCCGGCGCCGGAAACGGACTGGTAGGTCGACACCACGACGCGCTTGATGCCGGCGGCGTCATGCAGGGGCTTCAGGGCCACGACCATCTGGATTGTGGAACAGTTCGGATTGGCGATGATGTTCTTCTTGGCGAAGCCGGATACGGCGTCGGCATTGACCTCCGGCACCACCAGCGGCACGTCGGGGTCCATGCGGAAGTGGGAAGTGTTGTCGATCACGACGCAGCCCTGGGCCGCCGCCCGCGGCGCGTGCACCGCGGAAACACTGCCGCCCGGCGAAAAGAGGCCGATATCGGTGCCGCTGAAATCGTAATCCTCAAGCGCCTGGACCTTCAGCACGTCCGTCTCGCCGAAAGAGACCTCGCGTCCGACCGACCGCTTGGAGGCCAGCGCCACCACTTCGTCCGCGGGAAACTGGCGCTCCGCCAGGATGTTCAATAATTCGCGGCCCACGTTTCCCGTGGCGCCGGCGATTGCAACTTTGTAACCCATGGTCTTATCCGTTTCCTTTTTGCGGGCCGCTTTTTCCCAGGGAGCCGTCAATTACGAAAAAGGCCCGCGGGGAAATTCCGCAGGCCCTTTCGTGACAGTATGACGAACAGGCCCGCGCTTAAGCGGTGGTCTTCTTCGTCTTGGTTTTCGTGTTGAACGCGGACGCAACGATCCCGCCGCCGGAATTTCCGGCGTCCGCGGCGGCGATGTTGAAGTCGTTCAGCATTTCGTTCGTGTCCTTGTTCGGCCGAGAGAAATACACAGAAATTGGTTAAGGATCAAGAAATTCCTCAAGCCGATCCTTACTTCGTGAGCTTCTCCAATTCCCGCACAATGCTCTCTCCCATGACCTCGGTCGAGACCTTGGCCTTGCCGGGCTGCATGATGTCGGCGGTGCGCAGACCTCCGGCGAGGACGTTGGCGACGGCCTTCTCGACGAGGTCGGCCTCGTCCGATAGGTCGAACGAATAGCGCAGCATCATGGCGTAGCTCAGCACGCAGGCCAACGGATTGGCCAGGCTCTCGCCGGCGATGTCGGGGGCGCTGCCGTGCACCGGTTCGTAAAGCGCCTTGCGCCGGCCGGTCGCGTCGGTCTCGCCCAGCGAGGCGCTCGGCAGCATGCCCAGCGAACCGGTCAGCATGGCGGCCTCGTCCGAAAGCATGTCGCCGAAGAGATTGTCGGTGACGATGACGTCGAACTGCTTGGGTTCGCGCACCAACTGCATGGCGCAGTTGTCGGCGTACATGTGCTGCAGTTCCACGTCAGGGTATTCGTTGTCGTGGATCTTCTGGACTTCCTCGCGCCACAACACGCCGGATTCCATGACGTTGGCTTTTTCCGACGAGGTCACCCGGTTGTTGCGCAACTTGGCCATCTCGAAGGCGACGCGGGCAACACGTTCGATCTCGGGCGTGGTGTAAACCTGGGTGTTGACGCCGCGGCGGATACCGCCTCCCAGATCCTCGATGCCGCGCGGTTCACCGAAGTAGACGCCGCCCGTAAGCTCTCGGATGATCAGGATGTCGAGGCCGCTGACGAGTTCCGTCTTCAGCGTGGAGGCTTCGGCGAGGGCGTCGAAAACCATGGCCGGGCGCAGGTTGGCGAAAAGATCCATCTCCTTGCGCAGGCGCAAAAGGCCGCGTTCGGGTTTCACGGAAAAATCGAGGTTGTCCCAGTCAGGTCCGCCCACGGCGCCCAACAGCACCGCATCCGCTTCCATGGCCTTGTCCATGGTCTCGTCCGCCAACGGCACGCCATGGGCGTCGTAGGCGCAACCGCCGACGAGGTCCTCGTCCACGTCGAAGCCGACGCCGCGCTCGTTGCCCATCCAGTCCATCACGCGACGAACCTGGATCATGACCTCGGGACCGATGCCGTCGCCGGGGAGAACCAAAACGTTTTTGTTGGATGCCATGGGTACTACCTAAGTTGATAATGCGAACGCGTAAAGGCGAATAAGGCCGGTTTAGAGCCAGGGTTGCGTGCTTTTCCGCTCCTCCTCGAAGCGGTCGATGCTGGCCGATTTCTCCATGGTCAGGCCGATGTCGTCCAAGCCGTTCAGGAGGCAGTGCTTGCGGAACGGATCGATGTCGAACTTGACGGTGCCGCCGTCCGGGCCGGTGATTTCCTGGGCCTCCAGGTCGATCGTGATGATGGCGTTGCTGCCGCGCTGGGCGTCGTCCATCAGGTTTTCAAGATCCTCGGGCGAAACCACGATGGGCAGGATGCCGTTCTTGAAGCAGTTGTTGTAGAAGATATCGGCAAAGCTGGTCGAAATGACGCAGCGCACGCCGAAATCAAGGATCGCCCAGGGGGCGTGTTCGCGGCTCGAACCGCAGCCGAAGTTGTCGCCGGCGACAATGATTTTGGCGTCGCGGTAGGCCGGCTGGTTGAGCACGAAATCGGGGTTCTCGCTGCCATCCTCGTTGTAGCGCATCTCGGTGAAGACGTGCTTGCCGAGCCCGGTGCGTTCGATGGTCTTGAGGAACTGCTTGGGGATGATCATGTCGGTGTCGATGTTGACCATCGGCAACGGCGCCGCGACCCCGCTCAGTTTGTCGAATTTTTCCATTCGTTTTCTCCCCTAGTCCAGATCCCGCACGTCGGTGATATGCCCGGCGATTGCCGCGGCCACCGCCATGGCGGGGCTCATCAGATGCGTCCGTCCACCCCGGCCCTGCCGGCCCTCGAAATTGCGGTTTGAGGTCGAGGCGCAGCGCTCGCCCGGCTCCAGCCGGTCAGCGTTCATGGCGAGGCACATGGAGCAGCCCGGATCGCGCCACTCAAAACCGGCCTCGAGGAAAATCTGATCGAGACCTTCGGCCTCCGCCTGTTCCTTCACCAGGCCCGAACCCGGGACGATCATGGCGTCCACGTGAGCGGCCACACGGCGGCCCTTGGCGACGGCGGCGGCGGCGCGCATGTCCTCGATGCGGCCGTTGGTGCAGGAGCCCACGAAAGCCCGGTCGATTTTAATCTCGGCGATCGGCGTGCCGGCCTTAAGGTCCATGTAGTCCAGCGAACGCTGGTACTTCTCGGCCTTGCCCTCGGCGGCATCGGCCGGGTCCGGCACCACGCCGTCGACCGGGCCGACCTCCTCGGGGCTGGTGCCCCAGGTCACGTAGGGCACGATCTTGGTCGCATCGACCACAACTTCCTTGTCGTAGGTCGCACCCTCGTCGCTGGCCAGCGTCTTCCAGTAGGCCACTGCCTGTTCGTAAGCGCCCGCCTTGGGCGCCATGGGGCGGCCCTTGATGTACTCGTAAGTGGTCTCGTCGGGTGCGATCAGGCCGGCCCGCGCGCCGCCCTCGATGGTCATGTTGCAGACCGTCATGCGGCCTTCCATGGAGAGGTTGCGGATGGCCTCGCCGGCGTACTCGATAACGCAGCCCGTGCCGCCCGCCGTGCCGATCTGGCCGATGATGGCAAGGATCAGGTCTTTGGCCTCGACGCCTTCGCCCAACTCGCCCTCGACGGTGATACGCATGGATTCGGGCTTGGCCTGGATCAGCGTTTGCGTCGCCAGGACGTGCTCGACCTCCGAGGTGCCGATGCCCATGGCCAGCGCGCCGAAGGCGCCGTGCGTGGCGGTATGGCTGTCGCCGCAAACGATGGTCATGCCGGGCAGGGTGAAGCCCTGCTCGGGACCGATGATGTGGACAATGCCCTGGCGGACATCGTCCATGCCGAAGTATTCGATACCGAATTCCGCGACGTTCTTCTCCAGCGTTTCGACCTGGATGCGGGCGATCTCGTCGTCAATACCCTTGTCACGGTCCTTGGTCGGCACATTGTGGTCGACCACGGCCAGCGTCGCCTCCGGGCGACGAACTTTGCGTCCCGATTGGCGCAGGCCTTCGAACGCCTGCGGGCTGGTTACCTCGTGGGTGAGATGGCGGTCGATGTAGATCAGCGACGTGCCGTCATCCTGGGTTTCCACGACATGGGAATCCCAGATTTTTTCGAACAGCGTGCGTGGTGCGGTCATGACGTTCCCAACAATTCTCAAGCGGTGACAATTATGGGCAAGTGATCACCGGGCGGTCGCCGCCCGGCCTCTTTGATGCCCGTCGCTGAACGGCCCGGCCGGCCGACCATCAGGATTGGCGGCGTTCTTCCCGCTTTTCCTTGATCCGGGCCTTCTTGCCGCGCAGTTCGCGCAGGTAGTAGAGCTTAGCCCGGCGCACGTCGCCGCGGCGCATGACCTGGATTTCGGCGATCTGGGGGGTGTAGAGCGGAAACACGCGTTCCACGCCTTCGCCGTAGGAGATCTTGCGCACCGTGAACGATGAATTGATGCCGCGGTTCTTGCGGGCGATACAGACGCCCTCGAAGGCCTGAAGTCGCTCGCGCGTACCTTCCACGACCTTGACGCTGACGCGCAGCGTATCGCCGGGGCCGAATTCCGGCACCGGGCGGTTGGCGGCGAGCTTTTCTGCCTGCTCTTGTTCGATTTCCTGTAGCAAATTCATCGTCTTCGTCCTTGTGCTGTTACGGTGTACGCGACTTGGCGGCCAGATATTGGTCCCAGAGGTCGGGTCTCCGTTTCCTCGTTAAATTCTCGGAGCGCTCAAGCCGCCATTCCGCGATGCGTCCGTGATGACCGGACATCAACGTTTCAGGCACCTCTCGCCCTTCCCACACTTGTGGCCGGGTGTACTGGGGGTATTCCAGTAAACCCTGCTCGAAACTATCCTGCGCCAGCGACTGGGGCTCTCCGACGACCCCCGGCAGCAAGCGCACTACCGCGTCAATCAGCGCCATTGCCGCCGGCTCGCCGCCGGATAGGACAAAGTCGCCCAGACTGACTTCTTCAATTCCTTTCGCCTCGATGACACGTTCGTCGATGCCTTCGAAGCGGCCGCAAAGCAGGACGACGCCCGCACCTTGCGTAAACTCCTTCACCCGCGCCTGATCCAGACGCTTGCCGCGGGGGCTCAGGTAAACCAGCGGCGGGTCTTCTCCGCCTGTCGCCGCCTTCGCTTTTTTCAATGTGCCGTCGATGGCCGCACCCAGAATGTCTGGCCGCATCACCATGCCGGGACCGCCGCCGAACGGCGTGTCGTCGACGGAGCGGTGTTTATCGCTCGCAAAGCCGCGAATGTCCACCGTTTCGAGGCCCCACAGCCCATTTTCCAACGCCCGACCGGCCAGCGACAAACCCAGGGGTCCGGGAAACATTTCCGGAAACAGGGTGAGCACCCAGGCCGTCCAGGCCGGATCTCTTGCGTCCACATCGGCGGCGGGTTCCGTCACGAGCCCTTCTTTCTCCTCTTTTTCCTCGCCTTCGTCTTGGCCGATCCGCTTTCCAGCAGCTCCGCCGGTACGTCCACGACCACCCGGCCGTTTTCCAAATCAATCTCCGGCACGGCTTCCGACGTGAAGGGCAGCAACACCGGCATTTCGCCGTCGCGCTCGATCTCGATCACGTCGCCGGCACCGTAGTCCTCCAACGCCTTCACGGAGCCGAGCCTGGTACCGTCCGGCAATTCCGCCGCCAGGCCGATCAGATCGGCGTGGTAGAACTCGCCGTCGTCCGGTTGCGGCAACGCCTCGCGGTCGACATAGAGCTCCAAACCCTTCAGGGCCTCCGCCGCGTCGCGGTCGGATACGCCCTCGAACTTCAGCGCCGCCCCGTTCTTCGCCGCCTTGACCGCTTGAACGGTAAATCGGCGCTTACCCGCAGCGTCACTGAGATTGCCATAGACACCGATGTCGGCGGCGACTTGGGTGAAGGTTTTGACGTGAACCTCACCCCGCACGCCGCGCGCGCCCGTCACAACGCCCAGGCATACGCGGTTCGACATGGACCGGTCCGCGAAAGCCCGCCTTAGGAGGCTTTCTCTTCCTCGGCGGCAGCTTCCTCAGCCGGCGCTTCCTCCTCGGCAGCAGCTTCCTCAGCGGGTGCTTCCTCCGCAGCGGCTTCCTCGGCCGGCGCCTCTTCGGCTGCCTCCTCGGCGGGTGCTTCCTCCTCAGCCGGGGCGGCGGCGGCCTCCTCAGCGGCCTGCTTGGCTTCCTCGGCCTCGGCCAGGCGTTCCTGCGCCTTGGCTTTCGGCTTGGCCTTCTGCGGGTTGTTGCGCTGAGCCGGCATCTCGATGATGTTGGCCTCACCCAGGAAGCGCGCCACGCGGTCGGTTGGCACGGCGCCGTGGCCGAGCCAGTGCTTGATGCGCTCCTCGTTCAAGGTGACGCGGTTGGCGTCGTCTTTCTTGAGCAGCGGGTTGTAGGTGCCCACCTTTTCGATGAAGCGGCCGTCGCGCGGGCTGCGCACGTCGGCGATGACAACGCGGTAGTAGGGGCGCTTTTTGGCGCCACCGCGCGCCAGTCTGATCTTAAGTCCCATGGTTTCTTTCGTCCTTCTGGTTGGTCGTGTCCGTGAAATTCAATGAAAGTCTTTGCGTTAACGAATTATCGTGTGGGAAATCCGGGCATGCCCTGCATCCCCGGCATGCCGTGGCGCATCAGGCCCTTTTTGCCCATCTTGCCCATTTTCTTCATCATCGACGCCATCTGCTTGTGCTGTTTCAGCAGGCGGTTGACGTCCTGAACCGTCGAGCCCGAACCGGCGGCGATGCGCCGCTTGCGCGAGGCTGCGATGATCTTGGGCGAGCGCCGTTCCTTGGGCGTCATCGATTGGATGATCGCCTCCTGGCGCTTGATGATGCCCTCGTCGATGTTGGCGCTGGCCAGCTGCTGCTTCATCTTGCCGACGCCCGGCAGCATGCCGAGCAAGCCCTCCATGCCGCCCATCTTGCGCATCTGGGCCAGTTGCTTGGCGAGGTCCTCGAGGTCGAAGTTGCCCTTGCGGATTTTGGCCTCGAGCTTGGCGGCCTCTTCCTCTTCGATGGTCTCGGCGGCCTTTTCCACCAGGCCGACAATGTCGCCCATGCCGAGGATGCGGCCGGCCACGCGGTCGGGATGGAAAACCTCGATCTCGTCAAGCTTCTCGCCGGTGCCTAAGAGCTTGATGGGACAGCCCGTGACGCTGCGCATGCTCAGAGCCGCGCCGCCGCGGGCATCGCCGTCCGTGCGCGTCAGCATGATGCCGGTGACGTCGATGCGTTCCTTGAACTGCTTGGCGACGTTGACAGCGTCCTGGCCGGTGAGCGAATCGGCGACCAGAAGGGTTTCGGCGGGCTGGGCCACGTTGCGCACGGCTTCCAACTCGGCCATCAGGGCCTCGTCGACGTGCAATCGGCCGGCGGTATCCAGCATGACCACGTCGAAGCCCTGCAGGCGGGCGGCATCCAGAGCGCGTTTGGCGATGTCGACCGGCATCTGGCCGGCGATGACCGGCAGCGTCTTGACCTCGGCCTGCTCACCCAGGACCGCCAACTGTTCCTGGGCGGCGGGACGCTGCACGTCGAGGGACGCCATCAGCACCTTTTTCTTGTCGCGCCGTTCCAAGAGGGCGGCGATCTTGGCGGTGGAGGTGGTCTTACCCGAACCCTGCAAGCCGACCATCAGCATGGTGACAGGGGGCACGGCGGACAGGTTGATTTCGACCATTTCGGCGCCCAGCACCTCGATCAGGTGATCGTTGACGATCTTGATGACCATCTGCGCCGGCGCGACCGAGCGGATGACCTCGGCGCCGACGGCTTTCTCCTTGACCTGGGCGATGAAGTCCTTGACCACGGGAAGTGCGACGTCGGCCTCCAGCAGCGCCACGCGAACCTCGCGCAGGGCCTCGGAGACGTCGCTTTCCGACAGCGCGCCGCGCTTCTTCAAGCGCTCGAAAACGCCGCCTAACCGGTCTGATAGCGATTCAAACATCAACCATCCATCTGGACATCAAACACACGCAAAAAACACCAGTGTGCGAAACCTCGCAGACTGGTGGACACCCTTGGGCGCGGGAAAACTGACAAATCCCGAAATCGAGGCGGAATTTGCCCTCGGGCGCGGGTGTTGTCAAGCCTTGCGTTGGGCTAACGTTGCTGCGGCCAATTGTCGTCTTGGGGCCGCCGCGGCCATGGCCGAGAATGGTCCCGGGCAGTTCGAGGGTGTCATGCGCCGAAGCTATCAGAATATCGGGCTGATGATCGGGCCGTTGTTGGCGGCAGGGGTGTTGATCGCGCCGGTGCCGGCGGGCATGCCGGTCGCCGCCTGGTCGGTCGCCGCCGTGGCCGTCCTGATGGCCGTTTGGTGGTCGACCGAGGCGCTGCCCGTGGCGGTGACCGCCTTGCTGCCTTTGGTGGCATTCCCCTTGCTCGGCGTCAGTCCCATCAAGACAGCGGCAGCGCCCTTCGCGCACCCGCTGATCTTCCTCTTCCTCGGCGGTTTTCTGATCGCGCTGGCCATGCAGCGCTGGAACCTGCACCGACGCATCGCATTGTCGATCGCGGCCAATATCGGGGACCATCCGGCAGCGCTGGTCGGCGGTTTCATGGCCGCCGCCGCCTTCCTCAGCATGTGGGTGAGCAACACCGCCACCACCATGATGCTGTTGCCGGTGGCATTGTCGGTCGTGCTGGTCACGCTGCCGCAGGACGACGGCGACGACGATACGCGCAACTTCGCCATCTGCATGATGCTGGGCGTGGCCTACGGCGCCAGCATCGGCGGCCTCGGTACCCTGATCGGCTCGCCGCCCAACGCCCTGTTTGCCGCCTATATGGCGGAGAACCACGGCTTCGAAATCGGTTTCGTGGGCTGGATGGCGGTCGGGCTTCCGCTGGTCGCCATCCTGCTGCCCATCGCCTGGTTCGTGCTGGTCCGCCTGATCTACCCCTTCCGACTGCACGGCGGGGCTGCGGCCGAGGTCGTCGAGGGTGAGCTTCGCGGCATGGGTTCCATTACCGCGCCGGAGATCCGGGTGGCGCTGATCTTCGTCGGCGTCGCGGTCCTCTGGATCAGCCGTCCCTGGCTTACCGGACTGCCCGGTCTCGGCGGTTTATCCGATGCCGGCATCGCCCTTATGGGCGGTCTCCTGATGTTCATCGTCCCGGCCCGCCGCATGGGTCTGAAGGGCCCCTTCCTGATGGACTGGGAGACCGCGATGACGCTTCCCTGGGGTGTTCTGCTGCTGTTCGGGGGTGGTTTGAGCCTCGCCTCCGCCGTGTCGGCGACGGGCCTCGCCGCCTGGATCGGCGACGCCCTCGGGGGCCTGGCGGGCTGGCCCGTCGTGGCCGTCGTACTGGTCATTGCCGGGGTGGTGATTTTTCTCACGGAATTGACCAGCAACACGGCCACTGCCGCCGCCTTCCTGCCGGTCGTGGCGGCGCTGGCGGTGCAAATCGGCCATGATCCCGTCACCCTGGCCCTGCCGGCGGCGCTGGCCGCCAGTTGCGCCTACATGCTGCCGGTGGCGACGCCGCCCAACGCCATCGTTTACAGCTCCGGCCACGTCAGCGTGCCGCAGATGGTGCGGGCGGGCTTTGTCCTCAATCTTGTGGCGATGGGGTTGATCGCCGCACTAGCGCTGGTTCTGGTGCCTCTTGTGAGTGGTTAGGGCGTTACTTTACGACTCCACCCCCACCCAACCCTCCCCCATCAAGGGGGAGGGCTTATTTTGTAAGGGTAAAATCTCAAAGTGAGTTCCTTCCCCCCTGGTGGGGGAAGGACAGGATGGGGGGGGGAAGCCTCGATTGATCGAACGGCCTAACCGGAAATTCCGATCAATTGTTCCAGCTTGGCCTCGTCGTCGCGCAAGGACTGGTTGTCGCCGTCGTAGACGATGCGGCCGCGGTCGAGCACCACGGTGCGTTCGGAGAAGTTGAGGGCCACGCGGGTGTTCTGCTCCACCAGGATCATGGAAATGCCGCCTTCCCCGCGCAGGCGCGCCATGACCTTGACCAGTTCGTCGACGATCACCGGCGCGAGGCCTTCGCTGGGCTCGTCCATCAACAGCACGCGCGGGTTGGTCATCAGGGCCCGGGCGATGGCCAACATCTGCTGTTCGCCGCCGGAAAGCTGATTGCCCATGTTCGATTTGCGCTCCGCCAGGTTGGGAAAGAGGTCGAAAATCGCTTCCATCGTCCAGTCGCCCGGCCGCGCGCCGACGGTCAGGTTCTCGACGACCGAAAGCGAGGGAAAGATCTCCCGCTCTTGCGGCACGTAGCCGAGGCCGCGGTTGACCCGGCGGAACGACTCAAGCGCGACGATTTCCTCGCCCTCGAGCCGGACGGATCCGTGGTGGACGGTGGTATGCCCCATCACGGTGGCCAGGAGGGTGGTCTTACCGACGCCGTTGCGGCCGATGACGCTGATGCTCTCGCCGGGCGCGAGGCTGAGGCTGACCTCCTCCAGCACCATGGTTTCGCCGTAGCCGGCGGTGAGCCCTTCGAGCTCCAGGGCCGCCTGTGCCGTTTCAGCCATGGTTGGCCTCGCCGAGGTAGACCGCTTGGACTTCCTGGCTGGCGGCGATTTCGTCGGGGTCGCCTTCCGCCATGATGGCGCCCTGAACCAGCACGGTGATGCGCTGGGCGAAGCGGAACACGACGTCCATGTCGTGTTCGATGATCAGCACGGCGATGTCCTTGGGCAGGCCGTCGACAGCGTCCAGGATGATGTGGCTTTCTGCGCTGGGCACGCCGGCGGCGGGTTCGTCCAGCAGCAGCACCTTAGGCTCCAGCGCCAGCGCGATGGCGATCTCGACCAGGCGCTGCCGGCCGTAGGGCAACTCGTGGATTTCCGTCAGGGCGTCGGCTTCGAGCTTCATGACACCCAGGAGCCGGGCGGCTTCCCCGAGCACCTCGCTGTTCTTGCCGGCCGGCTTGAGCAGCCGGGTGGCGAGGCCCATGCGTTCCGAGACGGCAAGACAGAGGTTCTCGATCACCGTCAGGCCCATGAACAGTGAATTGATCTGGAAAGTCCGGGCGATGCCCGATTTCACCCGCTGGGCCTGGGAGCGCGAGGAGATGTCGTGACCGTCAAGCAGCACCGTGCCCTCGCTGGGTTGCAGGGCGCCGGTCAGCAGGTTGATGAAGGTGGTCTTGCCCGCGCCGTTGGGTCCGATCAAGGCGTGGCGGGCGCCGGGTTCGAGCCTGAAATCGAGATGGCGGGCGACGGCCAGCGCGCCGAAGTTCTTGCTGAGCCCCCGGGTTTCCAGCACGGCCTCGGTCATGACGGCCTCTGCTTGAAACGTGCGCCCAGGTCCTCGAAGAGACCGAACAAGCCGCGCCGGGCGAACAGAACGGTGAGGATCAGGGCGATGCCGATGGCGAACTGCCAATAGGGCTGGTCGGTGCCGAGGATCTGCTCCGTCATGTTTTCGAGGATCTTGAAGACCAGGGCGCCCAGGAAGGCGCCGTAGAGCCGGCCCGTGCCGCCCAGGATCAGCATGATCAGCACCTCGCCCGAAAGCTCGAAGGCGTAGACGCTGGTCGTGACGTTGCCCTGCACCTGGACCCAAAGCGCGCCCGCGACGCCGGCGATGGCGGCGGAGATGATGTAGACCGTGACCTGGCGGGAATGCACCGGCGTGCCGATGGCGTACATGCGCTGCGGGTTCTCGCGGATGCCCACGAGGGCGCGGCCGAACGGCGCGTTGACGATGGCCCGGATCAGCAGGAAGCCCAGGAACAGGATCGCCAGGGCGTAGAGATAGGCGCTGGTGTACCAGAGCAGGTCGAGTTCGAAGATGCCCAGGATATCGGAGTTGGTGAAGTTGATGCCGTCGAAGCCGCCGGTGATCTCATCGAAATCGTTGGCCAGCTCCTGCAGCATTATGGTGGCCGCGAGCGTCAGCACCAATAATGTCAGCCCGGTCGTTCGCAATATGACCCAGCCTGAGACGAACCCGAGGATGGCGGCGCAGATGGCGCCTCCCAACAGGCCGAGTAGGGGGTCGGGCACACCGTTTGTCGCCATCAGGGCGGTAACATAAGCCCCGGTGCCGAAAAACGCGGTGTGGCCCAGCGACACGATGCCGGCGTAACCGACGATCAGGTCGAGCGACAAAGCGAACAGGATCATCACGAGGATCTGGGTCGCCAGCAGGCGATAGCCGGGCAGGGCGAAGAATACGGCGATGGCGAGGATCCAGGGGATGGCCTCGGCCCAATGGAAGCGATGGCGCCTTTGCAGATACTGTATCGCCGATTGGGTCATGGTCACGTCCGTCATGCCGTCAGGCCTTTCCCAGCAGGCCTTGCGGGCGAACCAGCAGGACGAGGATCGTGACGGCGAAGATCACGAAGGCGCCGCCTTCGGGAAAGAGATATTTGCCGGCGAAGTCGATGATGCCCAAGAGCATGGCGGCGAAGAAGGTGCCGCGGATGTTGCCCAATCCCCCTACCGCTACGACGATAAGGAAGACGACCAGGTATTCGAACGCGAAGACCGGCTTGATGCCGCCCAGGATCTGGATACCGAGCCCGCCGCCGATGGCCGCCATGCCGCTGCCCAGGGCAAAGGTCCAGGTGAAAATGCGGTCGGTGTTGATGCCGCAGCTCTCGGCCATGCGCCGATTGTCGACGGCCGCCCTGATCTGCGCGCCGATGCGGGTGCGCTCCAGGCCGTAGAACAGTCCGGCGACGATGGCCGCGCCGGCCACGATCATGAAGGCGCGGTAGCTCGGGATGGTCTTGAAGCCCAAATCGACGCTGCCCTTCAGGAACTCCGGCAGCTGGATCAGCATGGGATCCGGCCCCCAGATGAACGTCACGACGGCGATGGAGGAAAACACCAGGCCGATGGTAAGCAGCACCTGATCGAGCTCCGGCCGGCGGTAGAGGCGGCGATAGAGGATGCGTTCGAAAGGGATGCTGAGGACCGCAATGACGATGAAGGCCAGCACCAGGGACAGGAGAAACGGAACGCCGGCGCGGGCGACCAGGGTGGCGGTGACGTAACCGCCGGCCATGGCGAAGGCGCCGTGCGCAAGATTGGCGAAGCCCATCAGACCCATGGTGATCGACAGACCCACCGACACGATAAACAGCAGCATCGAGTAGGCGAGCCCGAAGACCAGGATGGTCGTGAGTTCGTTAATGAAGGAAGACATCGTTCAGCAGGGTACTAACAAATGAAAGCGTCGCACGAGGGAAGATTCCAGCCGGCCCCATGGGTGTCGGGACCGGCTGGCATCACGTGTAAGGGTTTCGGTGTGCGGAACTTAGTAGAGCTTCTCGCCGCACTTACCGAGTTTCAGTTCCTTGCACTTGTCCTTGACGGCGTCGAACTGGCCCTGGATGTCCTGCATCAGCATGCCGCCCGATTCCTTGACGACCGAGATGTAGACGTTCTGCACGATGTCCCGGGTGTCCGGATCGATCATGATCGGGCCGCGCGGGCTGTTGGACTTCCAGCCTTTGAGCGCCGCCATGGCGCCGTCCGCCGTGAGCTTGCCGCCCTTGGCCGACTTGATGGCGTGGAATATCGCGGCCATGCCGTCGTAGCCGCCGACGCCGACGAAGTCGGGCACGCTGTCGTTGCCGTATTCCGCCTTCCAGGCCTTCACGAAGGCTTGGTTCTCGGCCGAGGGCAGGAACATGTTGTAGTGGTGCGCGGTGACAACGCCCACAGCCGCAGAACCCATGGCCTGGAGCTGGGTGTCCTGGGTGATGTCGCCGGGTCCGACCAGGGCGATACCGGCGTCACGCATGCCCAGCGCCTGGTAGGTCTTGGCGACGGCAGCCGCATGGTTGCCGGCGGGCACGAAGACGTACATGCAGTTGGGCTTCTTGTCCTTGGCGCGCTGGAAGAACGGCGTGAAGTCGGGAACTTCGCGCGGGCCGCCCATGGGAATCTCGTCGACGACCTTGCCGCCGGCGCCCTCGAAGCCCTTCTTGAAGGCCGCGACGCTGTCCTTGCCCGGCGGGTAGTTGGTGTAGCCCGACGCGGCGGTCTTGCAACCCAGTTTGTTGGCCGCGTGTTCACCCATGATGAAGCCCGCCTGCCACATGGTGAAGGAGACCCGCACCATGTTCGGCGACATGTTGGGGATGAAGGCCGTGCCCGCGTTCATGATGACGACCGGCGTCTTGGCCTTGTTGACCAACGGCGCGATGGACATGGCGTTGGGTGAGAAGATCAGGCCGGTGATCAGTTCGACGCCCTCGCGCGTGATCAATTCCTGCGCGGCTGTCTTGGCGATGGGACCGCCGGGGCGTTTGGAATCGCGTACGATCATCTTGACGGTATCGCCGCCGAGATCGCCGGCGTGCAGTTTCATGTAAAGCTTGGCGCCCCGCTCCATCTGGATACCGAGGTTGGCGGCGCCCCCCGACATGGGTCCAATAAAGCCGATCTTGTATTCGCGGGCTTCCGCTTGTGCCGCGGCGAGCGCCAAAACGCCCGCCAAGGCGGTCGCGGTAATAAAATTGGATCTCATCTTCGATCTCCTCCCCAGAAGTGAATGTTCCCAATTAAAATTTCTTACATATGTAACTTATTGATTTCGGTGAATTCTGTAAACGCAATTGCTGCCCCGCCGCGAAAATCGAATACCCTCGAACGGTGTTCGAATACGTAAATTGGATCCAATTTGGACCGCAAGCAGGGGGAATACGTGAAATCCGTGGACATTGCCGCCCGGGACGCCATATAACGCCCGAATGACCTACCCGTTCGTCAAAATGCACGGCCTCGGTAACGATTTCGTTGTGCTGGATGCCCGCGCCGATCCATTGGATTTGAGCGTGGCGCAGGCGCGCGCCATCGCCAACCGGCGGACCGGTGTTGGCTGCGATCAGTTGATCGTGCTCGAGCCCTCGACGGACGGCGATGTCTTCATGCGCATCCGCAATCCCGACGGCGCCGAGGCCGAGGCCTGCGGCAACGCCACGCGCTGCGTCGCCTCGCAATTGATGCAGGAAACGGGCAGCGACCGCGTCGTCGTCGAGACGGTGGCGGGCCTGCTGGAAGCGACCGACGCCGGCAACGGCCTCTATTCGGTCGACATGGGGCCGGCCTGGCTCGAGTGGGAGCAGATTCCGCTGGCCCGGGAAATGGACACGCTGCACGTCGACGTTTCCGTCGGTCCGGACAGCAACCCCGTCCTGTCCGATCCAGTGGCCGTCAACATGGGCAACCCCCATGCCGTGTTCTTCGTCGAGGACGTCGAAGCCATCGATTTGCCGACGGTGGGGCCGATCCTCGAACACCATCCGGTGTTTCCCGAACGGGCCAATATCTCGATCGCCCAAATTATCTCTAACGGCGCCATCCGTATGCGGGTGTGGGAGCGTACCGCGGGCATCACCCAGGCCTGCGGCTCGGCAGCCTGCGCCGTCCTGGTGGCGGCGGCGCGGCGCGGCCTGACGGGCCGGGGCGCCGAGGTCACACTCGACGGCGGCCCCCTCAAGATCGCCTGGCGGGAGGACGGACACGTCATGATGACGGGGCCGGTGGCGACCAGTTTCGCCGGCGAGCTCGACGCCACGTTGCTGGGGAGGGGCGCGGCATGAGCGCACCCGAGATCATCACGTTCGGCTGCCGGATTAACGCCTACGAATCCGAGGTCATCCGCCGGCACGCTCGGGCTGCCGGACTGACGGATACCGTGGTCGTCAACACCTGCGCCGTGACGGCCGAAGCGGAACGCCAGGCGCGGCAGACCATCCGCCGCACCCGCCGACGCCGGCCCGACGCCCGCATCGTCGTGACGGGCTGCGCCGCTCAGATAAGCCCCGACGCCTACGCCGCGATGGACGAAGTGGATCAGGTGCTCGGCAATTCCGAAAAACTGGAAGCCCAAAGCTTTATCGGCCACGCCGAACCGGTTCTGGTCAACGACATCATGTCCGTTACCGAAACCGCCGGCCACCTGGTGGAAGGCCTCGAAGGCCGCGCCCGGGCCTTTTTGCAGGTCCAGCAGGGCTGCGACCACCGCTGTACCTTCTGCATCATCCCCTACGGACGAGGTCCCAGTCGCAGCGTCGCCATGGGCGAGGTCGTCGAACAGGCGCGCGCCCTGGTGGCCAACGGCTACCGGGAAATCGTGCTGTCCGGCGTCGACATCACATCCTATGGCGCGGACCTGCCCGGGGCGCCCAGCCTCGGCGCCATGATGCACCGCCTGCTTCAGGCCCTGCCCGGACTGGAGCGCCTGCGTATTTCATCCATCGATGCGGTTGAGGTCGACGACGATCTCTGGGCCCTGATCGCCGATGAACCGCGCCTGATGCCGCATCTGCACCTCAGCCTGCAGTCGGGCGACGACATGATCCTGAAGCGCATGAAGCGCCGCCACAGCCGCGCCCAGGCAGTCGAATTTTGCCGCAGGGCCCGCGAAGCCCGGCCCGATATCGTGTTCGGCGCCGATCTGATCGCCGGTTTTCCCACGGAAACGGAGGAGATGTTCGAGGGGACATTGGCGCTTGTCGAGGACTGCGGCCTGACCTATCTGCACGTCTTTCCCTATTCGGAACGGGACGGCACGCCCGCCGCCGACATGCCCCAGGTGCCGGCCGGCGTGCGCAAGGCCCGCGCCGCCCGCCTCCGCGCCGCCGGCGACGCGGCATTGACGAGATATCTCGCCGCCCAGGTCGGCCGGACCGCGCCGGTGCTGGTCGAAAAACCGGGATTGGGCCGGACAGAGGGCTTCGCCCTGACACGGCTGGACGGCGAGGGCGGCGTGCCCGGCGAAATCGTTCCGGTCGGCCTCCTGAAATCGGACGCCGAAGCATTGTACGGCCGCATTGGTAGTTAGTCGGGAAACAAACGTGAGCGAGGAAAAGGTCAAGAAGGGCGGCTGGTTGAGCCGCCTGAAATCCGGATTGAGCCGCAGCGCCAGTGCGTTGGGCGGCGGCATCTCCGAAATCTTCACCAAACGAAAGCTCGATGACGCGGCGTTGGAGGAATTGGAAGACCTCCTGATCACCGCCGATCTCGGCGTTGAGACGGCGGCCCGCGTCACGGCCGATCTCGCCCGCGACCGCTTCGATCAGGAAATCACCCCCGACGAGGTGCGCCTCGCCCTGGCCGAACGCATCGCGGCAATTCTCGATCCCGTGGCGCACGAGTTGGCCATCAAGCCGGAGGTAAAACCCCATGTCATTCTGGTGGTCGGCGTCAACGGCACCGGCAAGACCACGACCATCGGCAAGCTCGCCCGGCAGATGACCGAAAGCGGCAAGTCGGTCGTGATGGCGGCCGGCGATACCTTCCGGGCCGCCGCCATCGAACAGTTGAAAATTTGGGGAGAGCGCACCGGCTCAACCGTGATCGCCGGGAAGCCCGGCGGCGATGCGGCCGGGCTCGCCTACGATGCCCTGCAGCAGGCCCGCGCCCAGGGGGCAGACGTTCTGTTGGTGGACACAGCCGGGCGGCTGCAAAATAAAACGGAACTGATGGCGGAACTGGAGAAGGTCATCCGCGTTTTGAAGAAACTCGA
Organism: uncultured Rhodospirillaceae bacterium; assembly: GCA_964343605.1. GTDB lineage: Bacteria > Pseudomonadota > Alphaproteobacteria > UBA2966 > UBA2966 > CAYFKJ01. The sequence goes on from CAYFKJ010000006.1 coordinate 404,855, forward strand.
TGCCGACGTGCCGCACAGCGTCCTCCTGGTGCTCGATGCGACGACGGGGCAAAACGCCTTGTCTCAGGTCGAGGTCTTTCAGAACATCTGCAATGTGACGGGGCTGGTGATGACCAAGCTCGACGGCACGGCCAGGGGCGGCGTTCTGGTGGCCTTGGCGGCAAAGTTCGGGCTGCCCGTTCATGCCATCGGGGTCGGCGAGGGGGCGGGTGATCTGCGGCCTTTCGAGGCGAGCGCCTTCGCGCGCGCCCTGGTGGGATTGGAACCATGAGCGAACAGATCCGCAAGCTACCGCAATACTTGAAGCTGGCGATCGATATCGGTCCCCTGGCGGTGTTCTTCATCGTTAATTCCCAAGCCGGCATCTTCGCCGCGACAGCGGCGTTCATGGTCGTGATCCTGATCGCCCTGGGCATCGCCTGGAGTTACGAGCGCCGCCTGCCCACCCTGCCGCTGGTGACCGCCGTCGTGGTGATGGTGTTCGGCGGCCTGACGCTGTGGCTGCAGGACGAGACCTTCATCAAGCTCAAGCCGACCATCGTCAACGCCTTCTTCGCTGCCGCCATCTTCGGCGGTCTGGCTTTCGGCAAGAACTACGTACGTACCGTCATGGGCGCGATGATGAATATGGATGACACAGGCTGGCTCAAGCTGGCCAAGCGCTGGGGTGGTTTCTTCGTCTTCATGGCGCTTCTGAACGAAGCGGTCTGGCGTACCGTCGAAACCGATACCTGGGTCAATTTCAAGGTCTTCGGCATCCTGCCGCTGACCTTCCTGTTCGCGATCTCCCAGGTGCCGCTGATGCAGAAACACGCGGTCGAGGAAAAATCCGACGACTGACTAAACGCCCTGCGGACGATTGCTCTTAAACGCGCCGGGCGGGGTGCCGTGGGGCGCGCCCAGCGGGCCGTCCTTGGTCTCCCAATAGTGCTTCAGCGACCAGTGAACGGTGGGGAATGCGATGTCGTCCCAAGGGATGTCGTCCCACTCGTAGAGCCCGACTTCCTCGGTTTCCTGGCCCGCGCCGACGTTGGGATTCAACAGCCGCGCGCGGTAGATGATCTGGACCTGGCTGATGCGCGGAATATCGTAGATCGCCAGGATGCCGTCGAGTTCGAGTTCCGCCTCAGCCTCCTCGATCGCCTCCCGCAAGGCGCCTTCCGCCGTGCTTTCGCGCTCTTCCATGTAGCCCGCCGGGATCGTCCAGTAGCCTTTCCTGGGTTCAATGGCGCGCTTGCAGAGCAGGATCTTGCCCTCCCAGGTGCAGACCGAACCAACGACGATCTTGGGATTGACGTAATTGATGAAGCCGCAGTCGTCGCACACCAGCCTGAGGCGGTTGTCGCCGGCAGGCATGCGTTCGGAGAATTCGCCCGCGAATTCCGAGGGCTCCGCCAATTTCTTCGTCATCCGTGAAATCCCAAAAAGGTATCGCGGCGGGATTATGCCCGAGGCGGAGCCCAAGAAAAAGGCCCCGGTTTATGCCGGGGCCCACGACTGTTTAAAGTGAACTAGATTTTAGACTCGGATGTCCACGTGGCCGTCGTCAGCGGCCTCCTGCGAATCATCCTGCCGCTGCTGACGGGCCTGCTGTCGTGCGGTTTGGGCGTCGGCCTCGTCGGCCTTGGCAACGGCACGGCGCGTCTCCACGTCGTCCCGTTTGGGTGCTTCGTGCACCGGTACCGCGATGGACGGGAAGGCACCCGCGCCGGCGGCTCCGATTTCAGCCATGGTCAACTCCTTCGGGCGGTATGGAAACCGCGCCAAAAGTCCGTGGGCCGTCGCTCTGCTCAAGCCCTCGACAATGATCCCGCTCCGGGCCTTTTCTTGTCAAGGTAAAAGCGCAACGATTTGTTAACCATAGATAGGCTGGGCGTTATGAGTATCAAGGATGCGATAATCTCAATGTTCCAAATTGGCGCATTATTTTGTTTCGAAATGACGCAATCAAGGCTGTTTTGATTTGAACAAATAATCTTAAGCCATTGAATTGCTTCGATAAAAAATCATGCCAAACGGAGCGCGAATGTTGGCATGGCTGTTGCGAAGCATCATCCAGAAGCTGCGCTGGTCCCCCACTGGACGGCTTCCGTCGGAGGACTCCCCTCTTCCGGCAGGTCGGGTTTTACCCCTAGATCCGGCTAAATAGAATGGAGGCGCAGTCCCCCTGCGCCTCCATTTATTTTTCTGGCCTCAAGGATTACTCGGCGGGAAGTTCGTCGAGTTGCTTTTGTACCGCCTTGTGGGCCGCGCTGCCGGGCTCCAGAACCTCGATCAGTCTTCCCCAGGCAATCCGCGCCACGGCGAAACGTTTTTGCTGTGCGGCCGCCAGGCCGGTGAAGTAAAGCGCGTCGGGATTGTCGGGGGCGATTTTCAAGACACGGGCAAAGAGGGCTGCCGCTTCGGCTGGAAGCGGAGCCGCGCGGTCCGATTCCTCGACGATGGCCGAGGCCAGGGTCATCAGGACGTTGACGTCCTTCGGCTTGAGGCGAGCCGCTTCGGTAAGGGCCTCACGCGCCTTCGATTTCTCGCCCAGCACGCCGTAGGAACGGGCCAGTCGCATCCAGCCCTCGAAGTCATCAGGCTCCGACCTGAGCCGTTCGGCCAACTGGTCGACCATGCCGCGGATCATGGCGCTGCGGTCCTCGGCTGACATGTCCTGCGCCGCCGCAAGATCGGCCGCGTCCGGGCCTGGTTCCTCGCTCGCCTGATCTTCGCCGGGTCCCGTCGGCGGAAGGGGCTCGGGCATGACCTCGGCGAGGTCGACATCGAGCTTCTCCGCGGTTCGCTCCAGTCTTTCCCGCAAGGCCGGCATCCAGGGCGCGTCGGCCGGGCTATCTCCGACCAGTTTGAGCCAGATATCGAAAGCGTCTTTGTCCCGGCCCGCCTGGCTAAATCCCTCCGCCAGGTAGAAGCGCGCGCCCAAATGCTGCGGCTCGAGGGCGAGGGCCGCTTCGAAGGCCTTGCGGGCTGCCGGTATTACCGTGCCCTCCGCCGTCATGACCAGCGATTCACCCAAAGCCATCAGGGCTTCCGCGTCGTCCGGCGCGAGCTCGGCCGCTTTCTGAAAGGCGTCAGCCGCCTCTTCGTACCGCCTGAGGGCGGTGTAGGACTGCCCCAGCAGCATCCAGCCGCGCTGGTTACCCGGTTCGGATTCCAGACGCTTCGCCAGCGTGGCCACGGCGGTTTCGATGCTGCCCGGTCCTTGCGGGGGCGCCGCTTTCAGGCGCTGGGCAAAGGGTTGATCGGGAATGTCGGGAGAGCCCAGCCAGTCGTAAAGCCCGAAGGGTACGGCCACAATGACAACGACGACCACCGCCAGGACCGAAAGAGATGCCCCGGGCGCGATTGAGGGTGTACCTGGGCTGACCGCGGCACCGTCATCCAACGCCAGCATGCGCCGTTCGATTTCCAGACGCGCCGCTCGTTCTTCCTCCGCCGTCAGGACACCGCGTTCGACGTCGGCAGTCAATTCAGTCAGTTGGTCGCGATAAACCTCAAGCGAATAGATCTCTCGCGCCGCGTCCGGACGGGCCCGGCGCAGCATGGGGTAGGCAACGATGGCGATGGCGGCAAGCGTCATCACGGTGAGGGCAAGCCACAGCATCAGGCGTCTCCGTCGCCGTCGTCGAGCAGCTTGTCGAGCCTGGCTTTTTCCGCCTCGGTCAAGGGGGCCGGTGCGCCTGCAGGTGCCGCCTGCCGGCGCCGCAGCACCAGGAATACGCCGCCGGCGGCAACCAGAAAAATGATCAGCGGACCGACCCACAAGGCCAGCGTGCGCAGTTTAAAAGGGGGATCGAGCAAAACCCAATCGCCGTAGCGGTCGACAACGTAGGCGATGGTTTCTTCGTCGGTTTCGCCCTTGGCCAGGCGATCACGGACGAGCACCCTGAGATCACGGGCCAGCGGTGCGTTGGAATCGTCGATGGATTGGTTCTGGCAGACCAGGCAGCGTAAAAGCTTGTGCAATGCCCGGGCCCGGCTTTCCATTTCCGGGTCCGGCAACGGCGTGTCGATGGTCGACTGCGCGACCGCCGAATTGGGCAGCGCGATGCTCCAACCGGCCAAGACAGCCAGCAGCAACAACACGATTAGAGATCGGTGCGCAAACATCGGAGGTCAGTTCTTGGCTTTCGCCTGCTCCTGAAGCTGTTCGACCAGCGGCAGGATGCTTTGATTGAGGACATCACGTGTCATGACGCCGACGTGTTTGTAGCGGATGCGGCCCTTGGCATCGACGACGAAGGTTTCCGGCACGCCGTAGACGCCCCACTCGATCCCGGCCTTGCCTTTGCGGTCGGCGCCTGTGCGCTCGTAGGGGTCGCCGTAGCGGTCGAGCCACTTGGACGCGTTCTCGGGATCGTCCTTGTAGTTGATGCCGTGCAGGGCAACCGTTTTGTCTTCCGCCACGTCCATCCACAGGGGATGCTCGACGCGGCAGGGGCCGCACCACGAGGCAAAGACGTTGACCAGCGCCACTTCGCCGTTTTCGAGATCGGCGGTCTTGAGTCCCAATGTCCGTCCTTCGACGGCGTCCAGCTCGAATTCCGGAACCGGTTTGTCGATCAGGGCGGAAGGGATTTTCCTGGGCTCCAGGCTGAGCCCGAAGTAGAGGGCGACCGACAGGATGCCGAAGACCACGAGGGGGAAGATGTAAGCGAGGCGCATGTCAGGCCCGGGCTCCTTCCGGCAGAGCGCCAAGGCGGCGCTTGGCCGGCGCGCCGACGCGGTGGCGGCGGTCCGAAAGCGAAACGAACCCGCCCACCAGCATGACGACGGAACCGGTCCAGATCCAGAACACCATGGGTTTGACGTAGAAGCGCGTGGCGTAGCCGCCTTTGCCGTCGGGATCACCGATGACGGCGTAGAGATCACCGATCAGGGTGGGGCGGATGGCGGCTTCCGTGGTGGTCATGGGCGAGGTCGGATAGCTTCGCGTTTCCGGTTCCATCGTGGTCAGGTATTCGCCGCTTTGCGTCACGTCGAATGTGCCGCGCAAGGCCGTGTAATTGGGGCCCTGAATTTCGCCGGCATGGCGCAGCGTCAGCTCGTACGACCCGATGGCGATGCTCTCGTTCGGCCGCATGACGCGGGCCGCCTCCTGCGTCCAGGCCTCGACGCCGGTTATGCCGATGATGACGAGGCCGACGCCGATGTGCGCGAGCGTCATGCCATGGGCGGCGCGGGGAAGCCCGGCCAGCCGCCTCAGGCTTGCCGCAGGTGAAATGCGGAAGAGCTTGATCCGGCCCATCCACTCGACGACGGAACCGGCCACCAGCCAGATGCCGAGCGCCATGCCCATGACCGCCAGCAACGGCCCGCCGGTGGCGATGTACCATGTGGCGAAAGCGGCAGCGGCGCTCAGGAAGAAGGCGAATTTGAGACGGCCCAGCGCACCCATGATGTCGCCGCGCTTCCAAGCCAGCAGGGGCCCGACCGCCACGGCGACGAACAAAGGGACCATCAGGGGCACGAACGTGGCGTTGAAGTAAGGCGGGCCGACCGACACCTTTTCGCCCGTGAGAGCGTCGAGGAACAGGGGATAAAGCGTGCCCAGCAAGACCGTGGCGCAGGCCGTGGTGAGCAGGAGGTTGTTGAGTACGAGCGAACCTTCGCGGCTGATCGGGGCGAAGAGGCCGCCGCTCTTCAGCGCCGGGCCGCGCCAGGCGAACAGGGTCAGCGAGCCGCCGACGACAAAGGCCAGGAAGATCAGGATGAAGACGCCGCGTTCGGGGTCGGTGGCGAAGGCATGGACCGAGGTGAGCACGCCGGAACGCACGATGAAGGTGCCCAAGAGGCTCATGGAGAACGTCAGGATGGCCAGCAGGATGGTCCAGGCTTTCAGGGTGTCGCGCTTTTCGACGACGATGGCCGAATGCAGCAGCGCCGTGCCCAGCAGCCAGGGCATGAAGGACGCGTTTTCCACCGGGTCCCAGAACCACCAGCCGCCCCAGCCCAGTTCGTAATAGGCCCACCAGCTCCCCATGGCGATGCCGATGGTAAGGAAACACCAGGCCACCAGCGTCCAGGGCCTGACCCAGCGGGCCCAGGCGGGATCCACCCGGCCCTCGATCAGCGCGGCGATGGCAAAGGAGAACGCCATCGAGAAGCCGACGTAGCCGAGGTAGAGGAAGGGCGGGTGGAAGGCGAGGCCGGGATCCTGCAGCAAGGGATTGAGGCCGCGCCCGTCGACCGGCGGATCGGCCAGGCGCTCGAAGGGACTGGAGGTGAACAGGATGAACAGCAGAAAGCCGACGCCCACCAGCGACTGAATGGCGAGGACGCGGGCGCGCAGGTTGGGCGGCAGGTTGCGGCCGAAGACCGCTACGGCGGCGCCGAACAGGGTGAGGATCAGGATCCACAACAGCAGCGAGCCCTCGTGATTGCCCCAGACCCCCGAAATCTTGTAGAGCATCGGCTTGGCGGAGTGTGAGTTCTTGGCGACGTTGACGACGCTGAAATCCGACGTCACGAAGGCGTACGTCAGGGCGCCGAAGGCAACGGCAACGAAAAAGAGTTGCCCGATTGCCGCCGGCCTGGCGACGGCCACCCAGGGCTCATGCCTGAGCTGGGCGCCGATCAACGGCACGGTTCCCTGGACCAAAGCCAGGACCAGCGCCAACAGCAGCGCGAAATGGCCGATTTCGGAAATCATTGTCCGATCCTATTCGCCCTTCCACTGGCCCGATTTCTTGATCGCGTCGGCGACCTCGGGCGGCATGTAGTTTTCGTCGTGCTTGGCCAGAACCTCGGTGGCGTGGAATACGCCCTTGGCGTCCAGTTTGCCCTCGGCCACGACGCCCTGTCCCTCGCGGAACAGGTCGGGCAGCATGCCGGTAAAGGTGACCTGGACGGCGTTGGCGGTGTCGGTAATGCGGAAGTTGGTCGTCATGCCGTCCTCGCCCTTGGCCACGCTGTCCTCCTCGACCAGACCGCCGAGGCGGAAGCGCCGTTCGGCTGGGATCGATTTTTCCGCGACCTCGGTGGGGCTGTGGAAGAACACCAGGTTTTCGCTGAAGGCATTCAGCATCAGGGCGGCTGCCGCACCCAGCAGCAGCATACCGAACAGAACGAGATAGAGGCGGCGGCGTTTGCGGGTCATTTTGCGGCCGCTCCGCCGTTACGGACGTCGCCGCGCTGCGCCTGCAGCGAGTCCAACGTTGCCCGCTCGTTCTTAAGGGCGATCCAGCTCTGTACCGCCAAAGCGATCATGATAACCGCGGTGATGCCGAAGGCGGGCCAGACAAATGCCGCGTATCCCCCCATCTCGAGGAACTCTGAAAACGAACTCATAGCGCTTTATCCCTGAACTTGGACGAGGCGGAGGGCGCGCACCTTCCGCGCCAATATCTCCCGCTGGGCCCTGAGAATGACCACGGCGACATAGAAGGCCGTGAACCCGAGGGCCATGAGCAGCAACGGGATCAACATGGACACGTGGATCGCCGGACCGCCCATTTTAACCACGCTGGCGGGTTGGTGAAGCGTGTTCCACCAATCTACCGAAAATTTGATGATGGGGACGTTGACGAAGCCGACCAGCGAAAGGATCGCGGCGGCTTTGGCTGCCCTTTGAGGATCGTCGAAAGCCTGCCACAGCGCCATGTAGCCGATATAGAGGAAAAACAGCACCAAAACGGAGGTCAGGCGGGCGTCCCAGACCCACCAGGTTCCCCACATGGGCTGGCCCCAGAGCGATCCCGTGGCCAGGGCGATGAACGTAAAGCCGGCGCCGATGGGCGCCGACCCCTTCGCCAGCAGATCGGCGACGGGGTGCTTCCAGATCAGGCCTGTGGCGCTGGCGATGGCCATCGAGGTGTAGACAAAAAGCGCCATCCAGGCGGCCGGTACGTGCACGAACATGATGCGCACGCTTTCGCCTTGCTGGTAGTCCGCGGGCGCAACGAACAGGCCGAGATAAAGCCCGACGCCGATGAGCACGACGGCCAGCCCGGCAGTCCACGGCAGCAGGGCGGAAGTCAGGCGCAGGAAGCGCGTGGGATTGGCGAAGCGGTGTAGGGTCTGCATGGCGGCATTTATATCGCTGTTTCGGGGGGCTTAGGCAAGTCTATTAGATGCGGCCAAACGACGCGCGTAATTGATATTTGTCAAGTTGCCCGATTATTCAAGATTTAGTCGTAAAGCCGCCGCTGCACCCCAGGGGCAGAGCGCAATCGTGCCCAGCATCATCGCGGCCAGAATTAGGAGATGCGGGCGTTCCGACAGCCCGCCGACAGCCGCGTCGATGGCGCCGACGCCAAAGATCAGGACGGGAATGTAGAGCGGCAGGACGAGGAGGGATAGCAGCACGCCGCCCCGGCGCACGCCGACGGTGAGCGCCGCGCCGATGGCGCCGATCAGGCTGAGGGCCGGCGTGCCCAGCAGCATAGCGACGATCAGCGTGACATAGCCGGCCGGTTCCAGGTGCAACAATACGCCCAGCAAGGGCGCGACGATGATTAGCGGCAACCCGGTGGTCAGCCAGTGCGCCAGGCACTTGGCCAGAACCGTCATCTCCAACGGCATTGTCCCCATGGTCAGGAGATCGAGGCTGCCGTCTTCGAAGTCGGCCTGGAACAGCCGGTCGAGCGACAGCATGGAGGCCAGCAGTGCGGCGACCCAAAGCACGCCGGAGCTGATGCGCTGCAGGATGTTGATTTCCGGGCCAACGCCCAAGGGAAACAGCGTGACGGTCAGCACGAAGAACATCACCACCATGGTGCCGGCGCTGCCCTGTTTCAGGGCCAGTTGGACGTCGCGGCGGACGATGCGGAGAAAGCGGTTCATATCGTTTTCGCCGCATCCAGGCGGAGCACGTTGCCATCCTCGACGCCCAGGTCAATGTGGGTCGCCACCATGACCATGCCGCCCGATGCGCGGTGCTCGGCGATCAGGCCCGCCAGCATGGCGACCGCGTCGGTGTCCAAGGATACGGAGGGCTCGTCCAGCAGCCACAGCGGCTTCGGGATGGCGGCGATGCGCGCAATGTTGAGACGCCGGCGCTGACCGGCCGAAAGATAGCGCCCCGGTACGTCGGCAATGCGGCTGAGGCCCAGGCGATCCAGACCTTTGGCGGCATCGTCGTCGGGCGTGGCGCTGCCCTCGAAGGCGGCCCAAAACGCCAGGTTCTCCGTCACGGTGAAGGCCGGTTTGACGGCATCCAGGTGCCCGACGTAGTGCATGCGGTCGCGGAAATCGTCGGCCTCGTCGCCTGAGGGGTTTTCCCGCCAGATCAGTTTCCCGGCGGCCGGCTTGAGGAATCCGGCGGCCAGCCGCAGCAAGGTCGATTTGCCGCTGCCGTTGGGACCGCGCAACACGAGCGCTTCACCCTCGGCGACGTCAAAGGACAATTCCTCGAACACCAGCCGCTCGCCGCGTACGCAGGACAAATTTTGACCGGAGAAAGTCATTCGTTTGATCGTACGGCTCCACCCCCACCCAACCCTCCCCCATCAAGGGGGAGGGCTATAATGCGGCAATGTGATCTCCCTCCCCCCAGCGTGGGGGAGGGCCGGGGTGGGGGGGCAAATCAGATATTTTGCTGATTCACCGAATAGGTCTGGAGAGTTTCACTATTCGTAAGTGCGCACGTCGTCAATAACTTTGCCGTCGTTGGGCAGGCTGCCGGGTGCGACAAACTCGACCTCGCCGCGCACTTTGCAGACGGCCTGGATGCTCTCGGCAACCGCCTCGGCCAGGCCTTCGGGAGCGCCTTCAACCTCGCACTGAAGGGTCATGATGTCCTTGCCCTCCGTGCTGTCGACGACCAGCCGAGCCTTCCGGATTTCGCCGTGACGGGCGGCCGTCTGGTTAACCTGGGCCGGGTGGACGAACATGCCCTTGACCTTGGTGGTCTGGTCGGCCCGGCCCATCCAGCCCTTGATGCGCCGATTGGTCCGGCCGCACGGGCTCTGGCCGTCCATGACGGCGGAAAGGTCCCCGGTGGCGAAGCGCACCAGCGGATAAGCTTCGCTAAGGATGGTCACGACGACCTCGCCAACCTCGCCGTCCGGTACCGGATCGCCGCTGCCGGGGCGCAGAATTTCGACGATGGCGCCCTCGTCCATGATCATGCCTTCCATGGCGGGAGACTCATAGGCGATGTTGCCCAATTCGGCGGTGCCGTAACCTTGCAGGCAGGTGACGCCGTGGTCGTTGATTTCCTTGCGCAGGCTGGGCGGCAAGGCCTCCCCGCCGACGGCGGCGGAACGGTAGGACGGCTTTACGCCGGCCTCCGCCGATTTGTCCAAAAGGATTTTCAGGAAAGACGGCGTACCGGCATAGGCCGCCGGGCGCAGATGGGCCACCGCCGCCACTTGCTGCTCCGTGTTTCCCACGCCGCCGGGAAAGACCGGACAGCCGATTGCCCGGGCGCCGGCTTCCATCATCATGCCGGCCGGTGTCAGGTGGTAGGAAAACGTGTTGTGGACGATATCGCCGGGGCGCATGCCGGCGGCCCAGAAACCGCGCGCCATGCGCCAGTAATCGGGGATGGCCCCGCTGGGCTCGTAGATCGGGCCGGGGGATTGGAAGATTTGGGCGACCTGGCCGACCGGGATGCCGTTGAGCCCGCCGAACGGCGGATTGCTCGATTGACGTTCCACGAGGTCTGATTTCCGTGTCACCGGCAGGGCGGCGAGGGCTTCCCGGGAATTGACCGCTTCGGGATCGACGCCGTCCAGGACTTCGCCGAAATAGTCCGAGTTTGCCTTGGCGTGGGCTACCTGGGCGGACAACGCCGCCATCTGCTCGGCTTCCCGGACCTCGGGCGCACGGGTTTCGAGGTCGTCGTAATATTCGCTGTCGGACATGGTAACTCTCTAACCGGCCCGCGGGGCCTTCGGGGGGATCAGGCCAGCCAGCGCTTGCGCCGGCGGTAGTGCTTGACGTCGCGGTAGCTCTTGCGCTCGCCCGAGGAAACGCCGAGGTAAAATTCCTTCACGTCCTCGTTTGCGGCAAGCTTGTCGGCATCGCCGTCCATCACGATGCGGCCGTTCTCCAGGATGTAGCCGTAATCGGCGAAGCGCAGGGCGACCGCCGTGTTCTGTTCGGCCAGCAGGAAGCTCACTTTTTCGTCTTTGTTGAGACGGTGGACGATGTCGAAGATTTCTTCCACCAACTGCGGCGCCAGACCCATCGAGGGCTCATCCAGAAGGATCAGCGACGGCCTCGCCATGAGCGCACGGCCGATGGCGACCATCTGCTGTTCGCCGCCGGAAATGTACCCGGCGAGCGACGTCTGACGGTCGACGAGTTTCGGGAAATAACCGTAAACCATGTCGAGGTCCTTCTGCACGGCCGCCCGCCCGTCCTTGCGGGTGTAGGCGCCGGTCATCAGGTTTTCCTCAACCGTCAAATGTTCAAAACAATGGCGGCCTTCCATGACCTGGACGACGCCCTTGCTGACGAGATCGTTCGGCGTCAATGCGTCGACCTGCTCGCCCCTATATAAAATCTTGCCTTTGGTGACTTCGCCGCGTTCCGCCCGCAATAGGTTGGAGACCGCTTTCAGCGTCGTCGTCTTCCCTGCGCCGTTGGCCCCGAGGAGGGCGACGATGCCCCCCTCGGGAACCCCAAGGGAAACCCCCTTCAACACCAAGATCACGTGGTCGTAAACCACCTCGATATTGGTGACGTCCAGAAGCAGGTTACCGTCTTCACTCATGTGTTAGCTCCAGTCTCGGGGTCTTCCAACGTTTACGCGTTCCCGCCTAGCAGCTGCGCGGCGAGATGTTGTTTTCCTTGGCGAACGCAGCCGCGGCGTCTTCGATCATCGGACGGATGACGTCCTGCATGGTGTCGACCCAGCCGGAAATAATCTTCCATTCCGAACCGGTCCACTGCTGGAACATCACCTTGCCGCCGCCTTCGTGGTCGGAGCACGAAATCTTGATCGGGCTCATGAAGCCCTTGGCACCGAGCTCGCCCAAGCGGGAATCGGTGAGATCGAGATTTTCCATTCCCCAGCGGACTTGCTCGCCGTTCAAGGCCTTGTTGCCGTATTTGCCCATGGCGGTGCGCACGGACTCGGTGTCGTAGATGGCGTTGATAATGCCGCGGTTGTAGAGAACCTGACCGATCTGGTTCTTCGTCGCCGCAGCGGCATCGCCGCCGTAGACCTTGTCGATGATTTCCTGATGCAGGGCGGCGCTGGTGCCCGGCGTGTTGAAGGTCGCAGCCTTGTAGCCAATGGCGGTCTTACCGGCCGGGGTCACGTCCGGCTCGGCGCCCGACCACCAGTTGCCGATAAACTTGTCCATCGGGAACTTGATGGCAGCGGCTTCCTTGATGGCCACCTGGTTCATGACGCCCCAGCCCGTCAGGAAGACGTAGTCAGGACGATAGCGGCGGATCTGCAGCCATGCGGCTTTCTGTTCCTGACCCGGGTGGTCGACGGCCAGCATCTTGATGTCGTAGCCGTACTTCTTGGCCAGAAGGTTGAAAGTTGCAATCGGCTCCTTGCCGTAGGCGGAGTTGTGATAGACAAAGGCGATCTTCTTGCCTTTGAGCTTGTTCATGCCGCCTTCCTGCTGGCCGATGTAGTTGATGAAGGCCGCGGCCTGGCTCCAGTAGGAGGTCGGGAACGTGAAGGCCCACTTGAAGACGCGTCCGTCACCGGCGGCGGTACGGCCATAACCCATGGAATGCACGGGAATCTTGTCGACGGCGGCCTTGGGGATCAACTGGTAGGTGATACCGGTCGAGTTCGGATTGAACACCGTGGCGCCCGCGTCACCCTTGTTCTTGAGCTTTTCGTAGCACTCGACGCCGATCTTGGTGTTGTACTGCGTTTCGCATTCCTCGTACTTGACCATGACGCCGTTGATGCCGCCGCGCTTGTTCACCAATTTGAGGTAATCGGTGTAACCGTTGGCGAGCGGAATGCCGCCGACGGCGTAAGGCCCGGTGCGGTAAACGATCAAGGGGAAGAATTGTTCCCCAGCCGCTTGCGCCTTGGACACCAGAACCGGCGTCGCCAGCACGACCGCACCAATAGCGGCCAAGAGCGTTTTCTTTAACTTCATCGTTATTCCTCCCTGTTATTGAGCAGGTCACCCTGCTTGGTGAAACCCTAACATTTAGGCTTCCAACGCGCCAATGCCTCTGTTGTGAACACGACGGCGCGAATTTCTAATACGGAAACGGCCACAATCTCAGTTTTTCCTTGGCGATTTGCCACAATCGGGCGAAGCCGTGCGGCTCGACGATCAGGAAGAAGATGATCAGGCTGCCGAAGATCATAACCTCGAAGTGTTTCTGCGTGTCGATGGCGATCTGCAGACCGAAGGCTTGCGGCAGGTTGGTCAGCAGGATCGGCACGGACGTGATGAAGGCGGCGCCCAGAAACGATCCCAGAATGCTGCCCAAACCGCCGATGATGACCATGAACAGGACCTGGAATGAAATCGTGATGGCGAAGGCCTCGGTCTCGACACTGCCGAGCCAGGTGAACACCGTCAGGGCGCCGGCGACGCCGCAGTAGAAGGAGCTGATGGCGAAGGCCGACAGCTTGGTCTGCATGGGCCGGATGCCGATGATCTCGGCTGCGATGTCCATGTCGCGGATGGCCATCCACGACCGCCCGAGGTGTCCGCGCACGAGGTTCTTGGCCACCAGCGCCAGAACCATGACGATACAGAGCGTGACGAAGTACCGCACCTCCGCCGTGGCCTCAGGCCCCGTCACCATGACGCCGAACATGGTGCGCGGCGGCGCCGTAATGGTGCCCGACGGGCTGTAGTTATAGAACCAGGCGACCTTGTTGAACATCCATTGCAGGAAGAACTGCGCCGCCAGCGTGGCGACCGCCAGGTAGAAGCCCTTGATGCGCAGGCTGGGGACGCCGAACATGATGCCGACGAAGGCGGCGATCAGACCCGACAACGCGAACACGATGATCATGTTCATGTCGGGGAACGCGGTGGTCAGCTTGTAGGCGGCGTAACCGCCGACCGCCATGAAGCCGCCGGTGCCCAACGACAACTGCCCGCAATAGCCGAGCAGCAGGTTGAGGCCGATGGTGGCGAGGGCGAAGATCAGGAACGGGATAAGGACCGCCTGAAGCATGTATTCGTCGGCCGTCAAGGGTATGACGACGAAGGCGATTACCAGGGCGATAGCCAGGAACCAGCGGTCCTGAGCGATCGGAAAGATCGCCTGATCGTCGGCATAAGCGGTCTTGAACTGACCGGATTCGCGATAAAGCATGCGCCTATACCCTCTCGATTATCTTTTCGCCGAACAGCCCCTGCGGTCGGAACAGCAGGAAGACCATGGCGAGCATGTAGGCAAACCAGTTTTCGATGGCGCCGCCCACGAGCGGCCCCCAGTAAATCTCGGCGATCTTCTCCCCGACCCCGATGATCAGGCCGCCGACGATGGCGCCCGGGACCGACGTGAAGCCGCCCAGGATCAGAACGGGCAAGGCTTTCAGCGCGATCAAGGACAAGCTGAACTGCACGCCCGACTTCGACCCCCACATGATGCCCGCGACCAAGCCGACGAAACCGGCGACCGACCAGACGATGATCCAGATGGTCTTGAGCGGGATGCCGACCGAAAGGGCGGCCTGGTGGTCGTCTGCCACGGCCCTGAGCGCCCGGCCGATGGCGGTCTTCTGGAAGAAGATGGCCAGGGCGGCGACCATGACGGCGCCGATAACGGCGGCCCAGATGTCGAATTCGTTGAGCAGCATGCCGCCAAGATCGAACGATTCCGCGGGGATGCCGACATCGAGGCGGTGAATATCGGAGCCCCAAACGGTTTCGCCGAAACCCTCGATGAAAAAGGTGATGCCGATCGTGGCCATGAACAGGATGATGTCGGGCTGATTGACCAGGGGTCGCAGGACCAGCCGTTCGATCACGACGGCCAGGATGACCATGACGCCGGCGGAAATGATCAGGGCCAGCCAGACCGGGACGCCCCGCTCCATCAGGCCGACCAAGGTGAGCGCTGCGAACAGCACCATCGCGCCCTGGGCGAAATTGAAGACGCCCGACGCTTTGAAGATCAGGACGAAGCCCAGCGCCACCAGCGAGTACATGACGCCGGTCAGCAATCCCCCGACCACGACCTCGGCGAAGAATATGGGTGAACTCGCCATGTCCAGGAACGGGCTCACGAAAATGGCCGTTAACACATCCATGGTCGCGTTACTCCTCGTGGGCGACGCCGAGGTAGGCGTCGATAACGTTTTGGTCGCTACGCACGTCGTCGGGCAGGCCGTCGGCGATCTTTTCGCCGTGGTCGAGAACGACGACGTGGTCCGAAATGTCCATCACCACGCCCATGTCGTGCTCAATCAGGGCGATGGTGGTGCCGAACTCGTCGTTCACGTCGAGGACGAAGCGGCACATGTCCTCTTTTTCTTCGACGTTCATGCCGGCCATGGGCTCGTCCAGTAGCAGCAGGTCGGGCTCGGCCGCCAAGGCGCGGCCCAATTCAACGCGCTTCTGCAAACCGTAAGGCAGACGGCCCACCGGTACTTTGCGGATGGCTTCGATTTCGAGGAAATCGATGATGTTCTCGACGAACTCGCGGTGTTCCAGTTCTTCCTTGCGCGCCGGCCCGAGATGCAGGGCCTGCAGCAGGAAATTGGTCTTCATGCGCAAGTTCCGGCCCGTCATGATGTTGTCGAGCGTCGTCATGCCGCGGAAGAGGGCGACGTTCTGGAACGTCCGCGCGATGCCGCTGGCGGCGGCGGCGTGGGGTTTCATCTGGCTGCGCACCTCGCCCTTGAAGGCGATGGTGCCTTCCTGGGGATGGTAGAACCCGTTGATGCAGTTCAGCATCGAGGTCTTGCCGGCGCCGTTGGGGCCGATGATGGCGCATATTTCGTGTTCGCGGATCTCGAAGCTCACCCCGATGATCGCTTTGACGCCGCCGAACGACAAACTGATGTTGTCGATTTTCAGGACGGTATCGCCGATTTTTTTAGGCTCGTTCATATTGGCATCGTCACTCGAAAACTAAGAAACATGGGGTGAAAGATTTCCTGGAGGATGCGGGCCGGTGTCAACCGGCCTTCTGCATCGTCTGGTAGGTTTCGGCATCGCGGATCTTGAGGTCGGCCTTGATGACGCCCTCGCGGCCGTTCTCGAAGGTGACCTTGGCCTCGACCGAGATTTCCTGCTTGTCCGAATAGAGCGCGTCGACCAACTCCTGGAAGCGGTCGAAAATGATGCGCCGCCGCACCTTGCCGGTGCGGGTCAACTCGCCGTCGTCGGCGTCCAGCATCTTGTGCAGGATCATGAAGCGCTTGATCTGCGATCCCGTCAGTTTGGGATCCTCGGCCAGGCTGCGGTTCACATATTCGATATGATCCTTGACGATGGCGTAGACCTCGTCCCGCGCCGCCAGATCGGTGTAGCTGGTGTAGTTGAGGTTGTTGCGTTCCGCCCAGTTGCCGACCGATTCGAGGTCAATGTTGATGAAGGCGGTGGCGTAGTCGTGACCGTTGCCGAAGCAGACCGCTTCGCGGATATCGGGGAAGAACTTCAGTTTGTTCTCCAGGAACTTCGGCGCGAACATGGTGCCGTCGTTGAACTTACCGACGTCCTTGGCGCGGTCGATAATGCGGATGTGACCGCGTTCGTCGATGTAGCCGGCATCGCCGGTATGCACCCAACCGTCGTCGGTCTTGGTTTCCTTGGTGGCTTCCTCGTTCTTGTAGTAGCCGACGAATACGCCGGGGCTGCGGTACATGACCTCGCCGGTGTCCTCCTCAATGCGGATTTCGCATTCGGGGGCCGGGATGCCGACGGTTTCGCTGGAGACCTGGTCGTCGGGCTGGATGGTGACGTAGACGCTGCCTTCGGTCTGGCCGAACAGTTGCTTCAGGTTCACGCCGATGGAACGATAGAACTCGAAGACCTCGGGCCCGATGGCTTCGCCGCCGGTATAGGCGATGCGGATGTTGTTGAAGCCGAGCGAATCGCGCAGCGGTCCGTAAACAAGATACTTGCCGAGGCCGTATAGCAGGCGTTCGCCGAGCGTCGTTTCGCGGCCTTCCAGCAAGCGGATGCCGATGCGCTTGGCGACGTCGAGGAAATAGTGGAAAAGCTTGCGCTTGACCCAGCTCGCGTCCTCCATGCGTACCATCACCTGGGTGATAATGCCCTCGAACACCCGCGGCGGGGCGAAGAACGACGTCGGTCCCAGCTCGCGCAAGTCGATCATCACGGTGTCCGAGCTTTCGGGGCAGTTCACCGTGTATCCCGCCACCATCGCCTGGGCATACGAGATCAGGTGGTCGCCGACCCAGGCCATGGGCAGATAGGCGATGACATTGTCGGTTTCGCGGAACCGTTCGCGGGCATTGGCGTTGCGCGCCGTTAGGATGCAGTTGTCGTAGGACAGCATGACGCCCTTGGGCCGGCCTGTCGTGCCGGAGGTGTAGAGAATGATCGCAATGTCGGAACCCGTGCCCTTGGCGACTTCGTCCGTGTAATATTCGGGATTGTCCGCGTCGAAGCGCCGGCCGCGGTCCTGGATTTCGCTGTAGGCGAAGACGTCGGCTTGACGGTAGTGCCGCATGCCGCGCGGATCTTCATAGATGATGGCGTCCAGCTTGGGACAGCGCTCGCGGATCGACAGCACCTTGTCGGTCTGTTCCTGGTCCTCGACCACGGCGAAGCGGACCTCGGAATGCTCGATAACGTACTGCATCTCCTCGGCCACCGAATCCTGATAAAGCGGAACCGGGATGCCGCCGAGCGCCTGAATAGCGGTCATCGCCATGTAGAGCTCCGGCCGGTTGTCGCCGATGATCGCCACCTTGTCGCCGCGCTCCATGCCGTGGCTGGCCAGTCCGCAGGCCAGGGAGCGGACGGCTTCCTGCTGCTTGCCCCAGGTCCAGGTCAGCCAAATGCCGAGATCCTTCTCACGCATGGCGACACGCTCGGCCCGGTTTTCCGCATGATCCAGCAGCAATTTCGGAAAGGTATCGAGGCGGGCCAACGAATCCTGCTTTTCGCTCATGGCTGAACTCCGGTCTGGGATTGAATTGCGGGGAGGTTAGGGCTGCGCCGGTTCGACACGGCAAGCCGCTGGTCGGCGGCGGGACCACCGAAACCGATTCTGTCGGAGGCGACGAAAAACTGGCGTAGACGGCGAGGTCTAGTCACGCTTCCTTGTATTCTCCCTGAACGACCGGTTGCTCCGGTTCTTGTTCTGGTGGTTGTTTCATCATCCCAAGAAACCCCGTGCCACCGGGAAAATTGGGCTCGCCACAATACCAATATTGTTTGTCGGTGCAATACCTGCGATTCAATTCCTATATAGAAGCCCTCAATCCTGACGTTCCAGGGGTGCCCGCAGGCCGTGACGCCCGGCGCCGTCGGCAAACCTTTTTGCCCCGCCGACGGCCTCCTGTTCGAGGGCGGCCCGCCCGATCTCGAATTCGCGTGACATGGCGTCCTCGAGCGATCTGCCTTGCTGATCATAGGCCGAGGCCCGGTCCGAGCGCATGCAGACCTGCGGCAGCGTGCAGAGCTCGGCGGCCAGTTCCTCGGCGGCGGCGCGGGCCGTACCCGCCGGCACGACACGGTTGACCAACCCCATGGCGAGCGCTTCGGCCGCATCGACCCCCCGGCCGGTCAGGATTAGGTCCAATGCCCGTCCCATGCCGACGATGCGGGGCAAGTGCACGGTTCCGCCGTCGATCAGGGGCACACCCCAGCGCCGGCAGTAAACGCCGAGGACGGCGTCCTCCTCGGCAACGCGCATGTCGCACCACAGCGCCAGTTCCAGCCCGCCGGCGACGGCATGGCCGGCGATAGCGCCGATGACCGGCTTGGAAAGATGGAGGCGCGAAATCCCCATGGGCCCGTCGCCGTCCGCCTTGAGCCGGTTGGTGCGTGCGCCGTCGGGCCCTTCCGCCACCGCCTTGAGGTCGGCCCCGGCGCAAAACGCCCCATGATCGCCCCACAATACGCCGACGCGGGCCTCATCATCCGCCTCAAACTCCCGAAAGGCGGCAGCCAGGGCTTCGGCAGTTGGGCGGTCGACGGCGTTCTTCACCTCCGGCCGGTCGATGATCACCGTGGTGACCTGGCCGGTCTTTTCGACCCTCACGTTCATGATGTCCTCCCGTAATCGCCCGCTCGCGCGAATTGCGCGATTCGGTGTTGGCTATATTGTAAACGGCGACGGCCTCGATCAACTCCGGAAACGGGACGCCCAGATGACAGACGCACTTTCCAACACGTTGAGCGGCGCGGAAGCCATGGTCCGCATGCTGCAGGCCCACGGCGTGAAACACGTCTTCGGCCTGTGCGGTGACACCTCGTTGCCGTTTTATGACGCGCTCTACCGTCTAGACCACGGCATCCAGCATATCCTGACGCGGGACGAACGCTCGGCGGCGTATATGGCCGACGCCTACGCCCGCGTCACCGGCCGCGTCGGCGTCTGCGAGGGGCCCAGCGGCGGCGGCGCCACCCACATCCTGCCCGGCGTCGTCGAGGCCAACGAATCGTCCATTCCCGTCCTGTCGATCACTTCGGACGTGTCGGTGACCGCGCGGGGGCGCTATCCGCTCACCGAACTCGATCAGGACGGTTTGTTCCGCCCCTTAACCAAGTGGAACGGGGTGATAGATCAAGCCGCGCGCCTGCCGGGCATGGTGCGGACGGCTTTCCGGGCGATGACGACAGGCCGTCCCGGCGCCGCCCACCTGGGCTTGCCGTTCGACGTGCAGAAGGCGCCGGTGGACGAGGGTGAGATCTGGGCCCAGGAGGCGCTCGGCACGTACCCCGCCTGGCGCGCCGAACCCGACCCGCACGCTATCGAGGCGGCGCTGGCGGTAATCCTGGCGGCCGAGAATCCCGTCGTGATCTGCGGCGGCGGCATACTGGCGGCGGGCGGCGAAAGCGAGCTTCAGGCTTTCGCCGAACGGCTCGACATCGTCGTCGCCACCACCGTCAGCGGCCAGGGATCCTTGGCCGACGACCATCCGAACTGCCTCGGCGTCGTCGGCAGCAACGGCGGCGTACCGGCGACGCGGGCGGTGGTCGACGCAGCCGACCTCGTTGTCTTCGTAGGCTGCCGGGCGGGCTCCGTCACAACCGAACGCTGGCGCTCGCCCAAACCGGGCGTCAAGGTCGTCCACGTCGATTGCGATCCCATGGCAATCTCCGCCAACTATCCGACCGACATCGCCGTTGTCGCCGATGCCGGGCGTGCGTTCGCGGCCCTCAACCGAGCGTTGGATGCGGCGGTGGGATCGGCCATGGGTTTCGACGGGTCGGCAAAAGTGGCGAAAGCCAAAGCCGAGAAATTCGCCGCCTTCGAGGTGCTCGCAGCCAGCCCGGAGACACCGATCAAGCCCGAACGGGTGATCGCCGATCTCAATGCGGTGCTGTCGCCGGATGCTGTCGTCGTCGCCGATCCCGGCACGCCATGTCCCTATGTCTCCGCGTTCTACCGCTTTCCCCGGGCCGGTCGTCATTTCATCTCCAACCGGGCCCACGGCGCGTTGGGCTATTCGCTCTCCGCCGCCGTCGGCGCCCAGATCGGCCGGCCGGGGGCGAAGGTGGTATCGGTGATGGGCGACGGCAGTTTCGGGTTCACGGTGGGCGAGCTTGAAACCGTCGTCCGGCTCAAGCTGCCGATAACCTTTGTGGTGTTTTCCAACGCCGTTTTCGGCTGGATCAAGGCGGGCCAGAAAGCGGCCTACCAGGAACACTACTACTCAGTGGATTTTTCGCGCACCGATCATGCCGCCGTGGCCGCCGCCTACGGACTGAAATCCACACGCGTCGACGATCCGGCGGAACTTCGACAAGCGCTTGCCGATGCCGTTTCTCACGACGGACCGTCGCTGGTCGACGTGATCTGCCAGCCGCTGCAGGAGGCAGAGGCGCCGGTGAGCGAGTGGATCGCCTGAGTATTTCATGTCCCGCAATCCCGAAATTCCCGTCATCGATGTTTCACCGCTGCGAAGCGGGGGATCGTCAAATCTGGACGAACTGGCGCGAGAATTCGCCGCGGCCTATGGCGAGGTGGGTTTCGGCTACATCGTCAATCACGGGATCGATGCGGCATTGATCGAAACCGTGTTCCAGGCCTCGGAGCGCTTCCATGCCTTGCCCCAGGCGGAAAAAATGGCGGTCGAGCTTAACCGGCTTCACCGCGGCTTCATTCCTATCGACACGTCGACGGACGTCAATTCGAAATTGGCGGAAGTGACCAAGCCGAACCAATCCCAATCCTTCATGATGATGCGGGAAGACGAACCGGACAGTCCCGACGTGCTGAGCGGCGCCTACCTGGCGGGACCAAACCAGTGGCCGGACCTTGCCGGCTTCAGGGAGGACGTAACCGCTTACCACGACGCCCTTAGCGCCTTGGGACATGATTTGATGAAGGTCGCCGCGCTGGCCATCGGCGCCGACCCGGCGGAACTTCTGAAGGCTTTCGAGACGCCCACCACGTGGCTGCGGCTGCTCCACTATCCCCCCAGCCCGCCGGCCAGCGCCGAAGACCTTTACGGTTCGGCTCCCCACACGGATTTCGGCTGTCTCACAATATTGGCCCAGGACGAAGTAGGCGGGCTGCAGGTCATGACGCCCTCGGGAGACTGGATCGATGCGCCGGTCATTTCCGGCTCGTTCGTCGTCAACGTGGGAGACATGCTGCACCGCTGGAGCAACGGCCGGCTTAAATCGACACCCCACCGGGTCATCAACCGCTCGGGCCGGGAGCGCTATTCGTGCCCGTTTTTCTACGACCCCCATGTCGACACGAAAATTGCGCCGTTGGCGGCATGCGTGTCGGCGGATCGGCCGGCCCTCTACGAGCCCTTGATATTTGGCGATTTTCTGCGAGCCGAGCTTGAGGCCGGCTATGACAAGCATAAGGAAACCGCTCCGTAGGCGGCAAACACTTGCAGCCGGCGGGCGATGGTTCTAAAACCGCCCCCGAACGCATTTTTTCGATCCGCGAGTGCGCCTCCCCCCGAACCGGCGCACCGCAATTCCCAAGGAGAGACAACGTGACCAACGCTGGCCAGGACACCCTGAAAACCCGCCGCACGCTCGAAGCGGCGGGCAAATCCTACGACTACTTCAGCCTCGAAGCCGCCGCCGCGGAGCTCGGCGATTTTTCCCGCCTGCCGTTCTCGCTCAAGGTCTTGATGGAAAATCTGCTGCGCCATGAAGACGGCCGCACGGTGACGGTCGACGACGCCAAGGCGCTGGCCGGCTGGGTGGCAGAGAAAAAGGCCGACCGCGAGATCGCCTACCGCCCGGCGCGGGTGCTGATGCAGGATTTCACCGGCGTGCCGGCCGTGGTCGACCTGGCCGCCATGCGCGACGCCATGAATGATCTCGGCGGCGAACCCACCAAGATCAATCCGCTGTCGCCCGTCGATCTGGTGATCGATCACTCCGTCATGGTCGACAAGTACGGCACCGACAGCGCCTTCGCCGAAAACGTTGCCGCGGAGATGGAACGCAACGCCGAACGCTATGCCTTCCTGCGCTGGGGTCAGGAGGCCTTCGACAATTTCCGCGTCGTGCCGCCGGGCACCGGCATCTGCCACCAGGTCAATCTCGAATGCCTGGCTCAGGTCGTCTGGACCGGCGAGGGCGAAGGCAACGCCGTCGCCTATCCCGACACCCTGGTCGGCACCGACAGCCACACCACCATGGTCAACGGCCTGGCCGTCCTGGGCTGGGGCGTCGGCGGCATCGAGGCCGAAGCCGCAATGTTGGGCCAGCCCGTCTCCATGCTGCTTCCCGAGGTTGTCGGTTTCAAACTGACAGGCAGCCTGTCGGAGGGAATTACCGCCACCGATCTCGTGCTGGTGGTCGTCGAAATGCTGCGGGAGAAGGGCGTGGTCGGCAAATTCGTCGAATTCTACGGCCCGGCGCTGGACGAGCTGTCGTTGGCCGATCGCGCAACCATCGCCAACATGGCGCCGGAATACGGCGCCACCTGCGGCTTCTTCCCCATCGATCAGGAGACCATCAACTACCTCCACCTGTCGGGCCGCGACGAAGACCGGATCGCCCTGGTCGAAGCCTACGCCAAGGCGCAGGGCATGTGGCGCGATGCCGACACCCCCGATCCCGTGTTCACCGACACGTTGGAACTCGACATCTCCACGGTCGTTCCCAGCATCTCCGGGCCCAAACGGCCGCAGGACCGCATTGCTCTGGCCGGCGCCGCCGAGGCTTTCGAGACGGCGCTGGACGACGTGTTCAACAAGGGCGATGCCGCCAACATGCCGCAGGAAGTCGCGGACGCCGATTACGACCTCAAGAACGGCGACGTCGTGATTGCGGCGATCACCAGTTGCACCAACACCTCCAATCCCGGCGTCATGCTGGCCGCCGGCCTGGTGGCCCGCAAGGCGGTGGAAAAGGGCTTGAAGGTCAAACCCTGGGTCAAGACGTCTTTGGCGCCGGGCTCCCAGGTGGTGACGGATTATCTCGAGAACGCCGGCCTGCAGAAGGACCTCGATGCCATCGGCTTCAATCTTGTGGGTTACGGCTGCACCACCTGCATCGGCAACTCGGGTCCGCTTGACGAGCCCATCGCCGCCGCCATCAACGATGGCGACCTGGTGGCCACCTCCGTACTCTCGGGCAATCGCAACTTCGAAGGCCGCGTCAATCCGCACGTCAAGGCCAACTATTTGGCTTCGCCGCCGTTGGTGGTGGCATACGCGTTGGCCGGTTCGATGCGCAAGAACATCATGACTGAGCCGT
This sequence comes from uncultured Rhodospirillaceae bacterium, assembly GCA_964343605.1. Classification (GTDB taxonomy): domain Bacteria; phylum Pseudomonadota; class Alphaproteobacteria; order UBA2966; family UBA2966; genus CAYFKJ01. The sequence continues at coordinate 428,572 of CAYFKJ010000006.1, forward strand.
TGGGCAAGGGTAAGGACGGCAATCCCGTTTATCTCTCGGACGTCTGGCCGACGACGGCCGAAGTGCGCGAGGCCATCGCTGCCAGCGTAACCCGCGAAAGCTTCCGTTCGCGCTACGCCGACGTCTTCGCCGGTACGCCGGAGTGGCGGGCCATTCAGCCCGAGGAAGGTCTCACCTACGGTTGGGACATGGGCTCGACCTACGTGCAGAAACCGCCCTATTTCGAGGGCATGGCGGCCGAAGCCGGCGGGTTCTCCGATATCGCGGGTGCGCGCCAGCTTGGCCTGCTGGGTGATTCAATCACCACCGACCACATCTCTCCGGCGGGCGCCATCAAGGAGGACAGCCCGGCGGGCGCCTACCTCGTCGGCAACCAGGTGCCGGTGCGGGAGTTCAACTCCTACGGGTCGCGACGCGGCAACCACGAAGTGATGATGCGCGGCACCTTCGCCAACATCCGCCTGCGCAACGAGATGGCGCCCGGTACCGAAGGCGGCATCACCCGCCACCAGCCGTCGGGCGAGCAAATGCCGATCTACGACGCTGCCATGAAATACGCCGCCGAGGGCGTGCCGTTGGTGGTTGTCGGCGGCAAGGAATACGGCACAGGTTCCTCGCGCGACTGGGCGGCCAAGGGCACGGTCCTGCTGGGCGTCAAGGCGGTGATCGTCGAGAGCTTCGAGCGCATTCACCGTTCCAACCTGGTCGGTATGGGCGTGCTGCCGCTGCAGTTCAAGGATGGCGTTACGCGCAAGACCCTCAACCTCGACGGCACCGAGACCTTCGATATCACGGGCATTGCCGACGGCATCACGCCGCGCATGGACGTCGCCTGCACGATTACGCGCGCCGACGGCTCGACAGAGGACGTGACGCTCTTGTGCCGCATCGATACCGAGGACGAGGTCGACTACTTCCGCCACGGCGGCATCCTGCAATACGTGCTGCGCAGTTTGGCAGCGTAACCAACCCGCGAAATTGCGTTCGGAGGAACCCTCCTCCGGGCGTGGCAATGAGTCGCACGGAATATCCTTTTGCGCGGCTATCGGCCGTTCGGTTAAGCGCATATAATCCCGCCATCCTCACCGGTTCAACCGATGGGAGTATTTTCCTAGCTTGGGGGGCAGGGACCGACGCCGTCGTATGTCAGAAACCGATCACACGCGAACCGAACTGGAACGGACGATGGCCGATGCCATCGATTCGCTCGAAGAAGGCTTTGCCCTGTTCAATTCGGCGGATCGGCTGGTCCTGTTCAATTCGACTTTTCAGGAAAAAGTGGATTCGGTCGCTCCCGGTGCGCTTGAAATCGGACAAACCTTCGAAGATCTCATTCGTTGCTTGCTGAAGGCCGAGGCCTACATGATCAAGCCGGTCGACAAGGAACTTTTTCTCCGGGAACGGGTCGAGAGCCACAAGAACGCGCCCAGCCGCCGCGTCCACCAGCATGCCGACGGCCGCTGGATGGAGGTAACGGAGCGGCCCACGACCGAGGGCGGCATCGTTCTGGTGCAGCACGACATCACCGAACGAAAGCGGGCGGAACAGGCGCTGCTGGCGGAAAAACAAATCGCCGACCTCGCCAACCGCTCCAAAACCGAATTCCTCACCAACGTCAGCCATGAACTGCGCACGCCGCTGAACGCCATTATCGGCTTTGCCGACCTGCTGCAGGCCGCCCCGTACGGGGAACTGGGAGACTGCCGCTACGGCGAATATGCCGAAGCGATCCGGTCCAGCGGCAAACAGTTGCTCGGCGTCATCAACGACATCCTGGGCTACAGCCGCGTCGACCTGGGACAGGCGGTATTGTCCGAAGAATCGATCGATGTCGATGGCGTTTTCGACCGCATCCTTTCACGACTGCGCACCCGGGCGGAGAAATCGAATATTGAACTCAAGTCGAACGTCATGTGTAACGGCAATCGGCTCTTCGCCGACCAACGCATGATGATGCAGATCCTTTTCAATCTGGCTGCCAATGCCGTCAAATTCACGCCCAGCGGCGGCCATGTCGCCCTGACGGCGGATGTCGACGAGAGCGGCCGGTTCGTTTTCCGAATTACCGACGACGGTATCGGCATCGCCCGGGAGGACATCGACCGCGTGATGCAGCCTTTCGGCCAGGCGGACGGCTCGACCAGCCGGAATTTCGAGGGCACGGGCCTCGGCCTGCCCTTGGCCAAGTCCTTCACCGAACTCCATGGCGGCGAACTGAAGTTGGACAGTAAGCCCGACGTGGGCACGGCGGTAACGGTCAGCCTGCCGGCGGAAAGGGTGCTCACTCCATCGTGATTCGCAGGTGTTCCCGCCCCGGATTATGAATGGCCCGGTTGATCGTCGAACTTGGGGACCGGGAATGCGAACTCGACAGGGAGACGGGACGGCCGCCCGCGCCGCTCAAACGTTATTGCAGGGTATTCGGGCAGGTCTGCTGGCCGCGACTTTGAGCGTTGCGGCAACGACCGGCGTTTCAGCCGGCGAAACCGCCAAGAACATCGTCCTCGAACTCTTCACCAGCCAGGGCTGCTCGTCCTGCCCCGCGGCGGATTCCCTGCTCGGCAAATTCGCCAAACGCGATGACGTCATCGCCTTGAGTTTTCACGTCGATTACTGGGACTACATCGGCTGGAAGGACACGTTCGCCTCGAAGGAAACGACGAACCGCCAGAAAATGTACGGCCGCGCGCTGAACCAGAAATACGTCTATACGCCGGAAATCGTCATTGGCGGCGCCATGCACATGACGGGGTCGGACGGACGCGGCATCGAACACGCCGTCACGGCGGCTCTGACCCGGCCGCCCGATCCGGCACAGATCGAAATCAAGAAATCCGGCGATGGTTTCGAGGTCCGCCTGGCGCCGGGTCCGATCAAGGGGGCCGACGTCTGGCTGTTCGACATCGACCGGCAGAACACGGTGGCCATCGACCGCGGTGAGAATACGGGCCGGCGGTTGACCTACCACCATGTGGTCCGGCGCATCGAGCATCTCGGCCGCTGCTCGGGCGAGGCGGAATCGTTCAAGCTCGACGCCGCCCGCGCGCGCAAGGCCGGACGGGACGGTCTGGTCGTCCTCGTCCAGCCGCCGGGGCTGGGTCCCGTGCTGGGGGCGGCCGAGGTCTGGTTCTAATCCCCTACCCAATCCCCGTTTGACATTTTTCCTTGGTCGGGTTCAATGCGGAGCCCCTCCTTCGCACCACCATCCACGGAAAGAGACCAATGGAACTCGATCAAGCGATAGCCGAACGGCGCTCGGTCCGGGCTTTTTTGCCCGATCCGGTGCCGCAGGTGACGGTCGCGAAAATCCTGGATATCGCCTCCCGCGCGCCGTCGGGCACCAACATTCAGCCCTGGAAGGTGCATGTCCTGGCCGGCGACCGGCGGGCCGCCCTGACGAATGCCATCATGGAGGTGCGGGAGGCCGAGGGGCCGGGCTACAAGGGCCGGGGCACGGCGCGAAAATGGCAGGAGCCCTACATCTCCCGCCGCCGCAAGATCGGTTGGGACCTTTACGGTCTACTGGGCATCGAGCGTGGCGACAAGCCGGCCATGTGGCGCCAGCACGGACGCAATTACCAGTTTTTCGACGCCCCGGTCGGTCTGATGTTCGTGATCGAGCGTGATTTCCACGCCGCCAGTTGGCTCGATCTCGGCATGTTCATGCAGAACGTCATGCTGGTGGCCCGGCAGGAGGGCCTCGATACCTGTCCCCAGGGCGCCTTCCTGCACTACGAGGATGTCGTTTCCGAATTCCTCGGTTTGCCCGTGACCGATGTCTTGGCGTCGGGGATGTCGCTGGGCTACGCCGACAACGACGCCCCCGAAAACGCCCTCACCACGGAACGCGAGAAGGTCGAGGACTTCGCCACTTTCAGCGGCTTCTGAAATAAGTCCGCTTCCACCACCATCGTCATTCCGGCGCATGCCGGAATCTAGTTTTCTGTTTTGTTGACAGCGTTCCGCAAAAAAAAGAAAGACAAACTGGACCCCGGATCAAGTCCGGGGTGACGTGGGTGGAGACGGTTAGGCTACCTACTTCGAGAACGATCCCGTCATGACGTTGGCCATGCGGCGCGCGAAGGCGGCGGGGTCGGGAAGCGTTTCGCCTTCCAGGATGCGGGCCTGATCGAGCAACAGGTGGGCGGCGTCGGCCAGGCGGTCGGCGGCGCCTTTTTTGGCGGCGTTGGCCGCCAATGACTTGATCAGGTCGTTGCGCGGGTTGATCTCGAGGATCGGCGCGCTCGGGCCGGGGTCTTGTCCCTGGGCTTTCAGCAGCTTGGCCAGGTGCATGTCGATGGCCATTTCGTCGGCCACCAGGCAGACCGGGCTGTCAGCCAGACGGTCGGTGGTGCGCACGTCCTTGACCGCCTCGCCCAGTTCCTGCTTCAGCAGCACGATCAGGGTCGCCGTCTGGGATTCGGAAGCGGCGTCTTCCTTTTCGTCCTTGCTCTCAACCTCGGCGACATCGTCCAGGTCGGCCCCGCCTTGGGTCACTGACTTCAGCGGCTTGCCGTCGAAATCGGTAATGGCGCGAACCCAGAAGTCGTCCACCGCGTCGGTCATCAGCAGCACTTCGATGCCGCGCGCCGCGAAGCCTTCGAGCTGCGGGCTCTGGCGCACCGCCTCGGCGTCCTCGCCGGTGATGTAGTAGATGGCGGACTGCTTGTCCTTCATGCGCCCGACATAATCCTCCAGCGAGACCAGGTCGTCGCCCTGGGTGGTCGACTGAAAGCGCGCGATCTTCAACAGGCGCTCGCGTTGTTCCTGGTCCTCGTAGATGCCTTCCTTGAGCACCGCGCCGAAGTTCTTCCAGAAGACGGCGAATTCCTCCGATTTCTTCTTGGCCTTTTTCTCGAGATCGCCGAGCACGCGCTTGGTCAGCGCCTTCTTGATGTGGTTGAGCACCGGCGAGTTCTGCAGCAGCTCACGGCTGACGTTTAGCGGCAGGTCCTCGCAATCGACGACGCCGCGCAGGAACCGGAGATACGACGGCAGCAGGCCCTCGCAGTCGTCGGTGATGAAGACCCGTTTGACGTAGAGCTTCAGCCGGCTGGCGCGCTCGGGATGGAAGAGATCGAACGGCGGCGTCCCCGGCACGAACAACAGCATGGTGTATTCGATTTTGCCCTCGGCCTTGACGTGGATGGTCGTCCAGGGCTCGTCGAAGGCATGTGCCACGTGGTGATAGAACTCGGTGTACTGGTTGGCTTCGATCTCGCTCTTGGGCCGGGCCCACAGCGCCGAAGCGGCATTGAGTTTTTCGTCCCAGACCTCGCCGTCCTCGCCTTTCTCCGCGCCCACCAGCATGACCGGGATGGCGATATGATCGGAGTAGCGTTTGACGATGCCGCGCAGGCGCTGATCTTCGAGGAACTCCTTTTCGCCTTTCTTGAGCTTCAGCGTGATGGTCGTGCCCTGTTCGTCGCGTTTGCCCTCGTCGATGGAAAACTCGCCCTTGCCGTCGGAAGTCCAGGTCCAGGCGTGTTCCTCGCCGGCGCGGCGGCTGGTAACCGCGACGCTCTCCGCTACCACGAAGGCCGAGTAGAAACCGACGCCGAACTGGCCGATCAGGGCCACGTCTTTTTCTGCGTCGCCCGTCAACTGGTCGACGAAGGCACTGGTGCCGGAGCGCGCGATGGTGCCGAGATTTTCGATCAGCTCGTCGCGGTTCATACCGATGCCGTTGTCCGAAATCGACAGCGTCTTCTTCTTTTCGTCGGTTTCCAGTTTGACCTGCAGTTCGGCGCCTTCGGCCATCAATTCGGGTTCGGTCAGGGCGGCATAGCGCAGGCGGTCGCAGGCGTCCGAGGCGTTGGAGATCAATTCGCGCAAGAAGATCTCCTTGTCGCTGTAGAGCGCGTTGGCCACGATATGCAGCAGTTTGGCCGTCTCGGCCTGGAAGGTAAGCGTTTCTTCGGTCATCGGTGAATTTGCCTTGGCAATGAGCGTACGATTGATATTTCAGACGGGGATGTAGTCGATGACGGGCGGAAGTTCAATGCCCCGGTTGCCGGGCCGCTTGATCTCAGCCCTTGCGGGCGGCCGGGAATGGCGCTAGTACCCTTTCCGTTACCCCATTTTTCCGCGGCGTTCGGCGCGGGGGCCGGCTTCACCGGCCTGATAATTTCGACTTAAAACGATCACTGGAGGACTGACAACATGGCGCGCAACAAGATCGCATTGATCGGTGGCGGCAACATCGGCGGCACGCTCGCCCATATGGCGGGTTTGAAGGATTTGGGCGACGTCGTCGTCTTCGACATCATGAAGGGCGTGCCGCAGGGCAAGGCCCTGGATCTGGCGCAATCCTCGCCCATCGAGGGCTTCGACGCCAAACTCGTGGGTGCCCAGCGCTACACGGCGATCAAGGGCGCCGACGTCGTTATCGTCACTGCCGGTATCCCGCGCAAACCCGGCATGAGCCGTGACGACCTGATCGGCATCAACACCAGCGTGATGAAGCAGGTCGGTGAGGGCATCAAAAAGTACGCCCCCGATGCTTTCGTCATCTGCATCACCAACCCGCTGGACGCCATGGTCTGGGCGCTGCGCGAGGCCAGCGGACTGCCGCACAAGAAGGTCGTCGGTATGGCCGGCGTGCTCGATTCGGCCCGCTTCCGCTATTTTCTGGCCGAAGAATTCAACGTCTCCGTCGAGGACGTGACGGCCTTCGTGCTGGGCGGACACGGTGACACCATGGTGCCGCTGGCGCGCTATTCCACGGTGGCGGGCATTCCGCTGCCCGATCTGGTGAAGATGGGCTGGACCACCAAGGAACGGCTCAACGACATCATCCAGCGCACCCGCGACGGCGGCGCCGAGATCGTCGGTCTCTTGGGCACGGGGTCGGCCTACTACGCCCCGGCCACTGCCGGCATTCAGATGGCTGAATCGTATCTCAAGGACAAGAAACGCGTCCTGCCCTGCGCCGCCCACCTGGACGGCCAGTACGGTCAGAAGGGCGTTTACTGCGGCGTGCCCGTGGTGATCGGCGCCGGCGGCGTCGAGCGCGTGGTCGAGATCGACCTCAACAAGACCGAAAAAGCCGCCTTCAAGAACTCCGTCAATGCGGTTAAGGGGCTGATCAAGATCGTCCAGAAACTGGACCCGTCGCTGGCGCCCAAGAAAAAGCGTAAAGCGGCCAAACGCAAGGCTGCGCCTAAGAAAGCGGCCAAGAAGAAATAGCCGGTTATTGGGCTATTGCAGCTTGCGGCCCAACGCCGGAGTGCTAAACTTTTTCGCAATTCGCCTGTCGCCCGGAGATCGGATCCCCGGGGACGGCGATTTGCGCAAAACCGCCGGAAAGGGCGGAAAAACTTGTCCAAGGGCGAAAATGACGTAAATCGAGTATTACCGATCCGCCCAAGAAACGTTTGAGGGACCGGAGGTCCAAATAACAAAATGAATATTCACGAATATCAGGCCAAAGGCCTGTTGAAGAAGTATGGCGTCGCCGTGCCGGAAGGCGGTGTCGCGTATACTTCCGCGGAAGCCGTCGAGGCGGCCGAAAAACTCGGCGGCCCGGTATGGGTCGTCAAAGCGCAGATCCATGCCGGCGGCCGCGGCAAGGGCGGCGGCGTCAAGGTCGTCAAATCCATCGAGGAGGTGGAAAAGACGGCCGGCGAGATCCTCGGCATGCAGTTGGTGACGCACCAGACCGGCCCGGCGGGCAAGGAAGTCAAGCGCGTCTATATCGAGGACGGCTGCGACATCGCCCGCGAGCTCTACCTCGGCATGCTGGTTGACCGGGCCACCAGCCAGGTCACCGTCATGGCCTCGACCGAAGGTGGCATGGAGATCGAGGAAGTGGCGGCCAAGACGCCCGAGAAGATCCTCATGCAGCCCATCGATCCGGCCGTCGGCCTCCAACCCTTCCACGCCCGCAAGCTGGCGTTCGGTCTGGGCCTCGAAGGCAAGCAGATCGGTTCCGCCGTCAAATTCATGATGGCGCTTTATCAAGCCTTCAACGACACCGACGCCAGCCTCGTGGAGATCAATCCGCTGGTGGTGACCGGCGCGGGAGAGGTCCTGGCGCTGGACGCCAAGATGAACTTCGATGACAACGCGCTCTACCGCCACAAGGACGTGGCCGACCTGCGCGACGAAGACGAGGAAGACCCGGCGGAACTGGAAGCCGCCAAGCACGACCTCAACTACATCACGCTCGACGGCTCCATCGGCTGCATGGTCAACGGCGCCGGTCTGGCCATGTCGACCATGGACATCATCAAGCTGCACGGCGGCGAGCCCGCCAACTTCCTCGATGTCGGCGGCGGCGCTACCAAGGAGCGCGTCACCGAGGCTTTCAAGATCATCCTCTCGGACGCCAATGTCGAAGGCATTCTGGTGAACATATTCGGCGGCATCATGCGTTGCGACGTGATCGCCGAAGGCGTCGTTGCGGCGGCCCGCGAAGTCAGTCTGCATGTGCCCCTGGTGGTACGGCTCGAGGGCACCAACGTCGAGTTGGGCAAACAAATTCTCGCCGATTCGGGGCTTCCCATCGTCTCGGCGGACGATCTGGACGATGCCGCCGAAAAGGTGGTCAAAGCGGTTAAGGAGGCGGCGTAATGGCGGTCCTGGTTAACGCCGAAACGAAAGTCATTTGCCAGGGCTTTACCGGCGCACAAGGTACTTTTCACTCGGAACAGGCGATCGCCTACGGCACGCAGATGGTCGGCGGCGTCACCCCCGGCAAGGGCGGCACGACGCATCTCGACCTGCCGGTGTTCGACACCGTAGCGGACGCGGTCAATGCCACCGGCGCCAACGCCAGCGTGATCTACGTACCGCCGCCCTTCGCGGCGGATGCCATCCTGGAGGCCATCGACGCCGGCGTCGAACTGGCGGTTTGCATCACCGAAGGCATTCCCGTCCTCGACATGGTGAAGGTGAAGCGCGCCCTCGAGGGCTCGTCGACCCGCCTGGTCGGCCCCAACTGCCCCGGTGTCATCACGCCGGACGAATGCAAGATCGGCATCATGCCGGGCCACATCCACACGCGCGGCTCGGTCGGCATCGTCTCGCGCTCCGGCACGCTCACCTACGAAGCCGTGGCGCAGACGACGGCGGTCGGTCTCGGCCAGTCGACCTGCATCGGTATCGGCGGCGATCCCGTCAACGGCACCAATTTCATCGATTGCCTGGACATGTTCCTGGGCGACGATGAAACCGAAAGCATCGTGATGATCGGCGAAATCGGCGGCAGCGCTGAGGAGGAGGCCGCGGAATTCTTGACCCAGCACAAGGTTAAGAAACCGGTCGTCGGCTTCATCGCCGGGCGTACGGCCCCGCCGGGCCGCCGCATGGGTCACGCCGGCGCCATCATTTCCGGCGGCAAGGGCGGTGCCGAAGACAAGATCGAAGCCATGCGTTCGGCGGGGATTACGGTCTCGGACTCGCCGGCGGCGATCGGCACGACGCTGAAGGACGTACTGAACGGATAACAATATAGGGGAGGTCACCGCCCGCGGCGGCGGCCTCCCCGGCCACCAGACGCGGGGGATGCGTTAGCGATGGGCGAGCTGGACAAGTCGACCTTCCTCTATGGCGCCAACACCGATTTCATCGGGCGCCTCTACAACCGTTTCCTCGACGACCCGCAATCGGTCGACATCGAATGGGCCCGCTTCTTTGCCGAGCTCGGCGACGATGCGGCCAACGTCATCCAGGAAGTCGACGGTCCGAGTTGGGGCCGCAAGTTCGCCTACGACGGCGAGGAAGAGGAAAACGGCAAGGCCCATGCGCCGCTGGCGGTCGAGGACAACCGCGACGCCATCCTCGATAGCATTCGCGCCCTCATGATGATCCGGGTCTACCGGGTGCGCGGCCATCTGATCGCCAACCTCGATCCCCTGGGGCTGGAGAAGCGCGACTATCATCCGGAACTCGATCCTCGTTCCTACGGTTTTGAAGACTCCGACATGGACCGGGAGATCTTCATCGACAATGTGTTGGGCCTTGAAACCGCGACGGTGCGGCAGATCCAAGCCGTGTTGCGCCAGACCTATTGCGGCACCATCGCGTATGAATTCATGCACATCCAGTCGCCGGAGCAGAAATCCTGGATCCAGCAGCGCATCGAGGGCAAGGAATTCGCCATGCGCTTCACCTCAGAGGGCAAGCGCAAGATCCTGCACCAGCTCACCAAGTCGGAAGGCTTCGAGCGCTTCCTGCATCTCAAGTATCCCGGCACCAAGCGTTTCGGCGTAGACGGCGGCGAGACCCTGATCCCGCTGCTGGAAGCATTGATCAAACGCGCCACCCTGCATGAGGTCGACGAAATCGGCATCGGCATGCCGCACCGCGGGCGCCTCAACGTGCTGGCCAACATCATGCGCAAGGACTACGTCAAGATGTTCTCGGAATTCGAGGGCACGCCGGCCCATCCCGACGACGTGCAGGGCTCGGGCGACGTCAAGTACCACCTCGGCACCTCATCCGACCGGGAGATCGACGGCATCGGCATCCACCTGTCGCTGACCGCCAATCCCTCGCACCTGGAAGCCGTCGATCCGGTGGTTATCGGCAAGACACGGGCCAAGCAGAACCAGCGCGGCGATACCGAGCGCCGCAAGGTGGTCTCCATCCTGATGCATGGCGACGCCGCTTTCGCCGGGCAGGGGCTGGTGGCCGAGACCTTCGGCATGTCGCAGCTCAAAGGCTACGAGACCGGCGGCACCATCCACGTCATCGTCAACAACCAGATCGGCTTCACGACGTCGCCCAGCTACTCGCGTTCGTCGCACTATCCCTCCGACGTTGCCAAGATGGTTCAGGCGCCGATCATCCACGTCAACGGCGACGATCCGGAAGCCGTTGTTCACGGCGCGCGCATCGCCGCTGATTTTCAGCAGGAATTCGGCGAGGACATCGTGCTGGACATGTTCTGCTACCGCCGCCACGGCCACAACGAGGCGGACGAGCCCGCATTCACGCAGCCCATCATGTACCGCAAGATCGCCCAGCATCCGACGGCACGGCAGATCTACGCCCATAAGTTGGCGGGCGAGGGCGAGATGACGCAGGCCGAAACCGAGCAAATGGTGACGGATTACCAGGACCTGCTGCAGGGCGAATTTGAGCGCGCCAAGACCTACAAGCCCAATAAGGCCGACTGGCTGGAAGGTAAGTGGAAGGGCCTCAAGGTCGCCTCGGGCGACGACCGCCGCGGCCAGACGGCGGTGTCGAAGAAGAAACTCAAGCAGGTCGGCAAGGCGCTCACCAAATTGCCCGAGGACTTCAACCTGCACCGCACCCTCAAGCGGTTGATCTCCGCCAAGGAGAAGATGATCCAGGAGGGCACCAACCTCGATTGGGCGACGGGCGAAGCGTTGGCCTTCGGTACGCTGTTGTGCGAGGGCGTGCCGGTTCGCCTGTCGGGCCAGGATTGCGGCCGCGGTACGTTCTCGCACCGCCATTCGGTCTGGGTCGATCAGTCCACCGAAGCGCGCTACCAGCCGCTCAACAATATCGAGGAGGGCCAGGCCCACTACGAGGTCATCGACAGCATGCTCTCGGAAGCCGCCATCCTCGGTTTCGAATACGGTTACAGCCTGGCCGAGCCCATGTCGCTGGTCTTGTGGGAGGCCCAGTTCGGCGATTTCGCCAACGGCGCCCAGGTCATCATCGACCAGTTCCTCAGCCCCGGCGAGAGCAAGTGGTTGCGGATGAGCGGCCTGGTAATGCTGTTGCCGCACGGCCAGGAAGGCCAGGGACCCGAGCATTCCTCGGCCCGGCTGGAGCGCTACCTGCAACCCTGCGACGAAGATCACTGGCAGGTCGTGCAGCCGACCACGCCCGCGAGTTACTTCCACGCGCTGAGGCGCCAGATGCACCGCGATTTCCGCAAGCCCCTGATCGTGATGTCGCCCAAATCACTGTTGCGGCACAAGCTCGCCACGTCGAACCTGGACGATTTCAGTACCGGGCGGTCCTTCCACCGCGTGCTGTGGGATGACAGCCAGGAGCTGGTGACGGACAAGAAGATCATGCGCGTCGTCTTGTGCTCGGGCAAGGTCTACTACGATCTTTACGAGGAACGCGAACGGCGCGGCCTCAAGGACATCTACCTGATGCGCATGGAGCAGCTCTATCCCTTCCCCGGTCGGGCGCTGTTCACCGAGCTCAAGCGCTTTCCCAACGCCGACATGGTGTGGTGCCAGGAAGAGCCGCACAACATGGGCTCCTGGTTCTTCGTCCAACCGCGCATCGAGGCCGTGCTCAAGGCGATCAAGCACAAGTGCACCGATCTCGTCTACGCCGGTTGCGTCGAGATGGCGGCGCCCGCGCCCGGGTCCATGAAATTGCACCAGAAATACCAATCCAAGCTGATCGACGAAGCCCTGACGCTCTAATTTGAACAAAAAGATAATTGGTCCGAAAAGGATAACCGAGCCATGACCACCGAAATCAGAGTTCCGGCACTTGGCGAATCGATAACGGAAGCGACCATCGGCAAGTGGTTCAAAGCGGTCGGGGACTCATTCGCCGCGGATGAGCCTTTGGTGGAACTGGAAACCGACAAGGTTACGCTCGAGGTGCCTGCGCCCGCCGCCGGCACGCTGGCGGAAATGCTGGCCAACGAAGGCGACACGGTCGAGGTCGGCGCCCTGCTCGGAACGATCACGGAAGGCGCCGGGGCGCCCGCCGCCGCACCCGCCGCCGCTCCGGCAGCGGCAGCTCCTGAACCGGCTCCCGCCCCAGCCCCGGCACCTGCGCCCGCTGCGGCACCCGCCGCCCCGGCCGCCGACATCAAGCTCTCGCCGGCGGTTCAGAAACTGGTGACGGAGAAGAACCTCGATCCGGCGGCCATTCCCGCCACCGGAAAGGGCGGCCGCCTGACCAAGGGCGACGTCCTGGCCTTCATCGAATCCGGCGGCGCCGCCGCTCCGGCCGCAGCACCGGCGCCCGCTGCCCCTGCGGCACCCGGCAGCCGCCCGCGCGCCGATCGCGAGGAACGGGTGCGCATGACGCGCCTCAGGAAACGCATCGCCGAACGCCTGAAGGACGCCCAGAACACCGCCGCCATGCTGACGACTTTCAACGAGGTCGACATGACGGCCGTGATGTCGGCGCGGGTCGAGTACCGCGATGCTTTCGAGAAGAAGCACGGTGTGCGTCTCGGCTTCATGTCGTTTTTCGTCAAAGCCTCGGTCGTCGCCTTGCAGGAATTGCCCGCGGTCAATGCCGAGATTGAGGGCGACGACATCGTCTACAAGGACTACTACGACATCGGCGTCGCGGTCGGCACGCCCAGCGGGCTCGTCGTGCCGGTTCTGCGCGATGCCGACCAGATCGGCTTTGCCGACATTGAGAAAACCATCGGCGAGCTGGGCCGCAAGGCGCGCGACGGCAAGTTGTCCCTGGAGGAAATGTCGGGCGGCACCTTCACCATCACCAACGGCGGCGTTTACGGCTCGTTGATGTCGACGCCCATCCTCAATCCGCCGCAATCGGCGATCCTCGGCATGCACAAGATCCAGGAACGCCCCATGGTCGTCGGCGGCGAGGTCCAGGTCCGGCCCATGATGTACCTGGCGCTCTCCTACGATCACCGCATCATCGACGGTCGCGAGGCCGTCACGGCGCTGGTGCGCATTAAGGAGTGCCTCGAGGATCCGCAACGCATCATGCTCGACCTCTAGCAGCATCGTTTAGGAACATGACATGAGTGACAACGCATTCGATCTCGTCGTAATCGGCGGCGGTCCCGGCGGTTACGTGGCCGCCATCCGGGCGGCCCAGCTGGGCATGAACGTGGCCTGCGTCGAGAAGCGCGGGGCATTGGGCGGCACTTGCCTCAACGTGGGCTGCATTCCGTCGAAGGCTCTCCTGCATTCCTCGGAGATCTACGAGCACACGGCCCACGGCCTGGACGATCACGGCATTAAGGTGAACGGCGTCAAGCTCGACCTCAAGGGCATGATGGGCCGCAAGGACAAGGTCGTTGCCGATCTGACGCAGGGCATCGAATTCCTCTTTAAGAAGAACAAGGTGACCTACGTCGTCGGCGAAGGTCGCATCACCGCGCCCGGCACGGTCGAGGTCAAGAAGGGCAAAAAGAAGGAGACCCTGACGACGGGCAAGATCCTCATCGCCACGGGCTCCGAAGTCACGCCGCTGCCGGGCGTCAATATCGACGAAAAAACCATTGTCTCCTCGACCGGCGCGCTGGATCTGAAAAAAGTGCCGAAAAAGATGGTGGTGATCGGCGGCGGGGTCATCGGCCTGGAACTGGGTTCCGTCTGGCGGCGTTTGGGCGCCGAGGTGCTGGTGGTTGAATTCCTCGACCGCCTGATCCCCGGCATGGACAACGAACTTGCCAAGACCTTGCAGCGCACGCTTAAGAAGCAGGGCATGACCTTCAAGCTCAGCCACAAGGTGACGGCAGCCAAGACCGCCAAGTCGGGCGTCACGTTGACGGTGGAACCGGCGGCTGGCGGCGATGCCGAGACCGTCAAGGCCGACGTCGTGCTGGTCTCCATCGGCCGGCGGCCCTACACCGAGGGCTTGGGCCTTGAGGACGTGGGCGTCGAGCGCAACGAGCAGGGCTTCGTCAAGGTGGGCCACGATTTCCAGACCAATGTCGCCGGCGTCTACGCCATCGGCGACGCCATTCCCGGACCGATGCTGGCCCACAAGGCCGAGGAAGACGGCGTCGCGGCCGTCGAGATCATGGCCGGACAGGCGGGCCACGTCGATTACAACCTGGTGCCGGGCATCGTCTACACCGCGCCCGAGGTGGCCGCCGTCGGCAAGACCGAGGAACAGCTCAAGGAGGCCGGCATCGATTATGTCAAGGGCAAGTTCCCCTTCACCGCCAACAGCCGCGCCCGGGCGAACGCCGAGACCGACGGCTTCGTCAAGATCCTGGCCGACGCCAAGACCGACGAGGTGTTGGGCGTACACATGATTTCGTCGGACGCCGGCGAACTTATCCAGGAAGCCGCCACCGTGATGGCCTTCGGTGGCTCGGCCGAGGACATCGCGCGGACCTGCCACGGCCATCCGACCCTGAGCGAGGCGGTCAAGGAAGCGGCCCTCGACGCCGGCGGCCGGGTGATCCACACTTAGTTGCCGATATGACCATAGCGCACATAAGGGGACGCCCGGCAACGCGCGTCCCCTTCGCATTTGTCGCATGAGCGCCCGGCAACTCACCTTCCTGCTGTGTTTCGCTGAAATCCTCAGCATGTCGAGCTTCGCCAGTTGGCCGACCCTGATGCCGGAATTCCAGAAGATGTGGGCTTTAAGCGATTCCGATCTGGGCTGGATCGCGGGTATCTATTTCGGCGGTTACGTTCTGGGGGCGCCCATCCTTTCCAGCCTCACCGACCGGGTGGATGCGCGCAAAGTGTACCTCTGGTCCTCGGCCCTGACCGCCGCTTCCGCACTGGCCTTCGCCTTCTGGGCGGAGGGCTACTGGTCCGCCCTGGTGCTGCGCGCAATCACCGGATTCGGCCTCGCGGGCACCTATATGCCGGGCCTCAAGGCCCTGTCAGACAGGGTTGAAGGGCCCGGCCAGTCGCGTGCCGTGGCGTTCTACACGGCGAGCTTCGGCGTCGGCGCCAGTCTCTCCTACTACCTCACCGGCGAGATATTCGACGTCGCCGGCTGGCAGTGGGCGGTGGGCGCGGGCGCGGTCGGATCGGTGCTTTCCGGCCTCGTGGTGGCGCTGGCGCTGAAACCGCAAAAGCCCATCCAGCCGGAGGAGGCGGAAGGACATTTCCTCGATTTCCGCCCGGTGCTGGCCAACCGCACGGCCATGGGCTTTACGCTGGCCTACTCGGTCCACAACTGGGAGCTTTTCGCCCTGCGCTCGTGGATCGTCGCCTATCTCCTTTTCAGTTACGACCGCCAGACGGAGCCGGCGACTTGGTGGGACGCCGCCACCATCGCCGCGTTGGTCAATCTGTCCGGCTGGGCCGCCAGCGTCTCGGGCAACGAAGTCGCTGCGCGATGGGGGCGGCGGCGCACCATCACCGTCGTCATGTGGGCTTCGATGCTGCTGGCCTGCCTGATCGGTTTCATCTCGGCCTGGCCGTTTTGGCTGGTGGTCGTTCTGGTCTTCCTTTACGGCGCCACGGTGACCGGTGAAAGCGCCTCGGTGACGGCTGGCGTCGTCGCCGCCGCCAAGGAAGGCCAGCGCGGCGCCACCATGGCCATGCACGCCACGATCGGCTTCATCGGCTCCTTCATCGGCCCCATCGCCTTCGGCTACGTTCTCGACCTGGCCGGCGGCTCGGAAGATCCCACCGCCTGGGGCATCGCCTTCGCCTTCACCGGCCTGATCGTCGGACTCGGACCTGTCGCCCTGTGGCTGCTTTCGCGGCGACCCCGTTAACAATAATTAAGTGCCTGACACCAAATTGGCCGGATTTCAGGCGGCGAGGTCGGGGCGGTTGTCGTTGCCGGACGCGTTCGGTGACTTCCAAGCTTGGGCGCCGTTCCGCCATTCCACATCATTCAACGCGGGATCTCCGTTTGAGCGTTGGTCCGCCCGAGCCAGCATGGCATCCACCACTGTCGGAATGTCGTCCCTCAGGAGACCGATGTCCTTGAGCATGTGATCGCTCAACTTGCGGAGCTCGGCGATGGCGGCCGAGCGGCGGCGCTGGCGGCGGTAGGCCGCGACGGCCGATGCCGCCAAGCGGTAGAGGGGGGCGGAGCCCGATGACTTCGGGGTCGACGCTGGAATGGTTGCGTTCACGGGAATCTCAATTCGGGTGGCATGGCCGAAGCTGCGTGCCAGTATGTCAAACATCATCATTCTCCAATAACACATTAGGAATATTTGGGTTCAAAAATAGATATGTCCCTAAAATCTCTTGTCTACAAACGACAAGTTCTCATATTATCTGTTAGAAATTCTAAATTATGGATTAAATCTCATGGCACCCCCGCTGCCGCCGCTCAACGCCCTCCGCGCCTTCGATGCCGCCGGCCGCCACCTCAGCTTCACCAAGGCCGCCGACGAATTGAACGTCACGCCGGCGGCGATCAGCCATCAGATAAAGGCGCTGGAGGAATATGTCGGCGCACCTCTATTCAAGCGATTGACGCGGGCATTGAACCTGACTTCCGAGGGCCAGGCGGCGTTGCCGCTGGTTCGCGAGGGGTTCGAAAAACTGACGGAGGGCGTCGCGCAAATGAGCGTGGCAGGGGATCAAAGCCTCACCATCAGCGTTTCCACGTCCTTTGGCGGCAAATGGCTGGTGCCCCGGCTGGAACGCTTCCGGCGGGCCCATCCCGAATTGGAAATCCGTATCGACGCGGACGAAAGGCTGGTGGATTTCGCCCGCGACCAGGTGGATGTCGCGGTACGATTCGGCAATGGCGAATATCTGGGTCTGCGCGCCGACCGACTGCATACCGAGGAAGCCTTTCCGGTCTGCAGTCCGGCCCTTCTTGAGGGTCCGGATGCGATACGAGAGCCCGCGGATCTGGCCCGTCACACCCTGCTGCATGTCGATTGGCGGACACAGGATGACACCCAACCGGACTGGCGCATGTGGCTGCTCGCCGCCGGCGCTCCCGAGGTGGACGGCGACAGCGGTCTCAAGATGTCGCACGACGTCATGGCGCTGCAGGTTGCCATCGAGGGCCAGGGCGTGGCGTTGGCCAACTCCGCCTTGGCGGCAGACGATCTGGCGTCGGGCCGGCTGGTCAAGCCCTTCGACCCGACCCTCGATCTGAAGCTGGGTTTCGCTTACTACGTGGTCAGTCCCGAGGCGACGGCAGATCGGCCGCAAGTGGCGGCATTCCGCAACTGGGTGCTGGCCGAGGCGCGGCGCGACGAAGCCGGGTCACAGGATCAGCGTTTGTAGCGAGTCACGATGCGTTCGATGGCACCGGCCCGGCGAAGTTTGGTGAAGCCGCTGCGGATAACGGACTTATCTTCGGCGGTGAGGTCCGCGTTCCGACTGCAGAACAGCCACAATTCGCTGCTCTTGAGGATCAACGGTTCGCCTAACTCATGGTTGGGAATTCCGGCTACCCTAATGTTGTGAAGCAGACTCCAGTCGATGCCCAATATCGCGTCAACCCGGTCGCGCGCCAGCATCAGGGCGGATTGACCGTAGTCCCTTGTGATGACCCTGTTGAGACTCTCGTCCGTATCGATTTTGTGTCCGAACACCGTACCGCGCGTTACGGCCAGCCGAAGATCGCGGAGATCGTCATATCCGTCGAGCTTGGTGGCCTTTTTGGCGATCACCGCGGTCTTGAAGTCGACTCCGAGGTAGACCACCGGTTCGGCGATGTCTTCCGTGGCCGCCGAGCGGATGTAGATCGTGCAGTCGACGTCCCCCTGGCGCATGTGTTTCACGAGACGCGCGGCCGGGTAGGCGGCGAGTTGGAGCGCCTGTTCGGATTGGTCGGCATACGCCTGCAGGATATCCACCATCAGCCCCCGCAGTTCGCCGTTTTCTCCCTGTGTCGCATAGGGAGGGATTTCGAGGGCGCCGAAATTCAATTGCCGCGCGGAGGCGTGGGCGGAGCCGTCGAATACCATCGGTAGCAGGAGCAACAACATGGCGACAAAACTATTCCACGCCGCTGCGGTTGCCGGGGGGGACACGCGATAGAACATCATTAAAACATATACGTCGATGGGCGGTTCTCGCCAATACACGCCGATTATTCGTTTGAGATTGAGTTGATCCCGAAAAATTGAACGAGGGGTGTTGCGGGTGATTTGCATGCAGCGTTGTCCGCTGCAGCGTCGTAAATCCCTTGGGTATCTTTATTCTTTATAGTTAACGGGCTCTGGATAACTGCTCAAACAACAAGCGAGGAATAGTGTCGAACCAGTTGATTTTACTTGAAATAATATTTTGATACACTATATGTAAAGATGACTTGGGAATATTGGTATTAACCATAGGAGACTCCCATGCCTGTCAGTTCAGGTCCTTCGGGCGCGCGAGCGGCCTTGCAATCTGACTATCAGCGCAGCGTCGACGTTGCTCACCGCAGGCGCCAAGCAACTGCGGAAGCGGATCGTACGGCCCGTGAGCAGGTGCGCGAAAGCGAGGTGGCCAATCGCCGCCGCCGCGAACAGATCGCCGCGGAACGGCGCGGCGGCGTTGACGTCAACGCCTGATCCGTCAAGTATCCAGAAATACCCCCGTCTACCCCCGCGCTCTCGGATGGGCGTCGCGGTAGACGTTCATCAAGCGCTCCGCATCGACCTCGGTGTAACGCTGGGTGGTCGACAGGGACGCATGTCCCAGTAACTCCTGGATCGTCCTGAGATCACCGCCCGCCGACAGCAGGTGGGTGGCAAAACTATGGCGCAGCGCATGGGGTGTCGCCGTCTCCGGCAATCCCAGGGCCGCACGGAGGCGTCGAACTTGCTTCTGCACCACCGAAGCGTTGAGGCGGCCGCCACGGAGGCCGAGGAACAACGGAGCTTCCGACTCCGCCGGATAGGGACAGAGCTCGCGATATTCGGCGATGGCGTCCCGAACCACCGGCAACACAGGCACCATGCGCTGCTTGCCGCCCTTGCCGGTGATGATGAGGTGATCGCCCTTCGGGCTGTCGCCCACATTGAGCTCCAGAGCTTCGGAAATCCGCAGGCCGCAGCCATAAAGCAGGGTCAGCAGGGCGACGTCGCGGGCGGCGATCCAGGGTTCCTCCTGCTGGGCGCCGGCGGTGTCGATGGCGGCCCGCGCCTCGTCGATGCTCAGGGGCTTGGGAAGCGCTGCGGGGCGTTTGGGCGACCGGATCGATGCGATGGCGGGATTGTGAAAACTCACACGCGTGCGCTCCAGGTAGCGGAAGAGGTTTTTGACCGACGAGAGCACGCGGCTCAATGACGCGTTGTTCAGGCCTTCCGCCCGGCGCTGCGCCAGAAAGGCCCTGAAGTCGGCGGCCTTCAGCGCCGCCAAGCCGTCGATGGCGACGGCGCCGCCGGTATGCCCAGAAACAAATTCGATGAAAACCGTCACATCGCGAAAATAAGCTTCGATCGTTTGATCGGCGGCGCGGCGCTGGTTGGCCAGCCAGTCCAGCCAGTCCGCGACGGCGGCGCGGGCGGCGTCATCCGCCTTCAGGTTCTCAAGGTCTTTGTCGCCTATCTCGGCAGGTCGAGCCATGTGCGCATCGCGTGCGTCAGAACTCGTGCCAGGAAGTTCAGAAGTTCGGTCCCCTGGCCGGGATGGAATCGTTCCTCCTCGCGGCTGCCGAAGGCCAGAAGCGCCATCGGCCCATAGGGATTGATGGGCAGGCGCAGGATGGCGGCGGAGCGCACCAGGCCGACGGCGGCGCCGAAGACGGCATGCTCCGCCTCCGCCTTGGAGCGCAGGACGATGTCGCGTCCCGGCCCCAGGGTTTCGTCGACCATGCCCGGAGCAACGACATGTACGCCGGTGACTTCGGGCAGGTTTAGCTTGGCGTCGCCATTTTCGACGCAAAGCGACGCCACTTCGACGTCGAGCATGTTGGCGAGATCCGTCGTCACGACCTCGATCATGTGATCGAATGTTGTCGCCTCCAGGATGGCCAAAACAGCGGCGTGGATGCGGGATTGGCTGATCATGTTGCTGCGCGAGGCGGCGATCAGTTCGCCGTGGTTGTCCCGCAAATCGCCGATTTCGTTCTGCAGCCGCTCGATCATGAAAGATTGCATGTCGACAACACCGTTGCCGGTGTCGCGTTCCGGCGGCAACATCACTTCGGCAAGGTCAGGGTTTTCCACCAGGAAGCCGGGGTTCTCCCTTAAATAGGCCCGAACCTCGATGCTGGTGGTGTCATGGGGCTCGGTCGAAGCCGACGCTTTATCCCGATCCTGGCCCATGACCTCCGTATCCCTCTTTGTTTTCCTAGCCGCCCAGGATGGACTGGCCGGTCTTCTCCCAATCGGCGAGGAAGGCGGCGAGTCCCTTGTCCGTCAACGGATGGCTGGCGAGCTGGCGAATTACCGCCGGCGGAATGGTGCAGACGTCGGCGCCGAGCTTGGCGGCGTCGACGACATGCCCCGGACTGCGGATGGAGGCTGCGAGGATCTGCGTCCCGCCGATCTCCGGATAGTTGTCGTAGATGATGCGGATATCTTCAATCAACTGCATGCCGGCATGGCCGATATCGTCCAGGCGTCCGATGAAGGGTGAGATGAAATCGGCGCCCGCCTTGGCCGCCAGCAGGGCCTGGGCCGGCGAAAAACACAAGGTCACGTTGACGCTGATGTCGTCGTTCGACAGCGTGCGGCAGGCCTTCAGGCCGTCCATCGTCAGCGGCAGTTTGACGGCCACGTTATCGGCCAGCGCCGCCAGCTTGCGGCCTTCGGCAATCATGTTGTCGGCGTCCGTGGCGGCAACCTCGGCACTGACCGGACCGTCGACGATGCCGCAGATTTCCTGAATAACCTCGATGAAATCGCGGCCCGATTTGTGCACCAGGGACGGATTGGTGGTGACGCCGTCCACCAGACCCGTGGCGGCGAGTTCACGGATGTCCGCAACCTCCGCCGTATCGACAAAGAACTTCATAGGCTTTCGTTTACCACTTCCTTCGATTGTTTGGCCGCGCGGCTTGTCCGCCGGTCCATACCTCGGCACAGTGTAGCTCATGGCACAAGCAGGTACCAGTGACGGCCAAGCAACCCTGGATGGTCCCGTTTTCGGACCCGGGGAGCGCCTGGCTGTACTGTTGCCCCTGCCGCTCGCCGGCGCCTATGACTACCGCGTGCCTTTGGAATGGCCAGACGCTCCGCTTCAAGTCGGTGCCTTCGTCAGCGTTCCGTTGGGCCGCCGCGACGTCATCGGCGTAGTTTGGGGGAAGGCGGACGGCGATGTCGGCGAGGCGCGCCTCAAGGAGGTGATCGAGGTGCTCGACGCACCGCCCATGACGGGCGAACTTCGCCGCCTGGTCGACTGGATCGCCGCCTACACGCTGGCGGCCCCCGGCGCGGTACTGAAGATGGCCATGAGCGTGCCTGATGCGTTACGTGCGCCCAGGCCGGTCATGGGATACGAATTAGCCGGCCCGCCGCCCGAACGCATGACCAAGGCGCGGGAGCGGGTGATCGAGGTGTTGCGCGACGGCCCGCCGCGGACCAAGACGGACCTGGCCGAGGCGGCGGCGGTGAGCACGGGCGTTGTCAGCGGCCTGGCCGACGCCGGTACCTTGGCGCCCGTCGTTCTGGCGACCGGAGGCCCGACCCGGCCCGATCCCGACCATCCCGGGCCGGCCTTGTCCGACGCCCAGTCGAATGCCGCAGCAACCCTGACGGCGGCGGTGCGGGCTTACGATTTTTCCGCGACGTTGCTTGACGGGGTAACGGGGGCGGGCAAGACGGAGGTTTACTTCGAAGCCATCGCCGAGGCGCTCAGGCAGGAAAAGCAAGCGCTGGTGCTGGTGCCGGAAATCGCCTTGACGGCCCAATGGCTGGAACGCTTCGAGAACCGCTTTGGCGCAAAACCGGCCGAATGGCATTCCGACCTTCGCCAGTCGCAGCGGCGGCGCACCTGGCGGGCGGTGAGCCTGGGCGAAATCCCCGTCGTCATCGGTGCACGCTCGGCGTTATTCCTGCCGTTTCCCGACCTCGGTCTGATCGTGCTCGACGAGGAACACGAAACCTCCTTCAAGCAGGAGGAAGGTGTCGTCTACCATGCCCGCGACATGGCCGTGGTGCGGGCCCACACGGGGGGTATACCCATCGTATTGGCGTCGGCGACGCCGTCGCTGGAAACCATCGTCAACGCCGACGCCGGACGCTACGACGTGCTGCACCTGCCCGAACGCCACGGCGGCGCCGACCTGCCGACGATCGAAGCCGTCGACATGCGCAGTGACGCACCGCCCGCCGGACGCTGGTTGTCTGCGGCACTGATCGAAAGATTGCGGCAGACCCTGGCGGCGAGTGAGCAGTCCATGTTGTTCCTCAATCGGCGAGGCTACGCCCCGCTCACGCTCTGCCGGGGCTGCGGTCATCGGCTGGAATGTCCCCACTGCTCTGCCTGGCTGGTCGAACACCGCCGCGCCGGCCGCCTGATGTGCCACCATTGCGGCTACGCCACGATGCTGCCGCATACCTGTCCCGCCTGTGAGGCCGAGGACCGCTTCGCCGCCTGCGGACCGGGCGTCGAACGGCTGGTAGAAGAGGTGGCGGAAGTCCTGCCCGAGGCGCGCTGCGCCGTCATGACTTCCGACACCGTCACCAGCCCCCGCGCTGCCGCCGAGCTGGTGGCCCGCATGGCGGCGCGCGAGATCGACGTGCTCGTCGGCACCCAGATCGTCGCCAAGGGCCACCATTTTCCCTACCTCACTTTCGTCGGCGTGGTCGATGCCGACTTGGGTCTGGGCGGCGGGGACCTGCGGGCGGCGGAACGGACTTACCAGGTGCTTTCCCAAGTCGCCGGCCGGGCAGGCCGGGCCGAACATCCCGGCCACGTGGCGCTGCAAACCTACTTTCCCGATCATCCCGTTATGAAGGCCTTGGTGGCGGGCGACCGCGAGGGGTTCGTCGCCCAGGAGAAGGCCGCCCGGCAGAGCCACGGCATGCCGCCCTTCGCCCGCCTGGCCGGTATCGTGGTCTCCGGCGAGGACGAGGCCCGCGCCGCCGGCGTGGCCCAAGCGTTGGGGCGCGCCGCCCCGAGAAGCGAAGATATCGCCGTGCTGGGTCCGGCGCCCGCGCCGCTGTCGGTTCTGCGGGGACGCTACCGCCACCGCCTGTTGCTCAGGGCCAGGCGCGGCGTCGACGTCCAGGGGACTTTACGCGAGTGGCTGGGGCGCGTGCCCGTGCCCAACAATGTGCGGGTTCAGGTTGACGTCGACCCCGTGAGCTTCCTTTAATCTCCTTTCCCTTCCGGCGTATCCCCATTGTTTTCTGACGAGGTTTGCTAAATGACGGAAATGACAGGCGGCGAAGCCATGGTGCGGAGTGCCGTCGAACACGGCGTCGATACGGTGTTCGGGTTGCCCGGCGTGCAGATGTACCCGCTGTTCGACGCGCTTGCGGGCATGGCCGAGGATGTTCGCCTGATCGGCTCGCGACACGAACAGGGCGTCGCCTACATGGCTTTCGGCTATGCCCGCGCCAGCGGCAAGCCCGGTGTTTTCTCCGTCGTACCGGGGCCGGGCGTGCTCAACGCCACCGCCGCGCTGTCGACGGCCTGGGCGTGCAACGCGCCGGTTATGTGCCTGACGGGGCAAATCCCCTCGCCTTACCTCGACGATAAATTCCAGGGCCTGCGCTGGGGGCACCTTCATGAAATCCCGGACCAGCTCGGCGTCCTGAAATCGCTCACCAAGTGGTCCGCCCATATCGAAACGCCCGGCGACACGCCTGACGTCATGCGTGAAGCCTTCCAGCACATGATGAACGGCCGTCAGGGTCCCGTCGCGGTGGAGATGTGCTGGGATACCATGGCCCGGAAAGCCGACATCGAGAGTTTCCCGACGGGTGAACCGCAATCGCCGCCCGAGGTTGATCCCGACGCCGTCGCGGCCGCCGTCAAACTGGCGGCCGACGCCAGGAAACCGATGATCTTCGTCGGCGGCGGCGCCCTGCACGCCCGGGAAGAGGTGCTGGCGCTGGCCGAAGCCCTGGGGGCGCCGGTGACGGCGCTGCGAGGCGGACGCGGCGTCGTACCGGAGGATCACGAGTTGTTCGTCTCCTCCGTGGCCGCCCTCGATCTCTGGCCCGAAACCGATCTGGTGATCGGCATCGGCAGCCGTTTGGAACTCCCCTTCATGCGCTGGCGCTCGGACGCCCACCCCGACAACCCGACCGGCGAGCCGCCGCTGATCCGCATCGAAATCGAAGAGGCTGAGATGCGGCGTCTCTCCCCCACCGTCGGCTTATTGGCCGATGCCCAGGCAGGCGCCCGCGAACTGGGCGACGCCATTGCTGCCAAGCGGCCCAACCGCCCCGACAACCTCGACCGCATCGCCGAGGCCAAGGCGGGGGCCGAAGCCAAGCTGGAGGAACTGCAGCCGCAGAAGGGTTACCTCGACGCCATCCGCGACGTGCTGCCGCGCGACGGCCACTTCGTCGGCGAACTTTGCCAGGTCGGCTACATCTCCTATTTCGGCCTGCCCGTCTATGAACCCCGCACCTACCACATGCCGGGCTACCAGGGCACGTTGGGCTACGGCTATCCGACCTCGCTCGGCGTCAAGGCGGCCCGGCCCGACAAGGCCGTTGTCTCGGTCAACGGGGACGGCGGGTTCATGTTCGGTGTACAGGAACTGGCGACGGCGGTGCAGGAGAACCTCGGCGTGGTCGCCATCGTGTTCAATAACCAGGCCTTCGGTAACGTGCGGCGCGACCAGCAACTGAGGTACGGCCGGGTCAGCGGCGCTGACCTCAAGAACCCCGATTTCGTGGCGCTGGCCGAAAGTTTCGGGGCGGCGGGTTACCGGGTGGAGGACGACAAGGGCCTTCGCGCCACCCTCGAAAAGGCCCTGGCGGACGACGCCCCGGCGGTCATCGAGGTGGTCGTCGAACCGGACATCGAACCCTCGCCCTGGGAACTGATTTACCCAGGACGCAAATAGCGGCCAGGTCACGCCGCCCTCAGGCACGGCTCGAGGGGCGGTAAAACCCCGAGAATCCGAGGGTTGTTGGTTGCAACGCACCAATCGTTGTGCTAACTAAGCCCCGCGTCGGTGTGGAGCGCACGCCAGTGTTTTTCCGCGCCAAAAAAAATCAAGAGTTATCAATGGCTTGCCGGCATCCCTCGCTGGTTGGCTGAGTCACTCCAAACTTCGTGGAGCCCCCCAGTTGGTCGCTGAAACATCGATCGTTTCCGGGCTGTCCGGCAGGTACGCCGTGGCCCTTTTCGACCTCGCCAAGGAAGGCGGCGAACTCGAATCCGTCGCCGCCGATCTCGACCGTATTGACGCCATGATGCGCGAAAGCGCTGATCTCGTACGTCTGGTGCGTAGTCCGGTTCTGAGCCGCGAGGATCAAGGCAAGGCCATGGAAGCCGTTATGGCGAAGGCCGAGATCGGCGACACCACGCGCCGCTTTATCGGCCTGGTGGCGCAAAACCGCCGCCTCTTTTCGCTCGGCGCCATGATCGAAAGTTTCCGGCTGCTGCTGTCGAGCCACAAAGGCGAGGTTACCGCCGAAGTCACCTCGGCGCAGGCTCTGGACGAAGGCCAGCTTTCGGCCGTCTCCGCCAGCCTGGCCAAGGCCGTGGGCCGCGAGGTGAATGTCACCGCCAACGTTGACGAAAGCCTGATTGCGGGATTGGTCGTCAAGGTCGGCTCGCGCATGATCGATAATTCTCTGCGCACGAAACTCCAGAATTTACAGTTTGCTATGAAAGAGGTTGGGTGATGGACATCCGCGCCGCTGAAATTTCTTCGATCCTGAAGGATCAAATCGCCAACTTCGGCACCGAAGCCGAAGTTTCCGAGGTCGGTCAGGTGCTGTCCGTCGGTGACGGTATCGCCCGCGTCTACGGCCTCGACCAGGTCCAGGCCGGTGAGATGGTCGAATTCCCGGGCGGCATCCGGGGCATGACCCTGAACCTCGAGAGCGACAATGTCGGCGTCGTTATTTTCGGCGACGACAGGGGCATCAAGGAAGGCGACACCGTCAAGCGCACGGGCGCCATCGTCGATACCAATGTCGGCAAGGGCCTCCTGGGCCGCGTCGTCGACGCGCTGGGCAACCCGATCGACGGCAAGGGCCCGATCGAGGATGCGACCCGCGGACGGGTCGAGGTCAAGGCGCCGGGCATCATTCCCCGCCGCTCGGTGGACGAGCCCATGCAGACCGGCCTCAAGGCGCTCGATTCGCTGGTGCCGATCGGACGCGGCCAGCGCGAACTGATCATCGGCGACCGCCAGACCGGCAAAACCGCCGTCGCCGTCGACACCATCATCAACCAGAAAGCCATCAACGAGGGCGACGATGAGAGCAAGAAGCTCTACTGCGTCTACGTCGCCGTCGGCCAGAAGCGCTCCACCGTCGCCCAGGTCGTGAAGACCCTGGAGGACGCCGGCGCCATGGAATACACCATCGTCGTCGCCGCCACGGCTTCCGAGCCGGCGCCGCTGCAGTTCCTGGCGCCCTACACCGGTTGCGCCATGGGCGAGTTCTTCCGCGACAACGGCATGCACGCCCTGATCATCTACGATGATCTTTCCAAGCAGGCCGTGGCTTATCGCCAGATGTCGCTGCTGCTTCGCCGCCCGCCGGGACGCGAGGCCTTCCCGGGCGACGTCTTCTACCTTCATTCCCGCCTCCTGGAACGCGCTGCCAAGATGAACGACGAGCACGGCGGCGGTTCGCTGACCGCGCTGCCGGTCATCGAAACACAGGCCTCGGACGTGTCTGCCTACATTCCGACCAACGTGATCTCGATCACCGACGGCCAGATCTTCCTCGAGACCGAGCTCTTCTACCAGGGCATCCGTCCGGCCATTAACGTCGGCCTCAGCGTCAGCCGCGTGGGCTCGGCGGCCCAGGTCAAGGCGATGAAACAGGTGGCCGGCTCGATCAAGCTGGAACTGGCGCAGTACCGCGAAATGGCGGCCTTCGCCCAGTTCGGCTCCGATCTCGATGCCGCGACGCAGCGTCTCTTGAACCGCGGCGCCCGTCTGACGGAACTCTTGAAGCAAGGCCAGTACTCGCCGCTTGCGGTCGAGGAACAGGTCGTTTCCATCTTCAGCGGCGTGAACGGCTATCTCGACGGCATTGAGGTGGGCGACGTCACGCGTTTCGAATCGACCTTCCTGGCCGACATGCACGCCAACCACGCCGATGTCCTGACGACGATCCGCGAGGAGCAGGCCCTGTCGCCTGAGACCGAAGAGAAGCTCAAGGGCATTCTCGACGATTTCGTCAAGAAGTTCGCCTAAGGCGCAACGCATCCAAAAGGTAAGGACGCGCGATGGCGAGCCTAAAGGACCTTAAAAACCGGATCTCCTCCGTCCAGTCGACGCAGAAGATCACCAAGGCGATGAAGATGGTCGCCGCCTCCAAACTGCGCCGGGCGCAGGAGCAGGCGGAGGCCGCGCGTCCCTATTCGGAGCGCATGGAGCGCATGATGCGTTCGCTGACGGCCAATCTCGTCTCGTCGGACGATGCGCCCTCGCTGATGACCGGCACCGGCAAGGACGACGTCCACCTGGTCATTGTCGCGACAGGCGAGCGCGGTCTCTGCGGCGCCTTCAACTCGTCGATCGTACGCGCCGCCCGCCGTCGCATTCACGAACTGCTGCACGACAAGAAGACCGTCAAGATCGCCTGCGTCGGCAAGAAGGGCCGTGAAGCCCTGAAGCGCGAGTTCGGCGAGCAGATCGTCGAGTTTTTCGATCTCTCCGCGGTCAAGCGTTTGTCGTTCGAGGACGCGCATCCCATCTCCGATTACGTCAATGAGAAGTTCGAGGCGGGCGAGTTCGATGTCTGCTCGATCTTCTACAACCGCTTCATTTCGGTGATGTCGCAGGAGGTGACGGAACAGCAGCTCGTGCCGCTGCCGCCGGTCGAGGTCTCCGAAGACGACGCCAGCCCGCATGACGCCTCGGGCGCGGCCTACGAGTTCGAGCCCGAGGAAGACGAAATCCTCGCCGAACTGCTGCCGCGTAACTTGGCCGTGCAGGTCTACCGCGCGCTTCTTGAGAACGGCGCCAGCGAACAGGGTGCCCGCATGACCGCGATGGACAACGCCACGCGCAACGCCGGCGACATGATCGACCGCCTGACCATCGTCTACAACCGGTCGCGTCAGGCCATCATTACCAAAGAACTGATTGAAATTATTTCCGGCGCCGAAGCCGTCTAAGCGGCGCGCCGGGAAATACCGTTAATCCACGGGAGTTAAGACAATGAGCCAAAGCACCAACGTCGTCGGACAAGTCAGCCAGGTCATCGGCGCCGTCGTCGACGTGCAATTCGAGGAAGGGCACCTGCCCGCCATTCTCAACGCCTTGCACGTCGAGAACCAAGGCAAGCGTCTGGTTCTGGAAGTGGCGCAGCATTTGGGCGAATCGACCGTCCGCACCATCGCCATGGACTCGACGGACGGCATGGTCCGCGGCCAGGAAGTGGTCGACACCGGCGACGGCATCGCGGTTCCGGTGGGACCGGAGACGCTCGGCCGCATCATTAACGTCATCGGCGAGCCGATCGACGAGCGCGGCGACGTGGGCGCCACCCGGACCAACCCCATTCACCGCCCCGCCCCCGAATTCGTCGACCAGTCGACGGAGAGCGAGGTGCTGGAAACCGGCATCAAGGTCGTCGACCTGCTGGCGCCCTACGCCAAGGGCGGCAAGATCGGCCTGTTCGGCGGCGCCGGCGTGGGCAAGACCGTGCTCATTCAGGAGCTCATCAACAACATCGCAAAGGGTCACGGCGGCTATTCGGTGTTCGCCGGCGTCGGCGAGCGCACCCGCGAGGGCAACGACCTCTATCACGAGATGATCGAATCGGGCGTTATCGACCTTGAGGGCGACCAGTCCAAGGTGGCCCTGGTGTTCGGTCAGATGAACGAGCCGCCCGGCGCCCGCGCCCGCGTGGCGCTCTCAGGTCTCGCGCTTGCGGAATACTTCCGCGACGAGGAAGGCCAGGACGTGCTCTTGTTCATCGACAACATTTTCCGCTTCACCCAGGCGGGCTCCGAAGTGTCGGCGCTGCTGGGCCGCATCCCTTCGGCGGTGGGCTACCAGCCGACGCTGGCCACCGACATGGGCACCCTGCAGGAGCGCATTACCTCGACCAACAAGGGCTCGATCACCTCGGTGCAGGCCATTTACGTGCCGGCGGACGATTTGACCGATCCGGCCCCGGCCACCTCGTTCTCGCACTTGGATGCGACGACCGTGCTGAACCGCCAGATCGCCGAATTGGGCATCTACCCGGCGGTGGATCCGCTGGACAGCACCTCGCGCATGCTCGACCCGCGCGTCGTCGGCGAGGAGCACTACAACACCGCCACCGAGGTCCAGCGTATCCTGCAGACCTACAAATCGCTGCAGGACATCATCGCCATTCTGGGCATGGACGAGCTCTCGGAAGAGGACAAGCTCGTGGTCGCCCGGGCGCGCAAGATCCAGCGCTTCCTCAGCCAGCCCTTCCACGTCGCCGAGGTCTTCACCGGTTCGCCGGGCGTTCTGGTGGCCCTGGAAGACACCATTCGCGGTTTCCAGGAGATCATCGAAGGCAAGCACGACGAAATGCCGGAAGCCGCCTTCTACATGGTCGGCACCATCGACGAGGCCATCGAGAAGGCCAAGAAGATGGCTGCGGAAGCCGCCTAGGCAGGGTTGCGGGAACAGGGATAACGAACCATGTCCGATACGGTTTCCTTCGAACTC
Source organism: uncultured Rhodospirillaceae bacterium (assembly GCA_964343605.1). Classification (GTDB taxonomy): domain Bacteria; phylum Pseudomonadota; class Alphaproteobacteria; order UBA2966; family UBA2966; genus CAYFKJ01. The sequence continues at coordinate 458,857 of CAYFKJ010000006.1, forward strand.
GTCTCGCCCGAACGTCTCCTGATGTCGGAGGACTGCGAAATGGTCGTGGTGCCCGGCATGGAAGGCGACTTCGGCGTGCTCGCCGGACACGCCCCGATGATTTCGGCGGTGCGCCCCGGCGTGATCGAGGTGCACGAAGGCACGACGGTGAAGGCGCGCGTCTTCATCTCCGGCGGTTTGGCTGAGGTCACCGCCGACCGCCTGACGGTGCTGGCCGAGGACGCCGTGCCGGTTTCCGAGCTCGATGCCGCCGACCTCGACCAGCGCATCAAGGACGCCGGCGAGGACCTGGAAGACGCCGAAACAGACGAGGCCCGCCACAAGGCCGAAGCCACCATCGCGTTGCTCACGGAGATGCGCCAGGCGGTCTGAGGCGAAGACGGAATAATCAAGCAAAAGGGCGTGTACCGAGGTACGCGCCTTTTTTTTGCGCACTGTCAAATATCGTCATGCCGGACTTGATCCGGCATCCAATTTTTCTTTTTTAAACAAAACAAACTAGACCCCGGATCAAGTCCGGGGTGACGCATTTCTTGTGGTAAACCCCTGCGGCAACGTGGCACGGTGTCAAAACACGTCTCGATTCCCTAGGTTTAGGGTATGGAGAGCCCGAAAACCGAACTCCGCCGCCGTTTGACCTTGTTGCCGCTGGCGCTTTACGGCCTGGGCACGACCATCGGCGCCGGCATTTACGCACTGGTCGGCGAGATGGCGGCGACGGCGGGGATGCAGATGCCCATCGCCTTCCTTGTCGCCGCCGTGCTGGCCGGTCTGACCGGTCTGTCGTTCGCTGAACTCTCGGCCCGCTATCCCCTGGCGGCGGGTGAAGCGGTCTATGTGAAAGAAGGCTTTAATGTCCCCGCCCTGGCGTTGGCCGTCGGGTTGCTGGCCGTGGCGGCCGGCACGGTCTCGGCGGCAGGCATCGTCAACGGCTTCGTCGGCTACGCCCAGTCCATTGTGGATGTTCCCCGCGCGGTCGCCATCGTCGGCCTGGTTCTGGTACTTGCCGGTTTTGCCGCCTGGGGCATCGGCGAATCGGTCGCCGCCGCCGCGCTGATTACCCTTATCGAGTTGGGCGGCCTGATCCTGGTCATCGCCTTCGGCGGTGTGCACCTCGCCGATTTTCCCGCCCGTGCCGCCGAGTTCCTGCCCACCTGGGATGCCGGCCTCTGGGGCGGCATATTTGCCGGAACCTTCCTCGCTTTCTATGCCTTCATCGGCTTCGAGGACATCGTCAACGTGGCGGAGGAAACCAAGGACGCGCCGCGCACCGTGCCGCGCGCCATTCTGCTGACGCTGGCCGTCACGGCGGTTGCCTACGTCCTGATCTCGGTCGTCGCTGTCCTGGCCGTGCCGTTGGCGGAGCTTTCGGGCCATGGCGCACCGCTTAAATTGATCTTCGCCCGGGCCACCGGCGGCAGCGGCGCCCTGATCGGCGTCATCGGCATCCTGGCCATGGTCAACGGCGCGCTCATCCAGCTCATCAAGGCAGCGCGGGTGCTCTACGGATTGGCCCGCCAAGGCGCCCTGCCGGCCTGGCTCGGCAGTGTCAACGCGGTGACGCGGACGCCGTTGAGGGCGACGGCGCTGGTGGCCGGAGCCATCCTCGCGCTGGCCCTTTGGTTCCGTCTGGCCGGTCTGGCCGAAGCCACCTCGGTCATCACGCTGGCCATCTTCAGCCTCGTGAACCTGGCGCTGTTGCGCATTAAAAAACGCGATCCTGCGCCCGAGGGCATACCGCTCATGCCGAAATGGATCCCGGTCGCCGGCTTTGTCGTGAGCTTCGGATTTCTGATCGGTGAGGTGCGCTATCTGATCGGCTGACGGACGATCCGCCGCGGCTTCAGGATTCGGGCTGGACGTCGATCATCACCTCGGCGTACTGCAGCGACAGATCCTGGGCGGCGGAAACTTCGGCCTCCGACAGCGATTTCTTCGCTTCCTCACGCTTTGCGACAGCCTCGTCGCGGGCTTCGCCCTGCAGACCGGCGGCGGCGAGATTGAACCAGGCGTAGGCCTCCAGCGGATCGGTGCGCACGCCGCGGCCGTAGAGATGGGCTGTGCCGAGTTCGAACTGGGCCGGGCCGTGTCCCCGCATGGCGGCGCGCGTGAAGAACTCCAGCGCTTTGACGTAGCTTTGCGGCGGTCCGTCGCCGCGGGCGTAGAGCCTGGCGATCTCCGTCAGGGCCCAGAGATGGTTCTTCCTGGCGGCCGGTTTCAGGAATTTGTAGGCACGCGAATAATTGATCGGAACTCCGAGACCCTCAAGATACATTCGGCTCAGCATCACGTTCGCCTTCAACGAACGCTTTTTCTTCTTCATATCCTTTCTGAGCTGCTTCAGGGCGGTCGCGTAATCGCCCTTCTCGAAAGCCGGCTCGGCTTCCTTGACCCCCGCTCCGGTCGGCGCCGACAGCAGGCCAAACGTCAGCACGGCAGCGGCGAAAATCCCCAATCTGGACCTTAAGTCGCTCATAACATTCACCAATTTAGCTTCTTCACGGCATTTTCGCCAGTTCCGGACGCGTTACCCGTCCCGCCCGGCCCGCGCCAACGCTTCCAGTTGGGGGCTGAACTCCGCCAGAATGCGCCGGTAGAGGTCGCTTTTGAAGTGCACGATCAGGTCGGGCAGCTGCGCCGGTTCGGCCCAGCGCCAGTCGCCAAACTCCTTGTGATGCACGTCGAGATCGATGTCGTCGTCGGTCCCCTTGAAACGCATGAGGAACCACTTCTGTCGTTGGCCGCGGTAGCGCCCGCCCCACAGGCGGCCGATCATGTCGGGCGGCAGGTCGTACTCGATCCAGCCGCGGCTTTCGGCGACGATTTCGGCCTTCTCGGCCGGTACGCCGGTTTCCTCGTACAACTCGCGCATCGCCGCCGATTCGGGGGTTTCGCCCTCGTCGATACCGCCCTGGGGCATTTGCCAGGCGTCGGACGGCATGTCCAGGCGGCTGCCGACGAACACCTTGCCGTCGGCGTTCACCAGCATGATCCCGGCGCAAGGACGGTAGGGCAGATCGTTCGGATCGATGGTGACGCTCATCGGATCGGCTGGGTGTTCGCCACCGCCGTCAGGGGCGCCAGCACAAGCCCCTTTTCTTCCATTCCTGCGATCCAGGCCGACAGGCGTTCGACCGTAACCGGGAACGGGAAGGCGATGCCCACGGAAGAGCCGACGGATTTGGCGATGCGTTCCAATTCGTAGAGCCGGGCGTCGATGCTGACACGGGACGCTTCGCGGTCGATAAAGCGGTTGTTGGCGGCGCGCGGCATGTCGATTTCCTTGGCGACACGGGCGGCGACGCTCTTTCGGTTGGCACGGGCATCGAGGTAGAGGAGACCGCGTTCCTTCAGGGCCTGCAAGATGGGCTGCATGTGGGTTTCGGAGGCGGTGAACTTGTCGCCCAGGTAATTGGTGACGCCCACGTATCCCGGAAAACGGCCCAGGAGCCAGTTGAGCCGCTCCATGTTTTCCTCGGCCTTGAGGCTGGTCAGCAGGGTATGCGGTCCGGGGTCGCTGTTGGGATAGTCGGCCGGTTCCATGGGCAGTTCCAGCAACACCTCGTGTCCGGCGGCGCGGGCCTGGGCGATCCAGTCGCCGAGGTTCCTGGCGTACGGCACGAAAGCCAGGGTAACGGCGCCGGGAAGCTGCTGGATGGCGCTTTGCGTCGGCGCCTGGCTCAAACCCAGCCCGGCGACGATGACGGCCACCATCGGCTTCTTCTTCTCCGGCTTGGTGAAGGGACGAGCGTAGACCTGCCAGGCCTGGCGCCCGTCCGGCGCGATTTTGGGCAGCGGCCCGGACGTCGTCTCATCGATCAACTCGGGATCGACGGCCGCCATTTCGACGTCGCTTTTAACGGTTTCCGACGATCCCTTGGTGGCGCCTGCCATGACGGCGGCCGCCCTGGAATCCGCTTTGTCCGGCTTGGCCCCATTGGATTTACTGGCGGCGTTGGCGGTTTTAGTCGTTTGTGCCGTCTTATCGGGAGATTTTGGCGGAACGGCCTTTTGCGTCGGTACCCTCTGAACCGGGACGGCCTTCTTTTTCGCCTTGGGTGGGCTCGGGGGCGGGCCCAGTTTTGCGGTTACGGTGACGGGCTTTTGTGCTTCGGCGTAAGCTTCCTCGTCAAAACTCATGGCCAGCCAGCCGACGATGCCGCCGAGGGCCAGGATGAATACCAGCGAAACGCCAACCAGGGCGATTAGCCCGACGGGGACTCCGCCCTCTTCGACATCGTCATAATCTTCGTCGTCGTATTCGTCCTCATCCTCGTCGTCGTACTCGTAGTCGTCATCGTCGTCATCGTCGTCTTCATACCCGCCGTAGTCGTCATCATCGTCGTCGTCGTCCTCATAGCCGCCGTAGTCGTCGTCATCGTCTTCGTCGTCGTATGAATCGAGGGAGACGCCGTCCTCTTCGCCGTCTTCATCGTCATCATATTCGTCGTCGAAATCGTTTTCGTCAGACAACTATGGACTCCGAACCATCAAACAGCGGGGCGCGGGGCACGGGGCCCGGCGCGGCTAGTTATTCGCGACCTTGCCCTGGTAGAGGGCGAGCCCGCGCAGCAAGTCGAGCGCCCGGATCAACTGGTAGTCCTGCGGCGCGGCGTCAGTGACGGGCGTCGATCCGTTGTTCTCTTCTGTCTGGATGCCGTTTTCGCCGTTGGTGTTCTTGATTGCATTGCGAAGATTGGCTTCCGAGCGGCGCGGGCGGGCGTCGAGGACTTCAACCTTGGCCTGCTGCACCAGAATATCCGGCGTGATTCCGGTTTGCTGGATGGAGCGGCCCGACGGCGTGTAATAAAGCGAGGTCGTCAGGCGCATGGCGCCGTGGCCGGCCAGGGGCATGATGGTCTGGACCGAGCCTTTGCCAAACGATTTGGTGCCCAAAAGGATGGCGCGGCGGTGATCCTGAAGGGCGCCGGCCACGATTTCGGACGCGGAGGCGGAACCGCCGTTGATCAGGACGATGACCGGCCGGCCGTCGGCCAGATCGCCGTCGCGCGCCGAAAAGCGCTGCACATCAGCCGGGTCCTTGGCCCGGGTGGAAACGATTTCGCCCTGATCCAGGAACGCGTCTGAAACGGCGACGGCCTGGTCCAGAAGACCGCCCGGATTGTTTCTCAAATCCAGGATGACGCCGGTGAAACTATCGCCGAGTTCGTCCTTCAGTTTGCTGATGGCGCGCTTCAATCCGCTTTCGGTTTGTTCGCTGAACGACGTGATGCGGACATAGGCGGCGTTGCCCTCGGCCCGCGAGCGGACGCTTTGCACCTTGATGACGGCGCGCGTAATCGACACCTCCAGGGGCTTGTCTTCACCCTCGCGGCTGATGGTCAGCTTGATGTTTGTGTTGACCGGACCGCGCATCTTTTCCACGGCCTGGGCCAGGGTGAGCCCAAGGACCTGTTCGTCGTCGATATGTGTGACCAAATCACCCGCTTTTACGCCGGCCCGGAAAGCCGGCGTGTCGTCGATGGGGGAGACCACCTTGACGTAGCCGTTCTCCATCGTGACCTCGATGCCGAGGCCGCCGAACTCGCCCTTCGTCTGGACCTGCATGTCGCGGTAGTTCTTGGCGTTGAGATAGCTCGAGTGGGGATCCAGCGACGTCAGCATGCCGTTGATGGCCGCTTCGATCAGGTCTTCATCGGTGACCTCGCGGACGTACTCCGCTCGAACCCGCTCAAATACGTCGCCGAACAGATTGAGCTGGCGATACGTCTCGGAGCTCTCGGCCGCGGCCTGAACCGCCAAGGTCATGAGCGCGAAACCCGATAGTCCCGCGACGATTATTTTTCGCATTATCCGCTAACCTTCCTCTCACTCGCAGCCAACCAGGGCAAGGGGTTAATCGGTTCGTTCTCGCGACGCAACTCAAGGTATAACGTCGGCGAACCTCCCCCCGCGCCAGGGCCTAAATTGTTGCCGTTGCCCATGTGGCCAACGGGTTCACCGGCCAGCAACCACTGTCCGACAACGCCGTCGATGCGAGACATCCCGGCAATGAGCGTATGATATCCCTCGCCATGGCTGATGATCAAGAGTTGCCCATAGCGCCGGAAGGCGCCGGCGTAGACCACGCGGCCGTCGTAGGGCGCAACAACCGGGGCGCTCTCCCGCGTGGCGATACGAATTCCCTTGGACCGGATGCCGCTGTCGTTGCGCTGGCCGAAGTGCGTGACGATGCGTCCGCGGGCGGGCAGGGGCAGGCGTCCCCGCTCGCCAGTGAAGCTGCTGCCTTCGCTAAGCGGCGGCGCAACCGTGATGCCGGCCAGCCGGGCACGCTCCTCCTCTTCGGTGAGCTTCCGCATCAACGTCCGTAAATCCTCGGCTTCTTCGGCCAGACGGGCCATGCGGTGCTTCTCCCGGGCACTGGCGGCCATGGCGAGCGTGCGCTGCCGCGCCGTCCGCTTCAAAAGACGGTTGAGGGCGATGCGCTCTTTGCTCAGGTTCTCGCTGGCCGAGGCCAATTTGGCGCGTTTCGAACTGATCTCGCGGCGGACATTGCGCAGCGCCGAAAGCTCCGCCGACAAGGCCGCGGCACGTCGTTCCATTTCGGGGATCACGGCGGACAGAACCAGCGATCCCCGCACCATGTCGACGGGCGGTGAGGGACTGGCGATCAGCGCCTCCGGAGGTTGACGGGAAAGCCGTGCCAGTGTGCCGAGGGTATCGGCAAGGGCCGACCGGCGGCGCTTGAGGCTCGCCGCCTTGGCCGCCTCCTCCGCCGACAGGGCGGCCAGGCGTTGCTCCAGGGAGGTCACCATGTCTTCCTGGCGTTGAACCGACGCCGCTGCGCCGATTAGCGAACGGCGCATTTGGACGGCGTCCCGTTTCAGCCTTAGCGCCTTGTTTTCCAGGTTCTTGCTGCGGTCGCGACGCTTTTCCAGTTCGCGCTCGACGTCCTGAAGTTTTTTCTTGGCCGAGGCGGAGATGTCGGTTTCGGCGGCGAGCACCGGCGGAGCCGTGGGAATAAGTGCGGCCGGCGCGCAGCTCAGGATAAGGGCGAGCGCAATTCTCCGCCCCAGCGGGTCAGGCAATGGCCTTGCTCTCCGTGGCATCCGTTCGCTCGGAAATATCATTTTTCAACAATGATCTACCGGTCATGGCTTGGGGTTGGTCCAAATCCATCAGGGCCAGCATAGTGGGCGCCACATCGGCCAGCCGACCGGCGTTCAACCCGACAACGCCATCGGGCGGATTGATCAGCACGGCCGGCACGGGGTCCATGGTGTGGGCGGTGTGCGGCTCACCCGTCGCCCGATCGCGCATGCACTCGGCGTTGCCATGATCGGCTGTGATCAGCATCGTGCCGCCGGCCTGCCGCACCGCTGCCTCCAGCCGGCCCAGACAGCCGTCGACGGCTTCGGCGGCCAGTTTGGCGGCGTCGAGCATGCCGGTATGGCCGACCATGTCGCCGTTGGCGAAATTGACCAGAATGAAGTCGAATTCGTCCGAAAGGATGGCGGCGCAAAGCTCGTCCGTCACCTTCGGCGCGGACATTTCAGGCTGTAGGTCATAAGTCGCGACCTTGGGCGAGGGCACCAGGATGCGTTCCTCGCCGGCGAATACCGTCTCGATGCCGCCGTTGAAGAAAAACGTCACGTGGGCGTATTTCTCGGTCTCGGCGATGCGCAGTTGCCTTAGGCCGGCATCCGAAACGATCTGGCCGATGGTGTCCTTCAGCGGCGCCGGAGGGTAAAGCGCCGTCAGACGTTCCGCCAGGGCGGCGGAATACTCGACCATGCCGCAGGCCGGACCCAGGACCGGCACCGCTCCGCGGTCGAAGCCGTCGAAATCGGGATCGGTCAAGGCGGTGAGGATTTCGCGCGCGCGGTCCGCCCTGAAGTTCGCCATCAGCAAACCGTCCCCGTCACCCATGCCGGTGTAACCGGCAATCACGCGCGGGGTGACGAATTCGTCCGTCTGATCCTCTGCATAGGCATTTTCGATGGCCGACACGGCGTCGGCTGCCGCCTCTCCTTGACCGTGGGCGATGGCGGCGTAACCCCGGTTCACCCGGTCCCAACGCTTGTCCCGGTCCATGGCGTAATAACGCCCCGTCACGGTGGCAACCGTGACGCCGGGCAGGCCGGATATGTCGTCGACGAAGGTTTCCATGTAGCCGGCCGCACTTTTAGGCGGCGTATCGCGGCCGTCGAGGAAAGCGTGGACGGCAACGGCGATGCCCGCTTGCGACAGCTTTCGCGCCAGGGCCACCATGTGATCCTGGTGGGAGTGGACGCCGCCGGGGGAAAGCAGGCCCATCAGGTGGCAGGTACCGCCACTTTCCTCCAGCTCCGCAACGAGATCCGCCAAAACCGGATTGGCGGCAAGCGTGCCGCTGGCGATATCGGCATCGATGCGGGGCAGGTCTTGCAACACGATACGCCCGGCACCCAGGTTCATGTGGCCGACTTCCGAATTGCCCATCTGGCCGTCGGGAAGCCCGACCTCGTCGCCCGACGTCCGCAGGAAGGCCTGCGGGCATTCCGCCATGAAGCGGTCCCAGACCGGCGTTTCGGCTTGAGCGATGGCGTTGTCGGCCTGGTCGTCCCTGTGGCCCCAGCCGTCGAGAATGCAGAGCACGGCGGGCCGTGGCGTGATGTCCGATTTCATGGCGCGCAATATATCAGAAAAGCCGCTTCCGACAGGGATTTCCAGCGGATGTCGATCGGCCGGTTCATGCCCGGTGATAGGGGTGGCCCGAAAGGATGCTCTCCGCCCGATAGAGCTGTTCCGCCAACATGATCCGGACCAGCATGTGGGGCCAGGTCATGGCGCCGAGGGAAAGCTTGAAATCGGCCCTGTCCAGCACCGCCTGATCCAGTCCATCCGCGCCGCCGACGAGAAAGGCCGTCGTGCGGACGCCGCCGTCGCGCCAATCTCCCAGCCGCGTCGCGAGGTCTTCGCTGGAAAGCTCTTTGCCGCGGCCGTCGAGGGCGACCAGGTGGGCGCCCTTGGGCAGGGCGTCCAGCAGCAGGGCACCCTCGCGGGCTTTCAGTTCGCGGCCCTTGAGGGGGCGGCGCTCCTCGACTTCGCGCAATTCTATCGGCGGCTTCAGGCGTTTGGCGTAATCGTCGAACAAGTCCTTCATCGGTCCGGGACGCGCCCGGCCGACGGCGACGATTTGACACTGCATGGCCCGGTTTTTGTTCTAGTGGGCCACGGACTCGACGGCGACCGCCAGATCGTCGGTCAGTTCGGCGGACCACATCTTTTCCAGCGCATAGAAGTCGCGGACTTCCGGGCGGAAGAGATGGACGATGATGTCGCCGACATCGATCAGCACCCAGTCGCACTGGGGCAGACCTTCGGTCGCGGGACGGCCGTAGCCGGCTTCCTTCACCTTCTTGCTGAGGCGATCGGCCATGGCGCCCACGTGGCGTTGCGACGTTCCCGAGGCAATCACCATATGGTCGGCGAGTGAGGTTTTTCCGTGGAGGTCAATTGAAACGATATCGACCGCTTTGTCATCGTCGAGCGATGTCATCACGGTCTCCAGCAGGGGCGCGGACGCAATTCCTGCGGCTTGGGGACTGGATATGGCTGCTTTCTCCTTGTTCAGCGTTACACCCATCATTGGAGGCACATGATCGTGCGCTAACCACTCTACCAAACGCATCATGTAGACGTTAACACACTTTGGGCCGTTCGTGTTGGATGATCGTTAACCTTTTCGTGTTCGTCGGATGGCGGTGGCCGAGGCTGGATCGTGAACCGCCCAAAGGAACACCCAGGCAGGCGGCGGCGTGCCGGCCAGGCGGCGGCAGGCGCGGCGTCCCGAGCCCTTGGCGGCCAGGCGGGCGCCGGCGTATCGGATCGCCGCCTTGCCCGCAAGCGCCTTGTGGGAGTATGTGGGCCGGCCGAATACCGCAACCGGGACGGTCTCCATGATCTCCGTCCAGCGTTGCCAGCGGGGCAGTTGGATCAGATTGTCGGCCCCCATCAGCCAGACGAAATCAACTTTGGGATAGCGCCGCAACAGCGCACCGAGAGTGTCGGCGGTATAGCGCGTGCCCAGTTCGGCTTCGATGCCGCTGACACGGATGCGCCGGTGGCGGGCGAGCACTTCGGCCTGGCGCAGACGCTCCTCGAACGGTGCCATGCCCTCTTCCGCCTTGAGCGGGTTCTGCGGCGACACCAGCCACCATACCTCGTGCAGGTTCAACAGCTTCAGGGCCAGGTCGCTGATCTTGCGATGGCCGTCATGGGCGGGATTGAACGACCCGCCGAGGATGCCGATCCGCCGGCCGCCCCCGTTTTTCGTCTGGCGTGCGTTCACGGGCGGGTTTGGCCGGATCCGCGCACGACGTACTTGAAGGTCGTCAGTTGCTCAACGCCGACCGGGCCGCGGGCGTGCATGCGCCCGGTTGAGATGCCGATCTCCGCGCCCATGCCGAACTCGCCGCCGTCGGCGTACTGGGTCGAGGCGTTGTGCAGCAGGATGGCGCTGTCGACCTCGGCCAGGAAACGCTCCGCCGTTGCGTTGTCTTCCGTCACGATGGTTTCAGTGTGGTGGGAGCCGTAGCGGTCGATGTGTTCCATCGCTTCATCGACGCCGTCGACAACGCGGGCCGAGATGATGGTGTCGAGATACTCGGTGATCCAGTCTTCCTCGGTGGCGGCAGTCACGCGTTCGTCGGCGGCCTGAACGGCTTCATCGCCGCGCACCTCGCAGCCTGCATCCATCAGGGCATCGAGCAGCGGTTTAAGGTGCGTATCAGCGACCGCGCGGTCGACCAGCAGCGTTTCAGCGGCGCCGCAGATACTGGTACGGCGCAGCTTGGCGTTCAGCACGATATCGCGGGCCATGTCGAGGTCGGCGGCGGCATCGACATAGACATGGCAAAGCCCTTCCAGGTGGGCGAACACAGGCACCCGGCTTTCCTCAAGCACGCGCTCGATCAAGGACCGCCCGCCGCGCGGCACGATGACGTCGACGTGCTGGTTCATGCGCAAAAGTTCGCCGACTGCGGCCCGGTCCGTCGTGGGCACCAGCTGCACGCACTTCTCGGGCAGACCGGCGGCGCGGATGCCGGCCTGCAGGCAGTCGAAGATGGCCCGCGAGGAATGGAAGCTGTCGGAGCCGCCGCGCAGGATGGTCGTATTGCCCGACTTGAGGCAGAGTGCGCCGGCGTCCGCCGTCACGTTGGGTCGCGATTCGTAGATGATGCCGATGACGCCGAGCGGTACCCGCACGCGGCTGATCTTCAAGCCGCTGGGCACGTCCCATTCGCTGATGACGGCGCCGACGGGGTCCTCCATGGCGGCGATGTCCTCGACCGCCTTGGCCACGCCCTCGATGCGCGCTTCGTCCAGCATCAGGCGGTCCAGCATGGGCTTGCTCAAGCCACGCGCCTCGCCCGCCGCCATGTCCTTGACGTTGGCTTCGATAATTTTGGCGGTGGAAGCCCGTAGTTCCGCGGCGGCCGTCAGCAGCGCTTTGTTCTTGGCTTCCGGGCCGGCCAGCGACAGCGGACGCATGGCGGCGCGGGCATCGCGGCCCACCTGCATCATCATTTCATGGATATCTTCGCTGGTCTGTTGCTCTTCGGCTGCGATTGCGCTCATGACGATTTCCTCTGGTTTCAGCGCTTAAGTCAGGGCGAGATCGTCGCGGTGAATCATTTCATCGCGACCACGGTAGCCCAGCAGGTCTTCGATATCACGGCTTTTGTGTCCCATGATCAGGCGGGCGTCGGCGGCCGAATAGGCGCACAAGCCACGGCCCAATTCCTCGCCGCCGGGGCCGGTGACGACGACGGAATCGCCGCGTCCGAAGTCCCCCTCGACGTCCGCCACGCCCGCGGGTAGCAGGCTCTTACCGTTGGCCAGGGCGGCGGCTGCGCCGGCGTCGACAATGAGTTTACCGGCGGGTTTGAGGCTGCCGTAAATCCAGCGCTTGCGGGCCGTGCGGGGCGTGGCCGACGGCACGAACCAGGTGCGTGGGGCCTCGGCCTCCAGAGCGCTCAAGGGCGAAAGGCCGGTGCCGTTGGTGATGACCATGTGGCAGCCGGCGTTGAGCGCGATGCGCGCCGCCGCCAGCTTGGTGACCATGCCGCCTGAGGCGTGGCTGCCGCCGGCCTCGCCCGCCATGTCGAGGATTTCGGGCGTGATTTCCGAAACCTCGGGGATGTGCGCCGCACCGTCGTTGTGACGGGGATCGGCATCATAGAGGCCGTCGATATCCGACAGCAGCACAAGACAGTCGGCCGAAGCCATCTCGGCCACCCGCGCGGCCAGCCGGTCGTTGTCGCCGAAGCGGATCTCGTCCGTTGCCACGGTGTCGTTCTCGTTGATCACCGGCACTGCATCGACTTTCAACAGAGCGTTTATGGTGTTACGGGCATTGAGATAGCGCCGACGGGCCTCGGTGTCCGAACTGGTCAGCAGGATCTGCGCCGTGTGCAGGCCGTGGCGGCCCAGTGTTTCCTGGTAGGCGTGCGCGAGGCGGATCTGGCCGGCGGCTGCGGCGGCCTGGCTTTCCTCCAGGCGCAGTTCCTTGTCGCCCAGCTCAAGGTGCCGGCGGCCCAGCGCGATGGCGCCGGAGGAAACGATGATGACCTCCTGGCCGCGCGCCTTGAGGCGGGCCACGTCGTCGGCCAAGGCTTCGAGCCAGGGACGGTGGAGCGATCCCGTGTCGTCGTCCACCAACAAAGCGGAGCCGATCTTGACGACGATGCGCTTGGCGTCCGTGAAGCGGGTACTCATGGCGACCACGCCGTTTGGCTTTGCTCTGCAGGCAGGTCGGCTTCCGCCTCTGCGGCCCGGCGCTGCTTGACGTGATCGAACAGCGCCAACAGGGCCTCATCGACGCCGATGCCGGCGACGCCGGACAGCACCAGGACGTCCTTGCCCGATGCGTCCCGCAGAGCTTGGCGCTTGCTTTCGATGTCGTCGTCCGTCAGGGCGTCGCACTTGTTCAGCGCCAACACCTCGGCCTTTTCGCCGAGGCCGTGACCGTAGGCCTCTAGTTCGTCGCGGATCATGCGGTACTGGGCCGCCACGTCGTCTTCCGAGCCGTCTACGAGATGCAAGAGCGCGCCGCAGCGTTCGACATGGCCAAGGAATCGGTCGCCGAGACCCGCGCCCTCATGCGCACCTTCGATCAGGCCGGGAATGTCGGCGAGGACGAACTCTTCGTCCCCCGCCTTGACGACGCCGAGCTGGGGATTGAGGGTGGTGAAGGGATAGTCGGCGATCTTGGGCTTGGCCCGCGTAGTGGCGGCAAGGAACGTCGACTTGCCGGCGTTGGGGGCGCCCACCAGGCCGGCGTCCGCAATGAGTTTGAGGCGCAGCCAGATGGTGCGCTCCTCGCCGGGCCAGCCGGGATCGGCGCGCCGGGGCGCCTGGTTGGTGGCGGTCTTGTAATGGGCGTTGCCAAATCCGCCGTCGCCGCCCTTGCAGATCAGCGCCCGCTGGCCCAGCACACTCAGGTCGGCGATCAGGGTGTCGTTGTCTTCCTCCAGGATTTGCGTGCCCACGGGAACCTTGAGCACGAGATCGGCGCCGGCCTTACCGCTGCGGTCGCGGCCCGCGCCGCCCTCGCCGGTCTTGGCTTTGTGGTGCTGTTGGTAGCGGTAGTCGATCAGGGTGTTCAGGCCGTCGACGGCCTCCGCCCAAACGTCTCCGCCGCGGCCGCCGTCGCCACCGTTGGGGCCGCCGAACTCGATGTATTTCTCACGCCGGAAGCTGACGCAACCGCTGCCGCCGTTGCCGCTTTTGACGTAGATCTTGGTCTGATCGAGAAACTTCATCGCTTCGTGCCGGAATGGTTGCCTTGGGTTCCAAAGAAAAAGGGGAATGGCTCGCCATTCCCCTTCAATCCATCAGGAACGCGAGCTCGATATTTAGCTCGTCGGCTCCACGGAAACGTAGGTGCGGTCGCCGCGCTTCTTGGCGAAGGCGACCTGACCCTCCACCTTGGCGAAGATCGTGTGGTCCTTGCCCATGCCGACGTTCTCGCCGGGGTGCCACTTGGTGCCGCGCTGGCGCAGGATGATGTTGCCGGGAATGACGTGCTCGCCGCCGTACTTCTTGATGCCGAGACGCCGGCCTTCGGAATCGCGGCCGTTGCGTGAACTGCCGCCTGCCTTCTTATGTGCCATATCTCTTTACTCCTTCGCCTTGTCGTCGGCTTTTTTCTTCGCGGCCGGCTTTTTCGCGGGCGCTTTCTTCTTCGGGGCGGCCTTCTTTGCAGCCGGCTTCTTGTCGTCGGCCTTGGCCTCTTTCTTGGCCGCAGGCTTCTTGGCCGGCGCCTTCTTCTCGGCCTTCGCCTTGGGCTCGGGCTTGGTCTTTGCCTTGGGCTTGGCGTCTGCTTTCGCCTCGGCCTTGTCGTCGGCCTTGGCCTCCGCCTTCTTCGGTGCCGCTTTCTTGGCGGCGGCCTTCTTGGCGCCCGGCTGGTTGATGTCGGTGATGCGCAGGACGGTCAGGTCCTGGCGGTGGCCCTTGGTGCGGCGATAGCCCTGGCGGCGCTTCTTCTTGAACACCACCACCTTGTCGCCCCGGCCCTGTTCGATGACGGTCGCCGAAACGCTGGCGCCTTCGACGGCGGGTGTGCCGACCGTGGTTTTGGCGCCGTCGCCGATCATCAGAACATCTTCAAGTTGGACGTCGGCGCCGGCGTCTCCGGCCAATTTCTCGACCAGGATGACGTCGTCCTTGGCAACCTTGTATTGCTTGCCGCCGGTCCGAATCACTGCGTACATAACGTGTCTCCGCTCGCGCGCTTCGAGGCGCGTCGGGGATCATATATCCCCACCAAAAAATCCTACAGGCCAATAAGCTTGGTTTAGCTAAAACCTCGGTTTCGGCGGTTCCGGCCGAATGGGCCGAAAAGGGGCCGAAAACCCAACGCACCGGTCCCACACGAAGCGGGCCGGTGACGCAGGCGGGAATATAGCCGCCAAAGCGGTCCTGTCAACGTCTTTCGTGCCTGAAAAGGGGGAGAATTTCGGCCCGTCCCATATCTGGTTTGCGGGCCGCGCGCAGGCCATAGAATGCGCCCCCGCCCAACATCATGGTTGGCATCGCGGGTCCGAACATGTATTAAACGCCTCGCGTTTTCGTTTCGACCGGAAAATTGCGGAAAACGCCTTGCGGAGAGATGCCGGAGTGGTCGAACGGGGCGGTCTCGAAAACCGTTGTGCCTTATGGGTACCCAGGGTTCGAATCCCTGTCTCTCCGCCATTTGCCTCTGCACGAGGATTCTCCGCGAGCCGAGGAAGTCGCCCAAGAGTCCAGGGAACGCGGGCTTTCGCCGGTGGCAACCGCACCTTCAAAGCCGCCGTGTGGTCAAATCTCGGCCGAAAACTGTTCTCTGCACGCCCTGTTTCTCCAAACCGTCCGCACTTGCTGATATAAGTACGGATGCTTCTCTCCCACGAAATCAAGGTGCTACGGGTGGCGGGTGGGCAGGAGGTTCGGCTCTCGACCGTGACCTCGGGAGTTACCGGGATCGGAATAGCCGGTGTGGTCGCTGGAACTCGAAATGTTAATGTCTGGGACACGCTCCACCCTGGCCGTGATTGGGCATGGCGCGATCCCAACATGGGCGACGCCCGGCCCCGCGATCAAATCCTTGCCGATCTAGGAGACCACTTCTCGACTGGCACAATCTACCGCGACCTCGATCAGGTTTTGAAAGGCTTCATCGACGAGCTACGACAGCTATAGCGTTCGACACAGCCTTGGGCGCTTCGGCGTCGGGCGGCAGAATTGCGGCTATAGGAGCAGGCGGCCATGCGCATCAAAGCTGTAATCCTCGAAAACTTCCGCCGCTATCGGGTGCGCACGCTCGTCCCGATTGATCACCTCACGGCCTTCATCGGCCGCAATGACTCTGGCAAGTCGTCCATTCTAGAGGCCCTCGACATCTTCTTTGAGGCTGGCGCGGTAAAGATCGAGCCAGCGGACGCGACCCAAGACGGCGATCCCAAGAACGTCCGCATCGGAGCGATCTTTACAGACTTACCCAACGCCCTTGACCTGGACCGCGGCGCGCGAACGACTTTGCAGGCAGAGCATCTCCTAAACCCCGACGGCGACCTCGAAATTCACAGAGTCTATAATCTGAGCGTCCAGAGGCCCGCCGCGCCGAAGGTGTTTGCACATGCCATGCACCCCACCGCCGATGGAGTCGCTGACCTTCTCCAGAAGACCAACACCGACCTCAAAAGCATTGTGAGGGACAAGGGCCTCGAAGGCCATTGCAATCTCAATGAGAACCCCTCGATGCGGCAGGCAATCTATGCCGCCGCTGGGGATCTCATCATTGCCGAGAGCGACGTTTCTCTATTCGACGGCAGCGGCAAGGACATCTGGGCAGCCATCCAGCGCAACCTGCCCCTATATGCGTTGTTCCGCTCTGACCGGGTCAGCACCGACCAGGATCCCGAGGTCCAGAACCCGATGAAGCTGGCGATCCAGAAGGCCCTTGCCGATTTGCAGGCCGACCTGGACACCATCACCAAGAAGGTCGAGGAAGTCGCCGAGGAGACGGCCACGCGCACCCTTGAGCAGATGAAGGCGTCTTACCCTGACCTTGAACTCGCATCCGTCCTGAAGCCGCAGTTCCGGAAGCCAACATGGGCGAACGTCTTCAAGCTCGACTTGGAGAGCGATGACGGCATCCCCCTCAACAAACGCGGCTCCGGCGTACGCCGTCTCGTGCTACTGAGCTTCTTCCAGGCTGAGGCCGCCCGCGCCCGAGAAGAACGTCTTGCTGGTGACCAGGCGGGCATGCCCGTGATCTATGCCATCGAGGAACCCGAGACCTCACAGCACCCTGACAGCCAAGAACGAATCATCCGGGCTTTCCGCGAGGTGGCTGAAGGCGGCGACCAGGTTCTCTTGACCACGCACGTCCCCGGCCTTGCTGGCTTGCTGCCCGTCGAAAGCCTCCGCTTCGTCGATGATCATCCCGACACCGGCCAGGTGCGTGTGCGCTCCGGCGACCGGGATGTTTTCTCCGAAGTCGCGGAAACCTTGGGGGTGCTGCCCGACGCCGCCGAGAAGCCCGGCGTGCGCGTCGCCGTGGCCGTCGAGGGACCGACCGACATTGACGCTCTCGTGTCGTTCGCTGGTGTCCTATCGGGTTCCGGCGACATTGCTGCCCTCGATCACAGCAAGATTTTTTGGACCATTGGCGGCGGCACCACGCTCAAGGATTGGGTGGAACGCCGTTACCTCGACAGCCTAGCCGTGCCGCAGGTTTATCTATTCGACTCCGACCGCACATCGGCCGCCCTGCCGCTCGACAAGGACAAGGAAGATCGAGAGAAAGAGATCAATGGCCGTGCGAATTGCACCGCTTTCGTCACCCGCAAGCGCACCATCGAAAATTACGTCCACCCCGACGCCATCGCTCGTGCCACCGGTGGCCAAGTGACATTACCTGCCGCCGTGGACATGGACTTTCATCGAGTCGACCTCGCCTTTGCCGACGCCCTCGACGCTGCCAAGCAAGCTGCGGGTTTTGCCTTCTATCCCGAGGACCACAACGGTCGTCGGTTGAGCCCTACTAAGGGCAACGCCAAGAAGATCATTTCCGCCCACATCATGCGGCAGATGACGGCCGACGAGATCAAGGACCGCTGTGCTTACATTGCCGACGTCGGCGAGCAACGATACGAGGTTCTGGAGTGGCTGGTCACGATCCAGCAGCACGTCGAGTGAAGCCTCACCTGGATTAGGACACGGTGCATGAAGCGCGACATGGACCTTGCCCGCTCGATCCTCTTTGCCATCGAGGCAAACGAGAACGACCCGCTCGGGTGGATCGAGCTGGATATTCCGGGCCGGTCACCCGAAGAGGTCGGTTACCACGTCATGATCCTGGCCGAGGCGGGCCTTATCGAAGCCCAGGACCTCAGCACCATGTCGGGGTTCGACTGCAAGCCGAAGCGCCTGACCTGGCACGGGCATGAGTTTCTCGACGCCGCGCGTAGCGACACCCTTTGGGAGCGCGCCAAGAGCAAGACCCTGAAAGAGACAGGCGGCCTCAGCCTCGACCTACTCAAGGCAACCCTGCTTCACCTTGGCAAGCAAGCCCTTGGGCTATGAGCGAAGCGGCTTCCCGCCGTTCCGCCTGCCGGGCGCTACGCGCTGTCATGCCGCCGTGCGTTGAGAAGCTCAATGATTTTGCCTGCGCTCAACAGGCTCCCTCCACCAAGGCCCTGCCGCATCGGCTCAAATGCCCGCACCATGCGCCGATATCCGTCAATCGAGGGCGCGTGTGAGTTGAGGTCCCGGCCCTTGAAGTCGGCGAACCGATCCAGCTTGTTGATCAGGAAGCTGGCGATGCCCAGGTGCTCGCTCTCATAGTTGCCGTCGAATCCCTGGAACACGACGTGCTTTCCAAACGGCTCGGCTTCCTTCTCGACGCGCTCCTTGTCCTGCTTCGAGAGCTTCCCATACGACTGTTCGATGAACCACCACATGTCCAGCACGTCGCCGACCTCGGAAACCACCCTCTTGCTGTCTTCGTGCCCATGGAAGATGCCGGAATATTTCCACTCCAGGCCCCAGTAGTGCCCGCCGTGGAACGCCGCCTCAATCAACGACGGGTCAATCTCACCGTCGATTTTCTGGTGCTTGTACAGTTCACAGAGCATCAACGTGATTAGCTTCTCGCCGTCGCTGAACCTGAGCGGTTTGCTCTCGGACACCGACAGCCCGGTTTCCATCAACCGGCGCACGGCTTCCGCCCGCGACGGAAGGTCCGCCTGGCGCGAGCGCCAATCGTCCACCTTCTCCAAGGTTCCCGGATCCAGCCGCATCTCGAAACGTTCGGTCTTCGGTTGCATATCTCATCCTTTCCTTGTCCGCGATATACGGACAAAATCGGTAGTTACGTATGTTAACCCGTAATATACGGCGTTTCACCGGGCATTTCAAGGACCTGAGCGCGCGCTCACGGTTGTCAGCGCCCTACAGGCTTGGCGAGCGCCTTACTCTGCATATCCAAGTCGGCATTAGGAGTTCTCGACAAATTTGTTGGCCGAGAACGAGAACATTTTCCGCTGCTCCTCCCAAGCAAGTGGAATCCCCCGGAGGAGCATGGCCAGCTTGAGCCCCTTGGGCTGCCGGCCTTCGAGGATCGCCTGCGTGATGTCGGGCGCGAGGAGGGTCAGGGTAAGCATCCTCGCGACATAGGAATCGGTGATCTTCTCGTGGGTGGCCAACTCGGACGCCGAGCGAAACTCCCCGGTGTCGATCCGGCGCCGCCAGCGATGGGCGCGCACGAGCGCGTTGATCAAGACTTCGTCGAACGTCGGCTTGGCCTCGTGGCCGGTGAGACCGTCCGGCGCGATGACGAGCTTCCGGCCGCCGCGGCGCCGGAGCTTCATCGGGATTCGGATGGTGACGCCGTTGATCTCGAGCTTGGGCCCGGTGTTCATGCTGCCGCCTCCTCCGATTCCTCTGGTCGCTCGGTCTCTCGAAGCTCCGCGACGAGGCTATGGAGGCCCTCGACGCGGAGCCTGAGATCGACGCCCTCTGTCCCGACCTCGAGCCGCTCGACCAGCAGCCGCAGGATGCGCGCCTGCTCGGCGGGGAAGAGTTCCTCCCAGATGGCGTCGAGTTGCTGCAGGCTTCGAACCGCCTCCTCGTGGTCCAGAGGCTGGTCGGCATCTGACATCCGAGCCGTGCGTATCGTCCTCGCGACCATCTCGGGCGTTCGCAGGAGGGCACGGACCTGGGAGACCACCGCGTCCTCGATCTCGCCGGCCGGCACGCTGCGGACGGAGCAGGTGTCGCTGCCGTTCTTGGTCGCGTGGAGACAGACGTAGTAGCGGTACTGCTTGCCCTTCTTTCGCGTGTGGCTGGGCGTCATGGCGCACCCGTGCTCGGCGCAGCGGATCAGGCCCTTGAGCGGCGCCGGCGTGGCGGCGCGCGTGCGGTTGGCCCGGGTGCGCGCGTTCTCGGACAGGATCGCGTGCACCTTGTCCCAGAGATCCCGCGGCACGATCGCGTCGTGCTCGCCCGGATGGGAAACGCCCTTGTGCACCGCCTCGCCGAGGTAGACCCGGTTGTTGAGGAGCCGGTAGAGATAGCCCTTGTCGAGCGGTCGACCCTGGCGTTCCCTGCCGGCCTGCGTGGTCCACGACTTGGTCCGATGGCCCTCCGCGTCGAGCTCCTTCACCAGCTTGGTGGCCGAGCCGATCTTGGTGAAACGCTCGAAGATGTGGCGGACCAGGGCGGCCTCGGTCTCGTTGACGACGAGCTTGCGGTTGCGCACGTCGTAGCCGAGGGGCGGGTTGCCGCCCATCCACATGCCCTTTTTGCGGCTGGCAGCGAACTTGTCGCGGATGCGCTCGCCGATCACCTCGCGCTCGAACTGCGCGAAGGAGAGCAGGATGTTGAGGGTGAGGCGTCCCATCGAGGTCGTGGTGTTGAACTGCTGGGTGATGGAGACGAACGACACGCCGTTCCGCTCGAACGCGTCCACCAGCTTGGCGAAGTCCATGAGAGATCGGGTGAGCCGGTCGACCTTGTAGACCACGACCACGTCGATTCGGCCCGCCTCGACGTCGGCGAGGAGTTGCTGGAGCGCCGGGCGTTCGAGCGTGCCGCCGGAGATCCCGCCGTCGTCGTAATGGTGCGGCACCGGCACCCAGCCCTCGTGGCGCTGGCTGGCGACGTAGGCCTCGCAGGCCTCGCGCTGGGCGTGGAGGCTGTTGAACTCCTGCTCGAGGCCTTCCTCGCTGGATTTCCGGGTGTAGATGGCGCAGCGCACCTTGCGGGTCGGGGCCTTCGTCATCGGACGCTCCCGTGCTTCCGCAAGCCGAAGAACAGCGGCCCGTTCCAGCGCGTGCCGGTGATGGCGCGGGCGACCGCCGAGAGCGACTTGTATTTTCGGCCCTGGTGCTCGAAGCCGTCGGTCAGCACCGTGACGTGGTGCTCGACCCCCTGCCACTCCCGGATCAGCCGGGTGCCGGCGACCGGGCGGTCGTTCGACACGCCGTTGCGGCGCTTGCCGTTGGGCGCCTTGCCCGCGATTCGGGCGTCGAGCTCCTCGCGCGCCTCCCGCGGCAACCCGCCGTAGGTCAGTTCCTGGATTCGGTAGGCGAGCGCCTTGATGAGGAAGCCCCGGCGGTAGCCCGGCGGCTCGGCGCCGAAGTACTCGCGCCAACGGTCCTTCAGTTGGCCGTGGTCGAGGCCGTGAAGCTCCGCGATCTGCTTGAGAATCGGTGTGGTCATCGTCCTTCTCTGTCGTGCTTGGGTTCGTGACCACACACGCTTCGTTCGGTCGGGAAGTCCAGCGGAACTTCTCTCAAGCCATTGGATTTGTTCGATTTTCTCTTGGATTGTCGGGCCCGGAACCGGAGCAGACCGGCGGCCAGGATTTCCGCCACCTCGTCGAGACGCTCGGCCGCGCTCATGCGCGCCGGGTCGAGCGCATTGGGACTCGACTCCCCCCGCCGATTATGAGAACATTCACAGAACATCACTTGGGGGCATCCCCTCCCGCAACCTTTTCCGAACCCGTGGTTCGAAGGGTATTGACTCGCCAGATGGGATGAGGATAGGATGGTTCTACCGTTTATGCAAACGCGCGAATTAAAGAACGATCGCGCTTACCGAGGAAGGACCATGGGGTTCGGAAGCTACTTGAGGGAAAAGCGGGAGGAGCGGGATCTCACCCTGGCCCAGCTGGCCGAGAAGCTCGGCATCTCGGTCGCCTACCTCTCGCGCATCGAGCGGGACCGGGAGAACGCCCCCAAGGACGACCTGATCCAGAAGATCTGCAAGGCGCTCGGGATCAATTGCGACGAGGCCTACGCCGAGGCGCGGCGCCTGCCGCCGGACCTCCGCAACCACGCCTACGAGGTGATCGCCGTCTACCGCAAATCCCAGAAGAAGGATTGACCGAAGGATGACAAGGACGCTTCGCCTCTCGTATCGCCATTCCCAGACCACGGCCAAGCCGCACTACGTCGGCGCCCGCGACGTCGCCGAGGTCGCCCGCTCGCTGCGCCAACAGATCGGCTACGGGAACGGCCGGCTCAAGATCGACCATCAGGAGATCGTGGAGCGCGTCCGGCGTCTCGACGTGAACGGCGTGCGGGTCGACGTCGAATGGGGCCTCGACGCGCCGGTGACCGACGACAGCGGCGTGCCGGCGTTGGGGTCCTGCGAGTACGATCTCGAGATGCCCGAGCACGCGCTGGTCTACGTCAACATGGACGAGATCGGCGGACGCGAGTACCTGGAGCGGAGCACGGCACTGCACGAACTGGGCCACGGCATCTTCGATGCGCCGGCGTGGATCGTCGCCAACCGCCAGGGCCGGCTCGATTTCGGCCCCGATTCGCGCCGCGGCACACGGGTGTTCCGCATCGTCACGCCGGGCGAGGAGCACCTCCGGAACAGCCGCACCGCCGACGGTCCCATGGACTGGCAGGAGTTCCGCGCCAACGAGTTCATGGGCTCGTTCCTCGCCCCCGAGGACCTGCTGCGCCGGGGGCTCTTCCGTCTGTGCAAGCGCCTCTGGGTTCCCCTCGTCGAGGAGGAGCAGGCGCAGCAGGGACTGCCGGGTCTCGGCGGCGGATCGATGAAGGCGGACTTCACGGGCGCGAACGCCCAAAAGCTCGAGCCGGCCATCTACGAGCTCGCCGAGGAGTTCGGACTCTCGCCCTCCTTCATCCAGGTGCGGCTCAGGAAGTACGGGCTGGTCCGGGGGCTGCCGGCGTAGCCCTTTTTTTGCGGAGAATTTCCACAGTTTGCGCGAATAGTTAATAGACCCAGGAACAGGAGACAAGAGACCGGGGAGCCCTCGCTCCCCTTTCTTCGGGCAACGAATTCAACAGTTTATGTAAATTGGTGAAAACATCATGCCGGGATCTGGCGCGAATACCACACCCGCCCTAGCGGGGAATAACGCCACCGCCTTCGCTCCTCGGGCGGCGTCCGTCCCGGCAGCCGATTTCAGGGACGACTTCGAGGGGCTCCACGCCAGACGAGGAGCATCATCCATGCATAACCTCACCATCGCCTGGCTCGACGAGGCCGAGCCGCCCGAGGTGGCGGCGCTCGGCCCCGACGAGCTCCAGGCGCTCATCACCCAGACCGACGAGGCGACTGCGACGCTCAAGCGCCGCAGGGACGTCCTCGAGGCCGGCCTCGCGTTCCGCTACCTCGACCCGGCGCGCGAGCGCCTCGTCGCCGAGGGCAAGGACACGGGGACGGCCCGGCTCGACGACGGCGGATTCGAGGTCGTGGTCGAGATTCCGAAGCGCGTCGACTGGAACCAGGAAAAACTCGCCGCCGCTTATCGGGACATTCCCGCGGAGGAGCGGGACCAGTACGTCCGGGTTTCCTACGCCGTCGACGAGCGCAAGTACGTCGCCTGGCCCGAGACCCTGCAGACCTTCTTCCGCGAGGCGCGCACGGTCAAGACCGGCAAGCCGCGCTTTCGCCTGATCGCCGCGAGCGAGCGGCGGGAGGTGGCGTGATGGCGCTCCGCATCGTCACCGCCGACGAGCGGCTCAAGCAGCGCTCCGGTATCAAGGGCCAGATCTGGGGCCGCTACGGCATCGGCAAGACCTCGCTCGTCCACACGCTGGTCGGCGAGTTCACCCCGCTCGTGATCGACCTCGAAGCGGGACTGCTCGCGATCCAGGACGCGCCGGTCGACGACATCTCGATCCGCTCCTGGGAAGAGGCGCGCGACATCGCCTGCCTGATCGGCGGGCCCAACCCGGCCTTCCGGAGCGATCAGCCCTACAGCGAGGCGCACTACCGCTATGCCGTCGATAGGTTCGGCGACGCGCAAGCCTTCGCCAAGTACGACACGGTGTTCGTCGACTCGACCTCGGTCGCCGGGCGCCTCTGCCTCAACTGGTGCAAGGGTCAGCCGCAGGCCGTCTCGGAGCGAACCGGTAAGCCGGACCTCCGCGGCGCCTACGGGTTGCTCGCCCAGGAGATCAGCCTCTGGGCCAACCAGTGGCAGCACATCCAGGACCGCAACATCTGGCTCGTGGGCGGGCTCGAGGAGCGCACCGACGATTTCAACCGCCGCTACTGGACGCCGTTGATGGACGGTTCCAAGGCGGCGAACGAGCTCCCCTACATCGTCGACGAGGTCATCACCATGGCGGAGCTGCACGCCGACGACGGCCGTCCGTACCGAGCCTTCGTCTGCGGTCCCAATCCCTGGGGCTACCCCGCCAAGGACCGTTCCGGCCGCCTCGACATGATCGAGGAGCCGCACCTGGGCCGTCTCATGCGGAAGATCCGCGGGCCCGTGAAACCGGCGTCGGAGAGGCTCGAGTTTGGCCGCCCGGCCTCCGCCGACGCCACCCCTCCCGAAACCTCAACGTAACGCGAGGAGCAACCATGTCATACGACAGCTTCAACGACTTCAACAACGCCCCCGAACAGGCCTTCACCGGCGAGCCGATCCCGCACGGGTCGCTGGCCAGGGTCGTCACCCGTATCCGCCCGGGCGGTCAAGGCCCCGGCGGCTGGATCACCGAGAACCCGTCCACCGGCGCCGCCTACCTCGACTGCGAGTTCACGGTCGCCGAGGGTCCCTATGCCCGGCGAAAGGTGTGGTCGCTGATCGGCCTCAAGGGCACCAAGGTCGACGAGCACGGTCAGGACAAGTGGGCCAACATGGGCCGCAGCCTGATCCGGGCCATCCTGGAATCCGCCCGCGGCATCCACCCCAAGGACGAGAGCCCGCAGGCGGTGGCGGCTAGGCGCATCGACTCCCTCGGCGACCTCGACGGGATCGAGTTCATCGCCCGCATCGGGGTCGAGAAGGACAGGGACGGGCAGTACCCCGACAAGAACAAGGTCCTCGCCGCCGTCGGTCCCGACCACCGCGACTACGCGGCGCTCATGGGCCGCCAGCCGGTCTCGCAGCCGCCGGGCCACCCGCCGGCGGGCGCGCCCTGGCCCGGCTCGCAGCCGGCCCAGGCCTATGGCACGTCGCAACCGGCGGCCCCGCAACCGCAACCGGCGCCTCAGCCGCAGGCCGGCCAGCAGCAGCCGGCGGCCGGCGGGCCCGTCCCGGCCTGGGCCAACCGCTGAGCCGGGGCGGAGCCCATGATCCTGAGACCGAGACAGGAAGTCTTCGTCGAGCGGTGTCTCGCCGCGCTTCACGGGCGCGGCAACACCCTCGGCGTGGCGCCCACCGGGAGCGGCAAGACGCTGATGCTCTCGGCCGTGGCGGGACGGCTCATCGCCGGCACCGACGCCAAGGCGCTCGTGCTCGCCCACCGCGACGAGCTCACGGCCCAGAACCGGGACAAGTTCGCCCGCATCAACCCGACTCTGGATTCCTCCGTGGTGAACGCGAGTGGGAAGGACTGGGCCGGGCGGGCGGTGTTCGCCATGGTCCAGACGCTGTCGCGGCAGGCGAACCTCGCCGCCATGCCGGCGCTCGACGTGATGGTGGTGGATGAGGCGCACCACGCGGTCGCCGCGAGCTACCGCCGCGTCATCGACCGGGCGCGCGAGCGAAACCCCGACCTCAAGCTGCTCGGTGTCACGGCGACCCCGAGCCGGGGCGACGGCAAGGGCCTGCGCGAGGTCTTCGACAATTGCGCCGACCAGATCCGGCTCGGCGAGCTCGTCGCCTCGGGCCACCTAGTGCCGCCGCGCACCTTCGTCGTCGACGTCGGGGTCCGGGAGGACCTCTCGCGGGTCCGCCGCACCGTCGACGACTTCGACATGGGCGAGGTCGCGCAGGTGATGGACCGCGCGCCCGTGACCGAGCAGGTCGTCCGGCACTGGAAGGAGAAGGCGGGCGAGCGGCGCACCATCGTGTTCTGCTCGACGGTCGCCCATGCCGAGCACGTATCGGAGGCGTTCCGCGCGCAGGGCGTCGCCGCCGAGACGGTGACCGGCGAGACGCCGGCCGGCGCGCGCGCCCACATCCTCGCCCGACTCGATTCCGGCGAGACGCAGGTCCTGGTCAACGTCGCCGTGGCGACCGAGGGGTTCGACTGCCAGCCGGTCTCCTGCGTGTTGCTGCTGCGGCCGTGCTCCCACAAGAGCACGATGATCCAGATGATCGGCCGGGGCCTGAGACCGGTCGATCCCGAGCTCTACCCCGGCGTCGTCAAGACCGACTGCCTGGTCCTCGACTTCGGCACCTCGGTCCTCACCCACGGCTCGCTCGAACAGGACGTCGATCTCGACGACCGGCTCCGCGAGGAAGAGGGCGAAGCCCCGACAAAGACCTGCCCCGAGTGCACGGCCGAGGTCCATCTGTCGGTCCGCGAATGTCCTTTCTGCGGCCACGTGTTCGAGCGCGAGGGCAAACCGGAGCTCGAGAGCTTCGCGATGACCGAGATCGAGCTGCTCGACCGTTCGCCGTTCCGCTGGGTCGACTTGTTCGGCGACGACGGCGCGCTTCTGGCGGCGGGCTTCGACGCCTGGGCCGGTGCGTTTTTGTGGGGCGGGCTCTGGCACGCCGTGGGCGGCGGCCGCGACCTGCCGTTTCGGCGTCTCGCCATCGGCGACCGCGCCATGGCGATCGCCTCCGCCGACGACTGGCTCAATGCGAACGAGACCACGGACGCCGCGTCCAAGGCGAAGCGGTGGCTGCGCGAGCCGGCGACGGCGAAGCAGCTCGCCCATCTCGGCAAGGCGGCCGCCCAAGACTTCGGCCTCACCCGCTACCGGGCGTCGTGTCTGCTCACCTTCCGATGGAACCGCGCGGCCATCCGGCGGGCCGTGTTCGACGCCTTGGAAGGGAGGGCGGCGGCATGAACGGCATGGCTTTCGTGCGCGGTGAGGTGTCGATGTGGCGCGCGGTGATCCACGTGGCCCTGCTCGACGCCGTCGGTCTCGGCCCCTCGGCGCCGAGCGAGACGGAACGGCGGCGCGTCCGCGACGAGGCCCGTGACTGGTTTCGGCGCGCCGGCCGCGATTTCCGCATCGTCTGCGATCTCGCGCTGCTGGAACCGGAGCTCGTCCAGGAGCACGCACTCCGCCTGATCGAGAACGAGGGTGCGGCCCTCCAGCAGATGCCGGCGCGCCGCCGGCGCATGGAGCGGCGGGCGGTTCTCGCCTCCGGGATCGGCGAGGCCGCCCATGGCTGACGAGCTCCTCGGGATGGCCGGCGAGGCGGTGGGCCGGGTGCTGGAGGGCAAGGACATCACGCGCCCGATCCACACCCTCACCTTCGCCGAGTTGATGGAGATCGCGGACGCGGTGCTCAAGGCCTGGCAGCGGTCCATGGGCTGCACTGACGAGGTCGACATCCCGTTCGATCCCCGGGTCACGCCCGGGGCGGGCTCTCCAGTAGCGGACCGGTGATGGAGATCGACCTCGACTTCAACCGGCGGCCGAAGGCGCCGAACACAGCCGATCGGGTGAACGTCCTCATCGACGCCGCGCTCGAGGCCGAGGACCGCGCCAGGGCGCCTCGCGATTACCTCGGCGCCTCCCGGCTCGGCGATTCCTGTCTCAGGCGCCTGCAGTACGAGTACACGCACACGCCGCGCGACGAGGGCGCGCACCTCGACGGCCGGACGCTCCGCATCTTCGCGGCCGGACACGCCTTCGAGGACCTCGCCGTGCGCTGGCTGAGAAGCGCCGGCTTTGACCTCAGGACGCGCGACCGCTGGGGCGAGCAGTTCGGCTTTTCGGTCGCGGGCGGGCGCATCCGCGGCCACATCGACGGCGTGCTGTGCGGCGGCGCGCATGGCTTCGCCTACCCGGCGCTCTGGGAGTGCAAGACCGCTAACGCCAAGGGCTGGCGCGAGATCGTCCGCCGCGGCGTCGCCGTGGCGCGCCCGGTCTACGCGGCCCAGATCGCCCTCTACCAGGCGTACATGGACCTTGCCGGCGCCCCGGCCCTCTTCACCGTCGTCAACAAGGACACCTCCGAGCTCTGGCACGAACTCATGCCTTTCGACGCCGCCCTGGCCCAGCGCGTGAGCGACAAGGCCGTCAAGATCCTGCGCGCCACCGACGCCGGCGAGCTTCTGCCCCGGGTCGCCGCCAATCCCGATCACCACGAGTGCGCCGGGTGCGCCTGGAAGGCGAGGTGCTGGGCGCATGGCTGATGTCATCGACTTCGAGAAATGGCGCGACTTCAACGACGCCAACCCAGACGAGGAGTTCATAGTGCTCGACCCGGACCCCGGCGAGATCGCCGCCTATTTCGATGCCGTGTTCGGCTACTGCGAGGGCTGGATCCCGCTCCGGGGCTTCGTCGACCAGGGCCAGGGCCTCGGCGGGCGTCCGCACAACGTCTGGGTCGAGGCCGACGGCGAGGCGGTCGGCAAGGCCGTCTCCTTCGCCGGCTGGGCGGCGAAGGACCACGCCGCCTTCTACGTCGTCCCCGGCACCGTGGCCGCCCACGGTCAGGCCAAGGCCGCCGACGTCGTGAGCATGCAGGTGGTGCTCGCCGACATCGACTGCGGCGACGTTGCGGCAAAGCTCGCCCACCTCGCGCACCATCTCGGCCAGCCGAGCCTAGTGGTCGAATCCGGCGGGCGCACGGCGGACGGCCAGGACAAGCTCCACGCCTATTGGAAGCTCACCGAGCCGGCCGAGGGAGAGGACCTCGCGCTGGTTTGCCGGCTGCGTCACGAGATCGCGGTCAAGGCCGGCGCCGACACTCATTTCCGCTCGGCGCACCAGCCGATCCGTGTCGCCGGCTCGATCTACCACAAGGGCGGACGCAAGCGGCTCGTCTCGATCCGCAGCCGAACCGACGTCGAATACGACCTCGCCGAATTCGCCGAGCACGTCCACGAGATGCCGGCGCTGCCCGGCCACGGCGGCGCGGCGCTCGATTACAACGGCGCAACGTCGAAGCCCGGGCTCGACGATGTGCTGATCACGCCCGTGCGCGAGGGCGGACAGGACGCCTGGACGCGCTTCGCGGGCGCCTCCGCCGCCATCGGCCATTACGTCCGCCTCGCCCACGAGGGGCGCATGAGCCACGCCGAGGCCTGGGAGGCGATCTGTCAGTACAACGCCGCCATGCTGGTCCCGCCCTGGCCGCAGGACCGCCTCGCCGCCGAGGCGCAGCGCCTGTGGGAGAAGCACTGCGAGCGCAACGGCCCGCCGGCGGGAGCCGGCCCCGCACGCCAGCGCCTCGAAACCTTCTCCCTGGGCGAACTGCTCGCCGACGCGAGCCCCATGCCCGAGGACCTGATCTCGCCCCGGCTGCTGACCCCCGGCGGGCTTCTGGTGATCGGCGGCGCGCCCAAGGTGGGTAAGAGCGACTTCGTGACCTCGCTGCTCGTGCACGTGGCCGCCGGCGCGCCGTTCCTCGGCTTCGCCCCGCCGCGGGCGCTCCGCGTGTTCTACCTGCAGGCCGAGATCCAGTACCACTACCTGCGCGAACGCATGCAGACCATGCGGCTCTCCGAAGGTATCGTCGCGGCCGCCGCCGAGAACCTGATCGCCACCCCGAAGGTGCGGATGCTGCTCAACGACCGCGGCGTCGAGCTGACGCTCGCGGCCTTGCGCGACCGGTTCCCCGACGCGGCGCCCGAGGTCCTCTGCATCGATCCCATCCGCAACCTCTTCGACGGCGGGCCGGAGGGCAACGCCGAGAACGACAACGCGGCGATGCTCTTCTTCCTGCAGGAGCGGGTGGAAAAGCTGCGCGACGAACTCGATCCCGCGATGGGCATCGTGCTCTGCCACCACACCCGCAAGGCCCGCAAGAAGGACCTCGAGGAGGACCCCTTCCAGGCGCTGTCCGGCGCCGGCGCGCTGCGCGGCTTCTACACCAGCGGCATGCTGCTGCATCGGCCCGACGAGGAACGGACCGAGCGCCGGCTCTACCTGGAACTCCGCAACGGACCCGCCATCCCGGTCAAGCTTGTCGACAAGATCGACAGGCGCTGGGTCGAGCTCGACCCGCGCGGCGAGCGGCTCGTGCGCAAGGCGCTCGGCGAAAAGCTCGACGCCGAGCGGCGCCGCAAGCACGACGTCATCCTGCAGCTGCTTTACGACGAGGCGCTCGCGGGCCGGATCTACACGATCAATCAGTTCGTCGAGCGGTTCGAGAACGAGGGCGGGCTCGGCGGCAAGGACACGATCCGTGATCGCCTCGGCGTGCTCGCGACCAAGGGCTACGTGAAGTTCCTGCGCGACTACGACGCCTACGACCTCCCCGGCGCCCGCTCCCGCTTCGGCTACCTCTGCGTCGAGGGCATGCGTCTCGGTCCCGCCGCCGATCGCGTCGACCCGGAGACCGGCGAGGTCCTGGGCGAGCCCAGGCCGGTACCGCCCACCCATTACAAGTGCCCGATGAGCGGCGCGGTGCTGCCCGTCGAGGACCCCGACGTGTGGATCTACCACGACGGAGACGAGGCATGACCGGGCGGATCGCGGCGCGGGAAGTTTCGGAGTTTCGGCCCAAACTCCGAAACTTTCCGAAACTTGTTTCCTTGAAAATCAATGGCTTGGCGGCGCCTAAACTTAAGTTTGGGAAGAGTTTGGCCGAAACTTCCTCGCCGCGGAATTCTTACGGTCCCTCAAACACTTACCGGCTCCGTCAAGTTTCCAGTCCGAATACCTCCCTACTACGTAGGGAGACGCCACGCGCCAGCGGACGCGTGGCGCCTCCCGTGTCCTCGCGGGCCACCGCGGGCGGGGCGAACGGGGGAGGTCCCGGTTCCAACCGGACGGGTGGCGGCGGCGTACCTGGCAAGTCCCCCGCCGCCACCCTCACCACGATGACCCAACGATGGAGGACACCATGGCTACGATGACTGTGCCCGAGAAGGGCGCCCATGTGAACCACGCCGGGCTTCCGATCGCGCGGCACGCCGGCAACGGCGGCGTAACGTGCCCGGCGGCCCCGATGACGGCGGACGGCTCCAAGGAGGGGCCGGCCATCCTCGCCCTCGATCTCGGCACGGTCACCGGGTGGGCGATGCGGGCCGGCGACGGCACCATCGTCAGCGGCACGGTGTCGTTCCGACCCAGTCGCTACGACGGCGGCGGAATGCGCTACCTCCGCTTCCGCGGCTGGCTCGACGAACTGCGGCGGACGACGCCCGGGCTCGCCGCCGTCTACTTCGAGGAAGTCCGGCGCCATGCCGGGACCGACGCGGCACACATCTTCGGCGGGTTCCTCGCCCATCTGACGACTTGGTGCGAGGAGCGCGTCCTGCCCTACCAGGGGGTGCCGGTCGGCACCATCAAGCGTCACGTCGCGGGCAAGGGCAACGCGCGCAAGGAGGCCGTCGTCGCCGCCGTGAGGGAGCGCGGCTTCGCACCCGCCGACCACAACGAGGCCGACGCGGTGGCGCTGCTGCTGTGGGCCATGGATACCGGGGGAGGCGTGCGATGAACGCGGAAATGCTGCTCAGGCACGCCGCCGGCGTCGTCGCGGACCGGCGCGAGCGCTACGGCGAGCCCGAAGATCTCTTCGACCATGTTGCGAAGCGCTGGTCCCTGGTGCTCGGCACGAAGGTGACGCCGGCCCAGGTGGCGCTGTGCCTGATCGACCTCAAGATGGCAAGGCTGACCCGCAATCCGAAACATCTGGATTCCCTGGTCGACGTGGCCGGCTACGCCGCCTGCCTCAGGGAGGTGAGTCGATGAGCGGGCCGAGACCTCCCCAATCGCCGCTCGCGCGGCTGCAACCCCGGAAGATCGACGTCGAGGCCGAGAAGCGGAACGGCTGGCGCCGGCACGGGATTCTGGTGATTTCGGAGGACGACCACCGGCTCACCTGGCCCGAGCGCGAGCTGGTCCGCCAGCTTGGCACGAGGCTCTACGGAAGGCACGGGAGGGCGGACCATGGCTGATCCGCATTGGACGCCCAAGACGGTCGAGGCGCGCCTGGAGGAAGCCGCCGACACCCTTCGCCGTCTGCCGGCGGTCAAGGTGCAGGGTTACTTCAGCACCTGGCCGCCGATCATCCGCGACTTCTGGGAGGCCTTCGGCTGGCACGACGCCGAGGTGCGGCTCGGCCCGCCGACGCCGAAGGCCATCGACCGCATGGACGAGACCATGTTGTGGCTGCGATGGCTCGAGCCGGACGAGCTGCGTCTCGTGTGGCTGCGCGCAGAGGGCGTGCGCTGGAAGGTCATCGCCCATCGCTTCGGCATGAACCGCTCGACCGCCTGGCGGCATTGGACCTATGCGCTGATCAAGATCGCGACCCGGCTCAACAGCGCCGTTGCAACAAAAACGTTGCAACAAAATAGTCTGCGACAATGAGCACGAAATTTGACAAGATCGGCGACAAGCTCAGGCGACGAGCGTGCGGGCCGCGGGAGACCACCTCGCGGCTCGTTGCATTTACGAGCGCGGCGCGGTGGAATGCCGGTATGGCCCGAGCTCTTGCCACGGTTCTCCTGCTCCTGTTCGCCGCCCTGGCGCCGCTGGCGCACGCCGAGATCGTCGGCCGCGCGTCGGTCGTCGACGGCGACACGATCGAAGTGCACGGACAGCGCATCCGGCTCTTCGGTATCGACGCGCCGGAGAGCGCGCAGCTCTGTCTCGCCGATGACAGACACTGGCGCTGTGGACAGCAGGCGGCTCTCGCACTCGACGAGAGAGTCGCGGGCCGGCCCGTCGTCTGCACCGAGAAGGATCGCGATCGCTACGGCCGGATCGTGGCCGTGTGCCGCGCGGGTGATCTGGACCTTAACGCCTGGCTGGTCGCCGAGGGCTGGGCGCTGGCGTATCGCCGGTATTCGACGGATTACCTCGACGAAGAGGCTACGGCCAGCACGGCACGCAAGGGCATCTGGCGCGGGACGTTCGTGCCGCCCTGGGATTGGCGGCGAGGCCGGCGCCTCGAGGTCACTGCGGACAAGCCCGGCGATTGCCGGATCAAAGGGAACATCAGCTCGAAGGGCGAGCGCATCTATCACGTCCCCGGAGGCCGGTTCTACGAGCGGACTCGGATCGACGCCTCAAAGGGCGAGCGCTGGTTCTGTTCGGAGGCCGAGGCCGAGGCAGCCGGTTGGCGGCGGTCGCGACGGTGACCGGAGACATCGACATCTGGCGCGCGGCCAAACTGCTCGTGGATCGCCACGGCGACGAGGCGCCGCTCCACGCCGCGATGCGGGCGGACGAGCTGCTCGCCGAAGGCGACGTCGACGGCCAGCAGATCTGGAAACGCATCCTGAGCGCGATCGAGGAGCTTCTGCGCGGGCGCGGGGACGATCCGCTGCACTGAGCATCCGGCAGGCGGGTCCATGCGGCGAGCCGGATCGGACAGACCCCACGTTTGCATCAGGGGAGGCGCGCGCAGGTTAGGAATTCCCGATCCAACACGAGAGCATGAAAAACCCCGCCGGGGCTAGGCGGGGTATTACCTTGTTGGCTCTGTATGGGACGAACGAGTCGGCGGACCCGCCCGGCCATCAATCAATCAAAGTCTTGCGTCCGATTCGCTCGCCGCCGCGAGGCCCCGATCATTCCTGTGGGGGCTCCTTGAAACTTACTAACCGATTCACTTCGCGAAGGAATGCCGTCGCTGCGTTCAAAAAGTCTGTTGCTGCTCTCAAGAATGGGATCGAGTTTGTCAGGGGCTTGGTAAGTGCTTCTGCCGCATCCGGGCAATTCAGGATCATGGCTGTCAGAACGACGCCGAAGATCAGCATTGCTGAAGGTTGGATCTGAAAAACGGCGCACATGGCGCCGAATGAAATCAAAAGTTTCCATTCGACGCCGCGCATGGAGCGTTACTCCCGCACGGCTTGCCGGCATGGGCCGGCTCTTGGACTGTGCATATCGCACCTCCTTGGTTTTTGGGTGGACGTCGTGAGCCCACGGGCAGAAAGCCGCAAAGTTGGTCCGCGTAGAAGGATGCATGGTCCAGCCTCTGCTTTGAGGAACGGCCCAAACGAGGGCCACGACAATCTATCATATAGGCTCCGTGACAACGTCTAGCAATGATGCGTTGGCCATCACGGCACTGGCGTCTCTCTTATGCAACACTTCGAAGTGACTATGCGGGTCCTTCTTTGCCCAGATCGTATGCGGGCGGGCGTGGCGCGACATTTCGCTAGCGACAGCTCGAAAAATTAGGTTCCCGGTTTCCGGTTCCCATCCCGGCATCCCCGCGGGTTTCCGCCAGTAAGAGGGTTCGGCGCCGGATCGGGTGTCCGGTTCCCACCCCCGGCGGCTCACGGCCTTGCGCCAACCGGGGACCGAGGGGCCGAAAACAAAATCGTTCGTAACCCCGTGCGGTGATCGACAGCGCCCGCTCGGCGCTGCCGGGCGCGGGCGGCTTTCTCACGAACAGGCGAGACCTTGGTGCATGACGTGGCTCTATGTTCCGCCGCAGGCATTGACGCCGGCGGCGCGGGAGGCCTGTTCGGCCTTTCGCTCTGCGCCGGCGCCGGAGGACTCGACCTCGGCCTCATGCTGGCCGAGCCCGGATACCGTACTGTGGGTTACGTCGAGCGGGACGCCTTCGCTGCGTCCGTCCTCGTGGCGCGGATGGAAGACGCGGCCCTGGATCCGGCGCCTGTCTGGGACGACGTTGCCACCTTCGACGGCCGCTCATGGCGTGGCGCGGTGGATGTCCTCACTGCGGGCTATCCGTGTCAGCCGTTCAGCGTCGCCGGCAAGCGCGGCGGAGCCGACGACCCCCGGCACCTGTGGCCGCACGTCGCCAGGGTCGTCGAGGAGTGCGCACCCGAATGGGTGTTCCTCGAAAACGTCGCCAATCATCTCAACCTCGGATATCGCGAGGTCCGAGGAGAGCTGGAAGGCCTGGGCTTCCGGGTTACGGAAGGACTGTTCACGGCGGCTGAAGTCGGCGCGCCGCACCTGCGGCAGCGGCTGTTCGTCCTGGCCCACGCCGAACGTGGGAGGTGGCGGCAACCCGCCGGAGATTCTGACGGCCAAGGGCAATCACTTCGTGCGGCCGAGCGGCAAGAAGGCTCATTTCGGGCTCGACCAGGCGGCCAGGATGTGGCCGACGCCGCGGGCGTGTTCGGGCCGGCGGTCCAGCGGCTGCAACCGGACGGAGTTCGTCCGGGCATGGGCGACGCCCATGGCCAGCGACGGCGTGAAGCCGAGCGCGGGGAAGCGCCGGAACGCCGACCTGCCCCATCAGGCCAGGGACTGGGCGACCCCGGCGGCGCGGGACTGGAGGTCGGGCAAGGCCAGCGAGAAGACGTTGTCGCGCAACAGCCGCCCGCTGAACGAGCAAGCGGTCCGCCGGCCTTTCCTCCCGGACCGGGAGACATCGAAGGCTGGCGCCGCTACCTCGAACGCCGACCTGACGCTCAACCCGCTGTTCGTCGAGGCTCTGATGGGCTGGCCCATCGGGTGGACCGGCTTCGGCTCTGCGGCAACGGAGTGGTCCCTCTGGTTGCGGCGCATGCGTGGCGAACTCTCGGCGCTCGCTTCGACGCCGACGGAGGCTGAGGCTGCATGACCATTCGCATTCTCATAGGCGAATGCCGGGAGCGGCTGCGCGACCTGCCGGAGCGTTCGGTGCACTGCGTGGTGACCAGCCCGCCCTACTACTCGCTCCGCGACTACCGTGTCCCGCCGTCGGTGTGGGGCGGCGAGGCGGCCTGCGACCACGCGTGGGGCGAATGGCAGGAGGTGCACGACACGCGCGAGGAGACGATCGGCGGCAAGAGCCGCACCACGGATCGGTGTTACGGCGCGCCGTCGCGCCGCTTCGACGGCAACCACCAGAAGCACGCGGCCGGCGCCTTTTGCGGCAAGTGCGGCGCCTGGCTCGGCTGCCTCGGGCTCGAGCCCTCGCCCGACCTCTACGTCGAGCACCTGGTCGAGGTGTTCCGAGAGGTCCGCCGGGTGCTCCGCGACGACGGCACCGCGTGGCTCAACATCGGTGATTCCCACGCCGGGTCGTGGGGTAATTACGGTACACGGCTGGGCAAGCAGCGGGCCCGCGCCTCGGAACGATACCGGCGGCGGGCCTACGAGGACGGCGGCTGGAACGGCCTGCCGCCGGCGGCCCAGGCGCCAGGGCTGAAACCCAAAGACCTGATCATGGTCCCCTCGCGCGCGGCGCTCGCGTTGCAAGCGGACGGATGGTGGGTGCGCTCGCGGATCATCTGGTCCAAGGGCGCGAGCTTCGGCCCATGGTCCGGCAACCCGATGCCCGAGAGCGTGCGCGACCGGCCGACCATGGCCTACGAGGAGGTGCTGCTGCTGGCCAAGAGCGCGCGCTACTTCTACGACCGCGCCGCCGCCAGCGAGCCGTGCACGAGCGGTCCCTCGGACCTCAGGAAGATGCGCGAGGCCAAGGACCGCATCGGCGGCAAGCACAAGGACCTTTTCGATCCCCTGTCCAAGGCGAACGTCGCCTCGCGCATCGGCCGCAAGCGCGCGGTCGGCAACCCGGAGCGGCGCAACCTGAGGAACGTCTGGACCATCTCGACGCAGCCGTTCCCGGAGGCGCACTTCGCGACCATGGCGCCCAGGCTGGCCGAGGTGTGCATCCGAGCGGGATGTCCCGAGGGCGGCACCGTGCTCGATCCTTTCGCCGGCGCCGGCACCACGGGGTTGGTGGCCGGCCGCCTGGGCCGGGACGCCGTGCTCGTCGAACTCAGTCCTGACTACGCCGAGATCGCCCGCCAACGGCTGGAGCGCGACGGCGGCATTATCGCGGAGGCCGCATGATGGACCTGATGATCGAGCACTGGTCGCTCGACCGTCTCGTGCCATACGCGCGCAACGCCCGGACCCATTCCGAGGAGCAGGTGGCGCAGATCGCGGGCTCGATCGCCGAGTTCGGGTTCGTCAACCCGGTGCTAGTCGGCGAGGACGGCGTGATC
Organism: uncultured Rhodospirillaceae bacterium; assembly: GCA_964343605.1. Classification (GTDB taxonomy): domain Bacteria; phylum Pseudomonadota; class Alphaproteobacteria; order UBA2966; family UBA2966; genus CAYFKJ01. The sequence goes on from CAYFKJ010000006.1 coordinate 495,579, forward strand.
CTCGCCGGACACGGGCGGGTCCTGGCCGCGCGCCTGCTCGGCATGACAGAGGTACCGGTCATCGCGCTCCCGCATCTCTCGGAGACGCAGGCGCGCGTCCTTCGCATCGCCGACAACCAGATCGCCCTCAATGCCGGATGGGACGAAGAGCTGCTGCGCGCCTCCGTCGAGGAGATCCTGGGCGCGGAGGGCGGCGACGATCTGGTCTCGCTCATCGGCTTCCCGGAGGACTTCCTCGACGACCTGTTGGCCGATCCGGAGGACCTCGCCGCCGGCAACATCGGCGACGACGAGGCGCCGGAGCCGCCCGACGATCCGGTCTCCAAACCCGGCGACTTGTGGCTGCTCGGCAATCACCGCCTCTACTGCGGCGACGCCACCGTGCTTGCCGACGTCGAGCGGGTGCTGGACGGCGGGCTCGCGGACCTGTGCTTCACCGACCCGCCCTACAACGTTGACTACGGCAACAGCGCCAAGGACAAGATGCGCGGCAAGGACCGGCGCATCCTTAACGACAATCTCGGCGAGGGCTTCGAACGCTTCCTGTACGACGCCTGCGTCAACATCCTGACCGTGACCAAGGGGGCGGCCTACGTCTGCATGTCGTCCTCGGAACTGCACACGCTGCAGCGAGCAT
>CAYFKJ010000007.1:0-94237 GCA_964343605.1 uncultured Rhodospirillaceae bacterium
GGCGACCGGCTGAACCACGACGGGCTTCGGCGCCTGGGCGGTCTGCGTCACGGGCTTCGGTTTCGGCCTTGGTTGCGCGACCGCCACCTGCGTGCTCGTGGTGCCGCCGGCGCGAAGTGTTTCGTCCGTGTATTTGGCGGCGTTCTTATCGGCAATCAAGCCCTGGGCCGCCGCCCGGCGATCGGCTTCCGCCTGGGTCTTGGGGGCGCCTGCAGGTACGGAACTGAGGCTCGGGAAAGTGCCGCTGTCGGAACTTGCCGAGGCCATTTCGCTTTCATCATCCTCGAACCACTTTAGCGGGTTGGCCCAGTCCGGCAGGATCGAGTCATCCTCATCCGCCATGGTCGCCTGCTGCGCCGTCCCGGGCTTGGGCTCGGGCATCGCGGCCATTTCCTCTTCGCCGTCATCCTCGAACCACTTTGTCGGGTTCGCCCAGTCCGGCAGGAAGGAATCGTCATCGGCTGCCGCCGCGGTCTGCGGCACAGGCGCGGGTTCTTTTTTCTCGGCCTTCGGGAAAGCCTTGGGCGGTGGGGCGGCATCGTTGCCGAATGCGGTGTCATACCAGTCGACCGGGTTCGCCCAGTCCGGCAGGGTTGAACAACCGGTGATGCCGATCGAGACAGCCGTCACGAGGGCGATCGCCAATCCTCGGCGGGATCGTGGTCGACTTTGGCCGACACCGTCGGAACCGCTTGAACTCACCGGCATGTCCTCACCGGAACCCCCAACGTCGCGCATGGCCATCGCTCCAACTCTTTTCATCAAAGAGGATGCACCAGCGATGCACCCAAATTCTGCATTCTCGAAACTGTCCGGCGCCCCTAATTGTGCGCCGCAACGCCTTCATTTATAGTCCATTTTCAATAGCATAGGGAAAGCGCAATGGCCGATCAACAAGGCACTGTACCTCCGTTGCCAGATTTCTGGGCGGACATGGACTTCGAAAAATTTTCGAACAACATGACCGAGGTCGCTGAAAAAAGCCAACGTCTGATCTCGGAGTTCATGGCCCGGCAGGCGGAGGGCGGCTCTCCCGGCATCGACGATCCGTTGCATATCGGCGAGACCTTTCTCGAAATGACCCAACAGATGCTGGCCCATCCGGAAAAGCTGGCCAACGCCCAAATGGCCTTGTGGCAGGACTATCTGAAGCTGTGGCAGCATGCCGCCGAACGTATGAGCGGCGCGGAAAGTGATCCCGTGGCCGTGCCGGAAGCCAGTGACAAGCGCTTCCGGCACGAGGACTGGAGCAACAATCAACTCTTTGATTTCATTAAACAATCTTATTTGCTGACCGCCGATTGGATGCAGCGGACGGTGGCCGACGTCGAGGGCATGGACGAGGCCAGCCGTAAAAAAGTGAGCTTCTATACGAAACAGTTTGCTGATGCGCTGTCACCCTCCAACTTCGCCGCCACCAATCCCCAGGTCCTGCATGCCACAGCCGAGAGCGGCGGTGAAAACCTGATCAAGGGGCTGGACAATCTGCTGCGCGACCTGGAACGCGGCGGCGGCCAGCTCGCCATTTCCCAAACGGACATGGACGCCTTCGAGGTGGGAGAGAACGTCGCCACCTCTGATGGGAAGGTGGTTTTTCAGAACGAGCTTATCCAGCTTCTCCAGTATGCCCCGGCGACCGAGGAAGTTCACGCCCGCCCGTTGCTGATCACGCCGCCCTGGATCAACAAGTTCTACATCCTGGACCTGAAGCCGGAAAACTCGTTCATCAAGTGGGCCACCGAACAGGGATTGACGGTATTCGTCATAAGCTGGGTCAATCCGGACAAGGAATTGGCCGAACGCAGTTTCGAGGACTACATGACCGGTGGTTTGCTGGCCGCCGTGGACGCCGTCGAAGAAGCAACGGGAAGCCGCGAGGTGAATGCCATCGGTTATTGCATCGGCGGTACCCTGTTGGCTTCGACCCTCGCCTACATGGCCGCGAAGGGCGACGACCGCATCCAGGCCGCCACGTTCTTTACGTCCCTGATCGACTTCGAGGAATCCGGCGAATTGTCGGTTTTCGTCGACGAAGCCCAGATCCAGTCCATCGAGGAAGCGATGTCGGAGCGCGGGTATCTCGAAGGCCGGGAGATGGCGACGACCTTCAATATGCTTCGCGCCAACGACCTGATCTGGTCGTTCGTCATCAACAACTACATGCTGGGCAAGGAGCCCTTCCCCTTCGATCTGCTGTACTGGAATTCGGATTCGACGCGCATGCCGGCGGCCATGCACAGCTTTTATCTGCGCAACATGTATCAGCAGAATTTGCTGTCCAAACCCGGCGGCGTCACGCTCGCGGGCGTTCCCATCGACCTCAGTTCGGTCAAAACGCCGACCTACATTCTGGCCACCAAAGACGACCACATCGCACCTTGGAAGTCCTCGTTCAAGGCCACCGGCATATACAGCGGCAAGAACCGATTCGTTCTTTCGGCCTCGGGGCACATCGCCGGCGTCATAAATCCCCCGGCCGCCAAGAAGTACTGCTATTGGACCAATGCGAAAAAGGCCGCGAACGCGGACGACTGGTTTGACGGCGCCAAGCAACACGAGGGTTCCTGGTGGCCCGACTGGATCAAATGGCTGGGCAAGTACGCCGGCGACAAGGTTCCCGCGCGCCACCCCGGCGACGGCAAATTGAAGGTCATCGAAGACGCGCCAGGCTCATACGTCAAAATGAAGGCGTAACGGCCATTGAGACCCGGGCACAATCGACGCATCAACGCCGCGCCCCGATAACGCGGGCGTTCGGCGCCCAGGCGCTGGCGGGCGTCGTATGCTTCGGGGTGGCGCTGGTAGTCAACCGCGGCACCGCTTTCACCGTTCCCGTGCCGTTGATCCTGGCCGCGCAAGGCATCGGCGCCGCCTACCTCAGCCACCGTTGGGATCTGGCAAAGTGGTGGCTGCCTGTTCAGCTTCTGTTGCCCGCTGCCTTCGCCGGCGCCTTGGCTCTGAATATTCCTTCATGGGTCTACCTGCTGGCCTTTCTCGGCTTGCTTTTGGTGTATTGGAACACGACCGGCGAACGGGTCCCTCTGTACCTGACGAACCAAAAGACCTGGGCCGCCCTGGTCAACCTCCTGCCCGCCCGAAACGCGGCGCGCTTTGTCGATTTGGGCGGTGGCCTCGGGGGAACGACGCTCTATCTGGGCAAGGCGCGCGCCGACATGCAATTCGATGCAATGGAAAACGCACCGGGGCCTTTCCTGGTATCGAAATTCAGGCAGTGGTTGTTCGGCACCGCCAACACCTCCATCTCATACGGCAGCCTGTGGAACCGTGATCTTTCACCTTACGATGTCGTTTACTGCTTCCTCTCCCCCGCCCCCATGGCCGATCTTTTCGCGAAGGCCCGGGCGGAGATGAAATCCGGCAGTCTGTTCATCAGCAATTCCTTCGAGGTGCCCGGTCATGAGCCCGACGAAATCGCCGAGGTCGACGACGGCCGGCGGACGAAGTTGCTGATCTGGCGGATGTAGGGCGGTTTCCGAGGTTGAAGACAAACTGATTTTCGCCGACGCTGTGCCCATGAACATGCTAGTTGAGCTGACATGACCAAGTACCAAAGCGACGTCGTCATCATCGGCGGCGGCATCGCCGGGATCGTGACCGCCCAGGAATGTCTCGACGGCGGAAAATCCGTCACCATCATCGACCGGGATGCCGAGGAAAATTTCGGCGGTCTGGCAAAGGAATCGTTCGGCGGTATGTTCTTCGTCGACACCCCTTCACAACGTAAATCCAAGATCGAGGATTCACCCGAGCGCGCCTTCGGGGATTGGTGCAGTTTCGGCGAATTGTCGGAAACCGACGGCTTGGCCTACCGCTGGGCCCAACGCTATGTCGAGCGCACGACACCGGACGTGCATGATTTCATCGTGCCCATGGGCATCGGTTTCCTGCCTGTGCTCAACTGGATCGAGCGGGGCATGTCGCGGAAGGGAAATTCGGTACCGCGGTTTCACATGGTTTGGGGCACCGGGCACGAACTCACGATGGTTCTCGCCCGCCGATTGAAGGCCCATGTCCACGCCAGCCGCCTGACCCTCGTTTTCGGGAAACGTGTCGAGGATTTGATCACCACCGACGGCGTCATCAGCGGCTGCGCGGGCGTTGACGAAGCTTCGGGCGAAGTCTTCCAGGCCGAGGCCGAAGCGGTGGTGATCGCCGCCGGCGGCACCAACGGCAACGATGACTTTATCCGCGAACACTGGCATGCCGACTGGGGCGCCACGCCACCGGAAACGATCCTGAACGGATCGCACAAATTCGCCGACGGGATGCTGCACGAAGCGGCCGCCGAGGCCGGCGGCAGCCTCGTCCACCTGGACCGCAGTTGGAATTACGCCGCGGGCATCCCCCACCCCCGTCCGCGCAAACCCCGCCACGGCCTCAGCCTGGTGCCCTGCAAGTCGGCTTTGTGGATGGACGCCACCGGCCGGCGCATCGGCCCGGATCCTCTCATCGCCGGCTTCGACACCCGCGAACTCATCAAACGCATCTGCGCCACCGCGGAAGCCAAAAATACGCCGAAATATTCCTGGCAAGTGATGAACCGCAAGATCATGCTCAAGGAGTTCGCCATTTCGGGGGCCGAGTCGAACCCGGTGATCCGCGACAAGAGCAAATTCGGTCTGCTGCGGAACCTGGTGTTCGGCAACAAATCCCTGGTCGACGCGACGATCGCGGATTCAGACGAAATCGTCACGGCTGGAAGCCTCGACGATCTAGCCGCCAAGATGAATGCGCTCGACCCGTCGACGGAAATCGACACCGAGGGCATGGCCGAGGACATCCGGGCCTACGACACGGATATGGCGCGTGGCCAAGGCAACTTCACCGACGATCAAATCAAGCGCATCGCCATGTTGCGGGAATATCGCGGCGACAAGGTTCGGACCTGCAAATTTCAGAAGATCGAGGACGCCAAGGCCGGTCCGCTGGTCGCCATCCGCACGTTCATCATCAGCCGAAAAAGCCTCGGCGGTATCGAAACCGACCTCGATTGCCGGGTGGTGGACACGAACGGCAATCCCCTGGACGGTCTTTATGCCGTCGGAGAGGCGGCCGGCTTCGGCGGCGGCGGTATGCATGGGCTGCGGGCGCTGGAAGGCACGTTCCTCGGCGGTTGCGTCTTTTCCGGGCGCATGGCGGGCCAGGCCATCGTCCGGGGGACATCCGGCGCGGGAGCGACAGGTTGAGGAAGTCCGGGGCGGAGCTGACGGTTCATGCGCTCGAACAGTTGGGCGTGCGCTTCACGTTCGGCATTCCCGGCGTTCACAACACGGAAATTTATGACGAGCTCAATAGCTCCCGGCAGATAACGCCGATCCTGGTTACGCACGAGGGCGGCGGCGCCTTCATGGCCGATGCCGTCAGCCGGACTTCCGATTCCATTGGAACCCTGGTGATCGTGCCGGCTGCCGGGGCGACCCATGCCGCCAGCGGCATCGGTGAAGCATTCCTTGACGGCATACCCATGCTGGTTATTTGCGGCGGCATCGACCGCGAAACCGACAAGAGCTTCCAACTCCACGAGATGGACCAGCGGGCCTTCATCGGCGCGCTGACCAAACGGACGTTCCTGGTCGAGACCTACGAGGACGTCGTTCCGACCTTGTACGAAGCCTTCGACCTCGCCAACGGCGGTGAACCGGGCCCGGTGTTTGTGGAAATTCCCGTCAATCTGCAGCGTTTCAAGGGCGATGTCAGTGCGATGCCGTCCTATCAGGCGCCGGATGCGGCCGAAGAAATCGATGACGGGGCGATCACGGCCGCCGTGGGGATGCTCAGGGCTGCCAAAAGACCCGGCCTGTTCGTCGGCTGGGGCGCCAAGGACGCCGCGGCGGAACTGGTAAAGCTGGCCGAACTGCTGGATGCCCCGGTCAGCACGACGCTTCAGGGCCTTAGCGTCTTTCCCGGCAACCATGACCTGCACACGGGATTGGCGTTCGGCCCTTCAGCGGTTCCGGCGGGACAGAACGCCTTCCGGGATTGCGACCTGATGCTGGCGATCGGCACGAAATTCAGCGAATTGGGCACGGGCTTCTTTTTCAGCGCCGATGTGCCAGCCAACCTCATCCACGTCGACATCAACCCCGAAAATTTCAACAAGAACTACGCCGCCAAGCAGACGATCGAAGGCGACGCCGGAACCGTCGTTCGCGCCTTGTTGAAAGGGTTGGGCAATGACGGCGGCACGGAAAATCGAACGCGCACCGGGACCGAACTCAAGGCCGCGATCGCCGCCGACAAGGCGAACTACCGGACGGCCTGGCAAAAGCACGACAGTCACGGCCGCGTCAATCCGGAGCGCTTCTTTTCAGATCTCCGCCAGGTGATGCCGGACGACGGGATCTTCGTCGTCGACGACGGCAACCACACCTTCCTGACGGCTGAACTGCTGCCCATCCACAATCCCGGCGGCTTCATCGGGCCGACCGATTTCAACTGCATGGGTTACGCCGTGCCGGCGGCGATCGGCGCCAAACTGGCCAATCCGGAAACCCCCGTTGCCGCCATCGTCGGCGACGGCTGCTTCACCATGACATGCATGGAGATCCTCACGGCGTCACGGAACGAGATCGGTCCCGTGTTCTACGTCTTCAATGACGGAGAGCTTTCGCAAATTGCCCAGGCCCAGCGCATCGTCTACAGCCGCACGCCCTGCACGGGTCTTGAGGGCCTCAATCTGGAGGGCGTGGCTCTCGCCACCGGGGCCCACTACCTCCCGCTTGGAGGCGATGACGACGCAGCCGCCGTCATGGCCGAGGCCAACCGTTTGTCGGTGGAAACATCTCGCCCCGTCATCGTCGACGTCGCCATCGACTACACGCGCAAAAGCGCCTACACCAGGGGAGCGGCCAAGACCAACGCCAAGCGGCTGCCCCTGCGCGAAACCCTCCGCTTCGTCGGCCGCATTGTCGCCCGGAAGGTGACGGGCTAGGGAACGCCACCGCATTCGTCATTCCGGCGAAGGCCGGAATCCAGTTTTCCATTTTTTTGAATGCCGACGGGCCGAACCAAGGAAAAACATACAAACTGGACCCCGGCCTACGCCGGGGTGACGATGGGAGGGGCGGGCGCGCGTTGCCTAATAGACTTCCGGCAACGCAGCCTGTTTTTCCAGACAGCGATGAAACGCCGGGCGGTCGTGGATGCGGTCGATGTAGGCTTGTGTCTGAGGCCCCAGGTGGACGTCGATCTTGATCGACCTTGCCAGATAGAGGGCGTAACCGACACAGATATCCGCAATGGTGAAGCGGCCGGCGCAAAGGTAGTCGCGGTCTTCCAGCGCACTTTCGACAGACCGGGCCCGCGACAGAAACCACTGGGTGTAGTCCTGTGAAACCTGGGGTTGGCGGCGATCCTCAGGTTCGAACATGGAGTACCGGAGGATCAAGGTCTGGGGAAATGTCAGCGTCGCGTCGCTGCGGTAAAGCCAGTTGAGGTAGGTGCCGAATTCCGGGTCGTCCCGCCCAACCGCCAAGGGGGTGGGGCCGTAGCGTTCCACGAGGTAGTGGGCGATACCGGATGATTCGGTCATGTAGGTTTCGCCGTCAAACAGCGTGGGCACCGTGCCGAGCGGATTTACGTCCAGATAACCCTCGTGCTTGAAACGCGGCGGGAATTCCATGTTGACCAGTTCATAGTCGAGTCCCAGTTCCTCGAGCGTCCACAAAGGCCGCAACGAGCGGGCATCCCGGCAATGATAGAGTTTGATCGTCATCTGTTGGGTTTTCCCTGTGGCATGCAAAGCCCCCCAACAAATCTAGCCCTCGAGGATGGCGATTTCCTTTGCGGTTAAAATCGGCCGGCCGTTTCCGTCCCGTTTTACAACCGCTCCTCCATCTTTCTCACCAAACAACGGTGAATGGGTGAAAGACGTGCAAGCCCCGAGGAAAGAAATCAAACAAACCGCCGCGACCAGACGCGCAACCTTGCGTCCGCCAACAATACCATTCCGCATCAGAGAGTCCTTTCCGGGGCCCGAGTACCAATAAAGTTCCAATTCGTGCAGGACCCTAGCCGAATTTACCATGGCTTGAAACGCCAATTTTTCGGAAAGGGGAAACCAGCCGAATTATTTGACAAAAGCAACTTTTTGATTGACGATCGTAATGCTTCTTGGTTTGTCGGAAAAAACCGCTGATGACCGAAACGCAACTTGATCGAAAAATCGAATCAGTCCGGCGCTTCAACCGCTTCTATACGAAGCAGATCGGCGTCTTGCGCGAGGGTTTGCTCGACAGCCCCTTTTCGCTCACGCAGGCTCGTATCATATACGAACTCGCCCACGGCGAAGTGATGTCGGCAACGGATCTCCGCCGGGAGCTGGGTCTCGACCCGGGATACCTGAGCCGGCTGCTGCGCGGCCTAATTCACCAGGGCTTGATCGATAAGCGGCGGTCTCCCGACGATGGTCGGCGTTCGCTCCTCAGCCTCAGCCGCACGGGCAAGGAAGCATTTGACGTCCTGAATACGCGCTCGCGCGATGAAATCGCCGCCATGCTGGAGTCCCTCTCGAAATCCGAACAAACGCGGTTGATTTCGGCCATGTCGACGATCGAAGGTTTGCTTGCCGAACAGGCTGATATGAAATCGCATGTGGTTCTGCGCAACCATGAACCGGGGGACATGGGATGGGTTACCCACCTGCACGGGAAGCTCTATGCCGAGGTCTTCGGCTGGGACGAAACCTTCGAAGCCCTGGTGGCGGGCATCACGGCGGATTTCATCAACAACTTCGATGCCAAGAGGGAACGCTGCTGGATCGCCGAGGTTGACGGCCTGCCCGTCGGTTCGGCCTTCATCGTCAAATCCAGCGACGAGGTCGCCAAATTGCGCCTGATGATCGTCGATGTAAAAGCCCAAGGGCTGGGTATCGGCAAACGGTTGCTCACCGAATGCATTCGTTTTTCGCGCCGGCGGGGCTACCGGAAGATCACCCTGTGGACAAACAGCGTTCTCCTGGCGGCCCGTGGCCTGTACGCAGCCGCGGGCTTCGAACTTGTCCATGAAGAGCCGCACCACAGCTTCGGCGTGGACCTGATCGGCGAAACCTGGGAGCTCGATCTCGGAGAGGATGGGCCTTGAGTTCGGCGAACGACACGCCCGACACCCGGCGCCTCGCCATGGTCGCCGGCACGGGCATGGGCATTCTCGTCGGCGCCGCCATGGTGGCCACCAAGTTCGTGATCGATCAGACCGACCCGGCATCCCTGGCGTTGCTGAGGTATTCAATCGGCGTGCTCTGCCTGCTGCCGCCGGTTCTGATGACGGCGCGGGTGAAAATCGAGCAACGCGACCTCATCCCCATCGCAGCACTTGGCATCGGCCAGTTCGGTATCCTCATCGCGTTGCTGAATTTCGGTCTGCAGTACATCGGTTCGGCGCTGGGCGCGTTGATCTTCGCGACCTTCCCGCTGCTCACGATGCTGTTCGCGGCGGTCTTGCGGATAGAGGCCCTCACTCTGGCCAAGTCCGCCGGCGTTTTACTTACCATAGCCGGTGTCGGTTTTGCCGTCGGCGAAAAGCTGGGTGTGCCCGGGGCATCTCTCTCAGGCTGGATCGGCGAGTTCGCCGTCCTGGCGTCGGCCGCCGTTGGCGCCGTGTGCTCGGTCTTCTACCGGCCATACCTGCAAAAATACCCGCCGCTGCAGGTCAGTGTCTTCGCCATGGCCGCCTCTGTCGTGTTCCTGGCCATCCTGGCCGCGTTCGAGGGCTTCTTTACCGGCCTGCCGTCTTTCACCTGGGGCGGCTGGAGCGCTGTCGTCTTCATCGGCGTCAGCAGCGGCATCGGCTACTACCTCTGGCTCTGGGCCCTCAAGCATGCGCCGCCGACCCGCGTCGCGGTCTTTCTCGCCCTCGGCCCAATTACCGCCACGGCGCTTGGCGCTCTGTTGCTGGGTGAGCAGATATCACTTCTGTTCCTGATCGGTTTGGCGGCTCTCGCCGCAGGCCTCTGGCTGGCGCATTTGTAGAACCGGCAGATTTCGTGGCGCCCGATGGACAGGATATAGTGGGGAGGAAAGAAACCTGAGGGTTTGGCGGTCTGGTATGCCCATTGAAACGATCTTCTCGGACGATGGCGAAAGGGTCGAGATCCTGCTGACCGGGCAAATTCACGTCGACGACGTTGTCGAGGCGGTACGCGAACTTAACGCCCACCCCGATTTCCACCGGATCAGGTACCAGTTGGTGGATTACACCGACGCCGAAGTGTATCTGGGAAACCAGTCCGGTTCGGACGATATCGTCCTGCTGGACAAGCAGGCGGCGGAGAATAACCCCAACATGCGCATCGCCATCATCGCCCCGACCGACATCGCTTTCGGCTCGGCCCGCTATTGGGAACTGAGCCTCGGCGAAGCGCCCGTCGAGGCCATGGTTTTCAGAGCTCGCGAAGCGGCGGAGGAGTGGCTTTACCGCTAAGCCTACCCCGGCACTTCGCCGGTGCGGTACATGGCGGCCAGTTTGGCGTAGTGGGCTGCGGAGTTTTTCATGTACTCGAGTTCGGCGTCGTCGAGTTGGCGGGCCGGTTTGGCGGGGGAGCCAGTCCAAAGCTCGCCGGATTTGACGACCTTGTTAGGCGTCACCAGTGCGCCGGCAGCGACCATGGCGCCGCTTTCGACCACGGCGCCGTCCATCACGGTGGCGCGCATGCCGATGAAGCAGCCGTCCTCCAGCGTGCAGCCGTGGATCAGCGCCATGTGACCGATAGTGATGTTGGAACCGATGAAGGTGCCGTGGGTCTTGCGCGTGACGTGCACGACCGAGCCGTCCTGCAGGTTGGTGTTCTCGCCGATGCGGACGACATTGACGTCGGCCCGCACAACCGAGTTGAACCAGATGGCCGAGCCCGCGCCGATCTCGACGTTGCCGATAATGACGGCACCTTGCGCGATGAAGGCGTCCTTGGCGATCACCGGACGGGTGTCGCCGAAGGGCATGATGACGCCGCCGTTGGCGAGTTCCGACATCTCGTTCATGACTTTAAGGGAACAGCGACTGCTGCTCGAGCCCCGCGGTTTCCTCGAGACCGTAAGCGATGTTCATATTCTGCACAGCCGCACCCGAAGCGCCCTTCACCAGATTGTCGAGCGCCGAGACGATGATCACCCGGCCCTCGACCCGGTCGGCAAAGACGTTGAGGTCGCAGAAGTTGGACCCCCTGACGTAACGTGTCGAAGGTACCACGCCGTCCGGCAGGATGCGGACGAAGGGTTCCTCGCCGTAAGCGTCGATCAGGACCTGGCGCACGTCCTGAGCGCTCCGGCCTTCCGCCACGTCGGCGTAGATGGTCGCCACGATGCCCCGGTTCATGGGCACCAGATGCGGCGTGAAGGTGACGGTGACGGCCTCGCCGGCAGCACGGCTGAGCTCCTGGTCGATCTCCGGTCCGTGCCGATGGCTGGCAATGCCGTAAGGCTGCACGCCCTCCGCCACTTCGCCGAAGAGCAGGTTCTCCTTCAAGGCCCGGCCCGCACCGGTAACGCCGGTCTTGGCATCGATGATCAGGCCGGTTTTCTTGATCGCACCCGACTTCAGCAGCGGCCACAGCGGCAGGATCACCGATGTGGGATAGCAACCCGGGCAAGCGATCAGCCGCGTGTCCTTCATGGCTTCGCGGTTGAATTCGGCCAGGCCATAGACGGCCTCGCCCTGCAGGTGAGGCGCATAGTGTTCGTGGCCGTACCATTTGGCGTAGGTTTCAACATTCGACAGCCGGAAGTCGGCCGAGAGGTCGATGACTTTGACGTCGTTCTTGATGCCGGCAATGAGGTCCTTGCGTTCCTCGACCACCAGTTCATCGACGAGGTTGTGTTCTGTGCTGTGCAGCAGGCCCGCGACGATCTCCTGCGTCGTGCCGTGGGGTAGCGCGCAGAATACCAGATCGACTTCGACACCGGCCCATTCGACGTCGTCGATGCTGATCAGGTCGGGCAAGTCCAGGCCGCCCAAATGAGGAAAAACGTCGGACAGCGGCTTGCCCGCCTTCCGGTCGGCCGTGAGCACGACGATCTCGGCATTGGGATGGCGCGACAGCAGGCGGACGAGTTCCGCACCCGTGTAGCCGCTGGCTCCCAATATCGCGATCCTGATTTTGCCGTTGCTCATTTCGGTTCTCCTCCATTAGGGCGCTTTCAATGCCGCGCTACGCCTCCGGGGTCAACAGAAAACCGACAAAATTTACCTGTTGGCGGCCGAAATCTCCTGCAAAAGCCGCTCCGCCACTTCCTCCCAGCCGGAATCGAACATCATGTCGTGGGCGATGCGGTCAAATATCTCGGCCTTCACACCGTACGCCCTGGCCGTGCTCTTGACGACCGGCGGCGGAAATATCGTGTCCATTTCGCCGCCCCAAACAGCCAAGGGTGTGTCGACATTCTTTGGGCTTGGCAACGCAAACAGCAACATGTCGAGGAAGCCGAGGTAGCTCTCGTCCTGCAGCCTGGCGTGAAAATCGGCAACTATGGCCTCCGGTACGTCGTAGGAGAGGAACATGTATTTGGCATCGTGTTGTTTCTTCACCAGCGGCCACAGGCTGAGCGTCAGGTTGACCAAAAGGAAGTTGACGGGGTGGCGGAAGGCGATGTCGATCGTCGCCCGCCAAACGCCCTGAGACGGCACGGACGCCAGTAATATAGCCTTGGGGATGTCGGGCTTGTGCTCAAGGAATTTCTGAGTGACCAGTCCGCCCATGGAATGGCCCACGACGATGGGCCTGCGGCCGGTCTTCCCGGCCACCGCCTCGACGGCCGTCGCGACGTCCACCACGTAGTCCTTGATGCGCGTGAATTTGAGGCTTTTGGAGTTCGCCCTGCCACCATGGCCGCGCAGGTTGACGGCGAAGGAACTGACACCCTTTCCGGCGAAGTAATCCTGGAACTTTTCCCAGCACCAGGCTCCATGCCAGGCGCCGTGCACGAACAACAGGGGCGGCGCGCCGGAATTGCTTTCGGCAAGCCTTTCGACAATTTCCTGCCCGTCCGTCATCACCCCCTCGCTTTATGTCTCAGCGTTCCGAGAACGCCAGTTTGGCGCCCAACGCCACGAAAGCGCCGGCAAACACCCTGCGGATCCAGGTCATGACCAGCGGCCGGGAGATCACGTGCCGGCGCACGCCGGCAGCGAAAAATCCGTACCCGATGAAAACCACGAAGGTCATGATCATGAAGACGCCGCCCAGCCCCAACATGTGCCAGGTGGCACCCGCCTCGTCGACCGAAACGAACTGCGGCAAAAAGGCCAGGAAGAACATGGAGAGCTTGGGATTGAGGATATTGATGAGGAAGCCTTTCACGACGACCTCTACGGCACCCTTGGTTTCGACCTTGTCGTTGACCGCCAGGGTGCCGGTTTCCTGCAACGCGCCCCAGGCCATGTACAAGAGATAGGCGACGCCTAAAATCTTGACGATCTGGAAGGCCACGGCGCTGGCGTGCAGCAGCGCGGCCAAGCCGAAAACCGCGGCGGCGATGTGCGGCAGGATACCCAGCGTACAACCCAGCGCCGCGATGATGCTCACCCAGGCGCCGCGCGAGATACCATGGGCGATGGTGTAGATAACGCCCGTCCCCGGCGCGACCACGACGATCAGCGAGGTTAAAAGAAACTCGGTGCTCATTACTGCGCTACCCCTCTACCCGTTTAGACGATTGTACTTCTTCATGACGGCCCTCAGCCTTTCATGATCAATGGCCGGCAGCTTTTCGCCAGGTGGTTTGACCACGTCGACGGTTTCGGCCGCCACCAGGGCGTTGATTATGGCCTCCTCCACCGTCTGTACGGCGGCCTCGTAGACCTGACCCATGTAGTGATCGACCAGGTAATCGAAGGTTTCGATCACCGGTGGATCGTCCAGGCCCAACCTGGGCAACGGCCGATCGTTGGCGACTGAAAACGCCAGAACGATGTCGCCCGAATAGTGTCCGCCGGGCGATCCCGTGCGGGCGATGCCCATGGCGCCGCGCTTGGCCAGGCGCTGCAACTGGGTTTGCGACAGCGGCAGGTCGGTGCCGATGATGACGATGATGGACCCCTGGCCGTCCTTGACGTCCTGGCTGATGAAAGCGCCTTCGGGCATTTCGGCGCCGACGGGAACACCCAATATGGTCAGTTCGGGCCGGGCGCCGAAGTTGGACTGGACCAACGCGCCCACCGTGTAGCCTTGCCCGCCGAGCGTCAGTGTTCTCGAGGCCGTGCCGGTACCGCCTTTGAACTCGTAGGTCTGCATGCCGGTGCCGCCACCCACGTTGCCCTCCGCCACCGGCCCGCCGCCGGCTGAATTGAGGGCTGCTAGGACGTGTTTTTCGGTGACGTGGCGGCCGCAGATGTCATTGGCCATGCCGTCGTAGGTCTCGGCCACAACCGGCATGGCCCAGGAATGGGCTTCGAGAAAATCGGCCGGATACTGCTCGATCATCCAGCCGACAGCGGCATGGTGGACCATTCCGACCGAATGGGTGTTGGTGATGCAGACCGGGCTGACGAAATACCCGGCTTCGTTGATCCAGTGGGTGCCCGTCATCTCGCCGTTGCCGTTGAGATTGAAGTGGCCCGCCCAGATGGGCCTGAGGCGCTCACCCTTCCCTCGCGGCAGGATCGCCGTGACGCCCGTACGGATAGGCCCCTCTCCGACCACGAGCTTGTCAGCCGGTTCAACGAGTGTCGTGTAGCCGACCTCGACGCCGGGAACGTCCGTAATGGCATTGTGCGGACCGGTTTCTCCCTCGAACGGCAAACCGAGATCACGCGCCCTTGGCTTTTGTTCGCTCAATACTCCCCCCGACCCGGCAGGTCCCGGCCGTGCATCGCCGGAAATGGCTTTAAACCATTAGGTGATAGGAACCCGCAAAGATCAAGGGAAGCATTGTCTCGGTATCAATGGAATGTCATTCGACGACGATCAAACCCTTCATGCCCATTTCGGTATGGGTCTTGCCACTTTGGTCCTCGATATCGCACAGCATATCGTACCTGCCGGCCGCCACGGTCACGAAGGTCCATTCGACGGTGTTGCCGGGAAAGACTTCCATTTCCGCCGGCGTCCCCACGACCTCGGCGACCGGACGCGCACTCGCCCCGATATCCTCGAAAATCTTGACGCCCGAGGACCAGACCGCGCCGACCAGACCCGGCGAATCGAATTCGTGCACCTCGGCACTAGGATTGTGGATGACCAGGGTGTAGCGCTTGCCGGCCTTCAGGTTCAGCCGGTCGGGATGGAACAACTTCTTCTTGTCGCCGTCTTTGCCCAGGGTCAATAAGACCCGTTCGGCTTTCTGTCCCGCCAGATCGCCGGCGGCAAAGCTGGTTCCCGTGAAACCACACACCGCGATGACCGCCGCCGCGGCAACGGCAATACCAAAATTACGCATGTTCATATTCTCCAAATACAGATCCAGCAGTCAGTTCTTGACTTGCTTTTAATTGCGAATGATTATCAATAGCGCCATAGTCTATGATCGTCAAGATTGATTTATTAAAACCATTATTTTTCTTATTGGTTAGAACGAATATAAGTTTCCGGTGACGGAAGGGTTCGGAAACTTTAGTGTGAGCGCCTCAGTTTCAATTCAAGCGGACCCTCTCAAAATGACATCCAATAACCTGGCGGCCTGGCACCGCGTGATCGAAGCCGCCGACGTGGAAGGCCTGGAGGCCTTACTGGCCGACGACGCCGTTTTCCATTCACCGGTGGTGCACACGCCGCAAGTCGGGAAGCCCATCGTCCTGCTCTATCTGAAGGCCGCGTTCGAGGTTCTGGGTTCGGACGACTTCCGCTATGTCCGGGAGGTCGAAGCCGGCAACGACACCATTCTGGAGTTCGAAACGGAAATCGACGGCATCCACTTCAACGGTGTCGACATGATCCGCTGGAACGACGACGGCAAGATCACCGATTTCAAGGTCATGGTCCGGCCGCTCAAGGCCATCAACCTCCTGCACCAGAAGATGGCGGAAATGCTGCAGGCGTTTTCCGAGCAGCGGACCGGCACACCATGACCGGCCCGTCGGATTTCACCGCCGTCGGCAAGGCCCGGTATTTTGAAGACTACGTCGCGGGCGAAAGCCATGAACTCGGCACCGTGTCGGTTGACGAAGCGGAAGCGGTGGCCTTCGCCAGCCGCTACGATCCCCAGATCATCCACACCGACTCCGAACAAGCAAAATCCGGCCCCTTCGGCGGTTTGATCGCCAGCGGCTGGCAGACGGCCGGCCTGATGATGAGCCTCTACGCCACGCGGTACCTTTCAGATGCCTCAAGTCTCGCTTCGCCGGGCATGGACGAACTGCGCTGGGTCCGGCCGGTCCGGCCGGGCGACCAATTGACGGTCACCGTCAATATCGTGGAGACCAAGCGTTCGCGCTCGAAACCCGACCGGGGCGTCGTCCGGACGGATATCCGGGTTACCAATCAGGACGGCGACGAGGTCATGAGCATGCTCGCCGTCAACATGATCAGTTGCCGGGACGGAACTTAGTCGGTGTCGATGTAATAGACGATGAAGGGGCTGCGTTCCTGGTACTGGTCGTAAAGCGCGCGGGCCCGGTCGTTGTCTTCGGCTGTCAGCCAGCGCAACTTGGGCCAGCCTTCCTGCCGGCAGACTTCGATCACATGGTCCATGAGGGCTCGGCCAATGCCGCCGCTCCGCGTTTCCGGATCGACGAACAGATCGCTAAGGTAACAGATGGTGTTGCCGCCCAGCGTGCGGGGCGTGCCGTGGTATTGGGCGAATCCGACCACCCTGCCGCCCTCTTCGACGGCGATGTCGCAACGCATTTCGTGGTCCGGATCGGTTACCCAACGCCAGACGGTGGCAATCGCCTCCTCGTCCGGAAAGACGTGGTAGAACTCGGCGTAACCCAAATAGATGGCTCGCCAGCCGTCGTAGTCGGCGGCGGCGACGGGCCGGACCGTGATACCCCCCTTGCCCGACATCAGCCGGTCTTCTCGAAATCGGGTTTGCGGCGCTCCATAAACGCGCCGATGCCTTCTTTCGCGGCGGCGGTCAGAGCGCTGTCGCCAAACGCCGCGTACCCGACCTCCAATGCGTCATTTAGGTTCGGCGCCGCGGCGGCATCGCGTATCGCGCCGCCGATGATGCCGACGATATCCTGGCTGAGAACCTGACCGGTGACACTCGCCGTTACATCCGCCGGCACCTCTGAGATTTCGACGGCCGCGGCGGAAATGTGATCGCCGGACGCGGCCATTTCCTTGACACGCTTCACAGCGGCGGGAATGAGGTCGGCTTGGTCATCGACCAACCCATCCAACATGCCGATCTCAAGGGCTTCGGGCGCTTTGAGTTTCTTCGCCGTCAGCAGCATATCGTGGAAGGTCGCCGAGGCCGCCGGCCAGCGACGGTAGGGTACCACCATGGCGCCGATGCCGGGAACGATGCCGAGCGTGATCTCCGGCAACTGCATCCAGGCCTGGGGTGCGGCGATGATGGAGTGGCAGCGGATCGCCAGTTCCAGGCCGCCGCCCAACGCCATGCCGTTGAGCGCCGCGACAACAGGTTTCTTGCACGAATCAAGATGAACCAGCAGGCGCGAGCACGCGCGGGCGTATTCGATGCTCTGCTGCTTGTCACCCAGCATGGAGGGGAACTTGCCGATGTCGGCGCCGGCACAGAAAGCCTGCGTGCCGTAACCGGTGATGACGAACCCGGCGACATCGTCGCGCCCTTCGTTGGCCTTGACGACGCCGAGGATTTCGTCGGTCAAATCGTCGTGCAAGGCGTTCATGGCCTCCGGCCGGCGCAGCGTGATGACGACGGCGCCGTCGATTTCGCTCACCAGCACATAGCGGTTGTAGTCAAGGTACTCGGCAATGGGCTTGGCCGGCTGGGGCATGCCGGGTTTGTACTTGGCGAACTCGGCCAGGATGCGTTCG
Organism: uncultured Rhodospirillaceae bacterium; assembly: GCA_964343605.1. Classification (GTDB taxonomy): domain Bacteria; phylum Pseudomonadota; class Alphaproteobacteria; order UBA2966; family UBA2966; genus CAYFKJ01. The sequence goes on from CAYFKJ010000007.1 coordinate 17,915, forward strand.
ACTTCCGCGGCCCCCATGTCGCGCATGAGTTCGATGGGCCCCTTCTTGAAACCGAGCGCAATGCAGCAGCCGAGATCGAGATCGGCGGCATCGCCGATATTGCGGTCGAGGATGTCGACAGTCTGGCTGAACAGGATGCCCAGCATGCGGTCGCGAATCAGCTTGGCCTTGGCGGGCTCGACATCGATGCCGTTGCCCATGGCGACCGTTTCCCATTTCTCGGTTCGCTGGAAGGCGTCGGCCGGGCGGTAGTGTTCGCCCTCCTCCTCCATCTGCAGGGTGTTGGTCTCAATGATGATGGGGTTGCCGTTTGCCATGTTGAGGACGAAAAACGGCCCGGCATGGACGAACTCGAACGTCACACTGTCGATCTCCGCCGGCGTGGCGTCATCCAACAGCAATCCCGCCTCGTTGCACCAGTTGTCGAAGATGCGGTCGAGCATGAAACAGACGACATCATCGGTGACCATGGGCACCTTGCCGGTCTGGTAGAAGAACCAGCGCAGGTAGTCGACGACTTCGAGGTCGGCCTTGGCCCACTCGACAACCTCGACCGCCGGGTTCTTGAAGGCCGGCGCGAAGAAATGCGTCACCGAGGTGCGTTCCGGGTGCTCCAGGTGGGAGAAAAGGCGATCCGCCGGCAGGGAGCTCGTATTGGAGGTGATCAGCGCCTCAGGACGGATCAGGGCTTCAACGTCGGAGAATATCTTGCGTTTGAGGTCGAGGTTTTCGGTTGCCGCCTCCAGCACCCAGTCGCAATGAGCGAGCGCCGCATAGTCCGTCGAGGTGACGATCTTGGTGCCGATCTTCTCGGCCAAATCGGCGGAAATCTTTCCGCGCGCCACGCCCTTTTCCTTATAGGCGTGGATGCGCGCCTCGGCCTTCTCCAAAGCTTCGGGATTGATGTCGATGAGGACAAGCTCAAGATCCGGAATGGCGCTCTTCAGGTAATATCCGATGTCCGGCCCGATGGTTCCGGCGCCGATGATGGCGATGCTTTCAGGCAGTCCGCGCTTGGGGGAAAGCAGCGCGGGATTTTCAAAGTTCACGTCTCTAATGGCCATTTCAGTCCAACCTCAACTCACTCGATGTCATCGATTCCTCACCGCCCCCGAATTCGGGCCCTGTCATAGCAGCCCGGCCCGTTCTACGGACAGTAAAAAATCAGGCTGCAAGCAGCCGATTTCGTCAGCCGCCGATCCGCAGGACAATCTTGCCGCGGGCGTGTCCGGTTTGGCTGATGCGGTGGGCTTGGTGGACCTCGGACATTGGCAACACATGCTCGACCTGCGGAACCACGACGCCCCGATTCACCAGGTCGGCCATGGCAGCAAACGCCTCGTCCACATCCTCTACGACGGCACGGACGAGGTTGACGTCGAATTCGGCCGTGCGGTCCTCGAACGGCTTGGCGATGAGGAAGACGAGCGTGCCACCCGGCTTGAGAACCTCATAGGAACGTTGGTGGGTTTCGCCGCCGACGGAATCGAGGACGACGTCCAAACCGTCGAGTTCGTCGGCGAAATCGGCCTCGTCATAGGCCACGACCCGATCGGCGCCGAGTTCGCGGGCATACTCGGCGTTGGCGGCGCTGCAGGTAGTGGCGACATAGGCACCCAAGTGCTTCGCCAGTTGAATGGCGAGACCGCCGACGCCGCCCGCCCCGCCGTGGATCAGGACCTTCATGCCCGGCTTAACATCGGCGCACTCGACCAGACACTTCCAGGCGGAGACGGCGGATACCGGGAAGGCTGCGGCGAGCGTAAAATCGACATCCGGCGCCTTGGCGGCGACATGTCCTGCGGGGACGGCAACGTATTCCGCATAGGCGCCGCGTGACGTATCCCGCGCCATGAAGGAAACCTCGTCGCCTACGTTGTAATTCTCGACGCCGTCGCCGACCGCCGTGACGACGCCCGCGCCCTCGCCGCCGGGAACGACCGGGAAGTCGACTTCGAAGAACTGCTTGAGGTGACCGGCGCGAAGCTTCCAGTCGAAAGGATTGACGCCCGCCGCCCTGATATTCACCAGAACCTCACCCTGTCCCGGTACGGGGGCAGGCACGTCCACCAATTCCAAAACGCTCTCGCTGCCGTACTCGGCGTATCGGACGGCTTTCATCGAGTAACCTCTCTTTGCCCGGTTGAGGGCAGTAGGTTACGCCGCTTTGAGGAAATCCGCGATGGCTTCGGTCAGGCGATAGGCGTTCAGGCCGCGGTCGAAATCGAGAAAGGTCGGCCAGGACGACAGCTTGACCACGACCATTTCGGCACTGGGGTCGATGTGGATCATCTGGCCGAAAACGCCGCGGGCCGAATAGATCTCCCGATCCGAATCCACCACCCACCACTTGTTACTGTAGGCGGCACGTGGATAGTGCTGGGCGAACTCCTCATAGTTCACCTTGAACTTGTCGACGTCGCCGGAGCGGCAGGACCTGGCAAATTCCTCGGAAACGACGCGTTGGCCGTTGGACAGACCCAAGTCCAGGTGCATTTGGCCGAAACGGCCGAAATCGCGTAGCGTCGCATTGAAACCGCCGTCGGCCAGGGACGTTCCGGCCCGGTCAACGGTGAAACTCGCGTCCTTTTCCATCCCCAGTTTCGACCAGATCTCACGGCTGATCAGCTTGGCCAGACGGTCGCCGCCGACGCGTTCGCAGATCCAGGCCAATACGTCGGTATCGATGGAGCGGTATTGGAAGTATTCGCCGTGTTCGCGTTCCTTTTCGATGGAGACCAGAAGATCGTATATCGTGTCGGGTTCATCCCCCGTTATGCGTTCCTTCCAACCCGACGCCATGTCGAGTAACGCAAACTCGGCATCGGGGTCGGTGTAATCCTCGTTGAAGCGAACGCCCGTCCGCATGTTGAGCACATCATCAACGGTAGCGTCGGCATAACCGCTGACGCTCAGCTCAGGGACGTAGTGATCCACCCGGGCGGCCCTGTCGACAATTCCCCGGTCGATGTAGATTCCGGCCAGCGTGCCCACCACGGACTTAGAAACGGATTGCGCGAGATGGAGCGTGTCGGGCGTCATGCCGCCGAAATATTCCTCGGCAACGATCTCTCCGCGGTGCAGTACGAGAAATCCATTGGTGTAGGATTCGGCCAACAATTCGCCGACCGTTGTTTCGCTGCCGTCGATCGTCGTCGTCCCGATGCCCTTCAGGTCGAGCGGACGGCGCTTGAACTCGGAAACCGGCCCGTCGCCGCGGGAGACTGGGGCGACGGGAAACACCTGGCTCATGTTCTGGAACGACCAGATGTTGAAGGGCGGCGTATCCCAATTGGCAATCGTGGTGCGCTTTTCCGGCGGCGGCGGAAATCCCTGCATCACGCCGTGATTGTCGCCTGCGGCGCTTCCGTTCGTCGGATTTGTATTCGAAGTCGTCATCAATCAATACGCCCCACGTCTAGTCGATCTTGTTTCAGTTAATTGGTCGGTTCACTCAACGGTCGAATGCAGGCGACCTGGCGAATGTCTTCATGTGATTCGAGTACCGGCACAGCGGCGCGGCAGGCATCGTCAGCCGCGGCGCAACGCGGCGCAAAAGCGCACCCAGCTGGGCGGTTCAAAGGGCTCGGAATTTCGCCGCTGAGGGTCGTCAGCTGGTCGCGCCTGGCCGGATCGATGGAGGGCACCGAATCCAACAAGGCGCGGGTATAGAAATGCTTCGGCCGGGCGAAGACCTCCGCCACCGGCCCGGCTTCGACGATGCGCCCGAGATACATCACCATGACCCGCTGGGCGAGGTACTCCACGGTCGCCAGGTCGTGGCTGATAAAGAGGAAGCTGAGTCCCAGTTCGGTCTGCAGTTCCTTCAACAGGTTCAAGACCTGAGCCTGGACCGAAACGTCAAGCGCCGCCGTGGGTTCGTCCAGGATGAGCAGTTTGGGCTCAAGCGCAAGCGCCCGCGCAATGGCGATGCGCTGGCGCTGGCCGCCGGAAAACTCGTGCGGGTAACGCATCATATGCTCCCGCCCCAGTCCCACGTCGTTGAGCAGTTTTTCGACCCGCTGATCCAGCAACTTTCCCTTCAAACCGAAGGCCGTCGAAAGCGGTTCGGCGATGATGGAACGGATCTTCATCTTGGGATTGAGGGATGAATAGGGATTTTGAAAGACGATGCTGAGATCCCGACCGAGATGTTTGCGCTGACTGGATCCCATCGCTTCGCCGTCGATCAGGACCTTTCCGCCGTCCGCCTCCAAAAGGCCCAATAGCGTCATTGCCACCGTGCTTTTGCCGCAGCCGGATTCCCCGACCAGCGCCACGGTTTCGCCGGCACCGACTGTAAAGCTGACGTCATCCACCGCCGTAACGATGCCGTGCTTGGTCGCGAACTCCTTGCGCAGGGCGTCCACCGCCACGAGGGGTTGGCCCGCCGTCATGACGCCTCCCTTCCGCGCACCAGGGTCAATCCCGCGGCATGATGGCAGGCCGCTTTGTGATTTTCGCCGAACGCCGAGAACACCGGCGGTCTTTCACGGCAGAGCGCCGTCGCCTTGTCGCAACGCGGGTGGAAGGCGCAGCCTGAAGGCGGGAAGCCCATGTCCGGAACCTGGCCGGGAATGAAATTGAGCGACTGCTCCCCGGCACCCAGCTTCGGCACCGTGTTCATGAGTTTTTTCGTATAGGGATGGCGCGGGTCGGCAAAGACTTTGGCGACGGACCCGGCTTCGACGACTTCGCCGGCGTACATCACGGCCACGTCGTCGCAGAGCGAGGCGACAACTCCCAGATCATGGGTAATGAACAGGATGGTCCGCCCCTGTTCCGCCGCCAGCTCGCGCAACAGCGTAATGATCTGCGCTTGCACCGTCACATCGAGCGCCGTGGTGGGTTCGTCGGCGATGATCAGTTTTGGCTGGCAGGCCAGGGCCATGGCGATCATCACCCGCTGGATCTGGCCGCCGGACATCTGGTGCGGATACTTGCCCAACGCGATCTCCGGGTCCGGCATGTGGACGGCGCGCAACCCGTCGACTGCGGCATCGCGGGCCTCGGCATCGTCAAACGGCCGGTGACAACGGATCACCTCCGTCATCTGCTGGCCGACTGTGAAAAACGGGTTCAGCGCCCGCATGGGGTTCTGGAAGATCATGGCGGCGCCGCCGCCGCGCAGAACGGCGAGCTCCCGGTCGGCCCGTCCCACGACCTCATAGCCGTCGACCTTGACGCTGCCTTCGACCTGGCCCGGTTTCGGCACCAGGCCGAGACAGGCCATCGCCGTCATGGATTTTCCCGAGCCGGATTCGCCGACAAGCCCCAACACTTTGCCTTCAGCCACTTGGAGGCTGACGCCGCGGACCGCTTGGACCGTCCGCACTAGGCCGGGAAACTCAACCCGCAGGCCTTCAATATGGAGGACCGGGGCACTCATTCACTCGTCCCGTGCTTGGGATCCAGAACGTCGCGCAAACCATCGCCGACCAGATTGACCGCCAGAACGGTAAGGAAGATGGCGAAGCCCGGACAAAGCGCCGTCCACCAGTGGTCGAGAAACTGCGTGCGGGCAGTGGCGGCCATCAAGCCCCATTCGATGGTCGGCGGCCGGGCGCCCAGACCGATGAAACTGAGGGAAGCGGCGGCCAAAATGGTAAAGCCGAAATCCATCGACCCCTGCACGATGATCGGCGTCAGGGAGTTCGGCGTGACGTGGCGCAACATGATCTTCGCCGGACCCACGCCCATGGCGCGCGCGGCATCGATATAGAGCTCCTTGCGCACCCGCATCACCGCCCCGCGCATGATGCGCGCATACCAGGGGAACCACGATATCGCCAAGGCGATCATGGCGTTCATCAAGCCCGGCCCGAGGGCCGCGACGATGGAAATCGGCAGCAGCAGGGGCGGAAAAGCCAGGAAGACGTCCGAGACGCGCATCAAGGCGGTATCGATCTTGCCGCCGAAGTAACCCGAGACCAATCCGATGGGGGCGCCGATCAGGATGGCCATAAGCGTCACGAAGGCGCCGACCGTCAGCGAGGTCTGCGCGCCGTAAAGCACCCGGGTGAAGATGTCCCGCCCGAACCTGTCCGTACCCATCCAGTGTTCCAGACTGGGCGGTTGAAGCTTTTGTGAGAAGGCGATCTTCGTAGGCGAATAGGGTGCGATCCATTCGGCAAGCAGGGCAACGACGACGATTGTCAGGAATACGACTGCACCGACGACAAAGAGCTTGTTGTTCGCGGCAAAGGCCCGCGCCCTGAGGCCAAGGCCGGCCCGGACGGGCGTTTCCTCCGATGTGAAAACGGTTTCCGTCATTGCGTCCTCAGCCTTGGATCAACGACGAAGTAGAGAAGATCGACGATCAGATTGATCGTCAGGTAGGCGGCGGCAAGGAACAGGGTGGTGCCGATCACCGCCGGAAAATCGTTTTGGACGATGGAAAAAACGAGGAATCCGCCCAGCCCCGGCCAATCGAACACGAACTCGACGACGACGGCGCCGCCCAGCAGGTAGCCGTACACCAGGCCGATCACCGTGAGCATGGGAATGAGGGTCGCCTTCAAGGCGTGGCGATAGTAAATCGAGTGCCGGGGCACGCCGTAGGCAAAGGCCGTGCGGATGTATTCTTCGCCGAGGACCTCCACCATCATGTTTCGCGTGATGCGTACCACCGAAGCCAGCGTCACGATCGAAAGTGTCAGGGTCGGCAAAATAATGTGCCGGGCGGCGCTTTTGAATGCCTCCCATTCGCCTGCCAACAAGGTGTCTATGAGGTAGAGCCCCGTTATTTTCGCGAACGGGACGTCCAGTAGAATAATGGAATCGATGCGGCCCTGGATCGGCAGCCAATCCAACTGACCGTAAAAAATGATCTGAAGGACCATCGCCAGGATGAAGGCCGGAATGGCAACCCCGCCGACCGCACCGGCCCTGGCTAAATTGTCGATCCATGAATTCTGCCGCACGGCGCTGAGGACCCCCAGCGGCACGCCGACAAGGACTACGATGATGATGGCCAGCGTCGTCAGCTCGATGGTCGCGCCCATGCGGTTGCGGATTTCCGTGAGAACCGGCTGCTTGGTGCGCAGGCTTTGGCCGAATTTGCCTTGGGCGATCTGGCCCATATAGAGGGCATACTGAACGAGGAGCGGTCTATTGAGGCCCAGTTCCTCTTCAGCCAAGGCCACCTGCTCGGCCGTCGGGCGGTCGCCCAGAATGAGATTGGCCGGGGATGACGGCAGGACGCGGCTCAGGAAAAACGTGATGGTCAAGACCCCGAACAGGATCCCGATCATCATGATCAGTCTTTGAGCAACATATCGGGTCATCGGCCATCCTCGATTCCGGGGCAGGCATTCGCCTGCCCCGTACTCGATACCAATGTCCGGACGACCGCGTTGCCGTCCGGCGCGTCAACCTACTTGCGCAGATTGTAGACGAACAAGGTCTCGTAGGCCGGATTGAACTGCTGATCCATGCCCTTGAGCTTGTCGCTGTGCGCGTAGTAGCGGTCCACGTCGGCAAAGAAGATGGCCGGCGTATCCTTCATCAAAACGTCCTGAGCTTCGATGTACTTGGCGGCAGACGCCTTGAGGTCGACGCCCTCGGCCGCAACGGCAGCGTCCAAGGCCTTGTCGAAGGCCGGGTTGGAATAGAAGGACAGGTTGAAGAGCGCCTTCTTTTCCGTGCGCCACTGGGCCCAGAGCCAGTCCTGCGGCGTGGCGTAGGCCGGCCACCAGGTCATGGACTGGATGTTGGCAGAGGTTTCCAACTTCTTGGCCTTGCCCCAGATGGTGCCCCAGTCGCCCGGGATCAGTTCGACCTGAACGCCGACTTCAGCGGCCGTCGCCTGGAACAGCTCCATGGTGTTGGAGTAGGCGCCGACGCTGCCGATGTACATGGCGGAGACTTTCCAATCCTTCTTCGGCACGCCGGATTCCTCCAGCAGTTTCTTTGCTACGGCGGGATCGAACTTGGGCAGGTCGTACTTGCCGTGACCCCACATGGATTTGGGCAGCGGCCCGACAGGCGCTGTGCCGATGCCGAACATGATGTCGCTGAGAACCGCGTTGTAGTCCCAAAGGTGCGTCAGGGCCTTGCGGAACTTGGCGTTGTCGGTCGGATATTTCTTGAAGTTGAAGAGGTACATCGAGTTGCGCCAGGACGTGCCCTGGCTGACGCTGACGCCCGGCAGGGCATCGACGGCCTTGACCTGATCCGTCGGCACGGTGGCGAGGTCGCCCTCTCCCGATTTGACCATCTGGATGCGCGTCGCGCCCTCGGCGACGGTCTTGATGATCACGCGGTCGATCTGGCCCGCTTCCCAGCCGCCCCAGTAATCGTCGAACTTCTCGAGCACGATTTGCACGCCGGGCTCGTTCTTGACCCACTTATAGGGGCCGGTGCCGGCGCCCTGGCCCTTCTGCATCCAGTCATGGCCCTTGTCGATGGAGCTCGGGCCGATGATGTAGCTGCCGTACTGGCCGCTGGCGACCAGATCCAAGGCGATCGGGCTCTTGAACTTGAAGACGATGGTGTGCGAGGACGGCGTTTCTACCGAAGCCAGTCCGCCCCATAGGAACGCCGCGCCGCGGCCTTCTTTCTTCGTCCATTCGACCGATTTCTTGACCGTCGCCGCATTCATCTCGGCGCCGTCATGGAACTTGACGCCCCGGCGCAACTGGAAGGTCCAGGTCTTGCCGCCGTCGGATTTCTCCCAGGCGGTGGCCAGACGCGGCTGAACCTTGCCGTCAACATAGAACGTCAGGGTCTCGAAAATGTTGCCGAGGACGTAAGTTTCTTCCGAATACGTCGCGGCCGGGTTCCAGTCCTTATAACTTGCCCGGCTGGGCCAGTTCAGGGTGTTGCTTGCGGCTTCCGCGGCGCTTACGACGCCACCTACCGCAAACGCCGCAACGACGGCGGCCGTTGCGAAGTTACGCAGAATTTTCATGGAATTTCCTCCGTTGATACTTTTGGTGCGTTTTTGCTTGGTTACAGAAATTTTATGACAACCTTCCCCACGTCGGATCGGGCGCGAGACCGATTAATCCAACTATCGATATTCTGATCCCGTCGACCCGCGTCGGACAATTTCGCAACCCAACCAATTTCGACGCGGACTGACGCGATTTCGCGACACATCGCGTCGGATTTGTGAAAAAATCAGAAGATCGGCGGTGTCATGTTGAATTCGCCGGAGGGCACCGGCACCAGCAACCGCGATTTTACGCTCTCCGGAATATCGTCACCGGCAATGGGAAAGCAACCGCAGGCGCCGATGGCAGCACGCAAGTCGATGCTCTCCCCGAGATGCTCGAAAACGATCTGGGAACTGAAGGGGCGGCGGAAGTTTCCGCCCGAAACGCCGAGCACAAGGCCGTTCAAGTACTGCACCCTGCCCCGGTATGACGGATAGAGCGCGGTATAGATGTAACCCCGGTTATTCAAGTATTCGTGCTCGACGAGATAAAGCAGGTCGGAGGAGGCGAAGCAAAATCCGTTGTACTTGTTGACCGAATAATAATCGTCGTCGGAATCGCGGACGGCGATCCGCTCGTATGTCTTTGTAATGACCTTTTCGCCCCGCAGCGCGAGCTGGGTAATGGATTTGATCATGTATTTGGGGAACGACGGCGAGACGACGTAGGCGAAGTAGTACCCCAGGTACTTGTGAATGGCATCCGTCGGTTCCGGGAAAAAATCGGCAGACGGCAGGCTGCCCGGCGGCGGCGCACCGGCTTCGGGCTTGGCCGCGAACAGGGCGGTAAAGGCATCGTGGGGGCCGTATATCTCCCCCTCCTCCACGCCGAAAAAGTCGCAGATTTTGCGAAGATTGTAGTTGGACGGCTCAGCCTGACCGCCGAGGTACTTGTTGAATTGCTGGCGGTTGATATCGATGCGGCGGCAGACCTCCGCCACCGATTTATAGAGGTCGCAAAGAAACCTGAGGTTTTTGCGAAAATCTTCCGTCGCCATCGCCGCCCGCCTCTCCACCACCGCTTCGTCAAGCGCGTCAAGTCGTCATTAAAAACAATAGGTTGGATCAACCAATGACGCAAGTTGACGCGGGTTTGCGAATGGACCGGTTGCTGGTTAATCTGACTCCCATGTCGATACCGGAAAGAGCAAATCCATCCGCCGAGGAGGTCAAGGCCATGGCCACCGGTTTCGGTGCCGATCTGGTGGGCATTGCCAGTGCGGAAACGCTCAACGCGTTTCCGCCCGATCCGCTGTGGCCGCAAACGCCCGAGAACATCTCGCCGCACATCAAGAGCGTCATCGTGATCGTGCAGCACATTCCGGCGGCCGTCTTCCGCTGCAAGCAGATGGTGCCGGTGCAGTACATGGACATGGTGATTCTCAGACGCATGGATAAGATCGCCGCCCGCATTGCAATGAAGCTGGAGGAGGCCGGCTACCCCAGCTTCGTCACCGCCGCCCAGGAAACCGACTGGAACATGAAGAAGGCCTCTTACGGCTACCTCAGCACGCGGCACCTGGGCATCGAAGCGGGCCTCGGCAATTTCGGGCTGGAGGTCAACATCCTCACGCCGGAATGGGGCCCCCGGCTCTATCTCACAGGAATCCTCACCGAACTGGAACTGGAAGCGGACGAGCCCATGCACGAGCAGGTTTGCATCGGCGAAGGCTGTTCGCGCTGCCTCTATTCCTGTCCTGGCGATGCGGTCGAGCATTTCGACATCAACAAGCCGGGCTGCGCCGAATTCGCCCAGGAATTCGGCTACATGACGGTGACCAACATGCTGCGCAAGTTCGCCATGGCGGACAAGGCCGGCAAACGGGCGATGATCCGCTCGCGCGACCTGTTCGGCTTCTGGCAGGGTATCCTGCGAGTCGTCGGCTCGTTCGGCGACTGCCCGCGGTGCCTTGCCGTCTGTCCCGTTGGCAACGATTACCACGCGTACCTGGCTGAGGACCAAAAGGTCATCCCCGAAAGCACGCCGGAGAAAGTTGCCAAGGGCAAAGCCTTCAAGGATGCGCGTTTGGCGGGGGACGACGTGCCGGGGCTGAGCGATTGGAATATCCGCTGGGTCGGACCCGGCGGCTATACCGGAAAGACCGCCAAGCTGCGCCGCGAGGAATTCAAGGCGGAACAGCAGGCGAAACGGAAAGAGTTCGAGAGGGGCATCGGAGAGTAACGCGTCATGGATTACGTCTACCGCACGCCGCTGACCGCCGATCAGGTCAAACAACAAGCCAAGTCGTTCGGCGCCGATATCGTCGGCATCGCCGACGGCAAGGTCATGGACGAGTTTCCGCCGGACCCGCAACACCCGCGGCGGCCCATGGACGTCACCGATTACGACGGAGGCCGCGCCATCGTGCTGGGCAAGCGTCTCCTGTCGGGCCCCACGCGCCTGCCCGCCTGGAACGAGCGGCACAAGTACTACAATGACGAAATCACCCTGACGATGCTGGAGGAAGCGGCGCTCAGCCTCGTACTCTGGCTCGAGGAACAGGGCTATCCCGCCCTGATCATTCCGCCGACCCACGTCGATCCCTGGCTTTATTTCGGCGAACCGGCGGCCCATCTCTCACCCCTGCTGTCGGCTGCCCATGCGGCCGTGGAGGCCGGCCTCGGTACGCTGGGGCTGAACGGCCAGTTGCTTACCCCGGAGTTCGGGCCCCGCCTGATGGTGACCGTCGTGCTTTGCTCTCTGGATGTCGAGCCCGACAAGAGAATGGAGACGGCCTTGTGCCAAGGTCCTTCCTGCGGACGCTGCCTGAGCGCCTGTCCGGGTGACGTGATCGGGCACTGGGAGCGGGATTGGGAAGGCTGCGACCGTTACCGCTCGCCGCACGGGTTCAAGGAGGTGGCGGAATTCCTGGAGAAATTCCTGGACGCTCCCGACGCCGAGGCGCAGCGGGCGCTCGTGCGCTCTGAGGAAAGCTTCAACATATGGCAAAGCACACTGCGGGGCGCGGGCGTTGTGACGGGCTGCAGGCGCTGTCAGGATGTCTGTCCGGTCGGCGCCGATTACGAAGGCATGCTTAAGGACGTCCTCGACGATGTCGCGGAAGACACCGACGAAAAACGGGCGCGCCTGCAGGCCATGAGCGAGGCGGAGGAAGCGGGCAACCTGCCCGAGACGTTCAAACGACAGGAACGCTGGATCGGCAAGCGATAGCTGGGCGAAATAGAGGGGGCGACATGCATACGACTTACGATCTGGTTTGGTACGCGGCGGAACGGACGCCCAATCATCAAGCCATCGTCGACGACCGCACGGACCGGCAACTCACCTACAGCGAATTGATTGCCGAGATCGACGCCATCGCAGCCGGCCTGGCGGAACGGGGCATAAAACCAGGCTCCCGGTTCGCCACCGTCCTCCCCAATTTCATGGAACACGCCCTCTTCGTCCTCGCCCTCAGTCGATTGGGCGTCGTGCCCTTGCTGATCAACGCCCGACTGACGCCCGCCGACATCGCGCTGTTGGCGGCAGACGGCAAAGCGGCCGGCGCCTTCGTTATCCCCAACGAGGCCGTGGTCACGGAAATGGCCACGTCCCTGCCCGACGGTGCTCTGCTGTTGACGATGGGTGATGGCCTGGAGGGCGCCGAGGACTTCGCCGCCTGCCGTGGCGACGCCGGCCAATTGGAGCCGTTCGTCAAACCCGGACCCGAGGATCTCGCCTATGTGTTCTACACCTCGGGCACGACCGGCCTGCCCAAAGGCGTCGAGATACCCCACCGGACGACGGAACCCAGAACGGTCTGGGTTTCGCCCATGGGCGGCCTGCGCTGCGGTCCGCACCTGCGCGTGCTCGGTCTGGCCCCCATCGCCCACTGCATCGGGTTTTACGGCAACCTATTGGCCGCGCTGATTTACAACGGCACTTACTACGTCATGTCGCAGTTTGATCCCGCGGCCGCCGTGGAAGCCATCGACAAACACAAGATCAATTTCCTCTTCACCGTCCCCACCTTTTATGCCGCCATGGTTCAGGCGCCCAATTACGACCCAAAGAAAATGGCATCCCTCGACCTCATTCTCTACGGTGGGGCATCCATCCCGCCCCCCCTGCTGGAACGGCTCGATGCGGAATGGCCGGCGACGATTCGCCACATTTACGGCACCACCGAGACCATGTGTTCGCTCTACAATCCCGAACCGCTGGGGCAGCCCACGCGCCTCAGGGCCGGGCTCTATTCGCGAACCCGAATTGTGCGTTATGCGGGCAGCCCGGATGATACTGTGATGCCCGGAGAGGAAGGCGAGCTGATCGTCGACGCCAATACCGACACCATCTTCAACGGCTATCTCAATCGTCCCGACGCCACGGCGGAGAAGCTGAAGGACGGCTGGTACTACACCGGCGACGCTTTCATCCTGCAGGAGGACGGCGACATCGAGTTGGTCGGCCGGGTCGACGATGTCATCCGCAGCGGCGGCGAGAACATCCATCCCGACGAGGTCGAACCAATCCTCGTCACCCACCCCGGCGTTGCCGAAGTGTCGGTCGTCGGCATAGAGGATCCCTACTGGGGGCAACGCGTCGTCGCCTGCGTAGTGAAAGGCGAGGCTGAGGTATCGGTGGCTGAACTCGACGCCTATTGCAAGGACAGCACCCTGGCGGCTTATAAACGACCGCGCGGTTATGTCTTCGTCGATACCCTGCCCCGGAATGCGGCCAACAAGATATTGCGCCGCGTGCTCAGAGACGACGCCAGCAAAGCGCGCGACGGCGAAAGCGAACTGCATTTCGAAGCCATCGACTAGAATTCCACCGGGAATTGCTCCTTCCACCGTTCGGACTAGATACACTTAAGGGTGCTAGGAATAATCCTCTTACCCTATTATCGGGTTGTCCCTCGGAGGGCGTGCGTCCGACAGCAGGCGACAGGATTGGGCGGGTCGATAGCAGCGATGTCCCTTATTAGTATTTCAGCGCTGGCGTTCCTCGTTGCGGCCTTCACCGGTTTGGCCGCAATGACGTGGAGGCATCGGGATTGGCGGTTTGGCGTTATCGCCGCACCTATCTTGGTTTTTGTCGCATTGGATGTTGGTTTCGGTATTACGGGAGATTCGGATGTCATCCGAGTCATCGTCGCATGCGGCGGATTTTTCACATTCTTTGTCATTTATCGGATCATTCGCGACCGAACCGAGTTGGAAATATCGCTGCGCCAGAGCGAACAAAGGTACCGCAGCATTTTTGAAAGCGCCGAGGTAGGCCTGACCCAGGTCCGTCTGAGTGACGGCAAACTGTTGGACGCAAACAATCAGGCCGCCCATCTGATCGGCTATCGGGACAGGGACCACATGATGGCTGAGTTCGAACCCGAACGTCATTGGGTCGATATAGGCGTGCGGGAAAATTCGATCAGAGACGGTCTCGCCGGACGGGTGGTGCGCGACAAAGAGATCGAGGTCAAGCGGCTCGACGGCGTGCATATATGGGAGCGCGTTTCGCTCTCGTTTTTTCCCGAAGAAGATTACATGGTGGCCGTTGCCGTCGACATCACCGAGAGCAAGAAGGCGGAAGCGGAGCTGAAAGAGAATCAATCCCGGTTGGATGCGGCGCTTGAAAGTTTTTCGGACGGATTTGTCCTGTTCGACGCGGACGAGCGGTTCGTCCTATGCAACAACGCCTACCGGGATGCCCACCCGAAGATCGTCGAATTGCAGCTTCCCGGTGACAAGCTTGAGGACATCACGAGAAAACTGGCGAAAGTCGGTTTCTACGGAAACGATCCGTCTGACGCCGAAGAGGTGGTGCTGGAAAGGCTCAGGAGATTTCGCAGCGGCCAGCCCTATGAATACCGCATGGCGAACGGGCATTGGTACGAGATGCGGCACTACAGCACAAGCACCGGCGGCACGGCTCTCGTGCGCAACGACATCACGGCCGGAAAGAAGGCCGAACAGGGCCTGATCGAGGCGGTGGAAACGGCGGAGTACGCCAACCGCGCAAAGTCGGAATTCCTGGCCAATATGAGTCACGAATTGCGCACGCCCCTTAACGCAATTCTGGGCTTTTCACAGGTTTTGGAGCGCGGCATCGGCGGCCGGCTAAACAGAACGCAAACCGAATACATCAGCGCCGTGCACGATTCCGGGCGACACCTGCTGAACGTCATCAACGATATTCTCGATTTGTCCAAGCTGGAGGCGGGAAAAACCGAAATCGAGGAATCCAACGTCCTCGTTCCCCTGGCGATCGACCAGATGCTGCAGTTGGTCAGCCAGCGCGCCGAGGAAAGCAATGTCGACCTGATATCCGAAATTCCCAACAACCTGCCGCTGTTGCGCGCGGATGAACGCATGGTCAAGCAGATGATCCTCAACCTGCTTTCCAACGCCGTGAAGTTCACGCCGGCAGGCGGCAAAGTTGCCGTGAAGGCGGGTGTGATGAATGCCAGCGGTCTTTCGATCACCGTCTCGGATACCGGCATCGGTATGAAGACGGCCGATATCGACAAGGCGATCTCGACTTTCGGCCAGGTCGACGGCGATCTCGACCGGCGACACGAAGGCACCGGATTGGGCTTGCCGTTGGTGAAGTCCCTGATCGAACTTCACGGCGGGTCGCTGGTCATCGAGAGCGAAATCGGCGAAGGCACAACGGGAACGTTGCACTTTCCCAGGGAGCGCACTGTCGAAACGAACTGGTCCCAGCGGGAATTTGCCGAGGCTGATCAGGAAAGCTGAGCGGTTACCCCGCCAGTTTCACCAATCCGTTCATCGCGACCCCGACCCCTGCGGGCGTCCAGGCGCCGTCGACCGGCAGAATGACACCCGATACATACGAACCGAGGTCGGACGCCAGGAAATAGGCTGCGTTGGCGATATCCTGCGGTGTGCCGTCGCGCCGCAGCGGGACGGTTTCCGTGACAAGCGCCTTGAGCTCATCCGTCGGCGCCAAACGGTCCATGCCCTCCGTACCCGTAATCGGTCCCGGCACGATGGCGTTGACCCGGATCCCCTCCGGCCCCCACTCCATCGCCAGCACCCGGGTGAGCATGTCGACGCCGGCCTTGGCGGCGCAGACATGGGACTGCAACTCCATCGGCACGAACGATTGCGGCGCGGAAATGTTGATGACGGAGGCGCCGGGTTTGCGCAGGTACTGAAAGGCCGCGCGCATGACGTGGTAGGTCCCCAGCAAATCGATGTCGACCACGGACTTGAAGGCATTGGTCGACATGCCCATGGCCCGGGCCGGAAAGTTTCCGGCAGCACCCGAAATCAAGACGTCGATCTCGCCGAACTGCCGGCTGACGGCGGCGAAGAACTCGACCATCGCGTCAGGTTGGCGCACGTCTCCCGAATACCCCATGGCCTGGCCGTCGTTGCGGGCGCCGAGATTATCCACAGCCGCATCGACCTTGCCCTGTGACCGGCTGGCGACGGCAACCTTCGCACCGTGATCCGCAAAGCCTTCGGCAATGCCGAGATTGATTCCGCTTGTTCCGCCGACGACGACGACCACTTGACCGCTGAAATCAATTGTCATGGCCATGATGTTCTCCCTTGCTCCGAAATGACCTTCCGTGATTAATTCGCCTTACGCTAACAGGCGCGAGGCCTCCCCCACCACCCCTGTCGTCTTGACGCGAAGCCCACCAATCGAAGGATACTCACGACATGTCCGACTGCCCTTGCGGTTCCAGCCAACCGCTCGAAAAGTGTTGCGGCAAATATCATGGCGGCGAGGCGGCGCCCACGGCGGAAGCCCTCATGCGCTCGCGTTATACGGCCTTCGTGCTGGGCCTGGGCGATTACCTTTACGAAACCCTGGCGGATAACCAACGCGACGATTTCGACGTCGCCGAATTCAATGCTTCAGCCGCCGAAACGAAGTGGCAGGGCCTTGAAATCCGTAATGCGTCGGCGGGCGGAGAAACCGACGAAACGGGAACGGTGGAATTCGTCGCCACCTACAAGAGCCAGGGCCAGCAAATCCAACACCACGAACTGGCAATGTTCACGCGGGAGAACGGCCGGTGGGTGTTTGCCGATTGCGTCATGAACCCCAAGGAACCACAACGCATCGTGCAAAAGGTCGGGCGCAACGCCCCCTGTCCTTGCGGATCGGGCAAGAAATACAAAAAGTGCTGCGGCGCCTGATCAGGTTTCAGCCAAACAATAGGAGACCAGCGTGAAATTCGGGATCCGTTTCGTTCAGTTCGTCGACAGTCCGCGTCGGTGCATCGATCTGGCCGTGCTCGCGGAAGAGGCTGGCTTCGACGCCGTCTGGTTTCCCCACGACACCTTCATGCACAATACCTGGGTGCTGACAGCCGCCGTCGCAGAACACACGAAGCGGGTCGAGATCGGCAACGTCGGCACCAACCCCTACTCCACCGACCCGGCTGAAATCGCCACCTACATCGCCACTCTGGACGAGCTCTCGGAGGGCCGCGCCGTCCTGGGATTAGGTCTCCATACCCGGGACATGGTCGAATGGACGGGCATCGACACAAGCGACGTAATCGAGCGCACCCGGGCCGCTGTCGACATCATCCGCCGGCTACTGCGTGGTGAAACGGTGGTCGACGGGGGACCGGCGTTCAACTGGTCGGAACAGTGCTACTTGCGGTTCGAGCCGTACCGTTCGGAGGTTCCGATCTATGTCGCGGCGTACGGTCCCGATTATCTGGCGCTGAGCGGAGAGATCGGCGACGGCAGCCTGCCCATGATGACGCCGCCGGATAGTGCAGGTTTGATGGTCGATGCCGTCTTGTCGGGCGCCGCCAAGGCGGGACGGTCCGCCGATGACATCGACGTCGCCGGCTGCGGCTGGCTGTCGATATCGGAAGACGGCCGGGCCGCCAACGAGGTCATGCGCAAGATGTGCGCCTACTTCGGCCCGTATCTCGAGGAGGAAGCTCTGGCCACCATCGGTCTGAGCCGGGCCGATTTCGCGGAACCGCTGCGGCTAGTGACCGAGGCCCGTTACGACGACGCCTTCGCTTCGGTGACCGATCGGATGCTGGGACTGGGCATCGCCGGCACGCCGGACGACATCATTCGGCGGATCGAATACCTGGCTGAACGGGGCATCACGCAGGTCAACCTCGGCGGCCCCATCGGTCCCGACCCGGCGGAAGCCATCCGCCTGATGGGCGAATACGTCATCCCGCACTTCCGCTGAACCAGCGGCAGCACTATTTCGCCGGCACCAGCTTCCAGACCTTGCCGGTATTGCCCACCGGGATGCCCTGCGCCGTCGTCATCAGGTAGAGCTCACCCTCAGCATCCTCGCCCAAACTGTGTAGACGGACGTCCATTCGTTTGAGAATGTCGATGGGCCAGAGAGCCCGCCATGAACTGGCCGGCGTGGCGACGAAAATCTGGCCGGAGGGTTCCATGACGGTGGCGCTGAAATCGCCGAAGACGAATTTGCCGTAAAGCCCCGGCAGTGCCTTGCCCCGGTACAGAAAACCGCCGACGTTGGCCGTGCCCAACGGCTTCCGTTTAACTTTGGACCAGGGTCGCAGGACCGACCAGTTGGCGTATTCGATGACGGGGTCGCGGATGGCCTCGCCCAACGGTCCCTTTTTGGGGCAGGTCTTGGGCGGATCGAACGCGCGGGAGCGCTTGTAGCAATGCCTGCCTTCGCGGATCGCCCAGCCGTAATTGCCCTGCCGGTCCACCAGATAAACGGTCTCCCAGAAACTTTCGGCCACGCCGCTGACGAACATATCTCCGCTGCCGATGCGGTCGAAGGAAATGCGAAACGGATTGCGAAAGCCCCAGGCGTAAATCTCGTCGCGTCCCTCGGATTTGCCGCGGAACAGGTTGGTTGACGGAATGGCGTAGCCGGGGTGGCCGCGGTCGACGTCGATGCGCAGGATCTTGCCGTTCAGCCTGCCGGTATCCTGGGCATAGGCGTCGTACTTGTGGAAGCGTTCCGGGATTTTGAAGGGATCCTCGCTGATTTCCTGGTTGTGCCGGTTGGGATCGTTTTCGTCGATCTTCGGCGGAATGTAGACGTCGGGCACACCGTGCGCCCCGCCGCCGTCTCCGACGCCGATGTAAAGATAGCCGTCCGGCCCGAATGCCAGGCCGCCGCCGTTGTGCTTGCGGTTGACCCAATCCAGTTGCAACAGGACGCGCTCGGTCGATCGGTCAACCCGGTTGGGATCGTCGGCCGCCACCTTGAACTCCGATGTGCGCCAGGTATAGGCGGTCTTTCCCGTGAACGGCGAGCCGGCACGGCGCCTGGCGCTGTAATTGATGTAGAGAAGGCCGTTCCTGGCGAAATTGGGGTGAAAAGCCAACGCCAGCAGCCCCCGCTCGTCGAAAGCCTTGAGCAGGGGCGTCATCTGGTCACGCAGATCGATGAACGGCGTCTCCAGGCGTTTGCCTTCGGGGTCGAGCACGTAGACGATGCCCAACTGGTCGCCGATAAACCTCCTGCCGCTGCCGTCCGGCGGCGCCACCAGCAACAACGGTGCACTGAGCCCTTCCGCGACCAATTCAAGCGAGACCTGCGGCAGCGCTTTCCGCGCTTCGGATATTCCCGCTTGTCCGAAAATGGCGGCCGCCAATACAGCCGACAACACGAGTCGTTTCATCTCTCACCCCCACTTGCCCGGTTATCAACGCAGCCCTTATATTCGAGCGGTTTCCCCTTGGATCGTTTTCCGAGCTGCCACGAAACTAGCAGGAACGCCGTGATTTTCCTATGTCAGCCATCAATACCGGCACGCCGTTGACCAACGAAGAAATGGAAGCCCGGATTTACCACGTGTGCCGGCGCGAGGAATGGCAGGCCGCATTGGCACGTGGCGCCTACGCCGGCTCCTCCCAGGATTTGGCCGACGGTTTCATCCATTTTTCCTCGCACGCCCAGGTCCGGGCCAGCACCGCCAAGCATCGAGCCGGACAGGATGACCTCACATTGCTGGTCGTCGATAGCGCCAGGCTGGGCGACGCTCTCAGATGGGAACCGTCGCGGGGCGGCATGTTGTTCCCGCACCTTTACGCCGAACTACCCGTCGACGCGGTGATCGAAACCATCGACATATCACTGGGTGAAGACGGCCGGCACGTATTTCCCGAAGGCTATCCGCTGGGCGACTAGGTGCCGCCGATTACAGGTTCGCCAGGCGTTCCGTCAGCAGTTCGAAAAATCCGTCGGCATCGACATCCCGGATCACCAGGGCATTCTTTTTCCGGTCCGTGACGCCCCACCAGTCCACCACAGTGGCTCCCCGCGTAAGATCCGATGAGGTTTCGATCTCGACGTTGCAGTCGCGGCCCTGGAACAATTCCGGTTTGAGCAACCAGGCGATGACGGTGGGATCGTGCAGCGGCCCGCCGTCGGTTCCGTACTTTTCCTCGTCGAAG
Organism: uncultured Rhodospirillaceae bacterium; assembly: GCA_964343605.1. Taxonomy (GTDB): domain Bacteria; phylum Pseudomonadota; class Alphaproteobacteria; order UBA2966; family UBA2966; genus CAYFKJ01. The sequence goes on from CAYFKJ010000007.1 coordinate 38,199, forward strand.
CGCTCGAAGAACAGCAGCATTTCCGTCAGCGCCTTGGCGGCCTTCGTATCCAGCGCCCTGATGCGATCGACCCGGGCTTTTGTGGTTAAAACCTTGTGCGTCACGTCCAGCGGCATAACGACGATGGGAATGCCCGAGCGGAAAACGATACGGGCCGCTTCGGGATCGACGTAGACATTGAACTCGGCTGACGGCGTGATGTTGCCCTGTTCGAAGTAGCCGCCACCCATCATCACGATTTGCCGCACGCGCCCGGCGATGGCCGGCTCCTTTTGCAGGGCCAGCGCAAGGTTGGTGAGCGGCGCGAGGGCGCAAAGCGTGACGCTGCCCGCCTCCTCCGCCATCAGCGTATCGACGATGAAATCGACGGCGTGTACATCCTGCAGTGCCGTCCGGGGCTCGAACAGTTCCGGCCCGTCCAGACCGGTCTTGCCGTGCACGTGCTCCGCCGTCACCAAGGGGCGCTCAAGCGGCCGGTCGGCGCCGGCGAACACCTTCACGTCCGTGCGCCCCGCCATTTCGCAGACGATGCGGGCGTTCCTCGCCGTCAGCTCCAAGGGCACGTTGCCGGCAACCGCGGTGATGCCGAGAATTTCAAGTTCGGGACTGCCCAACGCAAAAAAAATAGCCGCGGCGTCGTCTTGACCCGGGTCCGTATCGATGATGATTTTCATGCCTTAACCTAGGCTGCGGTTGCCTCTGTGTTCAAGTCGGTGAAGCAGGGTCACTGGCATTCCGAAAGGATCAGAATAATGAAAATCGGCTTTATCGGTCTCGGCAATGTCGGCGGCAAGCTCGCGGGCAGCCTGCAGCGGAACGGCTTCGATCTGATGGTGCTCGACCTCGACGCGTCAGCCATGGCTCCGTTGGTCGAGAACGGCGCAGGCGCAGCCGGAACGCCGCGCGAACTGGCTGATTGGGCCGATGCGGTCATCACGTGCCTGCCCTCTCCGGCCGCCAGTGCCGACGTGATGAAGGACGAACATGGCGTAATCGCTGGCCTCGATGCCGGTAACTTGTGGCTGGAAATGAGCACGACGGACGAGGCCGAGGTCAAACGGCTGGCGGCCGCGGTCGAAGACCGGGGCGCCCTGCCCATGGACTGCCCGGTTTCCGGCGGCTGCCACCGCGCCGCGACGGGAAACATCGCTATCTTCGCCGGCGGTGAACGATCCGCCTTCGAACGCGCCCTGCCTGCGCTTTCCGCCATGGGCCGAAGCATCCTGCATACCGGACCGCTGGGCAGCGCCTCGGTTCTGAAAGTGGTTACCAACTATCTTGCGTCGGTTCACCTCGTGGCGCTGGGCGAAGCCTGGGCTACCGCCAAACAGGCCGGCATGGATCTCAACACAACCTACGAAGCCATCCGCATTTCGTCAGGGAACTCGTTCGTTCACGAAACCGAAAGCCAGGTGATCCTGAACGGCAGCTACAACATCAATTTCACCCTGGATCTGGTTTTGAAGGACATGGGGCTGTTCGAGGACGTAGCGGCGCGCGGCGGTGTGCCGCTTGAGGTTTCACCTCTGGTGCGGGACATTTTCGAACGCGGCAAGGAAGCCTACGGCGCCAGGGCCTGGTCTTCGATGATCGTCAAACGACTGGAAGACGCCTGTGGCATGGATCTGAGGGCTCCCGGGTTTCCGCCGGAACTAACCGACCATGAGCCTGAGGAAACGGGCAGCGAAGTCAACGTGCCGGCTCATTGACTCACGATCGGTTGAGACAGAATCCACAAGCTGATCATGGTGTAGCCCACCATCAGGACCAGCATCGGAATCTGGCTGAGCAGTGCAGCCTTCGGCGTCGGATAGATTCGCTGGGCCATGACATGGGCGACGTATACGGCCAAGACGTGACCGGCCACGATGGCCGTGACCGCGATGTACCAAACCATCTTGGCGTTCACCACGCCGATGTCGACGGCATAGTCCACCGTGCCGAATAGATCCCAGCCCATCCCGAAAGGATCGGACAGCAGCGGGATGATGTTCTGACCCGCAATCAACAGGTAAGACAGATAGTGGGACAGATGATAGGCGATGGCGATCGGCACCAGTGAGAGGACGAAAAAACCGGCAACGGCGAAAGTACCCACCGTGCCACCGCCCGCCCAGGCGATAACCCGGCAGGTCAGCAGGAACACCCCAATGAAGAAAAGGGGCAGCAGGACCAGGGCCACGCTTTTGATGACGGCAATGAGATCCGCCCCGGCGCCCTGGAGAGAAATAAGCAAAGGCCGCAATGCCTGGCTTTCGGCGATCCAGTCGAGGATCGACGCCCAAAGCGGCGTTTCGAGTATTCCGTCGAACGTGACCGAGGTCAGCAGCAACAGAACGAAGCATATCGCGGATGCTTGCAGCGGATGGCCGGTCAACAACCCGACGGAAGGAAGCCGAAACCACCAGCGTCCCTGCTCCCCGTGGGTTACGGCGAAACGGGCGAGCAGTGAGTACACCACGGCGAATACCTCGCCGTGCCGCAGCCAGACATCTCGTCCGTAATACCTCATACCGGCCCAGGTGAGGACTGAATAGATGATGATCAGGACCGACAAATTCCTTGGCTGCTCCCCCGCTTCGGCAATCAGTTCCATCCAGACGAAGATCAAAAAGAAAATCACGGCCGGCCACCTGCCCAGCCATGCCGGATAGGGCCGCGGCTCCGTGGACCTGTGCCGATAACCAGCAATCCAGGTGAAGATGATTTTCCAAGGATTGAGGAGATCCCAGAGATTGCCGGCCAGGGTCGATATGAACGCCATGCCGACCCACCAAACAACCCAAACGAAGGTCGGGGCGATGTTCCTGAACGGATCGGGATTGCCGAAAAAACCGGCCGCCAGCAGCAACACGAACACCGCAACGGATACCGCCCTGACCGTGTTCAGCAGCGCTCCACTCCCCAACCAGCGCAGCGGGGGCAAGGCGAGGACGTCAAAGCGAACGTCTTCAATGCGCGTTCCTGTGCCTTCAACAAACAACGCAATGACGACGAAGGACAGCGCCACGGCGGCGCCCGCGCCCAGCAAATAAAGCCACAACGGCAACGGCAGATCGTAGCGAATGCCGAAGGCGTGAGCCTCCGCCGCGCCCGGTGACGAGAGGATGCCCGCTATGACGATCGCGGGGGCAAGGCAACTGAAATCGACCCGTCTACCAATCATGCCGAGGCGTCACCGGGGATGGATCTCAATGTAGACCAAGGTGGCATGGTTGAAATTGTGCGCCGATATGGGAAAGCGGCCGGCGGTATGGGCCTGGAATGTCAAGGACACGGTTCGGCCCGGCTCGGCCTTGGCATGAAGGTCATAACCATGGAAGTGAAGATCCGCCACCTCGTCCGTCACCCAGTCGATCCGCACCTTGTCGCCTTCCGTGACGCGGACGGTTTTGTTGGCCGCCGTCACTTTGCGTCCGCGAATTTCGAGGCTTATCGATTTTAGTTTTGCCGATTGGGCCGGCGCTCGACTGGAAACGGCCGTCAAACCGGCTCCGCCGAGCGCCAATATCGCCAAGCCCGCCAAAACTCGCCGCCGATCGAACCGGTCCCGGATTTTTTCGCACGTCACACCAATTCCCCAACTTGAATTTATGATTTTCATTTTGGTGAGAAAGCGTAAGAATGAGTGATAGTCATTCTTAGTTTTAGTTGCAGTTGGGGAATTTACAAAGAACAGAAAAAACTGGGGGGATTCGACATGAAACGTTTGAGGACTCATATCGCCGCTGCCGCAGTGGCGCTTTTCGTCGTGCCTAACCTGGCCAAGGCCGAAATCCTGGCCATGATGAACTACGAGAGCAAACCCGCCGAATCGCTGAAGGCGATGAAGCTGACAAGCACGGGCGAACGCCAGGAAGGCATCGCCATTATTGACGTCGATCCCAACGCGCCGACGTTTGGCAAGATCCTGATGGATATTCCGCTACCGCCCGACCTGGTCGCCCACCACATCTTCTACGACCGCAAACAGGAGAAAGCCTACGTTACGGCGCTGGGCCGGCCGGAGCTTATCGTCTTCAATCTGAATGAATATCCCTATCGGCTGAAGACGATCGACGTGCCCAAATGCCAGATGGGAGAGGACGTGATCTTCTCCGAGGACAATTCGACCTGGTACCTCACCTGCATGAACTCCGCCAACGTATATGTCGGAGAGACGGCAACAGACAAGATCACCGGCATTATCGACATACCGGGGACCAATCCGCACGGGCTTGCCGTACTGAGCGACATCGACCGGCTGCTGGTCACCAGCACCATCACCGGCGATCTCAAATCGCCGCAGGAGGAACTCAGCGTCGTCGAGATCAGCACGCACAAGGTGCTTGGCAAGCTCAAGATGTCGAACAAGCCGTCGCCGTCGGGCGTGGCGCCTGTGGAACTCCTGCGCGTTCCCGGCTCCGACCCAGCCATCGTCTACAGCACGAACATGTTCGGCGCCTCGCTCTGGACAGCCACATGGAACCCGGCAAAGAAGGATTTCGACGTGGGTGAGGCGTTCGACCTCGCACCCGTCAACGGCGGCGTTCCGTTGGAGATGTACTTCGTTGACGGCGGCAAGACCATGTATGTCACGACAGCCAATCCGGGTTTGCTGCACACATTCGATCTTTCCGAGAATCCGGCGAAACCAAAGCTTATCAAGTCGCTGAAAACCGGTGAGGGCGCCCACCACGTCGGGATTACCAAGAACGGCCGCTGGGGCTTCGTGCAGAATTCCTTCATCAATCTGCCGGGCATGCGGGACGGTTCGGTCTCGGTCGTCGACCTCAAGGCGCAAAAGGTGGTGGCGTCGATGGACACGCTCAAAAACATGGGTTTCAACCCCAACTCGATCGTCCTGCTGCCCCAGTGGAACGATCTGGCGGGGCACTAGTCTCCGTACACTTTGGGCCCGATGTCGGTGGACATCGGGCCCGACCTTCCTAAGATATTGTCGCGGATGCGGGCCGAGACGCCCGAACGTCCGATTGCGTGTTTGATGGATGAATATCCGAGAAAAGGGCTGACCTATGACCGAGCTATCCGGCGTTATCCCCCCCGCCACCACGCCATTCGATACAGCCGGCGATATCGATTTCGGTGCGGCGGCAGGGCAGATCGATTGGTTGATCGGTGAAGGCGCCCGCGCCGTCGCCGTCGGCGGCTCGACGGGAGAAGGCCATACCCTGGACGCCAAGGAAACCCGCGATCTCGTGGCGGCGGCGATCGAGGCTTCGTCGGGCCGCGTCCCGGTCATCGCCGGCATCATCTGCGACAGTACGCGCGAGGCGGTGCGGCGCGGCAAAATGGTCGCCGACCTCGGTCCTGCCGCGTTGCAGGTGACGCCGGTACACTACCTGTTCCGGCCCAGCGACGACGCCATGGTCGAACACTTCCGTACCATGGCGGGTGAGACCGGGCAGAAGATCATCCTCTACAACGTCGTGCCCTGGACCTACCTCTCACCGGCCCTGTTGGTGCGTATCATGGACGAAGTGCCCGAGGTGATCGGAGTCAAGCAATCGGCTGGGGATCTAAAACTATTTGCCGACCTGATGACGGACGCCCAACCCGGCAAGCTGATCTTCAGCGCCGTCGACGCCCTGATGTATCCCTCTTACGCCCTCGGCGCGCATGGCTCCATCGCCGCCATTCTTAGCGCCGCTCCCGGTCCGTCCGTCAATCTCTGGGATGCCGTCAAAGCCGGGGACCATGAAACGGCGCTCGGCCTGCACGTCAAACTCTTGCGGCTGTGGAATGCCCTGATGCCGCACGACAATTTGCCGGCCGCGACGAAGTATGCCCAAAGCCTGCAGGGCGTGCCGTCCGGCCTGCCCCGCCAGCCGATGCCGCCGGCCGACGATACTCAGAGGGAAGGCATCAAGATTGCGTTGGAGGAGCTTGGGCTGATTTGAGCGCTACGCCCGCCGTTTCTTGTCCAGATGATAAGTCAGCGCCAGGCCGATGCAGTGGCGCAAGGCGTCTTGGGGCGGGTCCTCATCGACGTCGAACCGGATTCCCCTTTTGCCGTCATATTCCAGCTCGTCAGGATAGAAATCGCGGAATGTCTCGATCAAAGAGGTCTGGCAGTGGACGAACAGACCATACCGGTCGGGTTCCGATCCCAGTTGATCTATTCGGATGGTCGTGCCGCTCTTGCTTGCTGGCGTCAGGTAGCTTGGCTGTCCCCATTTCAGCGTTTCCTCCAGGGGCCCAACAGCCTCCATCTCCGCCGCCGAGTCGAAGATGACCTGACGCAAGCGCATCAGTTTTTCCCTCAGGCGTTCGGGGTAACCGGCAAAGACGCTCTCTACATCCGGACTGTCAAACGCTTTCATCGATTTCAGGCCCTCAACGGTTGACGCATGGCGCGCTGAAAGCATAGCAGGTCATTCGGCACCCTCTTCGCGGACGAGCCATATCTGATCTCCAACTTTTCCCAGTTTGTGCAGGTCGGCGAGCATGTCCACCATGCGCGGCGAGACCTCGGAACCCGCCATCAGATGAAGTCTGCCGTCCGTGGTGTAAAAATCCCGGCTGAGCGTAGCGGCCTCGGGCGTCTGGCTGGGGGATACCACGAATTCCTCCCCTTGGAACGCCAACGTACTCGGATCGATTTCGATCTCGGCTTCCGGCGCAATCGTATCGCCCGCGCCGGCAGGCAGCACGTAGATGCCCGCCCCCCATTCGTCGTGCTCCCGGCCCTGCCGGCTGAGCAGGTGCAATTGATCGAGGCAGGAAATCAAACGGCCGCCGATCTTGGTGATGACGGTGCCCTCGGGGATGAAAACCTTGTTGTCCGAGCCCAGAAGATCCCGTGAAAGGACGGCGTTTGCCGGAATTTCGTCGACCTGGCAAAACTGTTCGCCGGCCTTTGGTTTCACCGGGGCGGGCGCCGGACCACCATCCGCCGTCTCCTCGGCGAGCATTTCCGGACTGGCGACAGGCGACTTTCCCAGCATCCCAGCGATGTCGTCGAGGCTCAACAAGCGGGCCTCCTCCAACTCGTTCAAGCCCTCGACGATCTTGCGGGTTTCATCTTCGCCGACAGTGTCGATCAAATTATCGATGGCCGTGACGATCCGTCCCAAAAGATCCGAACCCATCAGCTCTTCGCCGATGGCCGTCAAAATTTGCGCAATCCGGAAACTCTCGTCGTGAAAACCGGCAAACTCTTCGGCGTTCAACTCCATCAGCTCGGCTTGGGACATAGCTGGAGATCGCGGCGAAGCTCCGCCACCGCCTGCCGGGGACGCCGTTTGGGCAGCCCCCCGGTGCTGCACCCTGGAGCTTTTTGCGAGTTTCTTGGCCGGCCTGTTTTCCCCGCCCGCTTCTGCGCTTTCAACCTTTCTCGGCCGGGCGATGTGGACGTTCCGGTAGTGCTCGACCGGCGACAGCCAGGACGTATCGGCGATGGCATCCATCACCCATTGAAGGCGATTGACCAGTCCACGCTTCGACAGCGGCTTGATCAAAAAGGCGTTCACGTCGAGCGCCAGCGCCTCGTCCACGATATGTTTGTCGGAGTATCCCGTCACCAGTGCGAACGGGGTGGAACGTTTGGCCGCGGTATCCCCCGTTCGGACGCAGCGCAAAAGCTGCAGCCCGTCCATCAACGGCATCTTGAAGTCGGATATGACAATGGTCGCATCGTTCTCCCGATCCTGCAGATAGTTCAGCGCCTGCTCGCCGTTTTCCATTTGCTGAATTCTGGGATCGCCGAGGCGCGTCAGCATGGTGGCGATTGTCTGACGGGAAAAATGCTCGTCGTCGACAAGAAGGATGGTGCTGAATGAGAGGTCGAGCTGCATCTATGCCTCTCCTCCCATCTCACCGGCCTCGGTGAACGCCCGGATGCGCTCCCGTTCCCTTTGTACCGACGGTGACTGAACTTCGATCCCCTCCCAGTCGCCGGCGATGGCGCTGTTCTCCAATTCGTCAAGCAATTGCCATAGGACCGTCGCTCCCGTTGCGCCTGCGGCACTCTTGGCCGCGTGCGCCGCATCCTCAACTTTTCCGGCATCGCGCTCTTGTCGCCCTGCATCGATATCATCGAGGTACGGTGCGACAAACTCGAGGAACGTTCGGACATGGGCATACAAGCCCGCCTCGTCCTCTTCGATGAGTTCGTAGAGGACGGCGAGGTCGATGGGCGGTTCCCCATCCGACCGATCGCCGGTCGTATCGGGTGCGGCCCGGTCATTCACCCTTCCCTGCACCGTCGGAAACCAACGCCCCAGGCAATCCATCAGGCTTTCCGTCGTCAGGGGTTTGGCCAGGAACTCGTCCATGCCGGACTCGAAACATTCCGCTTTCTGTTCCGCCGACGTCCGTCCCGATACGCCGATAATCAAGATCCTTTCCGAGGTCTCCTCCTCAAGTCTGCGTATCCTCCGTGTCAGATCGAGGCCGTTCATCTCCGGCATGACAACGTCGACAAGCAGGGCCGCATATTTTCCGGTCTTGAACAACTCCAGGGCCTTCTCGCCGCTGTCCGCGAGATCACACGCCACGCCGACCTTCTTCAATTGCTTGTTGATGACCATCAGATTGATTTGGGCGTCATCGACCACCAGCACCGGCCCGTCGATGGTGAGTGCCTCAGCGCGTTTGTCGGGCGTGGTCAATTTATCCAGCAATGCGAGGAGATCGTTTTCCTCAAACGGTTTGATCACGACCCGGTTCATGCCGGCGTCGAGACAGGAATCGATCTCCCGCTTGGTCGCCCCGGCGGTCAGGCCGACGATGGGTATGTCGGCCAACGGCGTCTCCAGTTTGCGAATCCGGCGGGTCGCCTCCAGCCCGTCCATTCCCGGCATATGCCGGTCCATGATGACGGCGTCGAATTCGGCTTCCTGCAAGGCTTCCAATGCCTCGACGCCGTTGACGACGTTCACCACCTGATGGCCGGCCCGCGTAAGCGTCTTGTCGACCACGTCGCGATTGGTGGCGTTGTCCTCCACCTGGAGAATGCGCAAAACCCGTTCCGGCGTCATTCTTGGACCGGCCGTCCGGCTTTTGCGCCTGATTCTGCGGACGGACTCCAGGTCGGTTTCGCGGTCGATCCCGAACTTGGCAAGGAATGTAAAGGTGCTGCCCTTTCCGACCTCGCTCTCAAGCGCGATGGTACCGCCCATCAACTGGACGAGATGGCGGCAGATCGAAAGCCCCAGTCCGGTGCCGCCCTGACGACGGGATATTTCGATCGAGGCCTGGACGTAGGCGTCAAACAATGATTCCCGGAGGTTGTCCGATATGCCGTGACCGGTGTCGATGACGTCGAAACTGATTTCCGCCCGATCGCGGCTCGTCTTCCTGCAGGCCACCTCCACGTTGATCGAGCCGTGATCGGTGAACTTTATGGCGTTGCTGAGCAGGTTGAGAAGAATTTGCCGAAGCCGGTGGGGATCCCCGATCAAAACCGGCGGGATTTTTTCGTCGACGGTGAAGTCAATGCTCAGGTCCTTGATCGCCGCCCGCGGCCGCATGATGGCCACGGCGTAGGACACAACGTCCTCCAGGTGGAACGCGGCGCTTTCAAGTTCCAGCCGGCCTGCCTCCAGCTTGGAGATGTCCAGCAAATCATCGACGATGGACAGCAACTCCCGGCCGGAATGCACGATGGCGTCGACGCACTCTCTTGCCTCTCCGTCCTCGATCATATCCTGTAGCAGGTGCGCCATGCCGAGCACGCCGTTCATGGGGGTGCGAACCTCATGACTGACGACGGCGACGAAATCGCTTTTCGATTGCGACAGCGCCTCGGCTTCCTCTTTCGCCGCCCGCAATTCCTCCTGGTAGGTATTCCGTTCGGTGACATCGGTCAGCATCGTTACCGAACCGCCTCCCTCGAGCGGTGACTTTCGGACATGCAGGGTGCGACCGTTTGGCGGTTTCGTCTCGCGCTCGACGTAAGCATCCGACATCAGCTCGGCATAGCGTTCGCGGGCGGCTTGTTCGGCATCGCCCGGACCGTAGAAACCTTTTTGGGCGGAATGTCGAATGACATCCAGAATGGGCGTGCCGACCTTGACGAAATCGGGATCAAGACCGGAAAGCTCGAAATAGCGGTGATTGAACATCGCGTAGCGGCCTTCTTCGTCCAGCACGAAAATGCCGTCCGACATTTCGGTCAGCGCCACGCTCAATTGCGCTTCCTTCTCAGCCAGGATTCGCTCGGTTGTCACGCGATCCGTGATATCGGTGCTCGTGACGACAAAACCGCCGGCCGGGATGGGGATGCTGACCACGTCGAGGTGTCGTCCGCTCGGCCGGGCGAACTCGCGCCGCCAGATATTGTGCATCCGCCCCGGATCCTTCACGACCTTGAGGCGTTCCGGCGCCTCATCGCCATAGTCCAGCCGCATTGTCGCGCCGACGACGTCGTCGAATGTTGCGTCTTCGGTAATGATCTCCGGCGGCAGGTCGAAATGCTTCATGTAATTGGCGTTGTGCGTCACGAGGTTCCAATTGCCGTCGTACATGGTCAAACCCTGCGCCATGTTCTCAAGGATGAGCTCGAGGATCCGCTTCTTCTCGAGCGCGTCGCGTTCCGCCTCTATCCGCTCGGTCACGTCGAGGTTCACGGCTCCGATCGCTTCCACCTCGCCGTTTTCGTCGAAGATCGGGAACTTGTTGATCAGCGCCTGGCGGATGCGGCCGTCGGCGGTTGGAATTTCAAACTCGCGCATGACCGGCTTTTTCGTTCGCACGACCTCCCGATCGTGCTCCCGATATCTCTCGGCCAGCTCATGCGGATAGATGTCGAATTGGGTCTTGCCGACGATTTCGTCGGACGAGAGGCCCATGACGTCCTCGACGAATTTGTTGACGACGAGATAGCGTCCCTCGGTGTCCTTCAAGTAGATGTACGTGGGGGAATTGTCCATGAGGGAGCGCAGCCGGGTTTCGCTCTCCCTCAAGGCATGTTCAGCGCGTTTCCGTTCGGTGATGTCGGTGAAGGAACGAACGAAACCACCGCCCGGGATCCGCTTTCCCCGGGCTTCCAGAATGGTGCCGTCGGGCATGGTCTGTTCGAACACTGTGCTAGCGTCGCGACCGGTAATTCGATCCACCCTGTCCCGAATATGTTCTTCGACGTTTCCTTCCGGCTTGGGGTAGAGGCCCTGCTCCATCAGGTAGCGATAGGTCTCGTGCATGGTGGGCCGCGTCGACATCAACTCGTCCGGCAGCTTCCTCAGATCGACATAACGTTTGTTCCAAATAAGGGCTCTCATCTCGTGGTCGTACAGCATGATGCCCTGATCGACGTTCTCCAGCGCCGCTTCAAGAAGGGCCTTCTGCCGCGCCAACTCCATTTCGATGTTCTTTCGCTCGGTGACGTCCATCACCGTGCCGACCATACGGACGGCCTCGCCCTTCCCGTTCCTCTCCACCGCGAATCCCTTGGTCAGCAGCCAAACGGTGTCTCCGCGTTTGGTTATGGCGCGGTACTCCGCGACGTAATGCTCAAGCTCGCCCTTGCGGTAACGTCGCCCGATGTCGAGAACCTTGTCGCGATCATCGGGATGGAGGGTGTCGCGCCAGACCTGCTGATTGTCATCGATCTCCCCCGGCGAATAGCCCAGGATTTCCGACCAACGGTCGTTGACCGAGCTTTGCTTGGTCTTGAAGTTGACGTCCCAGTAGCCGAGGTCGCCGCCCTGCAGCACCAGCTCGAACCGGTTGGCGGGTTCGCCGGTTGCCGGTGCCGGGCGCGCTTCGAAATCGCTGATGCGTTTTTGGGCAGCCAGAAGTTTGGCGACGAGCTCTTTTTTCGTCTTCCTCATCAAGCCCGTTGCCGATGGCGCCGACCCGTCCATTTGGATTCCCCCCCAGGAATTCGAATGGTAGCGACACCTTGAACTGCGCCGCTCAAATATTGAATGATTCTAACGCCAATACCACCATGACGCAAAAAAGAGCCCGCCGACCGGGCCTGTCGAACCAAGCACAATTCCTGTTGACCCCGAGCCGTCATTCCGGATGAAGGGATTCGACGGGCGCATTTATGGGGTAATGGCGTGACCCCAATTTGATCCAAGTAGGACAAGCTGATTCACAATGGCCACACCGTCAGGATCAGGGGTACCGACAGCACGAGAACAAGGACCTGCAGCGGCAGGCCCACGCGCCAATAGTCACCGAACCGGTAGCCGCCTGGTCCCATCACCAGGACATTGTTCTGATGACCGACGGGTGTCAGGAAAGCCGACGATGCGGCGATTGCCGTCGCCATTAGGAACGGATCTGCGTTTACGCCGGTCTGGGTGGCTATTGAGACAGCGATCGGTGCCATCATCACCGCCGTTGCCGCGTTGTTAATCAGGTTGGTGAGCGCCATGGTCAGAACCATCAACATGGCCAAAACCGCCCAGACCGAAACATGATCCGAAAAGCCGATGACCGATTGGGCAAGGACACCGGTAACCCCGGTGGTTTCAAGCGCAACGCCTAGGGGAATAAAGGAGCCGAGCAAAACGATTACCGACCAGTCGATGGATTCGTAGACTTCGCGCGGCGATATCAGGCCAAGCAAAACCAGCGCGAGTACAGCGCCGGAAAAAGATATCTCCACGGGCATGAGGCCGAACGAAGTAACGGCAATGGCGGCGGCCAGGATGGCTAGGGGCAGGTACCGCTTGCGCCGGCGGATCGGCTGTAGACCCCGCTCGGCCAACGGAATGCAGCCGAGCATCATCATCGTGTCCTGCATGGTGTCCTTCTCGCCCTGCATCAACAACACGTCGCCGGCCCGAATCAGAACATGGCCCAGACGTTCCTCGATACGTTCCCCCTGGCGGGCGATTGCCAGCATATTAATGCCGTAGCGCCTGGCAAACCTGAGGTCCCGCGCCGAGCGCCAGTCGATCCGCGCGCCCGCCATGACGACGAACTCCATCAGGGCGACATCTTCCGAGCGCAGCGTTCCCTCATCGATTTCGGCGTGTCCGATCAGCGATAGATCAGCTTCTTCCAAAAGCCGGTGAAAGGCCGCGCTTTCGGTTCTCAGAATGAGGATATCGCCTTCCTGGAGGGTCATCCCTTGCACCCGTCCGAGATGGCGGAAACCGTGCCGGATGACGCCAATCACCAGGGCTTCGTAGTCGACCAGGCGCTCTATCTGTCGAATTGATTTGCCGATCGCCCGGGCACCTTTTTCAACTTGGGCCTCGGTGATGTAATTGGCGCCCTCAAGCAGTTCGTCCGGGGTTTTGCCGCCGCGTCGGGCTTTCGGGATCAATCGCCAGCCGAAAATTACCAGAAATCCCACCCCGATAAGGGTAATGGGGACACCGACCGGCGAAAAATCAAACAACCCGAACCCCTGCCCTGTAACGTCCTGGCGGTAGGTGGCGATGATGATGTTCGGCGGGGTGCCAATTTCCGTCATCATGCCGCCGAGGATCGTGCCGAACGATAGCGGCATCAGTATCTGGGTCGGTGAGCGCGCTGTCTGCATTGCCAGCGGCATCATCAGAGCCATGGCCCCAACATTATTCATAAATGCCGACAGCACGGCCCCAACGAAAGTCAGGAGGGTCAGATTGGCCAGTTGGCTATTCGCGATGTTCGCTACATATTTTGCGGCAATGTCGATTACGCCGGACAACTGCAGCGCCCGGCTGATCACCAGAACGGCAGCGACCGTGATAACCGCCGGGTGGCCGAATCCAGAGAATGCGCCTTCGACGTCCACAACGCCCAGTACAACCGCAACAATCAGGGATAGAAAGGCGACGACGTCATGTCGCCAACGTCCCCAAAGGAACAACAGAAGGGCGCAGAGAAGGATAACTGAAATTATTATCTGAGCGTTCATGAGGACGTTATCCCTCTCAACTCAACTCAGTTATCCCTGCACATATTATCATGACAGTTCTCAGATAACGATTATGACTCTTCCTGCCCCACCCTCACGCCACTGAACGTACCGAACAAGGGCGGTGGCAATGCCTTTACTGTTCACCAAACTCGCCGTGACCATTGCTGATGCACAAAACGCGGTGTAACGAGATTATTGTCGGCGTCTGAAGCAGTTGATGCTTCAAACCAGGTGGTTTCCTGATTCCAAAACGCAAGGGTATTCTGGGGTGTGCGAATGTCCGTTGGTGGCTACCAGCAGCAGTTAGGCGGCTTGCCAATGTATGACGGCTTTCCTGCGCTAAGCGGACATTCTGGGATTAAGCTTCCGTTTTGGGAAGAACAGCGGACCTCATTTCGGACCGTCCATCAGGTCCGCTGATGACCCGACGCAGACCCTAGTACGCCGCATGACTAGCGATACATTGTTAGCTTTCCCTGGCAGCCATCGGTATACCCGCCATATGGAATGTGCCACGATCCGCTCCAGCGTCCATTTTCAAGTTTTAGATCGTAAGTGTAGATGTAATTATTCGTAGCAAAACGACCGGAGATTTTTTCGTTGTTTATCTCGTCTAATCGACCCGTGAAGCTTTCAAGTAGAGGATGAGAAGCCTTGAGGTTGAAACCAGCCATGACCGCTTTGGTTCGTACTTCTTCAGCGAAGCAACCAAATTGGCCGCTGCTACCGGTATGAATCTCCAGCTTCCAGTTTCCTTCAAGTTTACCCGCAGGATCAACTCGAGAGACAACGATGGGATTCTGCTTGGTAGATGTTTCGGCTGAAGATTGAGGGACAGCCGAGTCTACAGGTCGTTTGTCCTCCCGTAACTTTGAAGTAGTGGAATATTTTGGTTCCGAACGCGGCAAAACCGAAAACTTCAGACCAGCCTGAATAGATGCAAGGATCGTTTCGCCTTTCCCATTCACACTCGCATTCTGCCTCCGGCCGTAGCGCCGACGGGCCTGATAGGTCATTTCGTCATCAAGGTAAGATTGCACCTCTTCAAGTGACACCTTGCCGTCACCGTTTCCATAATCTTTCCCATCAGCCACACCGTATAAGGCGGTCAAAAGGTGCATTGTAAAGAGGCCATGTTTTGCTTGTTTGTCCCAACTCGCAACCTGATCCCCGCGGGCAGCAGAAAGTGTCACCAATTTGGAGGTGCTTAGAGGCGCTTTCGGTATAACCGAAATTCCCGATGTTGCCTCGATCAGCATGCCCTTGGGTGTGGCGCCAGAGAAGCAGGCGTCGAGAAATACCTGAATAGATCTTGCGGGAAGTTTGGTTAGGTTCGCATACAACGTATCAACCGGATAACCGGTGATCTCTGCCCGATTGGCATCCCCGTCCGTGGGTAGAAGATAGGCGCGCCTATCCTTCATGCCAGGAACGCCGTGACCCGAGTAAAAAACAACTACATTGGATTTGCCCGGACGGACCCAATCAAAGAGCTTACCCTCATGGTTCTTCTCGTTACCGAAGACCGCTTCAAGCTGTTTGCCGGTTGCGTTCTGAAGTTCGATGATATTGCCTTCGCGGTAGCCAAGAACTTCAATGACATATTTCTTCATGGCTTCCGCGTCATTGTGGGCGAAGGAAACCTCAGGTATGTCCTTACCATACGACTTATTGCCGACGATCACGGCGATCGAGTGTTTGTTGCTTGATTCAGCTTGAGCGGACTGAAACACGGCCAATGACCACATCAGTGCCACTATCATTGTGGCGACAGTCCAACATGCCGATTTGAGTGTGCACCGGGACATCACCTTCCTCCTCCCCCAAGGTTGAAAGCACCCGCATCTCTCACCCTACAGGAATGAGATGTGGAGATATAGGTGGCTGTGGAAGGGTTGGGATTGTTTGACGTGGGCTTGGATATCTCATAGGGCAAATCGAATTGTCCGCTTCTGGCTAATTGCGGAACTTGGCCGTGGGCCGTGTTGATGTCCGCTTCTGACCCGAAGCGGACGCCAACCGAGTTGGGAAGCGGTCTTCCCGACTAAGTCCGCAATCGGCCATTGGCGTGAACATACGTCCATTGTCTGAATTGACCGGCGGTTTCATTGGCGCTGGTCGACATCCGCGCGCGGGCACCGCAAAGAAATTCCGAATTTGATGAAGGAAAATTGACTGGAAGCCGAACCGGCTTTCATGTCTCTATTTGACGGCTGAAATTTGGAGACTGCGGTGCTTGAATTGGTGTTGGGATATCTCGCCGGGTTGCTGACGCTGATCAATCCCTGCGTTCTTCCCGTTCTGCCCATCGTGCTGGCCTCATCGCTGCAGGCGGACCGGCGGGGACCGTTGGCATTGGCGGCAGGGCTCAGCCTGTCCTTCGTCGTGGTCGGCATGTTCGTGTTGGTGGCGGGGGCGTCCGTCGGTCTCGACCAACGCCTTATGACGACGACGGGCGCCTGGCTGATGATCGGGTTTGGCGTGGTTCTTCTGGTGCCGCGCCTAAATGACGGATTTGCCGCCCTGGCGGCGGGACTTGCCGCCCGCGCCGATACGGGCCTGCGCGGACTTGAGGAAGGTGGGGCGACCACGAGCCTTGGCGGTCAGTTCATCGGCGGCTTTCTGCTGGGGGCAATTTGGTCGCCCTGCATCGGACCCACACTCGGCGGCGCCATCGCGCTGGCCTCGCAAGGGGAAAGCCTGGTCCGGGCGGGCGGCGTCATGGCGACATTCGCACTGGGTGTCTCCAGCGTTATCCTGGCGCTGGCATTCGGCGCCCGCGAGGTCATACGGCGGCGGCAACAAGCGTTCGGATACCTTTCCGAGCGCGCCAAACCCGTCCTGGGGATCACGTTTTTGTGTGTCGGCGCCGGCATTTTATTGGGCGTTGACCATTGGCTGGAGGGCCGTATTTTGAATATCCTGCCGATCTGGTTGCAGGATTTATCGGTTTCGATATGAGAAAGGGAGGAGTTGAGTTTGAAAAAAATTGGATTGCTGGTGGCGGGCGCCCTGGTGCTGATGGGCGCCGCGGCCGCAAACGCGGAGAGCACTGACACTCCCTATTCGCCCAAAATTCTTGATGCGGCGCTTGCCGAGGGCTGTGCGGTCGTCCTTGATTTCGGCGCCAAGTGGTGAGGCACCTGCCAGCGCCAGGTCCGTGTGATCCGGCAACTGAGATCAGGCAACGCCGACTACGACAGGAAAATCGCCTTTATTTATGCTGACTGGGACGTTCACGCACGCTCCCCGATCACGAAAAAGCTGAAGGTCGTCAGGCGCTCGACGCTGGTCATGCTCTCGCCGAAAGGGGAACTGGCGCGCGTGGTGGCGCAAACCAGTGAAAGCGCCTTGAAGGGACTTCTCGACAAGGCTCCCGAACGACCGGCCGGCGCCAAAGCCTGTACGTCGTAACGCCTGCCGGCCCAAACATAATAGCGTCTGCATTGGCGGGGGTATCAGTCGAACACCGTTCAATCTTTCTCCAACACCGTGTTAGGGTAAGATTGCCGTCAGCCGGACTGTGGCATCAACCTGGTAATCACTTTGTGGAGGCCGAATCGCCTCCGATCATTCTCTGTAATCGCCGCACTGGAGGGGATTGTCGTGAAGAGTTTTGGTTATGTCCTTGTTGGTGTCGTTCTGATACTTATCCAAGTTTTTTCAGCACAGGCCGGCACTCCGCGCACGTTGGACTGGGAAGACCTGACACCCTCCATGGATGACCTGGCCAAGCGGTTCGACCATCTGACCGACGAACAATTGGGTAATCTCAATGAGTTGCACAGTCTCAAGCAGTGGCGCCAGGTCGTGGGCGACAAGGTCATCGTCAGCGATGGCGTGAAGGAGGAAATCGCCGAGTTGGAAGAAATTCTTCAGGCGCAAAACCTCGATGTCGAGGACCTGTTGGTAAAGTTCGAGGCGGCGATGTCGGAATACAAAAGGCGAAGCAATCAACCGGTCAGAGCCCTGGACGACAAGGACGTTCGACTGCCAGGTTACGTTTTGCCTCTGGAATTCGACGGCACCGCGGTCAGCGAGTTTTTTCTCGTCCCCTATGTCGGCGCGTGTATTCACACGCCGCCGCCCGCCGCCAACCAGATCGTACTCGTTAAACTCAATCAAACCTACAAACCGGACGGATTATACGAGCCGGTATGGGTCACCGGAAAAATGAAGATCGTCAAAAGCCAACACGAACTCGGTTACAGGGACGGTGTCGGCTCGGTCACCTCGACCTATCAGTTGAACGGCATTCGGATTGCCCCCTTCAAATAGCCGATTGCCTGCAGCCGGAAAATCAAATGCGAACATCGTATTGTCTTGCACTCGGTATCCGTAACCGCTTGCTGCGCAGTTCATTCCCGATTGCTCTATCGGTCGTCGGTTTGGCCCTAACGTCGGGCACGCATGCCGGACCCCATCGGCATGGCGTCAGCGAACTGCTCATGGCGTTGGACGGGAATAACCTAACCCTGGAACTTACGGCTCCCGGCAAGGACATTGCCGGTTTCGAGAATGCGCCGAGCACCCGCGAACAGAAAGAGTTTTACGCGAAAATCGTCGCAGTCCTGAAATCCGCGGGAATGATGTTCAGTCTGAGCGAGGAGGCTGCTTGCCGCATCGGTAACGTCCGCGTACTCAAACAGTTGAGCAATGAGCACGAGTCTGCGCACGCTGACGACGAACGCGACGAAATCGAAGAGAACAAGACCCACAATGACGAGGACGAGCACGGTGAGTTTCGCATCAGATATTCCTACACGTGCGACAATCCGCATAAACTGACGATGATTGAGGTTATCGCGTTCCAACGGTTCGCTGCCATGCAGGCGATCGAATTGACGTTCATCGGGCCAAAGGGGCAGGCTGTCCGGCGCTTGACCCGGCAGAAGCCGGCAACGATGCTATGACACCCAAAGCGTTGCGCACCACTGCCGGATTGCCGCGGCAATGATCGAGCTTGAAGAGATCGAGTTCCGGTGGCGGCCGGCCGATCCGCCCGTTCTGAGCATTCCCAGGCTTTCTATCGCGGCGGGCGAGAAGGTGTTTTTGCAAGGACCATCGGGTAGTGGCAAGACTAGCCTCTTGAGCTTGCTGGGGGGGATTGTGCAGCCGCAACGTGGCCGCATCCAAATCCTGGATCAAGATCTTTTCGAATTGTCTGCCGCCGGTAGGGATCGGTTCCGAGCCGATCACATGGGCATTATCTTTCAGGTATTTAATTTGGTGCCGTATTTATCGCTTGTCGACAATGTGGGACTGCCTTGCCTTTTTTCCCGCCGGCGCCACACAAAGGCCTGCGAAAGACACGGATCGGTCAAGGAGATCGCGGCGGCACTACTGGCCGCCCTCGATGTTCCGCTGAACTCCCTTTCGGGCGTTGCGGTTTCGGAACTCAGCGCCGGCCAGCAGCAGCGGGTTGCAGTGGCGCGGGCATTAATCGGAAATCCGGAAATTATCATCGCCGACGAGCCGACCTCGGCATTGGACGAAGGGAACGCATCTCTGTTCCTGGATCTGCTTTTCCAGCAGGTCTCGCAGCGCGGATCGACACTAATTTTCGTCAGTCACGACGTTCGATTGGCGTCCCATTTCGATCGTAGTTTAACAATGTCCGATTTGCAGCAAGGCGTCGGAGGACAGCCATGAGTTCTTCGTTGGTCCTCGTGCCGCTGGCTATGAAAAGTCTTTGGAATCGTCGGGGCACCGCACTCCTGACCATTCTCTCACTCGCCATGGGCGTGGCGCTCATACTTGGCGTGGAAAACCTGCGCCAGGGCGCGCGGACCGGTTTCGCCAACACAATTTCCGGCACGGATCTGGTCGTGGGCGCCCGAACCGGATCGATCAATCTCTTGCTCTACTCGGTGTTTCGCGTCGGCAACGCCACAAACAACGTTTCCTGGTCCACCTACCGACGGCTCGCCGCACACCGGGATGTCGACTGGGCCATCCCCCTGTCACTGGGCGACAGCCACCGCGGCTTTCGCGTTGTCGGCACGAATCAGGGCTATTTTCGGCATTACAGGTATGGATTTCGGCAAACGCTGAGTTTCGCTTCGGGCAAGCCGTTTTCTGATCTCTTCGATGTCGTGCTGGGTGCGGAGGTCGCCCGCGCTCTGAAATACGACTTGGGCGACAAGATAGTCATTTCCCATGGTTTGGGCGAAATCAATACACAAGACCATGCAGATAAACCGTTCAGGGTTTCCGGCGTGCTGGCGCCAACCGGAACGCCGGTAGACCACGGCCTCTATGTTTCCCTTGGCGGAATCGAAGCCATGCATATCGATTGGCGACAGGGAACGCGTCAGCCCGGTTTGGCGATCAGCCCGGATCGATTGCGAAACCTCGAATTGGAACCGAAGGAAGTTACCGCCGTTCTTATCGGGTTGAAGTCACGTTTTGCCGTCTTCACCTTGCAGCGGGAAATCAACAATGAAAAGTCGGAACCGTTGATGGCGATTTTGCCCGGCGTTGCCCTGCAACAACTGTGGGACTTGATGCGCAACGTCGAATGGGCGTTGTCCGCCATTGCTGCTCTGGTAGCTCTATCCGCAGTCCTCGGCATGCTGGCGATGTTATTGGCCGGGCTGTCGGAACGAAGGCGAGAGATCGCGATTCTTCGTTCCGTCGGCGCGCGGCCCTGGCAAGTTTTTTTCCTTTTCACGTTGGAGGCGTTGGCGCTGGTCGTCATCGGCATCATGGTCGGTTTGACATTGCTCCAACTTGCCTATTTCGGCGCGGGATCCTGGCTGGAATCGGCCTACGGCGTCCGCCTAGGGAACATCTCATTAGGCTGGAACAACTTGGTCTATCTGTCGGCAATACTGTTTGCGGGATTTCTTTCAGGCCTCTTGCCGTCCTATGCCGCCTACAAACGCTCACTGACCGATGGCTTGGTGATCCGGCTATAGTCAGCGCGCCGGATGTCGGCTATTCGCTGGCATCTGCCGTCGAAGCCACAGTCAGATTTATTCCGATTAACATTGAGAAGCAGACATGATCTGTTCCGAAGGATCAGGCCCGCTCCGTTCCGAGATCCGTTTCTTGGCCTTAAAACGCCAGCAACAATTTGCCCGCAACCTGACGGCTTTCAAGTTGACGGTGCATCTCTTGGACACTGTCAAAATGGATCACGCCGACGATCGGAACATCAAGCCATCCTTCAGCCAACGCGCCCAAGACGAAATCCATCCCTTTTTTCCATAGGTCGGCATCTGGCATGACATGACTGATGGAGAAGCGGGTGAAGGAAGAGGACGTCGGGAAAACGCGATCGCGGATATTGCCGAAAGGCTTCCCTTGCGCTTCGCCGATGTTGATGACATGTCCCAATACCTTGACCGTGTCGAAACTTCTGTCGAGTGTCTCGGCGCCCAGCGAGTCGATGACGACATCGACCCCCCGTCCATCTGTCATTTCTCTTGCAACCTCGACAAAATCCTCGTTGTTGAGATTGACCACCCGCTCAGCGCCATAGCTCAGCGGTTTGATTTCCTTGCCTGGCGTCCCCACTGTGCCGATGACCCGGCAACCCGCATGAACAGCCATCTGGACGACCAATAGTCCGACGCCTCCGCCCGCCGCATTCACCAGTACGACGTCGCCCTTTTTTAACTCATACACTGTGTAGAGCATGTGATAGGCGGTCAGGGCCTGAATGGGGAAAGCGGCCGCAATATCCAATCCCAATTCATCGGGGATTTTGGTAACCAGCGATTCGGCGACGATGCACTTTTCCGCATAACCGCCGAAGTTGGGCATCGCCGTAACCCTGTCGCCTACCTTCAATGAGTTCACGCCGTCACCCAGGCCGATGACCGTGCCGGAAACCTCGAATCCGGGGGTCACCGGAAAATCATAGGGGTGCGGATAAATACCGCTGCGGACTTGTGTATCGGCCCAGTTACAGCCGGCAAACGAGGTTTCAATCAGCGCTTCCCCCGGCCCCGGTTCCGGATCCGGTACGTCTCGGATCGTGAGGACGTCGAAATCCCCGGGTGCATCAACCACAATCGCTCGCATCGGCAGCCCTCCCGTCCAGCCGTCTATGAACCCCGCGCAGCCGTCGTTGCCGCTTCGTCAACCGCCAAGTCGTCGGTAAGAACAACGCCGTAATCGGCGAGGGCCTGGTCGCGCGAGAGGTAGCCGTCGACGACGTCTTCGCGCACCAGAGCCGGATCGCGGTCGAACGGGTTGCCGTACCCACCGCCGCTGGGCCCGACGACTTCGATGCGGTCGCCCGCTCGGGTCGACAGATTGGGCAGTTTGGACGGCATGGGCCGCTCATTGCCATGTACCGGGCGAAAACTCATGTGAGCCGTTTCGCCGTCGCGGCCGCCATCAAAACCCCAGGGTGCGTGGACGTGGCCTTCGCCCTCGACCGACACGCCGCCGTCTTCCAAAAATTCGACTTCCCGCACGGAACCGATGCCGCCGCGCCAGCGGCCGGGGGGACAGGCGTCGTCGCGAAGTTCGTAGCGGTGCACGCGCAGCGGGAGGTGCGATTCCAAATCTTCGATCGGATTGTTTCGCGTGTTGGCATAGAGGGTATCGACGGCATCCATGCCGTCCTTACCCAGGCGCCCGCCGTAACACCCTTCGTGTATTTCCATATGAACCCAGTGCTCCCCGTCCCTCAATCCGCTGAAAGACACCACATGCAGATTGCCCACGCCGGCGCTGACTTTGTCCGGGACGGCCTGAGCCAAGGCCCGCATCACCGTATCGGCGGCCTGGTTGCCGGTGCAAAAACGCGCGATGGTCGGTGCCGGAAAAACCGGGTTAACCAGCGATCCTTCCGGAGCGATTATCGTTATGGGGCGGGTCATGCCGCTGTTTTGCGGCACGTGTCCGTGGATGGCCGAATCCAGCAGAATCGACTTCAATGTCAACCAGACCGCGCAGTCGGTCGTACCCTCCAGCGGCATGTTGATCGGCCGATCGGCAACCTGATCAGCGGTTCCTTCGAAATCAACGGTAATATCGCTTCCCATTACCACCAGCGTGACGGTGATCGGCAAGTCGCGGCGTGCCGGATCCTCGCTATCGGTGAATCCGTCGATATACGTTGTCGCCGAGTACTGTCCGTCGGGAATATCGGATATCGCCTGGCGCATCATGCGCTCGGAGTGATCCATCATGAAATTGGCGGCGGCCGTAATCGTCTCCCGGCCATAGCGATCCAAGAGTTCCACCAGCCGGTCCGCGCCGATGCGTGCGGCTGCGATTTGCGCATCCATGTCACCGACGACAAGGTCCGACGCGCGAATATTGTCCCGCAGCATCTGCCACAAGGGTTCATTGCGCACTCCCCGATCGATAATTTTCAAGGCCAGAAACTGCAGCCCTTCGGCATAGGCGTCGATGGCATCGACAATGCCGCAACTGCCGGGAGTCAACGCCCCGATATCGAGATGATGGGCCGTGGTAACGGAAAATCCGACCAAAACCTCGTCATGGTAAACCGGAACGCAGAAGGCGACATCCGGACCATGGCTGGCGCCGTGATAGGCGGAGTTATGGATAATCACGTCGCCCGGAGCGAAGGTGTCGCCGCGTTCTTCAAATATCTGTTTGATACCCCTCACGTACCCGGGGATTGGCCCCGATTGAAGAGGCGTGCTTTGCGGCGTTTCGGCGATTTGGTGACCCTCCGCGTCTGTCAACGCGGCACCGAAATCCTCGGACTCGCGAATGATGCTGGAATAGGACATGCGCATCAGCTTGTGCCCCATTTCGACGGCAATATTCTCCAGTGCACCCTGAATAACGCTCGCCGTGACCGCATCAATGTCGACCGAAGCGGGTATTTGTGCCGTGTTCGTCACAACAAACCTCCCTTGCTCAGGATCATGTTGCCGCCGGATACGACTATGGCCTGCCACATCGGCGGCACGATTGTCGTCGTATCCTGCTGGAGGATGACCGCGGGACCGTCGATCAGCGCCCCTTCCCCCAGGCCGTCCCGGCGATAGTATCCGGTTTCGAACTCCTGAGGCTGATTGTCATATCGGAAAATGCACCGCCCGGTCCTGACCAGGGCATTCGCCGGTTCACCACCGCCCGAAACATCCTGATGGGAAATCTTGGGCATTTGTCCCGTACCCGATACGCGGATATTGACGATTTCGATCGCATTGTCAGGGAAAGCGTGGCCGTACTCGGCCTCGTGTTGAGCCGTGAACAAGGTCCAAACACTTTCCATGGCCTTATCGTCCAGGCTACCGGGTGGCATGGCCACGCGAAGTTCGTACCCCTGGCCGACATAGCGAAGATCGCCGGCCCGTTGGACGTCAACGTCAGCGGCGTCAAGACCATCGGCTGCGTACTGGGCCAACAAGGCTTCTTCGAGTTCGGCGAAATCAGCGTTCATTCGCTCATGGTCGATGTCACCGCTGATCTGAAAAGACGTCTTGAGGAAGTCGTATTTCAGATCGGTCGTCAGTAGGCCGCAGGCCGACGTAATGCCCGGGTGGGGCGGAACAACGACCTCGGGAATGCCCAGCACATCGGCGACGTCGGCGCCATGAAGTGGCCCGGCGCCGCCGAAGGCGACCAGCGAGAAATCCCTCGGATCAAGCCCTTTCTGCACCGTGCGTGAGCGAATGGCGTTTGCCATGTTGTTGTTGACGATGGTGAGGATGCCTTCGGCGGTTTCGGTGAGGCTCATTCCCAGTTGCCCGGCCAGCTTCGATATCGCCTCCGAGGCGGCGCCAATATCCAGTGTCATTTCGCCGCCAAGGAAATTTTCCGCATCCAATCGGCCCAGGACAAAATTTGCATCGCTGACGGTCGCTTCCACGCCCCCCCGGCCGTACGCGGCAGGGCCCGGTTGGGAGCCGGCGCTTTGCGGTCCGACCTTGAATCCGCCACCGCTATCGACATGGGCGATCGAGCCGCCGCCGGCGCCGATGGTGGTGATGTCGATCATCGGAATAAGGACGGGGAATCCGCCGATCCACGTATCGCGGGCGGTTGCCTCCGAATGTGTACCATCGACGATCAAACCGATATCGGCGCTGGTGCCGCCGATATCGAATGTAATCAGGTTGCGCCGATCCTTGTCGCCGGTCGCCGTCCAATGTCCTCCCAACACGCCTGCGGCGGGACCGGACAAAAGGGTAATGATGGGTTTGTCTGCAACCATACTGGCGGTCGCCACGCCGCCGTGAGATCCCATGATGTGGAGATCGGCCGATACGCCCTCACCTTGAAGTTCGCCACCGATCTCGCCGATGTAGGTCCGCACCTTAGGGCCGATGAAAGCGTTCATCGCAGCCGTGGTGAAGCGCTCGAACTCGCGGAACTGAGGCGATATCGACGACGACATCGTGACAAAGGCATCGGGGATTTCCTCAAGCACGATTTGCCTGGCCCGATCCTCATGGCCCGGATCAATGTAGGAAAACAACAAACAGACGGCGATCGATTTGATCCCTGCACCGCGCAGTTCCCTTGCCGCCGTACGCACATCTTCCTCGTTCAGCGGTTCGACGACCTCACCCAGAGGCGGCACCCGGCGTTCACGGACCACCTTGCGGTGACGGCGTTTTATCAGCGGCCTGTGCTGCCAGGGAATATCCTGCATGATTGAGTAATTCTGAGGACGTTGATGACGCCCGATATGCAGGATGTCGCGAAATCCTTCGTTCGTGATCATACCGGTCTCGGCTCCGTCGTGCTCAAGCACGGCGTTGGTGGCTATGGTCGTGCCATGAAAGACGTGATCGATATCGGATGGCGGGAGGCTATTGCGCTGACACAATTCACGCACGCCATTTATCACGCCGCGTGATGGATTATCGGCGGTTGTCGGCGTTTTGTGGGTATACGTCGCGCCCGTTTCGGTGTCCGTGAAAATAAGGTCAGTAAAAGTACCCCCAACGTCCACCCCAATTAAACGCATAGGCCATCCTCCCCCGTGAATGATAACTACGGTTCGGCGCCTTTGGAATAGGTCTCGGTGCCCGATGCCGTTTCCGTCTGCGGGCAGCCGGTCGCGCGGGTGCACGACGTGGACGCACTATTCCGCCGAGGACGGAACCTCGTGTGACGTTTCGCGGCGACTCGACGCTTGAGGGCTGGCGGTAGAATGATTTTTTATTTCGACCAGGCGGTTGAGGCATTATTCTCATTTGGATCGGGAGTTCATTTCGGGCAAGACCCGGTGATCGCGGCCTTTGAACGTGCGTATCCGGTAACGTTGGTAGGGAAGGGTTGGCCAATGAGCGCATCGAACAGTCAGGAAGGTGTGTTGCAAACAAGGCAGCGGGACGGTGTTCTCTATGCAACCCTGAACCGGCCCGATTTCGGCAACAGCTTGTCTTTGGAACTCATCGCCGAACTGCAGGCGCTGTGGGCTCGCCTCGAGGACGACCGTACGGTCAAGGTCGTGGTGCTAGCCGGCGCGGGACGGTTTTTCTGCACGGGCCATGACCTGCAGGAAATTCTGTCCGCCAACGAAAACGCCTCGGAATTCGCCCGTGAACTGGCTGAACGCTGTAACCGGATGATGCAGGGCATGACCCGCTTGCCGCAGCCCGTGATCGCCCGGGTCCACGGCATTGCGACGGCGGCCGGCTGTCAGCTTGTCGCCACATGCGATCTGGCGATCGCCTCGACGGAGGCGTCCTTCGCGACGCCCGGCGTCAATATCGGCACCTGGTGCTCCACCCCCTCCGTCGCCCTCAGCCGGACCATCGGGCGAAAGCACGCCATGCAAATGCTGCTTACCGGCCGAATGCAGGATGCTGAAACGGCCATGCGCATGGGGCTGGTGAACGAGGTCGCCGCACCAGACAAACTCGATGCCGCCGTGGACGCGCTGGCGGATGAAATTGCCGCCAAATCCCCCTACGCCATCGCCATCGGCAAGAAATCGTTTTATCGCCAGCTCGAACTGGATACCGCCGCTGCCTACGAATTTGCCGGTGAGGTCGCGGCTCGCAACGCCGCGGCGGCGGACAGCGAAGAAGGCATCGCGGCGTTTCTCGAGAAGCGCGACCCGGCATGGCCCGGCCGTTAGTCCCGGCGCAGTCTCGGTTGTCGGACAACGCGGCATGGTGAACCTGGCTTATTTTTTGACTCGCGCGGCGCAACGTACGCCCGGCGCCACCGCCATCCTTCACGGTGACGACAGGCTGGATTATGCCTCGCTCAATGACCGCGTCGGGCGGCTGGCTGACGGCCTGCGCAGGCTTGGCCTGAAGCCGGGCGACCGGGTCGGTCTGGTGGTCGACACGGAACCCCGATCCATCGAGTGCCTGCTGGCGCCGTTGCGGGCGGGCCTGACCATTGTCCCGGTGAACAACCGGCTGCACCCGGCCGAGCACGCCTACATGCTGGACGATTGCGGCGCCCGTGCGGTTTTGTGCAGCGCGCCGCGCGTGGCGCCCCTGCTCGGCGTCCGCGACCAGATACCGACGCTTGAATTCTTCATCGCGATGGGTCGGGCCTCCATCGACGAAGCCGGCGTTCACGACTACGAAGATCTGATCGAAAAATCGACGCCGATGGCCGATACGCCCGTGACCGGCGAAATGCTGGCCTGGATTTTTTACACCTCCGGGACAACCGGGCACCCCAAGGGTGCGATGCATACCCACCGATCGCTCGGCGCGATGGTATCGGCGCAATTGATCGACATCTTTCCGCCCCAGCCCGACGATTGCATGGCCTTCGTCACGCCGATGAGCCATGCCGCCGGTTTGCTCGTCTTTCATCAAGTAGCGGTCGGCGGCGTCAACGTTTTCCCGTCGTTCGACCGCTTTACGCCTGAGAATTTCTACGCGCTGATCGAGCGCTACAGGGTAACCAAGGTCTGTCTGGTTCCGACCATGATCCAGAGGCTTCTCGACGGCCCGTGGCCCACCGAACATGACCTCTCCAGCCTCAAAACCGTCATGTATGGCGCAGCACCCATGTACCTCGAGCCCCTACGCGAGGCGCTCAGGCGTTTCGGACCGGTCTTTACCGGCGTTTATGCGCAAGGCGAGGCGCCGCTTGCGGTTTCGTTCCTGCCGAAGGCCGAACACGTCGCCAATTCAGCCGTCGAGGAGCAGCGGTTGTCTTCGGTCGGCGTCGATTGCTTCGGTGTTCAAGTGGATGTCGTCGATTCCGAGGACCGTCCGCTGCCGCCAAACGTACCCGGTGAAATTGTCGTGCGCGGGGATCTTGTCATGGAGGGCTACTGGAACGCGCCGGAAGCGTCGGCGGAAACGCTGCGCAACGGCTGGCTGCACACGGGCGATATCGGGCATCTCGACCAGGACCGCTATCTCTACATCACGGATCGCCTGAAAGACATGATCATCAAGGGCGGGACGAACGTATATCCACGGGAAATCGAGGAAATTCTGCACCGCCACCCCGCCGTCGCCGAGGCGACGGTTTTCGGCATTCCGCATACCGAGTGGGGCGAGACAATCGTGGCCGCCATCGTTTTACGCCCGGAGGCGACGGTGGATGCCGCGGAGATTATCGACTGGTGCGGCGAATCAATCGCTTCCTTCAAAACGCCGTCGGCAGTGCATTTTGTACCCGAACTCCTCAAAAGCAGTTACGGCAAGGTCCTCAAACGCGAAATGAAGGCGTCCCTGTATCCGCAGTGACCGCGATATTTGGATCATTTCCAAATCCGCACCCACCCTGTCCTTGGGGGTGTTCATGACGACGAGGAATAAAGAAATGGTGTATCATATCAATGGTTTAGTGCCTGAGTTTTGGTGCTCTGATTTTGACGAGAGCTTGCGGTTCTATACCGAAGTACTTGGGTTCTCCGTGGGCCAGCGTCGTGGCGACGATCACCACGCCTATATAGAGCGAGGAGACGCCCAGCTTATGATTGCGAGATGGGAACAGGATGGGACCTGGGAGCCGGCCCCACTTGAAAAACCATACGGGCGTGGCGTTAATTTTCAAATTCTCGTGGAGGATGTCCGTGCCCTCTATGAAGATGTGCTAGCGGCAGGCGTCGAGCCATTTGTCGCCCTGGAGACCAAATCCTACTGGCGAACTGACCGGATGGATGTACGGACCCAGTTTGCCATTCTCGATCCCGATGGATATTTCCTGCGCTTCTCGCAGGTTGAAACTTTCAGCGAAATCGGGCAATCGGACATCGACGAGCTACAAATAAAGGATGCATAAATCGGTTAAACCAGCGAGGTGTGTAGGTATGCCGGCATTTGGCTAATTCCAGAATAATTGGCCTGCTGGATTTTTGGCCCGCACTGGTCGTCCGCTAGGCAGCATGACCGCCTTTTTTTAGCATGATCCCGGGCCAACAATATCAAAAATCAATGGTTTCGCTTTGTTGGCGTGCTGAAAGCATTATCGTACAAACAAGACCATGAACTCCAAGCCCCAAGAGCTAAACGCCACTGATGCCTCGTTGGTCCTTCAGAGTTACCAACAAATTCCCGATGTGGACAAATTTATCGCCAAGCTCTATGCGCGCTTGTTCGAGCTATCCCCGGAAGTTCGAAATCTCTTCAGCACGAACATGGAAATACAACAAGAAAAACTGCAGGCGACTCTGACGACCTTGGTTCTTGCATCGAGCAATTTTGAGTCAGTTGTCGAACGCCTGCAGGCCCTGGGCCGAACCCATCAGGAATATGGCATTGTGCCCGAACAATATGAGCTCCTCGGCGAGGCAATTATTTGGACGCTCAAAAATCAACTTGGTGACGCCTTCGAGGAGAGGCATGAAGTCGCCTGGACGCGCTTCTATCGGATCGTTTCAGATTCCATGATGGTTAGGTAGGCAGCGGCGTCCCGTTCTTTGCTACACGCAGGTCACACGTAGCAGTGATTTGTTGGTCGCCTCATGAAACGGAATTGATATGCAGAAATCAAGTTGACATTTCTGGTCTGATTTATACTGATCAGTAGTCTTCAACTGTTAATGGGGCGCAAGAATATGGTGTTTGGTTTGTTCGGTGGTGACGACCAGCTGACGGAACTCCGCTCGTCGCTCTCAAAAGAAGCCTTTATGGCTGAACTTGAAAAGACAGTGAAAACCTTCGGGATCGCTTCCACCGAAGCTCCTGGGAAGTCTGAGACTTACGGGGTAATTGAAGCCGTGGCGCGCTTCATTTTCGAGCAGGTCATGAAAACGGCGGTCAGTGCCAAGACGATGACGACCGAGAAAGATCTGGATGCCGCCGCGACGTTCTGCATCGTGCTGGTGCAATGCTTGGGACGTAACGCCGACCTCAGCAAATCTGACTGCCGAATTCTGCAGGGAACAGTTCCCGGTTTCGTTTTCCCACGAACGCTGGGAGACGAACTCAGTCAGAAAACGAGTGTTGCGCTTTCAAAAGCTGTCATGCGCTACGTGCATCAATTGAAACAGAAGAAATTTCGGAAACATGTCGAGGCGGTGGAGGATAACATCACTCAGTTCCTGACCCATCGGAAGCCAGACTATTACAGCACTCTCGCAATCGACATTGGACGCTTCATCTAGTGCTTCCGACGCACGCTCCGAATTTCGATTTGCCCGTTCTGACTTGATTGTCGACGGCGATGGCGGGATGTTCGCTTCTGACCCGAAGGGGACGCCGACCGATCATTCAAGAGCAACAGCCAGGACCCAACTATCTCCGAGCATCGTGGTGTGATGGCCACGGCCCGTCGTATCGTCGAAAAGCACGATATCACCGGGAAAGAACTCCCTCACCTGACCGTCACCGGTTTCGATTTTGAAACCACCGATCGACGGCACGAGATATTGGCGGACCGGTGGACAATGACATTGAAATCTTCATCATCAGTCGGTGGCACAAAATATCGAGTGAACAAGTCAAAATCCGCCTCGCTGGTCTGAATGGCATGCGCACCCGACTTGTTCCTTTCCCGAAGTCGGTTTTTGCAAACGTCATTCGGGATATCGATAAAATGCAGCTCGTGAGGAACACCTGCAGCTTCAAACAA
This sequence comes from uncultured Rhodospirillaceae bacterium, assembly GCA_964343605.1. Taxonomy (GTDB): domain Bacteria; phylum Pseudomonadota; class Alphaproteobacteria; order UBA2966; family UBA2966; genus CAYFKJ01. Next base: position 68,956 of record CAYFKJ010000007.1, read on the forward strand.
ACCTCGCAGCCACAGCCTTTGCTGTCGGGTGTTCGCAGGAAAATCCATAACAACGGATAGACCTTGTTGCAGCAAGGACACGACATGCGGTCCCACGGCGTCCCGAAGCCGAGCGGAATATTTCACATAGTCGTCCAGGGTTGAAATCTCATCCGGGAATAATTTCGAGAGCCAGTGATCTTCGCTGACAAGAACCGTCGAGCGCTGCTCCGCCATACGATTCGCGAGTGTCGATTTGCCGGCAGCAATTTTTCCGCAAATGAGAAATAGTGCCGTTGACTGATCGGTCATGATTTTTGCCGCCAAAAGTGGGGGATCGAAGCTATTCTTCAGATTGTCAAACAGTTGAAATGTAGGACGTTACCCATGTTGTTTCGCCAAACACTTGCTGCCGTTTTATTCACCTTGGGCTTTGGGGGTGTGGCCCTCGGCGAAGATTATGCCAACTTCAAGACCTACAGCGCCGAAGGTGAATTCGAGGAAATAAACGAGAACGTCGAATTCGCCATCATCAATCAGGGCTTCAAAATCGACTATCGGGGTTACATCGGCAAGATGCTCAAACGGACGGGGAAGGATATCGGCAGTTCTAAAGTGATCTACAAGGACGCCCAGTTCTACCAGTTCTGTTCGGCAAACCTGTCACGAAAGACGATGGAGGCCGACCCGCGCAACATCGGATTCTGCCCCTACATCGTTGTCGTCTTTCAGTTGGCGTCCTCTGCGGACACCGTTCATGTGGGCTACCGCCAGCTTCCCATGGTGGGATCGGATGCATCGAAACAGGCGCTCATGAACGTCAACAAGGTGCTTGACGAAATCGCCCGGGAGGCGACCGAGTGATCAAAGAGGGTTTAGCTTCCTCGTTCGGCAATAAGTCGTTTTAGGTCGGCGATTTCCGCCATTAATGCGTCAAGCCGCTTTTCCAGGACCACAGAATCCGCGTGCATTGCCGCTGTTTGTGCGTCGAGGTGGGCATCGACGTCCTTCTGTTCGGCCATATGCTGCGACTGCATCGCGTCGACGATGATGCCGATGAACAGGTTCAGAACCGTAAAGCTGGTGATCAGGATAAACGGGACGAAGAAAATCCAGGCAAGCGGATAGACCTCCAGAACCGGCCGGACGATCCCCATGGACCAACTTTCCAAGGTCATAATCTGGAAAAGGCTATACATCGACTCCCCGATCGTGCCGAACCATTGAGGGAACGCCGCGCCGAATATCTTCGTGGATACCACTGCGCCCACATAGAAAATCAGCAGGATCAGCAGGGCGACCGACCCGATTCCCGGAATGGCGGAAAGCAGTGCCTGCACGACCCGTCGCATGGAAGGCACGGCGGAAAGCAACCGCAAAGTTCGCAGAATACGCAGCGCGCGCAGCACCGCGAGCGGCCCGGACGCCGGTATCAGGGCAATTCCGACGATAACGAAATCGAAGACATTCCATCCGTCCAGGAAGAAACGCCAATGGCGATAGACCAGTTTACCCAATATCTCGAAAACGAACACGGTAATGACGAACTGGTCAAACGCATGCAGCCAGACCCCAAAGGTCGCTTCGACGCTCGGAACGGTCTCCAGACCAAGGGTTATCGCATTCGCGACGATCAAAGTCGTGACGAATGCTTGAACCCGAGGTCCCTCAACAAAAATTCCTATCTTTTCTCGCAATGTGGTCATGGCACTCGTTTTTCGTTTGCAGCGGTTCTATGTGCCGCTTTGAGGTAATCACGGCGTCGCGGGTTTGCAAGCCGACACCGCAACCCAAATTTGCGTGCACTTTGAGGCAGGTAAATATTGAATCCGGATTGTCGACTTCCGGCTAGAGGCAGTGGTTGGGCGGCTTGCCGAAGTATGACAGCTTCCGGACACCAAGCAGACATTTCGGGATCAAATGTCCGTTGTGGGAAGAACAGCGGACCATACTAAGGGCTGGTGTTTGAGAGCACTTCTGACCCGAAGCCCACATTGGAAGCACTTCTGTTTGGCCGCGCAAGATGTATTCGACTAGGCGGATTTCTCCGTGATCTTCTTGAACACCCTCATGAAGTTTCCGCCCAATATTTTGATGATTTCATCGTCCGTGAAGCCGGCACCCTGTAACTCCTCGGCCAGATCAGTGAACTTTGAATAATCATCAAGCCAGCCCTCATATCCCCTGAGCCCGCCAATATCGGTTCCAAGACAGATATGCTCGACCCCAAAACGGTCGGCAAGGAATTTAAACTGATTCAGAAAGGCTGCTTTTTGGGAATCGGCCTTTACGAATCCCAACAACTTCGACGGCAAACGAAGCCCCCAAATACCGAGCAGCCCCCCCGTTTCGACTACAATCTTTTGCTGTTCATGGTCGGAAACTCGTTTAAAGCGCCGCATCCGAACACTTTCTCTATTGAGGTGCAGCGCATGGCTAAGGATCATTGGGGCCCCGAGTGATTCCGCCGCCAGCCGGGCACCCCTTTTCGTCATATGGGCTACGTCGCATACGATACCAAGACGATCCAATTCCTTGATAAATTGTTTTCCTTCGCCTGTAAGATCGCCTTTATCGGTCGCCCTCTGCGAGTCGCCGAACAGGTTTGGCCGGTCATGCACGGGCTGAATGAGGCGCACCCCTTTATCGTAAAACTCTTCAATCGCTTCCAACCGCCCTTCGGCGAAGTCACCCCCTTCAACAGCCAAAATGCACGCCATTTTCTTGTTTTTCTTGGCCGACAATATTTCCTTCGAGGTTCTCGCTATGGGCGCGTTGTAATCCTTCAAAAAGGCCACGGCTCTATCGATGCGGCCTTTCGCATGTCTGTATAGCTCGCCTGGCTGGGTTGATCTAAATTTGGATTTCGAGCTTCCCATATATGCAGGGCCGTCAGCCACGGCTGAAGCCGTTACGGCGGTTATCCCCGATTTTTCCGCATTTTCGAACACATCGTGATTGTTCCTCATGATTCCCGGGTGTCCATGGGTGTCGATAGAGATATTGTTGGCTAGGATTGACTTCGGGCTTTCCGCATTGGCCATGCCGGTCGTGAAGGCCAATGCTCCCAGAGATGCACTGCCGAGCAAAAATCGTCTTCTGTCCAAGTTGCCGAATATCATCGAAATTACTTACCCCCCTATTCAATGCCGATATTCGATAGCCAAGATCGTATCAGAGTAAGCTTGATCCTTATGAGTTTTCTACTGAATTGGCCCGCTGTTGGCTACTTGCTGACTATGGAACACAGATCTGACAACGTCTGCTTCTGACCCACTGCGGACATTCGAAAGAGCCGGCCGCCTATTAACAAATTCACTCGAGGCTGAAAAGCCAAGCTAATTCCTGATCACCTCTGCTGCAAAACAGCCACGCCCTGCGTTATGAGCATGCAGATAATCCACTTCGGGGTTTTCCAGGAGTGCATCGAAGCAATTTGCGGCACTGGCACCATCGATAATCACGCCGTCCAACATCATCCCATTCTTATTAAAGGCCCGGACGGAGAGTTGCCGGCGTGCAAGCACCTTGGGTACCTGGTTGGGAGGTGGCCTATGTTCAACCGCACCATCGATGATGAAGATCGCGTGTGACGACTTGTAGGGGCTGTTGGCAGATTGGTGCTGAAAATTGATCAGGATTAGGCGTTCACCGGGTTCAGCGTCACGCAGTTCGATCCGACAAGGGAAACCTGGATATTCGTCGGCGATGTAGGAATGAGCGCCAACCGCGAGTAGTTCGTCGTCGGATTTGTGATACAGGTGCTGGAAGAGGGTGGAAGATAGGGGGTTAATTTGGAAGGACATGGATTTCTCCGGCCTGAGAGCGTGTTTGCAGATACCTTTAAGGAACGAGTGATGGAAGGGCCACCCGGTTCTTGCTGCCTTTTTCTATCAAGATGAATTTCCGTAAGATTGTCGGATCAACCGTCCCCGCAACCCTCAAACGCGGACCTGACAGTTGACTTCTCTGACTACGGTTCCGCTCTCGGCACCGCCTGGTCTGCGGCAGGAGGGAAATTACCCTTGCCCAAAACCGGATGTAATTTGGCGCGATCGAAAACCGCCGTTCATGACCCGAAGCGGACTTGTTTTGGCGGCTCGTTGACCAGATTTATCCGGTTTCCGAAACCAGAATGAAATCGTTTGTTCCTTAGACCGACCGGCCCTTCGTAGCGCATCTATTAATTGCCTAAGGTCGAGGGGCGCCTGGAATGGTGCATGTTGGTGACGGAAAAATGGAGGCCATCTCTCGTCAACCGCCCTTCATTCTCAAGTTTAACCAAATGCGCTTCCGTGACTGAAGAATACCAGGGGCAGAGTTCCAACGCCCGTGCGCTATATAGGTGCCGGTCGAGGTCACGGCAGGTTTTTGGGCCAGCCGAAAGCTGCTCTTCAATTTCGTTCTGGCGACTGACGATGACAGATTGAGTCTCCGCCACGGCCGCCCGGTAATCGTTGAAGGCTCCTCCATGGGAGGGGAAGGCTTCGCGGACTGAGTAGTCCGCGGCATTTGCCAGACTTTCAAGATAGCGAACGACGCCCCCGCCACTCGACGAATACCAGGGCAAGGCCGCCCCGGCACCGCTGTTGCGCAGGAAATCCGTCGTCAGCATGATGCCTTTGTCGCCCTCATAAAACATCATCAAGCCAGCCTCATGACCGGGCACGGGAATGGCCTCAAGGCAATAGGCTCCTAATTGCAGCCGATCACCGTCATGAATGGCGGTAACATCCGCTTCCGCTAGCAGCCAGTCACCGCAGGTTTGTCGGAAGTTGTCCAACACGTCGTAGTCAGCCAGTTCGGGAACGATTTCCCGCACTGCCCCCGGCAGGATTTGCTCCGACTGCAGCTCAGGGTTAGTGGCAATGGGGAGCGATTTTGCCGACAGCAGTATTAGCGGCGTGACATGCTTCGTGAATTGCCGGACACCTGCGATATGATCGGTATGGCCGTGGGTCAGCAGAATGGTGTGGACATCCTCAACCGCATGCCCGGCGCTGGCGATACAGGCAGCAATTCCGCTAAAACTTTCTTCCCTGTCGAGGCCGGTATCGATGAGGATGAGTCCTTCCTGGTCGACGATTACCCAGACATTTGCCGCTGTTGGCCAGCGGCGACCGTCAAATTCGAGGAAGAAAAAATCCTCCCTTACCGCATTCAGCTTGTACACCCGATCCGATCTTTCCCTGTCCACCTTTAATGCGGCGCAGATCATATGGAATATGCCAAACGGGAGGAAGAGACTGGTTTCTCTGGTCGGTACCATCACCAATGGTTTGTCGAGCGGCGAATTTGCCGAAAACACAATGCTGTCGGTTCTTTCCGGTGGGAGTCGAATGTCTGGAATTGGCTATCGGCGGGCTTCGAAAGGTGATGATTTCAAGGTCGATTTCAGATCCGGAATTGACATACTGACCAGTGTTTGCTGAAGGCAATGATGCCTCCGACGGCAACCTTTTGCCCCGGTCGCAGTATTACTCCATATGAGGCTTCAAATGTGATCGTCCGATCATACATTAGGAGCCGCGAAACGCGGAGAAACAATATGGCAAGGGTATTCTTCATCGTTCTTGGCATAGCTGCTGGATTTGGCGTGATTTCGATTGCGCTCAGCTCAAATTCCGAAGATGAGAATATTGCTGTCACCTGTCGCGAAGATGGAATCGATTCACGTAAAGCTCTAAACGATTTTATAGAAAGCGGCCTCGTGGCCGCCGAAGAACGCAGAAGCGACAAAATCTTACGCCTGTACGTGGTTGATCAAAAATGGCATTCCATGGGTGACGACCTGCGCGCCGAGATAGCCTTCCATGGCTACTGCATGGCCATCGATTCATCCGGACGGGGTACCGTTCTCGTGAAAAGCCGGAACAGCGAACGCATACTTTATTCAATAGTCGACGGTTACTTTCATCCGTTAAGGCCATAACAATATTCTGTGACGGCAATGGGCGGAGCAGCTGGCATAGGCAATGAGCGTGCTTGCAACCGTCCGCAATTGGCTATGAGGAGACAATTACGCACGGCATCTGAATTAACCATTCTCAATCGGACAGCGGACATAAAGCGCAACAAAAAAGGGCCCGCCGACCGGCGAGCCCTTTTCTTTGTCGTATGTCCTGCCGTGCCTAGCGCTTCGAAAACTGGAAGCTGCGGCGGGCCTTGGCGCGGCCGTACTTCTTGCGCTCGACGACGCGGGCGTCGCGGGTCAGGAAACCACCCTTCTTCAAGACCGGCCGAAGAGCCGGCTCAAAGTTCACCAGGGCGCGGCTGATGCCGTGGCGCACGGCGCCGGCTTGGCCGCTAAGGCCGCCACCCGTCACCGTGCAAACCAGATCGTACTGGTTGACGCGGTCGACGGCAGCGAAAGGCTGGTTGATCAGCATGCGCAGCACGGGACGGGCGAAATAGGTCTCCCCTTCCCGGCCGTTGACGGAAATCTTGCCGCTGCCGGGCTTGATCCAGACGCGGGCGACGGCGTTCTTGCGCTTACCGGTGGCATAGGCGCGGCCCTGCTCGTCGATCTTCGGTTCGGCGATCTCGATAACCTCGGGCTGAGCCGGCGCGACATCTGCCGGCGCCTCGCTCGCGGCCTCGGCCGCGGCTTCTTCGGCGGCGGCGGGCGGGTTTTCCGTCAGCTCCTTAAGATCGGCCAGCGTGTGCTTCTCTTCGGCCATGCTCAGGCGCTCCTCTTATTCTTGGGGTTCATGGCGGCGACATCCAGCGTTTCAGGCTGTTGAGCCTCATGGGGATGGTCGGTGCCGGCGTAGACCCGCAGGTTCTTCATCTGTTGGCGTCCCAGCGGCGTGCGCGGGAGCATGCGTTGAACGGCCTTGAACACGACCCGGTCGGGGTGGTTGCCGTCGAGAATCTTGTCGGCGGTGCGGCTCTTGATGCCGCCCGGATAACCGGTGTGCCAGTGATAGGTCTTATCCGTCCGCTTGCGGCCGGTGAGATGAACCTTGCCGGCATTGACGACGATGACGTTGTCACCGCAATCGATGTTCGGCGTAAAGGAGGGCTTGTGCTTGCCCCTGAGGCGGGTGGCGACGACCGATGCGAGTCGGCCCAGGATAAGGCCATCGGCATCGATCAGGATCCACTTCTTCTCCACCTCGGAGGGTTTGGCGGAATATGTCTTCATGACGTCACTCTGATCTGAAGCACCGGCCCCATGCCGGTGCACACTTCCAATACAGTCGGAAAAACGGGGAATCGGTTCGCGCAATACAAACCGCTTCAACGGCGGCGGAGTATGTCAGAATTCGACACTCAGTCAACCATAAATATGGACATAATATCAGATAGTTATATATGAGGTATTATAATACCGCTGAACAAGCTATTCCGATTAAATGATAAAACGGAAATTACTACTCATCCCTGTCCGGCGGGATGGAATAGGTTGCGGTAACGTGGGCCACGGGATCGTCGTCGCCCTCTGTCAGAAGTGTCACCTCGCCCACCGCCAAGCGCCGGCCGAGCTTCAGAATACTGGCCTTGGCAATGATGTCGGCAGGCTTCGGACGCCGCAGGAAATTGCAGTTGAGGCTGGTGGTGACGGCCAGTTCCACCCGCCCGATCATGCCGAGGACGACGGCATACATGGCGGCGTCCGCCAGCCCCATCATAGCGGGACCGGATACCGTACCGCCGGGCCGCAGGACGTCGTCGGAAGTCTTGAGGCGCAACTGGGCATGGCCGTGGCCGATTTCCTCGGCGACAATGCCGAATATATCCATAAAAGGCAGCTGCTCGGCAGCCAATTGGTGGAACTCTTCCGCTGTGATACGCGGCGCTTTACTGCTGCTCATGCCAAGCCGTCGGCCCCTCTCTTTGTCATCTCGCCCGTGTCCGATCGCTAGCGCAATCTCAGATAGTATTAGTCGGCTGTTAAGATATCGATTTCAAACATTCTCCATCTCCCGTCCGCGCCGCAGTGCCTAGTGAATTTGACTATTCTCAAGGGCGCACACATTTAGATCAAATCCAAACTTCGGGGGCGCTCAAAAAACAACAATTCTGCGACCAGGAGCACGAAATGCTAGCGAAGAAAAAAGACAAGGCCGGCGTACAAATGGATGCCGAGCAACTTTCAGACATGCTCGAAAACATGCCGATCAACGTCCTTATGGCCGACCCTGAGACACTCGTACTTTACTACGCCAACAAAGCCAGCCTCGATACGTTAAAAGCCATTGAACATCTTCTCCCCGTTAAGGCTGACGAAGTCGTCGGTCAATGCATTGATATCTTTCACAAGAATCCCTCGCATCAACGCAATATCCTTGGCGATCCCGACAACCTTCCCTATGCCTCTCACATCAAACTGGGTGACGAAATCCTGGATCTCCTGGTGACGCCTGTCAGGAACAGGGCTGGGGACTACATTGCCGCCATGGCGACCTGGAGCGTCATCACCGAAAAGGTCAAAGCAGATGCGGCCACGGACCGGCTGCAGCAAATGATCGAATTGATGCCGATCAACGTCATGATGGCGGACGCCGAAACGCTTGACCTCACCTACATCAACAAACAGGCCCGCGAAACGCTCAAGTCATTGGAGCACTTGCTGCCGGTGAAGGCCGAGGATCTCTTGGGCACCTGCATCGATATCTTCCACAAGGATCCCTCCCACCAGCGCAAGTTGTTGGGCGATCCCGCCAACCTGCCCCACGCCGCCAAAATCAAATTGGGCGACGAAACCCTGAGGTTGGACGTCAGTGCCGTGCTCGACAAGGACGGTGGCTACATCGGCCCCATGGTCTCGTGGAGCGTCATTACCAGCCAGGTGGCCATCGCCAACAACGTTTCAGAGGTCGTCAATGTCGTGGCGTCGGCTTCCACCGAACTGAAATCGAGTGCCGAAACCATGGCCAGTACGGCTGAAAGCACATCGACCCAAAGCACCGCCGTCGCGGCGGCTTCCGAACAGGTCAGCGCCAACGTGCAGACGGTTTCGGCGGCGACGGAGGAGCTTTCGAGTTCGGTTGATGAAATCAGCCGTCAGGTGAGCGAATCGACGAAGATCTCCGAGGAAGCCGTGGCGGAGACGGAGCGCACCAACAAGGTGGTGCTAAGCCTTGACGAAGCGGCGCAAAAAATCGGCGACGTGGTGGAGCTGATCAGTGACATCGCCGGCCAGACCAACCTGTTGGCCCTGAATGCCACGATCGAAGCCGCACGCGCGGGCGAATCCGGCAAGGGCTTCGCGGTCGTTGCCTCCGAGGTCAAGAGCCTTGCCAATCAGACCGCCCAGGCGACCGAAGATATCGCCGGTCAGATCGGCAGCATCCAGTCCGCCACCGCCGAAACCGTGAAGGCGATCAAAGGGGTGGGCGAAACCATCACCAAGCTTAGTGAAATCGCCACATCGATCAGCTCGGCCGTTGAGGAACAGGGCGCGGCCACGGGCGAAATCAGCCGGAACGTGCAGGAAGCCTCGAACGGAACCCAGGACGTCACCGGCAATATCACTCAGGTCAGCGCCAGCGCCGCGGAAAGTGGCCAGGCTGCAAGTCAGGTGCTGGATGCGGCAAATGGCCTTTCCGAGGAAGCGGAGAAAATGCGCAGGGAAATCGACGCCTTCCTCGATACGCTCTAGATCGAATATCGGTTTCAATTGCCACTTTTTGGCGCTTTGCCAGATTTAGGCGTCGGGCTATCATTCCGCCGTTGGTCCGATCAATCATAATCGGCGGCGGAATGGGATCGTTCGATGAGCGCGATGAGTGAAACGGAAGAGGCCCCCGTCCTTCTGCGGCAGGATGACGGCGGCATCACCACCCTGACCCTCAATCGGCCAGGCCAATACAACGGCCTGTCCGAGGCCATGCTGGGCGCGCTGGAGGCTGAAATCGCCGCCATCGCGGAAGACAAGTCCGTCCGCATCGTCGTTCTGGCGGCGGCGGGCAAGGCCTTTTGCGCCGGCCACGACCTCAAGGAAATGCGCGCCAACCCCAACCAGGACTACTACGAAACCCTGTTCAAACGCTGCAGCGCCATGATGACCTCGTTGCTGCGCTTGCCCCAACCGGTCATCGCGCGCGTTCACGGCATCGCAACGGCGGCGGGCTGCCAGCTTGTTGCGACGTGCGACCTGGCCGTCGCCTCGGAGGATGCCAGTTTCGGCACGTCGGGCATCAATGTCGGCCTCTTCTGCATGACGCCGGGCGTGGCGCTGTCGCGCAACGTCAACCGCAAGAAAAGCTTCGAAATGCTGTTCACCGGCGACATCATACCCGCCGCTGACGCTCTGGAAGCCGGTATCGTCAACAGCGTGGTGCCGGCGGATCAACTCGACACCGAAATCGGCGTATTCTGCGAAAAAATCCTGGCCAAGTCGCAGGCGGCGATCGAGGCCGGAAAGCAGGTCTATTACCGCCAGCTTGAGATGGGCATTTCGGACGCCTACGAGTTCGCCAGCGAGAACATGGCGCGGAATATGATGTTCCACGATGTCGGCGAGGGCATCGACGCCTTTATCGGAAAACGCAAGCCGGTGTGGCGTCACGAATGAGCACAGCGGACCTCCCCCCCTCCGCGGATCATGAAAACTATCCGGATCCGCTGATCCGGCGCATCCTCGAAGAAACTAAGACCATTGCCATGGTCGGCGCCTCGGCCAACTGGAAGCGGCCCAGCTACTTCGCCATGAAGTACCTGCAGGGTAAGGGCTTCCGCGTCATTCCCGTCAACCCGCGCGAGGCCGGCAACGAAATCCTCGGGGAGACCTGCTACGCCGAACTGGCCGACATCCCGGACGATGTCGATATGGTCGACATCTTCCGTGCTTCCGAGGCCGCCGGGGAGATCTCCGACCAGGCCATCGAGATCGGCGCCAAGATCGTTTGGATGCAGCTCGGTATCCGCAATCCGGCCGCCGCCGAACGCGCCGAGCAGGCCGGCCTCACGGTCATCATGAACCGCTGCCCCAAAATCGAATACGGCCGGCTTTACGGCGAACTCGGGTGGGGCGGCATCAACACAAAAATCATATCCAGCAAGCGGCGGAAAATATCAGACAGAAAGTAGGCGTTAGTCATGACCGACAATCACAGTGAATTCGACTTCGAAACGCTGGCCATTCACGCCGGTGCCGCCCCCGACCCGGTCACGGGCGCCCGTACGACACCGATTTACCAGACGACGTCCTACGTCTTCGACGACGTCGACCACGCCGCCTCGTTGTTCAACCTGCAGACCTTCGGCTACATATACTCGCGTCTGACCAACCCGACTGTCGCGGTGCTTGAGGAGCGTGTCGCGGCTCTGGAAAATGGACGGGGCGCCGTTGCCGCCGCCTCCGGCCACGCCGCACAGTTGCTGGCGCTCTTCACACTCATGGAGCCGGGCGATGAATTTATCGCCGCGCGGAACCTCTACGGCGGTTCGGTCACGCAGTTCACGCACAGCTTCAAGAAATTCGGCTGGAGCTGTCATTTCGTCGATCCCACGGATCCGGAAAATTTCCGTGAGGCCATGACGCCGAAGTGCAAGGCGATCTTCGTCGAGAGCCTGGCCAATCCCGGCGGCATCATCGTCGATCTTGAGGCCGTGGCCGCCATCGCCCACGAGGCCGGCATTCCCCTGATCGTCGACAACACGATGGCCTCCCCCTACATTTGCCGGCCCTTCGAGTGGGGCGCCGACATTTCCATCCACTCCATGACCAAATTCCTGGGCGGTCACGGCAATTCCATGGGCGGGATCGTCGTCGAATCGGGCAAGTTTGACTGGGCGCAGAACGACAAGTTCCCCGCGCTCACCACGCCGTCGCCTTCCTACCACGGCATGGTTTTCTACGAGACTTTCGGCGATTTCGCCTTCACTATGAATGCCCGGGCGGAAGGATTACGCGATCTGGGCCCTGCCCTCTCGCCGACCAACGCCTTCAATATCCTGACCGGCATCGAAACCCTCGCGTTGCGCATGGAGCGCCATGTCAGCAACGCCCGGGCCGTCGCCGAATACCTTGATGCCCATCCCAAGGTGGAATGGGTTTCATATGCCGGCCTGCCCTCCAGCCCCTTCCACGATCTCGCCAAAAAGTACACGCCCAAAGGGCCGGGGTCGGTTTTCACCTTCGGCGTCAAGGGCGGCTTCGAGGCGGGCGTGCGGGTGGTCGAGGCCTGCGAGTTGTTCTCCCACCTCGCCAATATTGGCGATACCCGCAGCCTAATCATTCATCCGGCATCGACGACCCACCGGCAATTGACGGAGGAGCAGCTCATCGCGGCGGGCTCGGGTCCGGACGTCGTCCGGCTTTCCGTCGGCATCGAGGGTGAAAAGGATATTATCCGGGATCTGGATCAGGCCCTCGATCAGGCCTGACGAATTGGATTAGCGAACGCCGGGCGGCTGTTTTACGCGCGCCTTCGTGATTTCGTCCCACTTCCTGTCGCGGTCGACGCATTTATCGAATTCCGCGGTGCCCTGCTTGAATCCCGTGCGCAGACACTTCTCCTCGTACCAGGTCGTTTGGCCCTGGGCGCAACCGGCCAGAACGGCGGCGACGATCAGTCCGGGTAGAATGGTTTTCGATGCGGATTTCATGGCACTCCCCACAAGTACGCCTACTTGGCCGCAGCCGGAATATTGATAGACTAGCTCATGAAAGCGGCCCCCGGAACCAACGTTTTCTTGATTAACATCAGCGCTAGGGAACGACGATCATGAACCTTCATAGACTGCTCGGCCAGCGCGCCGAAGACGGCAACCCGGTCACCGTCGCCCTAATCGGCGGCGGTAAGTTCGGCTCGATGTTCCTGGCTCAGGCCCGGCTCACCACCGGCCTGCAGGTTGCCGCCGTGATCGATTTGATACCGGAAAACGCCCGCAGGAACCTGCTGGCGACGGGCTGGTCGGCCGAACAGTTCGGGGCGTCCTCCCTGGCCGATGCACTGAATTCGGGCGGCACGTTCGTCACCGACGATGCATCGAACGTCATCGCATCGGATGGCGTCGAGGTCGTGGTCGATGCCACGGGCAGTCCTGCAGCCGGCATTCGACATGTCCTCATGTGCTGCGAACACGGCAAGCACATCGTCATGGTCAACGTCGAAGCCGACGCGCTGGCGGGACCGCTGCTGGCCCGGCGGGCTGAGGAAGCGGGCATCGTTTACTCGCTGGCCTACGGCGACCAGCCGGCGCTGATCTGCGAACAGGTCGACTGGGCCCGCGCCATCGGCTTCAAGGTGGTCTCGGCAGGAAAAGGCACGCGCTATCTCCCGGCATTCCATCAGTCCACGCCGGACAACGTCTGGGACAACTACTACGTTTCGGCCGAGATCGCCGAGCGCGGCGGCATGAACCCGAAGATGTCCACGAGCTTCATTGACGGCACCAAGTCGGGAATCGAAATGACGGCCGTCTGTAACGCCACGGGCCTAACGCCGCAGCCGGACGGCCTGAGCTTCCCGCCGGTGTCCTGCTACGACCTGGCCGAGGTGCTGAAACCGAAATCCGCCGGCGGCAGTCTCAGCCACGCGGGCACGACGGAGGTCATATCGTGCCTCAACCGAGACGGCACGGACGTCGAACATCACCTGCAGATGGGGGTTTACGTGGTCGTCGAGGCCGACAACGAATACGTCTCCAACTGTTTCGAGGAATACCACTTGCTGCACGATTCCACGTCGCGCTACTCGGCGCTTTACCGGCCGACCCATTTGATCGGTTTGGAACTCGGCATTTCCGTCGCCTCGGTCGCGCTTAGGGGCGAACCGACCGGCGCGCCGACAGGGTTCCGTTCCGACGTCGTCGCAACGGCCAAGCGCGACCTCAAGGCCGGCGAGATCCTAGACGGCGAAGGCGGGTTCTGCGTCTGGGGCAAGCAGATGCCGGCGCAGGATAGTGTTTCCATGGGCGGCCTGCCGCTGGGGTTAGCCCACGACGTCAAGCTAAAGACTCCCATCAAGCAGGGCCAGCAGGTGCGCTGGACCGACGTCGACATCGACGAGACTTTGGAGGCCGTGCGCTTCCGGCGTCAGATGGAACAGGCGTTTTCGGCAGCGGAGGCCGCCGAGTAGATCTCCCTATTCCGCCGGCACGGGGACGGCTTCGCGCTCGGACGGCAGCAGCGTCGCGGCCAGTCCGGCCACCCCTGCGAAGCCCATCATGACGAAGAACAGGGCGTCCAGGCTGCCGGTCATGCCGTGCAACGCGGGAACCAGCGAAACGCCGATGGAACTGACGCCGAGCGTCAGCACGAACTTAGCGCCGAACACGCGGGCCCGCCAGGCCAACGGCGTATAACGCGCCAGTAAGGTGTTCTCCGCGGGCTGGCCCAGAACGCTCAGGCTCACCATCAAGGCCGCTGCGGCGATCAGGATGGGGTTGTTCAGCGACCAGGCCACCAGCATGACCGGCACCTGGATCAGCAGGCTGAAGACGTAGACCGATTTGAGGCGGAAGCGTTCCGCCAGTTCGCCGCCGATGACCTGCGCCACGGCGGCGCAGATGTAGGCGATGGTGACGAACCCGCCGACGCCAAGGGCGCTGATGTCGCCGTCGGCGAACATGCCGCCGAGACGTTCGTCGAAAATCTTTGGCAGTCCGACCGAGGTGGCCTGGTAGACCATGCCGGTGCTGACGACGGTCAGGGCCAGAACCATGAACGAGCGGCGCATGTCGCCCGTGCTCGAGGCCGGATGCGGCCGGCGGTCCGTCTCCGCTTCAACGATCAATCCCCGGCGCATGGCCATGACGAAGAAAACACCGGTCAGCAGACTGACGGCGCCTGGCACGACAAAGGCGGCGCGCCAGCTCCAGAAATCGGCCAATCCGCCCGCGACGATAGCCGCCAGTGCAGTGCCAAGGCTGCCGAACACGCCGTTCAGGCCGAGCGCCCGGCTGGGGTTGACGGCGTTCTTGACGAGCCAGGGAATGCCTACCGGATGATAGATGGCGGCAAACACGCCCATGGCCGTGAGACCGATCAGGAGGCCGGCGGTTCCAGACGACAATCCGGTGAAAATCGCTGCCGCGCCCAAGCCGATAAACATCACGCCCATCATGCCGGGCGCACTCCAACGGTCGCCGAGCCAGCCGGCGGGAAGTGCCGCCGCGCCGAACATGACGAAGCCCGGCACCGAAAGCCATTGCAGGTCGGCGTAAGATAGCCCCCACTCGCGCTCCAGCACCAAAACCACCGTGGCGTACAGAAGGATGAAAAGGTGCGAATAAGAGTGCGCGACGCAGGAAAACCCAAGCGTCAGATTGTTGGAATGCCGAGTCATGCGCCGACATTATCGACACCGGCGCGCCGTGTCACGCCCGCCCCCGACATGGCGGATATGCAAATTTGGCGGGGCGGTCAGGCCCCATCCGAACTACGGCTTCGTGCCGAGTATGATTTGCTTGGACCGGCCGCTGTCATTGAACTCAACCAGAATTTTTTCAAGTTTGGGAACCAGCCGGCGGTGTTTGACGTTCAGGTAGTGGTAGAGCGTGACGACCTCAAGGGGCGGTTTGATGGCCGAGAGGTGCTCGAATTCGGTTTCCAACCTTTCCGCATCGGACGTCAGGGTGATGCCGAAATCCACGCGGCCGCCATTGACCAACCTTGCAACGGCAGTCGCATCCTTTGCCCGAACGGCATTCATCCCCCGGGTTCGAACATCCAGGAATTTGTACCCTCTCGGATAGGCGATCCGATGCTTGCCGATTTCCTCCCACGAACTCAACCAGTGCTTTGACGTTTTGGCCACGATGGCAGACATACTGAGCGCATAAATCGGCTCCTCGACCCGGACAAGATTGGGATATTCCCTTTCCACACCGATGACCCGACCCATCTCGGCGTCGGAGACACCGGAATTCACTTCCGCAAGGCTTCGCTTGGCCGGACGGATCACAAACTCGAGGTCATGGCCCATTTGGGCATAGGCCTCGGTTAGGAGCCGGGCGACCACCGCCGAATCCAAGAATTCCGGTGAAGAAATCTTATAGGTCTTGGCATCGGCCGGAAGGGCCGCCGTCAGGATCAGAAGCGCGAGCGCGAGCAGAATCGGCACGGTGCCCCCCGGCTTGCAGTGACGTGTCACCGCAACGCTAACGTCAATTGTACGCGGACGGAAGGGTCGTATTGAAACCGGCGGATCAGCAACAGCCGCTCTTGGAGGGCTGGTCATCCGCAAGGGAATCATCGGGATCGCCGCCGCGGCCGAGGTACGTTTCCTCGGAGAGATAGAATTTTGCGAACGCCTCATCGAAATCGGGCGCCACGGATTTTTCCGCCAATCCGGTAGCCATCATGTTTCCTTGCCAGGCTTTCAGCCTGGGGCGGTCGCCGATGAAATCGTAGCCCGTGTTCTTCTCGACGATATCGGCGCGATGCAGCAGCGTCAGCCAGGCGATATCGACCATGCCGAGCGAGTCTCCGTTGAAATACGGCGTATCCCCCAACTGACGTTCGATCTTGTCGAAAGCCTGGCCCAGTTTTTCACTGCGTTCGCCAAGTGTGGGTCCGTCGGGACTGCGTTGGGCCCCGCACTGGACGAGGTAGTTCTTGGAGGCAAGGTAGCTCCAGGCCCGGTTGGTGGCCTTTTCCTCGGGCGATAGGTCCGGCTGCAGCGCCGGATAGGCTTCGTCGAGGTACTCCACGATGGCGTCGGACTCGAACAGGGCCGTCCCATGGTCGGTAATCAGAACCGGCACCTGGCCGTTGGGCGAAATGTCGAGGAACCATTGCGGTTTATCGCTCAGGCTTATGAATTCGATCTCGTAAGTGATTTTCTTCGCCTCGAGCATCGCCGTGACGCGTTGAACGAAGGGGCAAATCTTGAAACTGACGACTTTCATGGGGCGGCTCCACGGGCTTCCGAGCGATCGATTAGGCCTTGGTGATAATGATTGAATGGTATATAAACCCATTATCTCAACATTTCAAGAGATATTGAATTATGGATGAAAAACAAGCTCTCGGCATGCTCGGCGCCCTCTCCCAGGAGACCCGATTGCGCATCGTCCGCTACCTGGTTCAACGCGGCGACATGGGCGCATCCGCGGGCGACGTGGGCCAACACGTCAACGCCACGTCCTCGCGTGCGTCGTTTCACCTGTCAACGCTGGAAAATGCCGGTGTGATTTCATCCGAGCGGCGCTCGCGCCACATTATCTATCGTGCGGATCTGACGAACATTGGCGGCGTGATTTCGTTCCTGCTGAACGACTGCTGCGGCCGCCACCCCGACATTCAAGCCTGCTGCGGCATTCCCGGTGAGGGCTGTTAGTCGGCGTGTGATCCCCCTACTCCGCAAGCCGCTCCATCAGCGGGGTGCCGTCGTAGACTTCGTGATCCTCGATAAGTTCGGTTTCGATCTCGGAAAAATAGCGATCCAACTGGGTTTCGCGCTCATGCTTTAGGGGCGTGGCGCAGTAACACGTCTCCGTCCAGCGGATATAACCGTCCTCGGCGACCCGGGCGCGCTCCATCGACGCCACGATCTCGGCGCCGTCCGGTCGCTGACGGGCGATCGAACCGTCGGTTAAGGCCTTGTGAAATTCGGCCGCCTTATCGGGGATCAACTTGGCTCTGACTGCGTAGATCATTTGAAACTCCAAATCTCGGATCAATGATCAATGAGCGCTTTAGATTATCACTCCGCGCAGGCGATTGAAACGTGGACGGGTTCAGGCGACGCCGTCCGTCCCCGCACCGCAGACGATCGCGGCGAGCGTGGTATCGGCGGGGTACGAAACGACGCCGGAATGCAGAGCGGCAAGGGCCGCGGCTCCTGACATCTCGGCGGCGATGCCCATCTCGAACCAGAGCCAGCACGCCGCCTCCCGCATTTGATCGTCGGTGACGAGAACGATGTCGTCAACGAGTTCCTCGATGATGGAGAAATTGAGCTCGGCGCTGCGTTTCGGAGCCAATGTATTGGCCGCCGTTTCGATGGCCTCGAGCGTGACCAGTTCCCCGGCGTCGCGGGAATTCCTCAGCGTCGGCGCGCCCACGGCTTCGACGCCGATGACCCGTGCGTCGGGCTTCATCGCCTTCACCGCCGTCGCCACGCCCGAGATCAAACCGCCGCCGCCGATGGCTACCAGAACGACCTCGATATCCTTCGCCTGTTTCATCATTTCACGGCCCACGGTGCCCTGCCCGGCGATGACGTGAGGGTGGTTGAAGGGGTGGAGATAGGTCATGCCTTCGCGCTCGGCCCGCGCCAGCGCCGCCTCGTTGGCATTGTCGAAATCCAACCCCTCGATGATGACTTCGGCCCCCCACTCGCGTAGCTTCTCCGCCTTTTCCGCTGGCGCGCGCTCGGGCAGATAGATGACGGCGCGAGCGCCGGACGCCCTTGCCGCATAGGCGACGGCCAAACCGTGATTGCCGCCGCTGGCGGTGATGACCCCCCGCTTGAGCGCCGATTCGTCAAGCTGGAGCAAGGCGTTGTTGGCGCCGCGGGGCTTGAACGAACCCGTGACCTGCAGACATTCCAGCTTGAGCAACAGCCGGCCCCCGTGCACCGGATTCCGGAGGAACCTTGTGCGCAAGCACGGCGTTCGCCGTACCCGGTCCTTGATGCGTTCGGCGGCATTTTCAATATCGTCGAAACTGGGTGCGGTCATTGATCCCCCGTTCATATCTCGCTGGTTTATGGCGACCTTGGCCTTAGAATACCGCTGACGATACCCGGTTTCACCGTGATTGCCATCCGGAGTGGAGAAATCCGCATGAATGCCGAAGCCCGCCCCCATTACACCGTGCTCGGCGCCGGCATTGTCGGCACCTGTACCGCGCTGGCGCTCCGGCTTGAAGGATTTCCGGTCACCCTGATCGACAGAGACAAACCCGGCATGGGGGCGTCGTTCGGCAACGCCGGGGTCATTCAAACCGCTATGCCGCTTACCGTGGCGGCGCCGGGCATGATGCGGCAGTTGCCCAAATACCTGCTCGATCCCAAAAGTCCTTTATCCATCAGATGGCGAAAGCTGCCGCAACTGGCGCCATTTTTTTTGCGTCTTGCCGCCGCATCTACGAACGCGCGCATCGACGCCAGCATGGACGGCCTCCAGGCCATCGCCCAACATGCCGGCGACGCCCATCGGGCGCTGGCCCGCGAATCGGGCGCCGAGGACCTGATTGCGGCGCGCGGCGTCTTGTTCGTCTACCCCAACGCCCCAGCCTACGGCGCGGACGGCGCGATGATGGATTTGTTCGAGCAAAAGGGCGTCAAGGTCGGGCGGTTGGGTGAGGACGACATCTGGCAGATGGAACCCGCCCTTAACCGCGACTACCGCTGGGCCTATCATTTGCCGGACAACACATTCACTATCGATCCGGGTGAATTGACAGCCCGCTACGCCACGCGGTTTCAGGAATTGGGCGGCGAACTGCTGCAAGCGGAAGTTCGCGATATCGAGACAGGTGCCGACGGTCCCCATACCGTCGTCGGCCCGGATTTCAGAAGAGACGTGGACCGACTGGTCGTCGCCCTCGGCGTTGGCAGTAACGCGGTGCTCGGTCGATTGGGCCTCCGCCTGCCCGTCGTCAACGGCCAGGGCTACCATCTGATGCTGCCGACGCCGGTCAGCGAACTCCGAGGCCCCGTTATCGACGGCGTTGCGCATTTCGCGGCCACGCCGATGGCGCGGGGTTTACGCCTCGCCGGCACAATCGAATTCGCAGGCGACGATGCGGAACCCAACTGGCGCCGCGCCGATATGCTCTATTCGCTCGCCAAACGCATGCTCCCCGACCTGGACAACCGGAATGCGGAGCGTTGGGTCGGCGGGCGGCCCCTGACGCCGGACAGCCTGCCCATTATCGGAGCGGCGCCGGGCCTGCCCCGGACTTTTCTCGCGTTGGGCCACGGCCAGTTCGGCATGACGCTGGGCGCCATCACGGGAAAGATCATCGCCGATCTGGCTTCCGGGCGAACGCCGCAGGTAATTCTGTCGCCCTACCGGGCGGATCGCTTCTAAGCCATCCGGGTCTGCTTCAGCTCGGTCGCTTCCTGTTTCTGAAGCGGATGAAATACATCAGGATCCCGGCGCCCGAGAAGGCGCCGATCATGAGAGATATTTTGAAGGGGGCGGGATAGAACCATTGGGCCAGGAGCCCTCCGGCGAAGGCGCCCACCAGGCAAACGGCCAGATGGCCGACCACCCGGCGATGATCGGTTTCCAGGTACAACGTAACCGGCCACGCCACGACGTTGGCGATGGCGATCAACAGAATCGGGTCCAAAGGGTGCATCGTCAGTTCGCCGGTTGGAGTTCGTTCGCCATTTCGATGAGATTGCCGCCGGGATCGCAGAAATAGATTTCGTTGAGGGTATCGCGGTCGCCGGTTCGCGTCACGTGTCCGTCGATGGGCTCGAGACGCCAGCTTATTCTTCCGGACCGACGTTGGCCGCAATCCATTCGAGGTACTCGGGATTGCCGCCGTCGATGGGCAGGGCGACGACGCACGGACAATCATAGGAGTGGAGTTCCTTGATCCGGCCGACGACGGCATCAACCTTGCCGGCCTCGGTCTTGGCGATCATGACCGCCTCGTCATCGGATTGAACCTCCCCGTCCCACCAGTAGAAGGAGCGCATGCCGTCCAGCACGTTGGCGCAGGCAAGCAGGCGTTCACCCACCAGTGTTTCGGCGATTTTCGAGGCTTCCTCGCGGTCGCCTGCCGTCATGTAGATAAAGCGGGGTTCGTGGGCGGCGGCATTCATGCGCCGGTCCTAGCCGCGCTCCGTGCGCAGGGCATGGGCCGCTGCCAGGGCGGCGGTCAGCAAAACCATCGCCCCGCCCTGGTGCGCCGCCGCAACCGGCACCGGGATGACGTAGACCAATGTCACGATGCCGAGGGCGATCTGCAATACCAGCGCCACCAGCAGGAGGTGCTGAGCCAGGCGAACCCCCGGTGACAGGTCGGTGTTCAAGGATTTCAACCAGTAGATAACGACGGCGGCCCCGGTCGCCAGGGCCAGCCAGCGGTGATCGAACTGGACGGTGATGGTGTTCTCGAAAAAGTTAACGTACCAGGGCGTCATCATCATGATGCCGTCGGGAACCCACTCCCCGTTCATGGTCGGGAATGTATTGTAGGCGAAGCCGGCATCCAAACCGGCCACCAGCCCGCCCGACAGCATGACGACAAACACCGCGACCGCCAGACCGATGGCGATGCGGTAGAGATCGCGGACGCGGACGCGGTAGTGGGCCGACGGCGGAACCAGCAGCCCCATCGCGAGCCACAAGGCGTAGGCATAGATGACGACGGCGAGACCCAAATGCGTCGTCAGGCGGTAATGGCTGACGTCGGGATGATCGACCAGGCCGCTCGCCACCATCCACCAGCCGATAAACCCCTGCAGTCCGCCCAACGCGAACAGTAACCAGAGCCTCGGCATCAAGCTGCGTTCCACCTGCTTACGCCAGAGGAAGAAAAGGAACGGAAGGAGGTAGACCAAGCCGATGGTGCGGCCGAGCACGCGGTGGGAAAATTCGAACCAGAAGATGGACTTGAAACCATCCAGGTCCATGCCGATGTTGATTTTTTGGTACTCGGGAAAAGTCTTGTAGCGTTCGAATTCGGCCATCCAGGCGGCCTCGTTCAACGGCGGCAACCAGCCGGAAATGGGCTTCCAATCCGTCATGGAGAGACCGGAGTGGGTCAGGCGCGTCACGCCGCCCAGCACGACCATGGCGAAAATCATGGCGCAGACGATCAGCAGCCAGATGGCGATGCGGCGGTCGGCGCCTCGTTGGGCGTCGAACGACGAAACAACGGTGGTGGGTGTCGAAGAAGTCATGGGTACCGGGTTACGCTGGTGAATTCGATTTTGCGCGATCTTACCTCAACGGAGGCGTCTGCGAAGCCATAGAATGACCCAAGCCACCATATGCCCCCAACCCGAGCCTTGATTTCGGTCAACCCCTGGCTGGGGCAATCTGCCACACCCAAATGACGGTTCGCCCGGGTGAAGAAACAGGTTTTGACCAATCGGTCCGGATCGTTTAGCCAATTAAATCGCGCGTGAAGGACAGCTGAACAAGGCACTCGGATGACCCAATCGAACTACGCCTCGGCCCACCCAACGGCGAGGATCAGCGCCAAACGGTTCCAGTATTCCCCCTATTTCCACTGCTATGCCAATGCGGAAGCCGTCCTCGGTGTCTACGCCAAGCGCTTCTACCCGCTTTCGCTGGGCGAGGATCCCATCGAACGCTACTGGACGTTGCGGCAGAAAGCCGTGCTGTACGACGTTCCGGAAAAGCCCCTGGAGATTTCGGGCCCGGACGCCCTTCACCTTCTGGAACGCGTATTCTGCCGCCACATCGCCAGCCTCAAGGTGGGCCGGGCGCGCTATGCCATCGCCTGCCTGCCGGACGGGGGCATTCTC
This sequence comes from uncultured Rhodospirillaceae bacterium, assembly GCA_964343605.1. Classification (GTDB taxonomy): domain Bacteria; phylum Pseudomonadota; class Alphaproteobacteria; order UBA2966; family UBA2966; genus CAYFKJ01. The sequence goes on from CAYFKJ010000007.1 coordinate 91,293, forward strand.
ATGGACGGCGTTCTCATGCGCCTCGCGGAAGACCGGTACTGGTATGTTCATGCCGACGGCGAATTCGAAACCTGGTTGAAGGGCCACGCCCCCGAGCCTGGAGTCGAAATCCGAGATCCCGATTCCTGGGCCCTGCAGATCCAGGGGCCAAAGTCGATGGAGGTATTGGCCGCCGCCAGCGACGACGGCATGCCCGAAAACTTCGGTTTCTTCCACGTGCGGGAGTGCCGGATCGGCGGGCAAAACCTGCTGATCTCGCGCACCGGTTGGACCGGTGAACTGGGCTTCGAGGTCTACACACAAGGTGACAAGACCGATGGCGAGGCGCTGTGGCGGCACGTGACGGCCGCCGGCGAAAGTATCGGCATGGTCTCGAGCGCCCTGGAGTCCATGGGCATTCGGCGGATCGAGGCCGGCATTCTCGACAACGGCACCGACATTGACCCGTCGATGACGCCTTTTGAAGCCGGCCTCGGGGCGTTCGTCGACCTCGACAAGGAAGGCTTCATCGGCCGCAACGCCCTGCGTGAAGCGGATCGGCGGCAACTGCTCCTGGGTCTGACCTGCCCGTCCACCGCCCCCCTTTCCGGACTTGAAGTCCGGGATGGCGGCGGCACTACGATCGGCCGGATGACCGCGGGCGCGTGGTCACCCTACCTCGATTGCGGGGTCGGCTACGTTCGGCTGAATTCGGCGGATTTCGTGGACGTCAAGCCGATTTCCCTCATCGATGGGGAAGGCACGCCCCACCCCGCCGAGATCGTCCCCCTGCCGTTCTACGACGCCGCGAAGGAGATCCCGCGGGGTCTGGATACGCGGATACCGCCCAGGAATGGACTCCCGCTTTCGCGGGAGTGACGGCAGGGCATACGGCTTACACAAAGCGTCATTCCCGCGAAAGCGGGAATCCAGGATTCTTTTTATTCGATGCTTGGCGGTCGACATAGCTTGGAAAAAAACAAACAAACTGGATCCCGGATCAAGTCCGGGATGACGTTGTGGGAATCGACAATCACTCCATCGTCATTCCGGCGCATGCCGGAATCCAGGTTTTTTGTTTTGTTGTCCAAACAATAGGGCTAACTGGACCAAGGCCTGCGCCGGGGCGACGGGGGTGGGCGGATATCCAGGGACGTGAAGACGCGGATACCGCTCAGGAATGGACTCCCGCTTTCGCGGGAGTGACGGTAGTGCGATAGGTTCATACCCGGCGTCATTCCCGCGAAAGCGGGAATCCACTCCGTAGAATATTGTTATTGGATGGCGTACCAAAGCGCGCGCCGAACAAACGCCTTAAATCCTGGTCTGCCGGTCCCCCCAGTAGCGGTCGCGCAGCAGGCGTTTGTAGAGCTTGCCGGTGGGCAGGCGCGGAATTTCCGCTTCGAAGTCGATGGACCGCGGACATTTCTGCCGGGACAGGTGTTCGCCGCAAAACGCCATCAGTTCCTCGGCCAGTTCGTCGCCGGGATCGAAGCCTGGCATGGGCTGGATCACAGCCTTCACCTCCTCTCCCAGGTCTTCGTTGGGCACGCCGAACACAGCCGCGTCGGCCACCTTGGGATGGGTGATCAGCAGGTTCTCGCATTCCTGGGGGTAGATGTTGACGCCGCCGGAGATGATCATGAACGTCGCCCGGTCGGTAAGGTACAGGTAATTGTCCTCGTCGATGTAACCCATGTCGCCCACCGTGCTCATGGTGCCGTCCGCGGATTTGGCCTCGGCTGTGCGTTCGGGATCGTTGAAGTATTCGAACTCGGTCGCGGTTTCGAACCAGACCGTCCCCGGCGTGCCCGTCGGGCACGGCTTCATCTCCTCGTCCAGGATATGGAGCACGCCCAGCAGCACCTCCCCCACCGTGCCGCGATGGGCCAGCCACTGCTCGCTGTCACAGGCGGTGAAGCCCAGCCCCTCGGTGGCGCCGTAATATTCGTGGATGATCGGCCCCCACCAGTCGATCATTTGCTCCTTGACCTGTACGGGACAGGGCGCCGCCGCATGGATGGCGATCTCCAGCGTGGAAATGTCGAATGACAGTCGCACTTCTTCGGGCAGCTTGAGCATGCGGGAAAACATGGTCGGCACCAGTTGGGAATGTGTGACCTTGTACTTGCCGATCAGGGACAAGTAACTCTCCGGGTCGAAGCGCTCCATGATGATGACGGTGCCACCGAAGCGGATGGTGAAATTGACAGCCGCATTGGGCGCCGAATGGTAGAGCGGCGCCGGCGAGAGGTAGATCATGCCCTCCCGGTATTGCCAGAGCTTCTGCAGGAATTGATAAAGCGGCGTGTTGTGCTCGGGCGCTTCGTCCGGCATCGGCCGCAGGATGCCCTTGGGCTGCCCGGTGGTGCCGGAGGAATAGAGCATCGACATACCGAAACACTCGTCCTCAACCGGATCATCGGACATCGACGCGACGGCCTCTCCTAAGTTGACGACCCGCTCCCCCTCCCCCGGTCCGTCCACCACGATGCAGAGCTTAACGGCGGCGCATTGTTCCAGGGCCGCCAGCGCAACCTCCCGGCGCGCCTCGGAGGTGATCAGGATCTGGCTTTCGCTGTTGTTGATGATGTAGGCCAGTTCGTCGGCGGTGAGAAACGAATTGACGCAAGTGTAGTAAAGCCCGGTGCGTTCGCCGGCACCGCAGGACTCCAGATAGCGGGAATTGTTCTCCATGAAGATGGCGTAGTGATCGAGGCGCTCCAAACCCTGCTGCCGCAACAGATGGGCCAGACGGTTGCAGCGCGCCTCGAAATCGCGGTAATTCACCGCCTCACCGCTTTCGGCCATGATGAATGCCGGCTTGTCGGGATGCTGTTCGGCGTATTTCCCCGGATACATTGATGCCCCTCGCTGTCACCTAACTCAAGAACCACGCTCGCCGCGCGCCGCGGTAGTTTATCCGGGCCCTCTTCCATGGCCAGGTGAAAATTCCGGCGAAAACC
>CAYFKJ010000007.1:94337-256864 GCA_964343605.1 uncultured Rhodospirillaceae bacterium
CAACAAAAAACCCGCCTTCCGGCGGGTTTTCGGTGGTCGGGGGGACAGGATTTGACGTTGTCGCACGAGCCGCGGCGGCGCGGGCGGTGCCCGACGCCTGGCGGCTTGGAAGGTTCAAACCAACCGTCCCGCCACCCAACAAAAAACCCGCCTTCCGGCGGGTTTTCGGTGGTCGGGGGGACAGGATTTGAACCTGCGACCGCTCGGCCCCCAGCCGAGTGCTCTACCAGACTGAGCTACCCCCCGTCAGGTCACGTTTTCAGCGAAAAATCGCAGTTCCGGGGCCGAGGCAGGCGGACTATATAGACACCGTCCCGCGACTGCAAGGTCAACGCTTGCGCTGCCGCAAAAGCTCTCTCAGGGTGCCCAATTCCTCTGCGACGGCCTCCAATTCCCGCCGTTTCAGCGCGCTCATCGGCGGTTCGCCCTGCCCGGCTTTCTCGGAGGCCGGCTTCTCGTCCACTTTGTTGCCCGATTTCCGCGAATTGGAATCGCGCAGAACCTTTTGAACGCCCTTGATTGTGTAGCCGTCCTGATAAAGCAACGTGCGGATGCGCTCCAGCAAGGCGACGTCTTCGGGACGGTAATAACGCCGCCCGCCGCCCCTTTTCAGGGGCTTCACCTGAGAGAATTTGCTTTCCCAAAATCGCAGAACATGCTGCGGCACGTCGAGTTCCGACGCCACTTCGCTGATTGTGCGGAATGCGCTCGGCGATTTGCGGCCGCGCCGGCCATCCGTTTCGCTTGTCGCGGCGTCGGACATCTGTTCAGGCGGCGCCGGTTCCCGAGGACGGTCTGGACAGGACCTGGTTGATCCTGTCCTTCAACACATGGGAGGGCCGGAAGACGAGGACACGCCTGGGCAGGATGGGAACTTCCTGTCCGGTCTTGGGGTTGCGCCCGACGCGCTCGCCCTTCTCACGGACATAAAAACTGCCGAATGAGGAAATCTTGACGGTCTCTCCAGTCACCAGATGACCGGCGACTTCGTTCAAAACCGATTCGACCAAGTCAGCCGATTCGTTGCGTGACAGGCCAACTTCTTGATAGACCGCTTCGCTCAACTGCGCGCGGGTTACTGTTCTTTCGGACATCGCGTTCCCTCCCGACAGAACTCACCCTAATGCCAGCGAATAAATCCGTCAATATCAAAGGGATGCACGGCGTCGTTCAGCCGGTTTCATGGCCGAAAATTTGGCGTCGGAGGGAGTTTTCCCGGACCTACCAGCGAACCAGGCTGGCGCCCCAGGTAAATCCGCCGCCCATAGCCTCCATGAGCAACAGGTCGCCGCGCTTGATACGGCCGTCGGAAACCGCAGTTTCCAAGGCCAGCGGGACGGAGGCGGCCGACGTATTGGCGTGCTCGTCGACCGTCACAATCAGTTTTTCCGGATCGATTTTCAGTTTCCTTGCCGTGCCGTCGAGGATGCGCTTGTTCGCCTGATGGGGCACGACCCAATCGATCGCATCTGCATTTAATCCCACAATTTCAAGGACTTCCGAGACGACGCTCGACAAGTTTGTGACCGCGTGCCGGAAGACTTCCCGGCCGGCCATTCTGAGGTAACCCGTCGATTGCGTCGTCGACGGCCCGCCGTCCACGTACAAGAGGTCATGGTGGCGCCCGTCGGAATGAAGCTTGGATGCCAGGATGCCCCGGTCCGTGGCTTCGCCGGTTCCCTCCTCGCCCTGCAGGACGACGGCGCCGGCGCCGTCGCCGAACAACACGCAAGTGGTGCGGTCTTCCCAGTCCAGGATGCGGGAGAACGTTTCGGCGCCGATCACGAGGGCGCGGCGCACCTGTCCGGACGTGACGAAATTGTCGGCCACGTTCAAGGCGTAAACGAACCCCGAGCAGACGGCCTGAACATCGAAGGCGAAGCCCGAGGTCATGCCGAGCTTCATCTGCACCGTCGTCGCCGTGGCGGGAAAGGTTTCGTCGGGCGTCGCCGTGGCGACCACGATCAAATCGATGTCGTCCGCCTTCAATCCCGCCGAGCTCAGGGCGGCGCGGGCCGCATTTACGGCCAGGTCGGAGGTAAACTCCCCATCGGCGGCAACGTGACGGCGGCGAATGCCGGTACGGGCGATGATCCACTCGTCCGTGGTATCGACGATCTCCGTCATTTCTTCGTTAGTGATGACTCGCTGGGGCAGATACGACCCGCAGCCGACGATATGTGACCGAATGATACTCAAGTGCCGACCGCTTCCGTTGAGGGTTCCCTGGGGGGCGCAATATGCAGCAAATCTTCATGAATGCGATCGGCAAAATCGCCCCGGATCATGTCGACGGTGACGCCGATTGCGTTGGCGAAACCAGCGGCTTCCGTGCCGCCGTGGCTCTTGACCGCCACGCCGTTCAAGCCCAGGAACATCGCGCCATTGTAGTTTGCCGGATCGAAATGCGCCCGCAATCGATCCAACGCCGGCTTGGCCAGGACATAACCCAGCCGCGAGAACCAGGAACTGCGGAACGAATCCCTCAAGAAACTGCTGTAGAGACGGGCCGTCCCCTCGACGCCCTTGAGAACCATGTTGCCGGTGAAACCGTCCGTGACGAACACGTCCGCGGTTCCCAGCCCGATCGCATCGGCCTCGACGAAACCGCAGTATTCGAAGGCAAAATCGCTGTCCCTGAGGATCTGGCCTGCCGCCTTGACGACTTCGTTGCCTTTCAGGTCCTCGACGCCGACATTGAGAAGCCCCACTTTCGGCCGCTCGATGCCCAGTTCGATGCGGACGAAAGCGGCGCCCATGATGGCGAACTGGACGAGGTTGTTTTCATCGCACTCGACGTTGGCGCCGAGGTCGAGGATGGCGCTCTCGCCCTGCTTGGTCGGGACGATCGATACCATGGCCGGACGGTCGATGCCGGTGTGGGTTTTCAGCACGTATTTGGACATGGCCATAAGCGCGCCGGTATTCCCTGCCGACACCACACCCTGGGCCTCGCCGTCCTTCACGGCGTTGATGGCGAGGCGCATGCTGCTCTCCCGCCCCTGGCGCAAGGCCTGGGCAGGCGCATCGTCCGAGCCGATTGCCTTATCGGTGTGGCGAATCTCGACGCAATTCTTCAATTCCGGATGCGCCTGCATCAGCGGCCGCAATCGGGCTTCGTCACCGAACAACAAGAATCGCAGATCGGGATAGCGTTCGCGCGCGAGCGACATACCGCTGACGACCATATCGGGGGCTTTGTCGCCACCCATGGCATCCAGCGATACCGTCAAGTTGGTACTCAAAACCTGGGCCTCCGGTTCTTTCCGGAAGGACCGGGCTATGCAGCCGTGGAGTCGACGACCTCACGGCCCTTGTAGTGGCCGCATTCGGGGCAAACGTGGTGGGGGCGCTTCAGCTCGCCGCATTCCGTGCATTCTTCATAGGCTTCGGACGACAACGCGTCGTGAGCTCGTCGCATGTTTCGCTTAGACGTAGATATCTTCTTCTTAGGTACGGCCATAACTTCAAGTTCCTCTGATTATCCCTTTTGCTGCGGCGATCAACCGCACGGGTGTTAGATCATTTGCGCGGATTTTAACCGCCGTTCTTCAATTTCTCCAGGACGGCAAACGGGGATACCGTTTCTTCCTCGTCCTCCGCGCCGCCGGTTGAACTCTTGAATTCCGACGCCTCCGCCCCCGGGGCGCGCGGATAAGGGTCCAGGGCCAACGACAAATTCTCCGCAATCGCGTCGCCGATATCAAACGTGCCGTCCCGCATCACCTCCGGCGGGTCGACCTCATCAACATCGACGAAAACTTCGCCTTCGATTCGCTCATCCAGTTCGCTCACCAACTCCGCGTCCGTCGTATCAACACCTTCAGGGAGGTAGTCGACCTCGAACCCGTGCTCCACCTTGTTTGCTACAGGTTCAAGCGTGACCACGCAGGACTGTAGCACATCGGCGGTGAATTTCACACGCGCACGCACGCCCTCCGCCCGGACACCCTTCCGGGCTCGAACTTTGAGCGGCCCCGCCTCGACCGTCGCATCGAGAGCATCCAAAGACAAAAGATCGAAGCGTTCAGCCAATCGGCGCCGTTCATCCTCGTCGGCGGTAAAGGAGAAGGTTTCTCCCAACTCACCGAGGTGATCGGCTCGAATAATGCGGCTGAATTCGATCTTCGGTTCGGTTTCGGCGCTCTTTTCCGACGATTCCGCATTTACTGGGGACTTCCCTGGTACGTTCATCGGGTCCTCCACCGGTATGTTCCGCACCGCCGACGGCGGGCGGGGCGCAAAATAGGGCCAAGTGCTTTCCGGGTCAATGTCTTTCGCCCTCCTCAACGGGGCCGAATTCGACATTCCCAGTAAGCAGGGATTCCGCGGGTTGTGCGGCCAGATTGTCCATTTCCCGCACCACATAAGCAGCGATATGGGCTGCCTTGGCGCGATCCTCCTCGGCCGTCCCATAGAGGTTCCGTCCGAGCGCCTCTGCCATAGCTTCGTTCGATTCCGCCATGCCTTCGTCATAGGCCTTGAGACGGCCGTAAAAGGCTTTCGCCATGGCTTTGACCCGTTTTCCCACCCTCAGATCGCCGACCCCCATTTCACGCAAACTCCGATCGAGATCGGCAACCATCGCATCGAAAACGGCCTGGGACAGGGCATCGGCCTGTTCCTGGAGATCGCCCGCCGACCGCAGGCGGCGCAATATCAGCCAAACATGCAGGATGATTGAATCGAACCGGCCGTCCAGCGTATCGGGAACGCCCAAGCGGGCGTAGAAGGCCTTCTCGCGCGCTTGCGCCACGGCAGCTTCGTAGAGCCGGCGGCCCGCTTCGAGCTCCTCGTTTTGGCCGAATATCTTCTTGAGAATCATCGCGTTCAGTCCGCTTCCAACCGGTTCACACCCGTATTCGGCAATCGTCGAGGCGTATCGTTGACAGACCCCCGCGGGCGATGCAATGGTGCCGCCGTACCCCGCCGCCTGGCGGTGCATACGCTCGGCTTCGGGATGGTCACAACAGTAACGGCTCCACGACGACTGTTCATATCCATATCCAGTTCGAGCCCCGATACCCAATTTGACGAAAGTTCGCCGCACGTTGCCCGATATTGACACCAAACTTCGCAAACGAGCCATTGCCGGCGCCCTCGGCGCCGCTCTCGCCTTGTCTGCCTGCACGCCGACGGTTGAAGTCCGCGGTTACGTTCCCGATCAGGAAACCATCGACCGGCTGAAAACCGGTATCGACAACCGCCACAAAGTCGTTCGTCTCGTCGGCTCGCCCTCCAGCGTTTCGACCTTCGAGGCGGGCACCTGGTACTACATTTCGAAAAAGACCGAGCATTTGGCCTTCTTCGAGGAAAAAATCCTCGATCAGCAGGTCGTCGCCATCGACTTCGACGGCAACGGCATCGTCAAGGACGTCCGCCGTTTCACCCTGGCTGACGCCAGGAACATCGAGCCCGAGGAGCGGAAAACTTCGTCCAGGGGCCGTGAACTGGGCCTGCTGGAGCAGTTGTTCGGCAACATCGGGCGCTTCACGTCGGACGCCCCTCAAGGCCCGGGCGTACCGTCCACCAATTAGCAGCAGCAGCCCGTAAGCGTAAAAAACCCGCCCAGCAAAACCGGGCGGGTTTTTCGCAATTAACGCCTGCCTAGTGGGCGAGCGTAGCCAACAGCAGCAAGGCCACGATATTCGTGATCTTGATCATCGGGTTGACGGCGGGGCCGGCGGTATCCTTGTAGGGATCACCGACGGTATCGCCTGTCACCGCGGCCTTGTGGGCTTCGGAGCCCTTGCCGCCGTGATTGCCGTCCTCGATGTACTTCTTGGCGTTGTCCCAGGCACCGCCGCCCGCCGTCATCGAGATGGCGACGAACAGGCCGGTGACGATCACGCCCATCAGCATGGCGCCAACGGCGGCGAAGGCCGCGGCCTGATCGGCGATCACGTTGATGACGAAGTAAACCACGATCGGCGCCAGTACCGGCAGCATCGAGGGCACCATCATCTCCTTGATGGCGGCCTTGGTCAGCAGGTCGACGGCGCGGCCGTATTCCGGCTTGCCGGTGCCTTCCATGATGCCCGGGATCTCCTTGAACTGGCGGCGAACCTCCAGCACGACGGAGCCCGCGGCCCGGCCCACGGCCGTCATGGCCAGAGCACCGAACAGGAAGGGCAGCGCGCCGCCGATGAACAGACCGACGACGACGAACGGGTTGCTGAGCGTGAAGTCGACAGGCACGTCCTTGAAGAACAGCTTGAGGTCTTCCGTGTAGGCTGCGAACAACACCAGGGCGGCGAGACCGGCGGAGCCGATGGCGTAGCCCTTGGTGACGGCCTTGGTGGTGTTGCCGACGGCATCGAGCGCATCGGTGGTCTTGCGCACCGATTCGTCGAGCTCGGCCATTTCGGCGATGCCACCCGCGTTATCCGTCACCGGACCGTAGGCGTCCAGCGCAACGACCATGCCGGCTAGCGCCAACATGGCGGTCGCGGCGATGGCGATGCCGAACAGGCCGGCCAGCGAGTAGGTGACGATGATGCCGGCGCAAATGATCAGCGCCGGGATCGCCGTCGCCTCAAGCGAGATGGCGAGACCCTGAATGACGTTGGTGCCGTGGCCGGTAACCGAAGCCTCAGCGATGGCGCGCACCGGGCGGTATTCGGTGGAGGTGTAGTACTCCGTCACCCAGATGATCAGGCCGGTAACCACGAGACCCGCAATGGCGCAGGCGAAGAGCGCCGTGCCGGTGAAGTTGTTGCCGCCGACGCTCAACGCCGCATCCATGCCGATCATGTTGTCGATCAGCGGCCAGAAGGCAATGGCCGACAACACGGCGGATACGATGAAGCCCTTGTAGAGCGCACCCATGATGCTCTGGCTGGCACCCAGCTTGACGAAGAAGGTGCCGATCACCGAGGTCACGATGCAGACGCCGCCGATGGCCAACGGCAAAAGCATCAGCGCCGGGGTGTCGACGAAGAAGATCGAGGCCAGGACCATGGTCGCAACGACGGTCACGGCATAGGTCTCGAAGAGGTCGGCCGCCATGCCGGCGCAGTCACCGACATTGTCGCCGACGTTGTCGGCGATCACGGCGGGGTTGCGCGGATCATCCTCGGGAATGCCGGCTTCGACCTTACCCACCAGGTCGGCGCCGACGTCGGCGCCCTTGGTGAAGATGCCGCCGCCGAGACGGGCGAAAATCGAGATCAGCGAGGCGCCGAAACCGAGCGCCACCAGGGCGTCGATCACTTCGCGGCCGCTCGATCCCATGACCAGCAGCACGCCGTAGTAGCCGCCGACGGCCAGCAATGCCAAGCCTGCGACCAGCATGCCGGTCACGGCGCCCGCCTTGAAGGCGATGTCCAGGCCACCGGCCAACGAGGTGCTGGCGGCCTGCGCCGTACGCACGTTGGAGCGCACCGAAATGTGCATGCCGATGTAACCGGCCGCGCCCGACAGGACGGCGCCGATCAGGAAGCCGATGGCCGCCTTGGCGCCCAGTGCGAAGAAGGCGATGACCAGGACGACGACGCCGGCCACCGCAATGGCGCGGTATTGGCGGTTCAGGTAGGCGGCGGCGCCCTCCTGAACGGCACCGGCGATTTCCTGCATGCGCTCGGATCCGGCGCTTGCGGCCATGATGGAGCGGCTGGTGAAGATGCCGTAAAGCACGGCAAGAACGCCGCACGCGATTACGAACCACAGCTCAGTGGGCATGGTTGGTATTCCTTATGTTTTGTTGATTTCGATCGGAGCCCTGCGGCCAATTTTGTCAAAAAAATCCAAGATCAAAAGGAGGTTAGGCCACCACCTAACCCGGGGACCCCTGTTAAAGTCGGGCGGAACATATGTCAGAAACGTACAAAACGCAACCGGGTGCGGGTTCCGGCTTGGCTTACGTTCAACTTGCGCCTATCGGCCCGTTCCGCGCGCCTCGATTTCGGGCACCCGTCAGGCTGCCTGCCGGGCATCGGACCGCCGCTTGACCGCCAACCAGAGCGTCGCGATTACGGTCGCCGCGATGAATGGCGTCGCGCCGACATTGACTCCCTGCCAGCCGAAGAAATGCAACAGCGTGCCTGAGGCAAGAGAGGCAATCGCAACCGTGCCAAATACCATGAAATCGTTCGCCGCCTGGGTTTTCGCCTTTTCCGCTTCTGTGTAGCACTCCGTCAGCAAGGTCGTGCCACCGATAAATAGGAAGTTCCAACCCAAACCTAGTGCCACCAGGGCGGTCCAATAATGCGTCAAGGTGATGTCTGAGAGGGAAAGGGCTAGCGATGCGGAAAGAAACGCCGCACCAGCGAAAATGATGCGCAACACCCCAAATCGGTGAATCAAGCTCCCGGTGAAGAAGGAGGGCGCGAACATCGCGAATATGTGCCACCCAATTACGAAGGAGGCGTCTTCAAAGGGATGCCCGTGCGCAACCATTGATATGGGGGTAGCGGTCATGACCAACGACATCACTCCATATCCCACCATGGCCGCCATGGCTGCCACGATAAAAACAGGCTGAGCCATGATTTCCGTGATCGGCCGACCGGTCTCGCGGCGCTGTTCCGCTGTCATCTTGGGAATCTTGACCAGTGACAACAGCGCCATGGCCAAAAGACAAAGCGCAATAATCGATACGAAAGAACCCAAGAATGTAATTGGGTCAAACAGATCCTTGGTCCACCTAGTACTGCCCGGACCGAGGAACGCCGCAATCAAGCCGCCAGCCATAACGAGCGATATCGCCCTCGATTTGAACTCCTCGTTGGCGACGTCAGCACCGGCAAACCGATAATACTGGCCAAACGCGTTGTACATTCCGAGAAACGAAGTCCCGAAACAAAAAAGCCAAAAACTCTGGTAGTAAACCGCGAGCGAACAAATTGCCGCGCCGGTCAGTCCCAACAAGGCGCCCGTCACGAACCCCGCCCTTCGTCCAACTCGCCGCATCCAAAAAGAAGCCGGAATGATGGCTATCATCGTGCCGATCATCATGGTGCTGACCGGCAGGGTCACCAGCGACTTATTATCTGCCAGGGAATATCCAACGAGTCCGCCGATTGTAATCATGATTGATGTTCCGGTTAAGACCAGACCGGAACAAATCGCCATGACGGCGACGTTCTTTACCGCACCATTCATCGTCTACTCGTTTCTATTCTGATTGACCGCGCGGACATCAATACCCCTCGCGACAGCCCCGTGCAATGTCCTTCACGAAAGTGTCAGGCGTGCTCCCAGCCGCCGCGCGCGATCGGGATCGGATTGCCTTGGGGATCGAGAACCCTCACGCCCTCCCCTGTCCGGACCGTCCCGATTTGGCTGAGAGGCACACCGCAGGCCTGCCCCGTCTTCATCACTGCGGACAGATTGACCGGGGAGACGCTGAGGGCCAGTTCGTAGTCGTCTCCGCCGGTTAGGACCTTGGTCAACAGGCCGGGATCCGCTTCGACCGCGAAATTGGCGGACCTCGATACCGGAATCCGGTCGATGTGTAAATCGATAGCGACGCCGCTGGCCTTCGCCATGTGCCCCGTATCGGCAATGAGGCCATCCGAAACATCCAGGGCGGCATTGGCCACACCGGCGAGTTTTTGCCCGAGATCCAGACGGGGCCTGGGCAGACAATACCGGGCGTAGAGGTGGTTACGGTCATCCCGACTGAGAGCCCCCACCCAGTCGTCTTCAGCGCCCAAGGCAAGCGCGAGCCCGAGGGCGGCATCGCCGAAGCTGCCGGAAACGACAATTTGGTCGCCCGGCTGTGCGCCCGAACGAAGCAGCGCTTTCCCGGTCGCGACGGTGCCAAGAGCCGTCAGCGTCAAAGCGATCGGGCCGCGCGTATTCACCGTATCACCGCCCAGCAGGCCGATATCGAATTCAGTCTGGTCGTCGGCAAGGCCGCTGGCAAACCCCTCCAGCCAGGCGTCATCCACCGCCTCCGGTAGCGCCAAGGTCAGGAGATAGCCGAACGGCTTCGCCCCCATGGCGGCGAGATCGGATAGGTTGACACGCAGCAGTTTCTTGGCGATCAGACCGGCGGGCTCGTTCCCGCGAAAGTGAACCCCTTCGACGATCGCATCCACGGTTGTGACGATTTGGCATCCTTCGGGCGGCTCGAATACGGCGGCGTCGTCTACGAGGCCCAGGGCGCCGGGCATCGCTTCTGCCAAAGGTGCGAAGTATTCGGCGATAAGGTCGAATTCGCCGCGCCGGGCCAATTCAGGTCTCCCCTGACGCACCCGCCAGTTCACCGGGCCGGATGCTGCGGCTGAGGTTATCGAGGGCGCCGTTGACGAAACCCGGTTCGGCTCCATCAAAGAAGGCATGGGCCACATCGACGTATTCGGTGATGATGACGGCCGAGGGCGTATCGATGCGGGCCATCAGTTCGTAGGCCCCTGCCCTGAGGATTTGCCGCACTGTGCGGTCCAGCCGCGACGTCGCCCAGCCGCCGCTCAAGGCGCCGTCCACGAGGCCGTCGATTTCCTCCAGGCGTTCACGGACACCTTTGACGATGTCCGAAAAATACTCGGTGTCGGCCTCGGCAAACTCGATGCCCTCGATCTCGGCCCCGAGACGGTGGGCGATGAATTCTGAGATGACGACGGAAGTCGGGACGTCCGTCGCCGTTTCGATCTGGTAGAGAGCTTGGACCGCGCCTAGCCTCGCGGCGCTGCGTTGGCTGGACCTGTCGCCGCCGCTCATCGCGGTGGCAGGATCTGACGCTTGACGTCGATCATGCGGATAGCCGCACTTGCGGCGGCACCACCCTTGTTGCCGCGGTCGACCGCGGCGCGTTCCATGGCCTGTTCCTTGTTCTCACAGGTCAGTATGCCGTTGCCGACGGCGACGGAAAAATTCAAGGCAATGTCCATCAGGCCGCGAATGGCTTCGTTGCAGACGTGATCGTAGTGGCTGGTTTCCCCGCGGATGACGCAGCCCAGGGCGACATAACCGTCGAAACGGCGACGCCCGCCGACCAGTTCGAGCGAGCGGACCGCCATGCGGATGGCACTGGGGATTTCAAAGGCGCCGGGGACGGAGACGCGCGTGTAGGTTCCGCCGGCCTTGCCGATGTCGGCCAGTGCACCCTTCACCAGTTCCTCCGCGATGTCCGGATAGAACTGCGAATCGATGACCAGCAGATAAGGTCCTTCGTCCATGGTTAACAGCCTTCCCTTAACTCAAGTCCACGCAAAAGTAGTAGCACCAAGCCCTTAACGAAACGTAGCGGCGGATTTCCTACAACGGAGGTATGGAGCGCCAATCGACAATCCGCAATCCGTAGCCTTCGAGGCCGATAACAGTTCGGCGGGAATTCGAGAGCAAAATCATATCCCGAACCCCGAGATCGAGCAAAATCTGGGCGCCGATGCCGTAATCGCGGAGCTGGTGCGAATCCGCCTCCGCCTCGCCCGTCATGGCTTTCACCTGATCGGACAAACTGGTGCGGCGCGGCTCGCGGATCAGAACGATGACGCCGCGCCCCTCCTTGCCGATCTCGTTCATGGCCGAGTGTAGCTGGTCTCCCCGGTCGCCGTGATGATGCAGCACGTCGTCCAGCACCGAAAAAGCGTGCATGCGCACCAGGATGGGCTCGTCACCCGACAAATCGCCCTTCACCAAGGCGATGTGTTCGGCGTATTCCGCCTGGTTGACGTAAACGGAGAGGTGAAAATCGCCGCCGAACTGGCTTTGGAATTTCGTCTCCACCGCCTTTTCGACGAGGTGGTCGTGGCGGCGGCGATAGGCGATCAAATCGGCGATGGTGCCAACCTTGAGGCCGTGGAACTGGGCGAACTGAATGAGATCCGGCAGACGGGCCATGGTGCCGTCGTCCTTCATGATCTCGCAGATCACGCCGGCGGGAAGGTAACCCGCCAGTCTGGCGATATCGACTGCAGCCTCGGTATGGCCGGTCCGCACCAAAACGCCGCCGTCGCGGGCCACCAGGGGGAATACGTGGCCGGGACTGTGAATGTCGTCCTTGCCTTTGGCCGGATCGATGGCCGCGGCCACCGTGGCCGCCCGGTCAGCTGCGGAAATTCCGGTTGTCACGCCTTCGACCGCCTCGATGGAGACCGTAAAGGCGGTGCCGTGGCGGGTCTTGTTATGGCTCGACATCAACGGCAGATCGAGTTCCGCCACGCGTTCCGACGTCAATGTCAGGCAAATCAGGCCGCGTCCGTACTTGGCCATGAAGTTGATGGCCTCGGCATCGGCGATTTCGGCGGGAATGAACAGATCTCCCTCGTTTTCCCGGTCTTCGTCGTCGACCAGGATGACCATGCGGCCTTTCTTCGCCTCCTCGATCAATTCCTCGGGCGAGGACAGGAAATCCAACTCTTTCAACACTACTCCTCCTCGGCGAGCCGGGCGACATAGCGCGCCAACACGTCGATCTCCAAATTTACCTTGTCGCCGACTTCGGAGCCGCCGAACGTCGTGACTTCCTGCGTATGCGGGATGAGATTGACGCCGAAGGTGTCGCCCTCGACTTCGTTGACGGTCAGCGACACGCCATCCAAAGCCACGGATCCTTTTGCCGCAACGAACTTGGCCAGCTTTTGCGGCACGCGGAAGGAAAAGCGTTTGGAATCGCCTTCCGGCGCGATCGCCGTAATGTCTGCGGTGCCGTCGACGTGGCCGCTGACGATGTGGCCGCCAAGCTCATCGCCGACACGCAAGCTGCGTTCGAGGTTGATTTTGCTGCCTTCCTTCCAGTCCCCCAAATTGGTCAGGGAAAGCGTTTCGGCCGATGCGTCGACGGCAAACCAGCCGCCCCGGTCGTCCGTCCCCTTGTCGACGACCGTCAGGCAAACGCCCGAGCAGGCGATCGAAGCGCCCATGTCGATCTTGGTCGTATCCTGCGCCGTTGAAATGACGAAACGCGTATCGCCGCGCTGCTCGACGGCGCGCACTTCTCCAAGATCCGTGACTATTCCTGTGAACATACTCTGTTACCGCTAATTGGCCGGCGCTTCGACCGTGTAGGTTTCCATGACGTCGTCGCCCAGCGCGATGGTTTCAATACGGCGGAATAGCGGGGCTTGGCCCAGGCTGTCAACCCCAAGTCCGGCAATCGCCCCCTGCCCGTCGCCGCCGATTATCAAGGGAGCCCGAAACCATACCAGCCGATCAACCAATCCGGCCCGAAAAAGTCCCGCGACAAGTCTGCCGCCGGCCTCCACCAGAAGCCTCGTGACGCCGCGCTTGCCGATAACATCGAAGACGGCATGAAGGTCGGGACGACCGTCTTCATCCGGCGCAACGTCGAAAATCTCGACGCCGGCTTCCGCGAAGGCCGCGCGGCGGTCAGCATCGGCGCTGCGCAACGTGATGATCCAGGTTGGCGTCTCTTTGGCCGTCAGGGCCAGTTGAGAGGTAAGCGGCGTCGAAAGGCGTCCATCCACCACGATGCGGATGGGAGACCGGTCTTCAAGACCCGGCAAGCGGCAGGTCAGCGCCGGATTGTCGGCCCGCGCCGTGCCCGATCCGATCAACACCGCGTCATGGCTGGCCCTCAAAGCGTGACCGTGCGCCCGCGCGTCCGGGCCTGTAATCCATTGGCTTTCGCCGGTGTGGGTGGCGATCTTGCCGTCCAGGGTCGTGGCGGTCTTCACCGTGACAAGGGGATGGCCGTGTATCAGACGTTTGAAGAAACCGGCGTTGAGCTCCTGAGCCCGGGCGCCCTCGATACCGATGTCCGCCGCGATTCCGGCGGCCTCGAGCGCCGCGATGCCGCCGCCGTCGACGCGCGGGTCCGGATCCCGGCACGCGACGACGACACGTTTCACCTTGGCCTCGATCAGCGCCTGGGCACAGGGCGGCGTCTCGCCGTGATGGGCGCACGGTTCCAGGGTGACATAGGCGGTGGATCCGGCAGCTTCGGCGCCTGCCGCTTCAAGCGCCGCGGTTTCCGCGTGCGGCCGGCCGCCCGGCTGCGTGACGCCGCGGCCGACGATCCTGCCGCCGCCGCCCAAATCCTCGCGCACCAGGATGCAGCCGACGGCGGGATTGGGCGCAACGTTGCCTAAACCCCGCTGCGCGAGCCCGAGGGCCGCGCGCATATATTGTTGATCGTTGATATTAATCGTGGTCGCCGCCACTCAAGCCGCCGATGAATTCCTCGAAGTCCTTGGCCTCCCGGAAATTCCGGTAAACGGACGCAAAACGCACGTAGGCGACCGGGTCGAGGTTGGACAACGCCTCCATGACGATTTCGCCGATCACGTCGGATTTGACGTCGCTCTCACCGAGGCTCTCCAGCCGCCGCACGATGCCGCTGATCATGCGGTCGACGCGTTCCGGATCGACCGGCCGCTTGCGGGTGGAAATATGCACCGAACGCGCCAGCTTTTCCCGGTCGAACGGCACACGCTGGCCGTTTTTCTTGACGACGGTCAGTTCCCGCAACTGAACGCGTTCGAACGTCGTAAATCGCGATCCGCAGCCCGGACAGAGCCGCCGCCTGCGAATTGCCGAATTGTCTTCGGTCGGACGTGAATCCTTTACCTGGGTGTCGTCGTTGCCGCAGAACGGACAGCGCATGCCAACCCCTCCCTCGTTGATTTATTTTTCTTTTTCGTCAAACCGTCGCCCCGTAAATCGGAAACCGGGCGCAAAGCGCGATGACTTCTTCCTTGGTCTTAGCTTCCTGATCGGCGTTGCCGGCTTCCCCGTTTGCGGCAAGGCCCTCCAGGACGTCGGCGATCATCCGGCCGACATGGCGGAATTCCTCGACACCGAAACCGCGCGTCGTCGCCGCCGAGGTGCCAAGGCGGACGCCGGAGGTAACTGTCGGATTCTCCGGATCGAATGGAACGCCGTTTTTATTGCACGTGATGTGGGCGCGCTCCATCGCCGCCTCGGCATCCCTGCCGGTCAGGTTTTTGGAACGCAGGTCAACCAGCATCAGATGCATATCGGTTCCGCCCGACACCATGTCGAAGCCGCGCGCGCCCAGCGCATCGGCCAAGGCCTGAGCGTTGTCGACGATCGCCCGCGCGTAGTCTTTGAACTCCGGCCGCAAGGCTTCACCCAGCCCGACCGCCTTGCCGGCGATCATCTGCAGCAAGGGACCGCCCTGAATCCCGGGGAAGATCGCCGAATTGATCTTTTTCGAGATCGCTTCGTCGTTCGTCATGATCATGCCGCCGCGGGCGCAGCGCAGCGTCTTGTGGGTCGTCGTCGTTACGACGTCGGCGATGCCGAACGGGCTAGGGTGCACGCCGCCGGCAACCAAGCCGGCAAAGTGCGCCATGTCGACCATCAGGTAGGCACCGACCTCATCGGCGACTTCCCTGAATTTCTCGAAATCGAGGAACCGGGGATAGGCTGAGCCGCCGGCGATGATGATCTTGGGCCGGCACTCCTTGGCCAGTTCCAGAACCTGGTCGAAATCGATTTGGGCATCTTGCTGTCGCACGCCGTACTGCACGGCATTGAACCACTTGCCCGACTGGTTGGGCGGGGCGCCGTGGGTCAAGTGGCCGCCCGCGGCCAGGGAAAGCCCCATGACGTTGTCGCCCGGCTGGGCCAGCGCCATGAACACCGCCTGGTTCGCCTGACTGCCCGAATGCGCCTGGACGTTGGCGAATTCGCAGCCGAACAGTTCCTTGGCCCGGTCGATGGCCAACTGCTCGATCACGTCGACGTGCTGGCAACCGCCGTAGTAGCGCCGGCCGGGATAGCCCTCGGCGTACTTGTTCGCCAATACCGTACCGGTGGCCTCGAGCACGGCGGCGCTGACGATGTTTTCGGAGGCGATGAGTTCGATTTCGTTCTGCTGCCGTCCGAGCTCCTTGCCAATGGCGCCAAAAACATCAGGGTCGACCTCTGCCAGCGGGCTGGAGAAGAATTCCGAAGTCTGGTCTTCCGCCAGAGAGGCGTCGACGGGGGAAGCGGTGGATGTCATCTAAGTTGAACCTCGAGATGGTCTCATTCAAGAGCTACGATAATTTGTCGACACGGCGCTGGTGCCGGCCGCCTTCAAATGCCGTGGCGAGGAATTCGCGCAAGGCGTCGCGCGCTGCTTCTACACCGATGATGCGCGCGCCCAAAGCTAAAATGTTGGCGTCGTTATGCTGGCGGGACAATCGGGCCGTCAAACCGTCGTGGCAAAGTGCCGCGCGGGCGCCGGCATGGCGGTTCGCGGCCATCGAGATGCCGATCCCGGTGCCGCAGACGACGATTCCGCGGTCCGCCTTGCCCGACGTCACGGCTTCCGCCACGGCATGGCCGAAATCGGGGTAGTCGACCGACTCCCCGCTGTTGGTGCCGAGGTCGAGCACATCGTGACCCATGGCCTCAAGATCGCCCTTCAACAGGTCCTTTAACTCGTAGCCGGCGTGATCGGCGGCAATGGCGACGGTCTCACGGGACATGCTGTGAACTTCCTCGCGGCGTATTTCTAGCGACGAAACGGAACAAACGACCAAGCCGATCAGGTTTCGGGTCTCATACCTATATCGAGCCCTAAGTACCATATGTCGCGGCATGATGCCAGCATCCCACAAGCTATCGGGTGAAAGTCGACGTTTTTGACGAAATTACCGGCAAAATCGGCCAATTCGGCTCCCCGATTCTATTTCCTCCTCATTGGTTGATCGTTTCGCGCTTCTGCCTGTAAACTCATGCCAACAGTCCGGTCTAACATCTGCTCCGACATAGATTTCTTCCCTTATTGGAAGTCGTTGGCAGGCGGTCCGGCCGGACCGGGGAGCGCACACGCGTACATCCGAGGGGTGTCGTTCGGGGGCGTCCAAAAGATAAGATATCGGCCGGTTTCTCCGGCCTGGATTAATTTGGGAAAACAGGGAGTCGACTTCATGAAGACCTTAAAACACAACGCCGCAAAGGCCGCCGTAATCGGTGCCGCAGCCGCGTTCCTTGCCGCATCTCCGGCGGCGGCCGACATCAAACTCGGGTCGCTGGGCGCCATCACCGGCCCCATCGTCAGTCTGGTGAAGGAAATCAACCTGGCTGAACAGGCCGCGGTTGCCGAAGTCAATGCCGCCGGCGGCGTGCTCGGCCAGAAAGTGGTGTTGATCGAAGCCGACACGGCCTGCAGCTCGCAGACCGCCGTCGACGCCGCCAACAAGCTGGTCAACGTCGAGCAGGTCACCGCCATCGTCGGCGCGCTGTGCTCGGGTGCAACCATTCCGTCCGCCAGCAACGTGGCCGTTCCGGCCGGCGTGGTGATGATTTCGCCGGCTTCGACGTCGCCCGAAATCACCAACCTCAAGGACAACGACTATCTGTTCCGCGTCGCCCCGTCGGATGCCTATCAGGGTTACGTGATGGCCAAGCTCGTGCTGAGCAAAGGCATCAAGAAAGTCGCGCTGACCTACATCAACAACGACTACGGCGTCGGCTTGGCCGGCACCTTCCGCGAGACCTTCAAGGCCGCGGGCGGCACCATCGCCGGTGATCAGGTCCACGAAGAGAAGAAGCAGTCCTATCGTTCGGAACTCGCCTCCCTCGCTTCGGGTGGCGCCGACACCCTGATCG
Source organism: uncultured Rhodospirillaceae bacterium (assembly GCA_964343605.1). Classification (GTDB taxonomy): domain Bacteria; phylum Pseudomonadota; class Alphaproteobacteria; order UBA2966; family UBA2966; genus CAYFKJ01. Next base: position 111,810 of record CAYFKJ010000007.1, read on the forward strand.
TCATCGCCATGGGCGAAGGCAGTGGCCTCACGATCATCAAGCAGTCCCTCGAAGGCGGCCTGTTCAATCAGTTCGTCGGCGGTGACGGCATGAAGACCGACAAGATGCTCAACTCCATCGGCGCCCAGAACGTCAAGGGCGCGCTGTGGGGCACCATCCCGACCTCGAAGGACAGCCCGGCGCTTGCGGCCTACAAGAGGATGTACGGCGACGACAGCAAGTTCAAGCATGACAGCCCGTTTGCCCAGCAGGGCTACGACGCCACCATGCTGTTGATGCTGGCCATCCAGAAGGCGGGCTCGACCGACCGCACGGCGGTGCGTGACGCGCTTCGCCAGGTTGCCAACGCGCCCGGCGAGGTCGTCGGTCCCGGTGACTGGGCCAAGGCCGTCAAGCTGATCGCGGCCGGCAAGGACGTCAACTACGAAGGTACCAGCGGCAGCCATGAGTTTGACGCCAAAGGCGAAGTCGCCGGCGTCTTCGCCGAATGGACCGTCCAAGGCAACGCCCTCAAGGAAGGCGGTGTCCTCGACATCAAGTAATCCAAGCTCACAAGGCTTGAATCCCTACCCCCTCCCGCGAAAGCGGGAGGGGGTTTCTTTTTGTATTTCGGTAGGGGATAACGCCGATGAGTGTATCCCAAATGACATCGTCACCCCGGATTTGATTTCACTGCAATCTCGGAAATCTTGGTTGGGCCACCGGTACTCAATATGCTGCGGTGGATTTGCGGTTGACCTGAAGATCAGATCTTGATTTCGGGCCACCACCGACATTCAAGCCGTCGTTCCCGCGTAGGCGGGAACCCGTGCCTGAGCGTTCAGAATTTCACCTGATTCGCAGACGGAGAGCCTCTGGAATGGATTCCCGCTTTCGCGGGAATGACGACCGGGGTTGGGCCTACTTCGCCTCGCCTTCGGGTACCACGTCGCTGCGGCCTTCGGGCAGTTTCTCCGGCAATATGCCCTTGGCGAACTTCTGCAGGACGATCTGCAGCACGAGACCGATCAGGAACATGCGCAGGAAAGGCACGCGCGTCGACCAGTCTCCGAGCTGGGCGGCAAACTGGCTGGTCACGATTTCCGAGGTCGACCACAGGGTCCAGATGACGCCCACGCCCAGCAGTGCGCCGCGGTTGTTGCCGCTGCCGCCGACGATCAGCATGACCCACAGCAAGAAAGTCGTGAGCAGCGGGTCGGTGGCTTCCGGCCCGACGAACTTGAAGAAGTGCGCCGTCAGTGCACCGCCCAATCCCATCAGGGACGAACCGATAACGAATGCTTCGATGCGGAACTTCTCGACGTTCTTGCCGGCCGCCCGGGCCGCCAGTTCGTTGTCGCGGATGGCCCGCATGACGCGGCCCCAGGGCGATGCCTGGCCGCGCTCGAGGAACCAGTAGACGACGATCAGGATGGCAAAGACCAGCAGCATGTAGCTGACCGGCCCCCAAGGCTGGGGAAGCGTCTCAAAGGGGCGGTTGATGTTGGAGATTCCCCGGGCACCGTTGGTGTAGGCCTGCTCGTTCTTCACGATCAGACGCAGGATTTCGGCGATGCCGATAGTGGCGATGGCCAGATAGTCGCTGCGCAGCCGGATACAGATGCGCCCCACCCCCCAGGCGACAATGCCGGACGCCACCATAGCCACGGGCCAGGCGACCCAGTACGGCATGTCGAAGCCGCCAAGATGCTTGGTCGTCTCGGCCGTCGTCATGATGGCGCTGGTATAGGCGCCGATGGCGAAGAAACCCGCCACGCCGACATTGAACAGTCCGGTCAGACCCCACTGCAGGTTCAGGCCGAGCGCCATGACACCGTAAATGCCGATCATGGTGATCATGAACATGATGTAGTTCAGGTAGCCATACATCTGTTCCATCAGTAGACCCTCCCCCGGAACAGACCGCTGGGCCGCCAGATCAACATGATGATCATGATACCGAAGGCGATGCCGGTCTTGTAACCGGGCGACAGCAACGGTCCGTCGCCCAGCCAGGGATACGCGGCCAATTCTTCGGCAAGGCCGACGACCAGCCCCCCCGCCATGGCGCCGTAGGGTCTGCCGATACCGCCCAGAATGGCGGCGGCAAACATCGGCAGCAGGAGATCCCAGCCCATGTTGGAATGCAGGAAGCCGTCCCAGCCAACGAAGACGCCGGCGGTCGCAGCGAGCGCGCCACCGACCAACCAGGTCGATTTCACGACCCTTTCCGTCGGGATGCCGGCAAGCCGGGCGAGCTCGGCATTGTCGCTGACCGCCCGCATAGCCTTGCCCGTGCGCGTGCGGGTCAGAAGGTAGTGGACCGCCAGGATGAGGGCGACCGTGATGAAGATCATCCAGATGTGTCGTTCGGCGATGCGCAGCGAATCGAAGAAAACCAGCGGCCGCTGGATGCCCTCGACGTAGTTGTAGGTGTCCGGTCCCCACAAAACCTGGATCGACGCCCGGATCATCAGGGCGACGCCGAAAGACGCCATCACGGTGATGATGGCGGACCCCTCCCGGAAGGGTTTGTAGAGAAAGCGGTCGATGCCCAGACAGACCACGACTGTGCAAGCCATCGCAATGGGAATGGCGAACAAGGGGCCGATACCCAGTATCCACACCGCGGACAACGCGAAGTACCCGCCCAGTGTCATGACGTCGCCGTGACCGAAATGGGCGAAGCGCAGCACGCCGAAGATCAATGTGACCCCGATGGCCCCCAAGGCATAGATGGAACCCAGCACGAGCCCCGGGATGAGGTAGAAATTGACGAAGATCAGTAAATCGCCCACCGCTAACCTCCCAGGAACATTTCAGCGACTTCGGGATCGGCAATCAGTTCCTTGCCCGTGCCCTCGTGGCGGTTTTGACCGTCAACCAGCACGTAACCCCGATGCGAAATGGCCAACGCCTGCTTGGCGTTCTGTTCCACCATTAGCACCGGCGTGCCGGCGCCGTTGACGCGAATAATCAATTCAAAAATTTCCTCGGCGTATTTTGGGCTGAGACCCGCCGTCGGCTCGTCGAGCATGAGGACGACGGGGTCGAGCATCAGCGCCCGTCCCATGGCGACCATCTGGCGCTGTCCGCCCGACAGCGTGCCGGCTGCCTGATCCCGTTTTTCGAGCAGGGGCGGAAAGAGCTCGTAGACCTTCGCCAGCCGGTCATCCAGCGGGCCGTCGAGAATATAGCCGCCCATCTCCAGGTTTTCCTGCACCGACAGATTGGGAAAAACGTTGTCGGTCTGGGGCACGAAGCAAACCCCTTGGGCGACCACTTTCTCAGGCGGCGTGCCGGTGATGTCCTGGTCGCTCAACATGATCTCACCGCCATACAGGTGCAGCAGGCCGAAAACGGCTTTCATGGCGGTCGACTTGCCGGCGCCGTTGGGGCCGACGATAGAGACGATTTCACCCGGCTCCAGTTTGAGCGACACGCCGTGCAGAATGGGTGCGTCGCTGCCGTAGCCCGCGGTGATGTCGTGAAGGGCCAGAACGGTCATGCCTCGCCCCCCACCCGGGAACCGAGATAGGCCTCGAGGACGCGGGGATCCTTGCGGATGTCCTCCATCGCGCCCATGGTCAGCACCGACCCGGCGGCCATGACGATCACCGGATCGCACAGCCTGGCGATCATGTCCATGTTGTGCTCGATAATGCAGAAGGTGATGCCGCGCTCCTTGTTCAGGCGCTGGATCTTTTCCCCAAGTTGCAGAAGCAGCGTCGGATTAACGCCGGCGCCGGGCTCGTCGAGCAACACAGTGTGGGCGCCCGACATCATGGCGCGGCCCAACTCAAGCAGCTTCTTCTGGCCGCCCGAGAGATTGCCGGCCAGTTCGTTGCGGACGGCATCCAGACCGAGGAAAGACAACGTCTCCTCCGCTTCGGCCCTCACCTCTTCCTCCCGCCGCGCCACGGCGCCTGGAAGAAACCAGGCCTTCAGCAGGTTTTCCCCATCCTGCTCGGACGGCACCGCCATGAGGTTCTCGATGCTGGTTAGGCCGTTGAACTCGTGCGGGATTTGGAACGTCCGCACCAGGCCTTTGTGAAACAGCTGGTAGGGCTGCTGGCCGGTGACGTCCACGCCTTCCAGCATGACACGGCCTGAATCAGGCTTGAAAAATCCGGTGACGATGGTGAACAGCGTCGTTTTGCCGGCGCCGTTGGGGCCGATCAGACCCGTAATCGATCCGCGGGCCACGTCAAACGTACAGCCGTCGACCGCGCGCACGCCCCCGAAATTCTTGTGAATATCCTGAATGGATATGATCGGCTGCCCGCTCGGCTCTTGATGGCCTTCCGAGGCACTCGAAATAGAACTCAAATCCAAATCTCCCAGTTGCCGCGCCATTAAGCGTCGCACCGGGGTTCAAGGCAAGAGAAAAAATTTTACTATGCGAAAATTCCGTCCTCGCCATCCTTCTTGCGGCGTTTCTCGAGGACGTATTCGAGTTTTTGCACTGCCGTGCGCTTGAGGGTCTCGCGTCCGGCATTGGCAGGTCCGACAATGGAAACCTCAATTCCGGTCACGGGATCGACGGCGCACACCTTCACGCTGTTGCCATGTCGGATGTATTCGAGCAGGTATTCGCGACCAGCGCGTCTCAATCCCCCCTCCCTGCTTCGCGGAACCTAAGCCGCCAGCCGTAGCCCGATCTTGCCCCAAACGGCGCACATCGATGCCACCAACGCATCGATCATTTCGTCGCTGTGCAGCGGGGTCGGCGTGAAGCGAAGCCGTTCCGTACCGCGCGGCACCGTGGGGTAGTTGATGGGCTGGACGTAGATGCCGTGGTCGTCCAGCAGCATGTCGGAGGCCTGCTTGCAAAGTACCGGATCGCCCACCATGACGGGCACGATGTGACTGACGGAATCCATCACCGGCAAGCCCTGCTCACGGAAGCGACGTTTCAGCAGAGCCGCCCGTTCCTGATGCCGGTCCCGCTCGACTTGGGACTGTTTCAGGTGCTTGACGCTGGCCAGTGCACCTGCGGCGATCACCGGGCTGAGGGACGTCGAGAAAATGAAGGCTGCGGCAAACGAACGGATGGCGTCCAGCATGGCCGCCGGGCCCGCGACATATCCGCCGCCAACGCCGAAGGCCTTGCCCAAGGTGCCGTTGATGACCGTCACGCGGTCCATGACCCCGTCACGCTCGGCGACGCCGCCGCCGCGTGCACCGTAGAGGCCCACGGCATGGACTTCGTCGAGGTAGGTCATGGCGTCGTATTTGTCCGCGAGATCGCAGAATTCGGCGATCGGCGCGATATCGCCGTCCATCGAATAGACCGATTCGAAGGCGATGATCTTGGGCCGGTCGGGATCGGCTAGACGCAGCTTGGCTTCCAGATCGGCAAGGTCGTTATGCTTGAAGATCTCGCGATCGCAGCGGGAATGGCGAATGCCTTCGATCATCGACGAGTGATTGAGCGAATCGGAATAGATGATGGCATTATCCAAGAGCTTGCCAAGGGTGCTGAGCGCCGCTTCGTTGGCGTTGTAGCCCGACGTGAAGATCAGACCGGCTTCCTTGCCGTGAAGATCGGCCAGTTCCTGCTCCAACAGCACGTGATAGTGATTGGTGCCGGAAATGTTGCGTGTCCCGCCGGCGCCCGCGCCGACCTCGGAAATGGCATGTTGCATGGCGTCGAGAACGACCGGATTTTGACCCATGCCGAGGTAGTCGTTACTGCACCAGACGGTGACTTCGGTCGTACCCCCGTCGACGTAGCGCGTGGCACGGGGAAAATCACCGGCATGCCGGGCGAGCTCGGCGAAGACCCTGTAGCGGCCCTCTGCCTTAAGCTCCGAAATGCGGTCAGCGAAGAATTGTGTGTAGTCCATAGCTTGGCGCTCCACCATTGCGGCCAATTTGTCCCCGTGAATAGTAATGATATAAACCGAACCGGGGCCTGCGGCAAACGCGTCCAGATGTCGCAGGTAAGGCCAATTGTTGCTCAAAACATATTTTAGGTTTAAAACAATTTCCAAATTTGTTGGATACCCCACCAATTAGGAAACAGGTTAAGCGGAGAACATCATGCAGACGCTGTTGCCAGAGGGCTGGCCACGCCCCAGCGGATATGCGCTCGGTATCGCTGCGGAGGGTCGGCAGGTCCATGTTGCTGGCCTCATTGGTTGGCGTCCCGACGGCACTTTCGAAAGTGACGAACTGGCCGGTCAGGTGCGCCGTGCGCTGATGAACACCGTCGAGGTTTTGGCCGAAGCCGGCGCAAAGCCCGAACACATCGTTCGCCAGACATGGTACATCACCGACCGGGATGCCTACTTGACTAATGTCAAGGACATCGGCGCCGCCTGGCGCGAAGTTATCGGCAAGCATTACCCCGCCATGGCCGTTATCGAAATTTCACGCCTGATCGAGAGCCGCGCCCTGGTTGAAATTGAAACCTACGCCGTTATTCCGAACGATTAGAGATTTCCGCGCAGCGATCCCGATTTGGATTAGAATAGTACGCACGATACCGACAGGAGCCCCCCATGAACGCCGAAACCGCCCAAGCCACAGCCGACGTCACCACCCTGAAGCCCGTTTTCCAGTGGGACGATCCTTTCCTGTTGACCGAGCGCCTGACCGAGGAAGAGCGCCTGATCCAGGACAGCGTCCGGGCCTATTGCGAAGACAAGCTGATGCCCCGCATCATCGAGGCCAACCGCAATGAGATCTTCCACCGCGAAGTGCTGACGGAAATGGGCGAGCTTGGCATGCTCGGCCCGACGATCCAGGGTTACGGCTGTGCCGGCGTCTCTTACACCGCTTACGGCATCATGGCGCGCGAAGTCGAGCGCATCGATTCCGGCTACCGCTCGACCATGAGCGTGCAGTCCAGCCTCGTCATGCACCCCATCAACGCGTATGGCAGCGATGAGCAAAAAGAAAAGTTCCTGCCCGGCCTCGCCACCGGCGAACTGATCGGCGCGTTCGGCCTGACCGAGCCCGATCACGGCTCCGATCCCGGCGGCATGATCACCCGCGCCCGCAGCGTCGACGGCGGCTTCAAGGTGAGCGGCGCCAAGATGTGGATTTCCAATTCGCCCTACGCCGACGTCTTCATCGTCTGGGCCAAGAACGACGACGACGTGGTCAAGGGCTACATCCTCGAACGCGGCATGGAGGGCCTCTCAACGCCGAAGATCGAAGGCAAATTCGCTCTTCGCGCCTCCAGCACCGGTGAAATCGTCATGGACGAGGTCTTCGTGCCCGCCGAGAACGAGCTGCCCAACGTCTCGGGCCTCAAGGGTCCGCTGGGCTGCCTGTTCCGCGCCCGTTTCGGCATCGCCTGGGGCGCCATGGGCGCCGCCGAGTTCTGCTGGCACGCCGCGCGTCAGTACACCCTCGACCGCAAGCAGTTCGGCCGTCCCCTGGCGGCGACGCAGCTGATCCAGAAAAAGCTCGCCGACATGCAGACCGAGATCAGCCTCGGTTTCGAGGCCGCCCTGGCTGTCGGACGGTTGATGGACGAGGGCCGGGCGACCCACGAGATGGTGTCGATCATCAAGCGCAACAACTGCGGCAAGGCGCTCGATATCGCGCGCACGGCCCGCGACATGCACGGCGGCAACGGCGTATCGGATGAATTCCACGTCATCCGCCACGCCATGAACCTGGAAGCGGTCAACACCTACGAGGGCACCCACGACATCCACGCCCTGATCCTGGGCCGCGCCCAGACCGGCATCGCCGCTTTCTGATAGCCCGACCTGAAATTTGGCCTCGGACGCGCGGTTTAATTTCTCCGTCATTCCCGCGAAAGCGGGAATCCATGCCGTGGCACCAAACATTCGCGCGCGCCGCGTGTACCATCTGCTCAGGCTTGGGCCCCCGCCGTCGTGCATCGCACGCATTCGCATGACGCGGGGGCGACACGGTGGAGCGAGACTGATCACGAATGACTGACGTAACGCCCCACCAAACCCGCCTGCCCATCCAGGGCCTGTTGTTCCTGGCGGCGCTGACGCTTATTTGGGGGGCGAGTTGGCCAATTATGAAGATCGCCGCCGAAGGGCTGCCGGTCTTCACCTTCCGCACGATTTCGGCGCTGGGCTGCGGCTTCTGCGTTCTGGCTATCGCCCGGCTGTCGGGCCGATCCCTCAAACTGCCCCGAAAAATCTGGGGACCGATGGTGCTGATCGCGCTGATGAACGCGACGGGCTGGCTTTATCTATCTGCCCTGGCACTGACCCTGATGCCGTCCGGCCATGCCGCCATGATCGCCTACACCATGCCGCTCTGGGCTTTCATCATCGGCATCCCCATCATGGGCGACCGGCCAAAGCTGAGCCACTGGCTGGGCCTCGCCATGGGGATCAGCGCCGTCGTGGTCCTGACGGCCAGGGGTTGGACGGAAATCGGCGAAGCCCCTTGGGGCGCCATCGCCATGCTGGGTTCGGCCGTCCTCTGGGCCGGTGGCACCGTCACGGTCAAGAAGGTCGATTGGGGCATCCCGATGATCGTCGTGGTCGGCTGGCAATTCACCCTGGGCGGCATCCCGCTGCTGGCGGCGGCGCTGGGCGATATCGATGTCTTGCATTGGCCCACCGCCGAAGTCGTCTGGGCCACCGTTTTTTCGACATTCGTCGCCCTCGGCATGGGTTACTGGCTGTGGTTTCGTATTGTTGATCTGGTGCCGGTGTCGGTGTCGTCGATCTCGGTCCTGGCGGTTCCGGCTGTCGGCCTGGCGTCAAGCGCACTTATTTTGGGAGAGCCCATCGGCGCAACGGAAATTACGGCGCTGGCGTTGGTGATCGGGGCGTTGATTACGGTAGTGCCGAAGCCGAAGTTCGGCGGGCAAGCTTAACGGCCGCTGAACCTCAGTTGATCGGCCCAGAAGCGTTCCATTGTCTTAAGGCTCTGGTTGATACCGGCCAGGGCGTCCGGGTCGATAACCCCTTCGGTCAAGGCAAGCACATGCTGGCGATAAAGCTCGTCCATCGAGGCGTGCAGGGCCTGGCCTTTTTCCGATAGCTGGATGCGCACCGAACGCCGGTCATGGGTCGAACGTTCCTGGTCGACGAACCCGTTCTCGACCAGTTTCTTCAAATTGTAGGTGACGTTGGAACCAAGGTAGTAACCACGCGAGGTGAGTTCGCCGACCGTCATTTCGGCACCGCCGATGTTGTAGAGGATCAACGCCTGGACGTTGTTGCAGTCCTTGATGCCCAAGCGGTCGAGTTCGGCCTTGATGACGTCAAGAAACTGACGGTGCAGGCGTTCGATAAGCTGAAGCGTCTCCAGATAGAGACCCTTGGTGGGCGAATCTTCCTCGCCGACCTCAACTTCGCCGCCGTTCCCCACATTGGCGTCGGATTCCGTCATGCCTGTTCGTTCTCCGGTCACAAAAACACCAAACCCATACCAAGCGCATACTCTTATAGATCATAAAAGCTTAAAAGCTAAATCTATATAAAGAATCCCAGCCTAGAGAACCGCCGACAAACCGCCGTCGACGGTGAGCACCTGACCGGTGGTGAATGATCCCGCTTCCGAGGCCAGAAACAGCACGGCGGAGGCGATTTCCTCGGGCCGACCCCAGCGTTTGAGCGGGTTGCGGTTGACGATCAGGTCGTTCCACTGATTGTCCAGGCTCAAGTCCTCGGTTGCCTTGGTCAACACCCACCCCGGCGCCACCGCGTTGCAAGTAATACCGTCGACGCCGAGCTCGGCGGCAAGCGCGCGAACCAGCGAATTCATGCCGCCCTTGGCCGCCGAATAGGCCGTGTTGTTGGGCCGGCTTACCTGGCCCATGACGGAGGAGGTCAGGACGATGCGACCCCAGCCCTGCTCCTTCATCTTCGGCGCCAGTGATTTGGCCAAAGCGAAGGATGTCGTCATATGGCTTTCCAAAACGCCCCGCCAACCGTCGATGGAGGTTTCGGCCAGGGATTTCCTGTAAGCGGCGCCGGCGTTGGATACCAGGATATCGATGCAGCCCCGTTCCTCGAGCACGTCCGTCGCCGCGGCGGCCGCGGCATCGGCGTCATGGGCATCGAAGACAATGTAACCGGCTTCGTGGCCGGCATCCGAAAGCTCGGCCACGCGATCCCGCAGCACGCTCTCGTCGCGGCCATTGAGGATCACGAAAGCGCCGGCGTCGGCCAGGGCCTTGGCGGACTCCCATCCGATGCCGCGGGAGGAACCGGTAATCAGGGCCTTGCGGTTCGAGAGCGAAAATCTTTCCAGCGCACCGTCCATTTGCAAAGCCATACCCTCAACCGTTCAACTTTCAACCGGCTCACCCCATTCCAGGGCGTCCTCGTCTACTATTTCAGGCGGTTCGAAATCGAGGTCGAATTGCTCGTCTTCGCCGCGCGGATCCAACTCGACAGCCATCGGCGTCGTCGAAGGCATCAAAACGAAGTCGTTCTGGTCCTCGAGCGGCACCGGCGCCCGCGTCAGCATTCTAATAAGTGTAAACAAAGTCACAAGTCCGGCAATCAAGGCTTGATAGACGAAAAAGCTCTCGGTGCCGAGCCAGGACATCACGGCGGCCCCGGCGATCGGTCCCGAAACGGCGCCCATGCCGTAGAACAGCAGCAAGCCGGCGCTGACGGCGATCAGGTCTGCCGGATCCGCCTTGTCGTTGGCGTGGCTGATGCCCTGGCCGTAGAGCGTGAAACAGAAACCGCCAAACACACCGACGACGATATAGATCTGAAACTCTGTAAGGGCCGCCGAATTGATCAGCATCATCGACGCCGCAGTGGTCGCCACGCTGATGCCCGCGACCACGACGCGGCGATCAAGTTTGTCCGACAACCAGCCCATGGGCCATTGCAGCGCCAGGCCGCAAAAGATGGCGATGCCCATGAAGCGGGCGATTTCGGACGCATCGAAGCCGATGGCGCGGGCGTAAATCGGCGCCAGCGCATAGAACGCGCTGTTCATGGCGCCGGCGCAGAAACAGACCGCCAACCCTACGGGCGAGACCCGCAACAACTTGCGAAAGCCGAAGCGATCCGTTTCGGGGATGGGCGGCGCTTCCGATTTGGTCAGCAGGATCGGCACCAAGGCGAGAGAAAACAGGATGGCCACGACGCTGAAAAGTTCGAACTCCAGCGGATCGGCGAGGCTCAGGAGAAACTGCCCGGCGCCGATAGCGAGATAGCAGGACGCCATGTAGAAGCCGAGGACGCTGCCGCGCTGGGCATTGTCGACTTTGCCGTTCAGCCAGCTCTCGGTGATCATGAAAATGCCGGCGACGCAAAATCCGGTCATGGCGCGCAAGATCGCCCAGATCTCCGGCGTGACGATGAAGGCGTGGACCAAGGCGGCAGCAGAAGCGAGGGTGGCGAAGGTGGCGAACGAGCGGATGTGTCCGGCCCGGTCGATGACGCGATGGCACATCATCGTACCGATGATAAAGCCGCCGAAGTAGGCCGACTGCACCAGACCGGTGGTGAGATCGGAGAAGCCCTCCTCCGCCATTCGGATCGACAGCAGGGTGCTGAACAGGCCGTGGCCGAGGAGCAGCACGGCGATGCTTGCGAGCAGCGCGAAGACACTGGACATGACATGGGCCATGACGACGATCCTCCAGACAATTAGGCACCCTTTTCATGTGCCGACAGACGAACAGGTGGGAGCGCGCAAACTGTCTCGCTCCTAAGCTCGCCCGCTTGGCTCCCTCCGCTCTGCCTTCTCAATCAGCGGCGCGGCGAGGTCGTCGTTGCGGGTTTTGCCGATTTAGGGTTTTTCGGGCTCCGACGCAAGTGTGAAAACGATCTGCGAGGAATGTTGACGGTGCATAGCTGTGCATCGAATATGAGAGGAAGCGATTCCGTTTATTGGGTTTACGCGAACTCACATCCGCGGCCGGGGGATTCATCGTGAAGATAGTCAGCCTATGAACTCACGACTGCTGGCCGTGATGGTGTCTTTTTTTCTGACCTTGTCGTCGGTCAGTCGCGGCGCCGAGGTCATCAGGATTACCAACGGTGAATGGCTGCCGTTTTTTTCCCAGTCGTTGGAAGGCTTCGGCCGTCCTTCCATGATCGTGACGGACGCGTTCGCACTTGAAGGAATAAAGGTCGAGTACGGCTTTTTCCCTTGGAAAAGATCCTACGTGCTGTCCCGGAACGGCGTTTGGAATGGCACGATCGGCTGGCCTTTCAGTGAAGAACGGTCAGTCAGCCATTATTACAGTATGCGCCCGATCAATTCGGGTGACTGGGTGTTCTTTCACCGCAAGTCAATGAAGCTCTCCGCGGATTCGCCGGACAAACTGAAGGCCTATACGTTCGGCGTAACGCTGGGTGAATGGGCCATGGACGGCAACGACGAATTCACCAAGTCCCTGCGGCGGGGCAAGTACCAAATTCAACAGGCTGCAACGGACGAGCAGATGTTTCTCATGCTTGTGCGGGGCCGCATCGATGTCTTTCCCCAGCAAGTCGACGTCGGCTATCACCAAATCAGCCAACTGCAGAAGGAAGGGCTGATGAGCCACGAAGAGGCAATCGGTCTTACGCATTACCCCAAGCCGTACAGACAAATGCCGCTTTACTTGCTGTTGTCGAAGAAGATTGAACGGAACAAGATGCTCATGGAACTGTTCAACCGGGGCATGGACCGGCTCCACGAAATGGACAGGCTGGACTAAGCGACCGACCGCCTAATCGATACGGAATTTGCCGACGGCCTCCAAATCCCACTCGATGCCGCTGCCCGGCCGGGCGGGAACTGTGGCGTAACCGTCCTCGAATGTTTGCGGCTGCCGCAGGATATTGCTTGAGGCGTCGAGGTACTCCAGCAGGTGTGTCGCCGGGGCGGCGGCCATGACCTGTGTGCTGACCTCGTTGAACAGATGGCTGCTTACCGGCAGCCCGTGGGCCTCGCCCAGTGCCGCCGCCCGCATCCAGCCCGTGACGCCGCCGATTTTCATCAGATCCGGCATGACGTAGTCAGACGCCCCAGCCAGCACGCTTGCCGTCATGTCGGGGATGCCCCACCAGTTTTCGCCGACGCAGATGGGCGTATTGACCGCCGTTCGGATCTCCGCGTGTCCGGCGTGGTCGTTGAACATGGTCGGTTCCTCGATCCAATGAAGGTCGAATTCTTCCAGCATGCGGATGCGCCGGATCGCCTCGGGCACGCTGAGGGACTGGTTGTAGTCGACCATGAATTTGACGCCGGCGCCGAGGACCTCGCGGCCCAGCCGGCAGACCTCGATATCGGTTTGCACGTCCTCATGGCCCAACTTGATCTTCACCGCCCGGAAACCCTGTTCGAGCGACCTGCCGAAGACCGATTCCACCTCGTCGAGTCCAAGCAGCCACAGGCTGTCGTAGGCCTGGATCTTGCGTGCGGGATCGCCGCCGAGGAGTTTGGCCAAGGGAACCTCGGCAGCCCTGGCCTGGGCATCCCAAAGCGCCATATCGATGCCCGACAGCGCCATGCCGACGACGCCCTGCTCTCCCAGCAGCCGGAAGGTGGCCCGAAGGTCCCGGTCGATTTCCGCCGGCGCGGCCAACCGGCCTTCAATCAGGGGCGCCAGGCTTTTCAGCATCTCGAAGACGGGTTTGAGAGCCAGGGGCGTGTAGCAGAAGAGATAGGTACTGCCGGTCACCCCCTCCTCCGTCACCAGATCGATGGCGATCAGCGGCGAAACTTCGATGCTGCCGCTTGCCGTCCGCATGGGCGTCGTCAACGGCACCAGCATGGGCGTCGCGTCCAGTGAACGGATGGTGAGATCAGGCAACGACATGGCGGCCCCCTTTATGCGATCAAGCCAGAAGCAGGATCAGAATTCCCGCGACCACGAGGACGATACCGGAAAACTCCATCGCGGTGGTCTTTTCCCGGAAAAAGAGATGGGCGGCAACGAAGGTAAAGACCAGTTCGATCTGACCGAGCGCCCGGACATAGGCCGCATTCTGGATCGTCATGGCGGTGAACCAACCGACCGAACCGATCATGCCGGTGACGCCGACCCAGCCCGCCACCTTCCAGGCGCTCAGAACCCGGAAGAACTGCCTGGGCTCCCGCCAGATCAGATAGGCGCCCATGGTAATGGACTGGAAACCCAACACGCAGGCGAGCGTGAAGGCGGCCTGAATGAGGAAGCCGTCGCCCCCCAGGCTGAGCGACGCGGCCCGGTACGCGACCGCTGAAACGCCGAAGAAGGCGCCCGACCCCAGGCCGATCAGGGCCGGCTTCTGCGTCAGCCCCGATAGCATCTGTCCGAAACGCAGGCCGCTTTGCGCCGACGACAACGCAATGACGCCCGCCAGGCTGACCAGGATGGCAACAGTTGCCGAGACGGTGAGGACATCGCCCAGGATGACCAGTCCGAAGACCGCCGTCTGCATTGTCTCGGTCTTCGAATACGTCGTTCCCACAGCGAAATTGCGAAAGGCGAAGAGGTAGATCAGCAGTGCCGTGGCCAGCATCTGAGCCGTCCCGCCGATGGCGGCGTATAGGGCGAACGTCCAGTGGAAGACCGGCAAGGTGAAGTCCGGCAGTTCGGCCAGAACCAGCACATAGAGAATTGCAAACGGCCAAGCATAGATGAACCGCGCGTAGGTCGCCCCGCCCGTCGAGAGGCGATCCTTCAAGTGCTTCTGCAGGGCCGAGCGCAGGTTTTGGAAGAACGCCGCGCCGATCGTAATGGGGATCCAGAGCTCCATGGGTGCGGAGTATGGCGGCGTTTTATACGGCTGTCATTCTTGCGGTTGGGGATCAAATTAATGTTGCCAGCAACACCTATTGGTTGTAACTTTTTTACAAATTATACTAATAGGAAATTTCCTATTTTGGCGAATGCACGTTGCGGATACGAGGGGGATCGGCAATGCACAAGTCCAATATCCTTGCATTTTTGGCCTGCGCGGTTCTGGTGGGCTCCTGTGAAACACCGTTTGCCCTCAAGTTGGCCAGCTACAACGAAAGCGGCCCTCAGCAGCCGGCAGCAATCACGGTCAGCGATCCACAGGTCTATTCCCGTGAAGCCCTGATCAATGACCGCCTTGCCGAGCGGAAGCTACTTGAACGGCTCCTGACAGAAAGCGCTGCCCCGAATTTCGCAAAAAACAACTTTACCGCCGAAATCATTCGTGAACTGGAAACCGTCGAGGCCTTCACAACCGCAGCCCGCCTGACTCTGGATCCGGCCAAGGGGCGAGCCGCCAAGCGCGAGCAAAGCCTCGCCGACCTGGACTCCCAGATCGAACGGGAACAAAGGCAAAAGAAGCTTCTTGTGGCGCAAGCCGAAACAAAGGAAGCGGAAAAGAGACTTGCCGCTGCAGACGAAGAAGACGAAAACACGGGCGAGACCGCGAAAGACGATCCTGAATCCGTCAAGAGAGCCGAAGCGGCCGCGGTGCGAGCCGAAACTGCCGAGAAAAATGCCAAGGATGCCGCCAAACAGGCAAAAGACGCGACCCAGGATAAACAGCCGACGCCGGCAGAGATCGAACAAAAACTCAAGGAGGAAACCGATAAGATCAAGGCCGACGTCAGGCAGAAGCTCAAGAACCTCGACAGCCGGCTCGAAAAAGTTGCCTCGCGCTTTGGCGAACGGGTGGTCAAGGCCCAACCGAGGGATCTGCTGCGTGATCTCCGGTCCTACCGCGCCGAGGTTCGCCAAGCCCTCAATGCCGTCAATCTCGACGACCTGCATGACAACGACGGCAACGCGCTTTATCGCCTGCAATTCCGCGCCACGGTCATGCCCGGCGAGCACAAGGACAAATTCGGCGTTGCCCGCCTGACGTTCGAACCGCCGCTATTATCACAAGATGATATTAAGGGTCTTTACCGCTCGTGGCTCGCCCATCTGACTTATCGGCTGAACCAACCGCATCATCAAAGCCGTCGCCGCTGTCCCACTTCTGTCGGATCGTTACTGCGACTAGCGAATGCAAAACTGTTCGAGTTGGAGTCCATTCCCTATCCAACAAATCCGGACGAGGTCACATCCTTCGTTATGGAAACCCTCAGCGGCGCCAGCGAAAAACTGTCGGACGCGGCAAAGAACCTCGGCGACGCCGAGCGTCAGTTGGATAATTTCATCCTCGCGCAGAAATCCAAGGGTACTGCGGCACTGGAGTTGGAAGACGCCCAAAAAGAAGTTTCCAACTTAGAGAAATTGATGGACTTGGCCGCCAGTCCGGCGGAAATCGCGGAAGCGAATAGTAAACTTGAAGCCGCAAAGAAGGCTGCTGCATCGGCGGAAGCCCAATTCAAGAAACTCGCAAAGATCTCCGAGAGCATGGCCCTGAACTCGGACGAAATATTCCTGGCCCAGGAAACCGCGCGTCAAGAGTTCAACCGCGCGTATCCCGTTTTTGAGAACGCCATCGACTTGTTCAAAACCAAAGTCCACTTGGGCCAGCAGTTTTGCACGCTGTTCCTGCCGCTTCCTTACGGAAGTTCATCGTTCGACAGAAAATCCAAGCTCGCGGAATATCTCAATGCGCTGAGCCTTATTCGTGATTCCAACTCACATCACAAGCCGACCTTGATTTTGATCGACGCCCTAATCGGAAAGATCGGCAGAAACGTTGTTCCCCCGACGACCCTAAAACCCAATTCTCTGGAAGCATTTGAACGCCTGGTCGTGCAATCGGCCGGTGATGTTCGAGAGGCCGGTTTCAACACCCTCAAATCGGAGACCTATCAGCAATCCGAGTTCGCTCCCAAATCCGCTTCTCGACGGATCGCGAATCATCCTTGGAAGGAATCTCCTTTTGACTTCGGTCGTATGGTCGCCCGCGGGCCGGCTTACGCCTATGCCGTCACGCCGCTTGAACACGCTCAACGGGTTTCGACTTCGGCACGCGCTGCCAGATCATTCGAGCTGGCTCTGGCGTTGGCGGCAAATCTTCAAACACAGGGCGCCACGGCCGGCGCAAAAGTGGGATATGTCCGGGAATCGGTCGGCATGACCGAAGCTTTGGAACGTCAGCCGATCGTCGTTGCTTTTGCCGACCGTCGTTCGCCTGTCGAGCGAGAGAGCAAAGGGTCGGACCCCGTTTACGCAAGCGATCACCAGGCCCCCCAAGTGGGCTGGGTGTTCGGCCCGAAAACGCGCCTTAATCCGGAGAACAGCACCCTCGAACTCATCCACAATGTCGCTGCCCACGAAATTTCGGCTGATATTTCCGTACCCGGCTGGTGGCCGAGGGTAAACGCCGTATTGGAGACGGCCTGGATAGGCAATTGGCACCGCAGCAGCCGGCAAATCCGCCTTGACGATGAATCCGGCCAAGGCTTTCACCGAGAAAAATTCGACGTCTTTCTACCGCTGAACTCCTCGGACATGGACGGGTTGTCCAGCTATTTGGCACGGCGAACCCTTGGAGCCAATCTGCGCCTCCTCGATGTAAGGCACATTGAGCCGTTCTACATCTCGGCATGCACCCGGATGGTGGAGATAGTCATTCAGGGCGCCAACGTTTGGCGAAGCACCGAGGTTCGCATTGGCGGCGTGCCGGCGGAGGAAATCAAGGTCCTGCCGGACATGGAAGGAGTCACCGCCACATTCGATCTCAAGAAATTGTTTGAAACCAAGAACAAGTCCATCATCAATCTGGGTCCCGATCAGGGCGTCCCCCTGGTCGTTTCCACGCGAAACGGAACGGTCGTGCGTACGGTCCGCCTGATCGGCAGCCGAACGCCGGGCGGAGATTGCATCAGTAACACCACCGTCGCGGGCGGATTAACCGACCGTCGGCTGGAAGTCGTTCAAATCACGCCGGAATACGTCTGTGCCACGGATAAAACGGCATCCTTCCTGGTCAAGACATTCGATTCCGATGCAGAACGAAGTACCGCCTACAGTGCCCTTTTTGCTGGCCGGGCGGTGAATGGCGGGGGTGCCATCAATGCTCTGCCGAGCGGAAAAGCCAGCGTCCGCGTCTTGAAAGTGTTCGCCGAGGGCGGGCCCTTCGCGGCCGCCGGAAATGTTTTGCCGCTGTCCATTTCGGACGGCGAGGACATTTCCACCGCCGGCGTGCGTGTGGTCGCATGCACGCAATCTCCCTCTGAAGAGGGCGGCGTTGCCGGAGAATTCCTGGGTACGCGAATCGTCGTGGGTGACGACGGCACTTTCAACGTCAAACTGCGGGGCATCAATGCCAAGCTGTTCGACAAGTATCTCAGTCTGGCGCTGCTGCCTGACACGGTGGCCAACGATGTCGATCCTGCAAACTTGGGACAGCTAAAACGTGAAGCGGGCGTCTACACGGCAACATTCAAAGCGGCTGATTTCAAGGGGGATGTCAAAAAAGCCATGGCTTCGGTGGTCGCTGTCCGTCTGATGCTCCGTCAATCACGCGCGACCGACAAATTCGCGATAATCGGGCCGATTACAGGAAATCCGATTTTTTATCCGAAAGACATGAAAGCCGCCGCGGTAAGCGAGGACAACAAGCCCAAACCGCTCGACAAAAAGAAACAGGACCTCATGATCAAGCTGCCCGAGCAGCATGCTCGGGGCTTTCCTGGTTTGGCCAACGCCAGAATAGAGGCATGGGAAAAGGATAAGAAGGAGGTTCGGTTCGAAGTTGAGAACACCGGCAATGTCGACGGCAATGGTGTCCTAACAGCCAGGATTGGCCTGGGTTCCGCTCCCAAGAGCGAGCAAGCGCGAGAGGTAAATATCGTGCTGAAATTCGTCGGATTTGACGATGTGCCCGAATTCCCGTTCAAGACCACCATCCCCGCCAAGCCGGCTGAGGATGGATAGCCTGAACACCTCTCGGTAATCCGGGCCGGCTAAAAACCCGGTCTCGGAATACGAACCCAGATCGGCATATGGTCGCTTACGGAGTGCTCATACTTTTTGCCGAAATTTTTGATTTGCGGCTTGGTAAGGTCGGCATATGCCGTGCCTTTGAGCGACTGGGAGAAAAGTTCGGTAAAGTTGAAGACGTTGAAATCAAATCCATCCGGATCTTTGAAATGACTGTCCGTCGGCATTTCCGAAAGCCATTTGTGGTTGGGCAATCGGTTTTCCTTCTTTCCCCTGAAAAAGGCGATTTGATCAAAAGTCTGATTAAGCCGCGCATTGGTCCGAATAATCTCACCCGTCGCCGGGTGGGGATCGATGAATGGAAAATAGGCTCGATTGTCGCCTGGATCGCCAAAGTGTTTTTCGTTGAACCCGCGGATCTTGTTCCTGATTCGCAAGCGATCCTTGTCCGGCATGTCGACGTCCAGATTGAGATCGCCCAATAATATGAAACTCGGCGTTAGCAGCCGATCCTCGGCCAGCAGGCGGGCAGTAAGCCATTCCACCAGAGCTTCGAACTCGGCCTCTCGCTGGGCCGGCGTGCCGTAGACGAGGTGGGCGTTGACGGCGGAAAAACGCAACGGCGGCAGGTCGTTCGCGGCCGGCGCCTCGAATGCGGCAACGAACGGCGTCCGCACAAAGGTCACGAATGCCGGCGGGACGTAGGCGGGCTTGGTCTTCCGCTTTTTGGCGTGGTATGCCGCCATCTTCTTCTCGAATTCACGGCGCGAATCGACAAGTTCGGCCTCGTGGCCGAACACGTTTTCCAGAACGGACGTCAGATCCACGGTCAGGTCCGAGGCCATGGCCAGCCGGCGGATGCGCGAACGCCGATAGAGAAACGCCAGGCGCTCGGCCATGCCTTTCTCGCCCGGCACCTGACCGGTGGTATCCGATACCACCAGACCGAAACCGCCCTCCTCGGCAATGCGGGATTCCATTCTCTGTTTAAGATGAAACAGGCCGTCGAGGTTGTCCTGAACCTCCTGAACGGCAATGAGGTCACAAGCGGCGCAAAAGCGGGCCATGAAACCGATTTCAGGTTTTCGGGCCCGATCGGTGCTTAATTTGCGGATGTTGAACGAGGCCAAGACAAGGGATTTCTCCCGGCCTCCTTCCGGCATGCCGAACGCTTGCGGATCGCTCTCCAGCAAGCTTTCAATCTTGGTCCATTCCGCAGGCTTGAAACGTCCGGCCATCGTCCCCTCCCGTGAATCCGCTCTCGCGAATAATACTATAGCGAGCAAACTCGGGGACGTATACTCAAGATGGAATTGTCATCAAATAGCGCGACCGATGGCCGTCACCACATAAGGGTTACATATTCCGCCGGTACTGGCCGCCGACCTCGAAGAGCGCGTCGGTGATCTGGCCTAGCGAGCACACGCGCACCGCGTCCATCAGCACGGCAAAGACATTGCCGCCCTCGACGGCGGTCTTCTGCAGCCGCGCGATCATCTCGGTGCTGTCCTTGGCGTGGCTCTTGTGGAAGGCCTTGAGGCGTTTGAGCTGGCTCTTTTTCTCACCCTCCGTCGAGCGCGCCAGTTCAATGGTGGTTTCCTGGGGCTTGGCGTCGGGGTTAATGAAGGTGTTCACGCCCATGATGGGATAGCTGCCATCGTGCTTGAGGGTCTCGTAATAGAGGCTCTCGTCCTGGATCTTACCGCGCTGGTAACCGGTTTCCATGGCGCCCAGCACACCGCCGCGCTCGGAGATGCGCTCGAACTCCTGCAACACGGCTTCCTCAACCAAGTCCGTCAGTTCCTCCATGATGAAGGATCCCTGATTGGGGTTCTCGCACTTCGACAGGCCCCATTCGCGGTTGATGATCATCTGAATCGCCATGGCGCGGCGCACGGATTCTTCCGTCGGAGTCGTGATCGCCTCGTCGTAGGCGTTGGTGTGCAGTGAATTGGTGTTGTCGTAGGACGCCACCAGGGCCTGCAGGGTGGTGCGGATGTCGTTGAAGTCCATCTCCTGGGCGTGCAGCGAGCGGCCCGAGGTTTGGGTGTGGTATTTGAGCTTCTGCGAGCGTTCGGTGGCGCCGTATTTGTCGCGCATTGTCGTTGCCCAGATGCGCCGCGCCACCCGGCCCAGCACCGAATATTCGGGATCCATGCCGGTGGAAAAGAAGAACGAGAGGTTGGGCGCAAAATCGTCGATCTTCATGCCGCGTGCGAGATACGCCTCGACGTAGGTAAAGCCGTTGGCCAGCGTGAAGGCGAGCTGGCTGATCGGGTTGGCGCCCGCCTCGGCGATGTGATAGCCGGAGATCGAAACCGAATAGAAATTCTGCACGCCGTGCTCGACGAAATAGGCCTGGATGTCGCCCATCACCTTGAGGCTGAACTCGGTGGAGAAGAGACAGGTGTTCTGGCCCTGATCCTCTTTCAGGATATCGGCCTGCACCGTGCCGCGCACGTTCTCCAGCGTCCAGGCGCGGATCTTGGCGGCCTCCGCGGGCTTGGGCTTGCGCTTCTTCTCCTTTTGGAATCTGGCCATCTGCTGATCGATGGCCGTATTCATGAACATCGCCAGGATGGTCGGCGCCGGGCCGTTGATGGTCATCGAGACGCTGGTGGACGGACTGCAGAGATCGAAGCCGTCGTACAACACCTCCATGTCGTCGAGCGTGGCGATGGAGACGCCGGAGTTGCCGACCTTGCCGTAGATGTCGGGCCGCTTGGCCGGATCGTTGCCGTAAAGCGTCACCGAATCGAAGGCGGTCGAGAGACGCTTGGCCGGACTGTCCTTGGAGAGAAACTTGAAACGCTTGTTGGTGCGGAAGGCATCGCCCTCGCCCGCGAACATGCGCGTCGGGTCCTCGCCTTCGCGCTTGAAGGGAAAGACGCCAGAGGTGAAGGGGAAACGGCCCGGCAGGTTTTCCGACCGCAGCCAACGCACCAGATCGCCGTCGTCGTCGAAGCGCGGCAGCGCCACTTTCGGGATGTGCGTGCCGCAGAGCGAGACCGTCGTCAGAGGCGTCGTCAGCTTGCGGCCCCGCACCTCCGAGACAAATTCGTCGCCGGTATAGGCGTCGCGGGCCGCCGGCCATTGTTCAAGGATCGATTTGGTGTCTTTGCTAAGCGATTTCTCACGCGCCTTGGCAAGCTTTTCCAGCGCGGCGGCGTCTTTTTTGGTCCCGCCCGCCTGGCGGACCATTTCGGCCGAGGCCAACAACTGACGGCGTTCGCGAGCGATGGCCGCCTGCTCTCCGCTTTCGACGTGATAGGTGCGCACGGTCTCGGCGATTTCGGCGAGGTAGCGCTGACGCTCCGGCGCGATCAGCAGGTCACGGCGCGAAGTGACCTTGCCTTTGACCTCGTAACTACTCTCCAGATCGCTCAATCCCTTGGCGCGGAAGGCGTCGAGGATGCCGCTGTAGAGCGCGCTGACGCCGTCGTCGTTGAACTTGGCCGCGATGGTGCCGTAGACCGGCATGTCTTCCGGTTTCTCACCGAAGCGTTCGTGGTTGCGCTGGAACTGCTTCCGCACATCGCGCAGGGCGTCGTCCGCGCCTCGGCGGTCGAACTTGTTGATGGCGACGATGTCAGCGAAGTCCAGCATGTCGATCTTCTCAAGCTGGCTGGCTGCGCCAAATTCCGGCGTCATGGCGTAGATGGTGACGTCGACGAAGGGCACGATGGCGGCGTCGCCCTGGCCGATGCCGGAAGTCTCCGCGATGACCGCGTCATAACCCGCCGCCTTGCAGGCCGCGATGGCCTGGGGTAGGCACTTGGCGACCTCGGACCCCGAACCGCGCGTCGCCAGCGAACGCATGTAGATGCCCGGCACGCCGATGGCGTTCATGCGGATGCGGTCGCCCAGCAAGGCCCCGCCGGTCTTGCGCTTGGACGGATCGACGGCGATGACGGCGAGCTTGAGATCGGGATGGTCGAGATGGAACCGCCGCACGATTTCGTCTGTCAGGGAGCTCTTGCCGGCGCCACCGGTGCCGGTGATGCCCAGCACCGGCACGTCACCACGGACCGTGGCCAGCTTGTTGATTTCGCGTTTCAGCTTGGCGGTGGCCGAGCCGACCTCCATCCCGGAGATCACCCGAGCCAGGTCTCGGGTGTTGCCGCGGGTCAGACCCTTCAGCGACTTAGGCTGCTTGCGCGCCAGATCGTAATCCGAGCGCTTGAGCATGTCGTCGATCATGCCTTCAAGGCCGAGCGACTGGCCGTCGCCCGGCGAATAGATGCGGGTCACGCCGTATTTTTGCAGTTCCCGCACTTCCTCCGGGATGATCACGCCGCCGCCGCCGCCGAAGACTTTGACGTGCTTGGCGCCGCGCTCCGCCAGCAGGTCGATCATGTATTCGAAAAACTCGATATGCCCGCCCTGGTAGGACGACACCGCAATGGCGTTGGCATCTTCCTCGATCGCAGCCGTGACGATTTCGTTGACCGATCGGTTGTGACCGAGGTGCACAACCTCCGCCCCACCCGCCTGCAGCATACGCCGCATGATGTTGATGGAAGCGTCGTGGCCATCGAAAAGACTTGTTGCCGTGACGAAGCGCACCGGGTGCTTCACCGAATAGCGCTTCGGTTTGGCGGGCGCCTTGACGGTCTTTACGGCGCGTCGTTTAGCAATGTTGCGGACTTGGGGCTTCTTGGCCACAGGGAGGTCTCCAAACTACGGGTAACGGGCGGCGGCGGACTTAGGCCTATTGTCCCAAGCCCTTCGCTGCAATGCAACAGGGCTTGATTTGACGTAGCCGGCCCATTGAAATGACAATCGATTGGCCGGTTTGCGGGACCTCTGGGAGTTCGATTTCATGGTCGAAGCTTTTGTCGCCTTCATCGCTATTTCGCTGGTGGTCATCGTGACGCCCGGCCAGGACACGGCCCTGACCATCCGCAACACGCTGGCGGGAGGGCAACAGAGCGGAGTCATGACGGCTTTTGGCGTGGCCGCCGGACAGGCCGTCTGGGCGTTGGCGACGGCGCTCGGCGTGGTCGCCTTCCTCGTCACGTCGGAACCGCTGTTCGCTGCCATCAAGTTTGCCGGCGCCTGCTATATCGGCTTCCTCGGCCTTCAGTCTCTCTATGCGGCATTCCGCGCTGCGCCCGCCGACTCCGGAGACAACAGCGTGGTATTGCCTGGTTTGGCGCCGGGAAAGGCCTGGCGCCAGGGCATCATCAGCAACCTCGGCAATCCCAAGATGGCGGTGTTTTTCGCCAGCCTCCTGCCCCAGTTCGCGCCCGCCGGCACGACCACGTTCAGCGGCCTCGCGTTTCTCGGCCTGATATTCTGCCTGATGACGTTCGTTTGGCTGACGGGCTACGCCGTCGTCGTCACCAAGGCCGGCGACGTGCTGCGCCGGCCGCGCATACGCCGCTCCCTGGAGGGCCTGACGGGTGCCGCATTATTGGGGCTAGGCGTCCACATCATCGTTGCGCGCGAGTAGAACTCAGCGCCCCCTCCCTGCTGGCCTTGTTGCGGGAGTTTTCTTAACACCCGGATCCACCAATCATGAGATAATGCCCTGCCACTGCAGAGGAGGATTGACCATGCGTACCTACATCAGCTTGATCAATTACACCCAGGATGGTATCGGCGCCATCAAGCACTCTCCCAAGCGCCTGAATGTGGTTAAAAGCCTGGCCAAGAAGCTGGGCGGCAAATTGACGAAATTTTATCTGACCATGGGCGATCACGACATCGTCGTCGTCTACGACATGCCGGACGAAGCCACGGCGGCCAAGTTCCTGCTCTCTGTCGGCTCGACCGGCGCGGTCCGGACAAAGACCCTGGTCGCCTTCCCCGAAACCGAGTTCCGCCAGATTATCGCCGCCCTGCCGTAAGCCGGGACACCCGACGCGTGACGGACATCTCACCGGTCATTCGGCTTGCCCGTCCGCGCGACGCGGAAGGCATCGCGAAGGTCGAAACGGAGACCTGGCGCGATGCCTATCCGACGCTGTTGCCCGACCACTATCTCGTACGCGATCTGGGTACCGCCTCGCGCTGGCCCAAGCGCCTGCGAGGCTATGTGGAAAACGTTCTGGTCGCCGAGGCGCAATCCGGCGACATCATCGGCTACGCCACCTGGGGCCCGGCGCGGCGGCAATGGGTGGCCCCGGGCGAGCCTGTGGCGGCCCAGATATTCGAGCTCTATGTCCACCAGGACCACCGCGATCAGGGGCTCGGCCGCAGGTTCTGCTCGACCATCGCCAAACGGGTGGCCGGACGCGGCATAGAAACGCTTTTCGTCGAGGTCTTGGAAGGCAATCCCAACCGCTTCTTTTACGAGGCCTTGGGCGCCACCCTCACGGCCCGCACCCAACGCGATTTCGCCGGCGAACGCCTGCCGACGGCAGTGTACGTCTGGACAGACCTGAAGGCGTTGGCGGACAGCCAGATGGGCTAGGTTGTCGTTTACCCCGGCTTTTCCTCTTGCGTGATTTCGGCGAATACCGATCGGAGGATTTCTGCGTCCACCTTGTTGAATCCGGCGAAACTTCCAATCGCCGCCATGATCATGATCAGGATTTCGGATTTTGTTTTCTGTTGGCCTTCCAGATAGGCAATGAGTGAGTAAAACTCGTTGTGTTCAGCGTTGATCATCGTTGCTCCAATTCCCGCAGCCCCCGTGTTCCCGCGATTTTCCAGTCAACAAAGGCCGGGACCGAAGGAAGTCCGTTCCCGTAATGTCGGTCCTTACCTTTTCCGACGACCGAAGGTGCGCACTTGTCTTTCCCGGTTGGTAAAGAGCTTGTTCGCCCGCGGGTCGAACTCCGCTTTGGGTGGCTCGATGTCGCCGCCCGAGGCATCCACCGGATTCTCCGTTCCTTTTTGAGCGTTGCCGTGCTCCGGGGAAGCCTTTTGTTGTCGTTCCTCACTACCGCCATTCAAAATCTGCGCTAGATAATCCATTTCCTTTTCCCAGAACTGGTTCAGGACATCTAGAGTCCTATCACGGCAAGATTAAGTTTCACTGAATCCAGGCTGTAACCGTCGTCACACTGGCGTCTAGGACATGCAAATCAGGAGCTCGAATGGCAAGTTTTCCGGGACGGCCCCAACTACGGGAAATACTCCGCCGCTCACGATCTGCTTCGATTTTCGTATCACCCAAGTTCGGGAAAAAGTCTTTGTTCAATGAGAGTAATCCAGCCCGATAACCTGTTCGACGCTTCTCATGTCGGCGCAGCCCGTCCATACAAATGGCTCTCCACCGAACCAAATCGATTGGAAATTCATGTCCGCGATACGCCTCAGGGGACTTTAAATGTCTATGATGTCTGGTTACTACCGGAAGACATATCTATCGTTTTCGGTAAGGTACGTGCTGCTCTCTGAGGCGGATTGAGGCGGGATGCAATGTTGAAGCGCATCACCTTTCTAGCACTTGCATGCCTTTGCTGGCCTGCGCAGGCTGAGGAAATTCGCTTTGTTACCTATCACCGCTCGCCTCCGTTCATAACCGACGAGGATAAGGGCATAGGTCTGACCTACGAATTGGCCAGGTTGTTGAGCGACAGGTCGGATGGGCGTTTTCAGTTTGTGGTCGAGCCGAAATCGCGACCCGATCTCAATGAGATGTTGGGTGCGGGCGAGCGCTTCGTTGTTCCGTGGGTTAACCCCCATTGGTTCAAGAACACGCAAGCGGCTAATTTGAAGTGGACAGGCCCGATAATCGATGACGGCAACGCAGTGATTTTCGAGGCCTCGTCATCCCTGGAATATAGCGGCCCGGAATCCCTGATCGGCAAAACGGTAGCCGGGCTCCGAGGCGGTTACTGGGTTGGCGTCGACGATTTGATTAAGACCGCCAAGGTTAAGAAGCACGATACGCCGACATATTGGGAGGCCATGCGTGAGGTGTTGTTGGGGCGCGTGGACGCGGCAATCGTTCCCTATTCCGCCGCGAAATTCCTTATCGCCAGGAACGATAAACCCGGTGCATTTCGATTTGCGTCAACGCCCCACAGCCGATATCAGCGCCACTTCATGATCAGCGGTCAAGGCCCGGTCGGAGAATACCTGGATCGCCAAAGCAGGGTTCTCGAGGGCTCTCCCGAGTGGCTCGCAATAACATCCCAGTATGGCTTGTAAGCGAACTCAATAATATCGCTCCGGGCTGAGGAGGCATGGTGGATTTCTGATGATAGGGAAGCGGCTGGCGGCACGAAGCAACACTCCCGTGGGCTGGATCACACGATAACACTTAGCCGGGCAATAGGCTTCGGAGCAGGTATTTTTCTCTCTTCATGACGGCGATTCGCCCGCTCACCTAAGATTGTGTAGGATTTCGCGTGATCATTTTGGGGGATGGTAGTCGATGAACGAGGGGGGGATTCGAAGACGGCTGGCTGCGGTTCTGGCCGCCGATGTGGTGGGCTACACCCGATTGATGGAAGCAGATACCGACGGCACTGTAGCTGCGTGGCAATTGGCACGCGCCGACGTCATCGATCCCACCGTCCCCGATCACGGTGGCCGGCTGGTAAAGCTCACGGGCGACGGTTTTCTCGCCGAGTTCAATTCCGTCCAGGACGCCGTTGTGTGCGCCATCGCCATGCAGGAAAAACTGGCGGAAAGCTCCCTGGAATTCCGCATGGGCGTGAACCTGGGTGACGTCGTCGATGACGGCGATGACATTCATGGGGAAGGCGTGAACATTGCGGCGCGTATTGAGGCGTTAGCCGACGCCGGGGGCATCTGCATCTCCGGCGGAGTCTACGATCAGGTGCGAAACCGGCTGGCCCATCAGTTCAGGGATATGGGGGAACACGCGGTCAAGAACGTTTCCGCTCCGATCAGGGTGTTCAGCGTTGTCTCAAGTCACATGGATGAGCCGCCCGAAGTCGATCAAATTTCGAGATTGCTTGACCAACCGTTGTCCCTTCCCGACAAGCCGTCGATTGCCGTTCTACCCTTCGACAACATGTCCGGGAATGCCGAGCAGGAATACTTCGCCGACGGCATATCCGAGGACATCATCACTGAAATCAGCCGATACTCCGGCTTCTTCGTAATCGCCAGAAATTCGAGCTTCGCCTACAAAGGCCAGTCGATCGACATCAAGCAGATTGGTCGTGAGTTAGGGGCGCGTTATGTGCTCGAGGGCAGCGTGCGCCGCGCCGGAAACCGCGTCCGGATTACCGCCCAGTTGATCGAAGCGGGAACCGGCAACCATGTTTGGGCGGAGCGGTACGACCGGGAACTGGATGACATTTTTTCCGTTCAGGACGAAATCACGGAACGCATTGTTTTCGCCGTGGCGCCGGAAATTCACGCCTCCGAAACGACACGCGCCGGCCGTATGCAGATTCAGGACCTTGGGGTATGGGAACTCGTCTCCCGAGCCTACTGGCATATCTGGAAACTGACCAAACGGGACAACTTCGAGGCTTGTTCGCTGCTTTCCGAAGCCCGGGAACAGGGGGTTGAAAACGCCGCCCTGGTGACCGCCCTGGCCGTCTGTTACTGCTTCGACGGTGTGTATTTCTGGCAAAGGCCCGCCCCCGAATCATATGCCAAATGTGCAGAGCTGGCGCGAGAGGCGATCGATCTGGACGCCAATGACGAGGTTGCCCATTGGATTTTGGGCTTGGCGCTCACCGGATTGAAGCAGCACTCGGAAGCCATCCGCAGGCTTGAAACGGCCATCGAGATAAACCCGAATTTTTCCCGCGCCTATGGAAACCTGGGTCTCACGAAAATTCTGGCGCACGAATTCGACGGTGCGATCGACCTCCTGGAAAAGGCCATTCGATTGAGTCCAAAAGATCCGCTTGTCTGTTATTACACTGGCATTATCGGCAGCTACCACTTCCTGGAAGAACGCTACGAGGAAGCTTTGGTATGGGCCGACAAGACCCTGCATGTAAACCCCAAGCACAATTTGATTCACGGATTGGAACTGGCCGCTCATGGCATGCTGGGCAATCACGACGAGGCAGCTAAAGCCCTTGAAATGGTGAAACGGAACTTTCCCAACGCCACAATAAAATCGATGAAACAAAATTCACTCTTTGCATCCCAGACTGATATACAGAGATATGCCGAGGGTTGGCAGCGCGGCGGGTTAGCGAAAGAATAATTTTTACGACCGTTCCCCGTGCGATTGCGCTGGCGAACAGGTCCAAATGCACCGGCCCCTTCCGTCACAAGGGCTTGATTTGCTTTCACAGGGATACGAGCCAAATGGTGATCATCGCTTAAGTCTGCACGACCAGAGAAGAACCAATGAACGATACGGTATTGCGGTTTTGCCGCGTCGGCGTCCTTGCAGCCTTCTCGCTCGGATGCACCGACGTTGCTGATAACAATCCAAATCCGATCTCGATCGCGAACCTCCAGGGCGTCTACGATCTGGATATGGCAGCCATGGCGGACAAAGCCGCAGACGATGGCGGCTTCAAGATGATTTCGGAGCTGCTTGTGATTGATGGCGACACGACGGTGTTTACCCCGACATTTGAAGGGGCGCGTCCGTTTACGCTTGCCGGAAATACGGTCACCCTGACGGGCGGCGGTTACGACGACATCGTGCAAGCATCCTTCGGTGACAACGGAAATAGGCTGACGCTTGTCGATGAAATCGATGGTGACATCGAAACTTTCGTGTTCATCAGACGGGGCGACAGGGCCGCGTCCGACGAAATATCCCTGGCCAATCTGAAAGGTCGGTATGAGTTGGACGTTGCCGACAGCTCCTTGAAGACGTTCACGGCCGCCATTTCGGGAAAGCTTGAAGTCACCCGCAACATGGCGAAGGTTTCGCTGACGTTTTCTCAAACGAGGCCGTTCACGATTTCCGGCAACGCCATAAAACTCCGGGAGTCCGATGGCACAACCACATTGCTCCATACAATCAGGAGCCGGGATGGGATCAGCCTGACGCTGACATTCGCTGAGTCCGGCGAAAGCTTTGTCTATTTGAGGCGTTAATCCTCGAATGGACCGATCTGAGGGCGCTGTCGGAAAGCATGATCAGCTAGACGTTTGTGCCCAAGGGATTGGTCGCCGGACCTAACGGCGGCGTACGGATCACAGCCGCCAACGTTGGACAAAGGTCAGGCTTACCTATTCGCGTTACCCCGAGAAAGATCGTGTTTCCCCACCCGTGGTAACCGACGGAACAAGTCAGGAGCGCACATTTGGATCACCGTTTGGCAGTACCGCGGTATTTGCTTAGGCATACCGATTGGCTTGATCTTCAAAGATTGTGTAGCATTTCTCTGTCGCCTTGGGGGAGGTGCTCAATAGATGAACGGTGGCGGCGACCAAAGACGCCTTTCAGCGGTTCTTACCGCCGATGTGGTCGGCTATACCCGTCTCATGGAAGTGGATGCAGAGGGTACCGTAGCCGCTTGGAAGTCCGCCCGGGCGGATATCATCGATCCGGCGATTGCCGATCACAGAGGCCGCATCGTCAAGCACACCGGCGATGGTTTTTTGGCGGAATTTTCAACCGTGTTGGACGCAGTCAGCTGCGCCACTGCCATGCAAAAGCAGCTTGGCACCGGTCCGCTTGATTTCCGCGTCGGCGTGAGCCTGGGTGACATTATCGACGACGGCGAGGACATACATGGAGAAGGGGTCAATATTGCGGCACGGATCGAAGCACTGGCCGACCCCGGGGGGATTTGCATTTCCGGAGACGTCTACAATCAAGTGAGAAACCGGCTGGACTGCATGTTCGACGATCTAGGCGAACACGATGTAAAGAATGTCTCTGCGTCGGTCCGCATATGGCGCATCGTTCCAGAGGGGGCGAAACCGGACCGCGCAACAGGTCCGATTCACAATCCCCCGCTACCTGACAAACCTTCCATCGCCGTGCTGCCTTTCAACAACATGTCGGGTGATCCGGATCAGGAATATTTCTCGGATGGAATTGCCGAAGACATTATTACGTCGCTATCCCGTTTTCATTCGTTCTTTGTCATCGCCCGCAATTCTTCCTTCACATACAAGGGCGACAGCATCGATCTGAGGCGGGTTTCGCGCGAGCTTGGTGTTCAATACGTACTGGAGGGTAGCGTGCGCAAGGTGGGCGATCGGGTTCGGATCACCGCCCAGCTTGTCGATGCGATCGCCGACCACCACGTGTGGGCGGAAAAGTACGACCGCGATCTCGAAGATATTTTCGCCATCCAAGACGAAATAACCGAACACATTTGCATGGCCGCGGCGCCTGAATTGCAGTCCGCCGAGATGAACCGCGCCCGGCACAAATCCGTTCCGGAATTGAGTATTTGGGAGCTGACGGCTCGGGCTTCGTGGCACATTGGAATGTTTGTGGCCGAGGACAACGCCCTGGCCCAGGAACTACTCAACAAGGCGCTGGAGATCGACCCCGAGAGCCCCCTCGTTCTATCGACGCTCGCGCAAAGCTACACCTTTGACGGCATGTATGGCTGGCAGCGGCCGCCTGCCGAATCACTCGTCAACGCCATGGAAATGGCGCGAAGGGCGATTGCTCTAGATAAACAAGATGAAGGCGCGCATATGACGTTGGGGCTCGCACTCTTAATGTCCAAGCGGCATGACGAAGCGATGAACAGACTTGAGACGGCAATTCGTCTCAACCCAAATTATTCGCCGGCCATTGGTTGGTTGGGAGTGGTTCATGTCTATACTCACGAGCACGAACAAGCGGCTGCCCTATTGCACAAGGCCATACGTTTGAGCCCGCGCGACGCCTTCCTAGCCTGGTACGTAGGGCATTTTGGCATGATCGAAATCATGGCGGAGCGGTACGACAAGGCTGTCGGTTGGCTGGAAAAGGCGGCACTTGAAAGCGCGGACATGCCGTCGATCATTCGAGGCAAGGTGGTTGCTTACGCCCTGCAGGATAAATTGGAAGAGGCCCGAGCCTCCTTTGAACATCTCAACCGTCTTGTTCCGGGCGTAACCATCCAGGCATCGATGAATGCCGTGCCGTTCACCCGTGACGATGATGCAATCAGATGGGAAGAGGGCCTCCGGAGAGCCGGCATGCCAGAGTGATCTTAATCACACGGGAACATTAAAGCCGGCCTGCAGTTCCGATTTAGCGCAACACGGAAAATCTTGAACCGCTCGAAAGCACGTCCGATTAGCCCCACAATGCGGACTATTTCGCTTGGCAAATTGGTTTGAGACCCGGCGGATGAAGGTATTTGCCGCCCAAGCGCGCTGCCCGACCAACCGATTGAAACACCGGCCCTAAAACACGTCCCCCTCTACCGGCAGTCCGGCGGTGCGCCATTCCGGTAGGCCGCCTTCCAGGCGCCGCGCCGCGATGCCCTTGTCCCGCAGCATGGCCACGGCGTCGTAGGCCAGCACGCAGTACGGTCCCCGGCAATAGGCGATGACCTCCTGGCCGGGCGGCAGTTCGTCGAGGCGCCGTTTGAGGTCGGCCAGCGGTATGTTGACCGCGCCGGCGACATGACCGGCTGCGAATTCCTCGGCCGGACGCACGTCCAGGACCGTCACCAGACCGTCGCGGCTGCGGCTCAACAGTTCGTCGGAGGAAACGGCCTCCAGAACGTCCTTGGACTTGAGGAAGGTATCGACAAGGCGGTCGACTTCGGCCAGCGAAGTTTCCGCCACCGCGCGCAGGCTGCCGAACAGGGCGATTACGGACTCGTCCGCCAGGGAATAGTGCACATACTGACCGTCCTTGCGGGAGCGCACCAAGCCGGCGCGCAGCAGGTGCCGCAGGTGCTGCGAGGTATTGGCCACAGAGAGGCCCGCGAGGTCTGCCAGAACCTCGACGCTGCGCTCTCCCTGGGCAAGGAATTCCAACAATTCGAGCCGGTTGGCGTTGCCCAGGGCCTTGGCCACTTGAGCGAACTGCTCGAACAGCGCTTTCTTGACGTTGCCGGAAGCCATCGAACGCTCCTTCGCGCTTGACGTGGACGACCTGAATTTATAATATTCAAGTAATCAATTGAATATTATATTAATGACCCGGCCAAGTCAATTCGGGGCAACCTATTCGCAAGACGGCGGGCAATTGGGTGGAACGAATTCGGTGAACGACTTCGTCATGAATAACGAGCCGTTGATCCGGCTTGTCGCCTTTTTCGGCATCCTCATCGTGATGGCCTTGTGGGAGGCGGCGGCACCCCGGCGGCAGCGGGCTTTCTCCCGTTGGGTTCGGTGGCCGTCGAACCTTGGTATCGTCGCCCTCAACACTCTGATCGTGCGCCTCATCCTGCCCACGGCCGCGGTCGGCGTCGCCTTGATAGTCGATGACCGAGACTGGGGCCTGTTCAACGCCTACGCCCTCCCCGAAGCGGTAGCGATTGCGGTCTCTGTGGTGCTCCTCGACTTTTTCATCTATCTCCAGCACGTACTGTTCCATGCCGTTCCCGGGCTTTGGCGGCTACACCGTATGCACCACGCCGATCTCGATTTCGATGTCACCACGGGCGCCCGCTTCCATCCCATCGAAATCGTCCTCTCGATGATCATCAAGCTGGGCGCGGTGGCGGCGCTGGGCGCCCCGGCGTTGGCGGTCGTGGTTTTCGAGGTCGTCCTCAACGCGACGGCCATGTTCAACCACGGCAACGTAGCCTTGCCGACTGGTCTCGACCGGCTGCTGCGGCTTGTCGTCGTCACGCCCGACATGCACCGGGTTCACCATTCGGCGGTGCACCGGGAGACCCATTCCAACTTCGGCTTCAACCTGCCCTGGTGGGATCGCCTGTTCGGCACCTATCGGGACCAGCCGGAAGCCGGCCACGAAGCCATGACTATCGGCCTCGACCGCTTCCGCGAGGGCGGCGAACTCAGGCTCGACCGCATGTTGCTGCAGCCCTTCCGGGGAGATGCCGCGGGGTCGTCGCTGAAACGCGGGGGGCCGGCGCCATGAGCGATCAATCGGCGTATCGCCTGGCGGGTGTCTACAAACCGAAACCCCTGCCCGCGTCCAAACAACGCTCCCTGGCCGGACGCTATGCGCTGCCCGTTCAAATGCTGGCGCTCGCGATGTTCGCTTGGGCCTTTCTCGGCTGGCTGAACGAGGCGTATCTGTACTGGTGGGAGAGCCCGATCTGGCTCAACCGCTATACCGAATACGCCATCATCCTGGCCTTCGGCGTCTGGCGCATCAGTGCCGAACAGAACCCCTACACCCGTCGCCGGCTGACCGTTCTGGTGGCCGTCGTCACCGTGCTTTGGTGGTTGATCCCCTGGGCCTTTCCTTTCTTCGAGCCCTACGTCGGGTTCCTCGGCGCGCAGCCGGTGTTCCCGGCCCTACACACGCCCGGCACCATAACGTTCTTCCTGGTTCTTGCAGCCGTTTTGCTGTTCGGGCGGCGGGTGATCTGCGGCTGGGGCTGCCCTTGCGTCGGCATCCGCGAGACCGTGGGCTTCCCCTTCCGGCACGTCACGCCGCGCGGCGAGTGGGCCTGGCGGTTGCGCCATACCAAGTGGATATTCTTCGCCCTCTATGTAATTGCCGGCGCGGCGGTGATCCTGCCGTTGAATTCGTTGTCGGCAAGTTTCCTCGGCATCTTCGGCATGCTGGTGGTCCTGCCGTACTTCGCCTCCATGCTGCTGTCGCCGCTGATCGGCAACCGGGGTTATTGCCGCTACCTTTGCCCCTACGGTGCGACGTTCGGCCTGCTCAACCGCGTCGGTTTCTACCGTATCGATTTCGATCAGAAGACCTGCAACGACTGCGGCGTCTGCACCCAGGTTTGCGACATGGGCATCCCCGTTCTCGAATTGGGCCGCAAGGGAAGCAAGATCGACGTCGCCGACTGCATGGGTTGCGGGCGCTGCGTCACGGAGTGCGCCAGGAACAGTTTGGCCTTCGTGGATGTCCGCACGGCTCTCAATCCCGCCGTCACCCGCAGCCGCGACCGGCTGCGCGCCTGGGCCCTGGACAAAGCGACGTCGACGGGCTGGCGGGCTCGCTCGTTCGCCGTCTTGATGGCCCTGCTGCTGGTCGGCGGCTGGCGCCTCTCGGAAGCCGTGGGTGGACCCGCCGAACTGCCGACCGATATCTGGGCCGCCGCCCTGTGCCTCATCCACTGAGTTTTACCGCGGCGCTGGCCGCGGCCCTGTTGTTGTCCTGGAACGCACTCGCCGGCATGAAGGACGGCGTCGTGGGAACCGGCCTTTACGGCGAGGACTGGCGGCCCGATCCGGTGCACGAATACTGGGATCCGAAAACCTTTCACCAACCGGAAACCGACGACGTCGTCGGCCGTTTTTCGGGCGCTGAATGCGTCGAATGCCACGCCGACGTGACGCCCGGCATTGTCAAGGACTGGCAGACGAGTCGCCATGCCGAACCCGGACCCGACCGCGAGGCGGTGGCATGCGACGGCTGCCACGGCGCGGATCACCAAAACCTGCGGCTGCCTTCACCCGCCGACTGCGGCGGCTGCCATCAAACCCAGCACGGCCAGTTTCTGGACGAACGGCGTTACGGCTTCCCCAGCCATGCCCTGGCCATGGAGCGCGCGGTGGACGCCAAGCATTTCGTCGACAAGCCCAAGTCGGAGGTCGCGGCCTGCCTGCAGTGTCATTCGGTCGCCACCAAGTGCGACAGTTGCCACACGCGCCACCGCTTCGCCGCCGCTGAGGCCCGCCGGCCGGAGGCCTGCATCACCTGCCATTCCGGCCCACCGCACCCGGACGACGAGGCCTATTTCGCTTCCGCTCACGGGCAGCGATACCTTGCCGAGGGCGCATCGTGGGACTGGTCGAAGCCGCTGGTGAAAGGCAACTACCCGGCCCCGACTTGCGCCTACTGCCACATGACGGGCGGCAATCATCAGGTCGCCGACAAGGCGATCTGGAAGTTCGGCATCCGCGAGGTCAACCCGCGCACCGCCGAAAACAAGGTCAAGCGGCGGCGCTGGATCGAGGTGTGCGCGGACTGCCACGAACGCGCCATGGCCGACGCCGCGTTGAACCGCCTCGATGCCGAACGCAAGCGTGCGTGGACCCAACTCTATGCCGCCGAAAGCGTGCTCAGGGACCTGCGCAGCGACGACATGCTGCATCCGCCGCCGGGGCGCCGGCCCCTCTATCCGGTGGATTTGTGGGAACACATTTTGCCGACGGCGAGGATCGGCTTTTACGAGGGCCAGGCCTCGGCCTTCTACAACGTCTCGCGCATCGAGCGTGACTATTTCGAAATGTGGTACTTCGACAACTTGGCCGCCTACAAGGCAACGGCTCATGGTGCGTCTGCGCTCGCCGACGAAGCCCATCGCCGACTTACGCCCGCTCTCGAGGCCATCCGCCGGGAGGCGCGAGAATTGCGCTCCCTCGGGGAAGCCGAAAGAGCAAACCGCCGCCCCCACGATCCTGGCGCCCTCTGGCTGCACGGCCGCTACACCGACCTCAACCGGGAGCGAAACTGATGCGGATCGCGGCTCTTGTATTCATGCTGGGAATGGCGTTGCCGGCCGCCGCCGCCGAGTTGCTGGGCGAGGGACCTCTCGCCGACGCGGATTGCATCGGCTGCCACGAATCCTCGGCCGAAGCTTGGCGGTCAGGGCCGCACGGCGCGTCGGGCGGCGCCGGCTGCACTGATTGCCACGGCGAGAGCCATGCCGACACCGGTCCCCTGCCCCGCCGCAGCGAGGCCTGCATCAATTGCCACGGCGGAGACCGGGGCGCACCGGCGCGCAGCTACGTCACCTCCAAACACGGCGTCATCGCCACGCTGGAAGGCGCGCGCTGGGACTGGTCGAAAAGGCTGTCGGAGGCCAACTACCGGGCGCCGACCTGCAGCTACTGTCACATGCACGATGCCGCGCACGGTCAACTCCTGTCGCCGGATGTGCTGCAAACCGCCTGCGCGGATTGCCATTCACCGCGCTATGTCAACACCCTCGCCGTCACGGGCCGTCGTATGCTGGGCATTGCGGAACTCAAGGTCGGTGAAGCGGCGGATGCCGCCGGAACGGACCCCGGACCGGCCGTCGAAAGGATGCTCAGGGAAATGCGGACCAGGACCCTCCGCAATCTTCGCCTCGGCATCGGGCACCAGTCGCCCGATTATCAGTGGTGGTTCGGTCACGCCGCCCTCGACGGGGACCTCCTGCGCATCAAGTCGGCGCTCACCCGCAAAGCTCGCCGGCGTGCCCTGAACGGGAATACGGATTGAAGCCGCTGGGATCAACAGCTTCAACCGGGTGATCGGCTATGAGCGCTTGGATCGCCTCGAAGCCAGCCGCCGGTTGAACACTTTGGCCACGTCTTTTCTGTTCTGCTGCGCCCAACCGTGGACGAGGGCGATGGGTTCCACCAACCTCTCTCCCTGCGGCGTCAACGTATATTCCACGTGCGGCGGCACCTCGTTGAAGACCTTGCGATTTACCACTCCCCAGTCTTCGAGATTTCGCAAAGTTTGGGTCAGCATTTTTTTCGAAATGCCTTCCAGCCTTCGCGTCAGCGCGCCTGGCCGTTGCGGCCCCAATGAAAGAGTGTAGATCAGCCCCGGCACCCATTTTTCCGACATCAGCTCAAACAACTGACGGGTGGAGCATTTCAGGTCGTATTCTTCTTTGCTGATCGGGCGCATGATAAAAAATCCATGGTTACCTAAAGGTGCCTAGTTGATGGTGGGTAACCAGTACCCATTTTTCTTCACGAGGTACATGCCCGTCAAGAAAGGACCACTCCATGCCCGCCTATATGCTGACGTTCCTCCGTGTCGAAGACGCCGAGACCCATGCGCGCGACTACCTGCCCGATGCCCACGCGATCCTGCTGAAACATGGCGGCAAGCCGCTCGCCGTCACCGATGACGCCGAGGTGATCGAGGGCAACCTGCCCGAAGGCCGGCTGATCCTGATGGAGTTTCCCACCAAAGAAGCCGCCAGGGAGTATTACCTTGGACCGGAGCATCGCCCCTATAAGGAAATCCTCGACAAGGTCGCATCCTGTGAAGTCGCCATATTCGAAGGCGTGCAGTTGCCGACTTAAGTCACCGTTGCCGCCGGAATTCGGTTACGGGGCCTGAGCCTAGGCTTCGAGACGGAAGCCAACCTTCAGTTCGACCTGATAGTGAGCCACTTTGCCGTCGACGATATGTCCCCGCGTGCCGACGACCTCGAACCAATCCAGATGCCTGAGTGACTTGTCGGCCGTTCCGATGGCGTTTTCGATGGCCGCCTCGATGGAGTCGGTGGAGCTGCCGACGAGTTCGAGTTTCTTGTAGACGTGATCAGACATAGCGCTCTCCCATTGACGCTGCCGGAGGACCCGAGAGCTTCCCACTTAACAAGGTAGGCCCATGGCGTGGATCAGCAAACGGCACAATCGGGCCGCGTTGAACCCGTTATCGGTCCGGTGTATGTGAGAGGTGCCGTCCGGTAGAGAGATAAGGGCCTTGGAAAAAAAACGCGCCAGCGAAACGGACCTGTACGAACCGGTGAAGTCGCTGCTGGAGGCCCAGGGCTATGAGGTCAAGGCCGAGGTCAACGGCTGCGACGTGGTGGCTCTCAAGGACGGCGAGCCGGCGGTCATCGTCGAGTTGAAACTCGCCTTTTCTCTTGATCTGATCTTGCAGGGCGTCAACCGGCTCAATGTCTCGGAAGACGTCTATCTGGCTGTGGCCGCGCCCGACACGACGCTCAAGCGCCGCAACTGGCGCTCCCGTCAGCGCGGCTATCTCAAACTCTGCCGCATGCTGGGCCTCGGTTTGATGCTGGTCGATCCGCAGGGTCGGGAAGGCCGGCAAACCAAGATCCTGCTCGACCCCAAGCCCTATGCGCCGCGCAAGAACAAGCGCAAGCAAACCCGGCTGATGACTGAGTTCGCGATGCGGGCGGGCGATCCCAACACCGGCGGCGTCACCCGAACGAAGATTATCACGGCCTACCGCCAGGATGCCCTGCGCTGCGCCGCCGCTCTGAGCGGCGCCCAGGACAAAAAGGTCGCCGAGATCAGAACAGAAACCGGTGTGCCCCGCGCCGCCTCCATCCTGCAGAAGAACCACTATGGCTGGTTCGAACGCACCGGCCGGGGCAGGTACCGCCTTTCGCCCTTGGGGGAGGAAAGTCTGGAGCTCTACGCCGAGGTTGTATCAACGCTCTCGCTCGAGACATAAATTAGCGAGATATTTTCCGCTGTCCCCCCCATCCTGTCCTTCCCCCTCCAGGGGGGAAGGAACGCGTAATGGAAACATAAATCGAAATTTGAGTCCCCTCCCCCTTGAGGGGGGAGGGACAGGGTGGGGGTGGAGCCGAGAGCGCTGACTTCTTGAAGTTTAGGCCAACCGCCCCTCGAACAAATCGGCGTCTCCGCGCACCGCTTCGGCAAACCAGGCGATTATCGATTGGACTTTGGAGGAGCCGATCATGTCCTTGTGGGTGGCGACCCACAGCGACGTGGACAGGGTTTCGCGGAAGGCGTCGGCCCGGACCAGGTGCGGTGACGGATCGCCGACGCAACAGGGAAGCAAGGCCAGACCCAAGCCGGTCTCGGCGATGTCGCGCAGGCCAACGAAGGAGCTCGACCTCAGGACGATGGCCGATTCGGGCAGCGTCTGCTGCTGCCATTCACCGACCAGGGAGGCGGTGATGGGCGGGGCGACCCCCAGCCATTTGTGGCCGCCGTAGCCGGTGGCGCGGTTGCGTTCGAGATAGGACGGCGTGGCGTAAATGTGCATCAGGACATCGCACGCCTTCTCACCGGCCAGATCCGGCGGCAGGTTTGGTGCGGGCCGGATCGTGATGTCGGCTTCCATCTTGGAAAAATTGACGTAGGCGTTGGTCAGGTTGAGTTCCGCCACCACGCCGGGATGCTGAGCCTGAAAGGCGGCGACATGCTGGGTCAGGCCCGCCTCGGCTATGGCGTCCGTCGTCGTAATCCTCACCGGCCCGTCGAGCTCCAGTCCCTGTTTGGCGATGGCCCGGTCGATGCCGTTCACCTGATCTTCGATATTCCGCAGCGTCGTCAGGAGGTGGCGGCTTTCCGGCGTCAACACGTAACCCGAACCCGTGCGTTCGAAGACCTGTACACCCTTTTCATCCTCGAAGGCGGAGACGCGGCGCAATACCGTCGAATGATTGACCCCCAGTACCCGCGCCGCGCCGCTCAGCGTGCCCTGCTCGGCGACCGTTAGAACGTAGCGCAAATCATCCCAAGCCATGGCCCTCTCCCGCGAAAATGACCTGTGCATTATTGCACAAATCAGGGCGCAAATATTCCTAATAGTCAGACTTTTACGCACAGTCTAATCTACGCCCATCAGACCGATTGAGAATCGGTCGAATTTCAGGGTGGGAGGTAAGATGCTGAAAACACTAAAAATTGTAGGGTTATCCCTGATCATGGCCGGCGTTCTTTCGGTTGGCGGCCAAGGCGTTCTTTCGGTTGATGCACAGGCTGCTGAAATGGACAAGCCCGTTGCGGCCCGCCAGGCCGTCATGAAACTCCGGGCCTTCTATCTCGGCACGCTCGGCGGCATGGCCAAGGGCAAGATCGCCTACGACGCCAAAAAGGCCCAATCCGCAGCCGATAGTTTGCTCGGACTGTCCAATCTCGACGGCAGCGCCATGTGGCCGCCGGGTTCCGGCAACGACAAGCTCGGCACCAAGACGCGTGCCCTGCCGGCGATCTGGAGCACCTATCCCGCCGTCGCCGAAAAGGGCAAGGCTCAGAAGATGGCCGAGGAAGCCATGGCCAAAGTTGCGGGCAACGGTTTGGCCGCCCTGCAAGGCGCCATCGGCGACGTCGGCAAGGCCTGCGGCGGCTGCCACAAGCAGTTCCGCGAAAAGAAGAAGTAGCGCCCTCTCAGATCGGGCCCCCTCGACCGTTGGCGCTCGGCACCCCTGCTCACTTGCCCGGTGGGCGGGGGTGTTTTTTTAATGAGGAATGGGTACGCCGGGAAAACGGAATTCGGTCAAACCGCAAATTGCGCTCTGAAATTCGACGGCGTCGTACCGATATGTTTCTTGAATTCGCGCGTGAAATGGGCCTGGTCGGAAAAGCCGCACGCGTAGCCGATTTCGGCCAGCGAAATACCGGCCGTGCCGAGCATGTTGGACGCCTCATTGAGACGGGCGATCGTCAACAGTTTCGAATACGTATGGCTGGCTTCCCTTAAGCGGCGCTGCAGGCTGCGCGGCGAGGCCCCCAACTCACCGGCCAGCACCGTTATTGTCCAACTGCGACCGGGATCGGCGGCGAACGCCTTGCGTGCCGCTTCCGTCCAATCCCCATTTTCACCGGACATCCGCGGTCGAGCTTTATCCGTTTTCACGCCATCCCAAGACAATTCCCAAGTGGACACGTCGGCGGGGTACGAGCCGTCCGACCACACATCTTGCTTCAAGCGCCAAATGCGCGACCCGCACGGCCGCGCGCGGAGACCTTCCACGCCACAATATCGAAACAAAGCCGCGAGCAGGCCGAAGACAAGCAGATCCTCGGCAGGATGGGGCGGCGGGTGTGGCGCGACCGCCATGTGCCTGAGAACAAGCTTTCCTTCCCCTTCCCCCAAAATCTCTGTGCGGTGCCTGGAATGGGTGAACCTTTCAAGCCGCCGCCAGCGCGAAATCAAGTCCGCCGGGTTGCGGGCCAGCGACAACGCCGTCATCAAAGGCTCTTCGGGTGCTTCGTCGATTGCCTCCCCGATTCGCAGGAGTGCCACCGGTCCATGCGCCTTCAGCAACGCATCCGCCAACACCCGCTTATGGGCAAGCGGCACGTGCGCTTCCGAAGGCGGGTCCAGATCCTTAGCTCCCAGTCCCTGACGCGCCAGTCCCAGGCCGATCAACCGCATCATCGCGGCGGAGGCGAAATCCTTCACGGCTCTCAGCCTGTAAGGTCGTCGGGCCTGACCGGCAACCGCGTTACTCGTACGCCGCTGGCTTCCCGGATTGCGTTCAGGATAGCGCCCGACGCGGCGACGATTGCCGTTTCTCCCGCTCCCGTCGGCGCCTCACTGCCTTCCACAAGATCGATCACCATCGGCGGCGCCTGATCGAAGCGCGGGATCGGAGCGTCGCCGAAGTTCTCGGCCTCGACCACGCCGCCGGCAACCGGCAGGTCATCGCCCAGCGCCATCCCCAAACCCCAAATGAGATTGCCTTCGCATTGCGCCCGAACCTGATCGGGATTGATGACACGGCCGCAGTCGTGGGCGCACCACAGGTGTTCGACCCGCACGTTACCGTCGGGGGCGACGGTAACGTCCGCCACGACCGCCGCGTAGCTCATGTCCTTATAGATGCCGCACGCCACCCCGCGCGCCCGACCCGGCGTGCCGGCGGGGTCAACCGATTCAGCGGTCGATTTCACCTGGCGGAGGACTGCCGCAAGCCGGGAATCCTCGATCTGTTCCAGCCGGAATTCGAACGGATCCCGTCCGGCTTTGCGGGCGCAATCGTCCATGGCGCATTCGACCACGAGAGCATTGGGACCGGCGCCGAGACCGCGCCAGGGCCCCGTCAGCACGGGCAGGCGCACGAGATCGTGCTCGATCCGCCGGCGCGGAATTCCATAGGGCGGGACCGCCCCCCTTGCGACGCCCTTGTCGCCGATGAAATCGGTGACGCGTTGCATCCAGGGCGGCAAAGCGGCGTTGGTGAACAGGATGTGCCCGCTGGAAAAGGCATGCCACCAATCGCCCACCTTGCCGTCCGCCAATCGGGCGCGCACCCGATGGCTGGAGGGTGAGCGGTGAAAGCCCTGGCGGTATTCCTGCGTCCGCGTCCATTGCACTTTAACGGGCCGGCCGGACCGTTGCGCCAGAACGGCAGCTTCAAGCTCGACCGTGCAAATTGTCTTGCCGCCGAAGGCGCCGCCGACACGCATGCTGTGAACCGCCACGTCCTCGCTTTCAAGATCGAAATGCCGGGCCATGACGTCTCTCACGTAAAATACATCCTGGGAGCCGGCCCAAAGTTCCAGCTCGCGCCCCCTGAATTCCGCCACTGCCACACGCGGCTCCATCGGCGCGTGGGCAGACAGAGGAATATCGAATCGCAGGTCGACATCCCAGCTGCCCTCCCCCGCCACATCGTCGTCGACAATCTGATAGGAAAGATCACCATCGGCCAGCCGCACGTCGATATCGAGCATACCGTCGACGTCCTGCTGTTCGAAATTGCCTTCGACCTGCCACCGGACGTCCAGCGCCTCGGCGATACGGTCGAGCGCGCCCGGCGTTTCGGCGACGATGCCCAGGCCCA
Organism: uncultured Rhodospirillaceae bacterium; assembly: GCA_964343605.1. Lineage (GTDB taxonomy): Bacteria > Pseudomonadota > Alphaproteobacteria > UBA2966 > UBA2966 > CAYFKJ01. The sequence continues at coordinate 154,665 of CAYFKJ010000007.1, forward strand.
TGCTTTCGCCTTGCCGGAAGAGATCGTCCTGCACGAGGCCGACGAAACCGCCGACCTGCTTTGCCGCCTCCTCGTTCCAGGCGACCGGTTTGGAGGGGAGTTCGGGCGACGCCGCCGCCCTGAGAACTCGGCCATAGACCATGCCGGGGCGCCGGATATCGGACGCATAGACGGGCTCGCCCGAGACGATGGCCTCGGCCTGCACCAGAGGAACCTTCTTCCCGACGAACGAACCCGTCCCCGAAAAGGCACGCAGTTCCGTCATCGGTCGCGGTTCCGCCTCCAGATTCCCCGACGTTCGACCGGACGCCAAGGCCTCCCGCAGCGTCGCGCACGCCTGCGCAAGCGGCAGGGCGTAGTCCTTGACCGAATCGCTGCCGACGGTGGACCGGACGTACCCGATTTCTGTCGTAGTGTGCAGATCGACGTCGACGTCCGACCAACCGGCGCCCAATTCCTCACAAGCCACTTGCTTGAGCGCGGTGGCGATATTCTGTCCGAGTTCGGCGCGCGGCAGCGACAGGTAGTACTGTCCGGCATTGTGGCGGATCCAGCCGACCGCCGCCTCCGCCGTCGGCTCGGGTCGTTTCGGGATTACCGGCAGGCAACCGCCGAGGGCGAAGCTCACGCCGATGCCGGCGCCCATGCCGAGAAAGGTTCTGCGCTGCATCATGACGAGGCCTCCGCCGCCCGGTGAATGGCCCGGCGAATGCGCTGCTGGGTCCCGCAGCGGCAAAGATTTGCCGACATGGCTTCATCGATGTCGGCATCGCTCGGACGCGGAGTGCGGCGCAGCAACGCCGCGGCGGACATGATCTGGCCGGCCTGACAGTAACCGCACTGGGGCACGTTCTCCTCGAGCCAGGCGCGCTGAACGGGATGCGGCTTGCCGTTTTCATCGGCCAACCCCTCGACGGTTTCGATCCTGGCGCCAACCACCTCGTCGGGAGACACCGTGCAGCTTTGCCTGGCCACCCCGTCGACCAGAACCGTGCAGGCGCCGCAAAGGCCCACGCCGCAACCGAACTTCGCGCCGACAAAGCCGAGGTTCTCCCGCAGGACATGAAGGAGGCTTTCTTCCCGCCAGGCAGCGCCGATGTCGAATTCCTGGCCGTTGATCGTCAGTTTCATCATCCGCCTCCCGAAATTTGCCGTTATCCGTATATAGTCACGCTGCAGGGGTGTTTCTTGAATTATTGCGCCAAAATGGTGCTGCTTGTATTTGGCGCCATGCCGATGACCATCGCCGACGCGGTGCCGCGGCATTGAACGCCTCCTCCGCTCGTAGTAAGAGGTAACGCTCTGATTTTGGACGGAGACGAGAGTTGAGACGACACCGCGCCAGCGCCGGATTTCCCCGCACCCGCATGCGCCGCAACCGGCAGTATGACTGGTCGCGGCGTCTGGTTTCGGAAAACGCGCTTTCCGTCGACGATCTGATCTGGCCGGTGTTCGTGATCGATGGCGACAACACCGCCCAGGACGTCGACAGCATGCCGGATGTCCAGCGGCTGACGGTGGACCTGCTGGTCGACGCCGTCGGCGGCGCCAGGGACCTGGGAGTGCCGGCGGTGGCGCTGTTCCCGTATACCGACCCGGCGTTGAAGAATTCCGAAGGCACCGAGGCGACCAATCCCGAAAATCTCGTGTGCCGGGCAGTGCGCGCCATCAAGGAGGCCCACGGCGACGACATCGGGGTGATGTGCGACGTGGCGCTCGACCCCTACACCGATCGCGGCCATGACGGGCTGCTGCGCGACGGTTATGTCGTCAACGACGAAACGCTCGCCGTCCTGGCCGAGCAGGCCAAGGTCCAGGCCGAGGCCGGCTGCGACGTTATCGCGCCTTCCGACATGATGGACGGCCGGGTGCGGGAGATCCGCAACGTGCTGGACAAGGCGGGTCTCGATAGGGTCCAGATCATGGCCTATTCGGCCAAGTACGCCTCCGCCTTCTATGGCCCCTTTCGCGATGCCGTGGGCTCGGCGCCCAACCTTGCGGGCGGCGACAAGAAGACCTACCAGATGGATCCGGCCAATTCTGACGAGGCCCTGCGCGAGGTCGCGCTCGATATCGCCGAGGGGGCCGACATGGTGATGGTGAAACCGGGCATGCCCTACCTCGACATCGTGCGCCGGGTGAAAGACGAATTCGGCATGCCGACCTACGCCTATCAGGTGAGCGGCGAATACGCCATGCTCACGGGCGCTGCCGAGCGCGGCTGGATGGACGGCGAGCGGGTGATGATGGAAAGCCTTCACGCCTTCAAGCGCGCCGGTTGCGACGGCATCCTAACCTATTACGCCGTGGCGGCTGCCAAACGTCTGAAGGACGGTTGATGATCTCGGATGCCGAGGTGGCGCGCTACCGTGAGCAGGGATTCCTGGTTGTGCCGGATGTTTTTTCGGCCCAAGAGATCGCTGAACTGCGGGCCGTTACCGAGGACTTCGTGGCGCGCTCGACCACGGTGGACGTCCACACGGATCTGTATGACCTCGAAGACAGCCACACGTCGTCCGATCCGCGTGTCAGGCGGCTGAAAGCGCCCCACCGTCACCATGACGCCTACGCCCGCGCCGTCCGCCATCCGCGCGTGATCGAGATTTTGGAGCGCCTTTGGGGCACGGGCGTGCGCTTCGATACCTCCAAGCTCAACCTCAAGGACGCGGGCTTCGGCGCCGCCGTGGAGTGGCACCAGGACTGGGCGTTTTATCCCCATACCAACGACGACCTGGCCGCCGTCGGCATCATGCTCGATGACATGACCCTGGAAAACGGCCCGCTGATGGTGGTGCCGGGCACGCACACGGGCCCGGTTTTCGACCATCATGCGGACGGTTATTTTTGCGGCGCCATGGACCCGGCGAGGCGGGACGTCGACTATGATCTTGCCGTCCCCGTGACCGGCAAGGCGGGTTCGATATCGATCCACCACGTGCGCGCGGTGCATGGTTCCACCCTGAACCGCTCGGGCGCGCCCCGGCGGTTGCTCCTGCACCAATTCCGGGCCGCCGACGCCTGGCCGCTCCTGGGTGTGGCTTCCTACGACGAATTCAAGGCGAAGCTGCTGTCTGGCGAGGAAAGCCCGGTGCCGCGCGTCACGGACGTGCCGGTGCGCCTGCCGCTGCCGCCCGCCCCCCATCAGGGATCGATTTACGAGAACCAGAAGGGCATGAAGGGCCGCTACTTCGAACAACTGGAAGCGCCGGCCAAGCGCGCCGCAACCTGACGTTTCCAATCCCGCCGTTGCCGAAGAAGTGAACGTGCGGGGGGACTGAATTGTTGACAGCCGCGGGCGGGTATCCAACCATTTCAGCAGCTTCACCCCTCCATCGCGTCTCGGGGGACGAACTGATGTGACGGCGGTGAGAGTCGAAGGGAAGGTGTGACATGTTGCGTTTCGTATGCGGCGTCACGGCCGCTTTGTTTGCCCTCGCGTTTCAACCTCATTCAGCCGCCGCCGCGCCGCAAATACTCGGTCTGATGGCCACCAATGTGCCCCAGCCGCTGTACTGTGAAGGCGGCGCCTGCCAGGCCGTCCTGACGAGCTATTGCCTGCAACCTGACAGGCTGAATCCGCACGCCGGCTATCCTTATCGGCCTGCGAGCCAACGCGGCATGGCAGTCGTTGCGACCTCGGCCGACGGCAGCGTCATTCGCCTGCCGGTGGGCGATGCCTTCAAGTTCGAAGCCAACGAGCCGGTTGCCTCCGTCGCCGTGACCGTCGATCGCGCTTTCCTGGCCGGGCGCAGCATCCAAAGCGTGGCCATCGAAATCACCGAAGGTGCGACGCTGCTGCCCGTCTCGAAGCCGGGAGACCCCAATCCTCTCAAGCCCGAGGAAATCGCCAAGGTCTCCGGTCCGGACCGCAAACTGGCCATGACGTTTTTCGAGGACGGTCCCATCTGGAGCCAGGCGCGTCTGCTGTCGGCGCTGATGAGCCCGCTCCCCGATCAGCGGATTGCTTCGTCGAACTTCCGCAATGGCCTGTGGCGCAGCGCCATCTCGCCGGCACTGGAAGCCTCGGTCGGGCAAAAGGAGCTCGAACGGGCCCGCGAAGTCCTGGGCATCTGCAACCAGTCCGTCGAACGGGGGGTCACGTTCAACCTGCGCACCTGCCTCGGCGACAGCCACCGTTCACTGATCTGGAAACGCAACGAGAAGCTCTGGAAGGCGCTAAAACCCATGTTCTAAACTCATGTTTGTCGGTTTTTATCGAAATCTAGGGTGATCACCCGAGTTTGGTGGAATTTGCCGGTTTCAAGCGGCTGTCATATCTGATTTTATGGCGCGCGAATGCACCGTCGCCCGCGGTGCGACATCTGGGATTTTCACCTAATGCGTTGGCTTGTTCGTATCTTTGTCGGTTTGATCGTCATCATCGCCGTCGCCGTCGGCGGCGGCTATGTTTGGCTGCGCGGCTCGTTGCCGCAGACGGACGGTACGGTATCCGTCAAGGGTCCCGGCAGTTCGCTTGAGATCACCCGCGACAGACACGGCATTCCGCATATCTATGCCAAATCCGATAACGACGCCTGGTTCGGCTTGGGCTACGCCCATGCCCAGGACCGGCTTTGGCAAATGGAGATGAACCGGCGCATCGGGGCCGGTCGGCTCTCTGAAATTCTCGGCAGCCAGACCGTGCAAACAGATAGATTCCTGCGCACGCTGTCGGTCTATCACCATGCCGAAAACACGGTTGCCAATCTCTCCGACGAAGCGCGGGCGGCCATGGAATCGTACGCCGCCGGAGTGAACGCCTATATTGCCGGGCGCGGCGGTATCGGGGCGCCGCTGCCACCGGAGTTCCTCATCCTCGGCGTCGAGCCTGAACCGTGGAAACCGGCCGATTCTTTGGTCTGGGCCAAAATGATGGCCTGGGATCTCGGCGCCAATTGGCGCAAGGAGGTTTTGCGCTTCCGACTGGTGAAGGCGGGGCTGAGCCAACAGCATGTCGCGGAACTGTTTCCGCCCTATCCGGGGGACGCGCCGGTGGCTTTGCCCGACATCGCCGCCCTTTATCAAGACATCGAGATAGAGGGCACCGAGTTCGCCGGCTTGCCTGAAGCCTTGCTGCCGGACCCGGCCAACGGTTCCAACAACTGGGTCATTTCCGGTGCCCGCACGGCCAGTGGCAAGCCCCTGCTCGCCAACGATCCGCATCTCGGCTTGGCGGCGCCGCCGGTCTGGTATTTCGCCCACGTCGACGCGCCCGGTCTCAAAGCCATGGGCGCCACGTTGCCCGGCATTCCCGGCATCGTGCTGGGCCGCAATGAACGCATCGCCTGGGGTTTCACGAACACCGGCCCCGACGTCCAGGACATGTTTATCGAACGCCTGGTGGCCGGCGATCCCAAGTCCTATGTCACCCCGACGGGAACCGCGAAATTCCAGCTTCGTAAGGAAGTCATCAAGGTCAAAGACGCCGACGACATCTCCCTCGAGGTGCGCACCAGCCGCCATGGACCCATCATCTCCGACGCTTCCCGTTCGGCCGCGGAGGTTGCCGGCGACGGCCACGTGCTCGCGTTCGCCTGGACGGCGTTGCGCGACGACAGCGGCACCGCCGAGGCCTTGATCGGCAGCAACAAGGCGGCCAACTGGGACGAATTCGTTGCCGCCATCAGGCACTACGATGTACCCCAGCAGAACATGGTTTTCGCCGACATCGACGGCAACATCGGCATGTACGCGCCCGGTCGCGTGCCGGTGCGGAAACCGGAAAACAAGGTACAGGGGTTCTTCCCGGTGCCGGGTTGGGAAGCCGCCTACGATTGGGACGGGTTCATCCCGTTCGAGGAACTCCCCCACACCTACAATCCGGCGCGCGGCTACGTGGCGACCGCCAACCACAAGATCGTGCCGCCGGACTATGCCCACCACATTACCTTCGAATGGGCGGCCCCTTACCGCGCCCGCCGCATCGAAGATCTGTTGACCGGCCGCGAAAAGCATACCGTGGACAGTGTCCGCATGCTGCAGGGTGATGTGAGGTCAGTTATGGCCACCGATTTCATGCCGCGTTTGCTGGAGGTGAAACCGACCGCGGAGAGGTCCGTCAAGGCCTATGCCCTGCTGGCCAACTGGGATGGCGAGATGGACCGGAACAAGCCGGAACCCCTGATCTTCAACGCTTGGTTCAAACACCTTGGCAAGACCGTCTATGCCGACGAATTGGGCGATATGTTCAAACACTATTGGGACGTGCGGCCGGTCTTCATGAGCAACGTGCTGATGGGCGGTCAAGCGCATTGGTGCGACAACGTCAAAACGGCGCCCAAGGAAAGCTGTAACGATGTCATCCTGAAGGCCCTCGACGCCGCGGTTGAGGAGTTGGCCGAGGAAATGGACAACGATGATCCGGCAGCCTGGCGTTGGGGCGAACGGCACGTGGCATACTCCGACCACAATCCCTTCACGCACGTGGGGCCATTGGCCAGGTTCTTCGATATCTCCATTCCTTCCAGCGGCGACGGATACACCGTCAACGTCGGCAAGCACAGGATCTCCGATCCCGAGCATCCCTATCGCCAGTACCACGGTCCTAGCCTGCGCGCCATTTACGATTTCGCCGACCTTGACCGTTCACGCTGGATCCACACCACGGGACAATCCGGAAACCCCTTTTCGCCGTTCCACGGAAACTTTGCCCAGACCTGGCGCGATGTCGGCGATATCCCCATGACGATGAAGCGCGACGCCATCATGGCCGGCGCCATCGGAACCCTGAAATTGAACCCGGTTCCATGACGGTCGCACTTTCGGATATCCAGGATGCGGCGAAGATCGTCGAGGGGATAACCGTGCGCACGCCGACCCTCGAATCGCGAATCCTGTCTGAAATCAGCGGCGCCGACGTGGTTCTCAAATTCGAAAACCTGCAATTCACCGGATCCTTCAAGGACCGGGGGGCCCTGGTCAAGCTGAGCCGACTCGATCCGAATGAAACGAAAACGGGCGTCATCGCCATGTCGGCGGGGAACCACGCCCAGGGCGTCGCCTACCACGCTCAGAAGCTGGGCATCCCGGCAACCATCGTCATGCCGCGATTCACGCCGTTCACCAAGGTTCGCCATACCCGGGGTTATGACGCCCGTGTCGTCCTCGAGGGGGATACGCTTGAGGAGTCGAAAGCCAAAGCCGACGAATTGGCGGCCGAGGGCAATCTCACCTTTATCCACCCCTATGATGACGACGACATTATCGCCGGCCAGGGAACCGTGGCGCTGGAGATGCTTGCCGACGCCCCCGACCTCGATGTCCTCATCGTACCTATCGGCGGAGGCGGCCTGATTTCCGGCTGCGCCATCGCCGCCAAGTCGATCAATCCCGACATTCAAATCATCGGCGTGGAAGCGGCCTTATTTCCTTCCATGCGGCGCGCCCTGGACGGCGAGGCCCAGTTGGCCGGCGGCCAGACCATCGCCGACGGTATCGCCGTCAAGGCGGTCGGCGAAAAAACGCTGGCGGTCACGCGCGATCTGGTCGACGACGTCCTGGCTGTCAGCGAGGCGGAAATCGAACAGGCGATCGTGCTGTATCTGGAAGTCGAAAAAACGGTTGTCGAGGGGGCGGGAGCGACGCCCCTGGCGGCGCTGTTGGCCCATCCCGCCCGTTTTCAGGGCAAGCAGGTCGGATTGGTGATATCGGGCGGCAACATCGATTCGCGCCTGCTGGCTTCGGTTATTTCCCGGGGTCTGGTGCGCCAGGGCCGCATTGTCAGCTTGCGCGTCGAAATCCAGGATCAGCCGGGTATGCTCGCGGAAATCGCCCGGCTGGTCGGCGAGGCCGGCGGCAACATCATCGAAGTCCACCATCACCGGCTGTTCGCCGACGTTCCGGTCAAGGGCGCCGATCTCGATTTGATGATCGAGAGCCGCGACCCCGAACACGCCCAGGAAATCATCGCCGGCTTAAAGGGTGCGGGGTTTGCGGTCGAGCAACTCAGCATCACCGCGCACGGCGGAAACGGACAAACCCATTATTAAGCATTTGGCCTGAGAATATGCGTCGATTAACCCTTGAAATTGCAGGTAAAAAATTGATCTTATGACTTTGGTCACAATTGCAAGCGTCATTGAACCTTTGGCGAAATGACGCTAAATTCATCTCCTGAGGGGGGCGGAAATTGTTTTACTTCAATAAGTTAGGCCGAGCTTTTAGCCCATGATGTTCTTTGTCGGCCTTGTGGTTGTTTTCGGCTCCGTGCTTGGCGGTTATCTGCCCCACGGCGACATCCGGGTATTGTTCCAACCCCTTGAGTTGTTGATCATTTTCGGCGCGGCTACGGGCGCGTTCCTGGTTGCCAATCCGGGTCATATTCTGAAGGGGACGATGAAGCATTTCAGCCGCGTGATGAAGCGGACGCCCCACAGCAAGGAAACCTATCTCGAACTTCTGACCCTGCTCTACGTCATTTTCCGGCTCGCCAAGGCCAAAGGCATGCTCGCCCTGGAATCTCATCTGGAGGAACCCGAAGAGAGCCCGATCTTTCAACCGTTCCCGCTGTTTCTCTCCAACCACCACGCCGTCGACTTTCTCTGCGACTACCTGCGCCTGATGACCATGGGTACGGACAACCCGCATGAGATGGAAGCGTTGCTGGATGAGGACATCGAAACACATCACAACGAAGCGCATGCGATCGCCCACGCCGTCAATAACATGGGGGACGGCTTGCCGGCCTTCGGCATCGTCGCGGCGGTGTTGGGCGTTATCGTCACGATGGCAAGTATCAGTGAACCGCCCGAAGTGCTGGGCGGCCTGATCGGCGCGGCGCTGGTGGGAACGTTCCTCGGTATTCTTTTGGCTTACGGCTTGGTCTCCCCCATCGGCACTAGCCTAAGCAACTATGCCGATGCCGACAGCAAGTACTTCAACTGCATGAAAGCTGGTATCCTGGCCCATCTGAACGGTTATCCTCCGGCGGTGAGTATCGAGTTCGCGCGCAAGACGCTGTTCTCGCACGAGCGTCCATCGTTTGCCGAACTGGAAGAAGCCGTCCAGGAAGCGCCTAATCCCGGCGCCGGGGGTTAGGGCCGGCACGGCCAGATAAGGATCGATTCGCAATGGCTGGCGAGATCATTATCAAACGGGTCAAGAAGGTGGCGGGCGGCGCCCATGGCGGCGCCTGGAAGGTGGCGTACGCCGACTTCGTGACCGCCATGATGGCGTTCTTCCTGCTGCTGTGGCTGTTGAACGTGACGACCGACGAACAAAAAAGCGGTATCGCCGATTATTTCGCCCCGACCACTGTGAGTTTCTCGCGCTCCGGTTCCGGCGGCGTCATGGGTGGCCTCAGCATCTCGGCCGAGGGCGCGAAATCGTCGGATTCAGGTGCGCCCCAAGTCGTCGTCCAACTCAACAACGAACTCAGCAATCCTTCCGATCTGTCCAAAGCCAGCAGCGACACCCTGGAGGACGCAACCGACAAGCAACTTCAGGAAGAGGTTGCCGCGCGTGAGCAATCCGCCTTCGAAGACGCCCAGCAAATCCTTGAGGCGGCACTGCAGGAAAACCCCGAGCTTGAGGAGCTAACCGAGCAGGTCAAGATCGACATGACCAAGGAGGGCATGCGCATCCAGATCGTCGACCAGGACGGCGGTTCCATGTTCAAGGGTGGGACCGCACAAATGAACGAGCGGACCAAGCAGATCATGCGGGAAATTGCCGTGGTGATCGGCAAGCTGCCGAACGATCTGTCGATTTCGGGCCATACCGACGCATCGCCCTTCGAGACCAAGGACGGCTACTCCAACTGGGAGCTCTCCTCCGACCGGGCCAACGCCAGTCGCCGGGTTCTGCAGGACGCCGGCATTCCGCCGGAAAGGATCGCCCGCGTGGTCGGGCGGGCCGATCAGGATCCCTTGACGCCGGAGGATCCCTTCCTGTCCGAAAACAGACGCATCTCGATCATACTTCTACGCCAGGCGCCGGTACTGCCGCCGTCCATGCAAAAAGAGGAATAGCGCTATCCAGAAAAAAGAGCCGGCGAAACAATCGCCGGCTCTTCCTCTATTCGGGCGGTAGCTACGCCGCCTTGATGTCGCTGAGGAAGCTTTCCACTTCCGCCTTCAACGTTTTGAACCGGTCCGCCAACTCGCGGGAGGTTGTCAGAACGCTTCCGGACGCGTCGCCGGTCTGCTCGGATCCCGATTTCACGGTAACGATGCTCTCGGAAACATTCTGAGTTCCGGTGGCGGCTTCCTGAACGTTCCGGCTGATCTCGCCTGTAGCCGCGCCCTGTTCCTCGACTGCCGAGGCAATCGTCGTAGCGATTTCGTTCATCTCGGAGATCGTCGTGCTGATGCCCTCGATCGCGCTGACGGCGTCCTGGGTCGTCAATTGGATCGAACCGATCTGGTTGCTGATGTCCTCCGTCGCCTGGGCCGTTTGGCTGGCCAGGTTCTTAACCTCGGAGGCAACGACGGCAAACCCCTTGCCGGCCTCACCGGCGCGCGCTGCTTCGATGGTGGCGTTCAGCGCCAGCAGGTTGGTCTGGTTCGCGATGTCATTGATCAGATCGACCACTTCGCCGATGCGTTGGGCGCCCTCGGCGAGATCGCGGATCGTCTGATTGGTGCCGTCCGCGGCCCTCACGGCTTGCCCGGAGATCTCCGCGGAGTGCGTGACCTGACGGCTGATTTCGCTGATTGATGAGCTCAACTCCTCCGCCGCGCTTGCAACGGTCTGCACACTGGCCGTGGCCTGCTCGGCGGCCGTGGCAACCGAGACGCTTTCGCCGAGCGTCTGCTTGGCGATATCCGACATGGACTGGGCCGAGGTTTCCATTTCGGCGGACTGCGATGCAACGACGCCGAGGATCTCTTCCACGGTGTTACCGAAGCCGGAAGTGAGTTCGTCGATGTGCTTCTGCCGGACTTCGCGGGCCTCGTTCTCCTCAACCTCGCGCTGACGTTCGGCTTCCGCCTGCTGCTGACGCTCGGCGCGATTCTTTTCCTGTTCCGCCGACATGCGCTCGGCCTCAACCGCCGTTTCCTTGAAAACCTGAACGGAGCGGGCCATGTCGCCGACTTCGTCCTTGGCCTCAAGACCAGGAATATCGACGGTTTTGTCGCCTTCACTCAGCTTCGCCATGACAGCGCGGAGCCCGACGACCGGACGACGGATACTGCTGGAAATCAGCATGGCGGCTGCGGTCACGAAGACCGCGATGGCGCCGGCAATCAGGACCATGGTCCAGCGCACGGTGCTGCTGACCTTTTCCATGCGACCTTCGGCCTTTGCCAACCCGCTTTCGGCCGTCTCAAACAGGCTAATCAGTTGCGGCTCAAGTTCGGCATAAATGCTGCTGAGAAGTTTCGCAGAGGCCGCGACTTCCTTGGTACCTGCGACATACTTCTTGAAAGACGAAACATAGGTGTCGACCTTGCCTGCGATCTGTTTTTTTGCTTCCTCGCCGGCACTGCTCTTTTCGAGGATGGCGTTGAATTCTTCTCGGCGCTTGTCGACCCGTCCGACGTATTTTTCGTCGCCGCGCAGCATGAAGTCTTTCTCATGCCGCCGCATCATCAGCATTTTCACAACGAGTTGATCGTTGCTCAACCACTGGAGCTGCGTCTCGGCGGACTTGACGGCGCCGCGCAATACGCCCCTGAGTCCCGATTTTTCATCGAGACCGAGTTCCTTATTCTTGTTGAAGACGGCGTGGAGCTGGGCGACGTGCGCCGGCAGCTTTTCACGGGCGGCGGCGAGAGCGTCGGACACTTCGTCGATGTTGAGCTTTGCGATCTGTTCCAGCGAGGCGCCGGCTTTTTCGGCGGCGGCGTCATAGCGGCCAACATATTTTTCCTTCAATCTCAGGAAAAAATCCTTTTCGGCGCGGCGCATTTGGAGCGCATTGATGTTGGCATCGCGGGCGTACAAGGCCAGCTTTTCATAGCGCGCCCTCTCCGCCAGGGCATGCTCGATCTCCCGTTCGCCAAACGTATAAACAACGCCCAAACCGACGAATCCCACCAGCGTCACCGCCAGCAGGAAATTAAATCTTGTCGAAATCTTCAATGATCTCAATGCGTTGAACTGCGGAAACCCGATTTTCTTCCGCGGGAGCTTGGGTTCGGACATCGTCAATACCTCGCAAACGTTTCCAGAAGGCACACACAACGTCGCATCCCGAGGTATCAGAACGATTTCACGCCAAACGTGATTCGTTTCCTATTCGTTTTATTTGTATCTGGAGTGTTTCAATTTGAAGCGGTTCCAAAATGACGCGGGAAATGAGGAGTTGTGGTTTGGATCGTCCATCCCCATGTACAACGAACACCGCTTTGCCAAGCCGCAAGAACTGATTTAGCTGGCGGCCAAAGGAGGAAAAGCTGAGCGACCGCAACATTCCGACGCCCCTGGACGTACCTTTGGCGTTCGAAGATCCCGCTGGTCCGTCATTTGACCGCTCCCTGCTGGACGGCATCATCCGCAAACGTGTGATCGCCTATATCGTCGATCTTGTCGCGATCGGCATCCTCATATTCGCCCTGACCATCGTGGCGACCGTCGTCGGCGTCCTGAGCTTCGGCCTCTTGGCGTCGCCTGCCTTCGCCGCCCTTGCTCTGGTGCCCTTGGCCTACCACACCTTTCTGCTGGGCGGTCCCGGCTCGGCAACACTCGGCATGCGGATGATGGGCATCGAGCTGAGAACCTGGGATGGCCGACGTCCGGGCTACATTCAGGCCGCGGTACAGACAGCCGTTTTCTACGTGAGCATTAGTCTCCTTTGGCTGGTTCCCCTGGTCGTCGTTTTTTTCAACGACAAGCGCCGCACCGTGCACGACATGTTGTGCGGTACCATCATGATCAACACGCCGCCCCGCCTGGATCGCGTTCCCTAGAGCAAATCCGGCCGCGATACGGTTCCCCTTGGCTTTGCCATTGCGAAAAGCCAAGATGGAGACATGAGCAGTACAGTTAACACAGAGGCGGAAATCGACCTCACCGATCCCGGCGTTTATGGTCATTGGACCCGGGACATCATCCGTTTTGCCGATTTGGACCCCCTGAATCACGTCAACAACGTCGCTTTTTCCACATTTTTCGAATCCGGCCGCGTGAAATACCTGGCTGACAACGGCCCGTCGGTCGACGATAAAAAGAACGGCTGGATGGCGGTGCGCTTGTGCATCGATTTCCTCGGCCAGCTCAACTATCCCGGTTCGGTCGACATCGGATCCCGCACAATGCGTTTGGGGCGGAGTTCCCTAGTGGTCGGTTCGGCGTTGTTCGAGGACGGCCGCTGCGCCGCCACCGCTGAGTGCGTCATGGTTTTGGTCGACCGGGCAACAAACTCGTCAACGGAAATCCCCAGCGAGCTTCGCCGGGTTCTCTTGGAATCCAATCCGGGGTAGGCGTATATGGACAGCGAGAAGCACGGCCTCGACGATGCGATGCGCGCCATCGCCGAAGCCGCGCCTCGGCGCTTTTATGCCACACGCCCTTCACCCTGCCCCTACTTGCCGGGACGTCTGGAGCGCAAGGTTTTCACTGAACTGACGGGCTCCGACGCCGATGGATTGCACGACCTGCTGGCGGTGAACGGCTTTCGCCGCAACCAGGGCATCGCCTACCGGCCGTTTTGCGAAAGTTGCAGCGCCTGCGTGGCGGTCCGGGTCCGCGTGGCCGACTTCCAGCCCAAGAAATGGATGCGGCGGGTCATGGCGAGAAACGCCGATCTCGAAATGGCCGTGCGCCCGCCCGTGGCAACACCCGAGCAATACGAGCTCTTTGCCCAGTACCTTGAAGCCCGTCATTTCGATGGCGGCATGGCCGATATGTCGTTCGACGAGTATCGCACCATGATCGAGGAAACCTCGGTGACGACCGAGGTTATTGAATTTCGCGATGCCACGGCCGAACTGGCCGCGGCCTGCCTCGTCGACATCCTGGGTGACGGTCTCTCGCTGATATACAGCTTCTTCACGCCCAAGCATCCGAAAGCGAGCTATGGGTCCGCCGTCATCCTTAAACTGATCGAGCGGGCCCAGGCCGAGGAACGGGAACACGTTTACCTCGGGTACTGGATCGCGGAAAGTCAAACCATGGCGTATAAGGCCCGCTTCGAACCCATCGAAGCGCTCGGCCAGAACGGTTGGCAAACACTTTCGGGAATGTAGCACCCGCTTTGGAGAACATGGCGGCGACGGCCGGCAATTCCGCGTACGCGACATTCTCCATAGCTTGATTTATCTCAAGCGATTCTGTTTCATTTTAGCGTAGCGGGGAGCATCAAGAGTGAAAACGGAATCGATGCCGCCGATTCCGTTCGCCATCTCGATGGCGGCGGTGGGCGCGGTCGTATTGATCATAGACGTATACGTCCCCTTGGGCGTGGCGGGGGGAATCCCATACATCGTTTTGGTCTTGTTGGCCCTTTGGTCTCCCTGGAAATACGGCGTTTTTTGGTTGGCGGCCTTGGGAACGGCACTGACCATCGTCGGTTACCTCGCTTCACCGCCTGGGCAAGTTCCGCAAATTGCTATCGCGAACCGGATACTGGCGGTATCGGCGATCTGGATGGCCGCCGCCCTGAGCCACCGGATCTTCCTTCGTCAGCAACGGATCATGGACAAAGCCCTGAAGGAGGCTGAGCGAAGACGGCTGGCGGACGAAAGCTATAGCCGCTTTCTCGAGCAATCATCGCACTGGTATTGGGAAACGGACGCGGAAGATCGCATCAAGGCCGTGAAGGGCCCGAAGTCGATTTTTGCGGACGCTCAGATCGACGGTCTCCGCCGGCAAGATCTGGCTACACCGGAGGATCTGGCCGATACGGCGAAATGGGCTAACTACGAAGCCGCCATTCGTGACCGTCGGCCATTCAGCGATTTCGTCTATGAGGTGATGCCGAAGAAGAACGAAACCCGCTGGATACGCGTTGCGGGTGCGCCAGCCCACGATGTCGGCGGCAAATTTCTGGGCTATTCGGGTTACGCAGTGGACGTCACGGAGCATGTCCGTTTGGAGAACCAGTTGCGCCAGGCGCAAAAGATGGAAGCTGTCGGCAGGCTGACGGGCGGCATCGCCCACGACTTCAACAACCTGCTTCAGGTCATCAGCGCGAATATCGAATCGGCCAAGGCGGATTTGGAAGCGGGCCGGGAGGACTGGACCTCGTCGGTGGACGCGGCGGAGAACGCCATCGACCGAGCCTCGACGCTGACCAACCAACTCCTCTCCTACGCCCGCCAGCAACGCCTGACGCCCAAGGTTTTCGACGTCAACGGCGATATCGAGGACATGGCCGTGATGTTCCGCCGGCTATTGGGAAGCGCCATGCACATAACTGTCGTACCGCCACCGGAACCTCTCGGAATTTATGCCGACCGGGGACAGTTCGGCGACGCCATGCTGAATTTGGCGGTCAACGCTGCTGACGCCATGCCCAAGGGCGGCCAGATAATGATCTCGACCTCCCTGGTGGAACTCGGCATCGAGGAATCCCTGCATGTCGACTGCCCGCCAGGACCTTATGTCGAAATCAGGTTTTCGGATACAGGTGAAGGCATTCCCGCCGACGTCATCCAGCAGGTCTTCGACCCCTTCTACACCACCAAGCCGATCGGGTCGGGCAGCGGTCTGGGTCTCAGCATGACCTATGGCTTCGTCCGCCAATCTGGCGGTTTCATCTACATCGAAAGCAAACCCGGAAAAGGCACGACGGTGTGTTTGAATTTTCCGCAAGCCGTTCAGGCGTCGGAAGACGCCGATGCTTCGGACCGGGATGCCGCCGCCGTGTCCAGCGGCCACGAAACCATCCTGGTTGTCGAAGATCGCGACGACGTCCGGGACGTCACGATCTCGGTCATCGAGAAGCTCGGCTACCGGGTTCTGACGGCCAGCAACGGCGCCGAGGCCCTTGAACTCATCCGCGGCGGCGTCGACATGGATCTGGTTTTTTCGGATGTGGTCATGCCGGGCGGCATCTCCGGCGTCGATCTGGCGGAGCAAGTGCCTCGTATCCGGTCGGACCTGCCCATTCTCCTGACGTCGGGCTACCGGGACGAACATCTCATCTCGCGAGGTTTCATCGAGCGAGGCACAACCGTCATCCGCAAACCCTACAGAATGGCCGAAATCAGCCGCGCCATCAGATCGGCCCTGGACGGTGAGGCGCAACAAGACCGGCCGGTGTCCTGATTACTCCGTTTTGCGCGTCCGTTTCTTGAGCGCCGACATGTCGAACACCCCGGGTTCCTCACAGGGATTGACATCGGCTGCGAAGATTTGCGCCTTCTGTACTTTTTGCGTGCCGGTTGTCGGCAACTCAGCCATGAACAGGATGTATCCGGGAGCCTTGAAATAGGCCAGGCGATCAAGCGCCCAGGCCATGAGCTTTTCGGCCTGGCTGCTGTCCCCGGAGGTCCCCGGCATCCCGACGATGCAGGCGAAGACCTCTTCCTCGCGCAATTCGTCCGGCACGGCGATAACCGCCGCCTGGGCGACGTCCTCGTGGGCCTGGAGCACGGCCTCGACCTCGGCGGCGGCGATGTTCTCGCCGGCCCGGCGGATGATGTTCTTCTTTCGGTCGACGAAATAGAGCATGCCGTCATCGGCCTGACGCACGGTGTCGCCTGTATGGAACCAGCCGTCCCTCCAGGCCTCTTTCGTCGCTTCCTCGTCCTTGAGGTACTCGCTGAACAGACCGTGCCGGGGATCGTCCGCCGAGTTGCGCACCAGCAACTCGCCTTCCTCACCGCGGGGCACCTCGTTGCCGTCATCGTCGACTACCAGCGCCTCCAGCCCCGGATAAGGGCGGCCGAACGCACGGGTGCCGACCTGACGGGGTTCGTCCACGTCGCCGTAGATTTTGCCGGTTTCGGTCATGCCCCACAGTTCGATCAACGGCGTGCCGAAACGCTTCTCGAAGGCCTCGTGGTGCTTGGGATCGACGCCCGCGCCCAAGCCGATCCTTGCCGGGTGGTCGGTGTCGATTTCCGATTCCGGTTGGTTCAACAGCATCGGCGGCACGACGCCCAGATAGTGAAACACGGTGGCCCGGGTCTCCCGGATGTCCTTCCACCAGGCCGTCGGGTGAAAGCGGTCCGGCGAGATCAGGCAGTTGCCCGAGAGCAGCGCGCCCGTCGCCGTCACTGCCAGGGCGTTCATGTGAAAAAGCGGCAGCGGGTTGAGGATGCGCTCCTTGTCGGGATGCAAAGTTGCGGCGCCGCCCATTGAAAGATAACCGCCGCCGGAGCATAGAAAATAGAGGTTCGTCAGCACACAGCCCTTGGGACGGCCCGTGGTTCCCGAGGTGTAAAGAAGCGCGCATTCGGTGTCATGCCCCGGCGCGCCGTCCCGTGGCGCCGGACCTGGATTGGGCAATTCGTCCGTCAACGCATACGCATCCAGAACCTGCGGGCGCTTGTCCGTATCCGCCGCCGCGGCGTCGCAATCCGCAACACGGTTGGAGATGGCGATGACGAGTTCCGCATCGGAATGACCGAGCTGGTAGGCCATCTCGTCCTGTCGGTAATCGGGATTGACCGGCACGATCGATACCCCCAGCGCGTTGAGCGCCAAATAGTGGTGAAAAAACTCGGGCCGGTTTTCCAGCAACAGGGCGACGCGGTGACCGTGGCCGTATCCGGCCGCCTCGTAGCGCGCCTTCATAACCAAAACCTCGGTCAGGATTTCACTGTAAGTGAATTCGGCGCCGTCCGGGTGATAGTCGCGGCCTTCGTAGGCTGGAACGCAGAAAAAAGCGGCGTCGGGCGAACGGTGCGCCGTCGCCGTGAACGCCTGATAAACGGTTGAAAAATTGTCCTCGGCCGCCACGCGTACCTCCCCACCAACCTGTCAGGTGTGACAGTTTAGGGAAGCTTTTCGTTCACGAAAACCGGTTCGTTTTGGCAAAGCCCTTAGGGGCCAGCCGGCCGGCTTGGGCGCGTTTGCCCTCCCAGGTCAGCAGATCGGTTTCGGTGCGGGTACGCGAGACGCCGGCAGCCCAGGTGAGACCCTCCTGGCGATTGAAGGCGCGGATGTCGGAGAGCCCGCCGTCCTTATAGCGTTGCAGCACGACGCCGCGGCCCCGACCCATTTCCGGCAATTCGCCCAAGTCGAAGATCAGCATCTTGCGGTTGTCGCCGACACAGGCCAGCGCATCGGCGTTGCCGGGGACAACCGACAGCGCCCGCGCTTCCCTGCCGCCCGAAACGTTCAGCACCTGCTTGCCCGAACGGGTCTGCGCGATCACCTGGCTTTCCTGTACGACGAAGCCCCGGCCGTCAGACGACGCCACCACCAGCTTGCGTTCCGGTTGGTGCACAAGCAGTTCGACGATGTCTTCGTCGTTGCCCATACCGGTCATCAGGCGGATCGGTTCGCCGTGTCCCCGGCCCTTGGGCAGCTTGTCGCAGGCAACCGTGTAGAATCGGCCGTTGGTGGCGAAGATGACGATCTTGTCGGTGGTTTCGGCGTGCAGCCAGTAACGGCCCCGGTCACCCTCCTTGTATTTGGCTTCACCGTTGGCTTCGACATGGCCTTTCATCGCCCGGATCCAGCCCTTCTCGGAACAGATGATGGTGATGGGTTCACGCTCCACCATGGCTTCCAACGGTACTTCCACGACATCCGGCGCGTCGGCGATTTCCGTGCGGCGCTTGCCGAGCTCCGACTTGGCCCCGAACTTGGCGCGCGTTTCCTTCAGTTCATCGGCGATCCGCTTCCAGCGCTTCTTCTGGTCCTTCAAGAGGCCCTTGAGTTCCTTCTGCTCGGCCTTCAGCTCCCCGTGTTCGGTGCGGATGCCCTCCTCCTCCAGGCGGCGCAAGCTGCGCAAGCGCATGTTCAGAATGGCTTCGGCCTGGACCTCGCTCAGCTTGAAGGCCTTCATCAGGGCGGGCTTGGCCTCGTCTTCCTCACGAATGATGCGGATCACCTCGTCGAGGTTGAGGTAGGCGATCAAATAGCCTTCGAGCACCTCCAGCCGATGGCCGATTTTGTCCAGCCGGTGCTGGGCCCGGCGCACCAGGACATCGTGTCGATGATCGAGGAAGGCCTGCAAGGCGTCGCGAAGGTTCATCACCCGCGGTGTGCCGTCGGCATCCAGGACGTTGAGGTTGAGCGATATGCGCACTTCCAGGTCGGTCAGCCGGAACAGGGTCTCCATCAGCGGTTCGGCCTCGACAGTGCGGCTCTTCGGCTCCAGCACCAGGCGCACGTCGTCGGCGCTCTCGTCCCGCACGTCGGACAGCATCGGCAGCTTCTTGTTGAGGATCAGCTCGGCGATCTTTTCGACCAGTTTGGCTTTCTGGACCTGGTAAGGAATTTCCGTGACGACGATCTGGTATTGCCCGCGGCCGGTCTTTTCCTTCTCCCACCTGGCGCGCAGGCGAAAGCCGCCCCGACCCGTCTTGTAGGCGTCGACAACATTCTCTCGCGGTTCGACCATGACGCCGCCGGTGGGGAAGTCGGGGCCCGGCACGATGTCAGCCAGCTTGGCTGCCGTGGCTTTGGGATACTTGATGAGGTGCAGCGCCGCCTCGCAAAGCTCCCCGGCGTTGTGGGGCGGAATGGAGGTCGCCATGCCGACCGCGATGCCGGCGGCACCGTTGGCGAGCAGATTGGGGAAGGCAGCCGGCAGCACCAGCGGCTCGTTTTCCTCGCCGTCGTAGGTTTCGCGGAAATCAACCGAATCCTCGTCTAGGCCCGTCAACAGGGCCTCCGCCACCTCGGTCAGGCGCGCCTCGGTGTAGCGCATGGCCGCCGCATTGTCGCCGTCGATGTTGCCGAAATTGCCCTGGCCGTCCACCAGGGGATAGCGCGAGGCGAAATCCTGGGCCAGCCGCACGAGCGCGTCGTAGATCGACTGATCGCCGTGGGGATGGTACTTGCCCATCACGTCGCCAACGACGTGGGCGCATTTCTTGAAGCCCTGATCGGGATCGAGCTTCAGGATGCGCATGGCGTGCAGGATGCGGCGGTGAACCGGCTTCAGGCCGTCGCGCACGTCGGGCAGCGAGCGCGACGTGATGGTGGAGAGTGCGTAGGCCAGATAGCGTTCGGAGAGGGCCTCCGACAGCGGCGTTTCAAGCACGCCGTCGGACGGCGGATCGAGGGTATCTGTGGTGTTCATGCCCCCTATATAGCACTACATGTTGGGGGTATGTAGGGAAATAATCGGCCAGCAGACTTAGCTGGCCGGGTCAGTCCGTCGGGCTCTCCAAGGCCGCGTCAAAGCGTCGGATCAGGGCCATCGGAACCGCCTTGCTGCACATCAGGTAGCGGCTGTTTCCAGGGGGAATGTCCTTCATGCGAAGGCTCATAATGTCCTCGCCGGCGATGCCCAAACGCACCGCGAGCGAGGCGAACTCCTCGGGCGCAGCGACAAAGTAATCGAAACGGCGGCCCAACAGCATGCGAACCATGCCGTCGTTGTCCTGCGTATTGCGCATGACCTTGGGATTGAGCTCGTCGATCAGGGAATCGATGAACCCGCCGTACGAGTAACCGAGCTTGGCCCCAAATTTAAGACCGGGATCGGCGAACAGATTGCGCAAACTCGAATGACGCATAACCTTTTCATTGTCCGCCCGCATGACGATAACTTGGGGCTTGTCGCGGTAGATCGGCTTACTGTAGTTGGCGAACTTCTCCCTTTCCGCATTTTTGAACCAGCCCGCCGCGCAGGCATAGTCCTTGCCGCGCTTGATGATCTTGATTTGCGCGTTGCCGGAGCGGCTGACCCACTTGAACGGAATGCCGGCCGCCCGTAGCGATTGGTTAATGGGGTTGGCAACGATGCCCGAAACGGTGCCGCCATCCTGCAAGGCGTAGTAAGGCGGGCGGTCATGGTAGAGAAGCTGGAGATCCTTGGCCCCGGCTGAGCCGAACCAAGCGGCACCCACGCAAACAGCAACAAACAAGCCCAAACGTCTCATAACCGGAAAGCCCCCTTTTCCGACATCTAAACGGCAACTCCCCAATTCTGCCCGAGTTGGCCGTCGCCGTCAGGAGAAATCGAGTTGGGCAAAGCGGCTGCGCGCCGGCGGCATCGTCACATGGTGGGGGGCCAGCACGTGGCGCTCGAGGAAAAAGCCGGTCAAGTTGAGACCATCGGCGACGTCATCGGCGTCCTCCGCGCCGTTTCCCGCACCGGCGAGAAAGGCGGGCAGCTTGAGCAGGCGGTGCTTGTACTGGCCCGCCGCCGCCTCGGTCACCGCCCGGCCCGTGCGCGGACTGACGTAGGCGAGGCCTTCCGTCTCGCCGGTTTGGGCGCAGGCCGCAAGATCGAGCCCGAAACCCAATTCGCCCAGCAGGCCCAATTCCCAGCGCACATAGACATGGGCCCAATGTTCCGAGGATTCGAGGGCATCCAGCAAGGCCCGGAAGCCGTCGAAGGCGGCGGGATGGGCCTCGCGCTCCGGCAGGGCCGCCTCGGCCACGGCGCAGGCCGACGACAACGCCGCCAGCCGGCCGGGCTCGGTCAACACCTGCGCCGCCCGCGCCCGCACCAATTCGACGGTATAAGTGCCGAGGTGTTCCGCCAGCCGCGCCCGCCAAGTGGCCTGGATCTCGTTTCCCGGCTGCAACGTCCCCCGCGCCCCGCGCCCGGCCCCGCCTCGCACCAACCCGGCATGCCGCCCGTGGTCGCGCGTCAGCACCTGAACGATGGCGGAGGTCTCGCCATGCTTTCGGGCGCTCAGCACAATTCCGTCGTCAGTCCAGTTCATGGATGGAGGTTAACGTGACAGATAATTACGCACCACCCTCGCGCCAAGCTCCTTCGTCATTCCGGACAAGGCCGAAGGCCGCGATCCGGAATCCAGGTTTTCATTTTTTTTCCTCATTCGGGGGATTCGAAAAAAACAAACTGGACCCCGGATCAAGTCCGGGGTGACGTTGTGGAGGGTTGGTCCTTCCCATCGTCATTCCGGCGCATTCCGGAATCCAATTTTTTCTCGGTCTGTTGCGATGCAAAAAAAGTTTGGCTGTCCAAGTCCGGGTCGACGCAGGAGGCGAACCTACTTCGGGAAATCCAGACCCATCTCCCGGTACCGCTCCGGGTCGTCGAGCCAGTTTTCGCGGACCTTGACGAAGATGAAGAGGTGGACGCGCCGCTCCATTTGTTCCTCGAGGTCCTTGCGGGCGGCCTCCCCGACCTTCTTGACCAGCGCGCCCTTCTTGCCCAGGACGATGCCCTTGTGGTTGGCGCGGGTGACGTAGACGACCTGGGAGATTTTGACGGAGCCGTCCTTGCGCTCCTCCCAGTCTTCGGTTTCGACGGTGAGCTGGTAGGGCAGTTCCTGGTGCAGGTTGATGAAGAGTTTCTCCCGCGTCACCTCCGCCGCCAGGTAGCGCCACGGCGCGGTGGCGATCTGGTCTTCGGGGTAAAGCCACGGTCCCGGCGGCAGCGCTTCGGCCAGATGGTTGCCGAGATCGGACACACCGTCGCCGGTCAGCGCCGAAATCATGAAGACATCGGTAAACAAAGGCGTACCATCCTCCAGGTGTTCCGCGTTCATGCGCTCCGCCAGGGCCAGCAATTCCGGCCGTTTGACGGCATCCACCTTGTTGATCACCAGGATGGCGCGCCGGCCCGCGGCCTTGAGGCCGTCGACGATGCGCTGGGTGTCGTCGTCATCGGCCTTGACGGGACGCCGGGCGTCGACCAACAGCGCCACGAGATCGGCGTCGTCGGCCCCGGTCCAGGCATCCTCCACCATGGCTTTTTCCAGGCGGCGCTTGGGCGCGAAAATACCCGGCGTGTCGACGAAAACAAGCTGCGCCGGGCCCTCGGCGGCAATGCCGGTCAGGCGGGCCCGGGTGGTCTGGACCTTGGGGCTGACGATGGCGACCTTGGCGCCCACGAGCGCGTTCAGCAGGGTCGACTTGCCGGCATTGGGTGCGCCGATCAGCGCGATGAAGCCGCACCTGGTCGCAGCGCCGTTCATTTAGCCGCCCCGCCCTCGATCTGGCCGAGCAACGCCGCCGCGGCCTCCTGTTCAGCCGCCCTTTTGGCGCTGCCGCGGCCGTCGGCCGTACCAATGCCCTCGACGGCCACCTCGATGGTGAAGACCGGCTCATGCGGGGGACCTTCCCGGCCCACCTCGCGGTAGGCGGGCGGCGTCAGGCCGCGGGCATGGGCCAGTTCCTGAAGCCGCGTCTTGGCGTCCTTGGGCGCCGTCGTCAGTTCCTCGGCCAGCGCGTCCCAGTAGCGGTGAACGAACGCCGCCGCCGCCTCAATGCCGCCGTCGAGGAACAGCGCCCCGATCACCGCCTCGCAGGCATTGGCGAGAAGCGCAGGCTTGGCCCCGCCGCCGGCCTCGCGTTCGGCCTTGGCGAAGCGCATGTGGCCGCCGAGATCGATGCGGTTGGCGACCTCGGCCAGCGTTTCCTGGCGTACCAGTTCATTGAAACGCCGCGCCAGACGCCCGGCGTCGGCTTCGGGAAAGGTCTTCAGAAGATGATCGGCAATCACCAGCCCCAGCACCCGGTCGCCGAGAAACTCCAGACGCTCGTAGTCCCGCCCCTCGCCGCGTCCGGCGCTTTTGCGCGTCGTGGCGCTCGGGTGCGTCAGCGCTTCTTCGAGGAGTTCGGTTTGCGTGAAATCGTGGCCAAGCGCCTTAAGCAACCGGTCGCGTTGACGTTGCTTCTCCGCGGCCATCACTCAATGCCGGTGAAAAAGCGCGAGTACCGCATGATCCAGGGCCATTTCCAAATCTGCCACCAGGCGCCCTCGCCATTGGTCGAGAAGAACAGGACATCGGCCCGGCCCACGAGGTTCTGTGCCGGGACCATGCCTACACCATCGCGAAAGCGCGAATCGACGGAATTGTCCCGGTTGTCGCCCATGGCGAAGTAATAGCCCTCGGGCACCTCGAACACGCGCGTGTTGTCGGCGGGAAAGTGCCCGTAATCGAGGGTGCGGTAGGTCACGCCGTTGGGCAGGGTTTCACGAAAGGTCGGGATGGCGTGCGGATTGCCCCCCGGTTTCTTGTGGATGAAATCCTTGACCTTGACGCGCTTCACCGGCTGGCCGTTGAGGAAGAGCGTGCCGTTGCGCATCTGTATTTTGTCCCCCGGCACGCCGATGATGCGCTTGATGTAGTCAGTCGAGTTGTCCTTGGGCAGCTTGAAGACGGCGACGTCGCCCCTTTCAACCGGGCTTTCGAAAATACGGCCGGAGAACAACGGCGGGCTGAACGGCAGGGAGTGCTTTGAATAGCCGTAGGAGAACTTGGAAACGAACAGATAATCGCCAACCAACAGCGTCGGCAGCATGGATTCCGAAGGGATATTGAAAGGCTCGTAAGCCACCGTCCGAACGCCGACGGCGATCAGGACGGCGTAGATAATCGTACGGAACGTCTCCACCCAAGAGGAAGACTGAACCGCTTCCTCTGCTTCGCCGGAGGCGTCAGCAGAGGCCTCCGCTGCAGCCTCCCCGGCACCGGGCAGACGGGATAGGATCGCCTCCCAAATATTCTTCAGTATTTCCATTAATTAATTTTCATAAAACATTGTTATTAAAGAATTAATCAAGAACCCAATGGCATCGCCGTGATGATCACGATGGCCTGCGCCAGCGGGGGCTCGTCAGTGATGGTGAGCTCAATGACCGGCGTCATTCCCTCGGGCGTGATCTCTTCCAGGCGGACGGCGGCGCCGCCGGTCAGCGCCATGGTCGGTTTGCCGCTCGGCAGATTGACGACGCCCATGTCGCGCCAGAAAACGCCGCGCCGGAATCCGGTACCCAGCGCCTTCGAGCAGGCCTCCTTGGCGGCGTAGCGTTTGGCGTAGGAGGCGGCCCGATTGAGACGCTTGTCCGACTTGGCGCGCTCCAGTTCGGTAAAGCAGCGGTCGGTAAAACGCTGGCCGAAACGGTCCAGCGTTTTTTCGATGCGGCGGATATCGATCAGGTCGCTGCCCATGCCGATCATCATCATGACGAACGCTCCGGGGTCAGGCCCGCGCCTCGTCCATCAGCGCACGCATCCGTTTGATGGCGGCGTCCAGGCCGACGAAGATGGCTTCGCCGATCAGGAAATGGCCGATGTTGAGTTCGACGACGTTGGGGATCTGGGCAACCGGACCGACCGTGTCGTAAGTGAGACCATGGCCCGCGTGGCATTCCAGACCGATTTTCTCCGCGTGGGCCGCGGCAACGACAACGCGCTCGAGTTCCCTCTCCTGCTCCTCGCCCTCGGCTTCGCAGTAGCTGCCGGTATGCAGTTCGACCACAGGCGCGCCCAGGCTGTAGGCGGCGTCCAGTTGGGCCGGTTCGGGATCGATGAACATGGAAACGCGGCTGCCGTTTTCCCGCAACGCCGCCACGTAGGGCGCCAGGTGGTTGTGGCCACCGGCGACATCGAGGCCGCCTTCGGTCGTCAGTTCCTCGCGCTTTTCCGGCACCAGGCAGACGGCGTGGGGCTTGTGCCTGAGCGCGATCTGCAGCATTTCCTCCGTCGCCGCCATTTCGAGGTTGAGCGGCAGGCCCAATCCCTCGCTCAGGCGGTGGATGTCGTCGTCGGAGATATGGCGGCGGTCTTCCCGCAGGTGCGCGGTAATGCCGTCGGCGCCGGCCTCCGCCGCCACCAGCGCCGCCCGCACGGGATCGGGATAGGCCACGCCGCGCGCATTGCGGATTGTTGCCACGTGATCGATGTTCACGCCGAGACGCAGATGGGATTCTTCGTTAACCACACTCATCACTCTTCTTCCTTTGCCGCTATGCTACGCTTCTTTGCCAGACGTTCGCGCCGCGATTTCTGGTAACCGCCGACCAGCGACCGCAACGGAAAATAAAACAGGCACCAAACCACGGCGCCGATGGGAATACTGGCCAACAACATGGGCAGGAATATGTCCATGAAGTTGTCGAAAATGTAGGACATCGTGAGGGTTTCCGGCAGCGCGTTGCCGCCCTCGACCCCCATCAGCCACGCCCCTGTTGTATAGACCAGCCACCAGATAAAGGGAAACGTCCAAGGATTGCCAACCGCCGTGCCGATGGCCGAGGCCAGGATGTTGGCCCGGATCATCAGGGCCATGATGGCCGACAGCACGAAGTGAAATCCAACGAAGGGCGTGAACGACATGGCGGCGCCGCAGGCGAAGCCGGCGGCGATGGAATACGGCGTGCCCGGCAACCGCGCCAGGCGGTGCTTGGTATAGACCGTCGCCCGCTTCCAGCCGATGTGGGGCCAGATGAACCCCATGGCCTTCTGGCCGAACGTCAATTTTTTGCGGCGTTTGAACACCGTTATCCCACTCCGTACGCGTGTCGATTATTTGAGGCCGCGGCTGCCCGGTTTGACGGCCTCGGTATCGGCCAGCTCGGGCGGCAGGGCGTCGGCCGGGTAGCTCGGCACCTTCAGGCCGGTTAATGCCACCAACGGCACGCCGAGATCAACCTCACCGTCCGAGCGGTCGATCAGGCAGCTCGCCGCCACCGTTTCGCCGCCGGCCGCGGCGATCGCCGCGATGCATTCGCGCGACGACTTGCCGGTAGTGACGATGTCCTCCGCCATCAGGACGCGTGCGCCCTCGGCCAGTTCGAACCCCCGGCGCAGCGTGAATTCGCCTTCCACCCGTTCGGTGAAGATGGCGGGGACGCCCAACTGGCGGCCCATTTCGTAGCCCACCACGACGCCCCCCATGGCCGGCGAAACGACCATGTCGATGGCGCCCTCGCCCAGCGCCGCGTTCACCTTGGCGGCCAGCGCATTGCACAGTTGGGCGGCCCGCTCGGGGTGCATCAGCACCTTGGCGCATTGCAGATATATCGGGCTGTGCAGGCCCGACGACAAGAGGAAATGGCCTTCGAGCAAGGCGCCGGTTTCGCGGAAGTGGCCGAGCACTTCGTCCTGGTTCATTTCGGGAGGTACTCCAAGGTCTTGAGATCAGTGTTTGGCGCGGTCCACGGAGCTGATGGCGGGATCCGCCCGGAGAGCGGCAATGATGTTGGTGAGATGTTTTACGTCCCTTACCTCGATGTCGACAAGCATTTCGAAGAAATCCGCCGAGCGGTCGGTGATCTTGAGGTTCGAAATATTTCCGAAATTGCGGGCGATCACAGCCGTCATGGTCGAGAGACTGCCCGGCGCGTTGACCAGCACGGCATGGATGCGCCCGACCTGGAGTTCCGGGTTTTGCGTTTCCACGTCCCAGGAGACGTCAAGCCAGCGTTCCGGCGTGTCGGCGAACTGCTCCAGCGTGTCGCAGTCGATGGTGTGCACGGTGACGCCCTTGCCGGTGGTGACGATGCCGACGATGCGGTCGCCCGGCAGCGGGTGGCAACAGCCGGCGAAGTGCACCGCCATGCCGGGGATCAACCCAC
This sequence comes from uncultured Rhodospirillaceae bacterium, assembly GCA_964343605.1. Classification (GTDB taxonomy): domain Bacteria; phylum Pseudomonadota; class Alphaproteobacteria; order UBA2966; family UBA2966; genus CAYFKJ01. The sequence continues at coordinate 181,957 of CAYFKJ010000007.1, forward strand.
GGATCGGCACCGTGTTGTCGCCGCCCTTGCGCGGTTTCGAGCGCCGCCGCATGCGTTGCAAGAGATCGCCGGCGCGGCGCTTGACCTTGAGGCCCGGGAAGACCTTCTCCAGCACCTCGCGCGCCGTCAGTTCGCCCTGCCCCACCATGGCGTAGAGGTCTTCCGTGGTGCGGTGGCGCAGCGTCTTGAGGACGCCCTCGATGGCTTTTTCGGTGAATTCGTGCCCTTGGTCGCGGAAGGCCTTCTGCAGGATGGCGCGGCCGAGGTCGGCATATTGCGAACGTTCCTGCTTGCGCACGAAGCGGCGGATGGCGGCGCGAGCCTTGCCGGTGACGGCGAAGTTCTCCCAGGTCGGCGACGGTGACGGCACCTTGGAACGCAGGATGTCGACCTGATCGCCGTTCTGCAGTTCGGTGCGCAGGGGCGACATGCGGCCGTTGATGCGGGCGCCGACGCAGGTGTCGCCGACATCCGAATGCACGGCGTAGGCGAAGTCGACCGGCGTCGCCCCCCTCGGCAAGGCGATCAGGTCGCCCTTGGGCGTGAAGCAGAACACCTGGTCCTGGAACATCTCAAGCTTGGTGTGCTCGAGGAATTCCTCCGGATTGGAGGCATGCTCCAGGATTTCCTTGAGCTCCCTGAGCCAGCGGTAGTCCTCTGTGCCCTTCTCGCCTTCCTTCTGCTTGTAGAGCCAGTGGGCCGCGACGCCGATTTCGGCCACCTCGTGCATTTCCTTGGTGCGGATCTGCACCTCGATGCGCTGCTGCTCGGGGCCAATGACCGAGGTGTGCAGGGAGGAGTAGTTGTTGCGCTTGGGCGTCGAGATGTAGTCCTTGAAGCGCCCCGGCACCATGCGGTATTCGGCGTGAACCGCGCCCAGGGCCTGGTAGCACTCCTCGATATCGTCGACGACGATGCGGAAGGCCATGATGTCGGAGAGCTGTTCGAAGGTGACGTTCTTGCGCTCCATCTTGCGCCACATGGAATAGGGCCGCTTCTCCCGGCCCGACAGCCAAGCCTTGACGCCCGCCTTCTCCAATGTCTTTCGAAGTTCGTCGGTGATGCGGTCGACCATGTCGGAACCGCGCTCGCGCAGGAAAGCGAGCCGCGCCAGCAGCGACTCACGGGCCTCGGGATTGAGGTGGGCGAACGAGAGGTCTTCCAGCTCGTCCTTGATGTTCTGCATGCCGATGCGTTCGGCCAACGGCGCGTAAATCTCCATCGTCTCGGCGGCGATGCGGCGGCGCTTTTCCTCGCGCTTGACGAAATGCAGGGTGCGCATGTTGTGCAGCCGGTCGGCCAGCTTCACCAGCAACACCCGGATGTCGTTCGACATGGCCAGCACGAGCTTGCGGAAGTTTTCCGCCTGGCGCGCCGAATCGGTGGGCGACGTCATCTCGATCTGCGAGAGCTTGGTTACGCCGTCCACCAGCTTGGCGATCTCGCCGCCGAACTGGCCCTCGATCTCGTCGAGCGTGGCCAGCGTGTCTTCCACGGTGTCGTGCAGCAGCGCCGTGACGATGGTGTGGCCGTCCAGTCTGAGGTCTGTGAGGATGCCGGCGACTTCCAGCGGGTGGGTGAAATAGGCGTCACCCGATTCACGGGTCTGCGTGCCGTGCGCCTTCATGGAGAAGACGTAGGCGCGGTTCAGCAGGTCCTCGTCCGCGTTGGGATCGTAGGTGCAGACGTTCTCAACGAGTTCGAACTGCCGGACCATGGCTAACCGTCAATTCCAATGGCGTTTTTCAGGGAATTTGATCTTAGCGCACCATCCGCCTCTGTCCCCCCCATCCTGTCCTTCCCCCGCCAGGGGGGAAGGGACTGAAAGATGAGTTGCTTGCGCTCAACAATATAGCCCTCCCCCTTGATGGGGGAGGGTTGGGTGGGGGTGGTGCCGTACGCTCCGACTCCAGGCACAAAAAAGCGCGCGGCGGAGAGACCATCGCGCGCTCTTGATGAGAGTAAGGGTGGCGAGCAGCGTCGCCGTCGTTGGCGGCAGTAACCGATGTTGCGGTCGCGCGCCCTCACGCTTCCTCCGCACTGTCTCCGGGAATTTCCTCGCCGACCGTCGGACCTTCTTCCGGCGCCGGCGCCGGTTCGGCCGCCTCGGCGTCGCCGTTGGCCCAATCGTGCGCGCTCATGAGCGAGGCCATGTCGTCCTCTTCCGGCTCGTCGATCTCGACGTGCTTCTGGAAACCCGTGACGACCGCCTCGATGAGATCCTCGACCGGCACCGTCTCGTCGGCGATTTCCCTGAGTGCGACGACGGGATTCTTGTCGTTGTCGCGCTCGACGGTGATCTCGGCGCCCGAGGACACCTGCCGGGCCCGTTGGGCCGACAACATGACGAGGTCGAAACGGTTGGGAATCTTGACAATACAATCTTCGACGGTGACGCGAGCCATCGTTGGTTCTCCAAAACTGGTCTGCTAAGGGGCCATAAATATGCAACTCCGCGCGCCAAAGCAAGCACGGAAGTCCTTTATAACTAAACAAAATCGAGCTTTTTTGCGCTGCAGCGCAAATTTCGGCGTTTTAATCCGGCATTCGCTCGGCTTTTTGCCCGTCCGGCAGGCGCGACAGCATGTCCGCCAAGCCCTCTCCGGTCACGGGATGTTGCCAGTCCGGCAGGATGTCACGGAGCGGCAGCAGCACGAACGCGCGCTCCTGCAGCCTGGGGTGCGGCAAGAGCGGCGGCGTGTCTTCCCGAACCAACCGGCCGTAGGCCAGCAGGTCGAGATCGAGCACGCGGGCTTCGTTGACCTCCCGTCGCACGCGGCCGAACCGGGTCTCGATCTCGTGCAACGCCGCCAGCAGGGCCTCAGGGTCCAGCCCGGTTTCCACGGCGGCAACGCCATTGACGTACCAGTTCTGGCTGGAAACCGGCACGGGCGCCGTCTTGTACCAGGGCGCGCGAGACACCACGTTAATACCAAGGCCCGGCATGGCCGCCAGAGCCGCCTCCAGCGTCTCGCGCGGTTGGCCGAATTCGGACGGCAGGTTGGCGCCCAGCGCCACCAGCACGGCGTCGTCGGCGTTCACAAGTGCGTGCCCTGGCGATTTTGTTCCTTGCGACATCGGGGGATCGGCCTAGATTAGAATGACAACAACTAAATAAGACAAAAAAAGCTCTATTTCGCCCAATTCTATACTAATAAACAACTCTAATAAAATTGTGTAAGGGATTGAAATTATGGATTTTTATGATGGTGAACGCACCGCGTTATTCATTGATGGCTCGAACCTCTACGCCGCTGCCCGGGCGCTCGGATTCGATATAGACTATAAACGACTCCTGCAGGAATTCCGCAACAATACCCGGGTCATCCGCGCCCTTTATTACACCGCCCTTCTGGAGGATCAGGAGTATTCCCCGATCCGGCCGCTGGTCGACTGGCTCGACTACAACGGCTACACCATGGTCACCAAGCCGACCAAGGAGTTCACCGATTCCATGGGCCGGCGCAAAATCAAGGGCAACATGGACATTGAAATCGCGGTCGACGCCATGGAGATGGCCGGGAACCTCGACCACGTCGTGCTGTTCTCGGGCGACGGCGATTTCCGCCGGCTGGTGGAGTGCCTGCAGAAGCACGGCGTCCGCGTGACGGTCGTCAGTACGGTACGCTCCCAGCCGCCCATGATCGCCGACGAGCTGCGCCGCCAGGCCGACGTGTTCGTCGAACTGGCCGATATCCAGTCCGCCATCGCCCGCGAAGGCAACGCCCGCCACCATCACCACCAACAGCACGCCGAACCGGCGCCGGTCGCCGACGACCGCGAAATGGAGGGCGGCGAGCTGCAGACGAAGACGCACGGCACGCCGGCGGAAGCCGAATTGCCGGATACGGAGACCATCACGTCCGTCGTTTGATCTAAACTATCTCAATGACCAACCTGCTTTCCCGGACCGAGGCCCTGGCCGGACCCGGTCCGGGCTGCGTGCTCTGCCCGCGCCTGGCCGAGTTTCTCGCCGGCCACCGCGCCGAACATCCCGATTGGCACAACGCACCGGTGCCGCCCTTCGGCCCCGACGACGCCTGGCTGCTGATCGTCGGCCTGGCGCCGGGCCTCAAGGGAGCCAACCGCACGGGCCGGCCCTTCACCGGCGACGGCGCCGGCGATCTTCTCTACCCCACCCTGATCGACTTCGGCCTGGCCCGCGGCGTCTACGACCAGCGGCCCGACGATGGGCTCGAGATGGTCGGCGCCCGCATCACCAACGCCGTCCGCTGCGTGCCGCCGCAAAACAAGCCGACGGGGGCAGAGGCCCGCACCTGCCGGCCGTTCCTGGCCGCCGAGATCGAGGCCTTAAGCGAGCTCCGCGTCATCCTGGCGCTCGGGCGCATCGCCCACGACGCCGTGCTGACGACACTAGATCTCCGTAAAGCCGATTATCCCTTCGGCCACAACGCCCTGCACGCGCTGCCCGGCGGCCTGATGCTGGCGGACAGCTATCACTGTTCGCGCTATAACGTGAACACGCGGCGGCTGACGCCGGAGATGTTCGCGGACGTCTTTCGGGCCGCGAAGGAACTGGAACGCGAGTGAGGCCCGCCATGCCGGCAACCCTGGAATTCTACTACGACCTCTCCAGCCCGCCCTCCTACATCGCGCACGAGCGTTTGGCGGGCGTGGCGGCGCGCACGGGTGCGGAAATCGTTCTGCGGCCCGTGCTGGTGGGCGGCGTCTTCAAACTGAGCGGCAACGCCGGTCCCGTCGACGTGCCGACCAAGCGGGCCTACATGATGGAGACCGAACTGCCCCGCGCCGCCAAGCACTACGGCCTCGACCTCGATTTCCACGCAGGCGCGCCCTTCAACTCCCTCGGACTGATGCGCGGCGCCATAGTCGCCGACGAGGACGACCGGCTGGCGGACTACACGGCGGCGATGTTCCGCGCCCAATGGGCCGAAGCCCGCGACATGACGGATTTTGGCTCGCTCGCCCAGGCGCTCAATGCCATCAGCATTGACGCCGAAGCCCTCTTCGCCCGCACCCAGGAACAACCCATCAAGGACAAACTCATCGCCGCCACCGAAGCCGCCGTCACGAGAGGCGTCTTCGGCGTACCCACCATGTTTGTGGCCGACGAAATGTTCTTCGGCCAGGACCATTTGGATTTGGCAGAGGGGGCTTTATAGGGGCGGCAAGCGCAGAAAATGGGGGACATATACTTGCTACATGTCCCCTTTATTTTGCCCGCTCGCAGGCGAACCGGAACGGTTGGATCTCTATGCCCGGCCGAATTTCTTGACGGCGGCGCGGATTGATCCGGCTTCCGAGATATAGGCGGCCATTTCGGCTTCGGTTGCTTCGGCTTCCTCGGCGAAGGCGATGATCTCTTCGACGTGTTCGGCGGGGATGACGACGATGCCGTCCTCGTCGCCGACGATGTAATCGCCGGGATTGACGACCACCCCGCCGACCTCCACCGCGACATCGCGGGCCAGCGTCATCAGGCGGCCGATGGAGCTCGAGGGCACCACGGAGCGGGCATAGACCGGGAAATCCGTCTGATTGCGGATAAGTTCAACGTCGCGGGTGCCGCCGTCCAGGACCACCCCCTCGTGACCCCGGGCCGTGGCGCCCGCGTTCATCAGTTCACCCCACACGGCGGTGTTCGCATCGCCGCCGCAGCCGATCACGATCACGCTGCCGGCGGGCGCTTCGTCGATAACGTCGAAGGCGAGCTCCGGCATGTGCCGGTCCATGCTCGGCACCTGCAGAACCGTCGCCGCGGTGCCGACGATCTTTCTGGCGTTCACGCGGGACTTGATGTCGTGATCCATGAATCCCCGCTTTCCGGCGATCTGATCACAACCGTCAGACAGGGTCGCAACGGCCAGATTTCGTAAGCGCGCTATATGATCTTCCTTCAACGTAAGCTCCTCATTCACGATTTTTCGCCTCTTACCCAAAACTCCCCATATTGGCGCCGTGCCCGCCGTCGACGGTGATGACGGTGCCGCTCATGTAGCTGGCGCGGTCGGAGGCCGCGAAGGTGACGACGTCGGCGATTTCCTCGACGGCGGCGGCGCGGGCCAGCGGCAGGTTGGCGAGGTAGGACTGCCAGCGCTCGGCATCGCCGAATTCGGCCTCGGCGCGGCTCTTCATCAGGGTGACGATGCGTTCCGTGGCCACGGCGCCGGGGCTGACGGCCACAACCCGGACGCCGTCGCGCAGGCTGCGGCTGCCGAGCGTGCGGGTGAAGGTGTTGAGGCTCGAATTACCGGCACTGCCCGCGATGTAGTCGGCGTCGGTCCGGTCGGCGGCGAGGCCGGTGATGTTGACGATCACGCCACCCCCGCGCGCCTTCATGGCGTCGTAGAAGGCGCGGCACATGTTGATGTAGCCGAACACCTTGAGGTCCCAGGCCACCCGCCAGGTGGCCTCGTCGATGGCTTCGAGGTTGCCGCCGGGAATGGCGCCGGCGCAGTTGACCAGGATGTCCGGCACGCCCGCCTCGGCCAACAGTTCGGCGACCGAAGCGCCGATGCTGAGGTCCTTCGGGTACACCTCCACCGAAACGCCTGATTTCTCGCGGAGCGCCGCCGCCGTGGCCTCCAGGTCTTCGCTGGTGCGGGCGACAAGCTGCAGGTTGCAGCCCTCCCCCGCCATGGCTTCGGCGATGCCCTTACCGATGCCCTTCGAGCCGCCGGTGATGAGGACGGTCTTGCCCGCCAGATTGAGGTCCATGATCGATTCTCCCTGCTACCAATTGCTGCGGAACACCCGGCGGCCGACGGCCCACATCCCGAGGAAACCGAAACCGATCATACCGGCGACGCTGTTCACCGGCGACAGCACCTGGGCGAGGAACGGATTTTCCATATCGACCAGGGTCACGGAGAGCCCCTGCGTGAGAAGGGCGACGGCCTCCTGCACGGGGGCGGCGAGGAACCAGGCGCAGGCCAGAAGGACCACCGCGCCGAGCAGCCAGCGGTGGGCGAATTGCTTACCTTCAGCCTCGACTTGCGCCATCACGCCATGGGTGAAGTCCTCGGCCGGCAGGTCCTGTTCGGCCTCGGCGAAGAGCGCCTGAAGCGCGGGATCGCGTTCGTCTGTCATGCCGTTTCCTCCGTTTGCGGGGTTTCACGGTAGGCGGATAGTAATTGCTGCAGGCGCCGGGTGCCACGGCGGACGTGGGATTTCACCGTGCCCAGCGGAATTTCGGTCGCCTCGGCGATCTCGCCGTGGGTCATGCCCTCGTGATACGACAGCACGATGCAGAGCCGGACGGGTTGGGAAAGCGTCGCCAGGGCGCGGTCGAGATCGATGGCCGCGCCGGCGTTGCCGGTTTGGGGAAGTTCGATGCCGTCGACTTCGTCCGCGTTTCGCAGCGCGTCGTTTTTGCGCAGGTGTTGCAGCCAGATGGAAACGGCGATCTGCTTGAGCCAGGCGCCGAAGCGGCCGGATTGTTCCAGGGAGCCGATCTTGCGCCAGGCCTGCAGGAACGCCTGCTGCGCCAGGTCGTCGGCCAGGGTGGCGTCGCCGCTGAACCGCCGCATCAGGTTGCGGACCCAGGACTGGCGGCGGCGCACCAGTTCGGCAAAGGCGTCGCGATCGCCCGACCGTGCCAGGCCGACGATCAGCGCTTCGGCGCTTTGCCCGTAATCCTGCCGTGTGGAGGCCACGACCCGAGGTCCTGACCTGTTTAGGCGCTGGGGTTGGCGGAGTTGCCGTTGGCGGCGGCTTTCGCCGCCACCAACAGACCGATCCCGACGAAGCCCACCAGGGCCGCCGCACCCAGGACGGGCAGAAAGGCGTTTTCGTTGAGCTGGCCGAGGAACCAGGCCATCACGGCCAAGCCCGGCGAGATGAAGATGACGATCAGGCCGGATACCTTCAGATCGCGGGCCAGGTTCTCGCCCTCCCCGCCGCTGGCCGACAGCAGCTTGTCCAACGTGCCATCGTCGAACTTCTGGCCGCTTTCGATCAGGCGGCGGACGGTCTCGTGCCGCGCCTCCTTCTTGCGCAGGTCGTACCAGATGCCGGCCACCACGACGGCGGCAATGAAGCCCCAAAATCCGATGGCGCCCAGACCGGCGCCGATACCCATGCTCTCCATTTCGATCTCCTATGAATTGGTTGGTTGTTACCCATAGAGATGCAGCCCGCGCCCGGATGGATGCAGGGCGGTGAAAAAAATTCGATCGAAAGGGAGGATAGCGGAAAGGCGGCCGGGCGCGACGTCTTTAGAGTCGCGCCCGGCCGAGAGACTTAAGCCTTACTGACCGGGAACCCCGATGGCCACGGGCCGCACGGGCGAGCCCGAACCGCCGCGGGAGCGCAGCGGCAGGATGATGGTGCAGGAGGTCCAGACCTTGTCCTTCGCCATGGCGCCGAGGTTGGCGTTCTGGATCTGGTGGATGCCGCTGACCGCCAGGTTTTCATGATGGATGGCGAACGGCAGGCCCTGCGGCGTGCCCTCGGCGGGCGGCGCCTTACCCATCAACTGGCCGTTGTTGACCGGATCGGTGAAGGGATTGTCCAGCGCCACCAGCACCACGGCCTTTCCCTTTAGGTACTGCGCCGCGTCGTAAGATAAGCCCGGACCCATCGTGTAGTAGGTCTTTTCGGTGTCGGGGTCTTTCCAATTGTCGCCCCAGCCGGTGTAGATGTAGAGCACGTCGCCCGCCATCAAACCCCGCCAGCCCAGGCCCTGAGCCTTCAACATGGCTTCGATGTCGGCGGCGGTGACGAGCTGGCCCGGCTTCATGGGCTGACCGCCCCCCAGGTGCGACTTTGCGTCCAGCAGGACCGCACTTGTGATGATCGGCGGCACGTTCTCGATGCCGAGGCGCATCAAAGGCGAATCATCCGACGGCTTCACGTCCTTCTGCATGTAGCCGCCGTAGTATTTGGCGTTGGAGGCGTCGGGCTTGCCCTCCCCCTTCCACAACTTGTCCATGACGGCGAAGTGGCCGAGTGCATCCATCTGGGTGCCTTGCGCGCCGGGTTCGCCGCTTGCGACGATCTCGCCGTTCCAGGCGTGCAGCGAGTACGGCACGCCCTTGGTGGCGGTGTAGGTGTACTTCAGCGGCACGCCGAAGGGCGACAGCGGCATGGTGTTGGAGCGTTCGTGGCTGACCTCGTAGGTCTTGGCGCCCGCGCTGGTGAGGTGCATGGCGCAGCGCATCCAGGTGCCAGCACCCAGGGTATTGGCCATGCCGACCTCGTCGCCGGCCGGCCAGGGCGGCATCGGCACCTTGGATTTGGACATTTCGACGGTTTCTTTCTGGCTCGCGGCATCGGCGGTTGCGCCGATGATCAGACCGGCGCCGCTTGCGATCACGGCGGCGGCAAGCAGGTTCAATGTACGCATTTCGCAGTCCCCCTGATTATTGTTTTCTCTTGTCACCAACCACCCTGTGACCAAGCACCTGAACCAAGCGAACATGTTATGAGCTAAAAGCTGTAGCGTTCCTCCTTCCAGGGATCGCCGTCGTTGTGGTAGCCGCGCTCCTCCCAGAAGCCGGGACGGTCGGCGGCCACGAATTCGAGGCGTTTCAGCCATTTGGCCGACTTCCAGAAGTATTTCGCCGGAATTACGAGACGCATGGGCGCACCGTGCTCGCGGGTCAGCGGCTTGCCCTCCCAGCTATGCGCCAGGATGGCGTCCTTGGCGCCGAACACCTCCAGCGGCACGTTCGTGGTGTAGCCATCGTGCGAGTGCTGAATGATGTGGGTGGCTTCCGCTTTCGGCTTCACCGCCTCGAGCAGATGCGTGGTGGCAACCCCGTCCCAGCGGTTGTCGTAACGCGACCAGGCCGTGACGCAGTGGATATCACTCACCATGCTGACCTGCGGCTGGGCGAGGAAGTCCTCCCAGTTCCAGGCCAGCGGCGCTTCCACCGCGCCGTCCACCGTCAGTGTCCAGTTCTGCTCGGAAACATAGGGCTGCACGCCGAGGTCGAGCACGGGCCAGCCGTCGACCAGCCGCTGGCCCGGCGGCAGGCGGCCGCCGTCGCCGGGTCCGCCGGGTTGACGGTTGTCGCGCGCCCACTTTTCCTTGGTGGCGATCAGTTTGCTTAAAAACCCGCCGGCCATGCGCCCCCCTCTTGGTTGCAGTCCGGCTAAAATCGGCCGAACCGCCTTGGCGATCAATTCAACTGTCCGCGAGCGCCGTTTGCAACCCTCAACCCTTGTCGCGCATCAGACGGGCTTTCTCGCGGCCCCAATCGCGGTCCTTCTCGGTAGCCCGCTTGTCGTGCTGGCGTTTGCCCTTGGCGATGCCGAGCTCGACCTTGGCGATGCCCCGGTCATTGAAGTAGATCGACAGCGGCACAATGGTAATGCCGGCGCGGCGCTGCTGGCCGATGAAGCGCGCCATCTCGCGCTTGTGCAGCAGCAGTTTGCGCGCGCGCACCGGATCCTCGTTGTTGTAGCTCGCCGCCCCGTACGGCGTGATGTGGGCGTTCATCAGATAGAACTCGCCGTCCTTCTCGCCGGCGAAGGCCTCGCCGATGGAAGCGTGGCCGGCGCGCAGCGATTTCACCTCGGGCCCGTTCAGCACGATGCCCGCCTCGACGGTATCCTCGATGAAGTAGTTGTGGCGCGCCTTGCGGTTGACCGCGACGGCGCGCTTTGCGCCGTCGCGCTTTTTCTTAGCCATCGTTTCTCATTTGCCCCGAACAGTGTCTGGAGCAATCCTATCAATCATTGGAAAGGGAACAACTGTTGTCCCCCCCATCCTGTCCTTCGCCCGCCAGGGGGGAAGGAACTCGCGTTGAGATTTCGCCCTGCAGCAAAAAGCCCTCCCCCTTGACGGGGGAGGGTTGGGTGGGGGTGGAGCCACTAGGAACGAAATTGAATTCTCTGCCCACATAACCCGTGGGCCTCCTAGCAGGCCTCCGTGATTAGTTCAGCAATCCGGCCGACTGCATGGCGACCTTGACCTGTTTTTTGGTGTCGTCGCCGATTTCCACCATGGGCAGGCGAACCTCGGCCGTCGCGCGGCCCAGCAGACTGACGGCGTACTTGACCGGACTCGGGCTGGTTTCCGCAAACAGCGCGATATGCAGCGGCAGCAGACGGTCCTGGTATTCCAGAGCCGCAGCGAAGTCGTTTGCCTCGCAGGCGTTCTGGAATTCAGCGCAGGCCCGGGGTGCGGCGTTCGCGGTGACGGAAATGCAGCCGTCGCCGCCGTGCGCCCGGACGGAAAGCGCAATGGCATCCTCGCCCGAAAGCTGGCAGAACTCCGATCCCAGCAGCATGCGCATGGCGCTGACCCGGTCGGGCGCGCCGGTGCTGTCCTTGACGCCGACGATATTGGGCAATTCGGCCAATTCCGCCATGGTCTTGGTCGTCATGTTGACGACCGAGCGGCCAGGGATGTTGTAGATGATGATCGGGATGTTGATCGCATCGTTGATGGCCTTGTAGTGCTGGTAAAGGCCTTCTTGGGTCGGCTTGTTGTAATAGGGCGTGACGATCAGGACGGCGTCGGCGCCGGCCTGCTCGGCATGCTGCGACAGTTCCACGGCTTCGGCCGTGCAGTTCGAGCCCGCGCCGGCGATCACGGGCACCCGCCCCGCCGCCGCCTCGATGCAGAGTTCCACCACGCGTTTGTGTTCGTCATGGCTCAACGTGGGAGATTCGCCCGTGGTGCCGCAGGGCACCAGGCCGTGACTGCCTTCCTCGATCTGCCATTCGACAAAAGCCTGGAAGGCTTCCTCGTCGACGGCGCCGTCGCGGAACGGCGTGATGAGCGCCGGAATTGAACCAGAAAACATAGCTGCATCCCCTGAGTCTGGAAATTTCGTGCAAAATAGCGACGATATGGCGTCGCGGCAAGCACATGACATAAACTATTGCCTGTGTTGACGAGGGTGTACGGCATTTTGAGGCTCATGAATCTCCTAACATCCGGAGCGGCAGCGGCGGTGCTGATGGGCGCGCTGATGATCGTCGCGCCTGCGTCGGCGTTGGACGTGGCCACCGGCGACGATCGGGATTCCACCCTGAAGCGGACCGTCCCGCCCCTGCCCAAATTCAAACCGCCGCGCCTGCTCGAAGAAAAACTCAAGCCCTCGGACTACAAGCTCTACCGGTCCGCCTTCGCCGCCGCCAAGCTGAAACGCTGGAAAACCGCCCACCGCCTTGCCGCACGCGCCCAGGATCCGCTACCCGCGAAAGTCCTGCGGTGGCTGCACTACAGTCAGCCGGCGCCGGGTGTCACGTTCGAAACGCTCACGGCGTTTATCGAAGCGAACCCCGCCTGGCCCCGGCAAAATGACATGCTGCGCAATGCCGAGCATGCGATCACGAGCCGCACCCCGGAGGACGACGTCGTCGCCTGGTTCGAAAGGCACCCGCCCCTCACGGGCGCCGGCAAACAGCGCCTGGCTGAAATCATGATCAAGAAGGGCGATGAAGAAAGCGGCATCGCGCTGCTGCGCGACGCCTGGATCAACGGCAAGTTTCCCAGCCGCCAGGAACGCAATTTCCTGAGGCGCCACCGCAAGAAACTGAACCGGGACGACCATGCCGCCCGCCTCGACCGTCTCCTGTGGGACCGCCAGCGGCGGGGGGCGCGCCGCATGATGCGGCGGGTCGACAGCGGGCAGCGCGCGCTGGCGCACGCCCGGCTCGCCCTGATGGAGTTTGCCGGCGGCGTCGACGGCGCGATCGCACGGGTACCCGAAGCCCTGCGCGACGACCCCGGACTGGTATACGAACGGGTGCGCTGGCGCCGACGCAAGAATTTTCCGATCCGCGCCGCGGAATTGCTGCTGCCCCCGGCACCGCCTATTGAGGACGTAGGACCGCGGCCCAAGAAGTGGTGGGCGGAACGGCATATGCTCGCGCGGCGACTGCTGGGCAAGGGCCACGTAAGCGACGCCTACAAGCTGGTCCGCGATCACGGCCAAACCGACCGAGGCGCCATCGCGGAGGCGGAAAACCTGGCGGGCTGGATTGCCTTGACGCAGTTGGCCGATCCGGCCACCGCATTGGCTCACTTCAAGCGCCTTCACGGCATGGTGCGCTTCCCCGTGAGCATCGCCCGGGGCGCCTATTGGGCGGCGAGGGCCGCCGCCGCCATGGGACGCAAGGACGACGCGCTGGCCTGGTATGCCGACGCGGCACGTTTCCCCAACACCTACTACGGCCATCTCGCCACCCTGGCGGTCGGCGAAACCACGGCCCCGGCCCTGCCGAAACAGGCGCACGCGAGTTGGGCGGAATCGAAGGCATTCGAAAAGCGTGAACTGGTCCGCGCCGTTATGTTGCTGGCCCAGTTGCGCGAGCGCGACCGGCTGCGGCCTTTCTTCCGCGCCCTCACCGATGCCGCCACGACGCCTGAGGAACACGCCCTGATCGCCGCCTTGGCCCGGAAATCGGGGCGCCGGGACATGGCCGTCGCCAGCGCCAAGCGGGCGGCGCAGGTCGGCGTTCCCCTGATCCGGGAGAACTTCCCCATCGTCAATCTGCCGGGCCATGTGAAGGTCGAACGCGCCCTGCAGCTCGCCATCATCCGTCAGGAAAGCCAGTTCGATCCGGAAGCCGTCAGCCATGCGGGCGCACGCGGCCTGATGCAGCTCATGCCGGCGACAGCCCGCAAGGTCGCGGCCAAAAAACGGATGCGGTACACCCGCCGCCGGCTGACCAAGGATCCCCGCTTCAATGTCACGTTGGGCACCGCCTACATCGCGGAACTGCTGGACATCTACAAGGGCTCATACGTCCTTGCCGTCGCCGCCTACAACGCCGGCACGCCGCGGGTGCGGCGCTGGATCCGGAATTTCGGGGACCCGCGCCATGCGGAAGTCGACGCCGTCAACTGGGTCGAATCGATCCCGTTCAGCGAAACCCGCAACTACGTCCAGCGCGTCATGGAAGGCGTTCAGGTCTACCGCCAACGCATGGCCGGACGGACGGGACGCGTGCGCCTCGCCCTTCTGGAAGATCTTAATCGCTAACCCTCATCTTCACGCCCCGGTGTGTTGCGTTCAGTCGCCACAGAGGTAGGATCGCGTTGGCATTCGAGGGAGTAACCAGATGACCGACAAGCTTGAGAACATTTCGGCCTGTGTGTTCGACGCCTACGGCACGCTGTTCGACGTCAACGCCGCGGCCGCCCATTGCGCGGACGAATTGGGCGACAAATGGCAGCCTTTGGCCGAGGTCTGGCGCACCAAGCAGTTGCAGTACACTTGGCTGCGCTCCTTGATGAAGCGGCACACGCCGTTCTGGCAAGTCACCACCGACGCCCTGGACTACGCCATGGATACCGTCGGTCTTGCGGACGACGACCTCAGATCGCGCCTGTTGGATCTTTACATGAGCCTGGACGCCTACCCGGAAGTGAAGGAGGTGCTGACGGCGCTGAAGGACGGTGGGTTCAAGACCGCCATCCTTTCCAACGGATCACCGGAAATGCTGCAATCGGCTGTCGATAATGCGGACATCGCCGGTGTCCTGGATGCGGTGTTGTCCGTCGAGGATGTCGGTATCTACAAACCCGATCCGTCGGTCTACCAGATGGCCGTCGATCATTTCGCCATCACCCCGGCCGAGGTCTCATTCCAATCGTCCAACGCCTGGGACGCGGCGGCGGCGGCAACCTTCGGCTTCCGCGTCGTCTGGGTGAACCGCTTCGGCCAGGCCAAGGAGCGCCTGCCCGATCAACCGGATATCGAAGTCGACAGCTTGAGCCACCTGCCCGCCATCGTTGGAGCCGTTTAATGGCGGAGGACGGGCCGGGCTACCGGGAAGGAACATATTCGGCGGACGATGGCCTGGCGCTTTATTACCGGGACTACGGTGATCCCCTTTGGTCGGCCACGCCGGTTCTCTGCCTTGGCGGTCTGACCCGGAACGCCGCGGATTTCGACGATCTGGCGGCGCATCTAGCGGCCCTGCAACGCCGCGTGATCACGCCGGACTACAGGGGCCGGGGCCGGTCGGCCTACGACCCGGACTGGCGGAATTACAGGGCGGAAGTCCACGTCGGCGACATCGAAGCCCTCCTGACCTCACTCAACGTGCATCGGGTAATCATCGTGGGCACATCCTTCGGTGGCCTCCTGGCGATGGGCCTGGCGGTGGTCCGGGCGACGGCGCTGGCCGGCGTTGTGCTTAACGACGTTGGTCCGGAAATCGACAGCGAAGGCCTGGACCGGATCGCCGACTACGTCGGAACGCCGGTCACGCCGGCGTCGTGGGACGAAGCCGCACGCCAGCTGATGCATCTCTACAGCCCGGTCTATCCGGACCTCGACGAGGACGGTTGGATGGACATGGCGCGCAGCACTTACCGCGAAAACGAAAGCGGCGAGCTGCACCTCGATTACGATCTGAACCTGGGCAAAGCCATGGCGGCGGCAGGCCCACCCGATGAAATGTGGGCCTATTTCAAGGCGTTGGAAAAAATACCGACGCTCGCCATCCGGGGCGCGATTTCGGATATACTGAGCGTCGACGTGTTTGACCGTATGGCCGAAATCAAACCCGACCTTCGGCGCGTCACGGTCAAAAACCGCGGGCACGTCCCCTTGCTCGATGAGCCCGAATGCCTTGAGGCGATTGATGACTTCATTGCAAACCTCTAGCCCCGTCGCCCCCATCCCCACCATCGACGACGTTCGCGCCGCTGCCCAACGGCTCGAAGGTTTGGCGGTGCGCACGCCGCTCCTGGAATCCCCGCTGCTCAACGCCCGCTTTGGCTGCCGTCTGCTGGTCAAGCCCGAGGTCCTCCAGCGTACGGGATCGTTCAAGTTTCGCGGCGCTTTCAACCACGTCAGCCAACTGACGAGCGAGCAGCGCCGCTCGGGCGTCGTTGCGTTTTCATCGGGCAATCATGCTCAAGGGGTTGCCTCAGCGGCGGAAATCCTCGGTACCCCGGCCACTATCATCATGCCGTCGGATGCGCCGACGTTGAAAGTCTCCAACACCCGCGCCTACGGCGCCGAAGTCCGGCTTTATGATCGCGACGGAGAAAGCCGGGAATCCATCGGCTCCGCCCTGGCGGCGGAGACCGGCGCCTGCCTGGTCCGCCCGTATGACGATCCCTGGGTGATCGCCGGACAGGGCACGGTCGGGCTCGAGATCGCGCAGCAATGCCGGGAGCGCAACATCGAACCCGACGCCGTCCTGACCCCGGCGGGTGGCGGCGGGCTGATTGCCGGGACGTCGCTGGCGCTGGAAGCCGAAATGCCGGACACGGAAGTCTATTCCTGTGAACCCGACGGCTTCGACGACCATCGCCGTTCCCTTCAGGCCGGAGAGCGGACCGCCAACGAGCATGGCGCGTCGAGTTTCTGCGACGCCCTGCTGGCGCCAATTCCGGGCGAAATGACGTTTTCGGTAAACCGCACGCGGTTGGCCGGTGGATTTTCGGTCAGCGACGATGAGGTCGCCTACGCCATGGCAACCGCCTTCCGCGACCTGAAGATCGTCGTCGAGCCGGGCGGTGCGGTGGCGTTGGCGGCCGTGCTGGCCGGACGCATGGAAGTGGCGGGCAAGACGCTGGTCGTGGTCATCTCCGGCGGCAATGCCGATCCGGAAGTGTTTTCAAAGGTCCTGAAGGATACCGCAGAGCGGTTTTGATCCCGGTTATTCGGTGGCCTCGCACTGAACGTCGGTGAACGTTCCGAAAATCGTGGTTTTGCCGCCCGTCGTGTTGCGCGCCCACTCGATGCGCAGTCGCTTGACGACGCGTGGACCGAAGGTCTCCACGGCAATTTCGTAGAGTCGTTCCTCCGCCTCCCCCCGCGCTTCCTTCTTGTTGCGGGAAGGAATGGGATGGTCGTGCAAATCGACCAGAAAGGCGTCCGCCAGGGAATAGCGGTTCTGACAGACCAGATTGGCGTGATCGCGCGTCGTCAGCCAGAGAATAACCGTGGCGTGCTCATAGCCCGTAATGCTTTTGCCCCTGACGATGGGCTGGGACATCGATTCCATCACGACGTCGCCCTTCGGCGGCGCTTCGGCCTGCGGCTGTGCGGTTTGGGCGTTGGCCGGGCCGATAGCCATCACGATTCCGGCAAGGAGGCAGAGGGCCGAAATCGTCAGCCGCCCGGCAATTTTTTGTGTGGCGTCACTCAAATTTTTCATCGCGATACAATTTGGTCATTCCGACCCGAGTGCCAGTGTCGAATTTCGTCAATCTCCGGTGAAAAGTCAAAAAAAGCTTCTGTGACTTTGCGGCACGTCAATCCTCGCCTTCTATGCGACTTCGGGGAAAAGACACCTTTACGGTTGAACCAACACCCACTTCGCTCTCGACATTCAAGGCCCCGCCATGGAGCTCGGTGAGGGCGTTGGCGATCGAGAGGCCCAGGCCGACGCCGACGTTCTTTCGGTCAAATCCGGTGTCGGTCTGACCGAACGGCGTCATGATTTGACGCACGTGCTCCGGCGCGATACCGCAGCCCTGGTCGGCAATGACGAGGTCGAGTCCGCCGTCTGCGTTGCGTTCCGTTTGCACGCTGACGACGCCGGTATCGGAAAATTTGACGGCGTTGGACAACAGGTTGCCGATGATGCGCTTGACCATGGCGGGGTCGGCAAAAAGCCTGGGCAGATCGGCCGGCTTGCCATACGACAGTTCGACGCCTTTTTCGCGCGCCCGTTCCTCAAAAAGGTGTTTTACCGCCTCCACGGCCTCGCGAAGGTCGACCCAGCGGTCCAGCGGCTTGTGCCTTCCGGCTTCGGCGTGGGAAATGTCGAGGATGTCGTTGATAACCGACAACAGGCCGTGCGCGCTGTCGTGAATTTCGCCGAGATACCCCTGATACTGGTCGTTCACCGGGCCGGACGATTCCGAGCGCATGACGTCGGCGAACCCGATGATGGCGTTGAGCGGGGTGCGCAGTTCATGACCGATAATCGCTAGAAATTCCGATTTTGCCCGGCTTCCGGCTTCCGCGGTTTCCATAGCGGTCCTGAGTTCCCTGGTACGTTCGGCGATTTTCTCCTCCAACACCAGGTTTTGTTCCTTGATCTGTTTGTGCAGGAGCCGCACTTCCAGCATGTTGCGGACGCGCATCAAGGCCTCCGAGTGATCGACGGGCTTGTTGAGGAAATCCTTGGCGCCTGCCGCCAAGGCCTTGATCCGGGTGTCCATGTCGGTTTGTGCGGTTAGAACCAGGATCGGCACATAGTCGTCACCGGCGATATCCCTCAGTTGCGCCATGACCTCGAAACCGTCGACGAACGGCATGCGGATATCGAGCAGGACCAGATCATGGCGGGCCGCCTCGTACATCCCCTTGGCCAGCCGCGAATCGGTTGTGCTTTCGACATTCTCATAGCCTGCCCGGCGCAGCATTTTCTCCATGATGGAGACGTTGGCCGGATTGTCGTCGACAATAAGCAGACGTGCTGTACGGAGATGTTCTGGCAGATCACTCATGGCTCAAGAATCGATCTTTGGCTGCGAACAAACAAGCATTTACCCAGCGGCAAACACTCGATTTACCCCTGATTTCGAAATTGTGTCCCAAATTCTTGGGTCTTTCAGGAGTAATACATCGAGGAATTGCGGAGGGTGAGTCCGCCAACTTAAACGGCAAAACTATTGTGACATAAACTGAAATTTTAGACCGAATTGGTTGACATACATATTGAGATACCTAGGGCACAATGCCAACTGAGTTCGGCTAAAATGCTGCCGAAAGCAGACTCCGTCTGGAATTCTATGACTGATCCGCTTATGAGCCGATGCGGACAACCGACTCGAAACCCTGAAGGCAATCAACAGATGTTCGACCGTTGGGCAAAAGGATTTCAAGCGAGTATTGGGCAAAGACCTTTTCGCGCCGTGCTCGCCTTAACTCGGCTTTCACCACTCCGGCTGGATATTTCCTAGCACAAGGATGATTCCTCCGAGGGATATCGCCGGGCAAAACACAAAACCCGCGCCACATGAAACACGCGAACGCGGGTCTTGAAGGTTTCGATGCGGCGACCGCAGCACGGCGCCATCGGATGGACAAGCTGACGCAGCCGAGCTCAGTTGCGGAAAGACGTTCAGAGGCGCTGGGCGGAACTGGGTGGTTACACCTGCCACGCCAAGGTTCTGGAATCGAAGGAATTCCGCAACGCCACGCCGTACAACGAAGCCTTCTACCAGTCCATGTTCATGGTTAAGGACTTCTGGGCCGTTCCGGAATTTGCTGAACTGCTGACGCAGATCAACAACCGGATCTATCCGTACATCGTCGGCGGCGAAGGTACCGCCCAGGCTGCTCTGGACGGCCTGGCCGGCGACTGGAACGCGACATTCAAGAAGTACGGTCGCAAGTAGTGGTACTCAACGCGTAAATGGTTCCTAGGGGTCGAAGGGTCATCCTTCGGCCCCAGTTCCATCGAATAATTTCTGTCAGGAGCAATCGCAGCGATGTTCAGCAAGCTTGACCCCAACTCGACGGCCGCGTCGCGCGGTTGGAGCGACTTGACCATCCGGAACATGTTCATCATTCCGACGATTGTCTTCCTCATTGTTTTCAACATTTTTCCGTTGATCTATTCGCTGGGCTATTCGTTTACCGACTTCCGGGCGTCCGTCAACGAACCGGCAAAATGGGTCGGTCTGCAGAATTACCGCGAGCTATTATCCGATCCCAACATCTGGCGGAACTTTACCGTCACCGCCCACTACGTGATCGTATCGGTCGCCGGTCAGGTTGTTGTGGGATTTGGTATCGCGCTTTTGCTGAACCGCGCCTTCGCCCTCAAGGGGTTCGTTACGACCCTGTTGCTGCTGCCGATGATGATGTCGATGGCGGTGGTCGGACTGTTCTGGAAGCTCCTGTACGATCCGTCCTGGGGGCCGATCAATTACGTTCTGAAAATTGGCAACTTCGAGTGGCTCTCCGACCCGGACATGGCGTTGTACGCCATCGCCATTACGGACATTTGGATGTGGGCGCCCTTCGTCATGCTGCTGTCGCTGGCGGGGTTGTCCGCCGTGCCGCAGCACCTTTACGAAGCGGCGGCGATCGACCGCGCCGGCACCTGGTACACCTTCACACGGATTACCTTGCCGCTGGTGTCGCCGATCCTGCTGATCGCGATCACCTACAGCGATATGAGTGACAACGCGTTTCCCTTCCTGGCGGCCAGGGAAATCGACATCGGTTACGCCAACGTGCTGGCCATCCGCATCACTTATGTCGGTGAACTGGGTTGGGAACTCCACGTCCCGGCCATCCACGCCGTCCAGGTCTACGACCAACTGGTCGAGGCAGGGGCCGAATTCGGCCTGCGGCACGCCGGCATGCAAACGCTCAACTCCCTCCGGCTGGAAAAAGCCTACCGCGATTTCGGCGTCGATGTTGACAACACCGACAACCCCATCGAGGCCGGGCTGGGATTCGCCGTCAAGCTCGACAAGGAGGGCGGCTTCATCGGGCGCGACGCGCTGGCGGCGATCAAGGACAAGGGCGTGCCGCACAACCGCATGCTGCAGTTCCTGCTCGATGATCCGGAACCGCTGCTCTACGGCAACGAACTGATTTATCTCGATGGCCAACAAGTCGGCCATCTTCAGGTCGGCGGGTACGGACACACCCTGGGCGGCGCGGTCGGCATCGGATTCGCCACGCTCGAAGAACCTCTGAGCGCGGAAATCGTCAACACCGGTAAATGGGAAATCGACGTCGCCGGCGTGCGTTACAAGGCCCAAGCGTCATTACGGCCTCTTTTGGATCCGAAGATGGAGCGCATCAAGTGCTGAGCGGCGGTTAACCAGGCGCCAGGCCAAAGACGGCGTCCGAGATATCCGTATGGGATCAGGACTCCTTTTCGTAAACGATGAAAGGGGTTTTCGTGGCGACCTTGTCGTAAAGCATACGGCCTTTGTAGTTAAATTCCTGGGTCATCCAGTAGATGCCTGTGGCACCGCCCTTCAATGCCTCCTCGTAGACTGCCTCAATCAGCAAACGGCCAACACCCTGGCCGCGCACCCTTGGGTCGACAAACAAGTCCATGAGGTAACAGGTATCTTCAACCGTCCAAAGTGATCGGTGAAACAGGTAATGCGCCAAACCCACCGGCGCGCCGTCCGACTCGGCCAGCAGACCCTTGAATTCCCCTGGTTTCCCAGAGAGCAGTCGCTCGAAAGCTGTCTCGTACACTTCCTCGCTGACGGACGTTTCGTAGAATTCAAGGTAACTCGTCCACAATTGACGCCATTCGGCCTTGTCATTGCGATCTATCGACCGGATCAAAATGTTTTCTGGCAATTCACACTCCATCGTTCGAACACGACAATCGAAAAGCTGGTACAAGCCGGATTTGACCGGATAAGTTCAGATTGCAACACCTGCACGCAGCCCCTCCAGAACGGCCTCCTCAACCGTGCGCGGCGCCAGACAATCGCCGATCAGATGGACCTCGCCAGTCCAATCCTCCAACGCTGCTTCCAGTTCGGTAACGGGCTGATGGCCAAGTGCCGTGACCAGTGTGTCGGCACCCTCGCACAAGATTGCCTCGCCGCTTGTCGTGTTTTGCAGATAAACCGTATCGGAATCGACTCCGAAAAGCCGCGCATACGGAATGATTTCGACGCCGAGCTTGTGCAAATCACCGAGCCATTTGTCCCTTGCATATTGCGGGATCAACTCGCCGGCTGTCATGCCGTTGACGGCCAGGCGCACGCGGCATCCATCCCGGACCAATTTTTCCGCCAACCCCAGCCCGATCCAGTCGCTTCGCCAGTCGGCGATGACGACATCCGAACCGACGTTGGCCTCGCCCTCCAAGACCTGCCACGCGTCAAGAACATGGGCTTCATCTGCGCCCTCGACATCGGGCCTGTAGGGCGTGGCGCCGGTCGCGATCATGACGGCGTCCGGGTTCTCCCGGTCGATCAAGTTCCTGTCGACCTTTACGCCGGTCTCTATCCGAACGCCGGCATTGTCCATTTCGCGCTTCAGATTCGTGATAGCACCGCCGAATTCCGCCCGGCCCGGCAACAATTGGGCGAGGTTGACCTGTCCACCGAGGGCGTTTGAAGCCTCGTAGAGAATGACTTTATGGCCACGCGAGGCCGCCACAGCTGCCGCCTTCATACCGCCGGGGCCGCCACCGGCCACAACAACACGGCGGGACGTCTCCGCCGGCCGGATGTCGGAGAACTCCAGTTCTCTGCCTGTTTCCGGGTGCTGGATGCAGGAAATGGGATAGCCCTTCAGCATGTGATCGATACAAGCCTGGTTGCAGGCGATGCAGGCGCGAATGTCGTCGAGCTCACCGGCCTTCGCTTTTCGCGGCATGTCGGGATCGCAAATCAGCGCGCGGGTCATACCGCACATGTCGGCCTGTCCGGTTCGCAAGACCTGTTCGGCGATCTGCGGTTGATTGATGCGTCCGGCGACAAACACGGGAACGTCGATCCGGGCTTTCATCTCCGCCGCATAGGGTGCGGTATAAGCGGTGTCGAAAGCCATGGAGGGTACGATATGTGTCGACCCCGTTACGCCCGCCGACGTTCCCGCAGTGACGTTGACGTAGTCGAGAAGACCTGCCGCTGACAACGTCGCAACGATTTGAAGAACCTCGTCCGGTTCCAGGCCATGGTGATCCAATTCGTCGCCGGATATGCGCATGCCGACGATCATGTCCTCGCCGGCGCCCATCCGAACCGCTCTCAGAACTTCCTTCACCAATGCCAGCCGCCCGTCGAAATCACCCCCATACCGGTCGTTACGCTGGTTGACCCTAGGGTTAAGAAAAGTTGCAAGGAGGTAGCCCTGGGAAGCGACGACCTCGGCGCCGTCCAAACCGGCTTTTCGAAATCTCGCCGCCGCCTGGCGAAAGCCGTCAACGATCTCGGCGATCATCTTTTCGGACAACGCCCGCGGCATGACGTGAAACCGTTCGTTGGGCACCGATGATGGCGCGTAAGCGACCGTACGCGTGCCGTCCGGAGCTTCTCCCATTTCCCGTCCGGGATGGGAAAGCTGGGCGAACACCTTGCAACCGTGAGAGTGACAGGCCTCAGCAATGCGCTTGTATCCCTCAATGCAATCATCTTTGAAGGCTTGAATGGAGGGCCGGCCGCTGACGCCGGAGGGATGGACGCGCGAGGCCTCGACGATGACCAGGCCGGCGCCACCTGCGGCACGCGCCTCATGGTAGGCGGCGAGACGTTCGCCGGACTGGTTGTTGTCGAGAAGCACTGTCATATGACCGGTTGAGAAAATCCGGTTCTTGATGGTATGGCCGCGTATCGTCAGGGGCTCGAATAGGTAAGACAATCGTTCGTTCGGGGGTTCTTGCATCCGCTTGTTCGGAGTTCCTATCAATTTGCCTTGGAACGGACGATATCACCCTAACGGGACATGAGCCACGTTCCATGGCGACAGCGAAATGACGGCCGAGATCGTGTACGGCCACCATTCATCGGACAAGCCAAAAAGCGCAGCCGAATCGCCGCTATATTAGGTTTTCTACCAAAATTGGTAGTTAAACCGGCATTTCTAATTGATCAGTTTGGAGAAAGTTGGCGGAGGGTGAGGGATTCGAACCCTCGAAGGGCGTTAACCCTTACTCCCTTAGCAGGGGAGCGCCTTCAGCCACTCGGCCAACCCTCCGCGACGCCGCCAAATGTCCCTGACCCGGCAGCATTTGCCCTATGTACCCATGCGCCGGTGTTTCGTCAATGGCCGGAAACCAACAAACAGCCGTTCAAGCCCTCTCACAATATTTTGAGAAACACTGGAAAATAATGGAATCAGTACCTAAGTAAATATACCAGGAGGAAGTAATAGATAAACAATTGGTAAAATTATTCATAAAATTTACGATTTGGTAATGTTTGTTGAGTGGAAATAGAATTGGTTCGTAGTACCTGGCACGTTAATTGCCAGTTTTTAAGCGTACCGCCCTTTATAGGGCAATTTCGGACCATTAGGTCCAGGAGGTGAGCAATGTTACGGATATTAACGGTAGCCACCGCTCTGATCACCACGGCGTTCTTTGGCGCCTTGCCGGCTGCCGCGCAGGCGGTTTGCAGCGAACGTGCGAAGTTCGTCGATCAGCTCAATGGCAATTACTCGGAAAATACCGTGGCGCTCGGCCTCGTCAATAACGGCAGTGTTTTGGAGATTCTTGCGTCGAAAGAAGGTTCTTGGACGATCCTCGTCACGAAACCCAATGGCGTCTCCTGTGTCGTCGCGACCGGCGAGGCTTGGGAATCGGTCCCTCACCGATTGGTGAGCGATCCCAGCGCCTAATTCGACCAGAAAGACCAAATAATAGCCATTTCCAATGGTTACAGGCTGACGTAGCACGGTTCACGGGACGCGCTACGTCCGGCCCTGCGCAACATTGTTGCGCAAAATCGCCGATAATCGATACAGTCTAGATACATTTTTCGCCGTTCAGATACCAATTAGCTCGTTTCCGACACACCCCCGATACATCGCTATGGTCAACTGACAGCGTTGAAGAAATCCTTCAACGCCCGGTGAACCCGAACTTCCCATGTTGATTGGTCCCCACTTTCGGATTTGCCACGATCAGGAGAAACGTCATGTTGAGAATTGCATTAGCAGGTACCCTTATCGCTTTGATGGCGACCAGCGCCACCGCCCAGCAGGTTTGCGGCCAGCGCACCGATGTCGTCAGCAAGCTGGACTCGGACTACAAGGAATCGACGACCGGCATGGGCTTGGTCAACAACGGTTCCGTGGTGGAGGTCTTCTCCTCGCAATCCGGCACCTGGACAATTCTCGTGACGCAACCGAACGGCGTTTCCTGCGTCGTCGCCACCGGCGAGGCCTGGGAATCGGTGACCAAGAACGCGAACTTGGGTCCTGCGGCTTAAGATTCTGGATTTTTGGTGGGGGACCGTTTAGTACGGGTCTGAAGCGTACGCCTTGGGGGTAGTCGTTGGAAACTCGGCCCGTTACTAAGTATTCAAAGCTGTTTGATGTGGACGAAGGGCAGGTTCGCCTGCTTTTCGGTTCCGCACGTTTCGTCGTATTTGCGGCCATTGCGGTCGCCGCCATTTTTCTCTTCACCCTGGAAGGCCACATCCCTGCCGAGCTTCTGTACTCATGGGGCGGAGTAACGGTTGTTGCCTCACTGGCCAGGCTGTGGCTCGCACTCAAGTTCGAGCGGGAATTTCGTGACGGCGGTGATTTCCGTTGGTGGCTGGGTGGCTATTTCGTCTTGCTGCTGATCCACACCGCGGTCTTGGGCGGTTCCGTGCTTGTGATATTTCCCGCCTCGGATACGTCGCTTCAACTCATGATGATCATCGTCGTACTCGCGGTGGCGTCGGGTGGCGCTGTCACGCTGGCGACATATTTGCCCGCGGCCTTTGTCTTTACGCTTTTGATGCTGAGCGCCTTGGCCGCCCGGTTCGTGCTCGATCCCGCGTTTCCGGACGCTTTAGGCCTGCTTGCCGGGGTCTATATGGTCTTCCTGTTCGGGGTCTCGGTTACGCACAACCGCTTTGTCCTCCGCGCCCTCAGGTACCAACGGGAAAGCGAGAACTTCATCGCCCTTTCGTCCGAAAAAAGTCTGCATCTGCGCAAGAACGAGGAGCAGCTTCGCCTGATTACGGATTCACTGCCGGCGGCGGTGACCTACATCGACAACGATGAACGGTATCTCTACGTCAACAAGGTATTTGAGGATCTCTTCAATCTGGATCGCGAAACCGCCATCGGGATGCGCGTCATCGACGTCATCGGTGAGGAAGCGTACACGCGCTTCAAACCCATATTCAGACAAGCGCAATCGGGAAAGAACGCCAGTTTCGAGGCCGTCCGGGACTTCCCCGGAGCCGGGGAGATCTACGCTCATGTCGAATTCGTCCCGGACTTTGATGAAAGCGGCGAGATCCGCGGCATGTTCACCCTCCTGACGGATGTCACCGAGGCGAAAAATGCTGAAATGGAATTGCGTCGGGCCAAGGACACCGCCGAGATGGCGAATACGGCGAAATCGGATTTTCTCGCCAATATGAGCCATGAGTTGCGGACGCCCTTGAACGCCATCATCGGTTTTTCGGAGGTACTGAACGCCGGTATTCCGGGCAAGCTCAATCTCAAACAGACGGAATATGTCCGGGACATCCATCGCTCCGGCGATCACTTGCTGGAACTGATCAATGACGTTCTCGATATTTCGAAAATCGAGGCCGGCAAGGGCGAAATCGTCAACGAAAGGATCGAGATTGCGCCAATGGTGGAAAGCGCCGTCGCCTTCGTCAAGAAAACGGTGGAATCAAAACGGCTCAAGCTCGATTTTAGAATCGCGCCCAATCAGCCTGACCTCATTGCCGACCGGCGGATGCTCAAGCAGATCCTGATAAATTTGATCAGCAATGCCGTGAAATTCACACACGACGGCGGACGCATCACGATTGGCTCGCGGATCACGGAAAACGGCGCGGAAATATTCGTCAGGGATACCGGTATCGGCATTCAAGCGGAGGATATTCCCAAG
The DNA here is from genome assembly GCA_964343605.1 of uncultured Rhodospirillaceae bacterium. GTDB lineage: Bacteria > Pseudomonadota > Alphaproteobacteria > UBA2966 > UBA2966 > CAYFKJ01. The sequence continues at coordinate 208,369 of CAYFKJ010000007.1, forward strand.
GCCCTGGCGAAGTTCGAACAGGTCGACGAGGGGATGGCAAGGGACTTCGACGGTACGGGGCTCGGATTGCCGCTGGCCAAGGCGATGACCGAACTTCACGGCGGAGAGCTGATTATCGACAGCGTTTTCGGGGAAGGTACCACGGTGACTGTAACCTTTACCCGGGAACGTCTCTACGTTCCCCAACTCAGCGCCATAAACTAATCCTCAACGCCCACCGACCCATCGAGCGGCGCACCCGTCATGGCGGTCAAGGCATCGACGGACGTTCCAAACACGCAGTGGTGATGTCCGGCGGCGGCAAATACCTTTTCGAAGCGGGCAAGGCTGGCGTCGATAACCATCGGCAAGGGCTCGGGATGCCCCACCGGCGCCACGCCGCCAATGGAAAATCCCGTGGCCGTGCGAACGATGTCGGCGTCCGCCCGTTTGGTTTTGCCTTCCAGCCCTAATGCCCTGGGCAGCGCCTTGGTGTCGCAGCGCCGGTCGCCGGCGACAAGCGCCATGACGGGCGTGCCGCCGACCGTGAAAACAAGCGATTTCACGATAGCGCCAAGCGGGCAACCCAGGCTGGCGGCGGCGTCCTCGGCCGTCCGCGCCGTTTCGGAAAGGACGATGACTTCCGCTCCGCCCCCCGCCTCGGCGAGACACTCGGAAACGCGCCTCACGGCCGGACGTGACAACAGGTCCTCGCTCATGGCACCTCGTACCCCTTCTGCACCGCGGGACGCGCCCAGACGTCGTCCAGCCAGCGTTCGACATTTTCGAATTCGGACATGTCGAAGTCGATCATGCCGAGCCCCTTGACCCAGGGAAAGGTCGCCACGTCGGCGATCGAATAATCGTCGGACGCAAGATAGGCGCTGACCTCAAGGCGGTCGTTGAGGACGTCCATGAGACGTTCGACCTCGCCCCTGTACCTTTTTTTGGCGTAAGGAATGTCCTCCTGGGCGAACTTCTCGAAGTGGCCGAGTTGGCCGAACAGCGGTCCGACGCCGCCGATCTGCACCATCAGCCATTTCACGACGTCATAGCGGGCACGCAGTTCCAGCGGCATCAGAAGTCCCGTCTTCTCGGCGAGGTACATCAGGATGGCGCCGGACTCGAACACGTTGTACGGCCCGCCGCCGCCCGCCGGATCGTGGTCGACGATAACCGGGATCTTGCTCCAGGGGCTGATTTCAACGTAGTCGGGATGGAACTGCTCGTCCTTGATGATATCGACGGGAAAAACCTGATAGGGCAGCCTCGTTTCCTCCAGCATGATGGAGGCCTTGCGCCCGTTGGGCGTACCGAATGTGTAGAGATCGATCACGATAGATTCCTAGATTTAGGTGTTGAAATTAGCGGCGCTGGTATTGGCCCTTGCCGAACAACAGGTCCTTGGCCTTGTCGTCCAGCTTGGCCGGATCCTTGCGACGCTCGGCCAATACCTGCAGGCCGCGCTCGACGGCCGGCCGGGCGCGGATTTCGTCGAACCAGCGCTTGAAGTTGGGATAGTCGGCGAGATCAACGCCCTGGCGTTCATGGCTGATCGTCCAGGGGAAGGTCGCCATATCGGCGATGGTGTAGTCGTCGCCGGCAAGGTACGGGCTTTCGCCCAGACGCCGGTCCATTACGCCGTAAAGCCGGGCGGTCTCGTTGCTGTAACGGTTGACGGCGTAGTCGATCTTTTCCGGCGCGTAGATGCGAAAATGGTGGGCCTGCCCGAACATCGGCCCGACGCCGCCCATCTGGAACATAACCCAGCACAGCGTCGTGTAACGTTCGGCGGGATCGGCCGAGAGAAATTGGCCGGTTTTATCCGCCAGGTATATGAGTATGGCGCCGGATTCGAACATGCTGAACGGCGCGCCATCCGGGCCTTCCTGATCGACGATCGCCGGCATCTTGTTGTTGGGGCTGATCTTCAGGAAATCCGGATTGAACTGATCGCCCGCTCCGATGTCGATGGCGTGAACGGCGTACTCGAGGCCGGTTTCCTCGAGCATGATGTGGACTTTGTGACCGTTGGGCGTTGGCCACGTATAGAGATCGATCATCGTAGAGGGCCTTCCGGAATGAACATCAAGGCAAGAATTCTAGAGAGGCGCCTGCAAGGGAGCAACGCGGCCTCACGTAAAGTTCATATGGTCAGCTTTTTCCCTGGCGCAACCTATCCAGCCTGAGGCGGTGGCGTTCGTCGGTCAGGCGCCAGACCCCGCCCATGACGGCCGCAACGGCGCCCAGCGTCGTGCCGCCCGCAATCAGGAACATGATCAGGATCTGGTATTTGGCGGCCTCGACCGGTTCAACGCCGGCAAGAATTTGTCCCGTCATCATGCCCGGCAGCGACACGAGGCCCGTTGCCGCCATGGCGTTGACGATGGGCATCAGGGCGGCCGTCAGGGCGGCGCGGGAAACCGGCCGGACGGCCTCGAAACGCGTTGCACCCAAAGCCAGCTGGGCTTCCACGCCTGCCCGTTCGCGCACCAGACCCGTGGTCAGGGTATGCAGGCCCAGGCTGATGCCGGTCATGGTGTTGCCCAGGATCATGCCGAGAAGCGGCAGCGCGTAGCGCGGATTGTACCAGGGCTCGGGCCGGACCGGCACGGTGAGCGCGAAAACCGTGACGATGCATGCCGCCATCAGCATGCAGGTCGTACCCAATCCGTAGGACCAGAAACCGGTGAGTTGGCGGTCCTGCCGCGCCATGATTTCCCGCCCGGCGAACAGCACCATGGCCAGCGCGGCGACGCTCGTCCACAACGGTGACGTCAGGGCGAACAGGATTTTCAGCACCAATCCGACCAGCAGGAGTTGGACGACCATGCGCGTGGCCGCGATGAGCACCCTCCTGGCGAGGCCGAGTTGGAGCAGGATGGACAGGCCGGCGTTGCCAAGAACCAGCAGCGCCGCCACGGCGACATCCACGTAATCGAGCTGGACGTAACTCATGGGCCGCCCGACAGCCTCCCCTTTTCGATGGTCAGCACCCTCGACGCCACACGCTCCGCCTGATCCCGATCGTGGGTGACCCAAAGTACGCAAGCGCCGTTTTTCCGGTGTTCCTCGATCAGCGCTTCCGCCTTGGCGCCGGCGTCGGCGTCAAGCCCCGACGTCGGCTCGTCCAGCAGCAGGACTTTGGGGTCCGACACAAGTGCCCGGGCCAGCGCCAGACGTTGTCGTTCGCCGGTGGAGGCGCGGGAAACCGGCCAGTTGCGCGCCTCCTGCGGCAGCCCCAAATCCGCGATGAGGTCCGCCGCCCTGTCCCAGTCCGCAAAGTGATCGCCGACGACGTCGCTCCACCAGCCAGATTCGGCCGGCACGTAGGCAACCTTTCGCCGCCAGGAAGGCGCGCCCATCGCCGCCCGATCTTCGTCATCCAGCGTCACTCGCCCGGAGTTGGGATCGAGATCGGCAATAGCCCGCATCAGCAACGACTTCCCTGCGCCGGACGGTCCCCTGAGAGCGACGCATTCCCCGGTTGCGATGGTGAAACTGGCGGGCTCCAGGCCCGTGCGGCTGAGATTGTCGATGCTAAGCATGGTCTGATGGCGTCACGCCGCCACGCGCCGCGCCAGCTCCCCAAGATAGCCGAGTGCTTCGATCGCCCTGCTGCCGTACCATGAGGTCATTTCGCCGTCGATCAGCATGGCGGAGCTTGCGAAAGCACGTATTATCGAAAGAGCACTACTTGCTAGCAGCAACAGTTCGAATAGTTTGATGGGTAAGCTCGTTCTCAACTAAATTTTCAATTCGAATTTTGATATTGGCAATGTTCCTGAGCGACGAAATTTCGCCTGAAGTTAGGCCGAAACGTTGTTTCGCAAGCGCTACCAACTCCTCCTTGGAAAGATCGGTGTTGTGAAGCATGTTTTCAACTTCACTTATTGCCAAGTTCTGAAACTGAAATGTTCTTTTTTCACGGTTTTTTGGAGGAACGGAGTTTTGAGTAGCACGCTCTTCCACAAATACTTCAAAATCATGAACTGACGTATTTCTTAGAAATTTTGTCAGTTGGGACCAAGCCACCAAAAGTTCAGTATCGGCACCCAAATCAATCGCCGATGTCCGGTACTTATCAAGTACTTTGGCTAATTTTCTGATTGTCGCCAAATTTGTGGTCTTTGATTTCATTCCCTAGACTCTATTTTCGATCTCCTCGCACACATCAGTCATCATGTTTCTGACTGTGAGGGTTACATTTTGTCGCCAAGATTGGTCCCAAACTGGCCAACCCGCATCGAGTGATTCAGATACACCAGCATAGTTCTTTACAATGTTGTCCAACACCATGGTCCCCCACAACCGTCTCAAACTATTTATCTGAGCGGTGTGGGCGTTAATCATACCAGACTGCGCCCTTCCGGCAATCCTTGCCAAAAAAGGTGAGATGCCCCCCAATTTGGTTTTTTGAGAATATGATTTCGGTATATCACTACGTTTAAGGCCGTTTGATTGCTTGTAAAATACTAGCTTCTTATCAATTTTGTTCTTAACCAAAGTCTGAAAATGCGTAACACCGCGAGTTGACATTTCGTCTGGTATCACTGGAATAAAATAGTACTGGCTGGCAGCAATCGCATTTTGACTTACTAGTTTTGTCGCTGGAGGACAATCAAAGATGATGTAATCATAATTTTTGTTTGCATTAACATTATCTATCCACTGAGCCACTAACGTTCGCTTCTGCCATTCCGAGTAAACGGCACTACCGATTGTTGTTGATGCCATATCTATTTCTGTGTCATCCAACTCGAATTGTGCGGGGACAATGTCAAGGGAATCGTAATGGTGGTGCTTTATGTGACCTTTACTCACAAGGGGCGCCTTAGTGATTATCTCGGTACCTGGCATCGGTACGTTGTGTCTACAATAGTGTTCAAAAATGGCGTTAGATGTCCTTCCTGTATTAGCGGCCATCTCCCATGATTTTCGACCAAGCATCATAATTGACAAACTCGATTGATGGTCGACATCAATCAACAGGACTCGTTTTTCATTTGCAAGATATGCCGCTAAATGAAACGCGAGGGTAGTTTTACCGACTCCACCTTTAAAATTGATAATTGAAATACGCTTGGCCATTTGTATCTCCATTAGCGACTTCAAAAATAGAATCATACAATATTTGAGGGAAATATTCGAGCAAAACGAGTTTGAACCAACACAAACTTAAACAGATACGCTTTTCGAATTTAGTTTGAAGACAAAAATTCAATTACTCTCCGGCTCCAGTCCCGCCCGGTTGAGATTGTCGATGCTAAGCATGGTCTGATGGCGTCACGCCGCCACGCGCCGCGCCAGGTCGCCGAGGTAGCCGAGGGCTTCGATCACCCTGCTGCCGTACCATGAGGTCATTTCGCCGTCGATCAGCATGGCCGAAACGTCGGGGTTTGCGGCCTGAAATGCCTGGAGCTCGGCTTCATCGAAGGCGAAGGGCTCCGACGGCAGCAACACGAGATCGGTGTCCGGCAGAATCGCCGCCATGTCGACTTCGGGATAGCGCACCTCGGGATCTTCGCCGACGGTGTGCCAGTTCACCAGCTCCAGCATACGCGCGATGTAGGTATTCCGGCTCACCGTCATCCAGGGATCCTTCCAGATTAGGTAGAGCACGCGGCGGGGCGGCAGATCGGCGGCCCCCTCCTCCAGCGCCCTCAGGGCGTTGTTGAACCGGCCCGCCAGATGCTCGGCCGCCGCCTCGGCGCCGAAAATGCCGCCGAGCAGACGAAAAAGGTCGGGGTTATCCGCCGGCGCGTTGGGATGCGTCACGACGACAGTATGGCCCGCGGCGGAAATCTCGTCCGCCAGCTCCCTGGGATTTTCGTCGATGTTGACCAGGACGTGGCTGGCGTCGAGTTCCGCCAAGCGGCCCAAGTTGATCTTCTTGGTGCCGCCCACGCTCTGCACGGCGGAGAGCTTGTCCGCCGGATGGACGCAATAGTGCGTTCGCCCCACCACGTGCGTGCCGAGTCCCAGATCGAACATCAGTTCGGTCAGGCTGGGCACCAGCGACACAACCCGCGCCGCCGGACCGGCCGGTTGGTGTTCGACCCCTGCCGCGTCTCGGAAAGGCCCCGCCAAACGGCTACTTCTTTTTGTTCTTCAGGGTGGGAATGGAGAAATCGTACTTCTTGATGAACAGCTGCATCTTGATGTGGGACTGCAGGATCTGGGCGCGGGTCATGTGTTCCTCGGTCTGCCGGCGGTTTTCCACGCTGAACCCCCGCAAATTGGCGAGCTTGAAGTACATGTTGCCCGTAACGATGTCCTGCGGCGCGCCGCGTCCCGTGACGTGGGCGACTCCCATCTGGTCAAGCGAATAGCCGTTGCCCTGACGCGCCGATTTTTGGAACCAGGAGACGGCGGCGTTGATATCCTTATTGACGCCCAACCCCCTCTGCAGCATGCGACCGACGAACATCTGGCCCCGGTGATCGCCCTCCTGCGCGAGGATCATCCATTCCTTGAAGGATTCCTCATAGTCCTTGGCGAGGTAAAGCGCCCTCGCCTTAACAAAGTCACCCGCCCAAACCGGGGCGGCAACCCCGAAGACGAGAGCAAACGCCAGCATCGCGGATTGCAGTTTTTTCATGGCGGAATGCTATCAAATACCCGGCGTGCGGGGCAATTCCAGAAGCCTCCCGTAGCCGGCAACCGGTCCCAGGTCCATGATGTTGGATACCGCCCAATACGTCGCCTGATTGCTGGTAACGATGGGTTTGCCGAGGTCTTCCTCCAGTTCAGGCACCAGGCCCAGCACCGGCAAATCCGTACAACTGACCAGCATGGCCTCGGCCTCCGGGTGATCGTGGCTGCGGACGAGGTCTCGGATGGTGTCCGGATCCAGCCGATTGATGTCGCCGCCGCCCTCGCGCTCCAATCCGCCGATCGAGACGACCTCAAATCCCGCCGCGTGGAGAAACTCCCGTTCGGCCTGCCAGACCCACTCAAAATAAGGCGTCGCCACGGCAATGCGGTCAGCGCCGAAAAGCTTTAGCGCATCCACCACTGCCGAAGCCGTGCAAATGGCCGGAACTCCCGCAATCGTGCTGATGGCTTCGGAAATGGCGGCATCGGATCCGGGCCCCTTGTAGAAACTGGCGCTTGTGCAGGCGAATGCGACGGCTTCCACCTCCGCCTTCACCAGGTGTACGGCCAGCGAGGGCGCCGCTTCCACCATCTGGCCGAATTGCTCCGCAACCGGCAGCGATTGATCGACGTCGGCGCGGGCGAAATGCACCGAGGCGTGGCCGCGCGACAAGGCAATGAAATCCTGCTCGGCCACGGCGTTGAGCGACGGCACGATGCACCCGATGCGGCGAAGGTGATAGGCAGGCGTCATTCGGTTCACGTTGTTGATCGTTGTCGCACCGGACGGTTATGCTGGCGTCGGCAGCGTAGCATCACGCGGCCGGCTCAGGGAGGGGGCTCATGTATCTCACGCAAATGCTTCGCCGCGCCGTGCAGGTCGCGGGAGGCGAAACCGCAACTGTCGACGGCGAGCGTCGCCACACCTACGCCGAACTCGCCGATCGGGTGCAGAGGCTGGCGGGCGGCATCCGCAATACCCTGGGCCTGGAAGACGGCGCCCGCGCGGCCATTCTGGCGCTGAACAGCGACCGTTACCTCGAATTCTCCTTCGCCGTCCCCTGGGCGGGTTGTGTTTTCGTGCCGGTCAATACGCGATTGGCCCCGCCCGAAATCGCCTACTGGCTGGAAGATTCCGGCGCCGAGGCGCTGTTCATCGATGATGCCTTCGTGGACGCGGTCAAGGCGCTTGACGGCAAAATGCCCTCGGTACGGGAGATCGTCTACCTGGGTTCGGGAGAAACGCCAGAAGGCATGCGCGGTTACGAAGATCTCGTCGGCCAATCCGCACCCATCGAAGATGCCGGCAAGGGGTACGACGATCTGGCGGCGCTCTACTACACCGGCGGTACCACGGGCGTGTCCAAGGGCGTGATGCTGAGCCACAAGAACATCATCGCCAATGCCCTCAACGTCATCCCGCTTATCGGCATGAGCAAGAACTCCGTCTGGCTGCACGCGGCGCCGATGTTCCATATTGCCGACGGCCTGGCGATCTTCGGCATTACCATGGTGGCCGGGCGCCACGTCTTCATTCCCGGTTTCGAGCCGGTGACGGTGATGAAGGCCATCCAGGACGAAGGCATAACCGAATCGCTTTGGGTGCCGACCATGATCAACATGGCGGTCAACCACCCCGACATCGGCAACTACGACCTCGGCTCGCTAAAGCACCTAACTTACGGCGCGTCGCCCATGCCGGCGGCGGTGATCCGCAAGGCGCTTGAGGTCCTACCGGGGTGCGAGTTCACGCACGCTTACGGCCAGACCGAGTGCGCGCCGCTGGTCACCACCAACGGGCCGGATTCGCACAAAGGCGCGGGCCTGGAAGCGGAATTGTTCAAATCCTGCGGCCATCCCGGCCTCAGTGTCGAGGTCAAGATCATCGACGAGGACGGCAACAGGCTGCCCGCCGGGGAGATCGGCGAGGTTTGCTCGCGCGGCGCCAACATCATGCTGGGCTACTGGAACAAGCCTGAGCAAACCGCCGAAGCGTTGCATGACGGCTGGATGCACTCGGGCGACGGCGGTTACCTCGATGAAAACGGCTACCTCTACATCGTCGACCGGGTGAAGGACATGATCATCTCGGGCGGCGAAAACGTCTATTCGGCGGAGGTCGAAAACGCCGTCTTCCAACACCCGGCCGTGGCCGAATGCGCCGTAATCGGCGTGCCGGACGAACAGTGGGGCGAACGCGTGCACGCCATCGTCCGGCTGCATGAGGAAGGCGGCGCCGACGAGGCTGCCATCATCGCTCATTGCCATGAGTTGATTGCCGGCTTCAAGTGCCCTCGCGGCGTCGATTTCCGTAGCGATCCCCTGCCGCTTTCGGGCGCCGGCAAGGTGCTCAAAACCGAACTCCGCAAACCCTACTGGGAGGGCCGGGAAAAGGCGGTGAGCTGACGCTGAGCGGATTTACGGGCTGAAGCGGCAAAAAAAGAAGCCCCAAAAGGGGCTTCAGTTGAATGTGTTGAGGAAAAGATACTACGCGTCGATATCAATGCTGAGGCCCTTGCCCTCGCCGGGAAGGCTGCGGGGGCGGGGGGCGGTCGGCTGGCGCGTCGCGGCGACGTCCTGGACACTCATGGCCGGGTCGCGCGGCGCCGGAAAGAAGATGGCGGGGCTGTAAGCTGCGGCGGTGATGGCTTCGACTGACATTCGTTTCGTCCGGGCAAGAGAAACTGTTCATGTAGAACTCAAGAAGAAGATAGTAAAAACTACAAAATAAATCACGAACTATCGTTTCGATTTTCTTTCAGATTAGATTTCAATTTCATTCTAATGCTTCAACAATTTCGTGATAATTATTCGACAATTTATCAACAATTTTAGACAATATTTCACTGTGCCGATAAACGGCAGAACTCTGCGGATTTCCGGCGATTTTTCGGATTCCTCGCCACGAAAAAAGGCGCACTAATCCTCGAAAACAACACCCGGCCGGATTGCGTTGCCGCCGCCTTTGGGGAGTTCCTGGTAATCGTTGTTGGAGGGGGTCGGAGGAATGCGGCGCAGGCCGGCAAATTCTAATGCGTGGCGTCCAGCTTCGGGCGGTTGTTGGCTGGAAAATGGACCGTGACGTTGGTGCCCGTCCCGGCGTCGGTGTCCAGATTGAGCGAACCGTTTTGCAACTCCACCAATCTGCTTGCCAGCGGCAGGCCCAGCCCCGTCCCTTCGTGGTCCCGCACCTCGGCCGAGGCGACCTGACCGAACGGTTCCATGACCTTCGCCACATCACTTTTGGCGATGCCGATGCCGGTATCGCCGATGCGAACCATGACGCGGCCATCCGGTTCCACGGCGGAAGTCACCGTTATCCGACCACCGCTTGGCGTGAACTTCACGGCGTTGGTCAGCAGGTTGAGGACGATCTGACGAACGGCCCGCCAATCGCCGATGATCGACGGCGAGGCTTGGTCGAGTTCGACGTCCAAACAAATCTGCTTCTTGATCGCTCCATCCCTGACCATTGTTACCGTCGATTCGATGGCGGCGTTGACATCCACGACCTCTTCACTCAGGTCGAACTGCCCCGCCTCGATCTTTGAGAGATCCAGAACGTCGTTGATGAGTTCCAGGAGATGGCTGCCGGCGTTATGGATATCCCCCGCGTACTCACGGAATTTATCGGTTTCAAGCGCCGACTGGTGCTGTCTCTCGAGAACCTGGGAAAACCCAAGCACGGCATTCAAAGGCGTACGCAATTCGTGGCTCATATTAGCCAGGAATTCCGACTTGGCGCCGTTGGCCGCCTCTGCGATTTCCTTGGCCGCGATCAGTTTTTTTTCGGATTGGCGTAGATCGCGGATGATGGCGTCGTTCTCCTTTTGCAGGAAGATGGAGCGTTCGATGAAACGGGTGAGATCGCGCGCCGAACTGATCAACAGCGCGGTGTAGATGACGGCCATCGGCGCGAAGAGGAAGGGCAGTTCCTCGTCGATGGAAAACCGAATGGCCAACGGCGCGAGCAGGAAGAGGACGAAAATCACGACGGAGGGGAAATGCGCCGACAGGCTGAATGCGCCGCCCGAGGCAATCCCCATAATGATGAGGATCAGCAGCACCTGGTAGGTCACGTCGTCGGGCGGATAGATCAGCCAGTTCGCCGAACTGTACAGCATGGCGTGGAGAATCAGGGTGCCCACGAACCATTTCATCCAGTACCCGGCGTTTGCTTCCCCATCCGAGCGCCGGCGGTAGGCGACGAGCAATCCGTAACGGCCCATCGTCACGGCGAAGTTGGCGGCGCTCCATCCCAGGAGATACTCGTGAGGAACGGCGGGCCAGAAAACGACGGCGATGACAATGGTAACCGCGACCGTGGCGAACAGCGCAAACGGCAGAGATTTGAAGAGTAGAGCAACTTGCTCGGCCTGTACGCGTGAGTCGACCATCTTGTCCCCTGTTCGCGTTCCAACAGCCTACTACGCTTGTTCCGAATTTTGTCGGGCGGTATCAAATAACGAGCAACAGAGGTTCGTCAACCGAACATTGGTTGCACCCTTGCACCACCGGTCATGCTGATCGCGGGATGGTAAGCGGAATTCGCCGCCTTCCGGGACGCAGATCGAGGGGTTGGATCATTCTTCGTCCGCGACGTCGACGACCTCCGTGATCGTGAGCGTGGCGATGTCGAGGAACTTCTGGTTCCGCGGATCCTGAACATCGCACAGGCTGGAAACCTGCGAATAGAGGTTGGGGACGAACATCTCCTCGCCGTTGTCGCTGAGCCGGCGAATGCCGAAGCGGACGCGCTCGCGTTCGTCGTGCGTCAGGTGGCCAAGCATGTTCTTGGTGACCAAGACCGAGCCGTTTTGGGCGAAATCGCTCATGCGCCCCGCCCGGTTGATGGTATCGCCCAGCACCGTGAATTCGAGCTGGGTCGCCGTCTGGTAGGTTCCGAACCATTCCTGACCCTCGTCCACGGCGATGTTCAGCATCAGATCGTTGGTCCAGTTCTTTCTCCGCCGCCATTCCCGGCTGATTTCGACGATGGTCTCCTTCATCTCCGCGGCGCAGATGACAGCGTTCATGAGGTAGTTGCAGTCGGGCTGCGGAAAAAAATAGTAGACCATGCCGTCGCCGACGTGCTTGCCGTGGGTGGCGTAGTACTTCCGGAACAGCGGATCCATCGCGCCCCAAATGTGGTTGATCAGTTCGAAATATTCCTCCGGTGGCAGTTCGTTGCAGATCTTGACGGAATTCTGCAGATCGGCGACCAGCACCGCCAGAGGGGTTAGGAAGGGTTTGCGCTTTTTCAGGAGGTCGCGAATGACGACCTCGCGGCGCGACAACAGCGACACCAGGCTTTCGCTGTTGGTGCCGGTCGGCGCATAGGCGAAAACGATGCCCTCACGGAACAGCGTGGCGTAGAGATTGAACCACCGCCCCTCCGTCCCCCGCGGGTCCAGATTGACGTCGGTATGATAGAGCGGCATGCGGTCGACCGACTGCGCCTCGTCATAGATGCGGTCGAGTTGGTCCATGTCGTCGTGGCCGATGTGCTGGCGGAGCTTGCCCAGCTCCTCCTTGGACATGCGGTTCTTGGCCAGCGCCAGATGAAAGCGGACGATTTCGTCGAAACTCTCGGCTTCGCGCAAAGTCTTGCCGTCGATAAAGTGGCGGAGAATATTCCGTTCGGTGATTTCCTCGGCGAGGCCCTTGGGCTGCCCCAGAATTTCGGTGGCCGCTTCGGCGTTGCACCATTCGACCTCGAAATTGTTGTTCACGAGATAGAGCGGATAGTCGATCTCGTCGATGGTAAGCCGCAGCCCGTTCTTCCCCTTCGCCGTCAGTATCGGCGTGGTTGGCGGTAGCTTGATAATTTCGTTTGCCGCTGTTTGTACATCGGGTGCGGTCCCTGCCTCGAGCACCGACATGGGATTATCGACTCCTGTTTCTAAGTCGTTATAGCGTTCTGCCTGCCTGGAAGTAGGTAGCAATTGCCGTGCCAGCGGAATCGACGGCGATATCGCCGGACGATTGTTTAACCTTTTGAATCTAAATAATGAATCAGTGTGTGATAGGTATCACAACTAAGGCAATAGATTCCATTGGGCACATATTGCCGGGCAATTCTTGCTGGGTTGCCGTCATGTTCCCCCGAGGCGCCATCCCGGATGGGCGATTTCCGCGGCTGCCTTGGCCGGCCCGCTATCGGGCCGCTTCGGCCGCCTCGGCACTATCTTCCTCCGCCATCATTTCGAGGCGGGGATGATCGAGCACGAACAGCGCCCTCGCCTTGCGGCTGACGATGCCGAGGCTGGAAAGTTGTGCCAAAACGCGACCGACGGTCTCCCGTGCCACGCCGACCCGTGCCGCGATTTCCCGCTGCGTCCACATGGGGTAGATCAGCCAGGTGCCGGGATCGTCGGGAAAGGGCTTGGCTAGCCTCAGGAGCTCGGCACATATGCGCTTTTCCGCCTTCAGGGTGCTGAGGTCCATGATGCGGTCGTCGGCGTAGCGCACCATGCCGGCGAAACGCTGCAGGATCTTGAGCGTCACCGGCCAGTAGTTGCTCAACAAGTCGAGGAACAGTTCGGGCGTTATGGCCGCCAGCAGGCTGGGTTCGACGGTGATGACGTTGGCCGAGCGCGGCAGCTCGTCGATTGCCGCCAGTTCGCCGAAATACCCGCCCTGCATCACCCGCGCGAAGGCGATTTCACGTCCCGTGCGGGAGAAATTGACGATCTGTACGCCGCCGCGGACGACGAAATAGATGTCGCGGTCGTCCGATTCCCGGTCGAAAACGGTTTCGTTGGCGTCGTACTGGGCCCAGCGGCAATTCCGTTCGAGCGCCGCCTGTGTTTCCGGCTCCAGTTCGAACAGCAACTCGATCACGTCGAGTGACTTTTCGCTCGCCGCCATTACGCCCCTCCTCACCCACGGGCCGATCGAATACCCCCGGTCATTGTATGGACGAGCAGTAGGCGGGACAAGGTCGGGAAATATGGCTATCATCGCCGTGGTTGATAAGGGAGGGACGGTGTGAACGCGAAAGGAACCGAGGCCAGGAGCATCAAGGACGGCGTCCTCAAGGACCCCACCGATTTCGGCGACGGCGAGTACACGGCAGCCCTGGTCAACGTGACCAACGTCTGCAACCTCGATTGTTCGCACTGCTTCGTCTTCCGCACCGACAATCCCAACGACGCCCACGACAAAATGGACGACGCCACCCTGCTGCACCAACTGAAGGCGGTGCGCGACAAGCACAACATCAAAACCATGCTGTTCATGGGCGGCGAGCCGATGATCCGCAAGGACGTGGTGCTGGAGGCGGCAAAGCTCTTCGAGATGCCCGCCATCGTCACCAACGCCACCTACGGCATTCCCGAACTGCCGGGCGGGCTGGTCACCGTCTCGCTGGACGGGCCGGAGGAGATGAACGACCCCATCCGCGGCGAAGGAGTCTTCCAAAAGGTCAAGGCGGCGATTGCGGCGCGCAACCGCGACGACGGCACCACGGTGATGGTGCAGATGGTGCTGACCGCCAAGAACCACCAGGGACTGGAGCCGTTCCTCAAGGAGGTCAAGGACTGGCCCATCGACGGCGTGGCGCTGACCTTCTATGTCCCCCGCGCCGACGACGACACCGGTCTCGGCTGGGATGATCTCAAGGACCGCGACGCCGTGATCGACCGCGTCATCAAGCTGAAGGGCGAATATCCCGACCTGATCAAGGCCAACGTCGGCGCCCTGGAGCTGATGTATTCCGACCGCTGCCTCGATTACACCGGGGAGACCGGCGAACATTGCCTGATGCTGGGCACCCTGCCCCTCTACATGGGCGACGGCGGCAGTTTCGAGCGCACTTTCTGCTGCTACGGCAACGACGTCGACTGCAGCCGCTGCGGCGCCTACAGCGTCTTCAACACGGCCTATCACCGCCTGATCAAGGGCGAGACCGACTACCACCACCGCACCCGTCACGTCGAAGGCCGCAAAGCCTGGGCCGGCGGCCGGGCGTGATTGGGGTGGTAGGTTTTCGCCTACCGGCTGCATGATCCGCTTCCGCCCCTTGGTCCCAGACGATTTCCAAATGCTGCTGGACTGGCTCCAACAGCCGCATGTGAAGGAATGGTGGGACGATGGGGAGGACACCCTGGAGAAGGTGAGCCGGAGTTATTCCGCTGATCCGGAGGTGACAAAGCGGTTCGTCATGCAGGTTGACGAAAAGGATGCCGGCTATTTCCAGTACTATCCGCTCGACCCCGGCGAAATCGGCGTCGATTTGTTCCTGGCCACCGCCGATGACCTCTCAAAAGGCCTCGGCACCCAGTGTTTGCTGGCCTTTTTAGATTTGATTGCGGATACCGAAGACCCCCGGACCTTCGTCATCGACCCCGACCCCGCAAACAAACGCGCCATCCGGTGTTACGAAAAGTGCGGTTTTGAGGTGGATGAGGAGAAATCGAGCGAGACGGTTCATTACATGGTCAGGAGCGGTTAGGGGCGTTCCCGAGAAAACAAACAAACTGGATGCCGGATCAAGTCCGGCATGACGTGGGTGGGTGAGGCCAACGCCTTGCCCACCCACAACAAGTTTCGTCACTCCGGCGAAAGCCGGAGTCCAGGTTTCTTTTTTGACTTCGCTACCCGTCCAGCTTCTTGCGCAGGATCTCGTTGACGACGCCGGGATTTGCCTTGCCCTGGCTGGCCTTCATGACCTGGCCGACGAAGAAGCCGAAGAGCTTGTCCTTGCCGCCGCGGTAGGCTTCGACGTTGTCAGGATTATCGGCGATGACCTGGTCGATCATGGCTTCGATTTCGCCCGTGTCGGAGACCTGTTTGAGGCCCTTTTCCTCGACCACGTCGGCCGCGTCGCGGCCCGTTTCGTACATCACCTCGAACACGTCCTTGGCGATCTTGCCGGAAATCGTGCCGTCGGCAATGAGGTCCAACAAGCCGCCTAATTGTTGTTCTGAAACAGGGCTTTCGGAGATGTTTTTCGCATCTTTGTTTAAGGCGCCGAAGAGGTTTCCGGTGACCCAGTTGGCGGCCAGCTTGGCGTCGCGGCCGGCGGCCACGGCCTCGAAATAGTCGGCTGTTTCCTTCTCCGCCACCAGCACGCCTGCGTCGTAGTGCGACAAACCCAACTCGTCCTGGAAACGCTGCAGTTTATCGTCCGGCAGTTCCGGCAGATCAGCCTTCAATTCGTCGACGAATTCCTGGCTGAACTCCAGCGGCAAGAGGTCGGGATCGGGGAAGTAGCGATAGTCGTGAGCCTCTTCCTTCGACCGCATGGAGCGTGTCTTGCCGGTGTTGGCATCGAAGAGGCGCGTCTCCTGCACGACCTCGCCGCCCTCCTCCAGCAGATCGACCTGGCGCTGGGCTTCGAAATCGATGGCTTGCTGCATGAAACGAACGCTGTTGACGTTCTTGACCTCCGCCCGCGTGCCCAGTTCCTCGCCGGGGCGGCGCACCGAGACGTTGACGTCGGCCCGCATGGAGCCCTGCTCCATGTTGCCGTCGCAGGTGCCGAGATAGCGCAGGATGGAGCGCAGTTTTCGCACGTACGCGCCCGCCTGGGCCGCCGAACGGATGTCGGGCTTGGAGACGATCTCCATCAGCGCCACGCCGGAACGGTTCAAGTCGACGTGGGAGCGGCTGGGATGGCGGTCGTGAACGCTCTTGCCCGCGTCCTGCTCCAGATGCAGGCGTTCGATACCGACGTCGCAAGTCGAGCCGTCTTCCAGTTCCACATGCACGACGCCCTCGCCCACGATGGGCTGGCTGAACTGCGAAATCTGGTAGCCCTGCGGCAGGTCCGGATAGAAGTAATTCTTGCGGTCGAACACCGAACGCAGGTTGATCTTAGCGTTGAGGCCGAGGCCCGTGCGCACGGCCTGGGCCACGCATTCGGCGTTGATCACCGGCAGCATGCCCGGCATGGCGCTGTCGATCAGCGAGACCTGGGTGTTGGGTTCGGCGCCGAAATCGGTAGCCGAGCCGGAAAAGAGCTTAGCCCGGCTAATGACCTGGGCATGAACCTCGAGGCCGATGACGACTTCCCAGTCGCCCGTGGCGCCCTGGATGATCTGTCCGCTCATTGGCCCGCTCCCCACCACTTGTTTGGTTTGGCGTCGAAACCGGCGGCTTCTTCCAGCACGCCGGCGACGCGCAGCACGGTTTCCTCGTCGAACGCCTTGCCCAGGATCTGCAGGCCCAGCGGCAGGCCGTCGGAGGCCAGTCCCGCCGGTACCGAAATGCCCGGCAGGCCCGCCATGCTGGCCGGTACCGTGAAGACGTCGTTGAGCCACATGGCGATGGGATCGTCGCCCTTCTCGCCCATGCCGAAGGCCGCGGACGGCGCGGTCGGCGTCAACAGGGCGTCGACATCGGCGTAGACGTTCTTGAAGTCCTCGGCGATGCGAGTGCGCACCTTCTGGGCCTTCAGGTAGTAGGCGTCGTAATATCCCGCCGACAGCACATAGGTGCCGATCATGATGCGGCGCTGGACTTCCTCGCCGAAGCCCTCGGCGCGGGTGCGTTCGTACATTTCCGTGAGGTCGTCGGCTTCGACGCGGTGGCCGTACTTGACGCCGTCGTAACGTGCGAGGTTGGACGAGGCCTCCGCCGGGGCCACGATGTAGTAGGCCGGCAGCGCATACTTTGTGTGCGGCAGGCTGACGTCGACGATCTCCGCCCCCGCCGCCTTGAGCCATTCGGTGCCTTGGGTCCAAAGCGCGTCGATCTCCCCCGGCATGCCGTCGACCCGGTATTCCTTCGGAATGCCGATCTTCATGCCGCGGATATCGCCGGTCAGCGCCGCCTCGTAATCCGGGACCGGCGTGTTGACCGATGTGGAATCCTTGGGGTCGTGGCCCGCCATGGCGCCCAGCAGGATCGCCGCGTCGCGCACGGAGCGCGTCATGGGGCCGGGCTGATCGAGCGACGAGGCGAAAGCGACGATGCCCCAGCGCGAACAACGCCCGTAGGTCGGCTTCATGCCGACGATGCCGGCGAAGGCGGCGGGCTGGCGGATCGAGCCGCCGGTGTCGGTGCCGGTGGCGCCCAGCGCGAGGTTGCCGGCCACCGCCGACGTTGAGCCGCCGGACGAGCCGCCGGGCACGATCTTTGTGTCCTCGCCGTCGCGCCGCCAGGGGCTGACGGCCGGGCCGAAATAGCTGGTTTCGTTGGACGAACCCATGGCGAACTCGTCGAGGTTGGTCTTGCCCAGCATGACGCCGCCCTGCGCCCACATGTAGGACGTCACGGTGGATTCGTACTGCGGTACGAAGCCTTCCAGGATGTGGCTGGCGGCGGTGGTCTGGATGCCGTCGGTGCAGTAAAGGTCTTTGATCGCCACCGGCAGGCCTTCGATCAGGCCGACCGTGCCCTCCGCCCGCCGCTTATCGCTGGCATCGGCCATCTCCATGGCGCGCTCCGGGGTTTCGGTAATGAAGGCGTTGAGCTCGCGGGCGTCCTCGACCGCGGCGATGTGGGCCTCGGTGAGTTCGCGCGAGGAAATCTCACCTGCAGCGAGCTTGTCGCGTGCGCCGGCGAGGGTGAGTTCCGTGAGTTCGGACATGATACCGCCCGCCTCTACTCGACGACCTTGGGCACGGCGAAGAAGCCGTCCTCGGGCTGCGGCGCGTTGGCCAGCACCCGCTCGCGGTACCCGCCGTCCGTCACCTGGTCGGCGCGCTGCGGCAAGTCCATCTCGACCACGCTGGTCATGGGTGCGACGCCGTCGGTGTCGACCTCGCCCAGTTGTTCGATCCAACCGAGGATATTATTGAGTTCGCCCGCCAGCGGTTCGAGCTTTTCCTCCGGCACGTCGATGCGTGCCAAATGCGCGATGCCTGCGACGGTGGCTTTATCCAGCGACATGTGCCACTTTCTCCTCGAATATCCACTTGTTGAATGACGCCGCCGAGACGCTGAAAGCCTTTACCCAATTAGGTCTTCGGCGAAATGCGAGCGGAAAGTATCACCGGCCATGATCGTCCGCAACCCTGCCGAGCTGAAGAGCCTCCTCGCCCCGGGGAAAGCCGTCCTGGGGCTCGATCTAGGCACGAAAACCATCGGTTTGGCGCGCTCCGACCTCTCCCGCGCCATCGCGACGCCCATGGAGACCATCAAACGCACCAAATTCACCAAGGATGCGGAGACCTTACGCGGCATCATCGAGCGCGACGAAATCGGCGCCCTGGTGCTCGGCCTGCCGGTCAACATGGACGGCACGGAAGGCCCACGCTGCCAGTCGACCCGCCAGTTCGCCGCCAACCTCCTGGAGAAATTCGACATTCCCATCACCTTCTGGGACGAACGCATGTCGACCCAGGCTGTTACGCGCACGTTGCTGGAGGCCGACGCCACACGCAAGCGCCGGGCCGAGGTGGTCGACAAGATGGCCGCCGCTTACATCCTGCAAGGCGCACTGGACGCCATGGCGGCAGCGGACTGACCTCCCAATGACCGCCATCATCTCCGCCCTCCTGCCGGTCTTTCTGTTGATCGCCTCGGGATACGTCCTCAAACAGGCGAAATTTCCCGGTGACAGCCTCTGGCTGCCGCTGGAGCGGCTGGTGTATTTCCTGCTTTTCCCGGCACTCCTGGGCACCAACCTGGCCGGCGCGGATCTGGAGGGGTTCCGGGTCTTGCCGCTTGGGGCCGCCATCGTGGCTGCACTGGTCGTCATGGGGCTCTGCGTAGTAGTGGGATTTCGCCGGCGGATCAGCGGCCCGGCGCTGACGTCGGTCTTCCAGGGCACGGTGCGCTTCAATTCCTACGTCGGCCTGGCCATCGCCTTCGAGTTGTGGGGCACGGCGGGTGCGGCTTTGGGCGCCGTCGTCGTCGCCATCATGGTGCCGGCGGCCAACGCCATGTGCGTGATGGCGTTGGCGCGCTATTCCGGCATGCATCCGCCTGGTTTCAAGGCGAGCGCCATCGAAATGGCGCGCAATCCGCTGATCATCGCCTGCCTGGCGGGTGCCGCCCTCAACGTCACCGGCATCGGCGTGCCGCCTGTCGTGGGGCCGGTGCTCGAGATCATGGGCCGGGCGGCCCTGCCCATCGGCCTGATGTGCGTCGGCGCCGGCCTGGACCTGCGGGCCATCCGGCAGGCCGGGCAGACCGTGGGCGAAACCGCCGTCGTTCGGCTGATCGGCATGCCGCTGCTGATGACCGGCACCTGCTGGCTGTTCGGCGTAGGCGGCCTGACCGCCAAAGTCGCCATCCTGATGGCGGCCCTGCCCACGGCGTCGTCCTCGTTCATCCTGGCCCGCCAGCTCGGCGGCGACGTGCGCCTGATGGCCGGCATCATAACGGTCTCCACACTGGCCGCCATGGTGACCATGCCCATTGTCTTGCCTTGGCTCTGGTAGCTCCGCCCGACTCTAATTTATGAGTCAAACAAATCGATATAAGCACCTGACTTTAAACATTTTTTAATTTGTTCAATTTGATATGGCGGCTTCGCATCGAGGAGGTCGCCATGTCGATCCAACAGATACCTAGCGCGAAATCAGCCGGTTCGGCGAAAGCCTACGGCAAGCGGCGGCGGAAGAAATCGGGGCGTTCCAAGGCGGGCCGCCCGAAAAAACCGTCGTCCTTCAGGCTCTTTGAAATGTGGTTCGAGTTTGCGGCAATGCTCGGCCTGATCGGCGTCATGATCGCCGTCGCCCTGTACATATTCTGAGTTTCGAGCATTCCCGACATCGGTAATAAGCGGCCGGGTCAGCGATACTTGTCGTGGATCCGGTCGTAGGCACCGGACCGTCTGATAAGCTCCAGGCCTTCGTTAAACTTCTGTTTGAGCAGTTCCGAGCCCGGGCGGGCTTTGCTGAAACAGACGTGGAACGAAAGGCTGGGAAGGTCTGCGATTTCGAAATAGCGGAACGTTTGATCGCGTTTCATGATCTTGTTGAGGTATTGGGCGTTTTCCTTGCCGACCACCACAACGTCGCCCCGTCTTTTCGCCAGCATGCGGAAAACGGCCTCATTCGACTTCACTAGCAACGGGTCGATACCGGCATTCCTGAGATTGTCGACATAGGCGTACCCCTTCACCGCCAAAACCCTCATCCCCTTCACGTCGGCAAATGTCGAAAGCGGCCTGCCGTCATAATCGCTCCGCACCATGAACGCGCTCGACGCCTTGCTGATCGGATCGGACAGCAGCGAAAGGTCACGCCGTTCCGGCGTGTCGGCGCAGCTAATCATGCCCTCCACCCTACCGGTTTCGATGGACTTTAGAATTCGGGACCAGGGCGAGAAACTCACGCTGACCTTGACGGAAACCGCGGAGAACGCCGCTTCGACGACGTCGACGTCGAAGCCCCTGTTGCCGTCTTTGGCGCCCTCAATGTCATATGGCGGGAAATGGGTGGCCAATAGCCTTACCGGCTCCTGAGCGAGCGCCGGACCGACCGCGAGCAAGCTGCAGATTGCCGCTACCGAATTAAGAAGCAGGCGCCTGCACCGCCGGAAATCCAATGACAAGTTGCGCAATCGCTGTCCCCCGCCGATCAGGTTCCTAAGATCAGGTCCTCGAAAAATAGTCTGAATCCCGCCGGTCGTATACCCGGTCCTCCGCCGATAAGGCAGCCGGAGCGTCGATCATTGCCCCTGGGAAGAGGTAAATTGTGCAGCGCCCTTGCGGGCAGCGCGGAGCCCCCTTATAAAGTCCCTTTGATGACCGAGGCGAAAAACAGTCCTCCCCCGCCAACCCTTGCGGCACGTCGCCACCTGTTGGGCATCGAGGGACTGTCGCCGGAAGAAATCACCTATCTCCTGGACCAGGCTGAGAACTATGTCGCGCACAATCGCCGTGCCGACAAGAAGCTGAGCGTTCTCCAAGGCCGCACGCTGATCAATTTGTTCTATGAAAACTCGACGCGCACCCGCGCTTCGTTCGAGCTCGCCGGCCTGCGTCTTGGAGCCGACGTGATCAACATGGCGGTGGAAGGCTCGTCGATCAAAAAGGGCGAAACCCTGATCGATACCGCCATGACGCTGAACGCCATGAATCCGGACATCCTCGTCGTCCGCCATGGCGATGCGGGCGCGGTCAGCCTGCTGTCGCAGAAGGTCGACGGTTCGGTGGTCAACGGCGGCGACGGCGCGCACGAACATCCGACGCAGGCCTTGCTGGACGCCCTCACCATCCGACGGCGCAAGGGCCATCTGCAGGGCCTTCTGGTGGCGATCTGCGGCGACATCGCCCACAGCCGCGTCGCCCGCTCCAACATTCACCTCCTCAACATCATGGGCGCGCGCGTTCGCGTCGTCGGACCGCCGACACTTGTTTCGCGCGGCTTCGAACGCCTGGGCGTCGAAGTCCACCACGATATGCGTGAGGGTCTGGCCGACGTCGACATCGTGATGATGCTGCGCCTGCAAACGGAACGCATGCAGGGCTCGTACGTGCCTTCGACGCGGGAGTACTTCCATTTCTGGGGGCTCGATTACGAGAAGCTTTCGGCCGCCAAGCCCGACGCCCTGATCATGCACCCCGGACCCATGAACCGGGGCGTCGAGATCGACACCGACGTGGCCGACGACATCGACCGCAGCGCTATCCGCGAACAGGTCGAAATGGGCGTGGCCGTGCGCATGGCGTGTCTCGAAGCTCTGTGCGGCAGCGGAGATGCATCGTGAGCACGACCGCGTTTGTCGACGCCCGCCTGATCGACCCCGCCTCCGGACTGGACGCGCCCGGCGGCGTGCTGGTCGAAAACGGCCGGATCTCGGAAGTGGCGCCCGGCTTGTTTGCCGACGGCGCGCCCAAGGACGCCGAGGTCGTGGAATGCAGGGGACGCGTTCTCGCGCCGGGATTGATCGACGCGCGCGCTTACCTGGGCGAACCGGGGGCCGAGCACAAGGAAACCATGGCCACGGGCAGCCGGGCCGCCGCGGCCGGCGGAATCACGACCGTCGCCGCCATGGCCTCCACCGAACCACCCATCGACGAGGTGGCGCTGGTGGAGTTCGTGGCCCGCCGGGCGAACGAGACCGCCATCGTCAACGTCGTGCCGACGGCCTGCGTGACGCGGGGCCGGCAGGGCCGCGAAATCACCGAGATGGGCATGCTGGCCGAAGCCGGCGCCGTCGCTTTCTCCGATGGCCACCGGGCCATATCGGACGCCCAGGTCATGCGCCGCGCCCTCTCTTACGCCACCGCCTGGAACCTGCTGATCATCCAGCACCCGGAGGAACCGGCATTGGCCGCATCCGGCGCCATGAACGCCGGCGAAACGGCGACGCGGCTGGGATTGCCCGGTGTGCCGGCCGCTGCCGAGGTCATGATGGTGGAGCGCGATATCCGTCTCGTCGAGATGACCGGCGGACGCTACCACGCCGCCTGCGTCTCGACAGGAGAGACCGTCGAGGCGATCCGAAGGGCCAAGGCGCGCGGACTGCCCGTTTCCTGCTCAGCCGCCGCCCACCACTTCTCCCTCAACGAAACGGCTATCGGCGATTACCGCACTTTCATGAAGGTCTCCCCGCCGTTGCGGTCCGAGGATGACCGCCGCGCCGTGGTCGAGGGCCTTGCCGACGGCACGGTCGATTGCGTCGTCAGCGACCACTCGCCGCACGATCAGGAGGCCAAGCGCCGCCCCTTCGTCCAGGCCGCCGACGGCGCCATCGGCCTGCAGACCATGCTGCCCATCGCGCTCGAACTTCACCACAACGGCCACATGCCGCTGATGCGCGTGCTGGAGACCATGACATCGGCGCCGGCGAACCTGCTGGGTCTGGAGTGCGGCCGGATCAGCCCGGGCGCTCCCGCCGACCTCGTGCTGATCGACACCGATGCGCCCTGGCGTATCGAGGAAGCGACGTTCCTCTCGCGCTCCAAGAATTCACCGTTCGAAGACCGCCCCATCCAGGGCCGCGCGGTCCGCACCGTCGTCGGCGGCGTGACCGTGCACGAACACGGGAACGAGTGACCCGATGCCCCAGCCCATGGGCGACATCACGCTCTGGTGGCCGCTGCTGGCGGGCGCCCTGGCCGGTTACCTGCTGGGCTCGGTGCCCTTCGGCCTGGTGCTGTCGCGGCTCGGCGGCTACGGCGACATCCGCAAGATCGGCTCGGGCAACATCGGCGCCACCAATGTACTCAGAACCGGCAACAAGCCGCTGGCGCTGGCTACCCTGATCCTCGATTCCGGCAAGGGCGCGGCGGCCGTGCTGATCGGCGGCTACTGGTTCGGCCCGGACATGGCGGTCACAGCGGGCGGCGGCGCCTTTCTGGGCCACCTTTTCCCGGTCTATCTCAAATTCAAGGGCGGCAAGGGCGTGGCCACGACGCTGGGTATCCTGATCGCCATTTCCTGGCCTGTGGGCCTGCTGGCCTGCGCCACCTGGGCTGCTACGGCGGCGATTTTCCGCATCTCCTCGCTGTCGGCCCTGGTCGCCATGGCGGCCTCCCCCGTCTACGCCCATTTCCTTGCGAACCCGCAGATCATGGAGTTCGCCATCTTCCTTGCCGTCCTCGTCTTCATCCGCCACCACGCCAACATCCGCCGCCTGCTCAAGGGAGAGGAACCGAGGATCGGGAAGAAGAAAGAGGATAGCTAGCAACACCCTCTGCTCGTCACCCCTGCGAAAGCCGGGGTCCAGTTTTTCCTTTTTTTCCAATCTGCGCAGGCAACTCAACCCTCTGAAACAAAAAGAAAATTGGATTCCGGCTTTCGCCGGAATGACGTGATCTTGTTGATAGTGCCCACTCAGGGTTGACGATCCGGCATTCCCGTTCCATCGTGCGGCCATGTCGGGTTCCGGTAGTATTACAGACGCTGAACGCCTCAACCGCTTGCGGGTCATCCGGTCGGAGAATGTCGGGCCAAGGACGTACCTCGACCTGATGGCGCATTTCCCCGATGCCGGCGAGGCCTTGACGGCCCTGCCGGAACTGGCCAAGCGCGGTGGTCGCCGCAAACCGATCCGCATTTGTTCCAGATTACAGGCTGAGGACGAGTGGGCGGCGACGGAGGCGGCGGGCGCCCGGCTACTGAGTTTGGGCGAGCCGGACTATCCCGAACCGCTGGCCGCCATTCACGACCCCCCGCCGATCGTTTCCGTCAAGGGACACGCGCATCTTCTCGCCAAGCGGACGGTCGGCATCGTCGGGGCCCGCAACGCTTCGGCCGCGGGCGCCAAGTTTTCCCGCCAGCTGGCCGGCAATCTCGGCGAGGCGGGATTGGTCACCGCCTCCGGCCTGGCGCGCGGGATCGATGCGGCGGTCCACGAGGCGACGCTGGGCAGCGGCACGATCGCCGTGGTGGCGGGCGGCATCGACGTCGTCTACCCCGCTGAGCACGACACACTCTACGAACAGATCTGCGAGATGGGCGTCGTCATTGCCGAGCAGCCCGTCGGCACCAAACCGCAAGGCCGGCACTTCCCGCGCCGAAACCGGTTGATCTCCGGCCTGTCGCTCGGCGTCGTGGTGATCGAGGCGGCGCAGCGCTCCGGTTCCCTGATCACCGCGCGCATGGCCAACGAACAGGGACGCGAAGTCATGGCCGTACCCGGTTCGCCGCTCGACCCGCGCTGCCGGGGCACCAATGACCTGATCCGACAGGGCGCCACGCTGGTGGAAAGCGAAAAGGACGTGCTCGACGCTCTGCAAGGCATGATGATGCCAACCGCGAGCGAGCCCGAGCGAGGCCTCTTCGATGCCGCCAAAAACGTCCGCTCGAACCCCGAGGAGCTGGATGCCGCGCGCACTCTGATCGGCGAAAAAATGGGACCGACGCCGGTTGCGGTTGACGAACTCGTGCGACAGTGCCATTTGACACCAGCGGTGGTTTTCACCATTTTGCTGGAGCTCGAATTGGCGGGACGCCTGGAAAGGCACCCTGGAAATCAGGTTTCCCTCATATAATTCAGTAGCTTAAGTCGAAGTTTCCGGTACCCGCATCGGTTTCGCGGGCGTTTTTTGCGGAGTGAAAATGGACGTCGTCGTCGTCGAATCGCCGGCCAAGGCCAAAACGATCAACAAATATTTAGGGGACGATTTCGTCGTCCTCGCCAGCTATGGCCACGTTCGCGACCTGCCCCCGAAGGACGGCTCCGTGCGTCCCGACGAAGACTTCGCGATGACCTATCAGACCGATCCCAAATCGGCCAAGCACATTGCCGCCATCGCCAAGGCGACCAAGGGCGCCGAGCATCTCTATCTCGCCACCGATCCGGATCGCGAGGGGGAAGCGATTTCATGGCACGTGCTGGCTGCGCTCGACGAAAAGGGCGTGATGGACGGCGTCGAGGTGAAACGCGTCGCCTTCAACGAAATCACCAAGGCCGCCGTGCAAGACGCCATCGCCAACCCGCGCGGCCTCGACATGAACCTGATCAACGCCCAGCAGGCTCGCCGGGCGCTCGACTACCTGGTCGGCTTTACGCTTTCGCCTGTGTTGTGGCGCAAGCTGCCGGGCTCCCGGTCCGCCGGTCGGGTTCAGTCCGTCGCCCTGCGCCTGATCTGCGAACGCGAACTGGAAATCGAAGCCTTCAGGCCGCGCGAATACTGGTCGATCGAGGCCGAATTCAAAACCGCCGGCGGTGAAGCTTTGACGACGCGCCTGACCCACCTCGAGGGCAAGAAGCTCGGCAAGTTCGATCTCGCCGACGAAGCGGCCGCCACCCGCGCCGTCAACGTGATCCGCGATGCCGCCGCCTACACGGTGGCCCAGGTTGAGACGAAGGAACGGCCCCGCAACCCCTACCCGCCCTTCACGACCTCGACGCTGCAGCAGGAAGCCTCGCGCAAGCTCCGCATGAGTGCCAGGCAAACCATGCAGGTGGCGCAGCGCCTTTATGAGGGCGTCGACATCGGGGGCGAGACCGTCGGTCTGATCACCTATATGCGGACGGACGGCGTGACCATCGCGGGCGAGGCCATCGCCGCCTGCCGCGACGTTATCGGTGAGGACTTCGGCGCGGCCTACGTGCCGGACGCCCCCAGGGTCTACAAGACCAAGGCCAAGAACGCCCAGGAAGCCCACGAGGCCATCCGGCCCACCGGCCTGGAGCGTCGCCCCAAGGATCTCTCCAGCATCCTTGGCAATGACGAATACCGCCTCTACGAGCTCATCTGGAAGCGCACCATGGCGAGCCAGATGGCGTCGGCGCGGCTGCAGCAGGCCGCCATCGACATCAACGCCGGCGGCCAGGCCACCATGCGCGCGACGGGTTCCATCGTCCTGTTCGACGGCTTCCTCAAGCTTTATGAGGAAGGCAAGGACGACGACGAAAACGGCAATGGCGACGGCGGCCGCTTGCCCAAGGTCACGGAAGGTGAAAACCTCAACGATGGACCGGTCAAGCCGAAGCAGCATTTTACCGAACCCCCGCCCCGCTTTTCCGAAGCCACTCTGGTCAAACGCATGGAGGAACTGGGCATCGGCCGGCCTTCGACCTATGCCAGCATTTTGTCGGTGCTGCAGGATCGGAATTACGTGCGGCTGGAAAAAAACCGGTTCTTCCCGGAGGACCGCGGCCGTCTGGTAACGACGTTCCTCTCCAGTTTCTTCACGCGTTACGTTGAATACGATTTCACCGCCGATCTGGAAGCCCGCCTCGACGATGTATCCGCCGGCGAGGTCGACTGGAAAGTGGTCCTGCGCGATTTCTGGATCGCTTTCAACGAGGCGGTCGAGGAAACCGCCGATCTCAGGGTCCGCGAGGTGCTCGACAAGCTGGATGAAATCCTCGGCCCCCACTTCTTCCATTCCGACGATCCCGAGGTTGATCCGCGCAAGTGTCCGCAGTGCGAGGACGGCCGGCTCGGCCTCAAGCTCGGCAAGTTCGGCGCCTTCATCGGCTGCTCCAACTATCCCGACTGCAAGCACACGCGTCAGCTCGCCGACATGAACGGCGACGGCCCGGCCGACAACGGCCCGCGTGAGTTGGGGCAGGACCCGACCACCGCGATGATGATCAGCGTCCGCAAGGGTCCCTACGGCTTCTACATCCAATTGGGCGATACAGACGGCGAGGAAAAGCCGAAGCGCGTCACCCTGCCCAAAGACGTCATGCCGGACGAGGTCGATCTGGAAACCGCGGTGGCGCTCCTGGCCCTGCCGCGCCACGTCGGCCAGCACCCCGAAACGAACAAGAAGATCGTGGCCGGGATCGGACGCTATGGACCGTACCTCCGTCACGATCAGAAGTACGTCTCGCTGAAGGGCGACGACAACGTACTGACGGTCGGCCTCAACCGCGCCGTCGTTCTGATTGCCGAGGCCGCCCAGCGTGGCGGCCGCGGACCGTCCGCTACCGTGCTGAAGGAACTCGGCAACCATCCGGATGACGACAAACCGATCAATGTCCTCGACGGCCGATACGGGCCATACGTCAAGCATGGCAAGATCAACGCCACGCTGCCCAAAGACACATCACCCGAGGCCGTCACGCTGGAACAGGCGCTTGAACTGATCGCCGCCCGTGCCGCCAAGGGCAAGAAGAAGCCTGCAGCCAAGAAGAAGGCCGCGCCGAAGAAGAAAAAAGCGACGGCGAAGAAGAAGGCGGCGCCGAAGAAGAAAACCGCCGACGAAGCCGAGGCAACCACCGAATAGTGCCCAAACGCCCCCGCAAACCGACCGATTTCCCCGATAAAAAGGACGTCCTGAATTTCATCCGGGAAAGCAAGTCCAAGGTCGGCAAGCGCGAGATTGCCCGCGCCTTCGGTTTGAAGGGTTCGCCCGACCGCATGCGGCTCAAAAAGCTGCTGAAGGAACTGGGCGAAGACGGCCTGATCGAGCGCGGCCACCGGCGTCATCTGCACGTCGCCGGCGAATTACCGCCGGTCACCGTGATCGAGGTCATCGAGATCGACATCGACGGCGAACTTTACGCCCGACCGACGTCGTGGCACTCGGAAGACGATCCACCCCGCATCCTGGTCACCGAAAGCCGGCGCGGCGCCAAGGCCCTGGCGCCGGGCGATCGCGCCCTAGCCCGGCTGAAGAAGATCGAGGACGATTACTACGAAGCGCGCATCATGCGCACCATCGGCCGCAGCGAGGCGGAGGTGGTGGGCGTATTCAGATTGATCGGCGGGCAGGGCCGGATCGAGCCAACCGACCGTCGGGCCAAATCCGAATTCACGGTCTCCGGCCCGGATTCCCAAGGTGCTGCCCCGGGTGATATCGTGTTGGCGGAGATCACCCAGGGCCGCCGGCTGGGCCTGAAACAGGCAAGGGTCAAGGAGATTGTCGGCCCCCTTGGCGACCCTGCCACCTACAGCCTGATTGCCGTGAAGACCCACGGCATCCCGACGCGTTTTTCCGAAGCGGCGCTTGAGGAAGCGCAACAAGCAACGCCGCCGCAATTGGGTGATCGTACGGATTTGCGGGACATTCCTCTCATCACCATCGATCCGCAGGAGGCCCGCGACCACGATGATGCCGTCTGGGCCGCAGCGGACGAATCGGGAGACAATCCCGGCGGCTGGAAGATCATCGTCGCCATCGCCGATGTCGCCGCCTACGTGACGGAGGGCTCGGCCCTTGACGTCCAGGCGCGTGAGCGGGGGAATTCGACGTATTTTCCCGATCGCGTCGTGCCGATGATTCCAGAGGCCTTGTCTGCCGGCTTGTGTTCGTTGGTGCCGGACGAAGACCGGGCGTGCCTGGCGGTCGAGATGCGGCTGGACAAGAATGGCAAGGTGCGGGGACATCGGTTCATGCGCGCCTTGATGCGCAGCCACGCCCGTCTGAGTTACCAGCAGACCCAGACCGCCCGGGACGGCAATCCCGACAACACGACCGGGCCGTTGATGCAGAGCGTTATTGATCCGCTATTTGGCGCCTATGCAGCGCTGGAGAAGGCCCGCAACAAGCGCCAGCCCTTGGACATCGACGTACCTGAATTGCGGATCGGGCTGGGCCACGATGGCCGGGTCGAAACGGTCGCTCCGCGGCAGCGTCTCGATGCCCACCGGCTTGTCGAGGAATTCATGATCGCCGCCAACGTCGCGGCGGCCGAAACGCTGGAGAAGAAGAAAACCGCGTGCATGTACCGCATCCACGAGCCACCCGCGCCGGAAAAGATTTCGGCGCTCAGGGAATTTCTCGACAGCCTCGATTACAAGCTTTCGAAGGGGCAAGCCCTGAAACCCCGGGACTTCAACAAGACACTGGAGCGGGCCAGGGGCACGGCACACGACCATCTTGTAAACACCGTGGTGCTGCGCAGCCAGTCTCAGGCCGTCTACAGTCCAGAAAACGCCGGTCATTTCGGACTGGCCCTGAAACGCTACGCCCACTTCACCTCGCCCATCCGCCGATACGCCGATCTGCTGGTACACAGGGGATTGATCGGCGCTCTTGGCTTCGGCGACGACGGCCTGTCGGAGCTGGCGGCGGTGAATTTCCCGGATACGGCGGAGCACATCTCGATGACGGAGCGGCGTTCTGCGGCGGCAGAGCGGGAAGCCCGCGACCGCTACCTCGCCGCCTACATGGAAAGTCGCATCGGCGCCGTCTTTGCCGGTAGAATCTCCGGCGTGGCGCGCTTCGGGTTGTTCATCACGCTGGATGAAACAGGCGCCGACGGCATGGTTCCCGCCCGGCATCTCGGCACCGAGTTTTTCTACCATGATGAGGCGAGCCACGCGCTGGTCGGCGACCAGACCGGCACGACCTACCGGCTTGGCGACGTCGTCGAGGTTCGCATCGCGGAAGCCGACGCCGCGACGGGATCGCTGCGGTTCGAACTGCTGGAGGACCGCGGTCCGGATCAACCGGTCCCTGCCCGGCGCAGACGAGGTCGCGGCCGGATCGGAAAAGGCCGACAGCGGCGGCCGGCAACCCGGTAAAGAACGAATCATAGATATTGTGCGGCCCCATGCCGCATGGACATTGACCGGCCGAATGAGTTTGTTGCATCTTTCATTTTTTGGACACGGAAGATGTTCGGCCAGATCAAAGCCATATTTACCAGCGCTCCGCCACCGCCCAAGGTCTCGGATGATTTTCTGCCCTGGTCGAAGACCTATAAATTGGGCATCCGTTCGGTCGACAATGACCACCGGGAACTTTTCAACCTGGTGAATGAGTACGAGCGTGCGATCCGGGGCAACTTGCCCCAACCGGCCGTGGAAGCGACCCTGAAGGCGCTTGAAGTCTACGTCATCGAACATTTCCGGCGGGAGGAAAAGTACCTCGCCGCCGCCAAGTATCCGGGTCTGTCCGAGCATCGCGGCCATCACGCCGACTTGCGCCTGGATCTCGCCGCGTTTCAGGCCGACTACACGACCTCGCCCGAGGACTTCGACCATCAGGAATTTCTCAATTTCCTCAAGGAATGGCTCACGGACCACATCCTTAGCGAAGACATTGCGTACGTGCCCTATGTGCGCGGCGAACGGTAAGATTGTCCCGGACCTGTGACCGGCTCAACCGGCAATTAGCAAAACTCCCACGCAGCGAAGTTACAAGCGGCAAACCAAATTGCGAATCGCCAAATTATCTTTGGACTCGCCGGAATATGATTGCTAGTCATATCTGAAAGGATTTGTGTCCTCAGGATTAGTCCGTCGCCAGGGGTGGGATTTTGATTAAGTATTCGGGTATGACCGGCGTTCCGGTCGAACCGCGTTGGGTAAGCTACCTTGCACGACAGGTAAAAAAGCGTGGCATAGGCGCCCTGACCCTGCTCTTCACGCTTTACGCCGTCGTGAGTTCGGCGATCGTCGGTGAAATCGCCTTTTTCCTTTCCGGACAGGACATCGGCCTCGGCTTCCGCCTGCTGCCGATCATCATCCCGGCTCTTGTGGCGCCCTGGACGTTCTACCTGCTGTTTCGCGTCGTCGGCTCGCTGGAGAACACCAAGTCCACATTAAGCGCGACCCTGGAAAAACTAGAGCATAAATATCGGGAAGCAGAGCACGCCAACGCCGCGAAGTCCGATTTTCTGGCCAATATGAGTCATGAACTCAGGACGCCGCTCAATGCGATAATCGGCTTTTCGGATGCCTTGAACGCCGGCTTTCGAGGCAGCTTGAGCAAGCCGCAAAGCGAGTACGTCACCGATATCCGACAATCGGGCGAGCACTTGCTTGACCTGATCAACGACATCCTCGACCTCTCCAAGATCGAAGCCGGCAAACTGGAACTCAGTGAAACGGATATCGATATCGAGGAGCAGATCGCGAAAAGCCTGCCGTTCGTCAAGGAGCAGGCCACCGTGACGGGCGTTGCGGTAAAGTTGGCGCCCGCGAATGAAGCGATCAGCGTTCGGGCCGACGAAAGAATGTTCCGTCAAATCCTGGTCAATCTTCTGTCAAACGCCGTCAAGTTCACGCCCAAGGGCGGAACCGTGACCATCAGTTCGATCCGCAGTTCCGACGGCGGATTGTCCATACAGGTCACCGATACCGGCCTGGGCATGCCGACGGAGGACATCCCCAAGGCGCTAGAGCCGTTTGAGCAAACGACGTCCGGCAAGGGCACCGGCGGCGTCGGCTTGGGGCTGCCGCTCGCCAACGGGCTGGCAATGCTGCACGGCGGTTCGCTCTCGATCGAGAGCGCGCCCGGGCGAGGCACCACGGCAGCCGTGAATTTTCCCGCGGAAAGAATTAATTGAGAAGCTGTTTATCGGCAGGAAACCCAACCGGTGCGGAAATCAAGACCCGGACGGCTTGGCCCTTTCGGCTATCTTCATGTAGGTGCCGTCCCGCTTCATCGCTGCCAGCGCCTTCTCCAGGCCGGGCCTGAGCCCAGCGTGCTTCTGGTGCAAAATCAAATAGCCTTTAACCACGGCAACGGGCGGATCCAATATTTCGAGTTTTGAGTTTTTCGTTTTGCCCAGCAATTTGATTGCCGTACGGCGCTCCATGATGCCCACATCGATGCGATCGCGCTCCAGCATCAGAACGAGCTGGATGGCGTCCGTCACGTCGAATTTTCCGGAATACCCGCCCAATAATTGATCGAGTATCGAGATGCCGCGCCGATAGGCGAATCTGGCTTTTTCCAGCGAGAGCGGTCCTTTCCAATCAACGCTCCCGGCGGGGGCGACCGCAACGAAAACGCCTTCGGTTATCGGCTCCCGCACGACGACCGCCGAAGGCAGTCCGTCAAATGCGGCCTCCGCCGATACGACAATTCCATCCACGCTGCCGGAATTCAGGCTAGCCATCGAGCGCTGCTGGTGTTGACGTCGAACGGTTATCTGGATGTCCAGCCTGCGAAAAGCCTCGGCCGCAATCCTGTCCAAGATCCCCGTCCCCTCGTCCGTGGACAGCGGCGGCGCCGCAGGTGACACGAGATGCAGCCTGTCGCCGGCCAGCACCGGCGAACCGACAAGCGACAAAACCAGCAAGACATACCCGAAAAACCTCACGGAACTCCCCGTCAAATCATTACCGGTAATGAGCATTGGTACATAAGGAAGATGGCTTGGAAGCGGACGAAATCCAAAACAATCTTGTCGATGCCCCAACAAAAGCCGAAATTGTTGGAGACCACCAAATCGCCGGAATACCGGACGGCCGCGGGAGGCATGAAATTGCAAACAACCACGATCGGGGCCTACCCCAAGCCCAAATGTATGCCGCTCTCGGATTGGTTCGTGCCCGGCGTCGTGAACACGCCCACCGAATTCTACGAGAAGGAAATCGAGGAAATGGGCGACGCCGCGGAAGAACTGTTCGCCGAAGCGGCCGCCGAGGTCATCCACGACCAGGTCGCCGCGGGCATCGACATCGTGACCGACGGCGAGGTCAGGCGTGAAAACTACGTCCACTACCATTGCCGGCACCTGAAAGGCATCAGTTTCGAGAGGCTCACCGAAACGTCGAAACGAAGCGGTTCCTACCAAGCCTTGCTGCCGACCATCACGGGCCCGGTCAGCGCCGGGCATCCGTTTCTCCACCGTGATTGGCGCGCGGCCCAAGATCATACCGACCGGCCCGTCAAGACAACCTTGCCCGGACCGATGACCATCGGCGATACCGTAGCGGATGCGCACTATGGCGACGCCAGGGTGCGGGGTGCCGATCTCGCCGAGGCCCTCAACCGGGAAGTCCTGGCCTTGGCTGAGGCGGGCTGCCGTCATATCCAGATTGACGAGCCCCTGTTTGCGCGCCATCCCGAGGATGCCCTCGATTTCGGCATTGAGCATCTGGAGCGCTGTTTTCACGGTGTTCCTGCCGAGGTGGTTCGGACGATGCACATGTGTTGCGGCTACCCCGACCGCCTGGACAATCCCGATTACCCGAAAGCGCCGCCGGATTCCTACGACAGGTTGGCGGAGGCGCTGGATGCGGCGCAAATCGACGCCGTTTCGATCGAAGACGCCCACCGCCATCTCGATCTTTCCCTGCTGGAACGGTTCGGCGCCACCAGCGTGATCCTTGGGGTCGTGGATGTCGCGTCCAGCCGTGTGGAACAGGTGGACGATATTCACGCCCGCCTTTCAGCGGCCCGTGGCCACATCGACACCGACCGGCTGATCGCCGCACCGGATTGCGGATTGGGTCTGTTGTCGCGGGAGTTAGCGCAGGCGAAACTGGAAAACATGTGCGAAGCCGCCCGCAGGTTCGACTAGGCGCGCAGCTACATTCAGGTCAGTCCGCAGGCAAACAAGGCGTCGGTCAGATCTTCGGTGAAGGAAGCTCCCTTTCTAATCACGGGAACGTCCTTGGGCAGCTTTCGCAAACTCGAATGTTCGCGGCCGAAACTGGTGAACAGCGTGACCGGAATGCCGTCGGTTACGGGCATGGCCTTGAAGGCACAGGCGAGATCGACGCCTGACAGTCCGGTCAACACACCGGCGAACATCACCATGTCGGGTTTCGTTCGCACGGCGTATTCGATCGCCTCGAACGGGCTTTCGAGGTTTACAACGCGATAACCGCACGCCTTCAGTTCTTTTTCGACGATCGTCGTCGTCGTGCCCTTGGGCATCACCGTCATCACCTCGATATCGAGAGGGTGTATGCCTTCCATGTCGAACCCGGCGCGCTTCGCCGGCAATTCGCGGACGATTTCCGCCGTCCGGGGGTCATCAGCGCCGAGCACGCCGTCGACGACGTCGCGCATACGGTCGAGAAAAATCTGGACGTCGTCGGTGATGTTCGGGCTCAGGCTTTCGCTGTCGGCCAGGTAATCCTCCAGCCGGTGGGCGATAACCGAAACCAGCGGATAACCGAACGTCCCGCCCATGCCCTTCATGCTGTGGGCCATGCGCCGGATATCAGGAAGGGCGTCGCCCTCGCCGCTTCCGCTGCGGCGCACTCCCTCCACAATTTCATCCATCGACGCAAGCCGATCCTCGGCGGTATCGAGGAACTCCCGGCGCAGACGCGCCATCATGTCTTGCATCGGATCTTCGGCAGCCGTCATTTCCAAACACTCCAACGTGGGCGAAAACTCATGGAGACAAATATAACCAAATTGGCGAAAGGCAAAAAAGCCGGCCGGCTCCCATCCAATCGGGCCATTGCGGTTTGCCGCAATCCGTTCCATATAAGTCGGGACCTCCATTGTCCCGGTATCCTCTTTTATGATCTCTACCCGGCTATCCGTTCCCGCACGCCCCTGGTTCCGCTCGATCCTCCGGGGGCTCCGCCGCCGCTGCCCGCAATGCGGTGAGGGAGCCGCGTTTGCCGGCTATACGCGGGTGGCGGACAATTGCGCCGATTGCGGCGAAGAACTTTTCCACCAGCGCGCCGACGACGCCCCGCCCTACATCACCATCATGATCGTGGGGCACATCGTCGTGCCGGGCATGTTGATCCTGGAACGGCTTTTCGCGCCCGATCTCTGGCTGCAGCTGGCGCTTTGGCTGCCGCTGACGTTGGCCTTGTCCCTCGGCTTGCTGCCGTTCGTCAAGGGCGCGGTGGTGGGCCTGCAATGGAGCCTGCGCATGCACGGCTTCGGCGGCGAGGACGAAGGATCATGACCGATGCGTCCGGCACTCCCATGAAACCCAAAGTGCGGCCCAAAGACGCCGCCAGCCTGATTCTCCTCCGACGCAGCAAGAGCGGCATCGTGGAGGTCCTAATGGGCCGCCGTCACACCAAACACAGTTTTGTACCGGGCTACTATGTCTTCCCCGGCGGGCGGGTGGACCCTGCCGATTCGCGCGCCACGCCGGCGCGGCCGCTTAGGGACGACGTTTTGGGCATGGTCAGCCGGAGTTGCTCGAACACCCGGGCCCGGGCGCTGGCCATGGCGGCGGTGCGGGAAACCTTCGAGGAAACCGGCTTGATCCTCGGCGGCGCTATTCCCGATCCTTCATCGACACGCAGGCAACCCAAGGCCTGGTCCCATTTTCTCGAAACCGGGCGGGCGCCGGATTTGGCGAACCTGGATTATGTCGCGCGGGCCATCACGCCGGCCCAGTCGCCGATTCGTTTTGATGGGCGGTTCTTTGTAACGGACGGCGAAAATGCCGAAGGCACACTGGGCGGCAGCGGTGAACTGGAGGAACTGGCGTGGCGTTCCCTTGCGGACACGATGTCTCTCCCCCTGGTGGACATCACCGAGTTTCTGCTGGGCGAATACCTGCCCAAATACCTGGAGGCTCCGGCACCCAGCGATCCTGATCGGGACATCGCCTTTTTCCACTTCATCCGGGGACGCGCCAGGGTCAGCCGTGGATGACGGCACCGGCGCACAGCCGCCGGCGTAGCCTGGCCGCCGTGATGGCGGCCACTGCGGTTTTCGGCTTTGTGATCGGCATTACGCCGCCGATGCTGGGTTTGGCACTCGAGGCCCGCGGCGTCAGCAATTCCATGATCGGGCTTTCCGGCGCCATGGTGGCGCTCGGCCTGATCGTGTCTTCGCCTCTGGTTCCCTGGGCGGCGAACCGCTACGGCCCCGTCAATATCATGCTGGGTTGCCTGGTTTTGACGGTTCTGTGCCTGATCGCCTTCGGCTACTCCCAGGACGTCATGTTCGGCCTGCCCGTCAGGTTTTTTCTCGGCGTCGCCATCAACGGCCTTTTCCTGATCAGCGAGGCTTGGATCAACTCCATTGCCGACGAGCGAACGCGGGGGCGGCTGCTGGGCATTTACGCCACCGTCCTCGCCGTCTCATTCGCCGCCGGACCGCCCCTTGTTCCCCTGCTCGGCGTAACGGGATGGCTGCCCTACCTCTTCTGTGCCGGTGTGACCATCCTGGCCATGGCGCCGCTGCTTGCCGCGCGCGGATTGGCGCCGGACCTGCATACCGGTCCGCCGGGGGGCAACATCGTGCGCTATGTCTTTCGCGTGCCCACCATCATGGGCGCCATCGCCCTCATTGCGCTGATCGACTTCGCGGCCTTCGGCCTCCTGCCGGTCTACGGCATCAAAATCGGCTTCGACACCACCCTGGCGACCTGGATGTTGACGGCCGTCGCCGTTGGCAACGTCGTCATGCAAATTCCCATCGGCCTGCTGGCGGACCGCATGAACCGCTACGGCGTCCTGTTCATGTGCGGCGCCGTCGGTCTGGCCGGTAGCTTCGCCATCCCCTTCGTCGTCGACATGCCCTATGTCCTCTGGCCATTGCTCTTTGTCTGGGGCGGTATGGCGTATGGCCTCTACACCGTCGCGCTCGTCCTGATGGGGGAGCGCTATAAGGGATCGGAACTGGTTGCGGTCAACGCTACCTCAAGCCTCATGTGGGGCGTGGGCGGCATTATCGGTCCCTGGGTCGGCGGCGTCTCCATGGATGCCGCCGGACCCCATGGACTGTTGTTCATGGTCGCCATCGCCTGCGGCTGCTTCCTGGTCCTGGCGGCGCTCCGGCACCCGCATATCCTAGGGTTTGGAAAGGCTTGACTTCGCCGCCAATCTGGCTATTTTCGCCGCTCACCGAACGAAATTTTCAAAGCCGGAGACGCCGTTATGGCCAAACCCGCCAGTATCAAGATCAAGTTGGTCAGCACCGCCGACACGGGGTTCTACTACGTCACCAAGAAGAATCCGCGCAACATCACGGAAAAGATGGTCTTGAAAAAATACGATCCCGTCGCGCGCAAGCACGTCGAGTTCAAGGAAGCGAAAATCAAGTAGCTGTCCGATACGAACGGATCGTCTGCATGATCCGCTGATCAAAGGCCGCCTCCGGGGCGGCCTTTTGCATTTCGGGCTGGTTTGGCCGGATGCTGAATTCAGGCCGGTGCCTCGATAACGACGACGCGATTGCGGCCTTCGTGCTTGGCCCGGTAGAGCGCATCGTCCGAGCGCTTGATCATGGTCTCGGGCGTGTCGCCCGGACCGGACGCCGTCACCCCGAGACTGACCGTGACATCCAGTTTCCCGTCATCGGTGGAAACGGTGAAGGGTTCCTCCGCCACGAACTTCCGGAGACGCTCGGCAACCGCTTGCGCAACCGCCAGGTCGGTGTCGGGCATGACGATGATGAATTCCTCGCCGCCGTAGCGCGCCGCCAGATCGATGCCCCTGACATTCTGCTGGATGCGCGTCGAAAACTGCTTGAGCACCTCGTCGCCGACATCGTGGCCATAGGTATCGTTGACGGTCTTGAACAGGTCGATGTCGAGAATGACGATGGCTACAGGACGGCCGCCCTCGACGGCGCGCCGCACCAGATTGCCGAGGTGCGATTCCATATACCGCCTGTTGTGCAGTCCGGTCAGGCCGTCCGTCACCGCCATGGCCATCGACATCTGGTAATTGTCGCGCAGGCGATCCTGATAGCGCTTGCGCTGGACCTGGGTCAGCGTCCTGGCCATCAGCTCGTTGCGGTCGATGGGCTTGGCGAGGTAGTCGTTCACGCCGATATCCAACGCCTTGACCAACTGCTCCGTTTGGTTCTCCTCGATCAGAACGAGAATGGAAGCCTGTCGGGTTTCCTCGATCGTCCGCAGGCTGGAACAGAGACGGAGCCCGTCGGTTTCGCGCAACAGCAAACTGACGATGATCAGATCGAAGCTTTCGCGGCGGCCAACGTCGATCGCCTGATCGGGGTCGGCAATGACCGTGACGTCATATTCGCCTGACAGCGTGGTGTCGATGACCCTGCCGTCCGCCACGCTATCGTCGACAACCAGTATCTTGGCGCCCTTGGTTTCGAACTTCAGGGGCTCCTCGTCATCGCCGAAGACGCCGAATTCGCTCGAGGTTTGCTCCCGCAGACGGAATTCGTCCATCATCACCTTGAGGCGCACCAACGAACGCACGCGGGCGAACAGGGCGATGTCGTTGACCGGCTTGGTGAGGAAGTCGTCGGCGCCGGCTTCCAGCCCGCGGACCCGGTCGCTGGGTTCGCTGAGAGCCGTGACCATGACGACCGGGACATGCGCGAGTTTCGGGTCGGCCTTCATGATGCGGCAGACTTCGACGCCGTCCATTTCCGGCATCATGACGTCCAGCAACACGATATCCGGAGCTTCCTCTTCCATCAGGTCGAGGGCTTCGCGCCCGCTCATGGCCGTTGCCACGTCAAAGTACTCGGCGGTCAGCTTGGCCTCCAGTACCTTCACGTTGGGTAATATGTCATCAACGACTAAAACGCGTGCGGGCATTTGTGCTCCCTTGCCTCCCCAGACAACGCACTACAAAACCGGGTCATGTCATTCGGCGGCGGGCTAATTGCTTCCGATAAATTGTTGAACGGTGGAAATGAGTTCGTCGATACGAATGGGTTTTGCGATGTACGCCTCGCACCCCCCTTCTCGAATGCGGTCTTCATCGCCCTTCATGGCAAACGCGGTTACCGCGACGACGGGTATCGCCTTGAGATCGTCATCGGCCTTGATTTGACGCGTCACCTCAAGTCCGGAAACGCCCGGCAGTTGAATATCCATCAATATCAGGTCGGGACGATGTTCGCGGGCGAGAGCGAGGGCGTCATTGCCGTCCCGCGTCTGCAAAGTGGCATAATCGTGCGCCTCGAGCAGATCGTGAAAAAGCTTCATATTAAGTTCATTATCCTCGACGATAAGTATCGTTTTGGCCATATCCGTTTTCCCGTCTGCTTTAATACGCGACACCAATACATTAAACGACGGCGCCCAAATTCAGCAACCAACACCGGCGCGAGGTGCATCTTGACCCACTCGGACCTAGTGCATTAATGATCTAGCACCCCGGGTTAGGAAAACCAAGGTACTTGCGCCGATTTATTCGGTTCGGCGGGTGCCCCGGCATTCCTAAATTGTCGAAATCAGGTAAATCCGCACGATGGATCCGCAATCCGCTCAAATCATCGCCTTGAAAGCTCTCGCATTCATCGTCGCCGATGAAAAAATACGGGATTCCCTGCAAGCGGAAACCGGTGTCGGCGGGCAGGAGCTGGCGACCAGCGCGGACGATCCGATGTTTCTTGCCGGCTTGTTGGACTTCCTGCTGGAAAACGAGGGGTTGTTGATCTCTTTTTGCAAAATCGAAGGTTTCGAGCCGGAAATCCCCGGCTTGGCCCGTGCCGCCCTCCCCGGTGCGGCACCCGATTGGTAAAGGTTGTGCGCAATGTCTAATCCCGCGACAGTTGATTCGGAATTGGCGGAAGGCGTTTTTGAGCGCATCCAGGAGCTCGACCTGGATCCTTCGCAGCCCCTGATTATCGCAGACGCCGATGAAGTCCTCTTCCAGTTCATGGCCGCGCTTGTCGACTATATCGAACGGAACGGCATGCACTTTGAGTGGGCCTCGTACGCCATCACCGGCAACGTCAGCAGGGCCGATACGGGCGAAGTTCTGGATTACCCGGAAGTGCGCGCCATGTTGGCGGCGTTTTTCGCGGAATGCGCCGATCGGCTGGAAGCGGTTCCGGACGCCGCCGCCGTGCTCTCAAGCCTCTCAAGGCGCGCCCAGATCGTCGTCCTCTCCAACGTGCCTGAAAAGGCCCGCGACGCCCGGGTCAGGTGTCTGCGGCGGAACGGATTGGACTACCCGCTGATTGCCAACGACGGTCTCAAGGGCCCTGCCGTTCGCGAACTGACGCGGCACTTCGACGCGCCGGCGATATTCATCGACGATATACCGCACAATCACAAATCGGTTGCCGAGTCCGCGGAACATGTCGTTCGGGTGCAATTCATCGCCCACCCCCGGCTGCGAACCTTGATCGGGCCGGCCGAGCACTGCCACCACCGTCTCGATTCATGGCGGGAGATTTCGGATCTCATCGATAATCACTTGAAGTCATCCGGTTTTTGAGGCCGGCCCTTGAACTAGCCCGACTCCAATCCCACCACGCGTTCGGGCGGAAACTGAATCTTGATGTCCGTTCCGCGGTCGATCTGGCCGGAAATCTCGATCGTGGCGTCATGCAACTCGGACAGGGCCTTGACCAGCGGCAGCCCCAATCCCGTGCCTTCATATTTTCGCGCCCGCGAATCGTCCAATTGCTCAAATGGCGACAGGGCTTTGGGGATTTCCTTTTCATCGATACCGATGCCCGAGTCGGACACGCGTAGGACTAACGCGGCATCGGCCGCCTCGACGGCAATTACCACCCGGCCTCCCTTGGGCGTGAATTTGATGCCGTTGGACAATAGGGCAATGAGGACCTGCCGGATCATGCGCTGATCGCCGCGAATCCCCCGTGCCGGCTCGGTATTCTTCACGATGACGTCGACCCCGACTTCCACCGCTTGAACAGAGAAGAAGCGCACCACGTCCGTTATCATTTCCCAAAGATCGATCGTCGTTTCCTCGAGCGTGTTGGTCCCCGCGGCGGACTTGGACAATTCAAGTATGTCGTTTATGAGAGCCATCAGTTGCCTGCCCGATTCGTGAATCAGGTCGAGGTATTCGGCTTGCTTGTCCTCGAGTTTGCCGGCTATGCCCGACTGCATGATTTCGGAAAATCCGATGATCGCATTCAGGGGCGTTCTGAGTTCGTGGCTCATGTTGGCCAGGAAGCTCTCTTTGGAGCGCTGCGCGATGTCGGCGGCAGCCTTGGCCGAAACGAATTCCGCCTCCCGGAAAGCGCGCCCCGAAATATCCCACATGATCGTTTGAAACGCCGGTTTTCCGCCGAACTCCACGCCGACATTGTAAAGCTCAACGTCGATGTATTGGCCATCCGCCCGCAGGATCTTCATTTCAACCGGGTGATTGTGCGCGAACGCCTCGGCAAGATCGGCCTCGAGGTGCCCCGTCGCGGTCTCGCTGCTTGAATGAAAAAACTGGTAGATCGTTCGCCCCACCAGCTCTTCGGGATTGGTCGCACCCGTCAAACCGGCCGCCGCTTGGTTGGCATATAGAATGCGGTCGCCGTCGTGAACAAGGACACCGTCGGGCGAGTTGGCAACCAGGCTGAAATAGGAATCCGCCCGGGCTTTTTCCGCTTCAGCCGGTTCGCGCGGTTTTTTCTCGTTCCGCACGGTTTCGGCTGTTGAAGGCTTTGTCGTCATTTCGTCTAATACGGCTCGATCAAATACATCGATCTGTGAAGGCAATTAACAACACCAGACTAGTTAGGCCGATTGATGGCTTCAAGAGTCGGATGGAAAAAGACATGTCCAATCAACCGCGCTACCGGGTCGGCGTTGACATCGGCGGTACAAAAATCGAGGCCGCCGTGCTTGACGGCGACGGCGCCATCGTCGTGCGCCAGCGCATTGCCAGTCCGCAGGGAAGTTATGACGCGACGGTCGATGCAGTCACGGGCCTGGTCCAAGCCGTCGAGGCTGAAGCCGGCGGAGCGGGCAGCGTCGGGATTGCCATCCCCGGCATGGTCTCGCCGTCTACCGGTCTGGTCAAGCACGCCAATTCAACCTGGCTGATGGGTCATCCCCTGGGTCAGGATTTGGCCCGGGCGTTGGAGCGGCCGGTGAAGCTGGCGAACGATGCCAATTGCTTCGCCTTGTCCGAAGCCATCGACGGCGCCGCCGAAGGCGCCAAGGTCGTCTTTGGCGGAATATTGGGTACCGGCTGCGGCGCGGGCATCGTGGTCAACCGCAAGGTCGTGGACGGCGCCAACGCCATCGCGGGGGAATGGGGTCACGCGCCGATGCCCTGGCCGGATGACAGCGATTTGCCACCCGTTCCCTGCTATTGCGGACGCGAGAACTGCCTCGAGCTTTACCTGTCCGGCACCGGTTTGGCCCGCGATCACGCATTGGTCACCGGCCGCAAAGTCAGCGCCGCGGATCTCGCCGTCATGGACAAGTCCGGCGACGCCGATGCACAGGCCACTTTCAAACGCTTCGAGCGGCGCCTGGCGAAGGCGTTGTCCCTGATCGTGACGATCCTTGATCCGGACGTCATCGTTTTGGGCGGTGGCCTTTCCAACGTCGAGCGGATCTACCGGAACGTACCGGACATGATGCGTGATCTGGTTTTCGGTGACGAGCTTGAAACCCGATTGGTGCAGCATGTTCACGGCGATTCCAGCGGCGTACGCGGCGCCGCCTGGCTATGGAACGAAGAGGAATTCGCCGATTAGCAACTCGGCGACGACACCCTTTCCAATCCCGTCAACCGGCCGGCAACGGCGAAATCGTCGTAGTCGAGCACCAGCCGGTCGGCGATGCCGTTGGCGAAAAGACGAAGGCTCACCTCGTAGACAGGCAGGCTGTCATTCGTTCTGAGGCCGAAGAAGGAGAGGCGTAAATTCCAGGCCGGTACGTCTTTCAGGGCCCCGTCGGCAAGGTCGGTCACCTCGGGAGCCAAGGCATCGGCCGGTCCGAGCACAAACCCGACGGCCTCGAACAAACCGTCTTCGCCCGTCCCGTCGAACAAGGGAACGGATATTCGCGTCTCGCCGGCCTGCGCGCCGTCGATGATGCGGGCGATATGTTCGCTGGGAAACACGATCTTCTTGGGCAGGTCGAGGCTGAGGTCGCTGGGGCTCTGGAATACCGCCTGGGCCAGACTTGAAGTCCGGTCGGCCCGGCCCTTGAAGTTTTCCGGCGTTCCGCCGGCGACGATATTGCGGACGTCGAAGCGGAAAGTTTCGCCGTTTTTCGATTCCCACGCGGAGACCCGGAAATCGCTCTCTACGTCGCCGCCGTCATTGCGCAGAACACGCATCAACATGCGTTGCTGCGTTGTGTAGCCCTCGCAGGCGTCGGCCCATTCCAGCACCATGCGACCGGTTACGTCGACGATATTGCCGGCCGGACCGGGGGCCAAGGAGAGGTCGTAGACGGCCCTGTGAGACAGTAATTGAAAGGCGGACGCTTGCGCATGGGCAAGCGTCGAAAGCGCAAACGCCGCTATTCCCAGCGCGACGCAGCGCCGGATGACAGGTGTTTTTTTCATGTCTTAAGACTAGCCGCTTTCCCGCTCTGGCGATAGGTGGAGCGACGGTATAAGGTTCCGTGAAAAAGGGGAGCTCCATGACTGACAAGCCGACAATTCTCGTAACCCGCCGCGTGCCCGAAGATGTCGCAGCGCGCCTCGCGCGCGACTACAACGCGCAACTCAATCAAGCGGACGAGATGCCCGACGCGGCGGGCTTACTGGCGGCGGCGGTCGGTTGCGACGGGTTGGTCATCACGTCCACGGAAAAAATGACGCCCGAAGTCATTGCCGAACTGCCGGAGAGCGTCAAGATTATCGCCACGGTTTCCGTCGGTTACGAGCACATCGACGTCGACGCTGCCAAGTCGCGGGGCATTATCGTCACCAACACGCCGGACGTGCTGACGGAAGCCACTTCAGACATCAGCATGTTGCTCATCCTGGCCGCCGCCCGGCGCGCCAACGAGGGGTTCACGCTGGTCCGCGATGGGCAGTGGGAGGGTTCCGCCCTCGATTTCAACCTGGGTGTCGACATCGAACGCAAGCGTCTGGGCATCTACGGCATGGGCCGCATCGGACAGTCGCTCGCCCATCGCGCCGCCGCCTTCGACATGGAGGTGCACTACTGCAACCGCAACCGCCTCGATCCCGAAACCGAAGCCTACGCCGGCAACGCCACCTACCACGAAGACGCGGAAAGTATGCTCAAAATTTCCGACGTGCTGTCCATT
Organism: uncultured Rhodospirillaceae bacterium; assembly: GCA_964343605.1. Classification (GTDB taxonomy): domain Bacteria; phylum Pseudomonadota; class Alphaproteobacteria; order UBA2966; family UBA2966; genus CAYFKJ01. The sequence goes on from CAYFKJ010000007.1 coordinate 252,787, forward strand.
CATGCCCCGCTCACGCCGGAAACCAACAAATTCCTCAACGCGGACCGCATCGCCTTGATGCCGGACGGCGCCATTGTCGTAAATACCGCGCGCGGCGACCTGGTGGACGACGACGCCCTGATCGCGGCCTTGCGTTCGGGCAAGATCCGCGCCGCGGGTCTGGACGTCTTCACGGGCGAGCCGAACGTCAACCCGGCCTACCGGCAAATGCCCAATGTCTTCGTTCTACCGCATATCGGCAGCGCGACGGTGGAGACGCGTAATGCCATGGGCTTCTGCGCCGTCGACAATCTGGACGCGGTGTTTGCCGGCAAGGATCCCCTGACGCCGCTTTGGACCTGATCTGGCGGGCTGCTCAAGGTCCGTCACACCCATTCTGAACCCGGCAAAAATGTCCGGGTAGGCTTTGATCCCTGGGTAAAAGTTGCCTGGTTGCAACTCCCTATACCATTGATATATATGGATTAAATTCCTGGCACGGCGTTTGCGAAGCTTCCTGCGCACGGTAATTTTCGGCGGAAGGACAAACCTTCCACCGCTCGACAAAGAGGTTCAGTAATGGAAGCTTCGCTCGCCACACTCGACGGTCTTGAAGGCAATCAACCCCTTTCGGCAGGTCAACTGGCCGCAATCCTGCGCAAGGGCTTGCGCGACCGGACGGCAATTACCCGGAAGCAGCCTTGGCAGCTTCTCGAGCAGGCGCTCGATATCGTCACGACCGCCGAGATCCGCCTGGCCGAGCAGAAGCGGCGCATCGCGATGCTGGAATCGCAGGTCCTGACCGATCCCCTGACAGGACTGATCAACCGCCGCGGCTTCGACGAACATCTTGCCAGAACGTTGGCCGGCGCCAAACGCCATGGCGATTCGGGCGTTCTGGTATACATCGACCTCGACGATTTCAAACCCACCAACGACAATCACGGTCACGAAGCGGGCGACGCAGTGCTGAAACGGGTCGCCAAGCTGCTGATCGAAAACACCCGCGGCTCCGACATCGTCGCCCGTCTCGGCGGCGACGAATTCGCCGTTATCCTGACCCACACCAGCGCTGCCGAAGGCTTGTTCCGGACCCGCAAGCTGCAGGGCATTTTGGCTGCCGCCCATGCCAAGTACGGCGGCCTGCGCATCCCCATTCAGGCCAGTTTCGGCGCCGCCCCTTACGATGCCGAAAGCAGCGAATCGGAAGTGCTGCGCATGGCAGACGCCGCCATGTACGACGAGAAGCGCAAGCGTTCCCGCCGCATGGCCATGGCCGCCGAATAGCCGAGAGCCGGTCTCCCCCTCCCTCTCAAACTGAAAAGGGCGCGGACAAATTGATCCGCGCCCTCTTTTGTGGCAATCGCGGCAGACCGCTGGCTAGTGCACGGCCGAACTGACTTCCGGAGGCGAGTCGGTCTGGGGCAGCGTGATCATTACCTCGGTGCCCTCGCCGAACTGGCTTCTCAATTCCAACCTGCCGTCGTGCATTTCGATCAGTTGCTTCGCCAGCGTCAGGCCCAAGCCCGTGCCTTCGACATTTGAAGGTACGCCAGCGCGCGCCTGGCCGAACGGCGCCAGGACGGTTTCCAACTCCTCGGCGCGGATGCCGATGCCGGTGTCGGACACCACAATTTTCAGCTCGCCCTCTTCGTTGCGTCCCACGGCCAGATTGACCTTGCCGCCGGGCGGCGTGAACTTGACCGCGTTGCTCAGGAGATTGACCAAAACCTGCTTGATCGCCCGCTCATCCCCCCAGGCGTAGACGACGTCGGTATCGATCCGGGTATCCAGCGTCACCTGACCTTCGATGGCGCGGTGTTCGACGAAGCGTAGCGAATTTTCGATCAACGCCTGAACGTCGAGCATTTCCTTGTGCAGTTCGAACCGGTCGGATTCGATCTTCGAGAGGTCGAGCACGTCATTGATCAGGCTGAGGAGGTGCTGGCCCGAGGACAGAATGCTGCCGAGGTATTCCTTCTGCCGATCATTCAACGTGCCCGGCTTTTCGCTGAGGGCCAATTGTGAGAAGCCGAGCACGGCGTTCAAGGGCGTGCGCAACTCGTGGCTCATGTTGGCGAGGAAGGTCGATTTGGCCCGGTTGGCGGACTGCGCCTGGATGCGCGCGGTATATTCGGCAAGTTCCGCATGCTTCCGCTTGGTCACATCGACCAGCGTGCAGACGTAGCTGGTCCGGGTCGATTTCCGCTTCTCCAGCGGATGATCCGAGGGTGCATCCTCAACAGGTTTGACAATGACCTCAACGAACAAATTCGTTCCGTCCTTGCGTTTCGCCTCGAGTTCGCGCGGCTGGCCGAGATCGTAGATCATCAGGCCGGGGTCGAGAATGTCGCCGCGAAATTTCCCGTCGTCCTTGACGAACAATTCGTCAAACCGTTGTCCGATAACCTCGTTGGCGCTGTTGCCGAACAGTTCCTCGGCGGCCGGATTAAAGATGCTGATGCGGCTGTCATGGCCGATCACCACAATGGCGTGACCCGCCGTATCCAGAATGACATCGCCGAGAGCCTTCTGGCGCCTGAGCGACATCGCGTTGACGAAGAGGCGCAGGGATTGGCGGTCGATCTGCAGGACAAGGGAAGCGCCGTAGCCGGCGATGGCAACGAAAATCAGCGGCGCCACTTCGACGATTTTCGGCGACAGCGCGGAAACGCCGATACCGGCGGCAAATATCCCCAATGATCCGACGCCCGCCAACGCCAAACCGCTGGTCCAACGCATCCCGGAGTAACGCGGCACCAAAAGGACCGACAGCCCCAGTATCAGGATCAGCGTGACGATCTCCGGCAAGCGCTGCAGCGCCCTGCCCTGAATCAACGATTCGTAACCGAGGCCCTGCACCACCACGCCGGGTAGCGAGCGATGGACGGGCACCGCCAACTGATCGCCGAGTTCCACCGCCGTCGCGCCGACGATGATCCGCTTGCCCAATATCATCCTGGGGTCGAAGCGGCCGGCCAACACGTCGACAAATGAAATATGGCGCAATTTCGCCAGCCGGATGCCGTAGTCGATATCGAAGGCGCCCGCGTCCAGGGATATCGGCTGATCGGTCAGAGCCGTGGCCATAACCGGCAGGACGCGTCCGTTCAGCAATTCGACGCGGTCCAGCCGGCGCACCATGCCGTCAGCATCGGGTCGGACGTTGATGGAGGCCAGGGCGGCGTGGCGTTGGAAGCGGGCGAGAGGCGCCGTCGTGACAACCTGCCGGTTTCCGTTCGGCATCAGGGACTGCTGCTTGAAGACAGGCAGAATGACTTTTCCCTGGCTCTTGGCCAAGGCAATTTCAAGCGCCAGATCATCGGACGGCGTCGAGGCGGAACTGAAATCGATGTCTAACGCCACCCTTTCGGCGCCGGCGGCGATCAACTTCTCCAAAACGCTGGCGTGGAATCTCCGGGGCCAGGGCCAGACGCCGATCTCGGCAATGCTTTTCGGATCGATGCTGATGGTTACCAGCGAATCCGCGGGCTCCGTCTTGATGATTTCGAAACGCAGGTCGGACAGCGCGTTCTCGGCAAACCGGAACGCGTTGGCGAAATACAACGCCGTTGTCAGTAGGAAGATGACGATGCTGATGCGAAGCGCTGACATACCCATGATCCTCGCGCCGCCCACCTAGGAGTTGCCTTTGCCGGAATTTCCGTTGCCGGAATTTCCGCTGTTACCCGAGTTACCGCTATTTCCGGAATTTCCGCTGTTTCCGGAGTTTCCGGAATTACCGCTATTACCCGAGTTTCCGGAATTACCGCTGTTACCGGAGTTCCCCGAATTGCCGCTGTTGCCCGAGTTGCCGGAGTTACCGGAATTTCCGCTGTTGCCCGAGTTACCACTGTTGCCCGAGTTGCCGGAGTTACCGGAATTTCCGCTGTTGCCCGAGTTACCGCTGTTGCCCGAGTTACCGCTATTGCCTGAGCTGCCGCTGTTGCCCGAGTTACCGCTGTTGCCCGAGTTACCTGAATTACCGCTGTTGCCCGAATTGCCGCTGTTTCCGGAGTTCCCCGAATTGCCGCTGTTGCCCGAGTTCCCCGAATTGCCGCTGTTACCCGAGTTTCCGGAATTACCGCTGTTTCCGCTG
>CAYFKJ010000008.1:0-163501 GCA_964343605.1 uncultured Rhodospirillaceae bacterium
AGTTTCCGGAATTACCGCTGTTTCCGCTGTTGCCCGAATTACCGCTGTTGCCCGAGTTTCCGGAATTACCGCTGTTTCCGCTGTTGCCCGAATTACCGCTGTTGCCCGAGTTTCCGGAATTACCGCTGTTTCCGCTGTTGCCCGAATTACCGCTGTTGCCCGAATTGCCGGAATTCCCGCCCGAGTTACCGCCGCCGTTGCCATTACCCGAATTTCCACCGGCGTTTCCGTTCCCCCCATCGCTATTGCCGCTGTTGCCAGAGTTGCCGCTGTTGCCGGAATTACCACTGTTCCCCGAATTTCCGCTGTTCCCCGAATTCCCGGAATTGCCGGATGAGGCGTTGGCGCTTTTGCCTTTGGACGCGGCATTGGCGACGTTGACCGAACCAATGGTGTTGTTGGACGGCGTGATGCCTGTCGAAGCCGGCGTGCCCGAACTCGGCGAAGGTGTCGAAACGGGCGCGGGCGCTGATCGTGCGGCCGTCGGCGTCACACTCACGGCGGCACCGGGAGTGTCAACGGAGACGCTGGCGGTTTGACCGGCCGACACATCGGCGCCGGTGCCGCCTTCCGCCGGGGAGACGCCAACGACACCCTCGCTGACACTAACGCTCGCGGCATTGGGGCTGACGGAGACCGTGAAGGTCGTCCCCTTGACACCGGCAACGAGATAAGGCGTGTGAACTTCGAAGCGGCGCCCAGGGCGCTTGTCGACTTCAAACAGGATTTCGCCGGCGCGCTGGAAAAATTTCGTACCGGCTTTCTCGGACGGCAACACTTCGATCACACTGCCCGGCGAGATGATGACCCGGTCGTTGTTGCTGTTCAGAACCGCCCAGCCGTTGGGGCCCGTCTTGACGCTGCCGAAGGTTCCGACCTGGTTGCCCAGGCTGGCGGGCTGCCAGTTGTTCCACGGGTTTGGACCGGGCAGGATTTGGACCGGCCCCGTACGCTCGGTGACGTCCCAAATACGTTCCAGGCCAATTTGGACTTTTTGCGCGTCGACGAGGTCTTCGGCGCGAACGTTGGTGTCGTCGTCGAACGTAAACATGCCCACGCCGGCAAGCACCGACAAGGCGGCAACGAATGCGGGCCATTTTGGCGCCATGAATACCCCTCAGCCGTAAACCACACCTTCCCTTTGCCGCGCGTCCGGATCCCCACGAACCGGCGATGCAGCATCGGTCAAGACTTGTTAGACCTATCGAAGTGCTTTTGAAGTTTCTTGTTATTGCACCGAAAGGTAATCCCCGTACCGGGCATTTACGGTAGACGAACAACTCAACGGACATATTCTAGAATTGATATGTCGAAATAGGAAGTTGAATAGGAAAATAGGGAATTCTCATCAAACCGAGGTTTTGCGGGAAAATTGGCCCTATTTCCCGCCTCTGGACGCTTGCCGTCCGCTCGGCGAACGCTAAACTCAACCCTTTAAGAAGTCTCTCAGGATCGCCCACGCATGACGACGGAATTCAAGACATACTGGCAGAACTACATCGGCGGAAAGTGGGTCGACGGCGGCGGCGGCGGGCGGATTCCGCTTGAGAATCCGGCCACGGCCGAGCCGCTCGCCGAAATCGCCCAAGCCACGGCAGCCGACGTCGACGCCGCCGTTTCCGCCGCGCGGAAGGCGTTCGAGGCCCGGACGCTGGTCGACATGCGTCCCTCGGCGCGCGGTCAGTTGATGCTCGACATCGCCCGGCACTTCACGGAGATGGTGGAAGAGGTGGCGCTCGCCGAGTGCCTCGACAACGGCAAGACACTGGACGGCGGCCGCAACGAGGCCATGGCGGCGGTACGCTACCTCACCTATTACGGCGGCGCGGCGGACAAACTGGAAGGCGCCATGATCCCGCTGGGTGCGGGCTATGTCGATTACACCATTCCCGCGCCCTATGGCGTGTCGGCCCAGATCGTGCCCTGGAATTTCCCCCTGCAGATCGCCGCCCGCTCGATCGCCTGCGCGCTGGCCACCGGCAACACGGTGGTGCTGAAATCGCCGGAATTGTCCCCGCTCAGCATCGCTTTGCTGGCCGAAGCCTGCGAGCGGGCCGGCGTGCCGGACGGCTGCGTCAACGTCATCTGCGGCTACGGCCACGAAGCCGGCGCCGCCCTCGCCGCCCACGCCGATGTCGATCACATCGTCTTCACCGGTTCGGTGGCCACAGGCCGGGCCATCCTGCATGCGGCGGCCGAACGCATCATTCCTTCCATCATGGAACTGGGCGGCAAGTCCGCCGGTATCGTTTACGCCGACGCCGACCTTGACCAGGCGGCCACCTCCACCGCCATCGGCATCTTCAGCCATGCCGGGCAGGTCTGCTCCGCCCAGTCGCGCCTTGTCGTCCATCGCTCCGTTCATGACGAAGTGGTCGATCGTCTGATCGCCCGTGCCGAAGGCTTGAGCATCGGCCCGGGCATCGACGGCTGCGATCTCGGCCCCCTGATCTCGGCGCCGCAGCGGGACAAGGTGGAAGGCTACTGCCTGGCCGGCGAGCAGGGCGGCGCCACGGCGGCGACCGGCGGCCGGCGCGTGGAGGACCTGCCCGGCCACTTCATGCAGCCCACCGTTTTCACCGGCGTTGCGCCCGATATGACCATCGCCCAGGAGGAAATCTTCGGCCCCGTCATCGCCGTCCTGCCCTTCGACGACGACGAGGAAGCGATCGGCATCGCCAACGGCACCGACTACGGGCTGGTGGCCGGGATCTATACCAAGGACCTCGACCGCGCCCATATGACCGCCGAACGCCTGTCGGCCGGGCAGGTTTTCGTCAACGAATGGTTCGCCGGTGGCGTCGAAACGCCTTTCGGCGGCACCAAGCGGTCCGGCTTCGGCCGCGAAAAGGGCAAGGAAGCGCTGCTCAATTACGTCCAAACCAAAAACGTCGCCGTCAAACTGGGCGGCGGCGCCGGCGGCCGCCCCGGCGGCTGATCCCGAAACCGACAACACCAGAGACCATCAGGAGATATCCATGGCCGGAAACATCGACGCCCGCCTTGCCGAACTCGGCATCGAAATTCCCACGCCCGCCGTACCCGCGGCGAACTACATACCGTACGTTGTGAGCGGCAATCTGGTTTACGTATCGGGCCAGATTCCCATGGTCGGCGGCGACATCCAGTTCGTCGGCAAGGTCGGTGACGACACCTCGGTCGAGACCGGCCAGGAAGCCGCCCGCACCTGCGCCCTGAACATCATCGCCCAGGTCAAGGCGGCCTGCGGCGGCGACCTCGACCGCGTGGTGCGCTGCGTCAAGCTGGGCGGCTTCGTCAACGCCGCCGCCGGCTTCACCGACCAGCCCGAAGTCATCAACGGCGCTTCCGACCTGATGGTCGAGGTCTTCGGCGACGCCGGCCGCCATGCCCGGTTTGCCGTCGGCGCCGCCTCCCTGCCCCGCGGCGTCGCGGTCGAGGTCGACGCCGTCTTCGAGATTTCCTGAACCTGGAGAGCCGCCATGGTCAGCCGCATTGAAGGAAGATTGAGAGAGCTCGGTCTCGAACTGCCGCAGCCCCACAAACCGGTGGCCAATTACCGCGCCTGGAATATCCAGAGCCACAGGCTGCACATCGCCGGTCAAGGTCCGATACGCACGGACGGGACGCCGATCACCGGCGTCGTCGGCGTGGACCTCACTATCGAGGAAGGCAAGGAGGCCGCCGCCATCGTCGCCCTCAATCTGATCGCCCAGGCCAAGGATGCCTTGGACGGCAATCTCGACCGCGTCGTGCGTTGGGTCAAACTCTTCGGCATGGTCAACTCGCCCCCCGATTTCGTGGCCCATCCGGAAGTCATCAACGGTGCGTCCGATCTTTTGGGAGACGTTTTCGGCGAGGCCGGCAGACATGCCCGCGCCGCCATCGGCATGGCCTCGCTGCCCATCGGCATCGCGGTGGAAATTGACGCTGTCCTCGAAATCGCATGAAGCATTGGCTGACCGCCAAGCCGATCGCCCATCGCGGATTGCATGATGCCGGCGCCGGCGTGCCGGAGAATTCCCTGACCTCGTTCGAGGCGGCCTGCCGGACCGGTTATCCCATCGAGATGGACGTCCAGATCACGGCCGACGGCGAGGCCGTGGTGTTTCATGATTACGAACTGGAGCGTCTGACCGGGTCGGCCGGTCGCGTGGCCGAACTGGTTTGGCGGGATATTTCGACTTACCGTTTGGCCGGCACCGGTGAGGCGATCCCAAGTTTATCCCAAGCGCTCGACCTGGTTGACGGACGTGTGCCGGTGATCGTGGAAATCAAGAATCCCGGCCGGCGCAGCGGCCGGCTGGAACGCGCCATCCACACAAAACTGATCCGTTATGACGGCGCCCATGCAGTCAGTTCCTTCAATCCGATTTCACTTGCCTGGTTCGCCAGACGCGCACCCCAGATACCGCGCGGCCAGAACGTCACGCATTTTCCCTTGAGCAATCATCACTACCCGTGGCCGGTCCGCACCGCGCTAAAGCACATGGCATTCAATCCCATCAGCAAGCCGCACTTCGTGGTTTTCGATCACCGCGCCCTGCCCAACCGTGCGGCCAGCCGAGCTCGCCGGCGTGGCCTGCCGTTGCTGGCCTATACCATTCGCAACGACCGGGAGCGAACAGCGACGGAAAACCACGTCGACAACTACATCTTCGAGAATTTCCGGCCGTGATTTGCCAATCGTCGAGTTTCGTCCCACCTTATGGTCATCATGGGTGACATCGAAAAACCGGCCGTCACGATCCGCGTCGCCGCCCACATGGCGGATGTCGATGCCGATGCCTGGGACGCCCTGGGCGGACGCGACCACCCATTCGTCGCCCATGCCTTCCTCCAGGCGTTGGAGGAAAGCGGTTCCGCAACGCCGCAAACCGGCTGGGCCTCTCAGCACATTTTGGTCGAGGATGAAACGGGAAGACTGATCGGCGCCGCCCCGCTCTACCTCAAGTCCCATTCGCAAGGGGAATACATCTTCGACCACGGCTGGGCCGACGGGTTCGAGCGGGCGGGCGGGCGTTACTATCCCAAGGCGCTGGTCGCGGTACCGTTTACACCGGTCACAGGTCCCCGCCTCCTGGTCCACCCCGACGCCCCGGCTGAAGTCAGGGAAACCGTCCTGGCGGGCCTGATGGAAGTCACGCGGCGGCTGGAGGTTTCTTCCCTCCACATCAATTTTCCCACCGAGGACGAATGGGAATTCTGCGGTGAAGCCGGTCTCTTGTTGCGCACCTCCGAACAGTTTCACTGGTTCAACGAGGGCTACGAAACCTTTGACGATTTCCTCGCCGCCCTGTCGTCAAGGAAACGCAAGGCCATTCGCAAGGAACGCCGCGAGGCCCTGGCCAGCGGGGAGCTGGAGATCGAAACCGTCTCCGGCACCGCCATCACCGAAGCCCACTGGGACGCCTTTTTCGCCTTCTACCAGGACACCGGCAGCCGCAAGTGGGGCTCGCCCTACCTCACGCGGGACTTCTTCAGCCGTATCGGCGGGGCCATGCCGGATAGCATCGTCCTGTTCATGGTGCGGCGCGCCGGACGCTACGTCGCAGGCGCGCTCAACCTGGCCGGCAGCGATGCGCTCTACGGCCGCTATTGGGGTTGTCTCGAGGACCACCCCTTTCTCCATTTCGAGGTTTGCTACTACCGCGCCATCGACTACGCCATCGAACACAAACTGGCGCGCGTCGAAGCCGGCGCGCAGGGGCCACATAAATTGGCGCGGGGCTACCTGCCCGTTCACACCCGCTCCGCCCACTGGATCCGCAATCCGGCCTTCCGCGACGCCGTCGCCAACTACCTCGACCATGAGCGCCGGGAGATCGACCGGGAGATCGAATTCCTCGGGGAGCGCGGCCCCTTCAAAAAGGACGGCTAGAGCGCCCTAAAGACGCTAAACTCTCCGCAACAACAATAACGGGAGGGGCCCATGACGACCGATCCGAGTTCAGACCCGGAGTGCATCTTCTGCAAAATCCTGGCCGGAGAAATTCCCTCGTTCAAGATCCATGAAGACGACAAAACGCTCGCATTCATGGATATCAATCCCTTGCACCCCGGCCATTCCCTGGTCATACCCAAGGGCCATTTCGAGAATATCTACACAGCGCCCGACGAGGTGCTGGCCGACATGATTGCCGCGACGCGTCGTCTGGCGACGGCGGTCAATTCGGCGCTTTCCCCCGACGGTGTCAACGTCATCCAGGCCAACGGCCCGGGCGCCGCCCAATCCGTCTTCCACATCCACTTCCACGTGGTGCCGCGCAAGACCGGCGACAACGCCAAAATCAACTGGGGCCTCAACCCCGGCGACATGGACGAAATCGCGGCGGTGGCGGAGAAGATACGGGGGACTTGGGCTTAGCCACCATAGTTTCGTCATTCCGGCGAAAGCCGGAATCCAGGTTTCTTTTATTTTCAGATGCAAGCGCGGGCTGAGATTCTGCATGGATCCCGGATCAAGTCCGGGATGACGCAGGAGCGTGGGATTTTCTTTCGCCGGAATGACGATGTTGCAGTTGGCGGTATCGTTTAAGAAAAGACGATCTAACTATCCACCTTCACCGGCACCTTGATGTCGCTTTCCTTGCGTGGCGGCAGGGCGCCCTTCTCGAAGGTGAAGGTCATCTTGCCGTCTTCCAGGCCGACGATAACATGGCCGCCCTTGGCGAGTTCACCGAACAACAGTTCCTCCGAGAGCGGTTTTTTGATGTGCTCCTGGATGACGCGGCTCAAGGGGCGGGCGCCGTTGAGCTTGTCGTAGCCCTTTTTGGCCAGCCACTTGCGAGCGGCATCGGTCAAGGAGATATCGACGTTGCGGTCGGAAAGCTGGACCTCAAGCTGCAGGACGAACTTGTCGACGACCCGCGCGACGATGTCGGGCGAGAGCGCGGCGAAGCCGATGGTGGCATCCAGGCGGTTGCGGAATTCCGGCGTGAACATGCGCTTGATGGCCTCCTCGTCCTCGCCTTCCTTGAGACCGCGTTCGAATCCGATGGCCTGCTTGCTCATTTCCTGGGCGCCGGCGTTGGTCGTCATGATCAGCACGACATTGCGGAAATCGACGGTTTTGCCGTGATGGTCCGTTAGCTTGCCGTGGTCCATCACCTGCAGCAGGACGTTGAACAAATCGGGGTGGGCCTTCTCGATTTCATCCAACAGAAGCACCGCGTGCGGATGCTGGTCGACGGCATCGGTCAACTGGCCGCCCTGATCGAAGCCGACATAACCCGGCGGCGCGCCGATCAGACGGGAGACGGCGTGGCGTTCCATGTATTCGGACATGTCGAAGCGGATCAGCTCGACGCCCATGATGGAGGCGAGCTGGCGCGCGACCTCGGTCTTGCCGACGCCGGTGGGGCCGGAGAAGAGATAGCAGCCAATGGGTTTTTCGGGCTCGCGCAAACCGGCCCGCGCCAGCTTGATGGCGCTGGAGAGCGCCGCGATGGCCTTGTCCTGTCCGAACACAACGTTCTGGAGATCGCGGTCGAGCGACTTGAGCACCGCCATGTCGTTCTTGGAAACGGACTTGGGCGGGATGCGGGCGATCTTGGCGACCACGGCTTCGATGGCCTTGACGCCGATGGTTTTGCGCCGTTTGCTTTCGGGGCGCAGCATCTCATAGGCGCCGGTTTCGTCGATCACATCGATGGCCTTGTCCGGCAGCTTGCGGTCGTGAATGTAGCGGTCCGACAATTCCACCGACGCCTTGATGGCCTCGGCTGTGTAGCGCACGCCGTGGAAGTCCTCGAAGTAGGGTTTCAGGCCCTTCATGATCTTGATGGCGTCCTCGACCGACGGTTCGTTGATGTCGATCTTCTGGAAGCGCCGCAGGAGCGCCCGGTCCTTCTCGAAGTAGGAGCGATATTCCTTGTAGGTGGTGGAGCCGATGCAGCGCAGCGTGCCCTGGGCCAGCGCCGGCTTCAGAAGATTGGAGGCGTCCATCGCCCCGCCGGAAGTCGCACCGGCGCCGATTACGGTGTGGATCTCGTCGATGAACAGGATGGCGCCCGGATGTTCCTCGATCTCGCCGATCACCGCCTTGACGCGTTCCTCGAAATCACCGCGATAGCGCGTGCCCGCCAGGAGCGAGCCCATATCGAGCGAGAATATCACCGAGTCGCTGAGAACGGCGGGCACCTCGTTTTCCGTGATGCGCCGGGCCAGGCCTTCGGCAATGGCGGTTTTGCCGACGCCGGGTTCGCCGACGAACAGCGGATTGTTCTTGGCGCGCCGGCAGAGAATCTGAATGGTACGCTCGATTTCGGCTTCGCGCCCGATCAGCGGATCGATGCGGCCGGCCTTGGCCTTTTCGTTGAGGTTCACGCAATAGGCGTCCAGCGCCTCGCTCTCGACGCCGCCCTCGCCTTCGCCGCCATCCATACCCTCGTCGCGACCGCCCTCTTCCTCCGCGCCACGAACGCGCCGGGATTCCGAACGGCCGGCCGTCTTGGCGACGCCGTGGGAGATGTAGCTGACCGCATCGAGGCGCGTCATGTTCTGTTTCTGCAGGAAGTAGACGGCATGGCTCTCGCGCTCGGCGAAGATCGCCACCAGGACGTTGGCCCCGGTCACTTCCTCCCGGCCGGAGGATTGAACGTGGATCAGGGCGCGCTGCACGACGCGCTGGAAACCGGCTGTGGGTTTGGGATCCTCGAACTGCTCCAGCACCAGATCGGCCAACTCCTCTTCGAGGTGGCCCTCAAGATCGTTGCGCAACTCGTCAACATTGACGGTACAGGCGTTCATCACGGCCAGACCATCGTCGTCCTCGGTCAGGGCGAGGAGAAGATGCTCCAGCGTGGCGAATTCGTGACGGTGCTCGCTGGCCAGCGCCAATGCCCGGTGCAGCGTTTTTTCGAGTTTGCTCGAGAATCCTGGCACGTTATTCCTTCTCCATGGTGCATTGCAGGGGATGTTCGTTGCGGCGCGACAGATCGACGACCTGGGTGACCTTGGTTTCGGCGACTTCGTAGGTATACACGCCGCACACGCCGACACCCTTCTGATGGACGTGCAGCATGATCTGGGTCGCCTCCTCGGTCCCCTTGTGGAAGACGCGTTCCAGGATGCGCACGACGAATTCCATCGGCGTGTAATCGTCGTTGAGCAACAACACCTTGTACATGGACGGTTTTTTGGTCTTCGGCGCCGTCCGTGTGGCGACAGCCGTATCGTTACCGCCACCGCCCGGCAGATTTGTGTCGGTGCCTTTGTCTTTTCGTTGCGTCATTTCTCTCAATCGTCGGTCTTGATCGGGCCGGGCCTGCTCACACGAGACCAAGTGTGGCATTCATTTTAGCCAAATTATGTCTGGAATAATAACAGAGTCCGGTTACCGCCGCCTTAAATTCCATGTGAGTAATATCGGGGCACTGGGGGCGAATTCCAAGGCCAGGTGTCTATATGGTGACGGAATTCGGGCAAAAAAAGAGCCCGGTCGGGGGAGGGTGACCGGGCTCATGATGGAGACATAACCGTTATGCGGCCTGTCTCAAGGAGCCTTCCTGGGGGAGGGTGGAGGCTCCATGGGGTGGATGAATTTGGCGCTAAATACTCCGCCGCACCGTCCCCGGCGCTGTCGTAAAGCGGCCTATGAGGGCCTTACGACACGAAAGGCTTGACGAACGTCTCCATGGCAACGTTGGTCCGCGCGGTAACCGGCGCGAAGGCATCGTTGGCCAACTTGGTGGACATTTCGCCGATCTTGGTGGTCCGGGCAACCATGGCGTCGAACGACGTCTTGGCGTACTCGGTCTGCATTTCGATGACTTCCTGAGGCGTCTTGGCAGCCATCAGCTTGCCGAAAACGGCCATCTGGTCGGCCATGGCGGTCTTGGCGAAATCGACGATCTCGGCGTTGATCTCCTCGACGCCCTTGCTGGCAACGGTGCCGGCCTCGACGGCGGCTTCGACGTTTTCCTTGCCGAAGGTCGCGACCTGGTCGTAACCCTTGGCGGCAGCGTCGGCCTGTTCCTTACCGAAGGCGAAGGCTTTCTCGTAACCCTTGGTGGCGTTTTCCGTGCCGACCTTGACGATGTTCTCGACGGTTTCCTTGCCCGCGGCGGCGACCGCGTCGATGGTCTTCGCGGCAGCGTCCATGGCGGCCTTGTTCGAAGTTGCTTTAGCCATTGTGCTGTTCCCTCTGTGGCTTGATGTTTCTCTATCTGGCCCGCCGAACAATCGATCCGATCAAGCCTTTAAACCTGTAAAAATCCGTTCCGCGGTACGCTGAATATCGATCCGAATATTCTTTGTTGCACCGCAACATGGCGAAATATGTATATTCCCTATGGCGTTGTCAATGATTTTTTTGCAGTGCAGCAAAAATAATTTTGCACCGCGTCAATTTTCCCCGGAATCACCTGCACGGCTGGCGGAAACGGCCTCGCGGAATACCGCCGACAAATCAGCTATTGCTTTGAAATTAACTCAAAATTAGGCTTAGTCCCGCATTGTCGTTGGGCATTTCACTTGGAGCCTGATCAACGGTGTGAAGTGATTTGCGAGCCCAACCGGTAAATGCCCTACCGGAAAAAATGAAGTGGTCGAGGGAACAACGGCGGATGAAGTCTGCGACCGGCTTAGTTTGGATATTCTTGCGGCGCACCGCCTCCTGCCTCGTTGCCGGCCTTTTGATGGCCGGAATTCTGACCTTTCACACGACGACACCTGCGGCTGCCCGGGTCAAATCGTTCGTTATGGACGCCGACACCGGGGAAATCCTTTATTCGCGCCGCGCCGACCACCGCCACTATCCGGCATCGCTGACCAAGATGATGACGCTTTACCTCACCTTCGAGGCCGTCGAAGCCGGGCGCATCAAGCTTGACGACAAACTGAAGGTGTCGCGCCGCGCCGCCGGCCAAACACCCTCCAAGATCGGACTGAAGCGCGGTCGGTCGATCCGCGTCCGGGACGCCATCCTGGCGGTGGCCGTCAAGTCCGCCAACGATGCCGCTACCGTGCTGGCCGAAGCGCTGGGTGAGACCGAGGTCGAATTCGCCCTGCGCATGACCGACACGGCAAAAAGCCTCGGCATGAAGCGTACGCGTTTCCGCAATGCGTCCGGCCTGCCGAACCGCCGTCAGATTTCCACCGCGCGGGACATGGCGATCCTGGGGCAACGCCTGATGCAGGACTTTCCCCAGCACTACCACTTTTTTTCGGTGCGCAAGTTCAAATGGGGTACGCGCACCTATACCTCGCACAACAAATTGCTCAAGAGCTATCGCGGCGCGGACGGCCTGAAGACCGGTTACATCCGCGCCTCCGGCTTCAATATTGCGACCTCCGCCAAACGCGGAGAACGCCGGTTGATTGCCGTCGTGCTGGGCGAGCGCACCTCCAAAACCCGCAATCGGAAAGTTGCCAGATTGTTGGATATATCTTTCCGTCGCGCCGCAACCCGCCACACCTTCGCCAAGAAGGCCAAGCGTAAAACGCCGCCAAAGCCGAAGACCAAACCCTCGTTGATCGCCAGGCTGGCCGACCGGGTCGGCCTGCGCCCAGGCGAGGACAAGGTCAAACGCGGAAAGCCCGCGCCGGTACCGGCCCGGCTGACGGGTAGTTCGGGTTTCCTCAGCCTACCGACGGACGCAGACGCCCGCCCCGCCCCGCCCGAGGGCCAGGGCTGGTGGGGGATCCAGGTCGGCGCCTACAACCGCTACGCCACCGCGCAGAACAGGGTGCACCGGGCCGCCGGCGCCCTGCCCAAAATCCTGATGCACGCCCGACCCTCGATCGACCTGGTCGAGCGCAAGGGAAAGGAAGTTTACCGCGCGCGGCTGGTCGGTCTGCGCAAGGACGACGCCAGAACGGCCTGCCGCATCCTCAAGCTGAAATCGATCAAATGCATGCCGGTCACCCCCGAGGGCGAAACCACGCTCGAATTGGCGCAGCGCTAGGCCGGCCTCAAGTTTCCTTTGTAACTTTCCTTATGCGCCCATAGCCGCTACAGATTGCCGATGTCCATTGCCGATCAGCGCGCCCAGGGTCTGTCCGTTGTCCGTGTCATCATGACCGTGTTCCTGCCGTTCGCCGGCGGGTACTACATGTCGTACTTCTTCCGCTCGGTAAACGCCGTCATCGCGCCCGACCTAATCGCCGACATCGGACTGGGCGCCGGCGACCTCGGCCTATTGACCGCCGCCTACTTCATGGCCTTCGCCGCCTTCCAAATCCCGCTGGGTCTCCTTCTCGACCGCTACGGCCCGCCCAAGGTGCAGTTCGCCTTGTTGATGACGGCGGCCGCGGGCGCCTTCATTTTCGCCATCGGCGACGGCAAGTCGATGTTGTTCGTCGGCCGTGCGCTGATCGGCCTCGGCGTATCGGGTGGCTTGATGTCGTCGTTCAAGGCCATCGTGCTGTGGTTCCCGCGTGATCGGATCCCCCTGGTCAACGGCCTTTTCATGGCGTTCGGCGGCCTGGGCGCCATGTCGGCCACCTTGCCGGTCGAAGCCGCCATGGCGGTTACGGACTGGCGCGGGGTCTACGGCGGCATCGGCATGGCCACTGCCCTGATCGCCTTCGTGATCCTCTTCCTGACGCCGGAGAAGCCCAACACCGATCCCATCGAACCGCTCGGGGACCAATTCAAAGGCATTCTCGAGATCTACCGCACCGGGCTGTTCTGGCGGGTGGGCCCTCTTGCCTTCACATCCGCCAGCGCAGGCATGGCGATACAGGGATTGTGGGCCGGGCCCTGGCTGCGGGACGTGGCGGGTTTGGGTGATGCCGCCGTGGCGACCCACCTCCTCCTCATAGCGCTTGCCATGACTTGCGGCTTCGCCGCCATGGGCGTCATTTCGGATATCGCTTACCGCAGATGGAACATTCCACCCCGCACGGTCATGGTGCTCGGCGTGATCGCCTTCACCCTCGTGCAAATCGGCATCCTGTTCGAACCGATTGCCCTCTCCTATCTCGTCTGGTTCGTGTTCGGCCTGGTCAGCAATTTCTCCGCCATGGCGTTCGCCGTGTTGTCGCAGCACTTTCCCGCCAGGTTGTCCGCCCGCTCGAACACCGCGCTCAACGTCCTGGTCTTCGCCAGCGCCTTCGCCGGCCAGTATGCCGTCGGCGCCGTCATCGACCTTTTCCCGCTGGCGGAGAGCGGCGGCTACCGCCCGGAGGCCTACCAGGCCGCCTTCGGCGCCCTGGCCGTGGTGCAGATCCTGGCGGTCGTCTGGTACGTGGTGGCGGGTCGGCTGGAGCGGGGCAAAGATTAGAACGCGGGACGTACTGGCGTCATTTCGTCGGCCGAGGCCGACCCGATGTGATACCCTTGAGTTTGCATCAGAGGAGATACCCTTTGATGATTGCCGCGGGGGCCTGCCTTCATGCTGATCAACGAAGACCTCGGTCGATTTGCCAAAGTCGACACCAACGCGGTGTCTTGGGTCCCGTCGCCTTCGGGTGGGGTGGAGCGCAAGATGCTGGAGCGGGATGGTGACGAGGTTGCGCGGGCCACGACCATCGTACGCTTTGCCCCCGACAGTTCGTTTCCCGAACACGAACATGGCGCAGGCGAAGAGTTTCTGGTTTTGGATGGCGTTTTCTCCGATGAAACCGGTGACTTTCCGGTGGGGTGTTATGTCCGCAACCCGAAAGGCACGGCGCATGCACCATCATCAAAAAACGGCTGTACGATTTTCGTCAAACTTCGCCAGTTCCAAGAGGACGACAACAAGCAATTCGTCATAAACACCCATTCCGCCGAATGGCAGCCACACAAGGTGGCGGGGATATCCGTCCTGCCGCTTCATCGCCATAACAAGGAGTTTGTCCGCCTCTCCCGTTACGAGCCTGGAGCCCGTTTTCCTTACCACAAACACCCGCGCGGCGAGGAAGTCCTGGTTCTCGACGGCTCGCTAAGCGACGAGCAAGGGACATATCCCGCCGGCACCTGGGTTCGCTTCCCCCATGGCAGTGATCACACCCCGTTCAGCGACGAAGGCTGTACCCTTTACGTCAAAAGCGGACACTTGCCGATCCCGCCGTATTCTTCTCAGCAATAGACCAGGCATCCACCCGCGGTATCAGCTCCGCCTTTTGCAAAGCAATCGGATTAGCGCCCCCGCCGTCGGGAAAGGTCGAGGAGGTAGTCGTTGGGCGGAACGTGAAACTCCTGGTAGACGACGGGTTCCTCGTGTAGCGACAAATTGACGGTCTGCAGGGTCAGGACCGGTGTTTCGGGCGCGACGCCCACGACCTCCGCCACCTGGGTGGACGCCCCGCGAATTCTGGCCGTCTCATGGGCGCGCAGCGTCGGCACATTGAAACGATCGTGGAGCAGGTGCCGGAGATGCATGTAGGCCATAATATCCTGTGAAAAATCCAACAAGGGCCGAAACCGCCCGGCATCCAGGTAGGCGACGGCGAACACGTTAAATGTATCGGCTATCCTGAGCGTTCGTTCGAGCTTGATGGACGACCGCTTCGTTCCAAGGGCGGTCGACCAATCGCCCATCTCATGGATTTCCGTGATATTGGCGCTGGCGATTTCCACGCGGGCGAACTCGGTGCCCTCGCCGGTGCGGAAACGCATGTACCAGGGCTTGTTGGTGCGGGCGCCCGAAGAGGATATCCGGCTGCCGGCGCCCCGCTTGCGAACCACGATGCCGTCTTCGGCAAGCCGCCGCATTGCCGCCTGGACCGTCCCCTGACTGATCGGCAGCACGGCCAACAGCTCCCTTTCGGTCGGTACCGGATCACTGGGGCGCCACAAACCGAGTTCAATGGTCTCGATAAAGGCGTCGCGGAATTTTTCGGTCTTCGTGCCCGGACCGTCTTTACGACGCTGGTAGGTGTCGTAAAGCGCTTCTAATCGCACCTCTTTGTCGAGTTTGTCTGAGACTGTGGGCTGTTTCATGGACTCTCACGGGTGGGGGCGACGATCCGGGGCCGCCACGGGGCTACTTCCTCCTTTGAAACCCGAAACGCCAGAGGAAGTAAATAGTCAATGCCACGAAAACCAGCGAGATGGGGCTGGTGAGCATGATGCTGAGGTCCGAGCGGTACATCAGCATGGTCTGGCGGAACGAGAGTTCAAACAACGGCCCCAGCAGAAATCCGATAATCAGGCAGACGATCGAAAAACCCGACCGACGCATGGCATAGCCCAGAACCGCAAACGCCAGCATGAGGATGACGTCGAACATCGAACTGCTCTGGACATAGACACCGACGATGCAGAAGACGACGACGATCGGCAGGACGATGTTCTGCGGAACCCGCAAGATCTGACTCCAAATGCGGATACCGATGCGACCGATCACCAGATGAGCGACGTTGGCCATCAGCATCGACGCGAATATCGAATAAACCAGTTCTGCATGCTCGACCATCATCAGAGGTCCGGGCACCACGCCGTGGATCATGAACGCGCTCACCAGTAGCGCCGCCGCAACATTTCCGGGTATGCCCAACGATATCGTGGGAATCAGATTGGCCCCGACCACGGCGCTGTTGGCGGCTTCGGTGGCCTGTATGCCCTCAATGGCGCCCGTGCCGAATTTCTCCGGTGTCTTGGAGGCCCTTTGCGCTGCTCCGTACCCTAGAAAGGCCGCCAGCGAGACGCCCAGTCCCGGTAACATGCCGATGCCCGAACCGATCATGGCGGAGCGCAGAAGCGTCCGCCAATTCCCCCAAAATTCCCGCGCGCCGAGGCTGTTGTCGGCCTTGAAACTGTCGTCGCGGGGCGGAACCTCGGCCGCCCCGTGTTTGTTGATATCGAAGATCTGCACCAACACCGAGCTGAGCGCCAGCGTCCCGATGGCGATGGCCGGAAGCGATATGCCGTCGAACAACTCGATACGGCCGAAGGTCATGCGTTCGGTGCTGTCGACCGGGTCGAGGCCAATGGTTGAGAGAAAAACGCCGAGAGCCGCCGACATGATGCCCTTGGTCAGCGAACGCGCGGCCAGCGCGGCAATCAGGGTGAACGAGAACAGGATGATCGACGTAAATTCCGCCGGTCCGAACAGCAGGGCCACCGAGGCGAACGGCGCCGCCAGCAGGATCAGCATGATGTCGGAAAAGGTGTCGCCGCAGACGGAGGAATAGAGCGCCGTCTTCATCGCCTTTTCCGGCTTTCCGGAGCGGGCCAGCGGATAACCGTCGCGTGCCGTGGCCGCCGCCTCCGGTGTGCCCGGCGCGTTGATGAGCACCGCCGGCACGGCACCGCCGGAAGTACCGCCTTTGTTGATGCCCACCAGGAACGCGATGGCCGCCAACGGCGACATGTAGAAGGTGACCGGCACCAGGATCGCCAGCGCGGTTACGCTGCCGATCCCCGGCAGCACGCCGAAAACAATGCCCAGCAGAACGCCGCCGCAGATGAACGCCATGTTCGTCAGGGTCATGGCGGCTTCGAAGCCGGTGAGCAGACTTTCGATCATCGCAACGCCTCAGGGAAACTCGACCGAGAAGACGTACCAAATCAGCTGCGCCAGACCGACGGGAACGATGAGCGCAACCGCCGCCAACATGGCGTAGCTCCGTTGGCGGAGAAAAACCATCATCGCCAGCAACAGGGTTCCCATGGTGATTTCAAAGCCCGCCAGCGGCATGGCGACAGCGACCGCGACGACCAAGCTCGCAAGAATTGCAATGCGTAGGAGTTCCTCTGCGCCGATCCCAATCGCCGTATCACCGAATTCCTCATCATCGCCCTGCCCGTCGCGCCCGTTACTTCGCCAGGCGGCGATACCCATGATCACGGCCGTTATCAAACAGGTCCAAACGGCGATGGAGGGCAGCCGGGCGGGCGGGATATCCAGCGGACTTTGCGCGGGTGCGGTGAAGGTCGGAATGATCCAGACAAGCAGCAGGATGGAGCCGAGCACCACGATGATGCTTGAAACCAGATTGGTGGTTCGCAAACGACCCATCCCCCTCGGGGCGGGGGGCACCAGGACAGGCCTGATGCCCCGCGCACGTTACTGTGTCGCCGCCAGCACTTTCTTGAGGCTGGTGGTCATGGCCGCAATATTCTTCGTCAATTGGGCCGAGGGTACAAAGGTTTTGGGAAATTTCAAACGGCCCAGAATGGCGGTGAAGTCCGGGTCGTTCATGGACGCCTGAATGGCGTCTTGGACTTTGGCGATAGCGGCTGCAGGCGTTCCCTTCGGAGCGGCGATCAAGGCCGTACCGGGCATCGAAATGCCGTAAAGCTCTTGCATCGACGGTGCCTGAGGCGCCGATGCCAGCCGATCCGACAGACACGACGCGAGAACGATGAATTTATCGCCGTATTTGTTGTGGACCCCACCGGACCAGGCGAAATCCACCTTGTTGCCGAACATGAACGGCACCATTTCACCGCCGCCCCGGGTGGGAATGGCGGTCCAGTCCAGATTTTCCTTCTTGCCGATGTAATTGATGAAGGCGCGCGAGATGCCGCCCTGATCGGCCACGTTCATGCCGGGATTCTTTTTGGCGTAATCGATCAGCTCGGCAAACGTCTTGTACGGTCTGCCGGGCGTCGTGACGAACGCCATCTGATAGTCGGTCACCCCGGCAACATATGAGAAACTATCCGCCGTGTAGGCAATGCCTTTCTTGGACAGGGGCTCCCAGGTGATGGTGGTGGCGGCGGCGAACAACAGCGTGTATCCGTCCGGCTTGGACTTTGCCACCAGCGTCGAGCCGATCGCTCCGCCCGCACCCGGCTTGGTCTTCACGATGACCTTCTGTCCGAGGTTCTTGGCAATCGCCTTGGAGAGAATTTGCGCCATCGTTTCGGTGCTGCCACCCGCTCTGTAAGGGACGATCAGCGTGACCGGCTTGGCCGGATACTCGGCCGCCTCAACGGTTGCCGCTGCCGTCGCCGTGAGCACCATACCGCCAGCGGCCGCCAGTATTCCGAAATTTTTCCAATGATTCTGCGGGTACAACATTCGTATCATCTCCCTCTCAGGTATGTTCGTGATAGAGCCACCCAGCGTGCTTGGCGCACCGTTTTTCTTTAATTGGGCCTTTAAAACATTAATGTGTCAATCTGAATTTTATTTTTATTATATATCAATATGTTATTAGGTTTTTTCGCAAGATCGAAAAAAAATCGTCTAGTTACATTAATGCAATTGCTGCTAGATTGATCGTCACCAAACAAGAAACGCGAGGGAGAAAGCGGCCTCATGTCTAACGAAATTGATGGAGCGGTCTCCGATTCGTTGATCGGCGAAGTCTGGCCTTCGGCCCATCCCGGTGAGGATCCGGTCCTCTACGGCCACGTGACGATCGAGCCCAGCGAGGCCGTCCGGGTCCGAAGCCTGCAAACCTTCCGGCTGACCTATACGGTCGGCCGTTTCGGTCTCGACGACACCGGCGCCATCCGCATCGTGTTTCGCGCCCTGGGCGATTGGGGCGGCCTGCAAACCACAGACCCGACCGCCCGAAACTACGTGACGGCCTCCACCAGCACGGGCGTGCCGCTCGACGTCGACTACAGCCGCTACGGAATATCGGCCCGGCCGCGCTGGAAATCCCTGACGGTGCGGGTGATGGGCGGCTATCTCCGGGAAGGCGACACCATTACGATCGTCTTCGGCGACACCTCCGGCGGTTCGCCCGGCATGACGATGCAGACATTCGTCGAGGCGGGTTTCGAGTTCAAAACGCTGGCCGACGTCTGCGCGGTCGGGCAGTTCGTTCCCATACCGGATACCCCGACCATCGCCGTCGTGCCCGGCGAGCCGGCGGTCTGGCGGGCAGTGCTTTCCAGTCTGCGCCGGCCGGGAGAAGCCTTCCGATTCGGCCTCAAAGCGGAAGATGCCTGGGGCAACCCGACGGACCTCGCCGAGGGCCATTTAACCTTCGAGACCACCCTGCCGGTCGACGGCCTGCCCGAGACCTACCATTATGAAAAAGGCAACAAGTCGATCTCCTTCGACAATCTTTCCGTGGCCGAAACGGGAATTTTGCGCATCACCGTCAAAGACAGCTCCGGCGAGGTCGTCGCGGTGTCCCACCCGATGCTGATCCGCGAAGGCGCCTATTCGGGATACTGGGGTGACCTGCACGGCCAGAGCGGCGAGTCCATCGGCGTAACGACCTCGCGCCAATACTTCGATTTCGCCCGCAACAAGGCGTTTCTGGACGTCACCAGCCACCAGGCCAACGACTTCCAGGTCAACAATGCGTTTTGGGCCTACCTCAACGACCTCACGGCCGAACACCACCAGGACGGTTACATGGTCACGTTCCCAGGCTACGAGTGGTCGGGAAACACCTCGGTGGGGGGCGACCGCAATGTCTTCTTTCGCAGGGAAGGACGGCCGATCAACCGTTCGTCCCACGCATTGCTGACGGACCGCTCAGACCTCCACACCGATGCGCCCGACGCGCGGCAGCTATTTTCGGCGCTGGCGGAAGAAGATTGCGTGGTCTACGCCCATGTCGGCGGCCGCTATGCCGACATCGCCTTTGCCCACGACCCAAAGCTCGAAACGGCGATGGAAATCCACTCAGCCTGGGGCACGTTCGAGTGGCTGCTGACGGACGGCTTCCCGCTCGGCCACCGCAGCGGCGTGGTGTGCAACAGCGACGGCCACAAGGGCCGGCCCGGCGCGAGTTATCCAGGCGCCTCGACGTTCGGCGCTTATGGAGGCCTGACCTGCTTCCTGACGAACGAACTGACGCGCGATGCTATTTTCGATTGCCTGCGCAGACGCCATCACTACGGCACCACGGGGACCCGCCTGCACATGGATCTATCCGTCCATATGGCGGGGGGCGGCACTCTGTTCGACCGTGACCCGAAGGCCTATCCCGATACCTCGACCAGCCGTGTTTCCGAAGTGATGATGGGGGACATCGTTCAAACGGACGACGAGCACGTCACGCTGAAATTCGAGGTCATCGCCCAGACGCCGATAGAGCGGGTGGAGGTGCGCAACGGCACCGAGGTTTTGTCCACCATACGGCCCTATGAAGCGGCGGACCTCGGAAACCGCATCCGGGTGCTGTGGAGCGGCGCGGAGTACCGCGGCAGAGGCCGCGACACGAACTGGCAGGGCCAGATCAAATTCAACGGCGCGGAAATTCGCCGGATGGAGAAGATCAACGCCTGGAATCACGAGCGTCTTTTGGAACAGAAAGGATCCGACACGGTTGTCTTCGACGCCATCACAACGGGTAATTACGGAGGCTTCGATGTCTGGTTGGCGGGCGGCGACAGCGTCGACATCGAAACCAACCTCGGAACGATGTCTCTTTCCCAGGATGAGATCGGATTGGACGACTGCGTCATGGAAGCCGGCGGGCTCGAACGGCGGATCAAAGTCTTTCGACTACCCGACGAAATCCCCGGCACAGAGCTGTCAGGAGAGGTGACGATCCCGCTCAGTCCCACGGGCGACAACCCGCTTTGGATTTCGGTTTACACCGAGGACGGTTTCCAGGCCTGGAGCAGCCCGGTGTTCGCCTACCGACAGGAAGCTACTTCCTGAACCGGCGCAAATAAGGCGGTATCCAAATTCATTCTGCCAAACGGGTAATGCGAACGGCCCCCTTTGCAATATCATCATAGGTGATGGAGGTCGGCTGATCGTGTAAGATGACGTGCTTTTCTTTGGGTGGATATCATTCGCGTATAGTGCGTAATGCCTGTTGAGGATCAACCCGGAGTGACGTCCAGTGATCAGATCCAAGCCATTGTACGGCGCCATCGCCGCTCTGTTGTTTTTGGCAAGCTGCCAAAGCCAGACAACACGACTCAGAGAATCGGCAAGCATCTGCGCGAAATCGTCGGAGAAACTTTCAAAATCAGAGTTTAGCCAACAAAATATAATCTTTCCTGCTGATTTCATTGCCAACAGTATTTCCGGCAAGTCGTGCACTAAGAACTATCATGCCAGCCGATTTGACAATGATTTACGGTATATAGAAGAACTTACAATTCAAAATGACAGTAAATTACGGCAAAGCACCTCTTTGACCGTTGACCACGAGAATCTTTCCCACAGATGGGCCAAATTGCTGGGCAACACCTATGGTGTTGCCGCCTCCGGAAATCGGCAAGACGCCGAAAAATTGGTAAACAGCCTGGTTGTTATCGCGAAGGCGAATACACTATTGGATTCGCAAAAACCCAATCAAACAATGAGGAAATCCTGCTGGAAAGATGGAAGCGGCAGCTCCAAGTGCCCCTTTCATACTTCTCAACACGCTGGATTTACTTTTATCGCATTGCTTTATTCCGCCATTATTTTAGATGAATACATAACGCGGGACGACAGATCTACTTTGAACAAGTACTTTGAAGTAGCCTACGAACAATTTATTGAACCCATGGCCTTCGCAGGGAAAGGCCCCAACCGTGGTTTTTATGAATTTGGTGATTATGGGCTGGGGGTACTTGCCTATGCAAACTATACCAAAGACAAGTTTCTTGCATTTACAGAAATAATGTTCCGAAAAGCCAGATTGGAAAGTCTAATTACGAATGAAGGGTATATCGACAATAATAGTTATCGCGGAGTTAGGAGTTATTGGTATCACACCCTAGGGGTTGATAGCGCTCTCGGTTATGCGTTGATTGCACGAAAACATGGTATTGACTTCTTTAGAGATCCAACACTTGGCAACAAATTGTGTCGATTGGCAGAAAAAACGCTCGAAGGCGCTGTGGATTACCAGAAATTCATGTCGAAAGGCTTCAGAGGGTACAATTACTCGACAAATAATAACGACGAAAGAAGCCATATGCATCAATTGGCAGTTGGACTGCCACTAATAATTCGCAAGGAATATGGAATATCAGTTCCGGTATCTCACCGGTACACAAAATTAAGTAGAAGCGAAACAGTTGATAGATTTATCGGTTTCAATAGCGACTGCTATTACGAAAGCAATTAAGTTTTCGACTCCTGCTTCTAGAACGGGGGCACCGCCACGCCGCTCTTCTCCAATTCCTGCCTCAACGTCTGTTTCAGGCGCTCCAACGCGCTTTCGTCGGTCGCCTCGCAACGGGCCACCAGGACGGCTTGGGTGTTGGAGGGCCGTAGGAGCCACCAGCCGTCATCGCTGCTGACGCGGACGCCGTCGATGTCGTCGACGGCAGTGCCCTCAGCCCGAAGACGATTGCGGATCTCGTCCACGATTTCGAATTTCTTGACATCATCGCAGGCGATACGGATTTCCGGCGTGTTGACGAAGACCGGCAACTCGTCTGCCAGGTCAGCCAGCGACCGCCCCGCCCGCGTCAAAACGCCGAGTAGGCGAACGGCGGCGTAGAGGGCGTCGTCATAGCCGTGGTAGCGGTCGGCGAAGAAAATGTGGCCCGACATTTCCCCGGCCAGGGGAGCCCGTTCCTCCGCCATCTTGCCCTTGATGAGGGAATGACCTGTCTTCCACATGACGGGCTTGCCCCCCATGCGCGAAACCTCGTCAAACAGGAGCTGACTGGACTTCACGTCGGCGATGACGGTCGCGCCGGGGTTGTCCTCGAGGACATCGCGCGCCAGCAGGGCCAAAAGTTGGTCGGCCCAAAGCAAGCGTCCCCGCCCGTCGACCACGCCGATCCGGTCGCCGTCGCCGTCCAAAGCGATGCCGAAATCGAGTCCCTTGGCCCTGACGGCCTCCTGAACGTCCTTGAGGTTGTCGGCAACCGTCGGGTCGGGATGGTGGTTGGGAAATGTGCCGTCGATGTCGGAAAAAAGCAGGTGATGCTCGCCCGGCAAGCGGGCCGTCAGGGCGGACATCACTTCGCCCGCAGCACCATTGCCGGCATCCCAGGCCACCCGCAATTCACCAATGCCCCCCGCTCCTTCACAGGCCCCGGTCAAGGCCGAGAGGTAGTCTTCCGTCACCGGCAGATGGCTGATCTCGCCGGGATTCTCCGGCGTCTCGAAATCCCCGGCGGCGGCGATGCGGCCCAATCCCGTAATATCCGAACCGAAGAACGAAAGATGACCCAACATCATCTTGAAGCCGTTGTGATCCGGGGGATTATGCGAACCCGTCACCATGATCCCGGCATCGGCCTCATGGTGGTAGACCGAAAAATACAGCATTGGAGTCGGTCCGCGACCGATGCGGATAACGTTGGCGCCCGTCGACGACATACCGTCCACCAGTGCAGCTTCGAGTTCCGGTGACGTCAGGCGGCCATCGTAGCCGACGCAAATCGTGGCGCCCGCCCCCCGGTCGCGCAGCACGGCTGTCGCGAACGCCATCCCCAAAACGCGGGTATCGGCGACCGACAAAGTCTCACCGATGATACCGCGAACGTCATATTCGCGCAGGATAGTCGGGTGGAATCTGTGGCCGGCGGCCGGATCGTTCATCGTGGCCAATCCTTACACTCCGTCGGAAGGAACTGCCGTACCGCGGCCAATTCCCGAATAGGTGAAGCCCGCCTCGGCCATATCAACGGGTGAGTAGACGTTCCGCAGGTCAATCAGGATGGGCGACTTGAGATTGGCTTTGACGCGCTCCAGATCGAGCCCGCGGAATTCGTTCCACTCCGTTACAATCACGACGGCGTCCGCGCCATTCATGGCGTCGTAAGCGTCCTCGCACCATTCGACCTCGTCAAGCACCTTGGCGCCTTCCGTCATACCTTCCGGATCGTAGGCGCGGACCGAGGCGCCCGCTTCCCGCAGCGCCG
Organism: uncultured Rhodospirillaceae bacterium; assembly: GCA_964343605.1. Lineage (GTDB taxonomy): Bacteria > Pseudomonadota > Alphaproteobacteria > UBA2966 > UBA2966 > CAYFKJ01. Next base: position 23,594 of record CAYFKJ010000008.1, read on the forward strand.
GTACGATATCGATGCTCGGTGCGTCCCTCATATCGTCCGTGTTGGGCTTGAACGTAACGCCGAGAAGGGCGATCGACTTGCCGGTAACATCGCCGCCGCAGGCCGCGATGATGCGCCCCGCCATGGCCCGCTTTCGTTCGTCATTCACCGCGACAACAGCCTCGACGATTTTGCTCGGCGAACCGACCTCGCGCGCCGTGTTGACCAGCGCCATGGTGTCCTTGGGAAAGCAACTGCCGCCATAACCCGGACCCGCGTGCAGAAATTTCGAGCCGATGCGGCCGTCGAGGCCGATGCCGCGCGCGACTTCCTGGACGTCGGCGCCGACATTCTCACAGATATCGGCCATCTCGTTGATGAAGGAAATCTTGGTGGCGAGAAAGGCGTTGGCGGCGTACTTGGTCAGCTCTGCGGTTTCCCGGCTGACAAAAAGGACCGGCGTCTCGTTGAGAAACAGCGGGCGGTAGACTTCCCGGAGAACGTCCTTGGCGCGCTCCGAATCCGTGCCGACGACGACCCGGTCGGGCCTCATGAAGTCTTCGATGGCGGCGCCCTCGCGCAAGAATTCGGGGTTTGAGGCAATATCGACGTCGGCATCCGGCCGCCGTGCCCGAATGCGTTTTTCAACCTCAGCGCCGGTGCCGACCGGAACTGTCGATTTGGTCACGACCACGGTATAGCCGTTCAGCGCCTCGGCAACCTCTTCCGCCGCCGAAAAAACGTAGGTCAAATCGGCAGCCCCATCTCCGCGCCGGCTAGGTGTCCCGACGGCGATGAAAACCGCGTCTGCACCCTTCACGGCCGCCTTCAAATCGGTCGAGAATGTCAAGCGTCCGGCCTTGACGTTGCTTTCAACCATGCGCCTCAAGCCGGGTTCAAAAATGGGTATCTCGCCGGTGTTTAGTGTTTCGATCTTGGTCCCATCCTTGTCGACGCACACGACATCGGCGCCGAATTCCGAAAAACAGGTTCCTGAAACCAGACCGACATAACCGGTCCCTATCATGGCAATTCGCATTTTTGTTCCCTAAGTCCGAGCGGCGAATTCGTCGATGAAATCTTGCACGCCCGCCCGCAGATCATCCCGCGCCAAAGCAAAGGCGATGTTGGCCCTCAAAAAGCCTGTCTTGTCGCCGCAATCGAAGCGCTCGCCCTCGAAGCGAAGGCCGTGGAAAGGCGAGCCGCCGATCAAATCCGCCATGGCGTCCGTCAACTGTATTTCCCCGCCTGCCCCGCGCTGCATTTTCGCCAAATGGTCAAAAACGTCAGGTTGCAGGATGTAGCGTCCGATGATCGACAGGGTCGAAGGCGCATTCTCGGGAGCGGGCTTTTCGACCAATCCCGTGACCTCGACCAGATCGTCCGCAACCGCACCCACTTCAAGTACGCCATATCGGCTGGTGTGTTCCCTGGGCACGTCCATAACGGCGACGATGTTGCCGCCTTTTTCGGCGTAGGCGGAGGTCATCTGTTGCAGGCACGGCGTTTTTGACAGGACCAGATCGTCAGCCAACAGCACGGCAAACGGTTCATCGCCAACAAGGTTTCTGGCGCACCAAACGGCATGGCCGAGCCCCATGGGCTCCTGTTGACGGGTATAGGCGACCGTTCCCGCCGCCGGCAGCCATTCCGCGATGGCCTCGATCTCATCCAGTTTGTTCTTGCTCGAAAGCTGATCATGGAGCTCGTATGACCGATCGAAATGATCTTCGATGGCCGATTTTCCCCGCCCCGTGACAAAAATGAATTCCTCGATGCCCGCCGCTTTGGCCTCTTCCACAGCGTAATGAATGAGCGGTTTGTCGACGACCGGCAGCATCTCCTTGGGCATCGCCTTGGTTGCCGGTAGAAAACGTGTGCCGAGACCACCGACCGGAAATACGGCCTTACGCACACGCCGTTGCGTTGGATTGTTTGAAGTCATATTGATTTCAATTGGTTAATAAAATCGAGGCACGCGCGCCTCGGAGAATCGGCTGGCTGTTTTTTGCCATGACAACATCGGGATGGCAAGGGCAGCGGCGGAATTCACCTTAGGTCCCAAGAAGAAGATCCTTGGCCTGATTGATTTTGCTTGCAAGATAAGTGGAACCGCCCTGATCGGGGTGAATTTTCAGCATCAAACGGTGGTGTGAATCCTTGATCTCCTCCGCCGTTGCGCCCGGCTTCAATCCCAAGATCTCAAACGCTTCCTCCCGCGTCATGGGCCCGTTCTCTCCGGGTTGCTCTCCCGCGTCGCCGTGGGCCGAGGATTTATAACCGGCCTCCGCCCGCCATTCGGGCCCTTCGGTACGGTCCAGATAGGTTTCCAGAAGGGCGGCGCCTTGCGGATCGGTGGCACGGCACTCGCGCAGGACTTCGACAGCGTCCGGCAGTGAAAGTTCATTGAGCTGCCGACCCCGATGCGTTCCCTTCAAGACCTCGCCCGATATACCGCCGCTGTCATGGTTGAGCGTCATTCTCAAATATTCGGTCGTGACCTCCGAACTCCCATCTTGGGATGATGACCCGAAATCCGAGGAATATGCCGGCCCAGGTCTCGTCGCGCCTGTCCCGAACGGCAGTTTGACGGCCTTTCGCATCAGCCACCAGAAGGCGGCGATCGCCAGAGGTGCGGCAAATGCAAGACGGCCCGTTAAAGCGAGAAACGTCACAAGCGCCAGTAAGATACCGAGAACGCCCCACTTGAGGGTTTTCGCCAGAACTTTGGGGTCAGCCGCGGCAAACCAACGACCAGCCAGGATCATGGCCAGAAATACGCAGACGCCAAGAACGAACCAAGCGAACATGGTCAGGATTCCGGTTTAAGCTGTTTCGCGATAAGCAAGGTTTCGCCCCCTTTGCGGCTGCTGTAGTTTTCCAGGGCTTTCCGGCCGCCCGCCGCATACACGGCCACGGCCGCCAACAAATCCCGCAATTGCCGGGCGCTCGACAAATCGAAGTTGCAATGGGCGCCGCCGCTCAATCGGGCAATTTGGCGGAAAGCCCGCGTCGCGCCCGGTTCGGCCCCTTCCTGGAAAACAAAGACAGGAACCCCGAGCATGCCGAGTTCACCGGCCAGCGTACACAACTGATCAATATCCTCCTCGACACAGTCGCCGATGAAAACAAGGGCGTTAACTTTTTTCACGGCAGTTTCATCAAGGGCGTGGCGCAGGACGCGCTCGATCTGCGTCCGGCCGCCTCGGCAATCCACACGAGTCATCTGGGCTACCAGTTCAGCCGAGTTCCCGATCCATGGCGTGGCGCGGAAATCACCGTATCCGCGGTAAAACGCCATTTGGATGTCGAGGCCACCAAGGGCGGCTGTTTCACTGAACATTTCCCCCTGAATATGACAGGCCTTGTCCCAGGTCGGCTCTCTGCTTGCCGTCGCATCAAGGGCAAATATCAGTCGACCCCGCGAGCCGGCCGTATGGACAGCGGGTGTGGCGGCAAGCCGCTTCAGGAAGGCATCAACATCGCCATCGCTGGAACGCCGCGCCAAATCACGTCGATCTTCCGCCATTACGCCCCCGGTCTCCTGGCTCCAAAGTGGATCCGTTGTTTATTGCTCCACCCCCATAGATATGTTCAAGAGTGTGCGGTTTGCAACGCCAATCACGCTATGAAATGCACCCTGTAGATTGTATGCTTGGAAGCTTAGCCGAGTCGCTTTGTTCGTGGCACCCGGCGGCATGTCAACAAAGTTCAAATTCTTGGGTGATTGGATTTGACTAGCGAGCTCCGTCGGTTGGACCAGAGCAAACTTGATGACGTTTTCAGGGCGCATGCCTTGTTTCTCGATCACAAGACCGGCGGCATTCGCGCTCAACTTCCAAGCCACAATCTGTCGTCCCTGAATTTCGACGACAGAGATTTGTCCGAAGGCATATTCGCGGGCTCATCATTTCAGTTTTCTTCGTTGCGCAGGGCGGAAATGAAATCCGCCGATCTTTTTGGCTGCGATTTCAGCGTATCAAATCTCGAACACGCAATTCTGGCCAAGGCCGATTTACGCGGCGCCATCCTCAGGGGCGCGGTTCTCGTTGGCGCCGACCTCCGCGAAGCGGACCTGCGGGAAGGCCGGCTGGCGATGGGTACGTCGGAGGGTGCTGGCGCTACGGACATGTCGGGCATTGACGGCCGAAATGCCGACATGTCGGGCAGCGTCTTGCCCGGCGCCAATGTATCGGGAAGTAATTTTGGCGGAGCCTCCTTCGTGTTGGCGGATCTGACGAGCGTCAACGGCAAGGGCGCAAATTTGGAGCAAGCGCGCATGAACCGTGCGCAATTGATCAACGCCGATTTCACCGATGCAAATTTCAAGAAAACCGACCTGGGCGGAGCCGATTTGCGGGAATGCAACCTGACCGGCGCCGACATGAAGGGCGTCAACCTGTCCGGGACCGATTTGTCCGGCGCGATCCTCAAGGGCGCGGTGCTTACGGGCGCCACGGTGGAAGACGCCGTATTCGACGAGGCCGAGCTTCGCGGCGCCACCATCGATGACGGGGTCCTATCTCCTGAGCAATTGCAAGCGGCACATCTTCCGCGCAGTCCGGAAGACGCGGGCATCGTAATCGGGGACGTCGTCGCTCTGCATGCCAAATGGGTTCGTTCGGGCGGCACGGATGGTCGACGGGCTGATCTTTCGGGCCTGGATCTGAGCAAGCTCGACTTGTCCGGTGTCGACCTTTCGGCGGCACGCCTCATCGCGGCGATGCTGCGCGGTGCGCAATTGTCGGGAGCATCCCTGGCCCACGCCGACCTTTCCTTCGCCGATTGCCGGCAAGCAAATCTGAATGAGGCGGATCTGCGGGGTGCCGATTTTTCGTACGCCAACCTTACGCGCGCCCAAATGCAAAAGGCCAACCTGGCGTCTCTTCAAATCAAAGGCGCGGCGATCCGGGCTTGGCCGACGGACATGTGTAATGCGCGGGTAGCCGAAGGTGATCTCTCTCAGGCCATGATGGCAGGCGCCAGGCTTGACGGCGCCGATTTTTCGCATGCCAATTTGTCCGGCGCCGACATGCAGTCGTGCTCGGTCGAGGGCACCGTCCTAAGCGGGGCGAACTTAAGCGATGCCAATCTGGAAGGCGTCGACCTGACATCGGCAAGGAAAAGGGCCTAGCGCGCGATCTGGACATCCGGGTAGAAGGCGTGAAATGCGAAGGCGAAATCCACGCCGTAAGCAACATCCTTCATGGCGTCGCCTTCTTTTCGCTGAACCACGACATTGCCGACATCGACACCTTCACGAATGGACGGTGCATCGAGCGCCGAGTTTTGCCCAGCCGACCACGTTAGAACGATGCCGTCATCCGTTTCGATGCGTTTTTCCCGCTTCAACGCGTCCATTGACCATGCCCGATAGCCGCCATTACCGTCGCTGATTGAAACGACGCGGGCAAGGGGCGCGATACCCTCGGGCAGGTCGCCGCGATAAAGGAAGGGGCGCGGCATGGAATCGTAGTAGGCATATGGATTTGCGCCATAACGCCGCCGCTGACTGTACGTCGGAATCAACACTTTACCCTCGACGGCTCGGGCCTTGAAACGCGCCACGGATTCCAATCTCGCGGGCACGATTTTCAACTTCTTACCCGTCATCTCACCGACAATGCCCTCACCGATGAACTGCTGCCACCAGCTCTCGGTTTGCCGGTCATACATGATGAGATCTGAATTCCTCAGCTTGCCGGTCGTGCCGAAGTCCAGGATCCTGCCGTCAAGCCGGCGGTCGAATACAATCGCCGCATTGCACAGAGGGCAGAACGTGACGCTCACCGGAGTGCCGCCGATTTCGTCGTTGACGATTTCGTGCCACATCAAAACCTGCAGCGGATAAGCCTTCCACTCTCCCCCGACCTCTAATCCGATTACCGGTTCGGTGTCGGCCAAATGATCGGCCTCCGCAATCGGCATGAATTTGGGATTTTCGATGGAGGGAATGCCGTCTTTCGGCGGGCCGCCCGACATCACTTCAGAGAAATCAATGGAAGTTCTTGAGAAATCAGTTTTCGGCCATTCGTACTTCCAGGCGCCGGGACCGGCAGCGGCGGCGCCGAACCAAAGGAGCGCAATCACGCCGACTGTTACCGCTGACGCTACCCTCCGTCGTCGGCCGAATCGAAATAGACCCATTACCCATCTCCACGAAAATACCCAAGCCTTAGCTAGCGCCATGGTCGTGCGGATGCCGATTTCCTTCAAGTCAAACCATTTCACGGTGGCGTGACACATTTCGGCGCCGGAATGCAGACTTGACCATTGGCGTCGCAGTCGCCAACCTGCCGCGGCAAATTTCGATATTCGGGACAATCCCTATTCCATACCGGCCTGGAAAAAATGGAATCAGTTGAAAGTGTTGTTGTCGGCGCGGGCGTCATCGGTCTGGCGATCGCCCGGGCGCTTGCGGTGGCGGGTCAGGAAGTCGTGGTCCTTGAGGCCGAGGGAGAAATCGGAACCGGTACGAGTTCGCGAAACAGCGAAGTTATCCACGCCGGGATTTACTATCCAACCGGATCGCTGAAGGCTCAGTTGTGCGTAAACGGCCGCGATTTGCTGTACGAATATTGTGCGGATCGTGGAGTTCAGCACCAACGGCTCGGCAAGCTCATTGTCGCCGGAGACAACGACGATCTCGAAAAGCTGACCGGTCTCAGGAATAAGGCAGCGGAAAACGGCGTTACTGACCTGCGATTCGTATCGGCAGATGAGCTTTCGCAATTGGAACCTGAGGTCGCCGGCGCCGGCGCCCTTCTTTCACCGTCAACCGGAATCGTCGACAGCCATGGTCTGATGTTGGCCTACCAGGGTGAAGCCGAGGCGAGCGGAATGATGATTGCGTTCAACAGCCCACTCACGGGCGCAACTGTGGCGAAAGGAGGCTTCGAACTGCAGGTTGGTGGCCCCGCGCCGATGCGGCTTGGCTGTCGCAGGTTGATTAACTCCGCCGGCCTGGGCGCTCAAACTGTTGCCGAATCCGTTTCCGGGTTGGATGCCGATCATGTGCCGAAGCGCTACCTCAACAAGGGCTCCTACTTTACGATGCAGGGACGAGCGCCATTCCGGCATTTGATATATCCGGTGCCGCGCAGTGCCAGTCTCGGCATCCACTTGACCCTCGACCTGGCGGGCCAGGCGAGATTCGGCCCGGACCAGGAGTGGATCGATGAAATCGATTATGCGGTCGACCCGGCGCGCGCCACGGCATTCTACGAATCCGTCAGGCGCTATTACCCCGGATTGCCTGAAGACGCCCTTGAGCCGGCCTATTCGGGCATAAGACCTAAAACTCAAGCGCCCGGTGATCCTATGGCGGATTTCACCATCATGGGGCCGGAGCGACACGGGGTAGCCGGATTGGTAAACCTATTTGGTATGGAATCACCAGGGCTTACCTCTTCGCTCGCAATCGGGGAATATGTGCGCACGCTGCTTGCGGCCTAACCCTGCCATGGGCTACCTTGGCGACCGATTTCAACACCCGAGGAAAAAAATGTCTCGTCCCACCAGCGTTCTTGCCAGCCTCCTTTGCGCCTCGTTCCTTTTGGCCGGCTCACCCGCTCGCGCTGCAAACCCGGATTGGGAAGCCTGGATGACGGGACCCACCGCAACCCGGGTCGGCGGAGCGAAAGAGTGGCACGTCAATGTTGGCGTCGGTTTGGGGTTCGCGCCGGACTACTTGGGCAGCGACGATTACGTCTTCCATGCCTTGCCCCTGATCGATCTTGAATGGCGCGGGGCCTATTTCCTCAGCACTCAGCGGGGTTTGGGCTTGAACGTCATTCGCAACCGGCAGACGAAGGCCGGGCCTCGTCTCACCCTATCGCCCGCCCGAAACGCCTCGGAAAATACCGATCTAACCGGTATGGCCGACCTTAAAAGCAGCATCGAACTCGGTGCCTTTGTTCAACATCATACCGGACCCTGGCGGTTCGATGCCGATATCAAATACGGCATGAACGAAAAAGGCCACAAAGGCATTGTCGCGGGAATGGGTATAGCGTTGGGCGGAAGGTTGAGTGAAGACTCCAGCCTGATCATCGGGGGTAACTTTCACTTCGCCAATGCACAGTACATGATTTCCAACTTTGGCGTTGCAGCCGGAGAAGTACTTGCCACGAGAGCCGCCTACTCCCCAACAGCAGGTTTTCTCGATTTCGGCGGCTGGGCCTCGCTGATCTACAATCTGTCGGACAATGTCTATGTTTCCGTCGATGGCCGAGGCAAGTTGCTCGCCGATCAGGCATCGCTCAGCCCCATCACGAAAGAAGAAACACAGTACTTTATCGGTTCCACGGTGGGTTACCGTTTCTAACCCGGCGGCGCACCGCCGAGCCGTTCTCCCGGCGAGGGAAGCTAACACTTCCCTCCCCTCGTTCCGGATGATATGAACCCGCCTGAGCCCATTGAACGGCAATGGGCTGTGAAATATCGGTGGTGGGGAATGAAGAACCAAGGCTTGGTGGAAAAGGTCCGGGATGGCCTGATCGGATCGCAGCAAACCGTCGACGGGCCATTGGGCGGGCGGCGTATTGTTTATGCCGATTACACCGCATCCGGCCGATCGTTGGACTTTATCGAGGAGTTCATCCGCACCGAAGTCCTCCCTTACTACGCCAACACGCATACCGAAACGTCCGGCACCGGACACCAGACCACGCGCTTCCGCGAGGATGCCCGGAAGATCATTCTCGATGCCGTCGGCGGCAACCAAGACGACGCCGTAATTTTTTGCGGCTCCGGCGCGACCGGCGCCGTCGACCGTTTCATCAATATCATGAACCTGCGGCTGCCCAACGAATTGTCGGAGCAGTACGGCTTGCTGGAGCGGATACCGCCGGAACAGCGTCCGGTTATCTTCATCGGCCCCTACGAACATCACTCCAACGAAGTGCTGTGGCGAGAAACGATCGCAGACGTGGTCGTGGTCGAGGAAGATGCCGAAGGCCTGGTCGATCTGGAAAACCTCGAGGCCGAACTCGTCCGGTACGCCGATCGGCCGCTCAAGATCGGCAGTTTTTCGGCCGCCTCGAACGTGACCGGCATCATGACCAATACCCACGCCGTAACCGCCATGCTGCGCGATCACGGAGCGGTATCCGCATGGGATTTCGCGGCGGCGGCGCCCTATACGGTGATCGAGATGAACCCCGTCGGCCAAGCCGAAGCGGCGAAGGACGTCATCTTCATCTCACCACATAAGTTTCCCGGCGGCCCGGGTACGCCCGGACTACTCATCATCAAGCGATCTCTGATGCGGAACCGGGTGCCGGTTGTTCCGGGCGGCGGCACGGTTTCCTACGTCAGTTCCGAAGAACACCGGTATCTCGATGATCCCGAGCACCGGGAGGAAGGCGGTACGCCCGAAATCGTCGGAGCCGTCCGTGCCGGCCTCATTTTCCAGCTCAAGGAGGCCGTCGGTGCCGCCGACATCATGCACCACGAAGAAATGATGGCGAAGCGGGCTATCGAACGCCTGAGCGCGAACCCCAACATCAACATCTTGGGCAATCTCGAAACGCCGAGGTTGCCGATTATCTCTTTCCTTGTCCGCTACGGCGAACGCTACCTCCATCACGATTTTGTCGTGGCGGTCCTGAACGATTATTTCGGTATCCAAACCAGGGGCGGATGCAGTTGCGCCGGGCCCTACGGCCATCGTCTGCTGGGAATCGACATGGCGACGTCTAAGGAATTCGAGGCGCAAATCTCCAACGGCTGCGAGATCGTCAAGCCGGGCTGGACCCGCTTCGGTCTGAATTATTTCAATACGGACGAGGAAGTCGATTTCATCCTGGGCGCTGTCGACTGGCTGGCCGACCATGCCTGGAAGCTCCTGCCGGCCTACGAATGCGACGCGACAACCGGTCGCTGGTGGCATTGCGACATGGCCGACAACCCGATCATGTCATTGAACGACATACGATATGACAGCGACGGCGCCAGCTATCCCTCGCGCCATGCATCGACACCCCAAATCTCGTTGAATGATTTGATTGCTGCGGCGGAAGCCGATATCGAGAGGGTGGGCGAGATGGATCCCGATCAAAGCCACCCGGATCCCGTCTTACCGGCGGCAGCGACCCACCTGCAATGGTTCCCCATGCCCCATGACGCCGCCGTCCCTCAGCGCTAGGCGCGTATTCAACCACGTTTGGTTTGAATTTCAGCGCGACCGAAAATTTCGTTCTCGCTCGCTTTTTCGGTCGATTAAACCAATCGGCCGACCGCCTCGGCAAGGTTCGTGCGAATATGCTTAACAATGTGTTAATTCATTGTTTTGAAAGCTTTTTCCGCCATATTTAAAGGATACGGGGTGCCTCGTGGAGGAATTGATCCGTGTCCATTTTCAATCATCCGGAATTCGCCAACCACGAAGACGTGGTTTTCTGTCACGACCGCGACAGCGGCCTCAACGCCATCATCGCCATTCACGACACGACCCTCGGCCCGGCGTTGGGCGGCCTCCGAATGTGGCCCTACGCTTCGGATGATGACGCACTGACCGACGTACTGCGCCTGTCCCGCGGCATGACCTACAAAGCCGCAATGGCCGACCTCGAACTGGGAGGTGGCAAAGCAGTCATTATCGGCGATCCCAAGACTGACAAAGCCCCGGAACTCTTCGAATCATTCGGCCGCTTCGTCGACAGCCTCGGCGGCCGCTACATCACCGCCGAAGACGTCGGCACCTGCGTTGCCGATCTCGGCCTGGTCGGCCGGGCGACCAACCACGTTGCCGGCTTGGCCGAACTGTCGGGCGATCCCTCCCCCGCCACGGCGTGGGGTGTTTTCCACGGTATCCGCGCCGCCGTCGCGCACCGGTTGGGCAGGTCGGAATTGAACGGGCTCACCGTCGCCGTCCAGGGGGTGGGACATGTCGGTTTCCATCTTTGCGAATTTCTGCATCAGGCCGGTGCATCGTTGATCGTCACCGACATAGACGACAATGCCGCCAAATGCGTCGCCGACCGCTTCGGAGCACACGCCGTCCACCCCGACGATATCTACGCGACCGATGCCGAAGTCTTTGCGCCCTGCGCCATGGGCGCCATCCTGAACGACGACACCGTGGCGCGTCTGGCGGCCAAGATCGTGGCTGGTTCAGCCAACAACCAACTGGCGGAAGATCACCACGGCGAGGTTCTCGCGGCTCGAAACGTTCTTTATGCGCCCGACTATGTCATCAACGCCGGCGGCATCATCAATATCTCCCACGAACGGCCGGTCTACGACAAAGCCAAGGCCTTCGATCACACGGCGGGTATTTACGACACGCTGCTCAGCCTGTTTGCCCAGGCCGACGCCGCGAACCTTCCGCCTTATGCGATGGCCGACAGGATGGCGGAACAGCGCATCCGGGACGTCAAGGAATCCCGGGCCGAGGCAGCCTGATCAGACAATCGCCTTACAGCAGGCCGAGTTCGCGTAACTGATCGGCCATTTCCGGCGGAAAATCCGAAATACTTTGTCCGGGTTCGATATCGGGCGGCGCAACCGCGTCCTCGAAATAGCGCCAACCCTGGTGCGGCCGGCGCGGCTGCGGATAGGTTCGCACCAGTTCGGGATCGAGCACGATGCCGCAGCGGGTGATGCCGTCCTCGCCCTTGATCACTTCCAGGTCCAGAATGCGCTGACGAACCGCGATACGGCGTTTTATGACCCAGTAAAGGGAACCACCGTCCAAAACTTCGGTGTCCCGGCGGGGCCGATGGCGGGTAACATGAACCAGCCGCTCCCCGCGCGCCAAACGTCTTTCCTGAAATGTGCGCAGTTGCTCGACCTCATCGACACCGACACACAATTTAAGAAGATGAAGCGGCATGGAAGGCAAATCCGGGAAGCTACAGCGAGGCTTCCGTTGTGCCACGATGTCAGGTGGCGATCAAGTTGCCCGATGTGGAAAGGTGAATTTCACGGGTCCGGCGTTCCACGCGCGGCGGCGGATCCTCGCGCCGGCGCCGATCCGGGCCTTGAAAACTGCTCTGGTAAACGAACTCCCGGGGCCGGTCTAGGACGGCCAGTACACGGTGAAACAGATCGATCGGCATATAGGGCTTGCGCATAACTTCGGTGACGCCGGCGTCCCGGGCCATTTCGACATTGACCAGAGTGCTGTAGCCGGTGGAAACGATAATGGGTATCTCACGCACGTAGGCCATGGGCAGACGCCGGATGCGGCGGGCAAGCTCGAAGCCGTCCATTCCGGCCATTAAGAGATCGCTGATGACCATGTCGACGCGGCCCGCGCGGAACCTCTCCAGGGCTTCCTCGCCGTCGTGGGCCGTGGCGAGTTTGACAACGCCGATCATGCGCAAGATCTTTCCGATCAAGGCCACCTGGGCCGGATCGTCGTCGACGATGAGAAACACTTTGCTGTCCAGGCGATGCGTCACCCGCAAGTCCTTTCAGTTTTCGCCCCACAGTATGTTTAGAGGAAAAAATTTAGGATTTGGTGAATCCCGATTAGTGCAAATAACCGAGCAGCCGCCACCAGAGGTAGTTCACCGGCATCACGGCGATCATGGTTGCAAGCAAGAGCACGAGACTTGCCTTGACCGAATCACGCACGCGGACGCCGCAAATCTGTGCCGCAACGACGAGCGGCGCCGCCTGAAACGGCAAGATGACCATGGAAAATCCCACGACGATCATCATCAGCACCGTTGCCACCGGCAGACCGGAAGCCTCGGCAATGCCGCCGGCCATGGGCGCCATCACCGCGGGAATGCCGGGATTGGTCACCAGCGGCCCGATCAGCGTGCCGGCGATCGTCATCACGGTGAACGTCCAGGCGTCGTTCCCTGGCTCGAATTCCGCAATATCGATCAGCCAGCGCCCCATGGCCTGCGCAAGGCCGCTGTCCGTTGCCAGCGCTCCCAGACCCATAATGCCCGCGACGTATATGAATGGTGAGACGTCGACCTTTTCGGCGAAAGCGCGGGAACTGATCACGCCGATACCCGGGATCACGCACAGCGCGGCAACCGCCAGGGCGATCCAGGCGGGCGATATGTGGTGGACGAAGTCGGTGACCCAGAGGACCAGGGCGACGATCAGCATCAAGGCAAGCCGAATCTCATCGCCTTCCGGCGGAACGCTCCGGGATTTCTCGGACTTGGAGGGCGTGTCGGGGAACAGCAGAACGATGGCCGCAATGATCACGAAAGCCCTCAACAGCCCCAAGACCGGAAAATGCAGCAGAAGATAGCTGCCGTACTCGGGCACGATGCCGTAGAGCGTTTCCGCCGCCCCGACCAGGACGATGTTCGGAACGTTGGCGGGCAGGATGGTCATGGGCACCAGGAAGGTACCGTAGGCAAGGGCCAGCACCATTCCGGTGCGGCCTCGGCTGCCCTCGCCGAATCCATAGGAATTCGCGATGGCGATTACGATGGGCGCCAATAGCAGGACGCGTCCCATGGTTGCCGGCATGACGAACGCCAGCCCAACGCTGACGAACACGACCCCGGAAATGATGCCGATATAACTGGCGCCGAATTTCGGTGCGATGACCTGGGCGATGCGTTCCCCCAGTCCGGTCACCCGAACCGCCACGGCAATGATTAGCCCGGCGAAGACCATCCACAAGGCGGCCGAATGAAAGCCCGAAAAGATCACGGCCGCCGGCGCCGCGCCAAGAAGCATGGCAAACAGGAAGAACAACAGGGCCGTTACAAATTCGGGAATGATGGCGCTGGCCAGCAGGCCCAACATGGCGATCCCCAACGCGGCCGCCCTGGCGGCCTGCGGCGGCAGACCATCCGGCGGAAAAAGGAAAAGATAGACCGCGAGGGCGGCCGCCGAACCGGCAACAATACGTGGCAGGTGGCGGCTCACTGGCTCAAGCGATTTTTGCCGCCATCGCCAAGGCAACCTTGGAGGCTGGAGGACGGTCCAGCGCTTCGCAAATAAATCGGCCGGCGGCCGCGACCTTGTCGAGATCGACTCCGGTTTGAACGCCGAGACCGTCGAGCATGTAGAGGACGTCCTCCGTGGCCACGTTGCCCGCTGCACCCGGGGCGTAGGGGCATCCACCGAGGCCTGCAGTCGAACTGTCGATGACGCTGATACCCGATTCAAGCGCCACCAGGATGTTCGCCAGCGCCTGGCCGTAGGTATCGTGGAAATGAACCGCCAGGCGGTCATGGGGAATGGACAGCGATACCGCGTCGATCAGATCGCGCGCCTTGTCGGGCGTACCGACGCCGATCGTGTCGCCCAACGAAATCTCATAACAGCCCATGGCCAACAGCTTTTCAGCAATCTCCACCACCAGGCCCGGATCGATATCGCCCTCGTAGGGACAACCCAGGACGCAACTGATGTAGCCTCTGACGCGAACGTTCTTCTCGCTCGCGACATCGCAGATGGCGGCGGCGCGCTCCAGCGATTCCGCGATGGAACATCGCGTGTTTTTCTGCGAAAAGGTCTCGGAGGCGGCCGCGAACGAGGCGACTTCCTCCATTCCCGCAGCAACAGCCGCTTGCAATCCTTTCAGGTTGGGGGCGAGGACGGCATAGACGACACCGTCCCGCCGTTTCAGGGTTGCCACGACATCAGCGGTATCAGCCATTTGCGGCACCGCTTTCGGAGAGACGAACGCGCCGGCCTCGACGTACGGGAGACCAGCACCGGCCAACATGTCGATGAACGCCACCTTGGTGACGGTCGGCACCATGTGCGGCTCGTTCTGAAGTCCGTCACGGGCGCCGACTTCCACGATCTTCACGTGCCGTGGCCGGCTCATGTCATGTCTCCACCGCTTCGAAGTCGATCAACACCGCGCCCTCCTCGACCGTGTCGCCTTGGGCGTAGCGCACGGCGGCGATCCTGCCGGCGGCCGGCGCCGATATGGTGTGCTCCATCTTCATTGCCTCCACGATCATCAGGGCAGAGCCCTTTTCGACCTCGGCCCCTTCCTCCATCAGAACGGCGATTACCTTGCCCGGCAACGGGGCGACGACGCCGGCACCACCAGTGTCGCCGATCTCCCGCGCTTTCAACGGATCATAGCGCTCCAGGCGATAAGTCGCCCCCTTGTCGATCACCGTCACCGCGTCGTCGTCACGGATGATGGATCTAACGACACGAACGCCATCCAGGTTGGCGACGATGCGGTCGTCTTCGTCGAATTCGCCGCCGACGGTGATTGTCCCTTCGGGAAGATCGAAGGCGTAGACGTCTCCACGGGCATGTACGGTAACGTGAACCTCCCCGCCGCCGTCAATGAAACGGATTTCGTCGTGGGCCTCGTCGTTGAGGCGCCAGTTGTCGACGCCATGCCAAGGCGACGTCGCATCGCTGCTCGACCAGGCGGCGAGTTCGGCTTCGCGTCGGCGTTCCAAGAGCACCGCAAGCGTCGCCAACGCCAAGGTGTGATCGGGCGTCGGCCCTTCCTCCGGCAAAAGCTGAGCGCTGTGACGCTCGATAAATCCGGTATCGAGATCGGCCGCCGCAAAGTCTTCGTTTACCGCGATGCGGCCCAGGAAAGCGAGGTTCGTCGTCACGCCCACGACTTCGGTCTCCGCCAAGGCCAGGCGCAAGCGCTGGAGGGCCCGCGGCCGGTCCTCATCCCACACGACAAGCTTGGCGATCATGGGATCGTAGTGCGGTGTTACGGCGTCGCCCTCGATCACGCCGGTATCGATCCGCACGTGGGTGCCTTCCTCGGCGAAGCGAAGGCGGCTCAATACGCCGGTCGCCGGCAGGAAATCCCTCGCGGGGTTTTCCGCATACAAGCGTACTTCGAAGGCATGGCCCGTGATTTCGAGATCCTCCTGCTTCAGCGGCAGGGACTCGCCGGCCGCGACGCGGAGTTGCCATTCGACCAGATCGACGCCGGTGATCATTTCCGTCACAGGGTGCTCGACCTGGAGGCGGGTATTCATCTCCATGAAGTAGAACGGCGCACCGTCGAGACCGTTCGCCACATCGACGATAAACTCGACGGTGCCGGCGCCCTCGTAGCTGATTGCCAGCGCCGCCTTGACCGCCGCCTCACCCATGGCTCGGCGCATGTCCTCGCTGATGCCCGGCGCCGGCGCCTCCTCCACCACCTTCTGGTGGCGGCGCTGCAGCGAGCAGTCCCTCTCGAAGAGGTACACCGCGTTGCCGCGGCCGTCGGCGAAGACCTGGACTTCGATGTGGCGCGGTTTTTCGATGTATTTCTCGATCAGCACCCTGTCGTCGCCGAACGCGGCCTTGCCCTCGCGTTGCGCCCCGGCCAAAGCGTCGGCGAATTCCTCAGCGCCATCAACACGCCGCATGCCCTTGCCGCCCCCGCCGGACGTCGCTTTGATGAGGACAGGATAGCCGATATCGGCCGCCGCCTTGGCCAGCAGGTTCTCGTCCTGATCATCGCCGTGATAGCCCGGCACGACCGGCACGTCGGCCGCCGTCATCATTACCTTCGCTGCATGTTTTTCGCCCATCGCCCGGATCGCGTCCGGCGGCGGACCGACGAAGGTGATGCCCGCGTCTGAACAGGCCTCAGCAAACGCCGCATTCTCCGAGAGGAAACCGTAGCCTGGATGAACGGCATCGGCGCCGGCTTCCTTCGCGGCGGCGATAATCTTGTCGCCGACGAGATAGCTTTGCGCGGCAGCGGCCGGCCCGATGTTGTGGGCTTCGTCAGCCAGGGCGACGTGGCGCGCCTGAGCGTCGGCGTCGGAATATACTGCCGTCGTTCGCACACCCAGGCGGCGGGCGGAGGCGACGACCCGGCAGGCGATCTCGCCCCGGTTGGCGATCAGAAGGTTATTGAACAAATGACGATCCCGCGTTCCTAGTCAGCCCACTTGGGCTTGCGTTTTTCGAAAAATGCCGTGATGCCCTCGCTGGCTTCGGCACTGGCACGCCGTTCGGCGATCCGCTTGGCGGTGTTCTCGATCAAGGCCGCGTCCACGGCTTGTCCGTAGACAGCGGCGATCAAATCCTTGGAGGCCGCCACCGCGCCCGGCGCCGTATCCAGGAACATGCGGGCAAAGCGTTCCGAGGACGCCCGCATTTCGCCCTCGTCGTTGACGACGAGATGCAGGAGCCCGATGCGGTGCGCTTCCATGGCATCGAAGCGCTCGGCGGTCAGGAAGAATCGCCGGGCCTGCCGCGCGCCCACCGCCGCGATCACGTAAGGCGAGATCACAGCCGGGATCAGGCCGAGTTTGACTTCCGAAAGCGAAAACGTTGCGCTTCGTACGCCGATGGCAATGTCGCAGGCGGCGACGACACCCACACCGCCGCCGTACGCCGGCCCCTGGACAAGGGCGACGGTCGGCTTGGCCATAACGTCAAGCTTCCGCAGCATTTCGCCGAGCTGGCGTGAATCCGCCAGGTTTTCCTCCTCCGAATACGCCGCCACGCGCTTCATCCAATCGAGATCGGCGCCGGCGCAGAAACTCCGGCCCCGCGCCGCAATCACGACCATTCGGACTTCATCGTCGTCCGCGACAGCGTCGAAACGGCGCGAGAGTTCGGCGATTACGTTTTCATCGAAGGCGTTGTGAACCTCAGGGCGGTTGAGCGTGATCGTCGCAACGCCAAGGTCGTCAATCTGCAAGGTCGTTGTATCAGCCATTTGTCTACATCCGGAATATGCCGAAATCGGTCTTTTCGACCGGTTTGTTGAGCGCCGCCGAAACGGAAAGGCCGAGCACCATCCGGGATTCAGCCGGATCGATGATGCCGTCGTCCCACAGGCGGGCACTGGCATAGTAGGGATGCCCCTGTGTTTCGTATTGCTCACGTATGGGTTTCTTGAACTCGGTCTCCTCGTTTTCCGGCCAGGTTTCGCCGCGCGCCTCCATGGCGTCGCGCTTCACCTGGCTCAACACATTGGCGGCCTGCTCACCACCCATCACGGAAATCCGGGCGTTGGGCCACATCCACAGGAAGCGGGGGCTATAGGCCCGGCCGCACATGCCGTAATTGCCGGCGCCGTGGGAGCCGCCGATGATCATCGTGAACTTGGGTACCTGGGCGCAGGCGACTGCCGTCACCATTTTCGCGCCGTCTTTGGCGATGCCCCCCGCCTCATATTTCTGACCCACCATGAAGCCCGTGATGTTCTGCAGGAAGATCAGGGGAATGCCGCGCTGACAGCACAATTCAACGAAATGTGCACCCTTGAGGGCCGATTCTGAAAACAAAATCCCGTTATTGGCGACGATGCCTACCGGATAGCCGAAGAGGTGGGCAAACCCGGTCACCAGCGTCGTGCCATAGAGTTTCTTGAATTCGTCGAACTCGCTGCCGTCCACGATGCGGGTGATGACTTCGCGGACGTCGTAGGGCGTACGCACGTCGGCCGGGATCACGCCGTGCATTTCCTCCGGTGCATGGAGCGGATCGCGGTTTTCACGGACGACCACGTTGGGGATTTTCTCGCGGTTGAGATTGCCCACCACGCGGCGGGCCAGGGCCAGCGCGTGCTCGTCGTTGACGGCATAGTGATCGGTGACGCCGGAAGTCCGAGAATGAACATCGGCGCCGCCCAGTTCCTCCGCCGTGACCACCTCCCCCGTTGCCGCTTTTACCAGCGGCGGGCCGCCCAGGAAGATGGTGCCCTGGTTGCGGACGATAATGCTCTCGTCGGACATCGCCGGCACGTAAGCGCCGCCGGCCGTGCAGCTACCCATGACGATGGCGATCTGCGGAATGCCTGCCGCCGACATGTTGGCCTGGTTGAAGAAAATGCGTCCGAAATGCTCGCGGTCGGGAAAAACCTCGTCTTGGGACGGCAGGTTGGCGCCGCCGGAATCGACCAGGTAGATGCACGGCAGGTTGTTTTCCTTGGCGATCTCCTGGGCCCTGAGGTGTTTCTTCACCGTCATGGGGAAATAGCTGCCACCCTTGACCGTGGCATCGTTGGCGACAACGACGCATTCCTGACCCCGCACGCGGCCAATGCCGGTGATGACCCCGGCGGACGAAATGTCGCCGCTGTACATGCCGTGCGCCGCCAGTTGGGAGAACTCCAGGAACGGCGAGCCGGGGTCGAGAAGGTGTCGAACGCGGTCGCGGGGCAGAAGCTTACCGCGGTCGGTGTGCTTCTTCCGGGCGCGTTCGCCGCCGCCCTGTTTGACTTCCGCCACCTGCCCGCGCAAATCCTCCACCAGGCCACCCATGACGGCGGCGTTTTCCTTGAACTGCGGCGACCGGGTATCGGTCTGGCTCTGCAAAACAGTCATCTCGGTGGGTTCCCATCATTCGAATCAAAGCATGCGCCTAAGTATTTTCCGTGCGCAACCGAAAACGAGGTAGCAGCGCGCGTCCGGACCACTGCTATAGTGCGCCGGACGAATTTCAGGACGAGGAGTTTTTGATGGCTTACCAACCTTTCGACTTGAGCGGAAAGGTGGCTTTGGTGACCGGCGGCAACGGCGGCATCGGGCTCGGCATGGCGGACGCGGCGGCGCAAGCGGGCGCCGATATCTGCATCTGGGGCACCAACGCCGACAAAAACGCGGCTGCGGCGGACAGCCTCAAAGCCCACGGCGGCAAGGTCGAGGCCCTGATCTGCGACGTTGCCGACGAGGCGGCGGTGGAGGCGGCCTTTGGCGAAACACTCTCCCTCATGGGCAGGGTTGATACCTGCATCGCCAACGCCGGTGTGACCGGCCGGGCCAAGTCGTTCCTTGACCTGGATGCCGACGAGTGGCGCCGCGTCCTGGCCGTCAACCTCGACGGCGTATTCTTTACGCTTAAAGCCGCTGCCCGCCATATGACGGAGCGCGCGGAGGCAGGCGATCCCGGTGGCCGCCTGGTCGTCACGGCGAGTTTGGCGGCGATTTCGGGCGCGGCGCGCAACGAACATTACGCCGCGACCAAGGGCGGCGTCATCTCGATGGTCCGGGCGCTGGCTGTCGAATTCGCGGGCAAGGGCATCACGGCCAACGCCGTCCTGCCGGGCTGGATCGAAACCGACATGACGGAACGCCTGACCAGTTGGCAGAAGTTCTCGGACGCTGTACTGCCCCGCATTCCGGCGCGGCGCTGGGGCAGACCGGAGGATTTCGGCGGCATGGCCGTCTACATCATGAGCGACGCAAGCGCCTATCACACCGGCGACACCTTCCTGATCGACGGCGGGTATTTCCTGTTCTGAATTTCGCTCCAAGTCATTCCCGCGAAGGCGGGAATCCATGCCGTAGCGTTCTGGCTTGCGAAGGCGGTAAAGATCCAGGCACTCAGGCATGGGCCCCCGCCTGCGCGGGGGCGACGGGGAGAGTTGGGCGGCTGACTATGGAATACGAAGTCACGACCCAACCCTGCCCGCCTGTTCCATCGCGAGTTGCCGAATGTTGTCGGGCAGCGGTGTCGAGCGGCGGGCGTCCAAATCCAGGTTGACGGCGTACTGGCTCATTTGGGCCGCCAGGTCGCCGGTGCGCATGTTCCACATCTTGTGCACAATTCGGAAGGATGACTTGCCGACGTCCGTTACCGCCGACTTGATCCTGATCGGATCGCCGGCATCCATTTCCCGCAGGTAGCGGATGTCGATCTCGAAGGTCGACATGCCGCGCCGTTCCTCCCGCATGTATTCAGGGGTGAATTCGATGGCGTTCATGGCGTGCATGCAGGCGCCGGAGAAGCGGTGGATGTAAAAATTGAAGCTGAAGTGGCCGAGCACGTCGAGCTCCCTCTGCTTCACGGTCGACAGGCCTGACGGCAGGAAGCCTGCATCGTTTTCAGGATAGCTGCGCTCGTCACGAGCCGGACCGTCCCAATCGGTCAGATTTTCCGCCAGGATCGCCTCCGTCTCGGGCGGTATGGGCAGTGCGCGACGGCCGTCCATGTCGAAGTGCAGCGTCGTTTGGGTCATCGTCGCCGCGACCTCGCCGGTTTGCGAGTTGAAGAGCTTGTGCCCGAACGTCACGACCTTGCCCTTGACGCCGATGATGGCGCTTTCGACATGCAGCGTTTCGCCGAGCCGCAGCTCCCGCATGAACCGCACATAGCATTCCACGGTCGCGAAGGCGCGGCGCTGCTTGTTGCGAAAATCGCTGCCCAGCTCAATCTCTTCGGCGATGGCCAGACAGGCATCGCCGAAGCACTCGAAGTACGACGCCACCGTCATGTGCTCGACGATATCGCAGTCGACCGGCGTGACCCAGCCGCGGTAGGACTCAATCCACTTACTCATTCGTTTCCACCTGCAACTTACTAATTCCTTCGCGGATCTCGTCCGGTAAAGGCACGGGACGGCGGGCGTCGAGATCGAAGAACACGCCGAACTGACCGAGCGCCGCACATAACTCCCCCGTCCGCTGATTGACCATCTTGTGAAGAATGCGGAACGACGAGTTGCCGACGTCGGTTATGGCCGAATAGACGGTGGCGGAATCGCCGGCGTTCAGCTCGCGGTAATAGCGAAGATCCATTTCGAATGTCGAACCGCCGCGCCGGTTGGCGCGAGCGTATTCGGACGTGATGCCCATGGCAGCCATGACCTGCATTGTCGCCTGGGTGAAGCGCTCGACGTAGAAGTGGGCGCTTGCGTGGCCGATGACGTCCATCTCCCAAAGTTTGACGGTGTCGCGGTATGTCGGCGTAAATCCTTCCAGGCTATCCGGGAATGAACGCGCCTCGATTTCGGGACCGTCCCACGCGACGGCGTTCTTGAGCAATTCTTCCCGGCGTTCGGGACAGAACTCCACCGCCTTGCGTTTGTCGAGATCGAGGTGGACGGTCTTGTAGTGCACCACGGCAGTCACCTCACCGGTCGCCGAATTCACCACCCTTTGGGCGGAGGTCATGATCTTGCCGTCGATATCCAGCAAGGCGCCTTCGATGTGGAGTACGTCGCCGGCCCTGAGCTCCTGGGTGAACAGTACCCGGCTTTCGACGGCGGCGAAGCCTTTACGCTCCTCCTTCCGGTAGTTCTCGCCCAGGCCGTGGCCGTCAAGAAAGCCCAGATAACCGTCCCCCATGCGCTCCACATAGGAAGAAATAGTGAGATGCTCCATGCTGTCACAATCGTGCGGCAGGACCGCGCCGCGATAGGTTTCGACCCAACCGCTCATAAAACCGTACTCTCCAGTTACCAGCCGCCGGTGGCCAGCCACTCGTCGACTTGCGCCAGCCTGTCGGAGCCCCAAAACGGCTCGCCGTCAACAAAATAGAACGGCGCGCCGAAAACGCCGCGGGCCAGGGCTTCCTCCGTGACTTCCTTGAGCTTCGCCTTGATTTCCGGTTGTTGGATGGCGGCCAGCAGTTCGTCCCGGTCGACGCCGACTGTTGCTGCTGCGATATCTGCCACGACGTCCGGGTCGCCGGTATTGCGGCCGTCGGCGAAGTAGGCACTGAAAAGAGCCTTGGCGAGGTCGTGCGCTTTCGACGGATCTATGTCGTTCAGCCAATAAAAAGCGCGCGCGGCGGCCAGCGTGGCGTGGGGAAATCCGTCCGGCAGGGCGAACTTCACGCCCATCCTGCGGGCCGTCCGGGCGAAGTCGTGTTCGGAATACCTGCCCTTTGCCGGGTACTGCGTCAGCGGCTGCGTGCCTTCCGTCTTGAAGGCCTGGCCCAGCATGAAGGGCCGCCAGTCGACGGTGCGGCCGTGCTTGGCCGCCACGGCGTCGACACCCTGGGCGCCGAGGTAGGCGTAGGGCGAGGCGAAATCGAAATAGAATTCGATGGGATCGGCCATCAGATGCCCCCCATGCCGGCGGCCTTCTCTCCCAACCACCAGTCGAGTTGGTCGAGTCTGTCCGCACCCCAGAACATTTCATCGTCGACGAACATGGTCGGCGCGCCGAACATGCCGGCCTCCAAAGCCTCATTGAAGGCAGCCTGCTCCGCCGCCTTGGCGTCTTCATCAATGGCGGCGGCGGCGATATCGTCGGCGGCGATGCCCAGAGGTTCTGCGATGGGAACGAGCTGTTCCGCCTTGCTCATGTCGTTGCCGTCCCCCCAATAGGCGTCGAACACAGCCAAAGCAAAGCGACGGGCGAGATCGGAATCGGACGCCTTGGTGCGCCAAAAAACGCGGCGGGCCAACTTGCCGTCCATGGGGAAGACCTTCGGCATGGTCTGGCGGACGCCCAAATAGGCGCAAAGACGGGCAGCGTCACGGGCGGCGTACTTCAGCTTTGTCGGCACGGTGAGATACCCGGCGCCCGTCGCCTTGAACATGTGGCCGAGCGAAATGGGACGCCAGTCGACCTCCCGCCCGTGACGTCCCGCCACTGCGTCGATCTTGCAGGCGGCGGGATAGGAATAGGCGGAGGTGAAGTCGAAATTGAACTTGATGGGGTCGGCCATGAAGCCTCCTATTCGTCGGCGATCATGCGCGCGATGAGCATGCGTTGGATGTCGCTTGTGCCTTCGTAGATTTGCGTGATGCGCACGTCGCGGTAAATGCGCTCCACCGGAAAATCGCTGGTGTAGCCATAGCCACCGAAGGTCTGCAACGCCATGGAGCAGACGCGTTCGGCCATCTCGGAAGCGAACAATTTCGCCATGGAGCATTCCTTGATGCAGGGCTTGCCGGCATCGCGCAATACCGCCGCCTCGTGCACCATCAGGCGCGCAGCCTGGATCTGCGTCGCCATGTCGGCCAGACGAAAGGCCACGGCCTGATGTTCGATGATGGGCTTGCCGAAGGTCTCTCGCTCCTTGGCATAAGCCTTTGCGGCTTCGTATGCGGCGCGCGCCATACCGATTGATATGGCGGCGATGCCGATACGGCCGCCCTCGAGATTTTCCAGGGCGATCCGGTACCCCGCTCCGCGTTCTCCCAACATCATGTCGGGCGGCACCTCAACGTCCTCGAAGACGATCTGGCAGGTGTCCGAGGCGCGCTGGCCCAGCTTCTTCTCCACACTCGCCACCCGGTAGCCCATGCTGGTGGTGGGCACGAGAAAAGCCGAGATGCCCTTCTTGCCTTTGTCCGGGTCGGTAACGGCGAAGACCAGCGCGATATCGGCGGTCTGGCCGGAAGTGATGAACTGCTTGGTGCCGTTGAGCACCCAGCGGTTGCCCTCGAACACCGCGCGCGTGCGGATGGCCGAAGCGTCGGAACCCGTGTGCGGCTCGGTCAGGCAAAAGGCGGAGCGCAGTTCCCCCGTCGCCAGTTTGCGCAGGATGTTTTCCTTTTGCGCCTCGGTGCCGTGCAGGAGGACGGGCATGTTGACGGTGGAGTTCTGCAGGCTCATGAGCGTGCCGCAGGCGCCGTCGCCGGCCCCGATTTCCTCCAGCGCCAGAGCGTAGGTGGCGTGATCCGTTCCGGCGCCGTCCCACTCCTCCGGCACCAGCATGCCCATCAGGCCCAATTCGCCCATTTTGCTGAACTGCGCCTCCGGGAACGCCGCCGTGCGATCCCACTCCGGCGCGTTGGGCGCCAGCTCCGTCTGGGCGAACTGCCGCGCCATATCCCGGATGATGATTTGTTCTTCCGTCAAATTCATACGCTTAACCTGTACTTGCGTTTACGCTTTTACTGCCGTCACCTCGATCTCGATCTTCATGGCTGGATCGACCAAGCCCGTCACGGTCGCCGTCGCCGCCGGCCGGATTTCCGCAAAATACTCGCCGAAGATGGGTGCGATCCGGTCGAAGTCCTCTGTCCCCGTCAGATAGTAGTGCACCCGCACCACGTCCTTCAAAGCCGCCCCAGCCTCAGCCAGGGCTTTTTCGATGTTGGTGAAGCACTGATGGACCTGCGCCACGATGTCGTCGGAGATGGTGCCGTTGGCGTAGTCGTAACCGGTGGTGCCGGCGACATAAACAGTGTCACCCTCCACGACCGCGCGCGAGTAACCGGCAACCGCCTCGAACGACGAACCCGACGATATGAGCTGCCGCGTCATGCCCCGCTCCCCTCAGGCCGTCAGCGTTTCTGGTTTGCGCTTGGGTCGGGCGACCAGTTCGCCGCCGCAATTGGGGCAGATGGCATCCATGCCGTCCGTGCAGGGGCCGCAGAAGGTGCATTCATAGGAGCAGATGTAGGCCTCCGACTGATGCGGCAGTCCGGCATTGCACTTCTCGCAAACCTCGCGCATTTCCAGCGGCATCAGGCCGTCTCCTTGAAGAGTTCGCGGCCGATCAACATGCGGCGGATTTCCGAGGTGCCGGCGCCGATTTCATATAGCTTGGCGTCGCGCAACAGACGGCTGGCCGGGCTTTCGTTCATGTAGCCGATGCCGCCCAAGGCCTGGATCGCCTCAAGCGCCATCCAGGTGGCCTTTTCCGCCGAATAAAGGATCGCACCCGCCGCGTCCTTACGCGTGGTCTGCCCCCGGTCGCAGGCCTTGGCGACGGTGTAAACATAAGCGCGCGCAGCGTTCATGATGGTGTACATGTCGGCGATCTTTCCCTGCATGAGCTGAAACTCGCCGATGGGCCGGCCGAACTGCTCGCGTTCGTGGATGTAGGGTACGACTACGTCCATACAGGCCTGCATGATGCCGAGCGGTCCGCCGGACAAGACGGCACGCTCGTAATCGAGGCCGCTCATCAGCACCCGGACGCCCTCGCCCAGACCGCCCATGACGTTCTCCTCAGGCACTTCGCAATCCTCGAAGACCAACTCACAGGTGTTGGAGCCGCGCATCCCGAGTTTGTCGAGCTTCTGCGCCGTCGAGAAACCCTTGAAGCCCTTCTCGATCAGGAACGCCGTGATGCCGCGCGGACCAGCATCGGGATCGGTCTTGGCGTAGACCACCAGTGTCTGTGCGTTGGGGCCGTTGGTGATCCACATCTTGTTGCCGTTGAGGATGTACCGGTCACCCTTTTTGTCGGCCCTCAGACGCATGGAGACGACATCCGAACCGGCGCCCGGTTCGCTCATGGCCAGAGCGCCGACGTGCTCGCCCGAAATCAGCTTGGGCAGATATTTCCTTTTCTGCTCGTCCGTTCCGTTACGGCGGATCTGGTTGACGCAAAGGTTGGAGTGCGCCCCGTAAGAAAGCCCGACGGCGGCGGAGCCGCGGCTGAGTTCCTCCACGGCGACGACGTGCTCGAGGTAACCCATGCCGCTGCCGCCGTATTCCTCCTCGACCGTTATGCCCAAGAGACCCATGTCGCCCATCTTGCGCCAAAGATCCTCGGGGAAATCGTTGGCTTCGTCGATGGCGGCGGCGCGGGGCGCGACCTCGTCCGCGGTGAAGCTGGAAACCGAATCGCGCAGCATGTCGGCGGATTCGCCCAAATCGAAATCGAGCGTCGGGAGCGTATTGGGGATCATGGCTGATTCTCCATGGGAGCTTAGGGATTGAATGTAGCGGGAAGGTGCGCGAATGCGAAGTGTCAGTTGGCGGGACGGTCGGGTTTTCCCGCCAGCGGCAGCAGTGTTTCAGTGGCAAGCGCGCAAAGCGTCTCAATGCCGTCCTTCTCGGCATAGACGCGAGCCTCGCAGACCGAAAGCGTGCGCCCTGCCTTGACGACCTCGCCGCGGGCGATCAGGCGCTGGCCGTCGCCGGGCGCCATCAGATTGATCTTGAACTCGACCGTCAGGATGGAGGAATCGGCATCGGTCAGTGTGTAGGCGGCGTAGCCGCAGGCGTTGTCGGCCAACGTGCCGACGATGCCGCCATGGAAGAACCCGTGCTGCTGGCTGAGTTCGGGCCGGTAGGGCAAGGTGATCTCGCAGGCGCCGGGAGTGAGTTCCGTGAGCTCCGCGCCGATGAACTCCATGAAGCCCTGACGCTCGAAACTGCCGCGGACGCGGCTCTCGAACTCGGGATCGCGTGCCTGGTGGTGTCCCATCGCTCAAGCCGCCTTTCCCGAGGACGCGGGACGGGCTTCGAAATCGTATTCGACCAGCAGCGCCTCGGCCCGATTTCGAACGTCCTCCGGCAATTCCGCGCTGCGCCGGGTGGCGCGGTTCATGCCGACGCCCGTGCACTCAACGACCGCTGTAATCTCGCCCGTCGTGCGGTTCGTCATTTCGTGGACGAAGCGGCACTTGCGCCGTCCAACTTCCAAGAAACCGGAGCGGATTTCCACCAAATCCCCGGCCATCATCTCGCGCCGGTAGGTGATGTTCTGTTGCACCGCCGCCATGGCGAAATCGTTGGCCTCCAGGAAGTCCTTCGTCATGCCGATTTCGGCGAAGATGTTCCAGGTCGCCTCGTCGAACTTGGCAATGTAGTGCTGGACGTTCATGTGGCCCATGTGGTCGTGGTGCCAGGGATAGACCACGCCGATATGAGTCGTGACCAAGTCGTTCATCTGCCGTTCTCCCGCCGCGAATGTCTGACAACGATCATACGCACTCGGCATTAATAGAAATATTCATTTATTTCTATGGATTAAATAGATATTGTCTATGAATGGAACTTTATCAGCTTCGTTATTTCCTCGCGGCGGTGGATACGGGCAGTTTCACAAAGGCGGCGGCGCGGGTCCACGTTTCCCAGCCGACACTGTCAGCGGGAATCAAGAAACTCGAGGAAAGTCTGTCGGTTCAATTGTTTGACCGGCAGGCGCGACGTTGCGTCCTGTCACAATCCGGCGCCAGTTTCCTCGACCGGGCCCGAACCATCGTCGCGGAATGCAACAGAGCGCGCGCCGATCTCGACCAATCCGGCGGAGAAAGATCATTGCGGATCGGCTGCCTGCCCTCGGTGCCGGGCGCCAAGCTATCGCGCCTCGCCGCCGATTTCGCCAAGGCCTACGCCGATATTGCGGTCGAGATCACCGAGGATACGGCTGCGCGTCTCACCGACCGTTTGAGCCAGAACCGGATCGACGTCGCCATTACCGCGCTTGACCGCTCCGACACCGATCGGGACCGGTCCGCCCTGCCCCTTTATCGCGAACGCATGGTGCTGGCGATGAATACCGGCCACCCCCTCACGACACGTCAAATGATCAGGATCGAAGATCTCGACGGCCTGGACTACATCCTGCGCAGTCATTGCCCGCACGTCAGGGCCATGTCCCGCCAATTCACCGGCTTGGGGGTAAGACCGCGGATTTGCGCCCGCACCGGCCAGGACGAACGGGCGCTGGCTCTGGTGGCGTCGGGCTTGGGCGTGAGTATCGTGCCGGATACCTTTGCAGGCCCCGGCATAACACTGGAACCCATCGTCGATCTAGACATCCAGACGACAGTCGCGCTGATCTGGCAGAGCGATACCGGCAACAACGCCGTCGACCTTTTCCGAAGTTTCGCCGCCAGCCACGATTGGAAGCCGCGTGCCAGCAGTAGCGGCGTGGAAGAACGCCTAGCCTGGGCGCACTAACGCCCAATTCCGTCATTCCGGAATTTGCGCCAGCAAATGTCCGGAATCCATGCCTGAGCGGCCAAATTACATGAGGTGTTGGCCGACGGAGATTCTTCGGAGTGGATTCCCGCTTTCGCGGGAATGACGATTAACGCTTAACCGACGATCTCGTCATCGCTGAAGAAGAACGCGATTTCGGTCGCGGCCGTCTCGGGGGCGTCGGAGCCGTGCACCGAATTGGCTTCGATGTTCTCGGCATAAAGCTTGCGGATCGTACCCTCTGCGGCTTCCTCGGGGTTCGTCGCGCCCATCACTTCGCGGTTCTTGTTGATGGCGTCTTCACCCTCAAGGACCTGAACGACAACGGGACCGGAGGTCATGAAGTCGCAGAGGTCGCCGTAAAAGGGACGCTCCTTGTGGACGGCATAGAAACCCTCGGCCTGGTCGCGGGTCATGTGAATGCGTTTCTGCGCCACGACGCGCAGTCCGGCTTCCTCCAACTTGGCGATGATGGCGCCGGTGAGGTTGCGCCGCGTGGCGTCGGGCTTGATGATCGAAAAAGTGCGTTGTATGGCCATTTCTGGGATGTCTCACTGAAATTGGGGATGAATGGGGATCACTCGAAGAGCGTTGGCGCGGGTTATAGCCGCGCACGCCCTGATCCGCAAGCCATCTGATGGGCGTTCAGTGAGGCTCCATGGCAATGTGGCCGGGCTGGGCCGCGACACGCCCCAGCCAAGCGCCGACGGCAGGATAGCGGGCCAGATCGAAACCGCCCTCACCCGCCACGTGGGTGTAGCCGTAGAGTGCAATATCGGCGATGGAGTAAGCGCCGCCGGCAAAGTAGTCGTTGTCCTTGAGATGCGCCTCCATCACGTCCAGCGCCTGGTAGCCCCGCTCCTGCTTTTCAGCCAGTTGCTCCCGCTGGGCCGGCGTCATGTCGACGAAGTGCAGCCAGAAGCGGGCGACGGCGATATAGGGCTCGTGGCTGTATTGCTCGAAGAACATCCAGCGCAGGACCTGGGCACGCTCCCAGGGATCGTCCGGCAGGAAGTCGGTGCCCTCCGCCAGATACCAAAGGATCGCATCGGATTCAGGCAGGAAGCGCCCGTCGTCGGTCTCCAGCACCGGAATTTTGCCATTGGGATTGCGGGCCAGAAATTCAGGCGTCCGCGTTTCGCCGGTCAGAATATCGTGCTCGACCAGTTCGTAAGAGATGCCCAGGTGCGACAACAGCATGCGCACCTTGTGGCCGTTGCCGGATCCCGTGAAATCGTGCAGGCGCATGTTCCCCCCTTGGTGTCAATGATCGGTAAAAGCGCCGGGATACTAGCCCCCTTTTCCCCGACATGCTATGAGGCGCGGCCATGCTTCATATCAACGGCCTCACCTACCGCATCGCCGGGCGGCCCCTGATCACCAACGCGACGGCCCACGTGCCCGCCAAGTCGCGCGTTGGGCTCGTGGGACGTAACGGCAGCGGCAAGACGACGTTGCTACGCCTGGTCATGGGCGAGATCGAAGGCGAGGACGGAGCCGTCAACGTGCGCACCACGGCGCGCATCGGCACGGTCTCACAGGAAGCGCCGAGCGGCGATCAATCCCTGCTGGATTTCGTGCTGGCGGCCGATGTGGAACGTACGCAACTGATGGCGGAGGCCGAAACGGCCGAAGATCCCAGCCGCATCGCCGATATCCACCACCGTCTCTCCGATATCGGCGCCCACACCGCACCGTCGCGCGCCGCCGCCATCCTGGCGGGCCTGGGCTTTGACGCCGCTGCTCAAGCTCGTGACCTGGCCGAGTTCTCGGGCGGCTGGCGCATGCGCGTGGCGCTTGCCGCCGTGCTGTTCTCCGAGCCCGACCTCTTGCTGCTGGACGAGCCGACCAACCATCTGGACCTCGAGGCGGCGATGTGGCTGGAGAGCTATCTTAAGAGCTATCCCCACACCATTATCATCGTCAGCCACGACCGAGATCTGCTGAACGGCTCGGTCAACCGCATCCTGCACTTGCATGAGGGTAAGCTGACGCTTTACACCGGCGGCTACGACGACTTCGAACGCCTGCGCCGGGAGAAACTGACGATCCAGGCCAAGATGCATGCCCGCCAACAGGCCCAGATGCGGCACATGCAGGCCTTCGTCGACCGCTTCCGCTACAAGGCGACCAAGGCTCGCCAGGCCCAGAGCCGCCTCAAGATGCTGGAGCGCATGCAGCCCATCGCCGCCGTGATGGAAGAGCGCACAACGGAGATCACATTTCCCAATCCGCCGCCGGCCTCGCCGCCGCTGATCAACCTGGAAAACGTCGCGGCGGGTTACGAGCCCGGCAAACCGGTGTTGCGCGACCTCAATCTGCGCCTCGACCCCGACGACCGCATCGCGCTGCTGGGCGCCAACGGCAACGGTAAGTCGACGCTGGCCCGCATCCTCGCCGGCCGCTTGAAGCCGGAAACCGGCAGCCGCCGGGCGCACCGCAAGCTGGAGGTGGGCTTCTTCGCCC
The DNA here is from genome assembly GCA_964343605.1 of uncultured Rhodospirillaceae bacterium. Taxonomy (GTDB): domain Bacteria; phylum Pseudomonadota; class Alphaproteobacteria; order UBA2966; family UBA2966; genus CAYFKJ01. The sequence goes on from CAYFKJ010000008.1 coordinate 54,256, forward strand.
AGCACCAGTTGGAGGAACTGAGGCCAGGACAATCGGCCCTCGACCACCTCGCCGAATTGATGGAGGGCGCACCCGAACAGAAAGTGCGAACCCGCCTCGGCGCGTTCGGCTTCGGCATCGAGAAAGCCGACACGGCGGTCGAGAAACTGTCGGGCGGCGAGAAGGCGCGCTTGCTGCTGGCGCTGGCGACATTTGCAGCCCCCCATATCCTCATCCTCGACGAGCCCACCAACCACCTCGACGTCGATGCCCGCGAGGCCCTGATCCAGGCGATCAATGCCTACGAAGGCGCGGTCCTGCTGATCAGCCATGACCGCCACCTGATCGAAACCTGTGTCGACCGCCTTTGGCTGGTGGAGGACGGGACGGTCGCGCCCTATGACGGCGACGTCGACGAATACCGCAAATCCGCCCTGGCGGCGCGCGGCGCCGGTCCCGCACGCGCCAACGGCGATGCCGACCGCCCGAGGGAGGAACACCACCGCGAAAGCCGCAAAGCCGCCCGCCGCGAGGCCGCGGAAGCGCGCCAGGCCCTGTCATCATCCAAGAAAGCCGTCGAGACAGCCGAAAAGGAATACGAAAAACGACTGTTGGAATGCGAGAAACTCGAAGCCGCCCTCGCCGACCCCGCCCTCTACGGCGAGGACAAATCCCGGCTCAACGATCTCCTGATCCGCAAGGGCGAAGCCGACAAGGCCCTTGCCCAGGCCGAAACCGCCTGGATGCGGGCGGAGGAGAAGTTGGAGAAGGCTTCTTCCTGACAACATTGACGGGCAAAATTGCCATTGTTGGGTAATTATTCCCAATATTTTTAATACGATTAATTAAGATTATTGCCAAATAGTTTCATTCGAATGTATATACCAATTTGGTGTGGGAACCCCGCAGGCGGCCTACCGGCAATTGGATGCTTGCGGTCGCGGGTCGCATGGGCAGCGGTGTTGATCTGACGCCGAAGGACGCAACCCCGAAATCGACAATTCAGGTACCGCCATCGCACCCGATGTCGGCGTACGGGAAGTTTGTGTAATGAGGGATATTGGCAATGAGTGAAAACGCAATTCACGTCACCAATAACGAACGCACTTTTGAAAATCACGAAATCATCGTTTCCAAGACCGATACCAAGGGGCGCATTACATACGCCAATTCGGTCTTCCAGCGCGTCGGGCTTTATACCGAAAGCGAACTGAAGGATCAGCCGCACAGCATCCTGCGCCATCCCGACATGCCGCGCTGCGTTTTCAAGCTGCTGTGGGATACCATCCAGTCAGGCCAGGAGATTTTCGCCTACGTCAAGAACCGGGCGAAGAACGGGGATTACTACTGGGTCTTCGCCCATGTCACGCCGAGCTACGATGCCGCGGGCAACGTCAGCGGGTACCACTCCAACCGCCGGGTTCCCAGGCCCGAAGCGCTGGCCGTGATCAAGCCGCTTTATGCCGAATTGCTTGCGGAGGAAAACAAGCACGCCAACGACAAGACGGGCATGCAGGCCGGATTCGACCTGCTGGTCGCCAAGCTCGACGATGCCGGCGTGAGCTACGACGAGTTCATTCACTCGTTCTGACGCCCCATCATCCATAAAAACAATTTTGTTGGCGGGCAACGATACAGGCCGCCGAGTTCCAGAGGGATATCGAATCATGTTCGGCTTCATGAAAAACCAACGGGAAACTTCTGTGCAAAACCAAGTGGCGGCACCCACACAAGGTGAGGATGGCGAAGTGGAACTTGCGACGTACCGTCTCGCTTTCGAAAAGCTGGAGGAAGTGTGCAGCCGCGCTGCGGAGGGGGATCTCGAGGCCCGCATTCTCGGCATCGACGACCTCGGAGCCCTGGGGCCGACGATGGACAAGGTCAACGACATGCTCGACCTCACCGACGCTTATGTCCGCGAAAGTGCCGCCTCCATGGCGCACGTCAGCGAGAAGAAGTTTTACCGCCCCGTCCTGGAACGCGGCATGAGGGGATCGTTCGCCGAGGGCTCCAGGATCATCAACGACGCCCGATCGTCCATGCAGGAGGCCCACAAGGCATCCATGCAGATCGCGTCGGATGTGAAGGAAGTTGTCGGCATTGTCGCCTCCTCCTCGACGCAGTTGCGCGCCAGCGCCGAATCCCTTTCGGGTTCCGCCACCGAAACCGCGGAGCAATCCAGCTCGGCGGCGGCCGCCTCTGAACAGGTTACCGCCAACGTTCAGACGGTAGCGGCGGCGGCGGAGGAACTCGCAGCGTCGGTCGATGAAATCAGCCGCCAGGTGTCCGACGCAAGCCACATCTCGCAGGAAGCGGTGGCGGAAACCGAGCGTTCCAACGAGGTCGTCCAGGGCCTGGCCAACGAAGCCGGCAAGATCGGCGACATCATTAAGCTGATCAACGATATCGCCGGTCAGACCAACCTGCTGGCCCTGAATGCGACGATTGAGGCCGCCCGTGCCGGCGAGGCGGGCAAGGGTTTTGCCGTCGTCGCATCCGAAGTCAAGAACCTGGCCGGACAGACCGCCAGCGCGACGGAGGAAATCGCGTCCCAAATCGGCAACATCCAGACGGCGACGGGCGATGCCGTCGACGCCATCAAGCAGATTGGCGAAACGATCAACAGAATCAGCGATATTTCGCAATCCATCAGCGCCGCCGTCGAAGAACAAGGCGCCGCGACGGGTGAGATCAGCCGCAACGTTCAGGAAGCGGCCAGCGGAACGCAGGAGGTAACGGGTAACATTACGCGCGTCAGCGCCAATGCCTCGGAAAGCGGATCGTCTGCCGTGGAAGTCCTAGGCGCTGCGGACGGGCTGTCGTCGGAAGCCGAAAAACTGCGCAGCCGCGTCGACGAATTCGTCGCTTCATTGTAGTTGCGCAAGGCCAGCCACCCGACACCGATGGATCAGGTTTAATCGTAGCCGTAGAGCCAGCGCGAGGTACCCGGGTGGATGTTTTTCAGGGAGTGGTTCGCGCCCTTGGGAATGAAGACCTCGTCCCCTTCTTCCACGACGAAAGAGGCGTCACCAACCGACATTTCCAGCTTTCCTTCGGCCACAATCACAAGTTCGTTCACGTCATGGACGAAATTGTTCCACTCCTGGCCCGGCGGATCGACGAACAATCCGCAGGAGTATCCGCGGTCCCGCCAGTCGCTCGCCACCGCTTCCCGGTCGACGGGCACGGCGAATTTCCCTTTGGTCAGCAGATCGCTCATGAATACCCGCCTAGCCCGCCGGCGCTTCCAGAATGGTGACGGCGCAGGCGGCCTCGTCGAACCCGATTACGCCGCCGCCGTTTTCCGCCAACGCCAGCCGGGGCTCGGGTGCCTGCCGCTCGCCCGCTTCACCCCTTAGCTGCAGCACCAGCTCATCCATCATCGAAAGGCCGGTGGCGCCCACGGGGTGTCCCTTCGAAACCAATCCGCCTGACAGGTTGATGGGGCGTTCCCCGCCCAAGGCAGTGGCTCCCGATTCGATATAAGGGCCGCCGGCGCCTTCGTCGCAAAACCCCATCATTTCCGCCTGGAAGATCTCACAGAACGAGGTGGCGTCATGGACTTCGGCGATATCGATATCGCCGGGCGCGAGATCGGCCATTTTGTAGGCTTTTTGCGCCGCCACGCGGCTGAGGCCGGGTTCATCCAAGTCCCGGTACTTGCCGCCCGACATGGCGCTGGCACGTACCCTGACGGCGCGGGAACGCACGGATTCCGGCAGCGAGGCGAGATAGTCCGCCGAACACAGCAAGGAGGCCGCCGCTCCGTCGCCGATAGGCGCACACATGGAACGCGTCATGGGATAGCTGACCAAACGGTCCTCCAGCGCTTCCTCGATCGTCACCTCGAAGCGGTACTGGGCCTTGGGATTGAGGCTGCCATGGTGGTGGTTCTTCGAGGCGCCTGCCGCGATCTGGCGCTGAGTGGTGCCGTACTTCGCCATGTGGTGGGCGGCCTGCATGGCATAGGTATCCATGAACAGCGTGGCGTCGTTGGCATCCGGATCGAAGTTCTTTCCGGACTTCCTGCCGGCCGCCGCGTAGTAGTCGCGCCATTCGTCCGGATCGATCTGGTCGATACCGCCGGCGAACAGTTTCATGGTCTTCTCACGGTCACCGGGGTGAAAGGTCTTCTCCACGCCGATGGCCAGCGATACCTCGGCCTGGCCGGAGAGCACATCCTTCCAGGCGCCGTGAAATGCCATCGATCCGGTGGCGCAGCCGCCCTCGACGTTGATCATCGGCACGCGCTCAGGAAACAGGCCCTCGCGCACCAATGGCGTGAAACAGACCTGACCGCGGATGTTGTCCTGGTCGAAACTGCCCATGCCGCAATTACCGAACCAGGCGTTTTCGATGTCCTCGCCGGACTCCAGACCGGCGTCGCCGAGCACGCCGATGTAGGCCTCCCGGGTCAGGTCCTTAAAGCCCGTATCCGGCTTTTTCTCGAATGACGTGCTGAAACTGCCGATGACGAAAGCATCCCGCATGATCTCGATCCCTCAATTTTAGATGCACCGCCCGCCGTCGACTTCCATGCAGACGCCGGTAAGGAAGCTTGCCTCATCGGAGACCAGGAACAACGCCGAGTTGGCGATGTCCTCGGGCTGGGAAAAACGACCGAGCGGTACGGTGGAGCGGAAGGCTTCGCGTTTTTCCGGGGTATCCTCACCCAGGAATTTAGCCAGCAATGGCGTTTCGCCGGCCACCGGGTTAAGCGCCACCACACGAATCTGCTCACCGCCCAACTCCACCGCGAGGCTCTTGGTGATGCCGATGGCGGCGAATTTCGAGGCATTGTACCAAACCAGTCCGGGACGCGGCCGGACACCCGCGGTCGATGCGATATTCAGGATCACGCCGCCCCCGCCCTGAGATCGAAACACGGGTACGGCGGCGCGGGCGCCATGAAAGATGCCTTTGACGTTGACGTCGAAGATGCGGTCGAACTCCTCTTCGGAGACGTCGCCCATGGGCATGTTGACGTGGGTGAATCCGGCGTTGTTGACCAGGATATCCAACCGTCCGAACCCGTCCACTGCCGCAGCGATCATGGCGTCCACATCAACGCGCTTGCTGACGTCGGCGTGAACGAAACGCGCATTATCGCCGATATCGGAGGCGACTTTTTCACCCGCCTCATCACTGATGTCGGCGATTACGACGTTGCCGCCTTCTCTCGCGAATAGCCTGGCGATAGCCTCGCCGAATCCCGACGCCGCACCGGTTACCACGGCCGTTTTGCCTTGCAGCCTCATTTCCTCACCTATCAAATCTCACGAAATTAAAGACAACCTGAACGGTGCAGCGTGGCCGTCGCCAAACGGAAAGGCAAGCGGAAAGCAACGCTTCCGCCGATTATTCGGCCGGCAGCGTGAACCGGAACGTCGTCCCGTTTCCTTCCTCGCTTTCGACCGAAATTTCACCGCCGTGCTTTTCGACAAATTCCTTGCAAAGCAGAAGTCCCAGGCCCGTTCCCGATTCGCCGTCGGTTCCGCGTGTCGACTGGTTGGCGTCGATGCGGAACAATTGGTCGAGTTGCTGGTCGGTCATGCCCACGCCGTTGTCCGAGACGGACACGTCCACCCAATTTTCTCCCGACCCGTTCGACGGCTTGGCGTCAAGCGTCACTTCACCGCCCGACGGCGTAAACTTGATGGCATTGCTCACGAGATTTCGGATTATCGTGCCGACCAGATTCGAATCAGCCACAACATTCAGCTTCGTCTGTTTGGGATGAAGCTCCACCCCTTTCGCTTCGGCCACGCCAAGCTGGTTCTCGATACCGATATCAATCAGGCTATCCAACGCCTCCGGTTTGGGCTCGAATTCAATGGCATCCATCTGCGACAGGCCCCAGGCCAGCAAATCCTCCAGCAACTGATAGAGATTGTTGCTGGTGGCGCTGATGGAAGCCGCCATCTTTATGAGGTCGTCCCTGTCGAGCTCATCTCCCATGGAATCGATCAGCTGGCTGTAGCCGAGCAGGATGTTGAACGGATTCTTCAGATCATGGGCGAGGATTGAAAAGAACCGGCTCTTCTGGTGATTGAGGATTTCCAGCTCATCCCGTTGTTCGGAGATCTTGTTCTGGGCCTCCACGCGCTCGGTAACGTCCCGGCCGACACCCCGGTATCCGCGAAAATCTCCTTGAGGCCCGAATACCGGCTTGCCGCTGATCGCGACATGCCTCATTTCGCCGTTCTCGCCCACCAGGGAGTATTCGAAATTCCGGAACGGCCGCTGCGCATCCAAATCGTCGAGATTGGCGCGCAGCTGCTCCTCTTCAAGGATCGTTCCCGCCAGTGCCTCCATCCGGGTTTTGCCAATTGCCGACTGCGTATCGATTGGGGAGTCTTGGCCGATAATGCCTTCGGAAAAATAGGTGAACCTCAGATCCTTGCCCATCTCCCAATACCAATCCGATGCCGATTCGGTGAAGTCCCGGAAGCGCTCCTCACTGAATTCCAGGGCCTTCTTCTGGACTGCGAGTTCCGCTTCAACCAGTTTCAGTTCAGAAATCTCCCGGTTAATCGAACCAACCGACACGGCTTCGCCCTGCTGATTGAAAATGGGGAACTTCGTCGACAACAAAACACGTTTGCGACCGTCATCCATGAATCCGCCAAGTTCGGTGGAAACCGCTTTGCCCAGCTCAATCGCATTCTGTTCGTGCTCCGAATAAGCGCTAGCCAGTTCCTCGGGAACGCCGGGAATTTCAAAAAGCGTCTTGCCGACGATTTCGCTCATGGGCAAGCCAAGTTGTTCTCGGAGCGTCTTGTTGGCCATAAGGATCCTGCCTTCGAGATCCTTGAGCACGATGACGTCGGGCGTGCCGTCGATCACCGCGCGGAAACGCTCCTCGCTCTCCCGCAAGGTTTCCTCGGCCCGCCACCTATCCGTGATGTCTTCCACCGTCGTCAGGAGCCCGCCGTCATTCGTTCGGGTCCGCCGGACTTCCGCGACCGTGCCGTCGTTCAGGTGCCGCTCGAAGGTGATCTCCAAGCGTTTCTCATATGCCGCGGTTTCCCGGGCAACGATATCGTCGACATCGCCCTCCCCCATATCGCCGCGTTCAGCCAAGGCACGGAACAGGTCGGAGATGTGCGTACCATGGCGCAGCAAGTCCGCCGGCAGATCGAGCAGCTCCCGATAGCCTTCGTTGGTAAAAACAACCCGCATATCCGCATCCGTCTGAAGGATGCCGCCCGGCATGTAGCTGAGCGTCAGCGCCAGGCGCTGCGTGCTTTTTTCCAGTTCCTCCTCGATCTCCTTCAGGTGCGTGACATCGGTGCGGATTTCGGTGTGCACGCCGTTTTCGGCACGACGGACCGAGGTTTGCAGCCATCGCCCGTCGCTGTGCTTCCTCTCGCTGTCGTATTCCCCGGTGCGCAATTGGCTGAGGATTTCGGCGGTCCATTCCGCCTCCTGCCCGGCGACATCCGGATAGACGCCGCTGTCGGCCCGCATCCGCACCGTGTCCTCGAGCCGGGCGCCACGCACTTCCTCGTCCGCTGATTCGGGAAACAACTCCCGATGGGTATTGTTGATGAAAACCAGTTTCTCGTTTTCATCGTAAATCGCGATGCCCGCCTTCATTTGATTGAGCGAATCGACGATGTACGAGAGATGCGACTTGACCGCCTGACCCTCGAGAAACGCGCGATGAAGGAACCTTGCCAGGACGATCAAAAACGCAATGTAAACGGCTGCCATGGCCGCCATCGTGAAGTGAATCGCCTCGCCGGCATAAACCAGCCGGACAATCAACAAGCCAACCGCCGGGAGACAAAATCCCAGACTGATACGGGGATAATTCCACGAACCCGCCGTCGCCCCCGCCGTCGCACCGGCGATAACGAATGTCAGCAGCGTTTGCCGTCCAAGGGAGTCATCCGGGAACAGAACAATCGCCCCGCCGCCCCAAATCACACCCATCATAACGGCGGACAATTCTGCCCGGCGGATTGACCGCTGCGAGATTTCCGTCTGGGGCGGAAAACCGCGGTGGCGCCACCAGTCGTAAATCGCCACCAGACCGGTGAACCAGATCAGTCCGATCCAGATGAGTACAATCGATAAATCGGCGGACTCGAAGAACCCAGCCGCGATGAGACTGCCGAGCGCGATCTGAGAAGCGCCGTAGAGCGGCAGCATTTGCCGGAAATGCCGCATCTGCTCGACGGTGTTGGCATCCGACCGGGTGCCGGTGTCACCAGTGTTGGATTCGTCGGCCATTGGGAAACTCTAGCACAGCCGTTTCGCAATGAAACAACCGGCAGTACATGAACTTTTGGTTTTCAAATGGTTCGGTCAGGCGATTCCGGCGGCGGCGCGCTCCGCGGCACGTGCGGCTTCCTTCGGCAACCCGAGATTTTCATAGACCTGGGCAAGTGCGAGATTGGTCGGCACACCTTCGGGATCGAACCCGCGGCGCTGTTCCAACAAGCCCTGGGCGGTGACGTAACGGCCGGTCTGGATCAGCGAGTCCAGGAAGACGAGATCGAAGAGATCCCGTTGGGCGTGGCTGCCGCCGATCTCCACCATTCGTGGGACAACCTGGCCCAGCGAGCTCACAACCGTCGAATGATCGCCTCTGGCATGGGCTGCCAGGGCGGTACAGGCGGGCACACAAATCTCGTTCCAGGCAGCCCGCTGAAATTCAGGTGAACGGGGCGCGAAATCACCGAGGCTCACGAGCAAATCATCCGCCTCCGGCGCCCCGGCGCGAGCCAGACCATAGAGGTACTGCATGGTGAGAAACGGCTGGACGTGGTCGTCGACCCGCGCCTTGAGATAAGTCGCGACATCGTCCCATCGGTCGCCGACGTCGACGCCGACCAACTCCAGACGCAGCAGCAGCGACACGGCGCCGATCTGGTCCTGCGAATAATCCTTGAGTATTCCCCAGACGTGCTCGTCATAAATGTCCAAGGCCGTCTGGTATTCCCCCCGGCTGATGTGAAACACGGCGAGGTGCCACCAATTGTGGGTGTACATGAACGAATTGAGATCCGTCCAGGTCGATGCCACGCGTTCCATGAATTCGACACCCTCACCGATCCGTCCCTGCGTCAGCATGACGTGGGTCAGGGCGTGCTGCGCCCAGGGCTCCTTTACTTCTAGATCCAACGCCCGCCAGGCCGATTTTTCAGCGTCGTACAGCAAATGGCATTGTTCCTGGGCGAAGGCGGTCATGCCGTGCATGTAGGCCACGTTTTCGTTGGCCTCGCGCACCAGTTCGGCGACGCGCAGCATGCCGGGCGAATTGCCCAGATTGAACTGGTGGTATTGGCAAGCCTTCACGGTGGCGAGTTCGCGGGGAAACGTCTTGGCGGTTTCCTCGCAGAGCTCAATGGCTTTGGGAATATCGTTGGCGACCCAAGCGCGAATGGCCTCTGTTACCTGCCTCTCCTGCGCGGACGCGTGCGCAATGGTCTTGTCTGCGCGCTCCAGGTACTTCGATGCCTGCGCCGGACCGTCCCTTGATTCCATGAACATGTAGAGCATGGCGGCATAGGCGTTGGCGATGGCGCAATCGGGATCGGCGTCCACCACGGCCAGGATGTTGAGCGCCTTTTCCTCGTAGGCCAGAAAGCCGTGGGTAAAATCGTTGACGCCCGCCAGCGTCGCCTCGTTGTCGGTGGTAACCGGGTTACCCAGCCAGTCCTCGCGCATTCGCCTCCCCCATCCCTCATCGCCCATTCCGGCACCCTTCGCTGTTACCCCAGATTAGCGCCGAATACCACAAGAACATACCAAGAACAATTCTTCCCTCCGGCCCGGCCACGGGATAGACTTGGAGCGATGACGTTCACCGTTTGCCGAGACTGCCTGGAGCTGGCCGACACAGGCGGGGATTTGCCCCCCGTTTCTTGCGAGTCCTGCGGCTCACCAAGGCTTGCCGCCCACGCCGAGCTGCCGCAACTGGACATCGCCCACATCGACTGCGACGCCTTTTATGCCTCCGTCGAAAAGCGCGACGATCCCAGCATTCGCGACAAGCCCGTCATCGTCGGCCATGACGGCGGGCGGGGCGTCGTCACCACCGCCTGCTACATTGCCCGTAAATTCGGTCCGCGCTCCGCCATGCCCATGTTCAAGGCGCTGGAGCTTTGTCCGGATGCCGTCGTCATCCGGCCCGACATGGCCAAGTACAAGGAGGTCAGTAACCAGATCCGCAACATCTTCCGCGCGGCCACGCCGGTGATCGAGCCGGTCTCGATGGACGAAGCGTACCTCGACCTGACGGACGGCGCCCGCACCGACGCCCGCCCACCCGCGGTGCATCTGGCGGAAATCGCCAAACGAATCGAGGACGAGGTTCACATCACGGTCTCCATCGGGCTTGCCTACAACCGCTTCCTGGCGAAGCTTGCGTCGGATCTCAACAAGCCGCGCGGCTATTCGGTGATCGGACGGGCCGGCGTCAAGGCGTTCCTGGCGCCCTTGTCGGTGCGCAAGATCAATGGCGTCGGCGAGGTGACGGCCAAGCGCATGGAGGCCGACGACATCACCACCATCGGCCACCTGCAGGCGTTGACCCCCGACCAGTTGGTCAAGCACTACGGCAAGTTCGGCCACCGCCTGGCGCTCTATGCCCAGGGCGAAGGCAGCCGCAAGATCAGCACCCACCGCGAGGCCAAAAGCATCTCCGCCGAAACCACCTTCGCCCGCAACACGGCGTCGGAAACGGAACTCTGCGAAACCGTGAAACCCTTGTGCGACCGGGTGGCCCAGCGCCTGGTAAAAAGCAACGTTGCCGGCGGCACGCTGGTGCTGAAGATGAAGACCCACGATTTCCAGACCTTGACGCGCAACCAGAAACTCACCGATCCGACCCAGCGCGCCGACGTCATCTACGAGACCGCCGCCCAACTCATCAAGCGCGAAGCCGACGGCCGCGCCTTCCGCCTGATCGGCGTCGGCGTCAGCGACATCCGCCCGGCATCAGAGGCCGACCCACCGGATTTGTTCGCGGGTTTGGGTTGAGTTATGTGGCCTTGACTACCACCCGGTCGATAATCCCGTCGAAATCGACGCCCGCCGGCAGTGCACCGTAGGCTCCCGTCCAGCGGGCGCCCAGCCTCGAGGCGCAGAAGGCGTCGCTGACGGCAGCCGGGGCGTGTTGGACCAGAAGGGCGCCCTGTAGGGTGAGCGCCATCAGTTCGGTGATGCCGCGGGCGCGGAGTTCCAGGTTGTCGGGATCGCCGAGCTCGTCTTTCAGCGACGCAACGGCGGCGTCCAGGTTGGCGTTGCCGCCCGCCGCCGCGTCGAGTTCGGCAAGGAAAGCCGGAACGGCGGCTTCCTCGCGGAACATGGCGCGCAGCACGTCCAGACACATGACGTTGCCCGATCCTTCCCAAATGCTGTTCACGGGCGCTTCGCGGTAGAGGCGCGGCATGATCGATTCCTCGATGTACCCCGGCCCGCCGTGACATTCCATGGCCTCGAAAGTGTGGCCGGGCGCGCGCTTGCAGATCCAATACTTGCCCACCGCCGTACCGATGCGGGCCAGGGCGGCCGCTTGTTCGTCGCCCCCCGCCTCGTCCATGGCCCGGCCGATGCGCAGCGTCAGCGCAATCGCCGCCTCGGATTCGATGGCGAGGTCGGCCAGCACGTTGCGCATCAAAGGCTGCTGGATCAGCATCTTCTGGAAAGCGGCCCGGTGCGTGGTGTGGTGCAGGGCTTGCACCAGACCCTGGCGCATCAGGGCGGCGGAACTGAAACAGCAATAGTACCGCGTGCCTTGCACCATATCGATGATCGTCCGCACACCGCGGCCTTCGTCGCCGACCATGACGCCCCAGGTGTCCTGCAGTTCCATTTCCGAGGAGGCATTGGAGCGGTTGCCGAGCTTGTCCTTGAGGCGCTGAATGAAGAGATTGTTGCGCTCACCGTCCGGCGTCCAGCGCGGCACCAGGAAGCACGACAGGCCGTTGTCCGTATAGGCCAGCGTCAGGAAGGCATCCGACATGGGCGCCGAACAGAAAAACTTGTGGCCCGTCAGATTGTAGGCCACACCGGTCCCCTCACCTGCCCCAAGAGGAACCGCGCGGGTCGAATTGGACCGCACGTCGGAACCGCCCTGTTTCTCCGTCATGAACATGCCCATGGTGGCGCCTGTTTTCTGCTCCGCCGGAATGTCGCGCGGATCGTACGAAGTCGACAACAGGCGAGGGATCCAGTCGTCGCCGACGGCGGGCGTCGAGCGCAGCGCCGGCACCACCGCATAGGTCATGGCCATGGGACAGAGCACGCCACCTTCGGCCTGGTTAAACATGTAGGTCAACGCCGCATGTACCACCTGGGCACCAGATTCGGGATGGTTCCAGGCGAAATTGGGCACCTCGTTCTCGATGGCGACCGTCATCAGGTCGTGATAGGCGGGGTGGAATTCGACCTGATTGATGCGCATGCCGTGGCGGTCGAAGGGTTTTATCTCCGGGGCATGGCGATTGGCGGCATCGGCCTTTTCGAAGATCTCGGCACGGCCCGCGAGCTTGCCGAATTCGGCCAGCTTGTTTTCGGCCCATCCGCCGCCCTCGCGCGCCACGCCTTCCCGCAGAGCGGCGTCAGTTGCCCAAAGGTCCTGGTCCCCCAAATGGGGCGGCATGTTGGTGACCTCATGAGTTGGGAGCTGAGCCAGCGGTTTGTGCGGAATCATCGGAGAAATTCCTCAGAATTAGGGACTTAGTCGATGATCTTACACCAGATCGTGTTGGGTTTGAGAGGTGACAATTTGCGTAACTATGAGTATATCTCAATGTAGGCCAACACGAGGAACGGAACCAACGGGGCCGATTTGAAAGCGAAATACGAAAAATTCACGCCGCCAAAGGTGAATTACAAACGGGGCAACCAGCGCCGGGACGTCTCAATGTCGGCGGAACTGATTTCGCAAGACACCGTCATTTCGTGCAACGTTTTGAACCTGTCCACGGGCGGATCGAAAATCGAAATCGCCCAAATCCTGGAGCAGGACCAGCGCGTCGATATCAATATCGGCAATACCGGCCGGATCACCAGCCGCGTCGCCTGGACCAACACGCCGTACCATGGCCTGGAATTCGAAGGCAACGCCGAGGAGATGGCCGAAAAGCTGATGGCCATCGCGATGTACGGCAAGAAGGCTTAGCCGCCCGAACCAACTAAATGGGGGGAGGCAGATCCGGCGCCATCTCCAGGTGCAGAGCATCGCCCTCGTAAGGGTGGGCGTCGGCCACCGCCTCGTTCAACTCAACCCCCAATCCCGGCCCGCCGGGCGGAATGACGTAGCCGTCCTCCCAAGCGACCGGCGTCGTCAGCAGATCGGCGTGGAAGCCGTCGAACTTCCGGATGCTTTCGAGAATCAGGAAGTTGGGTGAACAGGCGGCGATCTGGATGTTCGCCGCACCGACGATGGGGCCGCAGTAGAGGTGGGGCGCGATCTGGGCGTAATAGGTCTCAGCCATGCCGGCGATCTTCTTGGCCTCGAGGATACCGCCAACGCGGCCCAGATCCATTTGCAGGATCGAGGCGGCGCGTGCCTCCAGCACGCGGGCGAACTCATACTTGGTCGCAAGGCGCTCTCCGGTGGCGACGGGAATCGAGGTCTTGGCGGCGACCTCGGCCATGTTCTCGGGCATCTCCGGCGGCGTCGGCTCCTCAAACCAAAGGGGCATGTAGGGCTCCAGCCGCTGCGCCAGCCGAACGGCGCCGGAAACCGTGAACTGACCATGCGTACCGATCAGGATATCGGCCCTGTCGCCCACCGCCTCGCGGACCGCAGCCGTCATGCGTTCGCAGCGGTCCAGTTCGCCAAGTGAAGGCTGGCGCGGGTCGAGCACAGAGTACTTGTCGGCGGGATCGAACTTCACCGCCGTGAACCCCTCGGCGACATAGGCGGCAGCCCGCTCGGCCGCCAGGTCCGCGTCACGGTAGACGTCCGCCGCGTCGTTCGGTTCAGGATAGAGGTAGCTGTAACTGCGCAGCCGGTCATGCACCCGCCCACCCAACAGTTCGTAGACCGGCTTACCGGTTTCCTTACCCACGATATCCCAGCAGGCGATCTCGATAGCGCTCAATACGCCGGCCAGCGAGATATCTGGTCGTTGACTGAAGCCCCGGCTGTAGATGTCGCGCCAGAGTTTTTCGATGTGAAATGGATTACGGCCCACGACGTCGCGGGCGCAAACGTCCTCGATCATGGCGGCCATGGTTCGGGCGCCGAAGGTCGCGGCGTAGGCTTCGCCGTAGCCCACTATGCCGCTGTCGGTGGTGAGCTTGAGGAAGACGTAATAGTTGCCGCCGAAGCCCGGCGGCGGATTGCCCACGACCCAGGTTTTAAAATCCGTGATCTTCATCGCCGCCCCCTTGGGTAAAAACGATCACGTTGCGCAAGGCACCGCCGCGTTTGACCGAGGCGATGGCCTCGTTGATTTCATCCAGCGGATACCGTCCGGAAATCAGTTCGTCCAATTTCAAGTTTCCGGCGAGATACAGATCGGCCAGCTCCGGAATGTCCGAAGCGGGACGCGACGAGCCCATCTTGCTGCCGACCATGTGCTGGCCGGCACTGGCGAAATCGCTGGGATCGACGGTCATGTTGTCGCCGATGGGGGGCATGCCCACCACAACCAGGGATCCGCTTTTGGCGAGCATGCCGAGGCCCTGCTCCATCGCCTTGCCCGACCCGACGGTGACGAACACATAGTCCGCGCCTCGCCCGTCCGTGATTTCACGCACCCTCTCGGCCGCATCGCCCTCGCCCGCATTGACCGTGTGCGTCGCGCCGAACTGCCGGGAGGCCTCCAGCTTGGCTTCCGCCATGTCCAGGGCGATCACCCGTCCGGCCTTGCGCAGCGCGGCGCCCTGAATGCTGTTCAGACCAACGCCGCCGGCCCCGATTACAGCGACGTTGCAGCCTGCCGGAATGTCGGCCGAATTGGTTACCGCGCCCAATCCAGTGATGACGCCGCAGGCCAAAAGGGAGGCACTGTCCAAGGGCAGCGATTGCGGGATTTGCACCGCTTGGGACCGGTGGACCGTGACGTACTCGGCAAACGCACCCGTCCGCAATCCCTGCTGCAGGATCTCGTCGTCTTCGGAGGACAATGGACTGGCGTCGTCCAGCGGAACGGAGCCTTCGCAGAGGTAGGGCTCTCCCCGTTCGCAATAATGACAGCCGCCGCAATGGCGGATCAGCGTCACCACCACGTGATCTCCGACGGAGAAACCGTCGACTTCCGATCCGATACGTTCGATCACGCCCGCAGCTTCGTGGCCGAAGACGGCCGGCAATTCACCGCCCCAGCCGCCGTCCATATAGGTCAAATCGCTGTGGCAGATGGCGCAGGCTTCGACCTTGACCAACAACTCGCCGGCTTCCGGCAGGGCCAGCCGGACCTCTTCGATGCGCAGCGGTTTGCCAAACTCCCGGCATACCGCCGCCTTCATCATCAATGCCGTTTCCTCAACCATGTCCCCTCATTTCCACTTCGACCGGCGTTGCGCTTGCTGTAATCTCGCCCGTCATCAAATAAGAAAACCGTCAAACATTCCAGGTTCCTGTGGACCAGAAGAAGCCGCCTCCCCTACAACCCGAATTCGCCGAAGCGTATTTCCGAAACCGGGAAACCCGCCTGTTCAAGCGCTTGCCGGGTTTCGACCCGTCCCGGCGGCACAAGCCGCCGACCGAGCGAAGCGACCGTGCCGACGCATGGGCGGCGCGGCTACTGCACGAAACCATGCGGGCGGAACTGGATACCGTTTACCGCAATGCCAAGAACGTTCTCGGCCTGCGCCGGCGGGATCTCGAATTGCAGATGGTCGACGGCGCCGGCGGCACCCTGTCGGCGCCCGGCTTCAGCTACATCGTCGACGCCGGTCAGGGCGAAATCGATCCGGCGGAGGCGGTAATCGAACGGCGTATTCACCTGCATGTCCCACCCGGCGAATTACAGCTGGGCTTTGACCAGGTGTTTCCCGTTCCCGTCGACGAGATCGTCGTACCCCTGGCCAAAGGCAAATTGGATTTCGATGCGCTGGTCGACGGACTGGAGGACGCTTGCGAATCCGTCGGCGCCCGTTTGACGGAAAACGAGAGAAGCGGCGATATTGACGTCTTGCTCGACGGTGGCCTGTTGATCTCCCTCGGCACGAAAAGACGGCACATGGTCATCCGCCTAGATGGTTGCGAAGGCTGTTTCAACTTGGTTGAGGCGATGCAGGGCTCCGACCTCCCCGTCTTCGTCGGCAACCTGCCCCGCATCGTCGGCAAGGCCGGCTAGAAGTAATCTCTCAAGTCAATCCCGTCAGCGCCGGGCACGCTGGTGCGCTCGAAATCAGCCTGCCGGCCCCAGGATTTGGTGGCGTCGATGCTCAATCGGCCCCAATGGTCCTTGTGCGGATCGCGGTAGAAACCCGGTAGATCACGAACGATGTCCATATCGCGCTGGGCGCTGGCGCGCGTGAGGCAGGCCCAGTAAACGTCGTTGAAATCGTTAATGTCGACATCTTCGTCCACCACAATGCAGACCTTGCTGTAGTCCGCGTTCACACCGTAGACCTCTTCAAAGACGGCCTGTGCGTGGCCCTCGTATTGCTGATCGATCTTGACAACCGTGTTCATGACGTGGGGCACGCAGGAGACGTCGAGAATGCCGGGCAAGGCGGTGCTGAGGTGGCGGTAGATCTGAGTCGCCACGGAAAGCTCCAGCAGGCGCATGTCCTCGGGCGAGCCGCACAGGATGCCGTGGTAGACGGCGTCGTTCCGCGCGGTGACGCCCAGCACCTCGAACACGTGATTGTTCTCCTGTTCGACATAGAGGCCCTTGAACTCGCCGAACGGCCCTTCCGGCCGCTTGACGTTCGGCAGGATCCGCCCCTCGATCACGAACTCGGTTTCGGCCGGCACGTCCAGGTCGATATGCCGACAGGGGCGCATGGCGTGTTCCGCACCCTTGAGCTTATCGGCCAGCGCCATTTCGCTCTCGTCCCGGGGAATGGATGCGACGGAGGCCATCAGGTGGCTGGTGGGCGCGCCGATCAGGATGGCGGCTTCGAGAGCCTCACCTTGGGCCTCGGCGGTCAACTGATATTGCGTGAGATCGTGGGAGGTGCCGAGGCGGATGCGCAGTTCCTCGTCTTCCACGTGCATGGCGCGGTGGATCGAGAGGTTCGGCACCCCGGTTCCGGGATCCTTCGCGAGGAAAATTCCGGCCGTGATGTAGGGACCGACGTCGCGCGCCTGATAAGTAATCTGCGGAAGGTCGCTCAACTGAACATCCTCGACGTCGATGGTTGCTGTACCGGCCGGCGCCGGATCTCGCCCTTCCGCCTCGGCCAGCATTTCCGTCCACCTGCGGCAGAAGAGGCCGTCATCGGCGCCGATCAGGCCGCACAACCGGGAACGGCTCCCAAAGACATTTGTCGCCACGGGAAAGCGCGTCCCGCCGACCCGTTTGAACAACAGGGCCCGCTCACTTTCCTTCTGCGATGCCTGACAGACGGCGGCCAGTTCGTGCCGGCCGTTCACCTCCCTGTCGACGACGGCAACCTCGCCCCGTTCCAGCAGCCGATTGAAGAAATCTCTCACGGTATCCCCCTGCCCTTTTCAGCATCACCGAGCCATCTTAGGGGCAGGCCAAGCAGTGCGGCAATGCCGCTTCCCATGCCGCCGGGCAGCAAGTATCGTCTACCGGTTTTTGGCAAACTTGAGCGGCGGAGATGGCGGAGAATACCGGAAACGAATGGCGCATCGGCGCGGACATCGGGGGCACGTTCACGGACGTGGTTCTCGAAGCCGGCCAACGACGCCACTCCGCCAAAATCCTGACCAGCCATGACGCGCCCGAGGAAGCCGTGTTGTCCGGCGTCCGTCAGGTGCTGGATGAAGCCGGGGTGGAGGCCGGGCAAATCAGCCAGGTCATCCACGGCACGACGCTCGCCACCAACGCCCTGATCGAGCGCAAGGGCGCGCGGACCGCGCTGATATCGACGGAGGGCTTCCGCGACATCCTCGAGATGGGCACGGAAAGTCGTTTCGACCACTACGACCTCAATCTGCAAAAACCGGCGCCGCTTGTTCCCCGGCACCGCCGCCTCACCGTGCCCGAACGGATGAGCGCCAAGGGTGAGGTGCTGGTTCCGCTAGATGAAGCAGCAGTTAACGCCCTCGTCGGTGTACTCGAAGACCAGGAAATCGAAAGCGTCGCTGTCGGCCTGCTGCATGCTTACGTCAACCCGGCCCACGAACAGCGCATCGGCGAAATTCTCGAGGCCGAATTGCCTAAAATGGCGATCAGCCTTTCCAGCGAGGTCTCGCCCGAAATCCGTGAGTTCGATCGCTTGTCGACCACCGCTGCCAACGCTTACGTCATGCCTAAGGTGGTGCCCTACCTCAACAATCTTCAGGCCCGCCTGAGCGAACTCGGCATCGGCGGCCCCTTGTTCATGATGCTGTCGAACGGCGGCATCTCGGACTTGGCAACGGCCTGCCGCTTTCCCGTGCGCCTGATCGAGTCCGGCCCGGCCGGCGGCGCCATTCTGGCCGGTCACATCGCCGAGCAATGCGGTCTCGAACATGTTGTATCCTTCGACATGGGCGGCACAACCGCCAAGATCTGCTTGATTGACGACGGCGTCCCCAGCACTGCCCGGGACCTCGAAGTGGCGCGGGAGCTGCGGTTCAAACGGGGCAGCGGCCTTCCCCTACGCATACCGGTCATCGAGATGGTGGAGATCGGCGCGGGTGGCGGGTCCATTGCCGGGGTCACCGCCCTCGACCTTATCAATGTCGGACCGGAAAGCGCGGGCTCCGACCCGGGACCCGCGTGCTACGGCCTCGGCGGCACGGAACCCACCGTTACCGACGCCAACGTCATCCTCGGGCGCATCAAACCCGACCTGTTTGCCGGCGGGCGCATGAAGATCGATGCCCGGGCTGCCGCAATGGCTGTCGAGGATCATGTCGCCGAACCGCTGTCGCTTTCCCCAAAGATGGGCGCCGTGGGCGTTATCGAGATGGTCGACGAGAACATGGCCAACGCCACGCGGGAACACGCCATCGAACGCGGCAAGACGATCCAGAACCGGACCATGATCGCATTCGGCGGCTGCGCGCCGCTGCATGCCGCCCGCCTGGCGCAGAAGCTCGGGATCGGGCGGATCGTCGTGCCGACCGGCGCCGGCGTGGGTTCCGCCATCGGTTTCCTGCGCGCGCCCATCTCCTTCGAGGTCGTGCGCAGCCGTTACCAGCATCTGGGCGCCATGGACGTGGCCATGGTCAACGCCATGCTGGAGGAGATGGCGGCGGAAGCCGCATCCTTCGTCCGTCTTGCCGCCGGGGATGGGGAAACGGTCGAAAGCCGCAGCGCCTTCATGCGCTTTGTCGGGCAGAACCACGAAATCGACGTCGCCTTGCCCGACGGCCAACTCGGCCAATCCGTCGGCGACGAACTTCGCGATATCTTCGACGATACCTATCGCGCCCAGTTCGGCCGAACCGTTCCCAACGTCGAAGTGGAAATTGTCAGTTGGTCGGTCTCGAGCCGGGCGCCGCAAGCGGCAACCGGACGGGCCGGAACGCCGAACGCGGAGCCCTATGACGGGCCCGGCGAAAATGGAATTCTGTGGGATCCGTCGCTTGGCGAGGAAGTCGATGCCCGGATCGTCATGAGACAAGATTTGCATGCGGGTTCGCTGCTGACGGGACCCGCCGTCATCGTCGAGGACGAAACTTCAAGCGTCGTACCCAGCGGATTCCGGGCGCACATCAACGAGCTCGGCTACATCATCATGGAAGCCGACGCTTCGAGTTGAGGAAAACGCCATGACCGAGATGCACAAGGACTTCGAAAACATCAGCATGCAGGTGATGTGGACCCGGCTGATGGCGGTGGTGGAGGAACAGGCCAAATCGCTGATCCGGACGGCCTTCAGCTCGACAGTCAGCGAGGCTGGCGACCTGTCCGCCGGCATATTCGACGTCGAGGGCCGCATGGTCGCCCAGGCGCTCACCGGAACACCCGGTCACGTCAATTCCATGGCCGAGGGCGTGAAGCATTTCCTGGCGAAGTTTCCCGCCGAAACCATGCGCGAGGACGATCACTACATTACCAACGATCCCTGGTTCACCTCCGGGCACCTGCACGACGTCACCGTCGTCACCCCCGCCTTCCGGCACGGCGAACTGATCGGCCTGTTCGCCTGCTGCTGCCACCAGGTGGATATCGGCGGACTGGGCCAATGCCCGGACGGAAAATCGGTTTTCGAGGAGGGCCTCTACATCCCCATCATGTACCTGGCCCGCCAAGGCGAGATCAACGGCGACCTGATGGAACTGGTGCGCGCCAACGTACGCAGCCCCCACCAGGTGGAGGGCGACATCATGTCGTACATGGCGTCGAACGAGGCCGGCGTGCGTTTTTTGAACCAGATGCTGGACGAATTTCCCGACGCCTCGTTCCAGGACCTAGCCACATTCATCATCGACCGATCGCGCAACGCCGTCGTGGATTTGATCCGCAAACTCCCGAACGGTGTCCACCGCAACACCATTACCACCGACGGCGTCGACGAACCGGTCACGCTTCACGCCGCCGTCGAGATCAGGGATGAGGAAATCCACGTCGATTTCGCCGGCAGTGCGCCGGCCAGCAAGTTCGGCATCAATCTCGTGATGAACTACACCGTGGCCTACAGCGCCTTCGGCATCCGTGCCGCCGTCGCCCCGGACATTCCCAACAACGCGGGCTCTCTCGAACCCATCGTGATCTCGGCGCCGGAAGGCTCCATCCTCAACGTACAAAGGCCGGCGCCGGTGAGCGCGCGGCACATCATTGGTCAATCCCTGCCCGACCTGGTTCTCGGCTGCCTGGCCGATGTACCGGGCATCCAGGTCCCGGCGGAAGGCGCCTCCAGCCTGTGGGGCATCCAGATGCGCGGCGGGCCCGAGGTCTCGGGCGCAATCGATCCGACATCGAACCGGGAACCCCCCCAGCCCTACGACATCCTCTTCTTCAACAGCGGCGGCACGGGCGCCAGGGCCAAGCTGGATGGCCTGTCGGCGACGGGCTTCCCCAGCGGCGTGCGGGCGCTGCCGGTGGAAGCCATCGAAAATGCCGTGCCCATCGTGATCTGGCGCAAGGAACTGCGGCCCGGATCGGGCGGGCCCGGCCGGTACCGGGGCGGTATGGGCCAAACCGTGGAGGTCGGCTCTGTCGACGATTCACCCTTCGCCGTTTTTGCCATGTTCGACCGCGTCGACAATCCCGCCCGCGGCCGGGCGGAAGGCGGCAACGGGGCTGCCGGAATCGTCACGACGCGCCAGGGCCAAATGCTGAAATCAAAGGGCAAGCAGACGGTCGACGGCGACGACCGCTTGATCGTCGAAATACCCGGCGGCGGCGGCTGGGGCCCAGCGCTGGAACGCAACCCGCAAGCCGTGCTGACAGATGTTGTTGCGGGATTGATCAGCGAGGAGGAGGCGTTTAAGGATTATGGCGTCGTGATTGGACCGGGTGGGACGATTGATGAGGGGGCGACAGCTGAGGAAAGATTAGCCAGACGGGATGAATAAGATGTGGCGTCATTCCCGCGAAAGCGGGAATCCATGCCGTCGCATCGCCAAACTGAACATTTCTCGTAAATTCTGCGCTCAGGCCTGGACTCCCGCTTTCGCGGGAGTGACGAGGAATCTTGCGGTCGGACTCCTTTGCCAGGCCGTTAAAGTTCCTTGGTCGTGAAATACCAGTCGACGCAGCCGCTGCCTTCCGACACGCGCGCGTCGGCTTCGATGGCCGTTGTCGGCGGCGGCACGATGACGTTGTCGCCGGGTTGCCAGCCTTCGGGTGTCGCCACCGAATGTTCGTCACTGGTCTGCAGGGCGGCCAACAGACGCAAAAGCTCGTCGATCGAACGCCCGTTGGACATCGGGTAATAGGTCATCGCCCGGACGATACCCTCGGGATCAATGATGAAGGTCGCGCGCACCGTCGAGGTGTCGCTGGCGCCCGGCTGGATCATGCCGTAGGCGTTCGAGACCTGCATGGAGACGTCGTCGATGATCGGGAACGGGATGTCGACGCCGAACTTGTCCTTGATATTACGTATCCAGGCGAGGTGGGAATACATGCTGTCGACGGCCAGACCGAGCAGTTCGCAGTTCAACGCGGCGAACTTGTCGTAGGCCTTGGCGAAAGAGATAAACTCGGTCGTGCACACAGGCGTGAAATCGGCCGGGTGGGAAAAGAGGATCAGCCAGCGGCCCTTGAAGTCGCTCAGCGCGACGTCGCCGTGCGTGGACTTGGCCTCGAAACCGGGCGCCGGTTCATTGATACCGGGCATCTTTCTCGTCCATACGTCTTCCATGACACCCTCCTAATTTATTGTCGCGCCGATGGGCATGACTTATGTCAAGTCGTTCGAATTAATCCTCGAATTTGGCAATGACCTCCGGCGGGATCGTACCCGCCTTCAATCCTTCCGGATTCGCGGGGTCCCGCAGCGCCCAGACCCGGACTTCCCGTCCTTCCACGACGACCTCGCCGCGGTTCTTGACGATATGTTCGACGACGAACACCTTGCCGCGCCATTCGCTGATCCGGCTTTCGATGACGATGGTGTCGCCGAAGCGGCTCGGCCCCTTGAACTGCGCCGAGGCGTCGACCAACGGCAGCCCGGCCATGTGATACTTGGCCCACAGGCTCGGCCAATCGAGGCCGCGCTCGCGAAATATCCGTTCGGTCGCGCGATCGAACCAGTCGTAGTAGCGGGGATAAAAAACGATGCGGGCGGGATCGCAGTCTGAAAAATCGACGACGAACTCGTAGGCGGAAGGGGTCATGGTGCGATAGCGGTAATTTGTTCTCGGATATCTGTGAAGGTGTCGGGCATAAAGACACGCCCGGGTTCATCTGTCCATGCCGAGGTTCAAAGTATTCCAATTCGCACGTATCCGTCGGTTATTTGCTTCCCGCCAGGAACGCCTTCACCTTGGCCTGGGTTTCGGGGTGGGCAAACAGCTGGGCGGTTCCTTCCACCTCAACCTCGAAACCGTCTGATCCCGGTTGCAACGCCGCCTCGATGCAGGCCTTGCAATTTCTCACGGCCTCGCCCGGTATGGCCGAGACGCTTTCGGCCAGACCGTACGCGAAACCCGCCAGATCCTCCCGGGGCACAGCCCACTGAACGATGCCGAGTTCGAGGGCTGTCTCGCCGGTAACCGTTTCGGCTGCCAGGATCAGGCGGCGTGATATGGCATCGCCGCAAAGACGTGTGAGGCGCTGGGTTCCGCCTGCCCCGGGCAACAGCCCAAGTTGGGCTTCCGGCAGGCCCATCTTGGCCTCTTGGGCGGCGACCCTGAGATCACAGGAAAGGGCCAACTCGAGGCCGCCGCCCATGGCGGCGCCGCCGATTTCCGCAATGCTGACGACGGGCAGGGATTCGATGCGCGCATAGACTGCCTGCAGGCGTCGTACGAACGCCACCATCAGCGCGCGGCCTTCCTCGGTCTCGAAACGCGAGGCCATAAGCGAAAGGTCGGCGCCGGCGCAGAAAGTGCGTTCCGTACTGCGGAAATGCAGGACGGACACGTCGGAATAGGCGCTTACTTCGTCTAGAATTTCCTCAAGCCGGTCGATCCACTCCTCGTTTATGGCATTCACCGGCGCCCGGCAGAGCGTCGCGGTGGCAACGCCGTCGGCGATCGTCAGTTCAATCACGTGTGACGGTCCTTCCCATCAGTCGACCATGGTCAGGCCGCCGCTGACGCTGAGGACCTGTCCGGTGATGAAGTCGGAGCGGTTGCTGGCAAAAAAGAGGACGGCATCGGCGATCTCGCTGGGTTTGGCCAGCCGCCGCATCGGGGTGACGCGGGCGAAGGCCTCGCGGTGTTTTTCCGGCACAGCCGCCAGCAACGGCGTATCCGTCGGTCCGGGACAGACGCTGTTGACGTTGATGTTGAAGCGCGCCACCTCGCGGGCCAGGGATTTGGTGAAGGCGATGGCGCCGCCCTTGGCGCCGGAGTAGACCGTCTCGCCCAGGCTACCGACCCGGCCGGCGTCGCTGGCGACCGTAATCACCTTCCCCGCACCCTTCTCGATCATCTGATCGATGAAGGCGCGCGTCACGGCGATGGGGGCGAAAAGATTGAGGTCGATGACCTTGTGCCAGAAGTCCGTCGTATTGTCGACAAACGGCTGGATTTTCCCCCAGCCCGCCACGTTGACGACGATGTCCACGCCGTCCGTGCGTTTATCGATTTCAGCCTTGAAAGTGGCAATGGCGTCGAGGTCCGTGACGTCGAGCGGGAGGAATTCGGCATTACCGCCCTTTTCCCTAATTTCGGCAGCCGCCGCTTCGCCCTTTTCCTGATCGATGTCGCTCATGATCACGTGGCCGCCGGCTTCGGCCAGAGCCGTTGCCGTCGCCAGACCGATCCCTGAGGCGGCGCCGGTAACAACGGCTGTTTTTCCGTCAATTCGCATAGTTTCCGTTTCCTTGGCAAGGCATGGGCTCGGATTTCGGCCCGTGCCGATGGGTCACAATCCCCCTATTTTCTTGGTTGCTTTGCTGTTGAATGAATGTTCATTCACCAACCTGAAAAAGTCAACAATAAAATTATGGATATTTGACACTCGCCCACTAAAAACCGGGGTGATTCCAATGGAACCACCCCGGTCTTCCACCAGACGGCGGAAGCTACTCCGCAGCGACGGTGCTGTCGCCCGGCGACGTTTCGATCTCCCGCGATTTCGCCAGGTCCATCGCGAAGATGATCAGAGCGGCGCCGATGATCAGCCCGAAGAGCAGGATGAGATTGCCGTAGAACATCCAGCCCTCCTGGTTCCATGCGGCAAAGCGCCGGGGCATACCGGCCGCACCTGCCATCATGAACGAGTAATGGGCACCGACCGAACCGACGGTAAACAGGATGACGAACCATTTACCCAGGTTTCGGTTCAAGCGCCGCCCGGTAATCACCGGATAGTGATGGTAAAGCACGCCCATCCACATCATCGCCATGGCGATGAGAACCGCCATCGTGTGACCGGCCTGCCACATCGTACCGTGCAGCTGGAAAGACCAGGCGACGTTCGACGTGATGATGGCGCTGACGCCGTCGAGAATGTAGAGCACGAACCCCATGAGCAACGCCATGGTGCCGGGCTCCGCCCTTAAACCGTGCTTCCAGATGGTCGCCAGCACGGTGAAGATGGTGATGGCGCCGCCGACGGCCGTCCCCCAACTCATGATGTTGCCGTGATAGGCCAGTACCGCTGGCAGGCCCGGGAACAACGTGAAGAAGTGGTGGAAGAATGACGTGACCGAGGTGATCAGCAAAATCCACAACGCCAGATTGGCCAGCCGGTCGCTATAGAGCTTGCGGGTGCCGTCGGCGAGATACAGCGGCAGCGTGGCGTAGACCGCCGCAATAATCATGATGGCCATCGCCTCCATCAGATTGTGGGCGAAGATGAAGAACGCGAACTGGAAGACCACCGGCTCCGTCGCCCACGAGATGGCTGCCAACGGAATGATGCCGTAAAGACCGAGCAGGATTAGTCCCGCAATGAAAAGGAACGGCGTTCCCATGACGATCAGCACGAGCACCGACATGGCCATGCCCAGCATGCCGGGATCCCGCAGCGTGCGGGCATCGAGAACGAGCTCGGCCCGTTGCTTACCAAAGAACAGCATGCGCAGGACCTGGATCGGATAGAGCAGGATAACGGTGCTCAATACCAGGGCAACGCCAGTGAAACCGAGGATAACCACCGCCATGCTCCACTGGCCGGTCTGCACGCCGACAATGGGCAGCGGATACATGATGGCGTAGCTGATCTTCAAACCGCCGAGGATGGCCAGCGTTAGAAGAACGGCGCCGAAATTCATGAAGATGTAAATAAGCGCCGGCAGCCAGCCCGTAACCGGCTTGCCCAGACAGCCCGCCGCCCGATGGAGGCTGACGCCGACCATGAGCTGGAACACGAAGGGGAACGCCAGCGCTGCGCCGTGCGCGGTCAGGGCTGTGTAGAAAAGTTCGCTCTGGATTTCCAGTATCTGGGTGACCGGCATGGCCACGCCAAGCAGGCCTGCCACGGCGAGCCAGACGAACGATGTCATGACCATCAGGGCCGGCCAGGCGCTGATGTCTTCGAGGCCCGTGCTAGTGTCGACCTTGAACATTTTGCCGAGCACGGGGACTTTTTGAATGACGTTTGTTGCGGCTACCATTTTCTGATCCTCCTTTCTGCCCGGTTACGACTTGCTCTGAGTGACGACAAGTTCGTCGTTCATCTCATGGTGAGCGGCGCCACAGTATTCCAGGCAGCGGACCTTGTAGGTTCCCGCTTCGGTGAAGGTGTGGACCAGCGAAGCCGCGGTTTCCAAACCCGGCATCAGCATCATGGTGAAGAGCATCCGCCCATCGGGGTGATAAACGGCGAAGCTGTGCATGGTGTCGACGCTCTTGGCGGAGAAACGGACGGGCCGGCCGACCTCGTATTCCTGTGAGGAGAATTCGTAGGACCAGGACTCGGCCTTTACCGATACCTCCTGGACGTTCCCTTGGGTCGCCGCCTGAGCCGAGGAGACCGGCGGCATGAACTTGATGCTGGCCACATTGACGACCAGGAAGATGACGATGACGGCGGCGATCCAGAAGCCGTCCAGACGCGACATGGTGCGAGGGTCGGTTCCACTGGGCGTGGGATCGACGGAGCCTTTGCGGTAAACGATGTACAAAAAGACGACGAGGAAAGGAATTTGGAAGAAGAGCATTGCAGAAAATGCCCCCCACCCGCTTTGGAACAGGATATCGAGCATTTAAAGCTCCCCCATATATGTATCCCCAGTTTGATCGACGGTCGTTTGTTTATTTGTATTCGTTCGTCAACATTAGGATTATCTTATCAATGGTAAAATATTCAAGTAAGTTCTACTTTGTAGTTATTCTAATGGGCACTTGCGGACTTAATCGGGGATGGGGATGGACTGCAAACTCTGCGGATTACCGGTACCTCCCGTCCCCATAGAGGGCGGCGGCAACGCCTTTTGCTGCTACGGATGCCGCGAGGTTTACCGCTGCTTCGGCGACGCCGCCGTCGCTACGGCGGAAACGGAGTTCCAGCAAGACAGCCAGGAGGATCCGACCGGCGTCGAGGCCTTCCTGCGCATCGACGGCATGCATTGTTCTTCATGCGAGCTTCTGATCGAAAGAACGGCGGCCGGAGTGAACGGTATCCTGTCGGCGGCGGCGAACTACGCCACCTCCACGGCCAAGATCGTTTTCGATCCCGAGATCATCGCCGAGGACGAACTACCCGACGCGTTGGGCGGTAGCGGCTACCGGGTCCGCCTTCGTTCGGAAGACGCGCCCGAATTCGATGAACGCATGCCTCTGCTGCGACTTATTACGGGCGTCTGCCTGGCGGGGCTGGTGATGATGCTTTATCTCGCCTTTTATTATCCCGTCCATTTGGGTCTCGCCGCTTATGAAGACTTCGAACCCGTGCGCTGGCTGGCATTCGAGGCCGTGCCCCGCGCCATGCTGTTGCTGACGACGGTACTCATTTTTTATGTCGGCGCACCGATCCTGCGCGGCGCCTGGGTCGGCCTCAGAGCGCGCGTGTTGAACATGGACAATCTTTTATCCATCGCCATCCTGGCGGCCTACGGCTACAGCATCGGCCAATTGTTCGCCGATTCCCTCGACCTCTACTTCGACGTCGCCGCCGTCATCGTCGCCGTGGTGACGGTCGGGCGCTATCACGAAAAACTGGCGAAAGCCGAAGCGACCCAGGAACTCACCAATCTCATGACCGCCTGGACGCCGAAGGCCCGGGTGCGACGGGACCAGGGATACGTCGCCGTTCCGGCGCACCAGTTGCGTCCGGGCGAGCGCATACACGTCAGTGAATGGGAAGCGATCCCCGTCGACGGCACCATCGTCGGAGGCACCGGCGCCATCGACGAATCCCTTTTGACGGGCGAGCCTTTTCCGATAACGCGCGGTGCAAGGGAAGCTGTGCTGGGCGGCTCCATCGTCGTCGAAGGCGAAGTGGAAATCGAAGTCGGTACCGAGGTGACGAGCCAGATGGACGTGCTGGCAAGAATCCTCTGGAACGTTCAAAGTTCCACCGCCGGGGTTCAAGGCATGGCCGACCGCGTGGCCCGCATTTTTGTGCCGCTGGTTCTGGCGCTGGCCCTGTTCGTTGCGTTCTGGATCACGCTGGGCGGCGGAACGCCAGGAGGGGCCATGCTGGCCGGATTGGCGACCTTGATTGTGTCCTGCCCCTGCACCTTTGGCCTCGCCATCCCGTTGACGACGGCGATCGGGGTCAGCACGGCCCTGCGCCACGGCATCATCGTAACCAGCGCCGACGCCTTCGAGAAAGTACCCAGCCCCGACGTTGTCGCCATCGACAAGACCGGCACCCTGTCAACGGGCGACATGGCCGTCACCGAAATCATGGGCCCGAGCGAGATGATCGAATATGCCGCCGCCGCTGAACGCCATTCCCCCCACCCCATCGCGGAGGCCATCGCCCGGCTGAATTCGGAGCGTCATGCTACCACCCACGAGGTCAGACCGGGCAGAGGCGCCCTGGCGGACATTGGCGGCCGGCGAGTCGCCGTCGGCGGCAGATCGTTGTTCGAGGAAATCGGCTGGAACATCCCCGATCAACTGGCGTCATTCGCCGCCGGCGTGTCTCCGGGGGACGGCGTCGTCTCTTTCGTCGGTTGGGATGGCGAGCTTCAAGGCGCAATCGTTACCCGCGATCAATCCCGGCCCGAATGGGACAAGGTCGTCGACCGCCTCAAACGGCACAGCCGGGTCGTCCTGCTGACCGGCGCCGAACACCCTAGCGGCTACGAAGACCGCGTCGATCAGGTCTTCACCGGCGTACCACCCGAGGGCAAGGCGGCGGTCATCCGGGGCCTGAAATCCGAGGGCACGGTGGCGATGATCGGGGACGGCAGCAACGACGCGCCGGCCCTCGCGGCGGCGGATCTCGGCATCGCTTTCGGCGCACCGACGGCGCTGGCGGCGGAGGCTGCCGACGTCGTCATTCCGGGCGATCGATTGGAGCGTATATTCGACGCCCTTGAGTTGATCGGCACGACACGGCGGCGGGTCCGGCAGAACCTTGGATGGGCGCTGCTCTACAACGCCGTCGCCATCCCCTTGGCGGTCGGCGGGTTGCTCAACCCCCTGTTTGCCGCCCTGGCAATGTCCGCCAGCAGTTTCCTGGTGGTCTGGAATTCCGCCCGGCCGCTCGGCCGCCTGGGACGGGCAAGCTTGTCCGAAGGGCCGGAACTGATAAACCGGAAATCGCTGTCGAGGCTGGGTGCGCCCAAATAATCCCCCGCCGCAGCGTGATCGTGTCCGCCTTCCTGAAAGGCGGTCAGGCACGAATAGACCCCGAACAGGATGATGGCGGCGCCGGCGACGCGACGCGTCACCGGATGGCGAGCGAGAGATCCGAGGTTTCCGGCGACATTCCCCATGGCCAGGAGCATGGGCAGTGTGCCGAGGCCGAAACTCAGCATGGTCAGAGCTCCCTCAAGCGGCGAGGCGGAAATCATGGCCAGCGTCAGCGCCGAATAAACCAGGCCGCAAGGTAACCAGCCCCAGACCAGACCCAGACCGAAGGCGTGGGTCGGCGACGTTACCGGCAGGAAGCGCCGTCCCAACGGTTCGATGTGCCGCCAGAGGTGGGCGCCCGCTTTTTCCAGTGAGGTCAATACCTGCCACCAGCCGGCGAGGTAGAGACCGAGCGCGATCATGAACGTTCCGGCAATCAGCTTGCCGATGGAGACCGTCGTCGCCAGGTCCACCTTGCTTGCCTGGGCCCCGATAATGCCGACGGCGGCTCCCATGGCTGCGTAACTGGCGATGCGGCCGGCATTGTAGTTGAGGTGATGCAATGCGAGGCTAACGCCCGAACGTTGTCCGGATTCCATCAGACCTGTATTCAGCGCGCCGACGATGCCGCCGCACATGCCGATACAGTGGGTCGAGCCGAGAAGGCCGATGGTCAAGGCGGTGATAAGCGTCGTTTCCACGATAAAGCTACGTTCTATTTGCCCCAACGAAGAGCCAAGGGTTCGAGCTCGCGGGCCAGTTCGAGAAGCTGGCGGCGGGTGTCCGGATGCAGCGCCGCGGTGGGGTGCCGGACGGCATCTGATTTGATAACCCCACCTTCCATCATGATGGTTTTCGCCGCCCGCCAGCCGCATTGACGGTTCTCGAAGTTGATCAGCGGCAGGATGCGGGCATAGCCCTGAGCGGCATGTTCCCGCCGCCCTTCCCGGTGGTCCACGACAACAGGCCGGATGAGGTCCGGGAGCGTCGCTGAACACATGGTCCCCGTGGCGCCCGCGTCGAGGTCGGCCATCAAAGTGATGGATTCCTCGCCGTCGAACGGGCCGACGATGTCGCCACCGCCCGCCTCGATCAGGGCGCGGAGTTTGGCCGCCGCCTGGGGCGTTTCGATCTTGAAGTACTGCAGCAGCGAAATTTCCTGCGCCATGCGCGCCAGTAACGGAACACTC
This sequence comes from uncultured Rhodospirillaceae bacterium, assembly GCA_964343605.1. Taxonomy (GTDB): domain Bacteria; phylum Pseudomonadota; class Alphaproteobacteria; order UBA2966; family UBA2966; genus CAYFKJ01. Next base: position 84,778 of record CAYFKJ010000008.1, read on the forward strand.
ATGGTCACACCGGAGATTGGCGCGTCCTGGACCATGATGGGAATACCCGCTGCATCCGCCGCGCGGGCGTAGTGCTCCATGATGCCTGTCTCGTCCGCCCTCAGTGCAGCGCCGTGGTAAGGCGGCATGAGCATGATCATCGCCGCGCCCAATTCCGCCGCCTCGCGGCAACGGGCTTCGACAATCCTGGTCGAGAAGTGCGAGCAGGTCACGATCACCGGCACTCGTCCGGCAACATGTTCAAGGCACAGCTTAGTCAAAATTTCGCGTTCGCCGTCGGAGAGCAGGAACTGTTCGGAAAAATTGGCCAGGATGCAGATGCCGTCGACGCCCTGGTCGATCATGCAATCGAGGACACGGCGCTGTCCTTCTAAATCCAGTTCACCGCTTTCCGTGAACGGTGTCGGCGCAACCGGCCACACACCCGAGTAAATGGTTTCACTCATTTGAATTCCTCGCCAGGTGCCCACCGGCCTTCTCGATGATCCACTCGCGAAAGGCTAATACGCTGGGGCGCTGAACGATTTCCATCGGGCACACGAGGTAATAGGCCTGCGGTAGCTTGAGCGCAATGTCGAACGGTGCCACGAGCCGACCGGCATCGATCAGACCCGTCACCAGGGGCGAGCGGCCGAGCGCGATGCCCGCGCCCTCCTGCGCCATCTGCAAGGCCGCCACGGAAGCATCCACTTGAACACCCCGCGAAGGATCGATGCCGTCCGTCCCCGCCGCCTGCAACCAACTATGCCAGTCTTCGCCGTAGCCCACGACATGGAGTAGGTCGAAGTTCCTGAGATCGTCCGGCTGTTGCAATCCCTCGCTGAGGGACGGGGCGCAGACGGGGAAGACTTTGACCTCCAGGAGTTTATCAACCTGAAGACCGCTCCAACCGCCCAGGCCGTAGCGGATCTCGACTTCGAGCGCCGGATGCTTGGGCAGGTCGTCGGCGTAGGCCGCCGTGATGACTCGTAGATCGATGTTGGGGTGCAGCGCCTGAAATTCCTGCAACAGCGGCGCCAGCCACAGCGTCGCCAAACCCGCTGTGGCGCGCACGGTTAGGAGAGTACGGTCGCCAACCTCGAACAACTGCTCGGTCGCCGAATCGAGCCGCGCCAGTCCGTCACGAACCAACGGCAGGTAAGCCTTGGCGACATCGGTCAGGAACAGAGATTTGGCATGGCGGTGAAACAGCGGTTTGCCGAGATGGGCTTCCAGCGATTTGATGCGCTGGCTGACCGCCGCCTGGCTAATGTTCAATTCTTCGCTGGCCCGCGTGAAGCTCATGTGCCGAGCGGCAACTTCGAAGACGCGAAGGGCGTTGAGGGCCGGCGGACTGATCGACATTGAGCTTTCCGGGAACGCATATGGATAAGAAAATCTTATCCAAGATATAACGAACTCCCGTTTGTGCTCAAGCCAAACTTGGGCCCACTATCGGCGCACGGTTGATGACCAAATCCAACGGTGGCGAACGATGATAATCCAGCTCGCGGAAATGCTGACGCCCGATCAAATCGCCCGCACTCACGAGGCCTCTCTGGAAATCCTGTCCGAAACGGGCCTCCTGGTCCGCAATGAGAAAGCACGCCACCGCTTCGCCGAAAACGGTTGCCCCGTCGACCATGAAACGGAAATCGTCAAGTTCCCCAGCGACATCGTCGAGCGCTACCGCAAGCTGACGCCGCCAACTTTTACCTTCCATGCCCGCAATCCGGAATACGACATCACCATTCCAGGCTCCGCGCCCGTCATCGCCACGGCTAGCTCGGCGCCCGACATCGTCGACCCGGTGACGGGGGAGGAACGCCGCGCCACGTCGGACGATATCGCGCGAACCGCCCATCTGGTCAATGAACTGCCAGGCATCGACGTTTTTTCCATTTCGACACTGGCCGACGATGCCCCGGACGGACAGTTCAGCCTGTCGCGCTTTTATCCGGCGCTGAAAAATTCGATCAAACCCTGCCGCACTTCGGTGATCGACATCCGCGAAGCCGAGCAGGTCCTGAAACTCGGCGCCCTGATCGCTGGCTCGGAAGAAGCCTTCGCTGCCCGGCCGCTGATCACCTTCGGCTACTGCTCCATCGTGACGCCGCTGACGATGGAATACGACAGCACCGAAATGCTGATGTTCTTCGCGGAGAACGACCTGCCGGCCTACGGCACCATCGCCCCGGTGGGCGGTGTCGGCACGCCGCTGACGCTGGCCGGAACGCTGGCCTTGATCAACGCGGAATGGCTGGCCACCTGCGTGTTGACCCAGATGTCCAAGCCGGGCCGGCCCATGATCTACAACCACCTGCCCGTGTTCACCGACATGCGCGACGGCGCCTATGCGCCGGGCGGCATCGAGACCGGCATCATGACCTCGGCGCTCTGCCAGATGGCGCGGTTCTACGACATCCCCTCGGGCAGCTATCTCGGCCTGACGAACTCGAAGACCAGCGACGCCCAGGCCGGGTTCGAGAAAAGCCTTTCGCCGATGATGGGGACCCTGTCCGGCGTCGATTTCATTGTCATGGGCGGCCTGCAGGACGCGCTGATGACGCTGGACCTCGGACAACTGGCCATCGACGCCGAAATCGCCCTGATGCTGAAGCGAACGGTACGCGGTATCGAGTTCACGGAAGAAAACCTGGCGCTCGACGAAATCCATGAGGCCGGACCCGGCGGCATGTTCATCGGCAATCCGGAAACCCTGGAGCGCATGACAGAGACCTGCCTGCTGCCCGAGCTCGCCAGCCGTGACATCCGCGAGAAATGGAACATGTTCGGCAAGCGCTCCATCCACCAGCGGGCGCTGGATCAGGTCCAAGCCATCCTCACCAAGCCCAATCGTAACGCGCTGCCGCCGGAAACCGATGCCCGGATACGCGGCGCTTTTGACGGCTTGGTGGCAGGTGATTCCGTACCGCCCGAAGGCTGGACGGCGCCGGAGAAAATGCGGGGTCGCGGTGGTAATACCGGCAGGCGGGGCGGACGCCGGCGCCGGGCCGGATAACAAAAGCAAGAGGGGTACCACGGGTGACTGAACTCAGGGACGCCGAAATCGTCATTATCGGCGGCGGCGTGATCGGCTGCAGTCTGGCCTTTCACCTCAGCCGCATGGGCCACAGGGATGTCCTGCTGCTGGAGCGCGAGCAACTCACACACGGCGCCACATGGCATGCTGCCGGCTTGGTCGGCCAGTTGCGCTCCACCCGCAACAAGACGCGGCTAATGCAGAAGAGCGTCGAGCTTTACGACCAACTGGAAGACATCACCGGACAGGCCGTCGACTGGCGAAAGGTTGGCAGCTTGCGTCTCGCCTGCTCCCCCGAACGCATGCTGGAAATCCGCCGTTCGGCGACGCTGGCCAAAAGCTTCGGGCTCGAATTCCACATCATCGGCCCGACGGAAGCGCAGGACCTCTTCCCCCTCATGAGTACAGATGGCGTGTTGGGCGCCGCCTTCATTCCCGGCGACGGCTACGTCGACCCGTCTTCCTTGACGCAGGCATTGGCCAAGGGGGCCCGCGACGGGGGCGCCGCCGTCCGCCAAGGAATCACGGTAACCGGACTGCGGCGCGAGGGGTTGCGCATCACCGCCGTTGAAACCGATCAGGGAACGATACGCTGCGAAAAGGTCGTCAACGCGGCGGGCATGTGGAGCCGCGACGTCGGACTGATGGCGGGCGTCAACGTGCCCGTCGTGGCGCTGGAGCACCAGTACCTGCTCACCGACCGCATCCACGATATGCCCGCCGACCTGCCGACCATGCGCGATCCCGATCACCTGATCTATGTCAAACCGGAAGTCCGCGGGCTGGCCATCGGCGGGTGGGAACCCGACACCATCGCCTGGGGCGAGAGCGGCATCCCGGCCGATTTCGGTCCCGAATTGCTGCCCTCCAACTTCGAGCGCTTCGAACAACTGGCGGACGCCGCCGGCATGCGCATGCCGTGTGTCAACGAAACCGGTGTGCGTGAGCTAGTCAACGGCCCCATTCCCTGGTCGGCGGACGGCGATTTCTTCTTTGGGTTGGCGCCTGAGTTGGACAACTTCTATGTCTGCAGCGGGTTCTCCTACGGCATCGCGGCGGGCGGCGGGGCCGGCAGTATGATGGCGGAATGGATCACCGACGGTGCGCCCAGCGTCGACCTCTTCGGCCTCGATATCCGCCGCTTCGGCCCCCACCACAACGCCAAGCATTTTCTCTATCCGCGCACAATCGAGAACTACGGCGATTACTACGCCTTGCACCTGCCGGAGCACGAAGTTCACAGCGCCCGCGGCATCCGCCGCAGTCCGCTCTATCGAACCCTGATCGAGCGTGGTGCGGTGATGGGCTCCAAGGGCGGCTGGGAACGGCCCAACTGGTTTGCCCCGGAAGGGGTCGAACCCATCGACAAACCGTCGTTCCACAAACCCAACTGGTTCGATGCCGTGGCCGCCGAGTGCCGCGCCGTTCGGGAGAACGTCGCCCTGATCGACATGACCTCGTTCTCCAAGTTCGACATCATCGGACCCGACGCCCTCCAACTCCTGCAGCGCCTTTGCGTCAGCAACATGGACAAGCCGGTCGGCAGTGTCATTTACACCCAGATGTGCAACGCGCGCGGCGGCATCGAGGCCGACGTAACGATCTGCCGGACCGGCACGGACGAGTTCTATCTGGTCACCGGCAGCGCGTTCGCCACCCATGATTTCGACTGGATCCGCCGCAACACCCGCGACGATGAATCCGTTTACGTGCGCGACGTTACCTCGTCGCGGGCAGTGATTAATCTCTGCGGACCCAATGCGCGGAAGGTGTTGCAAGTGGTTTGCGAGGACGATGTCTCCAACGCCGCCTTTCCCTTTGCAACGTTCCGGGAAATCCGGCTCGGTGCGGCAATGGTTCGGGCGGTGCGGATCTCCTATGTTGGCGAGTTGGGCTGGGAACTGCATGTACCGGCCGAGTACGCCGCCCACGTCTACGAAGTCTTGCGCCGGGCGGGGGCAGATTTGGGTATCGCCGACGCCGGCTACCGCGCCATCGCCTCGCTCAGGCTGGAGAAGGGCTACCTCGCCTGGTCGACCGACATCACGCCCGACTACACGCCGTTCGAAGCCGGCCTCGGCCACCGTGTCGCTTTCAAGAAAGGCGATTTCATCGGCCGCGACGCGTTGGTGATGCTCCGCGATGCTCCGCCCACCCGCCGCATGTGCACCTTTACCCTGGAGGGCGAGGCCTGGGTGCACGGTGGTGAGTGCATCCTGCACGGCGACGAGGTTCTGGACGTTACGACTAGCGGCGGCTTCGGCCACTGGACGCGCAAACCCATCGTCATGGGTTATCTGCCGGCAGCCTATCTCGAGAACGACGACCTGGAGGTCGAGGTTTTCGGCGAACGCTTCAAGGCCACGCGGCACGATGGGGCGATTTACGATCCCGACATGGAGAAGATGAAATGCTGAAACGGGCGACGGCGCCGAATTATTTGTTTGAGTCCGGCGATAAGCCCTCCCTCCCCCTGCATGACGTACCGCTGATCGAGGCGACGGAGGGAAGCGTCAAAGGGTATGGCCGGCTGGTCGACGATCCGGACGCCTGCGAGATCGAGATCGTCCAGTGGCCGGCCCAAGGCTGGCGGCCTGTCGACGATGGCACCGGTGACGAAGGCGGCACCGTGGAAGGCACGTTTTCTGCCGACTGGCGGGGCGACGTTCTGAAGGGGCGAAACGATGCCGTGGATGGCAATTACGTGCTGGGCTGGAGTTGCGATCCGCAGCAGGCCTCGACGGAGCGCGCTACCGTGGAGCGCCGCCAGGTTCTGCTCTGGCACCTCAACTACCATCCCGACGGCGGCCAGCTCTTCTTCCCGCTCGACCGCGCGCCCTTCGTCGTGCCTGTCGCCCTGCCCGGCGACGATCTCAAGCCGGACGACGTCGTGGCGCTATGGTGCGACGGCAACCGCGGCCTCTACATTCACCCCGGCATCTGGCACGAAGGCGTCTTTCCTGTGGCCGACAGCCAACGCTTTCACAATCGCCAGGGCCGCGTCCACGCCCGCGTGAGCTGCGACATCGGCGAGGAGTTCGGGGTGTACCTGGCGGTGCCACTCGTGCACTTGAAAGAAAAACGATAACTGGATTCCGGCATCCGCCGGAATGACGAGGAACGTTATCCGACCACTCAGGCGTCACCCCGGCGAAAGCCGGGGTCCAGGTTTCATTTTTTATCAGTACCGCCGACCGAGTGCCCTATCCCGCCTCCAGCGTATTCTCGCCCGCCATGTAGACCCGGACGGTGCTGAAGCGGCCGTCGCGGATTTCGAAGAAGTTGCAGTTGGATTTGTGGGCCAGGCTGCCGTCGTGGTGGGTATTGACGACGGCGAAGCGGACCGCAATGCGGTCTTCGGCTTCGTCCGGTATGTAGACGAAGTCCTCATGGCACACGGCGGCATGGTTGGCCCAGAGGCGGGTGAACATGGCTTCGATCTCGGCCATGGTCTCCAAGCGCACGCCGTGGGTCTCCACCGAAAAGACGCAGTCGTCGGTGAGTGTTGCGCGGATAGTTTCGAAGTCTTCGCCGTCGACCGCGGTGAAATAGCGATCGACCAGCGCGATCATGTCGTTTCGTGTCATTCCCATGCGGGAGAGTTTAAGCGGCGCGGCCCCGGTTGGTCACGCCCATTGCGCGGCAGCTTTCGTCGACGGCCTCCAGCACGCCGCGCATCACCGTCTCGTCCAATTGGCCGATGCAGCCGATGCGAAAGCTCACGGCCTCCGTCAACTTGCCGGGATAGATGATGAAGCCGCGCGATTTTATTTCCTCGTAGAAGCGCTTGAATTCGAAATTTGGATCGCCCGGCCCAAAGAACGTGGTGATAATGGGTGAAAGCCACTGATCGTCCAGCAGGGTTTCGAAGCCCATTTCCCGCATGCCGGTGACCAGAACGTCGCGGTTGTTGGCGTAGCGCGCGAGACGGCCGGCCACGCCGCCTTCCTCCTCGTGTTGCCGGAGCGCTTCCAGGAAGGCAACGACGGTGTGCGTCGGCGGCGTGAAGCGCCACTGGCCAGTGCGGTTCATGTAAACCCACTGGTCGTGAACGTCGAGGCTGAGCGAGTGACTATTGCCCTCGGCGGCCTCAAGCGCTCCGGTCTTGGCCACGACGAAGCCGAAGCCCGGCACGCCCTCGATACACTTGTTGGCCGACGACACCATGGCCTCGAAAGGGATGTCGTGCACGCTGAGGGGAATGGCGCCGAAGGCGCTCATGGAATCGACGATGAGCTTGCGGCCGGCGGCGTGCGTCGCATCGGCTATGCCCTGCAACGGATTGAGAATGCCGGAACTGGTCTCGCAGTGGACGGCGACGACATGGGTGATGTCCGGCGCATCCGCCAAAATGCCGGCGACCTCCTCTGGCATCGGCGGCAGATAATCGCCCTTGTCGAGCGTAACGTAGCGGCGGCCGAGATAATCCAGCGTCTTGGCGGCACGCTGGCCGTATGCGCCGTTCATCAGCACCAGGGCCTTGCCATCGCGCGGAATGAAGCTCGCCAATGCGGCCTCTACGGAGAACGTGCCGCTGCCCTGCATGGGCACGCAGTCGTAGGCGACGCCGCCGTCGCACATGGCCACCAGACGACGGCGGATTTCGGCCGTGACCTCGTTGAAATCGGCATCCCACGAACCCCAGTCGCGCAGCATCGCTTCCTTGGTGCGGCGTGAGGTGGTGAGCGGGCCGGGCGTCAGGAGATAGGCATCTTGATCATCGGTCATGGTGAATTCGGCCTCTAGCAACTGTGTGCTCATCTCAATCACCCTTCCGTTTCACTAACGGTATTTGGCAGCTGAGCAATGGATAAGTCAAATCGTTATAATGGATCAATTTCATCGATTTCAGTTATGTTCATCCAGCTTCCGACAACGCCTGATCGATGATGTCGAGGGCGTTATCCATCTCCGCCTCGGTGGTGACCAACGGCGGCGTTAGGGTGAGAACGTTGCCCATCGTCGTCTTGAAGCTGAGCCCGAGGTCAAGCGCCCTGTAGAGCACCTGCTCGGCGGCATCCAAGGCCGGCGTCTTGTCGGCGCGGTCCAGCACCAGTTCGATGCCGATCAGCAACCCCCTGCCCCGCACATCGCCGATCAGGGCATGGCGGGACTTCATGTCGTCGAGCCGGTCGAGGGCATGCGTCCCGACGGACGCCGCCTGCTCCACCAGATTTTCGTTCTCGATGATCTCGATGGTCGTCAGGGCGGCCCGTGCCGTGACCGGGTTCTTTTCATGGGTGTAATGGCCGAAGGCGTAGTCGCCGGCTACCTCCAGGTCCGGACGGCAGAGCGTCGCCGCGATCGGCAGAATGCCGCCGCCCAGCGCCTTGCCCATCACCAGGATATCCGGCGCCACGCCGTCATGATCGCAAGCGAACATGCGGCCGGTCTTGCCCAGGCCCGTCGGGATTTCGTCGAAGATCAGCAACGTGCCGAAGTCGTCGCAGGCCTCTCGAACGGCCTGCCAGAAACCCGGCGGTGGCAGATAGGGGACGGCGCGGGCCGGTTCGGCGATGACGGCGGCGACGTCGCCTTCGCGTTCAAGCACGTAGCGCACCATGTTGGCGCAGGCGAGCTTGCAGGTGTCGAGGTCCGGCATGCCGTCGTCGTCGACGCCGTACCCATAGGGGCAGCGGTAGCAGGCAAAGGGTGCGACGTGTTCGGCGCCCGGCAACAGGGGTCCGATGGGGCCGCTGCGGAACAATTGTTCGCCGCCGACGCTGGCCGCGCCGAATCCCGCGCCGTGGAAGGCGTCCCAGAATGACAGGGTCTTGAATCGCCCTGTGGCGGCGCGGGCGACCTTCAGCGCGATTTCCACCGCATCCGAACCGCCGGTGGCGAACAGCACCTTGCCGAGAGCCCCCGGAGAAATTTCCGCCAGTTTTTCGGCCAGATTGACGGCAGGTTCGTTGGCGAACCGCCGGGGCGCGAAGGATAGCTCGTCCATCTGCCGGCTGATGGCGTCCTTGAGTCGCGGATGCCCGTAGCCGATGTGATGGACGTTGTTGCCGTGGAAATCCATGTAGCGGCGGCCGTCGGCGTCTTCGATCCAGATGCCCTCGGCCTTTGTGATAACCGACAGGCATGGCGTCGAGACCGATTGGTGCAGGAAGGCGTCCGCATCGCGATCCAGCAGCGTTCGCGCGCCATCGGAAAGATTCTCATCAGCCCAGGCCTGCCGCCGGGCCGAGGTGTTGATGTCGCCCTCGGTCTGGGTGGGGCTCTTGAAGTTTTGCTTGCCGCGGTTGCCGGTCGTCATGTCGATATTCCTTGCACCCTCGAGCCGTCAAAATTTAACATAAGCAATTCATCTCCTAATTACATAGTTAAGAGGTTTGACTTATGTATTCTTCCCAGCTGCGCGCCTTCCACGCGGTTGCGACCCACGGCGGTTTTACCAAGGCCGCGGAGAAACTCGGCCTGACCCAGCCGGCCCTTTCCGATCATGTGCGTAAGCTGGAACAGCGATTCGACGTGCAACTCTTCCACCGTCACAAACGCCGTGTCTTCCCAACCGAGTTGGGCCTCCGCCTTATGGAAATTACCCGCCGCCAGTTCGAACTCGAGGACGAAGCCGTCAAGCTTTTGTCCGAAAGCCAGGCCCTGCGCGCCGGTACTTTGAATATCGCGGGCGGAGCGCCGCTTCACATCGTCGGCATCGTCGCGGCCTTCCAGAAAAAATATCCCGGCGTGCGCCTCACCCTGAGCCAGGGAAATTCCGACGAGGTGTTGACCCAGCTCCATAATTACAGCGCCGACATCGGCGAGTTGGGCCAGGCGCCCGACGACGACCGGCTATTGAACATCCCGCTGCGCAGCGATCCCATCGTCGCCTTCGTGCCCAAAGACCATAAATGGGCGGCTCGCAAGAAGATCACGCTGGCGGAGTTAGCCGAGGAACCGCTGGTGCTGCGCGAGCCCGGTTCCACCACTCGACAACTTGTTGAGGGGGAATTCCAGCGGCTGGATATCGAAGCGAAATTCGTTATGGAGGTCGAAGGCCGCGAGGCCGCGCGCGAGGTCGTGGCCGCCGGAATCGGCGTGGGCATCGTTTCCAAAATGGAATTCGGCCATGATGAGCGACTGACGCCCATTGCCTTGAGCGACTGCAAGGCCGTGATGCAGGAATCCATTGTTTGCCTCAAGGAACGTGCCGATCTTCGTATCATCGATGCCTTCCTGACCGAGGTGCGGACGCATTTGGGGGTTGGGTAGAGATTGAATTCCCTGGTGTCGCTTCTCGTGGCTCCACCCCCACCCAACCCTCCCCCATCAAGGGGGAGGGCTATAGAAGTCAATGCCGTTCTCTCAAATTTTCGGCCCTTCCCCCCTGGCGGGGGAAGGACAGGATGGGGGGGACAGCGTTTATCGAATTTTGGCTGGATGGATAACGCCATTGACCTTCCCTATATTGCGCCATTGACGGCGTTGCGGAAAATGGCGGTGTAGTCCGCGACGCTTAATGGGATCGGGTTGCCGCCCGAAACCGGGTCCGCAAAGGCCAGGGCGCCCATCTCCTCGGCCTGGTCCTCCGCGAGGTCGATTTCGGCCAGGGTGTGGGGAATGCCCAAGACGTTGCGGAACTCCAGCACCCAGTCCAGCAATGCGCCGAAATCGGTTGAGGGCAGGTCGAGCAGGCGCATCAGCGGCACCACCTTGTCGGCGATGGCTTCGCGATTGGCCACCATCACGTAGGGCAGAAAGATTGCATTGGCGAGGCCGTGGTGGACGTTGAAATGGGCGCCGATGGGATGGGCCAGGGCATGGACGCCGCCGAGCCCCTTCTGAAAAGCAGTCGCCCCCATGGAAGCGGCCGTCAGCATGTCCGCGCGTGCCTCGATGTCCCCACCGTCTGCGTAGGCGCGCGGCAGCGCTTCGGCGATTAGGCGCATGCCTTCCAAGGCGATGCCGTCGGCCATCGGATGGTAGGCCGTGGCACACAATGCCTCGAAACAATGGACGAAGGCGTCGATACCCGTCGCCGCTGTGATATGGGGCGGCAGACCGACCGTTAACTCCGGATCGGAAATCACGATCGCGGGCACCATGGAGGGGTGGAAGATGATCTTCTTCACCTTGATCTCTTCGTTGGTGATGACGCTGGAGCGCCCCACCTCCGATCCCGTACCCGCTGTCGTCGGGACGGCGACGACCGGCGCCAGACCGTCTTCGTTCACCCGCGTCCAGTTGTCACCGACGTCCTCGAAATCCCATAAGGGTCGGTCCTGGGCCACCATCAGGGCGACCGTCTTGGCGGCATCCAGGGCCGAGCCGCCGCCGAACGCGACAATGCCGTCGTGCCCGCCATCGCGGTAGGCGGCAATACCGCCGTCGACGTTGGCGCCGGTAGGATTGCCCTGCACGTTCGAATAGAGACCGGTCGACAGACCCTCGGTTTCGTTGGCTGCCACGGCGTCGCCCACCATGGGAAGTTCGGCCAGGCCCTCGTCGGTGATGAGCAGCGGCTTCGCCATGCCCAACTCACGGCAGGCGGCCGGCAACTCCGAAATAGCGCCCGGTCCGAAGCGCATGCTGGTGGGAAAATTCCATCGCCCTGAAATCGTCTTGGTCATCTCGGCGGTCCTCTTACTCGTTACAACGCGGTTCGCAGGTGGAAGCTCTTGGGTCGTGTCAGCGACTCGTAGCCGACCGACGACAACGTACAACCCCGCCCCGAATTCTTGACGCCCGTCCAGGCCAGCGCCGGGTCGAGATAATCGCAGCGGTTCATGAACACGGTACCGGTTTCCAGATCATCGCCGATCCTCAAGGCCGCTTCTTCGTCGGTGGTCCAGACCGATGCCGTCAGGCCGAATTCGCTGTCGTTCATCAAACGCACGGCCTCCTCGTCCGAATTCACGGGCATGATGCCGACAACTGGACCGAAACTCTCTTCCGTCATGACGCGCATAGTATGATCGACGTCGATCAATACCTGCGGGGCCAGATAGGCCGAACCGGCCTCGTCGGCCTCGAACCGGGACCGGTCGATCAGTGCCGTGGCACCCGCCTTGACAGCCTCCTCGGTCTGACCACGAACAAAATCGGCGGCGGCAGCCCGCACCATGGGCCCGAGGTTGGTGGTGGGATCCAAGGGGTTGCCCAGTTTGTAGCGGCCCACCAATTCAGCGGCGGCCTCGGCAAATTTGGCGAAGATTTCCTTTTCCACATAGACGCGTTCGATACCGCAGCACGACTGACCCGAATTGAAGAAAGCGCCATCGACAATATTTTCCACGGCGTGGTCGAAGTCCGCATCGGCCCGGACATAGGCCGGGTCCTTGCCGCCCAGTTCCAGGCCGGTTGCGATGAACTTGGCCTGCACGGCGCGCTGTACGGCGTGACCGCCGGGAACAGAGCCCGTGAAGTTGACAAAACCGACGCGTTCGTCCGCCATCAGCGTTTCGGCATCGCCGTGCGAAAGGTGGAGATACTGATACAAACCCTCCGGCAGGCCGGCCGAGGCGAACGCCTCCGCGAAGCGTTCGGCGCAGAGCGGGGTCTGATGGGAGTGCTTCAGGACGACGGCATTACCCGCCATCAGCGCCGGCACGACGCCGTTGACCGATGTAAGATATGGAAAATTCCAGGGCGCCAGGATGGCGACGACGCCCAGGGGCTCGCGCTTTATGAACCGGTTAAAGCCATCTGTCTGCTCCGGCCGCACATCGCTTAGCGCCTCGGGCGCGATGGCGATCATGTGGCGCGCGCGCTCCTCGAAGCCACCGACCTCACCGGGACTTTGGGATACGGGCCGTCCCATCTGCCAGGCTATCTCAGGGGCGATTTCATCGCGCTTGGCGACAAAGGCGTCCACGGCTTTCAAGAGGATTTCCTGCCGCTCAGCGACCGGCACCCGCCGCCAAGACTCTTGCGCCCGAACCGCCTTCTCCAGAGCGGCGTCAATATCGCGGCCCGTGGACAAAGGCCGTTCGACATAGATGCTGCCGTCGGCGGGTGAAATCGTCTGCAATATCTCTGTCATACAAATACTCTCAAGCTTTTACGCGTTCCGCCATGGGATCATAGGGCGTACGCAAGTGCGCGGTGGCGTCGAAACGTTCGCCCGCCACATCGATCACGAAGCCGCCGGACTGGACCAAAGCCTTGTCGACGCCGTCGGGATGTTTGACGTAACCCAAGCCGACCGCACTGCCAAGCGTGTGGCCGTACGAACCTGAATCGATCTTACCCACCGGCTCGTTCTCCAAAAGAATGAGCTCGCCGCCCCACAGGACCGGCTCAGAGTCGTCCAAGGTGAACTGCAGAAGGCGCCTCGTCAGTGGTTCGCCCCTTGCCGCCACCAAGGCGTCATGGCCGATGAAGGGAACGTTTTTGTCGAAATCGACAGCGAACGAAAGCCCGGCTTGGAAAGGCGTATAATCGGGCGTAAGTTCATGTCCCCAGGCCCGGAAGCCCTTCTCGATGCGCAGGCTGTCCATGGCGTAGTAGCCCGCATCTCGCAAGCCGAGATCGATCCCGGCAGCACAGATCTCCTCGTAAACGCTAACGGCGAACTCGGCAGGCACGTACAGCTCCCAACCCAACTCGCCGACATAGGTCATGCGCACCGCCCAGACGGTGGCGTAACCGATGCCGATCTGCTGCATGGTGGAAAAGGGAAAAGCGTCGTTGCCGAGGTCGGCATCCGTGATCCGCGACAGCAGTTGGCGGGCATTGGGGCCCATGACGCCGAAGACCGCGTAGGCCGAACTCATGTCGGTGGTGACGCAGTGGGCATCATCTGGCGTGTTGCGCCTGATCCAGCCCAGGTCGCGTGTCATCTGGGCCGATCCGGAAACAACGAAATAAGCATCTTCAGCAAGACGGGTCACCGTGAGGTCGCTCTCGTATCCACCGCGCTCGTTCAGCATGCCCGTGTAGACGCAGCGGCCCGGTTCCACCGCCACGTTGTTGGCGCAAAGGCGCTGCAGCACGGCCTCGGCATCGCGGCCTTCGATGCGGAACTTGGAAAACGAGGTCTGATCGAACACCGCCACGGCTTCGCGCGCCGCCTGGTGCTCGGCCGCCCGGTTATCGAACCAGTTCTGGCGACCGAAGGAATATTCCATCTCCGGGCTCTGGCCGTCGTCGGCGAACCAGACGGCGCGCTCCCAGCCCATCTTGGAGCCGAAGCAGGCGCCCTTCTCCTCCAGCAGATGGTAAACGGGCGAGCGCCGGAAGGGCCGCGCGGTGTGCATCTCGCGGTTGGGCCAGGGCATGGCGTAGTGGGTACCGAGGGTCTCGCTGACGCGTGCCTCCAGCCACTTGTCGTTGCCTTGGAAGCGTGCGAAGCGGCGGATATCGACCGGCCAGAGATCCATCGTCGGCTCGCCGTTGACGATCCATTCGGCCAGCGCTTTGCCGGCGCCGCCGGCGCTGGCGATGCCCATGGAGTTGAACCCGGCGCCGACGTAATAGTTCCGAAGCTCCGGTGCCTCGCCCAGGATGTAGTGACTGTCCGGCGTAAAACTCTCCGGTCCGTTGATGAACTGGCGGATCTCGGCGTTGGCCAGGATCGGGATACGGTGCAGCGCGTTCTCCATGAGGATCTCGAACTGGTTCCAATCATCCGGCAGCAGGGTGAATTCGAAATCGTCGGGAATGCCGTCCATGCCCCAGGGCTTGGCTTCGGGCTCGAAGCCGCCCGTCACCAGGCCACCGACCTCCTCCTTGCAATAGATGTAACCGTCGGGATCGCGCATCACCGGGAGGTCGGGCGTTACGCCTTCGATCTGCTTGGTCACGATATACATGTGTTCCGCCGAGTAGAGCGGCACAGTGACGCCGGCCAGCCGGCCGAACTGGCGCGCCCACTGACCGGCGCAATTGATCACGACTTCGCACTCGATGTTGCCGCTGGCGGTCTCCACGCCGGTGGCAACGCCATCCTTTATCGCCACACCGGTCACGCGGGTCTTTTCGAAAACCTTTGCGCCGCGCATGCGCGCGCCTTTGGCCAGAGCCTGCGTGAGATCGGCGGGATTGGCCTTGCCGTCGCCAGGCAACCAGACGCCGCCCACCACATCGTCGATCTGCATGATGGGCCAGATGTCCTGGGCTTCTTTGGCCGTAATGAGATCGGCTTCGATGCCGTAGGCGGCGGCGACGGCGGCGGTACGTTTGATCACCGTCATGCGTTCGTCCGTGCGGGCGATAATGATGCTGCCGGTACGCTTCCAGCCGGTGCCGAGGCCGGTTTCCTCCTCCAGGCTTTCGTAGAGGTCCGTGCTGTACTGGATCAGCCGCGTCATGTTCTCCTGGGAACGTAACTGGCCGACCAGCCCGGCGGCGTGCCAGGTCGTGCCGGAGGACAGCCGGCCCTGCTCCAGGACAACGACATCCTTCCAACCCAGCTTTGTCAGATGATAGGCGACGCTGCAGCCGACGATGCCGCCTCCGACGATCACGGCTTTGGCGGACGTGGGAAACTTGGCGTCGGACATGCGGAACAATCCTATTTTGATTCAGAAAGGGCCGTGGAAAAGCGATCGAGGAAGCGGTCGCAGACGTCTTCGTCATGAGCGATGGAGAGGTAGAGCTTCGTACCCATGGGGTTGAGGAAAACGCCGTTGGCAAACAGGTTCAGCATGCAGGCGCGACCGCGCGCCGAATTGCCTTTCTTGGTGGAGCGGTAATCGAATACCGCCTCGTCGCTGAACACCACCTGTGCCAAAGGGCCGTCGCCGATCACCTGCGCGGTTTCCTGGTGATCACGCAACACCCGGCACATGCCGTCGCGCAGGTATTCGCCCAGAGCGTGGAGCTTCGCGTAGATGCCATCCTGGCGGAAGACGCCCAGCGCCGCACCGGCCGCCGCCGTCGACACTGGATTGCCGCCCAGGGTCGAGGCCATCCAGACGTAGTCGTCACGGCCGATGCGGTGTTCGCTGGTCATTTCCATAATGTCTGCCCGGCCGCCGAAGGCGCCGATGGGATAGCCGCCGCCCAGCGCCTTACCGTAGGCCACTAGATCGGGCTGGACGCCGTAATACTCCTGCGCGCCGCCGTAAGCCAGGCGAAACCCCGTGACGACTTCGTCGAAGATGAGAATGACGTCGTGTTCGTCGCAGAGCTTGCGCACGCCTTCAAGGAAACCCGGCTGCGGCGGGGTGCAGCGCTGCAGCGGTTCCATGATGACGCCGGCAAGGTCTGCGGCGTGTTCAGTAACGATTGCGGCGGTGGTTTCGAGATCGTTATAGGGTGCGACCAGCAACTGGTATTCCGCCGCAGGTGTGCCGGCGCTGGTCAGCTCCGGTTGCGGGAACGCCAAATCCCGGTGCGGGAACAGGCTGGTCACACCGGCCTCGTTGGCGCCGTGGTAGGCGCCCTCGAATTTGAGGATCTTGGTCTTGCCGGTGAAACCGCGCGCCAGGCGCTGGCAGTACATCGTGGCCTCCGTGCCGGAGGCGCAAAACCGCAGGCGCTCAGAAGCCGGGCTGACGCGCTTGATCTCCTCCGCCAACGCCAAGGCGTGACCGTTGAGGTAGGCGAAGTTGGAACCACAAGCCGCCTGATCCCGCACCGCCTCGACGACCTCGGGCCGGGCATGACCGACCAGGCAGGAACCCCAGCCGAGAGAAAAGTCGAGGTATTCCTTGCCGTCGGTATCCCAGAGGCGGCAGCCCTCGCCTCTCGCCATGACGACGAGGTTGCCGGTGGGCAGGCCGAACTCGCCGTTCGAGATACCGGCGGGGAAAACCGCCAGGGCTCGTTCGGCGACGTTCATGCCTGCCCCCATACCCGTCGGCGACGCCTAGGGGCGTTCGCCGCGGGCCAGGCGGGCGTTGATGTCGTCGATGACGGCGGGTAAGTCGATGATCGTATCGATGACATAGTGCGCCCCGGTCTTGCGCAGGATCTCGGCGGTGTGGGCGTTGCGCCGGGCGATTTCGTCGTCCGACATGGCCTGGGCCTGAGAGATGGTGTCGATATCCATATAGTTGGAGTAGAGCGAGACACCGACGCCCCAGCAACCGGCCTCGAGAGCTTCGCCGACGCCCGATGCGGTGTCGTCGACCTTTACCACCGATTGGATCGGGTGGAGGTCAAGGAGGTCGCAGTTGCGGTAGACCATGAAGGGCTTGGGCCGCGCGCCGTGTTCGACTTCATCTCCGGCAACCGTGGCATCGGGATTGAACCCCTGCTCCCGCGCAGCGGCCAAGAGCACGTCGACCATTTCGCGCGTAAAACCCGTGGAGACGCCGAGCTTGAGGCCGTCAGCCTGCATCTTCTGGGTCACTTCGGCGACGCCGGGCAGTAGAGGCGTGTATTCCGGCAGGCACTCGACCTGCAGCGGCACGAAATCGGCGAACATGGCGTCGACGTCGTCCTGGGTCGGGTAGCTGCCCTTGATCTCGTTCCAGCGTTCGCGGATCTCCGGCATTTCCGTCAAGGCCTTGATGTGAAGATCCTTGCGCAAGCCCATAGGCACGCGCGCTTCCTGCATGGTGATTTCAACACCCTGTCGTTTGAACACCTCGACGAAGACAACCGCCGGAGCGATGACGTAGGCGTCGGCGGTCGTGCCGCTCCAATCCAGGACAACGCCCTGAACCTTGCCTCTGTAGGTGCGTTGAAAATTGTAATCTGAGGGATTGGGCATTTTCCTGAACTCCTGAATTGCCGTTTGGTGATCGAATTCGCGTCATATCAACGCATCCCAATCAATAAGACAAATCGTTATCTCCGATAATTTTCATATGTTTTGTTTATGATATTAATGCTTTGAGTTTTCGTGAATTTATTCTTCTAAAACAAACGCTTACCTTGATCTCCAAGCCTGCGTTCTGATCGCAATCCCTCGTGTCAGGACGACGTGAAGTATGCGCATGCCGGCGCAGGTATAGGCAATCATCATGGCCATCGCCGCGGCCGGCGCGACGTCGCCCGCATCGTCCATGTTCAGTACCGCCACCGATGCGAGGGTGGTGTCGGAGGAGTAAAGGAAAACCACCGCCGAGACGGTCGTCATGGCATTGAGGAAGAGATAGATGGAGATATCAAACACGGCGGGCAGGCAGACCGGTACGGTGACTCGTGTGAAGGTCTTGTAGAACGGCGCCTTGAGCGAGGCCGAAACGGATTCGAATTCGGGGTCCATCTGTTTCAGCGCCGTTACCGCCGTCAGGTGACTAACGGTGTAGAAGTGAACGATGGTGGCGACCACCAGGATGGTCATCGTGCCGTAAATGAAATGGAACGGATTGGCCGGGTTGTTGAAGAAGAAGATGTAGGCCAAACCCAGCACCAGACCCGGCACCGCCAGCGGCGTGATGGCGATCATGTGGAAGGCCGAGCGGCCGGCGATGAAGCCCCTTCCCTTCTCCATCAGATAGGCGCCGGAAAAAACGATTATGGTGCCGAAGAACGCCGTGTAGAGCGCCATTTCGATGGAATTCCAGAAGGCTTCCCAGCCGCCGCCGTCCATCACGTCGAAGTCGTAGTTGTTGAAGGCGAGTTCAAGATTGTAAGGCCAGAAGGTCACCAGCGCCGCATACTGCGCCATGCCGATCATGGCGATGATGATGACGGCGATAGCGGAGCAGAACACCAGCATGGACATATCGCGCGCGCGGTCCGGCTTCGGTGTGTAGGGCACTGCGCGGGCGGACAACAGTGCCACTTGTTTACGCTGCACGATGCGGTCGACGGAGAAGGCGATCACCGCCGGAACCAGAAGGACGACGGAAACCACCGCGCCCATCTGGAAATTCTGCTGCCCGATCACCTGTTTGTAGATGTCGGTGGCCAGCATGTTGTAGTTGCCGCCGATAACCTTGGGCACGCCGAAATCGGTGAATATCAGCGTAAAGACGACGAAACCGGCGCTGATCAGGCCGTACTTGCAGCCCGGTATGGTAACCGTCAGAAACGTCTTGAGCTTGCTCGTCCGTAGAGCCTCGGCGGCTTCGTAAAGTCTGGCATCGGTGATCGACAGCGCCGTTACGACAATCATCAGGGCGTGGGGGAAGACCCAGTAGGCGGACCCCATGGTGATGCCGATGGGCCCGTAGATCTTCTCCCCCATCAGGAGCTCCTTGAGGACACCCTGATTGCCGAACCAGTAGATCAGGGAAATGCCGCCCAGCAGCGAGGGCGTCAGCAGCGGCACAACCGCGACCAGCTTGAAGAACCATTTGAACGGCATGCAGGTTCGTGTCAGCGCGTAGGCGTAGAGGAAGGTCACGACCAACACGATGGCGGTGGTGAAGATCGAAATGGATAGGCTGTTGAAGGCGGAATTGAACAGGGCCGGCGTCGAAAAGTACTCGGCGAAGTTGGCCAGGCCGATGAAGTCGCCGTCCTTGTTCTCGACGCTTTTGGACATCATCGCATAAAGCGGGAAGAGCACGGCGACAAGCAGGAAAATGCCGATCAAAACCATGGTGGCGCGCATGATCCAGTCGTCGCGGCTCATCTTCGGCCGCACGAGAGCCCCCTTGTCAGGCTGGCCGGTTAGGGCGGCGTCCGCCATGGCTCAATCTTCCATCGCCGGATAAAGCCGGATGCGCTGGGCGGGCAGGCGGATCGGCAGCCTCGATCCTTCAGCGACGTTCTTCCGGCGCACCAGGTTGACGGAAAAATCGGCCCTCACCTCGTGGCCGGAAAAGGCCTCGCCGCCAAGTTCGGCGCGGTAAAACGATCCCATGAATTGGAGGTGGATGATCTCCGCATCGACGACATTGTCGTCGTGTTCCATGTCCTGGGCGTTGATGTCCTCGGGCCGGATCGCCACCGTCACCTTACCGCCGGCACCCATGCCGTCGGTATCGCAATCCAGCGGCGTGTCGCCGATAGTCACGCCCCCGTTCGCGCCCACCACGCCGGGAATGAAATTCATCGAGCCGATGAAATCGGCCACAAACGATGTGGCGGGACTGCCGTAGATTTCCTCCGGCGTGCCGACCTGGTCGATCACGCCGTGGTTCATCACAACGACGCGGTCCGCCATCGTCAGCGCCTCTTCCTGATCGTGGGTGACCATGATCGTCGTCACACCCAAGCGGCGCTGCAGGTCCTTTATCTCGCTGCGCAAGTGAACGCGCACACGGGCATCCAGCGCGCTTAAGGGTTCGTCAAGCAGCAGCAGTCCCGGCGAGGTCGCCATGGCGCGCGCCAAGGCGAC
Source organism: uncultured Rhodospirillaceae bacterium (assembly GCA_964343605.1). Lineage (GTDB taxonomy): Bacteria > Pseudomonadota > Alphaproteobacteria > UBA2966 > UBA2966 > CAYFKJ01. Next base: position 104,931 of record CAYFKJ010000008.1, read on the forward strand.
GCGCTGTTGTTGACCGCCTGAAAGCTGGGCGGGATATTTCTCCCCTTGATCGGGCAGTCCGACCAGATCGAGCAATTCCTTTACCCGGGAATTGATCTCCGGTTTCGGCAGTTTGCGGTTCTCCAGACCGTAGGCGACGTTGCGCGTCACGCTTAGGTTGGGAAACAAGGCGTAGGACTGAAATACGATGCCGAAATCGCGCTCCGATGGCGGCAGGGCGGAGATGTCCTTGCCGTCCTGCTCGATACGGCCGCTGGTCTGAATATCCAAACCCGCAATGGCGCGCAGCAAGGTCGTCTTGCCGCAACCCGACGGGCCCAGGAAGCAAACGAACTCGCCATCGTGAACGTCGAGCGAAATATCCTTCAACGCCGTGAATTCACCGAACTTCTTTACGACGTTTTCGATCTTCAAATAGGGCTTGGCGGCGTTATCCATTGGAAACAAATCCGATCGGTCAAGCACGGCCCCCCGGCCGCCCGGCGGTCAGAATAGAACGCCGAAGCTGCCGGGGGTAGATGCCGATTACGCGCTGAACTACCTGGGCTACTTTTTCGGTTCGGACTTGGAATCGTAGCGCTTCTGCCATTCGGCCAGAATGCGTTTGCGATTGGTGGCTGCCCACTCGAACTTGTTGTCGATCATGGCGTCCAGGATGCCTTCCGGGAAGTGCTTCACGGGTTTGGCCACGCCGGGATAGGCCACGACGGCATAGCCCTTGTTGTACATCACGTTGGCCTGTTTGGTGATCGTGAAGTCGACCAGTTTCTTGGCGGCCGCGAGCTTTTTGGTGCCCTTGACGATGGCCGTGGCTTCCATATCCCAGCCCACGCCTTCGCTCGGCAGGATGATTTCCAAAGGCGCGCCCTTGGCCTTGGACTTGGCGCCGCGGAAAGCGAACGAGATACCGATCGGCGTTTCGCCACTGGCGGCCTGCTTGCAAGGCTTGGAGCCAGAGTGCGTGTACCAGGCAATATTCTGGTGCAAGTCATCCATGAACTTCCAGCCGCCATCCTCGCCGAACATCTGCAGCCAACTGGAGACGTCGAGGAAGCCGGTGCCCGAGGAGTTCGGGTTGGGCATCACCAAATGGCCCTTGTAAACGGGCTTGGTGAGGTCCTTCCAGGAGGTCGGAACGGGCAGATTGTGCTTTTTCGCCTCGACGGTGTTGTAACAGACGGAAGCGATCCAGGCGTCCATGCCGGTCCAGTGCGGCGGGTTGGCCGAGTCGACGAATTTCTTGTCGAGCTTGTCGACGCCGACCGGCGCATAAGGTTCGGTCATGCCTTCGGCCTTCAGCAGCATCAGACTTGTCGCCGCCAGTCCCCAGACGACGTCGGCCTTGGGATTGTCTTTCTCGGCCAGCAATTTAGCCGTGACGATGCCGGTGGAATCCCGCACCCACTTGATCTTGATGTCGGGGTTGGTCTTGTTGAATTCCTTGGCGTAGGCCTTCAGATCCTCAGCCTCGACGGCGGTATAAACCGTCAAATCGACCGCCTGGGCGACGCTTGCCGCCGCCATAAAGCCCGCCGCCGTCATCAGCGCCGGAACGCTCCGGGTTACTTTGAACTTTTGCAACATCGCACTCTCCTTGTCCTCCAGTTGACGATATCGGCCTTTCCTAGCGGCCGATTGTGAAGGCCTTGTGACGTCTTCGCCTTGCCGGCGTATTTTTCATCAAAAGACCTGTTTCGTAGCCGCCCGCGGGCGGCCAACCGCTATGCCGTCTTGGACGGAATAACGAGCTTCTCAATCCAGTTCCGCACCTCCGCTTGGCGGATGTCCTTGTTCATGACGTCATCATCCAGGCCCAGCTTCCAGGCGACGTCCTTGCGGCTGGGATCCTGGTGCAGGGCCTCCAGTTGATCGACGAACTCCAGGGCGGCGTCGACATCCTGGAAGAAGCCCTTGTTGGTCAGTTTTTCCCGGCGGCAATAAACCAGGCGGGCCAATTCGTGCAGGTCGTATTCGGGATGATATTGCAGGCCCCAGAACACGCCCCCCTCATGCACGACCGACACGGCCTGCACCCGCGTGAAATCGTTCCCCGCCAGCAAAGTCGCGCCGGGCGGCAAGTGGGTGATCTCGTCGTCGTGGCTGATGAAGCCGTCGAAAACCGACTTTTTATTTGTGTAGAGCGGATGGCCCCGGCCCTCGGGCGTCAGAGCGATCTTTCGGGCGATGCCCATTTCCCTGCCCTTTGGGTGCGCGGCGACCACGCCGCCAGCGGCGACAACCGCGATCTGTGCTGCCCAGCAACTGCCGAAGGACGGCACGCCGGCCTCGAAGGCGGCATTGGCGAACTCGATCTGTCGCGTCACGTTTTTTTCGTCGTGATAAATGGTCAGGCTCGAGCCCGTCCAGGCGATACCGTCGTACTGATCCAGCGACTTGCCGTTCTCGAGCTCCGTATCGGGATCGGCGGGAAAGATGACGTCGACCTCGCAACCCGGCGCATTTTCCTTGAGCATGCGGTCGTAAAGCTGGCCCGCCGTCGAGGCGCCGCCTGCCTTCAGGTCCTCGCGGCCCTCTTTGGCGTATCCGTCGACTACCAGGAAGCGGAGCGTCGTTGTCATTTGCGTCGTTCCCCCGTGCCCAAGACGCTTCAGGCCGAAGCCAGCTGATCGATGATGGCGGGCAAATCCGCCGCCCGTTCGCAAATCGCGTCGGCCGTGGTGGTTTCCTTGTCTTCCGCCCGGGCTGCGGTAAACAGTACAGCCTTGGCGCCCAGCGCGTGCGGGCCTTTTATGTCGTTGTGATCGCGGTCGCCAATGTGGACGATTTCCGAAACATCGACATCCAACTGCCGTGCCGCCGAATCAAACATGGCCCGGTGCGGTTTGGAGTGTCCGACCTCGTCCGAAAAGGCGAATCCTTGGAAATAGCGGCCAAGGTCGTAGGAATCGAGGATCTGGCGCAATCCCGTTCCCGGCGTCACGATGGCATCCGACACGATGCAGAGCTTGTACCGGCCGGAAAGGTCTTCAAGCGCATCGCCGATACCGTCAATGGCGTTGGGCGGAATATCGACCTCCATGCGGCCGGTATCTTCCACCAGTTTCGCCATGACATCGCCCGGCAGGATGCGGCCGAGGCCATTTAGGACGACGCGCAGGCGTTGTTCCACGGTCCAGTTGATGTGGTTCTCGCGCCAGACCATGTTGAAACCGGCGTCGGCAACGTCATAGGCCAGGTCGACTTTTTCCTTGTCGATGTGGGCAACCGACTGCAGCGCCTCAAACATCAGTCGGCGCCGTTCCTCCTTTTTGCTCAACAAGCCCCGGGCCGCCCGTTTGGGCTCGTCGGAATCGTCATCGACGATGGTGTCCCAAAGATCGAATGTAACGGCCTTGATGCTCATGAACGATACCGCTTGGCAATGCTGATTGACCGAATGGTAGTTACCAATGACTGAACAGTCAAACTCGAATCGGATTCATTTCCCAGATTCAACCAACCTGCTGTCGGCCAACTCACCCGCCCGGTCGAGAATCGGATAGGCCACGGAGGTGAGGTGGCTGCTGATTCTTTTCAAATCGCGCAGGACATCCACGTGCAGCGAGCTGGATTCAATGGACTCGGGCCGGCCCTGACCGATTCGGGCATAATGGTTCTCCACGTACTCACGTTCGAGATCCCGTATGGCCGTTTTTTCGCGCAGCAGGCGGCGGGCGAGATCAAGGTCATCCGATATGAAAACGTTCAGCGCCAGCTCGAGGTTTGCCAGGACGCGTTCGTGGAATGCCGCCAGCTCTTCCGAGCCTTCGCTGGAAAAACTCAAGCGGCCCTTGATCTTCTTGTTCGCGAGATCCATCAGGTTCTTGTCGATGATGTCGCCGATGTGCTCAAGGTTGGTCGTGAAGCTGAGTATCTCGATGTTGCGGGCGCTCTCCTGGGCGTCCAGTTCCTCCTTGCTAAGCTTGGTGAGGTAGAGCTTGATGGCTTCGTGCAACTGGTCGACGACATCGTCGCGCCGCTCGATCTCCTGCCTCAGGCCGGCGTTGTTGTGCTGCATCACGTCCATGCAGCCGACCAGCATGGTCTTTACTTCATCACCCATACGAAGGGTCTCGCGCGTAGCGCACGCCAGGGCCACGGGCGGTGTATCCAACGAGGCGGCGTCAAGATACAGGGGACGGCCGTTTTCGCTGTCGCCCGCCTTTTCGGGAAGAATGCGTCGCGACAGCGCGTCGATCAGGTTCAACAAAGGCAGGAAGACCAAGGCCAGCGCCAGATTGAATCCGGTGTGGAAGTTGGCGATCATGCGCTCGGGCGCTTCGCCGGCCACCGGTAAATAGGGTAGAATCAGATCCAGCGCCGGAAGGACGGCGAAAACGCCCAGCGCCCGCATGATGAGGTTGCCGAGCGGTGTCCTCCGCGCGGCGGGGTTCGATCTCGCCGTGGCCCCGACCGCAATCATCGCGCCACCGAGATTGGCGCCAAGGACCATGGCCAGGGCCAGTTCGATGCCCAGCACCTGGCTCGACGCCAGGGACATCAGTAAAAGGATGACAGCCAGGCTCGAATGGGCCGCCCAGGTGATGGCCGCCGCGACGATGACAGCAAGCAGCAGTTCGTCCGCCATCGGTTGCAAAAGAACAAGCAATGTACTGCTCTCCCGCAGCGGCGCCGACGCCCCGACAATCAGTTGCAGTGCCAAAAGGATCAGGCCAAGGCCGATGGCCGATCGCGCCAGACTCCGACGCCTGCTTTTCTCCGACCCCAGGAAGGTGAAGACGCCCAGCGCTATGGCCAGGGGCGACAGCCAGCGCAAATCGAAAGAGAGTATCTGGGCCACCACGGTCGTGCCCACATCGGCGCCCAACATAATGGCTAGAGCCGCAGTCCCGGCAATCAAACCCTGGCCGGCGAACGAGGCCACCATGAGTCCCGTGGCCGTGCTGCTTTGGATGGCCGCGGTGACGCCGAAACCGGCGGCGAAGGCAATCAGACGATTGCGTGCCGACACCGACAACGCTTTCCTGAACTCGGCGCCGAACGACCTGGTCACGCCCGTCCGCACCATGCGGATTCCCCAGAGCAGCAACGCGATGCCGCCGACGATGCTGATCAAGGTCTGCACGGCGCCTTACTCCGACGCGACGACGACTTCGACGTTGGCCTTGCGCAATGCCTTGCCGAATTCGCCCCCGGGATTTTCCTCGATGACCAGACGGTCGATACGGTCCAGCGGGCAGATCTCGAACAGCGCCGTCCGCCCGAGCTTGGTGGTATCGGCGAGTACCGTTACCGTGCGTGCCTGACGCAGCATGGCCCGGGCGATTTCCGCCTCGTCCACCAAGTAGCTGGTGAGCCCGTTCTCGATATCGAGCGCGCCGACCGCCAGCACGACATCGGAGGCATGAAACACGTGGATCTGTTCGACGGCCAGGGCGCCGAATGTGCAAGCGCTGTCCCCCGACTGCTGCCCACCGATCAGGAAGACCCGGTTGTTGGTCTCCGCCACTGCCAGGGTGTTGGCGATCACGCTGGAATTTGTGATGACACTGATGCCTTCGACCTTGGCCAAGTCCTCGGCGAAAAACACGGTGGTTGTGCCGGTATCGATGAACAAGGTATCGCCGAGTTCGAAGAGCTGGGCCGCCCGCTTGGCAATCTGCCGTTTCGCCCGGACGTTCTCCGTCATGCGTACGTTGTAGGCGCTTTCGCCGTCGACGTGGGGCAGTTCGGCGCCGCCGTGGAACTTGCGGATCTGGCCCTGCGTCGACAGCAAATTGAGGTCGCGGCGGATGGATTCACGGGAAACATCCAGCAGTCCGGCGAGGTCATCGACCGTTATCCGCCCACGTTCCCTGACGAAATCCATAATCCGGCTGCGCCGGTCGGCTGGCCGCATGCGCCCTCGCTTGCTGTGGTTTCCGAACCAGCCTTGTTGACCGTTCGGGCAAAATCTCATTCGTATTTGGTCAACCAATATTGACAAAACGCGGGGGCATTTGCAAATCTCGGATGGAAACCGGGCGAGGGAAACCACGATGGCCGAATACGATCTCAAGCAATTGAGCGCCGATGTCGATGCCGGCGTTATCGATACCGTTCTGACCTGTATGATCGATATGCAGGGCCGCCTTATCGGCAAGCGGGTGACCGGAAAGTACTTTGTCGAGCGGGGCTGGCGCGAACTGCACGCCTGCGATTACCTGCTGACCGTGGATATGGAAATGGAACCGGTGCCCGGCTTCGAGGCCGCGTCGTGGGCCCAAGGCTACGGAGACTTCGAGATCAGACCCGACATGTCGACGCTGCGCCGCATACCCTGGCTGGAAGCGACGGCGCTGGTACTGTGTGACTGCCTCGACCATCACGGCGAACCCGTTCCCCACGCGCCGAGATCGATCCTCAAGAAACAGGTCGAGCGCCTGAAGGAACGCGGCTTGACGGCTTTTACGGCGTCCGAGCTGGAATTTTACCTGTTCAACGAAACCTTCGCTTCCGCCGCCGAGAAGGACTACCGCAACCTCGTTACAGCGGCGACCTACATCGAGGATTACCACATCCTCCAGACAACCAAGGAAGAGCCGGTGATCCGCAGGATCAGGAACGACATGGAGGGCGCCGGCATTCCCATCGAGTTCTCCAAAGGCGAATGGGGGCCGGGACAGGAGGAGATCAACCTGCGCTACGCCGATGCGCTGGAAATGGCCGACCGGCACGTCATCTACAAGAACGGCGTCAAGGAAATCGCCCATGCCGAGGAAAAAGCCGTCACCTTCATGGCCAAGTGGCGCAGCGACCTGGCCGGCAGTAGCTGTCACATCCACCTCTCGTTGTGGGACAACGAAAAGGATTGCTCGGCCTTCCATGAAAACGGCGCCGATGACGACATGACGCCCTTGTTCCGCCAGTTCCTGGCGGGCCTCCTGAAGGCGACACCGGACATCACGGCGTTCCTCGCGCCCAACGTCAATTCCTACAAGCGCTTCCAAAGCGGCTCCTTCGCCCCCACCAAGATCATCTGGAGCCGGGACAACCGCACGGCGGGCTATCGCATTCTCGGCCACGATGACGGCTTCCGCCTCGAGTGCCGGGTGCCCGGCGCCGACGTCAATCCCTACCTCGCCTATGCCGCCATGATCGCCGCCGGACTGGACGGCGTGGAAAACCAACTGGAGATGCCGGCCGAGTTCGTCGGCAACGCCTATGATGACCAACAAATTCCCGAAATTCCCAAAACGCTGGTGGAGGCGGTCGGGGCCTTGGAGACATCGGAAGTCCTGAGAGGGGCGATGGGCGATCACGTAGTGGATCACTACGTCCATGCCGCCCGCTGGGAAATCGCGGAACACGACAAAGCCGTCACCGACTTCGAGCGGGCCAGGTTGTTCGAGCGCGGTTAATCAGCCTTCGATGTGGGATGCCGGCCCGTCAAGGGCGACGGCTTACTGGCCGGTCGTGTTCCCGTCCTTCGACGTCGCAGCGACGAGGAACGATTTGTAGTCCATATCCTCGTTGATGACGTCGTCCATGAGGAAGAATATCACTTCCTTGCGCAAAACCTCGCGGGCCTGCGGGTTGCCGACGACCTTTTCGGCCAGGGTCAGCATGGTTTCCATCTTGTCGTCGAGCCCCGCGTGGTGCTGGCGGTGCTTGTCGGTATCCGGATACCCGTACTTTGCCAGCAGGGATTCTTCGCGGGCGAAGTGCTGTTTGGCCAGCGAGACGAAATCGGGAACCAGCTTGGTGCAGTCTTCGGGCTTGCCGTCGTCGATCGCCTGAACAATTTCATTGACGATATCCACCAACCGGCGGTGATCGGAGTCGATGGCATCGACCTCGATTTCGAACGACCGCGAAATTTCGACCATTCAGATTACTCCCCAAACACGACTATTCGACAGGGTACAGGAAAGCATGACGCCGGTCCACGCGGGCCCGGACATCATCCATCAAAAGGGGGTCAAATGCGCCGGAAACACGGACTTCGAACTCCGCCCCGGCATTGATTCCCTCACGGACCTGCAGGCGAACCAGGGAACTGTCGCCCAGCAGGTGAGCGGACAACACGTTGACGGCGATGCCGCCCTTGTTGGCGTCGCCGTTGCTCAAGATCAGGCCTTCGGGCCGGATCAGCATCTTGGCTTTGCTTCCCTCACCCAGCCCGTTCGCCTCAAAGGCGCCGAAGGAGGAATCGAGGCGCCCGTTGGAAACGGTGCCGTCGATCGCGTTCATGGGCCCGAACAGGCGGGCGACGAATTCGTCCACGGGCTTGTAGTAGATATCCGCGGGACGCCCCGACTGCAAAACCTGACCGTTGTCCCCCATAACCTTGATGCGGTCCGCCATGAACATGGCTTCTTCGGGATCGTGCGTAACCATCAGGGTGGCGACGTTCGTGTGCTGCAGCACCGACAGGGTTTGTTCGCGGACGCGTGCCCGCATGTTGGTGTCGAGCCCCGAGAATGGTTCGTCCAGCAGGACAAGCCGCGGCTTCGGCGCCAGCGCCCGGGCCAAGGCGGCGCGTTGCTGTTGGCCGCCCGACAACATATGCGGATGCTTGCCGGCGTGCTGGGTCATGCCGACCTGATCGAGCATTTCCATGGCGCGTTTTTCCGCCGCCCCCTTGTCCTGGCGGAACAAGCCGAAGGCCACATTGTCGAGGACCGTCAAATGCGGGAACAGGGCGAAATCCTGGAACATGTAGCCGATCCGGCGGTCTTCCGGCGGCAACTGTCGGCCGGGTTCGGCAACGACGTCCTCGTCGATGGTCACGCTGCCGGCCTGCAGTTTCTCGAGACCGGCGGCGATGCGGAGAAGCGTGGTCTTCCCACAACCCGAGGGGCCCAGCAGGCAGACCAATTCGCCGGCGGGAACCGTCAGGGAAACGTTGTCGAGAACGTGGGTGCGCCCATACGAATGGTGCACGCCGACCATATGCAATCCCTCCATGGCCCTACCCCCCGCCCCGATGGCCGGGGCGCGACCGGGCGATGGCGAGGCTGAGCAGGATCACCGGCAGGATGCCGACGCCGACGATGGAGAGCGCCGCCAGAGCGGCGTCACCGAGTTGTTCGTCGGAGGCGTACTGGTGCACGAAGGTTGCCAGGGTCTGGAAGTTGAAGGGTCGCAGGATGGTCGTCATCGGCAGTTCCTTCATGCAGTCGACGAAGACCAGCATGATGGCGGTCAGGATACTGCCGCGCATCAAGGGCAGGTGGATAAGGCGCATGGTGTCGAACGCGCCCCGTCCCAGACTGCGCGAGGCGCCGTCCATGCTCGGCGTGATCTTGCCGAGGCTGGCCTCGACGGTACCGAGCGCCAGGGCGAGAAAGCGCACGAGGTAGCCGAACGTGACGGCGGCGATGGTGCCGCTGAAAATCAACCCCGTGGAAAGGCCGAAGTGCCGCCGCGCCATACTGTCAATGCCGTTGTCGAGATTGCCCAGAACGACCATCACCCCGACTGCGAGAACGGCGCCGGGAACAGCGTATCCCAAAGCCGCGATGTGGTTTGCGACGTGCAGAAAATGCCCGCCATTGATGCGGGCGCTGTAGACCATGACCGTGGCGACAATGACGGCGAGGATGCCGGCCAACACGGACAACCGGATGCTATTGACGGCGTGACCCATGATTTCCGAAGTGAGTTCCGGATCGAAATGCTGGTGCGCGTAAACCAGTAGGATCACGGTCGGGAGGAAAAAGCCCAGGACAACCGGCGTCGCACACCCCAACATCGCGAAATAAGCCCGCGGTCCCCTGAGACGAAGCCCCGGCAGCGCCTGGTATTTCGTCGTGGTGTGGTGAAAGCGTTGCTTGCGGCGGGCATATCGTTCGGCAAACACCAGGAGGGCAACGAACAGCAACATGACGACCGCCAATTGCGCCGCGCCGCCGACGTTGTTCATGTTCATCCAGACATCGAAGATGCCCAGTGAGAACGTATTGACCGCGAAGAAGTCGACGGTGCCGTAGTCGTTCAACGTTTCCATCAGCACCAGCGAAACGCCGATAACGATGGCCGGTCGCGCCAGCGGCAGAGCGACCGTAAAGAAACTGCGCCACGGTCCCCGGCCGAGCGAGCGGCTGGCCTCGAGAACGCCGATCGATTGCTCCAGAAAGGCGGCGCGCGCCAGCAGATAGACATAAGGATAAAGCACCAGCGTCATCATCGAGATGGCGCCGCCGACGGATCGGATCTCGGGAAACCAGTAATCCCGCTTTGTGCTCCAGCCGAAGATATCGCGCAGCATCGCCTGCAACGGGCCTGAATACTCGAGTATGTCGGTGTAGACGTAGGCGATGACGTAGGCCGGCATGGCCATGGGCAGCAGCATCCCCCACTCGAAAAAGCGCCGCCCCGGGAAACGAAGCATCGTGACCATCCAGGCCGTGCCGACGCCGATCAACAATGTGCCGACGCCGACACCGGCCATCAATGTCAGGGTCGTGCCGATGTAGCCGGGCAGCACCGTGGAGACGAGATGCGGCCAGATGTTTTCTTCCGGTGTTAAGGCGAGGTAGGCGACCGCGAATACGGGAACGGCGACGAGAACGGTGATCATCATCGTGCCGACGGTCCAGCCGTCGAACCGGTCGGTCCTCCACGGTCTGGGCCGGGAAGCATTCGCGATTTCAGATTCCGACGTCATCTTATTCGCCGTGACCCCTTTTGTTACTCATTTACTTCCGCCTCTGCAGACGGCGGAAGGCCGATCAGCGTACGTCGCCGACCGGCCTCCGAGTGCGCCCTCCCGGGCGCCTATGTCGCGTAACCTAATTGTTGAAGGCGACTTGATCCACCAATTTGGTTGCCGTTCCGCGTTCGCCGGCAATCTTTGAAAGGTAAGCTTTGTCGGCTTTGAATTCACCCCAAGACGCCACCATCGGGTGCAGCGCGATGCCGGGCTTGACGGGGTATTCGAAGTTCGTTTCGGCGTAGATCTTCTGCGCCGCATCACCGCTCAGGAACTCGATCAGGCGAAGCGCGTTCGCCTTATTCTTGGCCGCCTTGGTGACGGCGGCGCCGCTGACATTGACGTGGGCGCCGCGGTCGTTCTGGTTGGGGAAGATAATGTTGACAGCCTTGGCCCATTCCTTCTGGACGGGATCCTTTTTGTTGGTCGCCATTTTGCCCATGTAATAGGTGTTGCCGATGGCGACATCGCATTCGCCCTCGTATACGGCTTTGACCTGCGCGCGGTCGTTGCCCTGGGGTTTGCGCGCCAGATTGGCCTTCAGGCCCTTGGCCCAGGCCTTGGCGCCTTCCGTACCCTTGGCCACGACGATCGAGGCGAGGAGCGAGACATTGTAGACGTGCTTGCCGGAGCGGATGCAGACCCGCCCTTTCATCTTGGGATCGGCGAGATCCTCGTAGGTCGTCAGCTCGCCCGGTTTGACGCGCGACTTCGAGGCGTAGATGACGCGGGCGCGCACGGTCAGGCCGTACCAGTTGCCGTCGGGATGGCGGTATTGGGCCGGGATATTGGCGTTTAGAACATCTGACTTAACGGGCTGCAGCAGTCCCGCCTGGTCATGGTTGTGCAAATTTCCGATATCGGTCACCAGGATCAAATCGGCCGGCGTGTTGGCCCCCTCGGATTTGAGCCGTTCAAGCATGCCCTTTTTCAAATAGACCATGTTGACCTTGACGCCGGTTTCCTCGGTGAACGCCTTCAACAGCGGCTTCATGAGGAACGGCTGGCGCGAGGAATAAAGGTTTACTTCCTCGGCCGCGGCCATCGAAGCGCCGGACATTGCCACAACGGCAAAGACGGCGGAAAGGACGACCGTGCGTCTTAAGAAGTTCTGGGGTTTCACTTCTCTTACTCCTTGACGAACCTGGGGTTGACCTTGGTCTTCCCCTAATCACTGACCACGCAAATCTAATTGCGAACAATTCTCAATTGCAGAAAATAGGTAGGTCCCCGGATGTTGTCAACACAAATCCCAAATATTTTTATGGGTATATGAACCGAGACCCTATGCCTGATGATAAAGCATTGTAATTTTTGAAAGAATCCGGTGTGCGGCATCTCGTCGCAGGGGCCGCCCCGATGGGCTATGCCGCTGAGGTCTCGGGCTGTATCGTCTATATTGCTGAAAACGAGGAGGGTGTTTCATGCCACTGAAATTCGAAGACGGCACGACTGACGGAGAACTGAAATGGCGGTGAACGAAAGCGGTGCCGGGGATGTGATCCGCATCGCCAATTGCAGCGGCTTTTACGGTGACAAGCTTTCGGCTGCACGGGAGATGGTCGAAGGCGGTCCGATCGACGTCCTGACCGGTGATTACCTCGCGGAACTCACCATGTCGATCCTGTTCAGCCAGAAAATGAAGAAGCCGGAAACCGGCTACGTCGGCACGTTCCTCAAGCAAATCCGCGAAGTCGTCGGCCCCTGCCTCGAACGCGACATCAAGATCGTCTCGAACGCCGGCGGCCTCAATCCCAAGGGCATGGCCGAGGCCGTCGAGGAAATCGTCTCCGAACTCGAACTGGAGGCCAAGGTTGCTTACATCGACGGCGACGACTTGCTGCCCAGGCTCGGCGAATTGGCGGATGCCGGCGAGAGCCTGACTAACCTCGACACCGGCACGGCCTTAAGGAATGCCGGCAATCCCCCCGCAACCGCCAATGCCTACCTCGGCGCCTGGGGCATCAAGGAGGCCCTCGACAGGGGTGCTGACATCGTGATTTGCCCTCGCGTCACGGACGCTGCCGTGGTCATCGGCCCAGCGGCCTGGAAGTTCGGCTGGCAGCGCAACGATTACGATGCGTTGGCGGGTGCCCTGGCCGCCGGACACATCATCGAATGCGGCGCCCAGGCGACGGGCGGAAATTATTCCTTTTTCCAGGAAGTGCCGAGCTTCCACAATGTCGGCTACCCCATCGCGGAGGTCGAGGCCGACGGCAGCTTCACCATTACCAAACATCCCGGCACGGGCGGTCTGGTGTCGGAGGGTACGGTGACGGCTCAATTGCTCTATGAAATCTCGTCGCCCGCCTACCTCAACCCCGACGTCATCGCCCATTTCGATACCCTGTCGATCACTCAAACCGAACCGGAGCGCGTACGGGTGTCAGGGTGCCGGGGCTCGACGCCGCCGCCCAGCCACAAGGTCTGCATCAATACCCTGGGCGGCTACCGCAACGGCATGGAAATCCTGCTGACCGGTTTGGACATCGAGGAAAAGGCGAAAGTGTTCTCGGATACGCTGTTCGATTCGGTTGGCGGCCGCGATCAATTCGACGACGTTACCGACCAGATCGTCCGCAGCGACAAGCCCGATCCCGCCACCAACGAAGAAGCCTTCGCCAGCTTGCGCGTGACCGTCAAATCCCAGGACCAGAAGCTGGTTGGACGTATTTTCAGCGCAAAGATCATCGAACTCGCGCTGGCCAATATTCCGGGTTTCGCGGCGAGAGACATGTCGGGCTCGAGCGGCAGCCCCTATGTCGTCCATTGGCCGGCCCTCGTGGACTCCAAGCACATCCGCGAACGGGTTCACATGGGCGAAGACGAGGTGGAAATCGTGCCGACCAGTCAATTGGATCTCGAGGAGATCTATTACCAGAAAGTGCCGGCCGACATACCTGAGCCGCCGGACGGGGAGACCATGTCCCTACCCTTCGGCCGGCTGTTCGGCACGCGCTCCGGCGACAAGGGAGGCTGCGCCAATCTCGGCGTTTGGGCCAAGACCGACGCGGCCTACGGCTTCCTATACGAATTCCTAACTGTCGCCCGGCTGAAGGAATTGCTGACCGACACCGCCGAGTTCGAAATCGAACGCTTTGAACTTCCCAACATCCGGGCGCTCAACTTCTATATCCACGGCATCCTGGGTGAAGGCGTCTCGTCATCCACCCGCATCGACGGACAGGCGAAATCACTGGGCGAATATCTCAGGGCGAAGCACATCGAGGCGCCGAAGGCGCTAGTCGACTAATCCCAGACACTCCACATGGCTTTGGCCTCACGCCATTGTTCCTCGGTCATGCCGGGATCGCCGTCAGGCAGGAGGCGCGTGCCTTGGAACTGGTGGTGCGGGCGGGTCCAGGTGCCGCGCTTAAATAACTTTTCGATATTGGCGCGGTAGACCTTGTCGACCTCGTTGTGGTGCGCCGGGTCGTCCTTGAGCCAGAGGTTTTTGGGGTGAATCGGTTCCCGGTACATGTCCTGGAACAGTTCCGTGCGCAGATCCTTGAGCCAGTTGCTGTTGAGGTTCATCGCCCGGAATTGACGCAACGCTTCGATATCGATGATGGCCGAGACGACCGTATTGGTGCCCGATGCGGAATGACTGAGGACCTCGCCCCGGTAGCCGACGATGTGGCTGTTGCCGCCCGAGATGTCGATGGGATGTTTTGACGACGCCGAAAGGTAAACCGGCCCGATGTTGGGGCACAGCATGTAGACGTTGTTGAATTCGGCATGACCCCGGTTCTGGACCATCCAGCTACCGCCGCCGTCCGAACCGATGTTGGTCATCGGCACGGCTTCGGAGGGCCGATAGACGACTTCGGCGCCGTTGAACGTGAGCGCGCGCACGGCTTCGGGGTATTCGCCGTCGGAACAGCAGATGGTGCCGATGTTGCCGATATCGTCGGTCTTCAGCACGGGATAGAAGGCGTCGATGCCGTCGCCGAACACCTCCACCCAGCGGTCGTAGATATCGTGTGGCGTGCACGAGCGTTCGCGGCACCAGAGATGGTTCTTGGCCGCCTTGTGCACCACCTTGCCGTTGGGGCCAATGACGAACAGCGTGTTGAAGAACCGATCGTCCATGACCTCCGGCCAGCGTGCCTTGCACTGCACGATGATGTAGGTCTCGTACATCTTGGCCAGACGGCCGAGTACTTCGGTTTCTTCGCCCGGAATATCGATGAACAACTCCTTCGCCGCCAGGGTGTGCGGAAGGTCGAAGATCTCGTCGGTAAAGCCCGTCAACGCGCCTTCCGCCAGCGCGATGATCTTGACCGGCATGTTGATGCCGACCATGGAAACGGCGGCGTGGATGGCGTCCTCGATGGTCTCCAGATTGTGCCTGATGTGGCTGCGTTCGGCGATGCCGTAGGCGACCGTGGAGATGCCGACGGCCATATAAGGCGCGATCGGGCCCTTGGTTTTCGTCTTCTTGGGTTTTGCCGCCATGACTATTCCCCACCCTCATATCCCGCCATGGTGTGTTCGCGCACGCGGGCCATGCCGCGGAGCCAGCGGTCGCGGTCGTCGGCCTTGCGCCGCATGTATTCGTAGACCGTTTCGTGCGGGAAGATCAGGAAGCGGCCCTCTGCCATGCCCTGCATGACGGCGTCAGCGACATCCTCGGGCTGCAGCATGCCGTCGACGGCGGCCGGCGTATCGGTACGACCGCCGGTCATGCCGGTGACGACGCCCTGGGGACAGACGACGGAAACGCCCACGCCGTGCGGGCCGTACTTGGCGGCGAGGAATTCCGCGAAGCCGATGGCGGCGTGCTTGGACATGGTGTAAGCGGCGCTGTCGACCTGGATCAGGATGCCGGCGGCCGAGGCCGTGTTGACGAGATAACCCGAGCCGCGTTCCGCCATGCCGGGCGCCACGGCGCGGGCGGCGTAGACGTGGCTCATGGTGTTGATGCGCCAGCTCGCCTCGAAATCGTCGTCGGATTGGTCTTCGTCGCCGAAACGGAAGATGCCGGCATTGGAGCAGAAAACGTCGACGGGCCCGAAGGCTTTCTCGGTCTCGGCGACCAGCGCCTGGATGTCACCCTCATTGCCGACGTCGCAGGGCATCGAGATCGCCCCGAGATCGTCGGCCACCGCCCTGACGCCGTCGGCGTTGACGTCGGCCAGCGCCAGGCCCTTGGCGCCGTCCGCCTTGAAGCGTTCCGCCATGGCCTTGCCGATGCCGCTGGCCGCGCCCGTGACGACGACGACCTTGTCCCTGATATCCATCGTTCAACTCCCCTGCTGAAGCACCTAGACCGGACAGTCCTTGGGGAACTCGGGCTTGCGTTTCTCCAGGTGGGAGGCCAGGCCCTCGCGCGCTTCCTCACCCGCGAAGCCGAGGATTTCCAGCGCCGTCGAGGTGTCGTAGATGGGGCCGGCCGAGCGCAGCCAGTTGTTGAGGGCGTACTTGGTCCAGCGGATGGCGCTTTGCGCCCCGTTGCTGAGCTCGACGGCGATCTCCAGGGCGGTGTCCTGCAGCTCGTCGTCCTCCACGCACATGGACACCAGGCCGATGCGGTCGGCTTCCTCGCCGGAAACGGGTCGGCAGGTCATCAGGTAGTACTTGGCCTTGGCCATGCCGCACAGGAGCGGCCAGATGATGGCGGAGACGTCGCCGGCGGCAACGCCGAGGCGGGTGTGGCCGTCGACGATCTTGGCCGATTTGCCGGCGATGGAGACGTCCGCCAGGATGCCGACCACCAGCCCCGCGCCGACGGCGACGCCGTTGATGGCGGAGATGATCGGCTTGTTGCAGTTGATGACGTTGTAGACAAGGTCGCGGGCTTCCTTCCACGTGTGCATGCGGATGACCGGATCGTCGAGGACCTTCTTGATCATCTCGAAGTCGCCGCCGGCGGAGAAGGCCTTGCCGGCGCCCGTCACCAGGACGGCGGAGATGTCGGGGTCCTTGTCGATGTCCTTCCAGATTTCGGTAAGTTCGGTGTGGGTTTCGGCATCCACCGAGTTGTAGGTTTCGGGCCGGTTGAAGGTGATGCGCAAGATGCGGTCGGCGGGGAAGTCGATACCAAGCTTCTTGTAGGCGGCGTAACGGTCGCTCATTTGAATTCCATTCCGTATCTGAATTTGGAGGGTCAAAATTCGGAGCGCCATCCTATCAGATTATAGACCGGAGCGTCCGCCCTCCGATTGGGGCGGCGGCGGGGATCGCCCGGCGGGAGCAACATCGCGCGCGCACCAACAAGGAAAGCCCGCATCACGGGATGCGGGCTTCCGTTTAACGAACGGCCGGGCCGGTTGGCCGGTCCGCACTCGTCAGAATTTCAAATGATCAGACTCGCGGGCGATCAGACGTCGTTGTCGATCTTGATACCCTTGCCGCGTTCGACGCCGGGATCGTTCTTGATTTTCCGCACCGCCGCTTCGCGCTCAAGCGCCTTGTCGGCAACGCTGTCGCTGCTGTTGCTGAGCTTCGAGGGGTGTACGCCGGTCGCCAGAGCGACCGTGCGCGGGCCAATTGCTTCAACCTTCATACCGGACCTCCGTAATCACAAATCACGAAATTGCGGATTTCTTAGTACAAATATAGGCACGTTTACTGGCAAGGCCACCAATAAATCCGACAATAACTGGAATTTTACCTGGAAAAAGGGCGGATGAGGCAGGCAAATACTCGAAATACCTACACGGACGGGGGTTTGTTCTCCAATCGATTGTGGATTGCACCCCGGCCCCTTGCCGTTTGGCTGCGGCGCGTCAGTCCGGCTCGTCGAAATCGAAGGGGTCGAAGCCGTTACCCTTCCCTCACCCATGGAGGCCTCTCGCTTCTGGAAGTCACCGTTCCCTTCATTGAAATTTCCAAATAAGGCCTCCGCACATGGCAAGAGCAGTCAAAAAAACAAAAGCTGAAATTATTGCAGAACAAGTAGCCGAAACTATTGGAGCGGCGAAAGAGCAACACCTTGAAACGGTAGATTTTAGCGATCCCAACCGCCCTAAAACCTGCTTGGAAACTGATTTCCCCATACTGCCAATCAATCAAATTGCGCAAATTGAAGGAAATGCGGGCAAACCCATTTATCAGATGTCAAAGTGGTGGGCGCGTCGACGCTCCAGCGTGTTCCGCTCCACACTCCTTGCTGCGGCGACCAAAGCGCCAGACGATCCTGCTGAAGCAGCTAAGACTGTTTGGGAATCTTATTACGGCAATCACCAAAAAAACGAAGCTTTTAAAAACCTGAAAGTAGCCGACATTTTTATGGGTGGAGGGACTACCCTAGTTGAAGGCGCTCGGCTAGGGATGCAGATGACAGGTAATGACCTAAACCCTGTCGCGTGGCTGGTTGTTAAAAATGAGCTGGCGGACGTCGATTTAGACGAGGTCAATAAGCTATTTGATCACGTCGAAAACGAGGTCAAATCGCAAATTATGCCGTTTTATGCTTGTGAAGGCCCTGGTGGTGAAAAAGGGATTTGGACACGCAAGTCAACGGGCGAGAAAATGGGTAGTGGCTTCGATCCGCTCACTCTGACGCCTGGAGAAAGAAAAGACTACGTCTATGAAGGCCCAGAAGTAATCTACACCTTCTGGGCCAAGCATGGTCCCTGTTCTGCCCCTGGCTGTGGTCATCGGACACCGCTTATGACTACCCCCGTTATCGCTGTAAAATCACTTAGTGTGAAAGCGTGGCAGGGTATTGTGTGTAGCCATTGCCACCAGTCCTTTGATGTAGAACCTGCTGAAGCGAGAATGGCACCAGATGCAGCTTTGGTCGTAGCACCGACGGAACTACCTTATGCCTTGATGGACGCTTCTGGAAAGTATGAATGCCCACATTGCAATCACGAATTTTGCGATGAAAGCGCCGCGTTGAAAGGTGAGTCAATTCAGCTCCCCAAGAAACGAAAGAAAAACAAAAAAATCAATCTATCTCTATTAGTGCATCCTAACTGGCTCAAAGGAGAAAGTGGGAAAGATAAAGCAGGAATTCTCGGAGGCTCCGCAACAAGTGATGCTGACGCGACAATCCGATGGAACGATAAACGTGCCTCGACTTTACGGCTCGTAGAGGTCCGGGGGGATTTACCAGATGAAATCACCTGCCCAGAGACCGGATTAACATTTTCAACCTCTGAAGGAACAATTCCAAAAAAATCTACATTTACCTGCCAAGAAACGACTTGCGGACGAGAACAGGATGTTTTGGACAGCATTAGGGCATCTGGAGATACCGGGCCAATGTCAGCATACGTCCTCCAGTGTTTCTCACCATCCCGGTCTAAGACATCTGCCCCTTACAGCGGACGGTACTTCTCCAGCGTTTCACAAAATGACACGCGCAGACAGAATGCCGTCATTAAAGAGTGGGAAAGCCGACGTAATACTGACTTAGCAGGATATTGGCCTGAAACTGAGCTGCCTTATGGCTTTATGACCCACCATTTACAGGGCGGTGTTCCAAATCATGGTTTCTCACATTGGCATAAGATGTTCAATCCTCGCCAGCTTCTCGTTCACGCTCTGATCTTAAAGGCTATTGATGGCGGCTTTGGCTTTAAAGATAGCACTAAGGAAATTGTGCTTGGCGCATTCCAACAATTTCTGAGAAACCAAAATATGTTTTGTTTCTGGAACCCCCAACGGGACACACCAGAACCTATGTTCAGCAACAACAACTACCATCCTAAATCAACCGTAATTGAAAATTCAGTATTTGCTGACTTTGGCCGTGGGAACTGGGCATCATGTCGGGCCAATACCATAAAAGGTTTGGAATGGTGCAAAAGGCCCTGGGAAACCGTATCCAATGAAATGTTGGCAGACGCTTCTCCGGAACTTGGTGCTCTCGTTTCTGGCAAGAGCGAAAAAGCTGAACCAGGAGATCCAGTTTTACCTGGAACGGTGGTGACCTGTGGGTCATCCACAGAATTATCCCACATAGGCGATGGACAAATCGACATGGTGGTAACCGACCCACCATTTGGAGGTCTCCTTCATTACGCTGAACTCGCAGATTTCTTTTACGTCTGGTTACGCTTGGTCCTCAAAGATAAGTACCCAGACTACTATGCAGGTGAATACACACCAAAAACTCTGGAAGCAGTCTCAAACAAAGCTCGTCACCCAGATGATCCTGATGCATTTTATAAGCGCCTTTTGACCGAATGCTGGCGCGAAGCTAAACGCATCCTGAAACAGAGCGGCATCCTCTCCTTCACTTTCCACCATAGTGAGGATGGTCCTTGGGTTGACGTTCTCGAAAGCCTTTTCGAGGCTGGTTTTTATCTTGAAGCCACATATCCAATTCGAAGTGACGAGACTAAGGGTAAAGGCGAATTTGGCTCCAAGACCATTGAATATGACATCATCCATGTATGCCGCAAACGAACTGAACAACCTAAAAAGATCAGTTGGCCACGACTAAGACGACAAATCCTCGCTGATGTTCGCCAACTTCAAGCAATCCTGGAGCATCACCAAAACGCAGGTCTCCCAAAAGCAGACATACAAGTCATTAAACGAGGCAAGGCTCTAGAGTATTTCTCCCGACATTATGGCCAAGTCTACGTGGAAGAAGGCCGGGAATTCACTGTCAAAGAAGCCTTGGTTGGCATTAACCAGCTTTTAGACGACCAATCAGAGGGAGAAGCTGGCGGCACCCCAATCAAATGTGAGCCAATAACACGACAGTTCCTACGCATTTTCAGAAGTGCTTCAGAAGTTAAGCGCGACCAAATCCAAAAATATCTGCGCGGCACGGGAATTGGGCCTAGTGACTTCATAAACCGTGGCTGGACTGCCGAACAAAGAAAAGTCTTCCATTGGCTCTCTCCACTTGAGTTTGCCAAAGAGCGCGCGGAAAAACTGAAAACCATAACACGCGATATGGATCAAGCTATGATCTTGGTCGGCGCTTGTTATGAGAACAGCGGTATAGAAGTCAAAAAACTTCTGAATAATGAATTTAAACCGCACCCGGCACTGGGCGATTTGTTGCAATGGCTTTGCACCCATGGTGCGGACAAAGTGATGCGCCAAAACGCTATGACTGCGAAACAGCTGTACTCCACATGGTCAGCCAATAACCAGCAAATCGTCAAAGCCCAACTGGCTTTGTTTGATATGGAGGACGAGGCATGAGCGCACCACTCCTTGATGATGTCTGGAAACGACGTGGCATCAACATCCTTTGGGATGGAGGAACGCTAACGGCCATGGATGCGGCCAAAAAAGTCATAAGCCTCCGCCATTTTTTCGACCTGTATCAAGAAGGGTGGCCAGACGACGAAATGCCTTGGATCGAAGACGATGCATTAATGGTTGCTGGTTTGGATGTCGCAATCGATGCCATGACGCCCGAAGAGGCAGAACCCTGGATCGAACAACAGGTCTACACGAAAATCCAAGATTTCCAGAGCGCGTTTGACAGCCAAGCCTCCCTGATCTTTTGGATGGCTGATCAAAACCGCTGGCACGAATCTACCGGAGACGTGGAGTATCACTGGCACTTGGCAGGGAAATTCAACGATCAACTCTTGCCTATTGGCCGCTGCATCTGGAATGGAGCCCAAAGCGGTGTAAGACGAATTGAGAACAATGACAGCAGTGGAAAAAGTCACTGGATTGGTCTTCATCATCACAGAATTTCTTAAAGGAAGACCATGCAATTTAGTCCAGGAGAACGGGTCAAACATAACGAATTTGGTCAAGGCGTCATTATCAGTCTGGCCGAAAGCTATGCTCGTGTATTTTTCCCAAGTGGCGAACAGCAAATACCAGTTTCATCTCTCGCTCCTGTATTGGGCCACAATGAGACGGTTGTCACCAATGCCAACGGCGATAATGGGCGAGCAAGATACTCATGGCTCAGTTGGCAAGCTCACGCTCTTCCACTGCTCGACAGCGCGAGCTCTCTTACATCAGCAAAAATTGACCTCCTCCCCCACCAGGTTGTTCTGACACACCGGGTGGCGATGGCTTCGCCACGACGCTTCATGATTGCGGACGAGGTTGGCCTAGGGAAAACAATTGAAACAGCTCTGATTTTACGTGAACTGGCAAGCCGAGGGGAGCTCAATCGGGCACTAATGATCGTCCCTGCGGGATTGGTCAACAATTGGCATCGAGAATTGAATGAAGTTTTCAATCTCAATTTTGAGGTTTTTGGCCGTGAAGGAGACGTTAGCGATCGAAGATCCAACGCCTTTGCCAAGCACAACTTCTTGATTGCCAGCGTCGATACACTTAAGCGAAAAACGCGGGTCAAAAAGTTACTTGAAGCTCCCATGTGGGATCTGGTTGTGTTTGATGAGGCTCAGCATCTGACCGCCTACAAGTCAGGTGGCAAAACCAAGAAAACAGAAAATTACAAACTCGCTGAGGCGCTACGAGACCACACCAAGGATCTCATCCTTCTCTCTGCGACGCCGCACCAAGGTGATCACTTCCGATTCTGGAAATTAGTCGAGCTCTTGGATCCAACGCTTTTCTCAAATGAGAAAGAGATGGTCGAGCAGCGACACAGACTTAATCCAATAATTTTCCGTCGAACCAAAGCGGACGCGTGTCGTCCGGACGGCAGCACGCTATTTGCCAGACGTTGGGTCCATACAGAAGCGTTTGTCATGTCAGATGCGGAACGTGGTTTCTACCAAGCTCTCAACGACTACCTGGCTGACGGTTTTGCCTTGGCGAAGAAACAAGGTGGCAAGGGACGAGCCCTTGGGTTTGTCATGACGATCTTTCAAAAAATCGCTGCATCGAGCTTTGCCGCTGTGCATAGAACATTACGCAGACGCCTAATCGCGCTTACGGTTCAGGAAGCTCTGCATCATGATGGGAACTTGGACATTGATGCCCGTGACGCGGCCTTTGATGAGGCCCGAGAACAAATTCGAACAGAATGGAGCCTTGGAAAGGACCGGATGGCCGATGTTGAGGTCGATCGTGTCCTAAACGACCTAAAACGTCGCTTGCTGAAGAAGATGGACGAAGAGCAACTCGCATTGGCTTCTGACGCCTTTGCCGAGGAATTGGACACATCTGCTGCAGAAGATGCAGCAATGAGCGCCGTTTCATATGCCCTCCCAGAAGAGCGCATGCGCATCAAAGATTTGTTAGGCATGTTTCCGTCCGTTAAAGAAACCAAAGTCGAAAAACTGCTCGGTGCTCTGGGTATTTTATGGAAAGAAAACCCGAAGGAACGCATCGTCATCTTTGCGACGTATCTTGGCACCGTCGAAATGCTCGGAGAAGCAATTGAAACGGCCTACCCTGGGCAAGGTGTTGTTGTCCTCAAAGGCGGAGATCATGGTACAAAACTAGCTGCTGAGAAAAAATTCAAACAAGCCGAGGGGCCGCGTGTAATGATCTGCACTGCGGCAGGGCGAGAAGGTATCAATCTCCAGCATGCTAGGGTCCTATTTAATTTTGACCTTCCATGGAACCCAATGGATGTCGAGCAACGGATCGGACGCATCCATCGATATGGACAAAGCGACACCGCTCAGGTCTATAACCTTGTGCTAGGAGACACTATTGAGGGAAAAATATTCCTTTTGCTGAACGACAAACTTATGGACATCGCCAAAGCCGTCGGCAAGGTCGATGAGCATGGAAATGTCGCTGAAGATCTTCGCTCTCAGATTCTTGGACAACTCTCTGAGAGGATTAACTACAGTCAGCTTTATGCCCAAGCACTCAGTGATCCAAAGCTTCAACGCACGGAACTGGAACTGGCTGAAGCAATGGATAATGCATCAGCTGCTGAAGATGCAGTATTCGAATTATTTCAAGATCTGGATGGCTTTAGCCTTGATGACTATGCCCCCTTGTCGGATACCTCTTCTGGCATGCAAAGAATTGTCGATTTTGTAAAAAGTCATGCTCAAATCGAAGGAGATAAATTCCTCGAGAAAGGTAACGGTCAATTTGCTCTGGAAACCAACCAGAAGCTAATCACGTTCACTACAGACCGAGATGAAGCGACGGAAAACGAAACATGGGCGTTGATGGGTCTTGACCATCCCTATGTCACCCGAGCTCTTCAGAAATATAGTGGTCAGCAGATTGAAGGGCTGGGGCTCAGCGTCCAATCTGCCGAATTCTCAGGGGGTATTGGTTTCTGGCTTGTCGATTTACTCGATAGCAACAATCAAAATGTGCGGTCCATTCTCATTCTTGCGGTTGATGAGAATGGCAATAGGACACCAGCCATAGAGAAACAGGCCGAGAATTTTTTCTGGGAGCCTCCAAGCGAACCAAAACCAAACGAAGACGCGCTCCACCTACTTTCACCAATGGAAGAAATTCTCGACCGAGAAATTAAGCAGAGATTCGGGAGCAAATCTGATCAGCCCTATTCAGCAAAACTGATTTCCTGGATTTCGGTGCAGTAAATTGTCCCATCACGTCACTGCCGCAATGCTCTATGACTTGGTTCAATGCTCACATCGACCAAGTATGGATATATTTGGCGACCCAGCCACACGGGATGAAATCAATGCTTTCGTGCAGTTGCTTTGGGAAAAAGGCACCGCCTATGAACATGACGTCATTGGCTCTTTAACCCTGCCCATACTCGATCTCTCTCGCTATTCGGGGGAAGAGAAAGAACAGCAGACCCTTGAAGCTATGAAACGGGGCGAGCCGCTGATCTACAGTTCGCGAATCAGTGCGGATAAGCTCTTGGGGGACCCAGACCTTCTAAGACTGGAAGGTAATGGCTATGTCGCCGGGGACATCAAATCTGGATCTGGCGAATATGGAGAGGGCGATAACACAAAACTAAAGAAACACTATGGCGTTCAGCTATCCCTTTACACGGATATCTTGGAACGCATCGGACACGCTTGTTCCAGGCGGCCATTTATTTGGGACATTCACGGTAAAGAGGTCATCTATGACCTTGAAGAACCACAGGGCAAAACAAACCCTTGGACCGTTTGGAGCCTGTACCAAAAAATTCTGGCTCAAGCGCAACGCATTATAGATGAATCTGAGCAAAGTGTTCCTGCCTATAGCGGCACCTGCAAGCTCTGTCATTGGTATTCAGCCTGCCTATCCCAGCTGGAAGAACTAGATGATTTAACTCTGCTCCCTGAACTAGGTCGCGCGAAACGAGACGTGATGGTCGATACGGTTCCTACAGTGTTTGAATTAGCCAACACTGACATTGAAGGGTTTATTTCAGGAAAGAAGACCATCTTTCCTGGCATTGGCGCGACTACGCTCCAAAAATTCCATAATCGAGCCCAGCTTACGAAAACCGATGGTGCGAGGGCCTATCTGACCAATCCGATTAATTTACCATTCTCTGAAACGGAGCTGTTCTTCGATATTGAAGTCGATCCAATGAGAGACCTCTGCTACCTGCATGGTTTTGTTGAACGTCACAATGGTGATAACACCACTGAAAAATACATCGCCTTTTTTACAGAAGACGTGAGTTCAGCAGAAGAGGAACGCGCCTTCAAAGACGCGTGGCAGTACATTTGTGATAAGCAGCCATGTATCATCTATTACTATTCGAAATACGAGCGAACAATCTGGAGGCAGCTTCAATCGAAGTATCCTACTGTTTGCACAGCTGAAGATATCGAAGACCTATTTCACCCAAGCCAATCAGTGGATCTCTATTTCGATGTGGTGAAGAAAGCTACTGAATGGCCAACCCGGGACTATTCTATCAAGACCCTTGCCAAGTATCTTGGCTTTAGCTGGCGTGACACTCATCCATCCGGAGCGGCTTCGATTGAATGGTTCGATCGTTGGATCCAGACAGGTGACGAGACCATCAAACAACGAATTTTGGATTATAATGAAGACGATTGTTTGGCAACTCGAGTGGTGCTCGACGGGATCAGGGCTCTGTAGTTTCTGATCGGCATGCACCAGATCCATCTTACTTTGTTTTACCTCCAAACTTTTCAACCGTCCGCATGGCACCAAGCCCCAAAAGGGACAGAAGCACAGTGACCAGTGTCTCAGTTCCCGTGAGCTCCGGCAATTCGGATACATGGGGGAAGAAATTCACTGTCACCCAAGTCAGCAGATCAAACAGGATAAAGTGCCAAAGAAGTGCTAAGCCGCAGACCCAGCCGATAAAGGGACGCCAACCCGCAACGAAGATGGAACGGTGTCCCGCCTCAACCTTGTTCAGCTCAATTTGAGCCAGGCTGGGTTTCATCATCAGCTTGGCCTTTATCAACTCGGCGGCTTGTTTTTCCTCATCGGTTTCAACAAAACGATCGATAATGTTGGCAACGCCCTCTGCTGCAGTGACCAGACCTCCACCAATCAATTTATCCAACATGGCTTAATCCTCCACGATTTCAAAATGAACGAGGTCATCGAAGCTGTTGTCACGAACCTCGGTGTCCCGGTCCCAGTCGCCGCCCCAGCGCAGGATTACGCCCATGGATTTGGCGGTGGCGAGGACATAGCCCGCGAACAATGTCTGGCGTTCCCGGTCGTCCCATTTGATGGGATAAGGGGTCACATCCACGGCTAGAGAAGGCACCGTGTTGTGTTTTCCGTCAGGCCATTGAACCTGACTTTTGCCTTCAGTAACCATCTGGTTTTGGCGGTCCTTGTCACGATGCCCTTCGAGGATGGTGCAATCAAACTCCCGCACAACCTCATGAAAAACCCGCTGCAAGAGCGGGTGACAGGTGGAAAGCTTGGCGATGGATTTTTCAGAGAATGCAGGCATCAGTGACCTCCCCCAAACAGTTTAAGTTTTATGGCCACCCCCGCCATCAGCGCGATCAACACCCCTGTGGTGACGAGACGGACAATGGTCGACCAGGCGGTATGCTTGGCCACACGCAAAGCGCCGAGCAGAGAGCGAAGATCACGGATATCGCCAGCCGCTTCTTCATCGACCAGACCAACATCCGCTAACGCCCGTTTCGCACCACGTTGGGCCGCTAACTCGAGCAGTTGCTCAAATTCTTCCTCAGGCATGACGACCTGCCCGTCCTTAGTTGAAGGACAATTCATTGGCTTTCTCCTTGAATTAAATTTCAGGCGGCTAGATCAGCCTCGTGGACACGAACATCCTCGCCGACTGCCGTAATCTCGACTTGTTCGCCACGGGGCCTGACAGCGATCACACGCGCCTTAGCACTCCACGCTTCTCCTGGGCCAAAGGCAAAGTGGCTGCGCTCTTCTGCCGTCCCGGTGTAAGGCACGAAATTCAGAGCTTCCATGATCCTCACTGATCTCATGTCATCGCCATTCGCCTGCACCTTGAACGGTCCGGCTGGGCTGCCATCGCGACGTCGCAAAGCGATGTAATGCTCGGTGTTCGGCTGCCATTCCAACGGCTCCGAGACTTCCAGAATTGAAGTTTCTGGAGCCCACGAAACCACTTCACCACCTTGTCCCCATCGCGGCATATCGTGCGTGACAGCCACCAGGTCCCCATAGGTCGGGATAAGGCCGTCTAGTTCCGTCTGCCAGGAGACAAGCTTGCGGCGGTAGCGATTATCCGCCGCCATGTAGAGCCCTTCGCGTTTGGCCTGCGGTTCATTGGTGCAGCCAAAGAGCATCACTTTGGCAGGTTTTTCTGCTGCGCTATCCGGTAGACTGGACGTGACCTCATCCGGGTTCCACGTCCGGGAATTGAAAAACTCCACGGTCACAGCATCCGCCGTATCGTCACCCGGCATAATATATTGGATCTTGAATGAGCCTTTGACGATATTGCGGGGGCTGAACATGGCCACGGGCAAAGTCTGCTGTGCATCCCGAAATAGCCGCACCACACCGCCCTGCAATACGGGAACGGCCCGTCCACAACGGGCAATACGGATCAGGGCTTCCCAGACCGTCATGGTACTGTCGAAAACCCCATCGAAGGTGTCGCCCCTTGCCGACCAGGTTTGATCCAATGCTGTCAATGCCTGAAGGTCCATTCGGGCCTCAGCCAACCCAGCGCCGTAAGACGCCCGACAGGCATCGGCAAAGGCCCAGGCAATGGAGCGGGTAGGTTCAGGCGATGACCACCCGGTTTCAGGGGACCAAATGGAAAGCTTCCGAGTGACCACGCAGTTGATCATCCGAGACGATCTCTGAGACAGGTTATCGGTCGCCCGCATCTTGACGGCCAGCAGCGTTACATTGCCGAATTCCGGGGCGCCTTCCAGATACGAGCGGACAGCAGCCCAGCGCAATTCATGTCCAGCACGCGATGAGGCATCAATTGTATCAAGGCGGATCATCCGCACTTCATAGCGCCCAGACGAAACTGCATATTTATAGCTGAGCCTGAGCGCAGAATTGGTTGAGGCTGTATAGCTCTCAGTGCCCAGCGATGCCCAATCACCGATCGGCAGGCCTTCATCATCAATGATGCGAGCCTGAACCTCCCATTGAGCACTGCGGGTATCAAGCCCACCACTGTCGTTGGCGTAATAGAGCCCCCGGGCAAACACCACATCGATGCCGATATGAGCGGCTTTGGTTTCAGCGGGATTGGCTGTAAACGGACCAATCCAGTCCCCGCCGTCACCGGTACTGCGCAATTCCTGCCCCGCGACCTCGGGTGCAGTGACCACATCGGTTTCAAACAATGTGACGCTGCCGCCCGGCCCGACGATCTCCGTCTCTACTTCTTCAAAAGATGCGATGGGCGTGTCTTCAATGCGCACTTGCTCCAGATCGAATTCACCCTGGCCGATCACATGGAGCTGAAACAGATACTGCTCATTGTTCACGAATTCCTGATAGGGCTGGGTCGCAAGATCGGGATAGATCAAATGGCGGCCATAAAGAACCGGGATCGGTTGGCCGAGACGGGCCTCGTTGCCCTGAGCTGACAGCGAGTAGGTGGGACTGGGGGCCGGTGGCGCACCAACGGATCCAAAACTCAACGACGGTACGGATGGCTTGGGCGCAGGTACAACGGCATTCATCAACGCCATACCTGCCAGCGAGATAATCGCTCCGCCGATAGCTTGCTGAAGAACGCCTGCGCCAATTCCAAGGGCAGCTCCAGCATTAGCCGAAATCCCCATGGCTGCGCCCAAAGGTCCGCCAAGCGCAAACGAAGCCACCATAACCGCAATGGACAGGACTGTGCGCAGAGGGTTCTTTCCTCCGCCACCTCCACCGCCGCCCCCTTGGGGCAGGGTCACAAAGGCCACCACGTCATTGTCGTTGATGAACGTGGTTTCCCAATCAGCTCTCAAAACAGCCCGGCCATTGAACAGGCAGATCGTCGGACGCTCAAACTCCCCAATACCTTGGTCTATGAGCCACCCGCGTACAGAAACCGGGCTTATGACCGGGCGCACTTCTCGGTCCCGCTCCGGATAGAACGGGTTTCTGACGAGGGTGACGGCAGCAAGCATCAATTAGGTCCAATAAAGCGATAATAGCCCTCAATCCGCCAGCCATTGGCAGACAGAGACGCAAGGTTTTGAAAGGCGACACCGGCTTCTTGGGCACAATGGAGAACCCCGCCCCCATCCACATCAAGCCAGACACCGACATGAATGGGGTAACGGGCTTGGCGCATCAGCACGCAGTCACCTTCTTGTGGGGCGTCAACAAGCCCCCAGTGTCTGCGCTCAGGGTGATCGCGAAAGCCTCTGGCGATCGCGAGAAGGTCTTCCGGGTTTGGAATGCTCGGTAGTTCACGGCCAAACTGGTGCTGCTGCACATGGCAGACGAACGCCCAACAATGAAAACTGTCCGGCCCTTCGCCATCAGCCGACCAAGGGATCCCAATATATGTTTCGGCCCAGTGCGTCATCGCGTCAGCCCTGGAAACCGCTTGGCTGTATAGGTCTCACTCGGAAAGGCCTTGTTGCCGATGTCCAGCATCCTTGCCCGGCCAGTCACCTGCAGGGCGTTGGCCTCAACCTCTGTCAGTACCAGCGTGATCGGCGGATCCATCTGCGGTCCTTCCTGATCGGTGGAGAGATATGGTCTATAGGTGATTTCGATCTTGTCCTGAGAAACGGCTGCCGCGTCCAGATGGCGAACGATCTCACGGCTGACGTTGTCCAACGTCACCGTGATTTCGGGCACGGGGGCCGTATCAATGGGCGGCAGAGACAAATCAAAGGCCAAAGCGATGAAGGTGACCATCTCGCCACCGTTTACGGGTGCAGACGCCTCCAGGCGGGCTTCCAGATCTCGGTGATCGCGCACCACTCGAATGGCCGTCGGGCTTCCGTCGTCATCGACAAAAGCAGGATGGCGCAATTCGAGTGTATGCAGGATCACCACATCTGAAGGAGCGGCTGCATAGGCCTCGCGGATGGCTTGGCTGAGAGTTGGATCAGGCATGGAGCAAAACCCAGACATAAAAAAACCGGCTCAACGCCGGTGGATTGAGATCGATTGGAAATGCGAGGGCTACCAGGTGAAGGCTTGGATCTCCTCTAATGTGGTCAGCGCAGCAATGGCGGTTTCCGCCTCATCACTGGCGGTACGGATGGCTTCGCGCTCGGCGTAGACATCTTGCAAAGTAGCGGTGCCGTTCAATGCATCGCGCTCTCTGGCACGGTCCACTTTCCAATCGGTTGCCGCAATCCGTTCACCGGCCTCTGATTTAACCCGGCCAACAAGAGCGGATCGTGCTGTTTCCAACTCCGCCGCTTGTTGAGATGCCACGGTATCGGCGTCTTGCTGCTTGACCTCGTCGTCGGTGATTCCGCCATAGCGATCGACAACCTTGCCATCGACTAACTGGAAACGGTGACCGAGCTTGGACGGCACAGGCAGCTTGAACTGACCGTTCGGGCCAATCACGCCCCAGTCGTCACTATGGGGAAAGCTAATTTTATCGACCATGATTAGTTACCTCCGATGATCGGCACGATGTAGGGATAGTTAGTTGAGTGATAAGCACTGTCGAAGATGTAGACGTTGAAGCCCGGCACCTTGGAGCTCATGTCGCCCTTGTCGGCAATCGCCTCAAAAATGCTCTTGGTGTCGATGTGCGACATATAGATGCCATAGCCACTGTCAGAGTTCGGGCTATAGGAAATCATGAAGTCACTGTCGCGGACCGGCGCAAACGAACGCCCGTAACTGCTGTCCTGATGCTGCAAGAAAACATACTTGCCGTCGGACACACGGATCAGGAACACCTCGGCACCGGCCCCGTAGTAGTAATAGGGCTGGTAACAAATGACGTATTTGCCGTCGTTTGAGATCTGGAAGCGGAGACCGTTGCGATCCCCTTGCTCCATCCCATAGGACGTTGTGGTGCTCAGCGTATGGGTCGCTTCTTGCGTAAAGCCACCGGCACCATCCGGTGTGAACCGATCCAGCATGCAATAACTGTGTGGCTCCATCCGAACGATGATCACCTTGCCGTCATCACAAGGTACAACAGCGGCACGGTACAGACTTTCGCTGTAGCCCGCAGAGTTTGCCGTCCAGTCAAAGAAGGTGTGATTGGCTTCGTCCAGGGCATCAAACCAGGTCTTGCGGTCTGCTGCGTGGATATCGAAAGGAGCAACGTTTGAGTAGACATGCAACCGCATGCCTGTCCCGCCATTGGTGTTTTCATTGATCACAAGGGTGCGGGTTTTCTCGTTGTATCCGATCATCCCGTACTTGTTGTAAGTGCCAAAATCGTTCTGGGCGTAGAACTTGTTTGCCGTCCAGGCCAGGTGCCAGCCCTCAGTCCCAGACAATCGTCCCGGCGCGATGGCACGGGGTGCGACCCCGGCATATTGGTTTTCCATGAACAGGGCGAGGTTCTTGTTGCTCTTGTTATTGACCCAAACGCCGACATTGCGAAGCGCTGTCGCAGCGTAAGGTGCTGCCCGACCAATCATGGAGCCATCGGGAGCAACAGCCAAAGAGATATGGCCGAGATGACCACAACGCGCCGTGTTGTCGCCGTAAGACGAGTCCGTTGAGGAGATATTCGAGTTGGTCTGACCGTAGGAATACCAGTTGTTAAAGAACTCAGTACCTTCGCCGCCGGTGGTCCCTTGCATGTAGCTGGTGGAGTTGTAGTTCTGCCGACCGACTTCCTGAAGATAGTGGTTATAGAGAATGGTGCCCCACGGAGATGAGCTATACATGGTCACCACCGCAAAAGCTGGACGCTTCCATGGGTCCAAGAGATCCGTGTTCAGGTGATGTTGCTGCTGTTTGACAGCGTTAAACGTCAGAATATCCATCGTCAGACCTCCGTGATGGCGTCGATTTGCCCATCGGGCGTATAGGTAAAAGTGAAGCTGCGGGCATAGTCGATGCCGCCAATGGTCAGCATCTCGTCATAGCCCGTCATCCGGCCTTGATCGTCATAGGTGATGTTGTCCACGAGGCGCAGGCCTTGCTGGATTGTGATGACACGGCCTAGGTTGTCATAAGTCAGATCACCGGAAACAATGGTGCCGGTGAACAAGGCCGCGTTGGCTGCATCCACCGAATAACCAGCCCCAGTGCCCAAGTAGTTCCCAAGATTGACCTCAAACTCGGCCAGTTGATCATTGATCTGGGTTTCCAAGGCATTATTGAAGGCTTCGATGTTGGCGAGCGCCGTATTCAGATCCGCAATGACCGTGTCGTTCACAAATCCGGTCGCCGTGGCCAGCCAGAGTGTATTGATATGCGCCTTCAATGCTTCAGTGATGGCTTTTAGCTTGGCAGGAATGTCCTTGGCCTTCGAATTGCTGAAGATATCGATGTCTTCATCGAAGGTCGCGAATGGCGACGTGTCCGGAATGGGTGGAATGGTGATGGGCATGGACGTTTCTCCAATTACAGATTTTCAAGGACGCTTTCGCCAAAGGCTTCTAGGGAACGCTCGCCAACCATAACGTCACCGGCGAGATCCAGATTGCTGTTATCCCGGTTCATCAGTTTCCAGCGCTCTTCGCCACCGAAAGGCACGTCGCCGATACGGGTGGCCCGGGTCAGCATGAGCAAATCCTCTCCGCTTAAATCCGGGGAATAGAAATCGACGGATTTCTCAGCGATCTTCTGCTTCAAAGCCTCATAGGCCAGCGGGTCCTGGATGTTTTCCATGAGCTCCATGGCCTTCACCATGAGGGCGAAGTCATCCATGCGCAGATTGGACTGGTCCAGCTTGGCGTTGATGGCCGAGAGAGCATTGGCTTCGGCTGTTTTGAGCGTTTGATAGTGAGCAAGGGTCGTCATCTCAGGTTCTCTCAGAACAGTTCGATGCCAAGGGCGCGATAGTCAGAGCCTCGCCTGGCCGATACGATCAGGGTTTGCAGATCAAGACCGGTGGCATTGGCAACAATGACCGCCGCCGCTTCCGCAGCGACAGCCGCACTTTCCGCCTCACCAGCCCAGAAGGTTGAATTGGTCTCAGCCGTTTGCGCATCAGCAGCAGACGCGCTTGCAGCAAGAGAAGAGGTTTCGGCCTGACCCGCCGACTGGGCAGCATTGGTTTCAGCGTTCGCTGCGTTTGTTTCAGAGGTGGCCGCGTTCCCAGCAGAGAGGGCAGCCGCTTCTGCGTGGCCTTGGGCGACACCTTGGCAATTGGTGGCTGAGCTGGAAGCCGTTTCTGCCGCCTCAGCAGAAGCCGCAGCGGCTTGTGCCGATTGCGCCGCATTAACCTCAGCTTGTTCAGCCGCCACCTGTGCTTGGCCAGAAGCCGTTGCTGAAGAAGCGGCTCCGGTTTCAGCAGTTTGAGCATTTGCAGCACTCAATGCTGCCGCATCAGCGCTATTCGCCGCTGACTGAGCACTGAGATCGGCGTTGGTTTCCGAAGTCGCCGCCGCCACAGCACTATTGGACACACTTTGCTCGTGGGACTGAGCATTGGCTGCACTGGTGGCAGCCTGCGCTTCGCTTTCGGTTGCCGAAGCTACCATCTCATCAAGCGTCGTGAGACTACCCTGCAATTGGGCATCCACATCGGCCATGGCCTTCGCCACGGTTTTGACGGCTCCGCCTTCGGTTTGGACAACGGATTGGTCATCCCCATGGACGATTTGGTGCAGCAGTTGTCCATCCGCCGTTGTTTGTGCAACGGCAGCCGCCAAATCAGTTTGCAAAGACATAAATAGACTTCCCTTACCAGGTCATGGGACCCGGCAGTTTTTGGTGAACAAGGGTGTTCAAATCAGCGATGGTTGCCAGCAAGAGCGCTGGATCGTTCTCAAGGAAGATATCGAGGGCATCCCCATCCAGTGTGGGCCGCTCCCGGATCTCTAAATCGGAAGTGACTTCCCAGAGAACTCCGTTTTTCAGACGGGCTTCAAACTGGCGCGTAAATCGGGCTTCATGGCCGACAAGACCAAGCCCACCCATCAGGTCAATTTCGAACCACTCGCCGCCTTCCTTGGCATGCCAGCGATACCAGGCCTCAAAGAGCGCAAATTGCTCGCGACGAAACAGCCAACGCACAGAAATCCGTGATGGCACCTGCGTAAAACGCCGACGTTGGCGAGCGGGGCCAGCCTCCATCTCAGTGCGAAGGATCGCTTCTCCAGGATGGACGCCGTAGCCGTCAACCGTTGGAAGCGGAAGGGTCTTGGGCCAGGCGATTGTCATATACTTAGGCCCCTCTAATTATCGATACGCCCCTGCTGCCGGATTGAGCCCGTAGCGTCGTTCCATGGTCGGGGCCAAGCCTTCGCCACGACCGATGTTGCGGGCAATCTGCCCTTCGATCTGCTCCACGATGATATCGAGCCTGAGCCCGCCACCGCCGTCAGAACGCCACTGCGCTCTGGCTTCA
This sequence comes from uncultured Rhodospirillaceae bacterium, assembly GCA_964343605.1. Classification (GTDB taxonomy): domain Bacteria; phylum Pseudomonadota; class Alphaproteobacteria; order UBA2966; family UBA2966; genus CAYFKJ01. Next base: position 139,250 of record CAYFKJ010000008.1, read on the forward strand.
GTGCCCGGAGCCCGGTTGTCGACATGGACGTTGACCTTCACTTCCGGCTTTTGGCCTAGTTCAGAACCAAGGGCCCGCATTTGTCCCGGCGTGAAAACCGTCTCGCCACGCTGAGCAATGATCGGCACTTCGTTGCCAACCACACCGCCACCATGAAATCGGGGCGCATTGTCAAAGACCGTCGGGTATATAGGTCGGCTCGGCAAAGGATCAGATCCGATGACGCCACCGACATGAGCCACTTGCACAGGTCCTGGTGCTGGGAAATCTCCGACCATACCGGCAGATCCCCCGAAAAGACTTCCGGCGATGGAACCAAAGATACCTTCGAACAAGGCCCCAAAGGGCTTGATGACCGCCATGCGATAGGCCGCCCGCAAGGCTTCCTCCGCGATCGAGTTAAACAGATCAGACGCGCTCACCTTGCCGGTGGTCGCCCATTGAACAAATGCGTCCTCGCTGGCTTTCAAAGCACGGGATGTAGCCTGCTCGAATTGTTGGGCGGCATCCGATGATTCCCGGGCATAGTCTCGCAAGGCCCGGACAACGCCAGCTGACCAGTCCTGGCTAGCACTGAGCATTTGGTCATAGGCCTGCTCAGAAGCCCGAGCGAAGGTTTCCTGATCAATAGCTCCCGCAGCCAACAGCTCATTTAGTTTTCTGACCTCGGCGGCATAGGCTTCCTCTGCCGTTCGAAGCTCTTCGGTCAGCGCTTTCCCTCGTTCGCGGATGCGGTCTGCGTCTTCTTCGGCCTTTGTTCTGGCTTCAATGGCTTGCTTCTGATCAAAGAGTGCACCGGCCAGGTCCCTGACCTGAGCCCGTTCGGCGTCCGTCGCCTCGGCAGACAACCGTCGAAGCGCCTGAGAAATAAACCGCTGGCGATCGGTCAGTGCCAATTCATCCCGCTCGGCCCTCAACCCTTCAATGATCCGGGTGTTGGCAGCCTGTTTTCTACGGGCTGCTTCGGCTTCCTGCTCAGCCAGACGAGATAGTTTGGCATCACGAACAGCCGCCGCCCGGGCCATGATTTCACCAATCTGATCCAGATTGCCGCCGTCCGGCTCGATCAAGCCCTGCATTTCAGAAACGAGGCGCTCATATTCAGCCCGAATGCGATCTGCCCCCTGATGAGTGGCCTCAAAGAGCTGGCGTTGAAGATCGGTTTCAATCTGCGCAATCCGTCGAGACCGGTCCTGAGCCGAACGAATATCAGCCTCAATGGCATCGGGTGTCGTGGTGCCATCGGGCGCTGGCGCACTATCGCCATCATCCCTTTGCATCCAGGCGAGCTTGGCTGCCCATTGGCGGTATTGCTCGACCCGCTCCTGCAGCCGACGTTCCAACGCGACCTTGCGCCCCCAGGCAATGGGATCATTCAGAAAACCGATATCGCCAATTTCATTAAGCTCCCGAGCGATCTCCTGAAGCTCTTGGCGGCGTTCTTCGACGATGCGCCGCGTCGAGCGTTCCGACAGACCCTCGAAATTGAAATCACCAGACAAAGCCAACTTGATCTGCTCATAGGCGGTGGCCGCATCAGCCGCCAGATCGGCAAGCCCCGATGAGATATCGGCAATGGCCGGAGCCAAATCCAACATCGCTCGCGTCAGGTTGGCAGAAACCACCTTGCCCAAGGTGTCCAACTGATCACGAGCCTTCTCGGCATTACGGACCAGGTCCTCTTCCAAAACGATCCCAAGATCGCGGGCATGACGGCGGGTTGCTTCCAGAGCGTCTGCGCCACCGACCAGCATGTTCACCATCGCCACACCTTCACTGTCGAACAGCTTGAAGGCGAGACGCAGCCGCTCGGCAGGATCCTCGGTGCGCTTGAAGGCCTCCGCGACATCGTTCAACAAATCTTCAGAACGACGGATGTTGCCGTGCTGGTCACGAAGAGCGATGCCCATATCGGTCAAGGCCTGTTTGGCTTCACCTGTGCCTTTGGCTGCCTCGGCCACGCGCCGGGTAAAACGTTGCAACCCCATATCGAGGGTTTGTTGCTGGACGCCCGCCAACTGAGCGGCAAAACGCAGTTCTTGCAGCGCCTCAATGCCAACGCCGAGCTTATCCGCCGTTTTGCCGATGGCATCGGCGGCAGAGATAGATCGATCAATCAGTGTCGCGAGGCCGCCTACAGCAGCAGCGCCCACCAAAGCACTACCGAGTGCCCGCATTCCCGTGGTGAGCATTCGGGCACGCTCGCCAAGGGAAGAGAGGCCTAGCGATGCTCTGCCACCGGCGCGTTCGATCTTTTTGAGGGATCGTTCCCCGCTCTCACCCACATTGACGAGCTCGGCCTTGACCTTATTGCCACCCTCGACCGCCAAGCGAACCGCGTATGTATGTTTGGCTTTGGCCATCAGGTTTCTTCTCGTGAGTTCATTGCTTCAACCAATCCAGCCTCTGCCGATTGCAGCAATTCAGACGTGATTGATAGATCAGCCCCACGGGCGTCAGCGATTTGAAGCGCCACACCCAGATCAATGCCGAGCACATGCCCGGACGTGGTCACTCGCATCTGCCCGAGGCAGGCTTGCAGCACGTCCCAAGCTTCATGTTCTTCATCGGTGATCAGTGCGTATCGGCGTCTTGGACAGGCTTGTCCGCAGTCCGTTTCGCACGCTTCGCAATATTGGGGCCCTCCGCCTGGCTGGAAGTGCCAGCGGCAGAGAGCCCGGATCCGTTTTTTGCAGCAGTGAGCAACACCTGTTTCAGAGTGAATTCCTGAAAGAACCGCTCACCAACAGGATAGAGCGACATAACAGCCGCGACGTTTTCTGGCGTCACGTCCGGGTCATCCTCAATGCCAGACCAACCCGTGATATGGCGAACCGCTAGTTCTTTAATCAAGAGGTCCTGGAACAGACCATCTCGCTCGGCATCAACTGAAAGATCCGGCAAGCCCTCGGTAGCTAAACCCGCTTCTGACAATTCCTTGCTTTGAATTTCCAATCCTTCAATACGTCGACGAGCAGAAGCCTGGGCCGCCGCCATACCAGCCGTGGTCAGCGGTTTGACGGTAACCGTGACGCCATAAGGAAGCTCGATTTCGAACGGTTCACTGGGTTGTTTTAAGGAGATCATGTGTAGTCACTCCCATCCAGATCGTTTGTGAGGATGACATCCAACATGCGCCCTGCAGTTTCATTGCGAGCGCCTTGGAAATCGAAACTCGCCTGCACACCGCCTGGACCATCAACGGCCAGCTTTGGTTTCGGCAGGTACACCTCGTGAGCGGCAAACATGATGCTGGCGTTGCCGACCGTGTAGCCGAAGGTCAAATCCACCGGCGTACCATTTGCAGCCAGATCAATCAGGGTGGTGTCCGAAAACCGCACATCAATGCGACCTGTCAAAGCCGCAACCGTGGGATCGGCCCCATCAATCTTGCCGTCTGAGCGGATGGTTTCTATTTTCTCGAGGTTGTTCGAGTAATTGAGCGACCCACCGGTCAGATTACCGATCGGATTACCACCCCGGGTGATGGAGCCCTGAAACTGGCTGATCCGTGTGAAAGCCAGAGATGTCGGCGTGCCGCCTTGAGACGTATCGTTGCGAACCTCGCCTTGCGCAATGACCCCAAGTGTTGCCGCCGCCGCGCCCGATCTCTGAAACTCCAGAGCAATGGATCCCAGCACCACGCCGGTATGTTGGAAAAATGCGGGGACCTGAGGCATGCCGACCTCGACCGTGTAACTGGGTAGAGCGTCATTGCCCGAGGCATACACATGGTTAAACGTACCATCGCCGTTATCCGTGGTGGCCGGGTCACCAAACAAGCCGGTGAGCCAAATCCCGAGATAGCGCGGATCCATCGGCACCACCACTTCACCTTCGTCATTGATGACGTCTTGCAAGGGGGCCAGCGGATCGCGGCCTTGTCCCAAAACAGGGTCATCAATCAGGCCCTGTTCGGAACCCAGAGTGCAGCGATTAAAAGGCATGCGGATATAGTCGCCACTGGCCGCTTGCCCATAAGCGGTTTCCCGCTTGAGCAGCAACGTGGCGCTCGAACCATAGGCTCGGGCCATCGGTATTCTCCTGGTTTTTAAAAGGTCAGCCGCCCCACTCAGCCAAGAGCGGTGTCGGCTTCAAACTCAACAGCAACGATCAAGGTGCCAGCCTTGATGGCCGGACCTCCGATCACCGCCTCAGTGTCGATTTCTGGACGTCTGTACGTCATGCCAAAGACCAAATCACCCAGTGTTGGATCGGCATCAAGAACGGTGCCGATTTGCTGCAGCAGGGTGTCGAAGGCTGCGTCGCGGGCAGCGGCATCACCGTTTTCGACGTAGATCTCGATCTCTGCATCCTGGCGACAATAAATTCCGCCAAATCCACCTAAAGCCTGTTCCGGCTCATCGGCGATGCCATCGCGAAGGATGATTAGTCCAGCCGACGGGATTTTCTCAGGCACAGCTGAATTGCGTTCGACAGTGACATCTGAAATATCTCTTAGAGCCGACTGCACAGCGATCAAGATTTGCTCGGTTTTTGAAGACACGACCTACTCCGATGGCATATGGCGATCAATAAGGTGCGGTGTCCGGCGAGACCAGGCTTCCGCTGCGCGGCGCACATCCAGGCGCTTGGGCATTTTCACTTGCGGCACCATCACAAACATCACCACCGTGGTGATCCCCGATTTGATGCGACCTGTTTTGGTGAACGAGCCACCTTTGGCACGACGTCCAACACGACCGGTCTTGCCGCTCACACGAACGCCATCAACGACCAACAAGGAAGGCTGTCCACGCCGATAGACAAACCTCAGTGACCCAAACCGATGCTCAGGAAAATTGGATGGTGATATCCGTTTCCCCCCAACACCTCGCTTCGGAGCCGCAGCCGTTGGAATGGCCAACCAAAAGCCAGACTTGCTTTTGATAACCGTTCCTCGATCAAGGGTTCGGACAATCTGCGGTGCTTTTGACCAGACGAGACTCGCTGCATCGTAGCCCTTATTGGGATATGCCCGGCTTCGCCAGGTGCGGGCCAAGCGTGTTCCCAGTCCAGCAGAAATCACCTGACGGCGAAGACTGCCCTTGAGCCCGTCACCAGCATCTTTGATCCCACCACTAACCGCTTTCTCAATCTGGCGTAATTCAGCTTTGAGATCGGCTTTCATAGAACCGACAATGGAGGCCGCAAGCTTCATGCAGGCCTCACATCCAGTGTCCAAACCAATCGATCAGGATCTTTACGTTCAGGTTCCCCCTGCACGACATAGCTTCTTTCATTGAAAGTTACTCGGTCGCCAGGTTTTGGCTCAGGCACTTCAGAAACCCTGACATCAAACAGAGTTGTCTCTGAATGAACCCGGGTTTCACCAAAACCAATGATTTCATCTGGCCGTCGAGCGATGAGACGTACAGGCACGGCATCTTCACCGGACGGAATGTAGAGACCGTCAGATGCAATATTCGGATCGGCAAACAGCACATCCATCGCCATGCCCACAGCAGTCATCAGAAACTGCCGTTCAAGCGAACACGCCCAATGGTCTCACTGGCTGTGCCACCAACGGCTTCAACGGCCACACCAATAAGGGTGTTACCTGTCGCCGTTTTGGTAACGACCTTATTGGTGTCATCCCAATAAACCTTGTCACCAGCGCTCCAGGCTTGAGACGCAGCTTTGGTCAAATCAAAGACCCCAACAAGGCTTGCCTCGACCTCTTCGCCAGCAACCGCACTAATGTTGGAAACACCGAAAATACCGCCAAGCAGGAAGCCCCCGCCTGAAGCGACATCGTAGGGAACTGCAAGCGTGAGGGTATGGCCGGGTTGAATGTAGTTTTTCATGGAAGGTTTCCTTTTCCAAAAGACGAAGGGCGACCTATTGGCCGCCCGTCTCGTCAGAAATGATTATGAAAAGCCCGTGTTACGCGCCGGGGTTCTTGAACAGTCCACGCCAATCAATGGCTTTGGCTCCAAAATCCAATCGGCACTTAATCTCAACGCCGTCCACATCGAAGCCGTTTCGGGTTTCGATGTAGGCTCCTTGCTGGCCTTCCAGATAGGCATATTCGATGGTGTCGATCTGGTTCGGGTTTGCCGCCAAGTACCAAGCCGTTTCACTCACAGCATCCAGACGCGGTTCAGAAATCGGCGACAGCGTGCGAATGGACTGGGGCACCACATTGGCCGTGTCGGCGGGTACAATATTCTGTGCCACCATCTGCTCGGCCTTCAATTCCAAAGCGGCAGGAACGATCAGGAAAGACGGACGGATGTTCAGAACCGTCTTCTTATCCAGGCCAGTTTGTTTGGCCATGGAGGCGCGAGCCGCACCAACGGCATCCACCGATAGCGCAGCGCCGGTCCCGGCCAGGTTCTTATGGTCGCCATGAAAGAGTGCCTTGTTGTCGGCCATTGCCGGGTTCGAGGTAATGATGCCCCATACAACGTCGCTTTCAAGCTGAGCGATGGAGTTGCCGTACATGGCGGGGATCCGGGTAAAGGCGTCCAGATCGTCGTTGATCAAAACCTGACGGGTAATCGCAACGACCCGCCCATATGTTTCGATGCGGTAGCTTTCCTTGGACTCGCCAAGTGTCCCCCGTTTGAATTCGCCACTTTCGTTGACCTTTAAGAGCTGAGGCGCTTCGCCCAACTGGACCCGGTGCATGGCCTTGAAATCCGTGGCCAGAACCTGTCGGCAGAAATGCGTGAAGGTCCGGGGATAAGCATCGTAAGCCTGACGAAGCGTCTTGTTGGTGACAGCGGCCAGGATCTCCGGGAAATCCGACGTGGAATGAAGCGCACGGGTCGCAACCTCATCCCGAGACAGGCCTCGGGTGTTTTCACCCACATTGGCGAGGCTTTCCCGAGCCAATTCCATCAGGGTCATGCCACGATATTCCCGGGCAGCATCTTCCAACGGGAACAAGGTCGGGCTGTAGCGATGCAACAACGCATTGGTCACTGCCTGACGACGGGTCACACGCTCATCCTGACCCCCCAGAGGAACGGAAACCTGCGAGAAGGTTCGTGTTTCTTCGGATTTGGCGGCAACCTGATCAAGAATGACCTTACGCGCTTCCTCAAGGGAGACGCCGCGTTTCACCAGATCGTCGGCAAAGCTGCGTTCCAGATCAAGCTTACCTGCCAGATCAAAGATGGTCGAGACACGCTCCCGCTCAAGATCACGGGCCTTGGTGACCAAAGCTTCCGCATCGGATTTTTGGACATCAGGCGTCTTGTTTCGTTGCTCAATGGATCGCTTTTCCTGCGGTTCCTGAACCTTGGGAGCTTCCTCTGCGCTCACGGTATCTTCGGTCATATCGGTTTCCTCGGTGGTGGGGATATCGTCGTCATGCATGGTGGAATTCCTTTTGCTGCAATCATCAGCGTCGCCACGTTGCACGACGCACTCATGTGTTTGGGTGGTGTGGTTGGATCGGAAACCTGCGGCAGGGTCAGCGCCAACAGGCACGGCAGAGATTTCAAAAGGCGTCCAATCAACAGCCCGCCAGACTTCCCTGCCCGCTTCTGATTTGCTCACTTCGTAGCGGTGAACCTGATAACCAATGGAAACGGCCCGGATGTGTCCTGCCACGATGTCGCGCCAGATCGGCTCGACTTCGTCACGCTCGGAGAACCGGATCGTCGCAATGCCCTGACCGTTTTCAAGGCGGGCGCTATCTGGGACAACCGAACCAATGACAGCGTTCAGCTCACCGGTCTCATGCACCTTTAGAAAAGGAGCCCCACCATTCAGCCGCTCCAGACGAACGTGATCTGGATCTAGACTTAGGTCCTCATCGTAAGGGTCGCCCAGAAAGGGTTGGCGACGAACACGAGCACCAGTAGACCAAACCACATCAATGGTTCGAGCCTCTTGGTCCGCTGAATTCGGCGCAAGCTCCGCCGCCCGGCGCATGGCCGGGAGTTCAATGGTCTTATCCATCTGATCCTCAATTTCAGTCTGTGGTGTCGGTCGCAGCAAAGGCGTCTGTGGTCTGCGCACTGCCCGTCTTGGTGACCCGTCTTGGGTCTGAGTCCAAAACAATCCCGGCGGCATCCAGCTTGGTATTCATGCTGGCGATCTCTGCGAGAACGGCATCAGGATTGCGGCCTTGCCGCGCGATGGCTTCCGCCAAAGTCATGGTGCCGGATCGAATGGAGAGCAGATCCGCCATGGCATCTTTCATGGGGTCGACCGCTTCGAATTTCGGTGGAGACCATTCCACCGGGACCTCCGGTTCAGGGATGTGCCCCGCCACCCAGGCCGCTTCGGTGAACCAGTTCCAGACAGGTTGGCAAAGCATGGGAATGAACAGCTGCCATTGGACAGCATCAACCATCCGCCTGAACTCGACGAGACCGGCACGAATTGACGAATAGTTCACCTGACTTAGATCACCAGTGAGCAATTCATAAGGAACCCGAAAACCCGCCGATATGGTGTGGAGACTTGCGCGTTTGTATTCGCCGTAGCCTCCCGTTGCCGCTGGCTGATTAAATTTGATGTCCTTGCCGCCGCGAGCATACGCAATGAGCCCGGGTTCAAACTGCTCCACCCGTTTGCCATCAGCATCGGTGACAGCAGGAGCAACGCCTTGTTGGGATTCATCATCACCAAAAACGATCGCCGTGACACAGGCTTCCGTTTTCTTGCGAACGATCTCGGCAACCTCATAGTCATCAAGATCACGTAAAGACCGAATGACCGGCGCTCCCCATGGAACACCGCGAACCTGTACACGTTGCTTTTCATAGACATGCACAATATCGGTGGCAGCAACTGCCTTGCTTTGGAAGCCCCCTTGAATGGCACCATAGGCGTCACCGGGGTGGCTTTCATAAATCCAATAGGCCTTTCTCTGCCCTATGCCGTTGAACTGCACACCCTGGACAAGGCGGTCTTTCCCGGCAGTCTCTCCGTTTCTTGTCGCATCCAGAAAGTCAGCTTCAAGGATCTGGAGCTGCATTGGAACGTTTAGACCATCAGAGACTTTCCGCATACGGCGGCGAACCAATACCTCTCCCGCTTCGACCATCTCACGACAGATCAAGGTCTGCAGGCCGTAGAAATCCAATTGACCATCGGCATCACATTGACGAGACCACTGATCCCAGAGTTTGTTGACGGCTTTGTCGAGCGCTTCGTTGCCCGAAACCGCCCGGGGCATGATGCCTGCGCCGATGATGTTGTTGACCAACACGGACACGGCTTTGGCCGCATGGGGATTGTTGCGAACAAGATCGCGCATGCGATCACGTAACAACGCACTGGCCATGCCGACTTCTGTATCGGCAGAAGTGCCAGCTGTTCTCCAGCCATCTGTTCTGCGCCCTTTGGACGCACCATCATAACCGCGAGCCAGACCATCAAATGCCTGACGAGCCAAAGCCCTCCTTGTGGCGGTGACGGGTGCGAAGACCGCGACGGCTTTATCCAACCAGCTAACCGTCATCAAGAATTGCCTCGGCTAAATCCCGCAAATCCGGCAACCGGCAGAGGCTTCTTGCTTGCGGCAATATCTCGCTCAATGGTTCGGATCCGGCTGATCAAATCTTCCGCTGAACCGTATTCGACGGATTTACCGTCATAGCTGACGCGCAACGTCCCGCTGGCATAGGCGCGTTTAAGCGCTGCCAGTTCTGTATCTGACCAAGACGTCATCGAGAGTTTTCCTTAAAACCAGTTGTCACGCCGACCTAACCAATCCGAACGGCGTTTTTCCGTTGGCGGGTTGGATGGTCGGTTGATCATGCCCGCTGCTTCAGCATCTTGAGCCGGAACACCAAGTTGATCTTCAAGGTCTGTCCATTTTTCTGCAGACCATCGATCGGCTCCCGCAATCCACGCGGCTGCCCGGGCGTACACCCGGCAATCCAGAGCTTCATTACGTTCACGCAGTTTTTGCCATTCAAGACGTGTGAAGCCGCGCTTGTTCTTGACGGTCACGAGCTGCTCGGCAACCAACTGCTTAAGCCATTCCGTCTCCACCCAGGTCGGCAAATGAACTGTGCCGGGTAAATACTCAGCTCCCTCGGCTCTTTCCTCATCCGTTGGACGAGATGCTCGAAGAAACCTGTAGGTCTCGGATTTAAAGGTCGAGACAGAAACCGTCCAAAGCCGAGCCCCGCGTTTAAGCTTCTTGCCGCCATCGGTCGCATCAACGAACGTGGGACCTGAAACCGGACTGGACCGATTGAACCCTTCAACACCCTTAATGGGGGCAACCTGACCAAAACCAACCCGTCGAGCCCAGGCATAGACAGCCGAAGCTTCATAGCCGGTATCGACAGCCAGTTTGGCGATACGAAGATGCGCCCCACTTACATGGGGCCAGGATCGATCCAATAGAGCTTCCAGTTTCAGCCAGGGACCTGGGTCGTGCGGACCACCATCAATCACGATGTGATCCACCAACCAGCTTTCCAGTCCACGCCCCCAGGCCCAGACATCCATTTCGATGCGGTCTTTCTGAATATCGGCTCCCGCTGTCAAAAACAGGCCACCCTCTGGTACCGTTCCTGGCGACCATTGCTGGCGCTGATCGTACAGACGCTCCCAATCTGGAGCTTCGCCGGTTTCGACCCAGGTCTCACCGAGAGAGGTGTTCACGAAGGTTTTCATGCCCTCGGCCCCTTGGGCTTTGGCAGACAAAAACGCCCGTACCATGTTTTCCAATCGAACCCATGGCGAATAAATTTCATTCAGATGGAACCCTGCGATCCCGGCGAAAGGGTTTTCTGCTCGCCATTCACCATGTCGAATTACAGACCAGCGCTGTGCATCAGACCAAACCGAGCCACACTGCTCACAAACGTAGTGCGCCGTTTCCGGCAGGTGGGCACCAGCAGCGTCCTTTTCCCAATGGACCTGTTCCCATCGCAAGACCTGATGGGTTCCGCAATCCGGACAGGGAACCCAAAACCGTCGTTTATCACTTTCTTCCCAAGCCGCATCAATTCGGCTCACACCTTTGATCGTCGGCGTTGAGACCAGAACGATCTTGCGGTTCCAGAAAGTCACTGTGCGCTTTCGCGCCAGGTTAACAGGATCACCTTCCGCTCCCGCACTGGGCGGGTAGCGATCAACTTCATCACACAGAAGGATCCGGATTGGACGCATGGCCAAACCCGAGGGCGCGTTCGCACCAACGATCGTCAAATGCCCCCCGACAAACTTCTTGTGCAGGATCTTGTTCGATCCATCCCGAGACTTCGGATCCGACAGCTTCCCATAAAGGCACGGCGTATCCCGCGCCATGGGTGCAAAGCGGTCTTTAGACCAGGTCTCGGCATCACGTTCTGTCGGCATCACCACCATGATGGGTGATGGATCCTGATCAACGTGATAGCCGACCGTATTCAGGATGCATTCCGTCTTGCCGACCTGAGCCGAGGTCTTCACAACCACGGTTTCTACCGAGGCATCGGAAATGGCATTCATGATGCCGCGTTGATACTCGGCGCGTTCCGTCACCCATTGTCCGGGCTCGGAGCTTGCTTCAGAGCTCAGTCGTCTATTTTTGTCCGCCCAATGACTTACGGTCAGATCTGGCGGCGGTGCTGCCGCTTCCAGCGTTTGCTTCGCCACCTTTTGCAGCGCTGTCGTCCCCATCAATGTGATGGACGATTTCAACGTCGGTTTCGGCGATTTCCGTGAGCACTTCGTGGATCGCCTTTTTGATGACGTCCCTTGCTTGATTGAGGCTTGTCGTTTCATGAACCACCGGTGCGATTTTGTCAGGCAGCACCAGCAGCCGTGCCCGCATCAGCGCCACGATTTCCGTCCAGGCCACTTTCACGTCAGGAGCAGAGAGCAAATCCCCTCGCATCTGTGAGGCTTCCATTTCTGCAAGATCAGCCTTGGCCGTCACCAACCGGGCTCGTTCCGTTCCATAATCGGCGTTCCCCGCCTCTCCCTTCAGATTGAGATCACGCAGATGGCGGATATAGCCGCGTACCGAACCAATAAGCTCGTAGCGACCCCTTGCCGCCTTCGGGATGACACCGGCTTTCGATAACTGCTGGACCCGCCGCTCGGAGATGTCGAGCAGGCTCGAGATCACAGAAATGGGCTGAGTGTTATCCGACATGACCGCCAAAAAGTGATTAATTACAGTCTATTAGACTTGATGACCTTTCGATTAAGAGCGTTACTGAATTTAGCCAAACGCTTGAAACGAAAGGAAAATCCATGACCAGCATTGCCATCATGATGAACGACGACAGCACCGAATTGCCCCGCCCTTGGAACCGGGCCTCAAGTCAGGACGAACTCATTGAAATGGTCGCCCACTTTATCGGCTACCACACAGGCGAGAGCGAAAGCCAAGCGATCAACATGATCGACACCAGCCGAATTGACCTCGATGCACCGATCGCCCGGGTCAACATGCCGGGCGGCAAGACCATCCGCATTTATGCCTTCAAAGAAAACTACTGAGCGGAGCTAGGCCCCATGGAAATCAAAAAACTCAAAGTCAGCCAGTTGGCCCGTGCGATCGAAACCATCACCGGGACGCCAACCACAGCCAAATCGTTCAATTACAAATCCAAAGCCGTCGACCGGGTTATGGAATTGATGAAAGAACACAAACTAACCCGCGAACAAATCCTAAAGGCCGCTGGTTTGACAAGGATCGAAACACCGAAGTCCACCGTTCCTCAAAAGATTAAAGAAGCCAAGCCCAAGCGGATCACCAAGCAGTCCATTCTGATTGATATGCTTCGAACCGGTTCGGGCGCTTCCATCGAAGAATTGACGAAAGCCACTGGCTGGCAACCCCATACCGTGCGTGGTGCGATCAGCAATGTGCTCCGCAAAAAGCTCGGCCTCAATGTGGTCAACGAGCAGTCGTTCAGCGGCAAACAGGTCTATCGAATTCACGACGAGGTGTAAGTTACCCCCAGACCTTCCGGACCCGAATTTCTTCAAATATCCGGCGCAGGGTATAGCTGCGCAAAATCGAGATACCTGTGAAGATCGCGCCGATCACCAGATTGTCCGAGAGGGAGACTTCCAGACCGAACAGGGGAAACACTGCAATTTGCGCTGTGACAGCCACGCCGTAACCCACGGCGACATTGGTCAGTGATTCCAAAAAGGACATACGTCTGGACTGTCTCACGTTTCCGACCTCTCGTTATTAATCTCTTCAAACGAACGGTCTTCGCCGTCCAGAATTGCCTTCTGACCGGTGATGTTCTGCCAGCGTGTAATAGCGACATCCACATAAGCCGGATTCAATTCCACACCATAACAGACCCGTCCCGTGCTTTCCGCCGCGATCAAGGTCGTTCCCGATCCCATGAAGGGCTCATAGACAGCCTGACCCGGGCTCGAGTTATTCAAGATCGGACGACGCATACATTCGACCGGTTTCTGAGTACCGTGAACTGTTTCAGCGTCCTGGTCCCGGCTGGAAATCTGCCATAGCGTTGTTTGTTTGCGATCCCCTGCCCAGTGACCCTTGCCATTCTTTTTGACCGCATACCAACAAGGCTCGTGCTGCCAGTGATAATCACCACGGCTCAGAACCAAGCGCTCCTTGGCCCAGATGATCTGGGAGCGAACATTGAAGTGGGCGCGTTCTAAACTGTCAGCAACCGTCGTTGCATGCAAAGCGCCATGCCAGACATAGGCGACATCACCGGGAAACAAGACCCAGGCATCGTACCAGTCGGCACGATCATCATTGAGCACTTTACCTGTGCGTTTGGTCGTTGCGGCTCCAGCCTTGTTCCGCCAGTTCGGGTCATACTCGACCCCATAGGGGGGATCGGTCACCATGAGCAACGGCTTGACCGGGCCCAGCAATCTCTCCACGTCGGTGGCAACGGTTGCATCACCACAGATCAAACGATGGTTCCCAAGCACCCAAAGATCTCCTGGTTGGGCGACCGGTTGTTCCGGGGTATCGGGAATATCATCTTCACCCTCGAGCTCGGCCCCCATGTCACCGGCGGCTTGCGCCAGCATCTGGGCGAGGTCGTCATCAGAATAGCCCGTGCCCGTCAAACCAACATCGCGCGATTGGATTGCCTGAAGCAGAGCAGCCAGAAGCTCCGGATCGTTTTCAGCCAGATCAGACAGGCGGTTGTCACCAACCAAGATGGCTTTTGCATCCTCATCACCGGCATCCACATAGATCACCGGAACCCGATCCAGACCTTCGGCCTCTGCGGCCATGAAGCGGTGGTTGCCCGCAAGAATGTAACCGGTAGAGCGTTGAACGACCAACGCACCATAAAATCCGTTTGCGCGGATGCTGGAGCGGATCTCATCAAGGTTCCCCCGACGTGGGTTTTCCGGGTGACAAGCCAGATCGCCAACAGCGACCATCTCGACCTTGTCACCAACATTGATGATCTGTGCGCTCAAAATGACCTCGTTAAATGGATGGCAAAGACCGGCGGCATTTCGCTTTGAAACGAAATGACCTCAGGCACGGTTTCGTTTTATCGATCGTGTGAGCGATAGCCGCATTGCCAACGGTTCTGCCGGACAGACCGCCACGAGGGCGCTGCTCCAAGCGAAACGAAATGGCTTTTTTCAGGGCGTCACTAGGAAAATCCCGCGCTGAGCCCGCCCGCATAGGATATCGGGCAGGAAGGACCCGTGACTTCGCTCAAATTCGATGGAATTTTGTTGCTTTGGGGCCATCCAGTCCCGGACGCGCCTCTCGCAAGCTTGGCAAAAAATGTAGCCTATTCAGCTGTTTTTGTCCGCGCGAAAAGTGTTCGCCGAACACCTTTCTATCCACTACTCATGCCTTCGCCGATTGAACCATCTCTATCACTTTGCGTCGCGAACAATTACGCGGCACCCTATGACCGTTAAGCTTCCAGGCAATGACACAATGGCCAAAAAGGTAGCGTTGATGGACTGCCGTGCGCTGTAAACCGACCCGTCCACAGATGGTTTTCCAGCGCTCGCCCGCCGCACGAAACCAGCAAATCTTGGCAACGTCCGCTTCGAGCCACTGCAGCCATTGCATCGCCTCATCCATCCGGTCAATGGATCCCGGCGACGGCCAGGGCCTGCGCAGCACGGGGTCATGCCAACCAAAGGATTCATGGATGTTGTGAACGACGTCAGGCCAGGCCGAGAAATAGCCTTGCACCTTTTCTTCAGGCAGGCGCTTCAACACCCCTGCGGCTTCCGCCAACCGCTCCTCCACAAGGGAGGCTGTCCATCGATCATTGCTCATGAGCTTCTTCCTTTCGTTTGCCATAGAGCCTGTCGCCCAATTGGCGAACGAGTTCCTTCTCAGGCCAGGTCAGACGGTCATCCTCAATGGAAACCGCCAACATGCCCTGCTCCCGCCAACCATCACGCTTGACCTGATCGGCATTGCGGCGCGTGCCGCCATATCCGGGAGGCTGCCATCTCATCGGCTCACCTCCTTCAGCACGGCGGCATAGCCCGCAACATCAATCATGCTGTCGAGATGCCCGGGATCATGTGCCAATCGCGCCAGCTTCAGATCAATCAGGCACAGAGCTACCTGCGAGGGTGTGATGGGCTGGCCCAGTGTGATCGACCAGCGTTTGGCGATCGCCGACATGGAGGCAGACGGCTCTCCGTAAGTCTCCCGACGATTGCCGACAATGGCAGCGGCCTGTTTAAGCATCATTTCGCCGTTCATTGATCCAACCCTCCCCCACGATTGACCATGGCCCAATCAAGGATCGCTAAGGCGTCGGCTTCGTTATCATCGGCGGGAGCAAACCCACGTTTGCGAGCGGCCTCAATCATGGCGTCTTTGTTGGCGTTTCCTTTGCCGGTGGCATGTCGTTTGATGGTGCCGACGGGCACGGCCTCGTATGGGATCATTTGGTGCTCACACCAGGCGGTGACATGGGCGAGAAATCCACCGTAGACATGGGCGGCATCCACACCGGCATGACGGCGGACCTCCTCAATGAAGACCGCATCCAGACCACCGGCCATTTGCTTGACCTCGGTGAGCCATTTCTTGAACCGAAGAAAGCGCATACCGCCGCCTTGCCAGCGATCATTTTTAAATTCGGCAATACCGCTGGTGATGGTTCGGTCAGGCAAGCAAACGGCCCATCCGGTTTTGGTGCCGAGATCCAGGGCCAGAATTTTGAGAGGACCGTCATACGGGACAGGTGGAATTTGGACAGAGGTTGGTGCTGGCATATTTGCCTCCATGTTGATTGAACAATACTGATGGGAGAAATGGCCGGACAGAATCGACGACCATGGCGAAGAGGGTTCGCCAAGCGTCAGCGCTGGCGTAGCCCTCTCCCCCTTTAGGGGGAGGTATTCACTTGGATTTCTGATTGGGGTCTGAAAGCCGCAGAAATCTTGACGTTTTGCCAGGAATCCAGAAATCCAGACAGGAATCCGGCTGGATTTCTGAATTGACCCTAACCGACTGTTTTCATTGAAACTTTGAATCCAGAGCATGTCTGGACTCCATGGACTCCAGAAATCACAGCCGAGATTTTGCCCCCTATTCATGGTCCATCTCCTCATCGTGATAGACCCAGTTATGCGGGCTTTCGACCTCCAGAACGGCCCCTGACTGGTGGCACTTGTAATGGGTCGGAAGGAGCTGATGGACGCTCTGGAAAACCTCACCTGTTTCCTCATCCACAACGTCCTCGGCCTCCCCCAACTGCATGCCTTCGACGCAGAGATAGCCGTACCGGGTGCGCGGCAGTGGTGGCAGATCGTGATCTTCCGGATTACGGAAATATTTGATGTAACCTTTGGTGGTCAGAACACTGACACGTTCGGCAATGGTACTCCGGCCACCCAAACCCGCTCGGTTTTCAAAGCGCTCGGCAAATTGGGTCGCGGTGTAAACCCGCCCGCCCAGAGCTTCTTCGAAGAGGACCTGAAGAATGACATCGCGTTTGCGCAGACGTTCGGCATCGAGCTTCTCGCCATATTCTTGACGGATCAGCCTCTCCGACGACGGATCAATCTCAATCCATTGACCACCGTCCTTATCGACGATCTTTGCCGCCAGGGCTGGGCCGTTGCGCAGTTCCGTGATGAGCTTGCGTTCTGAGCGCGTTTCATCAGGGCGAAACAGGATCATGCCTGAGCTGTAATAGCCCCGGAGCGCCCCCGCACCGGAAAGCGCCTGAAATGGATCCTCATCAACCTGTTTCTTTGAAAGCTTGCGGGTGTGATGGACGAGAATGATGCCTGCGTCCGGGTCCACGGCGTCGCGAAGCTTCTCAACGCGATCGCGCAAGAAAAACAGCATGGCGTTGTTGTCGTTCTCACTGGGTCCCGCTTCACCGCCATCAAAGACGTTTCGGATCGGATCAATGACGATGATGTCCAGCCCATCGGGGAAGTGTTTTCTGATTATAGCGCCAACCGTCTCAACGCCCGCTTCATTCAAAATGAGCTTGAGCTGCGGCGTGATGACGAGATTGTCATGGGCTTGGCGGATCACCTCAGGCTGCAACGAGATTTCCTGAAGGCGCTCCCGGAGATAGTGGTACTGGATTTCGGCCTGCAGATAGAAAACGCGCAAAGGGCGCGGTGGCGTAAAAGACAGAAACCCAATGCCTGCAGCCATGTGAACCAGCCAGCTGAGCAAAAAATCACTTTTGCCAACCTTGGGCGCACCGCCGAAAACCAGCAGGCCCGATGGTGTCAGGACACGAGGCGCAATGATGTCGTCCGGCATGGGAGAACAATCACCCAGCAACTGCTTCAGGCTAAAGGCTTGCGCATTGGACCTCGGCCTTGTGAGGGATTGACGCGCTGCGCTGGCAATGAAGGCATCAATGTCCATGCGGTCATCGACAGCGTCCGCCGCATCCCACTTTTCCGGTTTATCCAGAGGCGGCATGAGAATGGCGACAGAAAGGGCACCGGCACCAAGAGCGGCCTCGGCAGCAGCTTCCGCGTACTGCCAGCCTGCCGCATCCTTGTCGGGCCAGATCAAGACCCGTTTGCCACAAAGCGGTGACCAGTCGGTTTTCTCAACTGGTGCCTTGGCCCCGTTCATGGCCGTCGTGGCGCAAACGCCCTGACCGATTAAAGCATCTGCCGCCTTCTCGCCTTCAACTAACACCACATCCATGGCGGATTTCATGGCGGGCTGGTTGTAAAGCGGTCGCGGATCCGGAGCCTTCATCTTCCGGCGCGAAACGTCCCAGGGCCTAAACTGCTTTCCGCTGGGCGGGTCATAGCGATAGACACAGGCCAACAGAGCGCCTTCACCATCAACATAGTCCCACTTGGCTGTCACCGGCCCCAACTCATCCATCGGCACGGTACGTTCCGGTTCAGCAGTTACAGTTTCCGGTCGCGGCTCGCCCAGCCATTGGCGAACGTCATCCAATAACGATGGGAAATCCGATTGGGTGTTGCGCCCTGTTGCCGTAGCCCAGAGTGCGAGCACGTCCCCGCCCTCACCTGTCGCGAAGTCATGCCACATCCCAGTTTTGGGGCCGGATAGCTCAACACTCAGGCTTTCGCCCTTGTTGCCTCGGACATCACCAACCAGAAATTTTCCATGACGGAAAACACCTGCGGGATAGAGGTAGGACAGAAGGCCACGCAAATTAGCATTGAGTCGCACCTTGATCTCATCAACCGAGAACCCTGTTTGGCGAGCATCGTCTTGGCGCTGGGGGGCTGCTGAATTGAAATCCCGCCAGTCATTAATGTTTACAACCTCATTGCTCATCCGCCGGTTCTCCAGCACCGATCAGACCAGTCGCAGAATTTGCACTCGAAGAAATCAGCCGATTGCGCGATACGAGGCAGCAACTCACCGGCTTCTGTCGCCTGAATGACGCGCACCGCTTTATCGCTCATGCGTTGGGCAAGCCCGCCGTCAAACGCAACCAGCTCATGGTGAAGCTCCGCTGTATCCTTGTTGATGGCGGTAAACAGTGCCGGGTTTTGAGAAATGCCCGGAACCGAGGCTTCCATATAGGCCTGGTACGTGGCGATCTGCGCGGCATAAACCGGCTTGGAAATTGAGACGCCGCGTTTGACGGTGTCCTTCCAGGATTTGTTGTTGAGTGATTTGCATTCCCAAAGGGCTGGGAAGCCATCCATGACCGGAGCTGCGTTGATAATGCCGTCCACGTGACCACGAATGCGGCCACTCGCGACACTGAACCCAAATTGCTCTCCACCAGGCTTGTTGCCTTTGGTCGTATAGAGCTCGAAGCCAGCCTTACGCAGCCAATCGATGGCCAGGTCCTCAAAGACGTGACCGGCAGCAAAAATCCGCAGGGTTTGCCCATCGAAATCCCGACCATCGTCTTTCGGGGCCTGGGCGTATTCGAATTGCAAAGCGCGTTCACAGGCAACGCCAAGACGGGAGCCACCGAGATATTGGCGTGGTATTTGGCGTTGGTTTTCGGCAACCAAAGCCTCATCGATATGAGCGTTCACCTGATCGGCGAATGTTTGGGAGGAATTGTAATCCAACATCAAAAGGGGACCTCCGTGTCTTCGCCTTTGGCAATCGACAGCATGGCGTCTTGAAACCCGCCAACGCAGACTTCTGCGAGAGTGAGAACCTGGGCTTCTGTGAGATCAATCAGCCGGGTTTCCCAACCGATCTCTTCCATCACTTCGGCCAGCATCTTGACGGCATGGCGCAGTGCGGCTTTTTCTTGTTCAGTCAAATCAACCATGCCCAAGCCCTCCTTCGCCAAGCGCGACCAAAAACCCTGGCAGTCCATGGAGCAGAACCACCGCTGAATACGCGGACGCTTCGATGAATGGCGGTCGAACCAGCCAAAACCACGGGTCGGTCGCCGACAGACGGCACAGAGCTCCCCGCGCGGATGCCATAACCTCAAACGGGTGGCAGGGTTTCCTGAAGTCACCATGGGTCATGCCGCCCTCCGGCTATCTTCAGGAGCGTTCAACACCAGATTGGTGATTGCGGCCTTATTGAATTGAAAGGTCAGCAGTGCCGATGCGTGATACCGGGTCAGGCCAAAATCCTGACGGTATTCGGGCGGCAAGAATTGAAGCTGACGGGTGGTGACCGACTGATTGAGCCAGGAGCGTGATTTATGGGCGCTTTCATCGGTCTCGTTTTCATTCAGCCAATCATCGGCTGCAGCCAGGCAAATGGTGCGCTCACCCATGGCCAGCAAATGCGATTTGAGACCCTTTCCACCCCCGACGGCATGCCAGCGGCCCTGATGAAAGAAAATGCCGCTCCAGGCGTTGAAGCCATTTGCGACCAGCGCCGCATCATCGCCAAAGAGATCACACCATTGGAAACTGGAACGCTTGAGCAGATCCACTTCCGACATGACGAAATCAGAGATCGGCTGTTGGCCTTCCTTACCCTCCGATTGGAAGTGGTAACCGCACAACGGGCATTCCATGACGGCCAGCGGCACATTGGCGGCGCACTCAGGGCATTCCTTGGTCAGTGCGGGACCGGAGCCAACCTTGCCATCAAGGTTTACGTCCTGCTCGAGACTGCCATGCAGAAGACTGGAAGTACCAAAATCCAGCACAATGCAGTCCCTTTTGACCACACCCGGATGTTCGCTGGGATCAACGGTACGCAGGCCGCGCCCAACCATCTGGATCATGGTGGATTTATAAGAAGACGGCCTCAGCAAGACGACACAGCTGGTCGGCGGATGATCCCAGCCTTCGGTCAGAACCGCGACATTAACCAGAACCTGGGTTTCCCCCCGCTCATAGGCCTTTAGGACATCGCGCCGTTCAGAAGCGCCCATGTCGCCATAAACCATGGCGGCCTGGATACCTTGAGTGCGAAAAGCGTCACGCACATTGCGGGCGTGATCGACCGTCGAACAAAAGACAACGGTTTGACGATCACCCGCCTTCTCCCGCCAGTGCTGGATCACAGCATCCGTGATCGGCGCTTTGTTCATGATGGCGTCCACAGCCATCATGTCGAAGTCGTCTACGCTCTTGCGAACCGACTTGAGCGCTTCCTGTGCGCCAACATCAATCACGAAAGTGCGGGGCGGCACCAGATGTCCGGAAGCAACCAGTTCTCCAATGAAGACTTGATCGGCAACATTGGAAAAGATCGGACGCAAACCCTTCTTGTCTCCCCGGTTGGGAGTGGCCGTCACACCGAAAATCTTAACGTCCGGGTTTTTGTCCCTGGCCTGATCAATGATACGACGGTAACTGTCGGCTGCCGCATGATGGGCTTCGTCAATCACCAGAAGATCCAGAGCGGGCATGGCAGCAAGGTTAGATTTACGCGCCAAGGTCGGAACCATGGCGAATGTAGTCCGCCCCTGCCAGGATTTGGTTTTGGCATCGACGACAGACGTACTCAGGTCCGGATTGACCCGAATGAACTTTGCCTCGTTTTGGCTTGTCAGCTCATCACGATGGGCGAGCACACAGGCCTTGGCATCATTGCCTTTCAGCAACTGACCGGTGACACCGGCCAGCGCGATGGTTTTCCCAAATCCGGTTGAGGCAACAGCCAGGGTGTTGCCGTGTTCGCCGAGCGCTTGAACACTGCGCTCGACGAAGGTTTTCTGGCGGGGACGGAGTAACATGACCAGCCTCCCCTACTGAGCCCAAGACGGGCGATTGGGGTTTGAAGCCGGTTGCGCTTCTGTGTTGGCATTGGCCATCGGCTGGGCCGTTGCGACAGGGGCCGATTGGCTCGGCGTCCAGAGACCGCCGCCAGACTTGAACGTATCCCAATCCTTGTGGTTGGGAGCCACTGCAAACCGGATATCGTTTTTCGGGTCGCCATTGGCATCCTTGCCGACATCAATCTTGGCCAGGAATTCAATGCCATCCAGATCCGTAAAACCGTTGATACGGCGAGCAGCCTGCGCCTGCGGGGAATTGTCTTTGTCGGAAAGGCCCCGCGATGAGTTCAGGATACCCCGCACAAAAGACCGGCCCATGTTGCCCCATTCCGGACCCTTGAGGCTGCGAAGCCCAATCAGGCTCCAGACCTTACGCTTGGCAAACGGACCTTCGAGGATGACGAACTCGGCGTTCAGATAGACCGAGCCGGTCGTATCGTTGTGGGTTGCGTATCCCCCTGTCCAACCCTGAGCCGGATCGTCATAACCACCGGGTTTGATGGTCATCCGCACCGGTACAATGGTGCCCTTTGGGATCAGGTCGTAGGATGTTTGGGCTTCCGCGTCGTTATAGTCGTTCCATGCACCAGTCATAATTACTGTGCTCCTTTGTCGTCTTCAGGGTTGGGGGTCTCGGCTGGCGGTACGGGGCGACTAAAAGTCAGCCTTTCGCCTGCCGGTTTTGCTGGGCCGCCGACCTTTTCCATCAGACGGCCAAGGTGGGGTTCTTCGATTTGATCTAGCCGACCGCTGCGATCCTTTGCGGGAAAGCCAAACGGGTTCAACGTGTGGCAAACAAACGCTCTGTAGGGATCCACGCCATCCGGGCTGACTTCGGCCATGGCGATGACTTCATCGACGATGCCGGGGAGTTCGTTGCCAGTCTTTGAGCCATCGATTTGGGGAACAAAGGTCTTGCGATTGAAATCATCGAGCTTCTCGTCGAGGATTCCAACAAACCAAACGTTCTTGCCACGGGTGTGCTGAAGGTGCGTGAGCCAGGCGATCATCTCCTGGCCGTGGAGACCATAAGCACCACGCATGTCAGGCTTGCCGGTGCGCTCAGAAATTGCCTGCGGCTGGCCTTTGGCCCATTGGAAACACAGACGTCCCGCAACCGTGATGCTGTCGATAAAGACCGTCTGGTACTTATCCAGCGCTGCCGGATCGCCAAACTGCTCACAAACCGCGTCATAGTGGGCCTGGCTATAGACCTGATCGTCACGCAAAGCCGGGTTTGGACCGCCGATGAAGACCGCGAAATCACGGCATTCAACCCAGGTGCGAGGCCGAATGGTATCTCCGGACCAGCCTTCGATCGCCAGATCCCCTGCCTCCAAATCGAAGAACAAGGTGGACTGGGCATCCAGCGTCCAAAGCAGTGAGGTTTTGCCGATACCGGACTTGCCGAAGATGCAGCCTTTAATGCCGCGCTGCTCCGATAACCGTTCATCGGCGGAAATGATGGGGAGCGTCATCACTTGCCCCCCTTCTTCGAAGTCACCGCATCAAGGGCATTGTCTGCCCCCAAGGATCCGTTCTTGCGGGCCATGTCGTAGACCCGACGCAGTGCATCGATTTCTCCGTAAATCGCAGAGGATTTGGCCTGCAAAGCCAACTGGGCAAAAGCAATGTCATCAATGGACGCTGCCTCAATGGGTTTGATCACCTCTTCCTGGCAATCGCCCAAAGGCGGGATCCGGATGGTATCGGGAAGATCCGCGAGATAGCTGTTGTCTTCACGCAGGCGTTCGAGTTTGGTCTTGGCGGTCATGATTGCACCTCATCGTTCAGGGAAAGTTGGTAGGAGGCTTTGCCGACACGCACGGTCCTTGCGCCCTCAAACGCCGAGCGGATATGGCTCGGCCAAGCGGCGTATTTGCGTTCGGAAACCTTGATGGTGATGTCGACGTATTCAGCCGGGTCATCGCCCTCGGCCTTCATGCGCTCAACAAGCTGAGAAAGCTGGGATTGGTCCCAGGCGACCTTTTTGGGAAGATCGGCAACGACCTGCGCCAGACCTTCATTGAAGCGAACCGTACCCGTGTCTTTGCCGAGGGCTGCGCGGGCTTCTCTCGCCTGAAGGGAAAAACGGCACTCAAGAGCACTGTCGAACCGATCCTTCATCAGCTTTGTGATGGTGAGCCGTTCGGCGATTTCACCTTGCAATGCGATCAGCTGTTCGACCGGCAGAGAGGCAATGTCCGCCACCTCCATGGCGCTCAGGTCATCTATTTGAATGCGGTTGGGGATATTCATGGCGGCCCCCTTACGCATAGAGATCGTTCGGGGTTTCGGTGGTGCTTTTGCAGAGGTTGTCTGCTTCAAAAGCTTCCACGTCTTCGAGACGGTAGACGACCCGTCCACCGATTTTGAGATAGGTTGGCCCTTCACCGGTCCACCGCCAGCGCTCAAGCGTGCGCTCGCTGATATTCCAACGATCGGCCAATTCGATCTGATTGAGATGTTTAATAGCCATGGAGTCCTCCTTGGGGGCTGTTCGAAAACCTAGGAGGAGAATGGCGGTTGTGGGGGGAGGAGCTGGGGAGGCGGAAGGTAAGGCAGAAGGTAGGGATCACCTTTTCGATGCCGGAAACGAAAAAAGCCGCCCCAATGGGACGGCTCATGGATGATTTAAAAGACTTTCAACGGATCAGATATAGGACTCTTCAAGCTCAATTTCGGGCTCGGGTTTACCAGTCCATGTAAAACG
>CAYFKJ010000009.1:0-58459 GCA_964343605.1 uncultured Rhodospirillaceae bacterium
TGATCTCCTCCTCGTCCATCATGGAGAAGAGGCGGGCGGATCTTTCCTCGCCGATTGCGAGCATCATGATGGCCGCCTTTTGCGGGCCCGTGATATTTTTGATTTCGTCTTTGCCGGCCATTGCGCCACTATTCCAACAGAGTCATATCGAGGCTGTTCAGCTTGTCTTGGACTGCCAAATTCGGTTTGGCGCCTTCTATTCCTGATAGAGCCAGTTGCGCATGATCGCCAGGGCCTCATCCGGATGCTTGTCCACGATATCGCCAATCTTCTTGACCGAAGATGCCCGCACGCGGCCCTCCACTTGAGCCATGTCGATCATCGAATCCATGTCCTCCTCTTCGTCTTCGGCCTGCACGATGGGTTGTCCGTCCGGTCCCTTCGGCGCCGACAATGCTGCTTGCTGGGCACGCTCGGCCTCGATCTGCGCCGTGCGGGCAGCGGCGACGGCTTCAGCTTGCGCTTGCGCGATCGCCAGTGCGCGGCTGACCAGCGGGCGAAGGACGAGGAGTACGACGAGCAGGGCGACGATGCCGAATATGACAATCTCAGCGATGCGGAAATAATCGTCCTTTTCCATGCCTAGGAACGCAGCCTCTTCCTCGGGTACCTCGATAACGTCAGTCTGGACAAATCTTAAATTCACGACTTCGACGGTATCGCCCCGGCTTTCGTCATAGCCCACCGCCGAGCGGGCCAATTTCGCAAGTTGTTCGAGTTCTTCCGGGGGCCGGGGCTGGTAGGTTTTTTGATCACCCTCGCCCTCATAGGTTCCGTCGACCAGGACGGCCACCGAAAGCCGTTTCAACACGCCGGCTTCGGTGATCTTGGTGGTGATGGTTTTGGAAATCTCGTAATTGACCGTCTCTTCCGACCGTTCGGTGTTGGTCGCTGAAACGTTGCCGCCGGCACCCGATGCGGCATCGGACTCGGGGAGGTTGCCTTGTACGGTTACGGGTTGATTGCCTTCGCTGTCCGAAGAGCTGGCGTTTTCGGATACCGTTTGGGTGGACCTTACAACCTGGCCCTCCGGATCGAACTCCTCGGAGTTCATCGTAATGCGGTCGTAATCAAGCTCCGCCGATACTTCGGCCCTTACCTTTTCCTCGCCAACGGATCGGGCGATCAGTGTTTCAATGCCGTTCTTGAGACGGCGTTCAAATTTTCGCCGAAAATCCTCAACCAAGCTTGCGCCGCCTTCACCGCCTTCACCGTCGCTGGCACCCCGGGCCAGTAGCGTGCCCTTCTCATCGATGATGGAGATCCGCGTCGGTTTAAGATCTGGTATCGCAGCCGCCACCAAATGCTGTACGGCGGAAATTTGACCGCCATCAAGACGGCCGCCGCCTCTCATCTTCAACACGATCGATGCGCTCGGCTCGCGTTTGTCGCGAGTGAACAGCTCCCGTTCCGGCAATACCAAATGAACGCGTGCCCCGGCTACCCGGTCGATCGACTTGATCGTCCTCGCCAATTCCCCTTCAAGAGCCCTAAGCTTGTTGATGTTCTGAACGAAGCTCGTCGTGCCGAGCGAATCACCCCGGTCGAATATCTCGTAGCCGATGGAGCCGCCGGAGGGCAGATTTTCCTGAGCCATGGAGAGCCGCAGCCTGGCAACTTGCTCCTCCGGAACCAGGACTTGCGAGCCATTTCCCCGAATTTCAAACGGCACGTTGAGCGTTTCCAACTTGGCGACGATTTGACTGGAATCCGAATTGTCCAAGTCACCGTACAGCAGGGACATTTGAGGGGCCGTCACCCGGGAGGTTATAAAAATGAAAAAGCCGATGAGCCCGGCAGCAACGCCTGCCATCGCCATCACGCGAGCGGCGCCAAGATTTTGGATCAGACCGAATAAGGAGTTCACGAGCCCAGACCTTCCTCTAGAAACTGTTTTCCGAATGCTTCTTGGATGGCCGGTTGCCGACTGGAAAGGGGGATGTTTCCAGGCAGTTTTCCATCGCCTCGCTGAGCACCGCTTTACACGGGCAAATTAACGAATTGGTGGTGAACAACTGGTTAATAGGCGGCAAAATTTGCCTAGTCGGCAAATGGCCGGGATTTGTTCAAAGTTGGAAATAGTTTCTCGAGATGGATTTCAGAGACATTGGGTGGAGCGGTCGTGTCGTTTTTACTTGCCCGCTCCCGCCTTTTTTGCACTGACGGCGTGGACGGCCGAAGGGCGGTAATCCTGTATCCGGGTGACGCGCAGCCCTCGCAGTCCATGGCGTTCGATGGCCCTCTGCCAGGAAAGGTACTCCTCAACCGATAATTTGTAACGGCGGCAGGCTTCCTCCAAACTGATCAAACCGCCGCGTACCGCAGCGACGACTTCGGCCTTGCGCCGAATAACCCAGCGTTTCGTATTGGGAGAAGGCAGGCCGGAAACCGTTAGCATCTCGCCGCTCGGGCCGACAATGCTTGCGTTGGGTGCGATCGGACGCTCTTGCATCTGTTGTCTTGCCATTACTGCTCTATATCTTGGGTGAATTGCCCCGCTTCTCACGCGAAATTCTGTCGCCCGGCGGAAGCAGTTTCGAAGTTAGCATTTGCCATTTAAGAAATTGCTAAAATGGGCGATCCGTCGCCCACAAGATGGTTTTTTCTGATCCAAATGGAAACCGGCCCAAGCGATGCTTGGGCCGGCTGGAAGAAGAGATCGCGATTTGCTGTTGAGCTTACTTATCGTTTCAGTCGGATAAGCTCATCCAGCATGTCATCCGCCGTCGTAATAATTCGCGACGAAGCGGAGAACGCTCTTTGGGCCAGGATCATATTTGTGAACTCCTGGGCGATATCCACGGTGGAAGCTTCCAGGGTCGAGGGCGCGACCTGTCCGGAACCGCCAACGCCTGCTTCCTGGAGGTTGAAGACGCCGGATTCGTCAGTTTGGTTCCAGGCGTTACCCGATTGGGACCCTAGCGCGTTGACGTTCTGGAACATGGCGATCGGAAGCTTGTAGATCTTCTGCGTCACGCCGTTTTCAAACAGCGCCGTCACAAATCCCTGCTCGTCAACCTGGACGGTGCTCAGTTCGCCGAACAGGGCGCCGTCAACGGTGGTACCTTTCAACTGGGATGGGCCGTCGAACTGGCTAAGGCCGTCCGCCAAGTCCTGAGTACCCCAGTCCATGGTAATCGACTGTGTTGCCAGGCCCAGAGCAGGCGCCCACGGAATACTGATTGCGCTCGTTAAGCTCGACGACGTGTTCGTCAAATCCAAGGTGCCATCCGTTTTGAAACTCAGCGTCCCTGACGTCAGCAGGCCGTTGGTTGCGGAAGCATCGCCGGCAGGCTCAATGTACGCTTCCACGTGCCATTTGTTGGCGAAGGCTTGCTTGAGGAAACCGAACGTAATCTGACGGGCGCCGCCTTTCGAATCGAAAATTTGGACACTTCGTTCAAAATCCGGCGTGATCTTGTTGGACGACATACTGATCGTCGTCGATGCGCCGGTTGTATCGTAGGTTGCTGCTGCCGTCGTCGCTGCGGCACCGAACAATGTAGCTGCACCCGTTCCGGAAGTCGTCATTTCGTAGCCGGGGTCACCGGTCACGGTCAACAGAGCGGACGTTGTGCCGGCGCCCGAAATGGAAGCCTGGAGTCCGTCCTTAGCGTTGATGGCGAGAGCCAGATCGGCCAACGTCGTGAATGTCGGCGAGGTGGCGTGAGTCGGATCAGCCGTGGCGCTGGTATATGTGAACGTCGCCGTAACGGGCGTTGGGCC
The DNA here is from genome assembly GCA_964343605.1 of uncultured Rhodospirillaceae bacterium. GTDB lineage: Bacteria > Pseudomonadota > Alphaproteobacteria > UBA2966 > UBA2966 > CAYFKJ01. The sequence continues at coordinate 3,727 of CAYFKJ010000009.1, forward strand.
ATGTGTGACGATAATGGTGTTGCCGGCGGTCAAAGTTGTGAGCTGAGCCGTATCCGTCAAACTTTGGGAAACCGTTACATCCTGAGGACCGGTTACGGAAACGGCTTGGGAGGCCTGAAGGTTGGCCTGAATACCGACTTTGGTCGTCGCCGAGGCCGTACCGGCAAGACCCAATACGTTGACCGATTGCAGTTCTGTCAACGAACTCCGGTTCGAGGGAATTGCGCCGGTTGTTTGATCCACGGGCCAGCCCTGGAGGTAGAAACCGGCGGCGTTGCGCAATGCACCATTTTCATCAGGGGTAAACGAACCGGCACGGGTAAAGAGGTAGGTGCCCTGAGTGGTCGTCGGATTGGCCAGTTCGTTGACGACGAAGAATCCGTCGCCGGTAATCGCCAGATCCGTCGGCGAGGCCGAGGCCTGAAGCAGGCCTTGTTTGTCAATCAACGCCAGAGGCGAGGATTGCACGCCACCCGGTGCGTAGGTCGTTGCCGACGCAGCACTGGTGACCAGGGTCTTGAACCGGGCGGTGGTGTCTTTGTAACCGACCGTATTCACGTTCGTGATGTTATCCGCGATCATGCCCATGGCTTGCGACTGAGCGGCAAGACCGGACACGCCCGAAAACATAGCACCGAAAACACTCATTAGTTCTCTCCTTCCAATTCTCTGGTCGTGGGACCGGAGACTTCTTCCAATTTTGAAATGCCGTTGGCTTCCTTAGGTCTGCGGAGTCTCCTTGACCACGAGAACAGAGCCGACGGGAATCTTCACGTCACCGATCATCAGGATTTCGCCCTGGCCGGTATTCTCGACACCAGTGACCTTGCCCGAGAGCGTCATTGTCGCGCCGATGGGATCGTCGTTGAACGATTTGGCGGCAACCTGCAGCGTGTATTTACCTTCGGGGGAAGCGAGGCCGTTTGAATCGGTTCCATCCCAGGTAAAAGTGTGTTCGCCCTTAGCCGTTTCGAACGGCACGGAAATTATCTGCTGGCCGTCGCTGTTAAGGACAGTAACCATGACCGTGTTGGCATCTTGCGGAAGATCGTACGTCCAGCTGGCAGAACCGTTCTGCAACTGGGTCGTATTGCCCTCGGCCTCCACGGTTTTTCCGATATAGCCGGTGGCCGCAAGGAAATCGTCGCCGCTCAAGAGCTCGACCATCTGCTCCAGTTTCTTGTTCTGGGCAACGGCCTGCTCGACGCCAGTGAACTGCACGAGTTGGGCTGTGAACTCGTTTGAATCCAGCGGATCCAACGGATCTTGGTTCTGCAATTGCGAGGTCAAAATCGTCAGAAAATTGTCAAAATTTTCCGCCAGCTGCGCCAGACCATTGTCGGCGACGCTGGATTTTGTCGAAGCAATTGAGGCTGCGGAAGAAACGTCCATGCTACTAGTCCTTGGGGCTCGTTTGTCCGTTACACGTTGATATCAAGGGCGCGGTCGCTGAAGGCGGTGTTGCGCGCACTGGCCAGTATTGCGTTCAGGTCGGGATCGTCGGCGAGTTCGGCCTCTTCGTCGCCCAAGTCTTCAGCGTCGGGGCGCCCGGCTGGATCGCCTTCCTTAGCCAGTCGATTGCCGGCATTCTGATCACGAAGATTGAAGCTCAGATTGTCGCGGTCGGTCTCGAGACCGGCGTCGGCCAAGGCGCGCTCCAGTGCGCGCGCATCAGCCTTTAGTAGCTCCAGCGTCTCGGGGCGTTCGACAGTCACCGTGGCGGCAACCTGTCCGGCCTGATTTACGTCGAGCTTCACATCCACCCGGCCCAATTCCGCCGGATTGAGTCGAATGCTAATGCGATCGGCGCCGTTCTTAACGGCCTTCGCGATGTGCAGGGCGACCTGTACTTGCGGGGGCTGTTGGGGTGCACTGGGGGGCGGAGTCGGGCGCGCAGCGGCTGCCGCCTGGTTGCTATTCGGTGCGGTTGATTCCGCGGGACCACTTACCGGCGTGCTGACCGAGCTGTTGGCGTTATTTGCGCCGGCAGCCATTTCAACTCCACGCGGGGCGGCCATGGTTGCGGCATTCTGGGAAGCGTTGTTGGACTGGCCCGCTTGCGCTAGAGCTGCTGCAGCGCGATCAGCCGAATTTGGTACGGGGCCGGGATCAGCTTGAGCGGGCAGGACAGGCGGTTTTTGCGGAATCGGAGCTGCATTATCCCTTTCCAGACCGGTTGCTGCCGTTTGCGACCCGGATGAATTCGATTTGGCGTTTTCCGCGGCCGCTTTCGCCGCCACCGCTGCCCCCTGATTTACAGCCGCCAGATTCTGGCTGGCATTGTTTGGCTGCGCACCCTGACCGGCAGCAAATCGATTGAAGATGTTATCCGCGTTGGCGTCGTCCTGGAGGGCCTGTGCCAACCGCATTGCCTCAAGTCGGCCATCGGCGCCCAATTTAGCCTGAGCTTCCGGGGCGACGGTCGAATCGGAAGGCCTGACAGCAGCATTGATTTCCTTTGAACTGCCGCGTGCTTCAAATTGCGCTCGCTCCTTGATAGGCGTGTTCACGGCCTGGGAAAGCGGAGCGGCGACTTGGCTGGAGGCCTCTATTGCGACCGTTGCGTCCTCGGTCACATCTGTTTTGGGCGATGCAGCACCGAAGGAAAATTCACTTACGGCTTCTTGAGCCAGTTCGTCCGTACCGGCGTCAACCTGCTCGGTGAAAGGCTTGGCGTTGGTGTTCACAACCCCGGCTGCCTGAGAGTTTGGATTGTCTTTGAACGCCGCGTTGAGATTGGTTTTGGCGTTGGCGTCAGGCGTATTCTGCAGGTTAAGTTCGCCGATACCGCCGTCTTGTATCAGCGTATCCTCGTTGGCAGAACCCGCGAGAATTTCGATACCGTCACTTGCCGAATCCGTTGAAGCCAGAACCCCAGCGAGCGCCGAAGCCTGGTCAGCAACGCCGGGAGCCGAACCCGCGGCCGTTTGTTGATTGTTTGCATCCTTGTTTTCAGCGTTGGCGGATTGCGTGGGCTTTTCCTCGCTCCCGCCGCTCGCCATTTCCTCGGCGTCCTGGTCGCTGTCGTCTTCCCTTACGTCGTCGCGTGCTGCTGCGGCGGCAGATTCCGAACGGTTTGAATTGTCAGGCCGCTCCACGTCTTCGCGCGAGGCGTGCCGGTCAGCATCCTCCTTGCGCACGGCTTCACGATGATTCAAGGCGGCCTCGAGGTGCTTGGCGAAAGCATCCTCTTTAGAAACTTCCGACATCGGCGCAACATTTTGCGCTTGGACGGTGGGGCCGAGGAGTTCAAGAATCTGCATTACTAACCTCTGTCGTGTGACCCTACCCTCATGGGCTGAGGGCATGGCGGTGGCACGGCATGAGGAAAGCAATCATCGGGCCAAATGGGTATTTTTGCTTAAGTCATTGAAACTGTGCAATAAATCAAAAAAGGGAGATTTTCCAACCAGGGGTTCGAGATTGCCGAGGCGGCAAATATTGCGCGATTTACCCCGTCGATTTTGCCGTGTGGCGCCGATTTCGACGATAAGTTTCGGAGATGGATAAGTGTCGTTGTCGGGCTTTACGACCGCGCAACGTCAAGATTATGCGGCAACCTCAACCGAAGTACGGAAAGTGGCTGGTTCCGCCACCTCAACTCTGCCGTTGCTGCTGCTCTTTACGACAAGTTGGCCATGGCACGGAATTTCCCCCGTATTCAGGTTGCAGAAAATAAAGTCACCGGCCCTCAACATGTCGGAAGCGTCATTGAAGTAGTCGGGCGATAAAACGGTACGCGGCGCGTTAGGGCTGGTGTAGTGCCAGAGGGTAAATCCGTTGGCGTATGTGGTCGGCCGGACCGTCGAAAAAGGCGTCAGGAGTTGGAAAGGAGAGAACTGAGCGAGGATGGACCCACGCGAGCGACAATCGAGCTCCATCAACAAAAACAAGGGCTTGGACCTTCAGCGTTAATTGTTCATTAAGCAAGATGTTGTCGACTTTGGCCGGAAACATGTTCAGCTTCTCCCGACGCTGGTGAGGTCGTAAATTCGATTCAGGGGATATGTCCGATGGCGACATTTGACGACGGCGCAAAAGCCTACGATGCCGAAGATTATGAACAAGCGATGGCGATTTGGGCCGAGGCCGGGGAGGCTGGGGACAATGACGCCCGCTACTACTTGGGGCAGATGTACGCCAACGGCACCGGTACGGAGCAGGATTTCGTCAAAGCACTTGAACTGTTCTCCAGTGCCGCGGAAAACGGTCATTTGGAGGCCGAGTACAGCGTTGGCGTAATCCACCATGTCGGTCTGGGTATTGACCCGGATGCCGCCGAAGCCGCCTATTGGTACACCAAGGCCGCCGATAAGGGACACCCCCAGGCCCAGTGCAATCTCGCCGGGCTGTACGAAACCGGGGATGGCGTGACGCGGGACTACGTGAAGGCGGTTGACTACTATCGCAAGTCCGCTGATCAAGGGTATGCCGTCGCCGTCTTTAATCTCGGCGTCATGTGGGAAAACGGCACGGGCATCGAAGCCGACATGCAAAAGGCGGCGGAACTCTACCAGATCGCGGCAGAGGCCGGATTGGCGGCCGCCCAATTCAATCTGGCGCACATCCTGGCGGCTAATACCGAAGGCGACAGCGGCCAGGAGCAGGCCCGATACTGGTTCGGCAAAGCGGCCGATCAGGGTCACGCCGACGCCCGCAAGGAACTGAACAAGCTGATGAGCAAGAACGCCTAACTAGGTCGATTATCCAAAGCTGAAGTTCGTTTTGAACGGTCTGTTTTCTGGCCGGGCGACTGCAATCGCGGGGCGAAATAGAGAGCATTAGTAGAAAAATACAGCGACTTTGAAAAAATTCGCCTAATCCTTGCATAATGCCGGGCATGGATATCGCCCGAACGAAAATTCCTTTTTTGCCGCCGGAATGGACAGTGGGTCGCGGCCTCAAATGCGCCGCCAAACTGGGGGCGTTCATTCTCGTTCCCGGCCTGCACCAGGCCGCCTGCAATCGCCGCATCCTGGGCGGCTTACTGTTCGTTATTTATCTCGTATCCGAAATTACGCTATCCCACTGGCCGTGGAACTACTCATCTCCCCCGTTTACAGCCTTTGAGTTGGCCAAAAATCTGGGGTGGGTTTCCCTGTACTTTTCTTGGCTGCTGCTGGCGATGGAAGTTCGTCGGGTTGAAGGCAGAAAGTTAAAGCTGAATGCTATTACAGTCCTGTCGGTTGTCGTCGGACTTTACTTCGTTCCGCAACATGACGCCGGCGACCTGAACATATTTGTCGAAAGAAACAATTACGTCTGCCCGGCGTTCTGTGAGGGCGATATTGTCGAGTACGAATTATTCGATGGCCGGGTGCACAATATTTCACCCGGCGATCACGTCATCAGGGAGATTTATGCCAAGGACCAATATGTGGCCAAAATCATGGCGGGCCCCCCTGCGTTATCATGTGCCGGGGAGGCTCCGATGCTGGTCCGGTTGCCTCCCGACCACTTTTACTGCGAAAAAGATGAGCTTGCGAATTCCGTTCTCAAATACATCATCCATGGCGGGCCGGAACAGATATTTGTTAGCCTTGATGGAATAAGGTTTACCCTGACAAACGATGGCCAGATTTGGGGTTATAAGCCGAAAAAGGTTGGCAACATCAAAGATTTTTACCTTTTTTCCGACGGCATCACGAACGCCATTGGGCAGGCCTTGCTGTTTATTTACCAACTGACGGGGATCAATTTGTTTGAAAAATTGAATAAATCGTGACAGCCCGGTGCCGAATGGTGAAGGCATTTCCGGCACGCAGAAGAGAAGAAATCATGTTTATTTGAATCTCAACCCAAGCACGCCACGAACAAATCAGAGGATGAAACAGAGACCGCCAAAGGCGGTCTTTTTTATTGAAGAGGAATAAAGAACGCTATTCCCAGTCAATTTCCCGATGACGACTATGAACTGGTGGCAATAAATCCGATCGAGCCGGCGGAAGATGGTTTGCTGAGCCCTTTCAATATTCCGGGTTTGCGAAAGAAGAAAAGGAAAATGCCATTCTGAAATGTTTCACCCCGCCAACAACCCGCCGCCCGCATGTCTGCGGGTTTTTTGTGCAAGTTCCTCCCGACGACATCATCCTGCTTCTTCGAACTCCCCCTCTCCTAGCTGCGAATGGCCACGGGTCTTGCACAGCTAGGGGAGGGGGATTTTTTTGATTCCGGCCCGTCTGGCCCGCACGAAATGGCGTTGGCCTCATAGTTGCAACATTTCTTCACGAGATTGCCGGCTGAAACGCCGGAAAACCACTGAATAATTGATGTGCATGCCGAATAAACGTTTGAAAACAAGGGATTGCGTTGGAATGCCGGATCCTGGAGACCGGCTTGAGGCGCTGGGCAATATTTGCCAGCGAATCCGTTTGTCGGCGTTTGGAACGGTAAGAGTTGCCGGAGTGGCGAACATACCGGCAGGTCGGAGGTAGGAGCGGACCATGGGTATTGATTCAGTCATGGGAATTGCCATTACGGGGCTGAACGCCACGCAAACGGCAATGCGCACGACCTCCAACAACATCACCAACGTCAATACCGAAGGCTATCAGCGCAAGATCGCGGATTTCCAGACGGACGTAAATGCTGGCGTCGGCGCCGGTGTGTCGGTCGCCGAGATCAAGCGGCTGACAGACATCTTCCTCTCCGGCCAAGTACGAGAAGCGGAATCGGCGACCGAGCGTTACGATGCCATGCTGTCCCTGCATGAACGTTTTCAGTCGCTGTTGGGATCGCCGGGCGACAATACCTCCATTGCCGGCCGGCTTGATCAGGTGTTTGAAGGCTTTGCCGCGTTGCCGATCGAACCGGACAGCCTTGTCCGGCGGACGGCGGCGGTTAACGATCTCAAGACCTTGGCGGACAACATCTCCCAGTTGGCGGATCAGCTCCAATTACTGCGGGCCGAGGCCGATCGGCAAATCGCAGAGACCGTGAATACCATCAACAGCCAGCTGACCCGCATCAATGACCTGAACCAGGAGATTTCCAAGCAGAAGCTGCTGTCCGGCGTCGGTGCGGCCGATCTCGAGGGCCAGCGCGACGACGCGCTTGCTTTGTTGGCCGAGTTCATGGATGTCGATACGTTCAAGTTCACGGGCAAAACCGGCGTTACCGGCGCCGGCGGACTGGTTCTTGTCGACCAGTTGGCGCGCAGCCTGAGCTTTACCCAAAGCGGTACTGTGACGCCCTCAACCCGTTTCCCGCAAATCACGGTCAACAAGATCGATCCTGTCACGGGCGCTGAAGTGCCGACCGGAGAGGCGCTCGATCCCAACATCCAGACCGGCCGCGTCAAGGGGCTGATCGAGATGCGGGATGAGGTATTGCCGAGTTTTGCCCTGCAATTGGGTGAGTTCGCGAAGCAGGTCACCGATCAGCTCAACGCCATCCACAACGACAACACGCCGATCCCGCCACTTTCGACGATGACCGGTCGCAACACGGGTCTTGTCGGCACGGACCTGACCGGGTTCACCGGGAAAACGACGTTCGTCACCATGGACGCCAACAACAATTACGTTAACCGGCTCGAAATCGACTTCACCAACAACACCTATAACCTCAACGGCGGCGGCGCCACGGCGGCGACTTTGACGACGCTTGCCGATGTCGTCAGCGTCGTAAACGCCCAGATGGGCGCAGGAACGCTGACATTCGGCACGGGTGTGATGACCTATTCGAAGCCGGCCGGCGCGACAAGCGTGGCGATCTACCAGGATTCGACCTCACCAAGCGATCGCGGCGGCCGGGGCTTCGCCCACTTCTTCGGATTGAACGATTTGATGGAAGCGCAGGTCGATTCCCATGCCGACACGGGTTTCCTGACGACTTCGGCCCACGGTTTCGGCAACAGCGGCGTGGTCCAACTTGAATTCCGCGGTCCCCAGAACCAGATACCGGCCAGCTTCGACCTCGATTTCGCTAGCGTCGGCGGTAACAACATGAGCGACGTGTTGACGGCATTGAACGGCACCTCCGCCTTCAACAGTGTGGGAACGTTCAGCCTCGATTCCAGTGGCGCACTGGTGATGACTCCCAAGTCGGGGTTCGAGAAATACAAGATGTTCGTCGTCGGCGACACGACCAACCGAAGCGGTACCAAGCGCACCTTTAGCGATTTCTTCGGCATCGGTGACAAATACGTGGCGAACGCCGCCGCCGACATGAAGGTCAAAGATACTATTCTGGCCGATCCGAAATTGCTGTCGCTTGCCAAGATCGACACCTCCACCGCTGCCACCGGCGGCACGGTGCCCGCCCTGACGCCCGGCGATGGACGCGGCGCGGTGGAATTCCAGCAGTTGGCCGAAAAGGCGGTGACCTTCAATTCAGCCGGCCATCTTGCGGGTGTGACGACCACGCTGAGTTCCTATGCCGGCGCCGTGTTATCGGACATGGCGACGCAGGCCGCCATCACCCAACGGCTTCAGGAAGATCGCGCGGCATTGAGCCACGAATTGTCCGCCCGGCTGGAAGGCGAGACCGGCGTCAACCTGGACGAGGAACTGGCGCTGATGGTCGTCTACCAGAACGCCTACAATGCCTCGGCCCGTCTGATCAGCACGGCGCGCGAGATGATGGACACCCTGATGACGATCGCCGGATAAGGTCCGGACGAGGAGTAAGACGATGACTCGCATATCAAGCTTCGGTCAGAGCCAATTGCTGCTGAACGACCTGCTGCGCAACGAGGAAAAGCTGTTTCTGCGCCAGAAGCAGGTGACGACGGGCATGAAGTCCCAGAACTACCTCGGCATCGCGCGCGACGTCGGCACGCTTTCCGGCGCCAAGGCGATCAAGACCCGGACCGAGCAGTTTCTGAAGTCCAATATCGAGGTTGAGCGCCGGATGAACATCTACGATTCCTCCCTGGAATCGCTGCGCGGTATCGCCCAGGAATTGCGCGACAACGTCCTTTCGGCGATCAACACCGATTCAGGTATCGCCATCCGCAGCCAGATGGAGAACCTGTTCGATACTGCCGTCAACGTCCTCAACACCCGGGACAACGGCCGCTACGTCTATTCCGGAACACGCACCGACACGCCGCCACTGACCAAGACGACGCCGGCGACCCTGGCCGCCGTGGCGGCGGACATTACCACGACGCCGTCCGGCGCATTCGCCAACAACAGCCTCAAGCAGAACACGCAGATCGACGACAACCTGACCATGACCTACGGCATCCTGGCTGAGGACGTCGGCAAGGACCTGATGGAATCGCTTCGCCGCCTGTTCCGCTTCTCGGACGGGACGGAAAACTTCGGCTTTGCCCCGGCGGGAAGTTTCAGCAACCCGCTGACCACCAATCAGGTGAACTTCCTCAAGGGTGAACTGGCTCGGTTGAACACGACGATCGACGAGATCGACAAGGTGCACGCCAAGAACGGCGTCAATCAGATGTCGCTGGAGCAGGTTCAGGCCCGCCACGAGCGCGACCGCACGTTCATGACGACCTTCATTACCGACATCGAAGAGGTCGACATGGGCGAAGCCATCTCCAAACTCAACCAGGATCAGGTTGCCTTGGATGCTTCGTACCGGATCTTGGCGCAGCTCTCGCGCTCGACCCTGCTCGACTTCATCTAAGGGTGATGTAGGATCGAACCCGACCCATCCCCACCGAGTTAAGAGTATCGACACGTCATGACCGAGCAGAATGCTTCGACGGAAAGTCCCTTGGATCTGGTAACAGGCGGTGGCGGTTTCATCGGCAGCCATTTGGTCGACCGGCTCCTGCAGGAGGGCCGGCGCGTCCGTGTCATCGACAATTTCGAAGTCGGCAATCCCCGAAATCTGGAACACCACAAGGACAATCCCGCGCTCGAAGTGCAAGTCGGGGATATCCGCGACCGCGAGGCCGTCGGGGAGGCGGTGGCCGGTGTAGACCGGGTGTTCCACCTTGCCGCCCGGGCCGATATCGTCCCCTCCATCGTCGAGCCGCGGGAGTATTTCGAATCGAACGTCGACGGCACCTTCAACATGTTGGAGGCGGCCCGGAACGAGGATGTATCCCGCTTCGTCTACGTTGCATCGTCGTCGTGCTACGGCATTCCGGATGCCTATCCCACACGGGAGGACGCCGACATTCGGCCGCAGTACCCATACGCCCTGACGAAGTACCTGGGCGAGGAACTGGCGCTGCACTGGGAACAGACCTACGGCCTGCCTGTGGTTTCGCTCCGCTTCTTCAACGTGTACGGCCCCCGGGCGCGGACCTCAGGCACGTATGGCGCTGTCTTCGGGGTTTTCCTGGCGCAACTGTTGGCTGGCGAGCCCCTGACCATCGTCGGCGACGGTGAACAAACCCGCGACTTCACCTTCGTCTCGGATGTCGTCGACGCCCTCGTCACGGCGGCGGGCAGCGATGTTTCGGGTGAAGTTTTCAACGTCGGCTCGGGCGCTGCGGTCAGTGTCAACCGCCTGGTGGAACTGCTAAAGGCGGAGAAGACCGTGTTCATTCCCAAGCGGCCGGGCGAGCCCGACTGCACGCTGGCGGACATGACCCGAATTCAAGATGCGCTGGGCTGGACGCCGTCGGTTTCGATCGAAGACGGGGTCGCCGTTATGCTGGCGAATATCGACTATTGGCGTGATGCACCCGTCTGGCGCCCCGACGATATCGAGGGCGCCACGGCGGATTGGTTCAAATACCTCGGCGACTAGAACGCCTCCCGAAACGTACGCCACGCTTGCGATCTTGGCCGGCGGAACTATATTCCCGGCATGCAGCCGGATTTTTCAGATTTGACCGAAGGCGCCCGCGTCGTCGTCGCCATGTCGGGCGGGGTCGATTCGTCCGTCACCGCCGCCCTGTTGGCGGAAGCGGGCTTTGATGTCGTCGGCATCACGCTGCAACTCTACGATCAAGGCGCGGCCGTCACACGCCCGGGATCCTGCTGCGCCGGCCAGGATATTCAGGACGCCAGGCGTGTCGCCGATTTGATCGGCATTCCTTACTACGTGCTCGATTTCGAGGCCCGTTTCCAGGCCGACGTCATCGACGACTTTGTCGACAGCTATCTGGCCGGCGAAACGCCCATTCCCTGTGTACGTTGCAATCAAACGGTCAAATTCCGCGATCTGTTGCAGCGCGCCCGCGAGCTGGGGGCCGAAGCGCTGGCGACGGGCCACTATGTTCGCCGGCTGGCGACACCCGAGGGCGTTCAACTGCACCGTGGCGCGGAGAGCAACCGCGATCAGAGCTATTTCCTGTTCGCCACGACGTCCGAGCAGTTGGACTATCTGAGGTTCCCCATCGGCGGGCTGCCGAAAGAGGCCGTTCGCGCCCATGCCGAACGTCTGGGTTTGGCCGTCGCCGACAAGCCCGACAGCCAGGACATTTGCTTCGTTCCCAGCGGCGGCTATGCCGCGGTCGTCGAAAAAATGCGGCCGGGCGCCCTGGAAGCCGGCGACATCGTCAATCTTGACGGCGACGTTCTGGGACGTCACGACGGAATCATCAACTACACGGTGGGCCAAAGGCGGGGCTTGGGCATTGGCGGCGGGCCGCCGCTTTATGTCATTGCCGTGGAAGCAGACACTCACCGTGTCGTTGTCGGTCCCAAGGAAGCGCTGGCGGGACAGCGGGTGGCAATCAGGAATCTAAACTGGCTGGGCGATGTCGAATTGCCGAAGCATGGCGTCGAGGTTTCCGTCAAGCTGCGCTCGCAACACGAGCCGGTCGCGGCCACACTGACGGCGGATATGAACGGCAACGCGGAAGTCGTATTGCAAAAGCCGGAAATGGGCATTGCACCCGGCCAGGCTTGCGTCGCCTATGTCGGCGACCGGCTGATGGGCGGCGGCTGGATCGCCCGTGACGGAAGCGGCGTGGCCGCGGCTGCCTAAACCCCCTTTCATTGAAGCGCGGACGTGGTAAACATGCCGCCGAATTCGAAATCTCAGTGGAGTGGCAGGCCATGAGCGAGGCCGAAGACAGCGGCGCCGAGGCGTCACGCGACTTTATCCGCGAAATCATCGACGGCGACCTAGCCAGCGGCCGGGTGGACGGCGTCGTCACGCGGTTTCCCCCGGAACCAAACGGCTTCCTCCACATCGGCCACGCCAAGTCCATCTGCCTCAACTTCGGCGTGGCGGAGGAGTTCGGCGGGCGCTGCAACCTGCGTTTCGACGACACCAACCCGGTGAAGGAGGAGATGGCCTACATCGAGGCCATCAAGGAAGACGTGCGCTGGTTGGGATTCGATTGGGGGGATCACCTCTATCACGCGTCCGACAATTTCGAGCAGCTTTACGCCTGGGCCGAGCACCTGATCGAGAACGGCAAGGCCTACGTCGACGATCTCACGGCCGACGAGATGCGAGAATACCGCGGCACTCTCACGGAACCCGGCCGCAACAGCCCCCACCGCGACCGGACGCCGGCTGAAAGCCTCGATCTCTTCCGCCGCATGCGGGCGGGTGAATTCGCCGACGGCGAAAAGGTGCTGCGCGCCAAAATCGACATGGCCCACGGCAACATGAATATGCGCGATCCGGCGCTTTATCGAATCCTGCACGCCGCGCACCCGCGCACCGGCGAGGACTGGTGCATCTATCCGACCTACGACTTCGCCCACGGCCAGTCGGACGCCATCGAAGGCATCACCCATTCGCTCTGTACCCTGGAGTTCGAGGACCACCGGCCGCTCTACGATTGGCTGGTCGAAAACCTGCCCGTACCCGCCCGGCCGCACCAGTACGAATTCAACCGTCTCAACCTCACTCATACCGTTCTCTCCAAGCGCCGGTTGATGCAGCTGGTGGAGGAGGGCCACGTTTCAGGTTGGGACGATCCCCGCATGCCGACCTTGTCGGGGCTGCGTCGCCGGGGTTTTCCCGCCGCCGCCATCCGCACGTTCGCCCGCCAGCTCGGCATCAACAAGAGCAGCGATTCTGTCGTCGAGATGGCGAACTTGGAGCACTTCGTTCGCGATCATCTCAATCAGACGGCGCTGCGGCGAATGGCCGTCCTGCGGCCGCTGAAAATCGTGATCGAGAATTACCCGGAAGGACAGACCGAAGAGCTGGAAGCGGTCAACAATCCCGAAGACGAGGGCGCCGGCAAGCGCATGGTGCCGTTCTCCCGTGAGCTTTACATAGAGCGCGACGACTTCATGGAGGATCCGCCGAAGAAATTCTTCCGCTTGGGCCCGGGCCGCGAGGTCCGCCTGCGCTACGCCTATTTCATCACCTGCACGGACGTCATCAAGGACGATGCCGGCGAGGTCGTCGAACTGCGCTGCACCTACGATCCCGAAACACGCGGCGGCAATGCGCCGGACGGCCGCAAGGTGAAGGGTACCTTGCACTGGGTTTCGGTCGAGCACGCGGTGAAGGCCGAGACGCGGCTCTACGGACACCTCTTCAGCCGCCCGGACCCCGGCGCGGACGGCGATTTCCTCGGCGACATCGAAGCGGACTCGGTGGAGGTCTTGCAGGATTGTTATCTCGAACCCGCGCTTTCCGAGGCGGCGGTAGGGGAGACGGTTCAGTTTGAGCGCACGGGCTATTTCTGCCCCGACCCCGATTCCACGGCCGACGCGCCCGTCTTCAACCGCACGCTGCCACTGCGCGACAGTTGGGCGAAAGCCAAGGCCAAGGGCTAGATTTAACCGAACTTGGCCGGGCTTTTTTCGCCCTCCAACGGCGCCTCGCCCGGCGGGACGAAAAGCTCGATCTCGTCGCCGACGCCCCTGAGCGCATGTTTGCCCAGCGAGTGCCAATTGCCGTCCAGGTGCCGCGCCACCTCTCCCGAGACCACGAAGTTGGTGCCCAGGAGCTTGGTCATGCCCTCAATGCGCGCGGCTTCGTTGGCGGCGGCGCCGATGACGCTGAATTCGATGCGGTCGGGCGTGCCGATGTTGCCGTACATCACGTCGCCGAGATGCAAACCGATGCCAAAACCGAGCTCACGCTCGCCGTTCGCCACCCGTTCGGCGTTGACCTTGGCCATGCGGGCGACGGCGTCCTGGGCCGCGGCCACCGCCTGGGCGCAGGTTTCGGCGTAGGACGCCTTCTCCAAATCGACCGGGAAGATCGCCAACGCCGCGTCGCCGATGTAGCGCAGCACCTCGCCGCCGCCGTCGAGGATGGCGCCGCCCATGCATTCGAAATAGACGTTGAGGAGGGCGAGGAAGTCGGCTCGCGACATGCTGTCGGCGAGCGGCGTCGATTCCCTGAGATCGCAGAACCAGATGACGGCGTGGATGTCCTCGCCGTCGCCGCGCCGGATCTTACCGGCCAACACCTTCTCGCCCGACTGGTGCCCGAGGTAGGCGTCCAGCAGGTTCTTGGAAACCCGCCGCAACGCCATAACCTCGGCGAGGCGGGAGAGGGCAGGGCGGATGCGCCGGAGTGCCGTCAACTCCGCGTCCTTAAAGCCGCCCGGCTGTTTGGTGGAATAGCTGGCGGCGTGAATCTGGCCGTCGGTGAAGTCGAGCGGGTGGATGACGTAGTCCGTAATGCCGTCCTCGCGCAAGCCCGCCAGCATGGTGAAATCGTCGGGGCAGTCGGGGTCGTAAAGCGGGCGGTGGATTTCCTCGGCCGTCTCGACGACGCGGGCGACCGGGTTCTTCTGATATTCCTCCGAATCCAGCACGCTGTAGGGGGCCTCGCCGACCTGGACCTCCGACGCGCCCTCATGCCAGTAAAAGCCCCGGCCCATGACGTTGGGGTGCAGCGTGGTGACGAAGACGGCGGAGCGCGCCAGCGGCAGGCCGCACTCCACCAGGCGCTCGCACAGCCTGAGCAGAATATCCTGCGACAGCGGTGCGCCCGGCGCGCCCGCCATCAGCCAGTCGACGACCGGTTCGACGTTTACGACGTTCGGGTTTTCCTCGGCTTCGGCCATGGCGTCCCCCTTTATCTCATGCGCTTCATCTTAAAGTGGGGTGAGTTCGACCGCTTCGCCAGCCCGGGCGGCGAGAAGGGTCGACGGCGGCACTTCCTCCCAACGGCCTTTGGTTTCGTCCAGCGGCTCCGACACCACCGTCAGGCTGTCGCCGCGTTCGTCGTAATAGAGCGTCGGCGGCTTGTCGTCGCTGGAGTAGCGCAGCACGTAGAGATCACCGCCGTTGGTGAAGGGTGCGGTGATGCGGAAGGGGGCTTTGACGCCGGCCTCCTCGAGTGCCGCCGAGACCAGTCCCAGCATACCCCGCGCCGCGCCCGCCGGGTCGTCGTCGAGCCCTTGGGCCAGCATCAGGAGAAAGAGGATCTCGCTGTCCGTCGTGCCCTGGCGCTGGAGGTAAAGATCGTCGGGGATGAGACGCTCCAGCGCGCGGCGCACCACCGCGTACTGGCCGACCTGGCCGTTGTGCATGAAGAGCCAGCGCCCGTGCGTGAAGGGATGGCAGTTGGCCCGGCTGGTGGCCGTGCCGGTGGAGGCCCGCACGTGGGCGAAGAACATCGGCGTCGAGATGTGGCGGGCCAGTGTGCGTAGGTTGCGGTCGTTCCAGGCCGGCAGGATTTCGTGGTAGGTGCCCGGTTCGTCGCGCGCACCGTACCAGCCCACGCCGAAGCCGTCGCCGTTGGTCGCGACTTTAGATTCCTGGGCGTGCAGGCTCTGTTCGATCAGCGAATGATCGGGCGCGTATAAAAGGTCTTCCATGTAGATCGCGGGGCCGCGATAGGTCAGCCAACGGCACATGACGGCGATACCTCGGTCGTTCGGCGAAAAGGCGCGCCATCATATGACCAACCCCGCCCGAATGCCCAAAATTTGTTAAATTGCCGCGCCTCTTACTTGACAGCCGCCGCCGCCCCATTTATCAAGCCGTTCACCAAGCCTGGGGCGGAGTAGCTCAGCTGGTTAGAGCAGCGGAATCATAATCCGCGTGTCGGGGGTTCGAGTCCCTCCTCCGCTACCAATCATCGACCCCGTCGGCGAAAGCCGGGCGGGGTTTTTTGTGGTTTTGGGCGCGACTTCGGGAAATTGAGCATGGTGCTTCCTGACACCATGGAACGCCCGTCACGGAAACGCCCATGACTTGCGGGTCTTGTCGTTTAGCAGTAGAGACATCTTACGCCGTGAACTCTCCCGCCATTCGGATTCATAAACATATGTCCTCTCTTTTTACCCCGTTCGAGCTGCGTGACATCACCTTCAAGAACCGCATTGCGGTTTCACCCATGAGCCAGTACCGGGCGAAGGATGGCCGTGCCAATGACTGGCACATGGTCCATCTCGGCCGGTTTGCGATGGGTGGCGCGGGTTTGGTGTATGTCGAGGCGACTGCGGTGGAGGCGGACGGACGGCGAACACACGGTGACCTCGGTCTTTGGCAAGACGGCCAAATTGACGACCTGAAGCCCATTACCGATTTCATCAGCAGGGAGGGTGCGGTCCCCGGTATCCAGCTTGGCCACGCCGGGCGAAAGGCATCGGAGCGGCGGCCATGGCACGGTGAGACGCCGGTTGATGATGAAGATATTTCCGAGCGGGATGAATCGCCCTGGAAGGCCATCGCGCCGTCTTCGCTTCCCTATGCCGATGGCTGGACCGAGCCCGAAGAAATGTCCGAGGCGGATATCGAACGGGTTATCAGGTCGTTCGGGGAGGCAGCAAGGCGCTCACGGGAGGCGGGTTTCAAAATAATCGAGGTCTATGCCGCGCACGGCTTTCTCGTTCACCAATTCCTGTCGCCGATAGCCAACCGGCGCAAGGACAAGTGGGGCGGCAGCGACGAGAACCGCCGGCGATTTGCGCGGGAGGTGGCGAGGTCCATTCGGGCGAACTGGCCGGAGAAATATCCATTGGCATTCCGATTGTCCGCCACGGACTGGCTTGACGGTGGCATAGAGGTGGGCGACACGGTCGAGACCGCAAAGGCGCTGAAGGCCGAGGGCGTCGACATGATCGACTGTTCGTCCGGGGGTATAGCCGGAAAGGAACGGCCGCGGCGCATGGTGATAGAGCACGGGTTTCAGGTGCCGTTTGCAGAACAGATCGGCAAAGCGGCGGATGTGGCGACGATGGCTGTCGGTTTCCTGTGGGATGCGCAAAAATGCGAAGAGGTAATCACCAAGGGCGAGGCGAGCATGATTGCGCTGGCGCGGGAACTGCTGGATGACCCGAACTGGCCACTGCGTGCGGCCGGAGAGCTCGGCGCGGGCGAGAATCATGCCCTGTGGCCCGTCGAATCCGGTTGGTGGCTGATGAAGCGCGAGCGTTTGCTGGACAAGCTTGGTATTCGCTGAGGCGGCGATCAGAATTTCTGCCTATTTTTAGCCATTTTGAAAGTGGCGGAAACGGCGCCCGCTGAGCGGGAATTTCCGGGAACACTCTGCCTTACTAACTTGGCCTGGAATCATAATCCGCGTGTCGGGGGTTCGAGTCCTGACCGAAGCTACCAATCATCGACCCCGTCCGGCGAAAGCCGGGCGGGGTTTTTTGTCGTTTTGGGGGAGGGGAGTACTGAAAACCATAGGCGCAAAATGATCGGCGTATGAGAAATCCGTTTCTGGTTCGCTCCGTTCAAGCCTAAGCTTGTTTTCGTCGAACCGGTCTTCATCACGGGTGCCCCATGCGTCTCGCTGTCAATCTTTCCATGCTGTTTTGCGAGGTCCCGTTGATCGACCGCTTGAGTGCGGCGGCAAAGGCCGGCTTCGACGTGGTGGAAATCCAGTTTCCCTACGAAGCTCCGTTGGAAGATTTGGTTCGCGCCAAGGAAGACGCCGGCGTCGAGATCGCCCTCATCAATGTACCCCTTGGCGATTTCGCGGCGGGCGATGTCGGGTTGACGGGCGTGCCGGGACGGGAAGCGGATTACCGCCAAGCCGTTGAGGAGTGTTTCGACTATGCCGCCGCCCTAGGCGTCGAGCGTATTAACTCGCTCTCGGGCCGCCCTCCGGCGGGACGGCGGGAAGAGGCATTGAAAACGGTGGTCGACAATCTTCGGCTCGCCGCGGACAAGTTCGCGGAAATCGGCGCCACGGTGTTGGTGGAACCGGTCAACCCGAACGACGTGCCGGGCTTTCTGTTCAACGAACTCGCCCCCGCGGTTGAAACGGTGACGGCGGTCGATCGTGACAATGTCCGGCTGATGTTCGATCTCTATCATATGGCCCAGACCGAACCGTCGCTAACCCGCGCCATTCGCCAAGCCGGACCGGTGATCGGCCACGTCCAATTTGCCGATACCCCGGGTCGGCATGAGCCCGGAACGGGAACAATCGACTTTGCGGCGGCACTCGGCGCCTTGAAGGAAACCGGTTACGAAGGCTGCGTTTCCGCCGAATACCGGCCGACGGGGGATACCCTTAAAAGTCTTGTTTGGCGCAACGAATTCGAGAGATGGATGACATGAGTATATCGGGGCCGGCAAAACCGAGAATTCAGGCTCGTCTCGAAAATATCTACTGAAATAAGGGGCGCGGGCCAGGGAGGAGACAAATGACGGAACATTCATACGGCAGCAACCAGCGCGGCCTCCGTTCGCGGATCACCACCAATGGGTTGGACCGGACGCCGCACCGGGGCTTCATGCGCGGCATGGGCCTGGATGACGAGGCCATATCCCGGCCGTTCGTCGGTATCGTCACCACCGCCAACGAGACCTCCCCCTGCAACGCCAATCTCGCCCAACAGGCGGAGAACGCCTATGTCGGCGTCGAGGAAGCGGGCGGCACGCCCCGGTCGTTCACGACGATCTCGGTTTCGGACGGCATCAGCATGAACCACCAGGGCATGAAGTGCTCGCTCGTCTCCCGGGAAGTCATCGCCGATTCCATCGAACTCGTGGTCCGGGGACATGCCTACGATGCGCTGGTCGGGTACGCGGGCTGCGACAAGAACCTGCCGGCCATCATGATGGCGATGGTCCGCTGCAACGTGCCCTCGGTCTTTTTGCACGGCGGCAGCACGTTGGTCGGGACCTGGCGCGGCAAGCCTGTTTCCCTGATCACGACATACGAAGGTGTGGGCGCCGTTCAGGCCGGGGAGATGTCCGCCGAGGATCTAGACGAGCTTGAACGCGTCGCCATGCCGACGATCGGGGCGTGCCCCGGCCAGTTCACCGCCAACACCATGGCGATGGTTTCGGAAGTGTTGGGCTTGGCGCTGCCCGGTTCGGCCACCGCACCCGCAGTTTTCGAGGAACGTCGCGCGATCGGCAGGCGGGCCGGCCACACGGTCATGGACATCCTCAACAACGGCGGACCGCTGCCCCGCGATCTGGTGACCCGAAAGAGCCTGGAGAACGCCTGCGCCGTCGTCGCCGCGACCGGCGGCTCGACCAACGCCGGTCTTCACATTCCGGCCATCGCCCATGAGGCCGGCATCCGCTTCACGCTGGAGGAAGTCGCGGAGGTGTTCGAACGCACGCCGCTGATCGGCAACCTTCAGCCCGGCGGTGTCTATTACGCTGAAGACGTCCACCGTCTCGGCGGCATCGCGGTGATCGTCAAGACGCTCCTGGCCAACGGACACCTGCACGGCGACACGCCGACGATCATGGGAACCTCACTGGCGGAGACGGTGGCCGATGCCCCCGGACCGGACGGCGACGTGATCCACGATGCCGCGACGCCGATCTCGCCCACCGGCGGGGTTGTTGTCTTGAAAGGCAATCTCGCTCCGGACGGCGCCCTCATCAAGGTGGCGGGCCTGGCCAAGCTTGTGCACGAAGGACCGGCCCGCGTGTTCGAAAGCGAAGAAGCCTGCATGGCCGTCATTCGCGAACAAGCTTACGACGAAGGCGACGTCATCATCGTCCGCAACGAGGGTCCGAAGGGCGGACCGGGCATGCGCGAAATGCTGGGCCCGACGGCTGTGATCTACGGCCAGGGTATGGGCGAAAAAGTTGCGCTGGTTACCGATGGCCGGTTTTCAGGCGCAACCCGCGGCATGTGTATCGGCTACGTTTCGCCCGAAGCCGGCGCCGGCGGCCCTCTTGCCCTCGTCCGCGACGGCGACACCGTCCGCATCGATGCAGAAAAACGCACGATGGATCTGCTGGTAAGCGACAGTGAAATGGCGGACCGCAAGAGTGCTTGGAAACCGAACGAGCGGAGCACGCCGCTTGCCGGCGTCCTGCAGAAATATGCCGATCAGGTCGGATCGGCCCACCTCGGCGCCGTTACGCACAGGGGAAACCTTGAATGGGAAATGGAGGAGGCGCAATGACCGACGGTAAGCCGAGGATCGGCTACATCGGCGTCGGTCTGATGGGAAAGCCCATGATCGACCGGCTGCTTGCGGCCGGTCACACTGTCACGGTGTGGAATCGCACACGCGAAAAATTGGCACCGGTGATCGAGGCGGGCGCCGTTGCCGCGGATACGCCGGCGCAGCTTGCCGCGGAAAGCGATTTCGTGTTTCTCTGCCTGATGGATGCCGGCGCGGTCGAGGCCGTAGTTTTCGGCCCCGACGGTGTGTCCACAGTGTCCGGACCTAAGATCCTGGTGGATTTTTCGACGCTGCACCCGGAAACCAGCCGCAGCCTCGCCTCAAGGCTGAAAGACGCCAACGGCATGGGATGGGTTGATGCGCCCGTTTCAGGCGGCGTACCCGGCGCCGAAGCCGGCACTTTGGCCATCATGGCGGGCGGCGATCAGGAAGATATCGAAGCGGTCCGTCCGGTAGTGATGAACCTGTGCGCCCGTTTCACCCGGATGGGCGGTGCGGGGGCAGGGCAGTCCACCAAGATGTGCAACCAGATCATTTCCGGATGCACCATGGCGGTCGTGGCGGAAGCCGTGAGTTTTGCGTTGAAATCGGGCGTTGAAGCAAGCCGTCTCACCGAAGCTCTCCGCGGCGGCTTCGCCGACTCTATTCCATTCCAACTCTTCGCCCCGCGCATGGCGGCCCAAGATTTTTCAAATCCGCTCGGCGCCACCAACACCATGATCAAGGATCTGGACGTTGTCGAGGACATAAGCCGCGATGTCGAAGCGCCGCTGCCGATGACCTCGTCCGCTTTGTCGATCATGCAGGCCGTCGCAGATCAGGGTGACGGGGAAAGCGATATTTCGACCATCATCAAATACTACTTGGATAACGACCGTTTCGCACGTTAAGGGAAATCATGCGGTTGCCAAGGGTTGCGAAAGCTGTACTTGGCTACAGTTCCCGTTAGTATGGGCTCCGCACCGCGAGGCAATTCCACGAGATATTGGCCTGAATCGACTTTGAGTGTGGATGATGCCAAGCTGTGCCGGGGGATTTTACATAAGGTGAAATTGCGGCAAAAACCATCATAACGAACAGGGAGAGTCACAATGAAATCTATGTTGAGTATTACCGGGTCGCTCTTGACCGGCGTCCTTTTCACGTCGCTGATGACCGGGGCTTCCGGTTTGGCCGAGGCGAAGGACGTCACACTTCGGATGGCGAACTGGGTGCCGATCAAGCACCATTTGCCTGCGGGGACCCTGCCGCCGTGGATCGCGGAGATCAAGAAAGCCTCCGGTGGCAGTATCAATATCGTTATCGACAAGGCGCCGATCGCCAAGCCGCCGGCGCAGTACGACATAGTGCGTAAGGGCGCGGCGGATCTCGCCTACCATGTCATGGCCTACACGCCCGGCCCCTTCGAGATCGTGCGCGGCGTGGAATTGCCGTTTATCGCGCCGAACGCCGAGGTCGGCAGCCAGGCGGCCTGGGACTGGTACGACCGCAATATCGGTTTCGATAAGGAGTTCAAGGACGTCAAGGTTATCACCATGATGGTCCACGGCCCCGGTATGGTGCACTCCAAGAAACTGATCAAGACGCTTGACGACATTCAGAACGTCAAGCTGCGCGTCGGCGGCGGCGGCGTGCGCATGGCTGAGGCCCTGGGTGCCACTCCGGTGGCGATGCCGGCGCCGAAAGCCTACGAAGCCATCCAGAAGGGCGTCACCGACGGTGCGCTGTTCCCTTGGGAGGCCGTCCGTGGCTTCAAGCTGCACGAGCTCGTCAAGTATCATCTCGAGGTTCCAGGCGGTCTTTACACCACGCCCTTCGCCATCGTGATGAACAAGAAGAAATGAAACAGTCTGACCAAGGATCAGCAGGCGGTACTGACCGAGTGGGGCGGCGTCAAGGGCGCCAAGATGCTCGGCGCCGGCTGGGATCGGGCTGACGTTGCCGGTAAAAAGGCAGCCACCGACGGCGGCGCGACCATCAACGTTCTCTCGGAAGCCGAACAGGCCAAGTGGGCCAAGAAAATTGCCTTCATGACCGACGTCTGGATCGATAAGGCCAACAAGGCCGGTTTGGACGGCAAGGCGCTCTTGGACGACTTGAGAAAGACGATGGCGAAATACGCGGCCATGAACTGAGGGGAACCGCGTACTTGCTAACTGTCGATCGGGTGGTTGCGTGCAGACCGTAGGCCGGATTCTGAACCGGACCGCCCTCTTTTTGGCGGCGGTGTCGGCGGTCTGTCTCGTGGCCTTGATGCTGCTGACCTTCGGAGACGTGATCGGGCGTTATTTTTTCAACGCGCCGATCACGTTTACCGTGGAACTCACCGAACTGATGATGGGGCTGGTGATCCTGTTGGGTTTGGGGCTGACCACACTCAAGGAAGGCCATATCACGGTCGACATCGTTACCCGCATCCTGCCGCCGCCGGTACAATTCGTACTGGCGGCGTTCTCCCGGCTCTGCGTGGTCGGTTTTCTCGGTGTCGTGACCTGGCAGTTGTACCTGCAAACCGTTCAGGTACATGCCGACGGGCTTTACACACAAATTCTCGGCGTGCCCGTTTATCCCTTCGCCGCAATTATGACGGTGGCAGCGGCTTTCGGCTGCCTGATCGGACTCTGGGTCTTGCGCAACAAACCGGGAGGCTCGAGCGATGGAGGCGCTTGACGCCGGCCTGATATCCTTTGCCGGCATGTTCGTGCTTCTTATCCTTGGTGTGCCAATCGGGTTTTCCATGGGCATCGCCGGGCTTGCCGGCATGTCCATGATTATCGGACCTGAAGCCGCCTTCGCGCTCTTCGGCACCACGGCGTTCGAAACCACCATTACCTACGACCTCAGCATCGTGCCTCTCTTCATCCTGATGGGTTCGGTGGCTTCGCGTTCGGGTCTGAGCCAGGAACTCTATGAGGCTTTCGACGCCTGGATCGGAGCCTTTCGCGGCGGACTGGCGCTGGCGACAATCGGTGCCTGCGGCGCCTTTGCCGCGATCTGTGGCTCGTCTCTGGCGACGGCGGCGACGATGACCAAGGTCGCCTTGCCGGAAATGAAGCGCTACCACTACGCCGAAAGCCTGGCCACAGGTTCCGTGGCGGCGGGCGGCATCATCGGCATCCTCATTCCCCCGAGCGTCATCCTGGTGCTCTACGGGATCCTGACCGAGACCAGCATCGGCGATCTTTTTATCGCCGGTTTCCTACCGGGCATTCTCACCATCCTCGGCTTCATGGCCGCCATCTCCATCGTCACCCGCCTCTGGCCCGACATCAGCCGGCCCGGCGAAAAAACCACTTTCTCCGTCAAGATGCGCGCGCTCGGCAATACCTGGGGCGTGCTGCTGCTTTTCCTTCTGGTGATCGGCGGTATTTACTTCGGTGTTTTTACGCCGACCGAGGCGGCCGGGATCGGCGCGGTCGGCGCTTTCGTCATTTCGGGGATGCGCCGCAAGCTGAATTGGGTATCCATCAAGGAAGCGCTAACTGAAACCGTCGGCACGACGGCGATGATCTTCTTTGTTTTGATCGGCGCCATCACCTTGAACAATCTTCTGGTGTTCTCCGGGATCGCCAACGCGCTTTCCGATTTCGTCGGCGGGCTCGACTATCCGCCTTTGGTGGTGATGGCCGTCATTCTGCTGATTTACATGGTCATGGGCTGCGTGCTGGATGCCCTTGCGATGATTCTCCTGACCATTCCGATCTTCTTTCCGGTCGTTCAGAGCCTCGGATTCGACCCGGTCTGGTTCGGCATTCTGGTCGTCATGGTGGTGGAACTGGGTTTGATCACGCCGCCGATCGGCATGAACGTCTTCGTCATCAAAGGGATGGTGCCGGAGGTGAAGCTGAGTTCGATCTACGTCGGCGTCATGCCTTTTGTCGTCGCCCAAATATTACTCATCCTGCTGATGTTCTTCGTGCCCGAAATCGTCCTCTGGCTTCCCGAGACGGCGGCGCAATTCAGATAGGCGTTCGGCAGGTCCGAGAAGAACTCACCCGGCGCCTACTCCCTCGAACAAGGTTCGGTACATATTGTCCGCCAGGCCTTCGATATCCAGCCGGCCGGGGCGGTACCATTCGATCGACCAATTCATCATGCCGAACAGGTTTAGACGGATCATGGAAACGTCGGCATCGTCCCGGATAACCCCTGCAGCCTGGGCCTCGAGCAGCAGGTCCTGCCAGTAGGCGGCATAGGCGCGATGACTGCGGATGTGGCGCCGCCGCAGCGATTTTGGAATTTGTTTGGGCAGATGAATATTTGCGGCGGCATAGTCGTCGTGGCGAAGGTTGGTTTCCAAGTGGGCGAGGATGGCCACGCGCAGGCGTTCCCCGGATTTCGCCGCCGGTCCCAAATCCTCGATGCGCCGGCGAACGGTTTCGGCGACGCGGCGATGCCCCCGTTCCAGAACCTCATCCAGCATTTGTTCCTTGGAATCGAAGTGGTAGTAGAGGCTGCCGGCCTTGGTGTCCGCGGCCTCGGCGATGTCGGCCAAACGAGTTGCCGAATAGCCCTTGTCACGGAACGTCTTGGCGGCCGCGTCTAAAATTCTCAAACGCGACTTTTCTGATTTGGTTCGGGTTTTTCCGCCGCTCAGCATCGTTGGCCTATTTCTCAAATTCTAATACATATTAGAAAAAAGTTGACTGATTTGAAAGGGCGTGGTCCCCTTTTAATCGGGAACACGAACCAGGCGAACTTCCGGACCGGCGACGAAAAGGCGCAGGCCGTAAACGATCAACAGAGGTTGCGCGGGACAATGCTTCACCCCGAGATCGAGACCTTGGACCGAGACGCCGTCAAGGCCCTGCAGCTTCGCAAACTGGCCGCTTTGGGCGACCGGCTGGCAGACTCCTCCGAGTGGCGCGATCACTTCGCAGCGGCGGGAATGGAACCGCGCGACCTGGCCGCGCCGGACGGTCTCACCCATGCGCCCATGCTGGAAAAGGCGGATTTGCGCGAACGCTACCCGTTCCCCATGCTGGCAGTTGAAGTGGACCGGGTTTCCCGGTTCTTCGCCACCTCCGGCACCACGGGTCTCCCCGTCATGTTCGGCTTCACGCGCAATGATCTTTACCGGCTGCTTGCCGTTCAGGTGGCGCGACAGCTTCACTGCCTGGGCCTCCGGCCGGGGGATCGGGCTTATCAGGGATACGGCTACGGCTTGTGGACCGGCGGTTCCGGTTACGAATTGGGCCTCAATGAACTCGGCGCCACATGCGTTCCGGTCGGACCGGGCCGCAGCGAGCTTGTGGTCCAGTGGCTGCGGGACCTGGAACTGGATTTCGCCGCCATCTCGCCGCTTTTCCTGGCTCACCTCGTGCAGGTCGCCCGGGAAAACGGCATCGATCCGAAACAGGATTGGAAACTAAGCAAGGCGGTTATCGGCGGCCAATCGGTGTCGCGCGCCTTTCGCGAACAGTTGGAAGCCGAGTTACCCGACGGCTTCAGGGCCCACAATAGTTACGGAACGACGGAGTCCGGTGGACCCAACATCGGCATAACCTGCCCCATTTCACATCACCGGGACGAGATGCATCTCATCTGTGAGGATTCGATCATCACCGAAATCCTCGACCCAAAGACGCTGAAACCCGTCGGTCCGGGCGAGGTCGGCGAAATCGTCGTAACAACGCTGGATAAGGAAGCCTCGCCGGTGGTGCGCTGGCGGACCCGCGACCTCGTCCGTATTTCCGACAAACCATACGATTGCGAGTGCGGACGCCATGGCTTTCCGACAATTGGCCGCATCATCGGCCGGTCGGACGACATGCTCAAAGTGCGGGGCGTCATCGTTTTCCCATCCCAGATCGAAGACGTCATTGCCGCGACCCCGGGCACCGTGAAGGAGGCCTGGCAAATTTACGTTGATACGGTGGACGGCTCACCCAACTCGATGTCCGTCGCCATCGAATGCGAAGACGGCCACGGCGGCGACCCATCTGCGCTGGCCGGTTCGGTCGAGCGGAGCCTTTCGAGCCGCCTCGGTCTCAAGGTTCCCGTTGAATGTCACCCACAAGGGACGCTGCCGCGTTACGAAGCGAAGGCGAAGCGGGTCCTTGTAAAGGAGCAATCATGAAATACACCACCGACTACGGTTACGAGATTAAGCCGGTATACGGACCGTCGGATGTCGAGGGTATCGATTACGACCGCGATTTGGGCGATCCGGGAAAATTTCCGTACACGCGGGGCTATCACGAGAACGGCTACCGGAGCCGCATGTGGACGCGCCGGATGACGGCGGGGTTGGGTTCTTCCAAGGACGCCAACAAGGTCCTGAAGAAGTACCGGGAGATGGGCCAGACCGGCGGCATGTGCGTCATCCACGACCGGGTTTCGTCATCGTGCATCGATGCCGATCACCCGATGGCGAAGCATGAAAACGGCGTTCTCGGCTGGCCCGGCAGTTCGCTGCTCGAGTTCGAGGAACTGATGGAGGATATTCCACTGACGGGCCAGTCGATCACGCTGCTCGGTTGCCCGGCGCCCTCGACTCTACGCTTGGCTTACGTCGTGGCGCTAGCCGAAAAACGTGGGATCGATCCCACCGAGGTGCACGGCAGCGTCTTCGAATCGCCCTTCGGAAACGTCTTCGGCCAAACCGACGTGCAGCCCTTCGACCTCAATCTAAAGCTGTTCCTGGATGCCTCCGAATACGTGGTCAGAAACAAGATCCGCATGCGGGGCGGCGTAATCGGGCAGCATTTTCAGGAATCCGGCGGCAACAACGCCCAGGCGCTGGCCATCGAACTCTCCATGCTGAAGGAAGTCTGCAGCCGTCTGGTGAACGAGAGGGATCTCTCTTTCGAGGAAGCGGCCCGCGTCCCTTACCAGCTGATGAGCTTCGGTACCCGGTTTTTCGAAGAAATCGCCAAGGTGCGGGCGCTTCGCCGCATGTGGGCGCGAATGGCCAAGGAACATTTCGGGGCTAAGGATGAAAAATCCTGTCAGTTGCTGATCGCCGTCCATACCTCGGGCCGGACCATGACCTATCAGCAGCCGTTGAACAACATCGCCCGAACGGCCATACAGAGCCTGGCCGGCGCCATCGTCGGCTGTACGGCACTGGACAACGCCACCTTGGATAACGCCTACGCCGAGCCGTCTGCCCTGGCGGCGCGCATGTCGCTCAACACCCAGCACATCATCGCCAACGAAACCGGCGCGGCCGACGTCGTGGACCCACTGGCGGGTTCCTATTTCGTTGAAAGCCTGACCAATGAGGTCGAAGCTGCCGCCTACGTCATCCTCGAGCAGATCGACGAACTGGGCGGTTTGGTCGCAGCCATCGAAAGCGGGCACATCGAAGCCATGCTGAAAGAAGAGGCGAACATCAAGTTTCGGGAAATGAACGATCAGGAACGACTCGTCGTCGGCGTCAACCACCTGGTCATCCCCGAGGACGAGGATGAATTCGAAATCCCCGTCCAGGAGGTCGAGGCGAGCGATTCAGCAGCCATCGCCAAGCGCATGGCCGAGTGGAAAAAAACGCGGGATATGACGGCGGTCCGGTCCTGCATTTCACGGCTTCATGCCAATGCTCAAAAGGGGGATCGCTTCAATCTTATGCCGGACATTGTCGAGGCGGTAAAAGCCTATGCCACGGCCGGCGAGATCATGGGCGTCATGCGTATGGGAAGGGGCCTAAGCTATGATCCGTTCAACATGATCGAATGTCCGTTCGAACTCGATTGATACCGCCGCAGTGGATATTCAACAGGGAGAGAGGATTTGAAGAGGGGAAGGGGCATCAAGGTGCTTGTCACCATGATCGGTCTCGACAGCCACACCACCGGCGCCGAGGTAGTCGCCACGCTGTTGCGTGACGCCGGATTCGAGGTTGTGTATCTGGGCGTGAATCAAACGCCCGAGATGATCGTCAACGCCGCCTTACAGGAGGATGTTGATGTGATCGGGATCAGTTCCCACGGATCCAATTTCGCGGTGATCGAGGAGCTCATGGAGCGCGTCTCGGAGAACGGCCTGACCGACATACCGGTCGTCATCGGCGGCCATCTTCCCCCCAACCAGATTCACAATTTTCTGGCGCGGGGCGTGGAAAGGGTTTTTCTTCCTGGAAGTTCCGGGGAGGCCATCGTCGAATACATGGCTGCCCAAGGGCGCGGCAGGCTAGTCGGAGAATGTGATCGGCCGTGATCGTGGCCGATCGAGGAGATTCACAACCGGTACTTTCCTCATAATTGGCGACCGAGGTTCGGTAGTTGAGTGGCGTATCGCCGGAACTCGTTCGATTACGCCTCCTCCTCCGCAACGAAAAATTCGTAGCCGTATGAATCACCGTGCCTCTCGCGCATGTCGATTTCGGTTTCGGTCATCTTGATGAGGTCGAGCGCGTCCTGATCGCTCGCGTATCTCTCGCGCAAGCCGGGCAGTTTGGCTTTGAGCGGCGTGTAGTATTGGTCCCACCAGGCCATATCGGGGATCGTGAAGTGGCCGATGACGCCATAGCCTTCTTCGGCGAAAATCGTCAGGTTGCCCGCGATGTCGGTCATCGGCGGATATTCCTGGCCGAAAAACGCGGCGGCCTCGGGCGGTGGATCACCGGTCAGCCAGAGCAATTCGGTCAACGCCACACGGCCGCCAGGCTTCAGCAAACCCTTCCAGGCCCGCAGCGCCTCGGCCACGCCCATGATATAGGCTGAGCCTTCGGCCCAGATCAGATCGAAGCGCGCCGCCTCGAAATTCAATGCGGTCATATCGGCGAGCATCGGGCTGATCCGCTCGCCCAAGCCGGCCTCCGCACTTTCAGCAGTCAACTGGTCCAGGAATTCCTGGTGGAGATCGACCGCGGTGACGTGTGCGCCGAGCTCCTTCGCCAGGACGAGACTCTGTTTGCCCGGACCGCAGCCGATGTCGAGCACCTCTGGCCGGTCGGGCAGATCCTTGCAAGAGCCGAGCGCACGGCGCGTCGCCTCGTCATTTCCGGGACCCTGGCGGGGCAATCCCCGCTGGATGTCCATGAAAACCTCCATCATCCGCGCTTCATCCATCGTTCCGATCCTCAACTGCCACAAACCGTGTCTTCGACGTCAATATCGTTATCCCCTCCGTGCCGAGCAACGTGCCCTATATTTGACGAATTGCCCAAAACAATTATGTCAGTAGCTTCGGAGCGGGCCGAAGATTTATGAGGGAGAAGAGCCGATGAGCGAATTGAGGGTCATCCCGATATCCATCCTCCCCATGGGTATGATCAACGCCTTTCTGGTCGCCGGCGGGGATAAGTACATCCTGGTCGATGCCGGCATTCCGAACTCGGAGGAAAGGATCGGCAAGGCGCTCAAGCAACATGGACTGACGTTCAAGGACATCGGGCTGATCGTCATTACCCACGCCCATGGCGATCATGCGGGCAGCGCGTCCGCCGTGCAGAAGCTCAGCGGCGCACCGATCCTGGCCCATGAAGCCGAGCTTCCTTACTTCCAGCAGGACAAGGCCATGACCTATTGTCCGACTGGTTTGTTCGGCAGGTTTTTTCTGAAGACCGGACGTCCGACGCGGCCGTATGAGCCGTTCACCCCCGAAATTTTGCTGAACGGCGCGGAAGAGTACGACCTCGGGGAGTGGGGCGTCAGCGGGACGGTCGTTGCCACGCCCGGCCATACGGAGGGCTCCCTCAGCATTACGCTCAGCAACCGGGAAGCGCTGGTCAGCGATCTTGTGGCCTCGGGCATTCTGCTGGGCGGGATCGCCATGAGGGGGCGGGTCAAGGCGCCGCCGTTCCAGGACGATGCGCGACTGGTGGCCGAGGAACTCTTAGGCTTGATCGACAAGGGCATGGTGACGTTCTACCTGGGCCACGGCGGGCCGCTCGCCGCCGGGGAGGTGCGCCGTTACTGCGAGCGGATATTGCAGGGGCATTGAGGTAATCGGCGGAATGCAACCGCTCACTTGAGCTTGGAGACGAGCACCGCCCGAACGTTTTCGAGGAGTATTTCGACGGCGTGCGACCCGCCGATCTTAACTTGGCCCTTCTTCGCGCAGGCGCGGAACGCCAGCCTTCTCTCAGCTCGGGTCAACAGATACCCCGAACCGGTTTCGTATTCGTAGCCGTCAGCGCGCAGCGCGACGGCGCAGCCGGCCATGCTGTACGCGCTCGGCATATCGCGGACGCCGTCGAACGGTGAATCGAAGGCATGATAAGCATCCGGGTAAAGCGTGATCGCCCAGTCCCGGTTGAGCGACTTCATCCGGTCGACCTGCTGGATGCAGGGCTCGGCTGGGGTCCAGTTGTCCTTTTCCCCAATGAAGACATGGACCGTATTTTCCGTCACCTTGCCGTCTTCAAGAGCGGTGCACAGCGGGTACAGCAGGAGGTAGGCGGCGAAGTCGAGATCGCCGACCACCTTTTGGCGAATGGGCGTCCAGGCGGCATAGAGCGCGGAAATGGCGCCCTTGCTGCTGCCCATGACCACGATCCTTTCCGGGTCCACATCGGCGCGGCTGGCCAAATACTTGAGTGCCCTCAACGCGTCCGTTGTCATCATGGACGCGGTCACATTGGTCTGATTGCCAACGGTCGAACCGACGCCGCGCGGGCCGAAACTGTCAACCTGAAGGGTTATATATCCCAGCGAGCGAGCCAGCTCGAGGTACTGATGATGACGAAGCAACCGGCCGCCGGAGCCGTGCATGAAGACGAACGCCGGCATCTTTGTTCCGGTCTTCTCCGGGTGAACCAGGTCGGCGTTGATCGGAACGTCGTATTCCGGCTCCGCCTCCGCCAACAGGTCGGCCAACTGATAGGGGCTGGCCGACATGAAATTCACCTCTTCGGCTTCTAGGGCCGCCGCCAATACCAAGTTCGCGGCCAGAAAAAAACCCAAACCACCTAACTTCCACCCCCTGAACATCGGCCCTCACTAATTTCCCGTTACAAACCTGTCACGACACCCTGCGGCACCGGCGTTGGCCGCACCGTTGAATAGCATAGCAGAGCATTGTCCGCATGACGGGTGTCGTAGGGTGATCAGTAAAACCGATCGGCAAATTCCGAGCCGGCCGGAGGCCATTCGTCGAATTGGGGGAGGTTGTCGGTGATCTTATGCCAGGGTGCCTTGGAGCCCGTGAATATGTGGGCTTCGGGTCGCACCCCCGGATCGCCGGTTACGCTCCCAAGCGCCACCCAACTCAGTTTCCCGCTGTCGCCCATTGCACCCAGGGGCGAGCCGCACTTTCCGCAGAAACAGCGGCGAACGCCGGGTGAGGATTCGTAGGCTACGATGATGTCCTCCCCGGACAGCCAGCGGAAATTCCCTTCGACCACACGCGCGAACGCGCCGAACGCCGCGCCGAGCGACCGGCGGCACATCGAGCAGTGGCAGTACGCGAGATCGCTCAGGCCGCCGGATATCTCATATTGAACGCCGCCGCACAGGCAGCTTCCGGTTATCGCCATAATCACATCCTTAAATCGCTGCTGGGAACGCCAGGCAGGTTAATCAATCCTAGGCCCCAGCACGGCATTTTCCACCTGATATCCATCTTCCATGGCGCTTACCACGATGTTGGCACAGGCGAGTGCGTCTGAGGCGGCGTCGTGGTGATTGAGCGGGATGACGAGGTAGCGGCAGACGTCGGGCAGGCGGGTCGGCCGGATGTTCCAGGACCGCCGCGCCAGTTTGACGGTGCAGATGAACGGCATGTCGGGCGCCTCCACCCCTGCCGCCTGGCAACATGCCTGCAGGACGCCGCGGTCGAAGCCTGCGTTGTGGGCCGCCAGGTAATCTGCGCCCCGGATGAATTCTTCCAGCGCCGGCCAAAGTGCCGCGAACGTCGGCGCGGCGACGACGTCGTCCCACGTGAGGCCGTGGATATGGGTATAAAGAAATTCTCGCCGCGGCGGGCGGATGAGGTGGTATGACTGATCCGTGACTTTGCCGTCGACGATCCGCGCCAGTCCGACAGCGCAGGCGCTGTCGCGCCCGTTGTCAGCCGTTTCGAAATCGATCGCGACGAGTTCCATCGGCACTCTTAGGTCGGATCGATCTTCTGCGCTCCCGCCTGCGTCAGCAATTGTTCCAGGGCTTCGTACTGCTGGGCGCCGACGACGCCGTATCCGTTCGACACGAACGTCGGCACGCCGGTGACGCCATAGGCGCGTGACTTCTCCCAGTCCTCATCGACGGCGTCGCTGAAGCTGCGGTTCTGCAAGACATCTGCCGCATCGTCACGTGAAAGCCCGGCTGAGTCGACGATATCGAGCAGTATTTCGCTGTCGGCGATGTTCTTGCCGTCGACGAAATAGGCCCGGTTCATGGCGTCGTGGATGGCCTCGCCGCCCGTCTGTGTTTCGGCCCATTTGCCCAGTTCCTGCGCTAGGCGGCTGTTGTAGGTGTGGGTGCGTTGGCCGTAGTCCAAGCCTTCCTCGTCCATCAGGCCCTTCATGCGCGCGAACATGGCGTCGAGGTCCATGCCGCGGCCGGCAAACAAGTCTTCAAGGGACCGCCCTTCCATGGGCGTTTCCGGATGCAGCGGGAAATGGACCCAGCGCACCTCGATATCGTAATTCCGCTTCAGTTTTTCTATACGCCCGGTACAGAGGTAACACCACGGTCAAACGTAATCGGAAAAGATCTCCAGAACGACGGGTTCCGACATGCCAACTCCTTGTTCATCATTTGGGGTCGAAAGTTCGGAGATCACCATACCCGCTCCCAAGGCGAATGCCTAATTGGCGCAACGGACGAACCTGATCGCCTGAAATTCGGCATGCCGATTCAGCCTAACCGGGAGCGGTTGGGGTTTTGGCCTCTCGCCGCCGCAGCATCTTCTCCGCCAGCACGGGCCCGCGTCCCGGTTCGGACCAAGGGCAGACTTCGATACAGATGGAGCAGCCCATGTGGGCGGAGAAGTAGAAGATGCACTTGTCGAAGTCGACGTACCATTTTTCCGTGCCGCGGACCATCTGCTTGGTGTTGAAAATGGCGTCGGGCGGGCATTCCCTGACGCATTTCTGGCACGAGATGCAGAAATCCTCGGCGCCGAAATCGACCGGCCGGTCGACCGCCATGGGGAGATCCGTCATCACGCAGGTGATGCGGAAGTTGGAGCCGTACTCGCGGCTGATCAGGGAGCCGTGCTTGCCCAGTACGCCGATGCCCGAATTGATCGCCATGGGCAATTGCATGAGATCTTCGCCGATGCCGTAGCCTTCGGCCTGCCAGCCTAGCGACCGGATATAGGCCGCCAGCCGGTTGGCCCGTCCGGAGCTGATCCGGTAGGCCCGCATCACTTCCTTGGCGGCCGGCGTGTGCGGCGCCTGGGTCATGGCGTCGCGGCGCATCACCGTGCCGAGCATGATGGCATACTTGTAGGGAAAGGCGTTTTCCCGGTACTGGCTGTCATCGTCGTAGTGGGCGATGCCCACGAGTTCCACGCCGAGCTCGCGGGCTTTCGCCTTGACCTGGTCGGCCATGGCTTGGGTGTCGGTCACCTCGATGGGCGGGCGCGTGACGGCGCCGGCTGCGTTGCGGCGCTCCCACAGGCCGCGGATGTTCTCCCAGAACACCGTCCAGGGATTGGACATGTTGAAGAAGGTGTCCAGCGCCGCCCAGGGGATTTCGTCGCGGTCGGCGCCGCGTCCGGTATTGTGGAAGGGCGGTACGGGTCGGAAGTCTTCACGGGAGCCCAGGCCGTTGATCTCGTTGCCGGACTTCGGCATTTCCCTATAGGCGAAGGCGTATTCTGCCGGCGGCGCGTTCGCTTTCATCACACGTTCCCCCCGCCCATGATGTCGTCAATATAGTAAACCCGGCCGTTTCGCGCCGCTTCGCGATGGGCGCGCCGGATGCGTCCGCCGACCGTCAGCCACATCCAGACGATGCGGGCGAGATAGCGGAAGACGAAAATGTCGCGCTTGAGGCGGAGGAAGACGCTGTCCTCCTTGATGCGAAACTGTTTCTCGCTGGTGGTTTCCTGCCTCTCCGGCACACCGCGGCCCGTCGAAACCTGATCCATGTCGTCCCCCTTGTCCAAGCTCCCCAGCTTGTGGAGATACTCTAAGCACTACCGGCTTTTTACGCCACGTAAGCCTGGCGACGTTATTTTGCGGAGGCCGTCGTCGAGAGTTGGAGAAACAACGTGGCCAAAGCGGTAATGCCGACGCCGATCAGGATGGCGGGGGCGGGTGCCGCACCGGTCCACAGCGCCTGGATGATGACGACGCAGGACGGCGTGAGGTAGCTGTAGGACATCACTTTCGCGGTGGGCAGGCGCAGGCTGGCATACTTGATGGTGTAGAAGGTAACCGCCGTCGTGAACACGGCGAGATAGGCGATGCCCGACCAGGCCTCCAGTGGAACCGTGCTCCACCGGGTCGTCGCCAGATCGTCCGCGCCGATGACGGCGAGCATCACCGTTCCCACCAGCAAAGTCCAAAATGTTTGTGACAGCAGGTTTTCGCCGACGTCGAGCCGGCGGGTGAGGGGGGAGAAAGCGGCGAGCGAAGCGCAGCCGGCTAGGAATATCAGATCACCTGGTCCAAAGCTGAGCGCCAGGGCATTGGCCAGCGAGCCCTTGAATACCACCCAAAGCGCGCCGAAGGCTGCAACGAACATGAAGGCGAGTTGGCGCGGCGGCGTGCGCTGGCTCAAGAGCGGCCAGGCGATGGCGGCGCTGAACAGGGGGACCAGCGTGAAGAGCGACGAGGTGTTGATGGCCGTCGTCAACCGGAGCGCTGCGAACATTGCCACGAAAAACCCGACCAGCGAAGTCGCCAGCAGACTATAGCGAATGGCATCCCGCGGACTCGGTCGCCGCCATTCGCCGCGCAGCGTGAGCATTAGGGCGAAAACCGCCGCCGCAATTCCGAAACGGACGCAGTTGAGCGCTGCCGGTTCCAAGGCGTGGGTGATGGCGGCGCCAACGGGAAACGACGTGCTGACCAACACGGTGTTCAACACCATCACCAGATGAGTCCCGGCGCCGCCTTGAGCCGGTTGGTTCACCGGCCGGAACGCCTGATCGTCGTAAGTTCGTTATTGCTTGGAAACAAGGCGAAATTGAACATCCCGATTTCTACACCGTGAAAGCGCCGGCCTCAACGACGCAGCCTCGATTTGTGGCCACATTCGGCGGAACAAATTCCAAAGTGACAGGTCCTTGACCCCCGATTTAAAATGCCGCGCACACGGTTAACGGGGTGACCGATGTTTCGGGGGAGACAGGCTATCCATACATATTGCGTGCGTTCGGCATGATGGAATTCCTTGAATTCCTCAGAATGTTTGCCGGCGAAATCATACCCGGAATATTCGGCGTCGCCCTCGTGTCGTTGGTGGTGTTTGCGGCGCTCATTTATCTGCCCGTGAAGGCTGCCAATATCGTCAGGCAGGTCAAATGGCTGTGGTATGTCCAGGCTGCCGCGCTGGTTCTCGTCGTCTTCGGATTAAAATCGGTGTTTTTGTCCTTTGTCGAGGTCGAAGGTACCGGCCGCGAATCCGTTGAACAAGTCGGCCAGACGGTACTTTGGCTGGTGGGCGCGTTCTTGGCCAACCAGGCACTCGGACTGTTCGTTTGGGAAGGCGTCTTTTACCGAAAATACAAGAGTGCGCCGCCGGCTTTGCTGACCGGTCTGATCGCCGGCGGATTTTATGTTTTTGCACTCTATGGCGTCATGACCTTCGTCTTCGAACGCCCCATGACCGGATTCATCGTGTCCTCTGGCATCGTTGCCGGCGTCCTGGGCCTGGCCATGCAGAATTCGCTGGCGGATCTTGTTGCCGGCGTCGCTCTAAGCGTCGAGCGACCGTTCAAGATTGGCGACTGGGTGGAGTTGGACGACGGCACACTGGGCGAAGTCGTCGATATCAACTGGCGTGCGACCCATATCAAGTCCTGGTACAACAGCCTATACATCTTGCCCAACGCCCGTATCTCCAACGCGCGCGTACACAACTTCGACCGGCCGGAAAAGGCCTACGGCTATTGGTTCTTCATCCATATACCCTCGACCGTGCCGCCGACCCTGGTGCGACGCGTGCTATTGCAGGCGGCGATCGAATCGAAAAAGGTGTTGGAGGACCCGCCGCCGGTAATCCGGGTCGCCGAAGGCGGTGGGTCTTACAAGTACATGGTCTACGTCCATTTCGAGAGCTACCCCAGCTATTTCATCGGCGTCGACGACTATTTGATGCATGCCTGGGTCCAGTGTGCCCGCCACGGCATCGTGCCGTCCGCCGTCACCAGCGAAGTGATCCTGCGCCGGGGCGAGGCAGAGGAGATCACTGAGCCTTCGCCGCAGGAATTGCTGGCGGGCATTGAACTCTTTTCCGGTCTTGACGACGACAGCCGCCAGCTTTTAGTGGGCGGCATGAAGGTCCATGCCGCGGATCTCGGCGAGGATGTGGTCGGACAGGGCGACGACGGCGAATCGCTCTACGTGATCGCCGCCGGCATGGTGCGCGTGACCATTCAAATGCCGGAAGGAGACAGCCGCGAAGTGGCGCGCCTCGGCGCCGGCGAATAT
This sequence comes from uncultured Rhodospirillaceae bacterium, assembly GCA_964343605.1. Lineage (GTDB taxonomy): Bacteria > Pseudomonadota > Alphaproteobacteria > UBA2966 > UBA2966 > CAYFKJ01. Next base: position 40,353 of record CAYFKJ010000009.1, read on the forward strand.
TTCGGTGAAATGTCGCTTTTAGCGGGCGATCCCCGCACGGCAACGGTTAGCGCCCATACCGAATGCCAGTTGCTGGAAATCGACAAGGAAGCGCTGAGACCCGTATTCGACAGGCATCCCGAGCTCATGGAAACCATGGCCCGCATCGTCACGGAGCGCCGATTGAGCAACGAAGCCCTGGAACAGCAGACAACCCCAGACAATTTCGCCTCGCGCCTCAATGAATTGGCGGCATCCCTGCTCGGCCGCATGAAGGAATTTTTCGCCTGAGGGGGCCGGCCGACCTTCTAGAGAACAGACTCCGAAGTCAGCGTGCCGATGGCGGAAAGCAGGGTGTAGGCTGCAATGGCCAGGTTGTTTTCCGCCGTTACGGCGTCGGCGCGGGCGTCGGCCAGGGCCGTTTCTCCGGCCAGCACTTCGGTCAAGGACCGGTTGCCGAGCTTGCGTTCCTTCCGTGCGAGATCCAGGAACGCGGCTGCCAGTTCCGCCTGGTTGCGCAGTTGCGATGCCGTTAGGCGCGCCGTTTCGATTTGCCGCCAGGCGCTTTGCACGCGTTCGCGGACCAACGTGCGCGCTTCGTCCTGCCGCTGTGCGCTGGCAAGGTAGGCGTGCTTGCTCGCGTTGACGCTGTCGATGGCCGTACCGCCCAGATTGAAGGGAAACGTCAATTCCATGCGGACGATCTGCTCGCCCTTGAAGCCGATCGTGCCCGCGACATCCCGCTTCCACTTCGATTCTGCGATCAGGTTGAGTTCCGGATAGTAACCGGAAGCGGCCTGCCGTTTAGTTTCGTTCCGTGCGATTTCCGCCGCCAACCGGCTGGCTTCGAGCTGCGGGTTTGATTTGAGGGCGAGGTCGACGCCGGCTTCCAGGGTCGACGGCAGCTTGCCCTCCGCAACAGGCAGGATCGCGCCGTCGTGCAGAGTGGGAGGCGGGAGCGTTCCGAAAACGGCGAGGTAACGGTAACTGGCCGCCTCGAATGCGCCTTCGGCTCGGATTCGGCGGGCGGTGGCGCCGGCCAATTGGGCCTTGGCTTGAAGCAGGTCCGTGGCAAGGCCGCCGCCCCGTTTCACGCGGGCGTCCTCCAGCCTGCTTTGCCGTTTGATGTTCTGCTCCGATTGTCGGGCATAGAGCAGGGCCTGCCGGGTCGCTGAAAACTGGTAGTACGCTGAAATTCCCTCCAGCAAAACGCCCTGGACCGTACCGTCATAGACCGCTTCGATTTGTTCCAGAGCGAGTTCGGCTTGCGTTTCACTGGCTTCCGTTGCGCCGAAGTCCGTGAGAGGTTGGGTTACCTTTAAATCGAATTCCCGGGTCGGCATATTGGTATCGGCAGTGCCTTCGCCCTTGTTTTGGCGCTCGTAGCCGTAAAAAGCGGTTATATCCACTGTGGGATAGTTCGCTTTCCGTGCCGCCAGCATCGACTGGCGGGAGGCTTCCACTTCCGCGGCCGTCGCCTTGAGCCTGGGGTGACCGCGCACGAGGCCCGAGAGCGCGAGTGATAGCTCGGCGGCCCGTTGTTGGCGCGCTTTTGCATCCATCGGGGGCGGCCAACGCGGATCGAACGGGGGCGCCGCCGATACAGATTCAACGTTCTGCCCGGCCCTTTCCGGCTTGGTTCGATGCTGGTCGGTTGCCTGGGCTGTTTGTGCCGGGCCGGCCTCCGGAGCCGATGGTATTGGGGATTTGACAGGCTGCGTCCGACTTTGCGGAACCGGTTTTTCAGCCTGGTTTTCCACTCGAGTCGAAACGCCGCTGACGCTGTCGTCCAGTTTCACGATCGCCGCCGGTGCCCCGGTGCCATATAGTTTGGCGAGAAGCTCTGCCCCCAGTTTGTCCAACTGACGTCCGCCGCCCCAGGCCCAGCCCGTACCCTCGGCTGGTGGGTCCGCAGGTAATCGTGCGGCGATATCCACCACCAGCCGATGGCCGCCATGCTCGTCGGGCCGCATCAGGTAGATTTTTGCCAAGCGGCTGTCGTTTTTCAGACCGATCGTAAACTGGCCGCCCGCCACTCCATGTTTCCCTGAATATCGCACCTCCGAAATGTATTCGAGCTTGCGGCGGCCCAGCGGTTTCAGCCGATACGGCTGCAGGGCTGGGAATACGATGGTCAGGGAATCCTTTTGCGGCGATGTCCAATACCAGAAATCCAGCCGGCCGTTCAGGTCGAACACAAGCCGCTCGAAGCCCCTATGCTTTCCAAGACGGATTTTGTTGATGCCCGGACCGATGGTCGTTGCCCGGCTTGTTGTGGCGCGCTGTCCGGTTTGCTCTATCGGCGGAGTTTCAGCGGTGTCGTCCGGCCGCACCGCAGCCAGCCGCATCGGTTCGCCGGAAGCACGAGCACCTGCGGGAGCTGCAATCACCGGGCTTAAACTGATCTTGACCACCGGCATGCCCGGTTGTCGCCACCACGATCCCACCGAGGAATTCCGGTTCGGCTCCGGCGGCCACGAGGCGCCGACCAGCGCGGAGATCAGGAACAGCGCCACGAATAGTCTGAGCGCGCCTCTTCCCCTCAAGTTCCGACCCCGAACATGCCTTTTCACCCAATGGGTTGTTCCGGATTACGACCCTACTCAACGGGGTATTTCATTGGAAGGAATTTCCTCCGTCCAGGCGGCCTTGTTATGGTTGGGGGTGATGAGTAATCGAGCCATGTATATCGTTGCCGCCGACGCCTTGATCGACGCGACCGGCGATCTTACGGCCAGCAAGGCGGCGCGGGATAAGCTTGACGCCGCCAATTGTCGCATCACCCACTTTGAGATTTCTTCCAGCGCCGATGGTTGGCAATCGGCTTTGCCGCCGAATAGGCTGCGTTGCGCATGCTCACCCATGACCGCAATCAATCGGGCGAAGGAGCTTTTCGCCACAGGCGAGGCCGATGCAATCGTCATCCACGGACGGGACTATCTGAAATCCGACTACCGGAACCGTAAAGCGAAACGCAACCGGCTCATGGAGATCTATGGCGAGGGGAAGGGGCAGATTCTTGACGGTTATGACGAGCTTGCCGGCGAATTTCTGAAGTTCTGGGGAATCGGCCTGGCAGAATTCCATCAGACCGCCGAAGCCATTTTCGAAAACCATCTCAGGGTGTGGAAGACAGCGCATCCGAACGGGCCGTTTCCCGGACCAGAATGGTATGAGCCGATCTCCAAGCATTTTCGCGGCGTCGACTGCGCCAACCCGTCCGTCGACTTCGAGGGCTGTTTGGTCGTTGCCGACGCCGGAGCCGTAAAGAAGTGCGGGTTCGACAAGGGCGCTCTGGTGCGGATCACGGGCTGTGCGGTGGAACAGGCCTGTGAAGACAGCCTGGAAACGATCCCGCAAATCGTCCCTTATGACCATCTCGCCCGCGCCTACCGGGATGCCTGCAGGGAGGCCGGAGCAGATTTCAGCGACCTGTTCCTTGCGAACCGGGCTTTGCTGGAGGTTTATACCTGTTATCCGGTGGTACCGATGGGATTTCTGTTGTCGAGCGGGATGGTCGCGGATTTCTCGGAGATCGCCGAATTCGCAAACCGGCATGCCCTAACCGTTACGGGGGGACTCAATCTTGCGAAGGCACCGTGGAACAACACGACATTGCAGGCATTTGCCGCTATGAACGCGTCCCTGCTGTCGGACGACGCACCGCGCTACGGTGGCATTCACAGCGTCGGAGCGTTGGGATATTTACAGGCGTTCGCCGTCTTGGAGCGGACGGACAGCTCGATGATCCGGGCGGCCTAGGAGTCTTCGGCCTTCTTGGCTTCCTCGAATTCCTTCAGGATGATCTGCCGTTCCTCCTGCTTGAGCTTGCGCCAAATGACGTTCATGTTGCGCTTCACTCGCTTCAGCCCCTTGAGGAAGGCTTTACCGTACTGGCGGTAGGCGTCCATCTGGTTTTCCTGAATAACGCCGCTGCCGACGCTATAGGCGTACCCGAGAATTTCGTTGGCTTCCGGATAGGTTTCCATCGCCCCATATTCGTTGAGAATCTCAACATCTGCCGAAGTCAATCGGGCCGGATTGGCGGAACTCAGAAAATCCTTCCATTTCTGGACCACGGCGGCTTTTCTTGCCGCTTCAGCGGCTTCTCTAGCCTTGCGCTCCGCGATGGTTGCCTTTTCCTCTTCCGTCAGCAAACCTTGCTCGGAGGACGTCTGTGCGATTTGCACGTCGGGGACGGCGCGATCCGTGGTCAGGTGGTCTGTTTGAACGGCTCCGCGCACGGCCGGCTGAGCTTTCGCCAATTTCCGGAATTTGGAGCGTTTGAATTCCTCACACCAGCCCGGTGTGTGGCGTTCATCGGTGCAGATGAATGTTTTCAACGCACTGGACATGTTGCGGGCTTGATCAGCACCCATGTTGGACGGCAGGACTTCAGCCCTGGCCGGTGCGGAGATCAAAGGGAGGGACAAGATAAGCGCAAAAAGCCCCATAAACTTTCCGCCAAATACCAAGTGCCGGAAGTTTTTGGGCAGTTCGCTCAAATAATCAAAAGAAGAGTGATAGAAAACTGTTTTCGTCTCGCGCATCAATCTTACCCTTCGATGGTTCGTCTGCCGTGGCCCTTAAGGCTTTAGGTACGTAACTTTGCGTCCCTCCGTTTCCGGAGGTTTGCCATTTCGAGGACAATCAAACCGATTGTCGAACACTACTCTAGATCAGTCTTAAGCAACCGTTAATGCGGTTGTCTGCCGCATATGGTCATCGACGGATCGGTTTCAAGTCCCTTCCGAAGGATTATTAGTGCGGAATTTGGGCAAATTTTAGACAAAAAAAAGGGCTGCCGGTGGTCCCGGCAGCCCTTTAGGCCGTTTTATTGGCCGGATCGTCCTACATCGAGCCTTCAACCACTGTCAGGCCGACCGATTCCCAGCCGTTCATGCCATTGCGGTAGTAGCTTATCTTTGAAGCCGGATAGCCTTCGCGCAGCATGGCCCGGATGGCCGTCGGAGATTGACCGCACCACAGGCCGTTGCAGAACAACATAACGTTCTTTGCGCTACCGCAGTCCCACTTGTCGCCCGATTTGGCACAGCCGAGTTCGTCCAGACGGCCAGCGACTTCCGTGAACGGTATGTTCTTGGCGCCGGGGATGGTCCCGCGGACATGCCATTCAACCGTGCGGGCGTCGATGAGCAGACCTTTTTTCTCTTTCAGGAAATTGATGACCTCAAGCTCGCCAACCGTCGCAACGCCGGGTGCGACTTGGACGGGTTGAATGCAAAACGGTGGACATTTCCGCGAGGTTTTCGCAAATGCCGGATTGATCGTGTTGTCGCCGTCGGGGTTACGTTTGATGACGACGTCACCATCGTCCGTCGGGACCGTGATGGAGGATAGTTCCTTGGTAATGCGGACTTCCGCCGCCATCGCCGAAACGGACCCCAAACAGATCGCCAATGCCAGTGCTAACAATGTTCTCATTATTTCGTCCTTCCCGTTGTTGATTTCCCCATTGTAGTTCTGCGTACAAGCTTGGCCATCGTCGGAGCGATTTGAGCCGGTACCAATGACCCCGGTCAATCGTCCACTGACGGCCTAGCAGTCGTCTTCGCCTAGTTCTTCTTCCTCTTCTTCCTCTTCCTTCGGTTTGGTCTGCGCCACCAGCAGCTCAGAGCGTTCGGTGGCAGAGCCTTTGGAGCCGATTTCCGGAAGCGTCCAAGTCGGCCCCGTTGCCGCGTTAGCGCCGCCTGCGGCGAATAACAGGGATGCCATTAAAGCGAGGAGAATGGTGCCAATCTTCATGGAGGGGGGATCCTGAAAAGCCATATATTCGCAAAAGCTAAAATAACACACAAAATATACTGTGGAAATAATTGTTTTAAGTGAAACCTAAAAACCGCTTCAGTCCAAGTTTGCGTTGGCACCACATGAAACATACCTTACTGGAGTTACGGGCGGAAATGGTGGTAGATGTGTAATCAATTGAGTGCCCAATGCAGTATCCGTGACGGTTATGGCTTCAGACGAGCAAAAGCGGGAAACGTTACGCGCGCGCGTGTCCGAAACGACGATTAACGACGTCACCCTGCTTTCTACCGATTATTGCAACCACCTCAACGAAGTCGTCATGATGATCGGCATGGTCGCCGACGTTCCGGAAATGCTCGATGACGTGCGCAGCTGGAAACCGCGCAGCTATCAGGAGCATTTTGAAATGAGCGGCCTGTCGATCGGGCCGCTCGCGATCGAAGCTTATGACAACTGCGAAGCCAAGTACCGCAACGCTTTCGACAGTGATGTCGCCGCCTTCAATGCCCGGGTCGCTGAGGGAACCGAAGAGATTGCCAATGCCGTTGATACGGGTGATGCCGAATTTTTGTCCTTTTCGGCGAACGCGCTTTCAACGGAACTGCAGGCCATGATCGACAGCCTCGGCGCCATCATTCACGGTTCGACGGATCGGCACGCATCGCCGGACGACGATGCCGACGGCCTCTCGCAGGACGACATCGACGCCTTGTTTTGAACGAATTCGGGTCAAAAGGTTGATCCGGCCCGGCTGAAGATGCTATTTCATGCGCCGAGTTCCGGCTGGCCGGACGCTGCCTGTCGGAACTCCATCGATTGAACGAAATTCGCTTGCCTTGCCCGTTTTCCCGCCGGGCGGAACACGATAGCTGAACGCCGCGCACGGAGGATTACAATGGCCCGCCGGAAAAAACGGACGAAAGTCACCTCTGTCATGTTCAATGTGGTTTATGCCGACGGGACCTTGAGTTCCAACCGACGCGTATCCAGCGACCTTCTGGAGGATCCCTTCGGGACCGACCCCAAGGAACTCGCCATTCAGGCCATCCAGGATCAGGACAACCGGGTTGCCGAGCGTTCCGGACAGCCGGCCCGAGAAATCAAATCCGTGACGAGGGTGAAAACCTGAACACTTTCGAGACTGCCGTTGTAGAGGCAATCCGAAATTTTACTTTGGGGGCAACATGAGCCGCGTTGCCGCGAACGGCGTCAGCCTCGAATACGAAGAATTCGGCGATCCCGCCCATCCGGCGCTATTGTTGATCATTGGTTTCGGCTTGCAAATGACCGGTTGGCCGGTTGACCTTTGCCGGGGGCTGGCGGCGAAGGGCTTCCGGGTCGTTCGTTTTGACAATCGCGACACCGGGCTGTCACAGAAATTCGACGCCTACGGAGTGCCGGATCTGGTTGCGGCCTCCGCCGCTGCCGCTGCCGGGAAACATGTGGAAGCTTCTTACACGGAAGACGACATGGCGGATGACGCCGCCGGATTGTTGAGGGTTTTGGGTATTGAAAGGGCTGTCGTCGGCGGAATGTCGATGGGTGGCCGCATCGCCCAGCGCATGGCGCTGCGTCATCCTGAACTGATTTCCGGTCTGGCGATCATGATGAGCACGTCGGGCGCGCCAGGGCTTCCGGCAGGCGATGAACGGGTGCGCCAGGTGTTGTTCGAAGCGCCGGAAGATCCTACAGATCGGGATTGTATCATCGACTTGGGTCTCAGGATTTTCCAAGCCATCCGAAGTCCCGGTTTCGATGCCGATCTGGAGGATTTCCGGCGAAAGCTGAATGCGGACCTCGACCGCACCATGTATTTGGAGGGCTACGCCCGCAATCTCCTAGCCATGATCGCCGCGCCGCCCTTTCACGAAGATCTCGACGACATATCCGCACCGACCTTGGTGCTGCACGGCTCCGACGACCTCGTTATTCCGGCCGCCGCAGGTGCAGACATTGCCGCCCGAATTCCCGGCGCCGAACTGCGGGTCGTCGAGGGCTGGGGACATGAAGTATTCTCGCCGGGCGTCGCACCTGTCTTGATCGACGCCATTTCAACGCACTTCAAGGACAAGCCATGAGCTTTCTCAAATCCCAGCCCGATGCCGATCTGAAAATGGTCCTTCGCCTTGATCCCGCTTTGGGCGTTCCCTTTGCGGAATATCATGAGGCCTTGCTGCGCGGGCCGTCACCTTTCACGGTCGGCGAACGAGAACTGATCGGCGCCTATGTTTCCGGTCTGAACGCTTGCGATTTCTGCTACGGCGAACATGCGGCCGTTGCAGCGGCTTTCGGCGTCGACGAAGGGGTCTTCGAACCCCTGATGGACGATTTTGATAGCGCCGATCTGCCGGAAAAAATAAAAGCCGTCTTGCGGTACGTGAAGAAGCTTAATGACCAGCCGGACAAAATGACCCAGGCCGACGCCGATGCAGTGTTTGCGGCAGGCTGGGACGACACCGCGCTCTACCACGCTGCCTCCATCTGTGCGCTTTTCAATATGAACAACCGCATCATCAACGGCCTGGGCATTCCGCCGCACGAGCCGGCAAAGCTCAAGAATACAGTGGAACGGCTTCATGCCGACGGCTACGCCAGTACGGCGCGTTTCGTCGAGGGTGGCTGGGACGAATAACTTTAGGACGAGCCACCCTTTGCCACGCCGAACATCTGGCTCTCCGCTTCCTTGACGTACAAATTGGTCAACGCGTCTTCGATGTTGTCCGTCGTAAACTGGGGTTTTGATCCCTCGAATTTGCACGACGCCAGCACCTGTTCGATGATGAATTTAGGTTGGAAATAGGCCAGCGGAGCTTCGTTCTTGCGAATCTCCTCCATCACCTGATCGTACACCTCGTCGGTCAATTCCAAGCCCTGCTTGGACGCCATCCCCTCGAAGACCTTGCGGAACAGATCCTCCGGCGGCTCCACCGTTTCCAGCTTGTAGGCGATCCGGCGCTGGAAGGCCGGGTCCATAAGATCGTTGGGATGGAGGTTGGTCGAGAAGATAACCAACTCGTCGAACGGCACCTGGAAGCTTTTACCGGTGTGCAGATTGAGATAGTCGACCCGGCTGTTGAGCGGAACGATCCAGCGATTGAGGATATCCTCCGGCGCTGCTTTTTGGCGGCCGAAGTCGTCAATCAAAAACGTTCCGTTCAGCGCCTTGATGTGCATGGGCGCCTCATAGAATTTGGCGGCCTCATTGTATTTGAGATCGAGCATTTCCAGCGTCAGTTCGCCGCCGGTTATGACCATGGGCCGGTAACAGGGCACGAAACGTTTGTCGATGTTCTCGCGCCGCAGCCCACCCGGCCCCTGACCTTCGGGGACCGCTTTCTCGATGGGTCTGTGGATGGTCGGATCGAACAGCTTGATAATCACGCCGTCAACCTCGAAACAATGCGGGACGTAAATGACGTTCTCGAAAATCGCTCCGACGATTTCCGCCACCGTCGTCTTGCCGTTGCCGGCCGGGCCATAGATCAGAATGGCCGTTCCGGAATTGACCGCCGGGCCCAATCGGCTGAGAAAGCGTTCCGGAATGACCAAGTCCTTGAACGCTTCATCCAGCAACTCCCGGCTCACCCACTCGTTGGAAATTTTCTGCCGGAGAACCGTCTCCTGGTAGGCCTCAAGGGAAACGGGCGCCGGTCCGAAGTACTGGCTCAGTTCAAGGGCTTCGAGCGTATAGGTCCGACCGGCACTGCTCAGCGCGTAGCGCATCTCGGCCACGCCGCCGGCCCCGCCATCCGACTGGCCAAGTACCTCGATGAGCGATCTGTCGGTCGCCTCCTGCAGCAGGGCGTTGATGATCGACATCGGCAAAAGCAGCGTGTTGGCGAGTTGAGTAGCGGTTTCCAGGTTTTCGGAATGCATGCCTTTGAGCATGAGCTGCAGCAATAAAACCGGATCGACGCCGGTATCGTCGAGGCCTCTAGGGCCCGCGGGTGCTTCCGCAAGGACCTCGGCTATCTTCTCTGCAGAGGTGGCGCCGATGGCAATCAGGCAGTCGCCAAACCGTCCCCCGTTTTCTCGCTGATGCTCTACCCCCTTCAAGATATCTTCCGAAGTGACGATGCCTTTCGCTACTAGAATGTCTCCCAATGGCATGACCCTGCTCCCCTGCTGCAGGCGGTACCTATCCGATGCAAGGAGGATCCCGGATGATCCCCAACCGCCAAATCCCTACTTGATTGTTTAAGCATACCAATTGACCTGCCTACGGGGAAACATCTGATGATTGATTCGGCGTCCCGGTTGTTTCGCGCCCAATGGGACATCGTTCCAAAGTGAAAGTACCCATCGGTTCGGCCGGCCAAGCAGTTTTGATCTGTTTTTGAGCGGCCGCTTCATTTGAATTTGGAAAGCGGGCCCGGTCATGGCACCATTGCCTCGATTTCGCTGCCCGTCGGTGATCCAGGTCTGAATGACGGTTGCTTTTTCGAGCATCCAGCATAAATAGCGCCGCGATCGGGCGGATTTTGCCGGTGGGGGATATCCATAGATTAGCAGATTCCGAATGGTCGGATTTTTTCGTCATAGCCTGAAATTCAGATTTCTGTTCTACGCCGTCCCCGCCGTCGGGTTGCTCGGCGTCGTAATCGTTCTGGCCTACAATCACGTGCTGGCCGGCGTCGAAAAGAACCTGGGCCGCCGATTCGTTGAAAAGCATGTCCTCTACGACGAATCCCGTGCTGTTGGTCCCCTGGCACGCGAAATCGCGCTGGCCAAGAGCCTGGTAAAGTCACCCGCCATAATTGCCTGGGCTAAGGACGAGGACGATCCCGAAAAAAAGCGTCACGCCATCGCCCAACTGGAGAGCTACCGCACCATTTTCAAGGATGGGAGCTATTTCTTCGTCATCGACCGCTCGGGGAACTATTACTTCAACGACAAGACCAACTCCTATGCAGGGCGGCAATTGCGCTACACCATTTCGCCGAACGATCCGAAGGACGGCTGGTATTATGCCACCAAAAAATTGGGTGAAGCCTGTGCCGTCAACGTCGACTACGACAGCGAATTGGATGTCACCAAAGTCTGGATAAATTGCCTCGTCCATTCAGGCGCAAAGATCGTCGGCATTATCGGCACCGGGATCGACCTTACGGGCTTTGTTCGGGCCATCGTGGGTTACGACGAAGCCGGCATCGACAAGATGTACATTGATAGACACGGTGCGATTCAAGCCCACGCAGACATTTCCAAAATCGACTTTCATTCTCTGACAAAAAGCGATGCCCTGAAGAAAACGATCTTCCAACTCCTGGATTCGGAAAACGATCGGGCGCGTGTTCGCAATGTCATGAAAACCGTGGCTGGAACCCCGAACGCGGTGACGAGTCTGTTCGTCGAAATTGGGGGTGAACGGAATTTGCTCGGCATAACCTATTTGGAGGAAATCGGCTGGTACGACGTGACGGTGCTTGATTTCAAAACTCTTATCGTGGGTGATCGGCTGACGGGGCTGATGACCATCGTCATATTGGCCGTTGTCACCACTCTGCTGGTGATCGGCTGGATCATCAATCGAACGGTACTGGATCCGGTCGCCAATCTGGACGCATCGGTGGAGGAGATGAAATCGGGCAACTACGCCGTTACACTCGACCAATCCACCCGTGACGAGATCGGCCGGCTGTCGCGCAATTTTACGGAAATGGCGGAAGCGGTGCGGACCAATACCGAGGATTTGGAACAGCGCGTGAGAGAGCGCACGGCGGAATTGAACGAGGCCAAAAAGCAGGCGGAATCGGCCAATGCGGCGAAATCGGAATTCCTGGCAAACATGAGCCACGAACTTCGCACGCCGATGAACGCCGTCATCGGGTTTTCAGATATTCTGGAGGATGAATCGGCGGGCCCGCTGAATGAACGCCAGGCTCATTATGTCCGGAGCATTTCGGCCTCGGGCGAACACCTGCTCAATCTGATCAACGGTGTTCTTGATCTTTCTAAAATCGAGGCCGGCAAACTTGTGCCCGAACCGAAACTCCTCAATGTCGCCGACATCGTCGGCCTCTGCCTGCAATTGATGAGCGCCAAGGCGTTGCAGGGGGGCGTAAATCTCAAAGCCGACATCCCCAAGGATTTGCCGCCTTTGGAAATCGACGAACGCATGCTGACCCAGATGCTCGTCAATCTGCTGTCCAACGCCGTCAAGTTTACGGATGAAGAGGGGACGGTAAAGGTGAGCGCCGAGTTGACCAACGATGCGCGCATATCGATTCATGTCTGCGATACGGGTATAGGCATGAATCCGCACGAAATACCGATCGCGCTTGCTGCATTCGAGCAGACGGAGAGCGGCAAGTTCAAGGAAGGTACGGGTCTCGGGCTTCCGTTGGTCAAGCGCATGGCGGCGCTCAACAACGGGAGCCTGGAGATCGAGAGTCAGCCCGGAAAGGGAACAACCGCGACGCTCCACTTTCCGATGATTTGAGTCTGCGGTTGGCTGGCGCCGCTCTCAGCCGCCGCCCAACGCGGTCCCCGCCCGACTCTCCCGCCAGGCCGCGATTTCCGCTCCCTCCATGGGTTTCGAGACGAAATAGCCCTGCACGAGATCGCAGCCGAGCGAGGCGACCAAGTCCCAGTCTTCCTGATCCTCCACGCCTTCCGCGACGATGGACATCTCCAGCCGTTTCGCCAGGTCCACCGCGGTTTCCAGAATGGCCCTGGTGGCGGGTTCTCCGGCAGCACCATTGACGAATGCCCGGTCGATCTTCAGTTCCGTAAAGGGGATGCGCTTAAGCTGTTCCAGAGAGGAGTGGCCGGTGCCGAAGTCGTCGATGGAGAGCTCAAGACCCTTTATTCTCAGACGTGTCAGAATCTCCAGAGGCTTCAGGATATCCTCCATCAATCGGCTTTCGGTAACCTCCAGGACCAGTCGGTGGGGATTCATCCCGGCGGTTTCCGCCAGGCCGATAAGAAATTCGGGCAACTCGAGATTATTCAGATTGTCGACCGACAGGTTGACCGCCACCTTGAGGTCAAGCCCGTCAGCCAGCCATTCCCCCGCCTGGCTGATGGCCAACTCAACGATCAGGTTGGTGAGGTCGTCGATCATGCCGTTTTCTTCGGCGACATGGACGAACACGTCCGGGGGGACGAAACCTTTGTCGCTGTGGGTCCACCTAGCCAGCGTTTCGACGCCGATCAGTTCACCGGTCTTGACCGAGACCTTGGGTTGGAAGACCACAGTGATGTCCCGGTTAGCGATGGCTTCCCTCAGATCATCCGCTCCGACCTCGACGTGCCGCCGTGCGCCGCGCCGTGCGCGTTCCGGGGTGAATGTCGATAGCAGCGCACCGAGGTCTGCAGGGGTGACCGGTTTCGACAGCGCGCCGAGAAAATGCAGATCGTGAGCCCGCGCCAGGTCTTCGGCGGCCTTGAGGATTCGCTTGTCTTCGCCGCTGATCAGGATGATGCCGCCGTCATAAGAGCGCGCCGCCAGGTGGCGGAGGAACTCCACGCCGTCCATGTCCGGCATGTTGAGGTCGCAAAGCACGAAGTCGGGGGGTTCGCCCGCCAACGCGTTCAAGTAGTTGACCGCCTCCTCGCCGCTTGAACAGGACGACGTGCGCTCGGCGTCGACACCCATGGTGCCTAGGATGCGGATGATGAGGTTGCGTATGAACTGCTCGTCGTCAACGACGAGAAATTCGTAATCCCCGAGCTCCAAATTGGCGCTATTGTTCATGTGAAGGTCCGGCTCCCAACTCCCTGGGCACACAATCTAAGCAAATGTGGGGGCCAGGAACAGCACTGTTGTAAGTTTGTCAAAAAAGGTTGGCGCAGAAATGAAAGTCATGGAAATTCGCGACGAATGGGATTTCGCCGGCATCGCTTTGGGCGACCGGCCCGACCCCGAGCCCGGTCCGGGGGAGGTCTTGCTGGAGATGAAAGCGGCCTCCGTCAACTACCGCGATTTTCTCATGGTGCGCCGCGGCTACGGCAGATACAGCGGCGATCTCCCCCTCATACCGCTATCCGACGGTGTCGGTACCGTACTGGCCGTCGGTGAGGGCGTCAGCCGTGTGGCGGTTGGCGATCGCGTCTGCCCCTGTTTCAACCAACGTTGGCGCAATGGCCCATTTCGCGACGATTACTGGTTCGGTCTGCTCGGCGGGCCGCTGGACGGCGTCATGCAGGAGCAAATGCTGGTCGGTCAGGAAGGCGTCGTCAAAGCGCCGGAAAATTTGACGGATATCGAGGCGGCGACGTTGGCGTGTGCCGGGGTGACCGCGTGGAACGCCGTCATCGAGGCGGCCAACCTCACCGCCGGGGATACGTTGCTGGTTCAGGGGACAGGCGGTGTGTCTCTTTTTGCGCTGCAAATCGGCAGGATGATCGGGGCGAACGTCATCGCCACGACGTCGAGCGGCGAAAAGGCCGAAAAACTCAAGACGCTGGGCGCGCAGCACGTGATCAATTATGCCGAGACGCCGGAATGGGGTAAGGCGGCGCTCGGATTGACGGACGGGCGCGGAGTCGACGCCGTTGTCGAGGTCGGAGGCGCCGGAACGCTCCAGCAGTCCGTGCGCGCCGTCAGGGCCAACGGCACGATCTCGCTGGTCGGCAACCTTTCCGGTTCCATGACCGAGGTGAACCTGCCGCTTGTTTTCATGAAATGCGCTCGGCTGATCGGCATTGCCGTCGGTCACCGCGATTCCTTCGAGGCGTTCTCCCGGGCCGTGTCGGCCACCGGCATGCGCCCCGTGGTCGACGACAAGGTCTTTGAATTCGGGGAGTTGCGGGCGGCGTTGGAATCGCTACCCGAGGGCAACCATTTCGGCAAGGTCGCGATCGCCTTCTGAATTGCGTACTCCCTTATCCAGGCGGGCCAGGGCCCGGCGGGCGCAATCGACGGCGTCGGCCGCCGTTTCGCCGTAGAAGTCCGCGCCGATCTGGGTCCGGAACTCCTCGCTGATGGTGGCGCCGCCGATCAGGACCTGTATCTGGTCCCGCATGCCGGCTTCCTCGAGCGCTTCGATGACGCTGCCCATATAGCCCATCGTCGTTGTCAGGAGGGCCGACATGCCGACGATGCGGATACCGGTCTCGCGGAGCTTCTCGACGAAGACTTCCGCCGGTACGTTGACGCCGATGTCGGTCACGGTGAAGCCGGCGCCTTCCAGCATCATGCCGCACAGATTTTTGCCTATATCATGGATATCGCCCTTGACGGTCCCCAGAAGAACCTCGCCCACCGGTTTGACGCCGCCCTTGACCAGAACGGGCCGGACGATTTCCATGCCCGCCTTCATGGCGCGGGCCGAAATCAACATCTCCGGAACGAACAGCTCGCCGCGTGCGAAGCGGTCGCCGACGACATTCATGGCCGGGATCATGGCATCGTTGACGATGGCTTCCGGGTCGATTTCCGCCTCGAGAGCTTCCTCCACCAGCTCCGGCACGTCCTCGTCGTCGCCTTCCTCGATGGCTTCGGCCATATCGAAGAGGATCGGGTTGAGATCGGGGAGGTACTCAGGCCGGACATCAGCCGTCACGGCCTCGGCCTCGTTGGCGGTGGTCGATCGCCTGCCGGCCTTGGAAACATGGGATTTGTAATCCATGTCGAGGCAGGCCCGCACGGCCTGAATATGCTCCGGCGGGCAATCGTAGGCGGCGACGCCGGTACCCAGAATGAAACCCGGATGGTCCCAACACTGGGACAGGATATCCATGGTGAACGCCTGAATTTCCTCAACGGGGCCAAGATGGAGGAGCCTCGGGTCGACGTTGACCCGGAAGGGAATGGCGTGCGCCCGGCTGGCGGTCATGAAGGCGGACCGATCGCCTTCGAAATCGCACAGCAACTGGGTGGCGCCGGTGGCAATCAGATCCTCGAGAATGGGCGTCGTGTCGCCACCGATGATCAAGGGAATGTGGCGGGCGCCCGCGGCTTTTAATTGAGGTGTGACATGTTTGGCGTAGGCAGGCGCCACCAACTCCCTGAAAACGGCAGGAGAACAAAGCGGCGGCATGGCGCGAGAATCGAAGATGACGGGTTCGATGCCGCGCGCGATGAACGCCTTGCCAAAGGTGACGCCGACCTCGGCCGTGAACTTCATCAGTCGGCGCACGAATTCGGGCTCCTGCAACGTCATGACGATGAAGTTCTCAGCGCCGACGAGTTCGGAAGCCATCGAGAGAGGGCCGGAAATGGCGCCCCTGACGATGACCTGATCGCCGATCTGCTCCAGCAATTTCTCCGCGGCATCCAGGTAAAGCGGCATGCGTCCGGCAGACTCCGGATCCGGCACGCTCAAGGCGACCAACTCAGCGGGCGTGGCGATCAGAGGCTCCGCCACACCGGGGACATCCGGACTGTCGTCGAAATAGATGACCTCGCAACCCAGGGCTTCTGCTTCGACGTTGTAAACGTCGATGCCGACCGTCATGAAGTCGGGCCGATAAACGTCGTATTCCTTTAGCAGTGCCTGCAGTAAGAGCTCCGGATCACGGCAGACCTGGGAGGGCGTTTTGCCGATGAGATAGGCCTTGTGCTCGTAGATGGCCGGGCAGTAGGGAATGCGTTCCCCCTTCTGGCAAGCCAGTACGGTTTCAAGCAATTTGCGGGATGTCGACATCGGTTTTCCTCGGGGTGAGCTGCAGAGTCAGCTCAAATTCCCAGAATTGATCCTTGAAGTCTTGGTGATTACGGCGGCAATATGATTTGCATATTCGGCAATAACTGAATTGGAAATGCAAAATCTACGTTCCACCCCGCATGTCGTAGATATTTCTGAACTCGGGATTCATGTCTTTGAGAGCCAACATGGTCCTGATTTCTCAATGGAAATGGATGTTTGGGCATACGACAAGATTGCCGTGGTCCGCAGCGGTCTGGGCATGGTTGAAAGTGCCGCGTGTGAATTCGCAATTTCAGAAAATCACGTTATCCACTTACCGGCTGGCGTGCCGCACCGATTTACCGACGATCCTGCCCGGCCCATGACCCTGATGATGGTTTGCTTCTATCCGGCGGCTTTCGAGGTCGTGGCCGCGGGACGTGACGCGTATGCCGAGTTCCTCACCTCGTTTCCGGCCATGGAGCCCTTCGATCCGCGCGACAGCCATCGCAATTTCGGCATTGCCAATGGTTTGAAGCTTATGCTGTTCGAACAGTCCCGCCGGAGGGCCGGCTCCGACGCCGTGATCTGGTGTGAAGCGTTGGAGTTGCTGGTGATGCTGGCCAGGTCCCGGCGCGAGCTTTCTGGGGAGACGGCGGCACCCGGCGGCAGGGCCTTTAATCGGAGTCTCGCCTTTCTCGAGGAGAATTTCATTCATGCGATCTCGGTTCAGAATTTGGCCGACATGGCAGGCCTGTCCTACCGGCGGTACACCGATATCTTCAAAGCGCGCACCGGCCGCACCGTCAATCGCTATCTCACAGATCTGCGTCTGGATTATGCCGTTGACCGCCTGCTCGAAACGGGAAACATTCAGTACGCCTCCCTCGATGCCGGATTCGGAGACCTCGCCCACTTCTACCGGGTCTTCAAGGCCCGGATGGGGACGACACCCAAGCGCTACCTGGCGCAGGTGCAGGCCACAACCAAGCGCTAAGCGGGGTATCCCATTTGTCTCAATTCGACCCGAAGATATTCGTCCGTTACCTCCGGTTCGTCGCCGCCAAGACGCCGCGCGATACGCCGGAAATCACCAACATGATGGAAATACTGGAAAGCATTGCCGCCGAGACGGAGACGACGGGCTCGTTCTCCCTGCCGTCCGACGCCCTGCAGCCGGCAGCCCGCGGCCTGGCGGGTTTGGCCGGGTTCCTGCAACAACAAATTTTGCCCGAAGCCGTTGCCGAGGGGAATGCGGAGGCGGAACGTCAGGTCCGGTGGGTGATCGATTCGGCGATGGCGTTGGTGTCCCAACTGACTATGCATGCTGAATTGAGCGTGGCCGATCCGGCACACCGCTTCAAAATTCCCGAATAGGGCTTAGCCTTTTCCGCCGAGTTGGGCCAGGAAGCCGGCCATGCGTTCCTTGACGTCGGCGACCTCGTAATGCGTGGCGGTTTCGTATGCCAGGCCGTCATCCAGTCCCTTGTTCTCGGACGCCCTGTAGAGGTCCTTGTAAGCGGCAATCGAACCGGGACTGTTATCGGCGATTGCCGCCGCCAGTTCGTCAACACGCCGGTCCAGTTCGGCTCGCGGGACCGCCTCCAGCGCCAGCCCGAACCGGGCGGCTTCAACGCCGCTGAAGGTGCGGGCCGAAAAGGACAACTCCCTGGCCCGCATCATGCCGACGCGGCGGGCCAGCCGCTGGGTCATGCCCCAGGTCGGCCTCAGGCCCAGTTTGGCGTGGGTGTCGCCGAACTTGGCCTCTTCGGCACAAATCAC
>CAYFKJ010000009.1:58469-87045 GCA_964343605.1 uncultured Rhodospirillaceae bacterium
TATCGCAAGCCAGGATCAGCTCGACGCCGCCCGTGAAACAAAAGCCGTTGACCTTTGCGATAACGGCCTGGGGCATCGTCTCCATCAGCATTTGGACCCGCTGGGCGGTTTCGTTGAGGTCGTCCCCGACGTTGCCGGCGCTGATGTCAAGGCCGCGGTCCCGCAGCGCCTTCAGGTCCACGCCCGCCGAGAATGCCCGGCCGGCGCCGGTAAGGATGACGACGCGCACGTCACTGTCCGCAGCAATGGCCTCCAGTGCGCCAGCCGTCTCCGCCAAAAGCTCGGGAGTCAGCGCGTTCAGGGCGTCGGGGCGATTGAAGGTAATCGTCGTGATGTAATCGCGCTGTTCGAGGGATATGAATTCAAAGGACATGGGATGGTTTTCCGGTTCAGTTGACAGCTTCTTCGGCGGCGGGCGCCTTCAGGAATAACGCAAAAACCGCACAGATGAGGGGGAGCACCGCCAGCAGCCTCAGTATTTCGACATAGCTGCCGACCAGATCGAAGGCCATACCCATGGGAAGCGCACCCAGCGAAGCCCCGATGACACCCACCATCTGTCCCAGGCCCTGTATTCTACCGAGATGCTTGCGGCCGAAGTAGTGCGCCCAGATATAGCCGAAGAAGGTGATGTTCGCCGCGTTGTTGATGCCGAACATCGTTCCGTAAACGGCGGCCATGACGATGCCGTTGACCAGGGTGGAGGCAACCAGCGTCGCCGACAGCAGGACAAGGGCGGCGGCGAAGACATACCGCGTGCGCACCCGGTCCAGCGTCCAGCCCACCGCAGGCATTGCCAATGCCATAACGACCGCCGACAGCGTGAACGTTGAGGTCGCCAGCGAGCTGTCCTGGCCCAGCGATTCGAACAGCACGACCTGGTACATGAAAAGGCTGGTGATCAGCATGGCGGGCGCAAACAGACCTGCCGCGATGATCCAGAATGACGAGGTCGCCATCGCCTCCTTTAGGTTCAAGCCATAATCGGCTGATGCGCTCGCGCCGTTCTGCTCGCCGGGCTCGCCGGCGTTGCCGTCCCGCCCGTCCGGCAGCAGACCCACCCCTTCGGGCTTGTTGTGAACGAACAGCAGGGCAAGCGGTAAAACGGTTGCCCATGTAATGACCCCCAGCCACAGCCAGGCGTCACGCCAGCCCCATATGCCATCGAGCCAAACCGCCAGAAGCGGGTGGATGGCCATGGACGCAGCGAAGCCCAGCGCCATGAGACCCATGGCAAAGCCCCGCTTGGCGTGGAACCATTGGGCGACCAGGGTGGCGCACAACAGCATGAGTGCGCCCTGGCCAAAAAACCGGAGGGCGGCAAAAGCGGTTGCCAGCCAAACGACATTAGTGACGAGACCGAAGCCAATGCAGGCCAGACCGAGCAACGTGCCGATCACCAAGAACATGCGGAATGAACCTTGATGTTCGACAAGACGTCCGAAGTAAGGCAGCAGGAAGGCTGCGGCCAACGTCGCACCTCCATACGCCACGCTGAACGACGTGAAGGAAATGCCGAGATCGGCATTGATCGACGATATGAAAACGCTGAAGGAGTGCGATTGCCCCGGCCCACTGGAAAAGAAAAGAACCACGCAGACGGCGAGGATGACCCAGCCGTAGAAAAATCGCCGGTTTAATGCAGTGAACAGGAATTGCCGAATACCAACCAAGTAAATGCCTCAATTCCTGAACGGCGCCGCGCCCGGTCGGCGGCGCTGACAAGGTAACAAGGAATGGGTCAGGTAAAAAACAGCATAATCCTCAAGCGCGCCATTCGAAATTCACATGGCTGACCGGCGGAGACAATGGACGAATCAAATATTACACCGATCAGCGATTGTGCCGTTTCGGTGTAGTGCGGTTGCCATTATGATAGGGCGCGGGGAGAGCGTGCGAATGAAGTTTGCGTGGAATGGAGCATATGTCGGTAAATAGCAATGGGTCGGGCAGTATTGACGTCGACGGTCTGCTCCAACTTGCCCGCGAAAAATCGATTGCCGGACGCCAAGCTTTGCTCAAGGCGATTTCGGATCTGTTCGATGGCAGAAGCGAGGAATTGAACGAGCGCGAAGCAACGCTCATGCACGCCATCCTGCACCAATTAGTCAACGATACCGAGAAAGAGGTGCGAAAGGCGGTTGCCGAAAGGTTTGCCGACAGCCGTTTCGTCCCGCCTGAAATCATACGGGAACTCGCCAACGACGAAATCGAGGTCGCCTTTCCCGTGCTGAAGACCAGCAAGCTGCTGCGCGATCCCGATCTCATCGAGGTCATTCGTAATCGGACGTTTGAACACCAGCTCGCCGTGACCCAACGCGAGGCCATCAGCGAAGCCGTTTCGGGCGCTCTGGTCGAAACCGAAAACGAAAGCGTGATTGTGGCGCTCCTCAATAATTCCGGCGCCGAGATTTCGCGAAAGACAAAAGACTATCTCGTCGACCAATCCGAACGCGTCGATTCGTTCCAGGATCCGTTGCTGCGACGCTCCGATCTCGAGCCCGAATTGGCCAAGAAGATGTTCATTTGGGTTTCGGCGGCTCTGCGGCGGCATATCATTTCCCAATATGACCTCGATCAGGACGTTGTCGACGATCTGATGGAACAGATTTCAGTCCTTGAGGAGCACGGCCGCCCGACGGAAGGTCTAACTCGGGGTGCAGCCGAAGAACTGGCTATCAAGCTGAAGGACGAAAACGGAATTACGCCGGATCTGCTGGTCCAGAGCATCGTCGACGGCGAGGTTCGGTTGTTTGAAGCGCTGCTGAGGGAAGGCTGCGGCCTGCGCAAGCGCCTGGTAGAGCGCATCCTGTTCGAACCGGGGGGAGAGGGTCTGGCCATTGCCTCGAAAAGCATGGGCGTGGATTCCGAGGATTTCGAGCGGATCTTCATATGCAGCCGGCGCGCAAGGCTTATCGAAGAACCGACCATCCAGCGCGAAATCGGCAACCTGAAATCTCTCTACGGGAAAATGACGGTCGAGGCCGCCAACAAGGTGATTGCTAGGTGGCGGCGGGATCAGAGCTACCTGTCGGCGATTCGCGATTTGGAAATATA
Source organism: uncultured Rhodospirillaceae bacterium (assembly GCA_964343605.1). GTDB lineage: Bacteria > Pseudomonadota > Alphaproteobacteria > UBA2966 > UBA2966 > CAYFKJ01. The sequence continues at coordinate 61,527 of CAYFKJ010000009.1, forward strand.
GGACGAGGACCATGCCTCTGATCGCTAATTTGGCGGACGCCTAGCGAATGGAAGACGCTCACCCGTCGAATAGAGAACTGCAAAACCGCCTCCGAGACATTATCCGTTTGACGGCGGATTTGGTTTGGGAGGCAGATCGCGACCATCGGATCACCTCACTCTCGAAAAACGCCAACGAGTTGCTTGGTCGGCATCCCAGCGAGTTGGTCGGCAGCCTCTTGTCCGACATATGGAGACTGACCGGTTCCGAAGACAACCAGGCTTGGCCCGACTGGCGAAAGCCGTTCCGTGACCTGGACGTGCTATTCAGAAAACCGGACGGTGAAGTCCGGCAATTTCAGCTCGCCGGTCTCCCGGTTTTCGATGACGAGACCGGAGATTTCGTCTGCGTTCGCGGAATAGCCAAGGACGTCACCGCCAGGCGGGAGACGGAGCAGGCCCTGGCCGACAGCAGCGGCCGACTTTCCGAGCAATCGGCCCTTTTGCAGGCGACGCTCGATTCCATCGACCAGGGGTTCGCTGTCTGGGATGCCGGTGACGAACTGATCGCCTGGAACAGGAAATGCTTCGATCTCTGGTATCGGCCGCCCGAGGTCCGCGCCGGCATGCCCAGACGGGAATTGTTCGACCACTTGGCGAGAAGCGGCGGCTTCGGTGAGGGCGACTGGCAGGTGGTGGCCGAGAGGGAATTTCAGCGCGTCAAACAGCTTGGTACGTCATCGGATGAGGAATTTACGATGACGGACGGGCGTCGAATTCACGTCCAACGTTACCCGATGCAAAGAGGAGGGTACGCGGCCGTTTATTCGGACATCACGCAAAGAGTGGCGGCCGAATCGAAGATAAAACGCAGCGAGGCGCGCTTTCGGGCAATCGCGGAGGCCAGTGGATCCGGAATATTCATCTCTCCGATCGATCAATACGAACTGCTGTATTGCAACAGTGGCGCCGCGGATTTGTACAGGACGACGACGGAGGAATTGAAGCGGACCGATCCCGAAGCGTTGTTCGTGGATCCCGCCGATTATCGCCGCTTGGCCAGGGATGTTCGGGATAACCCGCGGGTGGAGCGGTTTGAAGCGATGTTGAAACGCCTCAACGGTGAACCCACGTGGGGCATGATCTCGGCTGAACCGATCGAGTACGGCGATCAAAAGGCCGTTCTGTTCCTCGTCACCGATATTGGCCATCTCAAAGAGGTCGAGGACGAGCTCCGTTTGGCCAGGGACGAAGCCGAATTGGCCAACCGCGCGAAAACGGAATTTCTCTCCCGCATGAGCCACGAATTGCGCACGCCGTTGAACGCCATCCTGGGTTTTGCCCAGCTCATGCATCGTGATCCCAATTACCCGTTGGTGCAGGAGCATCAGGAAGGGGTTGAATACATTCTGCGGAGCGGCCGGCACCTGCTTGACCTGATAACGGACGTACTGGATTTCGCCAGCATCGAAGCCGGCAAGTTGGAAGTCGGTGTAGAAAGTGTCGAGCTCGAACAGTTGATCGGCGAATGCCTGCCAGTATTGACGCCCATGGCCGGGGCCAAGGGCATTTCCATTACCACCGATCTAAGCCGTAACCTGGTTGTCAAAGCGGATTCGACGCGGCTCCAGCAAATCCTGTTGAATCTTCTCAGCAATGCCGTGAAATACAATCGAACGGGCGGGTTGGTGCTGATTTCAGCCGACTCAACGCCCAGCGGGAAATGCCGCATATCGGTCCAGGATACTGGTGTGGGTATTCCAACGGAAAACCGGGAAGCCATCTTCCAGGTATTCAACCGGCCGGGGGCTGAAAACTCGGATATCGGGGGAACAGGCGTCGGTCTCTCGATATGTCGCCAGTTGATCGAGTTGATGGGGGGCACCATCAATTTCGAAAGTGAAGTGGGCGTCGGTTCGAAGTTCTGGGTGGAAATCGATCTGCTGGTTCCCGCGCCAGCCGGTCAAGCGCTCCATCCGGCTGTCGATACTTAAGTGAGGGGATGACGTTCAATGATTGAAGCTCACGGACCTGTCGTTGCGGAAGGCGATCCAGCGGGACGATCCGTTGTTGCCGTCGATGGCCCGCAGGCCGGGACATCCTGGACGGACGGAGCGAACTAGGATGGTTGAGAAAGAAAAATCGCTCTCGGCTGCATCGCTGCTGGCGCAGGCGGCCCACTATATTGACCCGCTCACCGGCGCCGTCGCGCCGCCCATCCAGCCGTCATCAACGTTTGCCCGCGGCGCCGATCATGAACTCATCGGCGAATTCGAGTACAGCCGGTCCGGAAGCCCGACCTGCAGCCAAGTGGAAGAGGTGCTGGCGAAGCTGGAGGGCGCTGAGGACGCGTTGCTCTTCGCTTCCGGCTTGGCGGCGTTTGCAGCGTATTTCGAAACCCTGGATGCCGGTTCCCATATCGTCGTGCCGTCGGTGATGTACCACGGCGGCCGAAGCATGCTGTTGCGCCTCGAGCAGAAGCGCAATTTTGAACTTTCCTATTTTAACGCTGCCGAGGCCGGATCGCTGGCCGACTCAGTTGTGCCCGGCAAGACGGCCGTGGTCTGGGTGGAAACCCTACTCAATCCCACATGGGACGTCGTCGACATCGCCGAGGCGGCGGAAATTGCCCATCACGCCGGCGCGGTCCTGATCGTCGATTCGACGGTATCGCCGGCGGTCACGACCCGGCCGCTGGAACTCGGCGCCGACATGGTCTTCCACTCGGCAACAAAGTACCTGAATGGGCATAGCGACCTGACGGGGGGCGTTCTCGCGACCGCCCGGGCGGATGAGCGCTGGTCGGAAATCGCTTCGGTTCGAACCCTGACGGGCGGCACGATGGGGGCGTTCGAGGCCTGGCTGCTGCTGCGCGGCATGCGGACGCTTTCACTGCGCTACGAACGCGCGTCGGAAAATGCCTTGCGGGTGGCGAGGCATTTCGAGGGGCACCCGGGCGTCTCGGCGGTGCTCTATCCGGGTTTGGATAGCCATCCCGGACACGACATTGCCCGGCGGCAAATGACGGGCGGTTTCGGCGGCATGCTGTCGTTGATGATTGATGGGTCGGCGGCGGATGCGGTGAGTGTGGTGACGGCCCTTGAACTTGTTATTCCGGCAACCTCGCTGGGCGGCGTCGAAACGCTGATCGAGCACCGGGCGACGGTGGAGGGCCCGGACAGCAATGTCGCCGAGAACCTGTTGCGGCTCTCCGTCGGCATCGAAAACGTCGACGAATTAATTGCCGACCTTGAACAAGCCCTTTCCAAATTATGAGAATTTTGCATTAGAATACCTGCATGACTGGCGGACCAGTGGAGTTGCTAGGGGGGCTTCTGGTTGCTGCGCTGCTCGCCGTGGTGGTGTGGCAGGCGTATCGCATTAGATCGATGCGCCGTGGCGTTGATGAGTCGGAAAGCGACATTTCGCACAGCCGCGCCCACATTCGATCCGTCATTGAAGGCTCGCTTGACGCCGTATTCTGTCAGCGCGACGGCCACATAGAAGCTGCCAACTCGGTGGCGGTTACGCTGCTGGCGGCAAATTCAGAAGCGGATTTGCTGGGGCGCAATATTTTCGACTTTGTTCACCCCGACTACCGGGAAGCCGGGAAGCGGCGGGTCCGGGAAATACTCGACACACACGAGCCCGCCCCGTTCATGGATGCCGTATTCTGCCGCTTCGACGGCACCGAGGTGTGGGTCGAGACCAGCGGCCGGCGGATCGTCGTTGAAGGCGATGTTTGTACCCAGGTCGTCGTCCGTGACATTACGGAACGACGCAGGTCCACGATGCTGCTGCAGGAGGCCATCAACAGCATCTCGGAAGGCTTCGCCCTTTACGACGCGGATGACCGGCTGGTCTTGTTCAACAAGCGCTACGTTGATTTCTACGACAAGGTCGCCGACATCTTCAAAGCGGGCACAAGTTACAAGAAAATGTTGCAGGTCGCCGCCGAGCGCGGCCAGTTCGTGGATGCTGTCGGGCGGGAGGAGGAATGGGTAGCCGAACGTCTGCGGACCCATCTCAACCCGGAAGGCCCCATCGAGATGGAACTGCCTGACGGTCGCTGGGTACGGATCACCGAAACAAAAATGCCTTCCGGCGGCGTGGCGGGTCTGCGAACCGACATTACCGAGGAAAAGCGCGCGCAAATCGCCCTCCGGGAAAGTGAGGCGCGGCTCTCTGGTATGTTGTCGATCTCACCCGATGCCATCATCGCTTGCGACCGGAATCACACGATCACGTTGTTCAACGAAGGTGCGGAGCGATTGTTCGGCCATTCCAAGGAGGAGGCTCTGGGGCAGGATGTCGGTATGCTCATTCCGCCGGAATATCGCGGCATGCACCATGAACACATGAACGCTTTTGGAATTTCGACGCAATCCTCGATAACCATTCCCGACCGGGGTGGCATCTTCGGTCTGAAGAAATCGGGAGAGGTATTCCCCGCGGAAGCGTCGGTAACCAAACTTGAAACGGGCGACGATCTCACGTTCACGGTCATGCTCCGCGACACGACGGAACGCCAGCAAGTGGAAGGCGATCTCTTGTCGGCGCGGGAGGAAGCGGAAACCGCCAACTCCGCGAAATCCGAGTTCCTCGCCAACATGAGCCACGAATTGCGCACCCCCCTCAACGCCATCGCGGGATTTTCCCAGGTTCTGCTTGGGGATATCGCCGGAGTCTTGAACGAAAAGCAGCGCGAATACGTCAGCGACGTTCAGGAATCCAGCCAACACCTGCTCTCCCTGATCAACGACATTCTCGACATCTCCAAGATCGAAGCCGGCCAGCAGGAAATTCACGAGGAAGAGTTCGACATCTCCGATGAACTCGATAGCGCCGTCCGCATGTTCAAGGAGAAAGCGGAAACGGGCGGCCTCGAATTGGCGATCACGGCGTCTCCCAAGCTTCCGGCGATTAAGGCCGACCGCCGTCTGGTTCACCAGATGATCATCAACCTCCTCTCAAATGCCACCAAGTTCACGCCGCCAGGCGGCCGCATCGAAGTTACGGCGTATGAGGAAGAAAACGGAGGATTGGCGGTGGCGGTTCGGGACACGGGTGTCGGCATGTCCGAAACGGATATTCCCGTGGCGCTTTCCAATTTCGGGCAGCTCAAAAATCAAATTGATCTGGCGGGCGAAGGAACCGGTCTGGGTTTACCGCTGGTACGAAATATGATCGAACTACACGGCGGGCAACTGGATTTGACGAGCCAGCCCGGCACCGGAACATCCGTGACCATGGAATTTCCGAAAGATCGCGTCGTCCGCGGCACCTGACGGGATGGTCGGATTAGCTACAAGGGGAGAGGAATGAGCGAGGGGTTTGAGGGCGTTTGCGCCATTGTTACGGGCGGCTCCAAGGGTATCGGCGAGGCGACCGTCAAGGCCCTGATCGGAGCCGGAGCGGTTGTCACGATATTCGACGTTGACGACGAAGCCGGAGAGGCGCTCGCCGGGGGAAGCGAGAATTGCCGCTACCTGCATGTCGATGTTGGCAACAAAGAGGCGGTCGATGCTGCCGTGGCGGAGGTGGCGGCGCGCCATGGCTCCATCGGCATGCTCGTCAACAACGCCGGCATTGCGCCGCCGATTACGATGGAAAATTTATCCGAGGGTGATTGGGGGCGGGTGCTCGGAATCAACGTCAAGGGACCCTTCAATTGCACCCAGGCCGTGGTCCCGCACATGAAGGAATTCGGTGGTGCCGTCGTCAACGTCTCTTCCGTCGCCGGAAAGAACATCTCACTGGGCGCCGGCATGCATTACACGACGTCGAAATGGGGCGTGATCGGGATGTCGCGGCATATGGCCTACGAGCTCGCACCCCATGGCATCCGCGTCAACGTGGTCTGTCCCGGCCCGACGCTCACGCCTCTGATCCAGGGCCTGATGGACGAGGCCACAATTAGGAGTTCGACCACGAACGTGCCGCTCGGCCGCTGGGTCCAGGCCGAGGACATCGCCAACGCCATCATGTTCTTCCTCGGTCCCCAGTCGGCGATGTGTGCCGGCGCGGAGTTGATCGTCGACGGCGGGGTCTTGGTGGGACCCGGCAACGCCTACGACAATTATTTCGAGAGCCGGGGCAGCAAAACGCCGGAGCGGAAAATCACCTATCCCGAATGATCCAGTCGGCCTACGCCCGGACGCCGCCGACATTGCGGGGGATGCTGCTTATCGTGATTTCCGGCGCGCTTTTTGCCGGCATGCACGCAACGATCCGCTGGGTGTCGGGCGGCCATGAAGGGGCAACCGGACTGCACCCTTTCGAAATCGCATTTTTCCGCAATTTTTTCGGCCTGCTGGCGATCTCGCCACTGATCTTGCGCGCCGGCCTGCCGGGACTGAGGACTTCGCGTTTTCCCGCTCACGCCCTGCGGGCGGTCATGCAGGTGGGGTCGATGATGATGTTCTTCTCGGCGCTGCAACTTGCGCCGCTGGCCGACGTTGTCGCCCTGAGTTTCGTGGCGCCGCTTTTCGCCACCGTCGGGGCCATCATTTTCCTGGCGGAACGGCCCAGGCTAAGGAGGTGGTCGGCGCTGATCGTTGGCTTTATCGGCGCTCTGGTTATCCTCCGTCCCGGCTTTCAGGAAATCAGCACGGGACTGATATTCGTTGTCGCGGCGTCGGCCATCTGGGGCTTGTCGTTGCTGATCATCAAATCGCTTTCCCGAACCGATTCGAGCGTGACCATCACAGCTTACATGGGCATGTTGATGACCCCCATCTCCCTCATTCCCGCCTTGTTCGTCTGGCAGATGCCCACCGCCATCGAATTCGTGGGCCTTTTTGCCATCGGCGCTCTGGGATCGATCGGACACCTGGCCCTGGCGCAGGCCTTCAAGGAGGCGGAGGCGACGGCCATCCTGCCGTTGGATTTCATGCGTCTGATCTGGGCCGCCGTGTACGGCTACGTGTTTTTTGCGGAAATCCCGGAAATCTGGACGTGGGTGGGCGGCGGCATCGTATTCGCGGCGGCGACCTACGTCGCCTACCGGGAGGCTAAATCGGATAAAACCTAGCGGCAGGGGAGGGCGGCGAAATAGTCCGCCATCGCCCTCATGTCCTCGTTCGATAACGGTGCGGCAATTGCCGACATGAACTGGTGATAGCGGCGATTGCGGAAGCGGAACGATTTGGGGTCGCCCTTGGTCAACCGGAACGCCTGCAACTGCTTGACGAGATAATCCCGATGCTGTCCGGCAAGGTTGGGGATGTCCGAACGGGGGCTAATGCCCTTCTGGCCGTGGCAGGCGGCACAAACTTCGACTTTGGTCGGCGCCGCGGCCGGTTTGTTCCCGTTTTCGGCGGGGAGCGGGCATTCCATGGCGCTGTAGTGGGCAGCGATTTGAGCAGCGTTCTTCAGACCGGCGAGCTTGGCTTTGTCGAGCATGTCGACGTGGGTTCGCAGGGCAACGCCGTAGGGATATGTTGCCACGGGCTTATTCGTGGCGAACGCCAGGAGTTGATTGAGTAGGTACTTTTCTTTTTGGCCGGCCAGGTGAGGCGTCATGCTGTCTGTGGCAATTCCCGCCTCGCCGTGACAATCGCTGCAGCCGACGATGGCGACCAGTTCCTTGCCGATTTCCCTCCCGTCATCCGCGGCCTCGGCGCCGAAGTTGGGCGTCACCTGATCGGCCTGAGCCATCGTTCTGTCGCGGAGACAGTAGGCGGCGTCAATCCGATTGCTGAGACCCTTGATGTGTGTAATCAGGGCTTTGCCCTTCAAAGCCTTGCGCTTATTGCCGAAGCGGACGATGAGCGCTTTGCCGCGGAAATAGATATCCCGCGCTGTATCGACCTGGCGTTCCCAGCGGGCAATGTAGGCCGACCAATCGCCGTCGTAGTTCTTCGCTACGGAGGCAATGATGCTCGAGTGCTTGACGGCGGCCCGCCAGGGAGTCGCCTCGACTTCCGGGCATTCGGCGGCGGTAGCCGACGTGCCGGCCAGCGTTACCGCCAAGCCGGCCATAACGATCGCCGCTTTACAAGATGCCATAAGCCGTTCAATCCGCATCGGTAACCTCGCGCCAACTAGTTCAGCCGCTAATATGAGCTGACCGGTTCCATATGCCAGCGCGCCATATTGACGCATCCGAGCCAGCAGGGGCCTCTAGGCGTCGATTGAGCAGGCCAGCGTCCGGCTGATATGGCTCATGGACTTGCCGCTTTCGGCTACCCATTCGTTGAAGGCCGCTTGCACAGCGGCCATATCGCGTTTGGATTTGGGTTCCTTGTCGACCACGCCCGCGGCAATCAGCGCCGCCGATACGTCGCGTCCCAGGACGAAGGAATCCTTGCCCATGAAGCGCAGGAAATACTGTCCCGACGATCCGCCCAATCGACTGCCCCGTTTCTTCAGCACATCCAGCAACCCGACGTAGTCCTCATCCGGCCAGTCGGCAAAAAACTTGGCGGCGCTGCCGTGTTCCCGCGCGAGATCGGTGATGAAGACAGCATTTGCCCGGACCGACATGATTTTTTGCCCGTTCCTGACGATGCGCGTGTCCTTCAACAACAGATCGATATCGTCGTCGGAATACATCGCCACGCGATCCGGGTCGAAACCGTGAAAGGCTTCCTCGAAGCCGGGCCACTTGGTTTCGATGACCTTCCAGGAAAAGCCGGCCTGAAAAACCCGCTTTGACATTTCAGCCAGCCAGCGGTCGTCGGGTATGGCCTTCAGTTGACGGGCGGTTTTTGTTTCCGGCATTTTCGCCGATAGGGCTTTGTCGCCCCCGTGGCGGGCCGCGGCCCGTTCCCAGATCGTACTGAATTTTTCCATCATCCCCCCGCTTGGGCCGGTTCTATAAGTTGCCCGGCGGCTGCCGCCAGATCGGTCAGGATCCGCTCCCACGACTCGTCGACCTCCTTGCGGAAGATCTTCATGGTGGGATGCCATATGGCGCCGTCGGTGCCGAGCGATATGTAGTTCGGCCTGCCGACGGCGAATGTCAAGGTCGGGACCCCCAGCGCCGCCGCCAATTCTCCGGCAGCGGTATCGCTGGCGATTACCAGGTCGAGGCCGGATATCAGCGCCGCAACCTCGTCCAATTGGTTCCTCAGATCGATATCGTCCCAAGTGCGGACCTCAACGCCATGCGCTCGGCCGATTTCCGCCCGATCCTCGGTACTGTCCACGTACTGCAGATCGATGAATTCAGCGCCAGGTAGGTCCAAGACCGGTCCCAGATCAAGAGGTCCTGCCGTTGTCAGACGGTTTTTCTCCGTTTGCGGCGTATTGTTCCAGGTAATGCCGATCTTGGAGCCGGGCCCGAGCTCGGCGAGACGTTCGGACCAACGGTCGCGAGCGCTCGGATCGGCGATCAAGTAGGAATCGGCCGTGCCTTCAAAGGATTCCAGGGTGGGTCTCAGGTAGCGGCCCAGGCAGGTGAACGGGAACTGGAAGTCGAATCTGGCTTCCCCGGACAAGGCTGCCTGATAGGGGCGTGAATACACCTCAGCTTCCGGCATCGAGCGGGAGAACAGATCGACCAGTCTTGGATCGCATTGAATTGCGACCTGTGCTCCGGCTTCGATCAGGTCCGGAATCATGCCTGCGTAGCGAATCTCATCGCCCACGCCTTGCTCACCCCACAACACGATGCTCTTGCCCGCAAGATCGGAACCGTCCCACAGCGGTTGCGGAAACCTGCCGATACTGTAGTCGTACTTGTCGGTCTTGAACCGCCATTCGAATTCACGCCAGCCTTCCGTGATCTCCCCCATGGCCAGCAGGGTCATGCCGAAATCATAGTGCAGGTCGGCGTCGTCCGGACGACGCTCAAGGACTGAGCGGTAGGCGGCCTGTGCCTGCTCCAGATCGCCTTGCTCCCAGAAAATATTGGCCAGATTCCGATGGGCGTTGGCATGGTCGGGCCGGATCGCAATGGCTTCGCGACAAGCCACTGCTGCCTCGTCAAGATTGCCCCATTCCAACAATACGCCGCTCAGATTGCTCCAGGCGTCGGCATGTCGGGAATCAAGCTCGATGGCCCGACGATAGCTCGCTTCGGCATCCGCCAGCTTTTCCGATTGCTTAAACGCATTGCCCAGATTGCTGTGCGCGTCGGCCTGTTCCGGGTCCAGTTCGATGGCCCTGTCGAAGGCGGCCTGGGCGTCTTCCGTCTGATCCAACTCGAGCAGGACATTGCCGAGATTGCTGTAGGCCACCGCGAGCGTTGGCTCGATCGAAATTGCCTTTTGGAAACTCTCGGCGGACGCCTCCAATTGATGGAGCTTCCACAGCGCATTCCCAAGATTGCTGTAGGCCAGGGCATAGCCGGGATTCAGGGTGACCGCCTGGCTGAAGCTTTGGCGCGCTTCCTCCGTCTGCGCCAGCGCCAACTGCGCCAGCCCGAGGTTGTTGTGATAGGCCGGGTTGTCCGGAATGCCGCGGATTGCAATGGAAATCAGCCCGATGGCGTCTTCGTTTCTACCGTCGTCATGGGCGATCATGCCGAGGAGATGGTTGGCGTCCGGGTGTTGGGGCACGATCGCGACAACCTCGCGATAATACCGCGCCGCCTCGGCTCGGTCGCCCTGTTGGTGAAGCTGAAATCCCTTTTGGAGCAATTCGGTGGCGCGCTGATCCTTTGACCCGCCAGCCAAGCCTGTCCGTTTCGCGGCTTTTTTCGCCAACTTCTCCTGGCGTCTTCTTTCGGCTCTGTTCAACGACTGTTTCCCGATTTGTCCGGCAGATTTCTGGATCGTACTGAATTACCCGCCTGACCGAAACGGGTTCCCCTACGATGCCGGGTTGCGGAGCGATGCCCAAACGGCCTTGATGCGGTCGTAAAAAATCTCCGCGCCGACGCATCCCAGGACGACTGCAATAGCAAGCAGCTGAATGCCCGTGATGACATTACCGAGGATGATGACCGCCAGAAGTGCTGCGATGACGGGCTTGAGGAAAAAAAGGTAATTGGCCCGGCCCACGTCCGGCACGGTGGCCAGGCCCCACAGCCACAGGATAAATCCGAGGCAGGTGTTCCAGACTCCCAGCGTCAGGATCGAAAGATAGGCCTGGGGCTCGCGGTCGAACAGGGTTGCCGGATCAACCCAGATGCCCCAGGCGAATCCCACCGTAGTCCACAGGGCGATGGCGCCCAGCAGGAACGTCAGGGTCGTCATGCGAATCGCGCCGTAGCGTCCGATCAACGGCCGCACGAGGACCAGGTAGACCGCGCCGATGGCGGCACATCCGACCGCCAGGACGACCCCTTTCAGGGACTCCCCGCCCATTTGCAACTGTGCAATATAGCCGTCGGTGAGCAGGAATATAACGCCGCCGAAGGCGCCGATGCCGCTGATGATTTTGGGCGCCGTGATGCGGTTGCGGTTGATCACGGCGTCGGCGATAACGACGAGGATGGGCATGGTGGTAACCAGGGTGGCCACCTGAACGACGGACGCGAAGTCCAGCGACCAGTGGAAAAGCAATTGTCCCAGCGCCATTCCGGTGGTCGACAACAGCACCACTCGGACGGGTTCCTCGCGCAACGGCTGGAGAAGGTCGCGCGTTTCCTTCCGTGCGAGCGCGACGATCAGAAGGGCCAGACTGCCGATAAGGTAACGCCAGACGGAAACTTCGGGTCCGGCGATACCGGACAGGACGGCGAAAAATTCGCTGGTCGCATGAGAGAAGACACCAAGAAACGCCGCCGTATAGGCCCAGAAAACGATAGTGCCGGATCGTTCCATGATTGCGCCGTCCCTCCCCGGGGCATGTCATCGTCGATTGAACCGTATCGGATGGAAGGACGCTCGTCCCGCGACAACCGGTCACGCCCCGACTATGGTAGCGCCGGGGCAGGGAGAGCAGTGTTTCGATGAGCCAATTGAATAGCAACCGGAAAATGTCTGCCGGAACGCGAAATGAGGGTGCGGCGAAGGGAGAGAATGTCGGTCTCGGCATCGCTCTTGCCGTGTTGGCCATGCTGCTGATCGCCGCCATGGACGCGACGGGTAAATTGTTGACGCAGTCCTATCCGATCTCCCAGGTGCTCGCTGTCCGCTTTGTCATCTTCTCCATATTCGCCCTCTTCCTGGCTCTCAAGGGGGGGAGCTTGGAGCACTTCCGCACACGGCAACTGGGCGTCCAGCTATTGCGCTCCAGCGTTCTGATTGTCGAAGTCTCGGTCTTCATCTGGGCCTTCAGTCTGATGCCGCTGGCGGATGCGCACGCCATCGCCGCCGTGGCGCCGCTGATCGCCACCGTCCTGGCGGGCATATTCCTCGCCGAAAAGATCGGTCTCAGGCGTTGGCTTTGCGTCGCGGCGGGTTTCGTCGGCGCGCTGGTGATCATTCGTCCCGGCTTGGGCATCATGACCTGGACGGCGGTCCTGCCCCTGGCCGGGGCCTTTCTCTGGGCCGGTTACCAGGTGTTGTCACGCAAAGTGACGCTGGGCGACAGCGCGGAAACAACCGTGCTGTTCACCGCCGGGCTGGGCGCCGTCGTGTTTTGCCTAGCCGCCGCCTTTCAGTGGCAGACGCCGACATGGGAGGGCTGGCTGCTGCTCGCTTTGACCGGCGTTCTGGGCTCCCTCGGCCACTATATCCTGATCAAGGCGTTGGAGATGGCGCCGGCATCGACGTTGCAGCCCTACAACTACACGCTCTTCCTTTGGGCCATCGGCATCGGCCTGATCGTCTTCGATGCTCTACCCGATGCCCTGACGCTGCTGGGTGCCGCGATCATCGTCGTGGCCGGTATCGCTGCGTCCGATGCCGGGCGTTCGATCCAGGTCAGACTGAGGCGTTGAGCATTCGCCATTTGCCGCGGGGCTGAGAGTGCGTCAAAATCGATTTCATGAACAAAATGGACAGGGAAATCGATACGGCTGACGCCAAACAGCGCGTTTTCGAATATGTGAAGCGGAAGGGTGCTTTGGCCGTCGGCGTTGCCGACCTTGATGCTGTGGAACGAATCGCACCCAAAGGCCATCGGCCAAGCGATCTGATGCCCCGCGTCAAGTCCGTCATATCTCTTGGTGTGGGCGGCCAGACAAAGGGCGCCTGGGGCGTTACCGCCAAGGCCATGACCTTCTTCGGCAGCACCGAGAGCATGGCTTACAAGATTGCCTACGGTTTGGCGTTCTTTATCGAGCATACCTTCGCCATGCCGGCGGTCTACACGCCACCCGATCTCGATCCGGAACTGGGCGCCCGGTACCCCTTGCAGAGCCTGAAACTGCATGCCGAGGTTGCCGGCATCGGCGCGCGCTCCCTGGCCGGCGACATCCTGCTGCACCCCGAGTTCGGCTACATGTACTTCGCCTCCGTGTTCACTGAGCTTGAGCTGGAACCGGACAAACCGATGGAGACAAATCCCTGTCCGGCGCCGTCGTGCGCCAAGATGTATCACCAGACGGGACGCACGCCGTGCATGAAGTTCTGCCCCGCCCAATGCCTCGACGGGGAGGTGGACACGGACGGAAACCAGGTTTCCATGCGGTACGACATGGCGGCCTGTGCGGAACTCACACAGCAATACGAGGCTGTGCCCAAAGCCATTGTTGCCTCGATGGAAGCCGATAATCCCGCGGACCGCGACGACGCCTTGTTCGGTGCTGCCCACAAGGCGCTGTGGTACAAAATGTCGGTGGGTTCCGGCGGCTTGCTGGCGCAGTGTTTCGAATGCATGCGGGTTTGTCCGATCGCAACACAGTCCGAATTGGCCGATCCCATCAAACGGGGAGAAGCGCGCCGCGCCGCCGCAAAGGGGGGCGACAAATGACCAAGGAACGGTTCGGCGTGACCGAGGAAATGATCGAATCCCACGGTGACGAGATCTTCGACCTCGGCATCAATTTGCAAGAGAGGCGGGGAGACCCTGTGCGCCTGCTCGATTTCGAGGACATCGAGGCGCAGCGCGCCGGCACCGGTCTCAGCGACGGCGAGATCGCGGAAAGGCTGGATCTTACGGAGGATCAGGTTCGTTACATCCGCATCGTGCTGGAGCACCGCCGCTTCGATACGACCAATTACGCCAAGCTTTACAAGTTGGGAACCGGCAAGCGCTATCGTGTGGAGCGTGAAGAACAGAACTGACGTCCGCCGGAAGAAAGATCAGGTGATGATGATGTTCCGCGAAGTCGCGATTTTGCCGTAAGCCGCTGGATATTCAACACTGCCGTCCTGACGGCAACGGGGAGGGGAGACATGAAAGCGAACGTACACGGTATCGATATTCACTATACCCTCGAGGGCCCCGCCCACGCGCCGGTCGTCACCATGAGTCATTCGCTGATGTGCGACGGAACGATGTGGCAGGCTCAAATGCCGGTGCTGGAAGACTATCGCGTATTGCGCATCGACACCCGCGGTCACGGTGGCTCGGACGCGCCGGAAGGACCGTACACGTTGGAACAACTGGCCGAGGATTTTCTCTACCTGCTCGATCATCTGGAAATCGAGCGGACGCACTACATCGGCATTTCCATGGGCGGCATGATCGGCCAGGTTCTCGGCATCAAAGCGGGTGATCGCCTCCATTCGCTGACGCTCTGCAACACCATGTGCGAAGTACCCGAGGCGGGTCGTTCGATGTTCGAGGACCGGGTGACCCTGGCCAATGAAAAGGGCATGGAGGCCCATGTCGAACCGACGATCGAGCGTTGGTTCTCCGCCGAGTTCTGCGAGGCGCGCCCGGATCTCGTCGATCCCATCAGGGAGCTGATCCGCACGACCTCGGTTTCAGGTTTTTCAGGCTGCTGCCTGGCGATCGCGGGCCTCAACGTGACGGACCAACTCGGCTCCATCTCGACGCCGACGCTGGTGATTACCGGCAGAGAAGATCCCGGCGCCACCCCTGAGGTCGCCGAAACCATCCAAAGGAACATCCCCGGCGCCGACCTGTGCATCATTGACGGCGCGCTGCATCTGAGCAATATCGAACAACCCGAAATCTTCAATACCGCGTTCGCGGCGCACTTGTCGCAGCATTAGCCCCCAGGAGTCCCCATGCCATTACCGCGTTCCTTCGAAGGCCGGCTTTCCTTTCCGGTTGTCGCTGCTCCCATGTTCCTGGTGTCGGGCCCCGATCTGGTGACGGAAAGCTGCAAGGCCGGGATCGTCGGCACTTTCCCCGCGTTGAACCAGCGTTCGACCGAGGGCTTCGACCGGTGGTTGACGGACATCGAAAATCGGCTTGAGGCTTTCGAGGCGGAAACGGGCCGCCAGGCGGCGCCTTATGGCGTCAACCTGATTGTCCACAAATCGAACCCGCGGGTGCAGGCGGATCTCGAGGTCATCGTCAAACACAAGACGCCGCTGGTGATCACCTCGCTGGGCGCGGTTTCAGAACTGGTGGATGCCGTGCATTCCTACGGCGGTGTCGTTTTTCACGACGTTACCAATATGCGTCATGCCCGCAGCGCTATGCGGGCGGGCGTCGACGGGCTGATCCTGGTTTGCAACGGTGCCGGCGGTCATGCCGGCATCATCAATCCATTTGCCTTCCTGCCCGAAATCAAGGCCGAGTTCGACGGCACCATTCTCCTGGCGGGATGCATTTCGGACGGCCGCGCCGTGGCCGGCGCGCGGGCCATGGGCGCCGATCTTGCCTATCTGGGGACTCGTTTCATCAATACCCGGGAGAGCCTGGCGCCAGGTGATTTCAAAAACATGATCATTGACGCCCACGCCGGCGATATCGTCTACACGCCCGCCGTGTCTGGTGTTCCCGGTAGTTTCCTGCGTCAATCGATCGTCGCCGCCGGGCTGGACCCGGACAATCTGCCGGTCAAGGAAGATATCAATTTCAAGAAGGAACTGGCGCCGGGCGAGGAGGATGTGCTTACGCCCGAGGAAAAGGAGCGGCAGAAAGCCTGGAAAAACATCTGGTCGGCCGGTCAGGGAGTGGGCTCCATCGACGATGTTCCGGCAACGGCGGATTTGGTTGATCGGTTAAAAGCGGAGTATGACGAAGCCCTCGCGGATTTAAACGGCGGAACGGCCGCGGCCGCAGCGGAGTAGACGGCGAACATACTCTTAATCGACATTGCGGCTTATGGTCGCAGCGACTTCAAGACATCTTCAAACATTGATTGTGATGCCCAACTCTATGGCGGAAGCCCGGCGATGGGCGCCGGGACATCAAAAGATGGAGGGCATGAAAGTGGTTGAGAAATCCTATACGTCCCCTGGCGGCAACACTTCCGAATGGCTGCCTGCCATGCTCGATCCGCTGCGGAGCTTCGGCACCCGTCTTGCGGAATTCTTCACCCCAAGCGCCGATGCCGCCATCACCAAGGATGCTTACGAAGTGACGGTCGAACTGCCCGGCGTTGCCGAGGACGACATCGAACTGACATTGCACGACCGTGTCCTGTCGGTGAAGGGCGAAAAGCGCTCCGAACACAAGGAGGAGGGCAAGAGCTACTACTTCTCCGAACGCTCCTACGGCGCGTTCCAACGCTCGTTCCGCCTGCCTGAGGATGCCAATCCCAAAGCGATTGATGCGGGTTTCAAGGATGGTGTGTTGACCGTGAAAATCGCCAAGACGGCACCGGTCAAGGACGAGGCGAAAAAAATCAAGATCAACGCCTGACGGCGCTGGTCGAAGGTCTGGGCCAATGCGGTCGGTGTGATATTCTGAATGGTAAGGGGCTCCTGCTGCGGGAGCCCCGCCGTTAATTCACGATGATCCGGATGGCTAAACCCAAGCTTCTCTTCATTTCCATGCTCGGCGTGCCGGGGAAGCATGACCGCGAATTATTTGACGACTTGCCGGACGGCGGCGACGATTACCGCTGGGTGAAGTATCGCCTGACCGAGTGGGGCGTAATCGACCAGATCGACTACCGCTCGGTTTGCATAACGGAGGGTGACTCCCTGCCCGAGCCCAAAGGGTTCAACGCCGTTATGATCGGCGGCAGCGTTCATTCGATCCATGAAGGAACGGCCTGGCAGCAGGAGTTGCAAGGGTGGCTTGCCGACTGGCGTAAGACGGGTAGGCCGGCGCTCGGCATCTGCGGCGGGCACCAGATGATGAGCGTGATGGCGGGAGCGCCCGTTGAGCGGCAGACCAACGGTCCGGTCGGCCGAAGCGCACCGGTGGAATTGACCGCGGCAGGACGGTCTCACGCTTTGTTTGACGGCTTTGACGAGACGCCCTGGTTTCAGTTCGGCAACTCCGACCATGTATCGGCGCCGCCGGAAGGTTCAACCGTGCTGGCCGTTTCCGACGATTCGCCCGCACTTGCGCTGGATCATGGGGGCGGTTGGCTGTCGGTGCAGTTCCATCCGGAGTTCCTGCACGACACGATGGCCCGAACCTGGTTGTGGCATGCGCCCGAGAACATCGCGAACTATCGCCCACTGCCGGAGGCGCCGCGCCTACTGGTCAATTTTCTGAGGTACGCCGAGCTTATTCGATAGCTTGGCCTTCAAAGCCCCTTATCAATTCGACGAGGTTCTCGGGCAGCGGCGTCGATTTGTGCGTGGTCTGGTCGGCGTTGACCCAGACGACCTCTCCGGTCGCGCGCAGGTCGTCAGTGTCCTTGGGATGGATTTCCAGAAGGAAGGTCATGCTGGTGCGTCCAATCTTTGCGATGCGGGTATGGACGTCAATGTCCTCGTCGAAATTGATCGGCGCCGCATACTCCACGACGGTCCGGACGGTGTGGAAATCCTCGCCTGTTTTCCTGACCTGACCTTGGTAGTCGAAGTCCAGATTTCTGAAGTACTCAGCGATGGCCGTATCGAAGTAGGTTAGATAGTGCGCGTTGAAGACGACGCCTTGGGCGTCGATCTCCGAATACCTTACGCGAAACGGAAAGGAAAACTTGTAATCGGATTTTGCCATTGGGGGTCCTGACGCGGGCTGGATTCTGTTCGCGTCGGACGTTACCACAGGACGGCAATTTGCGAAGCCTCCGTATGTTGCGGCGTTTCGGGCTTGGCGAGCAGGATTTCAACTCGCCGGTTCAGGGCTTCGCGCACGCCGTCCGCCGTCTTCACGCGTGGCTCGGTTTCGCCTTTTGCATCAATGCCGATCAGGGCCGCCGGCAAGCCGCGGCGGATCAACGCCTCGCGCACCGCCTGGGCCCGTCGCAGCGAGAGTTGCATGTTGTAGGTTGCCGTGCCGGCACGGTCCGCATGCCCCGTTACGGATACATCGGAAAATCCCAGTCCCTGCGCACGCCCGATCACCGCCGCCAGCGTTTCGTATTCCGGTTTGTTTATCGCTGCGGAATCGAAGGGAAACAGGACCAGCGTGAAACGCGCGGTCTGGACTTCGGGCGTGTTCTCCAATTTCTCGAGCGCCGCCATGAAGCCATTGCGACAAGCCGCAATATGATCGGTCTGCCAGTTCTCCTCCTGTTGTTCGATCCAGCAGTCGAAACGCGCCTGTGCGAGCGCCGAGGTAGCCGGTTCGCCACTGCGGACCCCGGTTTCGAAAATGGCCGCCAACCGGTTTCGGGCGGTCTTGATTTCAGGCAAGACCACCTTGGGGATGTTCCAGTCCTCAGGTTTCTCCGGAGCAACGGTTTCTCCGTGGGCGGCGGCGAGGGCTTTGCGGGCGAAGTGCTTGGCGTCGGGCCAATCATACATGCGGTCGGCCTCGAACGCCGCGAACCGCCGGTATTCGTCAGCAAGATTACGGCTGAAAGTGCTGCCTTCCAGATCCGTCCGTTTCATGGTCGTCAGATCGTCCGCGCATGCCGAAAGCAATGATAATATCGTGCCGGCAGTGATGAGTGCGCTCGCTTGTCTCAACATATCATTTTCCTTTTTCGCCCGGGCTTCGATTCTCCCGCCAAAACAATGGGGCAATTCCTAAGTGCTCAATAAGGCGAAATCGGCCCGAAGTTGTGGCGGGAATGGGGCGGGCGATTTCCCGGCCGGCTGGGCTTACAAGAGGTGTCTCGGGGTGATATGGAAGAAGTACAGTCGTATTCGGAGCACGCCGCATGATGGACACCGTTGATTTCCCGGCCCCCATTCGCCAATCCATCGTCGATCTGCAGGCCTCGAAAATCCGCGAGGTCAGTCGTGACGGGTTGGGGCGAGACGGTCTATTGGCCCTCTGGTTTGGGGAACCCGATCAACCGACGCCGAAGTTCATCTGTGATGCGGCATCCGAGGCGCTGGCTTCGGGGCATACGTTCTATACCGCGAATCGGGGCATACCGCCCCTGCGGGAGGCTTTGTCAGAATATATGACGACGCTCTACGGTGTGCCGGTCGCGGAGGAGCGCATTGCACTGACGGTCGGCGCCATGAATGCGATCATGCTGATCATGCAGGCTATTGTGAAACCCGGCGACAACGTCGTCATCGTTGAGCCCCTTTGGCCCAACTGCCGTGAGACTGTTGCCGTAATGGATGGCGAACCCCGTCTCGTCCAGCTTGAGGAAAAAGACGGCCGGTGGCAGCTTGATCTCAACCGCTTGTTCGATCGTTGCGACGAAAAGACCCGAGGGATCTTCATCAATTCACCCGGCAATCCCACCGGCTGGGTGATGCCGACGGAACAACAGCGCGAAGTGATGGATTTCTGTCGGAGCCGGAACATCTGGATGATCGCCGACGAAGTTTACGCACGCATTATTTATGACCGGCCCTACGCTCCGTCATTCCTGGAAGTCTCCGAGCCGGAGGATCCGTTGATCGTGGTGAACAGCTTTTCCAAATCTTGGTCGATGACCGGCTGGCGGCTGGGTTGGTTGACGACTCCGACGGCCTTGGGCGAGGTGCTGGACAAACTCAGCGAGTACAACGTCTCGCACCCCACGACGTTCGTGCAACATGCCGGCATCGTCGCCGTTCGCGAGGGCGAAGATTTCGTGAAGGCGACGGTCGAGCATTATCGGCTCGGCCGGGATCTGGTTTATCAGCGCTTGTCTGCGATGCCGCGCGTTCGGCTGCCCTATCCGGAAGCTGCGTTTTACGCGTTCTTTTCGGTGGACGGTATGGAAGACAGCCTTACCTATGCCGCCGAAATATTGAATAAGGCGAACGTCGGCCTGGCGCCGGGGAGCGCCTTCGGCTCGGCGGGGGAGGGTCACTTGAGGCTTTGCTTCGCGGCGACGACGGAAACCCTCTCCGCCGCGATGGACCGATTGGAGCCCTACTTTTCGTGATCCCGATCAGCTTTCGCCGGCCGTGTCGCTGGCGAAGTTCTTCTGCGCCTGTTTCAGGCCTTCCAGCAGACTGCGTCCGATATCGCCGCCGTCACCCTTAATCTTCTCGTTCATGACAGCATTGATGGCGTCAACATGGGCTTTGTAAAAATCAATGTGCCGGTTTGAGACCGCTATGTCCGGATCTCGTGTCGCTTCGTACAAGGACTTTCCGAAGCGCGTGACCAGGGGGTAGCCGAAGATGCCCCCTTGGCCCCTGAATTCGTGCGCCAGGGTGTTGAGTTTGATCATCAACGCCTTGGAATCGCCTTCGCCTTTCGCCAGCAATCCAAGCGAGCCCGAAAGCTGGCGGATCGATTTTGTAACCCAGTCGGCGTAGTCGCCGGCCATGTTTTCGATTTTTGATTCCGCCTGGGCAATGAGATCTGGATCGATCTCAGGAATGCCCTTGAGATTGTAGGCGCCGATCTTGTCGGACAGACGGTTGCGGAAATGAAACTCGATAACTTTGGCGTCCTGTTTGAGTTTCTTCGGCGCGCTTTCGGAATGAACGATCTGAATCTCGTCCTTTTTGGTGACCCGTCGTTCGACATCCTGAAAGAGCTCGGTGCGGCGGCGTTCCGGTCCGAAATAGCCCGGCCCGAGAATGAACTTACGGGGCCGCATGATGACGTGCATGACCTTCTTGGCGACCGATTCGGCGGAAAACGGTTTGGCCAGAAATTCACTGGCGCCGAGGTCCCGGCATTCCCAAACGACATCCTTGTCGGCGGCGCCTGAGATCATCAGCATGGGGACGAAACGGTCGGGCGATTTGCCGCCGGAGCGAACCCAACGCAAAAGCATCCGGCCATCCACCGACGGCATGAAGACGTCGGAGATGATAACGTCGATCACCGAAATACCGGCCTTCATCGGATCGACGGCAACGGTTTGGAGCAGATCGATGGCGTCTTCACCGTCGGTTGCGGTGAACACGCGGCCGATCCCAATTGAGCGCATGACGTCGCTGAGCAAATCGCGAATGAAGTCGTTGTCCTCGACGACCAGGACGGACAAACGTTCGAGATCGGCATTTTCGCTCATTGAAAAACCAGCCCTTCGAAGAGACCAATATTGCGTAATCGCGGTGGAGTGTAGCGGCGCGCGTCCCGGAGAGGGAGAAAAAATTCATAACCTGACATTAATCAATCGTGGATTATTGATCCAAAAGGGTTGATAAGGTTCAATAAATTGGAAACACCAATGGAACATCCGCTTAGGAGCCTAAGGAATGTCGAGTCATAGCGACGATTACCATGACCTGGTCGCGCATCGCAGGTTTCTTGACGAAGTCGAGAACGGTATCCGGATGGTCAATCGTGAAATCATTCACGAGAAGATACCCGAGATTACCAAAGACCGTTTTCTGAAGTTCGCCGTTCTGGTCAGTCGACTCAGGGGAGACTACCTGGCGGCCGCATTCGATTTGGTGGAGGCGGGCGCGCATATCCCGGCTGACAAAGTCATGGAGAATTTGAAGGCCAAGCGCGAGAAATTCGAGGAAGCTCTCAACGCCTTTGAATCGCTTCACCGGGCCATCGAACGGGGATACGTGGACGTCGCCAAGAACGGCGGCGCCGGATAGGCTGAGCAGATAGCGCCGGAAACATCGTTTAAGGATAGGGGATGACAAAGGAAATTCGGAGGCCCAAGGGGGCGGGGCCGCAACGCTGCAAATTTATCGCCGAGCAGCATCTGGACTTGTTCGTCAATTTCATTGCGGCGAAGTCGGACAACACCGTCGATGTCGAATATCTCCGACAGCAAGCGGAAGCCTTTCGCGATCATCAATCCCTGCTGGCGCCCGTCTACCGGCGTTCATACGACGATTGCGAACGGTCGCGGAAAGAACACGAGTTCGACGACAAGCGGAACGATCACTTGGGACGCCTCGTCGTGCGGTTGATCGCCGACCACTTTGTCGAGAACGGCGCCAAGCCGCCGGAAGAAGGCGGCCTATCCCGCCGTATCGTGCCGGGAATGCTGTCGCTCCTCGAACTCGCCTTGGGCGCCGATGTCCTGAAGACCTTTCAAGCCGAGGCGCAGGATATTGTCGACCGTCTGCGGGAAGCCCACGGCGAGGAATTCGAGTGGGAGGATTTGTTCGCCGATCGGGCTGCGCAATCTCTTTTGGCCAGGCTGTTGGTGGATCTCTCGATTTCGTTCGAGGATTATGGCCGGCGCAAAATGTGGGCCATCGACATCATCAACAAGTCGATGCTCCACGATCGCCTCGACCCCGACGAAGACGATTACTGGGAATTCGCGGAAATTCATTTCCATACGATGATCAGCGGCCTGTTCGTGCCGTTGATCGCCGTCACCGATAGCGCCGATAAGCGCATCGAATTCGCGGCGGCATTCGGCACGGATAAGATGGAAGCCGTTCGCGGATTTCTGGAGAGCGCCTCGTTGCTTTAAGCACCACGCAATATTGCCTCGCACTAAAATGTGTTAACATGGCGCCAGTGGCTGGTCGATTGCGCCGAACGACGGACCGTTGTGATTGGCTGCCTGCGACGCAGGAAAACGGGCCGGCGGGATGGGGATGCCTGATCCGAAATCGCTAACCCCCATTCCCGAAATTTAGCTTGGTCACGCCGTCCGGCCACGTGCCGAGTGGATTAATTGGTGAAGGGGGAAGGGACGTGAAAGTCAGTAATCTTATTGCCGACAAGGGCTCCGAGATCATTATGACGACCGCCGGTGAATCCGTCGCCGAAACCGCAAAGCTGCTGCGGACGCACAAAATCGGCGCCGTACTCGTGCGCGACCCCTCAGGCGGCCAAGTCGCCGACATTGCCGGGATCATCTCGGAGCGGGATATCATCAACGGCGTGGCGGAACACGGACATCAGGCGTTGGATATGAACGTGGGCGATCTCATGACGGCTAACGTTCAGGTTTGCTCGTCAGAAGACACCGTTCACGACGTCATGACCTTGATGACGGAAAAGCGGTTCCGGCATGTCCCCGTCGTCGACGACGGCAAGCTCGTCGGGCTGATCAGCATCGGCGACGTCGTCAAACATCGGATCGCCGAGACGGAGGAGGAAGCCCAGGCTCTAAGGGAGTACATTACGACCGCGTAACGGCGCGGCGATCCAGCTGAGTTTAGGGGGTATGTCCGGCTATGTGTCCGGTCGGTTGATCCCGAGAATGTCCATTGCTTCCATGAGCGCGGGCATGGCGAATTCGGCGGCAGCCTCGCCCTCCTCGATCACCTCGTGCGCCCGGTCGAATTCAAGCATTCCGATGTGCCCGACATGCGGGGTAATCACAACGTCGGGGGGATCGCCCGCCAGGCGTATCCGCGTCAGGCGGTCCTGGATGATGCTCAACGACGAGATCATGACGTTGAACAGGCTGAGGTCGGTGGCCTTGTGCCCGATAACCTGATCAAGCAATGAACTGACCCGCCCGGTTCGGCGTTTCGAGGTATCGTCGTCGCCGTTCGCCTTGAGTTGCGGATCGACGGTGTTGGGCAGCCGGGGGCGCCGACCGAGATGATCGGAATTCAGATTGACGGCAATCACCAGACGAGCGCCCATGGCGCGGCAAACCGAAACGGGAATGGGATTGACCAACGCGCCGTCGACCAGCAATTGAGCATCGCCTTGGACGGGCTGGAAGATGCCCGGCAGGGCGAACGAGGCGCGGGCGGCATCGGCCAACGATCCCCTGCGCAGCCAGACCTCATGTCCGGTGGCCAAATCCGTCGCGATGGCGGCATAAGGGCGGTCGAGGTCCTCGATATTAATATCGCGGATGTTGTCGCCCAGGATCTGCATCATTTTTCGTCCCGCGATGAAGCCGCCGCCGGACATTCGGATGTCGAGGTACCTTAAAAGGCTGAACTTGGTTAGTCCCTCGGCCCACTCCGCGAGATGATCGAGGTTCCCTCCCAGATGGACGGCGCCGATAAGGGCGCCAACGGATGTTCCGCAAATAACCTGCGGTTCGACACCCGCCTTCTTGAGCGCCCGGATGACGCCGATGTGGGCCCACCCCCTGGCGCCGCCGCTGCCCAACGCCAAGCCGATCGGGTATGACGGTTGCGCTGCATCTTCCCGTGTTGGACCGGGCTTGTTGCTTTCGTCGTTCATCGGTCTACGTCTCTGTTCCAATCGGTCGAGGCATGGCTATCCGGATGCTGCGGCGTCCCATACCTTTTTTTCGCTGAAAAGCGAAGGTATGCTGCATATCCGAGGGAGTTTGAAGTTTAGCGCGTTACCGAGTTGTCGCAATAAGCCGGCAGGGGGAGTGTGTCAGGCATGACGAAATTTCTTTTAAGTGCGGACAATCCAAAAGGTTGGAAGCTCGAAGACCTGTTGATCGAGCTGCAAAACGATATCGTAAAGCGCATGGCGAGGATCTCCGCCGACCAGCGTGCGGAAGCCCGCGTCGTGTTTCAGAACAACATCGACATCATTTCAATGATTAGCGAGTGTCACAAGAAAGCGGTCGAGTCTCAAAAAATTCTGGATAGCCTGGGCCCGCCCCCCGGATCGAGCGGAGCGCCCCGAATCGGCTAAACTTTTTTTCCTTCGGGAATAATCCGGAAAAACACTGAAAATCGGCGGTTTTCCGGGGCCTTGCCTTGCCAGGGCAGGGCGCATATACTGGTTTTTGTTGCCCGGTCGGGCGGCATCTGAAGTTTTTTCGAATTTTGGGCTTTACAGGCTCAAGGGGCTCGACTATAAACCGCCCCGTCGCCGCCGGAACGGCCGCTCTTCGGAGCCTGAACCGGTAGCGATTTTTGTTCTGAGGACCATGCCGACACACTGGCCAAGTCGACGATTTGGCCACATGAAAGCTTGGGCTTCGGGACGCCTCTTGCGGAGACCCTTGAGGGTTTAAACAAGACGCTCTTTTACATCGTGAATAGGGAAGAGATGCGTAGGCGGCGGTTCGTCCGCGTTGGTACATCCAACACTAGGAAACCGTTGCAAACGCAGTTACATGCCATCGCGCATGACAAACCGGATCTACCGGAATGTCTTGTGCAGTGCATATATGACGCCGAAATTTGACGTCCTCACGACGTCTTATTTCATACGTGTTTGTGAACGGGATCCTTGAATAACGATAGACCGTTCTTCGGAACGGTCGCTCGTCAAACTCAACTTGAGAGTTTGATCCTGGCTCAGAACGAACGCTGGCGGCAGGCTTAACACATGCAAGTCGAACGAGAAGCTAGGCTTCGGCCTAGTGGAGAGTGGCGCACGGGTGAGTAACGCGTGGGGATCTACCCAGC
This sequence comes from uncultured Rhodospirillaceae bacterium, assembly GCA_964343605.1. GTDB lineage: Bacteria > Pseudomonadota > Alphaproteobacteria > UBA2966 > UBA2966 > CAYFKJ01. The sequence continues at coordinate 86,906 of CAYFKJ010000009.1, forward strand.
AGTACGGGATAACTCCGGGAAACCGGTGCTAATACCGCATACGCCCTTCGGGGGAAAGATTTATCGCTGTCGGATGAACCCGCGTAGGATTAGCTTGTTGGTGAGGTAAAAGCTCACCAAGGCGACGATCCTTAGCTGGT
>CAYFKJ010000010.1:0-19288 GCA_964343605.1 uncultured Rhodospirillaceae bacterium
AGCGGAGGCTGACGTGCATCGAGGTCTCGATGTCGATCTCGGCCACCGTCGCCGCCAGGCCGAGGTCGTCGGTCAGGTAGGCGCGGACGGCCAGCGCCGGGTTGGCCGACCACACCGTCGACGAGGTGCGCGGGTCGTACAACTTCTTGCCGCGAACGACGGCCTTGACGTTGGGGATGCCGGTCGGGAATACGTCGCGATCGTGCTCGAGGCGGACGTAGACGTAGGCCGTGTTCTCGAATTTGTGGGCCGACGTCCAGGTCGTGGTTTCCGCCACCAGGGCCGCGTCGGCCGCCTGCCCCGCCGCGCCCAAATGTTTCTTGACGCGGACCTTGTTCGCGTAAGTTCCCGAGGTGACGTTGCCGGAACCGTCGAGCTGGTCGGCGGTAATGCGGGTGTCGTTCAACACCACATCGGGGATGCTTTCGACCTCGTGGGCGGCGACCGGCACGGCCAGGTGCAGGAATTCCTTGTTCGACCCGGTCGACTCGGCGAAGGCTAGGGGCCCGGAAACGACGCTCTCGCCGACCACGAAGCGCTGCGGTTCGACCGCCGAGCGGACGATCTGGGTGCGCGAGATGGCTTCCGAGGCGAACGTCCCGGCGCCACCCGACGACGGTTTCGAGCGCCCGGCCAGCTTGCCGAACAGGGCCGAGCCGACGGCGTTCAGGGCGGCCGAGGCCAGGAACTCGCCGAACGACGATAGGAAGAAATTGCCAACGGCGGCGGCCGTCGCCGGGCCGCCGAACGACAGGGCGACGGAAACGGCGATCTTGGTGACGATCTTCATGCGCTTTCCTGTTTCCCTGTCCGGGCTGCGCCCGTCCGCGCCTCTTGTCAGACCCGCCAGGCGATCTCGGCGCGGGCCAACGGCAACGACGCCAGCCCCTTTTCGCCGGCGAACAACGCCCGCGTGCCGCTGAGATCGACGATGCCTAGGGCTGGCCCGGGCGGCTCGGCCTCGCCCTCGATCGCCTCGACGAACACCAGATCGCCGCGCCCGGCCAGGGCGACGGCGGCCAAGCGCGTCATGCCGTGGCGGGCCGCCAGGTGAACGGCGACCGCCTCGAGGGCACCGGCGAAGCCGCGCCCGGCCTCGAGGTTCTCGGCGGCGATGAAGCGGCCGAGCGCGCGACGGGCGCCGGCTCGACTCGAGTAGCCAAGGGTTGACCCGGTGGGATCACAAGCGCCGCGGAACCAGGCGGCCGGGTCGACGCCGGTCATCGCCGCGACGCAGTCGCAGGCCCACAGGCAGCAATCGTGTGACCCCCACGAAAAAGGCCGCCCGTCGGCGGCCTCGAAGGCGGCGGCCAACCTGAGCGGCCAGTCCTCTCGACGTTTGATATGTCCCTGTCCGGGCGCTTGATCCCACCGCGTCAACGCTGGGCGCGCCCGTCCTCGCCTCTTGTTCACCGTCAAGTCCTCGGTCGCTTCCCCGATTACGTCAGGCCGCTTTCGGCCAGACGAGCTCGGTCTCGACGTTGGCCTCCATCTGCTCGAACGCCAGGTCGCCCGGGTGCAGGGCCTGGTGGGCGGCGTTGTTCCAGCGGTGGTGCGGTGCCTCCTCCCAACGGGCCCGGCGGTCGATCGACTTGACGACGATCTCGGCCTTGCCGTCGGCGGTGATCTTGATCGGCATGGTGTCCATCAGGCCCCAATGCACGAGGACCGGGTCGTCGATGACCTGGTAGTCCTCGTCGCACAGCGCCAGCCACAGCTTCGAATCGCGGCCCCGGTAGTCTTCGTTGAGGGCATCGGAGACCAGGGCCGGGTCGATGCCCGACAGCTTGTAGGCGACCTGGTAGGCGCGCTGTTCGGCGCCCTCCTCCGGCCCCGAGACGCGGCCGAAGCGCCCGGCGCCCAGAAACGTTTCGTCGGCCAGGTCGCCGTCAATGTCGTAGTCGACGTTGTAGGGCGTCGAGGCGACGTAGACCGGGGCCGAGGCGAAGTCGAGCAGGGCCAGGCCGATGAGGATGACGTGGCCCGATTGCGAGGCGGTCTTGGCGGCGGCGGTGATATTACGCGGCATCGGTGAAGGCCTCGATGAAACGGAGCGTGGCGGCGGCGAAGCCGTTCTCGAGCTGATTCATGATGGCCTGGGCGTCGTCGACCAGACGCATCTGGGCCATCGCGTTGGTGACGGTGATGGCGGCCCCGTCGGCCGGACTTACCCGGATCGGCGGTTCCAGCGGCAGGGTCAGGTTGCCCGACCCGTCCGACGTGCCGTCGGCGGTGATCAGGTGCAGCTCGCGACCGCCTGAGGCGTTGTCGTAGTGGCAGTAGTCGCCCTTCTTGACGACCGTTTCGGAAAAGTTCCAGCCGTCGGTGATCAGCGAAGTGCCGGTCTGCGAGGTGCCGTTGACCAGCGGCGTGCCGCCGGCCGTGCCCTGCGGACCGAGCTTCAGATACAGCGGGTCGCCGTAGTAGAAGCGCTGGCCGCCGCCGCGCAGCTGGGCCAGGAAGACGGCGAGGTCGTGGCGCGCCGCGCCGATCAGCGGCACGGTGGTGATCTGGCCGGCCCAGTGCGGGGCCGGGAATTCCTTTGTCTGCACGGTGCCGCTGAGCGACGAGGTGCCGGCCACGGTGTTGCCCAAAAGCCCCCACTTGGCGCCGCTGCGGGCGATGCTGACGGTGGACGGAAACGAATAGACGGTCATGCGCTTTTATCCCACCGCCTCAAGGCTCGGGCCTCTCGTTGTTTCCCTGTCCGGGCGCTTGATTCCACCGGGTCAACGCTGGGCGCACCCGTCCTCGCCTCTTGGTCACCGGCGGCCGGTGGCCAGCGCCACGTCGCCGCCCAGGTGCGCCGCCCCCATCATCATCTCGACGCCGCGCTGGCCGCCCTGCTCGACGATGCCGGGGATCTCGTCGCGCAACACGGCGCGGATGCGCTCGACGGCACCGGCGTCGGCGCCGGGCGCGTAGATCTGGAAGACGTTGGCCGGGCCGCCGCCGCCCGACAGGATGTCGCGGGTCTGGGCGGCGCTGAAGATGCGCGACGGACCGGTCGCCTCCAACTCGGGCCCGCGCTCGCCGACGATCCGCAGGCCGCCGCCGTGAACGCCGCCGTGGGCGAAACCGTCGATGGCCTCGCCGAGCAGCGAGTCGAACAACGAGCCGGTCAGCGAACCGCCGCCGCCCGACGACGCCCGGGAGCGGGCACCGAAGACGTCGCCGAGGATGTCCCAGGCCAGCTTGGCGAACGATCGCAGGCTGAATTCGCCGTTGGTGATGAAATCGCCGATGGCGTCGTCGGCGCGCCTGAAGGCGTCCTCCATCGACTTGCCGATGGCGTCGGCGGCCTCGCGCGCCGCCTTCTCCTCGCGGGCCAGCTTGTCGGCCGCCTTGACGGTCTCGATCGCGAAGTCGCTCTGGCCGATGGCGCCCTCGCGCAGCAACTCCTCGAGCTCGGCCATTCGAGCGTTGTAGCGGGTCAGCGGGGTCAGGTTGTCCTTCAGCGCCTTGCCCTTGAGCATCAGACCCCGCACATAGCGGTCGTGGGCCTTGGCCAGGCGCTCGTTGGCCTCGGCCAGCTTGTCGGGGGGCAACGAACCGCCAATCTTGTCCGGGTCGTCGCGGTTGGGGATGTCGATGACGGCCTTGGGTTTCCTCTCCATTAAAATCTTGTCAATGGCCATGACCTGCCGCAGCATATCGTCGAGCTTCCGGTTGGTGACGTCGGCGCCAAGCATCATTTCCTCAAACGGCGCGTCCTCCAGTCGCTCGAGCGCCTCTCTCTGTTCGACGAGCAACCGGCGGGTGCGCTCGAGGACGCGGGTCGGCTGGTCCTCGAGGTCCTGGAATTTGGAGGCGACGACGACGAGGCCGGCCGAGGCGTTGGCCCACAACTCGTTCCACCAGATCAGGGTCTGGCCCGACTGGATCAGCGCCGTGTCGAGGTTGATGGATATCTGGCGCTCGAGAATGGTCAGGCGGTCGTTGACCTCTTCCGACCGCCGGACCAAGCGCTCTTCCAAGACCAGACCCAACTCGCGGGCCCGATCGATCAGCTCGCTCATGCCGCCGGAGCCCTTGGCCAGCAGATTGACCAGCGCCGCGCCCTCCGAGTCGAACAGCTTGAAGGCGATGCGCAGCCGCTCCTGTTCCGACTCGGCGCCCTTCACGACGTCGGCGAAGTCCTTGAGGATGTCGGTGTTGGCGCGCATCTGGCCGCGGCTGTCGCGCAGCTGCACGCCGTATTTCTCGGCGACGCCGAGCAGCTCGCCGGTGCCCTGGGCGACCTCGCCGATGCGCCGCGAGAACCGCTGCATGGCCATGTCGGTGGTGCTGACGCCGACGCCGGACAGCTCGCCGGCGAAGCGCAACTGCTGCAGCGCCTCGACGCCCTGGCCGACCTTGTCGGCGGTCTTGCCGATGCTGTCGGCCGAGCGGATGGCCTCACGTCCGAAATTGGCCAGCGCGCGGACGCCGGCGGCGGCGAAGCCGCCGGTCAGCACGGCACCGGCGGCGCGCGCCGTGCTGCCGATGCCCTTCAGGCGCTTATCGACGGTGGCGAAGGCGGCCGCCGTCTTGTCGTGCGCCGTGATGTCGAACTTGACGTCGCGTTTGCGCGGCATGAGTTACTTCCCGATTTCGTAGTAGGCGAGCCAGGCGTCGAACTCCCAGTCGGGCATGGCGAGGACCTCGGCCAAGGGACAGCGGCGGGCGTCGGCGAGGGCGAACAGTTGGGCGACCAGGCGCGACGCCCTCAGTCTTTTCCCGCCTCTTCCACCGCCTCCGGCGCGCCGATGTCGACGTCGAAGGCGGTCAGCAGGCGGACGGCCAGTTCGGCCAGCACGTCGGCCGAGCAGGCGCGCTTCAGCACCGGCGGGTCGGCGATCCCGTCGAACAGCGGCGCGCCGGCGGCGTCCTCGGCCAGCTCGACGATGGTGGCGACGGTGCGGTTGAGACCCGGCGGCTTGGCGTCGATGCGCTCGCGCAACGCCTGGCGGACGGTGAGCGGCCGCGGCGAGACGTAGACGACCAAGGTCTCGCCGCCGAGATCGACGGTGTACTTGTGGCGCTTCAGGCCCTTGAAGTGGCGGGCCAGCGCCTGGCAGGCGGCCGAGGCATTCTCGGCGGCCGAGCCGACGGCGATGTCGTCGCTCATCTAGGCCACATTGCCCCAGGTCATGCCGCCCGACGCCTTCCAGGTGAAGGATCGGCCGACCATGCCCTCGCGCCCCCCCGACGCCAGCGAGATGCCGGTGATCGAGACGGTGCCGGTGGCGTAGCGGTCGCCCGAGGTGTTGCCCTCGGGGTAGAGGTTCAAGGTCACCGAGGCGCCGATGGTCAGCGCCTCCTGGCCGTTGGTGTCGGTCTCGTCCCACCAGCAGACGACGGTGCCGCCGGCGTCGGTCGGGCCGGCCTGGTGGGTGTCGGCGGTATCGCCCAACTCGGAATCGTCGATCGGGCGCATGGTCTCTTCCATCGTCCAATCGGTGATCTCGGCGATGGCGTTGGCGCCGACGTAGACGGCGCCCTCCGAGCCTTTGTGGTTGGCCATGGTAGTCTCCTATGACGGTTTGTCGTTTAGGTTGTCGGGGGTTTCGATTTCGTCGTATGCTGTAGCGGATACAACCGGAGGTGCGGTAATGGTGGAATTCGGCAGCGGCGTGATGTTGGTCTTGATCGGACTCGGCATCTGGCTGGCCATTTGCTGGCTCGTCCTGCCGTTCGCGGTGATCGGGCTGAAGCCGTTGGTTCGCGACGCCTGCGAGTTGCTGCGCCTCAACCTCGAAACGCAACGGGCCATCCTGGCCGAACTGAAACGCCAGGACGGCGACGTGGCCTCGCCACTGGTCGCGACCGACGATCCGCCGCCGGCACCGCGGGCCGGCCCGCCGGCCTAGCTTCTCCGCTTGCGTTTGTTGCCTGTCCCGCGCGCTGCCGGGCGCGACGCGGCCGGCTTGGTGTCCGGGTCGGGGTTGGGCGAATCTTTGTCCTGCGCGCCGCCGGGCGCGACCTCCTCTTCCGGCAGGGTCCAGCCCAGTTCCTTCTTCCGCTCGACGGCCGGGCCGGGGATCATCGCCCAGCCGTGGCCGTCGGGCGTGATCATGCGGACCGGGTCTGTCGGCGGTTTCGGCAGCGGGTCGGGGATGTCCTTGCGTTTGGTCATGAGTTGTCTCCCATCCGGCTCAAGCCGGAGTTATCCGGTCGACTTACTCGGTCGACCGGGGCAGCCGGATGGCGGCGGCGGTGACCGACGCCGTGCCCGAGTAGGCGACGTTGACGTTGCCGGCGGAATCGACGTAGGCATCGGAGAACGGCCCGATCATTTCCTCGGAACCGGCGGCGACGGCGACGACCATGTCGGAGATGGTCAGCGAGCCGAAGCCCGGCACGCGGGCCGGGGTGAACGGCGTTGTAGGTCGGCGTCAGGCCGGCGACGCCGATCTCCTCGATGGTCAATGCGGCCATGGGATTCTCCTGTTTTTCCGGCTCGAGCCGGGGCTCCTTTGGTTTACCGGCCCCGATGCCTCGGCCGGTGGTTTACCGGCCCCGATGCCTCGGCCGGGCTAGGTCGTCAAAACGGTGGCGTCGTTCTCCGGCGTGCGGTACTTGCAACGCCAGGTCATGCGCACCGCGCCGAGCTTCTTGTTGGCGGCGGCGTCGTTGAGCACGACCTCGGTGGCGGCCAGGAACAAATCCTTGACCAGGCCACCCAAGAGATTGTTGCCGAGCACCGCCTCGACCTCCTTGGACATGGTGTCCAGGGTGTCGTCGAGGGTGTCGTTGTCCTCGGCGACGGCCTCGATGGCGATGTCCAATTCGCGATCGAGGCCGCGCGGGCGGCTGATGTTGTCGGGCTCGGACTCCTCTTCCAGCGTGTAGACCAGCAGACACGGCAGCATCGAAGCGGTGACCCGGTGCATGCGGGTCGGATAGACGTTGGCGCCGGTGGTGGTCAGGCCGGTCACGGCGGTGACGACGGCGTCGCGGATCTGCTTTCTTGCGTGATCTGGCATTCCCGGTCCGGGCTAGCGCCCGTCCTCGCCTCTTGTGTGGTCGGGCATGGCTCAGGCCTCCTCGAGGATGCACTTGGAGATGCCGGTGCCGTCGGGCTCGTGGGCGACGATGGTGTAGGTGGTGCCGGAGACGACCAGCGAGTCGCCCTCGGGCGCTGCGTCGAGGTCGGCGGTGCGGCAGACGAAGACCGGCGCCGAGGTGGCGACGCCGGCCGGCAGGTCCGCCAGGCCCTCGACGAAGTCGTCCTTGAGGATGCCGTTGACGGTGTCGGTGCCCTTGTAGGTGGCGGCGACGCCGAACTCGGACGCTTCGAGGAGCGCCGCCCGGTCGGCGGCCGACTCTACTGGCATGTCCCGGTCGCGGCTTCGCCGCTCCTCGCCTCTTGGGCCATGCTACTTCTTGGCCGCGGCTTTCTTTTCCGCCTCGGCCGCGGCCTTGTTCTTCGCCTCGGCGGCCGAGCGTTCGGCCTGGCGCTTCTTGGCGGCGGCCTGCTTCTTCTTGGCCTCGGCCTTGCGGCGGCGTTCCTCGGTAGCCTTCTTGTCGGCGGCGTCGGCGGCCTTCTTCTTGTCGGCGGCGGACTTGCGGGCGCGGGTCTTCTTCTTGGTCTCGATCGCAGCGGCGGTGTCGCTCTCGGCGATCTCGGCCATTTGCGCCTTGGAGACCATGTCGGGGTCGGCCATCAGCTCCTCGCCGACCTTGAACATGGTCGGGGCGATGACCTCGTAGACGCCTTCGGTGTCGGTCTCGGCCAGCATGTGGGCGCGACGCGCCACCTGCGCCTCGCTGAGGCCGAGACGGGCCGGCGGGCGGAAGGTGACGCCGCTGGGCGCGGTGACGGTGAATTTCTTGAGCTCCATCTTGGGAACCTCCTGGACTTTCGAAAAGGAAGGGCCGCCCCGGCACGGCGCGCGGGGCGGGGCGGGGCGGCCCAGTCTGGTGAAGAATCGAATGGCGCGAACGGCTTAGACGAGCTTGCCGAGGATCGCCTTCTTCCAGTCGCCGTAAGCCGCCGCCCGCTCGGTCTCGACGCCGGCCAGGCATTCGTCGTTCAGCTTACAGTGCTCGGAATCGAGCCACAGCGTGTCGAACAGGATACCCTCGACGTCGTAGCCGGACGCGGCCTCGTTGGGGATGCGCTGCTGGCGGATGATCGGCTTCTGGTCGCCCTGGGTGGCGAACAGCGCGATCTTGTCCGTCCAGGCCGACAGCCTCGGCGAAGCGGCGATGCGGAAGCGGTAGCTGTCCTGCTCGATCAGCAGGTTGGAGCCGTCGCCCGAACCGTCCAGGGAACGGTTCCGCAGGGCCTGCAGGGCATTGGTCAACAGCGGCGTGCCGACCAGGACCAGGAACTCGGTCATGGTCTCGTTGACGTACTCGCCGCGGTCGTCCTTGAACTCGAGCAGCTTCTCGACCAGCTCCATGATGGCGAACACCATCTCGGCCGCCGACGGCTGGGTCGTCGAGCCGGCGGTGGCGACCGGGTAGGTCGAGATGTCGAGGTTGACGTCGTTCGACTGGGTGCCGGAATCGCCTTCCGAGTGGTCGGTGTCGAAGAAGAACTGATCGTCGTAGCAGACGGTCGATTCGCCGTTGATGATCAGCGGCGCGACGAGGCTGACCCAGTGCGCCTGGACGCGATCGGCCAGCTCGTTGAAGCGGACGCGGACTTGGCCGGTCTTGTCGTAGAGTACGTGCTTCTTGGGGATGGCGATGCCTCCCTGGTACTCGACGTTGTCGACCGTCCACTTGGCGGCGCGCAGCTGGTCGAACTGCTTCTGGCCGCGCTTGGTGCCCAGTTGCGGAACCTGGCCGATCCAGGCGTAGTCCTCCGAGTCCTGGTCGGAGTCGATGACCGGCGTCGCGATCTGGTCGATCCACGACAAGCCGGTCGATTGCATCAGGCGCTCGTAGAACATGCCGAGGACCTGACGTTCGGTGATGACGGGTGCAGGCATTTCAGGTTTTCCTTTCTCAGTCTGTCAGAATCAGGCCTCGGTGGCCCAGGTGCCCTTCATCTCGCCGACGGTCCAGCCATCGGCGTGACCGGCGGTCAGCACCACGTAGTCGCCGCGCTTGGCGGTCGCCTTGGTGTTGATGAGGTCCTTGTTGTCGGTGCCGGCGAGGTCGGGACCGTGCACCTTGTCGGTCGCCGCCGGCGACAGGTTGATGGCGACGGCGCCGTCGGCGCCGATGTTGACGAAGGTGATGGAATCGCCGGCCGTCGCGGTCGCCGGAAGCGTGGTCGTGGTGGCGTCGGTGTCGATGAAGATCACCTTGCCGGTGTCCTCGGCATCGACGGTGTAGTTGGCCGACTTGGTCTCGCGCTTGTCGCCGAAACGTGCGTAGGGGTCTTCCCACGAGGTGTCGAATTCGACCTCGACGACGCCGGCCTCGACCCAGCGCTTGACGTAACCGATGAAGGAGGCGCCGGTCGGCAGGAACACGAAGGTGTCGTCGTCGGTGGCGTAAACCGGCTGGCCGACGTCGGTGATGACGGCGCCGGTGACCGACAGCCTGATGGTGCCCTCGGTGCGGCAGCGCACGTACTTGTCACCGGCCGAGCCGGACGCGTTGTCGACCTGGTAGTCGGCGAAGCCGAGGAGCGGGTCGCCGCCCGACAGCGGGCGGGCGTAGCCCGAGCCGTTGTCACCGACCGCCGCGCCCTGGTAGATGATGTCGGAGGCGATGACCGGCTGGTCGACGAAATCGTTTTTCAGGAAAGCGCGGGGTTGGTCCTTGGAAAGGGTAGCCATGATTTAGGTATCCTTCTGCTGATTGGCGGCCTCGACCGTGCGGGCCGCCAGGTAGGTGTCGAAATTGCCGTTGAACTCGGCGCGGAGGGCCGCGTCCTTGTCCCACTCGGCCTTGGCGCGCTCCTCAATGGGAGCGTCGGACGACGGCGCATCGTCGCCGACCGCGCCTTGCGCGCTCGGATCGGGAGCGACGCCGCCGACACCGGAGCCTTCCAGCGCCGTCGTGCGATCGGCCAGCGCCGTCGTGCCTTCCTCACGGACGGCGGTCAGCAGGCGGGCGCCGGCCTGGTCGGGCGTGGTCTCGCCATCGGCGATCATCTCGGCGATCAGCGCCTCATGCCCGGCAACGGCGTGGGCCTGGATGCCGGCGATGCGCTGGCGCTCGGCTTCGGCGCCTTCGGCGCGGGCATCCGCCGCCGCTTTCTCGCTGGCCTCGGTCGCGGCCTGTTCGGCCTCGGCCCGGCCCTCGTCGCGAAAGGCTTCGGCAATATCGGGATGGTCGGCGGCGATGGTTGCGGCCGTGATCTGCGGCTGGTCTTGACCCGTCGCCGGTGTGTTTTTACCAGGCATGCTTGTTTCTCCTTTGTTGGACAAGGTGGGGCCGCCCGTCGAGGCGGCGGGTGAACCGGCAATGCCGGCAATAACGGAATCGAGGGAGCCCAAGCCATCGGCCATACCGGCCGCCACTGCGTCGGCACCAGCCTTGAGGCCGCCCGCGCCGAAGTCAGCGATTACGGTTTCAACGGAAACGCCGCGATACTGGGCGACGGCAGCGAGAAACCGCTCCTCCAACTGATCTATCGTGGCAACAATTTCGGCACGCCCCTCTTCGGTCCTCGGATCGGGACGCTTGTTGGGCGCATTGGAAGATGTGAATTCGTATTCGCGGAACCCGTCCTGACCCGGCTGCTCCTGGATATCGACGGCGGTAACGACGCCGATGGAACCGAGCAATGCCGTCGGATGGGCGATGATTTGCCGAGCGGCACTGGCTATCCAATACCCGGCCGAGGCGGCCATGCCGCCAACGTAAGCCGTCACAGGCTTCTGTGCAGCGCGCACCTGTTCGGCAAACTCACCGATGCCGAAAGCAACGCCGCCCGGTGTGTCCAGGTCGAGAATGACGTGCTCGACTGCGGGGTTGGAAATCAATCCAGCAAACTGCTCGGCCTTGATCTCGAGCGACGATGCGCCGGAGAAGTCCGTCAGCATGTTGGCGTGCGGAAAAATCGGACCGTACAGCGGCAGGATTCCGATACCGTTTTCGACCGACGGTCCACGCTCCGTGCGACCACCGCCATCGCGACGCTCGCCGCGCTTGCGGGCAGCCAGTTCGATATCGGACAGGTCGCGGCCGGCGATCGAGACAATCAGATCAAGTGCGGTAGGCAGGATGGCCCACGGCTGGGCGCGGATCGCCGCGACGACGCGGGGGGTTTTGTGTGTCATTCCACGTTCCTCGTTTCATCCTCCGGCTTGTCGGCGGCGCCGTCGGCGGGATCGCCGTCGGGGTCGGGGCCTTCGGGGCTGCGAACCGGCGGCGCCATGCCGGCGGCATCGGCCGCGGCGCGTTCCTTGGCGCGGCGACGCACCTTGCGGTCCCAGCTGCCGCCGGTCTTCTCGGCGGTGTTCTCGGCCGCCGTCTTCCAGCCGCGGTCCTCGGCGATCTCGTCGGCCTTGTTTTCCTTCAGCGGGTCGATCGACGGCATGGCGTCGCCGTACCAGTCGGCCTGCAGGTAGGCCTGGCGGCGCAAGGGATCGGCGAGGAAGCCGGGCAGGCTGATGATGCCGCGCATGACAGCCTCCGTGACGACGTCCTCGAAAACTGGTTGGCAGAAGCGAACGACGAACCAACGCCGCTCCCGGCGCACGTACTTCCAGAACTCCAACAGCGCCGCGCGGGCCGCCGAGTACGATGCCGTGAAATGCTTGACCAAAAGCTCGAACGGGATCTCGAGGCAGACACCGATCTGGCGCAGCACCGCCTGCACGAACGGATCGAAACTGTCGTTGGGCCGGCCCGGGTTGGCGGTCTCGATCGCGTCGGTGGGCCCCATGCCGAGGATGGCACCTGGACCTAGGCGGTAATCCTTGTCGGCAGTCGAGCCGTCGATCTCGGAGGCCGGCTCCATCGGCGCCATATCGGCGCCGCTTTCGGTCTTCATGAACACGGTGAAGAACGACGAGACGACGGCCGCCTGCAGCTCGCCATCAGTGTAATCGGAGAGCTGTTTCAACGTCTCGACGACCGGCGCCAGGTCGGGCACGCGGCGCTTGTCCTTGACGTGCAGGGCGTTGGCGCGACCTTGGTCGTCATAGGCGCCGACCCGGGCCCAGGTGGTAGTCGAGCCACCCTTCCATGGGTCGGCGCGATCGGCCACGTGAAAGGCGATCGGGGCGCCGTTGGCGTCGACCTCGACGCCGCCGGCCATGGTGCGGGTGTCACGGGCCCGGTTCGGATTCGACAGCCTGCCAGCCTCGATGACGTGCAGCTTGTAGGCGAACGGCGAGCCGGAGCGCTCGAGCATCCGCTTCAAAACCAGAACGTCGCCCGACTCCCTGGCCGAGCGATAGACCAGGTCCTGCTGTTCGGCGAAGGTCAGTTGGCGACCGAGGTCACCTTCGCGGTTCTCCGCCCATAGCCGGAAGACGCGCTCGAGGTCGCGGCCCAAACGCTCGGCCGCCTCGTCGTCGAGACCGAGAACCTCGGCGTCCGGCTCGGGGCGGACCTTGAGGCCAGTGCCGACGACGCTGGTCACCTTGGTGTTCAAGGCGCCGGCAGCCAGCGGGTTGTTGCGGATCAGGTCGTGGCTGCGGGCGCGGAGCACTGAAAGATCGGGCAACGTGGCGGTATCGGACGCCTCTTCTCGAGTCGACCAGCCCGACGTCGGGCGGCGGTCCTTGCGGGCCCCCTTGTAGCCGCCGGTCAGCGCCTCGAAGCGCCAACGGTTTGCGACGCGCTTGGCGCCGGCAGCCGGATCGAAGAAAGCAATGGCGCGGTCCAACGGGTTGGCGCGAACGGACGGTCGCCTAGACATTGACCGGGGTCACTCCTCGCACCCGGAGACCGCCGCGACTCAATCGCTTGACTTCGGTATCCCAGAACTTGATGCCTTGGCGGATCTCGCCGAGATCGGCGCGGGTCATCGAGCGGCCTTCGATGGTGTAGGACTGGTTGTTCAAGACGGCGGTTTCCGCCGTCAAATAAGACGACAGCTGTGCCTCGGCCTGGGCCAGGGTGATACCTGCCATGATTATCGAATTCCTTTGCTCAAAACCCGCCGGCCGCGCCGCTTGGGCGTGGCGGCCTCCGGTGCAGGCGCCTCGGCTACCGAGGCCGACACCGCCCACTCGGGCGGATGGTCCCAGTCGACCCGCTCGGGGCGCAGGCGCTGGCGGGCGACTTCGCAGTAGCCCTCGAGGTCGAACGATTCGTTGGGTCCGACACGGGTCCATTTGCCCTTCTTCTTGCGCTCGCCGATCAGCTCCTTGAAGTGACGGCCGGGCGCATCCGGCGGGCTGTGGACGTAGCCGGGGCCGGGCTTTTCCAGGCGCAACCGGGTATCGACGACGTTCTTCAGCGAATGCACGCCGATGACGTAGATGGCGACGGCGTTCTTCAGGCGCTTGCCGGCGTCGTCGGTCTCCCAGGTCGGGCTGCGCGGCAGCATCGGCGCCGAACGGCTGGCCGCGCCCTTGATTGGCATGATCCGCCAAGGCTCGACGCCGGCGGCGAACAGACGCCTGGCGTACTCCTTGGCCTGCAACGACACGCCCTCGGACGGTCCCCCCATGTCGTCGGCGCCGGCGGCGCCGCCGGTGTCGATGGCGACGCAGGCGATGCCGAGCGCTCGCTCCGGATCGCCCGCCAATGGATAGCGCCGATGGACGACGGCCTTGCTCAACAGGTCCCAATGCTCGGCGACGTTGGCCGGGTCGAGGCCCGCGCCGTCGGACAGCTCGGTCAGGGTGAAGCGATCGACCAGCCACGATTCGGCGTGTTCGTCCCAGCCCTTGACCAGGCAATCGAACTTGTGGACGCCGACGTCGACGGAGGCAGTCAGGAACCGGACCCCTTCGGCGACGGTCCCCAGTTCGTAGGTCTCCTTCTGCGCGCGCTCCTGCAGCTCGCGAACCTCGAGCGGCACGGCTCCGGACGAGCGCGAACGGTACGGGATGCCGAGCCCGGTGTTGTAGGCGGTCTTGAGTTTCGACTCGTCCTGGGTCTTGCGGTAGTGCTCCTCGGCCTTGACCAGATCCTCGGCGATCGAGCCGATGGTCATGAACGGCGACATAAGTCCGGTGAACCAATAACTGGCCGTCCGCGTGGCCGGCCTAGCGCCGGTGATCTCGCCGCCGGCGGCGATGGTCATCCCCTTCGGCAACCACAGCCCGCGGGCGTTCATCCAAGTCTTGGCGGTCTCGTCCAGCACCGCCCCGCAGCTGGGACACGCCAGCGCCGCTTCTTTGCGGGCCTGGTCCGGCGTTGCGTCCTCCGGGATCACCAGGTGCGCCAACGTCGGGCGGCGGGCGGCGTCGAAGCCCGGCGTCCAGAACTCGCCGCACTCGGGGCACGGCACGTTCCACAGGTTCTGATCACCCTCGTAGAACAGCACGAGGATCGAACTCGCCTCCTCGTCGTCGTCGCCGGCGGTCTCGGGGTCGAGGCCGGACGGCGTCGAGGTGACCAGAACGCAGCCGTTGCGCTTGAAAGTGCGGGTGCGGGCCAGGGCCAGCTCGACCGGGTCGCCCTCGTCGCCGATGTCGTTCGGCATTCGGTCGCGCTCGTCGAGCCAGACCAGCGCGACCGGCCGGGCCGACAGCTGACCGGCGACCGGCCAGCCGGCAACGACGCGCATGCCGGTGGTGAAGTACTTGGCGAGGCCCTTGTCGTCGGTGCGGCGAGGGCCCAGGCGGGCGCGGATCGGCGGCGTCACCTGGATCAGCTTCTTGTTCAGCCGGTCCTCGAAGAATTCGATCGCCATGTCCCGGCTGTACTGGATGACCAGGATGTCGCGCGGGCGGTCGGTGACGGCGTGGCCGATGACGTTGAGGCCGAGCTCGGTCTTGGCGAACTGCGACGGGCCGGTCAACACGACGGTGTTGACGGCGCGGCTCAGGCACCGGTCCATGACCTCGACGCCGTAGGGCGCTTTTTCGTTCAACCAAGGGCCGGAGTAGGCCTCGCGGTTGCGCAGCTGGCGGTGCTCGGCAGCCCACTCGGAAACCGTGGTCGGGGCCGGCGGCCGCAGGCCGACCGAGGCGCGGGCAACGACCGACCAGGCGTCGACGAATCCGGGAAGTGGCTCGTCACGCAGCGGCAGCTGCATCCTGGCTTTCCCTCGAGGGCACCGGCGTCATCGTCTCGATCTCGTCGGCCATGTCGTTGAGGACGTCGTCGATGGTGGCCCGCAGGTTCTCGCGCTGGTCCTCGCTGAGGCCGAAGCGATCGGCCAGGTCGTCGGGCAGTCCGCGCAAGCGGGCCGACACCAGACGGTTCATTTCCACCAGGGCGTCGAGGAATTCGGCGGCGGGCATCAGCTCGCCGCGTTTCTCGGCCAACTTGACCTTGTCGACCTCGGCCCGCAGGTAGTCGGCGCGCTGCCGCGGCGTCAGGGGACCGACGCCGGCGTCGGTCAGCGCATCATCGCCGAGCAGCTCGAGCCGCAGTTGGGCCTCCTGTTCGGCCCGCTCCTCGGCCGTCTTCTGTTCCTCCTCCTTCTTGGCCTGCCGCCACTCGTCGACCTTGCGCAGATCGAGCGCATACGGCACGCCGTTGGAGCCGCCGGCCTCGACCGGACAGCCGTCGGCGATCCACGACTTGACCGTCGGCGTCGTCGTCTCGAAGAACCGAGCCGTCTGCTCGAGGTTGCGGATAACCGGCGCGGGGCGTGGAGCCCTACGCTTCGCGGGCTTCTTGGGTGTCGACTTGGCGGCGGGCTTCTTCGCTCGCGGTTTCGGCTTTGGTTTGGCCGCCGAGCGGGCCTTGGTGGTCCGACGAGACATCCCTAAAACCTAAAAAAAACAACAACAAAAACAGAAAGGCGCCCCGCTCGCGGCTCAGTAAAGAATCCTGCGGTCGTGCGTTACCCGCTCGCGGGATTGTTCCGAAAGGACCCGCTCGGGTGTCCTACGGGCGGGCGGTGGCGATGGCGCGGGCCAAGGCGCGGTCGAAGTTGCGAGGGAATGCCCTCGTCGCCGTCGACATCGCGTCCTTGTGAAACGGGAAGCGCTTGTCGATTCGTGCCGACGGCGTCAGCACGTAGAGCAGTTTCAGTTTCTTCCCCTTCGACCCGATGCGCTCGAAGATCATCTCGCCGCGACCGCGGCGAACCTTGAAGGCCTTGCCCCGGCTCAACACCGTCCGCGGCTGGCGGGCCTTGCCGACCTTACCGGTCGCCGTCCGCTTGACGTTCGAACCGGGCACCGCCAAATGCCGGCCGCGCGGGCGCTTGGTGCCGCCCTCGGCATGCAGGCCCAACGACGCCCGACCGAGGCGGTCGTAGACGCTGGCCCGCAGCTTCCGCTTGCTCGCCTTCCTGACCCGGAAGGCAATATCCGGAAAACGCCGGTTGCGGACGTTGAAGGCCCGGGGATAGGTCCGCTCGACGATGCGCTTGCGGACCTGGAAGGCGGTGTCGTTCAGGGCCATCGACGTGGCGAACGGGATCTGCCGGCGATGCACGAACCCGAGGTAGCGGGTCGCGCCTCGGACATGGGCCCGGACGTCGAGGTCCATCATGACGGTCAGTCCCTCATCCCACATCACACCCGCACCGGCGGCCGGGCTTTGTCCCGCGGCCTGGCGGCCCCGGCCCCGGCCCGGTGCACGGTGTCCTCCGGTCAAACGAAAACCCGCCGACGGGGCAAGCCGTGGCGGGTCTGGATGGCGCGCGTGCGCGACTTCGGTAACGTGACTCACAAGTAGCCGGATTCTGTAAATCTTGTAAAGGGGAAAATTCAACCGGTGGGGGCCTGTTCCCGCAAACGCCCCAATATCTCGGCGATTCCGGCTTCCAACTTTTTTTGGATGGTCATGTGTGATTGCCCCTTGCGGTCGTATCTGGCGGTCTTTCGTAGCGAAAACCCGAATCCGAAGGCGGCCACGATGGTCCGCGTGTCGGGGTCGAGCCACAGCAGCCAGCCCAGCACCTCGTCCATCTCGCTGAGCTGCCGCGCCGTCGGGCGCAGCTTCGGCCGGCTGTCCGGGTCGGGGTAATCGTAGCGCTCGCGGACCACCTGCGGCATGCCCGACACCTTGGCCATCAGCTGCAGCAGCTCCCTCGGATACTCGAGCCGCCCGGCCGTCTCGCCCATCGCCCTCAAGCGCGCCTTGATGGCCCGCTTGGCCGCGCACTCATCCATCGCCGCCCACTCCTCGAAGGCGTCCGGCGGCGGCTCGGCCGCCGCCCCGCCCGGATAGTGCCTGGCCTGCCTGGGGCCCTGATCGACGAACTCGTTGCCGCCGACGACGACGACCGAGCCCTCGGCCGCCTTCGGCCAGTTCGGCTCGGCGACCACCGCCACCGGCCGGCCCATGGCGTCGCGGTTCATGCGGTTGCGGCCGCGCGCCCTCATGAGCTGATATCCCACCGCCTCAAGGCTTGGCTGTCCCACCGCGTCAACGCTCGGCCCCCGACTCGGCTCCGGCCTGTTCCCGATGCGCCGCTTTCGCCGCCGTCCGCTCGGCCTTGATGCGGGCGTGCTTTTGAGCCACCGACCTGATCTTGACGTCGCAGTGACGAACCTCGACCGCCCGACCCAACACCCCCTGCAGACCCTCGGCGTGTTCGGTTGCCACCAACTGGGAGAGAAACCGGGTCGGCGCGTTCAACACCACCCGCTCCCCGTCGTCGCTTTCGACCACCAGCTTCGAAAACAGGTCGTCTCCGAGCAACGCCACGATCTCCGAACGCTTCGCGTTCCAGTGCGCGCAGGCGGGCCCATCGTCCCGCGCCGAGGCCGGCGCATCATCGCCGTCGGCCTCGCGCGCGTTTTCAGGTTTTGATTCAGGTTTAGATTCCCCGGCACTATGACTCCGGGGTAGGTAGGAGTCATAGTGCCGGGGTTGCCTGGCACTATGACTCCGGGGTTTTTCCGATTTTTCGTCGCCAACGGCCCCGACCCCGGCACTATAGTGCCGGGGTTTGTGATAGGTGATCCGCCACTTGACGACACCCTTTTTCATTCGCCCGTCGCGCTCGATCTCGCCGGCCGCTTCCAGATCGTCGAGGATGCCCCGGACGTAACGTTCCTTCAGCCGGACCTTATTCGCCAAAGTAGATTGTGACGGGAAAATCTCGCCGGTTTCCGGGTGCGCGTAATTGGCCAGCGCCAGCATCACGAGCAGCCGACTGCCCTTCTGTCTCGAGTGCTGCCAAACGTCGATGATGGCTTCCATGCTCATCGGACGCCGCTCCTAGCCGTTTTCGCCTCGCGGTTCGCGGCTTTTTTCTCGTTCCACGCACGGCGCTGCTCGGCGGCGGCGACGTACTCGTCGAACTCCTCGCGGTGCGCCTCGATCAACATGGCCGCCGCCTGCAACTCGTCGCGAAGCCGCGCGCCGTGGTCGTCCCGCCGCCACGCCGTCTCCCAGCGCGGATCGTCGTCCCACGTTCCCCAGCGGGCCGCCGTGGTTGAACAGGTCATGCACGTCGTCATCGCCGTCCGCTGCTGCCCCAGATCCTTGAGGCGCTGGAAGAACTGGTCGCGGGTCAGCGTCGGCACCTTCGTGCCGTCGAGGCCGCACTCGGTTATCCCGATGTCCTCGCGCCAAGGCAGCCGAGGTCGGAGAATGTGGTCGACCGGGTCTTTCATGTCATTCCGACGCCTCCTCGACCCTCAACGCCGCTGGAATCTCCGGCATGTACCCTTAGTCCCCGGGCTTGAGCCCGCCGGAACCGTCTTGCTTCAGGAACCCCGGCGCCGTGGCGATCAGGTCCTCGCCGTCGCGATCGTCGAGAACCTCCCCCGTCTCCGGATCGAAGTCTGGTCCCACCGCATCTTCTTGGTCCCGCGCGCCGCCCGGCGGCAGGCCAAGATCGCGGTCCGATTTCGGAATCTCGTCGCCCCAGCACGTCCACCCGGGGCGC
The DNA here is from genome assembly GCA_964343605.1 of uncultured Rhodospirillaceae bacterium. Lineage (GTDB taxonomy): Bacteria > Pseudomonadota > Alphaproteobacteria > UBA2966 > UBA2966 > CAYFKJ01. Next base: position 18,815 of record CAYFKJ010000010.1, read on the forward strand.
ACCCGGCGCGCGAACAGCTCGAGGTACGGCCCGGCGACCAACCGCTCGATGCGGTCCTGGATCTGCTCGGGCTTGGCCGAGTGCGCCGCCACCGGCGCCATCACCACCTGGCGGACGTCGGTGGCGCCGGACAGCCTGGACGGCGCGCCGCGCGTCGCCAGTAACACCGGCTCGGTGTTGGCCCGCGTCCAGTAGCCCATGCCGACGAACAGCCCGTCGCCGCCGCTCTGCTTCACCCAGCAGAAACCGAGGGTCTTGTACGCGAACCCCCACGCCTCGATCAGGTCCAAGGCCTGCGGCAGCGTCGGCCACGTCGCCCACAGCAACAACGCCGCGTCGTCGGCCGCCAGTTGGCCGACCGGCAGCGCCCTCAGCTGGTCCGGCGTCATGGTGTCGTAGTGGCGCTCGGCCGAGCGGTCCTTGCCGGCCCCGGAATAGGCGACGAACTCCCACGGCGGGTCGGCGACGATGACC
>CAYFKJ010000010.1:19298-21750 GCA_964343605.1 uncultured Rhodospirillaceae bacterium
CGGGAATTTGGCACCCCGCGCGATCAACGCGTCCAGGTCGTCGGTCCCGCACGCTTCGAAATCGCCGTCCGTTTCGCCGGCCGCCGCCTGCGCGTCCTTTCTCAGCCGCGCCGCTTCGCGCACGCTCATGTCGGGCGTGATTTTGCCTTCTGACACCGCACGCTCGAAATCGCCGTCCTCGAGCCTCGAGAGCTCGTACAGCGCCATGTAGTCGCTCGGCAAATGCGTCAACGTTGACGCATTTGACAGCCGCCCCCCGGAATCGAACGCCGCCGCCACCGCCATCAGCCGCTGCGCCGTGCGCCGCTCGAACGGCAGGGCGTCGCTGTCGAGCATGGCGAGAAACCGCCCGTGGCCGAGCGCCTGCTTGGCCGCGATCAACCGCCGGCCGGCCGCCAACAGCTGCTTGCGCGCCCCGTGCCAGGCCTGGGCGATCGGCCTGGCCCACTGCTCGGGCGTCAGCGAGCCTTGAGGCGGCGGGAGAGATGATCCTGGATTTTTCGGCAGAAGGGCCATGTTCGCTCCGGGCTCGAAATTGTTCAAACTCGCAACCGTTCCCCGTGGTCGATGCGCCGCCATGCCGTTTGTCGGGGTGCTCGGCACCCGTCTCGCAGTAGGCGATAACATCCGCCTCAGCGTTTTTCCCCATCCGCCTCAAGCCGGGGTCCTCCCACCGCGTCAACGCTTGGCTTGTCTCCCATCGCCTCAAGGATGGGCTCCCCGCCCGGCTTTGGACCGGCACCCGACGCGCCGCGGGCACCGCGGCCGATATTCCCGGCGCCAAGATCAATGCCGCGGGCCCGGGCCGCCTCGCCGTCCATCGTCAACCGCTCCGGGAAGCCGTTTTCGGCAGACACCAGGTTGAACTTGGCGACCACCGCCCGGCCGAGGTCGATCCCGGCCGCCGCGGCCAGCAGGTCGAGGTAGATCACCGTGTCGGCGATCTCAAGGGCCAGGTCCTCGAGCAGCTCGTCGCCGCCCTTCTTGTTGCCGACCAGGCCCTTGGCGTCGCGGTCGAGCTTCTTGGTGACGTTGCACACCTCGCCCGCCTCGCCGGCGACGGCGTTGCTCCACCACACCAGGTCGGGCTGGTCGCCCCGGTGCCACTTCGCCGAGCGCGCCAAGCTCGCTTTTCGCAGGGCGTCGAAATCTAGGGACATGAGCGCACCGCCTTTCGCGCGTTGTTGGCGTGCAGCAGCCAGAAACCGATGTTGATGGTGAAGGCGCCCCACTGGTCGGTGAGGACGCCGTACAGCATGAATATCGAAGAGGCGACGACGCCGAAGGCCAGCCACGCGTCCGCATGTCGCTTTGGCCGGCGCCGCTCACGACTCGACCTCCAGCTTGAAATGGCCGTCACGCACGCTGGTCACGACCCGCTCGGGCAACAGCTCGCCCTTCTCGACCCTGCGCTCCAGCGCCCGCGTCTCGAACAGGACGATGGCGCGGCGGAACAGCGCCAGGATTTCCTGGTTACCGGCCCACGGCACCTCGGCGTCGATCGTTTCGACGCGGTCGATCAACGCCCGCAACACCTCCTGGCAGGTCGTCCCCGGGTGGTTGTCGACCCCCCTGAACCGGCGAACGAACGTCAGCTGCTGGTCGCACTCGCCGTCGAGCGACGCCAGTTGATAACGGTGTCCCTTCTCGATGATCCTCACCGCCCGAACCCCACTGCCGGATGAAGCGCCGGCACACCGCGACGTAGCTGGCCGGATACAGGTGCGCCGCCGGGCGCGACCCTCGGCACCTCGTCGATCAGATCGCGGACGAAGCTATGCAGGTAGGCCACGAACGCCGCCACGAAGCCGACGACGGCGACGAGCAGCGCCAGCGCGCCCCAGCCCCAGGTCATCGGCGTTTCCTCCCATCCGGCTCAAGCCGGGGCCCCGTCGCGCGCTGGGTCTCGACGTCGGCCCGGAAGCCGGCCTCAAGGCCCTCGGCGAAGCGGACGATGGCGGCGACCGCCGAGCCCGGCCCGTCCTCGCCGGCCTTGCTCAATTTGCCGGCGATGTGGGCCAGCGTGTAGCCATGCTGCAAAAGCAGCGACGCCATCACGCAGCCGTCCTCGATGGTGGCGCGCAGCTCGGTGCCGGGCTTCGGGCCGACCGCGAACACCTCGGCCGCCCGGCCGTCGGCGCGAAAGCCGACGGTGACGTGGAACTTGAAATCGAAGCCGGCCCAGTCGAGCGTCCCGGTGCGGGTGTCGCGGCGTTCAGGCAGCCGCTGGCGCGGCATGTCGAATTTGGGCGCGCCGGTGGAATGCGACCCGGTCATGGAAAACTCCCGAACAATCGCAGGAAATTCAGAACCGGCGGCGGGTTTTCGGCTCCCGTTCGGGCACCCACCGCCGGCCGGAGACCGGACCCGTCCCGCCTTGAGGCGGCGTGACATAGGGGTTCGGGCACCCACCGCCGGCCGGAGACCGGACCCGTCCCGCCTTGAGGCGGCG
>CAYFKJ010000010.1:21832-37719 GCA_964343605.1 uncultured Rhodospirillaceae bacterium
CCGCCGCAGCGCCGGCAGGTCCAGGCGGCGGCCTCGTAATCGACCTTGGGGTGCGGATCGGCGCACAGACAGGGCGGCACCCAAGGCGCGCTGACGGCGACTTCCGCCATCGTGCCGTGACACGGCCAGCCCCACAGCCCCATCGCCGCCGTCACCGGACAGTCGACGGCCGCCGCCGCGTTCTCGGGAACGCATCTACGACCGGGGTGCAACGGACAATCGCCGCACGCCGGCCACGGGTAGCCGAGGCTTCGCGTTTCACTGCTCATGGCAACTCCCCGTCTCGGAGCGCCCGCCGGCGTCGCCGGCGTCGCCGCCGTCGCCCAGCGCGAACGGCGCCAACAGCGGGTCCTGGCGGGCCCGCTGGTCGTTGGCGAAACGGATGACCGCCTTCGCCGTCAGCGCCTCGCCGCCGTCGACGACGAACCGCCCGGCCCCGTCGGCATCGACGGCGTGGCCGTTCTCGTTGAGCCAACGGATGGCGGCGGTCAGCGCCGGCTCGCTCGGCGCCGCCGATTCGGTATCGTCGACGCGCCGCGCCCCATGCCGCCGTCCGGCCGCGATACCGAACTCGCGGGCCTTGACGTAGGCCTGGGGCCGCTTGATGTTGAAATGCTCCATGACGGCCGCCGTCCGGCCGTCCGGCCCGCCTTCCCGCCACAGCCGCTTGAAGGTCTCGACGTTGGCCGGATTGCTCCACACCACCCGGCCACGCCCATCGCGCACGACGTCACAGGCCTCGGCCTCCGGTTCGGCTTCCGGCTCCGCTTCGTCGGCCGGCCCAGCGTTGACGCGGTGGGACGAGGGATGCCCAGCCCCCGCCTCCTCGGCGGTTTCGGTTTCGGGATCGGCGCCGAGCGTTGACGCGATGCGACTATCGACGACCTCCTTAAACGGCGCCGGCAGCGCCAGCTGCTCGGAGCCGGCCAGCACGAAGCACTCGAGGTCCTCGGCCTGGGCCAGGGCGTCGCTCGGCGCCAGCCCGGCCTTCAGGCCGGCCAGCACGAACCGGGCGCGGCGCTTCGCCCCGCTCACCACTTGAACTCCGCGATCGCGCCCGGCGGCGCGTGGGATGAAATCGCGCCCGGCGGCGCGTGGTACGAAAACGCGCCCGGCGGCGCGTGGGATGAAATCGCGCCCGGCGGCGCGTGGTACGAAAACGCGCCCGGCGGCGCGTCGGACAAGGCCAGCAGGACGTGGCCGAACAGCCACATGCCGCCGGTCGCGCACCACAACACGGCGCCGATGCCGAGCAGCCCGGAATCGAGGTCGGTCACCTGCTGCCACCAGCGGCCGATCATCATTCCTCCTCCTGGTTGGCCCGCGCGACCAGGGCGCGCAGCACGTCGTCGATCTCGTCCTTGAGCGCCTCGCCGGCGGCCCTGGCCTGGGCCAGTTCGGCCGGGCCGACCCGGGCGCCGGCCTCGCCGGCCGGGTCGAGGGCGGCCCGCACCAGCGCCGCCAGTTGGCCGAGGCCCGCCGTCACGTCGAGCATCTCCGATTGCGGGTCGGCGACGACGCGCACCGGCGCGCCGGCCCGGCGGGCCAGGGTGCGGGCGTAGACCTGCAGGATCGGCGGCGCGCCGCAGCCGGCCTCGACGTAGGCGGCATCCAGTTCGACCGCTTGGTCGAGGTTGGGGAGGTCGTCCTGGTCGGCGTCGCCCCACTTGTAGACGTGGCTGGCCGAGCGGCCGACGGCGTCGCCGGCGACCTCGGCGGTCAGCACGCCGGCGATGCGCGCCACGGCGCCGGCGAAGGTCGACGGGTCGCGTGAACGGGTCATGATAAGTTTTCCCCTTCGTCATCGTGGACGGCCGGACCGGCCCGTGAGACGCTTTCACCATGAGGTTTGGCGAGCGCGTTCATCGATTGGCCGGCGACGTCAGGAGACTGGCGTTGCGGCTGCCCTTCCCCGGCTTGTGGATCGGCGTGGGCGACCTCATTGATCCGCGCGCCGCCGGGCGCGACCTCGACCCTGGTCACCCTGGTCACCCTGGTCATCACATCGCAAACCTTGAGCGCCGGGGCCTTGAGGCGGAGCGACGGAGCGTTGACGGTGCCCCCGGCTTGAGCCGGACGGGATTGAACACGACAGGTCATGGCCGGGGGTCCTCCAGCGGCAGCGGCGGCTCCGACTTGGCGTGCTGGTAATGGATCTCGGCCCGCTGCAGCGCGTCCGGTCGCAGCACCAAGCCGCGGCACCGGCAGCCGTCCAGGAACCTCGGCCAATCGGCCGGAGGAATGCGCTTTCGCGGAACGAACATCTTGGCCCGCGCCCCGAAGTCCTCGACCAGCGCCTTCGTGCCGTAGCGCTCGAGCAGCGCCGGATAGGTTTCGAGCAAAGCGTCGGGTGTCTCGGGCATGCAAATCTAATAACCGAACGGTTATTCGTTTGTCAACACCAAAACAACATTTCGGTTATTTCGTGCCTGTTGTCCGCAACATTCTGCGGTCGTAGACTCTCCCGATTAACGGAATGGTTACCATGACCGCCACCGACCCGAGCCTCGCCGCCGCTCCCCTCGACCGCCCGTGGAAGCGCCTGAAGGCGGCCCGCATCGCCGCCGGCTTCAGGACCGCCAAGCAGTTTTCCGACACGCTCGGCATTGTGGGGCCGACGTACAACAACCACGAGCGGCCGACCAGGAAGGAGGGTGGCAAGGGCCGCCAATTCTCGGTCCAATCGGCCGAGCGCTACGCCGAGGAACTCGGAAAGCGCCTGCCCGGCGTCACCGCCGACTGGCTGCTCTACAACGTCGGCCCGCCGCCGATGGCCTTGGGCGGCCCCGGCGCCGCCGACGAAATTCCCGACATGCCCCGCGACCTGCCGATCGTCGGCACCGCCCGCGGCGGCCTGGCCGGCTCGTTCCACCTCGGCCGCCAGCTCGCGCTGGCCTACCGGCCGCCGGGCCTGGCCGGCGTCGACGGCGCCTACGCCTTCTGGGTCGAGGGCTCGTCGATGGCGCCCGTCCACCCGCCGGGCGAGCTGCGCTTCGCCAACCCGGACCAGCACTGGGGTCCCGGCGACGACGTCGTCGTCAGGACCGAGCGCTACCAGGGCGCCGGCGACGAATGGTTCGTCAAGCGCCTCGTCGAGGTGACCGACGAGGACCTGGTCGTCGAGCAACTCAACCCGCCGGCCACCCACCGGATCGGCCGCGAGTTCGTGGTCTCCGTCCACCGCATTCCGGGCCTGCGCGAGCTGTTCGCCGCCTGACGCGCTAGGAGCGCGCGATCTCGATCCAGACGCCGTAGCTCGGCTTGTCGCGGGTGCCGCCGCCGATATGCTCGATCGTCGCCGCCACCTCCTCGCCGGCCGCCAGGCGGCGGAACACGTCGTGGCAGCGGCCGGCCGGCAGGTAGCCGATCTGGCCGCGCCGCGACACCACCGCCACCGCCTTGTCGTCGTAGCGGTTGGTCGGCTCGGCGACCAGCGCCACCGCCTCGCCCGCGCGCAGGCCGGCGATGATCTTCTGGCGCGACGTGCCGTCGTAATTGTCGTGGGATTCGCCGACCACGTCGATGACGAAGGCATCCCTGGCGGCGCGCCGCGGCCGCAGCCACAGGTAGACGGCGACGACCCCGACCAATAGGAAAACCCATTCCATGCGCCTTCCTCCCTGGCCCATGCCAAACGATTGGCAATCCGACCTCAAACTAGCCGCCGGCCGGCGCGCGCGCAAGACGCCGCCATTCCGCGCATCCGCCGCGCCCGCTCCCGCATGGTGCTTGCCCGCTTAGCGATAGTGCGTTAAGCTGGCTCGCTTCACGGGAATGGGCGGGACCGGAACTCGCCCGCACCGGACGGCTGCCCCCGCCCGGCTTCACCGGCCAACCACTGTCCTGGTCGCCCGGCTATCCCGCCCGGACCTCGAGGTCCGGGCGGCACGCTAAACTGTTGCGGGCGGCGATACCACGACCGCCGCCCGCCGAACGGGGGGGACTCCAATGACCGACAGCGAGTTGGCCGCCGCCGCGCGGCCGAAATCCGACATGGCAACCGACCCGGGATCCGACGAGGAAACGCCCGGCGAAACGCCGCGCGCCGAGGCGGCGCTGCGCCGCTGGCACGCGCTGATGGCCGCCGCCGGCCTCGACCCCGGGTTTTCCCTCGCCACGGCGCTCCGTCGGTTCGGCTGCAAAAAATAACCGTTGCGGCATTTTCGGTTGTCTTATTATAACCGTTCTGTTACTGTCTTGCTCGAGACAACCACAGGAGGTTCACGCCATGGGTTTTCACGAAGTGCCCCCGAAGCCGTTCGGCCACCCGCCGAAGACCGACAGCGTCCGCGTCCGCTTGGCGCCGCGCGGGCGGAAGAACCCCGGCCTCTGCATCGACGTCTACGTCAGCGCCGATGTCGCCGACCGTCTCGGCTGGCGCATCGGCGGCCGCGTCCTGTTCCTGTTCGGCCGCGACGACGAGGCCGGCGACGACGCCGGCGACGACGCCGGCAAGCTGCGCCTGGTTCCGGTCTCGGCCATGGATCGCGGCAACAAGCTGTGCTCCGGTCGCACGTCGAAACTGGCTCGCAACCGACTTCGCGTCACCACCACCCGCCTGCCGGACGACATCAGGCGCTTGCCGCCGTGCGTCTTCGACGCCGAGTTCGGGATCGACTCCCCGGGCGAGCTCACCGTCGTGCTGCCGTTCGCCGCCTTCGCCGGCGGCGACGCCACCCCCAACCACGTCATCGCCGCCGCCGAATGAGCCGCCGCATGAGTTACGTCACCGCCCGCCCGCTGTCCGACGAGGCGGCCGAGGGGCTGGATCACTTCCTGGCCGACGTCGCCGGCGGCATCCCGCCGGCCGAGGCCGGAGTGCGGCTCGGCCTCAACCCCATGCAGTCCGAATCGGTCGCCACCATCCACGCCGGCGAGATCGCCGCCCTCAAGACCACCCTCGAACTCGCGGCCGATTACGTCCCATCGCCTCAAGGCTCGGTCCCACCGCCTCAAGGCTCGGCCCCACCGCCTCGTCGCCCGCCAGTTCGGGCGCGCCACCAAGACCACCCGACAGTTCGGGCGCAAACCGAAGAGCGACCGCCCGAGGTCAAGGACCGCACCTGCCTGAAATGCCGCCGCGACTTCCGATCGCGCCACATCGGCGAGCGCGTCTGCGAGCCGTGCAAGGCGACCGACGCCTGGCGCTACGGCGAGCTGGTCGCGGTATGAGCGGGCCGAATTCCACCGCCTCAAGGCTCGGCCCATGACCGCCAAGAAGGCCGACCTCGCCGACCTGCCGCAATGGCCGCGGCTGTTGTCGCGCGAACAGGCCGCCGCCTACGTCGGCCTGTCGCCCAACGCCTTCGACGCCCACTTCGCCGACCTGCCGACCATCCGCTTCGGCCGCGCCGTCCGTTTCGACCGCCTCGAGGTCGACAAGCGCGTTGACCGTCTCGCCGGTTATGGCGCAGACTGTCCCGCCCCCGACGTGGCCCTCAAGGCGTTGAATGGTTGAATTCAGGATCTCCGGCATCAAGAAGGCGACGGCCAAGGGCCGCGTCTACTACTACGACCGCGTCACCGGAAAACGCATCACCGCCCCCTTCGGCAGCGCCGCCTTCGTCGCCGAGGTCGAGGCGCTGCGCGCCGGCGAGCCCGAGGATACGCCGCCGCCCAGGGACGGCACCTTCGGCGGCCTGGTCCGCGCCTACAAGGCGTCGCCGGAGTTCCACGGCCTCGCCGACACCACCCGCAAGGACTACAACCGGGTCTTCGACTACCTGAAACCCCTCGACGCCCAGCCGCTCGTCGTCTTCGATTCGGAGTTCGTGCTGCAGGTCCGCGACAAGGCCTTCGCCAAGCACAAGTGGCGCTTCGCCAACTACGTCCGCCAGGTCCTGCACCTGCTGTTCAACTGGGCCATCCCGCGCGGCTGGACCGCTAGCAACCCGGTCTCGGCGATCGAGCGCATCAGGCGCCCGAAGGACATGCCGCGCCGCAACCGTGCCTGGACCGCCGCCGAACAGGCCGCCGTCCTCGACGCCGCGCCGCCGGAACTGAAGCTGCCGATCGCCATCGGCCTCTACACCGGCTTGCGCGAAGGCGACGTCCTGACCCTGCCGTGGTCGGCCTACGACGGCCACGCCCTCACCGTCGTCCAGGCCAAGACCGCCGAGCCGCTCGAGATCCCCGTGCACCGCGACCTGAAGCCGCTGCTCGACGCCGCCTTCAAGACCAAGACCGCGACCGTCATCGTCACCGGCAAGCGCGGCCGGCCCTACACCAAGAACGGCTTCCGGGCCCGGTTCTTCAAACTCGTCCGCCAACTGCACGCCGCCGGCAGGATCGGCCCCGGCCTGACCTTCCACGGCACCCGCCACACCGTCGGCACCTTCCTGGCCGACGCCGGCGCCGACGAGTACACCATCATGGTCGTCCTCGGCCACAGATCGCCCGACATGGCGAGGCGCTACACGCGCGACGCCAACCGAAAAAAACGCGCCGCCGCCGGCATCGAGCTGCTCGAGTCGGCCCGCCGCCCACGCCCGAAAAAAACGGACTAGGAACGGATTTTGGAAAACTTTCGCGGACCGCTTGGAAAACCCGCCGGCCGGCCGCCGGCTAAGTCATTGAAAAAAGTGGTGCCCAGGGGCGGAATCGAACCACCGACACGAGGATTTTCAGGCGGCTGTTCGTGCCGCCTTTTCAACGCCCTGGGTTGGAAAACCGTCGCCTGCGATGCACCGTTTTTCACCGGCTTTCGGCGAAAATGGAAAACCGCCACGCCGACGCCGAGCCGCCGGGTGTTAGACTGCCCCATGCGCGCCCTCGCCGCCGCCACCGTCGTCGTCTCGATCGCGTTCGCCGCGCCGGCGGCCGCCGCCGAGTTCGGGATCTCGGGCACCGCCTGCGTCAAGGACGGCGACACGCTGGTCGTGCCCGACCGCGGGCGGACGCGCAGCGGCAACTGCCGGGCCGGGCGCGAGGTGCGACTCGAGGGCCTCGACGCGCCGGAGTGGAAGGCGAAGGAAGGGGGATGGAGACAGACCTGCCGGGACGGCCAGGGCCGGTTCTGGGCGTGCGGCCGGGCCGCCTTCGAGCGCCTGGTGGAGATGGTCGGCGGCGGCGCCGTCACCTGCCAGATCGTCGGTTACGACTGGCGCTACAAACGCGACGTCGGGGTCTGCCTGGCGGGGGGACGCCACGGGGGATATGACGTCGGCCGGGTGTTGGTCGAGGAGGGCCTGGCCGTCGTCCACCCGGACTACGACCAGCGCTACGCGAACGCCGAGGCCCGCGCCCGCGCGGCCGGCCTGGGCATGTGGGCCGGCGACTTCACGCCGCCGTGGGAGTGGCGGCGGGCGCGGAAAACTCGAAAATAACCCTTGACGTCTGTACGCGGCGGGCCATCCCGCCGCAAGAGGTAAAGGAGACCTGAAATGACCTTCGAGATTACCCGCGAAACCAAGAAAGCCCTGCAACTGAGCGCCGATGGCGCGACGTTCTGGATCCAGCGCCGCTGGCTGCGCGACGACGGCACCCTGACGCCGAAGGGCGAGGCCGCCTTCGCCGCCGCCAAGGCCGGCGAGAAAACAACCGGCAAGCCGTACTACCGCTGCAAGTACGCCGAGTTGCGCGACATCAGCGACAAGGCCGTTGTCGTCCGCTGTTTCGATGGCTCGTCCGACGTGCTCCCTAAATCGCAGATCAGGCACGACCTGCTGGCCGACGACATCCTGGTGCCGGCCTGGCTGGCCGAAAAAAAGAACCTGCAATTCGGTTCGAAGAAGGTGTGGTTGGAGGATTGATCGATGTTTGAAGATCGCATTGAAACCGGACGCGCCGCCACCTTCATCGAACTCCGCGACGATGAGTTCGCCATCTACAGCGGGTGCGGCCTCGTCATCGCGGAGGAGCACGACGGTCGACTCACCGGCCTGACCTACGCATCGCGAATGGTCGACGACGAGTGGACGGCCGCTGTTTTGGCGGCGATCAACAATCGGCCCTGGCAGGTCGGCGGGCGGCGCTACTGGCTCGCGAACGCCAGCTGCTATACGCTGTGCGACCCCATGCGACTTGACGATGGCGATGAACTCGAACGCTTGAACGAGGCGATGAACCGCCTTGATGACGAGATTAAAAGCTGGGGCGTTTAATTGACCACCGTTTTCGCCCTGCTCTGTCACGTCTGCGGCCTTTCGCACCGGGAGGCCGCCGACTGGCTCGACGTGCGCCCCGACACCGTGAAATCGTGGTCGGCCGGGCGGCGCGTCGCGCCCGACGGCGTCGTCGAAGCCCTGGCCGACTTGGCCGAGCGCATCGACGAGGCGGCCGATCAGGTCGTTAATCATCTCGACAGCCTGGATCCCGACGCCGAGGCCCGCGACATCGAGATCGGCCTCGCCGCCGACGACCACGAAGCCCGCGACCTCGGCTGGCCCTGCGTCGGCGCGCACCGCGCCGTTATCGGCCTGACGATCGCCCGCGGCATGGTGGCGGGGCGCACCTTCCAGGTGGTGCCGCGCGGCTCGACCGCCGCCACCGCGGCCGCTATCGATATTCACGACCGCGCCCGCGGGGGCCGTTGACAGGCGCCCCGGCCCCCGTCTTTCAGGCGACGGTTTCGCGGAACAGCGCCATCGTCTCGACGGGCAGGCCCTCGAAGGTCTCGTAGATCTCGTTCGGCGACGGGTCGAACAGCCGGCGGCCGTCGTAGTAGACCATGTGCCAGCCGCCCGGGTTGTTGAGGCTGGGCACGGAGAGCAACGCGCGGCGGCCCCACGCCATGCGCCCGAAATACTCCGGCGCCAGCGGCCCGCGGTGCCGCACGACGGCCTCGCCGAGGCGGTCGCCGGCGTCGAACGCCATGTCGAAGTCGAGCCGCTCCAGCGCTCCGTGGTCGTCGCAAACGCCGCGCTTCGGGTCGAAGGTATCGCCGAGCGCCGCCAGCACGTCCTCGTAGGCCCGCCCGGTCAGCATGGCGAGGCAGCAGACGACGCAGTCGTGGCCCGTGCGCTGTTTGACGAGCGCCGTCATGCTGCGGTGCGCCCTCGCCACCGCGGGAAGAACAGCGGCTCGTCGGTCCGCACCAGCCGCCAGCCGAAGCCGACGCGGGCGACGACGTCCCAGCCGAACGGCCGCAGCTTGGCGTTCAACGTGCACAGCACGGCGCCGATGTTGTCGCGCCAGAAGTCCGGCATGGCGTCCGGATCCGGCCACAGCAGCTCGGCCAGTTCGGCGGCCGCGACCTCGGGCCTGGCCATGACGGCGAGCAGGACCGTCGCCTCCTGCGGCGTCAGCCGAACCGCCTGCCCGCCGCCGACGATGGCCGGGCGCAGGCGGAAGCGCAGGCGGGCGGGCGTCACGGCACCATCTCGACCACGCGCCCGGCGCCGTAGCCGAGCGCCCACGGCAGGATCGACTTGCCGGCGAAGTCGCCCGGCGTGAACTCGTTGGCCGGCCAGCCGATCGGCCCGGGCTCGAGGGTCGCCTGCGGTGCGAACAGGCCGACGGCGCGCATGAACAGGCAGGCGGCTTCGGAGCAGAACAGCGAGTGCGTGTCGGGCTGGTTGTCCTTCAGGGTCAGGTGGTCGAGGGCGGCGCGGGCCAGCTGCAGCTGGTCGTCCTCGTACGGTGTGCCGTGGTAGGCGGCGACGAAGCGCCTGGATTTCTCGAACATGGCCGACGGCCGGGCGCCGGCCACCGGGCGCCAAGCGACGGCGCCGTCGTAAGCGGCCAGCCGCTCGGACAACGGCACGATGGAGACGCCCTTGATCGGCCGGCCGGTCAGCAGGTCGTCGATATCGCTCAAGGTCGTCGACTCGAGGATCAGCACCCGGTCTCCTAAAGCCTGGGGGCCCGACATCACCCGCTTGCGGGCGGCCTCGGGCAGCAGCGCGAACGGGAACTCGGGGATCCGCAGCGCCAGACCGACGTGGCTCCACCGCGACCCCGACCCGACCTGGATGATGCGCGAGATGGCGCCGGTGCCGGAGAACAGCAGGATGTGGAAGGGGCGGATCTGCGGCCGGATAGAGGAGTAGGGGATTTTCTCGGTCATGTTTTCGCGCTCCCCTCAGCCGCCCGTCAAGACGGCGACGATCCTGGCCAGCGCGTCCCTCACCCCGCCGAAGGCGCCCGGATCGGCGACCAGCGCCGCCAGGCCGGCGCCGAGGCTCGGATAGCCGAGGACCTTGGCGAGGCGCGGCCCCCACTTCGAAACCGCCGCCTTGAGGCCGGCGTCGATGCCGCGCAGCTCGGCGTAGGCGCGCCTCATCTCCTCGTAGCGCAGCTCGGCCGCCGCCACCGCCTCGTCGACCTCGGCCGCCGCTTCCCTCGCTGCGGCGATGGCGTTGATGGCGTCGTCGAACAGGGCGCGGCTCTCGACCGCGCCGGCGATCTTGTCGTTCATGGGCTTTCTCCTTCGATAGGATTGTTTTCGAGCGGCGCGGCGATCGCCGCCGGCGATGGACAGTGTTCCCAGATTAGGAGCGATCGAGTTGATGGCGCGCCCAGGCGTCGACGAACTTGGCGACGCTGCCGGCGCCGAGCTGAGTGTTGTAGTGGGTCTTCCAGTAGGCGGCGTAGCCTTCGACGTCGCCGGCCTCGGGCAGCGGCTCGGGCACCCGGTAGTAGATCAGACGGGCCACGGCGGCGGCGTAACAAAGGGTGGTCGCCAGCTGCTCGTGCGGCGACGGCCGCGCCGCGCGCAGGGCCAACAGGCGGCGGCGGAAGCCGCGCCAGCGCGGGAAGTTCAGGAAGTTCTCGAACAAATCATCGTGGGTCGCCGGCTCGATCTGCCACAGGCCGATGGCCGGCCCCAGCGCGCCATCGCCCGGCCCGGTCCATTGGTCGAGGTCGCGGAAGTCGGATTCGCAGGCCGCCGTGCCGAGCACCAGGTCCTCGGCCGCCTGGCTCAACAGGCCGAGGTCGGTCAACGCCGGCCGCACCACGTGCAGGCGCAGGTCGATGGGGTTGACCCCGTGGGACGAGGCGCCGATGTTCACGCGCCGCCTCCGGTGCGGAACCACTCCCACAGGCCGATGGCGGCGGCGATGACGACGCCGATCCTCAACAGCGCCCAGCCGATGCCGCGCCCGAACGTGGTGATCTCCTCGATCTTGCCCATGCGCCGATCGAGCGTCCCGACCCGGCCGTCGAGGCGCTGGATGGCCTCCTTCAGGGCACCCAGGTCCTCGTGCAGCTGCGCGACGTCCATCACGTCTTCTCACCCTTCGGCGGCGGCACGATGCGCTCCCAGTTGCGCCCCGAGGCGACCAGGCACGAGACGCCGCCAGCCGTCGTGACGACGATGGTGAAGGTGCCGCGCTCCGAGGCGAACACCTCGAGCAGGCCGCCCCCCCCCGCCAGCCCGACCGACACCGGCACCTCGTCGTGGTTGGCGCGGAGCCGCTCGACGACGTCGGCGCGCGGGCCGCACAGCGCCGGGTGGGCGGCCGCCGACGCCGGCCACAGCAGCGCCGTCATCCCGGCGATCGCGGCGGCGGCGACAACGCGGGTCACGGCCCGCCTCCCGTGTAGCGGTCCCTGAGCGCCTGGCGCGCCTGGGTGCGGGTGAGGGCCGGCTTGCCCTCGAGGGCGCGCAGCCGGTTCTCCTGATTAAACATGACCTCGAACAGGGGCTTGAGGATCGGGTCGCGGCCGATCCGCCTGTCGAAGTTGGCGCCGGCGTCCACGCGCCGGCCGGGCCATCGTCGTGCGCTCATGTCTCGCTCCTTCGTCTGTCGTCGGCCCGGGGCCTATCCCACCGCCTAAAGGCTTAGGCCCACTGCCCGACGGTGCCGTGGATCTCGATGTCCTTGTTGTTCAGCGTCTTGTGGCGGTACTTCATCGACGTCCCCGACGGCTGGCCGGAGATGTCCAGATCGTCGTCCTCGTAGGCCTTGGTGCCGTCGGCCAGGGTCTCCTTGAGCGCCAGCGTCGCCGTCGTCCAGGTGGTGCCGCCGTCGCGGCTGATCTCGGCCGTCAGGTCGGTGTTGACGGTGATCGCTTCGTTCTCCTTAACCTGCACGTGGATGCGCCCGGTCGCCGGCGCGCTGTCCGCCGTGAAGGCGTTCGACACCAGGGTCATGTTGCCGGGCTGCGCGAACGGCGCGCTCGGCACGGTGTAGGTTCCGGCGTAGTGGGCGGTGCCGACATCGACCCGCCATTCGTCGAGGTGGCCGTTGAGGTCGCCGATTCCGCTCTGGTCGTTGCCGCCGAGCCGCCAAACGTTCGTCGAACTCAGGTTGTAGGAGTTCGTCTTGCTTGCAACGATAGTGCCGTCGATGCCGAGGCGAAGGGTCGAGCCGCTCCGGCATACCGTGACGTGGTGCCAAGTGCCGGGCACCAGATCGGTCGAATGGTCGCCCGAGCCGATGATGATGTTGTTGTCGGTGTGCACTTCGATTCGGTTGGTGGTCGAGCCGATGTGGACAACGAGCGTCGTGTCGGCGCCGCCGGAGGCGCGGTTCGACCAAAGCGTCGTTTGCGTTTGATTGGCGGCCAGCCGCACGAAGCCCTCTATCGTGAAATCGCCGGAGCCGAGGGCCAGCCCGGCGCTGCCCACGATGTCGTCGCCGGTGCCGTCGAACAGCCCCGAGGCGCCGCCGAACTTCGATTGCGCCGTGTCGATCTGTGCGTTGGCGCTGGCCGAGAACGTCATCGAGTCGGTGCCGTCGTTGGTGAAGGTCGTCGATCCGTCGGAACCGTTGAAGTGGAGCAGTACCTCGCCGGAAACGCCGCCCGTCGTCGGCTTGTAGAAATCGCCGGCGGCGTCGTAGGTCTCGTTGGTCGAGGTCGCGGTGTCGACGTCGGTCTCGTCGGCGTACGGGTCGGCGATGCCATCGACCATGTTGAGGCGATCGCCGGCGGTCTCGGCGACCATTAGGGCCAGCAGCCGGATGTCGGTCTGCGAGCCGACGCCGGTCAGCGAAGACCCGTCGCCGTCGGGCTTCAGCCAGCCGACCAGTTCGGGGCCCAGGTTGGTGATGATCGAATCGGTGACGGTGGTGGTCGAGGTGGTCAGCGCGATCCGGGCCAACGGGATTTTGCCGGCCGGGACGGCCGGGTCGGTGGGCGAGGCCGCTTCCGTTCCCGTGGCGACGCCGACCGCGCCGGTCGTCTCGTCGATGTGGACGATGTCGTTCCTGGGGTTGGTCGAGGGCGCGGCGATGGTGGCGGTCAACTGCGCCGCCACCACGGTGAAGGTCTCGGAATCGACATTGTGCAGATTGCCGGCCGCCACCGCCGCCGTCATGTCCGGCGGCGATTGCTGCGACACCCAGAAACCGCCGAGGGCGGCCAGCGCCGCGTCGATGTTGCCCTTGTAGGCATTGCCGAGCTGCGTCGTGTAATTCGGGATCGTCATATTTTCAAGCCCCTGTTGCTTGCCAGTCGACGGTGCCGCCGACGTCGGTGCCGCTCGCGTTGAAGACGGCGATGTCGAAGCCGGACGCGGTGACGTTGGATTTGACCGGGATCAGCGCCGAGCCGCCGTCGACCGTGACCTGCACGTTGGGCGCGGCGTGGAAACGCTGGCCGAAGATGACCGAGGTGCCGGAAACGGCGACGCTCAGGTCCTCGCCGGTCTCGGTGCGCTCGGCCACGTCGGCCACCGTCTTGAAGCCGGAGATCGCCGGCAGCCCGTCGGCCGTGGTCACGGTGATCTTTGATTTGAGGTGCCGGAAGTCGGCGGTGCCGACCGTCCAGTCCTCGAAGCCGCCGTCCGAAGCCGCGTCGTCGCGATAATCGATGGCGAGCTGCGGATCGGCGGTGCCCGACGTCTCGCCCGGCCCCAGCGTCGACTGCACGTCGGCCCACACCCTGACCCCGTCGGCGTCGAAGCCCAAGTCGATGGCGGCGGCCTCGTAGGAACAGGTCGGTTCCGGGTTGTCGCAGAAGTTGTCGAAGACGTCGTGGTCGTCGGTGGCCGAGGCCAGGTCCTGGCTTTCCGGGGTCAAGACGCCGGTGTGGTGGCGGACCATGTTGGTCAGGGTGCCGGCCCAGGCGGTCGCGTCCTCCTGGCTGACCACCACGTCGTTGACGTTGGCGACGGTCAGCGCCGCGATGGCGGCGGCGGAGGAATAGTTGCCCGACGTGTCGCGGGCCTTGATGCCGAAAACCCAGGCGCCGGGCGGCACGCCGGCGCTGGTGATTTGCGTTCCCCGTGTGACCTCGGTCAGCGGCGTCGCGTCGGTCCAGGCGAAGGGGGCGACCATGTAGCGGATCTCGTAGCCGGCCAGGTCGAAGTCCGAAACTTGCGGCCACGAGAAGACGACCACGTTGCCGTTCTGCTGGGCGGCCAGCGCCGCGACGTCGGCCGGCAGCGCCGTCTTGCCGATCACCGTGTGCGAAGTGACGGTCTGCCCCCACGGGTCGGTGGTGTCGGACTTGACGCCGATCGAGTTGATCGAGCGGGCCCGGACGTCGTAGGCGACGCCGTCGTCGACCGGCGAGATGAAAACCTCGGTGGCGGCGCCGTCGAGCAGCACCCGGTCCTGGTAATCGCTGTCGGCCGACTTCTTCCATTGGACCTCGATGCGACCGCCCGAGGTGACGAAGATGTCGGCCGGCGCCGTCCACGACGCCTTGATGCGCGAATGCACGGTGCCGTCGCTAGCGACGAACAGCAGTCCGGAACCTGACGCCAGCGTCAACCCGCTCGGCGCGGTGGCGGCGGAGGCCGGCGCCAGGGTGGTGTCCGGAGCCGGGTCCTCGAGAGTCGCCTCGCCCTTGGCCCAGTCGTAGGCCGTGTCGGTCTCCTCCTGCAGGACCAGGCGGACGCCGATGCCGTGCTTGTCGGACAGCTGCCATTTGAGGACCCGGAACTTCTTGGCCGAGAATCCGAAGTGGTCGAGGTCGACGTTGACGGTGTCCCAGACGCCGAGGTGCAGCGCCTTCAGGTTGCACTCCATCACGATGGTGATGGCCTGGCGCGAGCGCTCGAGGTGGATCTTGCCGATGCGTTGGGCGCGGGTGCGGTCCTGGGTGAACGGCAGCTCGATATCGCGCGGCAGCGGCAGGGCGCGCCTGACGGTGTGCGTGCCCGAGCCGGCGTCGGTGATATCGACCGCCGTGCCGGCCGAGGCGTTCTCCAAGGTCGTCGCGAATTTCAGCGTCGTCGCCGACTGGCGGATAGCGAAGTAGCGGGTCGCCGCGGCGAGCGGCACCGGCAGCGCACCGGTGGTCTCGACGACGACGGCGTGGCCTGTCTCGATGACGCCGCCCGAGCCCGTCACCGTGGCGATGTCGGTGCCGGCATCGACCGTAAAAGTATCCGACCAGCCGCCGTCCTGGCCTTCGTAAACCGGGTTCTCGACCGGCGTGAAATCGGTCGGCTGGTAGCTGCGGGCCGGGTCGACGAACTGGCCGCGCACCTGGTTGAACAGCTGGCGGCGCTCGACGTCCGGATTGACCTCGATGTCGCCCTCGAGCCAGGTCTCGTCGATGGTGTCGGCGATCGAGGTGGCGGCGCCGGCGTACAGCTTGTACTGGCCCTGGGTGTAGACCAGGGCGCCGGCCATGGCGGTCAGCATGTCCTCGAGGATCTCGACCGGCTTGGCGTCGAGCTTGATGGTGCCGTGGCAATCGTAGCGGACCTGGCCGTTGCGGGTCAGGGTGTGGGTGCCGGTGCCGGCGTCGGTGATGTCGATGACGGTGCCGGCGAGCGCGCCCGACAGGCTGGTCGCCGCCTGCAACTGGTCGGGACGGGTCTTGACCATGTAGTAGTCGGTCGCCGCCGCCAGGCCGGCCGGCAACGTCCCGGTTGTCGAAACCTGGAAACGGTCGGTGTGCTTCAGCTCGAAATCGTCCTCGCTGAGGGTCAGTTTGTCGGCGCTCACATCGGCGGTGAAGGTGGCCGACGTCTCGGTCAGGTCGACGATCTCGTCGCAGACGTTGGCCGCCGCGTTGAACGTGGCGGCGTCGATCTCGGCCACCGT
>CAYFKJ010000011.1:0-14054 GCA_964343605.1 uncultured Rhodospirillaceae bacterium
TCGGCCGCGCCGACTACCAGCGCCAGTACGAACCGATCCTCTACGGCTGGAAGGAGGGCAGCGACCACTACTGGTGCGGCGCCCGCGACCAGGGGGACGTCTGGTTCGTCGACAAGCCCCACAAGAACGACCTGCACCCGACCATGAAGCCGGTGGCGCTGGTAGAGCGGGCGATCCGCAACTCGAGCAAGGGCCGGGACACCGTGCTCGACCCGTTCTGCGGCTCCGGCACCACCCTGATCGCCTGCGAGAAGACGGGCCGACACGCGCGGCTCATCGAGCTCGATCCCGGGTATTGCGACGTCATCGTCAGGCGCTGGCAGGAGTTCACCGGCCGGGCCGCCATGCTGGACGGAAACGGACGGACGTTCGAAGCCGCCGCCGCCGAATCGCAGAGTGCGGCGGCATGAAGCAATCGCGTTTCATGTCCGCGGTCGAGGCCGTCGCCAACGTTGCGGTCGGCTACGGAGTCGCGGTGCTGACGCAGCTGGCCGTGTTTCCGGTGTTCGGCCTGAGGGTGGGTCTGGGCGACAACCTCGCCATCGGCGGCGTGTTTACGGCCGTGTCGATCGCGCGGAGCTTCGCGCTCAGGCGCCTGTTCGAGGCGATCCGGATGCGGGCCGCGCGAAGGAACGCCGCCGGCGAGACGCCGGCGGCGTGAGGTGTCGATGGGGATTACTGGAGGTTCCCGCCGCTCTCCAGGAACTCCCCGGTGGTGTTCTCCGGCACCCGTCCGAGCAGCTCCAGGATCTGCACCCACGGGATGTTGAGGAGCGGCTCGTCGAAGGCGCCGGTCCGGTCCGGCGTCCAGCCTTCCTCGGTGGAGCCGAAGAAGCCGTCCTCGCTGACGCCGATCAGGGTGCCGACGCGGACCTTCTCGGCCTTCTGGAACCGGGCGATGGCCGTGGCGAGGTCGCGGGTGGTAAGCCCGCGCTTCGCCAGTTGCGCCTGCCCGGCCGGGCTTTCGATGAGGTGGACGGTGTAGCCGGCAGGCTCGATCGCGGCCCGTCCGCGCCTTTTGGTCTTGCGAGTCATGGCCGCCACCGTCACGCGGGGATGCGGTAGACCCGCTCGCCGCTTTCGGTCTTCTCCGAGGTGACGGTGAGGCCGAGCTTCTTCTTGAGCGCCCCGGAGATGGCGCCCCGCACCGTGTGCGGCTGCCAGCCGGTGGCCTCGACGATCTGGCCGATGGTGGCTCCCTCGTCGCGGCGGAGCATGTCGATGAGAACCGCCTGCTTGGTGCCCTCGCGCCGCTTGCGGGGCTCCTTCGGCGTGTCGGGGGGCGTGGCGCCCTTCTTGCGCTTCCCGCGGGTGGAAGGCGCTGGCTCGGCGCTTCGGGCGACGTCGGCCGCCTGTGCGCCCTCGTCCGGGTCGGCGTTGATAGCGATGAGCCCTTCGCGGGTGATCCGGAGGACATCGTCGACGGCGGGACGCTCGTCGACGATGCGCTCGACGAGGCCCTTGGCCGTCAGGGCGCCGACCACCTTGTCGGCGGCGCCGCCCTTGAGCGACTTCGGCAGGGGCAGGATCGAGCCGTCCTCGCGCGCCGCGGCGGCGGAAAGGACGATCAATTGGGTATCGGTGAGCTTGGTCATGGGAGTTGCTCCATCGGTGTTCGGGCACCGCGCCCATCGCGGCGCTCCTACCGCCCGAAGCCCCGCCGGCGATACCGGTCGGGGCCGGGGGGAGCGGGACCGGGCTACTTTGCGTGCTCGCCCTCGTGGAAGGCGGCGTCGGTGATGCGGCGCAGTTGCTCGGCCCAGTCGGCGAGGGTGCCGACGTGGCCCCAGTCGAGGTCGTCGGGCGAAACGTTGAAGTGGTCGTCGCTCAGGCGCTGCAGCCGGGCGAGCATCTCGTCGATCTCGGCCTTGTGGCGCACGAAAGCGTCCAGGGCCTGGGCGTTGTCGCGGCGGGTCTTGGTCATCGGTACGTCCTCCGGTCTTGATCGCGAGGACATGAACGCTTCGTCCGGTCCGTTTATCAACTGAATAAGCGCCTGGAATGATTGCTATTTTCCGGCCGTTGGGATCACAAGATTATCCGGGCCCGCTTGCGCCGAGCGCCGGCGACGGGCATTCGTAACCGAGCGCGGCGGCGGCAATCCTGGCCGCCTTGCGGAGCAGCGAGCGCGATTGCCAGTCCAGCGTCGAATGAAAGATGTCGTGGCGCATGCAGTCTTCGATGGCCGCAAGCGCCTCGGGGTCGGCGATCCCGGTGGCTTCGGAGATTATCCGCGCGTAGCCGCGCGGAGCGGCTTCGGGCGTGGGGGCGGTCATGATCGTGTCCCTTTCCTTGGGCGCCGGCGCTCAGTGGTCGCCGGCCGGGCCGGCGCGGTAGCCCTCGGAGGTGATCAGGTAGCGCATGCGGGTGGTGTCGAGTTCGACCTTGGGCTCGGTGGCGGTGAAGAAGCGGATGGCCTCGCAGATGGGCAGCACCGCCTCGCCGGCGCACCAGACGGCGATCGGCGCTTTCCAGTCGTCCGGGTCGTGGACCTCGGCGAAGACGGCGCCGAGTTCGTCGGGGGTGTAGGTGGTGGTCATCGGCCTGGTCTCCTTTCGGGTCGCGGCGCCCTCCCGGGTTTGGCGAAGGGGCCGCGTTCGTTGATGGACATACATGCTTCGAAAGCCGGACCGGGCAACTCTAATCTGTTGTAATTCCATTGCTTTTTGGGGCGGCCACCGGTCATGGGACTGTCGATCAGGGCGTATGCCCGTCACCGGGGAGTGAGCCACTCGGCCGTCCGCAAGGCGATCGCCGCGGGTCGGATCACGCCGGAGGCCGACGGCACCATCGAGCCCGGGAAGGCCGATGCCGAGTGGTCGGCGAACACGGGCGCCTCGCGAGGCCGGGGCAAGCCGAAGGCGACCGCCGGCCGGGGCAAGACGGTCAAGCCCGTCCCCGAGGCGGCCCTGAACGCCGTGCGCGAGACGTTGCGCGAGAGCGGCGAGTCGGTCGCGGCCGGCGGCACGACCTTCATGCAGGCGCGGACCGCCAACGAGGTGCTCAAGGCGCAGACGGCGCGCGTCCGGCTCCAACGCCTCAAGGGCGAGCTGGTCGACCGCGCGCGGGCCGCGGCCCATGTGTTCCGGCTCGCTCGGGACGAGCGGGACGCGTGGCTCAACTGGCCTGCCCGAGTCTCGGCGTTGATGGCGGCGGAACTCGGAGCCGATCCGCACCAGATGCACGCGACCCTCGAGAAACATGTCCGGGATCACCTCACCGAGCTCGCCGACGTCCGACCGCGCCTCGATTGACCCGCCTTCGCCGGAGCGGAGCCCCGGCTTCGCGCAGGCAGGCTGGTACGAGGGCGCGGACGGGATCGAGGACGCCTGGCGGCAGGGACTGACCCCAGATCCCCTGCTCACGGTCTCGGAGTGGGCGGACCGGCACAGGGTGCTGTCCCAGCGGGCGGCCTCGGAACCCGGCCGCTGGCGCACCGGCCGGACGCCGTACCTCAGGGAGATCATGGATTGCCTGTCGCCGGCCTCGAAGGTCGAGCGCGTGGTGTTCATGAAGGGCGCCCAGGTCGGCGGCACCGAGTGCGGAAACAACTGGATCGGCTACGTCATCCACCAGGCGCCGGGCCCCATGATGGCGGTCTCGCCGACGGTGGAGCTGGCCAAGCGCAACTCGAAGCAGCGCATCGATCCCCTGATCGAGGAGAGCGAGGCGCTCAAGGGCTTGGTGAAGGAGCGCCGCAGCCGGGACTCCGGCAACACAGTGCTGTCGAAGGATTTTCCAGGCGGCGTGCTGGTGCTCACTGGCGCCAACTCCGCCGTGGGGCTCCGCTCCATGCCGGCCCGCTACCTGTTCCTCGACGAGGTGGATGGTTATCCGGGCGATGTCGAGGGCGAGGGCGATCCGGTCCTGCTTGCCGAGCGCCGGGCCTCGACCTTCCAGCGCCGCAAGACGTTCCTGGTCTCGACGCCGAAGACGAAGGGGCTGTCGCGGATCGAGCGCGAGTTCGAGACCTCGGACCAGCGCCGCTACTTCGTCCCCTGCCCGGAGTGCGGGGAGTACCAGACGCTCGCCTTCGACGGCCTCTACTGGCCGGAGGGCCGGCCCCGGGAAGCGATGTACCGCTGCGCGCACTGCGGCTCGTTGATCGACGAGCATCGCAAGACGGAGATGCTGGAACGCGGCGAGTGGCGGCCGACCGCACAAGAGCAGGAAACAGACGAGAACTCTGACGGGGACGGCAGGAAGCCGGACGCCCGAACGGCCGGCTTCCACCTGTCGAGCCTCTACAGCCCGGTCGGCTGGTTTTCCTGGGCCGATGCCGCGGAGATGTTCGAGGCGGCAAAGGCCAACCCCGATCTGATGAAGGGCTTCGTCAACACGGTCCTCGGCGAACCCTTCGAGGAGGCGCACGAGGCGCCGGAGTGGCGGCAGATCTACGACCGCCGCGAGACTTGGCCGATCGGCACCGTGCCCGCCGGCGTCCTGTTCCTTACCGCCGGCGCCGACGTGCAGAAGGACCGCATCGAGGTCGAGGTGGTCGCCTGGGGGCGGGGCAAGGAGAGCTGGTCGGTCGATTACCTGGTGCTCGACGGCGATACGGCGCGGCCCGAGGTTTGGAGCCGGCTCGATGAAATCCTTGCCAGGGACTGGCCGCGCCAGGGCGGCGGGTCCCTGCCGATCCGGGTGATGTGCGTCGATTCCGGTTACGCAACCCAGGACGTCTATGCCTGGGCGCGGCGCCATCCGCAGGCTTCGTGGGGCCCCGCCGGCGCGGCGGCACGGCAGCCCCGAACCGCGGTGGCGGTCAAGGGGCGGGACCGCGACACAGCCCTGATCCTGGGTGCCTCCAAGGCCGACGGCGGCGGCCGGCGGCGCGGGCTCCGCGTATGGTCGGTCGGCGGGCCGGTGGTCAAGGGCGAGCTCTACCGCTGGCTGCGCCTGGATCGGCCGACCGACGAGGAACTGGCCGAAGGCAAGGGTTGCCCGCCCGGCTACTGCCACTTTCCGCAGTACGGCGAGGAGTACTTCAAGCAGCTGACCGCCGAGCGGCGGGTGATCCGCATCCACAAGGGGTTCCCGCGCGCTTCGTGGGAGAAGGATCCGGCGCGCCAGAACGAGGCCCTGGACTGTCGGGTCTACGCCCGCGCCGCCGCCGCGATCTACGGCATCGACCGCTTCCAGGAGCGGCAGTGGAAGCGCCTGGAGGCGGCGCTTGGCAGCGTCAGCGAATCGCCGCCGGAGGCGGCGACGGAGAGCGGGCCCGCCCGCCGAAGCTCCCAAGGGGAGCGAAGGCGGGTGATCCGCAGCAAGTGGATGGGTTGAGACATGGCGTACACGGAAGCCCAGGCCGGGGCGCTGCGCGAGGCCCTGGCCTCCGGTGTTCTCACCGTCGAGTACGACGGCAAGCGGGTCACCTACCGCTCGGTCCAGGAGATCAAGGAGGCGCTGGCCGAGGTGGAAACCGCGCTCGCCCGGGACGCCGGCAAACGGGTGCGCCAGATCCGCGTCACCACCAACAAGGGGTTCTGAGCATGGGTTTGGTTGCCCGCATGATGGCGACGTGGCGCGCCGCCCGTCATGCCGCGCACGGATCGCGCTGGCCGGTGCACGAGGTCGCCGGGATGGGCCGGCGGGCCCTGGCGTGGCAGCCCGGCAACCCGGGCGCCGTCGCCGCGCTGTTCGCCTCCGGCCACGACCTGCGCGTCAAGTCGCGCGACCTGGTGCGACGCAACGCCTGGGCCGGCAACGCGGTCGATTCCTTCGTCACCAACTGCGTCGGCACCGGCATCAAGCCCCAGTCGACGGCGGCCGACGACCGTTTCCGGGAGGCGGTCCACGCGCTCTGGTGGGACTGGTGCGACGAGGCCGATGCCGCCGGTCTGACCGACTTCTACGGTCTGCAGGCGCTGGCCTGCCGGGCCATGGTGGAGGGCGGCGAGTGCTTCATGCGCCTGCGCCCGCGCCGGCCCGAGGACGGGCTCGCCGTGCCGCTGCAGCTCCAGGTCCTGGAGGCCGAGCACGTGCCCCTGACCCTGAACGCGACCCTTGCCGGCGGCAACGTCATCCGGGCGGGGATCGAGTTCGACCCGCTTGGCCGGCGGGTCGCCTACCACGTGATGCGGGAGCATCCCGGCGATCCGGCCATGCGGGCGGGCGACTTCGAGGCGGTGCGGGTGCCGGCGGACCGCGTCGTGCACCTGTTCCGGCCGTTGCGTCCCGGCCAGATCCGGGGTGAGCCGTGGCTGGCCCGGGCGCTCGTCAAGCTCAACGAGCTCGACCAGTTCGACGACGCGGCGCTGGTCAAGGCCAAGGTCGCGGCGCTGTTCACCGGCTTCATCATCAAGCCCAATCCCGAGGACGCCATGCTCGGCGAGGGCGAGCCGGACGAGGACGGTGCGGCGGTCGCGGGGCTCGAGCCTGGCACCATGCAGGTGCTGAGCCCCGGCGAGGATGTCCGGTTCTCCGACCCCGCCGACGTCGGCGGGACTTACGCCGAGTTCTTTCGCAACCAGCTCCGCGCCGTGGCGGTGGCCGCCGGCGTCACCTACGAGCAGCTCAGCGGCGACCTGACCCAGGTCAACTACTCGTCGATCCGCGCCGGGCTCCTGGAGTTCCGACGCCGCTGCGAGATGGTCCAGAACGCGGTCATCGTCCACCAGCTCTGCCGGCCGGTATGGCGCGAATGGATGACGAGCGCGGTGCTGGCCGGCGCCCTCGACGCGCCCGGCTTCGAGAGGAACCCGGCTCCGTGGCTCGCGGTCAAGTGGATCGCGCAGGGCTGGCAGTGGGTCGACCCGGAGAAGGAGTTCAAGGCCATCGTGCTCGCCATCCGCGCCGGGCTGATGAGCCGCTCGGAGGCCATCTCGGCCTTCGGCTACGACGCCGAGAAGATCGACCGCGAGATCGCCGCCGACAACACCCGCGCCGACGCGCTCGGCTTGGTGTTCGACAGCGACCCCCGAAAGGTCGCGCGCACCGGCGCCGCCCAGCCGGGCGCCGAGCCCATGGCCGATGAGCCCGACGAAGGGGCGGAGCCCATGGAACCCGACAGGAGAAGCGCATGAGGATGCTGCCGCACATCGCGAGCCGAGCGCTCGGTACGCCGCTGGTCATTGGCCAGAACAAGCTGGACGCCATCCTCGCCGTGCTCGGTCCGCGCATCGGGATCGAGGCGCCGCCGCCTGCCGTCGCGCTCCAAGATGAGGCAGGACGACCGCGAGCGACGAAGATCACCCCCTCGGGCATCGCGGTTATCCCCGTGTTCGGCACGCTGGTGAAGCGCGCCGGGCCCATCGAGGCGGCCTCAGGGCTCACGTCCTACGGCGAGCTTGAGACCGAGATCCTTGACGCGGCGACCGATCCGGCGGTGCGCGCCATCCTCTTGGACGTGGACAGCCCGGGCGGCGAGGCGAGCGGCGTGTTCGACCTCGCCGATCTCGTCTTCGAGGCGCGGGGCCTGAAGCCCGTGTGGGCGGTCGCCGACGAAGAGGCGTTTTCCGGCGCCTATGCCGTCGCCAGCGCCGCCGAGCGCGTCATCGTGCCGCGCACCGGTGGGACAGGCTCGATCGGAGTCGTCGCCGTCCACGTCGACCGCTCGGCCCGGGACGCCATGGAGGGCTACCGCTACACCACGGTGTTCGCCGGCGCGCGCAAAAACGACTTCAACCCCCACGAGGCCCTAGGCGGCGAGGCGAGGGCCGCGCTGCAAGCCGAGGTCGACCGCGTCTACGAACTGTTCGTCGAGACCGTGGCCCGCAACCGCGCCATGGCGACGGCGGCGGTGCGCGCGACCGAGGCCCGCCTGTTCTTCGGCGAGGACGCCGTCCGCGCCGGGCTCGCCGACGGGGTCGGCACGATGCGGGATGCCCTGGCGGCGTTGGCCGCAACCATGTCCGGGTCCAGGGCGATGATCCGTGGGGTGACGGCAACCGTTTCGCCGGGATTCCCGGAAGTTTCACTCACGCCACCTGAACGTAAGGAGGAAAACATGACCGACGTCATCACCGAGACCGCGAAGCCGGGCGGCACCGCGCCACCGGCGGAGAACAAGACCGACTCCGAGCCGGGCCCAGACACGGAAGCGGAGGCGGGAAGGAAGACCGCCGAGGTGGTCGACCTCGACAAGGTCCGCGCCGAGGCGCGCGGCGAGGGCCACCGCGAGGCCGCCCGCATCGCCGACCTCTGCGCGCTGGCCGGGATGCCGGAGCGGACCGGCGAGATGATCGCCCGCGGGCTCTCGGCCGACGAGGTCCGCAAGGAACTGCTGACCCTCAAGGCCGGCCGGGACGACACCGAGGTGCGCAGCCACCTGCTGCCCGGCGCCGGCACCGGCCGGCCCGTGAGCCTCGATGACAACCCGGTGGTGCGGGCGGCGAAGGCCCGTGCCGCCGCAGCGAAGGAGGTCTGATCCATGCCCG
The DNA here is from genome assembly GCA_964343605.1 of uncultured Rhodospirillaceae bacterium. GTDB lineage: Bacteria > Pseudomonadota > Alphaproteobacteria > UBA2966 > UBA2966 > CAYFKJ01. Next base: position 8,379 of record CAYFKJ010000011.1, read on the forward strand.
AACTCTCGGAAACCAACAACCTCGGCGACGTGCTCAAGCACGAGGCGCCGAACCTCTACAGCCGCGAGGCCGTCACCGTGCTGGCCGGAAACGGCGCGGACCGTGCGCTCGGCGTCGGCGCCGTGATCGGCAAGCGGACCAGGTCCTCGGTCGCGGTGACTGCGGACGCCGGCAACACCGGCGACGGCATCGCCACCCTCGCCGACCCGGCGCTGGGGGCTCAGGCCGAGGTCGGCACCTACACGCTCACCTGCGTCGCCGCGGCGGTCAACGCCGGCACCTTCCAGGTGCTGACGCCCACCGGCTACGTGCTTCCCGATCTCACCGTCGGGCAGGCCTACGCGGGCGACCACGTCAATCTGACTATCGCCGACGGCGCCGCCGACTTCGCGGTCGGCGACAAGTTCACGATCGACGTCTCTGGTGACGGCAAGGCCGTCGCGCTCGATCCCGCCGCCGTCGACGGCACCCACGAGGCCCATGGGATCATGGGCATCGACGTGACCGCGCCGGACGGCACCGACGCAGACGGGCTCGCCATCGTCCGCGACGCCATCCTCGCCGACCACGCCTTGGTCTGGCCCACCGGCATCACGGCCGCGCAGAAGACGGCGGCACTGGCCGATCTCGAGGCCCGCGGCATCCTCGTCCGCAAGGCCGCCTGAGCCCCTAACCCCACTGTCGCAACCCCGACTTGATCGGCGCCGGAATGCCGGCGCCGAAGGAGGACCACTATGGCCATGAACAACCCCTTCGACGCCCCAGCCTTCAACATGACGGCGCTGACGGCGGCCATCAACATCCTGCCCAACACCTACGGCCGGCTGGAGCAGCTAGGCCTGATGCCGGCGAAGCCGGTGCGCTTCCGCCAGATCGCCATCGAGGAGCGAAATGGCGTCCTCAACCTGCTGCCGACCATGCCGGTCGGCTCGCCGGGCACGGTGGGCGAGCGCGGCAAGCGCAAGCTCCGAAGCTTCGCCGTGCCCCACATTCCCCACGACGACGTGGTGCTGCCGGAGGAGGTGCAGGGCATCCGCGCCTTCGGCTCCGAGAACGAGACGGAAGCCTTGGCGAACGTAATCACCGATCACCTCCAGTCCATGCGCAACAAGCATTCCATCACCTTGGAACATCTGCGCATGGGCGCCCTCAAGGGGGTGATCCTCGACGCCGACGGCTCCACCCTCTACGACCTCTACGCCGAGTTCGGCATCACGGCGAAGACCGTGGACTTCGCCCTCGGCACCGCCGGCACCAACGTCAAGGCCAAGTGCATGGAGGTGCTGCGGCATATCGAGGACAACTTGCGCGGCGAGTTCATGACCCGGGTCTATGCGCTCGTGAGCCCGGAGTTCTTTGACGCGCTGACCAGCCACGCCAAGGTCGAGAAGGCCTACGAGCGCTGGATGGAGGGCGCCGCCTTGCGCGACGACGTGCGCTCGGGCTTCACCTTCGGCGGCATCACCTTCGAGGAGTACCGCGGCCAGGCGACGGACCCGGACGGCAACGTGCGCCGGTTCATCGCCGCCAACGAGGGCCACGCCTTCCCTCTCGGCACCGTCGAGACCTTCGCCTCGTATTTCGCGCCGGCCGACTTCAACGAGACCGCCAACACCCTCGGCCAGCCCCTCTACGCCAAGCAGGAGCCGCGCAAGTTCGAGCGCGGCACCGACCTGCACACGCAGTCCAACCCGCTGCCCATGTGCCACCGGCCGGGCGTGCTTGTGAAGCTCACCACGTCGTGACGTGGCTAACCCTTTCACCCGCGCCATCGACGCCTGCTTCGAGCACCTCGGCGTCGCCGCCGTCTATATCCCGGACGGCGGCGCGGCCGTGGATATTCGGGTGATCGCCAAGCGCGCGGACGAGATCGTCGGCTTCGGCGACACCCGCATCCACGCCGAGACGGCGATGTTCGACGTGCGGGTATCCGACGTCGCCGCGCCGCGTCCCGGCGACCGGCTGACGGTGGACGGTTCGGAGTACGTGGTCCAGGGCGAGCCGGTTCGCGATTCCGAACGCCTAGTCTGGACCCTGGACACTAGGCCGTCGTGATCTGCGGCCGTTCCGTATGCAATTACCATCGGGTTTTCCATGAAGCTCGCCGCCACCATCGTCGGTTCCATCAAGGCCGATATGCAGGCCAAAATGCGCGGCATCGAAAAAGCCGTGGCGGCGGGTGTCAAGGAGGCCGGCGACGGTCTGAAGGGGAGCTTGCGCAAGCAGGTGGTTTCCGCCGGATTGGGGTCGAGACTCGCCCGGACCTGGCGGAGCCGGACCTATCCGAACAAAGGGCATGACGCGGCGAGCCTGGTCTGGACCAAGGCGCCGCAGATCATTCGCACCTTCGACGAAGGAACGGTGATCCGGAGCAAATCCGGCTTCTGGCTCGCCATTCCGACGCCAGTGGCGCCGAAGCGCGGGGTCGGCGGCAAACGGATCACGCCTTCCAACTTTCCGGAGCATCGGTTCGGGCCGCTGCGGTTCGTCTACAGGGCGCGCGGCCCCTCGCTGCTGGTCGTCGACAGCGTCCGCGTCAGCGCCAAGACAGGCAGAGTGGGGCGCCGGGCCAAGGGTGGCGCCTTCACCAAGACCGGCCGGATGAAGGCCGGCATCGCCACGGCGGTCATGTTCCTGCTGGTGCCCCAGGTCCGGATGCCAAAACGGTTGGACGTGCGGCGGGCGGCGGAGCGCTGGTCGCGCCGGCTGCCGTCTCTGATCGGCCGGCACATGAAATCGGAGTGAGACCGTGGCCGCGAGCAAGACCGAGCAGATCCTCGAGGCGCTCAGGGCGAGTCTGGAAACCGTCCCTGGCGCCAAGGTGGAACGCAACGCCGTAGTGCCAGAGAAGATTACCGCTGGCGGCCTGATCGTCCTCCGCGATGGCGATCCGGGCGAGCCGGATACGGCACTGGGCGGATTCGGAAGCGCCTATTACAGCCACGCGATCGAGGTCGAGGTCTATGTCGAGCAGGGCGATGCGGCCTTCGACGCCCTGCTCGGCGAGATCGGGACCGTTCTCGATGCCGATCCGACGCTCGGCGGTCTCGCCTTCGGCATGACCTATGGCCGCCCTGACGTCGATGCCGAGGGGGTGGCCGGCGCGCCTGCCATCAAGGCCGGCACGATCATCGTGACCGTCGAGTACGAAGCCGAGAGCCCGCTGGGCTGAAATTTCACGAACATCAGGAGACCTTGAGATGGCCCGATCCTACGGCGCCAACGCCTCGCTGTTGCTGAAGCGGGAGACCGCCTACGGCACAGAGGCCAGTGGCAACTATGTGCGCATGCCCTTCAACCGCTGCTCGCTCGGAAGCGAACAGGGACTGATTGACGATCCGGTGCTGGGCCAGGGGCGCGATCCTCTGGCGCCGCTGCGGGACGTGATCAACGACGAAGGCGACATCGTCGTGCCCGTCGATCCCCGCTATCTCGGCTTCTGGCTGACCGGGCTGCTTGGCGACCCGGCGACGACGGACAATCTCGACGGCACCTTCGATCACGTCTTCGCCTCGGGCGCCCAGGACACCCCGAGCTTCTCCATCGAGGTCGGTCAGCCCGAGGTGCCGGCCTTCTTCATGCACACCGGCGTCAAACTCGATTCCATTGCCCTCGAGTTCCAACGCTCGGGCGCGGCGGCGGCCACCATCGGCGCCGTGGCCCAAGGGGAGACCCGATATGGCGCGTCGCAAGGCGGTACACCGACCTCGCTCGCCTTCTCGCGCATCAGCCAGTTTCAGGGTTCGATCACGCGGGGCGGATCGCCCGTCGGTAACTTGACCGGCGGTTCGCTGACCTACGCCAATAATCTGGAGAAGATCGAGACCATCCGCTCCGATGGCCTGATCGACGGTGCCGACCCGACGGTGGCCGCGCTCACCGGGCGCATCGATGTGCGCTTCGCCGACACCGGACTGATCGACGACGCGGCGAGCGGCACGCCGGTGGACCTGGAGTTCGGCTATACGCTGAGCGCCACCGCCAAGGTCCTGTTCACGGCTCACGAGGTCTACCTGCCGAAGCCCAAGCTGGCCGTCGATGGTCCCGGCGGAGTGCAGGCGAGCTTTGATTTCCAGGGTGCGAAGAACGATGTGGCAGGCCGGATGCTGACCGTCACCCTCATCAACGATCTGGACGGAACCGATTACGCATGATCAGCCTGAAAACCCAAACCGAACCCTATGAGATCGAGCTTCCCTACGGGGTTACGGTCAGCGTCAAGCCCCTGACCACGGCCGGCATGGCGGCGGCCCAGGCCGCCGCGCGGCGACGTGTCGAAAGCCTGGAGATGCAGGTCCGGGAACGCCGGGAAAGCGGTCTGCCGCTGGAAGGGCTGCCGGACCTCGAGGACGAGGCAGAACGGGACGGCCTGTTCCAGGATCTGCTGATCAAGGAGCTCGGCACCCGGCATATCACGGCCTGGTCGGGCGTCGAGGACGACCCGCCGGTCACGCCGGAGAACGTCGCGGCCATCATGGAGCTCTATCCCGTCGGCGAACGGTTCTTTCAAGAGTTCACGCTGAGGCAGGTGCTCCTGAACGCGGCAAAAAACGGATCAGGGCTCTCTGCCGCTGGCATTTCCGACCAGGCGGAGGGCCCAGATACTGCGAAGGGTGCCGCCGGGAAGGCGCGGCCTGCGCCGAAGGCGGTTTAGGCTCGTCGGGCGAGCGCTGCCCCTATCACGAACACGCTCTCCGAACCTTGGAGGAGCACCAGGCTTGGGACTTGCTCATGGCTTGTCTCGGCCAGCTCCGGCTCGCGCCATCGGGTCACGTCGTCGGCATTGACTTGGGTGTCGCCATGAAGATCGCGGAGGCGCGGGGCTGTGATCCCGGCGCCGTCTCCGAACTGCTGCAGGCGGCCGAGGCCGGGCTGATCGAAGCCCTCAACGATAAGGATACCGATTGATGGCCAAGGCCAAGCACACCTACGCGGTCCGCCTGGCCGTCGAGGGCGGCGGCAAGGTCAAGGCCGAGCTGGTCTCCGTCGGGCAAAGTGGCGAGCGCTCGCTGAAGAAGATCGACGCGGCCGGCACCAAGGCGTCGCGCGGTCTCTCCAATCTGACCGACCGGGCAAAGACCCTCCGCGTCGGCATGCGGGCGCTTGGCGGCGCCTTGGCTGGCGTCGCCGCGGTCGGCGGTCTGGCGACCCTGATCGACCGGTCCATCAGCGCCGCCGACGCGGTGGGCAAGACGGCCGACAAGATCGGTGTCGGCGTCGAGGCCTTGCAGGAATTGCGCTACGCCGCGCAACTCGCCGGCGTCGAGCAACGCACCATGGACATGGCCTTGCAGCGCTTTACCCGGCGCGTCGCCGAGGCGGCCAAGGGAACCGGCGAGGCCAAGCAGGCGCTGGCGCAGATGGGCATCGCCCTGAAGGACCAGCACGGCAACATCCGCCGCTCCGAGGACCTGTTGAACGACGTGGCGGAAGCCTTCAGGCGCACGACCGATCCGGCGGAACGGCTTCGGCTCGCCTTCAAGCTGTTCGACAGCGAGGGCGTCGCCATGGTGAACATGCTGGTTGGTGGCGCCGAGGCTTTAGAGGCGACGAGACGCCGGGCTCGCGACCTCGGCATCGTTCTCGACGAGGATCTGGTCAGAAATGCCGAAAAGGCGCGAGACGAGCTCGACACGCTGGGCAAGGTGATCTCCGCCAACCTGACCCGCGCTGTGC
>CAYFKJ010000012.1:0-11349 GCA_964343605.1 uncultured Rhodospirillaceae bacterium
TCCTTTCCAAGATCGAACGGCTGGACGAAAACCCCTGGGTCATCACGGGGAAGAATTCCGGCGCCCATCTGACCGACCTGCAGCCACCCTGGCGGCGCATTCGCAAACGCGCCGGCATTGAGGACGTTCGCATTCACGACCTGCGCCATACCTTCGCCTCCACGGCGGTCGCGGCGGGCCAGGGTCTGCCCATGATCGGCAAGCTCCTCGGCCACTCACAGGTCCAGACCACAGCACGCTACGCACATCTCGCGGCCGATCCTGTCAAAGCCGCTGCCAACACTGTTTCGTCCGATATCGCCGCCTCTATGGACGGGCAAACCGGCGAAATCGTCACCCTCCAACGATCTGCAAGCTGACCCTCTTGGGGCTGACGGCAACGACAGCCGAGATAAGCCCTCGTCAGCTTGCCAATTTTGTATTATTTTTCATTTTGAGTTCAGCGGACTCGACTTAGAGGAAAGACAGTCGATGCCCGACACCGACGTTATGACCGTGCGCGAGGTGGCCGAGTATTTGAAGGTCAAAGAACGCACCATTTATCGGTTGGTCGCTCGGGGAGACATTCCTGCGTTCAAGGTTGGTGGCTCCTGGCGTTTTAGAAAGGGTGAGATTGACCAGTGGACCGAGTCGAATGCCATTGGCCCGGATGACATGGGGGAAAGGACGGAGCGGGAACAATGACTGTCCCAACGATTTTCGAGACATGCCGTCCACGGGAAGACGTTCTCAAGGGGGCGATCACCGAGGCCGACTTCGCCGCGGACCTTGCTCAGGTCATCATCGGCAAGGGCAATCCCGAATATCTCGACCCGGTACGTTTCTTTGCCAATACCTATCCCACGAGAGGGCTCAAGAACCTGCTCGCGAATGTGTGCCGCCGACTGACCGGAGCAGGCGGCGAAGTAGCGGCGATTTTCCGTCTCGATACGTCCTACGGCGGCGGCAAGACCCATGGGTTGATCGCGCTGACCCATGCCGCACGTGGCATGAACGGTGTGTCCAATATCTCGGAGTTCGTTGACCCCTCAATATTGCCCAAAGGCCCCGTCCGTATCGCTGCCTTCGACGGCGAGAACGCCGATCCAGCCAATGGCCGGACTATGGGCGATGGTGTGCTCGCTTTCACGCCTTGGGGCGAGATCGCTTATGCCCTTGCCGGCAAGGACGGATACGCTAGGGTCCGCAAGAGCGACGAGAGCCGTATTGCACCCGGCGCCGAGACCCTACGCGAGCTGTTCGGCGGCGAACCGACGTTGATCCTGCTCGACGAGCTTTCAGTTTACCTGCGCAAGGTGCGCAACCTCGAAGACGCCCGCGATCAGCTGACGGCGTTCCTGACCTCGTTGTTCAAGGCCGTGGAAAGTGCCCCTAACGCCGCATTGGTCTACACCTTGGCGATCGGCAAGGACGGCCGGGCAACCGACGCTTACAACGAAGAGAACCAATTCATCGCAGACAACATGGCGGAAGCGGAGAGCGTTTCCGCACGCAAAGCGACACTCTTGAACCCCACAGAGGAGGACGAGACGGTTCAGGTGCTCCGCCGTCGTTTGTTCGAATCGATCGACGAGACAAAGATTCCGGCCATCATTGATGCCTACCGGGAGCTATGGGGGGCGAATAAGGAGTCCTTAGCCGGCGATGCCGCCCGCTCCGAGACCGTCGAGACCTTCCAGTCGAGTTACCCGCTGCACCCGGAAGTTCTGGAAACCCTGACTGGCAAGACGGCGACACTCGGCAATTTCCAGCGGGTGCGCGGCATGCTGCGGCTGTTGGCGCGCACGATCGCTCATCTGTGGGAGGACAAGCCCAACGATGCGAACGCAATCCATCTGCACCATATCGATCCGGGCTACGAGCCTATCCGCCAGGAGATCGTCACGCGACTCGGGCAATCGGCTTACGCACCGGCCATCACCAACGATGTCGCCGCCGGTTCGGTAGAGAAGAAGGCCCTGGCGCAAGAAATCGACGCCGAGCACCATGGCGGCCTACCGCCTTATGCAGTCTATGTCGCCCGCACCATCTTCATGCACACGCTGGCCTTCAACGACCCCCTCAAGGGGGTTTCGCCGGAACAGTTGCGCTATTCGGTCCTGGGCCCCGCAACGGACATTAGCTTCATTGAGGAAGCGCGTAAGAAATTCATCGCCGAGTCTGCCTACCTCGACGACCGCCCCGGCGCTCCGATGCGCTTTCTCGCTGAGGCCAATCTGCGCCAAATCATCCGCCGCGAGGAGCGCCACGTGGATGCCGGGGAAGCGCGCGCTCAGCTCAACGATCGCATCCGCCAAATTTTTGGGGGCAAGACGTTGGAGACGGTATCGTTTCCCGGCGGCCCCTTCGACGTGCCCGATGAGGTTGGCGACGGTCGCCCGAAGCTCGTCGTCATGGCCTATGACGGCGTGACCATCGGCGGCTCCGTGGAAAGTGTTCCCGAGCTCATCGAGCGAATCTATGCGCGCAAGGGCTCCGAGGGTTCCGCCCTGAGGGCGCTACGAAACAATCTCGTGTTCGTGGTCGCGGACGATGCCCGTAAGGAGGAAATGCGGCGCAAGACCTATCATCGTCTGGCGTTGCAGGAACTCAAGAAGCCCGAACGCCTGATCGACCTGGCCGAGCACCAGCAGGCCAAGGTGCGTGAGCTGGAAGCGCGGTCCGAACAGGAACTCGCGATCGCAATTCAGCAATGCTACCGGCACGTCTTCTATCCGTCTCGCAACCGGGTCGGCGCCAGCGATGTCGATCTAGCCCATTCAGCGATCGACGTGCATTCCGCCTCTGACCAACCGGGCGCTGGCCAACAACAGATCTCGCGTGCGCTGCGCGATCTCAAGAAGTTACGCCTGTCCGAGGACGAACCGGATTCGCCAGCATATGTGCGCGACCGTACGCCGCTCAAGAAGGGCCAGATCACGACGCTCGCGCTTCGCGACGAATTTAGGCGCGATCCGGCGCTTCCGATTCTGATCGGCGACGACATTTTCATTCGCGGAGTGCGGCGCGGCATCGAGCAGGGTGAGTACGTTTATCAGCGCGGAGATTTGCTATTCGGACCGGGGGACCCATCGGCCAGCATCATGATCGACGAGCAGTCCGTGGTCTTCACCATGATCTACGCCAAGAATACCGGCATTTGGCCACGTAAAAAGCCCGGAGAACCCGAGCAACCTGAACCGGGCGGCGAAGAGGCGGGGCAGCCCGGCGGAGCCCCCGGTGGCGGTCCAGGCACCGGCCCTGAAGGGGAGCCGGTCGGCGGCCATCCGCCAGGGGCAGCGCCCGGTTCGTTCACCGCCGAAGGCGTCCTTAATGAGGCGTTGGTCCAGTTGTGGGAGCAGGCTCGGGCCAAGGAGATCGAGTCCATCAGCGTCCTGACCATCCGTATGTTCGAGGCTGGCGACGCCTTTCGCCTTCTTGGTGCCGTGGGTGCCGTATCCGGGGCGGAGAAGACCGTCACCATCACTGGCGGCTACGAAACCCGCGAGGGTGGATCGTTCGAATTAGAGTTCCGCGGGCCAGTGCCGGATGCGCAACCGGTTAAAGAGTTTCTCGAACCGCAATTACGTGATGCAAGTTCCAAGAACCTTGAGGCAGGTTTCCAGTTGACGTTTGCCGAGGGTCTATCAATGCATGGCGACGCGGCAGAGAAACTCACCGAACGCCTTGCCAAGTTCGCAAGCGGTGCTGCCTATGTGTCAGCCACGGCGGAGGTGAAGGCGTAGATGGCGCGGTTAGAACGGATTTCCCTGGTCACGACACCGGACTCGGCGCCTCAGTACGAACTGCGCGTGCGCAATCACGGGCCGGGCGATGCCGAGTACGAAATCTGGCAAATGCCGGCATCGGCGACGCCGCAAGTGACCTCCGCGCTTCGCATTGCCGGGTTGCGGGGACGCAATCTCGATCTTGTTGAGCATCGCGTGCTGAAACGGTTGTCGCAGGCCGGAATCAAGCTGGGCGCTGGTACGGACAACAAGAAACGCGGCTACAATCTGACCGAGGACTTGGCGCTGATGTTGGGGCTGCTGTTCCGCAGCCTGGCTCCCATGCGAAACCGCGACAATATGCGGGCGGTGGCAGAAGGCATCGAGGCCATGGGGCGTGAGGAAGCCGCATATTGGCTCGGAATGGCCATCCACCGGAAGAACCCGCGACGCGTCCTGATGGCGCTCCGTTTTCTCCTGACCGACCCCAAACGTTGAAGGAATACGGAGCGACGATGACCGACACCCGCCTGATCGAACGCTGGTTGCCCATTGCCGCCCTCGGTGAAGAGAGCGTCCGAGAGCGACGGTCAATGACCGCCCTGCCGCCAATCTATTATTTACACGTGTGGTGGGCACGGCGGCCGTTGGTGGCATCTCGGGCGGCGATCCTCGCCTCTTTGCTCCCGGCCGATGCGGACCGGAAGCAGTTTCTGCATGTGATCGGGATTCACGGTGACCCAGTTGCCACTCGGCGCAAAATAGATTCTGCGAAAAGAACCGGTCAGAACCTTGGGCCAAATCCATACGGGTATAAGCGCGCCTTCACGTACCAACCTAGTGCAGAAGAAACCACCTGGGTTCGTGACAAACTACGTGAGGTTGGTGTCGATTTGGCCATCGTCTTGGACCCTACAGCTGGTGGCGGTAGCATACCTTTCGAAGCTAGTCGCCTCCAATTGAAGTCCTATGCCAACGACCTTAATCCAATTGCATCCCTGATAACTAGACAAACTATAGGGCCGCCAATTCAATTTGGGGCAATGCTTCAGGAAGACTTTGCATCTCTTTCTAAATATTTTCTGAAATCTGTAAACGACAAAATACCGCACTTATATCCAACTGAAAATGCGGACACGCAAATCCACGGTTTCCTTTGGGCCCGCACCATTACCTGCCCCTATTGCGACGGCCTTGTGCCGCTGTCGCCGAACTGGCGTCTGGCGCCCAGTGGGACAGGCGTGCGGCTCAAGCCGCACCTTGGGAGCGGCCCCGGGTCGGAAGGCCGCGTCTGTTCATTCGAGATTGTCAAATCCGCCCGGGAACAATCGGAAGGAACCGTGTCGCGCGGCGACGGAACCTGTCCTTATTCCGATTGCGCCCGGGTCATCGATGGCGACGAAATCAAATCCCAGGCCCAGGCCGGAAAGATGGGCGAGCAGCTGTTCGCGATCGTTTATAAGGAGCGCGTCGCCAAAATCCTAAAGTCTGGCAAGCGGGGCAAAGACAAATGGGTTCGAGGCTACCGCGCGCCGCGCCCCGAGGACGACAACAGCAGCGAGATCAAGGCCTATCTCGCTGAGAAAATGCCCGAATGGGAAGCCTTCGACATCGTCCCGACCGAGAAGTTTCCTGAACTCAGCAACGATGATCGCCCGATCCAATACGGCATGCCCTTGTGGCGCGATTTGTTTTCCCCCCGGCAGCTTCTTTGTCATGCGGTCAGCGTCGAGGTTTTCCGCGAAATGCTCGATGCAGATCGCGCAGAAGGTAGGTTCGACGAGGTACGGCAAGCGGCATACCTTTATCTTGCCCTTTCTCTAGACAAGTTACGAGATTACAACTCAAGGATGTCCGTGTGGCATTCCAAACGCGAAGTAATTACGAATACATTCTCGCAACACGACTTTTCGTTCAAATGGTCCTTCGTTGAAATGCCACTAATGCAGGTCGGCGGTGGATTCGAATGGGCCTTCAAGCAAACCGAGAAATGCATCGGCGAACTCATCGCCCTCGTCCGTCCCGATGCCGGCGAAAACGGGGGCGGATTGTTTGCCCACGCGGATCAAGGAAATTATACCCCCCCGCCTGTGACGGTCACCTGCAAGCCTGGTGACAGTCTCGATCACATCGAGGACGAATCTGTCGATGTTGTCGTCATGGACCCCCCATATTACGACAACGTCATGTATGCAGAGCTTTCGGACTTCTTCTACGTTTGGCTCAAGCGTACAGCCGGTCACGTCGTCCCTGAACTGTTCCGCCGACAATTGACCGACAAGGACAACGAGGCTGTCGCCAACCCGGCCAAGTTCCAAGGACAGAAAGGCGCTAAGGCGTTGGCTGGACGGGATTACCAAGAGCGCATGGCGTCCATCTTTGCCGAGTGCCGCAGAACCCTTAAACCCAAAGGGGTCATGACCCTGATGTTCACGCATAAAGCGACAGGTGCCTGGGACGCGCTGACCAAGGGACTGATCGAAGCCGGCTTCGCCATCACGGCCTCCTGGCCGATTAATACGGAAGCCGAGGGTAGCTTGCACATCAAGGACAAGGCCGCTGCCAACAGCACCATCTTCCTTGTTTGCCGCCCGCGTGTCGGCGACATGCAGGCGGAGACTGACCTTTATTGGGAAGATGTGGAACCGCTGGTCGCGAAAGCGGTACGGGCTCGGGTCGAGGAGTTCCAGAACGCGGGCATTTCAGGCGTTGACCTTTACCTCGCCTCTTTCGGTCCAGCACTCGAAGAATTCTCGCGCCATTGGCCTCTCAAACGCGGCACCCCGCGCGAGATCCCCGAGGAACGCCGCCGTCGACGCCAACAGGTATTGTTCGAGGAGGAATGGGACCCCTACGCCGCCACTCCGGAAGACGCGCTCGATGCCGCCCGACGCGAGGTCAAACGTTGGCGCCTGGAGCAACTGACCCACCTTAAGGCCAATGCCGACCTAGATCCAACAACGGCGTTTCTCGTTCTCGCCTGGGATGCCTTCAAGGCGCCGACGTTTTCCTACGACGAAGCACTAAGGCTCGCCCGCGCCGTTGGTGTCGATCTTGAGAGCGACATCGTCGGCCGGCTCGCGGAAAAGAAAGGCAGCGACATCCACCTGTGGGACAGCGCGCGCCGCGCCGCCAAGGGAACCCTCGGACCGGTCGATGGCTCACGGGGCATGATCGACGCTATTCATCATGCCGCCAACATGGGACGGGTTCGTTCCCTATCTGCCGCCCAGGAAATGCTCACCACTGCGCTGGTGGATCAGGATCCGCGCTTCTTCGCGGCCCTCGAGGCAGTGCTTGAGGTCCTGCCGGTTTCCAAGGCGTTTACCGGCATTGATCTGGAGGGAGACGCTGCAGCATCGGGAAGCGACTTCGAGGCGCTCTACAATCTCTCCCGCCTTGCCTACAGCGACGAGATCGACGAGCCGGAGCAGCTGAAGCTTTGGCAAGAAGATGATGTTTGACCATGCTCAGCGACCGCACATGGAGGCTCAAATACACCCCTGACGACGGCGATCTCGTCAAGCTGTTCTATGTGCCCGCGCTTGAGGATGCCGAGCGCTACGACAGGCTAACCGGTTACTTCAATGCCCGCGCCCTGACGCTGGCGGCACGCGGTATCGAAGGGTTGGTCCGTAACGGAGGGCGCATGCGGCTGGTCGTGGGTTGCACTCTGGAACAACCCGAGATCGATGCTATCGAAAAAGGCGAACAGCTGCGCGATCTCGTCGAACGTCATCTGGCGAGCCTGCCACTAGCACCACCTGATCCCGCATCTTCCGATGCCCTGGAACTGTTGGCCTGGATGATCGCTCAGGGCTATCTGGATGTGAAGGTGGCCGTTCCCTGCAATGCCAGCAAGAAGCCGATTCCAGCGGACGGTATCTTCCACGAGAAGGCCGGCATCATCGAGGACCGGGGCGGCGACAAGATCGCCTGGAACGGCAGCCTCAATGAAACGGCAGCCGGCTGGCAACATAACTGGGAGAGCATCAATGTTTATACAAGCTGGGGTCCTGAACCCAAGCGAGTAGCGGATGAGGAGGCTAACTTCGCGCGGATCTGGGCCAACAAGGCGCACCGCGTGATTGTGCTCGACGTGCCCGATGCCGCCCGTCAGGACCTGATGCGTTTCATGCCGGCGAGCGATGTGCCCGCCCGTCTCAAGGAGGCTGAGGAGAAACCTGCGAAGCCTTCTCCAAAGAAGTCGGAGCCCCAGGCGAAGGAACCCGAGAAACCAACGGCGCCCGAACAAGGCGATTTCAGGAGCCGTGTCTGGTCTTTCATCCAGCATGCACCTTCATTGCCAGATGGGGGCGAGCGCGTGGGTGAAGCGACCTCGGCGGTCACACCCTGGCCACACCAAGTGAGGGCTTTCGAACGCCTCTACCGAGATTGGCCCCCTAAGCTCTTAATCGCCGATGAGGTAGGTCTTGGCAAAACCATTCAGGCCGGCATGTTGCTACGCCAAGCCTGGCTCGCTGGACGCGTCAAGCGGGTACTGATCTTGGCGCCCAAGGCTGTTCTCAAACAGTGGCAGATAGAACTACGCGAGAAGTTTAACCTCAATTGGCCAATCTACGACGGCCGGAGGCTGGTTTGGTATCCTTCGCCGGCATGGCGTGGAGAGAACGAGCGCGTTGTCGATAGGCATCAATGGCACCATGAACCCGTGGTTATCGCGTCGAGTCACCTCATGCGCCGGCGCGACCGTGCGGCGGCACTTCTAGAGGAATCTGAGCCCTGGGATCTAGTGGTGCTCGACGAAGCCCACCATGCCCGACGGCGCGCGGCGGGAACCCAACAGGAAGGTGGCCCTAACGCCCTGCTACGGCTGATGCAGGGCCTGAAGGACCACACGCAGGGGCTGGTGTTGCTGACGGCGACACCGATGCAAGTCCATCCCATCGAGGTCTGGGACCTGTTGCACCTGCTCGGCCTGCCGACCGAGTGGACTGCCAAGGCGTTTCTCAACTTCTTCGACGATATAGAACAGCCGAACCTGTCATCGGATGCATTGGACCGTATGGCCCGACTGTTTCAATCGGTCGAACTCAGCTATGGCGAGGTCAAAACGGAAGACGCACAACGTCTAGCCAGCCTGTCACGCCTGAAAGCAAATAAGGTCCTCCGCGCACTGCGCGACGGCGCCAGCATCCCGCGCCGCCAGCTGGAGACGACGGAGCGCCGAGCCGCAGTCAACATCATGCGGGCGCACACGCCGATCCGCCGGCTGGTCTCACGGCACACTCGCGAACTGCTACGACGGTATTTCAAGGCGGGAATGTTGACCACACCGATAGCCGACCGCCGTGTCGAAGACCGCTTCCTGGAAATGACATCGGAAGAGCGGGCACTTTACGACGCGGTCGAGGCTTACATTGCCAGCACCTACAACCAGGCCAGTGCCAAAGAGCGCACGGCGGTGGGATTTGTCATGACCATATACCGCCGCCGGCTCGCCAGCAGTTTTTGCGCCTTGCGCAATACGCTTCAGAACCATCTTGACGCCATCGCCGCCGGCGCTCAGGCCCAATTGATGGGCTTAGACGAAGACGCGCCGGACGACGAAGCGGTGGACGAAGTCCTGGATGCCGACGATGTGGCGGCGCTTGAACGCGAGGCCCTCGCCGCCGAGGAGGAGGCCGACATCCAGCACCTCCTCAATCGCATCGATAAGTTGCCGCCCGACAGCAAGCTCGAAAGCCTGAAGAACACCCTCGATACGCTGCGCCAGGATGGCTATGGCCAGGCAATGGTTTTTACCCAGTACACCGACACCATGGATTTCCTGCGTGGGGAACTCCTGAGGGACGCCGATCTGAGGTTAATGTGTTTTTCCGGACGAGGAGGAGAAATACCCTCCGCTGACGGCACCTGGCGCCAGATCGGCCGTGACGACGCTAAGCGGCGATTTCGCGATGGCGAGGCGGATGTCTTGCTATGCACTGACGCCGCAGCCGAGGGTTTGAATTTCCAGTTCTGCGGCGCCCTGATCAATTACGACATGCCATGGAACCCGATGCGTGTGGAGCAGCGTATCGGCCGCATCGATCGCCTCGGTCAGCAACACGAGATCATTCGGATCGTTAACCTGCATTATGAGGGCACGGTCGAGACCGATGTTTACCGGGCACTCAGAAGTCGGATCGGTTTGTTCGAATCGGTTGTCGGCCGATTGCAGCCGATCCTGGCAAGCTTGCCCCGAACGATTTCGCAATCTGTCCTATCCGGAGAAGACCGGGATGCCCGGGAGCGCGCCAATGTCGTGGACGCAATCGAGCAACAAGCTCGGGAAGCCGAAGGGCGAGGTTTCGACATTGATGCAGTCACGGAAGAAGACCTTGCCATGCCCCCGCGCGCGCCATCCTCAATCACCATGGACGATCTCGATAGGATCATCGGGTCATCCGACTTAATGCCGCCGGGAACTGATATCCAGCCTATGGCGCATCGAGAATACGGTCTGCTGGCGCCCGGCATGCGCGAACGCCTGCGGGTAACCACCGATCCGGAGTATTTTGAGGAACACGCCGAAAGTTTGGAGCTATGGTCGCCGGGCAATGCGCTGTTTCAGGCGCCGGAAGTTTTGGCCTCGGGCGCTGAGCCGCCTTCGGCAAGATCATTGAAGGAATTGTTGGAGGGATGAGATGCGGGCAATCTTGTTCGCATTACTCGTTCTGGCGTTCGTCGGAGCAGATACAGCACAGGCAGGGATCTCAGGCAGGGCCAGCGTTATTGACGGCGATACTCTGGAAATCCACGGCACCCGTATTCGCCTCTATGGCATTGACGCTCCGGAGAGCTCTCAGACGTGCAAGCGACCATCCGGAGATACATGGCGCTGCGGTCAGCGAGCTGCGATAGCATTGGCAGAATTCCTTCGCGCGGGCCCGATCGACTGCGAAGAGAGAGGGCGAGATCGTTACCGCCGCGTTATCGCGGTCTGCTTCAAGGCCGGCACGAACGTGAACGAATGGATGGTAAGGACCGGCTGGGCCGTTGCGTATCGAAAATACTCTGAGGATTACGTCGGCGCGGAAGAGACCGCTTACAAGCGGGGCGTCGGCATATGGTCAGGCGAATTTGTGATGCCATGGGCCTGGCGGCGCGGACACCGTTTGAATCAAACTCAATAGCTATCACACCAGCTCATTTAGGGAACTATGCCAACTCCAGTCACCGCCGCAATGCTCTACGATCTGGTCCAGTGCCCGCACCGGCCGTCCATGGACCTGTTCGGTGATCCGGCGAAACGTGACGAGATCAACGCCTTCGTACAGCTACTCTGGGAGAAGGGTACCGCCTACGAGCACGCCGTAATTGAAGGTCTGACGCTGCCAATCCTCGACCTGTCGCGCTATGCCGGCGACGAAAAGGAACGGCAGACCTTCGAAGCCTTGCAACGCGGCGAGCCGCTGATTTATAGCGCCCGCATCACCGCGGACGACCTTCTGGGCGATCCCGACCTGCTGCGGCACGAAGGCGATGGCTATGTGGCGGGGGATATCAAATCCGGCTCGGGAGAGTTCGGCGAAGGCGACGACGCCAAGCTCAAGAAACACTATGGCGTCCAGTTGTCGCTTTACACCGACATCCTTGAACGTCGAGGCCTGGCGAGCTCCAGGCGTCCATTCGTTTG
>CAYFKJ010000012.1:11359-13294 GCA_964343605.1 uncultured Rhodospirillaceae bacterium
TTTGGGACATCCACGGGGAGGAGGTCACCTACGACCTTGAGGAGCCGCAGGGCAAGCGGAACCCCTGGACGATGTGGGAGGTCTATCAGGAGGCGCTGACCAAGGCCCAACGCATTGTGGCGCAGACAGAGAGGACAAACCCCGCCTATTGCGGCGCCTGCAAGCTCTGCCACTGGTACACGGCCTGCCTCGCTGATCTTGAGCAATCGGATGACCTGACGCTGCTACCGGAACTCGGCCGCGCCAAACGGGACGTCATGGTCGATCGCATTCCGACGGTGTCCGACCTCGCGGCCGCCAACGTCGATGGCTTCATTTCGGGGAAGAAGAGCGATTTCCGGGGGGTCGGACCCGACACGCTTCGTAAGTTCCACGAGCGGGCCAAGCTCACCAAGACAAGGGGCGCGAGCCCCTATCTGACGGCGCCCGTGAGCCTTCCCCACTCCGAGACCGAACTCTTTTTTGATATCGAGGTCGATCCGATGCGGGACCTCTGTTACCTGCACGGCTTCGTCGAGCGTCGCGGTGGTGACAACTGGAGCGAAAGGTATGTCGCATTCTTTACGGACGCCGTTAGCCCGGAGGAGGAGGAACGTGCCTTCGACGAGGCTTGGCGGTATATCGGCGCCAACCAGCCCTGCGTCGTCTACTACTACTCGAAGTACGAGCGCACTATCTGGCGACAGCTGCAAGCCAAATACCCGTCGGTCTGCACGGCAGACGACATTGAGGACTTGTTTGACCCCAGCCAGTCGGTGGACCTCTATTTCGACGTCGTGAAGAAGGCGACCGAGTGGCCGACGCGCGATCACTCGATCAAGACGCTCGCCAAGTTCCTCGGCTTCCGTTGGCGAGACACGCACCCCTCGGGCGCTGCGTCAATCGAGTGGTTCGACCGCTGGATTCAAACCGGGGACAACGCCATCAGGCAGCGGATTCTCGAATACAACGAGGATGACTGCGTTGCGACACGGGTCGTGCTCGACGGCATCAGGGCGCTTTGATTCCCGGCACCACTCAAGCCCAGAGCGAGGCTACTTCGCCCGTCCTGCGAATTTCTCTGCCGTTCGCATCGCCCCGAGGCCCAGCAGCGACAGCAGCACGGTAACCAGCGTTTCGGTGCCGGTCAGTTCGGGCAAAGCCGTCACATGAGGGAAGTGGTTCACCGTGACCCAAGTCAGCAGGTCGAACAGGATGAAGTGCCAGAGGAGCGCGAAGCCACAGACCCAGCCGATGAAGGGCCGCCAGCCAGCGACGAAGATCGAGCGGTGGCCGGCCTCGATCTTGTTGAGCTCGATCTGAGCCAGGCTGGGTTTCATCATCAGCTTGGCCTTGATCACCTCGGCCGCGCGCTTCTCGTCGTCGGTCTCGACGAACTGATCGATGATGTTGGCGACGCCCTCGGCGGCGGACACGACGCCTCCGCCGACGATCGATCCGAATATCTTATCCAGCATGACCTACTCCACGATCTCGAAATGCACGAGGTCGTCGAAACTGTTGTCTCGAACCTCTGTGTCGCTGTCCCAATCACCACCCCAACGGAGGTCGACACCCATGGCCTTGGCGGTCGCCAGGACGTATCCGGCGAAAAGGGTTTGTCTTTCCCGGTCGTCCCAGACGACCGGATAGGGGGTCACATCGACGGCCAAGGACGGCACGGTGTTGTGCTTGCCATTCGGCCAGCGGACCTTGCTCTTGCCCTCATCGACCATCCGGTTCTGGCGTTCCTCGTCTCGATGGCCTTCGAGGATGGTGCAATCGAAGTGCCTGATCACCTCGTGGAACACCCGCTGCAGGCGCGGATCACAGGTGCCCAACTTGGAGAGTGACTTATCGGAGAAACTCGGCATCAGTGACCTCCAAACAGCTTGAGCTTGATGGCAATTCCGGCGATCAGCGCCAGAATCAGACCGGTGGTGACGAGGCGCACCA
>CAYFKJ010000013.1:0-1353 GCA_964343605.1 uncultured Rhodospirillaceae bacterium
CGATGTGACTTCCATCTTCGACATGACACGGGCACGATGGATCTTGATAGTCTTCTCGCTGATGCTCAAAGCGGAGGCAATCTGCTTGTTGAGCAATCCCGCGACGACATGGCGCATGACTTCATGTTCTCTTGGGGTCAAGCGGTCCACGCGTTCCTGGATTCGCCTGGCAGCGGCACGTTCCGCGTTGAGGTGCTTGCCTTTCTCGATTGCCTGGGCGACGGCATCGAGCAGGGCAGTGGGGATGAAAGGTTTAGACAGAAAATCGATGGCGCCCTGTTTCATAGCGCGCACGCTGTCTGGAATTTCGCCGTGCCCCGTGACAAAGGCAATAGGCAACTCACGACCGACCTGGAGCAGGTGTTCCTGGAGTTCCAATCCGCTCAGGCCGGGCATCTGAAGATCGAGAACGACGCAGGCGATCTGGTCGTCGATGCCCTTGTCGAGAAACGCCTCGGCAGAGTCGAACGTTCTGACGTTGTATCCCTCAGAAAGAAGCAGCTTGGCCATTCCTGAGCGCACGGAGTCCTCGTCATCAACAACGTAGACGGATCTTTCCTCTTTCACGGTTGGAGCAGAATCACCCATCAGTCACACAACTCCATGATTTCAGCATCTCTTTCGGGGGCCCTTATCTGGTGTACCTCTGCGGCCCTGCCGGCATGGGACCAAAGCACTATATCCAGCCCGCATCCTGCGGCGTATACTCTAGGTTGAAGGTAGAGGTAAGTACAAGGAAACTATTAGCCATGGGTAGGCTCGAACGAAGGCAGGCAGGCGCGGCATCGGCGAGTGTCCTTGGTTTTATTCTCGTGCTTTTCGCTCTGCTATTGAGCCTGGTCGACATAAGTGGGCAGACGGCCCTGTATGTTGGCTGCATAGGCGGCTCTCTCCTGCTGGTGGGCGTGATTGCCAATGCCCGTGTTTCCAGCGAAATGATTCATGATGGCCGACGGTGATTGCCGTTGTGAACCCCATTCTCTTTCGTTATGGTGACTCCTGACATAAGGAGTGTGCCATGCTTCCATTACTCATCGTTATTGCCGTTGTTGTGGTTTTGGGTTTGGTCGTTGCCGGCTTGTACAACAAGCTGGTCCGGCTCAAGAACCGTTTCAAGAACGCCTTCGCCCAGATTGACGTGCAACTCAAACGGCGTTATGACCTGGTGCCCAACCTGGTTGAGACAGCCAAGGCCTACATGCAACACGAGCGCGAGACGCTCGAAGCGGTTATCGCGGCACGCAAGCAGGCCGCATCCGCGAACGAGAAGGCCGCCGCTGCCCCCGGCGAACCGACTGCCATGGCCGGGCTCCTGGGCGCCGATGCCGCCCTGACCGGCGCCATGGGTAAGCT
>CAYFKJ010000013.1:1363-2767 GCA_964343605.1 uncultured Rhodospirillaceae bacterium
TATCCCGATCTGAAAGCTAACCAGAATATGTCGCAGCTTATGGAGGAGCTGACCTCAACCGAGAACAAGATCGCGTTTTCCCGCCAAGCCTACAACGATGCGGTCATGGTCTACAACACGGCGCGGGAGACTTTCCCGACGGTACTGATTGCCGGTGCTCTTGGGTTCGGTGAGGCCGCGCTCTTCGAGGTCTCGTCCGAAGCCGAACGTGAAGCCGTAAAGGTCGAGTTCTAGCCAGCGCATTCGGTCTGCCATGGACTTCTTCGAAAGCCAGGATGTTGCGCGGCGCAAGACGTCGCTGCTGGTGGCGTACTACGCGCTTGCCGTGGCCTTGATTATCGTAGGGGTCTACCTTGCCTTCGCCTTCACGTTTCTTGGTGCGAAGGCCAGGGCCGGGGACGGTGTTGAGGTCGCACAGCTATGGAACCCCGTGTTGGCGCTATGGGTGATAGGCGGCACGCTGGCGGTGGTGCTTATCGGTACGCTTTATAAGGTTGCGCAGCTATCCTCCGGCGGCGAAGCCGTGGCGCGTATGTTGGGCGGTAAGCTGATCGATCCGGGAACGAAGAAGCCGCAGCAGCGCAAGGTACTTAACGTGGTCGAGGAGATGGCCATCGCCTCCGGTGTTCCTGTTCCTCCGGTATTCCTCATGGAGGATGCTTCGATCAACGCGTTTGCGGCCGGACTTTCGCCCTCAAGCGCTGTGATCGGCGTTACGCGAGGTAGCATCGAGCAGCTATCGCGTGACGAGCTGCAGGGCGTCATGGCGCACGAGTTCAGCCACATCCTCAACCAAGACATGAAACTGAACGTCCGGTTGATTGCGATCCTGCACGGTATCCTGTTTCTGGCCCTGATCGGGGAGTTCATCATGCGGATGGCCCGTCATCACAGCAGTCCCAGCGACTGGAAAGGCGTGGGCGCGGTCGAGGTTGTTTTCCTGATCGGGCTGAGCATCATGGTGGCTGGCTACATGGGGGTATTCTTCGGGCGCCTGATCAAGAGCGCCGTGTCCCGGCAGCGGGAGTATCTGGCCGACGCCTCGGCCGTGCAGTTCACCCGCAATCCGGACGGATTGGCGGGCGCCCTGAAAAAAATCGGTGCCCTGTCCCAAGGCTCGCGGATTCACTCCGGCAAAGCCGAGGAAATCAGCCACATGTTTTTTGGCAACGGGCTCAAGCAATCGTGGTTCAACATGATGTCCACCCATCCGCCGCTGCTGGAGCGTATCCAATGGGTGGACCCTTCCTTCGACGGCGATTTTTCCAAGGTCCGTTTCCGGCAGGCGCCCGAAGAACCGCCACAAGAACCGGCGCTCGGCAGGCCCGCCGCCGCGCAGCCATGTCTCGAGCGCGAGCGGCTGGCGCGCGCGGGGGAGCGCCTCGCCGTGGTCAGCCGCCTGCA
>CAYFKJ010000013.1:2777-3106 GCA_964343605.1 uncultured Rhodospirillaceae bacterium
GGGCGTGGGCGAAGCGCTGGGCCGGACCGGCCTGCCGATCGGATTGATGGCCGCCGCGCCGATGCGGATGGATTCGCCCACGCAGGTGGCCGACAGCGTCGGGGCGCCCACCCCCGGGCATCTCGATTTCGCGGCCGCCTTGCTGGAGTCGGTCCCGGAAACGATCGCCGCGGCGGCGCGTGAGCCGTTCGGCGCCTTGGCGCTGGTCTATGTCCTGCTGTTGTCCGGCGCGGAAAGTGTCCGCCAACAGCAAATGCTGGAACTGGAAAAGCGAGCCGGCAAACCGATGGCGCGGGAAGTGGAACGCCTGTCGGGTTCGGTCGGGCAAT
>CAYFKJ010000013.1:3170-3840 GCA_964343605.1 uncultured Rhodospirillaceae bacterium
CGGTCGTGGACCTGGCCATTGGGGCGCTCAAGCGCCTATCACCGGACCAGTTCGCGGGATTCAAGCGAATGGTGGAAATGCTGGTCCGCGCCGACCGGGAACTGGACCTGTTTGAGTATGCCCTGCAGAGACTGGTGAGGCGCCATCTGGAGCCCCATTTTGACGCGGCCAAGCGCCGCAAGATCAGGCATCGCACGCTGAAGCCCCTGGGCCCGGAATGCAGCGTCCTGCTCTCCGCACTGGCCCACATTGGGCACGAGGATGACGCGATGGATCGGCGCGCTTTCGACTTGGCGGTGGCCCAATTGCCCGAGGGGCTGGCCGTGCGCTTCGTCGAGTTCGAAGAATGCGACTTGGCCAGAGTGGACGCAGCGCTGGACCGGTTGGCGGCGAGCGCGCCGCTTTTACGCCGGCATATCCTGCGGGCCGCGGCGGCGGCGGTTTCCGCGGACGGCCTGCTGGCCACTCGGGAGGCCGAATTGCTGCGGGCCATCGCCGACACCTTGGACTGCCCTCTCCCCCCTTTGGAAGTGACCCTCAAGGCGGCCTGATTCCAGCTCCTGGCTCCCCCATTGTAAACCGATTGCCCGGCTTGGCGCCGGGCTGCACAATTGCGCGGGGCGCCGACCGGTATTTCGCGCATGGAGAGTGACTGGCCCGTGGCGGAATG
>CAYFKJ010000013.1:3850-4489 GCA_964343605.1 uncultured Rhodospirillaceae bacterium
ACCAAGTGGACGATTGGAGCGGGGAACAAACGGAGAGTGAAGAGGACATTGCCCTTGACGTTCCATCACGGCGGATTTCTGCGGGACGCCAAAATGACACGGACGCGTGTGCTCCCCTTTTTCCGCTGCGGCCCTCTGCGCCTTGGCGGGCTCTGCGTTGAATCGGACCCTGCCAAGAGACCGAAACTGAACCGTGATTGCCATGATTCGCCTGAGCAAGCCGGCCGTTTTTCCGCCCTGGAAGCGGTTGGACCAATTTGTTCGCACGAGTCCCTGCCTCTGAATAAGTCATGTTGGACAGTCGTCTTCCTCCATCTCAAATGCGTTGCGCGTCTCAAAGATTCCAAGTGGCAGCGCAAGCCGCAGGACGCGAATCGCCCCGATTCCTAACGACGCAAAACCGTAATTTTAACTGGTCTCCGATCCTTTCAATGAACCGATTTTTTTTGAATTCCAGTCTAACGCTGGCGGTGGCCGCAGTAATGTCCGCCGTCCATTCCGGAGAGCCTGAGGCCGAGGCAAACGAGCCCCCGCCGAAGCCCGAACCTGCCGCGCCTGACCAAGCCGTGGATGCTGCTTCCGGGGCCGGAGAAGAAAAGCCGGCGCCCGCCCGGGAGGAGGCGCGGAACATCCGGTTCC
>CAYFKJ010000013.1:4585-4829 GCA_964343605.1 uncultured Rhodospirillaceae bacterium
GATGGCGGAAAAGCCCTTGATCGCGGAGACGCCCATTGACGGAACGCTGACCTTCATCGACCCGGAACCCTACACCTACCAGGAGGCGCTGGATGTGTTGAATGTCATCCTTTCGATGAAGAAAATGACCCTCGTGGAGTCCGGCCGGTGGCTCCAGTTGACGCCATTGGATCAGGTGAAGCAGATGCCCCTGAAGGTGCTGCGCGGGATGGACCAATCCGGGGATGTTCGCCCCGGCCAGATT
>CAYFKJ010000014.1:0-4828 GCA_964343605.1 uncultured Rhodospirillaceae bacterium
TCGCCGCGCGAGCCGCTCCTTGCCAGGAGACCGGAGAGCGCGTCTCAGCGATTCCATATCAACGTGAACCGCTCTAGCGTTCCGGGCGCTCTACTCGGTGCCGCGGACGGTGATCCGTCTGACGATATAATCGCCGCCGCCGTTGATCAGGGCGATGCCGTCGAACCGGTTCCGGAAACCGCGGTCGTGGGACTTGAGAACCTCGCGACCGTCGACGGCGACGGCCATCTCTCCGTCCGGCCGCCTGGTCCAGGCGATGCGGTGGGATTTCTTGTCTTGCAGGTCGAGCCGTGAACGCGAAACGTCGATGACGCCGCTGCCGCGCTCCGTCACCCGTATCAGCTCGAGACTGCCGCCCGGCGAATAGGCCAGACGGTAGCCGGGCGCCCGGGCCGGGTCGTCGAAGCGGCCCTGATAGAGCGCCACCTCGAACCGCCCCTTCGGCGCCCACGAGCTGAATTCCGTTTCGACGGCGAAGGCTCGGCTGATCGGGACGGTGGTGTGGATGGCGGCAACGCCGGCGCCGGTGCGGCCGGTTCCGCTGTCCCCTTTGGCGCCGATCGCCTGGTTGAGAATCTGCCCGAACAGCGCCGCCGCCGCCTGCTCGCCGCTCAGCCGCTTCGGCGCACTCGCCACCGCCGGATCGACGAAACTACGCAGACCCCAACCTTTCTCGATCCAATAGCGGCCGGCACGCACCGTCCATGCCGGATCAGCGGTGAAGTCGCCGTCGAAAAACCCGTCGTCCAGCACGGCGGCGCGCCACGGACGGTCATAACCGCGGGCCAGGTCCCTGAGGTCGCGCAGGAACCGGGGATCGGCGGCGCGCGCCTCTTCGGCCTTGTCGAGAAGCTCGTTGAGGCTGTCGACGAAACCCTGCAGGCGGGTCTCGGCGTCGCTCTTCGGCCGGTCGGGATCGGACCAGGTCGAATAGGCCTGCTGGGCCAGGGCCGGGGCGGGCGCGGCCAGCGTCAAGACGATCAAAGCCAGGGTTCGCAAACGGGTCACGGTGGGTCTCCGCGGCGTTTCGATTGCCCGAAACGCGAGCCTACCACAGCTCGGGCCGCCGAGGGGAGGGCGTTCAGGCGGCCTGCCAACTGGGCTGTGTGCGGACGCCGAGCATATGGCAGACGGCCTGGCACAGCTCGGCCCTGTTCAGGGTGTAGAAATGGAATTGCTCGACGCCGCCGGCATGCAGTGCCCGGCACTGTTCGGCGGCGAGGCTGGCGGCGACCAGGTCGCGGGTGTCCGGGTCATCGTCGAGCCCGTCGAAAAGCTCGGCCAGCCAGTCGGGGACGGCGGCGCCGCAGCGGCGGCTGAAGTCGACGACCTTGGCGAAATTGGTGACCGGCAGGATGCCGGGTATGACGGGTACGGTGATGCCGGCCGCCCGGGCTCGGTCGAGGAAACGGAAATAGACGTCGACGTCGAAGAAGAACTGGGTGATGGCCTGACCGGCGCCGGCGTCGATCTTACGCTTGAGGTTGTCGAGATCGGCCTCGGCGCTGCCCGCCTCCGGGTGGGTCTCCGGATAGGCGGCGACGGTGATCTCGAAGTCGGCGACCCGCTTGAGGCCGGCCGTCAGGTCGGCGGCAAAAGCGTATCCGTCGGGGTGGGGCCGGTAACGATCCTCGCCGGCCGGCGGATCGCCGCGCAACGCGACGATGTGGCGCACCCCCGCTTCCCAGTAGCGTTGGGCGATGGCGTCGATCTCGTCGCGGCCGGCGTCGACGCAGGTCAGGTGGGCGGCGGGCACGAGGTCCGTTTCGTCGAGGATTCGCTTGACCGTCGTATGGGTGCGCTCGCGGGTCGAGCCGCCGGCCCCGTAGGTCACGGAAACGTATGCCGGATTCAGCGGCGCCAAGCGCTCGACCGCCGCCCACAGCCTGTCCGCGGCCGCTTCAGTGGCCGGCGGAAAGAACTCGAAGGAGACACGAACGTCCTTCGGCAAGGGCGCCGCCAGCGCCGGGTCGAAGGTCTTGCGGCGGCGGCCGGCGGTCGGTTCGGTTGGATCGTTTGTCGTCGACATCGTTCCGTTCCCGGCGGTTGCTGCGGAGGTCTCAGTGGGCGCTTCGGGCTTCCGGCATCGTCGAGCGCGAGCGGCCCTTGTCGAGAGCGGCGGTCTCGGGCTTGCGGGCGCGCCACAGGCTGACCGTCAGCGGATCGCCGGCCAGGTGTTCGGTCGCGTCCGGTTCCAGATAGGCGTGAATGAACCAGCCGGCGACCTCGGCGTCGTCGAAACCGAGACGCCGGTGTTCGTGTTCGTCGCGCAGGGACTGCAGGTCATGGGACTGCAGATCGACGATCAGCAGCCGCCCGCCCGGTTTTAGGACGCGAGCCGCTTCGCTGACCGCCAGCGGTTGATCGTCGGCGAAATGCATGACTTGGTGAATGACCGCCGCACCGAAGCTGTTGGCGGCAAACGGCAGTTGATACATGTTGCCCTGCCGGACCCGGCAGTTGCCGACGGCGGCGCGGTCGAGGTTGGCGCGCGCCACGCTCAGCATGTCGTGCGACAGATCGACGCCCTCGCCCCGTTCGATATGCGGGGCGTACAGTTCGAGCATGCGTCCGGTGCCGGTGCCGATGTCGATCAGCGACGAAACCTTGTCGGGCGGCAGCAGCGACAGGATCAACCGTTCGACGGCTTCCTCGTCGACGTTGAGTTTGCGGATGTGGTCCCAACGGGCGGCGTTTTCCCGGAAGTATTCGCTCGCCGCCTCGGCTCGGTCGCGTCTGACCTCGGCCAGCCGGTTCTGATCGCGATTCAGCAACTCGTCGTCGGCCGGCAACAGCAGCGACAGGTGCTGCGACAGGTCGGCGCCGACGCCGCCGACCGCCAAGCGGTAGAACACCCAGTTGCCTTCCCGCGAGCGTTCCAGCAGGCCGGCTTCGCTGAGCAGCTTGAGGTGGCGCGAAATGCGCGGCTGGCTCTGGCCGAGAATGCGCACCAACTCGCTGACCGTCAGTTCGCCCTTCAGGCACAGCGCGAGGATGCGAAGGCGGGTCGGTTCGGCGCTCGCGCGCAAGGCGGCCAACAGCTCATCCATGGTCGTCGTCTCCCACAACGGCGCCCAACATATCAGGATGTTTTAACAATATCAAGATATCTTTATATATTGAAGTCATTGCGACAGGCGGGGGAGCCGTTTCGTTAACCATGCGGCGGATTTCAGTCGTCGACGAGGATTGAGGGAACGGCGGCGCGGGCGCGGTCGGCCTCGGCTTGGGGCGCGGCGGCCGGGCTTTGGCGACAAGCCGCCAGCGTTAACGCGATGGTAAGACATTGCCTTCAGATTGGCCTCATGAACACACGCTTGACCCCAGTTCGTGTTCACCGATTCGCCGCCATTGTGCTCGGATGCCTTCTCACCGCCGGGTGCGCCAGCGCGCCCGACCCGAGCGATGCCGAGGCAGTTGCCGAGTTTCTCGAAGTCAACGATCCGGCCGAGCCGACCAACCGCGCCGTCTTCGAGATCAACCGCGCCCTCGACAAGGCGATCCTCAGACCGGTGGCCAGCCTCTACCGGGACGTCCTGCCGGCTTTCGTCAAGGACGGCGTCCACAACGCGCTCGACAATCTGCGCTCGCCGGTCGTCTTCTTCAACGACGTCCTGCAGGGCGCGCCCGGTCGCGCGATGACGACGGCGTTCAGGTTCGCCGTCAACTCGACCGCCGGCCTCGGTGGCCTCGTCGACGTGGCGGCGAAGTTCGGCATCGACGGCCACAACGAGGATTTTGGACAGACGCTGGCGGTTTGGGGGATCGGCGAAGGCCCCTACGTCATGCTGCCGCTGTTCGGTCCTTCCAATCCGCGCGACGCGGTCGGGCTCATCGTCGATTTTCTGGTCGATCCGTTCAACATCTGGGCCGGCAATACGGAACGCGAGTTTGTGACGTTCGCCAGGAGCGGAACCCAGGCCGTCGATTACCGGTCCGGACATCTCGACCTTTTGGACGATCTGGAGAAGTCTTCGCTTGATTTCTACGCCGCTATCCGTAGCTTGTACCGCCAGCGCCGGGCTGACGAGATCAGCAACGGCGCCGGCTCGGCGAACGTCCCGGCGCCAGGTTTGGGCGAAGCACCGGCGTTCCCCAGCTTCGATGCGGGCGACGAGGTTTCGCGGGCTTTGTAGGCATGATCGAACGACGCTCCCTGATAGCAGCCTTCGCAGCCTCGGCGCTGGTGTTCCTGGCCCAGGCGCCGCATGCGGCGGCCGCCGACCTCGAGGACGGGGCCGGCGACTTTATCCGCTCCTTGGCCGAGACCGCCGTCGAGTCGCTGACCGATCCCGATACTCCCCGCGCTCTCAGGGTCGAGCGTTTTCGCCGGATGTTCAACGAGAGCTTCGCGGTGCGGCCGATCGGCAAGTTCGTCCTCGGCCGCTACTGGCGCCGCGCCGACGTCGCCGAGAAGGCCGAATACCTGACCCTGTTCGAGGACCTGATGGTGGCGTCCTACGTGGATCGCTTCGCCAACTACTCGGGCAAGCCCTTGAACGTTCTCCGGGCCCGCACCGAAAACCCGAGGGTCGCCACCGTCTTCTCCGAGATCGAACGCTCCGGCGGCGGCCGGCCGATACGGGTCGAGTGGCGGGTCGGCTTCAAGGACGACATGTTCAAGATTCTCGACGTCGTCGTCGAGGGAACCTCGATGAGCAACACCCTGCGCTCCGAGTTCGCCTCCATCATCCGCCGCAACGGCGGCCAGGTCGAGGGCTTGCTGAAGGAACTCAGGATCAAGACCGCCGACCTCGAGCAGCAGGCCACCAACTAGAGCGGTTCACGTTGATATGGAATCGCTGAGACGCGCTCTCCGGTCTCCTGG
>CAYFKJ010000015.1:0-2361 GCA_964343605.1 uncultured Rhodospirillaceae bacterium
TCCGGGTTGCCGAACATGACGCCGATCTTCATGCGGATCTGGTTGATGAAGATGATCAGTGTGTTCGACTTCGAGACCGAGGAAGTCAGTTTGCGCAGCGCCTGGCTCATCAACCGCGCTTGAAGCCCGACGTGGTGATCGCCCATCTCGCCTTCGAGCTCGGCCCTGGGCACCAGGGCGGCCACCGAATCGACGACCAGCACGTCGATGGCGCCGGAGCGGACCAGGGTGTCGGCGATCTCCAAGGCCTGCTCGCCGGCGTCGGGCTGCGAGATCAGCAGTTCGTCGACGTCGACGCCGAGTTTCTTGGCGTAGACCGGATCGAGGGCGTGCTCGGCGTCGATGAAGGCGCACGCGCCGCCGACCTTCTGCGCCTCGGCGATGGCATGCAGCGCCAGCGTCGTCTTGCCTGACGCCTCGGGGCCGTAGACCTCGACGACGCGGCCTCTCGGCAGGCCGCCGATGCCAAGCGCGATGTCGAGGCTGATCGAGCCGGTCGAGATGACCTCGGTCTCGACCACTTCTCGCTGCCCGAGCTTCATGATCGAGCCCTTGCCGAAGGCGCGTTCGATCTGGCTGACGGCGGCGTCCAACGCCTTGTTCTTGTCCACGTTGTCCTTTTCCACGACCCTCAGGGGCGCGTTCGAGTTGTTCGACATGGGCGTATCCTCTCTTATTCCATATGGCGTCTCGGGATGCAAACGGCCCCGGTGGCGCCGCCGATTCGCGATCAGGGTACATGTTTTGTTCTTATGCGCAAGAGTTTTTTATAAGCGTTTGTTTTCACACACGAAATCATCTCCGCTTTCATGTTGTGTTCTGCAAGAGTCGGGCGCGGCGCTGAAAGAAGTTCGCCGGATGCGGGTGGCGGGACGATGGGGCCACCCCGACGATCCTTCGACACGGGCCTTCGGCCCTGCTCATGACGAGGACTCCTCGCAATCGTCATTCCCGCCCCTGGTAGATGGGTAGGGGTTTCGATTAGGCGTGCAGGGCGCGGATCACCGTCTCCGGCTCGCGCTCGATGACCCGCAACAGGGCGACGGCCGGCCCGTCCGGCTGGCGGCGTCCCTGTTCCCAATTGCGCAGCGTGCCGACGGAGATTCGGAAGAGCGCGGCGAACTTGGGCTGCGACAACCCGGTCTTGGCGCGGACCGCCTTCACGTCGACGACCTCGACGACGCGGGCCTTGCCCCGGCTCTCGTCGCCCTCGGCATAAGCCCGGGCGTCCTCGAGGCCGGCCAGAATGTTGTCGAATGCCTTGCTCATTTACTTTCTCCGTAGGTCCGGCAGACGGCTTTGGCGGCCTTGGCCAGACGATTGCGTTCTTCTCTGGATAGGTTGCTCTTCTCGTTCTTGGCGAACAGAGCGACCAGAAAAACCGGCCCGTCCTCTCCGCAATTGAGATAGACGAACCGCAGGCTGCCGCTCTTGCCGCGCCCCGGCAACGCGAATCGGGCCTTGCGGCAACCGCCCGTCCCGACCATGGTTTCGCCGCACTCCGGGTCTTCAGCGACCATGACCGCGATTCGCTGACGCTGCGCCTCGCTGAGCAGACGTTTCGCCCGCGCCGCGAAGTTCGCTGTCTCGACGACGGTGACCAGCTTGGTCAAATTCGAATATACGCCATTGACGTACCTTTTTCAAGCAACACTCGCAGCGTTGGCGCACAAGGACACGCTGAGGTAGAACAGGGTTGGGCAATGACCGTCCGCAACTACTCTCTTAATAATTTGATTGCGGGACGATTGTTGTGACGGAAAGAGCGAGACAAAGAATGGGAGCGAATACAAGGTTAAAAACGTCGTTTAAGAAACCGATAGCATTTCTCTCCGTCATCGCAGTTGCTATCTCTCTAGTGAGCGACCACGTCCATGCTTCGGCCGAGTTGTGCGAAGTGTTCGCACCCAATCCGTTCGACCTCAAGCCCTCTACGAAACCTGCCGCCGACAACGAATTCGATGTGACGGAAGCTCTTAAAGTTTGTGGAGAAGCAGCGAGGTTTGAACCCGACAATCCGAGAGTGCTTTTTCAATTGGGAATGGTGTTTTTTCAAAACGGCGAAGTTACGAAGTCTATTCCGTGGTTTGAAAAAGCCGCGCGCCTGAACCACCCTATTGCACAGTTGCGCGCCGGAGAACTCTTCTATTGCGTAGCGGAGAAGTGTTCAGATTACCGAGAAGCCTTGGGTTTCTTTGAGCGAGCTTCTCGAAACGGAGAACGCCTAGCCGACTACTACCTGGGAGCAATGTACATTTCGGGGCAAGGTGTTCGACCAGATTTGCCGAAAGCGGTACAACTATTTTCATCCGCGGCCGAGGCAGGTTTCCCAGAGGCTAAGTTCGCCTTGGCGAGGCATTA
>CAYFKJ010000016.1:0-2025 GCA_964343605.1 uncultured Rhodospirillaceae bacterium
CGAAGGGAAGCGCGCCGCCGGCAACGGTGGAGCCGAAGAACGCGTCCAGGGTGTCGACCTGGGCCGGCGTCAGGCGCAGTTGACACTCGATGTTCCGAACGCCCGCCGTGAACCGCCGCCGCACCTTGGGCGGACCCGCTTCCATCTGCGAGCGAAGCAGCGTGTTTGGCGCCTGCTCGCTGAACCCCTGTGCCAACGGCTCCTGCGGCAGAGACGCCGGCCAGGCCGGATTGCTCATCGGGGCACGCCCCGTCGATTGATGCCGTAGGCGCTGCTCATGGTCTGGTCGAACGCTCCCTGGGCGATGCCGCGGTTGACTTCATCTCTGATCAGCACCCGGATCAGCCGCTTTCCATCGGGACCGCGTTCACTGGACACCTCCGGTCGGGCGCCGCTGCTACGCTGATCGATCACCTGCACCACCACTTCGGACCCGAAGGCCTCACGCATTTGTCGCGGCCAGCCGATCACTTCGCCCTGC
Source organism: uncultured Rhodospirillaceae bacterium (assembly GCA_964343605.1). Classification (GTDB taxonomy): domain Bacteria; phylum Pseudomonadota; class Alphaproteobacteria; order UBA2966; family UBA2966; genus CAYFKJ01. The sequence goes on from CAYFKJ010000016.1 coordinate 482, forward strand.
CTGGCGATAACCGGGACTTCGCCCGGCACCAGGCCGCCACCATGAAAGCGCGGCGCCCCATCGAACACTCGAGGGTCGACGGTACGTCGTGGCAGCGGCGTCGCGCCGATCACCCCGCCTGCGTGCGCCACGGCGTAGCCGCCGGTGCCATAGGCGGGCGCATCAAGGATCGGGGGCATGGACGAGCCACCCGACGAACCGAAGAAATCGAAGCTGAAGCTTCCGATCAGCCCTTCGAGGAAGCTCTCCATGGGCTTGAAGATCAGAAGCCGATAGGCCGCCCGCAGCGCCGCCTCCTCGAGGGTCGAGAAGAAATCCCCGACCGACAACTTTCCGGTCCGGGCCCACTCGACCCAGGCGTCTTCCGAAGCCTTGAGAGCGCTCGAAGTGACGTCTTCGAATTGCCGCGCCGCATCACCCGCCTCCCGGCCATAGTCCCGAAGCGCCCGAATGACGCCCGCCGACCAGTCCTGGCTGGCCCGCAGCATCCGGTCGTAGGCATCTTCGGTCGCGCGGGCGAAGGTTTCCTGGCTGATCGCGCCCTCGGCTAAAAGTTCGTTCAGCTCCGCGAGTTCGGTCTTGTAGGCTTCTTCGGCCGTGCGCAGGCTGTCGGTGAGGGCCTTCCCTTGCTCCCGGAGCTTGATCGCCTCTTGCTCGGCCTTGTTGCGAGCCTCGACCGCCTGGCGCTCGTCGAACAGCGCGCCTGCCAAGTCGCGGACCTGACGGCGTTGCTCATCGGTCGCGTCCGCCGACAGACGCCGCAAGGCCTGGGAGACGAAGCGCGCGCGATCGGTCATCGCCAATTCGTCGCGTTCCGCTCGCAAGCCTTCGACGATCTTGCGATTAGCCTCGGCGCGTCGCCGCGCCACTTCTGTTTCCTGCGCCGCCAGCTGGGCGAGCCGCGCATCGCGAACAGCGGCGGCCTGCGCCATGATCTCGCCGACCTTCTCCAGATTGCCGGCATCCGGCGCGATCAGGGTCTGCATTTCGGCGACCAACCGTTCGTATTCCGCCCGAATGCGACTGGCTCCCTCGTGGGTGGCGTCGAACAACTGCTTCTGCAGGTCCTTCTCGATCTGGGCGATGCGCCGGGCACGGTCCTGAACAACCTTGAGGTCCGCTTCAATGGAGTCGGACGTAGTTTTGGCGTCCGCTCCCGGTTTCGGCTGCGGCCCTTGGTCCCTTTGCAACCAGGCGAGTTTGGCCTGCCACTGCTGAAGTGCCCGTTCCTTGCGCTCGAGCTGCCATTCGACGTAGCGGCGACGGAGGTCGTCGAGCACGCCGTCGCTTAAGCGCTCCCGCTCGGCCCGCAAGGCACGAACGTCCTCGCGCAGGTCCTCGACGATGGCCTTGGTGCCCCGCAGGCTCAGGCCCTCGAAGTTGAAATCCCCCTGGGCCAGAAGCTTGATCTGCTCATAGGCCACGCCGGCGCTACTCGCCAGATCGGCCAGCTCCGAGGAGGCATCAGCGATGACCGGCGCCAGATCGAGCACAGCGCGGGTCAGGTTGGCGGAGATCACCTTGCCCAGCGTGTCGAGCTCGTC
>CAYFKJ010000017.1:0-1872 GCA_964343605.1 uncultured Rhodospirillaceae bacterium
AGGCGGCTATAAATTCTCGATGACGTCGGATTAGACCCTGGGGCTAACCTTCTTCGCGGCAGAGCGGCCGGATTTGCGGATTCGATATTTCAGTGTCTAGGTCTGCTTTATCCCCGATTCTGTTGCAAAACTCTTTGATCGGAATGCCATGGGGTTTGGCGGTGGCTGGCAGAGTGGTCGTTTCTTTCTTGTTGGGCCGTATTCCCTCCCGGGATCGGCCTTTTCGATTGTTTCCGTTGGCGTTTTTGCAAGGCTTGGGCTTATGCCGGGCATGTGGCGCCTCTGATTGGCGGTGATCGTCCGGCATACTTGGCCAACTTTCTGAGGTTTTGGGCCGTCGCGGCGAGGAGGATTTCGTCGCGGGCGCCGGCGAGGCCCCTGAGCCGCAGTCGGTCGAGCTTGAGGATGCGTTTGAGGTGGGCGAAGGCCATCTCCACCTTCTTCCTCTCGCGGCGTGAGTGCTCGAAGGCTGGCGTATGCGCCAACCCGCGGACATGGTCACGGACATCCTCGTCGATATCCCGGCTGACCTTACGCGCCGGGGCGTGGGTGCAGCGCGGCTTCAACGCACAGTTCCGGCAGTCTTTCGTGCTCGCCCGATAGGGCAGGATACGACCCTGATCGATCTTGCCCGTACAAGTAAGATGCTTGCCGCCAGGGCAGATGTAGAGGTCGCGCTCTCTGTCGTAGGTAAAGTCGGCCCTGGTGAACCTGCCCTTGGCCTCGCCCGATTTGTCCCAGACCGGAACATGCGGCTCGATGCCGCGATCCATGAGGCTCTTCAGCGTCTCGCCCGACCCATAGGCCGTATCGGCGGCGAGGCGTTGGGGCTTAAGGCCGAACCGCTCCTCGACACGCGTCACCATCGTCACGGCGGCTTGGTTCTCCTCGATCCGGTTGGCGCGCGTGCCCTCGGCATCAACAATGACGCCCAACTTGTTGTCGATCAGGTAATTGGCGTCATAGGCGAAGATCGGCCGCATTTTCTGCTTCGCCACCCAGGCCGCCAGCGGATCGGTCAAAGAGACCGCCTTGGGCGGCTTCTTGCGCTTGCCTCCCTTGCGCACTTCGGGAGCATCCCGGTCCAGGGCGTTCAAATACTCCGCAACCGCCCGTGTCGCTTGTTCAGGGTCGGGCCAATCAATCGGCGCATCGCCGGGAACCCGCCTCACTGGGTTCACGTCGGCCTTGATCAAGCTGGCATCGACCGAGAAGGACTTGCCGCCGACAAGCCCCTCTTCGAGACAAGCCCTAACCACTCTCTCGAACACAAGCCGAAAGGCTTCCGCCTCGCGGAACCGCTCATGACGGGCGCGCGAGAACACCGAGTGATCGGGGATACCGTCCTCCAGACCCAATCGGCAGAACCAGCGATAGGCCAGATTGACCTGGACCTCCGAACAAAGCTGACGTTCCGAACGGATGGCGAAGACATAGCCGATGATCAGCATCCGCAGCATCAACTCCGGATCAATCGACGGACGCCCCGTATGGCTGTAAAACGGCTCCAACTCACCATGCAGCCAACTCAGATCGAGAACCGCATCAATCCGACGCACCAGATGGTCCACGGGGACCATCGCCTCAAGATCGATCTCATAAAACAGACGATCCTGACCGCCACTCAACCGCCCCATCATCGCTCAGCCCTCCCAAAACCAACCAAGAAGACCGAATCACGATCTCAAAACACGATCAAGGGAGACTTTTGCAACAGAATCCCCCCGAAAACGGACATCACGCCAAAGGTGATTGATCAAACGATTGGATCGTCCGCTCAGGTGGAAACCTGATGGTGACCGTTGTCCCTTTACCCAACTTGCTCTCAATATTCAGGCTGCCGTCGTGCAGGTTCATCAGGGACTTGCAGAT
>CAYFKJ010000018.1:0-228 GCA_964343605.1 uncultured Rhodospirillaceae bacterium
GACGTCATCGACCGGGCCATGCAGCTGCACGGCGGCGGCGCCATGAGCCAGGAGTTCATGCTGTCCTACATGTGGGCGCGCATGCGCGCGCTACGCTTCGCCGACGGGCCGGACGAGGTGCACCGCCAGCAGATCGCGAGGCTGGAACTCCGCCGCCAGGCCGACTGGCCGGCACGACGGAGCTAAAGTATCCGTCTTAATCAAGGACGATTTGGGCTCCATTTTCTT
>CAYFKJ010000018.1:238-1797 GCA_964343605.1 uncultured Rhodospirillaceae bacterium
TCGGTCTGGGCCTGACGCATTTCGCACCTCACGTTCGATCGTCTCAGTTCATGCCCCCACCCCAACCCTCCCCCACAAGGCGGGAGGGAAAATGGCGGTTCGCGATCAGGGTACTCCTTCCCCCTTGATGGGGGAAGGTTGGGATGGGGGTGAAAACGGCTAGAGTATCCGTCTTAATCAAGGACGATTTGGGCTCCATTTTCTTTGCTCCCTGAGGAGCGCATTTGCGAGGACGATGAGTTTTCGCATGACGGCGGTTATGGCGACCTTCGGGGGTTTTCCGGCGGCGACAAGAGCGTCGTACTTTGCCTTAAGTTCGTGATTGAACCTGATTGCGACGAGAGCAGGCATATAGAGCGCCTGTCTGAGGTTCGCCCTGCCGCCTTTGATGAATGATCGCCCTTTCCAAGTTCCGGATTGTCTGGTGACGGGCGCCAGCCCTGCCAGGCTGGCGGCGTTTTTGTTTTCGATGGCGCCGAGTTCGGGCATGTCGACGAGCATGGCCAGGGCGGAGCGTTTGGCGATACCGGGGATGGAGACCAGGATATCGAAGCGTTCGGCGAGGCTTTGATCCTGTTCGACGATTTCCATCATGGCCTCCTCAATGGCCTTGATGTCGTCCTCGATCTGCCTGAGACGGCTGGCGTTCTGACGTTGCAGGATCGCCAGGCGCAGATGCTTGGCCCGGTTCTTGGCCGCCGTGCGGTCCTTGACGAGAGCCTGGTGGGCACGGCGCAAGTCCTTGAGATCGGCCATTTGCCGGTCCGGCACCGGGCGGCATTCGGGCTCGATGGTGACGCCCATGCGGGCCAGCATGGCGGCATCCAGGGGATCCGTCTTGGCCTGAGAGCCGATAGCCTCGGCGAAGCGCCGCGCCTGGCGCGGGTTGACCTTGACCAGCGGCAGCCCGGCCGTGCCCAGCGCCAGCTCCATGGCGCGGTGATAGGGCCCCGTGGCTTCATAGACGACGCGCGCCACCGCCACCGTCCGCAGCCACTTGAGCAACGCGCGGTGACCCACCGACGTGTTGCGATAGCGCCGCTGCTCGCCATCCGGCAAGCGATGAACGTGCAGTTCATCTTTCGAGATGTCGATACCGATGGTATGCTTCATGGTCTTTTCCCTTATCCTGTGCTTGTCGTTCGGGCCGAGACGCCCGGGTATCCATTCAGGCCTGACGGAAAAGACGGGGGTGATCACACTCTAGCGCGACCCCGTAGGTCTGCATCGAAACGATCCATCCCCCGCCACTGGTCGTGGGACGCGACCCACGGCCAGTGGTCCATTATCCTCCAATGAACCAGATTGGTTATAAGACAAGCATCGAGCCTACCCGGGAGCGGGTGAACTCCTCGTCCAGGCGCCGGCCTTGGTAATCATCGACGTCGAACCGGACGGCAACACCGCCGACCCCTATTCCAGGGTCTTGAGCAGCCCCAGCATCAGCTTGGCGCGCTCCTCCAGGGACGAAAAGTAGATGAACTCCTGGTGGCTATGCGCGCCGTGGCCATCGGCGCCGAGGCCGTCCAGCGTCGGGATGCCCAAGGCGCCGGTGAAGT
>CAYFKJ010000019.1:0-1662 GCA_964343605.1 uncultured Rhodospirillaceae bacterium
GGGTCTGCTCGGGATATATCAAGCCACATGCAGCATCCGTCACCCCCGCGAAGGCGGGGGTCCAGCCAATCGTTCTCAGACCGGGGCTCGGCACTGACGACTGGATTCCCGCCTTCGCGGGAATGACGATTAGAGTATCCGTTTTAATCAAGGACGATTTGGGCTCCATTTTCGTTGATCCCTGATGAGCGCGTTTGCGAGGATGATGAGTTTTCGCATGACGGCGGTGATGGCGACTTTTGGCGGTTTTCCGGCCTTGGTGAGAGTTTCGTAGGTGGCCTTGAGTTCGGCGTTGAACCGGGTTGCGACGAGGGCCGGCATGTAGAGGGCCTGTCGCAAATTGGCTCTGCCGCCCTTGATGAAGGCGCGTCCTTTCCAGGTTCCGGATTGCCGGGTGACGGGCGCCAGCCCTGCCAGGCTGGCGGCTTTTCTGTTTTCGATGGTGCCGAGTTCCGGCATGTCGATGAGGATCGCCAGGGCGGAGCGTTTTGCGATACCGGGGATGGAGACGAGGATGTCAAAGCGTTCGGCGAGCCGCTGGTCCTGTTCGACGATGGCCTGCATGGCCTCCTCGATGGCTTTGATATCCGTCTCGATCTGGGCCAGGCGTTTGGCGTTCTGACGCTGGAGGATCGCCAGGCGCAAGTGCTTGGCCCGGTTCTTCGCCGCCGTGCGGTCCTTGATCAGGGCTTGGTGAGCACGGCGCAAATCCTTGAGATCGGCCATCTCCCGGCCCGGCATCGGGCGGCATTCGGGCTCGATCGTGACACCCATGCGGGCGAGCATGGCGGCATCCAGGGGATCGGTCTTGGCCAGTGAACCGATGGCTTCGGCGAAGCGGCGCGCTTGGCGCGGATTGACCTTGACGAGCGGCAACCCGGCCGTGCCGAGAGCCAGCTCGAAGGCGCGGTGGTAAGGGCCCGTCGCTTCATACACGACACGCTCCACCGGCGATGCGCGCAACCACTTGATCAACGCCCGATGGCCCGTTCCGGTGTTGCCATAGCGCCGGTGTTTGCCATCCGGCAGGCGATGGACGTGGAGTTCGTCTTTCGAGATATCGACACCAATGGTATATTTCATCGTCTTTTCCCATATCCTGTGCTTGTCATTCGGGCCCTGATGCCCGGGTATCCATTCAGGCCTTACGGAAAAGACGGGGGCGATCAAACTCTAACTCGACCCTCCAAGGTCAGCGTGTCCACGATCCATCCCCCGCCGCCGTGGGGGAGCGCTAACTCACCCACGGCGGTTCTCTTTTGCCAGAAGAACCGCATGAATCATAAGACAAGCGGGTCCCGCGTTACGCCGCGCCGGCGGCCTTGGTCTCGGCGGGGCGGGTCAGCGCGTGGCCGCGCGCCAGGGCTTCCATGTTGAGCTCCAGGAACTTCTTCGGCACGCCGGCCCGGATGGCGCTTTCGAGCGCCGCGAAGGAACAGATCTCGCCGATGCCGGCGAGCGCGCCGAGCGTGACGATGTTGGTGACCCGCTCGTTGCCGATGTCCAAGGCGGTGGCGCTGAGATCGAGTAGGTGCACCTTGAAATCGCCGCTCGGCGGCGCCGGCACGCGCCGCGCGTCGCAGACGATGTCGCCGCCCGAACGCATCAACGGCAGCGAGATGTCGGCCGCCGCCTGGTCGAGGACGATGAGAAAATCGAGGC
>CAYFKJ010000020.1:0-1637 GCA_964343605.1 uncultured Rhodospirillaceae bacterium
GGCCTGGCCGGCGAGCCTGCCGCAGGAACCGCTGGCACAGGGGTTCAGCGAGCAAGCGCCGAACACGGTGATCCGCTCGCAGATGGAAGCGGGCCCGCCCAAGGTGCGCCGGCGCTTCACGGCGGGCGCCCGGAACATCGAGTGCCAGATGCGTCTGACGCCAGCCCAGGTCGGTCTGCTGGATACGTTTTTCGACGCGACCATCGCCGGCGGTGCGCTTCCGTTCGACTGGAAGCATCCGAGAGACGGCACGGCCGTGACCTTCCGGTTTGTCGAGCCGCCCAGCTACACGCCCGTCGCAAGGGGCACGCTGTGGCACGCGTCCCTGCGCTTGGAGATCCTGCCATGAGCCGAAGTTTGTCTCTCGCTGCCCGCCAGGCAGTGAACGCGCAGGAAACCGAGGAGGTCTTTCTTCTTCTGCTGACACTCGATCACGAGGATCTCGCTATGCCCATCCGCGTGGTCAACAACACGGAAAACGTGATCAGTCGCGGCGATACCTTCATCGCCTATCCTTTCGAGATCGCGCTCCCAGACGAGGATCCCGATAGCGTCGCCCGCGTTACGCTTCGTATCGACAACGTCGACCGGGAGATCGTGAAGAACCTGCGGGGGATCTCCTCGCCGCTGTCGGTCGGCCTCGAGGTGGTCATGGCCGCTTCGCCCGACACGGTGGAGGCGGGGCCGTTCAACATGACCCTGGTGTCGGCCGAGTACGATGCGCTCACCGTCACCGGCGAGCTCGCCTTCGAGGATGTGCTCAACGAGCCGTTTCCGGGGCACAGCTATGTGCCGAGCGAATACCCGGGCCTGTTCTGATGCTGCCCGATTGGGTGAATGCCTATGTCAGCCTGCCGTTCAAGGCGCATGGCCGCGACCGGGACGGCGTCGATTGCTGGGGCCTCGTCCGGCTCGTGCTCGCCGATCAATTCGGTACGCGGCTGCCGTCCTACGCCGGCGGTTACGCCTCCGTTGAGGACGCCGAGGATATCGGCCGCCTGATCCGGGGCGAGATGGGGCCGTGGCGCGAGGTCGTCCCCGGCCAGGAACAAGCCGGCGACGTGGTGCTCATGCGCCTCATGAACCAGCCCATGCATGTGGGCGTGGTCGTTGCCATCGGATGGATGCTCCACATCGAGGACGGCATCGACGCCTGTCTTGAACCTTATGACGGCGCCAAGTGGCGCCGGCGTGTCCTGGGACTCTATCGTCATGACGGTTGACGGAAACGCTCTGCGCCTGATCGCCTGCCCGCGCCCGTTTTCCGCCGAACGGATCGATCGCGCCGTCCCCGTTGGCGGTTCCATCGCCGACATCATGGATTCGCTCGGGCTCGATCCGATCCTCGTGGCCCATGCTCATGTCTGGATCACCGACGGGGCAATGACCGCCGAACCGGTCATGGTCCCGCGCGATCGTTGGGCGCGTGTGCGTCCCAAGGCCGGCGCCGTGGTCACCCTGCGTGTCGCGCCGGGCAAGGGTGGCGGGGGCGGCAAGAACCCGCTTCGCACCATCCTGACCATCGCCGTGGTGGCCGCCGCTTTCGTGCTAGGGCCGGCGGTGGGCGCCGCCATGGGGCTGCCGACCGAGGCGGTGATCTTCGGCCAGACCATCAACCTGGCGTCTGCCATCGGCGG
>CAYFKJ010000021.1:0-1543 GCA_964343605.1 uncultured Rhodospirillaceae bacterium
CAAGTGAGGGATTACCGAAAAAGGTTTCACGCATGTTCTTTTCCAATTTCGAAAAGACACGATATTCAAGTTTTTCCTATTGGAGGCTCACGCCCCATTGAGGTGGTCCCGGAAAATCGGACAGTTGGTTAAGGTGTATTCCGCCGGCTACGGAGGAATACGAAATGACGAAGCGACGGAAGTTCACGCCTGAGTTCAAGGCGAAGGTGGCGCTGGAGGCGCTGCGTGGCGACAGGACGATCCAGGAGATCGCGGCGCGCCACAAGGTCCATCCCAATCAAGTCAGCACATGGAAGCGCCAGGCGATGGACGGCCTGGGCGAGGTGTTCTCAAACGGCGCCGACCAGGAGCGCCGCGATCACGATGCCGAGGTTCACGATCTTCACGCCAAGATCGGCCAGTTGACGGTGGAACGGGATTTTTTGGCCAGAGGGCTCAAGCGATGAGCCGGTCGGAACGCAAGGCGATGGTGCGCCGCGACGTTCCCGGACTGAGCTTGAGCCGTCAATGCGATATCCTGTCGATCAGCCGGTCATCGTTCTATTACACGCCGCGGGGCGAGAGTGCCGAGCACCTGGCGCTGATGCGCCGCATCGACGAGCTGTTCCTGAAGTATCCTTTCTACGGCAGCCGTCAGATGGTCCGTCAGTTGCGGCGCGAAGGCATCTTCGTCGGCCGTCACCGTGTCCGGCGTTTGATGCGCCTGATGGGGTTGGAGGCGATCTACCAGGCGCCGAGGACGAGCCAACCGCATCCCGAGCACCGGATTTATCCGTACCGGCTCAAGGGCCTGGCCATCGAGCGGCCCGATCACGTCTGGTGCGCCGACATTACCTATATCCCGGTTCGGCGTGGCTTCCTCTACCTGGTCGCAATCATGGACTGGGCGACGCGCCATGTCCTGGCGTGGCGGCTGTCGAACACCATGGACGCCGGTTTTTGCATCGAGGCCCTGGACGACGCGCTATCCCGCTACGGCAAGCCGGAGATCTTCAATACCGACCAGGGCTGCCAGTTCACCAGCTTCGACTTCACGGGCCGGCTAAAGGATGCCGAGGTGACGATCTCCATGGACGGCCGAGGCCGGTGCATGGACAACATCTTCATCGAACGCCTGTGGCGCTCGCTCAAATACGAGGCGGTCCATCTGCACGAGCTGTCCGACGGCTTCCATGCCGAACGGGTCATCGCGGACTGGATCGACTTCTACAACACCGAGCGACCCCATTCGGCCCTTGGCGGTGGGACGCCGGCGGAAGCCTACGGCGCGATCAAGCCTGTGGATATGATGGACAAGGCTTTCGCCTTGACCACATCCCCACAGGCTCAACAACAGCAGGGAAATCTGATAAACAGGTTTTTGGCGGCATGATCAAACAGCGGAATACACCTTAGCGAAGCCGTCAAACTGTCCAAACAAGTGGGACCACCTCAATTCTTAGGTATAAGGAATCGTGCCAAACGATACCTTCAATTGCCGATGTTTCGCGTTTCAGCCACCGCCGGCAGCCACCGATCGGCACACCCGGCGAGGGGTTATTTC